>NZ_JBBOUF010000001.1:0-360000 GCF_038005945.1 Geobacillus sp. FSL W8-1251
GATCAAGTTACGGAACAAACGCTTGTCGTGGGCATCGATATCGCGAAACGAACCCACTACGCCTGCTTCGTGGATGACCGGGGGCGCGTGCTTCGCAAGTCGTTCCCGATCTTCCAGTCGAAAGAGGGGTTTCAGCAGCTGTATAAAGCGATTCAGGAGGCGATGCAAGCGTTTGGGAAGTCAGAGGTGATCGTCGCGGTGGAGCCGACCGGGCACTACTGGTTGAACCTGGCCTACTTCCTCGAGGAGCACGGGATCCCGTTGGTCATGGTCAACCCGGCGCATGTGTGCCGGTCGAAAGAACTTGATGACAACCTGCCGACGAAACACGACGCCAAAGACGCCCTGGTCATTGCCAGACTGGCAAAAGACGGACGATTCCTCGTTCCCCGGCTGCTGCACGAGATTGAAGCCGATTTGCGCGTGGGAAGCACGCTCAAAGAGAAGCTCCGCAAGGAACAGACGGCGGTGAAAAACGCGATCGTCCGCTGGACGGATCGGTATTTTCCAGAGTTTTGGACCGTGTTTCGTGACTTGGGGAAAACGGCGCTTTCGGTGTTGGAGTGGACGCCGCTTCCGGCTGATATGGCCGGCCGGACGGTGGAGGAGCTTCTTGAGGTGTACCGGCAAAGCGAAGGGATGAAATGCCCGCAGAAGGCCAAAATTCAGGCGTTGATCAACACCGCGAAGGACTCGATTGGGGTGACGGAAGGGACAGCGATGGCCCGGTTTGAGATCGCCGCGCTCGTCCGCCGATACCGCCAATTGGAGGCGGAGATCGCTGCACTGGACGCCGAGTTGAAGGCATTGGTTCAAACGACGATGGAGTACCAATGGTTGAAAACGGTCGACGGGTTGGGAGACGCCACGATCATCGATCTGCTGGCGGAGATCGGCAGCTTCGCCCATTATCGGGACCCGCGCCAATTGGTGAAGTTGGCGGGCCTGACGCTCAAGGAGAACTCCTCCGGCCAGCGCAAAGGGCAAAAGCACATCTCCAAACGGGGACGGAAACGGTTGCGCTCGGTGCTGTTTCGGGCGATGATTCCGCTGATTCGGCATAACAAGGCGTTTCGCGAGCTGCATGAGTATTATACGACCCGATCCGTCAATCCGCTGACCGGAAAGCAGTCCATCGTCGCCTTGTGCCGGAAGCTGTTGAATGTGCTGTTTGCGATTTGTACGAAGAAACAAGCGTTTGACGCGGAGCGAATGAAACAGGACGTCTTGTCCCAGGTGCAACGGGCGGCCTAAGGCCTCCCCCCTGCGAACGGAAGAATCGTTGGACAACGAGATGACACCGGAGAAGCTGGCGTGATTTCATCCATTCGACCTTGAGTCCCTAAAGGAGCTTGGCCGGCCTCCGCCTGATGACGAGACCGAACGAGGGAATGTTGGCGCGAAGACGCCCGGAGACATGGGAGGGTTCGTCCTCATCAGCGACGCGGAGATCCAAAGGGTGCATCGAATACGCTTCCCCCACGGCAGGAAAATATAACCAGCCGTGGCCGCGAAGCGCACCCTAGGTCTGTAAGATATCCACAAAACTGAAAAAGGATGTAAGGGATTTTGTCGAAAAATATTTTTTGGACACCCCTGAGAGGCCGAAAAGCCTTGATAGATCAACATTTCTAGAGGGAGAGGCCATTTTTTGTTTGTCGGTATTTTTGTGAAAAAATATGTGGCTGTTTTGCCGGGCTTGTTCTACACTTAATAAATAGCTGGAAAAAGAATAAGGGAGTTTCTTTGTATGAATCATATCAAACCGATCGCATTGCTCGTTGAAGAAAAACGAATCGTGGATGCCCTTGCCCAGGTGCGGCCGCATTTAGAAAACATGGGATTGTTTCAATGGCGGCCGCTCATGGCTTCGTGGGACGAGATCGAACCGTTTCGGACGCTTGTCCGCCTGTTCGACTACGCGCTTATGTACCGGCATAGCGGGCTTGTCGCCCGGTACGCCCACCGGAAGTTCAACACGCTGCAGACGCTCGCGTGGTTGTGCGACGAATGGCTCGATCAACGCCGGCCGCTCGATGTGGAAGAGGCGCTCACTCCGCGCCTGACCGCCGCGCTCGAAGGCCGGGTGGAGGAGCCGAGGGAAGCGATCGCCCGGGCGGCGTTTGCGTTGGTGCGCGCTTTATTGGATATGCAGCGGATCGATGAGGCGCACGAATGGATGGATGTGGTTGCCCGCTATGAAACGGCGCCGATGCATGACAAGTGGGGCTATTTTTATATCGAGACCGGCGACCGGAAGCGCGCCGAACAGGTGATTCGCGCCGGTCTCGATGACCCGGAGCGCGGCGATATGTGCTATTTGCTTCTTGCCGATTTGTATGCGCTCGATGGCCGCCACCGCGAGGCGCTTGCCGTTTTGGAAGAAGGAAAGCAGCGTTTTCCGCAAGTGTTAGCGTTTTACGCTGAGCGCGTGCGCCGCCTGCGCGATGTGCGCGCCTACCGCGAGGCGCTCGCGGCGATGGAGGAGCTTGACCGCCTGAATCCGCTTCATATGCATCGCCGTTATTTCGCCCATTTGCGCGCCGAACTGTATTACCAGCTTGAGGAATGGGAGAAGCTTGAATCGCTTGTGAAAGCGGAGCCGCAGCTTGAAAAAACGCCGTACGCCCGCGCGCTTGGGCGGAAAGGGAAACGGTCGGTGGCGCTGCCGCTTGTGCCGGTCGTGCAAAAGCACAACTATTGCGTGCCGGCGAGTCTGGAAATGATGCTTCGATTGCTTGGTTCCCCCCGCACGCAGGATGAAGTGGCGGAACATATTTTTGATGTGCGCGGATCGAAGTTGTCCACGACCGTACATTATTTGGAAGATATTGGATTTGTTTGCCGCTTTTTCATCGGCACGCTGCCGCGCTGGAAGCGGCTCATTGATGAGGGCGTTCCGGTGCTGTTAAGCGTCGATTACGAACAGTCATCACACGTCCAAGTGCTGTTTGGCTATGACGAACGGCTCGAGGCGTTTTATGTGCAAGACCCGAATCTGTTTGATCCGTTTGTCGTTTCCGAGGACGAGCTTGCCAAGTGGTATGCAGGGACGCATTATTTGTCGATTGTGGCGCTTCCCCGGGAAAAAGCGGCGCTCGCCGCCGAGCTTCCGGAGGAGGAGGACCGCTATTTCCGTGAGCTGCACGCGTTGGCTGAAAAGATGGACGAGGACGAACAGGCGCATTTCGCCGCCTTTGTCGCCTTTTTGCGCCAGCATGAGCACATCCCGTACACATGGCTGTATGTCATGAAGCATTTCGGCATCGACGAGGCGAAGCCGCTTGTATTGGAGTATACGGAACGAGTCTTGAACGAGTATCCGGAACATAACGACTTGCTGCTGATGGCGGCGAAAGCGTACGTCTACACGCAAGAAATGGAGAAGGCTGAAGACGTGCTCAAACGGGTGAAAGGAAAGGCGCAAAGCCCGCTCTACCATTATTTGCGCGGCCGAATCGCCTTTTTTGCCAGCCGCTATGAAGAGGCGGCTCGCTATTTTCGCACCTCGCTCCAGTTGGACCCAGACCAGCCGGAAGTGTGGAGCTATTTCGGGCTCGCCTCGGCGTACGCCGGTCATATCGAAAAAGGGCTCATCTCTTCGCGCGTGGCAGTCAGCCTGTATCCGGGCGATTTGTTTATCGAAACGAATCACGGTGTGCTGTTGTTCCATGCGAAGCGGTTTGCCGAAGCGCGCGACTGGTTTGATCGTCTTGTGCGCCGCGAGCGGCGGGATGCCCAGCTTTGGTATGAGCGGGCCCGCTGCGATCGGGAGCTCGGCCGCCGGCGCAAGGCGGAACGCGGCTTTTGCGTCGCCAAAGCGCTCGACCCGCAGGAACCGTACCCGTATTTGATGTTGGCTGACTTGTATGATGACGACGGTGATCGGGAAAAAGCGAAAGCGGTGTTGGAAGAGGGATTGGCCGCCGCCTGGCGGTTGGCGCCGCTTTACGTCCGCCTTGGTGATCTCTATATGGAGGAAGGAGAGGCGGAACAAGCGGTTTCGTGCTACGAAGAGGCGATCCGCCATGACAGCGATGACGTGTTCGCCCATCTCGGCTTGGCGGCCGCCCTCGCGGAGCGCGGGGATGTGGAAGCGGCGCGCCGGTATGTAATCAAGCAGCGCACCCGTTTTGCCAACAACAGCGAATATTGGCTGAACGCGGGAAGATGGCTTGTCGCCCATGGGTTCGCCGACGAGGAGGAAGGACGCGAGACGGCGCTGTCGTGGTTGGAAGAAGGGTTGCGTCTGGCTGAGTTTGAGGCGGAAGAAGCGTACGAGTTTTACCTTGATCAGCTGGCAACGCCGTCTTTAGAGGAACGCGGCCGGGCGTTTTTAGAGCAGCTTGTCTCGGCTCGCCCGACACTCGCTTCGGCCCATTCCGCTCTCGGCGCCCTTTATGAACGGCAAGGCCGGCCGTCGAAGGCCATGGCGTTTTACCGAGAAGCTGCCGCCATGGGCCATGCGCTTTCCCTCTTCCGGCTCGCGGAGCTGTGCGCCTCGCTTGGACGCCACGAAGAGGCGAAACAACAGTATGAGGCTTGTCTCAAAGCCGATCCATCGTTTGTCCTTTGCCATTTTCGCTTAGCTTCACTCTATGAGGCGGAAGAAAACGAAGAGCGGCAGCACGCGCATTTGCTTCAGGCGGTGCGCTTGGCCCCGAAGCGCATCGATATGGAGCAGCTTGCCGCGATCGCGGAGCCTTCCGCGCTTCTCCGCGCGTTGGCTGACGCCCGTCCGCATGCAGGGGAGGTGTGGTATTACGACAGCCTTGGATATGTTTATGGAGCGCTTAAGCGCCGCGATCAAGAAAAGGCGGCCGTCGAGAAGGCGCTTGCTCTTGACCCGGACCATCCTGAAGTGCTCCGCCATTGGGCGATGGTGCTGATCGCGGAAGGAAGCCAAAAAGAGGCGGCGAAACTGCTCGAACAGTTGATGGTGCGCCATCCGGACGATGAATCGTTGTACCCGTTGTATGTGGCTCTCTTTCCGAAAACGATGCGCGGCTTAGGGAAGCTGCGCCATCGACTCGAGCGGCTGAAGGCAAGCCGCGAGGCGAAAAGCGTGATGTATCGGAACACCGCCTCGGCTCTTTTCCCGTATTTTGGCGAGGAGCAGGGGGGGCATGACGAACCGGTGCGATGGTGGACAAAAGCGAAAGAATGGGTCGGCACCGTTGTCTTGTTTTCGATTGTGACCGATTTCTACGACGAAGCGATTCGCCTCAACCGCAGCGATGCGGAAGCCTACAGGCGGCTCGCCCGCTTATATGCCGCGCTCGAATTGGACAGCGATGCCGTGAAAACGTGGCGCAAAGCGCTCGCCCGCGTTTGGGATCCGTCTTTGGCGCAAGAATTTGTGGAATATTTATTGGCCGCCGATGAGGAAAGAAAACGCGAGGAAGCGAAGCGCTGGCTGGAGCGGCTGCTGGCTGATGACCCGGATGATGTCGACCTGCGCGTGTTGCAGGCGGTCGTTTGGCTTCAAGAAGGACAGCGCGAGAAAGCCGAGCGGCAGCTCGAGGAGACTGTGGCGGAAGAACCGCTCGCCCGTGAGGCGCTCATGTTGCTTGGCGAGCATTATATGGAAACGGGCCGCTATCAAGAAGCAGCGGCGCTTTGGGAGCGCTATGCTGATTGGTATCCTGAGGATGAAGAGTTCCATATGCAGCTTGCGGCTGTTTATGAAGAAGCGGGGCGCATCGATCAGGCGCTCGCGACCATCGAGCGGTGCGTCCATATGGCCAACGATGCCCGGCTTCGCTACGAACGAGCCCGCTATCTCGCACTGCTTGGACGCTTCGATGAGGCGAAAGAAGAGCTTCGGGCGGCGCTGGCGGCCGATGAAAGCGGGGAGCTGGCCGTCTTGGCAGCCGACGAGCCGGCATTTCACCGCTTGGAGCGGATGTGATCAATTGTTGCTTTTCTTTCGGTTGAAAGTTTGCTATTGTATGGAAAGAGAACAATCGACAGGCGAAAGGGAGGTGGACGCATGGAAGCGCCTATTGATTTGCTTGTGTATATGTCGCTTGTCGGCGCGCTATGGATCATCATGAAAGGACATACGAGCGCGCGCCGGATGGCAGGTTCGCTGTTTTATGAACCGGCGTTGGCAGCGGTTCGCGAGCATGAAGCAGAGGGAGGCGCCGAACGGGCGGCGCTTCCATGGCGCCCGCTGTTTTTGCCGCAGCGGCGGAAAATTCCCGTTTGGGAACGGACAAGCCGAACGGATGAGGATGGAAGGCCCTTTCCTTTATGTTGAAACGGCATGATTTTGCAACATGATATTGAAGGAGGGCTTTTCATGAAAAAATGGGTATTGGTGCTGCTTGGCGCCGTTTTGCTTCTTGCCGGCTGTAACCGCAACGAACCGATCGACGAACATAGTCAAGGCATTTGGAACCATTATTTTGTCTATCCAATGTCGAAGCTTCTTTTGACGCTTGGGCACTGGTTTGGCGACAATTACGGCATCGCCATTATCGTGCTGACGCTCATCGTCCGCTTTTGCTTGCTGCCGCTCATTTTGAAGCAGTTCCGCGCATCGATCGCCATGCAAAAACTGCGCCCGGAGCTTATGAAGCTGCAAGAAAAATATAAAAGCAAAGACCCGGAAACGCAGCGCAAGCTCCAGCAAGAAATGATGCAGCTGTATCAAAAGCACGGCGTCAACCCGGCGAGCGGCTGCCTGTCGGTGCTCATTCAAATGCCGATTTTTATGGCGCTGTATTACGCGATTTCGCGGACGCAAGAAATTAAAACGCATTCGTTCTTATGGGTCGAGCTCGGCCATCGCGATCCGTATTTCATTTTGCCCGTTTTAGCGGCGTTGACGACGTTCATCTCGCTCCGCCTGTCGCCGTCGATGGCTGAAGAACAAATGCCGCAAATGGCGATGATGTCGTACATCATGCCGGTTATGATTTTTATCGGCGCCAGCTCCGTTCCATCGGCGCTGTCGCTCTATTGGGTCGTTGGCGGCTGCTTCTCGATCATCCAGTCGCTCATTTTGCGTGCTCAAATGAAAGCGGCCAAAGCGGCGGAAAACAGCTAAAACGACTTCGACAATCCCCTGTCTGCTTCAAAGCAGGCAGGGGATTTGTTGTCTTATCTGCTATCCATATTGCTATGGTATAATGGTAGAAAAGCCCAACAAGATGTAGGCGGGATGAAAAAACAGCAACCCGACCATGCAGGAAGAGGAAAAGGAGTGAACGGGAATGAACAAAGCGCTTATTAACATCGACTACACCGTCGATTTCATCGCCGATCATGGCGCGCTTACATGCGGGAAATCGGGGCAGGCTATTGAAAAAGAGCTCGTGCGGGTGACGAAACAGTTTATTGACAACGGTGATTTTGTCGTCTTTGCCATTGACAAGCATGTGGCGGGAGACGACTATCATCCGGAAACGAAGTTGTTTCCGCCGCATAACATTGAAGGGACGGAGGGGCGAAAGCTGTACGGGGAGCTCGAGGCGGTGTATCAGGGGAACAAGCATAAAAACAATGTGTATTGGATGGACAAAACGCGCTACAGCGCGTTCGCCGGAACGGATTTGGAGCTGAAATTGCGCGAAAGAGGCATCACGGAAGTGCATTTGGTCGGCTGCTGCACCGATATTTGCGTCCTCCATACGGCGGTCGATGCGTACAACAAAGGATTTCGCATCGTCGTCCACCGGCGGGCGGTGGCGAGCTTCGACGCGGCGGGACACGAATGGGCGCTCCGCCATTTTCGCCATACGCTAGGCGCGAAAATAGTGGAATAATGGAGAAAACGTGATAGAATAGACGATGAACATTGTTTTATTCGGCGGCGCCGTCATTCGTGTGTTGGAGGTAGCAATTCATGAAGACATATGCTGATGACAGCTTGATGCTTCATACGGACTTATATCAAATCAATATGGTCGAGACGTATTGGGAAGATCGTATGCATGAGCGCCGCGCTGTGTTTGAAGTGTTTTTCCGCAAGCTGCCGTTTGGCAACGGCTATGCGGTGTTCGCTGGGTTGGAGCGCGTCATTCAGTTTTTGCAGCAGTTCCGATTTTCTGACAGCGACATCGACTATTTGCGCCAAGAACTTGGCTACCGCGACGACTTTTTAGACTATTTGCGGACGCTTCGCTTCACCGGCACGGTCCGTTCGATGCGCGAAGGGGAAGTGGTGTTTGCCAATGAACCGATTATGCGCATCGAGGCGCCGCTCGCCGAGGCGCAGCTCATCGAAACGGCTATTTTAAACATTATCAATTTCCAGACGCTCATCGCCACGAAAGCGTCGCGCATTAAGCATATTCTCGGGGATGAGCCGGCCTTGGAGTTCGGCAGCCGGCGGGCGCAGGAGATGGATGCGGCGCTTTGGGGCGCGCGCGCAGCGTATATCGGCGGGATTGAGGCGACATCAAACGTGCGTGCCGGGAAGCTGTTTGGCATTCCGGTCGCCGGAACGCACGCCCATTCAATGATTCAAGCGTATCAGGATGAATACACGGCCTTTTTGAAGTATGCACGCCGCCATAAAGACTGTGTCTTTCTTGTCGATACGTACGATACGTTGAAGTCGGGGGTGCCAAACGCCATTCGCGTCGCGAAGGAGCTGGGCGACCAAATCAACTTTATCGGCATCCGCATCGACAGCGGCGATTTGGCCTATTTGTCGAAAGAAGCGCGGAAAATGCTCGATGAAGCCGGATTTCCGAACGCGAAAATTTTCGCCTCAAACGATTTGGACGAAGATACGATTTTAAACTTGAAGTCGCAAGGGGCGAAAATCGATGTGTGGGGGATCGGCACCAAACTCATTACGGCGTACGATCAGCCGGCGCTCGGCGCCGTGTACAAAATGGTGGCGATCGAAAACGAACGCGGTGAGATGGTCGATACGATCAAAATCAGCGGCAATCCGGAAAAAGTGACGACGCCGGGGCTGAAGCGGGTGTACCGCATCGTCAACAAAATCAACCATAAAGCGGAAGGCGACTACATCGCCTTAGAGAGCGAAAACCCGCAGCAAGAAGAGCGGTTGAAAATGTTCCATCCGGTGTACACGTTCATCAGCAAATTCGTCACCAATTTCGAAGCGCGTGACTTGCATGTGACGATCTTCGACAACGGCCGGCTCGTGTATACGTCGCCGCCGCTTCCGGACATTCAAGCGTACGCAAAAGAAAGCTTGCGCTTGTTTTGGGAGGAGTACAAACGGACGCTCAATCCCGAGCAATATCCCGTTGATTTGAGCCAAGCGTGTTGGGACAATAAGATGGAAAACATCCGCAAGGTGAAAGAAAAAATTGCAGGCGCATCTTTAAGTGAATAACCGTCTTGGCTGCGGGGCAAGCGCATGATGTCGCTTTGTACGCGATCGACCGCCTTAACCGGTCCCGCGCGTTGCAACGCAAAGCGATATTCTTTTTTCCGCCGCAATAACAAAGGTGTCCCGAACGGCGCGGGACACCTCTTTCATGTATATAGATGTAACGAAGAAGTTTAACATATCCTTGACGGAAAAGCGGTTTGTCCATTTTCGACTGTCGAAGGCAAGCGTGTGGCTTGCCCCGTCACGCCAAGGCGTGACGGAAGACCGAACAACCACCTGCTTCACAGACCCATATATGGGTCTTTAAGCGGCGTTGTTCGGTCACTCGACAGTCGGATGCAATGACCGGCAAAGTCAAAAAATGTTAAAGCTTTAAATTGCATCTATATAGACCGCTGACGGTTTTGGCTTGGCAGCTGTCGATCGAGTTCGTCAACGAGTTCGGCGAAATGACCTAAGACCCGCTCGATCGGTTCGGGGCTTGTCATATCCACTCCGACTCGCTTGAGCAGACGGATCGGATCATCGGATGCGCCGGAGCGCAAAAATTGTGTGTACCGCTTCACCGCCTTGCCGCTTGCATCGGTTTGGATGCCGCTCACAATGGTGTACGACGCCGCGAGCGAAGTGGCATATTTGTATACATAAAAGGCGTCATAAAAATGTGGGATGCGCAGCCAGCCGCGCGCGGCGCCGGGATCGGCGGCGTACGCCGGGCCGTAATACGTTTTCAGCAGGCCAAGCCAAAGATGGTTCAGTTCGTCCGCTGTCAGACTGCCGCCTTGGCGCACTTTGTCATGAATCATCCGTTCAAATTCGGAATACATCACTTGCGTGTACAACGTGCCGCGGATTTGCTCGATTTGTTCGACGAGCAGGCGGAGTTTTTCTTCTTTTGTTTTCGCCTGTTTGTACAAATAATCGAGCATGAACCATTCGTTCGCGGTCGAGGCGACTTCGGCGGTGAAAATCGAATGACCGGAATAATGGTACGGCTGCGCGCGGTTCGTGTAGACGGAATGCATGGCGTGCCCAAGCTCGTGAGCCATCGTCAATACGCCATCAAGCGAACCGTTGTAATTGAGCAAGATGAACGGATGGGTGTCATACGCTCCCGTGTTGTAGCCGCCGGTATATTTTTTCGGGCGCGGGAAGACATCAAGCCATCGCTCTTGAAACGCTCGGTGCACCTGTTTGATATAGTCGGCGCCGAGCGGCTTGAGCCCTTCGACAATGAACGTTTTCGCTGTTTCAACTGGGATCGATTTCGCCGTTTCGCCGACAAGCGGCACGTACAAATCATAGCTGTGAACGCGGTCAAGCCCGAGCGCGCGCCGCCGCAATTCGATATAGCGGTGCAGCGCCGGCAAATGGCGGCGGGTGGCGGCGATTAAGTTGTCGAACACTTCCTTCGGGACATCGTCGGCGGCCAGAGCGGCGGCCAGGCCGGATGGATAGCGGCGCACGTTCGCATACAATTCGTCCGCTTTGACCGAGGCGTACAACGTCGCCGCGGCGGTCTGCTCGAGCGCCTCATAGCTTTTCGCTTTCGCTTCAAACGCCGCCTTTCGATAGCGGCGGTCCGGGTGCTCGAGCATGGCGGCGTATTGGTCGTCGGTCAATGTCACTGTTTTTCCATTCGGCATCGTGACAGACGGCGGCTCGTAATCGCCGCGGACGGCGTGGTCATAAATGTTCTCCGTCTCGCCGAGCACCGGCGATAGTTTCGCGAGCAGCCGTTCTTCGCGTTTCGTAAGCGTATGCGGCTTTTGCTCGCGCAACTCATGGAAGTAATAGCGGTACGCTTTCAGCTCTTTGCTCGTTTGGAGCTTCTTGAGCGTCCGCTCGGGTAGGGCGAGCAGTTCCGGCTCGATGAACGCTGTTTTCGCCGCATATTGGGCGGCGAGCGCTTCCACTTTTGCCCCAAGCCGGGCCGCTGCCTCGTCTTCAATGTTCAGATCGCGTTTTAAATGGGTGTAAAGCGCCAGTTTTTCGAGCTTGCGGGCCGTTTGTTCGTTGAGGGCGAACAGTTTGGCGATCGTCTTTTCATCATCGAGTTTTCCTTCAAACGCCGCCAGTTTCGGCAAGGCGTTTTGCACCGCCTTGTAGTCGTGCATCCACTCGGCTTCGGATGGATAAATGTCGGCTAGGTTCCATTCGTATGCGGTTTCGGCGGCTGATGCCGGCCATGGGGAGGCGAAAAGAAGCACAGCGGCGAGCCCAAGAAGCCAGCGCTTCATATCATCACGTCCTTTCCGTTTTTTCCTCTTGTTGGTAGTATGCGCAAGCGGAACGATTTTAGCCAAAAATAAAGAAAGGGAGACAATCAATGGAACGAATTCGGTTGGCGGACGATTTGACGTTTTCCCGCCTCATTCACGGCTGTTGGCGGCTTGCGGACTGGGGCTATTCGCGCGAGCAGCTGCTCGGGCTCATTGAATTTTGTCTTGAGCGCGGCATTACGACGTTTGACCATGCTGATATTTACGGCGACTATACGTGTGAATCGCGCTTTGGCGAAGCACTGGCGTTAAAGCCAAGCTTGCGCGGTCAGATCGAGATCGTGACGAAATGCGGCATCAAGCTGCCATCGAAGTACGGGATGAAATTATACGATACAAGCAAAAATCATATCATCGCTTCGGTTGAGCAATCCCTTCGACACTTCCATACCGATTATATTGATGTATTGCTTATCCACCGCCCGGATCCGTTTATGAACCCGGAAGAGGTGGCCGAGGCGTTTCTCCAACTCAAGCAGGATGGAAAAGTGCGCTATTTTGGCGTTTCCAACTTTAAACGTTTGCAGTGGGAAATGCTTCAGTCGTATTTGCCGTTTCCGCTCGTGACCAACCAAATCGAAGTATCGGCGTATCGGTTGGAAAATCTTGAAGACGGCACCGTTGACCTTTGCCTTGAGAAGCGCATTCCGCCAATGGTATGGTCGCCGCTCACCGGCGGGGCGATTTTTTCCGCTGACGATGACCGGGCGGTGCGGTTGCGCGGGACGCTTGAACAAGTGCGGGGTGAGGTGGGCGCTGAGACGATCGACGAAGTGTTGTACGCGTGGCTTCTCGTTCATCCAGCGCGGATGATGCCGATTGTCGGCTCGGGGAAACAAGAACGCATCGAGCGGGCGGTGCGGGCGTTGTCGCTTCCGCTTTCCCGCGAGCAATGGTTCGCTATCTTACAAAGCTCCATGGGGCATGATGTGCCGTAAGGGGAGAGGACGATGAAGGTCATTATCGCGGAAAAGCCGGACCAAGGGGCGACGCTCGCCTCGATTTTTCGGACGAAAAAACGGCAAGGCTATATCGAAATTTTGCCGAATGACTTGTTTCCCGACGGGGCGTATATGACATGGGCGATCGGGCATTTGTTCCAGCTCGCCCCGCCGGAGCGGTATCGGCCGGAGTGGAAGCGGTGGACGCTCGGCACGTTGCCGATCATCCCGGAACGGTTTGAGTATGAGATCGAAAAAGCGAAGGCGAAACAGTTCAAGGTTGTGAAAGAATTGCTGCGAAAGCCGGAAGTGACGGAAATCATCCATGCCGGCGACGCGGGGCGCGAAGGGGAGCTCATTGTGCGCAACCTCATCCGCCTAAGCGGCGTGAACAAGCCGATGAAGCGGCTTTGGCTGTCGTCCTTGACTCCGAAGGCGATCGAGGAAGGGTTCCGCCGCCTGCTTGATGAACGGACGACGCGCCCGCTCTATGAGGAAGCGTACGCCCGCGCCTGCGCGGATTGGCTCGTCGGCATGAACGCCTCGCGCGTGTACAGCCTCTTGCTGAAGGAGCGCGGGATGAACGATGTGTTTTCCGTCGGGCGCGTGCAGACGCCGACATTGGCGCTGATCGTCCGGCGTGAGCGGGAAATTGAGCAGTTCCGCCCTGAACCGTTTTGGGAAGTCGTCGCCTCGTTTGTCATTGGCGACAAGCGTTATGAAGGAAAATGGACGGATAAAAACGGCCAAACGCGTCTTGGGGACGAGGAGATGGCGAAAAAGATCGCTGCCTTTTGCCAAGGAAAACGGGCGGAAGTCGCCGACGTCCACACAGAGCGGAAAACGTATCAGCCGCCGCTGTTGTTCAACTTATCGACGCTGCAAGCGACAGCGAACAAGTTGTACCGCTTCTCGCCGAAAAAGACGCTTGATGTGCTGCAATCGCTCTACCAAAAAGGGATCGTTTCGTATCCTCGTTCCGATTCGATGCATGTGACGAAAGGGGAAGCGGAAACGTTTCCCGCCATTTTGCAAAAGCTGTCCTCGTTTCCGGCGTACGCTTCGTATTTTCCGCTGCCGCAGCCGTCGATTTTACAGAATAAACGTTATGTAAACGAGAAAAAGGTGACGGACCATTACGCCATTATCCCGACCGAGCAAGTGGTGGATCCCGAGAAGCTGTCAGCCGACGAACGGAAGGTGTACGATTTGGTCGTCCGCCGCCTAATTGCCGCCCACCATCAGGCGGCGGTCATCGATTATACGACCGTCACAACGCTCGTTGACGGCCGGGCCCGCTTTGTTTCGAAAGGAAGACAAGTCGTCGAGGAAGGATGGCGCGCCGTCATCCGTCCGCATGAGGAGGAGAAAGATGCTGCGCTGCCTCTCCTTGAGCGAGGGGAGGCGGGGGAAGCGGCCGCTGTCAAGGTGAAAGAAGGGAAGACCGAGCCGCCGAAACGGTATACAGAAGGCGAACTCATCACCTTGATGAAAACGGCGGGAAAATTTTTGGACGATGAGGAACTGGAAAAAGTGCTCGCCAAAACGGAAGGGCTCGGCACGGAAGCAACAAGGGCGGCGATCATTACCATGCTGAAAGAGCGGAAGTATATTGAAGTGAAAAACAACCTCGTATATGCGACCGACAAGGCGAAAGTATTGATCGAGGCGCTCGGCGGCACGATTCTCGCCTCGCCGGAAATGACGGCGAAATGGGAGCAGCGCTTAAGCGAAATCGGCGAAGGGAGCGCCTCTCCCGCTGCCTTTATGGAACAGGTGAAAAAGTTGGCGCAAAAAGTGGTCGCTGACGCCATCGCCACTGCGCCGAATTGGAATTTCAGAGGGGTTGACACCGCCTCGATCCAACGGACAAGGAAGAAAAAAACGATGGGCGAGAAGCTTGGACCGTGCCCGCTTTGCGGCGGGACCGTCGTCGACAAAGGAACGTTGTACGGCTGCGACCAGTACGCGAAAACAAAATGCCCGTTTACGATCTCCAAACGCATTCTCGGCAAATCGATTTCGGCGGCCAATGTGAAAAAACTGCTGGCGCAAGGGAAAACGAATGTCATCAAAGGGTTTAAAAAAGGCGAAAAAACGTTTGACGCCATCCTTGTCTGGGATGAAAACGAGAAGAAATTATCGTTTCAGTTTCCGAAGCGGTGACAAGGGCGGGGGAGGAAAGGATGGAGCGCTTGGCAAAAAGGCGGACCGATGGCGGACCGCCGATCTGACCTCCCGATTTATAACAAGGGATGGAGATTTTTTATTTTTACATCCTTCTTCATGTTCATTGGTTGTCATTTCTTCTTTTTTCACTGTCTTTAAATTAAAATTGTTCAACATTTCACAAACTATTCAATAATAGATGATTCTAAGCATCCAAAAATATAGTATCATAGAGATGAGATCTGTTATATATGATTGTTCTGAACAATTGGGAGGGGATCTGTTATGAAACAAGCTGTTGCTGTATTAGACCCGTGGCGAAATTTTAAAGGGTCTAAATGGAAAAAGTCCATTGACGTCCGTGACTTTATTTTAAAAAACGTAACCGTTTACTATGGGGATGAATCGTTTTTAGAAGGACCGACCGAAGCAACGAAAAAACTTTGGGAACAAGTGATGGAATTGTCGAAGCAAGAACGCGAAAAAGGCGGCGTTCTTGATATGGACACATCCATTGTTTCCACCATCACTTCCCACAGACCAGGTTATTTAAACAAAGACTTGGAAAAAATCGTTGGCTTTCAAACGGATAAACCGTTTAAGCGCGCATTAATGCCGTTCGGCGGCATCCGCATGGCGCAGCAATCATGTGAAGCATACGGCTACAAAATAAGCGACGAAGTGAAAAAAATCTTTACGGAATACCGAAAAACGCATAACCAAGGTGTATTTGACGTTTACACCGAAGAAATGAGATTAGCGCGCAAAGCAGGAATCATCACCGGTCTTCCAGACGCGTACGGACGCGGCCGCATTATTGGCGACTATCGCCGTGTAGCATTATACGGTGTCGATCGTCTGATTGAAGAAAAACAAAAGGATTTGAAAAACACCGGCGCAAGAACGATGACGGAAGACATTATCCGCCTTCGCGAGGAAATTGCTGAACAAATTCGCGCGTTAAACGAATTGAAACAAATGGCATTAAGCTACGGTTACGACATTTCCAAACCAGCGCGAAACGCGCATGAAGCATTCCAATGGCTCTATTTCGCTTATCTCGCCGCCATTAAAGAACAAAACGGCGCAGCGATGAGCTTAGGGCGCGTTTCCACCTTCTTAGATATTTATATCGAACGCGACCTACAAGAAGGTACACTAACAGAAAAAGAAGCGCAAGAGCTTGTCGACCATTTTGTGATGAAATTGCGCCTTGTCAAATTCGCAAGAACGCCGGAATATAACGAACTATTTAGCGGCGACCCGACATGGGTAACAGAATCAATTGGCGGAGTCGCTATCGACGGTCGTCCGTTAGTAACGAAAAACTCGTTCCGTTTCCTTCATACGTTAGATAACTTAGGACCTGCGCCAGAACCAAACTTAACCGTACTTTGGTCGAAACAATTACCGGAAGCGTTCAAAGAATATTGCGCGAAAATGTCGATTAAAACAAGCTCGATTCAATATGAAAACGACGACTTAATGCGCGTTGAATTTGGCGATGATTACGGAATTGCCTGCTGCGTATCGGCGATGCGAATCGGTAAACAAATGCAATTTTTCGGAGCGCGCGCCAACCTCGCGAAAGCATTGTTATATGCGATTAACGGCGGCGTCGATGAAAAATTAAAAATTCAAGTTGGTCCTGAATTTGCGCCAATTACATCCGAATATTTAGATTATGGCGAAGTAATGCGTAAATTCGATCAAGTGCTTGAATGGCTTGCCGAACTTTATATTAATACACTCAATGTCATCCATTACATGCACGACAAATATTGTTACGAACGCATTGAAATGGCGCTTCATGATACCCACGTTTTGCGCACAATGGCAACTGGTATTGCCGGGCTATCGGTTGTCGCCGATTCGTTAAGCGCGATCAAATATGCAAAAGTAAAACCGATTCGCGATGAAAACGGCATTGCTGTTGATTTTGAAATTGAAGGCGACTTCCCGAAATACGGAAATAACGATGATCGCGTCGACCAAATTGCGGTTGATTTAGTCGAACGCTTTATGACGAAATTGAAAAAACATAAAACGTATCGCGATTCAAAACATACGTTATCGATTTTAACGATTACATCAAACGTCGTATACGGTAAAAAGACAGGCAATACACCAGATGGCCGCCGCGCTGGCGAACCGTTTGCTCCAGGAGCGAACCCGCTACACGGCCGCGACATGAAAGGTGCGCTCGCTTCGTTAAGCTCTGTGGCAAAATTGCCGTATGAACACGCCCTAGACGGTATTTCAAACACGTTCTCGATCGTTCCGAAAGCGTTAGGAAAAGACGAGGAAACACGTATTCACAATCTTGTCGCTATTTTAGACGGTTACATGGAAAAAGGCGGGCATCATCTCAACATTAACGTGTTGAATCGCGAAACATTATTAGACGCGATGGAACATCCAGAAAAATATCCGCAATTAACGATTCGCGTCTCTGGATATGCCGTCAACTTCATTAAACTAACTCGTGAACAACAAATTGACGTCATTAACCGCACGTTCCATGAAACAATGTAATCTCTCCCCCCTCCTTCTTGTGAGGGGGTATATTTCTCTTAGGAAGGAGAACATGCGTATGAAAGGATTTATTCACTCCATCGAATCATGCGGTACCGTCGATGGCCCGGGCCTTCGTTATGTCATCTTTACACAAGGATGTGTATTGCGCTGCCAATATTGCCATAACGCCGATACATGGGAAATCGGAAAAGGAAAAGAAATGACCGTAGAAGAAATTATCGATGACGTGAAAACGTACTTGCCGTTTATCAACGCTTCCGGCGGCGGGATTACCGTCAGCGGCGGAGAACCTTTGCTACAAATCGACTTTTTAATTGAGCTATTTAAAGCATGCAAAAAACTCGGCATTCATACAGCAATCGATTCGTCAGGGGGATGCTACACGACAGAAGCATCGTTCCAGCAAAAATTAAATGAATTGCTTTCCTATACGGATTTAATTTTGCTTGATTTAAAACATATCGATGAAAAAAAACATCGGAAACTGACAGGAAAAACAAATAAACACATTTTACAATTTGCTCGGTTTTTATCCGAAAAAAACGTTCCTGTTTGGATCCGGCATGTTCTCGTTCCAACCATTACCGATGACCCTAATGACTTGCGCCGTCTCGCCGCTTTTATTCGTACGTTAAATAATGTGGAAAAAATTGAAATTCTCCCGTACCATAAACTAGGGGTATACAAATGGAAAGCGCTTGGATTGAAGTATCCTTTGGAAGGAATTGAACCTCCTTCGGAAGAAAGCGTACAAATGGCCCAACAAATCTTAAATGGAACGGAAAATAGCACGCCTCTTACGTAATGTAAGAGTTTTTTTCTGATTTCACATATATATACCCGTGGTGCTAGTTGAGCTTTATCGCTCAACTAGCCCAAGTGTAACCAGGGAATAAGCTAACAATATACCGTCTAGTGCCACTTCAAATCCGATAATCGAATTGGCTCGGATCCCCGTGATGCGATAGTGGTCAACCAGAACCGAGAACACCGTCTCGATCACTTTGCGTTTTTGTTGGATCCACTGCTCCCATGTCTCAGACGCACGATGTTTCTGGTTTTTTCGAGACGGAGTCCAAAGCGCCATTTGGTATTCTTCGTACAGCCTTTTTTGCAAGTCACGGCTAATGAATCCTTTGTCCCCAAAGTTATACGGGTGGGGAATTTGGGTCATCACGCTTTCGGCTGCGATTCGATCGTGGCAAGATGCTTCCGTCACCACATACCCCATTGGCAGCCCTTGATCGGTCACTTGAAGGTGCAGCTTCAACCCGTAGTACCATTGCTTTTTGGAAGCGCAATACCCGATGTCGGCGATCTCTTGAAACCGTTTGACGCGATGCATTCTTGCCGTATGGCACAACGGGAGCGGCAAGCTGTCCACGACGGCATAGGCATGATGTTGACCGCGTTTTGCCAGCTCATGACGGATCCATTTGATGGCGAAACCAAGCGCCCGGCAACGGCGGTTGTATCGGGAGCGTTCAAGAAACGAGCCGTTTGTGAACAAATTTCCCGTGACAAAACGATGCCATGCCCGTTCGGATGTAAAACCGAGCAGCTTTCCTAAAAGATGAATGGCGATGATGACAGCGTCCTCTTGCTTGACCAAATGGCGATTTCGACGATGAAGATGCACCTGAATGCATGAAAGTTGAGCAGAAACAAAAACGAAAATGGCGGCAGTGTAAGTAAAATATTTGTGGGTGACATTCCGAAATGATCCCCGACGAGGGTTGCGAACTTTTGTTCGCGACGCTCGTCGGGGCCACCAAGCGAAGCGCGGTAGAAAAAAGCAAATGTCATGCAAAAAGGACTCTCTCCCTGCTATGATGGTGATTGTCAACATCAACCGAAAACAGGAGGGAGAGAGTCCATGAAACATCTTACCACAGAATGGCCTTTATTAAAAGAGCTGGAGGAACAATTAGTCAGAACTCTTCAAAAGGTGTTCGCTGTCTTGTTGGCGGCCCTTTTGGAGGAGATTGATCAACAACTGGCGGAAGCGCGGGACAAGCGCCGGTATCAGCTGAAAGACAAACGGCCGACTACGATCCAAACGCTGTTTGGAGAAGTGACGTTTCGACGGAACTACTACTATGACCGGCAAACGGGGAACTATACCTTCTTGCTGGATGCCGAACTGGGCTTTGATGGAGCGCAGTCGATCAGCCCTTGCCTCGAGGAAACGGCGGTCGAGTTGGCCGTAGAGTGCTCTTCCTACCGCAAAGCGGCCCGTACGTTGGAGTCGATCGTGGGGTATGCGGTCATGAGCCACGAGGCGATTCGCCAACTGGTGCTGGAGGCCCCTGTCTCGCTGCACCGCCCTGTTTCCCAACGGCACGGCCGGGTGCTGTTTGTGGAGGCGGATGGACTGTTTATTTCCCGCCAGGGGAAAGGGAAACGGGCGAAAGAAGAGAAAATCCTGGCGGTTCACGAGGGATGGAAACGAAACGGTTCGCAGCTCGAGCTCGTGAACCGGCGCCACTACCTCCATGAAGGGGAGGGAGACGTGTGGGAACGGTTCGAAGAGTGGCTGATGAACGAATATGCCTATGATCCGTGCCGGGACCTGTTGATCATCAACGGCGACGCGGCGTCGTGGATCACGGCCTGCCGGGAGTATTTTGGGAAGCGGGCGTGCTTTCAGCTGGATCGATTTCATGTGGCGCGGGAGCTGCGTCAGTGTCTGTCCGGCCATCCGCGTTGGCGGGAGGTGCGGAAGAAGCTGGCGAAACAAGACGAAGAGGGGCTTCTCGTGGAGCTGAACAGCGCGGTCGGCACGTTGGAGGACGAAGGCAAAGAACAACAGCTGGCCGCCTTGATTCGCCGGATCGAGTCGATGCCGGGATGCATCCGGGACTATCGGGAGTGGCTGTCGGAGCAAGGGGTGGAGACGACCGGCATGCGTCCGATGGGCCACGCCGAGAGCGTGATGAGCCGGTTTGCGCATCGGGTGAAATCCCGCCGCAGCTGGAAAGACCAAGGGCTTCGGGCGTTTCTGAGGGCGATGGCAGCCCGAATCGACGGGATTTGGCGGAGAAATGGGCAGTTGGTGGAGGAAGAAGAGACCCGAACGGCGGCCTCGGCCTCAACAAAGTCCAAGCGGATCGAACAGGCCAAACGGAAGGCCGGACGGTTATGGGCAGATGTGGTGCGTCAGAATCTACCGTGTCTGCAGCGGTCATCCGGGACACCGATCCATCAAGCGTTGTCGGCGCTCCGGGATGGTGGTTGGGTGTAAAAAAATGGAATATCGTATCATCGCCTCAAGATGAGGGATGAGAGTCCGAAAGCGCTTACGATATGAATTCCTGAAAATGGTTCGCTAACTAGTGATTGACAACACCCGTAGTGAACCGAAAAAATGTTCTCCACAAAGTCTTGACTGACTCTGGCGGCATATTGCTTTTGAATCTTGGCCCGATCTGTAGTAAAATGAAAGTGCTCTTGCATGGGGATTCTCCTTTCGAATGGCAGGTCGCACTTTCATTCTACAGGAGATCCGCCAGCAAGGGCTATTTTTATGCTTGCCCAAGTTTATCTAGCACCACGGGTAACCATAATAACATTATGTAAAAAATAAGCTCCCCCTGGCTCCCTGAAGGCGGGTCAATGACGGGGCAAACGACGGCAGGCGGCAATGCGGCCAGGGCGGTCTGGATAATCGGTGAACACACCGTCCACGCCCATGGCGCATAGGCGAGCGAGATCGTGTGGTTCATTGACGGTATAGACGTGAACCATGAGCCCGCGGCCATGGGCGGCGCGCACCCACTCTTCGGTGACGGCTGGGAGCGGCAAGCCGATGCCATCGGCATAGACGGCGATTTGTTGCAACAGCTCGTCGCGGCCACTTCGCGCTTCCTTTTCGCCGACCAACTGAATGAGCGGGACGCCGCGCGGGATGAGCGGGCGGAGCGCCTGCAAACTTTCTGGATGGAACGATTGAAACATGACGCTTCTGCGCTGGAGAACGCCGTGTTTTTGCAATAGGCGGGCGACCGCCCGTTCGATGCCGGGCTGTTTCGTTTCGACGTACAACGGAACGTTTACACGTTCCGCTTTCAGCATCCGAACCACCTCATCAAGCGTCGGAACGCATTCGCCGGCAAAGCGTGGATCGAACCACGATCCGGCATCCAATTTTTTGAGCTCACGCAATGAAAAATCGCTGACCCGCCATGGCGACCGGTGTGGGTAGACCGTTTCGACATTTGTCGTCCGGGCGAGCGTCGCATCATGCAGGGCAACGAGCTTCCCGTCTTTCGTTGCGCGCACATCGACTTCGATATAATCGGCATTCATGCGGGCGGCGAGGCGGTAGGATGAGAGCGTATGCTCCGGCGCGTGTCCGGACGCGCCGCGGTGGGCGATGACGGTGGTTTTCGGCTGGCTGGGTGGCTGCCAGGCAGCCGCGGCCGCTAAGACGATCGGCAGCGATAACAAAAACAATGCGCAAAGATAGATGCGAAAAACCGTGATCCGGCGCATAGACATCTCTCCCTTCCAGTATCATATCGGAAAAACAAGTGCGAGAGAAAACGAGGGGATATAGCAGGGAAAGGATGTTTGTACCGATAGTGTCGCACATCAAGCAAAAGAATATTCAGGTTGATGCATAACGTGCACCATCATGACGCATACTGTAAACGACAACAAAACGTTGGGCTATAGCCAAGCGGTAAGGCAACGGACTTTGACTCCGTGATGCGCTGGTTCGAATCCAGCTAGCCCAGCTGAATCGCCGGACGGGGTCCGCACGTCCCGGCGGCCAAAACGGCTTCCGCCATGTTGTGCGGGGCCGTTTTTTCGTTCGCCGGAAAGCGGGGACGAGAACATCTTCGGGGACGAGAACATCTTTTTATCGTTTTCAGCGGCCCCGCAAGGACACGCATCCGATGCCCGAGCAGAAGCAGCGCCGCAAAAAAATGTGGTGTCGGCAGGATTTTGACGAATGGTGGCGAATGAAAAAAAACGAAAGGGGAGAGGATCATGAAAACAGCTGATTTATGCGATCAATGTTTAGATGAGTTGCAAGTGTGCGAACTTTCGTTTCAATCGTACGGCGGAAAACGGATGTTTTCCGGGCCGATCGCGACGGTCGACGTGTTTGAGGACAACGTCCTTGTCCGTGAAGCGCTCGAGACGGTGCTGCCGGGGACGGTGCTCGTGGTCGATGGAAAAGGCTCGCGCCGCGTGGCGCTATTAGGCGACCGGTTGGCGCAAATCGCCTGCGACCGGGGGCTTGCCGGCGTCATCATCCACGGCTGCATTCGCGATTCGGCGGAAATCGGCCGCATGCCGCTTGGGGTCATGGCGATCGGCACGTGCCCAGTGAAAAGCAAAAAAGAAGGAAAAGGCGCCCGCGACGTTGTGCTCGAGTTCGGCGGCGTCCGCTGGGAGCCGGGCGCATACGTGTACGCCGATGCCGACGGCGTTGTCGTCGCCCGCGAAGATTGGTCGGCAAAAAACGGTTGACGGCAACGCATTGGTTGTACTACGATGAAAACGGATGCTTGTTCCATGACAGCGCATATATGGCGGTAAGACAAACAAGGTGCCTAAGCCTGCTCTAGGGTTTGGGTGAAAAGGGAAGCCCGGTGAAAATCCGGCACGGTGCCCGCCACTGTGATGGGGAGCTTTGCGGCAACAAGTCACTGAAGGATGCTTCGGGAAGACGCCGTCAAGCGATGATCCTAAGTCAGGAGACCTGCCTTGTTTGGATCGGACGGATGCCTACGGGACTATAGGCAGACGTGCGGGAGAATGATGGCTGCATTGGGCCTGTTTGGGCCGTTTACGGCTTTCGTATACATTTTTCTGCACCTCTGCTGTAGAGGTGCTTTTTCTTTTGCCGAAAACCTGCCCGTCTGTCTGCGTCTAAATTCTATCATTCTAGCCAAAAAGGGGGGATTCGGTGGCGACATGGGATTTGCGGGGAATGAAGCATCATGTGCTCATTTGCAACGGAGGGACGTGCCTCCGCCATGGCGGGGATGATGTGACAACGGCGGTGCGCGAGGAGATCGCCCGTCTCGGGCTTGACGACGCTGTCCATACAACAAGGACGCGCTGCAACGGACGATGCCAAGACGCGTGCGTGATGATCGTCTATCCGCAAGGCGTCTGGTATCGACAGATAACGCCGGAGCGGGCGAAGGAGGTTGTGCGCGCTCATTTGGGTGAGGGGGTTCCGATGCGGGAGTGGGCGACGTATGAATACGAAGGCGAATTGGTGTTGACGCCAGCCGGCGAACGGGAGGCGCCAAGCGGAAAACGGAAAACGGAACATGCTGCGAAAGGAGTGAAGGGATAAATGAAGAGAGCGGTTCGATGGAGCAAAATGGCGGCTTTGTTCGTTTCCTATTTTTTGTTGACGAATGAAAATGAAGCGTATGCCATGCACATTATGGAAGGATTTTTGCCTGTCAAATGGGCGCTGTTTTGGTGGCTGTTGTTTTTGCCGTTCTTTGTGTTCGGATTGCGGCGGCTTGTGCATACGCTGAAGCAGCACCCCGAACATAAGCTTCTGATGGCGTTAGCTGGCGCGTTTACATTTGTATTGTCGGCGTTGAAAATTCCATCCGTCACCGGCAGCAGCTCGCATCCGACCGGGATCGGCTTCGGCTCGGTTTTGTTTGGACCATGGGTGATGGTGGTGATCGGCACAGTCGTTCTTCTCTTTCAAGCGCTGCTTCTTGCCCACGGAGGAGTGACGACGCTTGGGGCCAATGCGATGTCGATGGCGATCGTCGGCCCGTTCGTCGCGTACGGAGTGTATCAACTGTGCCGAAAAGGGGCGGTATCCAATCGAGCGGCTTTGTTTCTTGCCGCTTGTTTGTCTGATTTGGCTACATATGTCATGACGTCCCTGCAGCTTGCCCTGGCGTTTCCGTCTCCTGATGGGGGAGTCACCGCCTCGTTTTTGAAATTCGCCGGCATTTTTGCCATTACTCAAGTGCCGTTGGCGGTGACGGAAGGCATCATAACGGTAATCGTCTGGAACTGGCTTTCCTCCTATCAAGCTTCTCCGCTGTTCCAAAAGGAAAAGGAGGCGTAATGCGATGAAGAAAAATGGCTTGCTCGTGTTGCTGGCTGCTTTGCTTGTCATCATTCCTCTTTGGTGGGCGCGCGGATCGGAATTCGGTGGAACGGACGATCAGGCGGAAAAAGCCATTCAAACGCTCAACCCGCATTATCGGCCGTGGTTTGAGTCGATCTTCACCCCTCCAGGCGGCGAAGTCGAAACGCTTCTGTTCTCGCTGCAAGCCGCGCTTGGCGCCGGCGTGATCGGCTACGTCGTCGGGTTGTACAAAGGGCGTTCGGAGCGGAAAAACAGCCATGATTCGCGAGTTTGACCGTTGGGCGTATGACAACCGGCTGCGGGCATGGCGGGCGGAGTGGAAGCTGATCGTGGCGTTTGTTATGCTTGCCGTTGTCATGATGGGCGGCTGGCGCGAACAATGGCTTGTGCTCATCGGAATGGCGTATTGGATTGTCGCTCGTGCACGAGTGCCGTTTTCCGTGTATGGAAAAGCGATGCTCGCCGCCTCCGTTTTTTTAGGGCTCAGCCTGCTGACGCTCGTTGTGTCCGTGTCGGTTCCTTTTCAAATAACTTTCATCGACAGCCAGCTGCAGCCGGCTGCAAAGCTCGCCGTCCGCTCCCTTGCCGCCTGGTCGTGCTTGTTTTTCCTTCTCATTACGACGCCGGCGCCGGACTTGATTGCGGTGCTGAGGCGAATGCGGCTGCCGGCGGCGCTCGTGGAACTTTGCTTTCTTATGTATCGCTTTATCTTTTTGCTCGAGCAGGCGGCCGCAGAGCTGATGCTGGCGTTGCGGGCCCGCAGCGGGGGAACGCATTGGCGGCATGGCGGGATGCTGATGTACCAACTATGGATGAAAACGTGGCAGTCGTATGAAGCGTTCAGCCGTTCGCTTGCGGCGCGTGGAGGCGTCGCGTCGGCTGGGCATACGCATCAGCGGGAAAAAGCGCATGTGCCTCTTGTCGATGTTGCGGCCGGCATCATCATGGCCTTGCTGCTTGGGTGGGCATGGCGGAAAGGGTGAAAACGTTGCTGCTGCGAATGGAACGAGTGAAATACGCTTATCAAGCAGAACGGTACGTGCTGAATGGGATTGATTGGGAAATTCCAGAGCGAAAAAAATGCGCCTTGATCGGGCCAAACGGCTGCGGCAAAACGACGTTGTTTCTTCATTTGAACGGGCTGCTGCGGGCGCAGGAAGGAGCGGTGTATTGGAAAGGGCGCAACATGTATGAACGCGGCGCTGATTGGACGCAATGGCGGCGTGAAGTCGGCATCGTCTTTCAAAACCCGGAGCATCAAATCCTCGCCCCGCTCGTGCGTGATGAATTGGCGATCAGCTTAGTCCATGCCGGAATCGATCGAGAAAAAATGAGGGAGGCGCTTGCCGCGATTACGGCGGAATACCACCTTCAATCTTGGCTGGACCGCCCGACCCATCAATTCAGTCTCGGACAGAAAAAATGGCTGACGCTCTGCTGTACGATGGCGGCCAAGCCGGACTTGCTCGTATTGGACGAACCGACCGCCTATTTGGATCAGCATCAGACAAAGCAGTTTCTCAAACAAATTGACGCCATTCACCAGGCGGGGACGACTGTGTTGATCGCCACCCATGACATGGATTTCGTCTGGCAGTGGGCGGATGTCGTCGCAGTCATGCACGAAGGACGGATCGTGATGCAAGGGGCGCCCGAAGACGTATTCGCCGACCGCCAGCGGCTGTTGGACATTCGCTTGGATGTTCCGCTGTTCGTGCGGCTTTGGCAAGCATGGCGGCCAGAGGAAAAGATCGTCCCCGATGTGTTGCGCCGTGAAAGGGACATGAGCGGCGAATGGAGTGTGAAAAATGGGTGCTAGTCGGCAAAAGGAGGGATCATGATGAGCGGCAAATTGCTCATTGTCGGCTTCGGCCCGGGAAGCGTCGACCATATGACGAAACGGGCTCGGGAAGCGATTGAAGAAAGCGACGTCATCATCGGCTACAAAACGTACATCGAACTTGTGCGCGATCTCATTGCTGGAAAAGAGATCATTAGCACGGGTATGACCGAAGAAGTGAGCCGCGCCCAAGCGGCGGTGAAGTGGGCCGAGCGCGGCAAAACGGTTGCCGTCATCTCCAGCGGCGACGCCGGGTTGTACGGCATGGCGGGGCTCGTGTATGAAGTGTTGATCGAAAAAGGGTGGACGAAAGCGCGTCCGATTGAAGTCGAAGTCATCCCCGGCATTTCCGCGATTCATTCGTGCGCGGCGCTGCTTGGCGCCCCGATTATGCACGATGCCTGTACGATCAGTTTGAGCGATCATTTGACGCCGTGGGAGCTGATTGAAAAGCGGATTGACGCCGCGGCGGCGGCCGATTTTGTCATCGCGCTGTACAACCCGAAAAGCGGGCGGCGCACTCGGCAGATTGTGGAGGCGCAGCGCATCCTGCTTCGCCACCGGTCTCCGGAGACCCCGGTCGGTCTGGTAAAAAGCGCGTATCGCGAGCGTCAGCATATCGTCCTCACCGACTTGGCGCATATGCTGGACCATGAAATCGGCATGTTGACGACGGTCATTATCGGCAACTCGACGACTTTTGTTTACGATGGGCTCATGATCACGCCGCGCGGCTACCAGCGCAAATACCAGTTGACTGCCGCCGTCCAGCCGCTCAAGCCGCATGAGCGGCTGCGCAAAGAGGCGGAGCCATGGGCGCTCGACCAGACGAAGCCGCTGAGAGAGCCGGACGAAGAAAACGGAGAAGCGTTTCGGCCGTTTGTCGCGGCTGCCTCCGCTTTCGGCGACGAGAAAGACCGCGGTTTTGCCGCCGTAGCGGTTTTGCCGCCGGCTGTGGACGCGGCCGCGAAGGAAGCTGGATTGGCGCCGGCAGCTTCCGCTTTTCCGCTGCCGGAGGAGCCATTCGTCCAAACGGAAAACCGGCCGTCATCCGCTCTGTTGCATCGGGTGAGAGAAACAGCGGAGGACGCGCTTGTAGCATTGGAAAGAAGAACGACAAAGAAGGCGTCCGCTGTGCTGTTCGAAGCGGCAGTGAGCCCAGGGGTGGCCAACAAGCAGTTTACTCCGGAGCAGCTCATCGCGCTTGCCGAAGCGGTCGGACCGGACGGGAAAATGACGTACACGCCGGATCATTATATCAAAATCGAGCGGGTGACAGAGAATCCAAAAGGGCTTGTCGATCGGCTCGCTGCTGTCGGACTGATGGTAATGCCGGTTGGTGATGTGCTGACGGTGAAGGCATGCGACTTTTGCGATGGAGAGAAAAAAGACGCCATTCCATATGCCGAGGAATTGGCGCGGCGATTTGGGGGCATGGCGCTGCCGAAAGAGTTGAAGCTTGGCATCAACGGCTGCGGCATGGCATGCTACGGCGCGGTGCACGAAGACATCGGGCTTGTGTACCGGAAAGGGAAATTTGATTTGTTTTTGGGCGGGAAAACGGTCGGCCGCAACGCCCATCCCGGCCAGCTCGTCGCGGAAGGCATCCCGCCGGAAGAGATGGTGGCCATTGTGGCGGACATCATTGAACAGTACAAAGAACATGCTTACCCGAACGAACGATTTCATAAGTTTTTTGCCCGCGTGAAACAAATCGGCCGCTTTTCGTACGAGGAGGCCAAGACGGCGGCGAATATCGAAACGCCGGCATGCAGTGAGTAACCTCGGATGGAGCGATATAAAAGAGAGGAGAGCGAATATGAGAGCCATTTTGTTTGTCGGCCATGGAAGCCGCGACCCGGAAGGAAATGAGCAAGTACAGCAGTTTGTCGACCGCCTGCGGCCGCGTCTTTCTGCTTCTTTCCATGTTGAAACGAGTTTTCTAGAGTTTGGCCGTCCGTCGATCAGCGAAGGGATCGCGCGGTGCGTTGAGGCCGGAGCGGCGGAAGTGGCGGTCATTCCGCTCATTTTATTGCCGGCTGGGCATTCGAAGCTGCACATCCCGGCGGAAATCGATGAGGCGAAAGCGCGCTATCCGCACATCATGTTTCGATATGGACGGCCGATCGGCGTCCATGAGCAGACATTTGCTATTTTGCGCGAACGATTGCAAGAAATCGGCGAGCGGCCGGAGCAGCCAGACGACGGCACAGCGGTCATTTTGCTCGGCCGCGGCGGGAGCGACCCGGACGCGAACAGCGACTTGTATAAAATCGCCCGCTTGTTTTGGGAACAAACGGGCTATGCGCTCATCGAGCCGGCGTTTATGGGGGTGACGACGCCGTCGCTTGATGACGCCGTCCGCCGCTGTCTCATGCTTGGGGCGAAGCGGATCGTCGTTTTGCCGTATTTTTTGTTCACCGGTGTGCTCATCAAGCGGCTTGAACAGCAAGTGGCGCAATACCGCCTCGATCACCCGCACGTCTCATTTGCGCTGGCCGATTATGTCGGTTTTCATCCGAAACTGATCGATATCGTGCTTGACCGCCTGCAAGAAGTGCTCGATCAAACGGTGGCGATGAATTGCGACATCTGTCAATACCGGCTGCACGTTTCTCACCATCATCATCACCATCATCACTAAAAAACAAAAAGGGGGAGCGCTGATGATTTTGATGTTGGCAGGGACGAGCGATGCCCGCGAATTGGCGGTGATGATCCAACAAGCTGGCTATTCGGTCACGGCGACGGTCGTCACCGATCACGCGGCCGAACAGCTTCGGTCATCCGGCATTCGCGCCTATGTCGGCCGCTTGGATGCGTCCCAGCTTGCCGATTTGGCCAAAGCCGAGGGAGCCAAAGCGATTGTCGATGCGAGCCATCCATTTGCGGAGGAGGCGTCGAAAAACGCCATGCAAGCGTCGGCCGCTGCCGAATTGCCGTACATCCGCTATGAGCGGCAGGCGTCTTCGCTTTCATCCGAGAAGGTGACATTTGTCGATAGCTATGAAGAAGCCGCCGAGCTGGCGGCGGAAAAAGGCGGCGTCGTGATGCTGACGACCGGCAGCAAAACGCTCGACATTTTCGCCGCCAAACTGCTCAATCGCCCAAACGTGAAGGTGATCGCCCGGATGCTCCCGAGAAAAGACAATTTGGACAAATGCGAGCGGCTCGGGTTTTCGCAAGAGCAGATCGTCATGATGCAGGGGCCGTTTACGAAAGAGCTCGATCGGGCGCTATACCGCCATTTTGGCGTCACGGTCGTCGTCACGAAAGAAAGCGGCAAAGTCGGGTTGGTCGATGAGAAAATCGCTGCCGCCGAGGAGCTCGGCATTGATGTCATCGTCATCCGCCGCCCGCGGCTGTCATACGGCATCGTGCATCACGATTTTGCCGGCGTGCTTGAGTCGTTGAAGCAGCATGCGCCGCTTCCGGCCGTGTAAAGAATGGGATTCTAGTGGCCGCTCATGCAAGCGATCATGAAGAAAGGAGAATTGTCATGGACTTCCATACAACATTTCGTCCGGCGACGGTGCAGCCGGAACAAATTGAAGCGCGCAGCTTTCAAATCATTGATGAAGAGATCGGCGAGCATTCATTTACAGAAGAACAATACCGAATCGTTCAGCGCGTCATCCATACATCGGCTGATTTTGAGCTTGGCAAAAGTCTTCTTTTCCACCCGGATGCGATTCGCTCAGGCATTGATGCCATCCGCAGCGGCAAGCTCGTCGTCGCCGATGTGCAAATGGTGCAAGCCGGCGTCAATCAAGCGCGGTTGGCGAAGTTCGGCAGCGCGGTGCGTGTCTATATTTCTGATGAAGACGTGATCGCGGAAGCGAAACGGCTGAATACGACGAGGGCGATCGTGGCGATGCGCAAAGCGGTGAAAGAAGCGGAAGGCGGCATTTTCGCCATTGGCAACGCACCGACTGCGCTGTTGGAGCTCATTCGTCTCATCAAAGAAGGAGAAGCGCGGCCGGGATTGGTGATCGGCTTGCCGGTCGGATTCGTCTCGGCGGCGGAATCGAAAGAAGAATTGGCGAAGCTCGATGTGCCGTTCATCACCAACCGCGGCCGCAAAGGAGGAAGCACCGTGACCGTCGCTGCCTTGAATGCGTTATCGCTGCTCGCCGAGCGAGCGTGACGAACGATGGAAACGAAAAAAACGCTGCGTGAAGGATATACGACCGGATCGTGCGCGGCAGCGGCAACGAAAGCCGCGCTCACAGCCCTCATCACTGGCCAAGTGCAGACAGACGCGACGATTCGCCTTCCGATCGGGCGGGTCGTCACCTTTTCACTTGCCTCTTGTTCGTTCGAAGGTGAAACGGCGACTGCAGCTGTGGTGAAAGACGGCGGCGATGATCCGGATGCGACGCACGGCGCGCTCATCGTTTCCACTGTCTCATGGGCTTCGTCGCCGGGCGTTCATATTGACGGCGGAGAAGGGGTCGGACGTGTCACCAAACCCGGCTTGCCGGTTCCGGTCGGGGAAGCCGCGATCAATCCAGTGCCGCGGCAAATGATCCGCGAAGCAGTCAACGAAGTATTGGCGCAATACGGTTTACATCGCGGGGTGAACGTTGTCATTTCTGTGCCCGGCGGCGAGGAAATCGCCAAAAAAACGTTGAATCCGAGGCTTGGCATTATGGGCGGCATTTCGATTTTAGGAACGCGGGGCATCGTCGTTCCGTTCTCGACCGCCGCCTACCGGGCGAGCATCGTACAGGCGCTTCAAGTGGCGAAAGCGAACGGCTGCCGCCATGTCGTGATCACGACCGGGGGGCGGAGCGAGAAATATGCCATGCAAGAGTATCCGCATTTGCCGGAAGAAGCATTTATTGAAATGGGTGATTTTGTCGGGTTTACGCTGAAGCAATGCAAACGGCTTGGCATCAAGATGGTGTCGATGGTCGGGATGATGGGGAAATTTTCGAAAGTCGCCCAAGGGGTGATGATGGTGCACTCGAAAAGCGCTCCGGTTGACTTCGGTTTTTTGGCGGCGCTCGCTGAGCAAGCCGGCGCCTCTTCCGCGCTGGTGGCCGCGGTGCGCGGCGCGAACACGGCGGCGCAAGTCGGCGACATGCTGCAAGAAGCCGGCTGCACGAAGTTTTTCGAACTGTTGTGTGAGGCGTGTTGCCGGGCAGCGCTCAACGAAGTCGGAGGCGGCTTGACGGTGGCGACGTCCATTTACACCTTGAACGGACAACGATTAGGAAAGGCGGTGCAAATTGATGGGGACGATGAAACTGATCGGCGTGGGAGCTGACGGGAAGGCAAGTCTTCCTGAGCTGTATCGGCGCTGGATTGATGAAAGCGAACTGCTTGTCGGCGGCGAGCGGCAGCTGGCGATGTTTCCTGAATACAAAGGAGAAACGATCGTCATCCGCCGCGGACTGGCGGAGCTGGTGGAGCGGCTTCGGCACGAGACGCGCCGTACTGTCGTGCTGGCGTCTGGCGATCCGCTCTTTTACGGCATCGGCAGCTATTTGGCCGGCAAATTGCCGATTGAGGTGTATCCGGCGGTCAGCTCGGTGCAATGGGCGTTTGCGAAAATGGGGGAGTCTTGGCAAGATGCCGCATTTGTAAGCGCCCATGGCCGCCCGCTCACCGGCCTTGTGCAACGGATCGACGGGCGGCGCAAAGTCGCCATCTTAACCGATGAGACGAACTCGCCGGCCGTCATCGCCCGCTATTTGCTCGAGTACGGCATGACGGAATATGAGGCGTTTGTCGGCGAGGAGCTCGGCGGCCCGAACGAGCGCTGCCGCTTGTTTTCGTTGGAAGAGATGGCGGAAGCCGAGTTTCTTCCATTGAATATAGTCATTTTGCGGCAGACAGCGCCAAGCCCGGTTTGGCCGTTCGGCATTGAGGATGACGAGTTTTTTCAGCGCAAGCCGGACAAAGGATTGATTACGAAAAAAGAAATCCGAGTTTTAAGTCTAAGCGCCTTGCGCTTGCGCCCGGACAGCGTCGTCTGGGATATTGGAACGTGCACCGGTTCGGTGGCGATTGAAGCGGCGAAAATCGCCCGCGACGGTGCCGTGTTTGCGATTGAAAAAAATGAACAAGATATCGAACTTTGCCGGCAAAACTTGCGCAAATTTCGCGTCGATATCACACTTGTGCACGGCAGGGCGCCCGATCGGCTCGATGAGTTTGCCGACCCGGATGCCATCTTTATCGGCGGCACGTCAGGCGCGATGTCGCCGTTGTTGGACGTCTGTGCGAAACGGCTGAAGAAAAATGGACGCATCGTGATCAACGCGGCAACGGTTGAGACGCTTGCTGAAGCGGGCCGCGAGCTACGTAGCCGTGGATTTCATGTTGACATCACGCTCGCGCAAGTGTCGCGAAGCAAGCCCATTTTAGAGTTGACGCGCTTTGAGGCGCTCAATCCAGTGTATATCATGACAGCCAAGCGGGAGGGAGACGAATGACCGGCACGTTGTACGGCATCGGTGTTGGCCCGGGCGATCCAGAGCTCATGACGGTGAAAGCATACCGCCGCCTAAAAGAAGCGGATGTCATCGCTTATCCAAAAAAAGGGCGGCAAAGCAAAAGCTATGCCGAACAAATTATCGACGCGTATTTGGCGCCGGAGGAAAAACGCCGGCTTGGGCTTCATTTTCCGATGACAAAAGACGTGGCCGTGCTTGAACCAAAATGGAACGAAGCAGCCGACGCCATTTGGGCGGAACTGTCGGCTGGGCGCGATGTGGCGTTTGTCACCGAAGGCGATCCGCTGTTGTACAGCACGTTCATCCATTTGATGCATGTGATGGAGCGACGCTATCCAGACGCGCCGATCGAAGTCGTCCCCGGCGTCAGCTCGGCGAACGCCGCCGCCGCCCGGCTTCGCCTGCCGCTTGCGGACGGCGATGAAACCGTGGCGATCGTGCCCGCCCGCGACGATGTTGAGGCGATGAAAGCAGTGCTTCTTGAGCACGATTGCGTTGTCTTTTTTAAAGTGGCGAAAGTGATCGATTTGCTGGTTCGTCTGTTGCGGGAACTCGATTTGCTTCATCGCGCCGCTGTTGTGACGAAAGTGACGTCCGGCGAGGAAGTCGTGTGGAAGGTCGAGGAGCTCGACGGAGCGGAACTCGAATATTTGACATTGATGGTGGTGAGAAAGTGAAGCTGTATATCATCGGAGCGGGGCCTGGAGCGCCGGATTTGATCACCGTTCGAGGAGCGGAGCTGTTGGCCGCGGCGGACGCCATTTTTTACACCGACTCGTTAGTGAGCGAAGAACTGATTGAGCGTTACCGGAAGCCGGAGGCAGAGGTGTTTCATACAGCCGGCATGCATTTGGAACAAATGGTGGCGATGATGGCCGACAAGGTGAGGCAAGGCCGGCTCGTCGTCCGCGTGCATACGGGTGATCCATCGATTTACGGGGCGATGCTCGAGCAAATCGCCTTATTGAAAGGAGAAGGAATTGAAGTCGAAATCGTCCCCGGTGTCAGTTCGGCGTTTGCGGCCGCGGCCTCGGTGCAGGCCGAGCTCACCGTCCCCGAATTGACGCAGACGGTCATTTTCACCCGCGCCGAGGGTCGGACGCCGGTGCCACCGCGTGAGAAATTGCAGGAGCTGGCCCAGCATCATTGCACCCTTGTCCTTTTTTTAAGCGCGACGCTTGCCAAAAAAGTAAGCGCGGCGCTCCTTGACGCGGACTGGAGCGGTGATACGCCGGTGGCGGTCGTCTATAAGGCGACATGGCCGGATGAAGTGGTGATTCGCTCCACGGTGGCGACATTGGCTGAGGATATGCGGCGCTATGGCGTGACGAAGCACGCCATCATCTTAGCCGGCTGGGCGCTCGATCCGCATATTCATGGACAAGGCTATCGGTCGAAGCTGTATGACCGGACGTTTACGCACGGATATCGAAAGAGGGAGGCGTAAGGTGGGGGCTGTTGCCATAAACAACGAAAGGAACGGCGTCTATGCGGTCGTGGCCATTACGAAACACGGGGTCGAGATCGCCCGCCGGCTCGGCGGCGCTCTAGTTGGAGCGGACGTGTATTATACGGAGAAATTCGCCCGCGGCGATGAAGCCGAGCACGGGATCCGCTTGTTTTCCGGCAACGTGAAGACGTTGCTGCCGGAGCTGTTCGCCCGCTACGACGGGCTCATTTGCATCATTTCGCTCGGCGCGGTCGTCCGGATGATCGCTCCATTGCTGAAAGATAAAAAGACCGATCCGGCGGTTGTCGTCATTGATGATAAAGGAGAACATGTCATCAGCGTATTATCCGGCCATTTAGGAGGCGCCAACGAACTGACGCGGCGTGTGGCCGCCATATTGGGCGCCCGCCCGGTCATTACGACCGCTTCCGATGTGCAGCAGACGATCGCTGTTGATCTATTCGGCCGCGAATTCGGCTGGGAATGGGAGTCGGATGACAACTTGACGCCGGTGAGCGCGGCTGTTGTCAATGAAGAACCGGTCGCCATTGTGCAAGAGTCAGGAGAACCAAATTGGTGGCCGGCGGGCCGCCCGCTGCCAAAAAACATCACCGTGTACGGCTCGATCGCGGAGGCGCTGTCCGCTCGCCCGACGGCGGCGCTTGTGGTCACTCACCGGCTGCTTGCGCCGGAAGAAGAAGCGATTTTGCAAAACGGCGTCTTGTATCGCCCGAAAGTGATCGCCCTTGGCATCGGCTGCAACCGCGGCACATCGGCTGACGAAATCGAAGCGGTCATCCGCGAGACGCTCAATGAGCTGCGTTTTTCGCTCAAAAGCGTCAAAGCGGTGTGCACCATTGACTTGAAAAAGGATGAACAAGGCCTTTTGGAGGTAGTCAACAAATATCGATGGAAATTGGTTGCATATACGCCAGAAGAGCTGAACACGGTGCCGATCGAAGCGCCGTCGGAGACCGTGTTTCGCTACACCGGCGCCCACGGGGTGAGCGAGCCGGCGGCGAAATTGTACAGCGGGGCCGATCGAATGGCGCTCGTGAAAAAGAAATCGGGCAACGTGACGATTTCGGTGGCACTGATCGATCACAGACGCAGAAAGGAGAGCGAGCCATGCGACGGCTTGTCATCGCTGCGCCAGGAAGCGGAGCCGGCAAAACGACTGTAACGCTCGGCTTGATGGCGGCCATGAGGCAGCAAGGATATACGGTGCAAGGGTTTAAATGCGGCCCGGACTACATTGATCCGACGTACCATACGGCTGTGACCGGCCGGCCGGCGCGCAACTTGGACAGTTGGATGATGGGAAGCGAAGCGGTCAAAACGGTGCTCGCCAACGGTTGTCAAGGGGCTGATATCGCCATCATCGAGGGGGTGATGGGGCTGTTTGACGGGAAACAGCCGCTTTCTGACGAGGGGGCGACGGCTGAAATCGCCGTATTGACCGAAAGCCCGGTGCTGCTTGTCGTCGATTGTTCCGGCATGGCCCGCAGCGCCGCCGCCATCGTCCATGGGTTTCAAACGTTTCGCCCCGATGTGCGCCTCGCCGGCGTATTTGCCAACCGCGTCGGCAGCGAAGGGCATTTTCGGCTCGTCAAAGCGGCCATCGAGCAAACGTGCGGGGTGCCGGTCGTCGGGTTTCTCACGCAAGACGAAGCGTTGGCGCTACCAGAGCGCCATTTAGGGCTCGTGCCGTCGGTGGAGCGCGGCGAATTGGATGCTTTTTTTGCCGCCCTTGGGGAAAAAGTAGCGGAAACAGTCGATTGGGAGGCGCTGCTTCAAATCGCCGAGTCCGCTCCGCCTCTGGAGGCGCCTGCGCCGCTTGTCCAGCCAAGCCGGACGTATCCGGTTCGCATCGCGGTGGCGAAGGATGCCGCCTTCCACTTTTACTATCCAGAAAACTTGGAGATATTGGCCGCCTATGGCGCGGAACTTGTTTATTTCTCTCCGCTCGCCGGCGAGCCGCTTCCGGAAGGCGCCGACGGGCTGTATATCGGCGGTGGCTTCCCGGAGGAATTTGCCGCTGAGCTGGCGCGGCAGACGGCGGCGAAACAGTCGATCCGGGCGGCGATTGAATCCGGTTTGCCGACGCTGGCTGAGTGCGGCGGATTTATGTTTCTCACTGAACAGCTTGTGACGACGAGCGGGGAGGCGTACGACATGGTCGGCGTCATTCCGGGGCGGGTCGTCATGCAGCGGACGCTGGCGGCGCTTGGGTATCGCGAAGTGCGCGGGCGGAAAGGGAATTTTCTATTGCCGGAAGGAGAAACAGCGCGCGGACATGAATTCCATTATTCGGTGTACGAACCGCGGAGCGAGATGCCGTTTGCTTATGACACGAGCGGCCGGAAAGGAATAAAGCCGGACGGTTGTCTAATGCACCGGCTTGTCGCCGGCTACGTCCATTTCCATTTCGCGTCCGCCCCGGCGATGGCTGAACGATGGCTCGCCGCATGCGAGCGGGTGAAACGCGATGGCTAGAGCGCTGCCAGTCATGTTTCAAGGCACCCATTCCGATGCCGGCAAAAGCGTCATCGCAACCGCCTTTTGCCGCATGTTTGCCCAAGACGGCTGGAAGACGGCGCCGTTTAAGTCGCAAAACATGTCGTTAAACTCATATGTAACGCCGGACGGGAAAGAAATCGGCCGGGCGCAAGGCATTCAGGCGGAAGCGGCCGGAGTGGCGGCGCGCGTCGAGATGAATCCGATTTTGATTAAGCCAAGCCGCGATCACGAGTCGCAAATCGTCGTGCTTGGCAAACCGTATGCCAATATGCAGGCGTTCGCCTACCGAAACGAGTTTTTCGACCAAGGACTGGCCGTCATTCGCCAGTCGCTTGAAACGCTGATGAACGAATACGACCGGCTTGTCATCGAAGGAGCGGGAAGCCCGGCCGAAGTGAATTTAAACGACCGTGAGCTCGTCAACATGCGCATCGCCCGCCTCGCCAATGCTCCGGTCGTGTTGATCGGCGATATTGAGCGGGGCGGGGTGTTCGCGAGCCTCGTCGGAACGCTGTCGCTGCTTGAGCCTGAGGACCGAAAGCGGGTCATCGGCGTCATCATTAACAAGTTTCGCGGCGATGTGTCACTGCTTAAACCGGGGCTTGATTGGTTTGAGCAGCACACCGGCGTGCCGGTGCTCGGCGTTGTCCCCTATTTGCCGGATTTGACGATCGATGCGGAAGATTCGCTGTCGCTTGAGCGGTTTGCTTCATCTGTCGGGGGAGAGGAAGCGATTGACATCGCCGTCATCCGCTGTCCGAAAATCGCCAATTTCACCGATATCGACCCGCTTTTGGCCGAACCGGACTGCCGCGTCCGGTTGGTGACGCACGTGGGTGAACTCGGCGAGCCGGATGTGATCGTGCTGCCGGGAAGCAAAAACACGATCGAAGACTTGATTTATATGAAGAAAAGAGGACTCGCTTCCCGCATTGTGTCGCTTGTCAATGAAGGAAAAGCGAGGGTCGTCGGCTTATGCGGCGGCTACCAAATGCTTGGCGCCGTCATCCGCGATCCGTATGGAGTCGAGACGCCGCTTTTGGAAGTCAAAGGGCTTGGGTTGCTGCCGATGGAAACAACGCTTGAGCGGACGAAAATCACGATCCGTTCCGAAGGAGTGCTTACATGGGGCGGAGAGCGATTTGCCGTGCAAGGATACGAAATTCATATGGGCCGCTCGGCGCCGCTTTCTGGCTATGCGCCGCTTATTGAGGCGGACGGCCGTCATGAAGGGGCGAAGCACAGTGATGAGCGGGTGCTGGGCACGTACATGCACGATTTGTTTCATAACGATGCGTTCCGCACCGCTTTTTTGAATGCTATTCGCCGCGAAAAGGGAGCTCCGTTGCACGGCGCTGTATCGTTTCACACCCGTAAGGAAGCGATGTTTGACCGGCTTGCCGCCCATGTCCGCGAGCATGTCGACGTCGGACGGATCGAACAGATGATGCGTCAATTTCAGCGGCTGTGATCGATATGGAAAATGGTGGTGCGGAGGAACGGCCGATATGGCCCGCTTTTGCCGAGCGATTGGCTCGGTTTGGGGGTGCGAATTCCTCTGTAAAGCGGGGGGTGGCCGGCCTTCCACTGCGCTAAAGCGTGACGGGGGAAAGCTGCTTTTTCGCCCCTCAATCATAGACGAGAAAGGAGGAAGCGCCTATTCCCGCTTGATGGGGATATGGTGCGACCGTGATGAATGCTTCCATCCCACCGATCCGCCGTGAAATGGTGGAACAAGCACGTGATTACATCAATCAGCTGACGAAACCGCCCGGCAGCCTCGGCCGTCTGGAAGAAGTGGCGGCCGCGCTTGCCGGTATGACTGGAGAGCTGCTCCCACGCGTCACTCCGCCCGGAGTGCTCGTGTTTGCGGCCGACCATGGCGTCGCGGAAGAAGGGGTGTCCGCCTATCCAGCCGAAGTGACGGCGCAAATGGTGTACAACTTTGCCAACGGCGGAGCGGCAATCAACGCCTTCAGCCGGCAAATCGGCGCGTTGCTTCAAGTCATTGATGTCGGTGTCGCCGTGCCAATTGCTGATGAGCGTGTCATTCAGAAGAAGGTGCGCCCGGGAACGAACAATTTCGCCAAAACGGAAGCGATGACGCCGTCCGAGGCCGAACAGGCGCTTCATGTCGGTTACGAACAGGCGGCGTCCATCATTGAACAAGGCGCCCGCACGCTTATTGTCGGCGAAATGGGCATCGGCAATACAACCGCTGCGAGCGCTTTATTGGCCACGCTCTCCGAGGAGCCGCTTGAGCGCATCGTTGGCAAAGGAAGCGGCATTCAAGAGGAGATGCTTGCCCATAAACGGGACGTCATCCGCCGGGCGCTCTTGCTTCATCGCCCCAATCCGGCGAAGCCAGTTGAATGGCTTTCGAAAATCGGCGGGTTGGAGATTGCGGCTATGGCCGGGGCGATGTTGGCAGCCGCTGAACGGCGCATTCCGATTTTGCTTGACGGCTTTATTTGCACGGTGGCTGCCCTTGTGGCCCGCCAGTTTGCCGGGAACGTCGCCGACTATATGATTGCCGGCCATCGTTCCGAAGAGCCGGGGCACAGCATAGCCCTTCGTTTGCTTGGGAAAGAGCCGCTTTTGGATCTTGGCCTGCGCCTTGGCGAAGGAAGCGGAGCTGCTGTGGCGTTTCCGCTCTTGGTGTCCGCGACGGCGATGGTGAACGAAATGGCGACATTCGCTTCGGCGGGCGTTTCCACCGCTGATGCGAAAGGAGAGAACGGGAAATGACCATCGGCAAAGTGTATTTAGTCGGCGCCGGGCCGGGCGATGAAAAGCTCATCACGGTTTACGGCCGCGAATGCCTAGAGCGGGCGGATGTCATTATTTACGACCGGCTCATCAACCGGAAGCTGCTGCGCTACGCAAAGCCGGGCGCTGAGGTTCTTTACTGCGGCAAAGAGCCGGGAAAACATGACACCGTTCAAGAACAAATTCACGAGCTGCTCGTTTGGCATGCGCAACAAGGCAAAACGGTCGTCCGCTTAAAAGGCGGCGATCCGTGTGTGTTTGGCCGCGTTGGCGAAGAAGCGGAAGTGTTGGCGAAAGCCGGCATTCCGTTTGAAATCGTTCCCGGGGTGACATCCGGCATCGCTGTTCCGGCGTATGCCGGCATTCCGGTCACCCACCGGGATTACGCTGACTCGGTGGCGATCGTCAGCGGGCATCGGAGCGAGCAAGTCGATTGGGAGGCGATCGCCCGCGGATGCGATACGATCCTTGTCTACATGGGAGCGGCCAATTTACCGGATATTTGCGGCCGGCTGATGGCGGCGGGCAAGCCGTCGGATGCACCGGCGGCCGTCATTGAATGGGGGACGACTGAGCGGCAGCGCACCGTGGCGGCGCCGCTGGCGACGTTGCCGGACGAGGCGGAACAGGCGGGCATTTCCCATCCGGCCATCATCATCATCGGCGATGTCGTTCGCCTGCGTGAGACGATTCGATGGTTTCCAGAGGGGCAAGGAGGCGTGGGCAATGCCGACGCCTCGTCGTAGAGGGCGTGTCATCGTGTATACGGGCGATGGGAAAGGAAAAACGACGGCCGCATTGGGGCTTGCCCTGCGCGCGGTTGGGCGGGGAATGAACGTCGCCATTTTGCAATTTGTCAAGTCTCCAGAGCGCACGTACGGCGAGCAGCTCGCCCTTCGCCGCCTCGGCGTCGAGGTGCGCCAACTCGGCGCTGGCTTCACTTGGACGAAAACGCCGGACATCCACCGTGAAGCGCTGAGACACGCATGGGCGCTGGCGAAACAGTATATTCATTCCGGCCGGTATGACCTTATTGTGCTGGACGAATTGAACAATGCTCTCGCTATCGATCGGTTTCCGGTTCACGACATTGTATCGGTCGAGGAGGTGCTCGAGGCAATCCGGACGCGTCCGCCGGCGCTTCATCTTGTCATCACCGGGCGCAGCGCTGATTCGAAGTTGATTGCCGCCGCCGATATCGCGACCGAGATGGCGCTCATCAAGCATGATTATGAACAAGGGACGAAAGCCATGAAAGGAATCGAATTTTAGCGACTAACAGGGGCCGGCTTAAAAGGCTGTCTGTCCTTCGGGGAAAGGCACAATATGAACGACGAACCGGTTCGATACGAAAAAGGTGTCTCGCTACTTTTGAGACACCTTTTTCCATTTATCGGTCCGTATCCGTTTTATCGCTTTGCTCTTTATGCTGCCGCCGTCCTTTGCTGTTGTCGCCGGTTATCGGGCCGTGAAGCAATGCCATCGGGTCTTGCGTCGGCGCGTTTTGATTCCGGCTTCCGTTGTTCGGTCGTTTCGTCATACGTCACACCTCCTTTAGGCACGCTGACCATACCATTAGCATAGACCGACGAACCCTTTTTATTCCGCCGCAACATGAAAAAACGCGGGGAACGCCGTTCTGGCGCTCGCCCGCGGTGATGACGGCCGGGTGCTGGCAAACACGGCGGCCGGAGAAAGGGATTACGGTTTAGTAAACGTAGCCGCCGAACGCAGCCCCGACAATAATGAGCAAAATAAACAAGACAACGATCAGCGCAAAGCCATTGCCATGCCAAGCGCCCATCCCGTTCACCTCCCTGCAAAATCTACTATATGGTATGCCATTCATTGCACGAAGGAACGGGGCAATTGTCGGAAAATGACAAAATAAGAAAAACGCCTTGCTAGGAAAAGCAAAGGCGTTATTGTCGAATGATATTTTCCTTTCATTCCCAAACGTAGGGCGTTTCCTGATACACGTAATAGTTCAGCCAGTTGACAAACAACAAGTTCGCATGCGAGCGCCATGTATTGAGCGGCGGCTGGCTTGGGTCGTCGTTCGGAAAGTATGATTCCGGAATGTGAATCGGCAGCCCTTTCGCCAAATCGCGTTCATACTCGTCCTTTAACGTCGTCGCGTCATATTCCGGATGGCCGGTCAAGAAAATTTGCCGCCCGTCGTTCGAAGCGACGAGAGAAACACCGGCTTTGTCGGCGGTCGACAAAATCGTCAGCTCCGGCACTTTTTCAATGTCCTCGCGTTTGACATCCGTATGGCGGGAGTGCGGCATGCGGAACACATCGTCAAAACCACGCAATAGTTTTACGTTTTTCACTTCCACCGTATGGTTGAACACACCGAAGCATTTTTCCGGCAATGGGTATTTCGGAATGCCGTAGTGATAATATAAGCCAGCTTGTGCCCCCCAACAAATGTGCAACGTTGACGTGACGTTCGTTTTCGTCCATTCCATAATTTCCGTCAATTCTCCCCAATAGTTGACCTCTTCAAACGGCATTTGCTCGACCGGCGCTCCGGTGATGATCATCCCGTCGAACTTGCGATGGCGAATGTGCGGGAAAATCGTGTAAAATTGTTCTAAATGATGTTTGCTTGTCGTTTTCGGCTCATGGGTCGCCGGGCGCAAAAAGGTGATGTTCACTTGCAGCGGCGAGTTGCCGAGCAGGCGCAATAGCTGCGTTTCCGCTTTTTCTTTTTCCGGCATTAAGTTTAAAATAACGATATTGAGCGGGCGGATATCTTGCGAATACGCCCGTTCTTCGTCCATCACGAAAATGTTTTCTTGTTCGAGTATTTCTTTCGCCGGCAAGTCTTTTGGAATGTTGATTGGCAATGGTGTCCCCTCCGTTTCCGGTACCGTCAAGAATTTTGTGTAATGTAATGGGGTAGGGTTTCTCTGAAATGGATTTGGAATGAATAGGGAACTAGTTTCCTCCACACAGGAGACTGAATATTCAGTCTCTTGTGTGGAAAGGGAGAATCCCCCTATTTTGTTTATTTACAGTATTTGGTTAATGATAACGTTCTTCAAACATTCGCTCGAGGGCTTCCTGCGCTTCGGCAAATCCTCTTAACTTTCGCCCTGCCCATTTCTCATTAAAATCTTGAATGGTTAAATACACGACTTTTTCCGCGGCTTCTAAACTGCTCAAACTGTTCATCGGCTTTAGACGTTTCCGAATCTCTTTGATCGTTCGTTCGATGACATTCGTCGTGTAAATCACACTTCGAATACTGCTTGGATAATCCATAAATGTAAGGAGGACATCCAACTCATTGGCCCAAGATTGAACTTCTCTTGGATATTTGCTGGACCATTTCGACTCAAACTGTTGAAACATTTGTAACGCCATCTCCTTATTCGGCGCGCGATAAATCAGCTTGAGATCCTCGGCCACTTCGAATTGGTCTTTTTTCCGAACACGGCTGAGGGTGTTGCGGACTTTGTGCACGACACAGCGCTGCACATCGGCTTTCGGATACACCGACTTAAAGGCTTCCTCCAGCCCCGGAAGGCCATCGAAGACGCCAAGAAGCACTTCCTTGACGCCTCTTTGGTAGAGGTGTTGAAGAATTTCCTGCCATACATAGGCGCTTTCTTGTCCTCCCACAAAGAAATCAAGAATTTCGCGATATCCTTCTTCGTTCACCCCTAACACCACATAAATGACTTCTTTCTCCACGGTTTTGCGACGAAGTTTTACGTATAAACCATCCAAATATAAGACGGAATAACGCTTGTGCAGTGGACGAGTGTGCCATTTCTCGATGTCTTCCTTCACTACATCGGTAATACGGCTGATCGTTGCAGGAGAATAGGCATTGCCTAAAATTCGTTCAATAAACTTGCCAATTTCACGCGTACTCATGCCACTTTGATACATCCTGATGATGGCTTCCTCAAGCCAGCCGGTGTGCCGTTGGTAAGGGGCAAACAACTGCGTTTGAAATTCCCCGTTTCGGTCTCTTGGAACCAAAAGACCCTCAATCCGGCCATATTGCGTATCTAGATTTCGCTGATAGTAGCCGTTTCTCATATTCGGCGTTCCAGCCTGTTCGATTTCAAGGAAATGTTTGATTTCTTCCCGCATAATCAGTTCTAATTTTTCTTTTACAAACTGACGAATGGCATTTTCCAGTTGATTTGCCCAGTCTACATTCGGTATACTTTTAGACATAGGTAGGGTTCTCCTTTCTCTAAGATTTTTGGTCCAATCAGAGAATACCCTACCTTTTTTCTTTTGTTCTAGCAAAATGCTTTACACAAAATTTTATACATCATCCCGTTTCCGTCTCGTTACTAAATACCTTAATTATAAAAACTTTGTCAACATTCTTCAATTGATTTTTTGACCTTAAAACAGCTTGTGAACAAAAAGGGGGAATCCCGATTGGATCCGACCGCCTTTGACAATTTAAAAACGGTGTTGGAAGGAGCCGTCTATGATGCCGACTTGCAAGGGCGCATTGCCGTCACCGACCGCCGCGATCTCGCCGATTTGGCCCGCCTGTCGCGCGAGTACGCCATTTCCTTTCAACAGGCCGGTGCGCCTGAACCGCCGGTCGTCTGCACGGTGCGGCTTACGATCGATTTTGCCGAACTGGTGAATGAACGGCTCCATCACGGCCAGGCCGGCTGCCGGCTTGCGGTCTCGTTCGCCTTGCCGGTGCGCCGCCTGTCCGTTTGTGCGCTTATCGAAGGAACGCTGCGGACGATTTGGGGCAAGGAGCGAATCATTCGGCAAACGCTCCGCTTTCCGTTTCCGCATGAACGCGGCTCGTATGAAAATGAAGCCGTGGTCGAATTTGCCCGCCTCATTTACGAAAAAAACGCGGCCGATTTACCGGAAATGGTGCCGTATATGATTTCCTCGCTCGAACAGCTGCAGCCATTTGCCGGCCAGTAACGGTGCAAAAAGTGGAAACAAACGGAGAAATCGGCTATGATGGGGGTGAGGTGAGAACGATGAGTGTGTATGAATTCAGCGTCAAAACGATTCGCGGAGAGGAACAACCGCTTTCCGTCTATCGAGGCAACGTGCTGTTGATTGTCAACACGGCGAGCCGTTGCGGCTTCACCCCGCAGTATAAAGAACTGCAGGAGCTGTATGACGAATATCGCGATCGCGGGTTTGTTGTGCTCGGCTTTCCGTGCAACCAGTTCGGCGGCCAAGAGCCGGGGACGGAAGAGGAAATTGAACAATTTTGCCAGTTGAATTACGGTGTGACGTTCCCGCTGTTTGCGAAAGTGGATGTGAATGGCGATCACGCCCATCCGCTGTTTCAATATTTGAAAGAAGAGGCGCCGGGGGCATTGGGAACAAAGGCGATCAAATGGAATTTCACGAAGTTTTTGGTCGACCGCAACGGCAAGGTTGTAGCTCGTTTCGCACCGCAAACAAAGCCAAGCGAGCTGAGAAAGGAAATTGAAAAGCTGCTGTAAGGCAAGGAGGGGTAACGCTTGCCGTCGATGAGCTGTCGGCAGCCTATCCGCCCGAGCGGCTGGAGCGGATCGTCAACATGTTCCGCCGCGGCGAGCAGGAAAAAACGGTGCAAAAGCGTCCAAGCCTCAAAGTGACGAGCGAGATGCTCGATGACCCGGATTGGCGCAAACGGTATGCCGCGCTCGAACAGATGGCCGAGCCGACCGAGGACGATATCCCGGTGTTGGCCAAGGCGCTCAAGGATGAAAAAATGGCGATTCGCCGCCTGGCGACGGCATACCTTGGCATGATCGGCGGGAAAAAGGTGCTTCCGTATTTGTACAAAGCGCTAAAAGATCCGGCTGTCGCTGTCCGCCGCACTGCCGGCGACTGTTTGTCCGACATCGGCGACCCGGACGCCATTCCGGCCATGATCGAGGCGCTCAAGGACGAAAGCAAGCTCGTTCGTTGGCGCGCGGCTATGTTTTTGTACGAAGTCGGCGATGAATCGGCCTTGCCGGCGTTAAAAGCGGCGGAAAACGATCCGGAATTTGAGGTCAGTTTGCAAGTGAAAATGGCGATCGAACGGATTGAAGGCGGCGAAGAGGCGAAAGGCTCCGTCTGGAAGCAAATGACGGAAAGTCGAAAAAAAGAGAACAAGACGGAGAAATAAAAAAAGGCGCGCCGGCCGGCGCGTCTCTTTCTTTGGCCAAAAAAGCGATTCTTGTTAAGTCGTCACGGTTGTGCTCAAGATACGTTCATTCTATTTGAATGTTCCACGCTGCAGTCACTGACGGCAGCCACTTCATTTTCGGGTTTGCGGCTGTTTCCCAGCCGGCGCTGATTTGGAGGGGCGTCTTCCCCCGGCCATCGGCTTTTCACTTGCCGCTGGCAGCCGTCTTCATTGATTTTTTCGTGCGAAGTATAGTATGCTGATAGCACAACGATGATCATATGGAGGGATGATGGCCATGTCGATGGCATATGAAGAATATATGCGTCAGCTCGTGCAGCCGATGCGCGATGAGCTCGTCCGCGCCGGTTTCCGCGAATTGCGCACGAGTGAGGAAGTCGAGCAGTTTATGGAACAAGTGGAAGGAACGACGTTTGTCTTTGTCAACTCAGTGTGCGGCTGCGCCGCCGGACTGGCGCGCCCGGCCGCGACGCAGGCGGTGCTTAGGAGCGAGAAAAAGCCGGATCATCTTGTGACGGTATTCGCCGGCCAAGACAAAGAGGCGACGGCGAAAATGCGCGAGTACTTTGTCGGCTATGCGCCGTCCTCGCCGTCGATGGCGCTCTTAAAAGGAAAGGAAGTTGTTCATTTTATCCCGCGCGAAGACATCGAGTTTCACTCGATGGAGGACGTGATGGAAAACATTTTGGCTGCGTTTGACAAATATTGTAACTGATGCCTTATGCCTTCCCAGGCCTTGCATACCACTGCCGGCGCCGGGGAACGATAAGGGCGGAGGTGATCGGCATGCCGAAGCGGAAAAAAGACCGTTCGAAAACGGGCGTCAGCGCCCCGGAGGTGAGGGGACAAGGCACGACGCAAACGGAAACATGCGCCTACGAGCTTGATTCTGCGCGCAAAAAAACGAAAATCGACTGAAAGAAAACGGAGCTCCTGTGCGGAGCTCCGTTTTCGCTGCCGCCGTCAGGCATTGGCGATGCAGCTGTAAATGAAATACAACAACGTAATGAGGCTGGCCGCAAAAAAGATGGTTGTCATCGCTGTTTTCCCGCCTTTCTGTCTATGTTTTCCCCTTGAACATATGATACACTATTCATGTAATCATAGTATATACCAACCAAAAGTGAAAAGGAAAAGCGGTTTTTGTTTTGGCAAGGGAGAGGAAAGACGATGAAAAGGGCGAAACGAATGAACGCATTTTCTGCATCGATTTTTGCCGAATTGGCGGCGTATCGCCAACAGCGGTGCCATCTTCATGACGAGTGGATCGATTTAAGCGTCGGCAGCCCGGATTTGCCCCCGGCGCCGTTTGTGCGTGAGGCGATCGCCCGCTACGCCAACGAGCCGAATGCGTACGGCTACACATTAAGGGGCATTCGCGAGTTTCGTGAAGCGGTCGCCGACTATTATCGCACGGCGCATGGCGTCGTGCTCGATCCGGAGACGGAAGTAACGTACGTCATCGGATCACAGGACGGGCTCGTGCATTTGCCGATGGTGTTCGCCGACCCGGGGGATGTCATTTTATTGCCGGATCCCGGGTATCCGGCGTATGCGGCGGGGGTGGCAATGGCGGAAGCGGAGCCGTATTTTCTGCCGCTGAGGGAGGAAAACCGCTTTTTGCCGGATTTGCGTGCGATCCCGGAGGACATTGCCAAACGGGCGACAATCATGTTTATCAACTTCCCTGGAAATCCAGTTCCAGCTATAGCGACAGAATCGTTTTATCGCGAAGTGGTCGAGTTTGCGAAGCGGTACGATATTCTCGTTGTGTCCGATTTTGCTTACGGCGAGCTGTATTATGACGGAAACAAACCGGTGAGTTTTCTTTCTGTTCCAGGCGCAAAGGACGTTGGCGTGGAGATCAATTCGTTGTCCAAAAGCTACAACATGGCCGGCTGCCGGGTCGGCTATTTGTGCGGAAATGCCGAGGTGATTCGCACGTTCGCCGAGTTTAAGTCGAATTTGGATTATGGCGTCTTTTGGCCGATTCAAAAAGCGGCGGCCGAAGTGCTGCGTCATGGGGCCGACTTTTGCGCCGAAAGCCGCGCGATCTATCAATCGCGCCGCGATGCGCTCGTTGACGGGTTGGCCGACATCGGCTGGGCGGTTGACCGTCCGCAAGCCGGTATGTTCGTGTGGGCGAAAATTCCGGACGGCTTTACATCGCTTTCGTTTGCGAAGGCGCTCATCGACCAAGCGGGCGTCGTCGTCACGCCCGGGCACGCGTTTGGGCCAAGCGGCGAGGGCTATGTGCGCATCGCCCTCGTCCAGCCGGAGGCGGTGTTGCGCCGGGCGGTCGCCAAATTAAAAGCGACCGGTTTGTTTGCGTCTTTAGCCGCTGATCGGCGGTAGTGGGAGGTGAAGGCGATGAAGCTGCCGTCTTGGCTTCGAAAAACGCTTGTTGCCGCCATTACCGTCTGCACGTTTGGACTCGTCACACCGCCCGCTTCGCTGCTCGCGGCCAAAGAGCCGCCGTCAGATGACGCCCCGTCTCCCGATTGGAAGCATTCCCAAGCAGACCATGCGGCAGAAGCTGTTTCTGTTTCGTTAACTCGTGAACAGTTTATCGAAGAGACGATGGAAAAGGCAGTGGCGCAGTCGTACGAAAAGTTTGGCCGCAAAATCGCCCCGGTTATTGAAGATGAATTTCGCACCGTCATCTTGCCGCGCATCGAAGAGGTGATTGCCGGGCTGGCTGAACGCTGTCCGGAAGAAGAGCTCCGTTATTTGGCCGTATCGGAAAATCCGTCCGGCGGGCAAGGGGAACGCATTTTCCATATTTACCGCGCCGATACGGCAGAAGATGTCATTCGCTTTCACGTCCGCCGCGAACATCCGCCGCAGGACGGGTACTGGTTTCAATTTCACTATCATACTTGCGATGATGGCTTTCAAGCTCACTATGAACTCGGGAAAATCTACTGGTCCAAAAATACGCCGCCGAATTGGCGCACATAAACCGCTTGCGGTTCTTTCCTGATTTTGCGCGTTTTTCCCTGCTTCGTTCTATGATATCATTTTCATAGAATAAAAGGGTAGCGTCAAAAGTTCTATGAAAACTCCACACAGATCATACCATTGAGCATCGTGGGGCATGCGGAGGGCCGGATTCGCCCTTGACCAACACCCGCCAAAGGTGGGAAAGAGTCGTCAAGGGCGACGGGGACAAAAAGAAGGCAATAGGAAAGCCGCCCTTGCCATGACCGAATTTTACCTTTGGCGGTGTTCGGTTGGTCAAGGGTTCGCTTCGCCGAATCCGGCAGGAGTTCTGTTCAACGGGCTCCGGCGGACAAAAAAGTCAGGCCGCCTCTTGTTGGAGAAACGCTTGTGCCATGGCGATGAGCTTCGTCCACCGGGCCGGCATATGCGGAAGATCCGCCAGTTCCGGGATGACGACCGGGACCCGGCCTTCGAGTGCGCTATGCGGGCGCAGGAAGTTGAAATACGCCACAAACAGCGTCACAAAGGACACCGAGCCTTCTTCCGCACCAAACCCATGGGTCGGGCGGTAGTTGCCTTTAAAGGTCCGGTTGAATCGCTCGATGATCTGTTTGAGAGGGCGAAACTCTTCCGAGACCGGATCTTCGTTGGTTAGGCCGATCACCTGGCGGACGTCAAACGAAATCCCGTGCTGGGCGAAGAAGTGTTGCGCCAGCCGGTAAATCGGGTTGCCATCCACGACAAACGACAAGTCGTCTGGGAGGGACGGCAGCTTTCGCAGGACATCATCGATGGCCTGGATGGCCGAGAGCGTGTCCCGCTTGGGCGAGACGCGATACGACAGCACGATCTTTTTGACGGCATCAAACATAAAGAACAGGTAATGCCAGCGCCCTTTGACGCGAATATACGTCTCGTCCCCGCAAAACGAACCGGACAGCTCATACGGGAACCGGTCGACAAAGGGCTTGATCCAAAGCGCGACGCTGTTGGCGTAGTTGAGCACCGTCTGATGGGAGATCGAGACGCCATGGATGTCCTTCATGGCGGCGGCGGTCTCCCTCGAGGACATCCCAAAGTTGACGTAGTACGTCAACACGAGCCCCAACACGTGCGGCGACGCAGCCAGCCGGGACAAATCGACCTTCGGTTGGATGGGCGACGAGGAAGCCAACGGGAGAAAGTCAAACAAGAACTCTCGAAACAAATACCGCACCTTGAAGGCTTGAGGATCCTGTTGAAACTGTTGGCGCTCCTTCTTGGTCATCCGGCGAAGGTTGGCCTGGTAAAACGGGCAATCGTTGTTCTTGCACTTATAGATGTGGTATTCTTTGCGTTCCTTGATCTTTTCCAGCGTCTTTTTGCAGTGCGGGCAGCGAAAGACCGCTTGCTTGGTGAACCGATTTCGGTGGTTGAACCGGCACTGGCACACTTTGCATTGGTATTGCCCGTTTCCGCCGTTATTGGCGTACAGGTAAGAAGAGGGAGCCTGGCAGCGAGGGCAGGTCAACGAATCCGGAACACGGTGTTTCGCATTCGCGCGGCGCTGGATGGGCCGTAAAGGACGTCCGTGCTGGGCTTCATAGTCTGCCAACAGCTTCCGGTAATCAAGGGTTTCCGGCACATCGATGATCGGAAGGTCATCGACCTGAAGTTTCCGGTACGGCTTTTGGATGGGTTCGTCCAAGTCCTCGAGATTCAAGGATTTTCCCACGATCACACCCATCAAATACACAATGATTTGATATTGGGTCTTGATTATTTCGAGCAAATAGGCTAATAATTGAGGTAACAAAGCTTGTCACTCCTTTGTTTTGGCTGTTGGGTGTCGTTACCTCAATGATGGCCGAAAACAACGGGGGTGGCAAGCTTTTTTTCGTTCAACCGTTGAAACTCAAGGGAAAACCGTGAGTGTGGAGGATACACTTTTGACAATACCAATAAAAGAAGCGGGGGAACACCATGAAACGATTGTGGACTAGTTTGTTGGCAGCGCTGTTCGCGATTCCGCTTCTATCGCTTTCGCCGTACCCGGCCGCCCACGGCGTGCTGCTTCAAGAAAGCGGCCTTGATCTTCGGGACATTCCGTCCCGTGACGTGCTCGGCCGCATTGTGATCGTGCCCGAGACAGCGTTTCCCGCTGCGGAGGCGAACAAGACCATTCAGACGCTTGCCCGCATAGATCGCAGCATTTTAGAGCAGGCGGCTGCTCATCATATTTACATTCAGCTGTTGACAGGCCCTATTACGAATGAACCGACAGCTCGCCACTTGCGTGGGAAAACCCCGCGCGGCTATGCGCCGGGATCCAAAACATGGGATGACGTGCCGGGCATCGGCGGGTCGCATTTGGTGCTCGTCCGTCTCGGCCATAGCGAAAAAGGGAAAGGACACGGCTCGGTCAATTTGGAGCTGCATGAGTTTGCTCATTCGCTCGATTACATCGTATTTGACCGCATTCATGAAACGGACGAATTTCAAGCGATTTGGCGGGAGGAGGCGCCGCGGCTTTTTCCTGGCGAATCTTATTTTTTGACCTATCCAGAAGAGTATTTTGCCGAGTCGTTTGCCTATTATTACGCAAGTGAAGAGACGCGGCACACGCTGCGGGCGGTAGCGCCGAACACATACGCATTCATCCGTGGATTGGCGGAGCGGGCCTCGTAAAAGGCTCGTTTTTTTTATCTTAATTAGGCGAGAAGACTCCCACTTCAACGAAGCGAAGCGGAGTAAGTGGGAGATGAATCGCCTTAACTATATTTTGCTGAAAATAGGATAGATTCAGTAAAATATAGTATAATATAGTTAGATGGGAGGTGAAAAAATGTATTTTTGTATCAAACAACAGCTAAATGGTTTGACCAAAGAAGAATACTTGACTCTTCGAGAACTGTGCCATATTGCCAAGAACATGTACAACGTCGGATTGTACAATGTCAGACAATACTATTTTGAACACAAGGAATTTCTTAATTATGAGAAAAACGATCATCTTGCAAAAACTAACGAAAACTATAAGCTGTTAAACAGCAACATGGCACAGCAAATTTTAAAAAAGGTCAATGAAGCCTTTAAATCTTTCTTTGGTTTGATCAGTCTTGCCAAACAAGGAAAATATGACCACAAGGCTATCAGTATTCCAAAATATCTTAAAAAAGATGGCTTTCATTCACTGATCATTGGCCAGATTCGTATAGACGGCAACAAATTCACGATACCGTATTCTCGCCTATTTAAAAAGACTCACAAGCCTATCACGATAACGATTCCGCCTGTGTTACTGGACAAAAAGATTAAGCAGATTGAAATCATTCCTAAGCATCATGCCAGGTTCTTTGAGATTCAGTACAAATATGAAATGCCTGAAGATCAAAGAGAATTAAATGACCAAAAAGCACTGGCAATTGATTTAGGATTAAACAATGTTGCCACTTGTGTCACATCAGACGGCAGATCATTCATCATTGATGGGCGGAGATTAAAAAGTATCAATCAATGGTTTAACAAAGAAAATGCCAGACTTCAAAGCATAAAAGATAAGCAAAAAATCAAAGGCACCACTCGTAAACAGGCTTTGCTTGCTATGAATCGCAATAATAAAGTGAATGATTATATCAACAAGACTTGCCGTTACATCATTAACTACTGTATTGAAAATCAAATTGGCAAACTTGTCATTGGCTATGCGGAAACATGGCAACGCAATATGAATCTAGGAAAAAAGACAAATCAAAACTTTGTCAATATTCCTCTCGGTAACATAAAAGAAAAACTAGAATATCTTTGTGAATTTTACGGCATTGAATTCTTGAAACAGGAAGAATCATATACGTCTCAAGCCAGCTTTTTTGACGGCGATGAGATTCCTGAATATAATGCCGACAATCCAAAAGAATATAAGTTCAGCGGCAAACGTATTAAGCGCGGCTTGTATCGAACAAAGTCTGGCAAACTAATGAATGCTGATGTCAATGGCGCATTAAACATCTTAAAGAAAAGTAAAGCTGTAGACCTGAGTGTCTTATGCTCTAGCGGCGAAGTGGACACGCCTCAAAGAATAAGGATTGCTTGAAGCAGTCAAACTTCTTTGGAAGCCCCCACTTCAAATTTTCGCTAGAAAATTAAGTGGGGGTAGTTCACGGACAAGTGGTTCACCATGCGTTGCTTTATGGTATGATAGAGCGTGAGGTGAGGACATTGCGGCAATATTTACAGCTTTTGGAGGATATTTTGGAAAACGGCGTCGAAAAAGAAGACCGAACGGGCGTCGGCACGCTGTCGGTGTTCGGCCGCCAGCTCCGCTTCAACTTACAAGATGGATTTCCGCTCGTGACAACGAAAAAATTGCATATCCGCTCCATCATTTATGAACTGCTTTGGTTTTTAAAAGGCGATACGAACGTCCGCTATTTGCAGGAGAATGGCGTGACGATTTGGGACGAGTGGGCGGACGAAAACGGCGATCTCGGCCCGATTTACGGCGCGCAATGGCGCTCGTGGAAGGGAGCAGACGGGAAAACCATCGACCAGATCGCATGGGTTGTCGAAGAGATCAAACGAAATCCGCATTCACGCCGGCTGCTGGTGAGCGCTTGGAATGTAGCGGAATTGGACGAGATGAAGCTGCCGCCGTGCCATTACGCCTTCCAGTTTTACGTCGCCAACGGCCGGTTGTCATGCATGTGGCAGCAGCGCTCCGTTGATACGTTTTTAGGGTTGCCGTTTAACATCGCGAGCTACGCGTTGTTGACGCATATGATCGCCCAGCAGTGCGACCTCGATGTCGGCGAACTCATTTTCACCGGCGGCGACGTCCATTTGTACAAAAATCATCTGGAACAAGCGAAACTGCAGCTGACGCGCGAGCCGCGCCCGCTACCGAAGCTCGTGATCAAACGGAAGCCGCCGTCTATCTTTGACTATGAATACGACGACTTTGAAATCGTCGGCTACGATCCGCATCCGGCGATTAAAGCGCCGGTGGCGGTGTGAAGGGGAGAGCGCGATGATGTCGCACATTGTGGCGATGGATGAAAACCGGGTGATCGGCAAAGACAACGGTTTGCCTTGGCATTTGCCGGCTGATTTGGCGTATTTCAAACGGGTGACGATGGGGCATGCCATCGTGATGGGGCGAAAAACGTTTGAGGCGATCGGCCGGCCGCTTCCCGGCCGGGAAAACATCGTCGTCACGCGCAACCGTTCGTTTCGCCCGGAAGGCTGCCTTGTGCTTCACTCGCTCGACGAGGTGAAACAGTGGGCCGCCGGCCGCAACGATGAAGAGGTGTTTATCATCGGAGGAGCGGAACTGTTTCAGGCGACGATGCCGCTTGCCGCCCGACTGTATGTGACGAAAATTTTCGCCTCGTTCCCTGGCGATACGTTTTATCCGCCGATTTCCGAGCAAGAGTGGGAGATCGTTTCATATACGCAAGGAACGATCGATGAAAAAAACCGATACGATCACGCCTTTCTCATTTATGAGCGAAAAACAGGGCGCGCTTAGCTTTGGGCTGGGCGCGTCTTTTTGCATAGAAGCGGGGCGAACAAGGAACGATAACAAGTAAGACCCAACAATGGAAATGGGGGAAGACAAATGAAGCATATCGTTCCTTTTATCGTCAAGCTCGCCGCTTGGAGCGTCGTCTTATTTTCCATGTTTACGATCTTCAACGCCCCGCTTTCGTTGATTTCGCTCATGACGGTCATCACGGCGCTCGTGTCTTACGTCATCGGCGATGTGTTCATCTTGCCGCGCGTCGGCCATTTTGTTGCTGCCGCACTTGACGTGCCGCTTTCCTTTTTGTTGATTTGGCCGTCCAGCTTTGCCCTCATTGCCCCGTCCGTCAACGTGGCATACGGCGCATTTTTCAGCGCCTTGGCGATCGGGGCGGTTGAAGCGTTTTTCCACTTGTATATGGAAAGCCATGTTCTCGAAGAGGCAAGGAGGGAAGAAGAGCACCGCTGGTATGATGAAGGAAGATGGGCAACGGAATTTGCCGAGGAAGAAGAGTTTAAAAAAGAGGACGACCGGACATAGCGCCGGTCGTTTTTTCGGTCCGCTTGCGCATGAACGAGCCGTTCGCTGTGCCTGTATTGGCCGAGTGGAAGAGGTTTCTAGAAGCTCATCCGATGACGTCAAGCTAGGACCGCGGAAGCGTCCGGTAAAGCGGGATTATCGCGATGATCGCGAGCCAGCCCCTCTTCACCCAAAAACTTTTCGAAAATTCCCTTTTCTTTTTACGAATTTGTGATATAATCTACAAATCAAAGACAACTTAGAAAAGAAAGGGAACGAGAACATGGAACAACAGCTGAAACGAAAGCAAGGGGCAGTATACGTCGAGGACATTTTGATCGCGTATCATACGTTGAAGGATGTTGTGTTCCATACGCCGCTGCAAAAAAATCCGCTGTTATCCGAGCGCTACGAATGCAATGTCTACTTAAAGCGCGAGGATTTGCAAGTCGTGCGTTCGTTTAAGCTGCGCGGGGCGTACAACAGGATGAAGCATTTAACGGATGAGGAGCGGAGAAACGGGGTGGTATGCGCCAGTGCCGGCAACCATGCCCAAGGGGTGGCCTATTCATGCCGAGCGCTTGGCGTGCATGGGAAAATTTATATGCCGGCGACGACGCCGCGGCAAAAAGTGTCGCAAGTGCAGCTGTTTGGCAAAGACATGGTTGAGATCGTGCTTGTCGGCGACACGTTTGACGATTCCTACAACGAAGCGGTGAAGTGCGCCGAGGCGGAAGGGCGGACGTTCATCCATCCGTTTGATGACGAATACGTCATCGCCGGACAGGGGACGATTGGCGTCGAGGTGCTCAACGACTGCGATGAGCCGATTGACTTTTTGTTTGCCAGCATCGGGGGCGGCGGATTGATGGCTGGGCTGGGGACGTATGTGAAAAGCATTTCCCCGTTCACTAAAGTGATTGGCGTCGAACCGGCCGGCGCCCCATCGATGAAAACGGCGCTCGAGCATGGACGTGTCGTCACGCTTGAGGAGATTGACAAGTTCGTGGACGGCGCCGCTGTCAAAACGGTCGGGGAAAAAACGTTCGCCTTATGCCGCGGGGTGCTTGATGACATCGTCGTCGTTCCAGAAGGGAAAGTGTGCACGACGATTTTGGAGCTGTACAACGAAAACGCCATCGTCGCCGAGCCGGCTGGGGCGCTGCCGATCGCCGCGCTCGAGTTTTACAAGGAACAAATCCGAGGCAAGACGGTCGTTTGCGTGGTGAGCGGCGGCAACAACGACATCGACCGGATGCAGGAAATCAAAGAGCGCTCGATGATTTACGAAGGGCTGCAGCACTATTTCATCGTCAACTTCCCGCAGCGGGCCGGGGCGCTGCGCGAGTTTTTGGATGAAGTGCTTGGGCCGACGGATGACATCACCCGGTTTGAATACACGAAGAAAAACAACAAAGAAAGCGGACCGGCGCTTGTGGGCATCGAGCTGAAACGGCGCGAAGACTACGCACCGCTCATCGAGCGGATGAAGAAAAAAGGTTTCCCGTTCCAAGAGGTCAACAAAGACCCGAACTTGTTCCATCTATTGATTTGACGAAAAAAGTCGGAACAAATTCGCCGCATTTCGACAAACTTTTTCACCGGATTGGTGTATAATAAAAGTAAATCGGTGAAAAAGAGGATTGATATTTTGCTATTCAAAAGCCTCGAGTTTCAAAACGTGTATGGGCAGAAGGTCAAGATTATCGAAATCCCAGTATTGGAGGAAGAGAACACATACCGATTCATGATCCAACTGCGCTTGGAGGCGTTTATTGCAAAGGTGTACCGATCGAGAACGAGCCGTTCTGTGTATTCGTTCCGCGAACATTTGAAGAAAGTGCTGAAATGGCCTGTATATGAACAGATCTTTAAAGAAACGGCGTTAAAGCATAATGCATGACTGTTGTTGTTTTGTCCTTGGCGGCAAAACAACTTTTTTTCTGCCGGTATCGTTCATAATGGGCGATGTTCCTGCTTGGGGATGAGCCGAGCTTGCTCATGGACGTTTTTAGGTAGGATTTTTGCCGGTTTCATTATATAATGGAAACGAGATCATCAGTATTAGGAGTGAGCGAATGAAACCAATCAAAATTGTAACCGACTCAACGGTTGATGTGCCGTCTTCGGTGCTCGCCGAGCACGGCATTGAAGTCGTTCCGCTTCATTTGACGGTTGACGGCGAGGCGTTTGTCGACCGGGTGACGATCACACCAGGGCAGTTTATGGCGAAGATGAAGGCAGCGCGTGAACTGCCGAAAAGCTCGCAACCGTCGGTCGGTGAGTTTCTAGCTGTCTATGACCGGCTCGGGGCGGACGGAAGCGAGATCATATCGATCCATATGGCCGGCGAGCTGAGCGGCACGGTCCGTTCGGCTGAGCATGCGGCGGCCCTGACCAAAGCGAACGTGACGGTCGTCGATTCCCAATTCATTTCGTATGCGCTTGGATTCCAAGTGCTTGAAGCCGCCCGCTTGGCGAAGGCGGGTCGAAGCGTTGACGAGATCATCCGGCGCTTAGACGACGTGCGCCGTCGTACGCGGCTGTATGTGGTGCTCGATACGCTCGATCATTTAGCGAAAGGCGGCCGCATCGGCCGCGGCAAAGCGCTCGTCGGCTCGTTGCTGCGCATCAAGCCGATCGCTGCGCTTGTTGACGGGCTGTATACACCGGTGTCGAACGTGCGCAGCTTTTCGCAAGCCATCGCCGATTTAGCGGGCCGGTTGGTTAAGGAGAAGGCGGAAGCGCCGGTGCGCGCGGTCGCCATTGCCCATGCCGATGCCAGGCGCTGGGCGGAGCGGCTGAGAGAAGCAGTCGCTGAGGCGATCGGTTCTGTGCCGGTTGACATTGTTGAAACGACGCCGGTTATTTCGATTCATACCGGACCCGGCGCGCTTGCGCTGATGTATTATACGGAAGAAGGGGAGCACAAGGGGTCGGGCGCAGTTTGAAACAAAGCGATACAGGATGAAAGGGACGAGCAGTGGATGTGGAAACGAATCATGATGATGGCAGCCGTTTGTTTGCTTGCCGCGTGCGGAAAAACAATTCCGGATGCCAAAAACTGGCCGGTCGCTGACTTTACGTTTGTCGATCAGACCGGCAAGCCGTTTGGACTTCGCGATCTGAAAGGAAAAGTGTGGGTCGCCGATTTTATTTTTACCAATTGCGAAACGGTGTGTCCGCCGATGACCGCCCACATGGCCAAACTGAAAGAGAAGGCGGAAGAAAAGGGGCTCGATGTTGAATTTGTTTCGTTCAGTGTCGACCCGGAAGTTGACACGCCGGAAAAACTGGCGGCTTATGCGAAACAATTTACAAATGACCTAGCAAACTGGCATTTCCTGACCGGGTACCGCCCAACCGAGATCAGCGAGCTGGCGCAAAAAAGCTTTAAAACGATGGTGCAAAAGCCGGCTGGCGATGACCAAGTCATCCATGGTACGAGCTTTTATTTAGTCGGGCCGGACGGCAAGGTGGTCCAAACATACAGCGGCGTGCAGGATGTGCCGTACGACACGATTTTAGAGCATATTGAAATTTTGCAGTCGTCGCGATAAGGCAAAAACGGACGCCGTTTTGCCTTCTTTTCGTCTTTTCCCTGTTGCGGCAAAAGGCAGGTGTCACACATGATGCGATGGGGATGGCTCATCATGGTGGGGGTGTTGCTTGCCGGGTGCACGGTGCTCCCGGCCGGCGGGAAGCCGGACCGCCCGCATGAAACCGCCGTCAGCCAGCCGGAAGCGAAGCCGTTGCCGAAAGACATTCACCTCGTCGCGTTAGGCGATTCATTGACCGAAGGAGTCGGAGACGGTGAAAGGAAAGGCGGCTATGTCGGCCGCCTTGTCCCGCTTTTGGCGGCGGAGGATGGGGTGCGGACGGTGACCGTCACGAATGCCGGAAAGCGCGGCCGGCGCATCACCGAACTTGAACCGGTTATTCGCGCCCATCAGGCGGAGCTTGAGCGGGCTCATATCGTCATGATCACGATCGGCGGCAATGACGTGATGAATGTCGTCCGCGCTCATTTTTTTGACTTATCGTACGAGCGGTTTGCGAACGAGAGCCAACGATTTGCCGAGCGGCTCGATCATTTGTTGATGTTGTTGCGCACGATCAACCCGGATGCGGTCGTTGTCCTGATCGGCTTGTACAATCCGTTTTCCGCCACGTTGCCGAACATCCCGGAAATCGATGATGTCATCGCCGAATGGAACCGCACAAGCCAAGCAGTGGTTTCCCGCTATCCGCGCACGATCTTTGTGGATATTCAAGACATGTTTGCCAACCGCGATGATTTGCTTCACCGCGATGAATTTCACCCGAACGCCGAGGGATATGCGCAAATGGCAGTGCGGGTGTATGAGTCGCTCGATGCGCGAAAAGAGTGGTGGGCGAACTGATGGAAACGAAATGAAGCAGCATAAGGAGTATGTTAGAATGAATTGGAAACGATCGTTTTTCGTTTTGGCGGCTGTGAATGCTGTTGTGCTCATTCTTGCCGCTGTTTGGCTGCTGCAGCCGTCTCCGCCGGTGAAACGGCCGGAGCGCCTGGATGTGGAAGGGGCTTCGTTTACGGTGTACTCCAAAAAAGCGCACTTGAACGCTGTCATTAACGATTATTTGGCGGAAAAAACGAAAGACCATCCGCTTCGCTATGACGTTTGGCTCGCCGACCGCGTTTACGTCTCGAGTGAAATTCCGATCTTTGGGCGCAACGTCGAGCTCGTCGTCTCGTTTGTGCCGAAAGTCGTGAAAGGCGGGAACGTCGAACTTGTCGAACCGGTCATTTCGCTCGGCGACTGGAAGCTGCCGGTGACGTACGTGCTTCGCTACTTGCAAAAGCATGCGCCGCTGCCGGATGAAGTCATCATCGATCCGGGACGGGCCCGCATTTATGTGGCGCTCCATGAGATTCGTTTTGGCAACGGGTATCAAGTAGCGGCGAAAAAAATCGATTTGGCGGCCGATGAAATCGTATTTACCTTAACGATCCCGACAAACCGTCCGCGGTAAAAACGTTGACGTCAACGTTTCCGTGCAACATCGTGAATCTTGTCGGCGTCTATTTGGAAGAAAAAGGGTGTCTCAAAGACAATGAGACACCTTTTTTTGGCCGTTCCAGCCTCGTGCGGCCCCGCCGTTAGATCAGACGCAGCCCTTTCGGATAAAAGTTTTTCACCGTCCCTTTGACTTCTTTTCCCCAGCCGAATGGAAACCCGTCGACCGTCACAAGCAGCCAGCCGCGGTCGCCGCCGGTGGAAAGCGTCTCGCCGCGCCAATATTGGACGATTTCGCGGCTTGCGCTCGATAGGTCAAGCACATGTTTCGCTTCCTCTGTCCGCAGCGCCAAGGCAAGGGCATGGTTCGGCTCAAACCGCTCCTTTTTGGCCTCGCCAAGATGAAGGCCAGCGCGCACCACTTTCAAGCCGGACAAATCCGGGCATCGGTCCGGGAGCATGGCCAAATGGCTGCCAAACGAGAGGATTGTTCCGTGCTGCACGGTTTGCAACGATTGCTGTTCAAATTGGCGGTACAATCGGACGGCCGCTTTTGGCGCGTTCGCTTTCGCCCACCGCCCGCTCCAAGGTGGAGTCGGCCGCTGTTTTTGCAGCTTGGCGACAAAATGTCCTTCCCCTTTGAGGCGATGCGGCCAAAGGCGGGCGGCGTGGACGAGATCGGATCGATTGGTTTTCGTCCATTCCGGCCGTCCCGGCTCGATGCCACCGATTTTCGCAATCGGCAGCAACCGCAAATCATCGTACGTCTCGAGCAGCCATTCCATCGTTTGCTCGTTTTCCTCCGGAGAGAACGTGCATGTTGAATAGACAAGAATGCCGCCTTCTTTCAGCATCGCATAGGCGCTTTCTAAAATGCGCCGCTGCCTTGCCGCGCATTCTTCCACATAGGCCGGGCTCCAAAACGAGGCGGCCTCTTCTTCTTTCCGGAACATGCCCTCCCCCGAGCACGGAGCGTCCACTAAAATTTTGTCAAAAAAGCCCGGAAACCGCTCGGCAAGCGTTTCGGGAGCTTCATTGACGACGATGGTGTTCGTCAAGCCGAACCGTTCGACGTTCTCTGCAAGCGCTTTGACCCGTTTCGGGTGGATTTCGTTGGCGACAAGCAGCCCTCTGTTTTTCATCATCGCGCCAAGCTGGGTCGTTTTCCCGCCAGGGGCGGCGCACAAGTCAAGCACCGTATCCCCCGGCTCAGGCTGCAGCGCCTCGGCGGCCGCCATCGCGCTCGGTTCTTGAATGTAATACAGGCCGGCCGCATGGTACGGATGCTTTCCCGGCTGTTCGTCCGGTTCATAATAAAACCCGGTCGGGCAAAACGGCACCGGGGAAAGGGAAAAGGGCGCCGTTTTGACCCATGCGCCCGGGTCGGTTTTCAACGGATTGACGCGCAAGCCGTTGATTTTTTCGTTTTCATACACAGCGAAAAACTCGTCTGCTTCTTCATCAAGCAGCTTCTTCATTTTCGCGACAAATGCTTCCGGCAATCTCAACGCAGCAAATCTCCTTTCTCCGTCCGTCGTCATGAGCGTTTGCCTGGCCATTTCACTTTTGGCTCCGTTTTGTTCAAGATGCGCTTGATGTTGGCGCGATGACGATAAAAGATAAACGAAGCCAGCAACAACACTGCCACCGTCAATGGAATGTCGTCCGTGAAAAAGACGGTGTACACGACCGCGTACAGCGCCGCGGCCATCGATGACAGCGAGACGTAGCGTGAAACAGCCAAGACGACAAGAAACACGGCGATGAGCGACAAAAAGAACAACGGCGAATAAAACAGCATCACCCCGCCCGATGTCGCCACCGCCTTGCCGCCGCGGAACTTGGCGAACACCGGATACATATGGCCGACGACTGCCACCGCCCCGGCCAAAAGCGGATGCACGGGGACGGAAAAAAGCATCGGCAAGCTCGCCGCCAGCGTCCCTTTTAGCATATCGCCGACAATGACGATCGTGCCCGCTTTCGCCCCAAGCACGCGGAACGTGTTCGTTCCTCCGAGATTGCCGCTTCCATGTTCGCGGATGTCGATCCCGTAGCCGATTTTCCCGACAAGAAGGCCAAACGGAATCGAGCCGAGAAGATAAGCAAGAAGCAAAATGAGTGCGGTCATCGAATCAAACACCCTTTACTCAACAAGTTTGTGCATGTTTCTATTTTATCATGCGCCGGTTAAAACGGTAGACTGGAAATGAAGAAAAGCGGTTGTTTTGCATTTCCACATGATAACCGGTAAACTGAAAAGCAGGCAGGGACGGACGAGTTCATTCGTCCCGCAGCAAACGCAGAGAAGAGAGGAGCGGCTGTGATGAAAACGACCGTCACGTGGAACGGAAACATGTCATTCAGCGGCCAAAGCGCTTCCGGCGTCACCATTCCGATCGACGCCGCGAAAGACGTTGGCGGCAACGATTCCGGCGCCCGGCCGATGGAACTGTTGCTTCACGCCTTGGCCGGCTGCACCGGCATTGACATCGTTTTGATCTTGCGGAAAATGCGGCTTGACGTCCGCGCGTTTTCGATGGAAGTCGAAGGAACGCGCGCCGATGACCACCCGAAGCGGTTTACCGACATTCATATTCATTATGCGCTCGAAGGCGACTTGCCGGAAGACAAAGTCGCCCGCGCCATTCGGTTGTCAAAAGAAAAATATTGTTCCGTTTCCCATTCGTTAAATGCCGCCATTACAGCGAGCTATTCGATCAACGGCGTGCGCGGGAAGGAGACGATCTAACCAAAGAAAAGAACGTGGCGTTCATGTTTGTTTCGCGTGGCATAGCACGGAATGGCAAAACGATGAAAAAGGTGTTCCGATCGTTGGCGGAACACCTTTTTTGTGTTAGAACGGATTTTGTTTCTGTTGTTCTCAACAGTCAGTTGTGAATTTACAAAATATTTACGAGAAATCATCCTTTCTGCTCTATCATTGTATGGACTCGCAAGGATATAATGGGAGTGAACGAGAAGGCGAGAGAAAGGGGAACCGGGAATGAAGAATTCCAAACGATGGGGAAGACGGGTGCTATCCGCATTGGCCGCTGCAGCGGTGCTGGCCGCCACTCCAGTCGGGGCGGCAGGGAACGGGAAAAGCAAGGGGAAGCCGCCTGCTTCCTCGCACCGTTATATTGAGGTGCAGCTGTTAGGCATTAACGATTTCCACGGCCAACTCAATGTGACAAGAAAAGTCGGCGGGCGGGAAGTCGGACGGGCTGATTATTTGGCTGCCTATTTGAAACAGCGGGAGGCGGAAAACAAAAACACGCTGCTCGTCCATGCCGGCGATGCGGTTGGCGCCAGCCCCCCGGTATCAGCGCTGCTGCAAGATGAACCGACGATCGAAGTGCTCAATAAGCTCGGCTTTGACGTCGGCACCCTTGGCAACCATGAGTTTGATGAAGGAGTAGCGGAAATGCTCCGCTTGATCCATGGCGGCTACCACCCGGCGACCGGTGACTTTGCCGGAGCGGATTTTCCGTACGTGAGCGCCAACGTCGTTGATGCGCAAACGGGAAAGCCGATTCTCCCGCCATATGTGATTAAGCGGGTCAACGGCATGCCGATCGGATTGATCGGCGTCACGCTCACGGAAACACCAACGATTGTGACGCCAAGCGGCGTCGCGGGAGTCAAGTTCATCGATGAAGCAACAGCGATTAACAAAGCGGTCCGGGAACTGAAGAAAAAAGGGGTGCAAACGATCGTCGTTCTCGCCCATAACCCCGGCGTATCCAATCCGGATGGGACAAACGCCAGCGGGGAAATTGTCGATATCGCCAAAAATGTCGATGATGAAGTCGATGTGATTTTCGCCGGTCATAACCATGCCTATTTAAATGCGGTTGTGGACGGCAAGCTGCTCGTTCAGTCGTATTCGTACGGCACGGCGTTTTCGGATGTCGATTTAAAAATCGACCCGCGCACGAAAGACGTCGTCGCCAAAAAAGCAGAGATCGTGACGACCTATCATGACGGCATCACTCCGGACCCGGAAATTCGGACGCTCATTGAAAAATATGAAGCGAAAGTGGCGCCGCTTGTCAATCAAGTCGTTGGCACGGCAGCTGAAATGATCACCGATGAACAAAATGAAAGCGGCGAGTCCGCCTTGGGCGATTTGATCGCCGATGCCCAGCGGGCGGCGATGAAAACCGATTTCGCCTTTATGAACCCGGGCGGCATTCGCGCCGATATTGAACAAGGCGAAGTGACGTGGGGCGAGCTGTACAACGTTCAGCCGTTCAACAACCAGCTTGTGAAAATGACGCTCACCGGCGCGCAAATCCGCCAGCTTTTGAATCAACAATGGCAGCCAACCCAAACGCGCATGCTGCAAATTTCCGGCCTCCGCTATACATGGAGCGCTAGCAGACCAGCTGGGGACAAGGTTGTTGACATTCAGCTTCCAGATGGCACCCCGCTTCATCCAGACGCTGAATATACAGTAACGGTCAACAGCTTCCTCGCCGACGGCGGTGATGGGTTCACAGTGTTGACGCAAGGGCAACACCGCGAGGTCGGCCCGGTCGATTTGGATGCCCTTGTCTCGTATATTCGCGGTCTTGAGCAGCCGTTCTCGGCACGAATTGAGGGGCGGATCAACCGTCTTCCGTAACAGGTGTTGACCGAGGAAAAAGGATGGAAGGGCGAACGGTCGCTTATCTAATGAAAAAGGTGTCCCCAAAAGACTCGGGACACCTTTTCTTTACTCCTAACGGGCGGGCTTGCAGCCGCTTGTGCTTGGACGATCGAAAAAAGATCGTTCAAGAAAGGTTTTCCGTAGATCAAGATGCTTTTTGCTCGAACAGCTTGATGATCTCCACGATCACTTCGGCCGATTTCACCATTGTATCGGCGGAAATGTATTCGTAGCGGCCGTGGAAGTTTTCGCCGCCGGCAAAAAGGTTCGGCGTCGGCAGCCCCATGTAGGAGAGCTGCGACCCGTCTGTACCGCCGCGGATCGGTTTCACTTTCGGTTCAATGCCCAAGTTCGTCATCGCTTCGTGGGCGATGTCCACAATGTGGCGCACCGGCTCGATTTTTTCGCGCATGTTGTAATATTGGTCGTTGATTTCGAGCGTGATTCGGTCGTTTCCATATTTTTGCGCAAGCGAAGCCGCGATCTCTTTCATTTTCGCTTTGCGAGCCTCAAACTGTTCGCGGTCAAAGTCGCGGATAATGTAGTGAAGTTTCGTCTCCTCTACACTCCCTTGGAATGAAAGCAAATGGTAAAACCCTTCATATCCTTCCGTATGCTCAGGCGCCTCATCGGCTGGCAGTTGCTGTTGGAACTCCATGGCGATTTTGATTGAGTTGATCATTTTTCCTTTTGCCGTGCCTGGGTGGACGTTTTTGCCTTTGATCGTGATTTTCGCTTCGGCAGCGTTAAAGCTTTCGTATTCCAATTCGCCAAGCGGCCCGCCGTCGACCGTATAGGCAAATTGGGCGCCGAATTTGGCAACGTCAAATTTGTGCGGTCCGCGGCCGATTTCCTCATCCGGGGTAAAGGCGACGCGCACTTTGCCGTGCTTGATCTCCGGGTGTTGGATGAGATAGTTCATCGCGGTCATAATTTCGGCGATTCCGGCTTTATCGTCAGCACCAAGCAGCGTCGTCCCATCGGTTGTAATCAGTGTATGCCCTTTGTAGCCGGCGAGCTCCGGGAAATCGTTTGGCGACAAGATGATGCCTTGTTCTTTGTTCAACACGATGTCGCCACCGTCGTACTGTTCGATGATTTGCGGGTTGACGTTGGCTCCCGTAAACTCCGGAGCGGTGTCCATATGAGCCAAAAAGCCGATCACGGGCACGTTTTTGTCCGTATTGGCCGGCAGCGTCGCCATCACGTAGCCGTTTTCGTCGACTGTGACGTCTTCCATGCCGATCGACTTCAGCTCTTCGACGAGCATTCTCGCCAGCTCCCATTGCCCTTGAGTCGACGGGCATGTGCTGCTTTCTGGATCGGACTGGGTATTCACTTTGGCGTAGCGGATGAAGCGTTCGATCAATTCTTGTTTCATTTGTTCATCTCCTTTTTATGTATGAGTGTTGGGTGAATGCGTGAATCGCTTCTCCAATGCAGCGGAGCGGTTCCGTGTTTATTTTATCATATGCGATCTCCAACAGGGAAAGAGGGAGCGCCATGCGGCGCACGAGTTTTCCGCGGCCGGCGAGGCGGTTGGGATTTCGAAAGCGAAGGAATTGGGCGTCAAACCATTGGCGATGAGGCGATTTTGGCCGAGAAGCGGACGGTGGCGGAGCTCGAAGGGGCGTTCGTTTGCCCGGAAGGAGCGGCGGCGTTTGCGGCGGCCCGAAAATTGCGCGAGAGCGGCTGGATTCGCGACGGGGAGACGGTCGTCGTGCTCAACACGGGGACGGGATTGAAATACGCCGATTTGGTTCAAGTCGCCCCACCGGTGCTTGAACCGGGAGATTCGCTTTCGATGCGGGAATAATCAAGCTGTGAGCAAAAAACATAGACAAATTGAAAACAGTATTGTATGCTAAACTCATCAGAATAATTAAAAATGAAAAACGATTCATCTTCGGGGCAGGGTGAAATTCCCGACCGGCGGTGATGAGGCGCTTCGCCTCTCAGCCCGCGAGCCGCAAGGCAGGATCCGGTGCAAGTCCGGAGCCGACAGTATAGTCTGGATGGGAGAAGATGAAGGTTTGCCGGCGTTCGTTTTGGCGCATGCGAACGTCTAGTTGCGCACACCCTTTTTCTCCCTTAAGCCTTGTTCGGTTTAAGGGAGTTTTTGTTGGCGCTCGCAGCGGCAGCCTTCTTCTTGTGAGGATGAATCACGAGAAGGGGAGGAGAACAAGCGTCAACTACCCCCACTTAGCTAACGCTTGAAGTGGGGGCTTGCAACTCCCCAGAAGTGCAAACGGACTTCGTCCTCCTTCCTTGACTTGGGGTTGCATCAGGGGGCAGGTTGACGACTACCCAACGACGCAGGTCATGCCTGCATCGTTACCGATTCTCTCGGTGTGTCTGTTGGCAGTACTTGGCTTCCACACACAACAGACGGACCTACGCTCGATGTTTTACGGTTACAACGTTTCCTGTAACCAACTCCATACATCGAGTAGCCGTGATTGGAGTGCCTTTATTGAACGGTTTTCTCCACGCCTTTATTATATCATACACAAAAGAAAGGGGGGAACGCGCATTCCTCTCCCACTTACTCCCTTTGGTCGTTGAAGTGGGAGTCTCCTGCGCGAAATAGGATGAAACGTATTTCCATCCGCGCCTTTGTCGGCATCGGAGTGTTGGGCGCCATGGCGCATGTGCTGATGATGCTCAACTTTCCGCTGCCGCCGTTTCCGAACTTTTTGCTTGTTGACTTCAGCGACATCCCGGCGCTCATCGCCGCCTTGTTGTACGGCCCGCTCGCCGGCGTGGCGGTCGAACTATTGAAAAACGTGCTGAACTACGTGTTCGTCGGCAGTGCGACCGGCGTTCCGGTCGGCCAGATCGCCAACTTCACTGCCGGGGTGGCGTTCCTTTTGCCGGTTTCCTATATTTATCGGAAAGCCGCATCGAAAAAAGGCTTGCTGCTGGGGTTGGCGGCGGGAACAGTGACGATGGCGCTCGTCATGAGCGTGCTCAACTACTACGTCTTTCTGCCGGCGTATACGCTTTTCCTCGGCGCTCCGCAGATGAGCGCACCGGAAGCGAAGGCGTTGGTGGTATCGGCGATTTTGCCGTTTAACGCCGTCAAAGGAGCGATGGCGGCCATCGTATTTCAGCTTCTCTTTTGGCGCCTTCGTGCTTGGCTTGAGAAACAAGCGGCATCTCGCCAAGCCGCTTGAGGAACAAAAAGCGAGGGTTTTTCCCTCGCTTTTTTGCGTTTGTCAAAAGCGAATCCGCGGCACCCACTCGGCAAACCGTTCTTCTTTAAACGGATTGGCGGTCATCGAATAGCCGCGCTCCTCCCAATAGCCCGGCTCATCTTCTTTCATAAAGCGGATGCCGGACGCCCATTTCGCCCCTTTCCATAAATAAAATGTCGCCGGCGGGATGAACCGGAGCGGATAGCCGTGCTTCGGCGAGATGTCCTGCCAGTCGTGATGCTTGTCTTTCCATCGATAAACAAACAAGGCATCGTCGCCCATCAGCGCGTCAAGCGGCAAGTTTGCCGAATAGCCGAACCGGTCGCCGTTTAAGTAGCCGTAAATTTTCACATATTTCACGTCGGGATCGAGATCGACGAAGCGCAAAAACTCGCGGAAAGCGATGCCTTCAAACGTCGTATCAAATTTCGACCACGTCGTCACGCAGTGCATATCCACGGTCGAAATCGTCTTCGGTAGCCGCATCACTTCCTGATACGACAGCGTCACTTCCTCTTTCACATTGCCGAACAATCGGAAATTCCACGCCGCTTCATCGAATTCGTACACATCGCCTTCATGCAAAATCGGCCATTTTTCCGTTTCGAATTGGCCGGGAGGGAGTTGTTTGGTCATGGGGAGGCACTCCTTTTTCTGCTAAATTTCTCTTAATCATTATACAAAATAGGGAAAGGGGATGCAATAAAAAGGGGCTCGGTTCAATTGCTGCGGCGGCATTGTTGAGAGAGAACAAATTCCCCCAAATATTGATTGGTTTTCGATTTTTCTTAATTATATAATGAAAATGATGAAATTGATGAAATTGGAATAATTGTTCTGAAATACGGAACAACCGAAAGAAAGGGGGAAGAAAAAGCTAGTGAAGAAATAAGGAAGCGAGATGAATGAACCACAATGTCAATACGATGTTTGGAGAGGAGAAGAGAAACATGGTGCTCATTGGCGTGTTGATCGTCATCATCGGCTTCATTGTTCGCATTAATCCGCTTCTTGTCGTGACAGCGGCTGGATTGGCGACAGGACTACTCGCTCATCAATCGCTGTATGACATTATTGAACAAAAAGATGAAAGTTATACCTCGCAAACATGCCCTGTTTGCGGGAAGAAAAATAAATCTTCTTCTAGAAATTATACATGTCAATGCGGGTACAAACGACACCGTGATATCCATGGGGCAATGAATTTATTTGCCAAAGTATATTATGGTGAAATCCGCCCATTGGAATTTACGGTCAAACCGTTTACGTATCGACGGATTGCTTAGGTATGAAGTCGTAGATGGCGAGTTCCCGCCCTTGAGTATCATGGATACCTGAATCCGTGACAGCAGCTCATCAAAAGCACCGGAAAACGTAATCATATCAAGGGTTTAGCCCAGTTTCGGATGTTCACTTATTGAGTGAAAAGCAAAAAGTGTGATATTTGTTGATTTATCAAGCTTTCTCAGCAGTTTGAACGCGTTTTTATCACGGATTCAGGATGGATACTCATGTTGCCTGTGGCTCCCAACGGGACGGGTGCCAGGTGTTGCCTGCAGATAGGCTGCCAACCAGCCTATCATGCATCCACCTCCGAAGGGGAAACAGGAAACCCCCACTTCGATAAGTGGGGGAGGTTCATGTAGGTGTACGTAGAGAAAGAGTGAAAAATGCGAATAAAGAGAGAGACTAAGAAGGATGCAGCCACCTTCATAAAATCACCACCCCCTTCGTCGATAGGAATAATTTTCTTCTCATTGCACATCGTATCCAATAGAAACTTGGAAATAGGAGCGTTATGCCGATGGTCGAACAACGAGAACGATGGTTTTTCCTTTTGGCGCTTGGCGTCATCGCCCTTTACGTGTCCCCGCTTTTTCTCCTTGGCGAAAACGCCCATATTCGCGTCCACGATAATTTGGATTCCAATATCGCTTGGTATAAGGTGCTCTCCGAAAGTGGAAAAATCACCGGGCCGCTTGACGCGAACATTCCGCAAATTGCTAACGGCCAGTTGTCAAGAAACGCCCTCGGCTCGGAGCTGACCGGCATCGTCTGGCTGCACGCGTTATTTCCGACGATGACTGCGTATGCGCTCAGCCAAACGATCACAAGGGTCGTGGCGTTTTTGGGTATGTATTTGCTGTTAAAGACGCATTTTTTAACTGATCCACGCTGGATGGCCGTCCGCATCGGCGTGGCGCTCGCATTTGCGCTGACACTGTTTTGGCCGTCGGGGATGTTAAGCACGATGGGCATGCCGCTTGCGCTTTGGGCGTTTTTGAGCATCCGAAAAGGCGAGGGAAAGTGGAAGCATTACGCCGCGCTTACGCTTCTCCCGTTTTATTCCAATTTTGTGCTCGGGTTCTTTTTCTTTCTTGCCGCCATGGGTGTTCTCTGGCTCGCTGATGTGCTGCGCGGTAAGGGGTGGAACATCCGCTTTTTGACTTCCATCGCTTACATGACGCTGTTGTATTTGCTTGTCGAGTACCGGCTTGTCTACTCGTTTTTATGGGAAGACGAGCCGACAAGCCGGGATGAGTACTTCCATGCCCGCCTGACGTTTTGGCATTGCGTCCGCTTGACGTGGAAAAACTTTCTCCTCGGGCACCATCATGTCATGACCGAGCATACGTTTTTTATTTTGCCAAGCTGGTTGGTGGCGTTGCATCTCGTTTTCGTGAAAAAACGGTGGAAGCAAGAACGGCTATTCCTTTTCCTATTCGGACTGAATTTCGTCCTGTCGGCGTGGTATGCCTTTTGGTTTTATAAAGGGTGGCTGCCGCTTACGGAGCGGTTCCATTTTTTAGACACGTTTAACTTTGCCCGCTTTCATTTTTTGCGCCCGATGATCATTTATGTGCAGTTTGCGCTGGCGTTGAAAATCATGTGGCAATATAGCGAAAACGGGAGAAGGTGGGCGAAGCGGCTGCTAGCGGCTCAAGTGATCTTCGTGTTTTTGATTAACGAAGAAATCGTCTTCCGCTACGAGCCGACGGTGAAGCAATTTTACGCGGAAAAACAGTTCCAAGAAATCAAAGAATACATCGGGCTTCCCGTAGCCGATTACCGCGTCGTCAGCATCGGCATTTACCCCGCCATCGCGCAATACAACGGGTTTTATACGCTCGATACGTACAACAACTTTTATCCGCTGTCATATAAATACGAGTTCCGCAAAATCATTGAACGTGAACTGGAAAAAAGCAAAACGATCCGCACATATTTTGACGAATGGGGCGGGCGATGCTATATTTTTACAGCGGAACTTGGGAAACGGTACATGTTCACAAAACAGTCGAAAAAGCGGCTGAAGAACTTGCAGCTGAATACAGAACAGTTGAAAAAAATGGGCGGTCGCTATATTTTCTCGGCGGTTCCGATCGATAACGCGGCGGAAAATGGACTCGTGTTGGACCGTGTATTCACGTCCGATGAGTCGGCGTGGACGATTTACTTGTACAAGGTGAAATAAAAACAGCGGCTCCCTTTTGAAAGGGGGAACCGCTGTTTTCTTGATTTAGCGCTCATTCAACCGCGCAAGCTGCCGGTCGTGCCACCTCGGGAGCAGCCATAGGGCAATCAGTGTCCCAATCAATGTGCATACCATATCCCATTGCGTAGCTGGCTGGGTGAATGGCCGATCAAACGAATACAGCAGCAACGATCAGCAACAACAGCCCATGAATGCGGGTTTGCCTTGCTTGTTCCACCTTTTTTCCTCCTTGGAACAGCGAGATTTGTCTATGGTCATTATTCGGAAAAACGCGGATTTTATACAAATGAACCCGTGGTGCTAGTTGAGCTTTAGCGCTCAACTAGCCCAAGTGTAACCAGGGAATAAGCTAACAATATACCGTCTAGTGCCACTTCAAATCCGATAATCGAATTGGCTCGGATCCCCGTGATGCGATAGTGGTCAACCAGAACCGAGAACACCGTCTCGATCACTTTGCGTTTTTGTTGGATCCACTGCTCCCATGTCTCAGACGCACGATGTTTCTGGTTTTTTCGAGACGGAGTCCAAAGCGCCATTTGGTATTCTTCGTACAGCCTTTTTTGCAAGTCACGGCTAATGAATCCTTTGTCCCCAAAGTTATACGGGTGGGGAATTTGGGTCATCACGCTTTCGGCTGCGATTCGATCGTGGCAAGATGCTTCCGTCACCACATACCCCATTGGCAGCCCTTGATCGGTCACTTGAAGGTGCAGCTTCAACCCGTAGTACCATTGCTTTTTGGAAGCGCAATACCCGATGTCGGCGATCTCTTGAAACCGTTTGACGCGATGCATTCTTGCCGTATGGCACAACGGGAGCGGCAAGCTGTCCACGACGGCATAGGCATGATGTTGACCGCGTTTTGCCAGCTCATGACGGATCCATTTGATGGCGAAACCAAGCGCCCGGCAACGGCGGTTGTATCGGGAGCGTTCAAGAAACGAGCCGTTTGTGAACAAATTTCCCGTGACAAAACGATGCCACGCCCGTTCAGAAGTAAAACCGAGCAACTTTCCTAAAAGATGAATCGCGATGACCACGGCGTCTTCCTGTTTGACCAAATGGCGGTTGCGACGCTGTAGGTACATCTGAATCGATGACAGTTGGGCAGAGACAAAAAAGAAAATGGCGGCATATTGCTTTTGAATCTTTGCTTGATCTGTAGTAAAATGAAAGTGCTCTTGCATAGGGATTCTCCTTTCAATGTTTGGTTGCACTTTCATTTTAAGGAGATCCTCATGCAAGGGCTATTTTTATGCTTGTTTGAGTTTATCTAGCACCACGGGTTACAAATGAATTTCATAAGGAGAAGGGGCAGAACGGGTTTGTGTTGAAAAGAATATCGACAAGCGAAACAACAGTTTTTCGAATGTCTGATGAAAACGCCGGAGTTTCAGCGGTTATAGGAGCTGCTGTGGAAGCAGCGAGAAAAGAGGCGTTTCCTCCATGGATAGGGAAACATTCCTAATTTTCAACGAGGATGCGAATGTATATTCGTATTTGATGATTTGATGGTATAATGAAACATGCACAGCCAAATGCAGGGTGGGCAGTGGCCACTCCCTGAACGAAAGGGGGTGGTGCTGATGATGACGATCGTCGATGCGCTGACGCTCATGATTGCGTTTGCGTCACTCATCGTCGCGGTGATTGCCGTATCCAAAGACAAAAAGTAACCCACCCTGCTAGGCCGAGGCGAGGGTAGGTTACGATGCCCGAGGCTTGGGCCACTGTGCTTCTTGCAGCGGCTGTGTATGGACAGGGCATTGGTGGCCGCCAATGTCCCTGTTTTTATTTTATGTTGTCTTTGTTTTCTACTGTAGATGAGCAAATTCACTGACATAAATTGACAACTAAACAAAAAAGGAGACATGAACCCGATTCCTTGGTTAGAATAGATGTACCACCAACTATCCACAAGGAGGTTCATGTCTCATGAATAGATTAGCACATCACCAAGGAATCCACAAGTTTTTCTTCACGCTGGGGTTGACGCTGCAGCTTTCCAAACCGGTCATCAAGCATCTCATTCATATTGTCGATGCCTTGACCACCAAGGGATTCTCGGGAACATTGACTGATATTCATTACTGGAGCTTTCATCCGAATCATCGAACGACGCTCCGTCACTTTTTCACGAAAAGCCCTTGGAACGAGGAAAGGCTGCTTGGGAAGCTTCAAGAGTGGATCCTTTCCCAGGTCGAACGACTGGCCAAACGGAAGAATCAACCCCTTTTTGTTTCGATTGATGATACGATTTGCCAAAAAACAAAGCCTTCGTCACGGGCTGTGCACGCCATTCAAGGGTGCGACTGGCACTACTCGCATAAAGATCATCAATCGGTCTGGGGGCATTCGCTCGTTTGGCTGATGGTGCACACCTTCACGCAGGCGTTCCCATTTGCGTTCCGCCTGTATGACAAGAAAGCGGGAAAAAGCAAGATCGACCTGGCGATCGAGATGCTTTCCTCGCTCAAGGTGAAGCGGGCTCAGCCGGTGTATGTGCTCATGGATTCGTGGTATCCGTCCAAAAAGCTCATCGAAGCCTGTCTGAAACAGGGATTCCATGTCATCGCGATGCTCAAGACGAACCGGATTCTCTACCCGAAAGGCATCGCCATCCAAGCCAAGCAGTTTGCCCGCTATATCGAGTCCAAAGACACCCGCCTCGTCACGGTGGGGCAGGAGCGTTATCGCGTGTATCGCTATGAGGGGGCCATCCATGGCCTCGATGACGCGGTGGTGCTGCTGGCTTGGAAGGCGGATCAGCCGATGGCGCCGGAACATCTTCATTGCATCTTGAGCACCGACCGGGAACTCGGGGACGAAGACATCTTGCGTTACTATGCTCAGCGTTGGACGATCGAGTGCTTTTTCCGGCAGGCGAAAGATCAACTGAAGCTGGATGGATACCGCGTTCGCCACATTCGGGCGGTGAAACGGTATTGGGCGGTGGTGCTGCTCTCCTGCGTGTACAGCATCGCCGAATCCCGCCAAAACCTCTCCACCGGGCTGGAGCTTCTTCGGTCGCGGAAAGACCACAGCGTCGTCGAGTTCATTTATGACGCTGCGAAGCAAGGAATTCCCATTGATGTGATCAAAAAACAGCTCCGTATCGCGTAAGGGGTACCCTGTTTGTCTCTCTAACCATGGAAATTATTGTAATGAAAAATGCTCATCTACAGTTATGTTGTCTTTGTTTTCTATTATACGCAGACGGCGATGTCTATGGCAAGAAATGATTCATGTAAGAACGGACAACCAACTTATCTGCAAGGCAGATTAGACCACTGATATATAAGGAAGCTGAAGACTTGCTTCTTCAAAAAACATATACTTGTCGCTAACACCGCTTAAGATTTGGATAAAATTAACTCGGCTATAATAGTTGACTTGAGCATAATTTAGTAGTATTATACTAACCGTCGCTTCAATAGATACGGAGCGATCTAAAAGACTTAGAGAAAAATAGCATCTTGACAAACAAAAACATTTATTGTTACTATGAAAAATGTTTGTTATGAAAAGTCTTGTGATTTTTGTGATGGTATTCTCGGGAGTTTGAATGAAAGGCTTGACATCCATCACAAAAAAATGATATATTAATAAAGCATTTGAGAGTGAATTTGGAAAATCCAGATTCCTCTGTCAAGAAGTCAAAAAACGACTCAAAGACTAAAAGCAGTTGCTTGTTCCTTGAAAACTAGATAACCGGAAAAGCGGAGGCGAGTGTTTCGCCGCGATGGGCAAATGTTCTTCGCCCGCAAGGGTGCTTGCACCCGGAAGGCGAAGGTTATTTGACCCCGAGCGGCGGCGAGCCGACGCTAGACAATAAGGAAGAAGCCGAGAGCGCTGTAGGTTAAGCTAGAAAGGGCGCACGGTGGATGCCTTGGCACTAGGAGCCGATGAAGGACGGGGCAAACGCCGAAACGCTCCGGGGAGCTGTAAGCAAGCGTTGATCCGGAGATGTCCGAATGGGGGAACCCACTGTCCGTAATGGGGCAGTATCCATGCCTGAATCCATAGGGCATGGAGGGCACACCCGGGGAACTGAAACATCTTAGTACCCGGAGGAGAAGAAAGCAAACGCGATTCCCTGAGTAGCGGCGAGCGAAACGGGAACAGCCCAAACCAAGAGGCGTGCCTCTTGGGGTTGTAGGACCGCTCATTGTGGGAGTGAGAAAGGAACGGGGTAGACGAACCGGTCTGGAACGGCCGGCCAGAGAAGGTGACAGCCCTGTAGTCGAAACTTCGTTCCCTCCCGAGCGGATCCTGAGTACGGCGGGACACGGGAAATCCCGTCGGAAGCAGGGAGGACCATCTCCCAAGGCTAAATACTCCCTAGTGACCGATAGTGCACCAGTACCGTGAGGGAAAGGTGAAAAGCACCCCGGAAGGGGAGTGAAAGAGAACCTGAAACCGTGTGCCTACAAGTAGTCAGAGCGCGTTCATGCGTGATGGCGTGCCTTTTGTAGAATGAACCGGCGAGTGACGATGGCGTGCGAGGTTAAGCCGAAGAGGCGGAGCCGCAGCGAAAGCGAGTCTGAACAGGGCGAAAAGTACGTCGTCGTCGACCCGAAACCAGGTGATCTACCCATGTCCAGGGTGAAGGCCGGGTAACACCGGCTGGAGGCCCGAACCCACGCACGTTGAAAAGTGCGGGGATGAGGTGTGGGTAGGGGTGAAATGCCAATCGAACTTGGAGATAGCTGGTTCTCCCCGAAATAGCTTTAGGGCTAGCCTCGGGATGGAGAGTGTTGGAGGTAGAGCACTGATTGGGCTAGGGGCCCTCATCGGGTTACCGAACCCAGTCAAACTCCGAATGCCAACGACTTATGCCCGGGAGTCAGACTGCGAGTGATAAGATCCGTGGTCGAGAGGGAAACAGCCCAGATCGCCAGCTAAGGCCCCAAAGTGCACGTTCAGTGGAAAAGGATGTGGAGTTGCAAAGACAACCAGGATGTTGGCTTAGAAGCAGCCACCATTTAAAGAGTGCGTAATAGCTCACTGGTCGAGTGACTCTGCGCCGAAAATGTACCGGGGCTAAACGTGCCGCCGAAGCTGCGGGATGACCGTTGGTCATCGGTAGGGGAGCGTTCTAAGGGCGTTGAAGCCAGACCGGAAGGACTGGTGGAGCGCTTAGAAGTGAGAATGCCGGTATGAGTAGCGAAAACAGAGGTGAGAATCCTCTGCGCCGAAAGCCTAAGGGTTCCTGAGGAAGGTTCGTCCGCTCAGGGTTAGTCGGGACCTAAGCCGAGGCCGAAAGGCGTAGGTGATGGACAACAGGTTGAGATTCCTGTACCACCTCCTTCCCGTTTGAGCGATGGGGGGACGCAGGAGGATAGGGCGAGCAGGCGGCTGGAAGAGCCTGTCCAAGCCGCAAGGCTGATCCGTAGGCAAATCCGCGGATTGTAAGGCCAAGCGGTGATGGCGACGGAGTCATCCGGAAGTCCCCGATTTCACACTGCCAAGAAAAGCCTCTAGCGAGGGAAGAGGTGCCCGTACCGCAAACCGACACAGGTAGGCGAGGAGAGAATCCTAAGGCGCGCGGGAGAACTCTCGTTAAGGAACTCGGCAAAATGACCCCGTAACTTCGGGAGAAGGGGTGCTCGTTTGGGTGAAGAGCCCGAACGAGCCGCAGTGAAAAGGCCCAAGCGACTGTTTATCAAAAACACAGGTCTCTGCGAAGCCGAAAGGCGACGTATAGGGGCTGACACCTGCCCGGTGCTGGAAGGTTAAGGGGAGCGCTTAGCGGAAGCGAAGGTGCGAACCGAAGCCCCAGTAAACGGCGGCCGTAACTATAACGGTCCTAAGGTAGCGAAATTCCTTGTCGGGTAAGTTCCGACCCGCACGAAAGGTGTAACGACTTGGGCGCTGTCTCAACGAGAGACCCGGTGAAATTATACTACCTGTGAAGATGCAGGTTACCCGCGACAGGACGGAAAGACCCCGTGGAGCTTTACTGCAGCCTGATATGGAATTTTGGTATCGCTTGTACAGGATAGGTGGGAGCCTGGGAAGCCGGAGCGCCAGCTTCGGTGGAGGCGCCGGTGGGATACCACCCTGGCGGTATTGAAATTCTAACCCGCACCCCTGATCGGGGTGGGAGACAGTGTCAGGCGGGCAGTTTGACTGGGGCGGTCGCCTCCCAAAAGGTAACGGAGGCGCCCAAAGGTTCCCTCAGAATGGTTGGAAATCATTCGGAGAGTGCAAAGGCACAAGGGAGCTTGACTGCGAGACGGACAGGTCGAGCAGGGACGAAAGTCGGGCTTAGTGATCCGGTGGTTCCGCATGGAAGGGCCATCGCTCAACGGATAAAAGCTACCCCGGGGATAACAGGCTGATCTCCCCCAAGAGTCCACATCGACGGGGAGGTTTGGCACCTCGATGTCGGCTCATCGCATCCTGGGGCTGTAGTCGGTCCCAAGGGTTGGGCTGTTCGCCCATTAAAGCGGTACGCGAGCTGGGTTCAGAACGTCGTGAGACAGTTCGGTCCCTATCCGTCGCGGGCGCAGGAAATTTGAGAGGAGCTGTCCTTAGTACGAGAGGACCGGGATGGACGCACCGCTGGTGTACCAGTTGTCCCGCCAGGGGCACCGCTGGGTAGCTATGTGCGGACGGGATAAGCGCTGAAAGCATCTAAGCGTGAAGCCCCCCTCAAGATGAGATTTCCCACCGCGTCAGGCGGGTAAGATCCCTCGAAGATGACGAGGTCGATAGGTCCGAGGTGGAAGCGTGGCGACACGTGGAGCTGACGGATACTAATCGATCGAGGGCTTAACCTAGAAAAGCGGAGGCGCCCCGGCTTCTTCCCGAAACGGTTATCTAGTTTTGAAGGAATGAAAAAAAGTCCTTGACAATAAGCTCAATTCCCTTATAATAATACTTGTCGCCATTGCCTAGTGGTGATAGCGGAGGGGAAACACCCGTTCCCATCCCGAACACGGAAGTTAAGCCCTCCAGCGCCGATGGTAGTTGGGGCCAGCGCCCCTGCAAGAGTAGGTCGCTGCTAGGCAAAGAACGTGGAGTATTAGCTCAGCGGGAGAGCACCACGTTGACAGCGTGGGGGTCACTGGTTCGATCCCAGTATACTCCACCATCATGGGGCGTTAGTTCAGGGGGAGAACGCTTCGCTGGCAGCGAAGAGGTCAGGGGTTCAAATCCCCTACGCTCCATTGTATGCGGTCGTGGCGGAATGGCAGACGCGCTAGGTTGAGGGCCTAGTGGGGGCAACCCCGTGGAGGTTCAAGTCCTCTCGACCGCATCGCTCCAAACAGTTATGGAGGAGTACCCAAGTCTGGCTGAAGGGGTCGGTTTCGAAAACCGATAGGGGTGTCACAGCCCGCGGGGGTTCGAATCCCTCCTCCTCCGCCATAAATATTGACTTAGATCAATTGGTAGAGACGAGCATCTGCATCGTCGAATTTGCTTCGAGTTGTCCCGACGCATCCAGCGTCTTCGAATTGGCTGGGAGAGGAAGGGACACAACAGAAGCCAAGGAGTCACGGTCTACTTCTATCATGCCGACTTAGCTCAATTGGTAGAGACGAGCAGCTGCTTCGTCGAGTCGGCTTCGAGTTGCCTCGACGCATCCTGCTTCCTCGAAACAGCTTGTAGAGGAAGAGGCACAGATCACAACAATAAGCCACCTTCTTGCATTTATTTTATGCCGACTTAGCTCAATTGGTAGAGCAACTGAATCGTAATCAGTAGGTTGCGGGTTCGAGTCCTGCAGTCGGCATCACGATTACGGAGGGGTAGCGAAGTGGCTAAACGCGGCGGACTGTAAATCCGCTCCCTTTGGGTTCGGCGGTTCGAATCCGTCCCCCTCCATTTTTATTTCTTATAAGCGGGCCTATAGCTCAGCTGGTTAGAGCGCACGCCTGATAAGCGTGAGGTCGGTGGTTCAAGTCCACTTAGGCCCATCACTTATGATGGACGACAAGAATGATTCTTGTCGTCTTTTTTGCGTTGTCGCTAAAGGCATAATGTGCTCTACCATCTCCATGGAGAATCCTCTAACTTTCACATGTCAACGAAAGGGTGCCCCCGTTCAGACACCCTCCCTTGGTTTTTACTTGAAAGTGGTTTTAGCAGAGAAACTTCCGCTTCAAACAAAACTAGAAGCCGTTCACGGAACGATAGTCCGTTTGCCTAATGGACGTACTTCCCATAATCAGGGGTAGCGATACGGTCAAAATTACGGGCGAGTTTTGTCAACCCTTCACGCAACTCTTTGCCGGCGACAGGAGCACCGTGTCCGGTGATGGCGACTGACGGAAAGAGTGCGGCTAACTTGCGCACCGACTCGCGGGCGGCGCGCCAATCGATGGTATAATAGCGCGGTGGGCCGCTGATTTCGATTTGTTGGGTCAACACTTTATACAGTGAATCTTGGCGGACGGTGACGAACGCGTCGCCGGCGATTAAAGCGGCGTCGCGCGGCCGAAATAACGAAATGTGGCCTGGCGTGTGCCCCGGTGTGTGGATCCAGCGGAACTCCGGCAAGTGCGGAACGGTGCCGTTCTCTGGCAGCGGATGAACGCGATCGCCCAGTTGAATCGGTTCATTTGGGAAAAACGGTGATATTTTGGCGATGAAGCCGCCCTCGACGGAAGCGTCAGGTTCAGGATAGCTCGCCTTTCCAGTCAAATACGGCAGTTCAGCCGGATGGGCATACACCGGGACATTCCAATGCTTGACAAGCTCAACAATCGCTCCAACGTGGTCAAAATGGCCGTGGGTTAAAACAATGGCTTGCGGGCGACTGCCGCTGCCAAAGCGGTCTTCCACGACTGAAACAATGTCATCGGCTGATCCCGGCATGCCAGCGTCGACTAATACAAACGCGCGGTCGTCCGGGCGGCCGACAAGGCAAATGTTCACGATTTGGATCGTATGGTAGTACAAATCGGGCAGCACGCTGACTCCGAGGCCGCTCGCTGCTGACGTCGCAGGTATGAAACGATAGTCTTCTCCGTAGTGCAGTTGTTCCTCTGCCATGGGAACTCCCTCCTTGCACGAATGGATAGCCCATCGATAGGATTCCTTATCGAGAAGTGGGATATGCAACGCTAGGTTCGAACGGAAAACACCTTCCGCATTTTCCTCTTTGGCCGCTTGCTCGACATGCCCCGCCAAATAATGGTACTATAAAGGAAACCTGAATCCGTGATAAAAACGCGTTCAAACTGCTGAGAAAGCTTGATAAATCAACAAATATCACACTTTTTGCTTTTCACTCAATAAGTGAACATCCGAAACTGGGCTAAACCCTTGATATGATTACGTTTTCCGGTGCTTTTGATGAGCTGCTGTCACGGATTCAGGGGAAAGAAGGAAAGGAGGAAAACAGGATGAGCATTTTGAAAAAAGGATTGGCGTTCGGGCTTGGGCTTGCGATCGCCAGCAAAGAACAAGCGGAAAAATTGATCGATGAGTTGGTCAAAAAAGGAGAGTTGTCGCTTGATGAATCGAAGGAAGTGATCGATCAATGGAAGCAGCAAACCGAAGCGCGGAAAGCGGAAGTACAGCGGCTTGTACGCGAGCAAATCAAGCAGGTGATCGATAAACTCGACTTGGCGACGAAAGAAGACGTGCGGCAGCTCGAGGAGCGAATCCGCCGTCTTGAAGAAAAGGAACAAAGCGGGCAGTAAACCGATGCGGCCTGTCCGCTCGCTTTTTACCGCCTTAGGAGAGATGTCTCGATGATCGGAAAACGGGTGCGCCATATCGGAAGGTACCACGAAATCGCCGCCTCCTTGCTTCGGCACGGATTCGGGATGATCGTCGATGAGCTCGGCTTTTCGTCGTTTCTTGCGTTGCCGCCGCGATGGAGAGCGGAGCAAGGGAAAAAGGAAGGAAAAACGGTTGGGGAGCGGCTCCGCCTTGTGCTCGAGGAGCTCGGCCCGACGTTCGTGAAGCTCGGGCAAATTGCTAGCACACGGCCGGATTTGATTCCCGCTCCGATCATCAGTGAGCTCGAAAAGCTGCAAGACCAAGTTCCGCCGTTTCCGTTTGCCGATGTCCGCCGGATTGTCGAAGCGGAGTTTGGAAGTTCGCTGGAAACACTCTTTCGTTCATTTGAGGAAATGCCGCTCGCTGCCGCTTCGCTTGGACAAGTGCACCGGGCGGTTCTTCCTTCCGGACAGGCCGTGGCGGTGAAAGTGCAGCGCCCGCACATCGCTGCGCGGGTGGAGACGGATCTGGAAATTTTGCAAGATTTGGCCGTGCTGGCGGAACGCCGTCTCGATTGGGCGGCAACTTACCAATTGTCTGAGATTGTCGATGAACTGGCGCGTTCATTACGGCAGGAGCTGGATTATACAGTCGAGGCGCGCCATGCGGAACGGTTTGCACGGCAGTTTGCCGGCGATTCGTCGGTGTATGTCCCGAAGGTGTTTTGGGATTATACGACGAAAACAGTGCTCACGATGGAATATGTCGAAGGGATCAAACTCGGGGAGATCGAGCGGTTGAAAGCGAACGGCCACTCCTTAAAAACGATCGCCGAGCGTTTGGCTGAAGCAACCTTTCAACAAATGTTTGAGCATGGATTTTTTCATGGCGACCCTCATCCTGGCAATGTATTTGTTCTTGACGATGGAACGCTTTCCTTCATTGACTTTGGCTTGATGGGCCGCCTTCGACCTCATGTCAAACATCATCTTTCTTCACTCATCATCGCCTTAATGCGGCAAAACACGGATGGGGTGTTGGGTGCGATTTACGGTTTAGGAATTGTTCCTGACGGAGTCGATGAAGGAAAATTGCGCGATGATATTGACGAGTTGCGGGAGAAATACTACCGCGTCCCGCTCGGTGAGATCAGTCTTGGGGAAGCCGTCGAGGATTTGCTTTCGGTGGCATTTCGCCATGGCATTCGCATCCCAAGCGATTTGACGCTGTTAGGGAAAGCGCTGTTGACGGTCGAAGGGGTCGTGGAGACGCTTGACCCGCAGTTTCGCATCATGGATGTGGCCGAACCGTTTGGGAGAAAGCTGATGAAAGAGCGTCTTCGGCCTGACCGGGTGGCGGAAACGGCGTGGAAACGGATTTTCGACTACGGTGAATGGCTGCTTCGCTTGCCGGACAGCGTAAAGGAATGGACGAAAATGATGCGGCATGGCAAGCTTCGATTGGAAATCACGGCGCCTGATTTGGAAACGCTGCTAAAGAAGCTCGATCAGATTACGAACCGACTGTCCATTAGCATCGTTCTTCTTTCGTGGAGCATCGTCATGGCTGGCATGATGATCGCTTCATCGTTCGGACGGCAGTCGATGCTGCTATGGAAAATTCCTGCTGTTGAAATCGGATTAGGTGTGTCCGCTTTTCTTTTTGGTTGGCTGCTTTACTCGATTTTTCGTTCGGGAAAGTTTTAGCGTTTGTTGCACAATGTTAAAAAGGGCTAAACCATTTTCTGTCTCATAGAAGGATTTTTCTTTCTCGATCGCGAAACAAGTACTGCAAAACCAAAGAGGGAAGGAGGAAACCCGATGCCCATTGTCAACCCAAGCCGGGAAGAAATCGGCGACATTTTGCGCAAGGCGAAGCGGATTGCCGTTGTCGGCTTGTCCAACAATCCCGAGCGCGAGTCGTATATGGTGGCGAAGGCGATGAAAGACGCCGGATACGAAATCATTCCGGTTAATCCGATGATCGAGGAATGGGAAGGCATTCCAGCGGTCGACAAACTGACGGATATCGAAGGACATGTCGATATCGTCGATGTGTTTCGCCGTTCCGAACATTTACCGGAGCTCGCCCGCGAGTTTGTGCAAATCGATGCGGACGTATTTTGGGCGCAACTTGGCGTCATCAATGAAGAAGCATACGCGTTTTTAAAGGAAAAAGGCTATACGGTGATTATGGATCGCTGCATTAAAGTAGAACACGCGCTCACGAAACGCCCGTAACAGGCAAAGCGCGCCATTGACGAAACGGCCATCTTCTCTAAGATGGTCCTTTCGTTTTTCAGGCGCCGTTGTCCGATTTTGTCAAGCGGTGTCAAAAGACAATGGACAGCTGGTCATTTTATGATACAATAAAACAGAAACAGATGTTCTTGTTTTGGCAGAAAGGGGTGGGCTTGTGGCAAAGCAAGCGATACATGACTATAACGAAGATGCCATTCAAGTGTTAGAAGGGCTTGAGGCGGTGAGGAAGCGGCCGGGGATGTACATCGGCAGCACCGACAGCCGCGGGTTGCATCATCTTGTTTATGAAATCGTCGACAACTCGGTCGATGAAGCGTTGGCCGGATATGGAAATTACATTTTGGTGCAAATACATAAAGACAACAGCATCACCGTCCTTGATGAAGGGCGCGGCATGCCGGTCGGGATGCATAAGCTTGGCAAGCCGACGCCGGAAGTCATTTTGACGGTGCTCCATGCCGGGGGCAAGTTCGGCCAGGGCGGCTATAAAACGAGCGGCGGCCTGCACGGAGTCGGGGCGTCGGTTGTCAACGCCTTATCAGAATGGCTGGTCGTCACGATTCATCGCGACGGCTTCATGTACCGGCAGCGGTTTGAGCATGGAGGCAAACCGGTGACGACGCTAGAGAAAATCGGCACAACGAACAAAACCGGAACCATCATTCAATTTAAGCCGGACCCAACGATTTTCAGCACGACGGTCTTCGATTATGAAACATTGAGTGAACGGCTACGCGAATCGGCGTTTTTGCTGAAAGGGTTGAAAATCGAACTCGTTGACGAACGGACCGGCATGCGGGAGGTGTTCCATTACGAAAACGGGATTGAAGCGTTTGTGGCCTATTTGAATGAGGAGAAAGATGTGCTCCACCCGGTTGTGTATTTTGCTGGCGAGCAAAACGGCATTGAAGTCGAGTTTGCGTTCCAGTTTCATGACGGTTATTCGGAAAACGTGCTGTCGTTTGTCAACAACGTGCGCACAAAAGACGGCGGCACGCATGAGGCGGGTGCGAAAACGGCGATGACGCGCGTTTTTAACGAATACGCCCGCCGTGTCGGTTTGCTCAAGGAAAAAGATAAAAATTTGGAAGGAACCGATATTCGCGAAGGATTGTCCGCGGTCGTTTCGGTGCGCATCCCAGAGCACTTGCTTCAGTTTGAAGGGCAGACGAAAGGAAAGCTCGGAACGAGCGAAGCGCGTTCGGCCGTCGATGCGGTGGTGTCCGAGCAGCTCATGTACTTTCTGCAAGAAAACCCGGACGTAAGCGCGATGCTCATTAAGAAAGCGATCCGGGCCTATCAGGCGCGTGAAGCGGCCCGTAAAGCGCGCGAAGAGGCGAGAAGCGGCAAAAAGCGGAAAGGGAAAGAGGCGCTCTTAAGCGGCAAGCTGACGCCGGCGCAAGGGCGCAATCCGCAAAAAAACGAGCTGTATTTGGTCGAAGGCGATTCGGCGGGCGGTTCGGCGAAACAAGGGCGCGACCGCCGCTTCCAGGCGGTCCTTCCGCTGCGCGGGAAAGTCATCAACACGGAAAAGGCGAAGCTTGGCGATATTTTGAAAAACGAGGAAATCAATACGATCATCCACGCCATCGGCGGCGGCGTCGGCGCTGATTTTTCGCTCGATGATGTCAACTACGACAAAGTGATCATTATGACCGACGCCGACACGGACGGCGCCCATATTCAAGTGCTGCTTTTGACGTTTTTTTACCGCTACATGCGTCCGCTCATTGAAGCGGGAAAAGTGTACATCGCCTTGCCGCCGCTTTATAAAATCAGCAAAAAAAGCGGCAAAAAGGAAGTCATCGAATACGCATGGACGGATGAGCAATTGCGGGAAATCACGAAACGAATGGGCCGCGGCTATACGATTCAGCGCTACAAAGGGCTTGGCGAAATGAACGCCGATCAATTGTGGGAAACGACGATGAATCCGGAAACGCGCACGTTGATCCGCGTGCGCATTGAAGATGCGGCTCGCGCCGAGCGGCGGGTGACGACACTGATGGGCGATAAAGTCGAGCCGCGCCGCAAATGGATTGAAACGCATGTTGCCTTTGGGCTTGAGGAAGAGCCAGGGTGGATCGGCTGATGGCGGTGCGAAAAGACGCCGCCATGATTGCGCCGATGTCTTGTAGGAAAGGAGAGGTATGATGGCAGAGCGATTGTTGGAATTGCCGTTAGAAGACGTGCTTGGCGACCGCTTCGGCCGCTACAGCAAATACATCATCCAAGACCGGGCGCTGCCCGATGCGCGCGACGGGCTGAAGCCCGTGCAGCGCCGCATTTTGTATGCGATGTACATCGATGGCAACACGGCCGATAAACCGTTTCGTAAGGCGGCGAAAACGGTTGGGAACGTGATCGGCAATTTTCATCCGCATGGCGACTCGTCAGTGTACGAAGCGATGGTGCGGATGAGCCAAGAGTGGAAGCTGCGCAACGTGCTGATTGAAATGCATGGCAACAACGGCAGCCTCGACGGCGACCCGCCGGCGGCGATGCGCTACACGGAAGCGCGCTTGTCGGCGATCGCCGCTGAGTTATTGCGCGACATTGACAAGCAAACGGTCGCGTTTGTGCCGAACTTTGACGATACGACGGAGGAGCCGACCGTCTTGCCGGCGATGTTTCCGAACTTGTTGGTGAATGGCTCGACCGGGATTTCGGCCGGCTATGCGACCGACATTCCGCCGCATGCGCTCGGCGAGGTGATCGATGCTGTCCTGATGCGGATTGACCGGCCGGATTGCACGGTTGAGGAGCTGATGACCGTCCTTCCCGGCCCTGATTTTCCGACCGGCGGCATCATCCAGGGGAAAGACGGCATCCGCAAGGCGTATGAGACCGGCCGCGGGAAAATCATCATCCGCGCCAAAGCCGCCATCGAGCAGGCGAGAGGCGGGAAAAAGCAGATTGTCATCACGGAGTTGCCGTATGAAGTGAACAAGGCGAATTTGGTGAAAAAAATTGACGAGCTTCGTTTGGACAAAAAGCTCGACGGCATTGCTGACGTCCGCGATGAAACGGACCGGAACGGGCTGTCGATCGTCATCGAGCTGAAAAAAGACGCCGATGCCGAGGCGATCCTTAACTATTTATACAAAAACACCGATTTGCAAGTGCCATACAGCTTCAACATGGTGGCGATCCATGAACGCCGGCCGAAGCTGATGAGCTTGCCGGAGCTGTTGGATGCCTACATCGCCCACCGGAAGGACGTCGTCACGAACCGTTCGCATTTTGAGCTCAAAAAAGCGAACGAGCGGAAGCATATTGTCGACGGGTTGATCAAAGCGCTCTCGATTTTGGATGAGGTGATCGCGACGATTCGGGCGTCGAGTGACAAGCGCGATGCGAAAGATCGGCTGATGGCGGGCTACGGGTTCACCGAGGCGCAAGCGGAAGCGATCGTGACGCTTCAGCTTTACCGGCTGACAAACACCGATATCGCCGCGCTTCGGCAGGAAGCGGAAGAGCTCGACAAAACGATCGCCGAGCTGAGCGCGGTGTTGGCCGATGAGAACAAGCTGTTGTCGGTCATTAAAAAAGAATTGAAGGCCATGAAAAAGCAATATGCTGACGAGCGGCGAACGGCGATTGAAGAGGAGATCGAAGAGCTGAAAGTGAACGTTGAAGCGCTCATTCCGGCTGAAGATGTGATCGTGACCGTGACAAAGGAAGGATACGTGAAACGAACGAGCTACCGTTCGTACAGCGCATCGAACGGTCAGGACATCGGCATGAAGGAGACCGACCGTCTGCTCGCCCAGCTCGAGATGAATACGACCGATGTGCTCTTGCTGTTCACCCGCCGCGGCTATTATTTGTATTGCCCGGTTCATACGCTGCCGGACATCCGCTGGAAAGAGGTCGGCCAGCATATTTCAAGCTTGATTCCGCTGGAACGCGACGATGAGCTCATCGCCGCTGTCCCTGTTTCCTCGTTTGAGACGGACGAACAGCTCGTCTTCGTCACGAGGCAAGGGATGGTGAAACGGACCGAGCTTTCCCAATACCAAGTGCAGCGCTACACGCGCCCGCTTGTTGCGGTCCATGTGAAAGACGATGATGAGGTCGCCGCCGTCTATGCGACGGACGGCCGCGGCCTCCTTTGGCTGGCGACGCATGATGGCTATGCACTTTTGTTTGCCGAAGAAGAAATCAGCCTGGTCGGCGTGCGCGCTGCCGGGGTGAAAGGGATTCAACTAAAAGAAGGAGACTTTGTCGCCGCCGCCTGCCCGCTTCGCCCTGAAGACCGCGGTTTTCTCGTTGTCGCGACGCAGCGCGGGGCGGTGAAAAAAATGGCGCTAGGCGAGTTTGAGCCATCCTCGCGCGCCAAGCGGGGTGTGCGAATCGTGCGCGAAGTGAAATCAAACCCGCACTGCGTGGCCGGAGCGATTTTGGTCGGCGAGAGCGAGGGGACGGTCGGGCTGCGGACGGAAAAAGGGGCGACGGAGATGGTGGAGACTGCGTCGCTTCGCTTGTCGGACCGCTACGCCACCGGCTCGTTTGTCATCGATACGGATGAAGCGGGAGCAGTGGTGGACGTCTGGAAAGAACCGGCGAAGGGGATTGGCAAAGGAGAAGAAGGATGAGGGCGGACCGTTCGGATGTGCCTGCCGGTCGGCGCGCGTTGTTTGAGGGCGGAAAACCGCGGGCGAAAGCCCCGCGCTTTCAAACCAGCGTTTGTTTGCCGCCAAGCCCATGTTGGAGATTGATCAACAAAATAGGGAACGAAAAAGGGCGCTCCTTTTCATGGAGCCCCTTTTTCGATTGCGGCCTTTCCATTCGGGAATTACCAAAACTTCCACCATTTGTTCGTCCGGGAGCGGCCGGCGTTGGTGTTGGCTGCTGTTTGCCGAAAGGAAAGCACCAGTTCCCGGAAAGCTTTTTCCCGCTCGATAATGCGCTGTTCGAGCTGTTTTCGCTCCTGTTCTTGCCTCGCTTTTTCTTCGTGGCAAAAGGCGACGACCGTTTCCAAATGTTCGTGCAGCTGCTCGGTTTTTTGCTGCCACGCTTCTTGGTAGTCTTGAAGGGAGCGGCGCACGGTTTCCGCCGCAGCGCTCGTCTGCTCGCCGAGGTGGTCGAGTTGCCCTTTGACCTCCCTCATCGCCTGTTGGATGGTGTCGGCTGCCTCGCGCTTGACGGCGTCGACGAGCTCGTCTTTTACGCGGGCGACGAGCTGTTCTGCTATGTACGGGGCCCCATGGCGCAACAAACGGGGCACGTCAATAATTTCCCCTTCCATCACATCGGGTTCCACCGGAGCAGGTGGATCGGCGGGCCGCCCGTTCATCTGGGTGATGAGATCCGCGATTTCGCGCGGATGGCGGCCTTCCTCGAGCAACATACGGATTTGACGAAATCGATGGATCAGCTCGTCGGTATAAATGCGCGCCCCTTGGCTGGTGCGGGGAACGGTGATCCATTGAGTGAATTGCTTTTCCCACTGTTTCAAGTCGCGGGCGGTCGTCCCGATTTTTTTCGCTGCTTCGCGGAGTGTATAGGTTTTCATCGCATTTCCTCATCCTTTCTCGTCTTTTGGCATTGATTTGCGTTATGTTTTATTTTCCTACTCGGTCGTTGATTTTCCTGCCGCTTGACAAAACATAACAAAAGAAGTGAAAGTTAGAAAACAAATATACAATTCTTGTCGAAATTGCTCGTTTTTGATCCAAAAACCGTTGACGAACTTGTATATACAGGATAGAATAAAGTCAGGTTGTATATACAAGTTTTTTGTAACCGATTGCTGACAGCGATTCAACACAATCGGGGGTTGAAAGAAAGGGAGGAATTTCGTATGGGGGCTTATACAAAGGAAGCTGCGCAAATTGTTGAAGCCATCGGCGGCAAGGAGAACATCGTTGCCGCCACGCATTGTGTGACCCGGCTTCGGTTTGCGCTTAAGGACGAAGGAAAAGTCGATAAAGAGGCGCTCGAGCGCATCGATGTCGTCAAAGGTTCGTTTTCGGCCAATGGCCAGTTCCAAGTTGTCATCGGCCAAGGACTTGTCGACAAGGTGTACAACGACCTTGTCGAGCTGACGGGCATCGGCCGGGCGACAAAGCAGGACATTAAAGATGCGGCCGAAGCGAAGCTCAATCCGCTGCAGCGCGCCATTAAGACGCTGGCTGACATTTTCATCCCGATTTTGCCGGCGATCGTCACGGCCGGTTTGTTGATGGGGATTAACAACGTCCTTACCGGACCAGGCATTTTCTACGAAGGCAAGTCGTTTGTCGACGTGCACCAAGAATGGGCCGATTTGGCGAACATGATCAACTTGATCGCCAATACGGCATTCGTCTTTCTGCCGGGCTTGATCGGTTGGTCGGCAGTGACGAAATTTGGCGGCAGCCCGCTCTTGGGGATTGTCCTTGGCTTGATGCTCGTCCACCCGGATTTGCTGAACGCTTGGGGTTGGGGAGCGGCCAAACAGGAAGGAAAAATTCCGGTTTGGGATTTGTTTGGCCTTGAGGTGCAAAAAGTCGGCTATCAAGGACAAGTGCTGCCGGTGTTGGTTGCTTCGTACGTGTTGGCGAAAATTGAACGGTTTTTGCGCAAGCGCATTCCAGATGCATTCCAGCTGTTGCTTGTCGCTCCGCTTGCGCTGCTTGTGACAGGATTTTTGGCGTTCATTGCCATCGGGCCAGTCACGTTTGCGATCGGAAACGCGATTACGAATTTGTTTGTCGCGATTTTTGACAACGTTCCGGCCATTGGCGGCTTGTTGTACGGAGCGCTCTATGCGCCGCTTGTCGTCACTGGGATGCACCATACGTTCTTGCCGGTTGACTTGCAGCTGATCGCCAGCACAGGCGGCACGTTCCTATGGCCGATTTTGGTCATGTCGAACATCGCCCAGGGCTCTGCGGCATTAGCGATGATGTTCGTCGCCAAAGACGAAAAGCTGCGCGGTTTGTCGTTTACGTCGGCTGTTTCCGCGTATTTAGGCATCACGGAACCGGCGATGTTCGGGGTCAACTTGCGCTTTCGTTTCCCGTTTATCGCAGCGATGACCGGAGCGGCGATTGCCGGCATGTTTATTACGATCAATAAGGTGATCGCACCATCGATCGGCGTCGGCGGCCTGCCGGGATTTTTGTCGATCGTGCCGCAAAAGTGGACGCCGTTCTTTATCGGAATGGCGATTGCCATTGCCGTGCCGTTCGTGCTCACCTTTCTGTTCGGCAAAGTGCGCAAAGCTGCCCATTGACCGATCGATTTACTGAGACAAAAAAACAATGTGCTAAATCATCAATCAGACATATACCATTGGAAGCCAACGCCAATGGTATGTTTTTCATCCTCCATCTTTTTCTATCTTTTTCGCGCCGCGATTAACGGATTGTGTAAGCGAATGGACGAGGTGAATCAACATGTCGACAACTCCATGGTGGAAAAAAGCAGTGGTGTATCAAATTTATCCGAAAAGCTTCCGGGATACGAACGGAGATGGCATCGGCGATTTACCCGGAATCATCGAAAAGCTCGATTATTTGAAAGAACTTGGCGTTGACGTGATTTGGCTGACGCCGATTTATGCGTCGCCGCAGCGCGACAACGGCTATGACATCAGCGATTATTTCGCCATCCATCATGCATACGGGACGATGGCTGACTTTGACCGCCTGCTCGATGAGGTGCATGCGCGCGGGATGAAGCTCGTCATGGATATGGTCGTCAACCACACGTCAACCGACCATGAATGGTTCAAACAGGCGAGCGCATCGAAAACGAACCCGTACCGCCAGTTTTACATTTGGCGCGATCCGAAGCCGGACGGCAGCGCCCCGAACAACTGGCAGTCGAAATTCGGCGGTTCGGCGTGGGAGTATGATGAACAAACCGGACAATATTATTTGCATTTGTTCGATGTGACGCAAGCCGATTTGAATTGGGAAAACGAAGAGCTGCGCCGCCGTATTTATGACATGATGCATTTTTGGCTGAAAAAAGGCGTGGATGGCTTCCGGTTGGATGTCATCAATTTGCTGTCCAAAGACCAGCGCTTTCCGGACGATGACGGATCGATTCCACCGGGGGATGGGCGCCGCTTTTATACGGACGGGCCGCGCATCCACGAATTTTTGCAAGAAATGAACCGCGAAGTATTCTCGAAATACGATGTGATGACCGTTGGGGAAATGTCGTCGACAACGATCGACCACTGCATCCGTTACACAAACCCGGAAAACCGGGAGCTCAATATGACGTTTAACTTCCATCACTTGAAAGTCGATTATCCGAATGGGGAAAAATGGGCCGTCGCTCCGTTTGATTTTCTCGCGTTAAAACGCATTTTGTCGGAGTGGCAAGTGCGAATGCACGAAGGCGGGGGATGGAATGCGCTCTTTTGGTGCAACCATGATCAACCGCGCATCGTCTCGCGCTACGGCGATGACGGGACGTATTGGAAAGAGTCGGCGAAAATGCTAGCGACGGCCATCCATCTGATGCAAGGGACGCCATACATTTACCAAGGCGAAGAAATCGGCATGACGGATCCGAAATTCACCGATATCCGCGATTACCGCGACGTCGAGTCGCTCAATATGTACCGGATTTTGCTTGAACAAGGCAAAAGTGAGCAAGAGGTGTTGGACATTTTGCAGCGGAAGTCGCGCGACAATTCGCGCACACCGATGCAATGGGATGACAGCGCTCATGCCGGCTTCACATCTGGGACGCCGTGGATTCGCGTCGCGGACAATTACCGGCGCATTAATGTGAAACAGGCGCTTGCCGATCCCGATTCAATTTTTTACCATTATAAGCGGTTAATTTCCCTGCGCAAGCAATACGACATCATCACAACCGGGCGCTACGAACTGCTTTTGGAGGACGATCCGCACATTTTCGCTTACATGCGCCATGGGGAGAAGGAGAAGCTGCTTGTCGTCAACAACTTTTATCCGGTCAAAACGACGTTCGTGCTGCCAAAAGAAGCGGAAATGGACGGTTGGAAGGGAGAGCGGCTGCTGTCCAACTATCCGGATTCACCGGACGATTTTCGCCGCATCGACCTGCGTCCGTACGAATCAGTCGTTTATCTTTTGCTCCGTCCGTGATACAATACAGACGGTGATGATCATGCATGAAAACAAATATTTAGCCATTTATCATGATCTCGTTTCCCGCATCCGCCGCGGGGAGTGGCGGGCGTACGACAAACTGCCGTCGGAAAACGAACTCGCCGTCCGCTACGGGACATCGCGCGAGACGATTCGCAAAGCGCTCAATTTGTTGTCTGAACACGGCTATATCCAAAAGATGAAAGGCAAAGGGTCGATCGTCCTTGATGTTGGCAAGTACGATTTCCCGGTGTCGGGGCTCGTCAGCTTTAAAGAGCTGGCGCAGACGATGAAGCAACCGGTGCGGACGATCGTCCATGAGTTCGCCCTCATAAAGCCGGACAGCGAGCTTAAGCAGCAGTTGCGCGCCTCAAGCAAAGACGACGTCTGGAAAGTGGTGCGCGTCCGCGAAATCGGCGGGGAGCGGATCATTTTAGATAAAGATTTTTTCTTAAAAAAGTACGTTCCATCCTTGACGAAAGACATTTGCGAGAATTCGATTTACGAGTATTTGGAAACCAAGTTGCATTTGCCGATCAGCTTTGCGAAAAAGGAAATGTCGGTCGACGAAGCAACGGAAGAAGATCGTCGTTGTTTGGATTTGCATGGCGATGACCGCGTCGTTGTCGTGAGAAACTATGTGTATTTAAGCGACGCGACGTTGTTTCAATACACTGAATCGCGGCATCGGCTCGATAAGTTCCGGTTTGTCGACTTTGCGCGCCGGAAATGACGGCGGCGGCCTGGGCCGCGAATCGAATCGCATGGCGCTGCGCCTTTGGGCCGCGGCGTTTTTTTTATGGCGTCCGATGGTTATTTAATAAACAAAACTATGTTCTAAATAATCAACAAAATCATAAACGAACAGCATTATGGCTATCCTTGTTAACAGCAAGATCGCAAAGGGGGATGCCGGTGTGGAAGGAACATGGTGGTCGCTATTGCCTTTTCTTTTGATCATTCCGCTCGCCATTTGGCTGAAAGAAATTTTGCCCGGTCTTATAGCCGGGCTGCTTGTCGGGGCGTTTTGCCTTGAGCGGTCGCTTGTTGGCGGCATCGAGCGGGCGCTGTCCGCCATTGTTCATTCGCTCAGCGATGTTGAACACATGAAGGTGGCAGCGTTTTTGTACTTGTTCGGCTCGCTTGTCGGCATGATGCAAATCACCGGTGGGATCAAAGGGTTTGTCGAGAAGCTGTCTGGGCGCATCCGCACGAAGCGCAGGCTTTTGTTGTTCGTTTGGTTGACGGTGCCGGTGACGTTTTTTATGCCGATGTTCCGCATTATGCTCCTCGGTCCGGTGATGAAGGCGGTGCTTCGCCAGTTTCGCATCGACCGGCGCCGGATGGCGTACATCATCGATGTGTCCACTGAACCGATCATCGTGCTTCTGCCGGCGGCAACGGCGTTTGTCGGCTTTATGACGTCTGTTGTAGCGGCGGCGCTGGCGCAAAACGATATTCATGAACCGGCGTATGGCGTTTTTTTGCGCAGCTTGCCGTACAATCTGTTTGCCATTATCGCGCTGATAATCGGGCTGCTGACGACGATGCTGAACATCCGCATCGGCAAGCCGCGGGCGAAAAAAGGAGAGGAGAAAACAAACGAACTGCACGGCCTCGGGCTGCGCAAAGAATTGTCCCTTGTTACAGGAGAGCCGCTTCACCTTTTTGTCCCGCTGGCGTTGCTGCTCGGGCTAACGTTCGCTTTTTTTGCCTATGATGGTCGGCGGCGCGGGGCGCACGGCTGGCTAGAAGCGTTTTCGCAAGCGGATGCAACATGGGCGATGCTGTTGGCGCTGTTTGTGACCCTTCTTCTCTCGATGGGGTTTTATGTATGGCGCAGGCAGTCGCTGTCGGAGTTGATTTACCACTTTTTCGCGGGGGGCAACGAGTTGATGGCGCCGATCGGCATGCTCGTTCTTGTTTGGGCCGTCTCCGCGGTGGCGGGGGAGCTCGGCTTTACCGCTTACGTGACTTCGACGTTTGGGACATGGCTTCCCGGGACGTTTGTGCCCGCGGCAGTGTTTTTGGCCGGATCGTTTTTGGCGTATTTTATTGGGTCCTCGTGGGGGACATGGGGCATTTTCATGCCGCTTGGCGTCACGCTCGCGCACGCGACTGGAGCGCCGCTTGAGATGACGGTCGGCGCGGTGTTTGCGAGCGGAACGTTCGGCGCGTTTGCCTCGCCGCTTGGCGATACGACCATCACGACAGCCGCCATCATGGATATGGACTTGATGAACTATGCGAAATACAAACTGCGCATTTCCTTGATTGGCGCCGGGCTGTCGCTTGCCGGGTACGTGCTGCTTCCGCTTTGGGCCGGGTGAGGAGAAGCGAACGCTTCGCTCTCCCTGCTCCTCACCTCTATCTAAACTATGTTCTAAATCATCAAATATCAAAAACAAAACAATCGCATCCATAAGCGAATCAAGCTATGATAAAAAACAACATACTGACTAGTTGGTAGACACACTGCTGTGTCTGCCCGTCAAAAAGGGGAGAGGGAACACGAATGAAAACCGCACACGATTACGGTCAATCCGCGTTTTTGTGAAACAGACGCGCTCGGACATTTAAGCAACATCAGCTATTTTATTTATTTGGAAGAAGCGCGCACCCGTTTGTTCGATGAGCTGAGCTACGGCGGACGAACGGACGAATGGCACTTTATTTTGGCGTCTACGAAGTGCGACTTTATTCGCCAAGCGTTTTTCGGGCGGCGGTTGCGGGTGGAAACGAATGTCTCCCGCATTGGCAACAAAAGCTTTCAATGCATCCATCGCATCATGGAAGAGGAAACAGGAAGACTGATCGCCATCGGAGAGGCAGCGGTCGTCCATTTTAATTTCCAAACTCAAACGAGCGAACCATTGCCCGATGACTTGCAGACCATGCTTGCCGAATACCTTGCGCCGTCCGTGGGGGAAACGATTTCGCCGTTATCGTGCAAAAAAAGGAGTAAAAAAGGGAGTGGAATATCATCCGCCTGTACGGCGGATTTTTCATTTTCAACTTTCCCACGTTTTTTTGGACCGAACCACCGAAGGCAACATACTTTGTAAATAGACGAAATGGCGGAAAGGGGGAATCAACATGGCCATTCACGCTGTGATCGGCAATGCGGTGTATACATGCCGAGGAGAGCTTGAGACGTATTTTCAGCCGTTTCGCGATGGAACGATCGGCCGCTTTCATCCGTTTTCCACCCCGTTTGGCGAGCAGCGGCTTCTTTACGCCGACTGGACGGCAAGCGGACGGCTGTATCGCCCGATTGAGGAGAAAATGGCCCGTGAACTCGGCCCGTTCGTCGGCAACACCCATACTGAGTCGAACGTGACCGGGACGAAAATGACGCTTGCGTATCGCTATGCGAAAGAACTCATCAAACAACACGTCCATGCCAAAAAAAGCGATGTTTTGATCATGCAAGGCGCCGGGACCACAAGCGCCGTCAACAAGCTGCAGCGCCTGCTTGGCTTGCGCGTGCCGGAGCGGTGGAAACGGCGCTTGGTGCTGGCGGATGACGAGCGCCCGGTCGTGTTCGTCACCCATATGGAACACCACTCGAATCTGCTGCCGTGGGCGGAAACGATCGCTGAAGTCGTGACGATTCGGCCGACCCAAAACGGGGATGTCGATCTTGACCATTTGCGGGAGCTGCTCGAGCGCTACCGCGATCGGCCGCAAAAGATCGGCGCATTCACCGCCTGCTCGAACGTAACTGGGATCGAAACGCCGTATCATGCCTTGGCGAAACTGATGCATGAATATGGCGGGCTTTGCTTCGTCGACTTTGCCGCTTCCGCCCCGTATGTGCGCATCGATATGCACCCGGATGACCCGATGGAACAGCTAGATGCCATTTATTTTTCGCCGCACAAATTTCTTGGCGGACCGGGAAGCGCAGGAGTGCTTCTCTTTGACAGCCGGCTGTATGACCAAAAGGCGCCTGACCATCCAGGAGGCGGAACGGTGTATTGGACCGACCCGTGGGGGCATTACGAATACGTAGAGGCAATCGAAGAGCGGGAAGACGGGGGAACGCCGCCGTTTTGGCAAACGATCAAAGCAGCGCTCGCCATCCAGCTGAAAGAGCAAATGAACATAAAACGAATGCGCGCCCGCGAACAGGAGCTCGTATCGCTCCTATTACCGGCGTTAAAAGACATTCCCGGCGTCCGCGTGCTTGAAGGACATCGGGACGACCGTCTTGGCATCATCTCATTTGTCATAGATGGATTGCATTACAACCTTGTTGTCAAACTGCTGAATGATCGCTTCGGCATTCAAGCGCGCGGCGGTTGTTCATGCGCCGGGCCGTACGGCCATTATTTGCTTGGCATCGATCAAGAGCAGTCCGCCGCCTTGCTCAACGAAGTCAAAAGCGGCAACTTGTTGGCAAAACCGGGCTGGGTGCGCGTGTCGCTTCATCCGACGATGACGAATGAAGAAGTGTATACGATCCTTCATGCCGTCCGCCAAATCGCCCGCCATGGCGCCCGCTGGCAAGAGGAGTATGTATACGATGCGGCGAAAAACGAGTTTGTCCATCGCCACGATGACCGATATGTCCGCCATTTCTTTCTGTTGTAATGCATTTTCATTTCCTCATCAATGCAAAACCGGTACAATAGAGGCATCCTGGAAAAAAGAAGGGGAGAACGATGAACGAATTGTACCATCTGCTTGTGCGGACCGAACGGGAAGAAGAGCTTCACCGCCGGGCATGGCGCCTCGCCGAACAGTTTGCCGCCCGCGCGGCGCATTATGATGAGCGGGCCGAGTTTCCGTTTGCCAACTTCGCTCTGTTAAAAGAAGCCGGATTTCTGTCGTTGACCGTCCCGGCCGAATACGGAGGCGGCGGGGCCTCGCTGTACGAGCTCGTGCTCGTGCAAGAGACGCTGGCCCAAGGCGACGGCGCCACCGCCTTGTCACTCGGTTGGCATTTAAGCATTGTCATGCGCCTGTATTTGCTGCGCCGCTGGCCGGAAGCGGTGCTCATCCGCCTGGCCAGCGAGATCACGGAACGCCATGTGTTGATAAACAGCGCCCATTCTGAACGGGCAACCGGCAGCCCGGCGCGCGGGGGAAAACCAACAACAACCGCTTGTTTCCGCAACGGCCGCTGGGTGCTTCATGGGCGAAAAGCGTTTGCGTCATTGGCGCCGGCACTCGATTACGTGCTAATTTCCGCCACGATTGACAGCAGCGGCGAGGTCGGCGAATTTCTTGTCCCGATGAAAACCTCGGGGCTTCGCATTGAGCCGACATGGCACACGCTCGGCATGAAGGCGACGCGCAGCGATGACCTCATCCTTGATGGCGTCGAGGTTGAACCGGAAGCGCTCGTGGAGATGCTGGAGAAACCGGTCGGTGCAGCACCGGCACAAGGATGGCTTTTGCATGTTCCGGCATGCTACTTAGGGATCGCCATCGCCGCCCGCAATGAGGCGCTCCGCTTTGCCCAAACGTACCAACCGAACACGTTGTCGCAGCCGATCGCCTCGACGCCGGAGGTGCAGCGGAAAATCGCCGAGATGGAGTGGCGCCTCGTTCACGCCCGTCATTTTCTGTATAGCATCGCCGATTTATGGGATCGATACCCTGACAAACGTCATGAAATGAAAGAGGAACTGGCAACCGCCAAGTTCATTGCGACGAATACCGCGCTCGAGGTTGTCGATTGGGCGATGCGCATCGTCGTGGGACAAAGTTTGTATGCTGATAGTCCGCTTGGGCGCTATTACCGCGACGTGCGCGCCGGACTCCATAACCCGCCGGCTGACGACTTGACGATCGCGTGGCTCGCCAAGCGGGCGCTTGCCGGCAGTCGAACGCGCGCAAAAGCTGACGCCTAAGCAGCCAACCAATGCAGGTTGACTCAAGAACATTCAACGTGTGTTTTCCAGACAAATCGAAACCGCTGTCCCTAAATGCGAGGGACAGCGGTTTTTTAACGGTCATTTTCCCGTGTTTTCGTTCTCTGCCTCCAGCGCAGCGCGCAAAAAGGAAGGCAACGCGAAGCATTGGCGGAATACAGCGTCATTGACGTATTTTGTATCTTCGGGAATCGCTGTTTGCTTCGGCAGCTCAAGCGGCCGTTTCGAGCCGATTGTAAAGCTCCACAATCCGCCCGGGTACGTCGGCACAACCGCCGTGTACACGAGCACATGCGGGAACAATTCGCGAATGTTGCGGTATGTCCGCTTCAAAATATCGAGATGGAAAATGGGCGACTGGCTTTGGCACACCATGAGCCCGTCCTCTTTTAATGCCCGGTGCACGTTGGCATAAAACTCCGGTGAAAACAGCGCCTCAGCCGGGCCGACCGGGTCGGAGGAGTCGATCATGATGACGTCGTACTCGCGTTCCTTTCCGCGCACAAAGGCGACACCGTCGCCATAAATGAAGTGGACGCGCGGGTCGGACAAATTGCCGGAGACGGCCGGCAAATGTTCTTTGCACGCCCGGACGACCTTCTCATCAATTTCCACCATCTCGATCGCCTCGAGGCGGGCATACTTAGCCGTTTCTCTGGCTGCCCCGCAGTCTCCCCCGCCGATGATCAGCGCCCGTTTGGCTTCCGGATGAAACTGAAGCGGCACGTGCGAAATCATCTCATTATAAATATGGCCGTCAATCGAGGTCGTTTGCACGACGCCGTCCAGTACGAGCATGCGGCCAAAATCATACGAATCCAAAATCATGACATGCTGATACTCGGATGGCTCGGCAAAGATCACCTCTTTGATCCGGTAGCTAATTTTCAAATTGTCGCGGTCATCTTCGGTGAGCCAAAGCTCTCCGTTGTCCATATGCAAGTAAGGGGGTAAAGCGCTTCCTTCGTGTTTCATTGTGACCTCCTTTAGTCATGCAGATGTTTTCACACCTTTCTAATCTTAATATATTCTTCGTCTTGTGGCAAACAAAGGGGATGTGATCGGCCGGTGCCGGACGTGTTCATCCCGCCGCCCATGTTCGACGACTGGTTGCGTTTTTCCGGCCGCTCCTCGTCTTGGCCGCCGCAGCCGGCACAAAGGCTGACCGCTAACGCGCAAATGGCGGCAAGCGGCATCATCCATCGTTTTCGCATCTTTTCCTCCTCCTTTCGTTTCCATCATAAACTGAGACGGCGGGCGACGACCACGACATCGTATGATTCCATCGTTCCGTCTCCCTTCATGCGGCGATGCTTGCTTATAGTGTGCCTGTTCGGCAAAAAATAACACTCCCCGGCACCCGGCCGGAGAGTGTCTATCGATCGCGCCGCTTTCCAAGCAAAGCACGAAGCGACGTACGGTTTTCAAGCAAATCAGCGAGCGTATACGCATCGAGCACACGCAAAAACGCTTCTAACGCCTCGCGAAGCGCAAAACGGAGCCGGCATGAAGGCGTCAGCACGCATTCATTACCGTGAGCGGCGAAGCACTCCACAAGCGACAAATTGTCTTCCGTCTCGCGAACGACCGCACCGATGACAATCTCCTCCGGCCGTTTCGCCAGGCGAATCCCGCCGTTGCGTCCGCGGATCGTTTCGATGTAGCCAAGCTTGCCGAGCTCATGGACGATTTTGCTTAAATGATGCTCAGAGAGGGAAAACGCAGTGGAAATTTCTTTGATATTTGTTTTTTCGCCTTCATCGAGCGTTCCTAAAAACAGCAGCACACGCAACGCATATTCTGTATAGTTCGTCAGCTGCATGGTCATCCACAACCTTTAGACAAGATGGTTGCTTCCATTGTATCACACCTGTCTGTGCGAGGGAATTGTGAACAATTTATTAAAGATGTATTTGAAATGTTGCTTTTTCACTATGCGTATGATTGAATAAAACATGTATTTAAAATACATGTTTTATGAGAGGAGATGAAACATGGCTAAGACAACGGCTTTGCACCCAAAAACGATTGAAATCGTCAAATCGACCGTACCGATGTTGGAGCAGCACGGCGAACAGATTACCAAACGGTTTTACCAATTGATGTTTTCGAACCATCCAGAATTGTTGAATATTTTCAACCATGCCAACCAAAAACAAGGGCGGCAGCAACGCGCCTTGGCGGCAGCCGTGTACGCGGCAGCGCGCTATATCGATCAATTGGACGCCATTTTGCCGGTCGTGCGGCAAATCGGCCATAAACACCGGAGTTTAGGCGTTAAACCGGAACAATACCCGATTGTCGGAAGGCACTTGCTGCTAGCGATCAAAGACGTGCTCGGCGACGCTGCCACTGATGACGTGATAACGGCTTGGGCGGCAGCGTATGAAGCCATTGCCGCTGTTTTCATTCAAGTCGAGAAGGAGCTCTACGATGAAGCTGCGGCCAAGCACGGCGGCTGGCGCGGTTTCCGCCGCTTTGTCGTCACAAAAAAGGTGAAGGAAAGCGACGTCATCACGTCGTTTTATTTCGAGCCGGAAGACGGCGACGCCATCAGCGACTATTTACCAGGTCAATACGTGAGCGTAAAACTGGACATCCCTGGTGAAACGTATACGCACATTCGCCAATACAGCTTATCGGACGCCCCCGGCAAAGGGTATTACCGCATCAGTGTCAAACGGGAAGCAGCAACAGCGGAAAAACCAGCCGGCATCGTGTCGAACTATTTGCATGACCACATTCACGAAGGCGATGTCGTCGAGTTAAGCGCTCCAGCCGGCGAGTTTACGCTCGACTTGACACACGAAACGCCGGTTGTGCTGATCAGCGGCGGCGTTGGGGTCACTCCGCTTTTAAGCATGGCGAATACATTGGCCATTCGTCAGCCGAATCGTCCGGTGACGTTTCTTCAAGCTGCCCTAAACGGCCGCGTGCAAGCCTTTGACGAAGAGTTGCGGGCATTGGCCAAACGCCCGTCGTTTGCCTACCATCTCTGTTACGAATCGCCGTCTGAAGACGACCGCCGTCATCCGCATTTCGGCAAAGAAGGACGGATCGACCTTGCTTGGATGAAAACGGTCATTCCGACTCGCGACGCTGACTTTTATTTCTGCGGCCCGGTGCCATTTATGAAAACGGTCTACCGCGCCTTAGCAGAGTGGGGCGTGCCGGAAGAACGCATCCATTACGAATTTTTCGGCCCGGCCGGCGATTTGACGAAAGACTGATCACGGGCAGACCAAAGGGTGTCTCCTACATAACGAGACACCCTTTGATCTGCCATTTTATTCGAGGGGAGATGTTCTTTTGAATATCGCCCCTTCCGCCGCAGGGGCAAAGGCGGCTTTTCTTGCAAAAAAGATGGACCGTGCAGTTGGCAAGCGGATGATTTTTTTGTATGATGAAAACCAAACGACGGAAAGAAAAGGGAGAGAACAACATGACGACATTTCGCCAACATCGCTGGCAATCATTTTTGCAAGGCTATGAAGATCGCGCCCGCCTGCTCATTTCCTGTCCGGATCGTCCAGGTATTGTCGCTGCGGTCACGTCCTTCTTGTATGAGCAAGGCGCCAATATCGTCGAATCAAGCCAATACTCGACCGATCCGAAAGGGGGTACGTTCTTCCTCCGTTTGGAGTTTGACTGCCCGAACATCACGGAACGAAAAGACCAGATCGAAGCGGCCTTTGCCCCGATCGCCGCTGAATTTCAGATGCGTTGGCAGCTTCGGCTGCACAACGACATTCGGCGAATCGCGATTTTTGTCTCCAAAGCTGAGCATTGTCTGCTTGAACTTCTTTGGCAATGGCAGGCGGGAGAGCTGATCGCCGACATCGCCCTTGTCATCAGCAACCACCCCGACTTGCGCGAGACGGTCGAGTCATTTGGCATCCCTTATGTGCATATTCCGGTGACGAAAGAAACGAAAGCGGACGCCGAAGCCGAACAAATCCGTCTGCTTCGCGACTATCAGATCGACACCATCGTGCTTGCCCGCTACATGCAAATTTTGTCGCCGGCGTTTGTCGCTGAATTCCCGGGACGGATCATCAACATCCACCACTCATTTTTGCCCGCCTTTATTGGCGCGCGTCCGTATGAGCGGGCGTATGAGCGCGGCGTCAAATTGATCGGCGCCACATCGCACTACGTCACCGACGATTTGGATGAAGGGCCGATCATCGAGCAAGACGTCGCCCGCGTGGACCACCGCCACCATCCCGACGATTTAAAGCGGATCGGCCGCCTGATCGAAAAAACCGTGCTCGCCCGGGCGCTCAAATGGCATTTGGAAGACCGGGTCATCATCCACGGAAACAAAACGATCGTGTTTTATTGAACCCAAGCGGGAGAGGATTTTTCCTTTCCCGCATGGTATAATGAAGATAAGCAGGATTTGGCCGCCCAAAGAGCGAAATTTCATCCGTAGGGAAGGAGGGAAAAAGCCTATGGGAGAAAAACGGACGCCCAGCGGTTTTCTGTTAAAACAACGTGCGTTTTTAAAACTGTATTTAATCACGTTAACGGAACAAGAACGGTTGTATGGACTGAAGCTGCTTGATCTGCTGCGCCAAGAGTTTAAACCGTTCGGCTACCAGCCGAACCATTCCGAAGTGTACAAAGCGCTCCACGATTTGATTGAAGACGGCATTTTAAAGCAAGTCAAGCAGAAAAAAGAAGGCATGAAGTACCAAGAAGTTGTGTACTACCGCTTCGCGGAAGGGGGGCAGGAAAAGGCGAAATTGTACAAACGCCAACTGAAAGCGGAGCTGGACCGGTGTGCGGCGCTCATTCGCAAGGCGATTGAGGACAACTTCAGTTGAGGGCGCCTCTTTTTTGTATGTATTTACATAACATTTTTATGGTTAATTCTGTTTGTTTTGCATCCCACCGAACGATTTAGTAGAATGGGAGAAGGACACGACAGCAGAGAGGAAGACGTAGGATGTTGACATGGCCACAGGTTGTCATAAGGGAAATGGAAACACGAAAAGCGTTATTCCGCCATGATCCAGATCACGCGCTGATCGGCTCCGGCGGGTATACGGCGGAAGACGAAGCGATCGTGCACGATGCGGCCATCGCCCTGGCGCTTGGAAAAAACGTACTGTTAAAAGGTCCAACCGGATCGGGGAAAACGCGGCTAGCGGAAACGTTGTCCGCCTTGTTCGGGCAGCCGATGCACAGCATCAACTGCTCTGTGGACCTTGATGCCGAGGCGCTGCTTGGGTTTAAAACGATCGTGCACCGCGACGGCCAAGCGGTGATCGAATATGTGCCCGGTCCGGTCATCCGGGCGATGGAGAAGGGGCATTTGCTATACATTGATGAAATCAATATGGCCAAACCTGAGACGCTGCCAATCTTAAACAGCGTGCTTGACTATCGGCGCCGCCTCACCAATCCGCTCACTGGCGAGGTCGTCGAGGCGAAGCCGACGTTTGGCGTCATTGCGGCGATCAACGAAGGTTATATCGGCACCGTGCCGCTCAATGAAGCGTTAAAAAACCGCTTCGTCGTCATCGATGTCCCATATGTGCAGGGGGAGACGTTAAAATCGGTCATCATGGCACAAACTACATTAACAGACGATGCGTTGATCAACCGTTTCGTCGCCTTGTCAGCCGACTTGCTGGCGCAGGTGCGAAACGGGCAAGTGGCAGAAGAAGTGGCTTCCGTACGCGCCTTGCTCGATGCGTGCGATCTGGCGGTGCATATCCCGCCGCTGCGCGCCATTGAACGAAGCATCATCGACAAGCTCGACGATGAACGGGAGCGGGCGGCGGTGCGCAATATCGCGGAAACATGGTTTGACGAGTAGGAGGCGGCCATGGAACGGTTTATGATGTTCAACGATCGGCCGATCGATCCGTTTTTGGTGATGCAGCTCGCCGATCTCGCCCGAACGCTCGCCCGCCGTCCTGACATGACGGTCGAGTTCGCCGCCCATTCCGGGATGCATCCGGTTAAGCCAACGGTGTACGTCAGTCAGTTTTGGGATGTGTATCCGCCAAAGGAGAAAGAAACGGCGATGAAAAGCGATGTCGCCTTGCGCGTCATCGGCACGCGGCGGCATACGGACCTAGCGGCGGTCCGCGCATTTCGGCAAGCAGCCGAAGCGCACCCATGGCCGAAACTGGCGAAACAGCTGTTTTCGTTGGCTGAGGATCTTCGTGTTGAGGCCCTCTGCGAGCGGGAACGGCCCGGGGTGAAACGTTGGTTTCGCACGCGCCGCCGCCTTTACCGTCGCTACTTCACCCAGCAATGGCAGGCAAACCAAACCCGCGGCGCCGCCGCCGATCAATTTTTGGCGGCGATGTATTTGCGGCTGACCGCCGACTCGCCGCTTGATGACGTTCCGCTCGCTCCGATGGCGGATGAAACGGTGCAGGCGCGCCTTGACGCGCTGTGGCCGCAATGGTTTGACGCGATGTCCACCGCGGATACGGCCCGCTGGGCGTTAGCCATCGTCGCATTGATGGAAGAGGCGCTTGCCGGTGACATGGTGAACGCTTACACCTCGCTTCCATTTGTCGATGACGGGGACGATGAACCGAAGGTGATGGTTCGCGATTTGAAGCGGGTCGATCCGTTGGAAAACCGTGATGCAGCGGAAAATCCGTCAAACGGCAAAGAGCACCAGGAAGTGCTGTCGACGTGGCACCGGGAAACAAGCCGGCCGAATGGGAATTTTCTCCGCTTTGAGTTGGAACGCGGCACCCGCACTGGCATGCTTGGCGACGGGGCGAGGCCGGGGGACGATGGCGACCAGGCGCTCGCCATTGTCCAAGGAACGTCCCAGCCGGCGAAGCGAAACGAATACGGCCTCGAGGCGGCAGCCGCATTCCAGGAACATCGACTAGCCGGAGGCGGTGCTCCATATGGGGAAGCGAACCGCCAGGCAGCCATCATTGTTTTTTCTTCCCCGCCGCCAAGTCGTGACGAACGGGACGAATACCGCAGCAAACAGGCGGCGGCCGCGCCATACCGGAAGCGGCTTGTGCGCGTGATGGAGCAATGGCTCGAACACCAACGCAGCACGTGGCGCACGAACTTGCCGGCCGGACGGCTGCGCAAACAGCTCATACCGTTTTTCACCGACGAGCGGCCGCGCCTGTTTTACAAAAAAGGCGAGCCAGCGCGGCGGTTCAACGCAGCGTTCGGCCTGCTCGTCGACTGCTCGGCGTCCATGCACGATAAAATGGATGAAACGAAAACGGGGCTCGTTCTCTGCCACAACGTGCTTCAAACGTTGCGTGTGCCGCACCAGATCGTCGGGTTTTGGGAAGACGCCAACGAGGCAACCGCGGCCAGACAGCCGAATTACTTGCAAGTGGCTGTTTCGTTCCGCGAGTCGTTGGACCCATCAAGCGGCCCGGCGATCATGCAGCTTGAGCCCCACGAAGACAACCGCGACGGGCTGGCGATCCGCTGGATGACTGAGCAACTTCTCCGCCGCCCGGAAACGCAAAAAGTGTTGCTCATCTTTTCTGACGGGGAACCGGCCGCCTATGGCTACGAACAAAACGGCATTATCGATACGCATGAAGCGGTGGCCGAAGCGCGGCGGCGCGGCATTGAGGTTGTCAACCTTTTTTTAGGCCGCGGGGCGGATGACGAATCGACGCGGCGGACGATTGAAAACATTTACGGCCGCTTTCGCGTTTTCGTTCCACAAGTGAGCGAGCTGCCCGACCGACTGCTTCCGCTTTTGAAAACGTGGCTGCAAAAAAGCTTGTAACAAAAGGATGGGAATCGATGATCAAACTATTTACCGACAGCGATTTAGACGGCATCGGCTGCGGATTGCTCGCCAAGCTGGCGTTTGCCGAGGTGAACATTTCGTTTTGCTCGTACCGGAACTTGGATGAACGGGTCAGCCAGTTCTTGCAAAGCGAGGAAGCGAATGGCGCCATGCTGTTTATCACCGACCTAGCCGTCGGCCAGGAGGTGGAGCAGCAGCTCGCCGAGCGGGCCAAGCGCGGCGGCCATGTGCAAGTCATCGACCACCACGTGACCGCGCTTCATTTCAACAGCTATCCATGGGGATGGGTCGCGCCCGAACGGGAAGACGGCAAAAAAACATGTGCAACCTCGCTCTTTTACGATTACCTCGTCCGCGAAGGAAAACTGGCGCCTAACGAAACGTTGGATGCGTTTGTCGAGCTCGTCCGCCAGTACGACACGTGGGAATGGGAAGAAAATGGGAATTTGCAAGCGAAGCGGCTCAACGATTTGTTCACCATTCTCGGGCTCGACGGCTTTTGGGAGACGATGAGCGAGCGGCTCGCCTCCGGGGAGGCGTTCGCCTTGACGGAGACGGAAGAGTTGCTTCTGGATATGGAAGAAAAGAAAATTCAACGCTACATCCGACAGAAGCAAAAGCAGCTCGTTCAGCGCTGGATCGGCGATTACTGCATCGGCGTCGTGTTCGCTGAACGCCATCTGTCGGAGCTTGGCAACGCCTTATCCAAACGGCATCCGCACCTAGATTTGATCGCCCTAGTCAATCTCGGGACAAAACATATCGGGTTTCGCACCATCCATGACAATGTCAACGTCGCCGAATTCGCGAAGCAGTTTGGCGGCGGCGGCCACCCGAAGGCATCGGGTTGTTTTGTGGATGACACGACCTTTCCGCTGTTTGTCATCGAGACGTTCCCGCTTGCGCCTGTTTATGGCGATGCGGAACAAAACCAACTGAACAAGCGGGAAGAGGCAGAAGGCGTGTTTTGGACGAATCATCAGGGCCAGTGGTGGTTAAGCTGCCAGACGGAACAGGGATGGACATGGTATGCCGACGGGGGAGAGGCTCGCACCTTTCCCGATGAAGCCGCGGGCGAGCGATGGTTAAAGCGGCAGTTTGCTGCAGGGCTCGCCTACGACGCCGCTGTGCTAGAGTTTTTAAGTGTGCGGCTTGGGCGGGACAAAGACGCCATCCAAGCCGACTATCCGTCGGCTGTCAAACAATACAAACATCAAACCGGCATCGAATAAGGTGCCGGTTTTCTTTGCGGCGACAAGAGAGATCGCTGGCTTTGCAGCATGGCGGCAGGCTGATTCCGACGGTGACAACGAACATACTACGTGACACGGCGGCCCATTCCGCCAGCCATTTTTTCATAGTGCCGCGGCACAGAAAATGTTAACATAATTGTAACAGTTTTTGTGTTTAGAAAAAACAGTTTCTGATTATAATAAGTACTTAGGGAGGTGAAGAAGGGTGAAACAGTACGTCTTTTCCTTTTACACAGACCAAGGAAGAACGTCTGTCTGGGATGAGGCGATTTCGGCATCCGGGATGATGGAAGCCTTTTCAAAAGCTCGACGGCTACTCATCAAGTACAAACAAGAGAAAGGCATACCGGTTCGCGTTCGGTATAAAGGCGTCCGCTATCGCCACACCGACATTGCATAACGTTGAAAGTTAAAAAGAAAGGATGGGAGCATGCCTTTCCTGCGACAATCGACACGCAGCGGGTAACGTGCAGTGTTTCATGAACCACTCAGGAACACTGCACGTTTTTATTTTATTTGCATCCGCACGCCATTCAACTCGGCAGGAGAAAGGGACAAGCCCAGCCACTGTCAAACGATCAGGAAGGATTGCGGTGAAACACATACATGTCCGCTGCATGCGTATGTTGCAAAAGCGCTCATTCATGACGGATGTCGTTGTTTTTTTTGTTTTTTGTCTCACTATCAAAAGATTACTTTTTATTGAGACAAAACCGAATATAACTTCCTATAATTTATATTATGTTAACTTAAGACGGGAAAAAGAGAGAAAGGAACGTCACGATTCCCTCTACTCCCCCCTCGACTCGCTGCAACCGCAGCGCAGTGAAAAGCAGAAAACTATATGTAGTTCAATATTTCACGAGGCGCAAAGTTGTCGATTTTCTGCAATTCGTCTTTGCTCCACCATTTGAGTCCTTTCAGTGTGTCTTTTTCGTTCTTTGTCATATGTTCGATAGACAACACCGTATCGGATTGGATCGTAACGTGATAATAAATTTCCCGGCTAATAAAAGAACCTTGTTTTCCTTCAATCCATACATCCAGTTGGAATATGGGGCCACCGAGAAGATCAACCACTATGCCTAGTTCTTCGTATAATTCCCTTTTTAAAGCTTCAGCTGGGGTCTCGTTTTCTTCAATGCCCCCTCCTGGAGTAACCCATAACACTTTGTTCCCTACTACATCCCGAAATTCAAATTGCTGAAGAAGAATTTCGTTTCGCTCATTGATGATCACTGCTCTAGCACATTTGCGTATCCTCATCGGGCGCTCCTTTCCAGATCTATTTTACAGATGCAGCCGGCCATGACTGCCGAACTCGGGTTTCATAAATGGCCCGAATTCGAACGTCCATGATGGGAAAACTCCTTCTTTTCTTTGTGTGTCAAAGATTCATATTTATTGATAAAAAAAACTAACTAAGAGAATCATAAAATAGAATAATTCCTACCCCGCCCTTCAATCTGATCCTTGTATCCGATCAGTGTGTTCTTCATGGTATTCGGATAGCCTGTCTTGAGTCTAAGCTCTTTTAGAGGCATCGCTGGATTCTCAACCATGATCTTTTGAATTCGTATTATTTCTTGTGAATCATATGCTGCTTTATAAGCCATAAAAGGTGATACATCAGGCGTGTTGATTATCCAATAAAATCCAAAGGGTATAGAAAAAAGAGCACCTTTCCTGTAGAATGTGAGTAGCAACACAAACAAACCCAGGAGGTGCTCTCTATGAACAAGCATACCACACTCCCGAATTTGATGCAAAAACTTGTTTCGGATGAAGAGATTCAACTGATTGCCGAAGCGGTTGGGTATCGTGATTCGTCTCGAACCTTTACGTTGCGCGAGTTGATTCACTTCTTCCTGCTGGCCGCCATGCATCAATGGAAAAGCTTTCGCCACGGAGCCGATGTGGGGCCTCTGTATGGATTGCCGCGATTCCATTATTCCACAGTATCCAAGAAAGCGAAAGAAGTTCCCTATGACATCATGAAACGCTTGTTGGCGTTGATCATTTCCAAGTGCAACCGCCAAACCCGCCGTTCGCTTCGGTTTCCCAAACCGCTTCGGGTGGTGGATTCGACGACCGTCACGGTCGGGAAAAACCGCCTCCCATGGGCTCCGTATCACGGCGAACGCGCCGGAGTGAAGCTGCACGTCGCGTATTCGCCGGAATCCTCGTTGCCGGCAGACGTGGTGGAAACCATCGGACTGCGTCATGATGGCCCGGTGGGAGAACAGTTGACGAACGCTCAACAAGTGCTGGTGGAAGACCGGGCGTATTTCAAAATCGAACGCCTCGATCGATTTGTGGAGCAGCATCAGCTCTTTGTCATTCGGATGAAGGACAACATCGAACTTCATCAGAAAAAAAGCTTGAACCGCCTTCCGAGCGCATCTTCATCGGTTCAAGCCGACTTCACGTGCCAGTTGGGAACGAAACAATACCGCTCCACCAAGCGTCACCGGGTAGTGATCTTTCGAGATGCGAATGGCCGCGACATTCGGGTCGTGACGAACCTCTTCCATGCGTCTGCGGAAACCATTGCCGACATGTACCAACAACGTTGGACTGTTGAGATCTTTTTCCGTTGGGTGAAGCAATATCTGAATGTCCCGACCTTGTTTGGCACGACGGAAAATGCGGTATACAACCAACTGTTTGCGGCGTTCATCGCGTATGTGTTGCTGCGATGGCTGTATGATCAAACCAAAAAACGGACGAACGTCTCTCTTTCCTTCATTTCGTTTGTTCGCCGTTTTTTCTCTGGGCAGCTTCCTCTCGATTGGAAATCCGGGATGGCCGCTGCTTTGTTTGAGTATGCCCAAATTTATGGAAGGCGTATGTCTAATTTTGGATAATCAACACTCGTGGTGATACATAGTCGCTGATATTGACAAAGGTGAGTTCTTCGTGTCCCGTCCATTTATATAGTTTGATTTGCTGTTGAAACTTCATTAAGTTATTTCCTTCAATAAGGAACCGGTATATTAAATCACTTTTTATCTTGGCAGTATTGGACGATTCAAGATAATTTTGTTCCAACAAAAATATAACCATCCCCATAAATGTATCCACTATTTGCAAAGGTATTGATTTAACAGAGTTTTGAGAAAGAACATTAACAACGCGGTAATTTTTATTGCGATAAGCCGAATGTGCGTTCATCTGTTCAATGATTTTCGTTTCAAGAAAAAGCTTATCATACTCATCATTCTGGTCTACCTTAATCTTCACCTTAATCGTTCCAGATTCTTGACTTGATAAATCCCGAGTCATTCCATAAAATAATCTTTCCGGTATTTTGATATAGAATAAGTTTCTTAGTTCAGTCGCCGTTAATCCGATTTTCTGTGCCGCATACAAAGCATCCCTATTATTAACGGTTAGAATATTAATCTGTACATTCTCATTAATAACCGTATGAAGAGTTTGAAAATATTTCTTGACAAGGTTGTCTTTCGTATACTCTCGAAAATGAAGTTCACTAAAAGAATTACACTGTTTAAAGATGTTTCGAACTTGCTTAACAACCCTTGCCATTGCGGCATCGGTTCCTCCGTAAGCCCCATAGTAAGAATAGTTAGCGTTAAACTGGTCGAGTTTATTGCTCTCATCAAAATAGATTAAGTAGTGCATATTTAAAGTAAACTCCTTTACTTTCCATACATAAATTCATTTTGTGTTGACTAAAACACGTTTATACCTTACAATCATAAAAAGAAGGTGTTGTTTTCCCCGCCGCCGTTGGGCAGGGCTGATAACATCTCAACGTACGGAAGGATAGCTTTTCCCCGCCACCGTTGGGCAGGGCTGAGCTGTCTTTTTATTTTGACGTGAACGTTTGTCCTGTCCCTTTCTCTATGCTATTTGATCTTGATTTGATTCTGCCGCAATCATACTGAAAAACACATAATTTGTCAATAAAATACATACTATTCTCAAAGATTCTCCAAAGGCTCTTTTCTCTCTGCAAATCTCTGACACATAAGCATAAAAACAGGTAATTGAGCGCTCTAGTTTCCTTTCAACGAATCTTTCCCTTTTGATCCACAACAAGTCTAAGAAATATAAAAAAACAGCTTGCCCCTTAAACGGACAAGCTGCTTTTTTTGCCTGGTTAAACTGTGACCGACTCTTTGGCTTGTTTCAAACGAATGTCAAAGCGGTCGGCGTTCATCACTTTCACCCAAGCGTTGATAAAGTCGCGGACGAATTTTTCTCGGTTGTCATCTTGGGCGTAAAATTCGGCGTACGAACGAAGGATTGAGTTGGCTCCGAAAATAAGGTCAACCCGGGTGGCCGTCCACCGCACTTCGCCCGTTTTCCGGTCGCGGATTTCATAAATGCCGCTGTCTGTCGGCACCCATTCGTAGTTCATGTCGACTAAGTTGACAAAGAAGTCATTCGTCAGCACCCCGACGCGATCAGTGAAAACCCCGTGCGGGAGATCGCGATAGTTCGCGCCCAACACCCGCAAGCCGCCGATGAGCACGGTCATCTCAGGTGCGGTCAACCCTAGAAGCTGCGCTTTGTCGATGAGCAATTCTTCCGGACCGACGCTGTACTCTTTATTTTGATAGTTGCGGAATCCGTCGGCAAACGGCTCCAGTACGGAAAAGCTCTGGACGTCAGTTTGTTCTTGCGTCGCATCACCCCGTCCTGGAATAAACGGCACTTTGACATCAAAGCCAGCGTCGCGCGCCGCCTTTTCAACCGCCGCGCTGCCGCCAAGGACGATCAAGTCGGCGATGCTCACCTTTTTCGGCAGCTCGCGCTGGATGTCTTCATACACCGAAAGCACTTTGGCGAGCCGCTCTGGTTCGTTCACTTCCCAATCTTTTTGCGGCGCAAGGCGTATGCGGGCGCCGTTGGCTCCGCCTCGTTTATCGGAGTTGCGGAACGTGCTGGCTGAGGCCCAAGCGGTTTTGACGAGTTCACTAACCGTCAGACCCGAGTTCAAAATCTTCGCTTTGATTTCTTCAATTTCGGCATCGGTCAATTCATAGTCGACCGTTGGAATCGGGTCCTGCCAGATGAAATCTTCTTCCGGCACTTCCGGACCTAAGTATCTCGTTTTCGGCCCCATATCGCGATGCGTCAGTTTGAACCAAGCGCGGGCGAACGCATCCGCGAACTCATCCGGATTTTCATGGAATCGGCGGGCGATTTTTTCGTACTCCGGGTCAAACCGAAGCGCCAAATCGGTCGTCATCATCATCGTCGGAACTTTTTTCGACGGATCTTCGGCATCCGGAGCCAAGTCTTTTTCATCCGGGTCGACCGCCATCCATTGCCATGCCCCGGCTGGGCTTTTCGTCAGCCACCAGTCATAGCCAAACAGCATGTCAAAGTACGACGTATCCCACTGGGTTGGCGTCGGCGTCCAAGCGCCTTCAATGCCGCTTGTGATCGTATCGCTCCCTTTCCCTTTTCCGTAAGAGCTGATCCATCCCAGCCCTTGCGCTTCAATCGGGGCGGCTTCCGGCTCGGGACCGACGTGCGTGGCAGGGCCGGCGCCGTGCGCTTTTCCGAACGTATGACCGCCGGCGATCAAGGCGACCGTTTCTTCGTCGTTCATCCCCATGCGGCGGAACGTCTCGCGAATGTCGCGCGCTGCCGCTTTCGGATCCGGCTTGCCGTCAGGGCCTTCCGGGTTGACATAGATCAGCCCCATCTGCACAGCCGCAAGCGGATTTTCCAGTTCGCGATCCCCGCTGTAGCGTTCCGAAGCGAGCCACTCTTTTTCCGCGCCCCAATAAATGTCTTCTTCCGGATGCCATACGTCTTCCCGGCCGCCGCCAAAGCCGATCGTTTTGCCGCCCATCGATTCGATGGCGACATTGCCGGCCAAAATCATCAAGTCAGCCCAAGAAATTTTGTTGCCGTATTTTTTCTTGATCGGCCACAGCAACCGCCGCGCTTTATCCAAGTTGGCGTTATCCGGCCAGCTGTTTAACGGAGCAAAGCGCTGCGTGCCGGTCGAACCGCCGCCGCGACCGTCGCCGATGCGGTACGTTCCCGCCGAATGCCACGCCATGCGAATGAACAGCGGTCCGTAATGACCATAGTCGGCCGGCCACCAATCTTGGCTTTCTGTCATCAGTTTGCGCAAATCTTCTTTGAGCGCCCAGTAGTCGAGTTTTTGAAACTCCTCGGCATAATTGAACTCTTCATCATGAGGATTCGTTTTTCGGTCGTGTTGATGGAGAATGCTTAAGTTCAGCTGGTTCGGCCACCAGTCTTTATTGGTTGTTCGATTTGAGTTGTAGCTTGTGACGCTGCCGTGATATGGACATTTGGAAGCATTTTGTTGGTTCCCCATTATTTCTTCCCCTTTCTATCTTTCTATAATTGATAATGATTAGTACATTAGAATTATAATAAATTAATATTTAGTAGTAAAGTATAAAAAATATTTTTTTACATACAATATTTGTTTGCGGCTGGCGCTTGGGCGACAAAAACCCACATAAAGCGGCAACCACGCCAAGCGCTCCACCGCTTGTCAACGAAGCCACCCCTATTTCTTTCGCCGATAAGGCAAACAGAGCACGATGTGGACGGTTCGCGGATGGTTCTGGATGGGCGGCGGCTCCCACCTTGTGTTTCGCCTGTTCCACGCATCGTTGCAGGCAGCGGGCTTCTTCCTTTGATATGGCCCGAAGCGTCACTTCTGCTTCACCGAGGGCATCACCCGCCGCCTCAACATGTACTTGAACCACTCCCGCCATCCGTTGCCATATCCCCTCTGTCACTGAAATCCCATGGATGCGCTCGAACGGAATCGAACGTCTTTTGCGGACAAACACGCCTTCCTCCACGAGCAAGCGGTCTTCATCCCAAGCGTAGGTAAAGCGGAGCCAAGACAGAACCCCCATCACCACCTTGTATACGACATCCGCCAGCGGCACGATGAAATCCCGCCAAGAGAAGCGGTTCAGACTGCCCGCCACCATGATCACAAGGAGCGGAACGACCATGTTTTTCAGTTCTTTTCCGACTCCCGCCATAATCGCAACGGGATGAAGGCAGCGTCTAGGCGTCATCTTCATCCACCAATTTCCATGTTGGCGATGCCTTTTTTCGACAATCGTTGACAGAACAACTGAACTATTATATTCTGAAATTATCTTTTTTGCTTAACCGCATAAAAGCAAAAAAGCACATCTATGAATCAACATTAGAGCAGAAAGGTTGTTGTCAACATGGAACAATCCCGTCCTCAGCTGCAAAAAGGACTATTGCCCCGCCACGTTCAGCTGATCGCGTTAGGAGGGATGATCGGCACCGGCATTTTTAAAGGAAGCGCCGAGACCATTCATACCGCTGGACCAAGCGTCGTGCTCACGTACTTGATCGGCGGCGTGCTGTTGTTTTGGATTATGGCTGCACTGGCCGAGATGGCGATCGCGTATCCGGGTTCGAACGTTCAACATTTGATCCGCCGGGCGTTTGGCTTTCGCCTGTCATGGATCATCGGCTGGCTGTATTGGATCAATTGGACGTTGGTCACTGTTGTCGAACTGCTGGCTGCCGGCAGCTTTCTGAACTATTGGGTTCCGTCTGCGCCGTTATGGCTGCTTGCCCTCCTGTGCGCGTGTCTGATCATGGGGTTGAATCTTTTCCCTGTGAAGTATTACGGGGAAGCGGAATTTTGGCTGGCCGGCCTGAAAGTGGCGGCGCTAGTGGTGTTTATCGTGCTCGGGGCGGGCGTATGGGCTGGCGTGATCCCAAGCGGCATAAGCGGCTCATTTCCGTCTGCCAGCGACGGCGGATGGTTTCCGCACGGGTTTGCCGGAACGCTCAGCGCCTTGCTTATCGTGATGTTTTCCTATGGCGGAGCGGAGCTGATCGGGGTGGCGGTGACGGAGATGAAAGACGCCGAGCAGGTGCTGCCGCGCGTCATTCGCACCACAATCTGGCGGGTTGTCGGCTTTTATCTTTTGCCAATGGCCATCATTTGCGGCATTATGCCATGGAACACCGTTTCGGAAACGAACAGTCCCTTTGTCCAAGTGTTGGAAGCGATCGGGTTGCCCGGCGCGGCCCATGTCATGAACGCGGTGTTGCTCATTGCCGTCTTATCGGCGGCCAATACAGGCGTCTATGCGACTTCTCGGTTGCTGTACACCATGGCTGAACAAGGAGAAGCAAGCCGCCGCTTGCAGCGGACGACGAAACACGGGGTTCCGCTGTACGGGATGGGCATGGTCGCCATCTGCATCGCCGCTGGCGTGATCGGCGCCTACTTGGCGCCCGGGCGAATCATCGGGGAATTGATGACGATTCCTGGGTTTACCGTGCTCATCGTTTGGATGATGATCGGCGCCGCTCAGCTGAAGCTGCGGCCGCACTACAAAACGAAGCCGTTTTTCCGAACGAAAGGGTTTCCGTACACAACGATGGCGGCGGTCGGGGCGCTCGGGGCGATTTGGCTTGGCTTTTTGCTTCAAAGAGAGCATCGAATCGGTTCGCTTCTCTGCGTGGCCGTCTTGGTTCTCTTATTCATCTATTCCACTGTCAAAGAAAAGCAGCATCAAGCAACAAAAGCGCCCGGGCGAACGGCGTAACCAAACCGCCTCTTTTCGCTCGGGCGACAGCTAGAGACGGGCGTCCTTTCATCATAGACGGCGCCCGTCTTCCTTTTTTCGTGTCCAACCGTTCCCACGATATTCGTCCCATGCCCGCCAGGCCATGATCGCCATGCCGAGCGCGAGAATCAGCGCCTGTCCGTCCATCCGGTGTTCCGTCCATAAGTGATGCCCTGCCGCTCCGATGCCGTAAAGCACCCAAACCACTGAAAACCACATAACTCCCAACCAAAATCTCCGCATCGTTTCTCCCTTTCTTTCTCCCGTTTTGAAAAAATAGGGGATTTTCGTATAATTATACCACAATTTTCACAAATGAGCCGAAAAAAACAAGCCATTCCCCTATGCTCCAAGGGAAATGGCTGCGCGTTTTGCGGAAACACCGATGATGATTCGTTAGTTGGCCGGCGACAGCTCGTCTTCGGTCACCCATTTGTGGTTGGTCACTTTTTGACCAGTTTCCGTATCGATGTAATCGACCATATACACCGTCGTTTGTTTCGCCGAATCAATGACTGCTTTGGCCCCTTTCATCCCTTCCATGTGATCGGCATTCAAGACGACTTCATCGCCCGGCTGGAACGGTTTGTCTCCGGCGTTTTCGATTTCTTCGTGAACGACCCATTTATGGTTTTTCACTGGGTCCCCGCCTGTAGTTGGGGTGTATGTGACCGTATAGACGATCGTGTCAAAGGCACCGGTGACAGTCGCCTTGGCTCCATCCATTCCCGGCATATGGTCGGCATGGATGATGACTTGGCTTCCAACCGGATACTTTGGTTGTTTTGCCTCCTTCAATCCGGCCGGCACCTCTTTGGAGCCCGAGTGATTCATTCCTTCATGCCCGGTGTGAGAAGCTGTATGTTCCTTTGGCGCTTTGTTGTCGTTGGCACCGGTGCAGGCCGATAACAAGAGCGCTGCCATAACTGAAGTTGTTCCCAATAACATTTTCCAGTTTTTCATCGTTTTCACCCTCCTTGCCTTGTTAGCATACCGGACTTTTGTGCAGATTTTGTGGAGATGGCCTTGGATTTGCCGCTAAAGGCCGTATGGCGCCTAGGCTGACTGTCCTTTTGGGCGGGGGCTGTTTCACCCCGCTGCTTTTTGCCCTATCTTTCGCCAGACGAACCACAAAAGAACGATCGATGCAACAGCGAGCATCAGTTTGCCCGCCCAGGCGGCCTCGAGGAATTGATGGACGGCATACGCTTCCATCCATAAAGCCGGGAGCTTGCCGAGTGAGCTAGCCGTTGCAAACACAGAAAGAGACGTGCGGCCGATGGCAGCAACGAACGTCACCGCCCCGGATGGCACAAACGGCAACAGTCGAAGCGCGAAAATAAGCCCAAACGCCTCCTTGCCACTTGCATGGAGCAACGGCTTCACCTTGGGATGGGAAAGCCATGTCGTCTCGCTCCATCGGCGAAGTCCTTTTCGATACAAGACAAACGAGACGACCGCTCCGATCGCCTCGCCGGCAAACGACACCCAAAAGCCGGGCCAAAATCCGAAAACGGTCAAATTGGCGGCAGTTAAAAAGGCGCTTGGGACGACTCCGAGCACGCTGATCACCACATTGCAGGCTAGACTCAAGAAGTACGCCGCTCCGCCGTATGCTTGAAGGAACTCAATCATCCGTTCTTCCATTTGACCCAAACGCCTCTCTTTCCGAAAATGGTTATGACTTGCGCCCTTCCCATTTGTAGCCGACGCCCCAGACCGTCTGCAAATAGTCGTCCACTGGGAACCCCGCTTTCCGCAATTTTTCGCGGATGTTTTTCATGTGGGAGTCAACGGTCCTCTCTTCCGTATCAGCGAGATAGCCCCATAGCGATGCGATGATTTGCCCGCGGCTGAACACCTGATTCGGGTGCTTTAACAGCAGCCCCAAAATGGCAAATTCTTTCGGCGTCAACGCAATCGGCTTATCTTCGTAGCGGACCGTATGTTCCTCTTCGTCCCATACAAGCCCGGCCGCGCGAATGGCGGAACGACCGCCAGCTGTACGGCGCAGCACCGCTTCAATGCGAGCAAGCAGTTCCCCCTCGTCAAACGGTTTCGTCACATAATCGTCCGCTCCGATTTTCAATCCTTGGACAATATCCGCCGTCTCATCGCGAGCGGTGACCATCATGATCGGCACATTCGAAAACGATCGAATGCGGCGGCACGTTTCCCATCCGTCGAGTTCTGGCATCATGACATCAAGCAGCACCAAATCGGCGTGATGGCGCCGCAAATAGTCAATGGCTTCCGCCCCTGAACGCCGTTTCACGCAACGGTAGCCGTTCGGCGCTAAATACAATTCCAATAAATCGAGCATCCGCTCTTCATCATCAACCAACAGCAAGGTATACATCATTATCCCTCCGGCAGCGTAATGAGGATGGTCGTTCCTTTTCCTTGTTCGCTTCGAGCAGCGATCGTTCCCCCGTGCGCCTCGACGATTTCTTTGGCAATCGCCAAACCGAGTCCGGTCCCGCCGCTTGTCCGCGACCGCGATTTGTCAACCCGATAAAACCGCTCGAAAATCCGGGGCACATCTTCCGGTGGAATACCGGTTCCTTCATCGGACACGGCAATGACGATTCCTTGCTTTTGAAGGTGAACGGCGACGGCCACCGTCGTGCCAGAAAACGCGTACTTTCGTGCATTGTCAAGCACATTGATCATCACTTGCTCGAACCGCTGCCGATCAATCGCAGCCATGACCGAACCGGGGCACTGGCACACAAGCGACAACGATTTTTCCTGAAACGCGGGGCGCAGTTTTTCACACAATTTTGTCAAAAACGAACAAAGATTTGTCGGTTGCTTTTCAATCTGGAACGAGTGTTGCTCCAGTTTGGCTAATTCAAACAAATCTTTGACCATCTTTTCGATCTTTTCCGCTTCTTCGTAAATGATCGCCATATAGTTCGCCCGTTGCTCCTCAGACAGATGCGGACGCCTAGCAATGTCGGCGTATCCTTTCACATACGTCAGCGGCGTGCGCAATTCGTGAGAGATGCTCGCTAGAAATTCGCTCCGCTCTTGTTTCAAATACGCCAAATCGTTGGCCAGCGTTTGAATCGCTCTCCCGAGTTGCGCCAGCTCGTCGTTGCCTTTCATCTCGAGGCGGACGGAAAAATCCCCCCGGCTGAGCGCTTCGGTCGCTCGCTTCATGCGAAGGAGCGGCATCGTGATGGCGCGGGAGAAAAAGGCGATGGTCAACACGGTGATCGCCACCGACAGCACGCCAACGACAATAAAATGATGCTTCAGTTTATACACCATCGTCCGGATCGAGCGAGTGTCTTGAAACATATACACATATCCCCTTGTTTTCCCCCCGATTTGAATCGGGCTGACGGCTGCGATATGCGACGCCCGCTTCCAGTCGGTTTCGACCATCATTCCCCGGCGGGGAATATGACGGCCGTTCGTTAAAGGAATGAGGCGCTTGGCAAACGGAACAATGCCGCTAGATGCCGATACAATTCGGCGCCGGGCGTCCGTGATGGCGACATCGGTTTCCGCCTCTGATTCCATCATCACGACATGCGCCAACGTCGTTCGATCGTTATTTTTCTCCAAGACGTTGCGGTGGCTGTTTCCCCGCGCTATCAGTTGCGCGAATTCTTCCTCGATGCGCGCATGGACGAGCGTAGCGTAGAGGGAAACGAACAGCACCATTTCAATGGCCAAGACAAAGGCAAAAAACAGCATTCCGAGTTTCCATGACAGTTTTCGCACGGATTCCTCTCCTCATCCATCAAGTCCGAGTGTCATTTCAATTTTACTATTTTATTTGGCAAATGTGCAGAAAGTGTGGAGATGCAGCTTTGCGCCACGCCAAGGCGTCTTGTCCCGCCAAGGAGACAAACCTTGACGGATGCGTCTTTTTCCTTCTTCCTTTATACTTAAGAAGCAGACTATGCTCATGTAGAGACGACAGAAAGGGGTTTATCGATGAAATCGCTCGTGTTAGCGGAAAAGCCGAGCGTCGCCCGCGACATCGCCCGCGTGCTCGGCTGCAAGCAAGCACATAAACATTATTTTGAAGGAAAGCAGCACATTGTCACCTGGGCACTCGGCCATTTAGTGGAGCTGAAGATGCCGGAAGACTACGACCGAAAATACGAAACATGGCGGCTGGAGGACTTGCCGATCATCCCAAAGAAAATGGGCTTGAAAGTCATTCGGCAAACAAGCCACCAGTTTCGCGCCATTGAACGGTTGGCGAAACGACCGGATGTGAAAGATGTCATCATCGCGACCGACGCGGGCCGCGAGGGGGAACTGGTCGCGCGCTGGATTTTAGAGATGATCGGTTGGACGAAGCCGATTTGGCGGCTATGGATTTCGTCGCAAACCGACCGCGCCATCCGCGACGGCTTCCGCCAACTCAAGCCCGGGGTGCAGTTTGAACGCCTGTATCAATCGGCCGTCTGCCGCGCGGAAGCCGACTGGCTGATTGGGTTAAACGTCTCGCGCGCCTTGACGACCAAATACAACGATCCGCTCTCAGCCGGGCGGGTGCAGACGCCGACGCTTGCGATGATCATCGAGCGCGAACGCGAGATCCAATCGTTCGTTCCCGTGCCATATTGGACAATTCGGGCCAAGATCGGGTCCATCACAGCCGTATGGGAGCGGCATGGCGGACATCGTCTGTTTGACCAAGACGAGGCCAACCGGCTGATGACTCGTCTCAAAGGCCAGCCGGCGCGCGTCACATCGATCAAACGGAAACGAAAAAGCGAGTCCGCCCCGTTGCCGTATGACTTGACCGAACTGCAGCGGGACGCAAACAAGCGGTTTGGCTTTTCGGCGAAAAAGACGCTCTCGGTGTTGCAGCGACTGTACGAACAACACAAGCTTGTCACGTACCCGCGCACCGATTCGCGTTATTTGCCAAGCGATATGGAAGCGACGATGACCGAGCGGTTGTTGGCGATGAAATCCGGTTATGAGGACGTCATCGTTCCGCTTCTCGCCAAAGGCAAAGCCAAAGCAGCCAAGCGGGTATTTAACGATGACAAAGTAACCGATCATCACGCCATCGTTCCAACGGATGAGCGGCTCGACCTTAGCAGGCTGTCCACTGATGAGCGCAAGCTGTATGATCTCATCGCCCGCCGTTTTTTGGCGCTTTTCTACCCGCCGCATGAATCCGAAACGACGACAGCCGTCTTTGACATCGGCGGCGAAACGTTTGTCGCCAAGGAGACGGCGGTTGTCAACGCCGGATTTCAAGCCGTTCTCAGCAAAGAAGACAACAAGGCCCAACCAACGTTGCTGCATCTCGCGGAAGGCCAGACGCTCCCATCAGTGCAACTTGAGCTGGAACAATCGTTCACGGAACCGCCTGCCCGTTATTCGGAAGCTGACTTGCTCGCGCAAATGGAGAAATACGGGCTCGGCACGCCGGCGACAAGAGCGGACATCATCGAACGGCTGGTTGAAACCGAAGTGGTCGAGCGAAAAGACGGACGGTTTTATCCGACGAAAAAAGGGAAACAGCTGATTGAGCTCGTCAATGAAGAGCTGAAATCGCCGGAATTGACCGCCCGCTGGGAGCGGGAGCTGGAGGCGATCGCCCGCGGGAAAGGAAATCCACAACAATTTTTGGCCAACATCCGCCGGCAAACGCAGCAGCTCGTTGCCGAAATTAAGCAAAGCGAGCAGGTATACAAAGCGCCAAACCTCACGAATCTGACGTGTCCAGAATGCGGCGCGCTTTTAAAAGAGCGGAAAACGAAAGACGGACGGATGCTTGTCTGCTCGAACTTACAATGCCGCTACCGCCGTCGGCGCGATCCGAAACTGTCGAACCGCCGTTGCCCGCAATGCCACCGGCGTATGGAAATGCATGAAGGAAAAGCAGGACTTTATTTCCAATGCCGCCCGTGCAATATTGTCGAAAAAGCGGACGAGACCAAACGCATTGCCGCCAAAGGCAGCGAACGGGCGCTGCTGAAAAAATACAGCCCGGCCAACGAATCGTTTGGCACGAGTTTAGGGGAGCTGCTCAAGCAGGCGTTGAACGAAAAAAAGGAATGAGGTTGCCGCACCGCGCTAGGGGCTAATGCCCCTGGCGGTTTCTTTTTCATCTTTGAATCTGAAACCTCCCTCTCATTGCCTCGTATATATAGATAAATCTATCACAAAGGAGCGATCACGATGTTGAAAAAATGGCTAAAATCCCTTTTCGGCCATCCCCATCATCCGTCGCACTACCATAAACATTACAGCAGCAGCGACCACCATTATTGCAACCCGACGTATCATTCGCACCACCACCCGTCCCAGTACGGGCATCATCACTACAAAAAGAAACATCATAGCGGCAGCTTCTTCTCAAGCTTTTTCGGCAGCTGATGAAACGGTTTTTTGAACGCCATCCGTTCGTTTCCCGCTGGGTTGATCGGCCGCATCGGGGCGGGAAGGTGCTTTTGGGCCGCTATGAAATCATCGAAGAGCTTGGGATGGGAAGCTACGGCATCGCCTACAAAGGGCGCGATCACCTGACAGGCCGTCTTGTCGTCATCAAACAAGCGCGGCGGACAAAAGGCGAAGACGGCCGCCGCTTGCTTCAACGCGAAGCTGACGTGCTCGCCCACCTGCGCCACCCGCAAATTCCGAGGCTGTATGATCGGTTTGTGGAGCGCGGACAGCCGCATCTCGTGATGGAGTATATCGACGGAGAAACGGTGGAAGACCAGATTTTCAAGCTGGAAGCCAAGTACACGGAACAAGAGGCGTTTCGATTGTTAAAGAAGGTGCTTGAGGTCGTCCGGCACGTCCATGCTTTCGGCATCGTCCACCGCGATTTGCGCATCTCGAACATCATTTGGCGCGATGGAACGGCGGCGATCATCGATTTCGGCTTGGCCTGCCGCATCGGCGAACCGGTGGATTTCCGCGATGACGACCCGCTTGAGAAACGGTTGCGGCGCGAACCGCATCCACGAAGCGATTTCTATGCCCTTGGACACTTCACCTTGTTTTTATTGTATTCTGCCTATGAACCGACAAGTGACGAGGAAAAAAGCTGGGAAGAAGAGCTCGATTTATCACCAAACGCTCGTCGGATCTTGCGGAAAATGCTGCAGCTGGATGCGCCGTATGACCATGTTGACGAGTTGATCGACGACGTGGATCAGTTGCTCGCAGAACCCATCCGGAATCAAGCAGGGGCGCTTTGACGTTTGATCGCACCGTTCCCCGACCAGCCACCCCTTTTCCCCATTTGGAAAGGGGGCTGTTTCAACACCATGCTGTTAAGGAAAAAAGAGGAGCCGCAGTTTTGGCTCCTCGTTTATCCATCGATAAGGTCAGCGGCGCTACTGGTGGTTCGGCCTTCATCATCTCCCCTGTCTTGAAATTTAGAAAAAGAACGATCGACACACGGAATCCAATGACTGCAACCGCTCGATCAGCCCCTGCAAATCGCACGTATGGAGCGTATCGCTCAGTTCGCGGCCTTCCTCCGTCACCAAGTACAAGTGAATTTCCATGCATCCGTCCCAGCGAACGTTGGCGTCAAGCCACCCATCTTCGCTCTCGAGCTCCAGCCCGACCGTCTCCCCTTGGTCATTTTCGTGTTTTGTTTTGATGACCCATACCATCCTTTGTTCCGCCCTTTCCTGTTCGCCGCCTCACTCTTGTTGTTCCGCCCCGATTCCTGACACCGGGGAGCCAGTGGACGTATGTTCATTCACCCAACGGAGTGCCGCGTCCACCACTGCATCGGCGTCAGAAAGCTGGGTGCGGTGCTCAATGATCCAATTGAGCCCGTCTTGCGGATCAAGGTTATGTTGTAAACATTCCACCAAAAATGATTGGACACATGCCACATCGCTCCACTCCCACGCTCCGCACTGGCGGCGCCAAATCGCTTCGATCGCATCTTTCCCAAATTGCATTGAGTTCCTTCCCTCCTGTTGCCCATATTGTCATCCATAGTATGCCTACAACAGATGACAGGGCTCCACAAAAGAAATTGGCGGGAAAGGATTTGATTTCCATTTGTACGGCATCCATCAATGGCCATACTGAGAATATGGAGGTGTTGGTTCATGAGAGAACCTTGGGAAGAACGCAGCGCCGCTTCCAACCTGCCGCGCTATACCCCGGGAATCGGCGTTCCCGATGAAATGAGTCCGATTCGCGATATCGCCCGCGGCTTTGAAAACGGACGGCCGCCGGTCATTGAAATCACGCCCGCTGACGGCCGCCAACAAGCGGACGATATCGATTTTCCGCCCGTTGACCGGGCGTTTTGAAACGTCGAGCCACAAAAGAGGATGTCACGCTGCTTGGCGGACATCCTCTATGCGTTGATGGCGCTATGCGGGTTGAAAATTGAGAAACAGGTGGAGCTACCATTATTTTGTACTAAATCACCAACCTCCTAGCGGTGGAGGAATCGGCCGGCTCAGCGGCGCACAGACGCCCACGGCCGCCCGTTCTCCCAATGAACGCGCATATGGAGGCGAAACGCCGCTGAAAGCCGCTCATCGGTCAGCACATCCTCTTTTCGCCCAGCGGCGGCAATGCGCCCGTCTTGCAAGAGCAGCACATGGGTGATCGATCCCACAATCTCTTCAATATAGTGGGTGACGTATAATACATGGCACGGACGGGACACGACCTGTTCGATCAAGGAAAGCACTTCTTCACGCGCCAATAAGTCTAGGCCAACGGTCGGCTCGTCCAAGATCAGCAGCTTCGGATTCGCCATCAACGCTCGGGCGATCAATGTTTTTCGCTTTTCTCCTTGCGACAGCGTCGCGTATCGCTTCCCTTTTACCGCTTGCAGGCGGAACGATTCCATCAATGCCTCCGCTTGATCCCGGATCCTCGCTAGTTACTGCATCATACAGGCCAATCGTTGCAAACTTGCCGCTGATGATGACATCTTCAACTGTTTCCGTTTGCAGCGTGTCGTGAAATTGATCAAGGAGCGCGCTGCTGACAAACCCGATGTGCCGGCGCAACTCCGGCAGACTCGCCTGTCCAAACCGATAGCCCAATACTTCAACATCCCCGCTCGTCGGGTACTGATAGCCGGTGACGATATTGAGAAGCGATGTTTTCCCGGAGCCGTTTAGTCTAAGAATCGCCCATTGCTCGCCTTCTTTTACTTCCCAGTTTATATCGCGCAAAATCATGCGCTCTCCTCTTGCCCATGACACATCGCGCATGCGGATGATGACGGTCATTGTTCCTCTCCCCTTTGTGGTTCGTATGGACGGTCCTGATAGAAAAAGTTGGGCAGCATCATCGTGTTGTCATACGACCGATGAAAAATGTGCGTTGTTGCCGGAGAAAGAGGCGGAATCAGCCATGTCCAATCGCCGGTGACATGGCGGCCGGCTGCTTTCTCTTGCTGTTCAAACAACTGAAATTGGCGCGCGGCGGTATGATGGTCAACGATGCTGACGCCCGCCTTTTTGTAGGAATACAAAACCGCGATATTCAATTCGACCAACGCCTTGTCTTTCCATAATGATGCGTTGGAGTTGGTGTCAAGCTATGATAAACTGTTCTGCTTTTGTCATCAACTGCTCATCGTGCTGTCTGAGCTTATCGCTCTCGATCGTTACCATATATGCTTCTTTTCCTCCACTTCGCCGTCATTCCAATTCCAATCAAGAGGCAAATTCCCCCGACCCACCACATTTGCTCGATAAACATCGAAATCGCCAAAAAAATGAGCGCAAAACCAAGCAGTCGACGGATCGACATGATTCTCTCCCCTTTTCCCCGCCATCGAGCGCTCTCCCATCGCGCAAAAGCAGCAGTGAACAATGCTTGGGAGACGTCTATCCTACGGGGCAATTGAGAGTCAACTACCCCCACTTCGCGAACGCTTGAAGTGGGGGCTTGCAACTCCCCAGAAGTGCAAACGGACTTCGTCCTCCTTCCTTGACTTGGGGTTGCATCAGGGGGCAGGTTGACGACTGCCCAACGACGCAGGTCATGCCTGCATCGTTACCGATTCTCTCGGTGTGTCTGTTGGCAGTACTTGGCTTCCACACACAACAGACAGACCTACGCTCGATGTTTTGCGGTTGCAACGTTTCCTGCAACCAACTCCATACATCGAGCAGCTGTGATTGGAGTGCCTTTATTGAACGGTTTTCTCCATGCCTTTATTCTATCATACACAAAAGAAAGGGGGAACACACATTCCTCTCCCACTTACTCCCTTTGGTCGTTGAAGTGGGAGTCTCCTGCGCGAAATAGGATGAAGCAACGCTCTCGTCCCTATTGTAACAGATGCTTCCATAAAGAGAACAGACAATTTTCAATGAAACAAACCACTTTGAACAGCTTTTTCCTTCAGCACGCGCATCCACGTGCTTAACGGGCCTTTCAACACAAGCCCAGCCAAAAGGGCGGCAACGGCAAACAAGAGAAGCCGCTTGACGTCATGCTCAACATTTTCCCATACGATCCCGCCGACTGCCTCGCGCATGATGTCAATGGCGTAGGTAAACGGCAGCCAAGGGTTTAATTGCTGAAAGAACGGAGGAATCAGCTCAATCGGATACGTGCCTCCCGCTCCGGCAATTTGCAAGACGAGCAACACAATCGCCATCGCTTTTCCCACATTGCCGAACAAAGAAACAAGCGAAAAAACCACCGCCATAAAGACAAAGCTGCACAAAAGGCCGAACGTCATGAACCATCCCGGCTCACGGACGAAAATATTCGGCAAGATGAAAGCCGCTCCAGCTGTCACGACCATCGCCTGCAAAGCATTCAGCGTCCAAAAGGTCAACAGCCGTCCGACATATTGTTCCCGCTCATTCGCTTCCGAAAACGAAGAAGGATCGGTCGACAAGACGGAAACAAGCAACAAACATCCTACCCATATGGCCAGCACCGTGTAAAATGGATTCATGCCCGAACCATAGTTCGGCAGCGGGAAAAGGCGGAACGTTTTGACGTCAACCGGGTGAGCAAAAAACGCCCCTTTCGCCTGTGGATCTTGTTTCAACAAGCGAATCAGTTCGTCGATGTCGGTTTCTCTTTTGATTTTCGATAGGAAGGCGGCCAGCTCGCGGACCTGGCGGGAGAGAAATGGATATTGAGCCTGTGCGGTCTTTAGCGCTTGTTGCGCGGCCGCTAAATCACGATCTGTGTTTGACAACCATTGCTCTGCCTCATGTAACGCTTGATCCATGCGAAGAAGCGTTTGTTTCGCTTGGCGCACCTGTTCCCCTGTTTGATTCCATTTTGCCCGCAGCATAGGTAGCAGCCGTTGGCGATATGCTTGATCAAGTTGCTGCGCCTGTGCGTCCAATAAGGCCATTTGTTCACGCAGGTGAGTGATCTTCCCTTCGACGCCTGTTGGATGTTGTTTCACTAGCGCCGCTGTTTCTTGAATAGACGCTAGCGTCTGCTCGATACGGCTGACTGTGCGTTGCACAGGTTGAAGCGAAGAGGAATCAATCATCCCCTCCCATGTTCTCAACGTTCGGCGCAATTGCTGAACCAATGGGCTCGCGTCTGTTGCCGCCTGTTGGATGAGAGCCGCCCAACGCGCTTGCTTTTCCGGTGTATCGAGGGACTGTGGCGTCTGCTCTGCAAAGGAATAGAGCGCATGAACCGCCATTTCCACCGGCTTTTCCCATAAGTGCGATGAAGCATTGACTTGCATGAACAACTTCTCAACGCGGCCTGTCCATTCTAAACCGCGCCGCACCGTTGTTTTGGCAGCCGGCAGAAGCTCGCGGCCTGTACGAACTAGTGATCTTGCCTCTCCCACATCGCGATCTAGGGCTTTCAATTGTCGTTGAATCGTTGGCAATTCGTTTTCCAAACGAAACACGAACGCTTCAACGCGGCGAATGGTAGGAAGCTGCTGTTCGAGCGTCACTCCCGCTTGGTGGAACAAGGAAAACAATGCGGTATTGACCACCCTCACAAACTCATCGCTGACTCGCGCTGACAATGTACTTGCTCCGCGCTCCGTGATTTTGGGAGCGATGGCGTTCCGTTTGTCGTTTTCATAATAGTAAATAACCGCCCTTTTCGGACGTTTCTGCACTACAGTGGCTAATTTAGCCGAGAAATCAGCCGGAATGACGATCGTCGCAAAGTAGTCTCCCCTCCGAACGCCTTCCATTCCTTTTTTCCGCGTGACAAATCGCCATCCCAACTGGTGGTTGTTTTTTAAGGTCTTGACGATCTCATCGCCGGCGTGAAACCGGTGACCGGCGAGCTCCGCCCCTCGGTCTTCGTTCACGACGCCGACCGGTAAATCCTCTGTATGGGCATAAGGGTCAATCGAAGCCTCTACATTGATCCAAGCGTAAAGCGATGGAAGAACGATCAGACCGAGAGCCAATATGGATGCGGCCCAGTTGGTCGTGAGATGTTTCAAATCGCTCATATAAATGCGCCATGCCTGTTTCACTTTGATCCACTTCCTTTCAAGTCGATCATGCTGTTGTTAGTATGAGCGGATCACGGAAAACTAAACCAACTTGGCCAGTCCTAACGAGGTTGACGATCGACGCCATCGTGCTCGCCACGATGGTCGGCGGCGGCTGGATTGCTTGCGGCGCAGATCGCACTCGGCCCCTTGTTGTCTGGTTTGACCTCCCGCCTGCTATTGTGACCATCCATTTTCTCATAGCGTTTCTCTTGGCTGGCGCTGCTGTTGATCGATCTATATATATGCTCATTGAAAAGTTAACCTTCGTATAAGTGGTGCCCACTCCGGTTATACTGCTCCTAAGGAAAAGCATGGAAAAGGAGCGGAATTCTGCATGAAACGTCTCAAAATCACCAACGATCACGGATGGACACCTCGGACACTTCGCAAACAGGAACGGAAAATCAAAAACACCCTTCTTCGCCAACGGGTGATGGCGGTTCGCCTGGTCATGGAAGGCTATTTGGGCAAAGAGGTGGCCTCCATGGTCAACGTGTGCCGACAAACCGTTTCCCATTATGTGTCGCTGTTCAACGAAGGCGGTCTGGAGCTCTTGCTTCATCGGGATTTCGCCCCCGGGCGGGAGCCGTTTCTCACCGAAGAACAGCAGGAAGAGATCAAACAGCTTGTGTTGACCACCACTCCCGCGGAACTGGGCTGGGACGTCGCTTCGGCGTGGAACACCAAACTCCTGCAATCCTATGTCGAAAAGCACTTCGGTGTTTCCATTTCCCGCGAAGCGTTGCGAAAACTCCTGCACCGCAAAGGGCTGTCGTGGACACGGCCGACCTACACATTGGCGAAAGGCGATCCGGATCGACAAAAGAATTTTGAGAAACAGATCGACTTCATAAAAAAAAACTTAATGGATCCTGATTCGGTCTTGTTGTACCTTGATGAAACACATATCCGCTCTTACCATGTCTTGCGGTCCACATGGTCGGAAGTCGGCCGCCAAAAACAAGTGCCGACGTTCGGCCATCATGCCCACGTATCGCTGTTTGGCGCGGTCAACATCCACGATGGCGAAACGGTGCTTCATCAAACGACCGCTGCCAATGCCGCGACGTTCTTGGATTTCTTGAGAATGCTCAAAGAGCGCTATCCGGACCGTCTCATGGTCTTGGTGTTGGATAACGCCCGCATTCACCATGCCAAAATGGTCAAGGAGTTTTTGCAGGAAGAAGGGCAGTGTTTTCACTTTATTTACCTTCCTCCCTATTCGCCACAGCTGAACCCGATCGAACGCTTATGGAAATGGCTGAAAGATACGGTGATTGCCAATGTATTTCACAAGGATCGCAACGATATCATTCAAGCCATTACTCGGTTTGTCCACTACATCCACGAACGTCCGGAGGAAGTGCTGCAGCGCTTAGGGTGTGCAGGATGACTGAGAAGTTAACTCTTCATGTTGCATGTATATATATAAGTTGCAATTTTGTTTTACATGGCATTGTTCGCTCTTCTTGTCACCGTGCCAGCTTGTTAGGTGATAAAGTAAAGACGGGACATGGAGGTCGGAAATTCTTTATTACAACCTATGCGACCGGTCCGCCAAATGACGTCAAGCCGAGGCGAAGCGCCGTAATTGCGACCTCCCAGACGGAACCGTATCGGTCTGCTGCTTGTTTCTTTGCAGCCATGGATCCCGCTCCTTTCGTTCACGAGAGTGGTATGCTACAATCATATCATCATGCACGAGAGGAGAGGATACCATGAACGTTCGAACGATGGCGACAAACGGTTTGATCGCCGCCGTGTATATCGCCGTGACGGCATTCATCCAGCCGTTTGGCTTTACGAACATTCAGTTTCGCGTCTCAGAAATGTTAAACCACCTAGTCGTATTCCGCCGAACATACGCCGTGGGCATCGTGCTCGGCGTCTTTTTGGCCAATTTGTTTTTCTCGCCGATTGTCGCGTATGATCTTGTATTCGGCGTCGGCCAGTCGGTGCTGGCGCTTCTCATCACGATTGTTTCTATGCGTTATGTCGAGAACATTTGGGCGCGTATGGCGATCAATACGTTGTCGTTTACCGTGACCATGGCCATCATCGCCTTTGAACTAAAGCTCGCGCTCGGCTTTCCGTTTTGGCTCACATGGCTGACGACGGCCATTGGCGAGTTTGTTGTCATGGCGATCGGCGCACCGATCATGTATGCGGTTGGCCGCCGGATCGCTCCAGAAGCCTTCCGGGCCGCTGACGGCCGCAACGACTGACCAAGTGTTCCTACGGCATCGAGCGCACCGCCCATTCGATGATCAATGAACAGACGGCGGCAAGCATCGACGCCGCCGTCATCGTGTGCGCCCGGCACGGGTGCAGTCTATAGGGTGAAAGTCCCGAACTGCGAAGGCAGAAGTAGCAGTTAGCTTAACGCAAGGGTGTCTGCGGCGACGCAGAATCTGAAGGAAGCAGGCGGCAAACTGGGATGAATACGGGGGCGAAAGTGAAGGATGGTGAGGCTGACAGCAACCCCTCCGCCCCATACGACAAGACCCACGGGCGTCATAAGCACGTCCCAGTCGCTAATCCAGAGATAAATCACAGCCGCATGGCAGGCCAGCAGCGCGTATATAGATGCAATTTGAAGATTTACCATTTGCAGCTTTTATCGACTGTCAGGCGACCGAACAACGCCGCTTCACAGACCCATATATGGATCTGTGAAGCAGGTGGTTGTTCGGTCTTCCGTCACGCCTTGGCGTGACGGGGCAAGCCATAGGCTTGCCTTCGACAGTCGAAAATGGACAAACCGCTTTTCCGTCAAGGATATGTTAAACTTCTTCGTTGCATCTATATAGATGCTCGTTTTCACCGCTCTCCCTCCACCCGATACGAAGGCTGGGCCTTCGAAACAGCCGAAACCGACCGTCTCCCAGACGATCCATGTCCATGGATGGCGCTTCATGTCGCGCCAAACCGGACCGAGATTGCGGCGGGCAAGAAGAATGACAAACAACAGCGGAACCATAAAGAAAAAACGAAGTGACGAGCTCCATGTCCAACTCCCGCCAGCTAGTTCCATAGACCGGTTCAATATGAACGTAACGGCAAAAAAGAACGAGGCGGCAAGGCCGAGGGCCATTTCCCGCATGGTCGGTCTCTCCTCTCCTGTGATTAGATTCATCATGTGGCAGGGCAGTTTTATTTTATTTCATTATTGAAAATTTTTCTATTTGTTTCTTTGATTATTTAGAACATAGTTTTTTTATGATAATAAGTACACAATAAGAATTGATCAACCCGAAACAGTGCTTCCAGGCGGCAATTCTATCATTAACGAATCAAAAAACGTCATAATGCGAACGATGTCAGCCGGCGCCGCAAGAACGGCGATCCATAAGCGCCGGTTGGCGAATACAGCCATCAATGTCCCTCCTTGGCAAACAGTCCGTTCGGTTTGACCGTTAAAATGATGACGAGGATGGCAAAAGCGATAATGTCTTTGTAGTCGTTCGACACATACGTCGCTCCCAAGCTTTCGCTGAATCCCAAAATATAGCCGCCGACAATGGCGCGGGAATGCTTCCCATGCCGCCGAGAATGATGATGCCAAACGCTTTCAAGATGACGAGATGCCCCATGCCGGGAAACACAAGGTTGATCGGCGAAGCGAGCGACGCGGCGAGCGCTGCCAAACTGCCGGAAAGGAAAAACGTCAGCATGGCGACTTTATTCGTGTTAATGCCGCCCAAATTCGCCCCTTCGCGGTTTTGCGCCATCGCGATGATGGAAGACCCGATGAACGTCTTTTTCAAGAAGAGGTAAACAAGATCATGATGATGACAGCGGATGCGATGATGAGGATGCGTTGAATGGTCAATGTGAATCCGAACAACGTGACGACATCGCCATACGGAGTCGGCATCGTCTGATAGTCCGCCCCCAGACGAACTGGGCGAATGCCTCCAAAAACAACAAAATGCCAATCGCCGCAATTTTGTCATGGAGCGGCGATGCGTCGCGAAGCGGATAAAACACGAGCCGCTCCATCAAGACGCCAAGCAGCCCGACCGCCGCCATCGATGCGACGATCGGCATTTCTTTCGTGTCATGGAATCTATCGATCTATTCCGCCTGTATTTGCTTGCGCACGCTAGCGACCGTTTCCCCGATTCCGCCATAAATGACAAGGTCAAACATCCCGTCCATTCTTGTCGCTGTTTTGTTGATCAATACTTTCCTTGTTGCCGGCGATTCGGCGGCGACATAAAACGGGATTTGATTCGCGGGCGCCACTTCCAAACTTGTTCCCATCGCCAGAAGCAAGTCGCTGGCGGCCGCCGCAGCAAACGCTTCTTCCATGCGCGGCACGAGCCCGCCAAACAAAACGACATCCGGTTTGACAATCGTCTGGCACTTTTCACAGCGCGGCACCTCGTGACGGTTGATAAACGACAGATCATACTTGTTGCCGCATGACGGGCATGTCGCCGTCTGCAGCGTGCCGTGCAGCTCAATGACATTCGTGCTTCCTGCTTTCGTATGCAGCCCGTCAATATTTTGCGTCAAAATCGTCACCGTCTTGCCCATCTCCTCAAGCCAGCAGAGAAACCGATGCCCGTCATTCGGGGCAAAGCCGCCCATCATTTTTAATGAAAACATCCGCTTGAATCGACGCCAAAAATCAATCGGATCTTTTTTGTAATAATGCTCTGACAAATAATATTCGACATGGTCCTCTTGGGCGTAAAGGCCGTTTTCGCTGCGAAAATCAGGAATGCCGGACTCCGTGCTCATCCCGGCCCCGGTCAGGACGGCGATTGTATTCGCCTCTTTGATCCATTGCGCCAGTTGCCGGATTTTGTCCACTCTCGTTCTCTCCTTTCTTACGAACCTCTTGGACTTCGGGAATGGGAGCTGGGGGCTCCCGCCTGCAGCGAGGCTACCGTAAATTGAACCCTTTCCCTTCCACAAACTCCTTCATGTACATCCGGACTTGGCGGCTGAGCATATCGGCCATCTGCCCGGTCCATGTGTCGCGGCGGCGGCCGTTTGTCCGCTGCTCATAATACGCCGAAACCGTTTCGTTGTAGCGTTGCAATTGTTCGAGGAATCGGGCGCGGTCTTGGTTGTATTCGTCCTCATGATAAACGTGTTCAAACGGCAACCGCGGCTTTTGATCCGGCGTTTGTGCAGGATAGCCGACGGCAAGCCCAAACAGCGGAATGACCCGCTTCGGCACATTTAGCAGCGCACATACTTCCGGCAAGTTGTTGCGCAGCCCGCCAATGTAGCAGATGCCAAGCCCCATCGACTCCGCGGCAATGGCGGCGTTTTGCGCCGCAAGCGCCGTGTCAATCAGCGCAACCATAAACTTTTCCGTACTCTCAAGCGATGGAAGCACGTCTTTTCCTTCTAGCTCGCCAATGAGCTCATGGCGGTGAAAATCAGCGCAAAAGACAAAGAAATGGCCGTTATGCTCGACATAGGATTGATTTCCCGCCAACTCGGCGAGCTTCCGTTTTTTCTCCGGATCTTTCACCCCGATGATCGAGTACGCTTGAACATAGCTTGAAGTGGATGCCGCCTGGGCGCATTCGACGATCGTGCGGATTTGTTCATCCGTGAGCGGCCTGTCTTCAAACCGGCGGATCGAACGGTGCTGGAGAATCGTTTCGATGACTTGGTTCATGACTATGTCCTCCTTGAACAACCCAACGGCTTCTTTTTGTGAACATGATAACAAAAAAGAAAGAGCCATACAACGAATCGGCTCTTTCCCTTCCATTATCGCCCAAACCGCCCTTCCTGGTAATCGCGAATCGCCTCGCGGATTTGTTCCGGCGTGTTCATGACGAACGGCCCGTAGGCGACGACCGGTTCGTTCACCGGCTCGCCGGCATAAAGAAGAAGGCGGAGTTTTTCGCGGGCGGTCACGTTTAGCTCCGTTTCCTCGCCGCAGTTGTGGCGGCTGAAAAACAGCATTTGTGCAAAATAATCTCCAGTGTGTCAATCCATGCAAAAAAGCGGGACGATCCGCCTTCTTTTCGTTGCTCGATTCTGCCTTTTTAACAAAATATCCGAAGGAAGTCTCCCGCCTCAAGGAGCGTGAAGGGCAAAAATGTACGCAAAAAGTATGCTAAAAGTGAACAAAAGGCCAATATAAATGGCCTTTCACGAAAGAAAAGTATGAATCAGATCCAAGCAATCCGAAACAACTTCATTGGGCGCCCGTCCTACTATTTGAAGCTGTCGGGCGCGCCAATCTAAACTTTTGACCTGATCGGTTAAAATCACGCCTTCAACGGCCAAGCCTGATGGCAATTCCACTTCAAATGGATATCCTTTTTGTTGCTGGGTGATCGGGCAAAGCACCGCAAACCCTGTCAATTGATTGAACCGCTTTGGTGATAGAACGATGCCGGGCCTTTTTCCTGCCTGCTCATGCCCTGCTTGTGGATTGAAATTGACGTAAACAAGATCCCCACGATCCGGCGCTTGCATCAGAACAATTCATTCCCTTCTGTTCCAAAATCAATTTCAGCATGGCGATTTTCCGGCGTGATTTTAGCCAAAAGTTCCTCCAATGTCGGCTTTTTCTTTTTCGGGATCAACTTGATCGCTTGGTTCTCAACGATCACCTCCACTTCTGATCCTTGATGAAGCGCTAAACGTTCAGCAATCACGCTTGGGATACGAACCGCAAGGCTGTTTCCCCATTTTTGAACTGTTATTGTCATGATTGACACTCCTTTCTGTTTGTTTAATTCCACTATACCTCTCTCCTTTCATTTCGTATATACATAGTATATACATAAATTCAAAAAAAAAGATGCCATCGAGACGGTGTTTTCGATTCGAAACGAACGATTACGATTGATGATAAGACGCTGAACATGTTAAAAGATTTGAAGAAAAGTCAAAAGGATTCCGAAAAAATGAAAAAACGACTGCCAACGCAGTCGTATCAAGGGGTTCATGATTTACAATTTGACAGGATGGATATTAGAAATGGAGGAAGAGGGATTCGAACCCCCGCGGGCTGTGACACCCCTAGCGGTTTTCGAAACCGCCCCCTTCAGCCAGACTTGGGTATTCCTCCGTATGAAAATGGAGCCTATCGGATTCGAACCGATGACCTCCTGCGTGCGGGGCAGGCGCTCTCCCAGCTGAGCTAAGGCCCCATGTCTATAATGGTCGGGAAGACAGGATTTGAACCTGCGACCTCACGGACCCGAACCGTGTGCTCTACCAAGCTGAGCTACTTCCCGACATAGGCTGGTTTACCTTGCGACAATTCATATTCTATATGAACCTCAAAGGAAAGTCAATAGTTTTTTTATCTTTTTTTCGCCATAACGGATGAAAATTGATCTTTTTTCTGAAACGACCTGCATAGCTGCCGCTCCTTTTTTCTACTACTAAAAACACAGCAACCGTGTAAAGGAAAGGGGGCGCTTTGTGAAACTCATTCCGCCGGCGCGGCGCAAACGGGCGCATTTGTCGCAATTGACAACCATCCATTTCCATTTGCGTCATCCGCTTGTCGTCGCCTTTTTTTCCTTTTCGTTTCCGGGTTTCGGCAATTTGATGCAGCAACGCTACGCCACGGCCTTTATGTTAATCCTCTGGGAGCTGTTTATCAACACAAAAGCCCATATCAATACAGGTATATTATACTCGCTGCTTGGCGATTTTGAAAAGGCAAAAGCCGTTCGAACGATGGCTCATGTTTTATGTGGCCATCTACATGTACAGCATTTGGGACAGCTACCGCGGCTCAGTCGACATGAACAAGCTGTATTTGCTCGCCGACCGCGAAGATGCGCCGATCTCTTCCATACCGAATGGGATCGTGCTTCTCATCCGTTGCGATGAACAGCAATGGCCGGCCGTGGAGCATATAGATGCAACAAAGAAGTTTAACATATCCTTGACAGAAAAGTGGTTTGCTCATTTTCGACTGTCGAAGGCAAGCGTGTGGCTTGCCTCCGTCACGCCTTAGCGTGACGGAAGACCGAACAACGACTCGCTTCACAGACCCATTCATGGGTCTTTAAGCGGCGTTGTTCGGTCACTCGACAGTCGGATGCAATGACCGGCAAAGACGAAAAATGTTAAAGCTTTAAATTGCATCTATACAGTTGCTGCGGGGCCATCACGCGCTTGGACTCGCCGGCGTTCACGACAAGCAGCCGAATAGATAGGCATTTCATCCCCTTTCACTGAAAAACCCGAGGGAACACCCCCTCGGGTTTTCGCCGCTCTGCCGTTTTCAATAGACATCTCGTCGCATAAAGACAAAAAAAGCGACAAGAAGCCCTGCAAGCCCCCAGACAGCCAGCACGGCCATCGAAAAGCCAAGCGTCATCCCCTCAATCGGCGGAGCCGCTCCTTTTATGTAATCCGTCAGCCGCAAATTGACCATAAACAAATATTTTGCCGAATGCCACGACGACACCATGTTCGACAAAATCGCGCCAGAAATCAATGCTGCCAGCATGATGCCCATCACCGCCGCCGTGCTCCTAAGCAGCACGGAAAACATAAACGTCAGTGTGCCGACGACAACGCTCACAAACGCTGCCAGCCCGAGCTCGATCAAAATGTATTTCCATTGCGGAATCATGTGGACATTCGCTGTATTGAGATCCTCTCCTTGCTGGACAAATCCGGTCAATAGCGGCAGACGGAAGCCGCCATATCCAAACACGAGTCCGGAGATGGCATACGACAGCACCGCCGCCATCAGCATAATGAGCGACACCGACAGGAGCAACGCGATATATTTGCTCAACAAAATTTTCCACCGCTTCACCGGCCGAACGAGAAGCAGCTTGATCGTTCCAGCGCTTGCCTCGGACGACACTAAATCGGCCGCAACCACCATCACTAAAAGCGGCAAAAACAAGTCGATGGCGTTTTCGATAAACGTGCGCATAAACGTCGGCGCTCCAGGGGCGGACGGATTAATGTTGTGCTCTAAGTAGTACTGCTGCTGCTTGAGGCGGATTTGCAAGTATTTCTGCCATTCCTCAGACATGCTCGGCGACTGCAAGCGGTTTTGCAAATCGACGATTTGCTGCTGCAGCTGCGTCCGCCAGTCGGTCGTGCCAAGCCGTTTTCTCAACTCTTCCGTCTCGCGGTATTGGGCGTATGTAAACAAGGCGACGAGCACCACAATGATGGCGGCGATCACCCATAGCCGCTTTTTGCGGACGATTTTCAACATTTCATTATACACGAGCTTACTCAATCGTTTCGCCCCCTGTCAGCTCGATAAACAAGTCCTCGAGCGTCGGCAGCCGCGGTTCAATTTCCGAAACCGAGACGCCGGCTTGGACAAGCTTGGCGTTCCAAGCGGCTAGTCTCGACGGCTCATATGGCGTGACGATCGTCTCTTCATCGGCGCGCAACACCTCGGTTTCCGCCGCTAACAGCGCCCGCGCCCGATCCGTTGGAGCGGCTTTCCAGACGACGCGCGCCTGTTGGTTTAACAGCCGCTCAACCGTGTCCACGGCCAAGAGCCGTCCTTTCGCCATAATGGCGACGCGGTCGCACATTAATTGAATTTCACTTAACAAATGCGATGAAACAAGGACGCTCAACCCTTCCGTTTCCGCCAAAAAGCGGATGAAGGCGCGCATTTCGCGAATGCCGGCCGGGTCAAGGCCGTTGGTCGGCTCGTCCAAAATGAGCACCTTCGGCTTTCCAAGCAGCGCCTGAGCGATGCCGAGCCGCTGCCGCATGCCGAGCGAATACGTGCCCACTCGGTCATGGATGCGCTGTTCAAGGCCGACGAGCTTCGCCACTTCCATGATCCGATCTGCACCAATTCCCGGTATCATGCGGGCGAAATGTTCAAGGTTTTCCCATCCTGTTAAATACGGATACATTTCTGGGTTTTCGACGATGCAGCCGATCTGGCGGATCGCGTCGGTAAACTGGCGGTGAAGATCATACCCGCAAATCGCCACCGTCCCCGACGTCGGCCGAATGAGCCCGACGAGCATGCGGATCGTCGTCGTTTTCCCCGCGCCGTTCGGCCCTAAAAAACCGAATACTTCTCCCTCATGCAACTCAAACGAAATGCCTTTAATAATTTCCTTGCCGCGAATCGTTTTCCGCAGCTCTTTGACCGCTAACGTCACCTGTTTGGTCATTGCTCACCCTCCTCCGTCAACGTGATGAGCGAGGCGACGCGCTCTCCAATCCGCTTGTAGCCTGCCGCGTTTGGATGAAAATGGTCGCTGTACAAATAGTCGTTGACATGGAGGGCAAACAAATCAAACGTCGGCACCGCGACGATGTTCGGATAGCGGGCCGCCACTTCCGCTGATGCAAAATTCCAATCGCGCACAACCGCCGACGTCCGTTTGGCATCGTCTAAATCGCCAAACGGGTTGTACAAACCGATCGCAAAAATGACCGCTTCGCTGTTGAAGCGGCGCAGCGCGGCGAAAATGCGGTCTAGGTTGGCTACATATCGCCGTTTCGCCTCATTCAGCTGCTTTCGATCCAGTTTCAACGCTTCCCCGCCTTGAAACAAGTCGTTGCCGCCGATGGTCATCACAATAAGATCCGCCATGGCGACTTGCCGCTGAATCTCAGGCTGGCCAAGCTGGCGAAGCAGTCCGTCAGAGCGAAGGCCGCGGATGGCCAAGTTCGTCACACGGATCGGTTTGTCCGTTTGCCGACGAAGCTCATCGACCATATAGCCGACATACCCTTTTCCGCTTTCATCGCCCGTTCCTCTCGTCAACGAATCGCCAAGAGCAACAATATCCATTTTCTCGTCATGTTGCCTTGTTTCAGCCGTCGGCGGCCGTTGTTCTTTCGTCGGCGGCTTGGCGGCCGAAAAAAACTGGTCTTGCACCGCCAATGCCAGGCCGCCAAGCCAAAGCACTCCGGACAGGGCGGCAACGGCTATGAGAAGCGCAACTGTGCTCCGTCGCATGCAACCACCTCATTTCTTCATCGTTGTCATCTCTCGCGATCCGTCTTGGCGTTGTTCGCCATCATTGGTTTGATCCGACAACCGCCGTTTTATTCGCCAATGTTTCGGATCCCAATACTTCTTCAGCTTCGACGCCGCTTCCTTTCCAACCAACAGCGCCCCGATCCAAAACATGATTTCCGCCGCCACAATGGCAACCGCAACGATCGACGCTTTGGCCGCAGTCGAAAACGGTAAAAATGGCGCGATGGGCGGAATGACCCCAACGACGAACGATGCGATGATGAGCCCGACGCCAATGTGATGCATGACGGACCGCCTCTGTTTCACTCTTCCGGTCCCCCTTGCTCATGGACGCTCTTTCCAACAGGAATCAGGATCGCTTATTTCCACTCTAACATATACACCGCGATTTCACGAAATGATCCGCCTAAAAACCGAACACACAAAAACAGTTTTTCCTGTTTTTCCAATTTTCGCTTTCCCGTCAAAAAAGAAACCCAGCCGAATCGGCCAGGCCAATCGAATGATCACCGTTGGGTGACGATGATATAGCGAATATCAGACGGATCAATATAAAACGCTTTCAACCCAGCAAGCAATACGGCACCGACGGGCTTGGCCCTGTTTCCACGATCGCCAAGTTCTCTTCGTGAAGCACGTATGTACCGGTGCGCCGCGGCATGCGCAAATCATACAAATCGATGAGTGAAATGCGGCGGCCGAGATCAAGCGGCTGTGCCTTGTTCCCTCTCCCCCTTTGGTTGATGATGCCGAATATTTTAACTTCCCTCCGAAAGAAGTCTCCTACTTCTAAACGTGAAGGTGCGCCAGCACCAGTGAAAGTGGGAGATGAATTTCGGTTGGCGTTAGCCAACGAATAGGATAGAATATGGCTAGAACGGACACCTTCGGAACGAAGGGAAGCGTAAAGGGTTCTTGTGTGTGGCTTACCGTTCAGCGAACACACACAAGTCGCTTGAAGCCCCCACCTCTAAGCGAAGCGTAGGTGGTGGGTAGTTCACCATAGAAACCGGCTTCCCGCTACAGGGGTTGATAAAAAAGCAGCCCCTGCCCAGAGGGCAAGAGCCACCTTCTCGTTTCAACTGTCGTCAACGGGGCAACAACTGCTCCGCGCGCTATTTTTGAGGGCAGGCGCTGTCGACCGTTGCCCTTTGCAGCACGAACAAGCTCCCTGATGCTCAACCCGATCGCATCCAACGCTGCCGCCAACGGAAAGACACTGTCGTTTGCCAAGCGCCCCCTAATGCTTACGACGCCAACTCCCTGCCAGTCGCCTTTCCTTTCCGTCCATTTCTGATCGCCACCCATACTGCCGCCGCCCAGCCGATGACGATGAGGCCGTACACAGCAGGATAAACCGGCGCCGGGGCTTCCCAAGCGTGCAGAAGCGTGCGAACGTTTGTCAAAATAATCAATCCGCCAACCAACACTCCAAGCAAATGGGACGGCAGTTTACGCACAAGCCAAGCCGCGATCGGCGCAGCGATGACCCCGCCAGCCATGAGCGTCAGCACCCAGTGCCAGTTCACTTGCTCCCAACCAAGCGAAATGACGAATCCGAGCGTCGCCGACAGCGCGACGGCAAATTCGGATGTATCGACGGTGCCGACCACCTTGCGCGCTTCCGTGCTTTTATTGGCCAACAACACCGGCGTCGCAATCGGCCCCCATCCTCCACCGCCGGTCGCATCAAGGAAGCCAGCCACCAATCCGAGAGGGACGAGCTGCTTATTGGACCACTGTTTTCCGGGCGTCGACGGCGCACGTCCGTTCAACACTAAAAATCGATAAATAATGTAAAAACCAAGCGCCAACAAAAACAAGGATACATATGGTTTAATCAAATCTCCCGGCAAGTTGCTTAAAAAGCAGGCTCCGACAAACGCGCCGACCGACCCGGGAATGATGAGCCTAAAGGCCATGCGGCGGTCGATGTTGCCGAACTTCCAATGGGAAACGCCAGATGCCGCCGTCGTCACCACTTCCGCCAAATGAACGGACGCCGAGGCGACGGCCGGAGCAACGCCGAACGTCAATAACAACGTCGACGACGTGAGGCCATACGCCATTCCAAGCGAGCCGTCAATCAGCTGGGCGATAAATCCTACAAACACAAAAACGATCAGTTTTTTCATTGGTTTCCCTCCGTTTGCAATGGTTGAGCGCGTTACTTATAATTTAAATCTCATTATTCATAGATGTCAACTATGAATTTAAAAAATAAAAAAATGCAGTCATCTTTTCCTCCCCACGCGCAAGATGACGTTGCGAACACCGACGGCTTGGCGGCCGACGGGCGGAAGGCGCCGCGCGGCCGTCCATCAAGACAAACAGCCGCCTGCAGAAAAAAGGCGCCCCGAATATGGCGACGGGGCACCTTTTGGATGGTGGCTTTCGATCAGAACTTTCCTTGATACCGCTCGACTTCCCAAGCATGAACCGCCGTGCGGTAGCTGTTCCATTCGTCTTTTTTCATCGCGACGTATTCGTTGAATACGTGCTCGCCAAGCGTCGCGCGGCCGATTTCTCCGCTTTCTAGCGCTGCGATGGCCTCGCCCAAGTTTTCCGGCAAGTTGTCAATGCCAAGCTCCGCACGTCGTTCTTCCGACATATGGAAGATGTCTTCATCAATCGGCGCCGGAGCGGTTAACCCTTTTTCGACACCGTCAAGGCCAGCGGCAGCGATGATGGCATACGCCAAATACGGATTCGCCGACGGATCCGGGCAACGGAGCTCAACGCGCGTCGCAACGCCGCGTTTGGCCGGAATGCGGATGAGCGCCGAACGGTTGGAAGCGGACCAAGCGATGTAGCAAGGCGCTTCATACCCTGGCACAAGCCGTTTGTACGAGTTGACAAGCGGGTTCGTAACCGCCGCGAAGTGTTTTACGTTTTTCAGCAAGCCCGCGATGAATTGGTACGCTGTTTCTGACAACTGGTTCGCATCGTTCGGATCAAAGAACGCATTTTCCCCATCTTTGAAGAGGGAAATGTTGACATGCATGCCTGAACCGTTGATGCCAAACACCGGTTTTGGCATAAACGTCGCATGGAGGCCGAACTTGCTGGCAATCGTTTTGACAACCCATTTGTACGTCGTCGCATTGTCAGCCGCACCGAGCGCATCGGCATATTTGAAGTTGATCTCATGCTGGCCTTCCGCCACTTCATGGTGCGACGCTTCAATCGTAAAGCCCATCGCTTTTAAGGCGCGGTAAATTTCAAGGCGAACGCGTTCGCCCAAGTCTTTCGGAGACGGTTCGAAATAACCGCCGCCATCATGGAGCTCGAGCGTCGGATTGCCGTTTTCATCGGCTTTGAACAGGAAAAACTCCAGCTCCGGACCGACCGAGATCGTATATCCTTTTTCCGCCGCCCGCTCGATCGTTTTTTTCAGCACGTTGCGCGGGTCGCCTTCAAACAGCGTGCCGTCCGGATTGGTCACCGAGCAGAGAAAGCGCGCTTCCGCATAGCCTTCCTCGACCGTCCACGGCAAAACAGCAAACGTATTCAAATCCGGAAGAAGATACAAGTCGGAACGGTTGATCGGCGAGAAGCCTTTGATCGACGAACCATCAAACATGATTTTCCCTTCGACAACATCATCAAGCTGTTCAGCCGTCACGGTCACGTGCTTTAAGATCCCTTCAATGTCGACAAACTGCAAATGAAGAAGTTCAACGTTCTTTTGTTGGATCGTTTCTTTAATTTGTTCGAGCAATCCCGTTTGGGTGGAGGAAACGAACGTTTTTGACATGTCACATTACCTCACATTCGTACGTTTATTTTTCTAACATGCTTTTATTATAGAAAAAGAGTGGCCGTTTGGCAACACTTTTTTAGCAATTTTTCTGTATTTTTATAACGATTTTTTGCAATCGTTTTCATATTCATGTAAAAAATAAACAGCCCAGAGGATGACCGTTCCTCACAGGCTGTTTCTAGATGTTACATTTTCTCCTCACGCCGCCGCCATGATCCGGACGGAATAAGCGGCAAGCCGGCCGCTTTTTCCGGCGGATAGACGTACACATATCCTTCGATCGGTTTACGCGCGTCGCGAACCCACACCCGTTCGTATTCGTTATCGCGCCGCCCTTCAACGTAATCCTCGAGCTCATCCATTGCCTTGAGCCCTTCTTCCGTCACCGTCAGCCACTCCCCTTCCACTTCCCCCTCTTCTCCAAGCACAAGCGCGGGGTACGGACCAACATTGTATAAGCGGCCGTTTACTTTCCCTGGACACGCGGCGCGAACGTATGGAGCGGCCACTTCATGGCTTTCTTCGCCAGTCAGCAACGTTCCATACACAAACACCCGATATCGCCCTTCCGCCATCTCCTCGTTCTCCTTTTGTTTACATAACATAAATTACGAAAACTCAAGGAAAGGAAACAAAAACAATGGAAGCCCTTCCTCTCATCCATCCTTGCCGCTCCGAGGCGGCGCCAGTGTGAATTTGTTCAGTAGATCGCGGTCACAAAAATGCCGTGCCGGCTGCACTCGCAAGCCAACGGCACGGCGGTGGCGATTCCGCAACGAACGAATGATGCTTTTTCCATCATACCCGCTTCACAATGAAAAGTCAAGCACATTGTTACAGTGCTTGTTTCCATTTAATGCTGCAGCCGATGCTCGGCTTCTGCTTTTCCGGCACCGGGCGGCCCTCCAACAAAGCATCCAGCGCGGTGCGGATCGACTCCCCGGTGACCGGGATGCCGTTGTTCGGGCGCGAGTCGTCCAACTGGCCCCGGTAGACGCATTTCAGATCCCGGTCGAAAATGTAAAAGTCCGGGGTGCAAGCGGCGTCGTATGCTTTCGCCACCTCTTGCGTCTCATCGTACAAATACGGAAACGGATAGCCGAGCTCTTCCGCCACCTTTTTCATGTTTTCGGGTGAATCTTCTGGATACTGTTCCGCATCGTTGGAGTTGATGGCGACAAACGACACCCCTTTGGGCATATAATCGTTCGCGAGGCGAACAAGCTCGTGCTGGACATGCTTGACAAATGGGCAGTGATTGCAAATGAACATAATGACAGTTGCGACGTCCGATTTCACATCCTCAAGACAAACGACGTTGCCATCGATGACATTCGTGAGGGCAAACGGGGGCGCTTGTTTGCCAAGCGGAAACATATTCGATTCGACAGCTGGCATCAACAACACCCTTTCTCCAATATTTTCTTTCATTATATCAAAAGGAAGGCGGGTGTCACAAATCCAGCGCCCAAACCGAACTGCACAGCTCGGCATATGATGCCACATAGACGACGGAAAGGAGGCGTTTGTGCATTGATTTATATGAATAAACACATGACCCCGCGCGTGTACGGGCCAGCTGCCGCACCGCCCGCATCCCACCCGATGTTTTATTATCGCCGCACTGCCGCGCATCTTGACGGGATTGGCCGATCCGCCGACGGCGGATCGGTTTTTGCTAGACGGGTGGACAAATGAATGGACAAACCGAAACAAAACAGCGCATAATAGAAACTAATCATTATTTCCACCGCTGCGGCGGAAGAAGGGGGAATCGCAATGGCGCTGCAACTGAGCGTCCTCGACCAGTCGCCGATCGCCGAAGGCATGACGGCAGAAGAAGCGCTCGAGAACACCGTCAAGCTCGCCCAACACGTTGAGCAGCTCGGCTATAAGCGGTTTTGGGTGTCGGAACACCACGATACAAACAGCCTTGCCGGTTCGTCGCCGGAAGTGCTGCTCGGACACATCGGAGCGAAAACGTCGCGCATCCGCATCGGCTCAGGCGGCGTGATGCTGCCGCATTACAGCCCGTACAAGGTGGCGGAAAACTTCCATGTGCTTGCCGGCCTTCATCCCGGCCGCGTCGATCTCGGCATCGGGCGGGCACCCGGCGGCATGCCGCGGGCGACGATGGCGCTCCAAGACGGCCGGCCGCGTTCAGCGGATCGCTATCGGGAGCAAATCGATGACTTGCTTGGGTATTTGCACGATGCGCTTCCGCCCGTCCACCCGCTTTATGGCGTCAAGGCGACGCCGATCGTGCAGTCCCCGCCGGAACTATGGCTGCTCGGCTCCAGTTCGGAAACGGCGAAGCTGGCAGCCGATAAAGGGCTGCCGTACGTGTTCGCCCAGTTTATCAACGGGGAAGGCGGCGAACATTATATGCGGCTGTACCGCGACCGGTTTGTTCCATCGCCGTATTTGGCCGAGCCGCGCGGAATGGTCGCGGTGTTTGCAATTTGCGCCGAAACGGATGAAAAAGCGGAATGGATCGCCGGCAGCCTTGATCTGTCGCTTCTTATGATCGAGCAAGGGATGGCGCTGAACGGCACGCCAAGCCCGGAAAAAGCGGCTGCGTATCCGTACAGCCCGTATGAGCGCAAACGGGTGGAAGACAACCGGCGGCGGATGATCGTCGGCAGTCCGACGCGCGTCAAAGACAAGCTGTATCGGCTGAGCGAAACGTATGAAACAGAGGAAATCATGCTCGTGACGATTACATACGACTTCGAGGATAAACTCGCAAGCTTCCGGCTCATCGCCGAGGCGGTATGGGGGTGAACCAATGCGAATTGTTTCAATTAATGTCGGAAAGCCGAAAACAATAGAGGTAAATGGCGAGCGGCTAGTGACCGGCATTCACAAAACGCCGGTCGCTCATCCCGTTGCGGTCGGCAAACAAAACTTGGCTGGAGATGGACAAGCTGACCTCGTCCATCACGGAGGAGAAGATAAAGCGATTTGCGCCTATCCGTCCGAGCATTTCGTCTATTGGGAAGAGCGATACGGCCGCCCATTTACGGCGGGGGCGTTTGGCGAAAACTGGACGCTTCTCGGGTTGACGGAAGACGATGTATGTCTTGGCGACATTTATGCCGCCGGCACAGCGCTCGTACAAGTGTCACAGCCGCGCCAGCCGTGCTCCAAATTGGCGTTCAAACATCAGCTGCCCGATTTGCCGAAAGCCGTCTGCCAGACAGGAAAAAGCGGGTTTTATTTCCGCGTCTTGCAAGAAGGCGTCGTCGAGCCGGGCGCGCCGCTCGTTCTCGTCGAACGGGGCGTGGGGGCGCTGTCCATCGCGTATATCAATCACATTTACTATCATGAGCGCGACAATGCTGCTGCCATGAAGCAAATCGCCAGCCATCCGGCCTTATCCGCAAGCTGGCGCGAAACGTTTCAAAAGCGGCTCGCCGATCGGCCCCGGCCGTAAAGCACAAAGCGGCGGAAATGACTAACAAAATATCTTTATACCCGTGGTGCTAGATAAACTTGATCAAGCATAAAAATAGCCCTTGCTGGCGGATCTCCAGTAGAATGAAAGTGTCACCCAACATTCGAAAGGAGAGATCCCCCATGCAAGAGCACTTTCATTTTACTACAGATCCAGCCAAACTTCAAAAACAATATGCCGCTATTTTCTGTTTTGTTTCTGCCCAACTGTCGTTGATTCAAATGTATCTTCATCGCCGCAACCGTCACTTGGTCAAGCAAGAAGACGAAGTGGTCATGGCGGTTCACCTTTTGGGGAAGCTGCTGGGCTTTTCTTCCGAACGAGCCTGGCATCGTTTTGTCACGGGAAATTTGTTCACAAACGGCTCGTTTCTTGAACGCTCCCGATACAACCGCCGCTGCCGGGCGCTTGGTTTCGCCATCAAATGGATCCGTCATGAGCTGGCGAAACGTGGCCAACACCATGCTTATGCGGTCGTCGACAGCTTGCCTCTTCCGTTGTGCCATCCCGCAAGAATGCAGCGCGTCAAGCGATTTCGAGGGATCGCGGATATGGGGTATTGTGCTTCCAAAAAGCAATGGTACTACGGTTTCAAGCTGCATCTTCAAGTGACCAATCAAGGGCTGGCCATGGGCTATGTCGTGACGGAAGCGTCCTGCCACGACGTCAAAGCCGCTGAAACGGTGATGACTCAAATCCCTCATCCCTACAACTTTGGGGACAAAGGGTACATCAGCCGCGCTCTTCGAGAAAAGCTGTACGAAGAACACCAAGCCGCGTTCTGGACACCGTCTCGACACAATCAAAAGCACGGCCCATCCAAGGCATGGGAAGAATGGATCAGGAAAAAACGCAAAGTCATCGAGACGGTGTTTTCGATTCTCGTAGACCAATACCGGATCACCGACATTCGAGCGAATTCCATGGCCGGGTTTGAAGTGGCACTCGATGGCATCTTGTTGGCTTATTCCTTGGTCACACTAGGGCTGGTTGAGCGCTGACGCTCAACTAGCACCACGGGTATATATATAGACTCCCATGACAAAAAAATTTCGTCACCATCGGAAGGATGAAAACAACCTTCTGTCGAATGGTCTCCTTGCAGCTGGGGTCATGAGGTCGTTGTATCTATGGTACGTAAAAGTCCGATATATAGACGGACCCCAGTAGTCTGGTGCACTACGGAATGTCGCTCCTTTGGAATCAAATTCCGAAGGCTAGGCGGATTCCGTTTTTTTATCTTAAATGGTGTTTTCAGGATAGATGCAACGAAGAAGTTTAACATATCCTTGACAGAAAAGCGGTTTGTCCATTTTCGACTGTCGAAGGCAAGCCACAGACTTCTCCGTCACGCCAAGGCGTGACGGGAGACCGAACAACCACCTGCTTCACAGCCCCATATATGGGGCTGGAAGCGGCGTTGTTCGGTCGCCTGACAGTCGATAAAAGCTACAAATGGTAAATCTTCAAATTGCATCTATATAGTCCGTTTTTCTTATTTTGCTGATTGTCCAAACCGCCGGCGAATCGCCGCAATCACAAGCAAGAGCACCGGAATGATGATTTGCATCGGGATGTGCAGATAGAACGTGACAATCTTTAATCCTTCATGAATATGTTCCCAGTAGTTGCTGGCCATCGCCACTGACCACAATAAGACAAGCACCCCAAACGCATAAACAAGCCGCTGGTGGTTCGAAAACCCGAATACATGAGCCACCCCCACGATGCCGGCATAAAAAAAGATGGAGACTTTAAAAAACCCCTCGATCACTAGAGCGACCATAAAAAAGACATCAAGCCGCTCTAAAAAGTGAGCGACTCGAATGCAGCGGATCGTATCGAGCAACGGAAACGATGAACGTGACACCGCATCAGCTCCTAAGACGGCCGTATTAACGACCATAATGATCGCCAGGTTGATCCCGGTCAACACCATCCCGGCAACGGCGGCCCGCCGCGCTTTTTCCGGACGATTCAAGTATGGAAACAGCATGGTAAACACGATCATTTCGCCAAACGGCACGTACAACGTTTCCGTGAACACCGTTTTCCACACCCGTTTCCACCCTTCCTCTAACACCGGTTGGAGCTGGGTGAGATCAACAACTCCGGAAGCGATAACTAAGATGAATCCAACAACTGCCAGTATATGCAACAACGTATAAAGCAGTTCGCCGGTGCGTGCCAATACTTCAATGCCTTTATAGGCGCCGTACATGACCGTCATAGCCATAAGGGCATTCAAAACAAACAGCGGCGTTTCCGGATAGGCAAACGTGAGCAACAGTTCGCCAAAATCACGCAACACACGGGCGGCGATATGAAAAAAATAGGTAATATAGAGAACTGCCAACACCTTGCCGAGCGGCTTACCGACGATATGTGTCACATAGGAAGTCAGCGGCTGATCGGGATAATAATGAAACAAACGCTCATAAACCAAAATCAGAAATAGCCCAAGAACCAGACTGAGCAAAATGGCGATCCACGCATCTTGCTTGGCGCTGGCGCCGAGCGGAATGACTATCGCACTGCCATGCTCAAACAATACGATCAGGACAAACAGCTGGCGCATATTGATTTTACTATGTTCCATCTCGCTCCATCGCTCCTCACGCTACCGTATCCAAGTTTTTAAGCCGAAAACGCTTATTTGATATATGGCGTATTCCGCAATCCCGTGCGTCGAATGGAAGCATCCACTTTCACTGTCACCGGAAGATGAGGGAAATAGCGGTCATCCCACTCTTTTTTGATTCTTTTCCACAGGCGGGGGTGGGCGCGATGCACCGCCTCGCCAAAACCAAAAACATCCGTTTTTTCATGCTGGGCCGTTTCAATCGCCTGTCTCACTTCCCGTTCAATATCCCGACCAATCGCCTTTTCCAATTGAAACAATAATCGGTAATCAGCCAAATTGATCGGGACGTACGTCTCACTGATATCCCCTTCTGTTTGGATATGAACCAAAATGGAAGGATGGCCGTTTTTCAATTCCACTTTTAACCTCGTTGTCACTCCCATCGCTCGATAACCAATCGCTTCTTTTTTTCCTTTCCATGGGATCGTAATATTCGTTTCTTTGATTCGATCCAACACCCAAAGCACGCCTCGTTCCGTTGAGCCGTTCACCCAGCGAACAAGACGGTCTTTTTTAAATAACGCCAGCCCATCCAAGCTGATGCGAGCATCTGGCACAGAGGATTGAACGTTTGTTTGCCGTTTGCCCCGCTGTGTGTTTCCTTCAATGACAACACCCGTCAAGACTATATTTTTTCCTGAAGATGTAAAATCACGAATCACTTCCCAGACATCAGTGCTGATTGTCTGCCCCAAGGCCATCTCGGAAAACTCCAACGTCTTAATAATTTGATTGGCGGGAATTTTGTCAATGGGTGTTAATACGCTTAACACCTCTTTCGCTGAGTGGCCATGAGCAATAACCAGCTTCGTTGTCGTCCGAAACTCTTGATTCCGTTCTATCGCATCGAATACCCCATTCAACCCTTGGCGTGCCAATTCCTCGCTGATGACCACCAAGTTGGTATGAGCGTAATACAGGATGCGCGACAACTTTTTCGAGGCTTTCCGGCTTGCCTCGACCAATGTGTCTCCGGTCGACGTATAAACGGAAATGGGCACGCCGCCCGCCCCGCCTCCTCGTTGGAGCGCTCCCGCAACGTTGCCCGGGTTGACGACTTGAAACGAGGCCAAATATCTGCCGTCTTTTGTTTTATCGAGGCCGACGGCAATGACAACGGACAAATAGGTTAACTCTTTTTTACTCCAACAGCCAGCCAGCAACACCGCACAAACAAAAAAGGACACAAACATGGCGATAGATCGTTTCATGATTCATCCTCCTTTTCCTGGCGTGTTGGTGCCGGAGGCTGCGGTTTCTGATCCCCTGATTGGCGAATGATATTTTTCTGATTAATCAGGCGCGGCCGCTCGCGGTACATCCATGTCGGAATCCGAAAGAGGGTATCGCCTACATTGGTTGAAATAAATGGAGCAAGCGGCGACATGTATGGCATGCCAAATGAACGCAAGCTGCATAAATGGAGAATCATGATCAGCAGACCCATTATAATGCCATAAAACCCGAACATCGCCGCTAAAAACATCAACCCAAAGCGGATGAGGCGTGCTGAGATGGCGATGGCAAACGCCGGCGTTGCAAAGCTGGCAATCGCGGTGATCGAGACAACGATAACCATGGCCGATGAAACAAAACCGGCATCGATCGCCACCTCACCGATGACAAGCGCCCCGACAATCGACACCGCTTGCCCGACCACACGCGGCAGCCGAATCCCCGCTTCGCGCAAAATCTCAAATGTCACTTCCATGATTAATGCCTCGACAAAAGTGGGAAACGGCACAGCCTCACGCTGGGCGGCAATGGTGATGACAAGCTGAGTTGGGATCATTTCTTGATGGAACGTCGTCGCAGCAATATACATAGAGGGCGCGACGAGCGAGAGAAAAAAAATCAATACGCGCAAAAGGCGAAGAGCAGTGGCGATATCAAAACGGGCATAATAATCCTCTACCGCTTGAAAAAATTGGATAAACAAAACCGGCACAATCAGGATAAACGGCGTCCCCTGAATCAAAATCGCAATCCGCCCCTCCAGCAAATTCGCCGCCACCACATCGGGACGCTCGGTATGGTAGATCGTCGGAAATGTCGTAAACGTTTGATCTTCGATTAACTGTTCAATATAACCGGACTCAAGCACGCTGTCCGTATCAATGCGGCGCAGGCGCGCTCTCACTTCCTCGATAACCTCGTCATTGGCAATGCCTTTGATGTACATGATCGCGACATCCGTTTGCGTCACGGTGCCGATTTGCATCGTTTCCAGCCAAAGATTGGGATTTTTAATGCGGCGGCGGATCATCGCGGTGTTTGCGCGCAACGACTCCGTAAATCCCTCGCGCGGCCCGCGGACGGCGAGTTGCGTCTGTGGCTCCTCGATTGCACGATATTGGCCGCCTTTGGTGCTGGCGCTGACAGCGGACGGCACCCCATCCAACAAGATGATGGTCTCTCCGGAAAACAGCTCCAAAAACAGGTGTTCCCAATCGATGACATGCTTCACACCGCCCACCGCGGCCAACTTTTGTTCGATCCACGGAAACGATTCTTTTTCTGTTAATGACAGTGGAAATGACGCCTCTAGCAACGGCGTTAGCAAAAACTCGTACACATGTTTTTCGTCAACAAGACCATCCACAAAGACGATGGCTGCATTGATTTGCTTCTCTTGGCCAAGCGAAAACCGGCGGATGACAACATCGCTGCTTTGTCCAGTCGTTTGGCGGATGATGTCAAGGTTGACGGCTAATTCAGCTGACATCGGCTCTTGCGGGACGTCCGTTGCCTCGCCGCTATGGTCCGGTCCTTCTTGTTTCACCCTGTCATTGATCTGCTTTTTTTGTCGGCCCATTCCCCATTGAAACAGCATGTTTTTCCTCCTCACTCCGCTTCCTTTTTATCCCTCATTATGGACACGAAATCGGGAGGGTATACGCCCGTGCATCGGTTTTGAATCAATAGCAAAAACTAAAGAAAAACAGCAGGTGGAACGCCATGAAACTAATTGTTGTTTGGCTGATGTTTGCCTTGCTCGCCATAGGAACGATGGTAAGCATGGATCAGTTGATGGGGATGACCTTGCATCAATCGTTGCATATCGTGCTGAATCCCTTTCGGGCAATGGAAATGCCGGAACTATTTATTTTATCCTTGTTCATTTTTTTTCTGTTGCTCGATCTATTGAACGTTTGGATGTGGAAACGAAAAAACAAAACGTCTTGACCAACAGCCGGTGGAAAAAAGAGGAAGGTGCCCCAAAAGCAACGGGACACCTTTTCTCTTCATCGGGCGTTACCTTTTCTGTATTTGCTCCCAATGATGCCGTTGTTGCAACCACTCGCGAACATGGGTGCTGTGTGAAGACAAGGGAACGGTAAACGAATCGCCGTCGCTTTGCAGCAATTCAATATCCCCCTGCCATGTTCTCCCCCCGCGGATGATGTCCTCCACCGGCTCATTCCACAAATCTTGTTTGAGCGCCTGGACAAACGACTCGATCTCCTTCGGCTCGGCCAGCACGACCACCGGACGCCCCGTTTCGACATTGCGGATCGTCACTTGGCGGATCGGAGAATAGCTCGGGCGAAGGAGCAAATAATATTGCTGCTTATATTCGTTTGAACCCATGATGCGCTGAAAATACGGCATGTACGGTTCAATCGGCACTTCGTAGCGGCGGAGGAGACGCGTGCCGTCTTTGAGCACATAGCCGATCACAATCACGTTGCCAAAACGTGACAGGAGCGGCTGATCGTGCACAAGCTGCGCATGAAGCGCCCTGACAGCTTTGATGTTGTCCTTCGTGCGCAAAAACTGATCGAATGCTTCAAACTCTCTTTCCATCAAGTTAGGATTTTGCCAATTCATCACCGACTGGCCGAAATAGACTTTCTCAATATCGGACAAATTCGGAACGTGTCTCACATATCCAACCGGATCAAGGCGCACAGTCAAAAATAAGACCGACATCACAGCGGCAAAGGCGATATACCCTTTCCATTTATGAAAAACACGCCATGTTTTCATCACGACCATTTGCGCAACGGCATACCCGATAAGCGAAAACGCAACATACCCAAAGATGATCCATCCCCACTGCCGTTGGACTTGTCCAAAGTAGAACCCGCCGGTCAAGCACATGCAAAGCGCCACTCCATACACAAACAGCGGGCGAAGCACTGAAAAGGCGAGCGCCTGTCCGGCCGCTTCCGTCGGCCGCCGCTCGTACAACCAAATGGACACCCCGAAAAACAGAAGCGACAACAGCAGCAACAGTCCGGCTTCCCCCGCGCTCATCGCCTGATCCGTCAGCATCGCATAACGAATCGGCAGCGGCAGCGCCCAATCCATCAGATTTCCCGATAAATAGTACCCATCGGGGAATCCATACAACCATAACGGCAAATTGCTAAACAGCAGCACCATGATGCCTGTCGGAAAAAAGAGAGCAATATTCGTTAACACAATATGAACGATCGATTGGCCGACGAGCACGCCGACCATGACACCTAGCGCAAAAATCACCGTCTCTACGACAAGCGTCTCGCCAAGCCATCGTCCCACATCCCCCGCTCCAATCGGCCACGGGAGATCAAGTCCGTACAGACATCCGATCGCAACCAAGGCGGTCAACACGAGCGGAACCGCCAAAAAGAGCCATCCAATAAGCATCTGCCCGGCAAGCAGTTCGGTGCGGCGGATGGGCAAGCTATGGATGAAATCAGCCAACCGTTTCTCATGCATATAGCGAACCACGCCGGCCGCCGCCAAGATCGGGACAAGCCAAGCAATCAACGTCTCGAACCCGTTGGATATATCGTAAACGTCTTTCCATGGCGACACATTTCCGACTTTTGGATCATATTGCGAGTACGAAAGCCCAATCGGCAATACGATCGCCGCTAGCCATAACAGCAGATGAATGATGGCAATCCAGCCGATTTGGCGAACATTTTGCGTCCACATGGCGCGGTTAGCCGACAACCGTTTCGCGGACATCGACAACATCCCCCATTTCATACACAAAAATTTCTTCCAACGACAACGGCAAGACGTCAAGAATGAGCGGAGCAAACGAACTCACCGTCTCTTCGATGGATCGTTTCTCGCCGCGGACGACAAGAAGAACGATGCTGCCGCGCTCCTCGCGATGCACGATGTCAAGGCGTTCGGCCAACTCGCTCGGAAATCCGCCGCGAAACGCGACTTGAATTTTATGCATCCCGGCGCGCAGCTCGTTTAAATCGCGCTCCATCCGTACGGTCCCTTGCGCCATCAATCCGACGATGTCGCATAAATCTTCGAGCTCGCGCAAATTGTGCGACGAAATGACGACCGTCATCTCCCGTTCGGCCACTTCTTCTATGAGCAGCTGCTTCACATGGCGACGGACGAATACGTCGAGCCCATCAAGCGGCTCATCCATCATGAGCACGTCCGGCCGGACGGAAAAAGCAAGCCAAAACGCCGCCTGGCGCTGCATGCCTTTGGAAAACTGCTGAATCTTTTTGTTTGGATCAAGCGCAAAGACGGACTGCAATTCCAGAAACCGTCCGCGGCTGAACGAAGGGTACAGTTGCTCGTAAAAATCCGCCATTTGCCGAATTGTCGCGTGCGGAAAAAAGTAGACAAAGTCTGGCAAAAACAAAAGGCGTTGCTTGATGCGGACATTTTCCCACACATCCTCCCCGTCCACTGCAATCGTTCCGCGATCTTGGCGGAGAATGCCTGCCATCATCTTTAGCAGCGTCGTTTTTCCGGCGCCGTTCGGGCCGAGCAGCCCGTAAATCGCTCCTTTTGGCACCATCATGTTCGCGCCCTTGACAGCGGCAAATCGATCAAACATTTTCGTCACGTCCACAAGTTGAATCACGATTCTCCCTCCTCTTTCTCCCCTTCTCGAATCCATTGCCATAACTGCTCATTTGTCACCCCTAAAAACCGTGCTTCCTTGACAAGGCGGACAAACTGCTCACGGACCGCAGCGATCGCCTCGATGTTTGGTTCTTTCGAGCGCGGGGCAACGAAGCTGCCTTTCCCTGGAATCGAATAAATCCAGCCGTCGCGTTCCAGTTCGCGGTACGCTTTTTGAATCGTATTTGGGTTGATCATCAGCTGTTTCGCCATCGTCCTGACCGATGGCAGCTGATCGTGCGGCTGCCATAGTTCGCGAACGATCATTTCTTTCATTTTGTCAATCAGCTGCTCGTAAATCGGCTGGCGGCTTCGCAAATCGAGCTCAAACATCTCCCCTCCTCCTCTCATTGTCACAACCGCACTATAACCAATAGTACACATAAAACAGAAGAAAGGCAAGAATTTTTTCCAAAATAAAGAAAGAATCCATTCCTGGATTCTTTCTTCCTCTCATTCCGGCGCCGTCGACCGCCGCGTTGACCGTTGCCGCTCGGCGGGCTGATACGTCTGAACAAACAGCCCATCTCCTTCGAGCCACTCGGCGATCAACACGTCTTTTGGCGAGGCAATTCCTTGTTTTTGCAGTTTGGCGGCCAGCCATTGCTCCGTTTTCCCAAGCTCCGCTAATTCGTCTGCCAACAGCTGGCCATCCCGGATCAGCGTCACCGGGACATACACCGGGTGGAGCGGCAGCTGGAAATCTTCACGCCGATCGTCAAATGAAGCCATTTCATGCTGCGCCCCCTTGCATGCCGTTGATGTTCGCCCTTTCTTCCCTGTATTGTGCCCCCTGCCGCCTGAGAAGTTTCGCTGTTGGGTTGCCGTTTGCGCGGATAAATTCCCCTGGACTGGAAACACTATCGTTTTAGAAAGCCAATCAGCGGCATTTCATCAGAAAAGAAGCCGGTTCAGCAAGGTTTCTGGAATCAGCAGCCTTTTGCCCTACATCCCCCGCCCTTTGGAGATTGCATGGAAAGAAAGGGATCCATGATGAACGGACAGCCGCTTAGCGCTCTGCAACTGTTATTTATGGTCATGCTGTCGGTCGGGCTGATGAATCATGTCATCATCATCCCCTTTATGCTTGAGGCCGCCCACCGCGATGCGTGGATCGCCGCCTTGGGAGCGTTGGCGTGTTTGCTCGTTTGGCTGCCGCTGCTTTATTTCACCATCCGACAACTGAACGGCGAGCGGCTGTTTGACTGGCTCAAGGCCCGATTTTCGAGCGCGGCTGCTTATGCGATGGCCGGTGTCAGCAGCGCATTCTTGCTTCTTCATAGTTTTGTCACGTTAAACGATACGGTCACGTTTACCACCACCTCTTATTTGACGGCGACGCCGAGATGGGCGCTGATTTTGGTCATCGTGGCCGTTTGTTTTTATAACTCGTACCAAGGCATCGACTCGATTGCCAACACTTCCATGATCATTTGCCCGTTCGTCATCGTGTTTGGTTTTTTCGTTATGCTCTCGACCACGCCTCATAAAGATTATTCACTGCTCAGACCAACGCTTGAACATGGTGTTGGACCTGTGCTCAACGGCATGATGTACGCCGGAGCGGGATATGTGGAAGTGATCGTTCTATTGTTTCTCTCCCATCGCCTGCCTCGCCCATTTTCATGGAAGGCGCTTGCCGCCATCGCTGTTTTCACAGCCGGGCTGAGCATCGGGCCGACGATTGGCACCATCACCGAATTTGGCCCCGAGCAGGCGACGCGCCTTCGCTATCCGGCGTTTGAGCAATGGCGGATGGTCAGTTTAGGGACGTACATTGAGCATGTGGACTTTCTGTCGGTCTATCAATGGCTGTCCGGCGCCTTTATCCGCATCTCCTTATCGACAGCGCTGATTGTGGAATTGTTTCCGATCCGCCATCCGCAAACCCGCCGTTGGGTGCTCATTGTCCTCTACTTGGCGATCACATTGGCGGCGCTGGCGCCGGTCAGCGATGAACAGTTTTTGCATTTTGTCAAACATGGGGTGCTGCCGGCATCGCTGCTGTTTAGTCTTGCGCTGTCCGTTGTGTTAAGTGGTTTCGCTTTGTTGGCATATCGAAAAAAGAGGTAGCGTCAAAAGTTCTATGAAAACTCCACACAGATCATCCCATTGAGCATCGTGGGGCATGCGGAGGGCCGGATTCGCCCTTGACCAACACCCGCCAAAGGTGCGGAAGAGTCGTCAAGGGCGACGGGGACAAAAAAGAAGGCAATAAGAAAGCCGCCCTTGCCATGACCGAATTTTACCTTTGGCGGTGTTCGGTTGGTCAAGGGTTCGCTTCGCCGAATCCGGCAGGAGTTCTGTTCAACGGGCTCCGGAGGACAAAAAAGTCAGGCCGCCTCTTGTTGGAGAAACGCTTGTGCCATGGCGATCAGCTTCGTCCACCGGGCCGGCATATGCGGAAGATCCGCCAGTTCCGGGATGACGACCGGCACCCGGCCTTCGAGCGCGCTGTGTGGGCGCAGAAAGTTGAAATACGCCACAAACAGCGTCACAAAGGACACCGAGCCTTCTTCCGCACCAAACCCATGGGTCGGGCGGTAGTTGCCTTTAAAGGTCCGGTTGAATCGCTCGATGATCTGCTTGAGAGGGCGAAACTCTTCCGAGACCGGATCCTCATTGGTCAGCCCGATCACTTGGCGGACGTCAAATGAAATCCCGTGTTGGGCGAAGAAGTGTTGCGCCAGCAGGTAAATCGGGTTGCCATCCACGACGAACGACAAGTCGTCTGGGAGGGACGCTAGCTTCCTGAGGACATCATCGATGGCCTTGATGGCCGAGAGCGTGTCCCGGTTGGGCGAGACGCGATACGACAGCACGATCTTTTTGACGGCGTCAAACATAAAGAACAGGTAATGCCAGCGCCCTTTGACGCGAATATACGTCTCGTCCCCGCAAAACGAACCGGACAGCTCATACGGGAACCGGTCGACAAAGGGCTTGATCCAAAGCGCGACGCTGTTGGCGTAGTTGAGCACCGTCTGATGGGAGATCGAGACGCCATGGATGTCCTTCATGGCGGCGGCGGTCTCCCTCGAGGACATCCCAAAGTTGACGTAGTACGTCAACACGAGCCCCAACACGTGCGGCGACGCAGCCAGCCGGGACAAATCGACCTTCGGCTTGATGAGCGACGAGGAAGCCAACGGGAGAAAGTCAAACAAGAACTCTCGAAACAAATACCGCACCTTGAAGGCTTGAGGATCCTGTTGAAACTGTTGGCGCTCCTTCTTCGTCATCCGGCGAAGGTTGGCCTGGTAAAACGGGCAAGCGTTGTTCTTGCACTTATAGATGTTGTATTCTTTGCGTTCCTTGATTTTTTCCAGCGTCTTTTTGCAGTGCGGGCAGCGAAAGACCGCTTGCTTGGTGAACCGATTTCGGTGGTTGAACCGGCACTGGCACACTTTGCATTGGTATTGCCCGTTTCCGCCGTTATTGGCGTACAGGTAAGAAGAGGGAGCCTGGCAGCGAGGGCAGGTCAACGAATCCGGAACACGGTGTTTCGCATTCGCGCGGCGCTGGATGGGCCGTAAAGGACGTCCGTGCTGGGCTTCATAGTCTGCCAACAGCTTCCGGTAATCAAGGGTTTCCGGCACATCGATGATCGGAAGGTCATCGACCTGAAGTTTCCGGTACGGCTTTTGGATGGGTTCGTCCAAGTCCTCGAGATTCAAGGATTTTCCCACGATCACACCCATCAAATACACAATGATTTGATATTGGGTCTTGATTATTTCGAGCAAATAGGCTAATAATTGAGGTAACAAAGCTTGTCACTCCTTTGTTTTGGCTGTTGGGTGTCGTTACCTCAATGATGGCCGAAAACAACGGGGGTGGCAAGCTTTTTTTCTTCCAACCGTTGAAACTCAAGGGAAAACCGTGAGTGTGGAGGATAAACTTTTGACAATACCAAAAAAGAAAAGAGGGGTGGCAGGATGAAACGACCCATGCGAGCCGCCGAAGGCAAACGGTTGAAAGACGATTACACGGGGCTCGAGACCGTCATCATCTCCGAAGAGGCGTTGCGCACGATGTACGCCAAATGCCCGGATGTCATCATGACGGAAGCCGCGATTCCAACCTCTTTTGACGGCTCGGCGGCTGTCGTGCACTTGCTGTTTATTTATTGTGAAGAACTGTGCGATACGCAAATGCTGCAAAAGGCCATTTATCCGATGTTCCGCGAGCTGTGCGAACAGCATCCGTGCTTTACGGCTGCTGACATCGAGGCCCGCAAACCGGCGGCGCTTGAGTATATGGGAAAAGAAGTGCGGATCGATGATCTCAACTTCAGGCTGTTTAGCGGCGATTTGCTCATTTATTTCCATGAAGCCGATGTCTTGTACACGATGCCGCTCGCCAGCCCGCCCAGCCGCGATCCGGAAGAGCCGAACACGGAAGTATCGATTCGTGGACCCAAAGATGGATTTATTGAAGAAATCAGCAAAAATGTCGCCCTCATTCGCAAGCGGCTGCGCTCACACCGGCTCGTCTACGAACCGTTTGTCATCGGCACACGCAGCCAGACAAAAGTCGGGCTCCTCTATGTCGATGATATTGCCAATACAGAAATCATCGACGAGGTGAGAAGCCGTCTGCTCAGTTTGTACATCGACTCGGTGACAAGCACCAACCAAATTGAAGAGTGGTTTTCCGACACCCGTTTTTCTTTGTTCCCGATGTTCGGCTACACCGGGCGGCCCGATTTTGCCGTCAATTCGCTCCTCAACGGCCGTTTTATCATCTTGGTGGACGGGGCGCCGACCGCCTTGATCGGACCGGGCAATTTAACGTTTTTGCTGAACACGGCGGAAGACAACAACACGCTTTTCTTGTTTGTCGTGTTTCAGCGCCTGCTTCGGCTCGTCGGCACTTCGGTCGCCATTTATTTGCCGGGCGCCTGGGTCGCCTTGACCTGCTTCCATCCGGACCAGCTTCCGTTCACCTTGCTGGCGACGCTCATTTTGTCGCGCCAAGGAGTGCCGCTTCCGGTGCCGCTGGAGATGTTTGTGATGATGATTTTGTTTGAGGTGTTTAAGGAAGCCGGGATGCGGCTGCCAATCGCCATCGGGCAGACGCTGTCCGTCGTCGGCGGCTTAATCATCGGCCAGGCGGCGATCAACACCGGGCTCGCCGCCCCGGCCACACTCGTCATTGCCGCCATTTCCGTCATCTCGACATTCACGCTCGTCAATCAAAATATGGCCAGCAGTGTCACCTTGCTGCGCTTTATTGTCTTGACGGCTTCCACCGTTCTTGGCCTGTTTGGCTTCATTCTGTCGCTGTTTTTCATCTTGACTTATGCGGTCAACTTGCGCACCTGCGGCGTTCCGTATCTCACGCCGCTGGCGCCGCCATCAAAAGATATCAGGAAAGTCTTTATCCCGAGTACATGGAAGCAGTTCCGCACGCGCAACCGCATTGTGCACCCAAATGATCTCATTGCGAAAGAGAGGGAACAAAAATGAGGAAGCGGCTCTTTCCCGTCATCGCTTCCGTCATCTTGCTCAGCGGCTGTTGGGACACGCGCAACATCGATCACATTGTGTATATTCATGCCATTGGGGTGGATTATAAAGATGGCCAAGTGGTCGCCTACGTTCAGCTGGTTGGTTTCACCGCCCTCGCCAAAGTCGAGGCCGGAGGCGGCAAAGAGAAAGCGGCCGTTTCCATCGGCAAAGCCGCTGGCGAAACGTTTAATATCGCGACCGACAAAATCTACCCTTCCATTCAACAAAGGGTGTCATGGGGCCATGTAAAAAGCATTGTCTTTACCAAACGGGCCTTGCAAAAAGGCATCGTGGCCGATGTGATCGACGTGCTGAACCGTTACAACGAAATTCGCCATACAGCATGGGTGTACGCCACCGATGAGCCGCTGTCCGAGCTGTTTGAAGCGACGCCGCTGTTAAACGCTTCCTCGTATTATTCGCTGTTGTCCAATCCGGAAGAAATCTTTCAACAAAGTTCGTTTATCCGCCCGATCCGGCTCAGCCGGCTGATTGTCGATATGGATGAAAAAGCCGATACGGCAAGGCTTCCGTATTTAACGCTCGACCGCCGGCGCTGGATCGAAAATAAAAAGCCGAAACCGATGCTCGCTGTTTCCGGCGTGTGTTTTGTCCACCATTACAGCCTCCAGCAATGTGTCCGCCGTTCCGATCTAGAGGGACTTCGCTGGCTCGAACACGACATTCGCCGCACCCCGATTTATGTCAAACAAAAAGGGAAAACGGTCGCCTCTCTTGTCGTCCGGGACCCGAAAACGAAATGGTCGGTCAAAGTGAAGGATGGAGAGCCTGCGTTTACTGTCCAAGTGCAGGCGCAAGGCGCCATCATCGAACTGCGCAAACCGCTCTCGCGAAAACAACTGACCAAACTGGCGGAACAAACGGTGAAGCAGGAGATCCGCCGCTTGTATGAACTTGGCAAGAAGCAGCAGATCGATATATTGAATCTGTCGGAGCAGCTGTATCGCCAGCGTCCGGATCTCTGGAAAAAACATCAGATCAACGGCCTCATCCCACTCCATAACAACACGCTATTCGTAAACGTCGAGCTCGTCATCAGTGCATCTGGAAAAGAAAAGCTGAATTACCGCGCTGGCGATTGAAAAGACAAAAATGAAGCGCCCTCTTGCCTGCGCTCACGCTGGGAAATGGGGCTTTCTCTGGTGGCAAGGATCAAGTATAATTTAGCCATATTAAGATCTATGGTTGGAACGGGGGAGAACGATGGGGGTTCATACGGAACGAACAAGCGCCGTCAGCATGACCGTCTACCCGATTTTTGTTCGCATCAGCCTCGGCCACTTTTTGAACGATGCGATGCAGGCGGTCATCCCGGCGCTCTTTCCGATTTTGCGCTCGACGGCGGCTTCGTTTACGCTCGCTGCCGCTCCTTGGCGCCTTGGCGGTTTGGCTGCTGAAAGACCGGACATAGCCAATGCATATTTTTCTTTCAATCTCTTTCCGCTATAATGAAAGGTGATGATGTCTATTCAGTTAGGAGATTTTTCGTATGGCGGGTTTATACATTAACCAGCACGTCCTGAACAACTTATTTTATATTTTAGTCACGATCTTTGCCTTTTCCTTTATTTATGACCATAGTCGAGCGATCCGGCAGCGCCCGCTCTATGGCCGGGCGCTGCTTGGGGTTTGTTTGGCGTTGGCGGCCGTGTTGTGCATGAAATTTCCGATTTACATGGATCCGCTGTGCGTCCATGATTTCCGGCAAATTCCGTTTTTGCTTGGGACATTGTATGGCGGCGGCGCAGTCGGGGCGGTGCTGTTTGTTTTCTTGATGGGTGCGCGCACCATATTGTACGGTTTTCAGCCACTTACAGTGGTCGTCTATGCCATTATGTTCGCGGCAGCGGCCGCCGCCGCCCCGCTGTTTCGAAAACTGCCCCGGTCCGGCAAGCTGCTGACTGCGCTGTGGCTGACGTTTTTGCTGGCGGTGCTGACGACATTTGTCGCCGTGATTGTTGCTGATTTTCCGGTAACGAAGCCGTATATCGTGTATTTCATTATGATGCCGCCGTTCGTCATGCTGTTCGCTGTCTATTTGATGGAGACGCTTCATGAGGCGCAGCTCGCTCGAGCGGAGCTGATGAAGATGGAAAAAATGCAGATCGTCAGCCAAATGGCAGCCAGCATTTCCCATGAAATCCGCAACCCGCTCACCGTCGTCAAAGGATTCATCCAGCTGCTGCAAACGGGTCGGCTGCCGCGCGAAACCGAAGAGCGGTACATTCGCATCGCCTTAGAGGAACTCGAGCGGGCGGAAGCCATCATCCGCGACTATTTGACGTTTGCCAAACCGGCGCCGAAAGAAACCGAGCCGATTAATGTGTCCACCCAGCTTCAGAAAGTGTTGCAAATGATTACGCCAATGGCGCATATGCATTCGATCCATGTATCCTCTTCCCTCGAAGATGGCGGTATTGTCAAAAGTTTATCCTCCACACTCACGGTTTTCCCTTGAGTTTCAACGGTTGGAAGAAAAAAAGCTTGCCACCCCCGTTGTTTTCGGCCATCATTGAGGTAACGACACCCAACAGCCAAAACAAAGGAGTGACAAGCTTTGTTACCTCAATTATTAGCCTATTTGCTCGAAATAATCAAGACCCAATATCAAATCATTGTGTATTTGATGGGTGTGATCGTGGGAAAATCCTTGAATCTCGAGGACTTGGACGAACCCATCCAAAAGCCGTACCGGAAACTTCAGGTCGATGACCTTCCGATCATCGATGTGCCGGAAACCCTTGATTACCGGAAGCTGTTGGCAGACTATGAAGCCCAGCACGGACGTCCTTTACGGCCCATCCAGCGCCGCGCGAATGCGAAACACCGTGTTCCGGATTCGTTGACCTGCCCTCGCTGCCAGGCTCCCTCTTCTTACCTGTACGCCAATAACGGCGGAAACGGGCAATACCAATGCAAAGTGTGCCAGTGCCGGTTCAACCACCGAAATCGGTTCACCAAGCAAGCGGTCTTTCGCTGCCCGCACTGCAAAAAGACGCTGGAAAAAATCAAGGAACGCAAAGAATACAACATCTATAAGTGCAAGAACAACGCTTGCCCGTTTTACCAGGCCAACCTTCGCCGGATGACGAAGAAGGAGCGCCAACAGTTTCAACAGGATCCTCAAGCCTTCAAGGTGCGGTATTTGTTTCGAGAGTTCTTGTTTGACTTTCTCCCGTTGGCTTCCTCGTCGCTCATCAAGCCGAAGGTCGATTTGTCCCGGCTGGCTGCGTCGCCGCACGTGTTGGGGCTCGTGTTGACGTACTACGTCAACTTTGGGATGTCCTCGAGGGAGACCGCCGCCGCCATGAAGGACATCCATGGCGTCTCGATCTCCCATCAGACGGTGCTCAACTACGCCAACAGCGTCGCGCTTTGGATCAAGCCCTTTGTCGACCGGTTCCCGTATGAGCTGTCCGGTTCGTTTTGCGGGGACGAGACGTATATTCGCGTCAAAGGGCGCTGGCATTACCTGTTCTTTATGTTTGACGCCGTCAAAAAGATCGTGCTGTCGTATCGCGTCTCGCCCAACCGGGACACGCTCTCGGCCATCAAGGCCATCGATGATGTCCTCAGGAAGCTAGCGTCCCTCCCAGACGACTTGTCGTTCGTCGTGGATGGCAACCCGATTTACCTGCTGGCGCAACACTTCTTCGCCCAACACGGGATTTCATTTGACGTCCGCCAAGTGATCGGGCTGACCAATGAGGATCCGGTCTCGGAAGAGTTTCGCCCTCTCAAGCAGATCATCGAGCGATTCAACCGGACCTTTAAAGGCAACTACCGCCCGACCCATGGGTTTGGTGCGGAAGAAGGCTCGGTGTCCTTTGTGACGCTGTTTGTGGCGTATTTCAACTTTCTGCGCCCACACAGCGCGCTCGAAGGCCGGGTGCCGGTCGTCATCCCGGAACTGGCGGATCTTCCGCATATGCCGGCCCGGTGGACGAAGCTGATCGCCATGGCACAAGCGTTTCTCCAACAAGAGGCGGCCTGACTTTTTTGTCCTCCGGAGCCCGTTGAACAGAACTCCTGCCGGATTCGGCGAAGCGAACCCTTGACCAACCGAACACCGCCAAAGGTAAAATTCGGTCATGGCAAGGGCGGCTTTCTTATTGCCTTCTTTTTTGTCCCCGTCGCCCTTGACGACTCTTCCGCACCTTTGGCGGGTGTTGGTCAAGGGCGAATCCGGCCCTCCGCATGCCCCACGATGCTCAATGGGATGATCTGTGTGGAGTTTTCATAGAACTTTTGACGCTACCAAGATGGCATCGTCATCGGAAACGTACAATATTTCCAACAGTGTTTTCTCAACTTGTTGAAAAACAGCATTGAGGCGATGCCGAACGGCGGCACGCTCCATGTTGCGGCCGAGAACCGGGGGGCATCAGTCGTCATTACCATTTCCGACAACGGCGTTGGCATGACGAAAGAACAAGTGCGCCGCTTCGGCGAGCCATACTTCAGCACAAAAGAAAAAGGCACTGGGCTTGGTGCGATGGTCGCCGTCAAAATCATCGAACAAATGGGAGGAACGTGGACGATCGAAAGCGCCGTACAAAAAGGGACGACGTTGACGATCACGTTGCCGGCAAGTCGGGTGGGACCGCCGACGGCAGAACAAAGCGCCGTCGGCTGATCGAAAAAACGGATGCCCTGTTTCGGACATCCGTTTTTTCTTGGTGATTGGCGCGATCATTTGACTTCCTCAAAATAATCTTTGTAAAACCCGCCGACTTTTCCGCTGTTGTCAATGACAAAATAAAACTCGTCGGTTTCGTTTTTTACTTCATATACTTTGCCCGGCGTCAATACATTGCTGACCATGTATTTTTCCGCGTTCGTGTGAACGCACTTTACTTTTTTGATCGTCGGCCGGGTCGCCCATGTGTGATGAATCATGGCGTCATCTCCTTCTCTTTATATTTTTCCCCTTCTTTATTGTAGCGACCCGGACAACCGGCTGCAACGTCCCATTCGCCATTTGCCGCTATGGCCGACGCCTCAAATCGTTGACGTCGGCGGGCAACCGTGCTAACGACCTGTTGCTACGGCTCATCGCGCACCCCCTCAAATTCGATGATGCGCCCGCACGGCTCAACCATCGTTTCGCCGTTCGTTTCCACTTCGCGGAAAATTGGCTGCTCGATGCGGCGGATGGGGCGGTAGCCTTCCTGTTTCATTCGCGCTAAACAGGCGGCGATCGTTTCCCCTTCCGCTACCGTAAACCGTTTTTTCTTCATCGCTTCCGGCGCGTCCCCACTCTTGTCAACCATCAGGCGCGCCTCCCTCCTTTCCCCTTTAGGTTGTCCAAAAAAGAAGCCGGATTTTTCATCCGGCCTAGCGCGTTTTCTGCACATATTTTCGGTACAGCCCGTACAGCTCCGCCGCCTTGTACGTTTCAATTTTTTTCCGTCCGACCGGATGACGGGCGATGCCCGCCTTTTTCAACTCAGCCACAAGCCATCCTTTCGAGCCGAAATGCGCCATGGGCGCTCCCCTCCCCTCTTTTGTCATCCGCTTGTCTTTATGATGTATATGTATGCAAAAAGGGAGCAAGAACATTGTTGTCCATAATGGCATAAAACAAAAAAAGAAGCGGCTTCTGCGCCGCTTCCTTTGTTTACGCTGATGGCGATTTATGCTTTTTTCCCTTTAAGAAAAACGCCATCATTAACGCCAATACCGTCAAGCAGGTGGCGACGAAAAAGGCATCGTTAATCCCTTCGACAGTCGATCTCTGCTGCACGAGCCCATACAGCAGCTGCACCACCGCTTCATCGCTCGGAATCGCCTGCTTCAGCTGGCCGACAAGGCTCATGAAAAACGGATTGTTTTCCGTCATCTCATTTCGGTACATGTCCGCATGGAATTTGGCCCGGTTGGACATGATCGTCACCAAGAACGCCGTTCCGAGCGAAGCGGCCACTTGGCGGATCGTATTGGACATCGCCGTGCCGTGGCTGTACAAATGGCGCGGCAAGGCGTTCAATCCTTCCGTCATAATCGGCATTCCGAGCATCGACATGCCGAACATGCGGAAAATATAAAGCCAAATTAACTGGCTGTACGGTGTATCCATCGTCAGCTTGCTGAATTCCCACGTCGTGACCGCGGTGATGATCAAGCCGACGATCGCCAGCGCCCGCGCGCCGATGCGGTCAAACACCCAGCCGGAAATCGGCGACATGATCGCCATGACAATCGCTCCCGGTAGCAACAGCAAACCGGCATCAAGCGGCGTAAAGCCGCGCAAGTTTTGCAAATACACCGGAAGCAAGACCATGGCGGCAAACATCGCCATGTTAATGACCGAACCGATGACGGTCGCCAACGTAAACACTGGGTAGCGGAACACACGGAAATTGAGCACCGGATGCTCCGAGCGGAGCGAACGCCATGTGAACATGATGAGGAACAAGGCGCCGATGACAAGCGACACAACGACTTCCGTCTCGCCCCATCCTTTGCTGCCGGCTTCGCTGAAGCCATACAGAACGCCGCCAAACCCGATCGTGGAGTAGACCGCCCCTTGCACGTCCAGCACTGGATTGCCTTTACGCGGCGTATGTTTCAGCCAGACGGAGGCAAGCACAATGTCTACAATCGCGATCGGCAACACGACGTAAAACAACAGCCGCCATGTATAATGTTCAACGATCCAGCCAGACAGCGTCGGCCCGACCGCCGGCGCAAACATCATGGCGATTCCGACCGTTCCCATGGCCACCCCGCGGCGTTCCGGCGGGAAAATCGACAACATAATGACCATCATCAGCTGCATAATAATGCCCGCCCCGACCGCCTGCATCAGCCGCCCTGCGAGCATGACGGCAAAGGTTGGAGCGATCGAGCAAACAAACGCGCCGATGGCGAAAAACGACATGCCAGACAAAAACAGCCGTTTCGCTGGAAACTTCGCAATTAAAAACGGGCTGATCGGGATGAGCACCCCGTTGACGAGCATATATCCTGTCACGAGCCATTGAATCGTCGACGTTTCCACGTTGAAATCTTGCATCATATGGGGCAAGGCGACGTTGATCAACGTTTGGTTCAAGATGGCGACAAACGCGCCCAGCATGACCGTCGCCACAACTTTTCCGCGGCTGCCGATATCCCCGAGGCCGCCTTGCCCGGCTGGAGCGGCCGGACGCCCATCCGTTCCTGCCGCTGGCTCTGCTTTCGTTTCCGCTAACGGTTGAGCGTTGGCTTCCGCCGCTTCATCCGCCGCCTTCCCTGCAGCTGAAGCCGGTTTGCGGCGGCGCAGCGCGATGTTGACCGCCGCCAAAACCAAAACGGCAAACACAATATAACCAATGACAAATGTTGTCATGTCCCATCACCTACTTATGGATGCGGACGGTGACGTTCATGCCCGGCACAAGTCCGGCTCCGCTGTAATTGTCAATGGAAATCGTGACCGGAATCACTTGGGTCACTTTCGTGTAGTTGCCGGTCGCATTGGAGCTCGGCAGCAGGCTGAACGTATTCGCTGTCGCATTGCCAATCTTTTCGACTTTGCCGCTGAATTTGCGGTCCGGATACGCATCGACATAAATATCGACGTCTTGCCCGACTTTCACGTCTTCAATATCGGTCTCTTCAATGTTCGCCGTCACCCACAAATCGTTCAAATCAAACCCTCGGGCAAGCGGCGTCCCCGCGGCGACAAACGAGTCCTTGACTGCGTTTTGCTGCACGATCGTCATCCGATGCGGCACTGTCACCGGAATCGTTGTTTTGCCGTCAAACACCTCGCCGATTTCTTCCCCAGCTGAGAAGGTTTTTCCCGTGTCGCCCCGCCAGGATGTTAACTTCCCGGACAGCGGCGCAGCGACGGAGATGACCTGGCCGTCGATGCGGGCGTTGTCCGTTTTAATGTAGTTCGTTGCTTCATTCACATAGTAGTAGGCGGCAAAGCCTCCACCGACAAGCAAAATGAGCACAATGATGTTCAGCGCAACCAGTCGTTTCACGTTCACGTCTATTCCTCCCCGAGTAAAATCGCTTTAATTTTTTCATGAAGATGCAAAAACTGTTCAATCTCCTCTGGAGAGACGAGTTCTTGAATGCGGCCAAGCCGCCGGCGCAGCACCGACTGCTCGCCAAACGCTTCCGACACCGTCTCTTTTCCTTTTTCCGTCAAACTCAAAATGACCGCGCGCCGATCTTGCTTCGACGGCTCTCGGACAACAAGGCCGGCGCCGACGAGCCGGTCAACCGTGCCGCTGACATTGCTGTTGCTTAAGTTTAATTTTTCCGCCAAGTCATTCAGACGAATATGCTCTTTTTTCAGCAGCGTATATAAGACGATCAGCTGCACCTCTGTCACCCCGACGCGGGCGGCGTCCTCGCGGATGAGGCGATAAAGCGCCTTTTGCGTCCGGAAGACAGCATACATGATGTCCCGGCTGATCCCTTCCATTCATCCCCCCTCCTTGCCTCATCTTTCTTGTTGGAATAGTTTCAATACGAATTATTACTGTACGAAATATAGTTATTATAACATGAAAACAGGAAAAATCAACTATATTGTTTCATGTCTTTTTGAGAAAACATACGCAACGAAAAAGAGTCCAACCGGATGTTTTGCATCCAGTTGGACTCTTTTGCCAACTCCTCATTCGTGAATCCGCGCCGCTGTTGCCGTTGGCTGAATGCAGTTTCTCAACCACGCTCCACCAGGTGGGTGTTCGCAGAAGCGTTCCTGCCGTCCTCCATCACGAATATTGAGGCATGACATTCCCGCTTCAATGTAGAACTCCCTTTTGATTGCCATCGGTTGAAACTTCATTCTACAACGCACAACGCAGCAACGGATTGGTGATTATTATGATACATGATCGGCCGTCCCTTGGCAAGAGGGACATCCATCCATTTTTTCAAACTGGATACACCCCATGCTTCCGCTCAGAAAAGATCCATGGGCAATGGTTTGCCCTCCACCCAGGGATGAAAATCACCACTCACCAACGTGGGATTTTCGCAGAAAATTATGGTAAAACCCGCCTTTCGACGTATCGCTTTCCGCAACGATGCGGTCGACCGTCACGCCGTGGTAGCCGTATTTCTCAAATAAATGAAGCGCCGTATCGATAATGCGGTCTCTGAGCGGTTTGTCAGCCATAGAAAATCCCCTTTGCCATTTATAATACACTATTTTCTGAAAAAGTGAAATATTTTTTGTTTTTCCTTTACCATACCCGAACTGCACCATGATTGTCAACCATTGTTTCTCATGACCAACACGGTCGTACAGGGCCTGCTGATACATAATGGCCGCCATGTTTTCAAATGATAAAGATGGAGGTGGCTTCGATTGGAACCGATGCTATGCCCAAACTGCAAAACGAACCGGACGCGGTTTCATCTCATTGAGCAGCACCCGCGTGCGGTCAAGCTCGATCCGCACACCGGCGACATCGAGCACGAATACACAAACGAAGCGCTCGAACCGTTCCATCTCCCATACCGCGGCCCGAGCTACCGCGTCCAATGCGGCGTCTGCGGGCTGATCGAAGATGCGGACATGTTCATTCAGCGCGCTAAATCGTCTCCATTGAGGTGATTCGATATGGCGAACAAAAAACAAACACCTTCTTCCATCGCTGACCAAAAACAGCTCGTCAACGACAAGGCAAAAGCGATGCGGGAGCACGGCGGCGAGCACATTCGCCGCGGCACGCCCAACGGCGCAGACGGACAATAACCGCCAGCCTGCTTTTGTACACAAGCAAGCTGGCGGGACTTCCTCCCTTCTAACGGTACATCGCCCACAATCCGATATCGCGAAAACCAAGGCGATGGTAAATGCGGCCGGCGTCTGGATTGTCATAAAACAAGCACGGCATCTTCCTTTCAGCGAGCAAATCGCAAACGAGCTTCGCCACGACGGTGCTGGCATACCCTTTCCCTCGATGCTCCTGATCCGTGCAGACACCGACGATCATCGCCGACAATGAGAATTGAACGACGGATCTTGCCGCAAAAACGAAAATACTTGTTGATCGTCTTCGGCCGTTAACCGGCGAATCATAGAATTCCCCCGCTTTTCGAATGATATTTTTTCCATTATACTATGCATCATCCCTGTTGCCAATGGCATTTGTGGCGTCAAACCGAGAGGACTGCCGATGCCCCTAAGTCTGCATCGGCCAACTGCAAAGAAAGGAGGAAGCCCGCTCTCAAAAAAGCGAGGCGACGATGCCGATGAAGTTTATTGATAATCTGTACGAATACTATAAAGATCGACTGACCGGGGATGAAGAAGATGCCGAAGCGGTGGCGATGTCGATTTTAGATGAACTTAGCCGCCGCGATGTGCTCAAGCTGATTGGTGAGATGACTGATGAAGAGCTTCTCGGCATGTTCGGTTTGTATGTCCTGGAAAGCTTGAAAGCGAAAATGGCCCGCGAAGGCCTCGGCGCGACGCGGCCGCAAGATGCGCCGCGCGTGCATTGACAAAACAAAACGGCTGTCCCCCATGTCATAAGGAACAGCCGCTATGTTGGGCAAATGATGGTTTCGTATTCATGTGGCAGCCCTGTGAACATGATTTCGAAGACGGCTTTTCCACTGTTTGCTTAACAGACAGTGGCGAAACACAAACCGTTTTCCCACGCGCGCTCATCGGTAAAACTGTACATCATAGCCTTCTTTCAACAACACTTGGTAGATTTGCTGAATGTGGTCTTCGTTTTTTGTCTCGAGCGAAAAGTGAATTTCCGCCTGACCTGGCAGCACTTTGGCGCCGATGCGCTGATGATGAATCGACATCACGTTTGCCTCAAGCTCCGCAATAATGCGCAGCAGCTTGTTCAACTGGCCCGGCTTGTCGGAGATGACCGTTGTAAACGTCACAAATCGTCCGGCTTCGACGAGCCCCCGCTCGATGATGCGGGAAATGAGCGTCACATCGACGTTGCCGCCGCTTAAAATGGCGGCGACTTTTTTGCCGCGAAACGGCAGCTTTTGATACAACAATGCCGCCAGCGGACAAGCTGCCGCCCCTTCGATTAACAGCTTGTTCCGCTCGAGCACATACAGCATCGTCCGTGAAATTTCCGCCTCTTCCACGCACACAACGCCATCGACGTATTGCTCAATGTATTGGTACGTAATATTGCCCGGCTTTTTCACGGCAATCCCTTCGGCGATCGTATTCGATGCGGCAATGGAGACGGGCTGTTTATGGCGTATGGCCGCCGTCATGCCTGGGCAAGCCGATGACTCAACGCCGTACACTTCAACCGACGGCTTCAGCTGTTTTAACGTAAGCGCCACCCCCGCAAGCAACCCGCCGCCGCCGACTGGACAAAGAACGACATCGACGTCGGGAAGCTGCTCGATCAGCTCTAAGCCGATCGTCCCTTGGCCGGCCATCACCGCCAAGTCGTCAAACGGATGAACGAACGTCATCCCCCGCTCACGCTGCAACTCTAACGCATATTCCAAAGACTCGTCAAACACATCGCCGTACAGCACGACTTCCGCCCCGTAGCTTTTCGTCGCTTCAATTTTGCTGAGCGGCGCCCCTTTTGGCATGACAATCGTGCAAGGAATGCCGAGCATGCCGCTTGCGTAGGCGACCCCTTGGGCGTGGTTGCCGGCCGAGGCGGCGATGACGCCGCGCGCCCTTTCTTCTTCCGTGAGCGACATAATTTTATTGAATGAGCCTCTCACCTTAAACGAACCTGTTTTTTGCAAATTTTCCAATTTCATATACACGTCATTGCCGGACAGCCGGCTGAACGTCTGCGAATGCTCAAGCGGCGTTTGGTGGACGATGCCTTTCATTTTCGCTCGCGCTTGTTCAATGTCTGTTAACGTCAACATCATCAAACCACCCTTTCCGATCGGGCGACCGGTTCTTGTTCACCCCGCTTTATTATATACAAAACATTTCATCACCGACAAATGTTGCTTTTCTTTAGTTGGTTTTGGATTATTTTTAGCATATAGTTTTGTTGCGTGAACTACCCCCACTTAATTTTCTAGCGAAAATTTGAAGTGGGGGCTTCCAAAGAAGTTTGACTGCTTCAAGCAATCCTTATTCTTTGAGGCGTGTCCACTTCGCCGCTAGAGCATAAGACACTCAGGTCTACAGCTTTACTTTTCTTTAAGATGTTTAATGCGCCATTGACATCAGCATTAATTAGTTTGCCAGACTTTGTTCGATACAAGCCGCGCTTAATACGTTTGCCGCTGAACTTATATTCTTTTGGATTGTCGGCATTATATTCAGGAATCTCATCGCCGTCAAAAAAGCTGGCTTGAGACGTATAGGATTCTTCCTGTTTCAAGAATTCAATGCCGTAAAATTCACAAAGATATTCTAGTTTTTCTTTTATGTTACCGAGAGGAATATTGACAAAGTTTTGATTTGTCTTTTTTCCTAGATTCATATTGCGTTGCCATGTTTCCGCATAGCCAATGACAAGTTTGCCAATTTGATTTTCAATACAGTAGTTAATGATGTAACGGCAAGTCTTGTTGATATAATCATTCACTTTATTATTGCGATTCATAGCAAGCAAAGCCTGTTTACGAGTGGTGCCTTTGATTTTTTGCTTATCTTTTATGCTTTGAAGTCTGGCATTTTCTTTGTTAAACCATTGATTGATACTTTTTAATCTCCGCCCATCAATGATGAATGATCTGCCGTCTGATGTGACACAAGTGGCAAGATTGTTTAATCCTAAATCAATTGCCAGTGCTTTTTGGTCATTTAATTCTCTTTGATCTTCAGGCATTTCATATTTGTACTGAATCTCAAAGAACCTGGCATGATGCTTAGGAATGATTTCAATCTGCTTAATCTTTTTGTCCAGTAACACAGGCGGAATCGTTATCGTGATAGGCTTGTGAGTCTTTTTAAATAGGCGAGAATACGGTATCGTGAATTTGTTGCCGTCTATACGAATCTGGCCAATGATCAGTGAATGAAAGCCATCTTTTTTAAGATATTTTGGAATACTGATAGCCTTGTGGTCATATTTTCCTTGTTTGGCAAGACTGATCAAACCAAAGAAAGATTTAAAGGCTTCATTGACCTTTTTTAAAATTTGCTGTGCCATGTTGCTGTTTAACAGCTTATAGTTTTCGTTAGTTTTGGCAAGATGATAATTTTTCTCATAATTAAGAAATTCCTTGTGTTCAAAATAGTATTGTCTGACATTGTACAATCCGACGTTGTACATGTTCTTGGCAATATGGCACAGTTCTCGAAGAGTCAAGTATTCTTCTTTGGTCAAACCATTTAGCTGTTGTTTGATACAAAAATACATTTTTTCACCTCCCATCTAACTATATTATACTATATTTTACTGAATCTATCCTATTTTCAGCAAAATATAGTTAAGGCGATTCATCTCCCACTTACTCCGCTTCGCTTCGTTGAAGTGGGAGTCTTCTCGCCTAATTAAGATAAAATCATGTTCAACAAACATCGCTGCAACCCGCTTCCTTTGTCAAACCGTTTGAACGTTGGACTTGTCCCAAAACATCAGAGTGTTTCTAGAGGAAGAGCTGTCTACGGTCTGTTCTTTTTCTTTTGTGAATATTGTTTATTTAGAACATTGTTCTATAGATTTGGCCAATTGCCAACGGGAAAAAGCGGCCAAAAAGATCGGCGATAGGCAAACGCGAAGGAATTTGCTAATATGAAAGAAAAGCATTCGGAAGACGAAAGGATGAAACGGTTGTGACGAAAAAGTTGTACTATACGGCGCCGGATGTTGACGTGTGGACGACAACGGTGACAAGCGTCCGCCAAGACGGCGAAACATACATTGTCACCTTGACGGAAACAGCGTTTTACCCGGAAGGCGGTGGCCAACCGTCTGACGCCGGCACGATCGCCGGCTTGCCGGTGCTCGATGTGTTTGACGAAAACGGGGAAGTGTATCACCGCCTTCCTGCCCACCCGGGAATGGGCGCCGTTTCATGCGTCCTTGATAGGAAACGGCGCCGCGATCATACACAACAGCATAGCGGCCAACATGTATTATCCGCTGTACTCGTTGAACAGCTCGGCGCCGAAACAGTCGGTTTTCACCTTGGGCGCGAGGTCGTCACAATCGACATCACGGCGGGTGCGCTGACGGAAGCAGACATGCTGGCAGTGGAAAACCGGGCCAACGAACTCATTTACGCGAATCTCCCGGTCGAGACGTATTGGGTGACGCCGGAAGAAGCAGAACGGATGCCGTTTCGCAAGCGTCCCGATGTCCAAGGTTCTGTCCGTGTTGTCGAGATGAAAGGGATCGATTTGTCGGCGTGCTGCGGCACCCATGTGAAACGCACGGGCGAAATCGGCGTGATCAAATTGCTGAAAGCAGAGCGCCATCGCGGCATGACGCGTCTTTCCTTTCTTTGCGGCGGCCGGGCGCTTGCCGACTACCAGCAAACCCACCGCGTCGTGCAGGCGGCAGCAGGTCGGTTCGGGACAAGCCGCGATCAGCTGCTCGACGTGATCGCAAAATGGGAACAAGAGAAAAAAGAATGGGAAAAACGGCTGCGCCAATACGAGGCAATCGTCTTTGCCGTCGAAGCCGAACGGGCCGCCGCCGAATCAGGACGTGCAGTGATTGGCTGTTACGACCAATATGGGGCAAAAGAACTGCAAATGATCGCCCGTCTGATCGCCGACCGTTATGGCAAAACCGCGCTTCTCGCCTCCACCTCCGATTGGCGCGCCGTGATCGCCAAAGCACCGTCTTCCTTGCTCCATGCAGGGAACTGGCTGAAAGAACAAGCCGCCCTGTTTGGCGGCAAAGGGGGCGGCAACGAGCGGCAGGGGCAAGCTGCTTTTCCGTCCCTTGAGGCGCTTAGCCAGTTCCTTTCCCGCGTGGAAACGGCAGTCATCGATTGACGGCTCCTGCCCGCACCGCCCGGTTGCTTCGATTCGTTTCGTCCTCCCGTCGGATCGATGCGATGTCCGCCATAGCCGACGGAGGGCGGTTTTTGTAAAATGAAAAACGAAATGTGCAGCTAAGGAGTTTGAAGAGATGAACGATCGACTCGTACAATCGCAAATCGAAGAGCTCGAACGAAAGCTGCGCGCTTATGAGCGGCTCATCGAAACGCTTCCGTTTCCGTTCACCTTTGCCGATTACGAAAGTGGAATCGCCATCGAAAAAAAGCGCGGCGACATCCGGCCGCACCTTCGCACCATTCCACCGTCCCTTGAAAAGGAAGCCAAATGGCAGTGGGATATTGACTTGTATCACGACGTACCGTTTGAAAAAGTGGAAGCCTTTTTGACGCCGCTGCTCGATCTCGTGCCGCACCATATCGTTTTTGTCGACGACAAAGGGATCATCACGCTTTGCAATTTGCAGGCGGCCATTGACACGGGCGTCGAGCGCGACGCCATCATCGGCAAACATATTCGCGAGCTGCTGAAGCTGCCTGACGAGCTGATCGCAACGCTCGAATCGCTTGAAAAAGGCGAGCCGCTCTACAATCACGAGGTGCTCGACCGATTTTACGGCATCGTCAACACCCGTTTTATTTACAACGATGACGGATCGATCAAACGAGTCATCAGTATGTTTCAGTCGCTCAATATGATGAAAGAAACGGAAAAGCTCGCCGTCGCCGGCCGCATCGCCGCCGGCATCGCCCATGAAATCCGCAATCCGCTGACGACGGTGCGCGGCTATTTGCAGCTGCTCAAAACCGAGCTGCCAGACCGGATCGCCTCGCTCGTCGAACGCCTGCTCATTCCTGAGCTTGACCGGGCAAACGGCATCATCACCGACTTTTTAAACATCGCCAAGCCGGCGGACGTGAAGATGGAAACGTTCCGGCTGCACCGTTTTTTGCGCGACGATGTCGGCGTTCTGCTGCAGAGCGAGGCGTTGCTGCACAGTGTGAACGTCCATTTTGACCTCGACGAACAACTGGACGATTACGAAATGAGCGGCGACCGCCGCCAGCTTTTGCAAGTGTTTTTAAACTTATTCCGCAACGCTGTGGAAGCCAAAGTGGCCAAAACGATGAATGTCACGGTGAGCAGCCGGAAAGTGAACCATATCGTCCAGCTTCGCTTCTGCGACGATGGGCCCGGCATTCCGCCATCGGTCATCGACCATGTTTTCGATCCGTTTTTTTCAACGAAGGAAACGGGAACTGGGCTCGGCCTGTCGTTATCGAAAAAAATCGTCGAACTGCATCGCGGGACGATGAAAGTGCAAAGCGATGCACGCGGCACTTGTTTTTTGATCGAATTTCCGCTTTGCAGCCAACCGCCGTTTCTTTCGTCGTAAATTGCTTCCGAAGAGGGAGGCCATCCCGGCTTCGGAAACGATGAGGTTGATGATTTAGAACAATGTGTCACTTTATCATGGAAAAAGGGGGAACGATTATGACCACGCCCGCTCCGCCCAACGGCAAATGGCGGCGCCTGTTCGCCTTGTTTCTTCCCATTTTCGTTTCGCAAACGGGCCAATATGCCATGAACTTTGTCGATGTCGCCATGTCCGGCCACGCGAGCGCCGAAGATCTTGCCGGCGTCGCGATCGGCTCCAGCCTATGGGTGCCGGTGTGGACCGGCGTCGGCGGCATTTTGCTCGCCTTGTCCCCGATCGTCTCGCATCATCTCGGCGCCGGACGCCATGACTCAATCGCCCGCGCCGTCACCCAGGCGCTCTACTTGGCTGTCGCGCTTGCTGCCGCCATTGTCATGGCCGGCGCCGCTTCTGTGCCGTTGATCTTGAAACAGATGTCTTTGGACGAAAACGTTCGGCATATCGCCTTTCATTACTTACGCGCCTTGTCGTTTGGGATCGTCCCGCTGTTTCTTTATTCTGTGCTCCGCTATTTCATCGATGCACTTGGGCAAACGAACGTGACGATGTGGATTACGCTCACCGCCTTGCCGATCAATATGCTGTTCAACTGGCTGTTGATTTACGGGCATGGCGGGTTTCCGCGCCTTGGCGGCATCGGCACCGGCTATGCGACAGCGATCACGTACGCATACTGCTTCGCGGCCGCTGCCTTTGCCGCGGTGAAATTTCGCCGTCTGTCTCCCTATCGCGTGCTCGTCCGTTTTTACCGTCCGTCATGGGCCGCATGGAAAGAGTTGCTGAAAACCGGGGTGCCGATCGGATCAGCCATCTTTTTTGAAACGAGCATTTTCGCTGCGGTGACGCTGCTTGTCGGCCGGTTTGGCACCGAAACAGTCGCTGCCCATCAAAGCGCCCTCAACTTCGCTTCCTTGTTGTATATGATTCCGCTCAGCTTATCGATGGCGCTGACGATCGCCGTAGGCGTTGAAGCTGGGGCCAACCGTTATGAAGCGGCCAAACAATATTGCCTGATCGGTATCACCCTCGCCTTGGCGGCCGCTGCCGCCGCTGCATTGTTTCTTTCCATCTTCCGCGGCGATGTTGCTCGACTGTATACAAACGATCCGACAGTGGCGGCGTTGACGGGGAAATTTTTGCTCTATGCGATCTTCTTTCAAGTTTCCGATGCCATCGCCGCTCCCATCCAAGGAGCGCTGCGGGGCTATAAAGAGGTGAACGCCGTTTTTTGGTCCGCTCTTCTCGCCTATTGGGGCATTGGCCTTCCGCTTGGCTGCGCGCTCGCTCTCTTGACTGCCGCCGGAGCGTTCGGCTATTGGATCGGCCTGATCGCCGGATTGGCAGCAGGTGCTCTGTTTCTCAGCTTTCGCCTGCGGGCCGTTTGGCGCAGACATGACAGCGGGCGTGCGCCGCTCGCCTCCTAAACGGCCGCTGCCCAAACACGGGCTGTTTTTCCTGAACCGAAACACCGCATAAATCATTGTCTGCGCATATGCAGTCATAGGAAAAGGTGTCCCGCTCCTTTTGGGACACCTTCGCTTTTCATACAACGCCATTCATCCGCCCGACCAACCATATGCAGTGATCGTTTTTATTTTTTTATTTTTCCCCCTGCGGCGACGGCTGCTGTTTCATATACGCGAGCACGTCAAGATCGATTTTCCCTTTTTCTAGTTCGCGTTCCTCAAAGTTTTCTGTATGTATATACGCTTTCAGCGCTTCGTGAAGCGCCTCGCTGTCGGCGGCGCGCTCTTTCGGCAAGTAGGCGAGCCGGATCAAGTGGAAAGCCGCCTCTTCCTTGACCGCGCCTTCCATTACAGCCACTTTTTCGGGGCGCGGTTTCTCAAAATAAAGCTGGCGCAGCTCATACAGGCGAATGAGCTCCTCGATCGGCCGCGGGTGGTCGTCAACGCGCAAATCGATATAGCGGTCATTGTACCCGCCATAGCCGCCCCTTTCTTTCACAACGAGCAAGGCAGCCGACTGTTGCCCGCGGCGGTCGCCCCCCGCCGCCTGACCAGCTTGAAGCGCCTTTAGCAATCGCTCGGCGAGCGGCCCTTTGGCCTGCTCGAATGTTCTTCCCATCGCCAGCACCGTTTCCTCCCCGGCTAAAATATTGCCTTGCGCTGCATAGTTCGGTCCGGTAATGCCGCCCGCCCACGGGTAACATTTTTTCCGGTGAACGTTGCTGCCCGTCCTTTCGCATCCACGATGCCGACCTGGCGCAAATCGCGCTCGCTGTCATCGGCAACGAGCAACTCAAGCGTTTCTTGCGCCGTTTTCCCTTGTTCCATCCATTCGAGGCCGCGTGGGCCGTATGACGTGTTGGCATATGACTGCGTCGCCACGGCGCCGACGCCCGCTTTCGCCCACGGAACAACCGCACCAACGCCTAAAAATTTCGATTGAACAGCGATGCCAAGCTCCCCGGTCGCCGGATCGAACGCGACGATCGAAAACGTCGCGACGATGTCTTTTGCAATATGTGTCATTTCCCCGTCCTCCATATGCTTTCCATTTTCTCATCGTTTATGATTTCTCCACCTCCTTTCGTTGTTCCTGCCTGTTCACAAAAAAAGCGGGGGAAACAGCCGTTGCCCGGCCGTCTCCCTCCGCATGCCCATCATCCGCCTAGCACCATGTTGCCCCGACGATAATAAGCAAAATAAACAAAACGACGATCAGCACAAAGCCGTAGCCGTAGCCGCCGTAACCCGGATAACCGAAGCCATAGCCGCCCCAGCCGCCATAAAAGCCGCATGTCATATTCGTCACCTCCTTGCTAGAAAGTAGGGTTCGTTAGCACACCCAACCACCGATACATGCGCATCCGACAATAATCAACAAGATGAACAGAACGACGATCAACGCGAATCCGCCGCCGTAAGCTGCACCCATTTACCAACACCTCCTTTGTTTTTGTACTAGTAGACTATTCACAAACGAGGAAAATGGTTATGGGGTTCGGCAAAAATAGGTATTTGCCGTAAAAACAAAAAAACGGCCCGTTCTCGGACCGCTTTTATGCTTTAAGCGAACTTCGCTTCCATTTTTTCTGCCCTGGCGCTTGCTTGATTTGAACAACGGAAAACACGATAAGCGCCGTCCAAATGCAGCTGAATGCGTACAAATGGGCTCGCGTAAACGGTTCGCCGAACAAAAAGACACCAAGGAGAAGACTAATCGTCGGCGACTAGCCGCACTGTTTGACCCGTCTTCCCCTTCTTTTCCGTCCGGCTTCCTACCAGGCGACACATACACAACCGACAATAATCAACAAAATGAACAAAACAATGACGAGCGCATAACCGCTGCTGACCAAACTGCTCATGGCGGACACCTCCTTGGTCCCGTTGATGGGACCATCATATGCGTCCGCCCGCCCAAACGACCGGGCCAACGCCCATTTTTGCAAGCTGGCGCCTATTTTTCTTTCGTCCCAGTCTCCCCCCACCAACCTTTGCGCTTAAAATACAGGGCAATGAGGACGGCGACGGTCGCCATCAGCAGCAGGGCGAACGGATACCCGTACCGCCATTTCAGCTCGGGCATAAACGAAAAATTCATGCCGTAGATACCGGCAATAAACGTCATCGGCAAAAATATGACGCTCACCAATGTCAATGTTTTCATAATGACGTTCATATGATCGGATTTGAGCGACAGTTGCAAATCGAAAATGGCGGACAATGATTCCTTAAACGCGTCGAGCGCCGCCGGCACGCGGGTGAAACGGGAGGCCACCTCATCGATGTATGGATTCGTTTCCGCGTTGATGTACGGCAGCTCGGCATGGCGGATCGTTTTGATCGCCTCTTCCTGCGCTTCGGCCACTTGCCGCAGCTCATGAAGATGGGTTTTCATCCGGTAAATTTCACGCCCGATTTCATTGGCGAACGGCGTCGCAAACACTTGCCGCTCAAGCGCCTGAATGCGGTCGGCGATTTGGTCGATCACCTGCAAAAAGCGAGCGACGGCTAAGTCCAGGAAATGGTAAAGAACATATCCAGGGTACAGCGCCTGATCGCGATGATCCAACAGCCGTTCTTTCACATGGCCGATAAACGGGTCATCTTCATCCATATAACTGATGATATGCCGCTCGGCGGCAAGCAGGCGAATGTTTGCCGTTCGGCCGGACGGACGGATGATAAACAACGATACAAAAAGGAATCCTTCGTACTCATCGACCAGTGGAATGTCTGTTCCACCTATAAGCCGTTTTCGGGCGAGCGGATGAATCGACAGCGAGGAGAGGAGCCGTTCCAAATCCGGCTTGGCGGCGGCGGTGAAATGAAGCCAGCACGACTGGCCGCCCGCCGGCGCATGCCGTTCGTATATTCCGCCAAGCGGCAAGCGGGGGTTCGGATGGATGGCCATACACGAGTCTCCTTTCTAACTGATGCGTTTATTCGTATTGTTTGCCGTTTGCCGAAAAACTACTCCTCGCCGGCCGCCGAAAAAACGGCCGGAACATCGGCGCAGCAACGCCGCCCCGTGCCCGCCGAAAGCCGCTTTTGTCCGCCGAATGGAACGATGCCTTAACAAAGCAGGAGCGTCCATCGGACGGCAGCATTCGAAAAAAAAGGAGGACCATCCCTCCCTCTTGATCGGCAGGCGGTTGGGGCGCGACGGCCGCGCCCCCGTTTGCTTGGCCTCCGCTCAGCGCACCGCTTCCGGCTCCACATGAACGTGCGTCGCCCGGATGTTATGCCGTTTTTTCATTAAACGCTCGACCTCGTCGGCAATTTCATGGCTTTTCACTACCGTCAACTGCGAATCGACGCGGATGGTTACTTCGAGCACAACGTCATCGCCGAGCATGCGCGCCTTAATATCCGCGACATCGCGCACCCCGCTGACCGCAGCGATTTCTTGCCGGTAAATGGCGAGCTTTCTTTCATCAAACCCGTCGGTCAACGCATGGGCCGTTTCCATAAACACCTCCCACGCCGTCTTGCAAATGAGCACACCAATGACGAGCGCCGCCAACGGGTCAAGCCATGCCCACTCAAGATGCGCGCCGACAATCCCAAGCGCGGCGCCAATGCTGACGAGTGCATCCGATAAGTTGTCTTTCGCTACGGCCGCCAGCGCCATGCTGTTCGTCCGCCGCGCCAGCCGCACATTGATGACATAGATGATGAACATCACTGCTGCTGAAGCAAGGGCGACCGCTGCCGCCAGCCAATCGGGGGCGGCCTCCCTCCCGCCGCCAAGAAGCGTGCGGGCGCCGTCTGTAATCACATCAATACCGATGGACATCATGAAAAAGGCGGCCAACAGCGACGAAATGTTCTCCGCCCGCGAATGTCCGTACGGATGATTGCGGTCGCGCGGTTTTTTGGCAATTTTCATGCCGATATAGACAGCGACGGAAGCCATCACATCGCTCAAATTGTTCCATCCGTCCGCTTTCACTCCGTCCGATCCGGCTGCCGCCCCGGCCAAAAGCTTGCCGGCTGCCAGCAGAAGATAGATAAAGAGGCTTAACAACACCCCAGCCTCCGCCCGTTGTTTCCGTTCCACTCCATTCACCAACCTAGCGTTCTCGTTCTTGCACGTATCAGTGTACCAGCTTGATAGCGGTTGGGTCTATAGCAACAAAATTGCTTTTTTTCATGAGTATAGGGACAAGCCAATTTTTTTGCTCAAAGACAAAAAACGGCTCTCTGGCATATGCCTGAATCCGTGACAGCAGCTCATCAAAAGCACCGGAAAACGTAATCATATCAAGGGTTTAGCCCAGTTTCGGATGTTCACTTATTGAGTGAAAAGCAAAAAGTGTGATATTTGTTGATTTATCAAGCTTTCTCAGCAGTTTGAACGCGTTTTTATCACGGATTCAGGATATGATAAACCAACTGAGTGAAAAAGGAGAGAATGCCATGATGACGTATTTGGACTGGTTGGCGGACATGGGGATTGACGGCGCCCACCCCGGCGGTTTTGAGTTGACAAAACAAATCTTACGTAAACTTAATATTGACCGCTCAACCGCCGTGCTTGACGTCGGCTGCGGCACAGGGCAGACAGCGGCGTATATCGCTAGACAGTACGGCGCGGACGTGACGGCCATCGATCTCCATCCCAAAATGATCGCCAAGGCGAAGCAGCGTTTCGGTGCCATGGCGGTTCCGGTTCGCCTGCACCAGGCTTCGGTCGAATCGCTGCCGTTTCCCGCCGGCACGTTTGATCTTGTCCTTTCCGAATCGGTGCTCGCCTTTGTTTCAGTGCCTGCTGCCCTTGATGAAATCTGCCGCGTGCTGAAGAAAGGGGGCACATTCATCGGCATCGAAGCATGCCATAAGCGGCTCACCGCCGCCGAGCAGCAGCGGATCGCCGCGTTCTACGGCTTCAAGCGGCTGATGACGCCCGGCGAATGGAAAAAAACGCTTGAACAAAACGGATTCCGCTGCCGCCATTTCTTTTACAAAACGGCGGCGGAGGCGGCGGGCGAAGGGGCGCCGGCCGTCATCGTCTTCCCGACGACGCCGGAGATGGCAAGCATGTGGCAGAAGCATCAGCAGCTGACAGCGCAATTTGCCGACCGGCTCGGGTACTGCGTGTTTTGGTGTGAGACATAGGGGCTGCAACAAACGAACACGGGTGCTGACTCAAAAGCCCCTTTTTGATGAAATGGAACCGAAAGTATGTAAAAAAGAGACCACCTCTGAAACCCTTGGTTTTACCAGGTTTTTCGTGGTGGTCTGTTTTTCCATGCTGCCCTAGATAGAAGCATTGCCGCTCTTTTGGGCCAGCCCCGTCTTTACACTTTTTTTACCGCTTGAAAATATTCTTCCATTGTCATGCCGCGCTCTTTCATCACGGCGGCGGCCTTCCGCCCGACATAGCGAAGATGCCACGGCTCATACTTGTAGCCGGTCACCGCTTCCTTCCCTTTCGGATAGCGGATGATAAACCCGTATTCGTGCGCGTGGGCAGCGACCCACTGTCCTTCTTTTGTCGCCCCGAACGCCTCGGTCAGCTGGCAGCCGATCGACCGGCTGCTAATGTCGACTGCAAGCCCTGTCTGGTGTTCGCTTTGTCCCGGGTGGGCGACGGCCTGGACGGCGTTTTTCTCCCCTTTTTGCCGCACCTCCTCCGCAAAAATCGCCTTCTGCCGCTCATACGACCGGTAAGCGGACACCATGACAAGCTCGATGCCATCGCGGCGGGCGGCGGCAAACATTTCTTCGAGCGCGGCGGCCGCCTCGGCCCGCATACGCCGCTTTTCTGCATTCGGGTCGGCAAACGAAAACGGCACGCGCGGCACAACCAAATCGGCCGGCTTGTAACCGGACGGAAGCGACTGCTCTTTATTGACGAGCACCAAAATGTTGTCCGGATTCATAATGACCTTTTGGCCGTTTCGCACCTCGATGACGTTCCAATATTTCGCTTCAAGCTGCAAATCCGGGTCAACCGGCCGGTTGAGTTCCTCTCGTTTATGAACGCTGGGCGGCGCCGTATGTTCCGCCGGCTGCCCGGGCGAGCCGGCCGCGCCGCCGTCACCGCTTCCTCCCGTTTGGCAGCCAACGAGCAACAGGCACATAAGCGCCGCTGTTTGCCAACGCTGATTCATTCATCTTCCCCTTTTCTGTTTCCCGGGGCGCCCCGAACAGCCGCCGCATCATCAGCTGCTGCGAACCGCCGCTTCGAGCGCCACCTCGATCATTTCGTTAAACGTCGTTTGCCGTTCTTCGGCTGTCGTCTCCTCGCCGGTTAAAATATGGTCGCTGACCGTCAGCACCGACAGCGCCCGGCAGCCGAATTTGGCCGCCAACGTATAGAGCGCCGCCGTTTCCATCTCGACGGCCAATACGCCGTAGCGCGCCCACGTTTCCCAGTTTGGTTCGTCGTTGTAAAACATGTCGGCGGTAAAGACGTTGCCGACTTTGAGCGCCAATCCTTTTTCCATTCCAACGTCGTATGCCGTCCGCAGCAAGTGGAAATCCGCCGTCGGCGCATAATCGCGGCCGCGGAAAATGAGACGGTTCATGTTAGAATCGGTGGATGCGCCGATCGCCAAAATGACGTCACGCACGCGCACATCCGGTTGAATGGCGCCGCATGTTCCGACGCGGATGAGCGTCTTTACTCCATAGCTTTGGATCAATTCGTTGACATAAATCGAAATGGACGGCACTCCCATCCCCGTCCCTTGGACGGAGACGCGATGCCCTTTGTATGTCCCCGTAAATCCGAACATGCCGCGCACTTCATTGTAGCACACCGCCCCTTCCAAAAACGTCTCGGCAATGTATTTGGCGCGCAGCGGGTCGCCCGGCAGCAAAATGCGTTCGGCGATGTCCCCTTGTTTGGCTCCGATATGTACGCTCAAACTCGATTCCTCCTTATGACTTCGAACGGTTATGGTTCGGCCATGCCCTTGTTTATCATATCATATGTTTGCGGAAAATGGCAGTCTTGCTTCGAGTAGCTTGAGCGAAAGGCGGGCATACTATTCGTGCCCACACGGCGGGAAAGGAGGAAAGACGGTGAAAAAGAAACTTGAGCAGGCGGTGGAGTACGCCAACAAAACGAATCCATCCTCAAAAGCGAACAACCAGCCGTCAACGTCCAAAAAAGAAAAAACAAAATTTTAAGGGAGAGCTGCTCTCCCTTTTTAAGACGTTTTCGAACGATAATCGTCGCGATAGCGGCGCGCAAGATACCTTTCGTTGATATACAGCACCTTTTTGTCTTTGCTGCGCGTATATTTTTTCTCGCGTCCGCGCCGCCTGGCGAGCAGCCAGCAGGCGAACAAATAAAGCGGCAGCACAAGCTGCGTTGTTCCGGCAAATACATACCAAAATCCATCGATGTCGGCCAAATCACGCAAGTAGACGCCGATGCCGCTCAGCTGATAATAGGCAACCGCAACGATGGCCGCAATGATGACGATATTGGCCGCATGGAGAACAGGAACGTTTCTCCAGCGAAACAAAACGCGCTCCACCTGCTCTTTGAGCCAAAGCGACGCGGCGATCGAGACGACGCACAGCGCCAGCGCCAATGCGGCCATATTCCGTCCCCCTCCCAGTTCCCTTCAGTCTCCGCTCCGCCCGCCCGGCGCCGCCTGCAAACATTTTCCGTCGATGAACCGCCCTTTTGCCGCATACACTAACGACAACGACAGTTCAAGGAGGGAAAACGATGGGCAAAAAGCATCGCAACCGCATCAACGGGCAGAAAAAGAACAACCATATTCCAAAAGAGGCGTTGATCGCTGAAGACGCAGCGCACGCCAAGGAATACTCGGCCGCCGGCGGCCGGAAAAACGGCCCGGGCCATCACGACAATCCCGAATCGTAACAAAACCGGAGAAACCCTTGTGCCGCACAAGGGTTTCTATTTCGATCAGGGCTCCGACGGCTCGACTTCGTCCCACGCCAGTGTGACGACTTTCGTATAGTCTCCGCGCTCAATTTCCTCTTCCGTCGCCTTTTCGTTCAACACTTCATCATCGTCAATTCCCGGCGCTACCGTCGGCGTGTCGCGCCGTTGTCTTTGCTCTTCCATCTGATCCGCCCCCTTTCCTTTCTTATCCGTTCCCTAAACGGCCGGGCTTTATTCGATGTTATCGCTATTATACCATCCCCAATCGGTTGAAGGCGACTGTATTTTTGAATATTCCGTCAACAGACAAGCTGGCGTTCCACCCGTTTCCAGTCATCCGGGCAGAGGTGGTAGTACGTCTGTCCTTTCCGCCCTTCGTCGATCAAGACAATATCGCCGGTCCCCATAAACCGGATGCCGATTCGCCCGCTCACCGTGTTGCGCCGCCCGCTCGAATACGTTTATCGCTCATTTTTATACCGTCATCCCGTTCGCATTGCCGATGCTCGTTTGTTCTGCCGCCTTTCCGTTTCAAGGTGCGAACGCCCGAGCGACGACGAGGCGGCGGCCGTTGCTATGACTCGGCAGAAAACGGCGGAGCATAACCTCAACAACATCACGCGCACAGCCGCCTATTTCACGTTTTTTGAACGCCACCCAGAAGTGCATTGGGCATTTTTGGCCCATCTCGTTTCGCGCAACGGCGGCTGGAACATGACCGACTTGCGCGGCAGCCTGCTCCCGTTGTTGCTGTCGGAAAAGACGATCGCACCCCTTTTTTTGTTTTTGGAACGGGCCAACGCCCTCATTTTTCACGATGCGTATCCGCAGCTGCTACTGTATGAAGAAAGCAAGCGGAGAAGACGGCCGCCGCCTTTACAGCCCCCGTCTTGAGGCAGCTTGGCCGGATCTCACCCATTCTTTTGACGATCGGCGCGACTGGTTCACCGACGACACGATCATGCGGGCGCTCGAGACGCTTCCGCTTCCGGCCTCAGGCGAGATGACCGACCGCTACGAGCGGCATTTGGCCATGATGAAAGCGGCCGCCATCGCGGCGGCCGAGTAATTGTAAAAACGACGACGGTTACTCGTCGTCGACATCAATCTCTTCGTCGATAATGCATTTTTCCAGCAAATAGTCAAACGTAATATCCGCGAGCTCTTCCAGTTCCTCCTGCGTCGGCACAAAGCCGCGGCGGATGAGTTGTTGGTAAAAAAATTCGGCGATCTCCTCCGTATCAATAATCACTTCAATCTCCTTCACTCCATCTCGCCCCCTTTGTAATGTTGTATGTCGCCGCCTTCCGTTTTATGTCAAAAATCATGTTGTACCAGGCGTGTTGATTATCCAATAAAATCCAAAGGGTATAGAAAAAAGAGCACCTTTCCTGTAGAATGTGAGTAACGACACAAACAAACCCAGGAGGTGCTCTCTATGAACAAGCATACCACACTCCCGAATTTGATGCAAAAACTTGTTTCGGATGAAGAGATTCAACTGATTGCCGAAGCGGTTGGGTATCGTGATTCGTCTCGAACCTTTACGTTGCGCGAGTTGATTCACTTCTTCCTGCTGGCCGCCATGCATCAATGGAAAAGCTTTCGCCACGGAGCCGATGTGGGGCCTCTGTATGGATTGCCGCGATTCCATTATTCCACAGTATCCAAGAAAGCGAAAGAAGTTCCCTATGACATCATGAAACGCTTGTTGGCGTTGATCATTTCCAAGTGCAACCGCCAAACCCGCCGTTCGCTTCGGTTTCCCAAACCGCTTCGGGTGGTGGATTCGACGACCGTCACGGTCGGGAAAAACCGCCTCCCATGGGCTCCGTATCACGGCGAACGCGCCGGAGTGAAGCTGCACGTCGCGTATTCGCCGGAATCCTCGTTGCCGGCAGACGTGGTGGAAACCATCGGACTGCGTCATGATGGCCCGGTGGGAGAACAGTTGACGAACGCTCAACAAGTGCTCGTGGAAGACCGGGCGTATTTCAAAATCGAACGCCTCGATCGATTTGTGGAGCAGCATCAGCTCTTTGTCATTCGAATGAAGGACAACATCGAACTTCATCAGAAAAAAAGCTTGAAACGCCTTTCCAGCACATCCTCATCGGTTCAAGCCGACTTCACGTGCCAGTTGGGGACGAAACAATGCCGCTCCACCAAGCGTCACCGGGTAGTGATCTTTCGAGATGCGAATGGCCGCGACATTCGGGTCGTGACGAACCTCTTCCATGCGTCTGCGGAAACCATTGCCGACATGTACCAACAACGTTGGACTGTTGAGGTCTTTTTCCGTTGGGTGAAGCAATATCTGAATGTCCCGACCTTGTTTGGCACGACGGAAAATGCGGTATACAACCAACTGTTTGCGGCGTTCATCGCGTATGTGTTGCTGCGATGGCTGTATGATCAAACCAAAAAACAGACGAACGTCTCTCTTTCCTTCATTTCGTTCGTTCGCCGTTTTTTCTCTGGGCAGCTTCCTCTCGATTGGAAATCCGGGATGGCCGCTGCTTTGTTTGAGTATGCCCAAATTTATGGAAGGCGTATGTATAATTTTGGATAATCAACACTCGTGATGTTGTACTACTTTTTCCGCTTCCTTCATACCATATGTACCAATAAAACAAAAAAATACGGAGGCGGAACAAAATGGACAAGCTGACGATTGCAGATAAAATAATGGAAACAATTGTTAACAGAATGGCTGCGTTCGTCCTCTTCGCCGGCATTCCCTACTTTCTCTTTGTTCTTTGTCAGTTCCTATTATGGTAGTTTACAATCGTTTGCAACCGTTGAACAACCGTTTCCATCATTCGTTTGTATTGGTCATCGCCGAACCATTCATACAGCGCTTTGTAGTCATTGTACATATCAAGCAGGTCGTCAACCGACGGCCCACTCTTTTCGCCGGCGGGAGGCAGCGCGATCGAGGCCTTCATCGGCGCGGCGATCACGATATCTTGCACGAGCGTGACGGACGTTTCGTCCCCATCGGCCAGCGGAATCATATCTTCGAGATGGACTTCAATTTCCCAGCCGTCCGTCAGCCGTTTCAATTCATAAATCGTCTCTTCCCATCCTTCCCCATAATAGCGGTAAATTTCTGTCCGCACTCCAACGACTTTGAACAATTGGCCGCCATAATCGCGGACGCGGACAATTTCGCCAAGGAAAAACGGCAGCTCAATTTCAATTTCTTCGGCAATCCACAAATCGCCGGTAAATTCAGACAACAACACGAGCGTCTGCTCAGCAAACAGGCTATGGCCATGGTTGATTTCGTACAAAAACGTGCCGTCTACTTGCTGAATATCGGTGACGGTTCCGACTGTTCCGTACAATGTATTGACGACGATATCGCCGACAGAAAATTTCGGGCGTTTCGGCGCGCTCATTGGCATCTCCCACCCTTGTTGAACAAATGGTTAGTATAGTATATGCATGCATACAAGGGTGGACACCTTTGCCAGCGCGGAAAAACGATTGAAAGCGCTGTCAATATTCGGAGCAAAACCCTCTTCCATGTTATGCTTCGTGTAAAAACTGCTCCCATAGTTCATCAAAGAGAACCATGCTTTCCAAATAATCGCCATGCACCTCCAAATACCCGCTGAGCTCCTCGTAGTCGGCCGATCCTTTTGGAAAGCTGTGGTCATCGTACGCCCCGTTCGCAAACCGGACGATTGGATCTTCTTCACACCCGTGGCGGAAGCGCAATAAGTAACGATAAAACGATCTTGCCATGTTTTCCCATCCCCTTCCTTTCTCTTTGTTGCTATTATAATGAGCTTTTTTCTGTTTGTGAAGCTTTTTTGCCGCTTGTATTGCCATCGTACGCGCCACGTTCGCGTTTCATGCCAACCATCGGGCCGCTGTTTCCATAAAATCCCCGTCCTTCTAGAAGCCGTTTCCAATGACCGATCCCGGACTAGCCATATGAAAAAGGGCTGACCCAAAAGAGCGGTAATGCTCCTATCTGGGGCGACATAAAAATAGACCACCACGAAAAACCCGGTAAAACCGAGGATTTCAGAGGTGGTCTCTTTCACATACTTCGGTTACATTCCATCAAAAAGGGACTTTTGAGTCAGCCCCGTCAACCGTTACACCACCCCGGCGGGCGGTGCTGGGGCAAATTCAATTTCAAATCCGAGATCTTCCTCCGCGGAGCAGCGTCTCCTTATCAACCATTTTGTACGTTTTCACGGGCGCCGTCGCTACGGCCGACTGGGAACAGTAGCCGCAATTTTCCGGACAGAGACCGGACTTAGCGTTAATGATCATATTCAGTTTTACCTTGTTGCCATAGTACGCCGAGCGGATGCGGTATGCCCCTTGCAAAAGAAGGAGCAGCTCCTCGTCCGGACAATCCAATATCGCCAGCGCTTCCTCGTCGGTCAGTTCATGGCCGTCGAGCACTTGTTCAGCCAAATGAAGCCAATTTGCCATCGTTCCTCTCCCCTTTCCACATCATTACATTTATCGTAACGAATCGGGCGATTGATTGTCAACCTAAATTGATTTTAAGTTTACTTTTCGGGCGAACGCCCGCCGATGAACCATCCGATGCAAAACAAGGCAAGCTTCCGTTTCGGACAGCCTGCCTTGCCGCCTTCAGCTTAGCGCGTCAATTTTTCGACGATGTCGCGGGCGATCCAGACGCCGCAAGCGCTCGCTTGGGCAAGGCCGCGCGTAATGCCGGCACCGTCGCCGCCAACGTACAGCCCAGCAATTTCTGTTTCAAACCGGTCGTTTAGCTTCGGGCGCGCCGAATAAAACTTCGCCTCGACGCCATAAAAGAGCGTATGTTCCGACGCCAGCCCCGGGGTGACGTGATTGAGCGCTTCCGTCATCTCAATCAAGCTTTTCATCGTGTTGTACGGCAACACAAGGCCTAAATCGCCCGGCACCGCCTCTTTTAGCGTTGGTTCAATAAATCCTTCTTTAATCCGCTTTTCCGTCGACCGCCGTCCTTTTAAAAGCGTTGTCGGCAAAAAGAAAAACTGGTATGGTAGGAAAGGAGCAGCTTCCCGCTTGTTTCCGTCGATCGAAGTGGGGAGCTCCGCGCCAAAGAGAATGAAGGAAAGGGGAGCAAACGGATGCGCTTTTTGGCCAAAAATTTCCTAAACGGCATGTTGACGATCGTGCCGATTTTCGTAGCGGTCTATGTGTGCTACAAAGTATTCACCGTTTTGGACGGATTGCTCGGTCAATACGTCCGCCCGCACCTAGACGGCCGCTACGTCCCCGGCCTTGGTTTGCTCGCAACGGTTGCGCTCATCACGGTCTTCGGCTGGCTGTCGACGCAATACGTGAGCGGCCGCCTCATTCGACTGATCGACCGGTTGCTTGAAAGCATTCCCTTCCTGAAAACCGTTTATTCGGTCGCCAAAGATACGATCGCCTCTTTGATCGGGGAAAAACGGTCGTTTTCCAAAGTCGTGCTCGTCACGCTGCCGGAAAGCGGCTGGAAATGCCTCGGCTTCATTACGATGGATGACGTCGGCGCCTGGCACGATCCGCTGGCCGATTATGTGGCCGTCTATGTTCCGCAGACGTTTCAAGTTGCGGGGCTGACGCTCCTCGTTCCAAAAGAACAAGTTGAAGTCATCGACATGGCGCCGGAAGAGGCGATGAAGTTTATCCTCTCCGGCGGAGTGGCGGCAAGAACGCAAAAACGGCTGCCCGAACAATAGGGCAGCCGTTGTTCCGCCGGCCGTCAAAAGTATCGCTTTTTCCAAAAGATGTACGCCGTCGCCGCTGACAGTAAACCGGCGAGCGCCATCGCGATCAAAAAGGCGTACGGAGAGTGTTGGTACGGAATCGGTACGTTCATGCCGTAGAAACTCGCCACCATCGTCGGCAGCGAAATGACGATCGTAATGGCGGTCAAAAACTTCATCACAATGTTTAAGTTGTTCGAGATGACCGAAGCGAACGCATCCATCATGCCGCTTAAAATGCTGCTGTATACTTCGGCCATTTCAATCGCCTGCTTGTTTTCAATAATGACGTCTTGCAGCAAATCTTGGTCATCTTCGTACATGCGCAAATAGTTGAGGCGCATAAGCCGCTCCATGACGATGTTGTTCGCCTTGAGCGACGTCATAAAGTAGACTAAGCTTTTTTCCATGCTAAGGAGCGAAAACAGCTCTTTGTTTTTCATCGACTGGTGTAGCTCTTTTTCAATTTCGCTCGTCCGCCGGTTGATTTGCTTCAAGTAGCGCAAATAATACGTGGAAATCATGTACAGCATTTGCAACGCAAACCGCGTCTTCATAAACGTGTAAAAGTTTTTGATTTTGTTTTTTGAAAATTCCTCAAAAATCGGATTTTCTTGCAAACAGACGGTGATAAAGCATGTGTTCGTAATGATCATGCCGATCGGAATCGTTTCATAAATCGGGCCGTCCACTTCATCATGGGCGACGATCGGAATGTCGACGATAATGAGCACATGGTTGTCTTCCTTTTCGACGCGCGACCGCTCCTCGTCGTCCAACGCGTCTTTGATCGAATCGATCGGAATGTCCAAATGGTGGGCGATGTAGCGAATTTCGTCCTCGGTCGGAGCGACGAGATTGATCCAGCAGCCGTTTTCGATCCGGTCAATTTCGCGCATTTTGCCGCTCGCATCAGACAAATACATTTTCATCATCTGGCATCCTTCCTCCTTTTCATGCGAGGAAGGCGGCGCCTCTTCCTTTCCGTCCGGAGCTCGTTTTCGTATGATGAGCAGCGGGCGGAAAAAGGAACAGGCCGCGTTCCCCGCTATATTCCGGTTCCGGTTCGTTCGGGCTCGAACTACTCATATACGAAAACGCCACTCCTTTCGAAAAAGATGTCCCTCAAGTAATGATAACGCGGACCGGCCCGTTTGTATAGTAGTTGCCATGAAAAAAAGCAGCCTACTGGCTACTTTATTCACAAAACAGCGCGATGTTCAACCATCGCCCGTTCGATTCGGCTTTTTTATTCGCTCGATGGCGTCGTGTTGAAAAAATCAGGCGCTTGTTTGCCCGTTTGCCGGCTGTCCGAGCGGCGCGGATGCTTTTCATTGCTTTTCCCCATCAGTCCGTCGGATTCGTAGCTGAGCGGAAACGTCCGCTTTTTGCCCACCGCCCTCACCCCCTTCGCTTTTACTGTTTGCCGCCAGCCAGCGTTTTACTCCAACCGATGAAAACAAGGACACCGCCACTTTATGGAAAGCGTTTTATCCTAAAATTGTCAGCTAATGTTCACACAATCGTTTTACAGGCGCCGTCCATTCACTTATAATAAACAAGTGAGGAGGGGGAGCCATGAACATCATCATTACCAAAAAAGCGTTTGATTGGTACAAGCAGGAGCTCGGGCTGAAGCCGGGCGATGCGATCCGCTTTTTCGCCCGCTACGGGGGATTCAGCACCGTGCAAAAAGGGTTTTCGCTTGGCATGGAGAAAGACGAGCCGGCAGGAGAGCCAGCGGCGCAGACAACGGTTGACGGCGTGACGTTTTTTGTCGAAGACAGCGACCAATGGTATTTTGACGGCCGCGATTTGACGGTTGATTTGGACGAAAAAAGCGGCGAACCGGTGTTTTTGCTTCATTAACCAGCGAAAAAAGCTAGCCGTGACGCTAGCTTTTTCGAATAATGGCGATCGTGCAGCGGGAGATGCAGACGAGCTCCCCTTGTTCGTCCGTAATGCGCACATCCCAAACCATCGTCGTCCGGCCGCGGTGCAACACCGTCCCTGTCGCCGTCACCGTCCCGCGGCGAACGGCGCGGACGTGATTGGCGTTGATTTCCAATCCAACGACGTTTTCCGTGTTGGGGTCCACAAGCGCGTACGCGCCGATGCTGGCGACCGTCTCGGCCAAGGCAACCGACGCTCCGCCGTGCAACAGCCCGGCCGGCTGATGCGTGCGATGGTCGACCGGCATCGTCGCCACGACGCGCCCTTCGCCAAGCTCGATGATATCGATGCCGAGCGTCTCGATTAACGTATGTTTCGCCATTTCTTTTACAACAGCCAAATCGATCATGACTCCTTCTTCCCCCGTTTCGTGAATCGTTCCAGCTCATGAAGCCGGCCTTCTTGCCGCAAAATGCGCACCTGCGTCTCCCCAAGCAAATCGAAATGCGGAAACTCACCGCGCCGGTCGATCCACTCTTCCTTCAGCCCGTATTGCCTCCCCCAGGCGGCAAGTTTTTCGACATCGGCGCAGCCGACTTTCGTCACCGTCGTGCAGTGCGGAAACCGTTCATCATGCCAATAATGGGTCAAAAAGGCGATTTCGCCGCGCTTCACTTTTTCTTTCCATGCCGCGAGCTCGTGGCGGCGAATGCCAAACGCCATCGCACCGCTCCCCTTTATCGTTTCGCCCGCTCATACGCTTCATGCCACTCGGGAAAATATTTGCGGATGACGATCGGCCGAAACGTATCGCGCTTGACGCAAACGTGCTGCGATTTGCCGGTCACGGCCACCTCGCCGTCCGGGGCAACAATTTCGTAGCCGTATGTGACGCGGATGCCGTCGTAAGCGTCAATCCATGTGCGGACGGTCGCCGTTTCCCCATAACGAAGCGGCTTTTTATACGACACTTGCAAATCGACAACAGGCGAAATGATGCCTTCTTTCTCCATGTCGGCATAATGAAAGCCAAGCTGTTTGATCAATTCCGTACGCCCGACTTCCATCCAAACTAAATAGTTCGCGTGGTAGACGATGCCCATTTGGTCTGTTTCCGCATAACGCACTTCAATTTGTTTTTCTGCCACTTTCATGTTCGTTCTCCCTCCATTTTTTGCCGGGCTTCTCCTTTATGTTACCATTTGTCCGTCCGGCCGCTCAAGCGGCAACCCAAAAAACAAAGCCGCCCGCATCGGGGCAGCTTTGTCATAATTGGTAGCCGTGCTCCCGTGCAGCGGCTTCGTCTTTAATTTCCGCGCGCATGGCTGCGATCGCTTCTTCGCGGCGGCGGTTTTTCTCGCGAATTTTCTCCCGCTCTTCCGAGGAAGAAAACTGCATCGTTTCTTCGGCTTTTTCAATATTTTCAATGGTGTTTTGCACCATCTCTTGCAGCTTCTCAGCATTGTCGCTGCGGTCATCCGGTTTCGGACGCGGCATATAGGCTTCCTCCTTTACAAGATTTTCCAGCTACTCACCCTTCGTTTGGATGACTTGAGCATGCTGGCCGGATTGATCTTGCATTTGTTTGCCTTTGTTTCCTCCAGCGGCGCGAGGCTGTGTTCCGATATGGTTGGGAACAAAATGTTTGTGGCTTCCTTTCGGATTGCTCATTGTCTTCGCCTCCTCGCCATCTAGTCTGTCCGCCCGGAGGACCGCTATGCATGGGTCATTCTGCTTTCTTGAGCATCCGCTCTTCCAGCTTTTTCTCGATTTTCTCGAGCGCTTCCCGATCGCTCAACAATTGCCGTTTGTTCTCGCTGATCAGTTCTTGGAGAGTCATTTTGCGGGATCGTCTCATCGCTATCAACCTCCCCTCATTTATATTGTAATCTTATTCATGCCCAAAAAAGATAAAAATTATGACAACTTTTCAAAAAATAATGAACCATGAAAAAAAGCGCCTTCCGTCAAAACTGTTCGGTCAACGAAAGAGCGCTGTCTTCTTTTCGAGTTGCGCGGCGGTCACCGGGCCGATGATTTTTTGCCGGATGACGCCGTTTGGGTCGATGATATACGTCGTCGGAATCGTCTGGATTCGGTATCGGTGAAGCGCCTCGCCGCGCACATCCAAGGCGACGGGCAACGTCAGTTTTTTGTCTTTCGCAAATCGCTCCGCATTATCGAGCGTATCTTGCGTCGTCAAATGGACGGCAAGCAACATGACTTCGCGGCCGTGCTGCTTGTAAAACGCCTCAAGCTCCGGCATTTCCTTTTTGCACGGCGGACACCACGACGTCCAAAAGTTGAGGACAACCGCTTTGCCGCGCAAATCAGACAGCCGGACGGCTTTGCCGCCAAGCGTCGGCAGCGTCAAATCAGGGGCCGTCTGGCCGATGCCCGGGCCACTTTCTATTTCGTCTGTTTCCTGTTCGTTCCCGGCAGCCATCGCATTCCAAAGACCATAGCCGGCAACGGCCAAAAACAATAGGACGACGAACCATTTCCGCACGCATTTCCCTCCCTGCCGGCCGGCGCCCTTTCTTCCATCCAGCGCCCTCCGCCGCTCTGCCCATCATTATAGCACATACGTTTGTGTTTGCCAACGTTGACGTCTAAGGACGAAAAAACGAGGGACGAGCCCTCGTCATTAACGGATGTTTTTATGGTCGTTTTTCAGTTTCTCGGCTTCCACCTCGGCGTACGAAGCAAACTCGCTCGTCCATTCATTGAAGCCGTTTTTCTTTTTGGCGTTGTTGTTTCGTTGGGCATTGGCATTGCCAAGTTTGGTCCGGCCCATGCACTCGCCTCCTTTTTGTTTCAACGGTTCACACATAGTATGCGCTGCCGGAGAAAAACGATGCGCGAAACAATTTCGAAACTAGGCGTCCGAGGACGGGTGGTCCGTTTCAACCGGATGATCGGGATAGGAAATCCAGTCGCTGAAGCTGCCGACGTACAGCCGAACGTTGTGATAACCAGCTTCGTGGAGCGCCAACACGTTCGGGCAGGCGGTGACGCCGGAACCACAGTAAACGATCAACGGCTGCCCACGGTCAAAATCGGCAAACCGAGCCGCCTGCTCGACAGCGCTTTTCCAGTAGCCTCCTTCCGTCACCCCGTCTTTCCAAAATCGGTGCACCGCCCCGGGAATGCGGCCGGCCCGGCGGTCGATCGGCTCCTCCAACCCGGCATACCGCTTCCACTCGCGGGAATCAATGAGCATCGCTGCACGGTCGCGAACGGCGGCTCGCACATCCTCGACCGTTGCGAGCCATGATCGGTCCGGACGCGGCTGAAACCGCCGCGGCGGCACAGCTGAAATGGCGCACGTCACCGGATTTCCTTTTCGTTCCCATTCGCTGTAGTTGCCATCCAACACGTATGCGCGCGCATGGCCGAAATACCGGAGCAGCCACCAACAGCGCGCGGCCATGGCCCCGTTTTGGTCATCGTAGGCGATGACCGTCGTCGTGTCGTCAATGCCGGCCCGGCTAAACACATCCGCCGCTTGGGCGGCTGATGGAAGCGGATGGCGGCCTCCGTGCTCTCCGACCGGGCCCGACAAGTCGCGCTCTAAGTCCATATACACCGCTCCGGGAATATGGTCTTCCCGGTAAAGAGACGCCCCTTTAGCCGGATCGCCAAGCCAAAACCGGCAATCAACAATGCGGATGGTTTCATCGGACAAATGCGCCAACAGCCATTCGTGGGAAACGAGAGACGCCATTGTTCCTCCCCCCTCTTTCGTTTTCATCAGCCCGGCCTGCTTACAGGCCGGCAGCCGGGAAGCCAATGCCAACGCTTTGGCTGTGTACGTTACTTCTCTTCAAGCCGGCGCACGTAGTCGCGCACCATCTCTGGCGTTACATAGCGGCGCGCCGGCACGAGGCCGCCGGCGGCCAGCTCGTTCATTTGTTTCGTCACTTCATTGATCGCCTCGACCGTAAACGGCTCACCGCGGCGGCACCGTTCAACCGCCTCATCGATGCGCCGCTCGCGCTCGAGCTCAAGGGCGGCAAACCGCTTTAAGATGGCGTGCTGTTTGTTGATATGGGCGGTGATGGCGTGATGTACTTCGCTCAATGGGATTCTTCCTTTCCTTCTTCTTTTTCCATCAAACGCCGGACGTTCGGTTTTGGCGTCCAGCAGTTGAACCGATAGTTTGGCTTCGTCTCATAGCCGAGCCGGCGGCAATACGTGTACAGCCCGTCGGCTCGCTTTTCTATACGGTAGTGGATGCATGTAGCGCAAGCGTGAAACCGGTTCATCAACGCGCCTCCCCGACGCGGCCCGAAAGAAGGCCGCGAAGCGCCGCTTCGATGCGGGCGAGCGCCTCATGATCCGCCGCTTCGGCGAGCGCGGCAAGCAAGCCCTCCATATAGCTGTCGACTTGTTCCGCGAGAGCGGCCAAAAGTGCGGCGACGGCATCCTTGTATTGTTCTGCGTACGTCGCCACAAGCCGCTCTTTTTGCTCAGCCAAATAGGCGTCGATCGGCTCGACAAGCGCCGCCTCAATTTCCTCTTTCATCCGCCGCTTTTCGTCGCGCTCAAAAAACGATTTGGCGTTTTTATACAGCGAAAGCGCCTTGGTAAACCGCACCCGGTCTACATCCCCAAGGGCGTTGGCAAACTCCGGCGCCGAAAAGGCAAACGGCTCAGGCGGCGTGAGCGCGAGCGCATCATCGAAACGACGAAGCTCATGGAATAGGCGCGAGAACTGCTCGGCCAGCTGTTTGTGCAAAAACGACTCAACACGCAAGCTCGTCGCCCGCAACTCTTGGGCCAAATCAAAGCCAACCGATGCGAGCAACTCGTCGAGGCAACGCTCAAGCGCCCGCCGCGCCGGGCCTTGGTCGTCGCGGAGCACCGCCGGGTTGAACGCCTCCTTAAACACATCGTTGAGGCGGAAAAAGACGCGCTGCTTGACGTAATAGAGCAATTCGTCGACTTCCTGGCGAAGCGCCTGCCGGCCGTAGGCATCATCAATGCCAGCAAGCACGGCGTGCATCTTCGTTTTCACCGCCTCAAGCGCCTGCCGTTTCTCCGCTTTTTCCGCTTCGCTTTGCCCTGCGGCGCGCGCGAATTCCTCTGCCGCCCGCCGCGCCCGCTCAAGCTCGGCATATGCGCTCTCGCCGGCGACTTCCGCCAGTTCTTCCGTTAAGAAGCGGAAGAAGTCGGTTTCAAAGGCAGACAAGCCGGAGTCCGCCAAGACGCCGCGCGGACCGGGCTCGGCCCCCGTTTTTTCCGCCAGCGCCAAGCGGCTTGAGAGCGCATAAAGGCGTGGGAAGCGGATGCCGAAGCGGGCGAGCTCTCCGTTCATATAGGAAATGACAGCCTCAAGCTCCTCTTTCGACTGGGCCAAATCAGCCGCATTGATGATGAAAAACATTTTATCAAGCGAAAACGCATCTTTGACGCGCCCGAGCTGCAGCAAAAACTCCCGGTCTGCCTTCGAGAACGCGTGGTTGTAATACGTGACAAACAGCAGCGCATCGGCGTGCTTCATATAATGGAACGCCACCCCGGTATGGCGGGCGTTTAATGAATCGACGCCCGGCGTATCGACAAGCGTCACCCCTTGGCGGGTGAGCGGGCAATCGGCATACAACACGACTTCATCAAGGAAACACGACACCGCCTCATCGGCGACATATGCCTCAAGCTCCGCAAATCCGATCGACAGCCTCGTCCCGAACCGGTTTTTCATCCGCTCATATCCGGCGGCGGCAGCCGCCAAAAAGGCGAGATGCGGCTTTTGCGCCGGACGCTCAGCCCCGGATTCGGCAAGGCGGGCGCAATGGCGGAGCGCTTCATCCCACGACTTCGCCTCGCAGCCGAACTGGCGAAGCGAGGCTTGCACATTAGCCCATATTTGCGCCTCGTCCTTCACTTTGACAACCGCCGTTCCGTGCGGATGCTCCCGGTCGGGCGGAGCGATTTTGCTGATGGCGGCCGTCGTCGGGTTGGGCGACGATGGCAGAAGCGGGGCGCCGAGCAAGGCGTTGGCCAGCGACGATTTTCCGGCGCTGAAGGCGCCGAACAACGCGACCGTAAAGGCCCGCTCGCGAAGCCGGCGCGCCTTGTCACGCAACGGGCCGACGAACCGGCGCAACAAATCGGTCCGCTCGAGCCAGGCGGCCGCCTCCTTGAGCCGATCAGCCGCCTCATCGCTCCGTTGCTTTCCACTCGCCGCCAAAGCGCGCCGCCCGTCCGCGCTCTCTTCTGCCGCTCCTTCCACCGCTTCCCGACTGAGCGCTTGCTCTTGGGCGGCGGGATGATTCACAGCCGGTTCCGTTGTTGCTGGCCGCTCTGCCGCTTGCGCATGGCGCACTTTCTGGAAATGAGGCGGCGCCATCAGCGCAGCGAGGCGCTCTTCATCGAGCACAACCTCATCGCCCGAAGCGGCAATCAACCGCTCGAGCGCGCGTTGGCGCTCCTCCTCTTCCGCTTTCAAGCCGGCAAGGCGGGCGATGAGCTCCGCTTTTTCGCGTGCTGCCGAAAGCCGGCCTTCTAGCGCTTTCGCTTGAGCAGCCGCCCGCTCGGCAATTTGCGCCGCGAGCCCGGCAAACAAGGCGAGCGCCGCGTCGCGGTATCGTTTTTTCAGCGCCATCGCCACCTCATCCGTATAGTTTAATAGCGCCGCACCGCTTGCTTCCGCCCCCTGCTTGACAAGGCTTGAAAGCAGCGTCTGATCCCAATCCGCCGTCCATTGCTGGCACTGGCCGAGCCAGGCGCCGTCGGCGTGCCACTCGTTCCCGAACCGGAGAAGAAGCTGGCGGACATGCCACTCGATTTGCGCCGCCGCCTGCGCTTTGACGCTTTCGTAAAACGCCTCAAGCCGCCGCTCGCGTTCTTGCTCCGTTTTGGTCTTTGCAAACAGCAGGCCCACTTTGAAATTCGGCTGCATCGCCTGCAAGTACGCTTCCGCCCGCTCCCTCGTCTCAAACGGCATTAAATAGGCATTTTGCAGCACGCGGTCAAGCTCAGCGCGAAACGCTTCCTCCGCCCGCACCCGCGCCGTTTGCCAATCAGCAAGCTCAGCTTCCAAGCGCCCGAGCTCCTGCATGGCCTCGGCTTCACTGCCAGCCCCGCCAAGCGCCTCGAGGCGCGCTTTAAACTCCTGCTCAAGCAGCTCATGCCGCGCACGAAGCTGTTCAAGATGGCGGGTGGCAATCCGCCTCAATCCCGCTTCTGCGTCGCGAAGAAGCCATTCGTCTTCGTCAGCAACCAAGCGGCGCAAACAAGCCGTCAACTCCTGCCACTCATTCTCTGGATGGGCCGGGTCTTTTAATGATAGGAAAAACAAGCGGGCCGCTTCGACCCCCCAACGCCGGAACGCCTCGGCCGCCGAAGCGCGAAACGCCGCAAACGGCAGTTCGTCCTCGCGATGTTTGTCGATTTGGTTCACCACTAAATACACGATTTTTCCTTCATCTGTTAATTGTTTCGTAAATTGAAAGTTTAGCTCCGCCTGTACATGGTTGTAATCCATGACATAAAAGACGACGTCCGCCAAATGAAGCGCCGACTCGGTGGCCAGCCGGTGGGCGTCATCGGTCGAATCGATGCCCGGCGTGTCCAAGATGGCCACTCCCGGGGGGATGGCGCCCGTTTCGCGGCTGATTTCGATCCACTCAATCGTCTCCCCGTCCCGGCATTGGGCGCGGATCAGCTCCGGATCGTACGGCGGCTCATATTCAACCGGCGGATCATCATGATAAAAGACGCGCACGCAATCCAGACCGGCTTTCACTTTCACAAGATTGGCACTCGTCGGAATCGGACTCGACGGCAGCAGCGGCTCGCCGAGCAACGCGTTGATCAAACTTGATTTTCCGGCGGAAAAATGGCCGCAAAAGGCGATGACCAGCTCGCCGGCTGCCGTTTTTTCGATCAGCTGCTTCACTTTATCGGCATTTTCGTTGTCGCCGGCTTGCTGAAGCCGGTCGTGCATATTTGTCATTTTCGCCAGCCACGGCCGCAATGGCGGCCGCTCGATCACAATATTCCCATGACCAAAACCCCTTTGTTTCCGTCAATGTCATTTACATTCATTTTACTGTATTTCGCCCCGTTTCCCAATAGGAGAACAAAAAAATCCCGCCGGTTCGTTCAGCGGGATGAATGTTTTTCCCCGGCCCGCAGCCGGCGAGCCATTGGCGTCAATGGGACCGTTTCACAGCCGGCTGTCTTTGTTTTGCTTGCGCACTGCCGGAAACGCACGCCCGTTCTCCCCGCAGCGGCGGCACGAAGCGCGGCCGCAGCCTCAGGAACAGCTGATGGATTTCTATGAAAGCGATCAATACGATTATGAAATTTTTTGTTCCTGCAACGGCAGTGCAGCCGATTTTCTCGCCTTGCCGAAATGGAAGACGGCATTTAAAAGGATGGCGGTGAGGCCGCCGGCAACGATGCCGCTGTCCGTCAAAATGCGCAGGCCCGCCGGAAGCTCAGCAAACAAGTTCGGCACCGCCGTCACCCCAAGCCCTATGCCGACCGAGCAAGCAATGATCAGCAAGTTTTCTTGCACAGCCAAATCGACTTGGCTTAACATTTTCACGCCGTAGGCGATGACCGTGCCAAACATGGCGAGCATGGCCCCGCCTAAAACCGGCACCGGGATGATTGTCGCCACGGCGGCGATTTTCGGCACAAATCCAAGCAGGACAAGAAATGCCGCGGCAGCGTAAATGACATTGCGCGTTTTCACGCCCGATAGCTGAACAAGTCCGACGTTTTGCGAATACGTCGTATACGGAAATGCGTTCAACAGCCCGCCGATGATGATGGCCAATCCTTCAGCGCGGTAGCCGCCCGCCAAATCGTTATCGGTTAGCCAGCGGCGGCAAATGTCCGACAAAGCAAAGTAAACGCCGGTCGATTCGACAAGGCTGACGATCGCGACGAGCACCATGGTGAAAACAGCAGACCCATGAAACGTCGGGGCGCCAAAGTAAAACAACGTCGGCCAGTGAAGCCATGACGCTTCCGCAACCGGCGTCCAGTCCACTTTTCCCATCATGGCCGCGGCAAACGTTCCGGCTGCCATGCCAAGCAAAACAGAGATCGAGCGGATGAATCCTGTAAAACAACGATACAGCAAGATAATCAGCGCCAGGACGCCAAATGACAGCGCCAAGTTGGCCGGATCGCCGAAGTCTTTTGCCCCTTGCCCGCCGGCCATGTTGTTCACCGCCGCTGGGATGAGCGTCAAGCCAATAATGGTCACGACCGAGCCGGTGACAACTGGCGGAAACAACGTCCGCAACTTGCCGAAATACGGACTGATGAGCACCACAACCGCTCCGGCGCAAAGGATCGCCCCATACACTGCCGGCATCCCGTACTGTCCGCCAATAGCGATCATCGTCCCGACTGCCGTAAATGTGCAGCCAAGCATAACCGGCAAGCCGATGCCAAACCACTTGTTTTTCCACGCTTGCAAAAACGTCGCAATGCCGCACGTCAATAAGTCAATGGCCACTAAATACGTCAGCTGTTCGCTCGTCAAATGCAACGCCCCGCCGACGATAAGCGGAACGACGATCGCCCCGGCGTACATCGCCAATACGTGTTGGATGCCGAGTGATCCAACTTGCCACCATTTCATCTTCATTGACTCATCACCTCGTCAGCAAATTGAATGACACCACCATCAAGCGACGCGATGCAGGCGAGCGATACGACGCGGAAGCCGCGCGCACGAAGCAATCGCCCGCCGTCTTGAAACGCCTTTTCAATGACGATGCCGATGCCGGCGACAACCGCGCCGGCTTGTTGGACAATCTCCGTCATTCCAAGCGCTGCCTGGCCGTTGGCTAAAAAGTCATCGATAATGAGCACCCGGTCACCGCTGTTAAGCAACGAACGGGAAACAACGATCTCGTTCGTCTCCTGCTTCGTAAACGAATATACTTCCGCGCGGTATACATCGTCGGCCATCGTCACTGGCCGCCGCTTACGGGCAACGACAAGCGGGATGCCAAGTTCATACGCGGCCATGATGGCCGGGCTGATGCCCGATGACTCAAGCGTCAACACTTTCGTCGGCCGCTCGCCGCAAAACCGGCCGGCAAACGCTTCGCCGATCCGCTTCATCAGCTGTGGGGCGACCTGATGGTTCAAAAAGCGATCGACTTTCAGCACCCCGCCGGCCAGCACCTCTCCTTCAGTGGCAATTTTTTCGAGCAATTCGCGCATGCCAATCCCCTCCAAAATAAAAAAGCTTAAAAAACACCGGCCTCACTCATTCCATGAGTCAGGCAATGTCTTTTAAGCCAAGGCAAAAGGAAGGCGCAAGACGGCCATGGCCGCCCCCCTTGACATTACCACTCATAGTCAGCCGATTTACGGTCGGCTGGTAGAGACTCGCAAGCCGTATTCTTGCGATTATATGAGTGAGTCAGCATGATTCAGTTACTAGCAGTATACCACGGAAAGCGGCGGATGAGAAGCGGTTTTTTAATAAAAAAAAAAACGAACATTAAATAAAAAAATAATTAATCATTCGTTTTTACTCTCCTTTGCCGTCAGCTATCTTCGTTCCGATTCTGTCCGGGACAAAACCGTTGCCGCTGTCCCTCATCAGACGGATCCGCCGCCTTTTTCCTTCCCGCCCTTTTCCTACATTGTTCACCATCGTCACCATTTGTTCAAACTTCTTGTGTTGTTTTTGTGAGAAAAGTCACTGTTGCAGCCGTTTTGTACGGTTATGATAGTGTCAAAGCAGGGAAACTCACGCTTGGCGCACCTGCCTGTCAACGTTATGGGGGATGAATCCAAAACGCACGAGGAGGGATGAAAGGATGGCCAAACCAGAGCGGACAAAACCGACGGCAATGGACCGGCAAACAAAAAAGGAAAAAGAGCCGGCGCTCAGCGGCACGCTGTCGTCCGTGTTTTTGCTCGGCTTTTTCATCATTTTCGCCTGGGTCAGCGTCTACTTTTTATTTTTACACCGCCTGTAAGCGGCAAGGGAGGGACTTGAGATGCACATTCATAAGTATGAAAAAATTTGGCTGACGTTCGGCATCGGTTGTTTGATCGTCTTTTTGACGGTCGTCGGCGTGAGCGCTTTCGCCGCCGGACAGCAGCCGCCAAGCTGTCTGACGACAATCGATCCGGAAAAAGTGGACACTACCCCGCCGTTTGATCATCCGGGGCTTGTGAAAAAAGGGGATGACGAATACGAACTGAACATCGTCGTGGCCGCGTTTTCCTTTACGCCAAATGCCATTGAAATTCCAAAAGGAGCGAAAGTGACGATCAACGTCACCTCAAAAGATGTCATTCACGGGTTTGAAATTCCCGGAACGAACATCAATATGATGGTCGAACCCGGCTATGTCAACAGCTTGACAACGACGTTTGACAAACCGGGCGAGTATACGATTCTTTGCAATGAATATTGCGGCGCCGGCCACCATATGATGACGGCGCGCATTAAGGTGGTGGAGTGAGATGGTGAACTCGTTGGAAAAAGTCGATCGCCGCGACGCCAAACTGGCGCTGGCACATTTGTTTGTCGCCTTTACCGCCCTGGCGCTCGGGGGATTCGCCGGTTTGTTGCAAACACTCGTCCGTTCCGGCAAGTTTGAGCTGCCGGCTGGGATCAGCTATTACACGATTTTGACGACGCACGGCGTCTTGCTTGGGCTTGTGCTGACGACGTTTTTCATTATCGGCTTTCAGTTCGCTGCGGTCAGCCGCACGACCGGAGCGCTCTCGGACGGTTCGCGCCGGCTCGGCTGGATCGGTTTTTGGATGATGACGGCAGGGACGGCCTGCACAGCCTTTTTCATCCTAACCGGCCAAGCATCTGTCTTATATACGTTTTACGCGCCGCTTCAGGCGCACGCTGGCTTTTACATCGGCTTGGCGCTCGTCGTCGTCGGCAGCTGGGTGAGCGGGTTTGGAATGTTTGCCCATTACGCGCGCTGGCGGAAGGCGCACCGCGGTCAGGCGAGCCCACTGTTGGCGTTTATGTCTGTCACGAATATGGTATTATGGCTCATCTGCACGCTTGGCGTAGCCGCCACCGTCGTCTTTCAGCTCATTCCGTGGTCGCTTGGGCTCACGGATCGGGTGAACGTGCTCTTGAGCCGGACGCTGTTTTGGTATTTCGGGCATCCACTCGTCTACTTCTGGCTATTGCCGGCGTATATGGTTTGGTACGCTGTCATCCCGAAAGTGATCGGCGGCAAAATATTCTCCGATTCGCTCGCGCGGCTGGCGTTTATCTTGTTTTTACTGTTTTCGATTCCAGTCGGCTTTCACCATCAATTGCTGGAGCCAGGGATTTCGCCGTTTTGGAAGTACGTGCAAGTCGTCTTGACGTTTATGGTCATCATTCCGTCGCTCATGACAGCGTTTGCCATGTTTGCGACGTTTGAATCGTACGGCCGCTCGCAGGGGGCAACCGGCCTGTTCGGCTGGTGGCGGAAATTGCCGTGGGGCGACGCCCGCTTTTTCGCACCGTTTGTCGGGATGCTGTTTTTCATTCCGGCCGGCACGGGTGGAATCATCAATGCTTCGCACCAGCTCAACCAAGTCGTTCATAACACGATTTGGGTGACCGGCCACTTCCATTTGACCGTTGCCACGACGGTTGTGTTAACGTTTTTTGGCGCATCGTATTGGCTCATCCCGCATTTGACCGGCCGGGTGATGACGAAAGCGATGAACCGGCTTGCCATCATCCAAACGATCGTATGGGCGGTCGGGATGACATTTATGTCCGGCTCGATGCACTTTGCAGGCTTGCTCGGGGCGCCACGGCGCTCAGCGTTCTCCACATACGGCAACTCGCCGCAGGCGCTTGAATGGATTCCGTACCAAATCGCCCAGGCGGTCGGCGGCACCATTTTGTTCATCGGCATCATTTTGATTCTTGTCATCGTCATTAACCTAGCGTTTCTCGCTCCGAAAGGCGAAACCGAATTCCCGGTCGCCGAAGCGGCCGCCCCGCAGGAACGGGCGGCGTTGGCGCTCGAAAACTGGAAGCTGTGGATCGGCCTCGTTGTGGCGCTCATTGTCATCGCCTATACGGTGCCGCTCATTGACATCATTCAAAATGCTCCGCCGGGATCGAAAGGATACAAATTATGGTAAGCAAATCCCCCTCTTCCAAACCGGAGAGGGGGATTTGCTTTATAGACAATAAATCGCTTTATATTTTTCTTCTAAATAACGGATCAAGTGTTCGGCGTTGAGCGGCTCACCGGTGGCATCGCGCACAAGGTTGAGCGGCTTTTTCGTTTTTCCGAATCGATGAATGCGCTCGGTCAGCCATTCACGAATCGGCGCGATGTTCCCTTCTTCAAGCAACGCCGCCATGTCGAGTTCTTTTTCGAGCGCCTGTTTGAATTGCGCCGCGTACATATAGCCGAGCGCATACGACGGAAAATAGCCGAAGCTGCCGCCCGACCAATGGACGTCCTGCAACACGCCGACCGCATCGTTGTACGGGCGGATGCCAAGATATTGCTCATATTTCTCATTCCATACGTCCGGCAAGTCCGCCGCTTCGATATCGCCGGCAAACAGCTGCTTTTCGATTTCGTAGCGGATGATAATGTGAAGCGGATACGTCAGTTCATCGGCTTCAATCCGGATCAGCGACGGCTTCGCCTCATTGATCGCCCGGTAAAACGCATCCAGCGAAACGCCGGCAAACTGCGATGGCGCGTATTGCGAAAGACGTGAATAATGCCGCTTCCAAAATGAATAGTGGCGGCCAACCATATTTTCGAAAAACAGTGACTGCGACTCGTGAATGCCCATCGATGCCCCACCGCAAAGCGGCGTGCCGACAAGCGTTTCGGAAATATGTTGTTCATACAGGGCATGGCCGCACTCATGAATCGTCCCGAAGATGGCGGTGCGAAAATCGCGTTCGTCGTAGCGCGTCGTAATGCGCACATCGTTTGGGTTCAACCCGATCGCAAACGGATGAACCGTCTCATCAAGCCGCCCTTTGCCAAAGTCATAGCCGAGTTCCGGAAGCAGCTCCAAAAGAAACGCCCGTTGCCGTTCTTTCGGAAACGCAGCAAACAAAAACGACGTATCCGGCTTATTTGGGGCGGCGGCAACGGCTTGTACAAGCGGAACGATGCGTTCACGCAGCCGGCCGAACAGCTGATCGAGCAGCTCGACCGTCATGCCCGGCTCATATTGATCAAGCAGCGTGTTGTACGGATGCCCTTCATATCCCCAGTACTCGATAAAACGGCGCTGAAACTCGATGATTCGCTCCAAGTACGGGCGAAAACGGGAAAAATCAGCGGTTGCTTTCGCCTCTTCCCAGACGCTTTCCGCTTTGGAGCGAAGTACTACATACTCCTTGTATTCGGCAACGGGAATTTTTTTATTGCGCTCATATTCTTTTTTGCACTCATCGAGCGTGCGCTGCGTCACTTCACCAAGCTGTTCATACACCCCTTTGGCTGACAGTTTGGCGATAAACGCCGCCATCTCTTCGGATATCGACATTTGGAACGCTTCCGCCGACAGCATGCCGATCACTTCCGAGCGCTGTCCGACTCCTTTCTTCGGAGCCCCGGTCCGCAAATCCCAATACATGAGGCCGATCGCCTCATGGTATCCCATCATTTTTTTGACATATTCCAAAAATTGTTCTTCCATTCGCTTCATCGAGCCCCATCCTCCCACTGTTTTTGTTGGCCGTATCATCATTTCCATAACAAGTGGGCATTTTCCTGCTGACACATCGGGAAATATCCGCTTCGGCTGCAAAAAGAAAAAGGGAAGAACTTATTCTTCCCTCACCGCTGTCGGCAGCACCTCTTTGACCGCTTGGATGACTTGCGCATCGTCGCGGTCAGTGACAAAAATGGAGACGATGCCGCGATCATCGCGGGTGCGGATGAGCCGTCCGACCCCTTGACGGAGGCGGAGCAGCATGTACGGCACATCAACGCTCCAAAACGGATCGCGGTATGCCTTCCGTTTCGCCTGAAACACCGGATCGTTCGGCGGATACGGAAGCGACCAAATGATGACGTTTGACAATGACGGCCCCGGGATGTCAAGCCCTTCCCATAAATGTTCCGAACAAAGCACGGTCTCCTCATTGCGCTGAAACTCGGCGACCAAATCGCTGATTTCACGGTCTCCCTCAAACAAGAACGAAAACGGTTCATCGGCCGCTTCTTCTTTAAATTGGAGCAGCTCTTCGCGCGTCGGGAACAAGATGAGCGCCCGGCCGCCGGTTTCGCGCAATTTTTCGAGCGCATAGCGATATTTTTCCGCAAACAGCGTCTCGCCGGCGCGGAACGTCGGCATATAAATTGTCATTTGCTCATCGTAATCAAACGGCGATGGCACGCTGAACGACAAATAGTCATCAATGCCCAAGCTTTGGGCAATATAGGCAAACGATTTTCCGCTCGACAGCGTCGCCGATGAAAAGATAAACGGCATTCGTTTGCTGAACACTTTTTCGCGCAGCACTTCCTGCACGGTGCGCGGCATGACGACCAAAGTCGCCTCTTGGCGCGATGACTCAAGCCATGTGATCGCATCGGCGTTCGTCAAAAACAAGTCGAGCGAATATTGAATTTGATCCAAATATTCGTCCACGATGTTCAGCTGATAATGGTCGATCGTATACGTCTCGCTTTCAAACACAAGCTCATTGCCGATTTCAACGATTTGCCTGTGCAGCTGCTTCGCCCATTGCTGCAGGGCGGGCGACGGCAAAATTTCTTTCCGGTTCGATCCGGGAACGTCTTTCGCGCACGCTTTCAATTCCGCAAAAAAGCGCGCGCTCGTCTCCAACGTCTCCTCAATTAAATAAGCGAGCTGTTCACGGATGTCGTTTTCGAGCAGCCTTGTCAGCAGCATCTCAAGCGTCGTCTCTTTCATCCGGTACGTCAGCGCCTTTTGCGCGGCAAACTCAAGCAAATGCCCCTCATCGAACACGATGCAGCTCGCCTCCGGCAACAGCGGCAGCTGGCCTTCCCGCTTGCGCGCCTCATACGTCCAGACGTGTTCCATATAAAAATCGTGCGAACAGACGATCAAATCCGTCGCTTTTCGATAATAATCGCGCCAAAGCGTCTGGCCGCAGCGGTGCCGCTTTTCACATGTAAAACAATCCTGAAACGGGTCCCAGGCGATTTTTTTCCACTGCTCATCACTCAAATGGGCGTATTCCTTCCGGTCGCCATAGCGGTAAAACGACTGCATCGGTTTATTATCGTGGACGAATGCCGGAAGCTCATCAAAAATTCGCTCGTATAATTCGATATCCTCGTCATCATATGTCGTGACTTCTTCGAGCTTATTTAAACATAAATATTGATCCGGCGATTTGGCCAGCCGGACGTCGATATGCAGTCCAAGCACATCGGACAATTTGGCGATATCCCCTTCTTTTTTGACGAGCTGCTCGATCAATGTCTCATCCGCGCAGGCGATGATGGCCGGCTTGCCAGTGTAGCGGGCGTAACAAATCGCATACAGCAAATAGACGATCGTTTTTCCCGTGCCGACCCCGGCTTCGGCAAACATCACCTTTTTCTCGCGAAACGCGCGCTCGAGCTGGAACGCCATATAAATTTGCTCATCGCGCAGCTCAAACCCGGCCTCTGGCAAAATATCGTAAAAAACATCGCCGATCCATTGGCTGAGCTTGTCAAAGAAGTTTTCGTTTTTTTCTACTGTAAATGGATAACGATCATGGCTCATCGCCGCCACCCCTCCAAATTGGCATAAACTCCCCCGGCATCATCATGCATAAGCGCGCAACAAGTTTGTTGCGCGCTTATTCTCAATAACAAGACAATATTATGATGGATCGCCGCCGAGAAGTCAACTTCTAGCCTTCACGCGGCGGCCGCGGCCCCCAATATTGGTAGTAATGCGTTTCGATAAAGCCGTTAAACAGCTTGCGCCGTTTGGTTGCCGGTCGGCCGTAATGCGTTTCAAAGCCGCGGTGGGCGGTTAAGATATAGACCGACCACGTATCCAAAGAGGCGTAGGCGCGGCCGATAGCGCGATAGAGCGCTTCCACTTCCCGGCGTTCGCCAAGCCGCTCCCCATACGGCGGATTGCCGACAATCACTCCGTACCGCTTGTCCGTCCGAAACTGCTCCGCCCGCCCGACTCGAAACGACAATAAATCGGCAAGCCCTGCTTCCGCCGCGTTCGCCTTGGCGGTTTCCACCATGTGCGGATCGATGTCCATCCCGATAATATCCAAAGGCTGGTCATAGCGGGCCAGCGCTTCTGCTTCTTCGCGCGCGCGCTCCCACACTTGTTTCCCGATCCACGGCCATTGTTCGGAAACAAAGTCGCGGTTGAATCCAGGGGCAATGTTTTGGCCGATGAGCGCTGCCTCAATGGCGATCGTGCCCGAGCCGCAAAACGGGTCAACAAACGGGCGATCCGGCGTCCAGTTGGTCAGCAGCACCAAGGCGGCGGCGAGCGTCTCTCTGAGCGGCGCTTCCCCTTGGCGGAGACGATAGCCGCGCTTGTGCAGCCCGGCGCCGCTCGCATCGATCGTCAAGGTGGCGATGTCCTTATGGAGCGCCACTTCGATGCGGTAGAGCGCCCCTGTTTCAGGAAACCACGACAGCCGATAGCGCTCCTTTAGGCTTTCAACAACCGCTTTTTTGACGATGGCTTGGCAATCGGAGACGCTGAACAACGTTGATTTCACTGATTTTCCAATAACAGGGAACGAGGCGTCTTTCGGCAAATAATCAGCCCATGGCAGCGCCTTCGTCTGCTCAAACAACTCTTCAAACGTCGTCGCCCGAAACTCGCCGATTTTGAGCTTCACACGGTCGGCAGTGCGCAGCCAAAGATTGGCGCGGCAAATCGCAGCCGCATCACCTTCAAACATCACCTTGCCGTTTTCCACTTGGCATTCGTAGCCAAGCCGGCGCACTTCATCCGCCACAACCGCTTCGAGCCCCATCGCGGCCGTGGCAATGATTGAAAATCGCTCCATCCGCTTCCCCCTATTCTGGCAGGCAATATGTATTTCATCTCCAAGTATAACCATCCTGCAAAACAACCGATACAAGAAAAGCCCTCCTTCATGCAGGAGGGCTTTTCATGATGCCATCACCACGTTAATCATGCTCTATAAGCCATGTTCTGTACCTTCGTACTGCAAGCGGCTTTGCGCCTCGTACTCCGGCGGTAATCATCTATCTACAGGCTGCATGCGCCGCCTGTCCTTCCCTCCGTTCATTTCCTTCGGGAAGGTGCCCCTACCATCATTTGGGTTTCTCGCTCGTGGGGTTTACCGCGTTCCACCTCTAAGGTTTCCCTTAGAGCTCCGTCACTGTGGCACTTTCAGGGTAATCGAACCATATCCCGAGCCGGGACGTAGGTTCTTTCCCCGCCGTCAGCCCAGCCGAAGCCAGGCTGCCCTAGCTTATGGATTCGCTAGGCACGAACACTACGGGCATCTCAGCACCGTGCGAGCATGGACTTTCCTCTACGGCCGAAACCGGCCGCAGCGATTACCCGAGCATGATTAACGCTGCGAGCATTTTACAGTATAATCGATTTTTCACATAAGAGCAAGAGAAAAAAATTGGAATTTGTCTACATCGCCTACTCGTACAGCTTCCGGCCAAACACATGTTTCTCTAAATTGGACAGGCGCTGCAAAATATCGTAGTTTGTCGTCCCGGCCGATACCGACGGCCGCTTTTGCAGCTCCTCGACTTGCCGCTTCAGGCGGGCGTTTTCTTGTTGCAGCTCTTCAATTTCCTGCTGAAACGCTTCGTAATCTTTGATGATCATATCTAAAAACTGGTCCACTTCGTCTTGATTGTACCCCCGCATGCTCACCTTAAATTCCTTTTCTAAAATGTCTTTCGGCGTTAGTTTTACGCGATTGGCTGACATGGCTTTCACCTCAATCCGCTTTCAACTCTTTTCTTTATTTTTTCAGAAATCGGTCCGGTTGTCAATTGACGTTTTCTTTATTCCGGTCGCGAAACCGAATAAAAGGAAATGATTCCATCCATCCCCTCATACTTGAAAACGGATGTTCCAGCGCATGGTCCGGACACCGTTTGACAAAAAACAGAGGCCGGCGAGCGGCCCCTTCGTCCGTTTGTTTAATATCCAACCGGGAACGGCGGCATCGGCCCTGGGCAATACAGGTGCCGGTTGGCAGCCTGAGCGACGGCCGATTCCGTATGCGGGAAATAATGGTGATGTTCATACAATTGGTGATACACATGCATCGTATGCGACGGATGGATATGCGGCACAATCGTTGCTTGAAAATGATGTTGGACGCAGCATTGAGGCGGATGAACAATCGGCGCCGTTACATAAGGCGGGCAATGCATAGGCATCCTTCTCCTTTCATCTAGACTGTTGGTTTGCAATACTAGCCTATGATGAACGAACCGAACTCGTACTAGTGTAGATACCCATTTTGCACGGCGGCGCTGCCAAACCGAATCCGCTTCTTCAGCCCCGCCCACGCGGCGCCGGTCATCTCGGGCATCGTGAACCGTTAATAAACATAATGGAACACGACAAACGTCAAGCCGACGACAATAAAAAAGAGGTACAAAATTTTTTTGTACATGCTCCTCATCACATTCTTCTCCCTGCCCTCGTTTTCGTTCATTCCGACGCCATTGTACACGTTTTTTTATTTTTCTACAAGATTCGCAGCAAAAGAAGAGTAGGAATTTTTCTGTTTCTGTCACATTTTGCGCTTGCCGGGGAAATGGGCGTCTCATTTTCCCGGCCTGTTTTTCTTGCGCATAAGCCGCTCAAGCCGCTTGCGCCACTCCCGCTCCTCCCCGTCCGCCGCCTGCCGGCTCGCCCTGGCAAGCGACCGCCATGCCTCATACGCCGCCGCCGCATAACGGTGCGCTTCATCAAGGTCACGGAAATAATGTTCGTACGCTTTCGCCAGCTCAAGGCCCGCTTTCATCTTCCAATAGACGCCACACTCCAATAAGTCGCGCCAAAGCGCCGCCGCCTCGTCATACCGTTTTTCCTTCCGATATAAAAGCGACAGTTGCCACTTCGCCATATGCGCTTCTTTCGCCTGCCCGGCGCCCGCCTGTTCATAGACGCCCCGCGCGGCCGCCGTCTCCCCGACCGTTTCCAACCAGCGGGCAGCGGCCAGCTGTTCGCCTGGATCGGTGAGTTGGTTTGCGTCAAGCAGCTGAATCGACAAATGAATGTATAACACGATGAGCGACAACACGTCTTGCTCATTATGGCGCAAAACGGGCATGATCCGGTCGGGATGGGGCGTTTGCAAAAACGCTTGGTACATCATCGGCGCCAAAAAACCAGGCACATCATCGTTCCGTTTGACGCCAAGAATATGCCGCTCCACTTCAGCCAACCGCAGCGAATCGAGCCGGCCTTTCCATAATCGGCGGGCGGCATGGTACAAATCGAAATGACCGAACGCGGGCAGCTTCGGCACCATGTCACGGACAAGGGCATGGCGCGTTTTCAGCCGCGGCCAGTCGAACGCTTTTCCATTGTACGTAACAAGCGTCGTATAGTTGACATCGGATAAGAAACTTTGATACAGCGCCACTTCCGCTCCGGGATGCGGCAAAAAATGCTGGCGGACGATGACGCAATCACCGGCAAAGCGGGCATGGCCGAGCAAAAACATGACATTTCCCGCTCCGCTTGAAAGCCCCATCGTCTCCGTGTCAAAAAAGAACAAGTCGCCAACGGCAAACCCGCGGCACGAGAGCGGGTGGGAAAACGGCGCCTCCTGCCAGCGCCGGTGCACCTCATAAAACGCACCGAGCCGATAGCGGCCATGTTCGTGATCAAGCGGGTACACCGTCTCGCGGACAAGACAATAATCGCCGGCAAACGAATGCGGAACAACGCCGCATTGTCGCCACTGCTCAGCAAACGGCACGTCCGCCGCCCGGCATTCACCCGCTTCTGCTTCAAGTTCTCCGGCCGCAGCCTTCGGTTGATGCCGGGCGGCCAGCAACTCTTTCCATTGCGACAGCTTTGGCTTCATCCGTCTCGCCCTTCCTTTCCGTCCAGTCTCGATGACCGGGAAGCTGCGCCGCAGGGCGCGGTTGGCGCTAAGCCGAGGAACCGCTCCGCACAGCGAGCTGTTCAGCTAAAAACTGCACCAATTCATGCTTGACCGGCATCCCTGCCGCATCAAGAGCACCGATGCACGATGGACAGCCATCCGCACACGGACAGCGCTCCACCCACTCTTTCACTTTCGCCAGCATTTGTTCATACCGCTCAAACAGCGCTTCCGATAAACCGATGCCGCCCGGATAGCGGTCATAAAGGAAAATGGTCGGCCGTCCGGAGTGCGGCGCCTTCAGCTGCGGCACAACATGAATATCCGAGCGGTCGCACATGACAAACATCGGCACTAGATGGCCAAGCACGTTGGCGATGCCCACCAGAATGTGCTCAAACAACGCCGGGGAAAACCGCGGCGGCACTTCCATCCATTCGAGCCATGCCGCCGACGTATGAAGCGTTTCTTCCGGCAGGCGGATCGGCCCCCATCCAATGTTTTCAAACGTCGACAGTTTCAGCTTTTTAAACATCGTCGCCATCGCCCGGACCGATACATCGCCGTACTTGACGGCCATCGCCCCTCGTTCGGCAGTACGGTCTTCAGACAGCACTTCAAGCTGCACGGCCAGATTGGCATCGGTGAAATATTCGACATCCACTTGACGGACGTACGCTTTTTTCTCCTCCCAATCAAGCTGCTCAACTTGGTATTGCGTCCCTTCGTGCAAATAGATCGCTTCTTCATGGAGTAGCGTCATCGCGCTGAAGCGATCCATCTCACCGATGACACGATGGCGGGCGGTGTCAGAAACATCGATAATGACGACATTTTCCTGCGCCGCAGAGCGCAAACTAATGTTTTGCGCCGGAAACGCTTCGCTCATCCAATGCCAGCGGCCGCCGCGCTCATAAAGCACCCCCTGCTCAGCCAAAAAATCGAGCACTTCTTCGACTTCGACTCCACCAAACGTCTCGCCGCGCCGAAACGGAAGCTCGTACGCGGCGCATTTAAGATGGTCGACTAAAATGAGCATATTATCCGGATTGATGCGGGCTGTTTCCGGCGAGCGAGCGAAGAAGTATTCCGGATGGGCGGCGATGTACTGGTCAAGCGGACTTGAACCGGCCACCATAATCACGAGCGAATCGCCATGGCGGCGGCCGGCGCGGCCGGCTTGCTGCCACGTGCTGGCAATCGTTCCTGGGTAACCGGCGAGAATGCACGCCTGCAGCTGGCCGATATCAACGCCAAGCTCGAGCGCGTTTGTGCTGACCACCCCGATAATGTCCCCGCTGCGCAGCCCCTTTTCAATCGCGCGCCGTTCGTTCGGCAAGTAGCCGCCGCGGTAGCCGCGGACCGTCGTTTCCCCAATCCGCCCCTTCACCGCCGCCTGCAAATGGCTTAAGATAATTTCGGCGCGGACGCGGCTGCGGGCGAACACAATCGTCGGAATGTGGTTGCGTAAAAGCTGCCGCGCCAGTTCGACCGCCGTTTTCGTCGCACTTTGACGGACGTTCATCGTCCGCTCGACGACCGGCGGATTGTAAAACACGATATGTTTCCGTCCGCGCGGCGCCCCGTTGTTGTCAATCAGCGCCACCGGTTCGCCAATCAGCCGCTCAGCCAACTCCTGCGGATTGGCGATCGTCGCCGAGGTGCAAATAAATGTCGGCCGGCTGCCGTAAAAGGCGCAAATCCGCTTTAGGCGGCGGATGACGTTCGCGACATGGCTGCCGAACACGCCGCGGTATGTATGCAGTTCGTCGATGACGACGTAGCGCAACTGTTCAAACAGCGACATCCATTTCGTATGGTGCGGCAAAATGGCGGTATGGAGCATGTCCGGGTTGGTGATGACAATATGACCGGCCTGGCGGATTTTTTGCCGCAGCGCCGGCGCCGTATCGCCGTCGTATGTATAGCTGTAAATCGGCGTTCCCATCTCGGCGATGATTTCATGTAATTCGTTTTTTTGATCTTGGGCGAGCGCCTTGGTCGGAAATAAGTAAAGAGCGCGGCTTTCCGGCGCCTCCGCGATCGCTTGCAGCACAGGCAAATTGTAGCAGAGCGTTTTGCCGGATGCCGTCGGCGTCACGGCGACGATGTTCCGCCCGCTTCGCACCGCCTCATACGCTGACGCCTGGTGCGTGTAAAGCGAGGCGATGCCGCGCGCTTCAAGCGCCGCGCGCAGCCGCGGATTCAATTCGGTCGGAAACGGAACTGTGTCGGCTTCTTTCGGCTCAATTTCATGCCAATGAACGACGTTCGGGTCCTGACGAAGCTGTTCGATCCACTCGGAAAGCGTCTGTTTGTTCACGTTGCCAATCACCTCGTTTCTATTTTACATGCATCATTGCCGTTTGCACTAGCAAAACGCGGCGAAAAGCGGGCGTCTTTCGGAAAGCGAAGCGCAACACGGCTCGGCTGCATGCCCTTCCGTCCGCCATGCCCAGCCGGCCGTTCGCGCCGCAAAACAAAACGCCCAGCCGTTACGGCTGGACGGAATGAATCGGCCGATGGCCGAGCCGGGCGGAGAGTTCTTTGCCGATTTGGCGCATGCGCGCAGCAAGCCTCATGATGCGGTCATCCGTCATGCGGATCGTCGGGCCGAAAACGCTGACGGCGGCGACAACGCTTCCTGTATAGTCGAAAATCGGCACCGCGACGCAGCGGATGCCATATTCATTTTCTTCCAGGTCAAGCGCATATCCGTTTTGCCGAATGGTGTCAAGCTCGCGGAAAAACGCCTCGCGGTCGGTGATCGTCCAATCGGTATGTCTGGGCAACCCTTTCCGGTCGATGATCTCGGCGGCGACAGCCGGCGCTTTGGCGGCGACAAACGTATTGCGGAGCGTGCCGATGCCGTCCACTTCACATTCAATGACTGTTCCCGGGCCAACCAGCTCAGCGCCGACCGGGCTTCCGGTTAAAATGACATCGCCCGGTTGCAACGTCATGACATGGGACAAATAGGAGATCATTTTGCTGATCGAAATGATCATGAGCTCTGTCGGGCTGTTTTGTTTTTCGACGCCGTTCACGCGCGCTTTCACCGACACCGACAGCGGGTCAAGCTCCGTTTCAATAACCGGGCCGAGCGGCTTGCTCGCATCAAACAACACAAGCGGGTGCAAATTGCCGTCTCCAGCATGGAAAATATTCACAATCAGAAGCCCGTATTTGCGGCTGATGTTGGCGATTTCGTTCAACACTTCCGGCAGCCGGCTGCGCGGAATGACGCCGTCTTGCACTAAATAATCCGGCGAAATCGCCCCCATGGCGCCAAAGCCGGTTTTCCGGTTCGCCCACCAGCGCGCCCGCTCTTCCTCTGACTGGGCGACTTTCACTTCGCGCACATGGTGGCGGCGGCAAATCGTTAAAATATCGTCGATTTGCTCGTCAATCCCGGCGAAAATGCCGTCCACTTCAATGAGCAACAGCGCGGCGATGTCTTTCGGATGGCCGACTGGAAACGCGGCCGCGCGGAGAGTGCTGCTCTTGGCCGGTTTGTTCATACGTCGGACACGACTCCAAGCACATGCCGCAGTGGACGCAATCAGCCCACTTGCTCGGGTCCGGCAAGTCGGGAAATCGGGAGTTGCCGAGGCTTGTGGTCGCACACGCCGGGCTGTCCGTCCGTTCGTTGATTATCGTGCTCATGATTAAATCCCCCCAATAAAGCACTGATCGTTGAGCGTTTTGTTTGGATCTTTTCGCTTAATGCCTTCGAGCAAGAAAAAGTACGATGGCTTTCCGCCCCAAACGTCAACGCGCTGGCGCAGCGAAAATGGTAAATGTTTCACGATCGCATAGCCGCCAAGGCGAACTGCTGCCTGACGCAGCTCCTCAATGGCCGCCAACACCCCTTCTTCGCTTCCGTGTACATACACCTGGCAAAGCCCATGGCCCAATCCACCGTGCGCCTCAAGACGGACGTGGCAGCGATCAACGATAAGAACGCTTTCCTGCAAGACGGCGAGCACATCCAAGTTGACGACGCCGATTTTCACCGCCGCTTCCACGCCGTTTTTCGCCAGCGCCAGGCGCGCGTTCGACGCCGCTGTATAAAACGCCTGCCAAAAGACGGAAGCCTCCTCAGCAGCTAAAACGGACATTTCCGCCATTTTCGGCCGCAGCCGTTCCACCCATTGTTCTTGGTAATGGACGGCGTTTTCCACATCTTCACACCCGATCACAAGCGTATAAACCGGCCGTCCCGTCAGCCGCTCGGAAAGCGTGCTCTTGCAAAAATGCGAAAATCTCGCGATACGGAAGCGCTCCCGTCCCCGGCTCATGCCGCCCGGGGGCATCGGCAAATTGCACATGGTCAATCAATGGTTCATAGGCCGCAAACGTCGCTGTCACATCGCGCCCAAGCCGCGCCATATGGTAGATGTCGTATTGCACTTTCACATTTGCCCTGCCAAGAGCGCGAATGATGGCCACGGCTTCATCAATATCCGTTAAAAAGTAGCCCGGCATATCGAACGGATTGATCGGTTCAATCGTCAGCGTCAAACCGTGGACGCCGAGCGCAGCGGCCGCCTCATCCAAGCGGCGCATGTATATTTCTTTCGCCCGTTCCCGCGGCAAATCGGCCGGAACCACTCCAGCCATGCAATGAAGACGCGGCGCGCCAAGCGCGAGCGCATAGCGCACCCCTTCCTCAAGCGCACGGCGGAAATCGTCATGACGGCCGGGAAGAATCGCCAGTCCGCGCTCCCCCTTTTCCCAATCGCCGGCCGGCAAGTTGATCGTAACGAGCGACAGCCCGTATTCCTCCAGTTCAGCGGCAACCGCCTCAGGCGCCGCAGCGTACGGAAACTGGCACTCAACGTGCGAAAACCTGTGCTGCTTCGCCTTGGCAAAACCGGGCAAGAAACGGCGCTTCCGTGAAAATCGTCGAAACATTGACGGCAAACTTCATCATGAGGCCCCTTTCTTCTCCATTTCTTTCTTTTATTCGCCCCACCATTTGCCGATTCCTGCCTCACCGCGTTTCACCTTTCATGCCGTAAAAAAATAGCCGCACCATTTCGACTTGCCGCTTTGATCTGTGCCATCGTCATAGAAAAAGGGCTGCTCCTTTTGGCAGCCCTTTTTGGCACTCAATCCTCATCGCTGGCGAAAAAACGCAAAATGTAGACAAACAAATTGATGAAATCAAGGTAAATATTGACGACAATCATCGGGATATCCGCTTCCGTAAAGCCGTAGCGGGCCAAACGGTTGATGTCGTAAATCGTAAAGCCAAGGAAAATCAAAATCCCCAAAGCAGCGATGCCCATTTGCCCGACGCTGGAAAATGGAATGAACCATTGGATGATCAGCAAGCCAAGAAGCGCAAACGCGCCAAGCATCAAAAACCCGCCGAGGAACGAAAAATCTTCTTTCGTTCTCGCCGCGTAAATGGCAACGCCGGAAAACGAGACGACGGCCAGCGCAAACGCTTTGAACACCGCCGCTGCACCGATGACGGACAAGTAATAGCCGATGAGCGGATAGAGCGTCGCCCCCGAGACAAACATAAACGCAAACATGAGCGGATAGCCGACCGCTTTTTTGCTGCGGGCGAAGATCATCACCAAAAGCAAAATGAGTTCCAAGCCATAGAGCGGCAAGTACATCCCGGCCGGCACCCATTGCCCGGCATACAGCCCTGCGGTCGCAACAGCCAGCGCCGCTAAAAAGGAAACCGCCAACTTCGCCACCGGGCTGTGCGGACGATAAACGGTCGAATGGTTCATGGCAACCCCCCTCCTTTTTCTTTCTAGTTTAGCATATATTTGTTTCTTGTCACAGCCCTTTCTTTTGGATTGACGCAGACGGCATGACCCATCGTTCAATCGATCGAAACCAGCGGGCGGCAAACCATTTTTTCAGCACCGGCGGAACGACAAGCAAAATAAAAAAAATGCGGAACATTTGATAACTTGTCACAACAGCAAGATCGGCATGCGCTTCCCGCGCCAAAATCCCCATTTGATCCATACCCCCCGGCGCCAAATCGATGAACGCTGTCAGCAACATCACCGGCAATTGCCGGCCCATCTCCCCAAGCGTTCCTGCCGTCATCGATGGAGGATTCGAAATGGTTCATGAAATCCGTCACTGTTTTTATCATTCCGACCATGACGCAGCGCTGCGCTCGTTCGATCTGCCAAAAGAACAGCAACGATTCACCGCACTCCCCGCTGAGGCGCTCAACGCATGCGCCAAGGAACCAGAAAGAAAGCCGATTGTCATCCTTCATCAAGAACGACCGGTCGGTTTTTTTGTTCTCCACACCGGCAAACGATCAAACAAAAGCATTCCTCTTTGTTTTGCAGAGAGGAATGCTTCACTTCCCAATGAAAGGCAAGAAATCCTCGCTTTTTTCGTCGATCGACGTCCGCTTAATCGGCGAATAAATCGGATGACAAATACCGCTCGCCGGAATCGGGCGCCATGCAAAGGACGCGTGCGCCTTTCGGGAGCTGTTTTGCCACTTTGATGGCGTAATAAGCGCTCGCCGCCGCTGAGGCGCCGACCAAAATGCCTTCCTTGGCCGCCAGTTGGCGCGCCATTTGCTGGGCATCCTCATCTTTGATCAAAAAAATGTCATCGTAAATCGAGCGGTTTAAAATTTTCGGGATAAACCCCGGACCCGTGCCGGGAATTTTGTGCGGCCCCGGCTTCCCGCCCGACAACACCGGCGAACCGTACGGTTCAACGACGTAAATGCGCAAATTTGGAATGCGCTTTTTCAGTTCCTCCCCTGTTCCCGTCACCGTCCCGCCGGTGCCGGCGGTGAGCACGAACGCATCGAGCCGCCCATCAAACGCCTCGTAAATTTCCACCGCCGTTGTATGGCGATGCGCATCCGGATTGGCCGAATTTTCAAACTGCATCGGAATGAAGCTGTCAGGGATTTCGCCAGCCAGCCGGTTCGCTTCATCAATTGCCCCTTGCATCCGCTTCTCCGCCGGCGTCAAATAAACTTCGGCTCCGTACGCCTTTAAAATTTTCACCCGCTCCACCGTCGCATTGTCGGGCATCGTGATGATGCAGCGATACCCGCGGGCGGCGCACACCATGGCCAACCCGATGCCGGTGTTGCCGGACGTCGGTTCGATGATCGTGCTTTTTCCAGGCGTAATTTTCCCTTCCGCCTCTGCCCGGCGGATCATTTCCCAAGCCGGCCGATCTTTGACGCTGCCGCCTGGGTTGAACGATTCGAGTTTTATATATACGTCCGCTCCCTCCCGATCCGGGAGACGGTTGAGCTTCACGATCGGCGTACCACCGATCAAATCTAAAATCGAGTCATACAATTTCACGATCGTCCCCAACCTTTTGCAAAATATTTGTTCGTCCCATTCATTATAAATGATTTTTCCGTTTTTGTTCAAACCACCCGCCTTTTTCGCGGAAGGAAACTAGTTTTCTCGGATATGCAGCCATGTGTGAGTAAAATATTTGTGGGTGACATTCCGGAATGATTCCCCGACGAGGGTTGCGAACTTTTGTTCGCGACGCTCGTCGGGGCCACCAAGCGAAGCGCGGTAGAAAAAAGCAAATGTCATGCAAAAAGGACTCTCTCCCTGCTATGATGGTGATGACCAACATCCATAAAACAGGAGGGAGAGAGTCCATGAAACATCTTACCACAGAATGGCCTTTATTAAAAGAGCTGGAGGAACAATTAGTCAGAACTCTTCAAAAGGTGTTCGCTGTCTTGTTGGCGGCCCTTTTGGAGGAGATTGATCAACAACTGGCGGAAGCGCGGGACAAGCGCCGGTATCAGCTGAAAGACAAACGGCCGACTACGATCCAAACGCTGTTTGGAGAAGTGACGTTTCGACGGAACTACTACTATGACCGGCAAACGGGGAACTATACCTTCTTGCTGGATGCCGAACTGGGCTTTGATGGAGCGCAGTCGATCAGCCCTTGCCTCGAGGAAACGGCGGTCGAGTTGGCCGTAGAGTGCTCTTCCTACCGCAAAGCGGCCCGTACGTTGGAGTCGATCGTGGGGTATGCGGTCCTAAGCCACGAGGCGATTCGCCAACTGGTGCTGGAGGCCCCTGTCTCGCTGCACCGCCCTGTTTCCCAACGGCACGGCCGAGTGCTATTTGTGGAGGCGGATGGGCTGTTCATTTCCCGCCAGGGGAAAGGGAAACGGGCGAAAGAAGAGAAAATCCTGGCGGTTCACGAGGGATGGAAACGAAACGGTTCGCAGCTCGAGCTCGTGAACCGGCGCCACTACCTCCATGAAGGGGCGGGAGACGTGTGGGAACGGTTTGAAGAGTGGCTGATGAACGAATATGCCTATGATCCGTGCCGGGACCTTTTGATCATCAACGGCGACGCGGCGTCGTGGATCACGGCCTGCCGGGAGTATTTTGGGAAGCGGGCGTGCTTTCAGCTGGATCGATTTCATGTGGCGCGGGAGCTGCGTCAGTGTCTGTCCGGCCATCCGCGTTGGCGGGAGGTGCGGAGGAAGCTGGCGAAACAAGACGAAGAAGGACTTTTGGTCGAGCTGAACAGCGCGGTCGGCACGTTGGGGGACGAAGGCAAAGAACAACAGCTGGCCGCCTTGATTCGCCGGATCGAGTCGATGCCGGGATGCATCCGGGACTATCGGGAGTGGCTGTCGGAGCAAGGGGTGGAGACGACCGGCATGCGTCCGATGGGCCACGCCGAGAGCGTGATGAGCCGGTTTGCGCATCGGGTGAAATCCCGCCGCAGCTGGAAAGACCAAGGGCTTCGGGCGTTTCTGAGGGCGATGGCGGCCCGAATCGACGGGATTTGGCGGAGAAATGGGCAGTTGGTGGAGGAAGAAGAGACCCGAACGGCGGCCTCGGCCTCAACAAAGTCCAAGCGGATCGAACAGGCCAAACGGAAGGCCGGACGGTTATGGGCAGATGTGGTGCGTCAGAATCTACCGTGTCTGCAGCGGTCATCCGGGACGCCGATCCATCAAGCGTTGTCGGCGCTCCGGGATGGTGGTTGGGTGTAAAAAAATGGAATACAATATCATCACTTCAAGATGAGGGATGAGAGTCCGAAAGCGCTTACGATATGAATTCCTTAAAATGGTTCGCTAACTAGTGATTGACAACGCCCGTAGTGAACCGAAAAAATGTTCTCCACAAAGTCTTGACTGACTCTGCAGCCATTTTCCCTCTGTTCTAGTTCGATGTTCTCAATTATAATAAAAATAAACGACAGAAAGCGAGGTGGCTTTGTTGACATCTGCCGCACAGCAGCTTGTCACCCATTTGGAAACCCATTTGCCGGACTTCCTCGCCTATTGGCTGCAGCACATGAAAATTGCCGACGATGACAAATATATCGACTGTGTCGAACAAAACGGCTTGGCGGTGTTCACCTTGGTCAAAGAGGCGCTGCTGCAGTCGTGGCCCGGCGAGATGGTTGAACGGCTGGCGAACAAAATCGCCAAAGAACGGGAGGAGATGAACACCGGCATCGGCGCCCTTGTTTACAACGTAAACTTGGGACGGCGCCTGATCATCAACCATGCGTTGGCCGCACCGCTGTCCGTCGATGAGCTCGCCCCGCTCATTGACCATATGAACGAGTTGTTTGACCAGTTTTTGTTTCATGCGGTCACCAAATACAATGAGTTAAAAGAAAAGGAGCTGCATGAGAAAAATGCGCTCATTGCCAGATCGCATCAAGACCGGCTGACGCTGCTCGGACAAATGTCATCGAGTTTTATCCATGAGTTTCGCAATCCGCTTACGGCTATTATTGGTTTTATTCAATTATTGAAGTTTGAGCATCCGCATCTTCCTTATTTAGACATTATCGACCATGAGTTGCAGCAGCTGAAATTTCGCATTTCGCAATTTTTGCATGCCTCACGCAAAGAAATTGTTGAAAGCGAAAAGGAAACGTTTTCGCTTTGCCAGCTGTTGGAGGAAATTATCGAGTTTTTATACGCCTCGATCGTCGACAGCGATGTCGACCTTTCGGTGGCGATCGATGAATCCATACATATATTTGCCTATAAAGATCAGCTGCGCCATGTGCTGGTAAATATTTTGCTCAACTCGATCGAAGCGTTGAAAGAGAGGGAAAAACCGCGGCGGATCAACATCGCCGCCCGTTGCCAAGACGGAAGCATCATCATCGAAATCGCCAACAACGGTCCGTCCATTCCGGCCGACATTGTGGAAACGATTTTCGAGCCGTTTTTTACGACGAAAAAACTCGGAACCGGCATCGGGTTGTACATTTGCAAAAAAGTGATTGAAGACCATGGCGGAGATATCCGCTGTTCATCCGATGAAGACATGACGACGTTTTCCATCCGCCTGCCCGCATAACAAAGGGCGAAAATGGGCATGCTGGATGTAAAAAAGGATGATGTCGATGACACCGTCATGGAAACATTTGCTGGAACAGACGGCAGCCGCCATTCGCGAATGGCTTCAGCGGGAAAACCATTCGTTTGCCGAGCTGGCGGAGCTGATCCGCCATCATCCGGACACCGTCCGGTCCGAGCGCACTTGGCTCGGTTTGACGTACCGCTTTTACTCGCTGACACTGGCGGATGCGGCGCTGAGGATGGAAACAAAAGTCGCCCACAACGGGAACGAGCGCATTTTATCGTTGTCGCTTCACGCTCCGCGGACCAAAGCAGCCGTGTATCGTTCTTATGACGAAGAGAGCGACTTGTCCGATGTCGTCACCACCCCTCCGCTCGCGGAAAAAACCGCACCGTAACCGAACCGGTGCGGTTTTTTTAGCCTTTCATGCCCTGCAGCCATTCTTGGTAACATTCCGGACAAAGCGCTTCCTCGCGTTCTTCATCGTTCGCATGGAACGAGACGTAATGCACGTTGTCGTCGCACTCGCATTGGCAATAGAAACACGTTTCGTTCATCGATTGTCCCTCCTTGTCCGTTAGTGTGGACAATCCGAGGAACGTCATTGCAAGGAAAACATCCCCAAAAGCGATCAGCACGACGTGTGCGACAACAAATAGTCTAATGGCGAGCGACCCGCAGCTGAAATCGCTCATTCAACAAGACATGCAAAAAACAGAGCAGCACATCCGCGACTTGCAAAACTTATTATCGTAACGAACGGAGGAGGGACAACGATGCAGGCAACGATGACGCCGACCGGCGTATTCAATGATCAAATGATCGCCGCCGACTATCTCATTGGGGCGAAAAGCGCGATCAAAGCGTGCGCAATGGCCATTGCCGAAGCAACAACCCCGGAAGTGCGCAATACGCTGAAGCAACATGTGAACTACCCACCACCTACGCTTCGCTTGGAGGTGGGGGCTTCAAGCGACTTGTGCGTGTTCGCCGAACGGTAAGCCACACACAAGAACCCTTTACGCTTCCCTTCGTTCCGAAGGTGTCCGTTCTAGCCATATTCTATCCTATTCGTTGGCTAACGCCAACCGACATTCATCTCCCACTTTCACTGGTGCTGGCGCACCTTCACGTTTAGAAGTAGGAGACTTCTTTCGGAGGGAAGTTAAATGACGCGATTGCGTTTCACGAGCAAATTAGCCAATACATGATCAACAAAGGATACTATCATCCGACCAACGTCCAAGAGCAGCTGCGCGTCGATATGCAAACGGCGCAGCAAGTGTTGCAATCAGCCGGCCGCTGAACGCACAAATGGGATTCGCCTGCTGCAAGGGGAATCCCATTTTTCATGATTTGCCCTCCATTCGCCCATCCTAACAACAAGGAGGTGAACAGCGTGAAACGCCGATACCGAATATGGGCCGCGACCAGCGCGGTTGTTGCTCTACTCGTTGCCGCAGCCGCCTTGGGGCGACCGGCTCTAGAAGAAAACGCCCCGGCTCCACCACGGCTGAAGCCGTTTGACGCCGAGGTCGCACCCACCCATCCAACCGTTGTCGCCTTAGACAGCTTAAGCGCAGGCGAACAGCTGAAACAGCAGTTGAACAAGCACCCGCGCATTCGGGAAATCCTCCATAATCGCCGCGGTGACCGAAGCCATTATTTCGCCAATGAGATCGTCGTCCGCTTTCGGGCATTGCCATCGGAAAGCCGTCTTCAACAAATGGAGGCAGCCATCGCCGGCCAGCTCATCAAGCAGGTCGACCACGTGTTTGTATTCCGTTCGCGCGGGCAAACGTACGAAGAGATGCGCCGCTATTTCCGATCCCTTCCGATGGTTGATTATTGCGAACCGCACTACATTTACATGCAAAATGAGTGGAACAAGCCGGCGCTGATCCCGAACGATTCGTTTTACGCCCGCTACCAATGGAATTTGCCGGCCATTCATACCGAAGCCGGCTGGACGTTGTCGCGCGGCAAACAAACCGTGCCTGTCGCCATCATTGACAGCGGGGTCGATTTGACCCATCCCGATTTAATCCGCCGCCTTGGTCCCGGATACAACGTATTGGCCGACGACCGCTCTCCGAATGACGAAAATGGCCATGGCACCCATGTCGCTGGCATTATCGCCTCACAGCCGAACAACGACGAAGGAGTCGCCGGCATAACATGGTTCAACCCGATCATGGCCGTCAAAGCATTAAATGCGGACGGCTATGGAACGAGCATCGACGTGGCGAAAGGCATCCGCTGGGCGGTCGACCACGGGGCAAAGGTCATCAATTTAAGCCTTGGCAACTACCAACCATCCTCGGTGCTTGAAGAGGCGATCCGCTACGCCGACGCCCATGATGTCGTCCTTGTCGCCGCCTCCGGCAATGACAGCACATCACAGCCGAGCTTTCCGGCCGCGTATCCGGAAGTGATCAGCGTCGGGGCCGTCGACCCGGATCTATCCTACGCTTTGTATTCCAATTATGGCGAGTACATCGATGTGGTGGCGCCCGGGACGAACATTGCCAGCACATTTGCCGGCCATCAGTACGCCGCTCTTTCCGGCACATCCATGGCCGCTCCCCACGTCGCGGCGCTCGCCGCCTTGATTCGTTCCGTCAACCCGCAGCTTTCGAATGATGAAGTGCGCAGCATTATTTTAGAAAGCGCTGATGACTTAGGCGAGAGAGGAAAAGATCCGTATTATGGCTACGGACTTATCAACGTCTATCGTGCCCTCGAGCTGGCGAAACCGTGAACAAGCGCCCGCCTTCCATCTGGAACAGCCTGCATGCCGCCCGTTGCAACGGAATGACGCCATCTCAACGAAGCGTTGCAGGCTCGAACGCTCAAGTTCCATAACCGCCTCCCTTTCCGTCTTGATCATGACAGCGGACAGGCGGGGAATGGCCATGAAAAAACGGTGGGGACTGGATTACACCCCCATCGTTTTTTCGTGCGTCAATATCGTTGTCACCGCCCCGACAACCGTGACGACGACAAGCGAATGAACAAAGGGCACGGAGTCGATGATCAAGCTTCCAGCTGAAATGATGCACGCATCAATCACAAAAATAACGATCCCAACGTTCCAGTTCGTCAGCCGCGCGATAAACTGGGCGAGCAAGTCGGTGCCGCCCGTGCTTGTCTCCTCACGCAGCATCAACCCGATGCCTGCACCAACCAAGATTCCGCCGATCATGGCACTCCACAATGGATCGAGCGCCACCACGCCGCGCAACACCGACAATACGTCAATCATCCAAGAGGAAAACAAAAGACCGTGCAAACTGTTGTAAAAAAACGGGCGGTAGTAAAACCAAGCCGCCACGTAAAGCGGAACGCTTAAGACGATCATCATCAATCCGGCTTGCACGTTCCAGACATATTTGGCGATCAATCCGAGCCCGATCATTCCCCCATCAAGCAAATGGTGAGGAACTAAAAAGACGTTGATGCCAACGCCAATCAACAGGCTGCCGACGATCACCGCCGCCATTTTTTTGATCATCATGACTCCCCTCCGCCACCGGCTGATTGCAACGAACGAACGCACCTCCGTATATGTATATGGCGCTTGTCAGCAGAGCTTGTCTTTTTTTTTGCGGCGAGAGAACAATGGCCGACAAAGCAAAAAATAAGAGGCTAGGCTCTCGCCCAACCTCTTATTTTTGCGCTTTTGTCGCCTCGTCGTCGTCAATGATGCCCTTTGTCGCGTTTTTGAATTCACGCAGCGTTTTTCCAGCCGCTTGCCCTAACTCCGGCAACTTTTTCGGCCCGAAAATGAGCAATGCGAAAAAGACGATGAGCGCAATTTCTCCAAACCCGATGTTCATATTGCTCACTCCAATGTTCAAGCGTCATTTCTTTCGCTATTATATCATATTCGAACAAGGAGTGTCATCGGCTTTCCCTTGACAAAACAACGACAACTTGCCCGGCGCCTACAGCTCTTCAAGCAGGCGCACCGGTACGTCTTGCTCGCGTTCCGGCTCATCAGCAAAATAAATGCGCGCCATTCCCGCCCTTCATCGACGTGCTGAATGATCACCCGTTTTCCTTCATACGTCACCGGGACGATCTCTCCGGCCTCGGCGATCCGTTTCGCCCGCAGCAACTCCATTTCTTATTCGCCTCCTTTTGCACTGTCTTCCGCCTGCGCCCGCAAGCTTTTCCAAAACAATTCATCGTTGCAGACGATGGCGTTCAATTCCCCTTCGTCCCCTTTGGCGTTGATGATTTGCAATAACTGCGTCATATCGTCCGTTTCGCGGCGGTCGTTTTTCACCCAATCATCACCTTTCTTTGTCAAACTGTTGCATGGACAGCCGCTTTCCGGCAGCGGCATGTTTCTGCGGTTGACTCCCCCAAAAAAAAGAAGTATGATTCGAATTGATGTGTTAGAAAAGGAGGAAACACTGTGAAGGAGCGGGACTATTATTTTGACAACGCGAAGTGTGCGTTGATGCTCCTTGTCGTGTTTGGCCATTTTCTGCGCCCGTACATTGACGGCGTCTTATGGGTGCACAGCTTGTATACGTGGATTTTTTTCCATATGCCGGCGTTCATTTTCATTTCCGGCTATTTCGCCAAAAAGTTCTATGAACACGGCTACTTGCAAAAAATTACGAAAAAGCTGCTCATTCCGTACGTTCTGTTCCAGCTGCTGTACTCGGTCTACTACTTCTTCCTGTACGACAAACAGTCGTTGGAACTTGACTTGTTGACCCCGCATTGGAGCCTATGGTTTTTGCTCAGCCTGTTCAGCTGGAACGTGCTGCTGTTATGGTTCGGCCGGCTGCCGAAGCGGATCGCGCTGCCGATGGCGCTTCTTCTCGGCTTGGCCGGCGGGATGATGGAAGCGGAAAAATGGCTGAGCTTGTCAAGAACGCTCACGTTTTTCCCGTTCTTTTTGCTCGGGTTTTTCACGCCAAAGCCGGCGATCGAGCGCCTGTTTGCCGCACCGGTGCGCGTCGCTTCGCTGTTTGTGCTGACTGGCATGTTTGTGCTTATTCATTTCGGGTTTCCAGACTTGCCACAAGACTGGTTGTACGGCTCAAAGTCATACGATACGCTCGGCGTGTCGGAGCCGGCCGGCGCGGCGGGCCGCCTTGCCATTTATGGGGCGAGCCTGCTCATGATGTTTGGCTTTCTGTCGCTCATCCCGAGCCGGCGCTTCTCGTTTTCCGTGCTTGGGGCGCGCACGTTTTACATCTATATCTTGCACGGGTTTATTTTAAAATATTTGCACGAAACGCCGTTTACGGATTTTATTATGGATGTGCACGGCTATCCGCTTCTGCTCGCGCTGTCAGTCGCCGTTATGCTCGTTCTCGGCAGCCGGCCGGTCGTCCGGCTCGTGCGGCCGCTGCTTGAATGGCGGTGGCCGAGGTGGCGGCAGACGGCTTCATAAGACGCAAAAAGGGTGTCCTGCGAACAGGACACCCTTTTGTCTTGTCTGTTTGATGGTCACCGTTTCACACGGGCAGCCCGCACCGCCTCCAATAAACGAGAAGCGGCGGCTTTAGGCGACGGAGATGACGCGATGGCGCTGATGACCGACACCCCGTCCGCTCCGGCCTCCATCACCTCTCTTGCATTGTCAGCCGTAATGCCGCCGATGGCGACAATCGGAATCGTAATCCCCGCTTCGCGGAGGCGGCGAAGAATATCGGGGCCTTGCGCTTCGTTCGCATCATCCTTTGAGCGGGTTGGATAAATTGGGCCGACGCCGATGTAATCAGCCCCTGCCGCCATAGCCGCCATCGCTTCTTCGACGTTGTGGGCGGAAACGCCTAAAATTTTATCACCGATTTTCTCCCGCACGCGCCGCGCGTCTTCATCATCTTGGCCGACGTGGACACCGTCGGCATCGATGGCCATAGCCAGCTCGACGTCATCGTTGACGATAAACGGCACGCCATAAGTGCGGCAAAGACGCTGCAATCTCTGGGCGAGCGCCGCTTTGTCTTCCCCTTTGAAAGCGCCCGGTCCTTTTTCGCGAAATTGAAACAGCGTCACGCCGCCGTCAAGCGCTTCCTCGAGCACCTGCTCCGCCGGCTTCTCACTGTTTGGGGTTCCCATAATAAAGTACACCGCCAACCGCTCTTTCATTTCTTCGCTTGTGATGCGCGTCACCCGTCTCACTCCCCATATTGCCGATACGCCCAATGGTTCGTCGGCCCGTGGCCTTGGCCGATGCCGAGCGGATGGGCAATCGCCGATTGTACAAACGCCTTCGCCGTTGCCACAGCATCAGCGGGGTGGCGCCCTTTCGCCAGTTCAGCCGCAATCGCCGCAGCGAACGTACAACCGGTCCCGTGCGTATGGCGCGTGTCGATCCGCTTGCTTTTAAAATACGAAAATCCGTCTCCATTATACAGCAAATCGACCGTTTCCTCGCCGTCGTCATCATGGCCGCCTTTAATCACGACGTAGCGGGCGCCCATCCGGTGCAGACGGCGCGCCGCTTCGCGGCGGTCATCCATCGTGCGGATGGCCGTGCCGGTCAGCGCTTCCGCTTCCGGAATGTTCGGCGTAATGACAAGCGCCAGCGGCAACAGTTCTTCTTTCAGCGCCGCCACCGCCTCTTCTTGCAGCAACGGGGCGCCGCCTTTCGCGATCATCACCGGATCGACGACAAGCCGCTCCCAGCCGTGTTTTTTCACCTGTTCAGCCACGGTGCGGATGATATCGGCGCTAAAAAGCATGCCGGTTTTCACCGCATCGGCGCCTAAATCAGCGGCCACCGATTCGATCTGGGCGGCGACCGCCTCCGCCGACAGCGGAAAGACGCCTTGCACGCCGAGCGTATTTTGCGCCGTCACCGCTGTGATCGCTGACATGCCAAACACACCAAGCTCTTGAAACGTTTTGAGATCCGCTTGAATGCCGGCGCCGCCGCCGCTGTCCGAACCAGCAATCGTCAACGCTTTGAATACCATGTGGCGCCCCTCTCCTTTTACCGTTGTTCGACCTGTCCGTCACGCTTCACATCATCGGCGCTTGTGTGCGCCAACGCGTCTAGAAACAACGACTGAAAACGGCCCGGACTGCGCTCCCCAGCTTCTGCAGCCGCCCGCTCCGCCGCGACGCCATAATAGGCGAGCGCCGCCACCGCTGCCTTCACCATATCACGCTCAACAGCGGCAAACGCCCCAATCACCGACGTCAACAAACAGCCCGTCCCGGTCACTTTCGTCAACAGCGGGTGGCCGTTGTGAACCAAATACGTCGTGTTTCCGTCCGTGACGACATCGTCCTTTCCGGTGATGATCACAACGGTGCCAAGCTTGGCCGCCGCCCGCTTCGCCAAAGCCGCGGCATCGCCGCTTCCTTCCCCGGCGTCGACGCCTTTAATCGCCCACGTCTCGCCGATCATATTGGCGATTTCCGCCGCATTGCCGCGGACCGCTGCAAGCTTCACCTGTTCGGCGATGCGGCGCGCTGTCTCCGTTCGATAGCGCGTGGCCCCGGCTCCGACCGGGTCGAACACCACCGGCACACCGGCTTCGTTCGCCGCCCGGCCGGCGATCAACATCGCCTCTACTTCCTCAGCGTTCAGCGTCCCGATGTTCAATACGAGCGCGCCGGCAAGCTTCGCCATCTCTGCCACTTCCTCTTTCGCATACGCCATCACCGGCGAAGCGCCAAGCGCCAGCAATCCGTTCGCCGTAAAATTCGTCACGACGACATTCGTCATATTGTGGACGAGCGGATTGGCCTCTCTCACCCGCTCGCGCAGTTCCGCCCATTCACGCCAATCGGCCATCACTTACCCTCCCCTTTCTCGACAAACACCCTTTGCCAGCTGGCGAAAGACCGCCTTCTCTGCATCCCCCGCCAATCCGCCATATCATTCCCATCCATCAGTCTACTCTTTCTTTTTTAGAATTGCAAGACAAAGAAAAACGGCGCGCTTGTGCACGCCTGCCGTTTCCTTATGGCCGCAGCCGCTTCTCCGCTTCCGCCTCCTCGGACGAAGCCGATGGCGACAGCCGCTGCGGCAGTGGCCAGTTCCATAAATCCAAATCGACGATGTAGCGCGGCCGCCGTTTCGTTTCCTTATAAATTTTTCCAACGTATTCCCCGATCAGCCCAAGGGCGATGAGCTGCATCCCCCCTAGCAGCCAAATCGAGGTAATGAGCGACGTCCATCCCGTCTCGGTATGTCCAGCCCACTTTAAAAAGAGAAAATAGGCGCCGAAGATGAGGCTGACGACAAACGAGAGAAAGCCGATGAGCGAAATAAAGCGAATCGGGGTGACGCTAAACGATGTGACCCCGTCGAGCGCAAAAGCGATCATTTTTTTTAACGGGTATTTTGTTTTTCCGGCCAGCCGTTCTTTCCGGTCGTAATAGACGACCGCCGAGCGAAAACCTAGAAGCGGAACGATGCCGCGCAAAAACAAGTTCACTTCCCCGAACTGTTCGAGCGCCTCGACCGCGCGCCGGCTCATCAGACGGTAGTCGGCATGGTTATACACGAGATCAACGCCAAACATCTTCATTAACCGATAAAATCCTTGGGCGGTATGGCGTTTAAACCACGTATCCGTATCGCGACGCCGGCGCACGCCGCAAACGATGTCATACCCTTCGCGAAACTTTTGCACAAATTCGCGAATGGCCGACAAATCATCTTGCAAATCGGCATCGATCGAAATCAAGCAGTCGGCGTGTGTTTTTGCCGCAAACAGACCGGCCAGCAACGCGTTTTGATGCCCAGCGTTGCGCGCCAGTTTCAGCCCTTTCACTTCCGGATGGCACAAGCTCGCCTTGTAAATGATTTTCCATGTATCGTCATGGCTTCCGTCATCCACGAACAAGAGCGCACTTTTGGGCGAAATCATTTTTTCCTCAACAAGTTCGCCGCGCAGCGCCTGCAAGCGGCGGATCGTCTCTGGGAGCACCTCTTCTTCGTTGTAACACGGCTCGACGATGGCTACTACCGGTTCGGACATCTCACGTTCCCCCTTTCCATGCGGCCTTGTATAAGTAAATCGTCCAAGCAGATTCGTCCGAGCGAAACACACGCTCAAGATGCAACGCGTTGTCGCTTGCGTTTTCAATCGGCAACGCCGAGAAAATATAACGCCCGCCCATGGCGTAAAACGCTTTTGTGTTCAATTCAAGATGGCGGATCGTCCGCTTCGACGTTTTCTTGAACATATAATGTTTGCCGAGTTCGTCGACAAAAAGGTAGCAACGCCCGCCCCATTCGTCAAAATACTCGCGCAGCTTTTTGTTTTTTTCCAGCTCCTTGGCGATAATGCAGCGGAACCGGTGTTTGTATTCCAACGGGTAAAAGTTATTGTACGTATCAAGCGTGTAAAAACCGTTGTACTGGGCGATCGCCGGGTGGATGCCGATGCTGGCGACGCGATATGTATGGACGGGACGGCCGATATACTCGCGGATGGCGGCAAATTGCTTCTCAGCGTAAAATTCGCGAAATGACGGCTTGTTGCGGTAGACGATTTCCTCATTGTGCAAGACAAGCACCAACAGCTGCAAAGCGATCGCCGCCGCGCTGACCGCCCGCCACCGCCGTCCTTCCTGCCAAATAATTTTCAGCGCCATCGCAAACAAAACGTAAATGACCATCGGCCGCAAAAAATGATAGCGGGCGAAATTGAACTTATCGAGCAAATCAAACCGTTCCGTGAGCGGCAGCCATCCTTTGTAAAACCAAAATGCATACCATGTCGACAACGCGAAGTTCAATACGTGCAGCACAAGAAACGGCATTTCCTGCCGCCAGCGCTTCCGCTTCCACACGAAGTACAAGGCGATGAGCGTCACCGGCAAAATGACGAACCCGTGCACCGTCATCACATGAGTATGGCCGAGCACATAGTTTTTGAACGTCAGACGGATCACCCGCAAAGCGGCAGGCGGGCGTGGAAATATTCGTCTCGGCTTGTCGGTTCATCGGAAAACAAGAGCGAATGGACAAGCCGGTAGTCGACCGCCGAATAGAGCACCGTCATATAGACGATGGCCGCCAAAAACCGCCAATTCCAACCCTTGCCGCGGATGACATCAATGAGCCACCAAATCCCAAGCGCGCTTAGGAAAAAGAAAAAGCCAAGCACAAAGCTCGAGTAAAGCGGCAAGAGCGTCAACACCGCCCAATTCACCCATGAACGCTCCCCGCCCCGAATGTTTAAAAACGCCCAAAGCGCAAGCGGCATGCCGAGCGTGCTCAACATCCCCGACGGCCAAAACGGCGTCAGCGCGAACGTTAACGAAACGCCGATGCGGATCCATCCCCAGCGTCCGGCCGGCAGCACATGCTTTTTCAGCAAAAGATACATGCCGACAAACGCGAACACGCGGGTGATGGCTTGGCTGAGCCCATAGGCGTAAATGGACGGAAACAAAGCGTGAAGCCAGACGATGCCGCTGAACTCCGTCCCGAACGCGTTGCGCGGCAATCCGTTAATGATTTGCGGGATGATTCCGTCAACCGGTCCAAACAGTTCGCCGCTTCGGGTGAGCACTTTATACCAGGCAATGTTGGAATCCAAATTGTCATGGACGCGCATATGCGCATCTTCACCGAGCACAAAGTACGGCGACACATATAAGGCGATGGCCAGCAGTGAGAAGAACAGAAGTCGTTTTTCTGTCACCAGCGCCTCTCTCCCTCCTTTCGCCCGGCTGATGTCTTTCATTATTGTTCAACAAATGAGGAAAATTATTCATAATGATGGCAAAAAACGGACGGCAAACGAAAAACCGCTGTCGGCCGGGCAAAGCCGGCTGGCAGCGGTTTTGAATTCGGCGCTTAGCCGGCGAAAATCGGCACGTGCATGCTGTGCACCATCCCGGTGACATGGAAAAACGGCAATGTCGCCAACCCGAGAGCGATGGCCGATGTCGCCATCAAAAAAACGGCCCCGATCAACACGCTTAATCGGCTTTCATTCTTATGCATTGTCTCTCTTCTTATCGCAGCGCCTGAATGGCAATGCCTTCTTGCTGCAACGCTTCATACAACCGCTTGGCAAATCGCACCGCCTGCTCATTGTCGCCATGCAGGCAGACGGTGTCGGCTTCAATCGTCACGTCCGTCCCTTGCAATGAGCGGACGCGCTGTTCGCCAACCATGCGAAGCACTTGGCGGACCGCCTCATTTTCATCCACAATGATGGCACGTGCATCACTTCTTGGAGTGAGCGAACCATCCGCCTGATACGTCCGGTCGGCGAACACTTCGCTCGCGGTTCGCAAGCCATAAGCGCGGCCCGCGCGGATGAGCTCGCTCCCCGACAAACCATACAAGACAAGCGACGGGTCGACATCGCGCACCGCTTTGGCGATCGCTTCGGCCAACGCCGCGTCTTTCGCCGCCATATTGTACAAGGCGCCGTGCGGCTTCACATGCGTCATCACGCCGCCTTCCGCCTTGACAAAGGCTGCAAGTGCGCCGATCTGGTAAACAACGTACGCATACACTTCTTCGGGTGAAACCGCCATCGCCCGCCGCCCAAATCCGAGCAAATCAGGAAGACCGGGGTGGGCGCCGATGGCAACGCCATGCTGGATGGCGAGCTGCACCGTCCGCCGCATGACGAGCGGATCGCCAGCGTGAAACCCGCAGGCGATGTTGACAGACGTAACGTATAACAATATTTCTTTCTGCCCAAGCTCGTATGCACCAAAACTTTCGCCAAAATCGCAATTGAGATCAATGACCGTCATGATTCTTCCCCCCATTGGCGGCGAATGGCGGCAATCCACCGATCCAGCCGTTGCTGTTGTTCGATATAAAGCTGCACCGCTTCCTCAAGCGCGATCGGTCGAAACTGGATACGGTCGCCGGGACGCGCCTGCGCCAACAAAGGCAAATCGACCGCTGCCACTTGGGCGATGCGCGGGTAGCCGCCCGTTGTCTGGCTGTCGGCCATCAACACGATCGGTTGGCCGGACGATGGCACTTGCACAGTGCCGAAGACGACGGTATCCGACACCATCTCCTTCTCGCGGGCGCGGACTAGCGCCGGGCCTGCGAGCTGGCAGCCGATCCGGTCGGATTGGGGCGTCACCTCATAGAAGGCGGCAAACAACTGAGTGCGGCTGTCCGGCGTAAACTCGTCATATTCCGGACCAGGGACAGCGCGCACCGTTTTCGTTTTTCCGCCGATATAGCGGCTGGCCAACCGGGAGAGCCCCCAACGCAGCGGCTTTGAAGGGAAAATGAGAGCGGCCGGCCCAATCTTCAACACATCCCCGCGCCGCAACGGCCGGCCCGATACACCGCCAAGCTGCGCCGGGACGTACGTTGAACGGCTGCCCATCACAGGCGAAACATCAATGCCGCCTGCTACGGCCATATACGCTCTCCATCCCACTCGGCATGCCCCGATTTCCAACACATCGCCCGGCTTGACGGCCGCCGGCTTCCAAAGCACCAACGGCTGCCCGTTCAGCGCGCATGAGAACTCGCCGCCGCATATGGCGATCACCGTTTCGGCGTGAAACCGAATCGTCGGCCCGGACATCGTCGCCTCGAGCACCGCCTCATCGCCATGGTTGCCGACAAGCGCATTGGCAAGGCGATACGCCCACGCGTCCATCGCCCCGCCCACCGGCACCCCGGCATGCCGGTAGCCGAAACGCCCGCTGTCTTGAACGGTCGTAAAAAATCCGCCCTCCATGACTTCAATCATGTTCATCTCTCCAACGTGCAAATTCATCGGCGCCAATCGGCCGAAATTCAACAATGTCACCGGCGGAAAGCAAGCTCGGCTCCTTCCGGTGCGGGTCAAATACGCGGAGCGGCGTCCGGCCGATCAGCTGCCAGCCGCCCGGCGTCGCCAGCGGATAGACGCCCGTCTGCCCGCCGGCGATGCCGACCGAACCGGCGGGCACTTTTGTGCGCGGCACCGCCCGCCTCGGTGTGGACAAACGCGGCGACAAGCCCCCCAAATACGCAAACCCGGGCGAAAACCCGATCATATAGACACGGTAGCGGCCGGCCGAATGAAGCGTAACCACCTCATCTTCCGTTATCCCGTGAAAGCGGGCGACCTCTGGTAATTCCGGCCCAAATTCACCGCCATAGCAGACAGGAATAACAACCGTTCGCGCCAAAGGCCGGTCCGTCTGTCCAGACGACTCGACCTTTTCGCGCAGCCACCGGCATACGTCCGCATAACCAATCGCCAGCGGGTCGTAATACACGGTAAGCGATGAAAACGCCGGCACAATTTCGTTGACCCCTTCTTTTCGTTTTCTCTTTAGGCGAACCGCTGTCTCATGAACGATATCATTTACGGTCTCATCGATATAATCGGCAAACCGGACGGTCACTGCATATTCACATAACGGAAACAGCGTATAGTTCATTTCCATCCCTTTCCTTGAAAGCCAAGTTCACGTGAAATCTCCATCGCCGCCTGCCGAAGCAACGGAACGATGCGCGCCACATCATCCGGCAAAAAACGCTGTTCCGGGCCGGCGACACTCAGCCCGGCGATGGCCGCGCCTTCATGGTTAAAAATCGGTACAGCCACAGCCGCCGAATAGTTTTCCAGCTCAGAATAGCTGACCGTATAGCCCCGTTTCCGATCTTCTTCCAACTGCCGACGCAACGCCTGCTTGTCCGTTACGGTATTTTTGGCGATTTTGACAAGTTTTGTTCGTTCCAAATAGCGTGCTTGCTCTTTTTCGTCCATAAAGACCAGCAAAGCGCGCGGGCACGCGCCGGCGTACAGCGGCGCGCGCCGGCCGACTTTCGTATAGACGCGCACCGGCTCGGACGTCTCGACTTTTTCAATATAGAGCGCCTCATCACCGTCGCGGATGACAAGATTCACCGCTTCGTTCGTCGCTTCTTTCAGCCGCTCCATCACCGGCAGCGCCACCCGACGAATATCGAGCCGCTCGGCAACGAGCGACCCAAACGTCAACAATGCCAAACCGAGTTCATAGTGATCGCCCCGCTTTTGCAAAAAGCCAAGCGCGACAAGCGACTGCGCCATCCGGTATACCGATGTTTTCGGCATCTGAAGCCGTTCGACCATCTCTGGCAAAGTCAACCGTTCGCAGTCGAGAAACAAATCAAGCAGTTCTTTTGTTTTTAACACCGTTTTGTTCATCATTGCCCCTCAATTCCGAATATCAGAATATTAATTCCAAAATACGGACTATATATTCTTATTATAATGAAAAGTAGGACAATTTCCCACCCCCAAAATGAAAAGCGTCTGCTGAACAGACGCCGTTGGATTCAACTCGATAAGCGTTTTGAAAACACATAACTGACTTTTGCATATTCCATTTTTTCCTCATAAAAGCGATGGGCGTCTATCCGTTGCAGGCCGGACGACAGCGAAACAATCCCGTAGCCGTGCTCCCTCGCCCACTCGTGCACATAGGACAACAACGCCTTTCCATATCCTTTCGAACGTTCGCTCGAAGCGGTAACCAAATCGCACACCCAAATAAAGCGGCCGTTATAGAGCGTGATCATCGGCATGAATCCGACAACCGCAACCATTTTGTCCTGATCATATAACGCCACAAGCTGATACCCTTCTTGTTCTTGCGCTTCTCGCACGAGCGCCGTGTAGGTTTCCTCATCCAAATGGGTGCGCAGCTCACGCATCACCGGAAAGGCGCTTCTCACTTCTTCCTCCGTTTCAAGCCAAACGAATCGCGGCACGATTCCTATCTCCCTTCTTCTATTTCTACATTCATGATATCAATATTTATCTAAAAATGGAACTGCCTCCTTTCCGCAACGTTGATCATCGTTTCGAAAGAAGACTCTCGCTTCAAACGCGTAAAGGTCGCAGCCCAGCGATCAGCGGAAGCTGAATGTCGGCTGATAAACCAATAATTACAGGATGCGTTTCGTGAAAGCCCACGACTTTAGTCGTTGGGATGAAACGAAACAAAAAATATTAGATAATTGACTCCTATCTAATATTTTGTATAATAAATATTAGATAGGAGGTGTTTATCTAATGTCTAATGATAAGTATACTCATAAAAATGGAATTGTTTATTTAAATCAATATCATGTTATATTTTGTCCAAAATATAGACGTAAAGTATTAGTTGGAGATATTGAAAAAGATTTAAAAGAGATTTTGTATGAAGTAGCGAAAGAAAATGATGTTGAAATTAAAGCGTTAGAAATTATGCCAGATCATGTTCATATGTTTATTTCTTTTGATCCACGACAGCATATCCATAAATTAATACAAGCATTTAAAGGAAAAAGTAGTCGAATACTAAGAGAAAAATATCCTTCGTTAAAAAGCAGACTACCGTCGCTATGGACACGAAGTTATTTTTGTTGCACAATTGGTCATATTTCAGAAGAAGCGGTTAAACAGTACATCGAAAACCAAAAGAACGTATAAAGGAATATAAAGGAAGTGGTGTCATTGGCGAAAACAAAAACCAAAAGCTACGTGCTGACGTTGAAACTCAAAACAGAATTATGGCAAGCGCACATATTAGAGAAACGTTTTGAAATTGGCAGAAAAATATACAACGCTTGTTTGGGCGAATTGCTGAAACGGTATAAAAAACTACAACACGATAAGCAGTATCGTCATCTAATCCAACAACCAAAATCAAAAGAAAGAAACAACTTGCTAAATGAGTTATATCGGCAGTACGGAATCAATGAATACGCTATGCACGATTTTGTTAAGCCAATGCAACACCATTTCAAGAAACACATCGACTCACACACCGCACAAAAAATCGCTACGAGAGCATGTATGGCAATGGAAAAACTAATCTTTGGCAATGCCAAAAAAGTGTCTTTTAAAAAATACAACGATATGGATTCATTAGAAGGAAAAACAAATAGCACAGGCATCCGTTTCAAAAACAAACATTTGCTTTGGAATGGTTTATCTATTCCTGTTATAATTCGCTCAAACGATATATATGCACATACGGCTCTACAAGACCGTATAAAATATTGTCGCATCGTTCGTAGACGGATTAGGGGGAAAATCAAGTATTTTCTCCAACTCACCCTTGAAGGTGTGCCGCCAAAGAAAATAAACCGTCAAACAGGAGAAGTAAAACATCCAATAGGGCAAGGCGATGTTGGCATCGACATAGGAACACAAACCATCGCTATTTGTTCAATGAATAATGTCAAGTTGTTCGTTCTTGCGCCGAGCATCGAAAACATAGAAAAGCAAAAGCGAGTTCTTCAACGAAAATTGGATCGTCAAAGACGGGCGAATAATCCACACAAATACAATGAAGATGGAACAATAAAAAAAGACAACAAGGAAAAATGGGTTTGGAGTAAAAATTATCTAAAAACTCGTCAACAACTAGCCGAGTTGCAAAGAAAGATGGCTGAAAAACGTAAACAAGATCATCAACGGCTTGCTAATTGGATCATCACATTAGGCCATCATATCCAAGTAGAAAAAATGAATTTCAGAGCACTTCAAGCAAAGGCAAAAGAAACAAAAGTCGATGCCAACGGAAAATACAAAAAGAAAAAACGATTTGGGAAAAGCATTGCGAATCGTGCGCCAAGTTTGTTTTTGAACATACTAAATCAAAAACTGCAATATGAAGGCTATTCCCTTCAATACATCGACACATTTAGCGTCAAGGCAAGTCAATACGACCATCAAAACGATGAGTACAACAAGAAAACACTTTCTCAACGATGGCATGAAGTAGACGGACACAAAGTACAACGAGATTTATACAGCGCATTTTTAATCATGAACGTGAAAAACAATCGAAAAGAAATAGATAGGAACAAATGTTTAGAGAGATGGGATCAATTTATTCGACTGCATGATGAAGAAATCAAACGACTTCGTCTTCAGCCATATGTCGTAAGTAGCATGGGAATTTAAATGATAAAAAGCGTCTTGAATCGGGCGCACAGGGCGATAAGCACCAGTAAGGTGTTTGCCCATGAAAGTCTTGTGGAAGTAGAGTCAGTATCCATGCGAAGGTATGGAAGAAGCTCTATAGTACACAAGAACCCCGTGGCTTTAGCCATCGGGAGGTTCAGAGCCGCAGGCGCAAATACGGCTTCAGCGTTGAAAATGGGATCGAGAATTCACAAATGCCGGCGGTGTAAGGGGCTATTTCATCCTATTTCGCGCAGAAGTGGGAGAGGAATGCGCGTTCCCCTTTTCTTTTGTGTATGATATAATAAAGGCGTGGAGAAAACCGTTTAATAAAGGCACTCCAATAACTGCTACTCGATGTATGGAGTTGGTTACAGGAAACGTTGTAACCGTAAAACATCGAGCGTAGATCCGTCTGTTGTGTGTGGAAGCCAAGTACTGCCAACAGACACACCGAGAGAATCGGTAACGATGCAGGCATGACCTGCGTCGTTGGGTAGTTGTCAACCTGCCCTGATGCAACCCCAAGTCAAGGAAGGAGGACGAAGTCCGCTTGTACTTCTGGGGAGTTGCAAGCCCCCACTTCAAGCGTTAGCTAAGTGGGGGTAGTTGACACAGCCCATACGCCAGCCGGTCATCGCAAACCGGCAGGAATCGTGTTCATCCCCCATTGCCCCTTTCAATGGGCCGGTTGATCACGTCAGCGAAGTGAGCACAGCCGGCAAGGCATCCACAACGTCCGACGCCAATACATCCCAGGACGAATGACCGTGTTGAACAAGCCAATCAGCAGCCTTTCCATGCACGAACACTGCATTGCTCACCGCCGGCTGCACCGCCTCGTGCTGCAGCAAAAACGCCGCCACGATGCCCGTCAACACGTCGCCGCTCCCGCCTTTCGCCAAGGCCGGATTGCCGGTCGCGTTTACATATTGCGCCCCGTCTGGCGCCGTCACAATCGTATACGGCCCTTTCAACACGACATAGACGCCATATTCCATCGCCAGCCGCTTCGACACGCCAAACCGGTCGCGTTCCACCTCGCTGACCGGGCGGCGAAGGAGGCGCGCCATTTCCCCCGGATGCGGCGTGATCACCGTCGGCGCGCTCCGTTCGCGCACCAGCTCGGCGTAGTCGTCCCAAAAAAACAAGGCATCGGCGTCGATGACAAGCGGCACCGGCTGGCGCACAAGCTCATTGACCAAGCGGCGAACCCCTTCCGTCCGGCCCATCCCTGGGCCGACCGCGATCGCATCGATCTCAAGCCCGTCCCAATCGGCCGCGCCGGCAAACGCGCCGCCCTCGGCCGGCCATAATCGACACATCGCCTCCGGCACGCGGTTGGCGACCGCCTCATACATCGCTTCCGGAACGGCGATCGTCACCAGCCCCGCCCCGCTGCGAAGCGCCGCCTTCGCGGCGAGTGTCACCGCGCCGGCCATCGCCTTGGACCCGCCGACAATGAGCAGCTTGCCGTACGTTCCTTTATGCGATGACCGTGTTCGCTTCGGCATCGTCCGCACCACATCGCTCTTTTCCCACAAAAACCGAGCAGCCGCCTTCGCCTGCACCGCCGCCGGCGGAATGCCGATATCCACGACGGTGAGCTCTCCGTAATAATCGGCCGCCGGGAACGTGTACGCCCCAAGTTTCGGGCATTGCACCGTCAGTGTCGCATCAGCGCGGACCGCCATGCCGGCTTCCCCACCGTCCGCCGGCACCCCGCTCGGCACGTCAATCGCATAAACGACCGCCGGCGAACGGTTCACTTGCTCGATGATTTCCTTATATGGCGGACGTACGTCCCCTTTGACGCCGATGCCAAGCAAGGCGTCAATGATGATGTCATAATGCGGCAAGAGCGCCGCCAACTCCCGCTCTTTTCCTTCATAAGCGATCCATGCATAACCGGACTGCTCGTACACCTCAAGCGCCGTGCGCGCCGCCCCTTTCACCTTTTCCTTTGGCGGAACGAGCCAGACATCGGTTTCATAGCCATAACTTTTCAACATGCGCGCGATGACGAACCCATCGCCGCCGTTGTTGCCCGTGCCCGCGAGCACCGCCACCTTGGCAGCGGGCGGAATCCGCTTCTTCAGCGCCCAAAACAGCGCCTGTCCGGCGTTTTCCATCAACGAGTCAGCGCTGATGCCGATCCGTTCTGCCACTTCCCGGTCAATGGCGTACATTTCCTCAGCCGTTACGATCGGAATCATATACGTTGCCCCTTTCGATTGTTCTTCCCATACATATAGGTTGACCGTTCGGTTGACTTCGGCGTAGAAAAGCTCCGTTTCCCCATCGATAATCGCCGTCTTGTCGGGAAATTTCCTCGCATTGCGGGCAAGCAGCTCTGAAATGTTCAACCATCCGATCCCTCCCATTGCCGCAATCGCTGTTCAAAATCGGAAAGCAGCGCTTCCATCTCCGCCTTCAGCTGCAGCAAATCCTCAATCCGCTCGTTCACCTCCTTCAATTTCCGCCGCCCGTATTCGACCGTTTTTTCCAGCTGTTTCTTCCCCGTTCGGTCCTCATCAAACAGCGAAATCATCTCATGAATCTCGTCAAGCGAAAAGCCGAACCGTTTGCCGCGCAAAATGAGCTTGAGCTTTGCCCGCTCCTTTTTCGTATACAGCCGCTGCCCTGACTCGGTCCGGATTGGGGAGAGCAATCCGCGTTCTTCATAATAGCGGATCGTCCGGGTGCTCACATCAAACTCGTGCGCCAAATCGGAAATGGTGAAATAGTGCATGGCCATCCCTTTTATAGAAGTAATATTATGAATTTTATTTTAATTGACGTTGACGTAAAAGTCAACGAATATGAAAGCAAAGAAACAGTCATCCTCCCCCTTCTCCGTGTCCATTCTCTCCGCCATCCAACCATCAATATGGAAAAAATGGATCTGGGAGTCGCCGGCGAAAGGAGAGCATCCCGAGCCAATGCAAGGAAAGAAACAATCAACCGAACGCTCGAGTCATAAACACTGGAACGCTTCCCCATCATTCACGGCGGAAAGAAGCGAATCGAGCAGCATGATGCTCGTCGATATACTGCCGATCACCGTCGATATCTTGGCCAAATAGCCATGACTAAAGAAAAAAAGCCCCCGTCTAGGGAGCCGTTTCCTCACCCGCCCGCCCCGGTGTAAAAGCGCAAGGCAAACCGCCAAAAGCGGCGGGAAGCCCATAAAAAGAGCATAGCCACAGCCAAAGCCGCCAGCACCGCAGCCATGCTCCATTTCCCAAGCAGCGCCAAAGCCGGCGTATTGGTGATCAACACCGCCGGCAGAACGTACGTAATCACGAAGCGCACCGCGCCGCGGTACATGCTGCCCGGGAAGCGGGCCGTATCAAAAAACGAATCGAAAATAAACGACAAATCATCAATGCGCACCACCCAAAACGACGTCGTCATGAGGATCATCCATAACGAATAAATAAGCAAGAGTGACGCGGTCATCACGACGAAAAACATCAAGACGTCCGCCGCCGACGGCACGTAGCGTTCGACATACAAGCCGTAGCCGATGACGCCAAAGCCAAGCGCCACATCGATCAACCGCCAAAAGACAAGGTGGCGGAAGCTGACGTAAAACATGCTGTCGACCGGTTTCGTCAAAATATAATCGAGCGTGCCGCGCCGGACATGCTCAAGCAAACGCGGCATGTTCGGCCGAAGCGCGAAATCGATCCATCCGCGCAGCGTATTAAAAACGCCGAGCAGCACAAGCACTTCCCCATACGTCCAGCCGCCTAACCGGTCCGTCTGATAAAAAAAGATATGGATCGTAAGCAGGGCGATGCCGAGACCAAAAAAGCTGGCGATGAAATTGCCGAAAAATTCGCTTCGATATTCCAATTCCTCAACCAAACAAGCACGGAAAAACTCGCGGAACACCCGCCCATACCGCCGCATATTCACCCACCTACCGCCTGGTTTTTTCGCATTCCTGCTTTCCAAAGCCACTGCACCCCCGCGACAAACACGGCCATCCACCCGACCGCCACCGCAAAGCCGCGCGCCAACTCTCCTCCATCCGCCGCCCCGGTGGCGATTTCAATCGGAAAACTGATCATATAGCGGAACGGCAGCCATTCGCTCCATTCGCGAAGCGCCGGCGGCAGCATTTCCAGCGGCGCGATCCGTCCTGACAAAAACAACGAAATGACGTCGATCACCCCGTACACCGCCGCCACCTTTGTGACCCAAAACGCGAGCAGCCCGCACGAGTAGCTCAACAAAAACCGAAGCGCCGCACCCAATACGACCGCCGCCAAAAACAGCACCGCTTGCCCTGCCGTCATATGCGGGCGAAGCGGCGGCCAAAACACCGCCCCCACCAGCCAAACCGGCGCTAAAATGACGGCAAACAGCCATTTGTAAACGATGTTTTCCGCAATCGCCCAATGGATCGGATGAACCGGCCTAAGCAGCAAATTCGAAAACGTCCCTTCGCGAATTTCACGGTCGAGCTCCCATACATCCCACGCGCTCGTCATCCGCTCGACAAAAATGACCGCCATAAAATAGAACAGAAACGACTCGCTCTCTTCCGGATGAATGTTCATCCAGACAAACATCGTAATGAGCGGCTGCGTGATGGCGCCCGTCATCCAGACGAACGTCGCAAGCCGATACGCAAGCATTTCGATGTATTTCATCCGCAATAGGGCGATATATTTGCGAATCATACGTGTTCCTCCCAAAACGCGCGCGCAATCACTTCCTCAAGCGGCGGGTCTTCGATGTTGATGTCGCGGACATCAAACCGTTCCAATAACCGCGCTGCTGTCTCCGCCGCCGTCTCGCGCGCCACCCTGAGCACAATCGTTCCTTCTTCGATTTCCACCACTTCGCCGTACTCGCTCCAATCGACATTCGGCAGCCGAGAAAACCGAACCTCAAGCCGCTTGTACGGCGCCAGCTTCTCCGTCAGCACCGACAGCTCCCCATCGTAAATCAATCGCCCGTAGTTAATGATCATCACCCGGTCGCAAAGCGCCGCGACATCCCCCATGTAATGCGACGTCAACAAAATCGTCGTCTCGTGCTCCCGATTGTAGTCGACGATAAAGCGGCGCACGTTTTCCTGCGTATGGACGTCCAGCCCGATCGTCGGCTCATCCAAAAACAACACGTGCGGCCGATGCAACAGCGCGGCCGCCAGCTCGCAGCGCATCCGTTGGCCAAGCGACAAGCTACGCGTCGGCTTGTCAAGAAGCGGCGCCAAGTCGAGCAGCTCCGTCAATTCCTCGAGTGTCTGGCGGAACGACCGATCGTCGATGTCATAAATCGCTTTATTGACCAAAAACGTCTCCATCGGCGGAATGTCCCAAATGAGCTGGCTTTTTTGCCCCATCACCAAGCTCATCATTTTTTTAAACTCCGGCTTTTGCTCAAACGGCACAAACCCGCCGACCGTGATCTCTCCTGACGTCGGATGCAAGAGACCGGCCAACATTTTCATCGTCGTCGTTTTCCCTGCCCCGTTTGGCCCTAAAAAGCCGACGATTTCCCCTTTCTCAATCGTAAACGAAACGTCCTTCACCGCCTCAATGACGCGATAGTCGCGCCGCCATAAATGACGCACCGCCTCAAGCCATCCCGCATCGCGGCGATGGACGCGGAACGATTTATGCAAATGGCTGACACGGATCACAGTGCCCATCCTCCAATAGTGTACTGTTGACATTCTTTTGTTATATCACATCGAGGGGGCGCGCCGCAAAGAAAAACATTTCGCCATCTTTTCTCTATCGTTCCCATCTTTCGTCATGTATAATAGAGAGAGAATCGAACGAGAAAGGAGATTGTCGAATGGGGGATATTACAAATGAAATGATTTGGCAAGCCATTAAAGAACTTGCCGAGCAGCTGCAACAAACGAACGGACAAGTGCAGCAACTGGGCCAACAGGTGCAACAAACAAACGAGCAAGTGCAACAGCTCGGTCAACAGGTGCAACAAACAAACGAACAAGTGCAGCAACTGGGCCAACAAGTCCAACACCTTAACAGCCAAGTGCAGCAGCTGAATCACCAAGTACAGCAAACTCATGAGCAAGTCGACCAGCTCGCCAAACAAGTGCAGCAAACGAATGAACAACTCAACCAATTAAGCCAGCAAGTGGCCGACATGGACAAACGGATCACCGATGTCGCCAACGGCCAAAACATTTTAGTTGAAGAGCTGTTCGAAAACAAAAAGGAGATCAGGCGGGTCAAGACGGCGCTCAATATGTACTAGACGTCAGTCCGCTCCATTTCGTTGATCTCTTCGACGTTGAACGCTTGTTCCATATCCTGTGTGAACATAGCCATCATCAAACAACATCCCCCTGCTTACGTCATACTAAAACTCCGAATCATCGTCGCCGCAAATGAAGCCCGGAAGGTTCTCCTAAACAGATCTTCCGGACTTTCTCATCATGAAAACGGACACCGTCTCGTCTCATCGCCCCAACATCTCTTTCACCGTCGTCCGCTCCTCAATCACCGATGGATTTCCAAACTAGCCTAGTCCGCTTGCTTTCTTCCATACCCCCGACTCCTCTATTTATAATTCACTAATACATAGAAAGGTTGTTATTAAGCATCGTCACTTAATAACAACCTTTCGCATTTCAGCTTGTCTGCGTCTTCGCCGCCAGCGTCTTCGCCAGCTCGAGGAAAAAGTCGAGCACCTCTGGATTGGCCATCGAGCCTGGGTTGACCGCCTTTTCGAGCGGGAAGCCAAGGAGCAGCTTGCGGATCGGAATCTCCATTTTCTTGCCGGTTAGCGTTTTTGGAATTTGTTCAGACTATTCATATGATAACATGATTTCCTACTGTTTTGAATAGTTGTTGGTTCGACAACTCTGTCAGAAAAAGATGAAACGAATTTGTTGACAACAGCGAGGCAACTGGAATATGATAAATTCAAAAGTTGGTCTAATCCAAAAAAATGTCCTTAACAAAAAATATTAATCGGAGGGAAACTTTTATGACAAAAGCAAAACACTGCTGCCTCTCCAATATGAAACCGGGCGATCGATTTCGCATCGAAAAGGTTGATGTTCCTGATCCTATTTTAAAAAGGCGGTTGCTTGATTTGGGATTTGTACCCGGCGGGGAAGTGAAGGTGGGACAAAGAAGCCCGCTTGGCGACCCGACCGCCTATCGCGTTTGTGGCACGACGATCGCATTAAGGAAAGAAGAAAGCGACTATATTTACGGGGAGAAGATCCACCATGACTGATATGACGTATACGATTGCCTTAATGGGAAATCCGAACACCGGCAAAAGCACGTTGTTCAATGTCTTAACGGGCCTGCGCCAACATACCGGCAACTGGCCCGGGAAAACGGTCACTCATGCCGAAGGAGAATGCCGCCACCGCGGCGCATTGTACCGGATCGTCGACTTGCCGGGAACGTATTCGCTCTATTCCAATTCAGCCGATGAAGAGGTGGCGCGCGATTTTCTTCTGTTTCAACGTCCTGACGTCACGGTCGTTGTCGTCGATGCGACGGCATTAGAACGCAACTTGAATCTAGCGCTTCAAGTATTGGAAATGACCGACCGCGTCATTATCGCTATCAATTTGATGGATGAAGCGAAAAAGAAAGGCATTCATATCAATACAAAAAAATTAGCCGTCAAACTCGGCGTGCCGGTCGTGCCGATCTCGGCCCGCAACCGGGAAGGAATCGATGCACTGCTTGATACAGTGGATGCCATGGCGCATGGCCGCATCAACACCACCCCGCTTTCCATCCGGTACAGCCCGGAAATCGAACGAGGCATTGCCAAACTTCTTCCACTCGTGAAAGACGTGATGGGAGACACGTATCCTGCTCGCTGGATCGCTCTTCGTCTCCTTGACGGTGATGCATCGCTGCTTCAAGCGCTGAAACAACCGCCGCAACCATTGATCAAGGAGGGGAACGCGTATGCCTGCTGCGGATCTGTCAAATCAGTTTGACCAGCTCATGAACGAAGCCAAGTCATTAGCACCGGCTGACACGCGTGAACAGATCGTGTCTGCCATTTTCCAAACGTCCGCTGCGCTTTCTCAAGAATGTGTCACGCATACAGCGGTCGCAAAACGTGATCGAACGGAACAAATTGACCGGATCGTCACGTCGAAGCGGTGGGGATTTCCCATTATGCTGGCGCTTCTCGCCGCTGTCCTGTACATGACGATCGCCGGCGCCAACGTATTTTCCGATTCGCTCGCCCGCTTGTTCGGAACGATCGAAACGTATCTCACCATGGCCTTTCAAGCGATTCACGCCCCCGACTGGTTGCACGGCCTCATTGTACTTGGCCTATACCGCGGCACGGCTTGGGTCGTCAGCGTGATGCTGCCGCCGATGGCGATTTTCTTTCCCGTATTCGCGTTGCTCGAAAATTATGGCTACTTGCCGCGTGTCGCCTTTAACATGGATCGCTTGTTTAAAAAAGCGGGGGCGCATGGCAAACAATCACTGACGATGGCCATGGGCTTCGGCTGCAACGCGGCGGCCATCATGTCGACGCGCATTATCGAATCACCGCGCGAACGAATGCTGGCCATTTTGACCAACAACTTCGTCCCCTGCAATGGACGTTGGCCAACGCTGATCCTGCTTTCCTCCTTATTTATGGCAGCCGGCTATACAGGCGGATGGAACACGTTCGTGACAGCAGGTGTGGTCGTCGCCATGGTGTTGTTTGGCATCGTCGTCACGTTGACCGTTTCATGGGTCTTATCCAAGACGGCCTTGCGCGGCATTCCGACCCATTACACGCTGGAGCTGCCGCCGTACCGACGCCCGAAAATCATGGAGACGATCATCCGGACCACCCTCGACAAATCGCTCTATGTGCTGAAACGGGCGGTAACGGTTGCGGCGCCGGCCGGCATTCTGACATGGGTGCTCGGCAACGTTCACGTGGGAGATACGACCGTGCTGGCGTATTTAGCCGACTGGCTTGACCCATTTGCCAAAGCATTGGGATTGGATGGCTACATTTTGATGGCGTTCATTTTAGGCTTGCCAGCCAATGAAATTGTCGTGCCGATTTTGCTGATGGGCTATTTATCCGCGGGGGCGCTCATCGAAGCCGATGGTCTGCATTCTCTTAAACAACTTTTGCTCGACCACAGCTGGACGTGGCTCACCGCCCTTAATATGATGCTGTTTTCCCTGCTTCACTACCCATGCGGCACGACGCTCGTCAACATTTACAAAGAAACGAAAAGCGCAAAATGGACGTTCGTCGCCTTTGCCTTGCCGACAGCGATTGCCATTGCGGTCACCTTTACGACCGCACAGCTAGCGAGATGGCTCGGGCTCGTATAAACGGCGCAGCCCCGCTTCCCGATCGAGGAAAACGGGGCTGTTTTTTTGGATAACTAGACTTGATAAGAAAAAGCAGTTCTTCACCAAACGTTGTACTGGAAGGCGCCCACTCATAGCTTTCATCCATTTCTTGAATCATGAATGAGGATGCATGATGGCGCAAGAAACCGATCCGCTTGGCCAAGCGCATATTATGGCGATGAACCGAAGAAACAGCGCCGCCTCCAATTCTCCATCCTTCTTCCCTATCTATACTTCCTTGACTTCTTCTAGATGGGAAACATCGCCTTCCACAACCAGGCGAAACACGTCCGCATTCACCTCCACAATCGTCACGCTCGTGCCGTACATATACGGCGGCGCCCACAGCTGGTCAAGCGGCGCGCCCTTGAACGCCGCCATAAGCGTTTTCAGCACAACGCCGTGAGTGACGATTAACACCGTTTCTCCCTCGTGCCGCTCGATGATGCGCCGCACCGCTTCAAGCGCCCGCTGCTGCACGTCGCAAAACCGCTCGCCTCGCCTTGGAGCGTACAGATGGGGCGCGTTCCAAAAATGATCGAACCCAGTCGGATCCATTTGCCGAATCTCGTCATGCGTCTTGCCTTCCCAATCGCCAAGTTGAATCTCTCGCAGCCGCTCGTCTTGATAGATCGGAATGAGCCGCCCGCCGCGGACGAGCTCGGCCGTTTCCAGCGCCCGGCCGCTTGTGCTTGTGTAAATCGCGGCCAATTCCACCGCTTCAAGCCGCTTTCCAAGCCGCATGGCGTCTTGCCGCCCTTTTTCCGTGAGCGGCGAGTCTTGCCATCCTTGCATCCGCTTTTCGACGTTCCACTTCGTTTCCCCATGTCTGGTCAAATACAAGGTTGTCCCCATGTGTTCCTTTGCTTCTCCTCTCTATTCATCTATCGATCATTCAACCGCCCGCTCAGGCAAACGAAACGCAACAGATCCGCTTTTCATCTCTGCTTGAGCGCCTTTCGGCAGCACTGCCATTGGATCTGTATGGCCAAGATCGGCATTATGCACAACTGAAAACTCACACCCGCTTGTCATCCGCTTCGTTTCACGAGTTTCAGTAACTCGATTTTTTCTGGTGTTTCGATGCGCTCGATGGCGCGAAACCCATGGCGTTCGTAAAAGCAAATGGCCGGCGCGTTGCCGCTTCCGGTCGTCACGACGATCTCGCTGATCGACGGTTCTTGCTTGATGACAAAGTCAAGCAACGTGCTGGCGATCCCTTGGCGGAAAAAATCCGGGTCGACCATCAGCCGGCAAAGGTGAAGCGTCGGGCCGCTTCGCTCATAGGCGATCGCCCCAACGAGCCATTCACCTTGAAAATAGCCAAAAAAGCGATCGCTGCATCGTTGCAGAGAAGCGATCGCATCGTGAAGCGGCGGAAGCGCTGTGCTGCCGATGAGCTGCGCCTCGATCGCATACGCCGCCGCTGCAGGCGTAGCACCATAGCGGCCATTTTTTCATCTGCTATGCGGAGTTCCGCAATCATGCTCCTCTCTCCCCTTCCGTCAGCCAAAAAAGCGGCCGAGCTGGGCCGCCTGCTTGTTAATGGATGATTTCTTTCATCGCCTCTTGCAGCGAATGAAAGCCTTTTTTCTCCCGACCGTCTTTTCGAACGGTCCATTCCTGCTTCTCAAGCGCCAGTTCACCGCGTTCGTTTTTGACAAACGGCATGTGAATGGTGATCATCTCGTCATCTTTGTTGATCGTATAACCGATATAATAGCGATTGCCTTCACCATGCTCTTCAAAAATGCCGACTTGGTCGAGGCCATACGCTTCCATCATCGGCTCAAGCGTGTCGATAAACTCGTCGATCACGACGCTTCTTGGCACAAATTCCATCTTCGTTTCCTCCTCTTTGCCCATGCTCAATGTTAGTGTGCGGCAAAACGAGGAAAAGAATGAACGGAAAAGATCGGCTACGCCGGCGGTTCGCCGCAAGCGTTGCGGTTGTGTTCTTCTAGCCATTGTTGCAGCTTTTCCGCTTCAAGCGAACGGCTGAAATAAAATCCTTGCGCGTAGTCGCAATCCATTTGCGACAGAAGCGCCACTTGCGACTCCGTCTCGACTCCCTCCGCCAACACTTCAATATCCAAACTTTTGGCTAAATGAATGATCGTATCGACAATCGTCGCATCTTTCGAATTTTCCGCAATGCCTTGAATAAAACTGCGATCAATTTTCAACAGCGACACCGGCAAATTGCGGATATACGCGAGCGAAGAGAAACCGGTGCCAAAGTCATCGATCGCCGCCTGTACACCAAGTCGCTGCAGTTCGGTTAAAATGTGTCTTCCTGTCTCAATGTTTTCCATCAGCCCGCTTTCTGTCACTTCTAAAATGAGCCGATCAGGCGCTAGCCCCGTCTCGCGCAAAATGCGCTTCACATGCTCGACAAGTTCGGGGCGGTTGAGCAAAAACGGCGATAAATTGACCGCTAACTTCAGTCTGGGAAATTTTCTTTCCCATTCTTTCACTTGGCGGCACGCCCGTTCCAACACCCATAGCGTTAATTTCAAAAATAAAGCCGCTCTCTTCAGCCAGCGGGATGAAATCAAGCGGCGGAATGTCGCCAAGCGCCGGGTGGCGCCAGCGCAACAGCGCCTCAACGCCCATTGCCCGGCCTTTGGCAAGCCTCACTTTCGGCTGATAGCATAAATAAAACTGCCCGCGCATAACGGCAAACGGCAAATCTTGCTCGATCACCGCCTGCCGATGCTCGGTCGGGCGGTAAAAGGCATAGCCGTTCCGCCCCCGCTCTTTCACTTCGTACAACGCTTGATCAGCGTATTTCATCACTTGCTCGATCCGATCGCTGTCTTTCGGGAAAAAAGCGATGCCGATCGATAAAGTCGATTGGATGAGCTGTTTGTCGTAATAAAACGGCTCGTGAAACGAACTGACAAGCCGCTCGGCCAAGGCGGTCATCTCTGTTTTCGTGATGTTTGGCAACAAGAGAACAAACTCATCGCCGCCGATGCGGGCAAAAAAGTCGCCGGGACGCAACGCCCGCTCGACGCGCTTGACCGCCTCGCGCAAAAAGTAATCGCCGGCTTGATGGGAAAAATGATCGTTGATCCATTTGAATTTGTCAAAATCCAAATAGCAAAGGGCAAACGGCGTCTGACTCGCGATCAGCTCATGAATATGCCGCTCGAAATAGCTGCGGTTGGCGATGCCGGTAAGCGAATCGAAGTAGGAAAGCTGACAGAGCTTCTCTTCATACCGTTTCCGCTCGCTGATGTTTTTCACGGTTACAATGACGCAATCCAATGCCCCTGCCTCGTCGAGAATCGCCTTCCCTTGCGCTTCGACCCAAATCCATTCGCCCTGCTCCCCTTGTTTGCGAAACTCTGCAGCTTGCGTTTCATATGTATCGTACAGCTCAGCCAGTTTTTGCGCCACCGCCGGCGCATCATCCGGATGGACAAACGCCAGCACATCTTTGTACGTTATCGGATGGCGCTCATCCGTTTTGTGTTTCCACGACGGCGGAATGTACGCCAACTCACCGTGGCGGGAAAAAATCAATACATAATCGCTCGAATGTTCGACGATCAGCTGCAAGCGCCTTTCCGCTTCGGCCAGCCGCTCCTGCAGCCCGCTCTCTTCCGCTTGACGGCGCAGGACGCATAAGACGGCGGCCGTCTGTCCGTTTTCACCGATGATCGGCGACACCCCCGCAACCAATAAGCCGCCAAGCAACTCCCAGCGAAAGGCAGCCGGGCGCTGTTTCACCCGTTCAACCAACGCCCGTCCTTCGACGGACAGCGTCCTCTGTACTTCTTCACTCAGCGCCAAGCCGGCAAAAGCCGGATTGTTGTAAATGATCACGCCTTGCAAATTCAAGATGACCACTGCTTCTGTGAAGTGATGGAAAAAGGCCGTATATTTGTCCATGCAATTGCTACCTCGCCGTTTCACCAAAATAAGCGATGTCCACACTTCCATTTTCACGAAAATCACGGCAAAAATCAACAAATTTCGCAAACATTTTGTCAAAAATATGGAACTGCCCACCGGCGGCCTTCCGGTCACCCGGTTTGCCGCTGGCGGGCTTTGAGTGGGCACGTTTGGCAGCATGTCCCCCCGTTGGTTTGCACGTATAGGCAGCACGTTGTCCGCTGCATGCCGCTCGCGCCTTTCCAAAAGCGACGGAGCGGATTGTCTTTTTGGCCAAACAGGCGGCCGTCTGCGTCATAAACAAGGAAATAAAAATCATCGCGCAGCCGGTCGGCGACCGGAGCAAGCGACTCATCCTCAAGCCAACGTTCATATACCCAGTACACATAAATCGCGACATTTTCCCATAAGATGAGCGGCGATACACGCGTCAGGCGCCGCAACCGGACGATGAGCGGAGCGAACAAGCCGGCGAACACGTCGCGAACGGCCTGCTCGCGCCAACCGCTGCGCTCAATGCCGCACATCTCCGCTTCCGGCGGCGCAAGGCGAAAGCGCGGCATCCACATTTCCCCTTCGCCGTCCGTATCAAGCCAAATTCGCTCAGGATCGAGCACAAGCCGCTTGTTCCACACCGACATGGCGTATAAGGCCATCGGCGCCAAAAAGCTTAGGCGCTTGACGAGCATCGAAGCGGCAACCGCGTCGTTTGCCGCCCCCATCTCGGCGCGGACGTGCGCCACATACTTCGCGAGCTGCCCGTCATCATTCAGCAGCCGGGCCAACAACATCGATGACGAGACATCAGCAGCTTCGCTCGAAAAACGGTACGTTTCCAACGCTTTCACTTCTTCTTCACTTAACCTCATCACGATACGCCTTCTTTCTGTAGAATGCGCCGCCCTTTGCCGTACGGAATGCAAAGCGGAGTGCCAAAGAGCGGATCGTACGTAATTTGACAGTCCATTTGGAACACATCTTTCACGAGCTGGTGGGAAATGACATCCTCCGGCTTCCCTTCGGCGTACACCGTTTTGTTGCGAATGGCGACGAGATGATGGGCGTAACGGCACGCTAAATTCAAATCGTGAAGCACCATGACGATCGTCCGCTGTTCTGTTGCATTGAGTTCGAACAATAAATCCAAAATATCAATTTGATGCGCCAAATCTAAGTAAGTGGTCGGCTCGTCAAGCAAGATGATGTCCGTTTCTTGCGCCAGCGTCATGGCAATCCATGCGCGCTGGCGCTGGCCGCCGGACAGCGAATCAACCGGCCGCTCGGCAAGCTCTGTCAGTCCTGTTGCTGACAAAGCGCGCGCAACGGCGCGCTCATCTTCGTCGCTCCATTGCTTGAGCCACGTTTGATATGGGTAACGCCCTTGCTTGACGAGCTGAAGGACCGTCAATCCTTCCGGAGCCACAGGCGACTGCGGCAAAATGGCCAAACGGCGGGCGATTTCCTTGGTCGGCTGCTTGGCAATCTCTTTTCCATCAAGCAAGACAGCGCCGCCTGCCGGCTTCAACAGACGAGCCAAGGCGCGCAGCAACGTCGACTTGCCGCAGCCGTTCGCGCCGATGAACACCGTGATTTTCCCTTTTGGAATCGTCAAGTTCAACCGATCGATAATGAGCGCATCCCCGTACGACAATGTCAATTCTTTCGCCTGCAGCGCGTGCATGTTTGCCCCCTCCTTCATTTATGGTTTCCGGGTTCGGTACAACAAATAAATAAAATATGGCGCACCAAGTGCGGCCGTAAATACGCCGGCCGGGATTTCCGTCGGCGCCAAAAGCATCCGCCCGGCGAGATCCGCCCCCATGACGAGCACGCCGCCTAACAGCGCTGCCGTCGGAAGCAGCGCACCAAACGCCGAACCAACAAGCCGGCGTGCCATATGCGGCGCCATCAGCCCGACAAAGCCGATGCCACCGGCGAAAGCGACCGCGCCGCCGGTGAGCGCGGTGCTAAGCAAAACAAGTCCTAGCCGTTGCCGTTCGACCGCGCCGCCAAGCCCAATCGCCAGCTCATCGCCCAGCTCCTGCACATTGACATGCCGCGCGGCCAATATCGCCACAAGGAGCAGTCCGATGACCCATGGCGCCATGAGCGAAACGTGCTGCCAAGAAGCTCCATACACACTGCCCGTAATCCACACGTTTGCCTGGCTCGCCCGATAGATGGGTCCTGTGATCATCAACAGTGTCGTCAACGCCTGCATGAGCGCAGAAACGCCGATGCCGACAAGCACGAGCCGAAGCGGGGCGAGGCCGTTTTTCCACGCCAGCATATATACGAGCCAAGCAGCGGTCGCTGCGCCGAGAAAGGCGGCAAGCGGCAGCCAGTGGATGCTGACGGTCAAAGAGTTGTTTTCATCGCTAAATAGCGCCAAAAAGCCAACGACCGCGGCCGCCGCTCCGCCGGTGATGCCGAGCACATCCGGCGAAGCGAGCGGATTGCGCACCATTCCTTGCAAAATGGCACCCGCGGCAGCCAGCGCCATTCCGGCCAACCAAGCGACAAGCACACGCGGCAGGCGGAACGTCACAATCACCGTCTGATGAATTTCCTCTCCGTATCCGAACAGCGCGGCAGCGGCCTCAAGCGGGGACATGCGCATTTCGCCGCTGCCAATGCTGATCAGGAAAAGTAAGACGGCCGCTGCTATGAGCGCGGCGAGCACCGCAACAGCTTTTTTGTCATAGAAAAACGAGATGTGTTTTCCCATTCGGACCGTGATGTATTTTTTCATTTTGCGGCGATCCCCCTGCGGGCAATGTAGATGAAAAATGGAACGCCGAGCAAGGCGGTGACGATGCCGACCGGCACTTCGCGCGGCATCAGAACGTAGCGCGCCCCAATATCGGCCATAAGAAGCAAAATCCCGCCAAGCAAGGCGCAGTATGGAAGCAGCCAGCGGTGGTCGACGCCGGCCAGCGCCCGCGCCATATGCGGCACCATGATGCCGATAAAGCCGATCGGACCGGCAACAGCGACCGAACCGCCGGCGAGCAGGACAACTAAGAGAGCGGCGGCCGCTTTAATGAAGGTTGTCCGCTGCCCGAGCCCTTTCGCTACATCGTCTCCCATCATTAAGATGTTGACATGGCGCGCCAGCAACATGGCCCCAAGCCAAGCGGCAGCCAAATACGGAAAGACGGCTGCCAACAGCTCGAGCTTCCGGCCGGCGACCGACCCGGCCAGCCAAAAGAGCACTTCTTCAAGCGCTTTTTCATTCATCGCCAGCATCCCTTGCGTCAGCGAGGCAAATAAAGCCGCGACCGCCGTGCCGGCGAGCGTCATTTTGAGCGGGGTCAGCCCGTCCTTCCCCGCGGCGCTGATCACAAACACGATCAACGCCGCCATCGCCGCCCCCATAAATGCGACCCAAGACAACATTTGCAATGAAGAAATGGAAAAAAAGGTGACCGTCACAACAATCAAAAAACCGGCCCCGGCGTTAATGCCGAAAATGCCTGGCGAAGCGAGCGGGTTTCGCGTCAGCGCTTGCATGAGCGCTCCGGCCATCGCTAGGCTTGCGCCAACGGCAGCCGCAATCAACGCTCGCGGCAGCCGAACCGTCGCCGCGACTAAATGGGCATTCGATCCGTTATTGTCGATGAGAGCCGCCACCGCCTGCCGCCAACTCGTATCGGTATATCCGCAAACGATGCTCATCCACATGGCGGCAAGCAGCACAATCAGCAAACCGATAAGGCCAACCATTTTTTGACGGTTTGTCACCAGCATCTCTGAGATCTCCCTTGCTTCATTCTCTATATCTCTATCGTCAAGTATATTTGATAATGACTCTCATCGTCAATGTTTTTTTCGCATTTTCTTATGATATAGTTGACAACGATTCTCAATTTTATTTATTATAATCAACGTAAATGAAATTCATTATCAAACTTCAAGGGGGATTGGCTAGTGAAATCACGACATCTCACCCTTTTTTCCGCCTTCATTCTTTCTCTCCTGCTTCTCGCGGGCTGCGGCGGAAAACAGGAAGAAACAGCCAAACCAGCGGAAAACAATGGGGCGAAAGCGGAAGTGAGCTACACGGTCGAACACGCCATGGGCACGACCGAAATCAAAGGAACACCCAAACGGGTCGTCATTTTGACGAACGAAGGAACAGAAGCGTTGCTGGCGCTAGGCATAAAGCCGGTCGGCGCCGTCAAATCGTGGACGGGCGATCCGTGGTACGACCATATTAAAGATAAAATGGAAGGCGTCAAAGAGCTCGGTTTGGAGTCAGAGCCGAACGTGGAAGCGATCGCCGCCTTGAAACCGGATTTGATCATCGGCAACAAAATGCGCCATGAAAAAATTTACGAACAACTGAAACAAATCGCCCCGACCGTGTTCTCAGAAACGCTGCGCGGCAAATGGAAAGACAACTTTATGCTGTATGCGAAAGCTGTGAACCAAGAGGAAAAAGGGAAACAAATCATTGCTGAATATGACAAGCGCATTGAAGACTTAAAAGCGAAACTCGGCGACAAGTTAAACATGAAAGTCTCGATCGTCCGCTTTGAGGCCGGCGACGTGCGCATTTACCATAAAGACTCGTTCTCCGGCGTCATTTTGGATCAACTTGGCTTCGCCCGCCCGGAATCGCAAAACGTAAACGACTTTGCGGAAACCGGCGTGACGAAAGAACGCATTCCAGCAATGGATGGCGACATCCTGTTCTACTTTACATATGAGACGGGGGACGGCAAAGCGAGCGAACTTGAAAAAGAATGGATCAACGACCCGCTATTTCAAAACTTAAACGTCGCGAAACAAGGCAAGGTGTACAAAGTGAGCAACACGATTTGGAACACGGCTGGCGGAGTACTTGCGGCCCACTTGATGTTGGATGATATTGAAAAATATTTTCTGCAAGGCCAGTAATGCAGTGAAAGGCGATGCAAAGCCTCTTCTTCCTTTGCATCGTCTTCTTTTTTCTTATGAAAACGCACTGCCTTGATCAGCCATTTTTATGCTGGAATGGTGAGCGCAACGCGCCTAGCTACAAGATGATTGCCGCCCAAGACAAAGTATGATACATTCAAACTGTCAATAACCGAGCCAGGAAACGACCAAAAAGAAAGGAAGAAGAAATTTGAGACGTCCAGTATGGATGGCGGCATGTATGTTGTCGTTTAGCGTTCTTCTGTCAGGCTGCGCAGATGGCAACAGCCAAGAACAAAGCCATTCGCATATAACGAAAACAGCTACTGGCGATATTCGCGAAACAACAAAATCGATCGAGCATTTGCCAAGCTTTTTGAGCGCGTTTGAAGAAGAGATGGCGGTCTTGTACCAGCAGGCGGCCGAACACCGCGAGCTGCTTGAGAATATCCCTTGCTATTGCGGCTGCGGGCAATCAGCTGGCCATAAGAACAGTTATGACTGCTTTGTCTATGAAACTAAAGAAGACGGCTCGGTCGTCTGGGATGATCATGCGACCAAATGCGGCGTCTGCTTGGAGATCGCCGCTGAATCGATCGCCGCTTACGATCAAGGGAAATCGATCAAAGACATTCGGCATATGATCGATGAAAAATATAAAGAAGGCTACGCCGAACCGACGCCGACCAAACCGCTCTAATACCAGCAAAAAAAGCGCCAAACTTAGCGCTTTTTTTCGTTCAGCCGATGCCCTAGGCCAAAACGACATTGATCCTGTAAAATCAACTCTTTGTTCACGGCGAACTCGATCGCTTGGCGAACAATGACCATTCTCCACCAACCTTCCAGTCCTCTGCCCTGCCTAGGAGCGTCAGTGGCGGCTGAGCGCGGCGTACAGATCATGCAGCGTGTCGATGCCGCGCTGGCGGAATTCATCGAGCAAAATCGCCCATAGCTTTGCCATCGCTTCGACGTCGCCATCCGCCGTATGGCGGCGCGGGCAACAGATGCCGTAACAAGCTAACGCATCGTCAAACGTCGGGCACGAATGGCCGATCAGCGTCATCATCGGCTGCAAGTCAAGAAATCGTCCGCTCCATTTTTGCCGATAATGGCGCCAAAGGGCATGGCGCAAAAACGCCAAATCATGGCCGATATGATAGCCGACTAAAACGCCTGTGGCAATAAACGGCACAAACGTGCGCAGCGCCTCGGCAAGCGGCGGAGCGAACACCACATCCTTCGCCTCAATGCCGGTCAAGGCGGAGATGTGTTGCGGGATCGGCTTTTCCGGCTTGACGAGCGTCATGTACATATCGGTCACGGCTCCTCCGACCGTTTTCGCTGCCGCCATGGCCAAAATTTCATCGCCTTGCTCCGGGGAAAAGCCGGTCGTTTCCATATCGATGATGACAAACGGGATGTCAGTCAAACGGTCATGCCAATTGATGATGTGCTGTTTTTCCTTTTGCAGCGAGCGAAGCCATGTTTCCTGTTGCAGCGAATGGTCATGCCCAAATAAGGCGGATGATGCCTCGCGCGGAACGCCAAGCGACAACAAGCGGAGCGCCCGCTGCCAAAAACGGTGCCGCTCATGCATGAATGCGAGCCACCTGCCGGGCGACAAAGCGCTGCAACCGTTTTGCGGTGCGCATCGCTTGCTTCAGCTGCTTTTGCTCTGTCCGCTCAAGCGTCCGCCATAACACATATTCACGACCATCCCTCGCCTCGGTGCTGTACTTGAGACGAATCGAATAGTAAACAGACAGCGCCTCGCCAACGGCGGTGGAAAGCGGTGCCGTCAATACGCCCGCCGCCTCAAGCGCCCGCCGCCGCTCTGCCGTGTCCGCCGCTGGGACTTGAGCAAAACAGGCTAACCATTTTAAGGCGTTGGCGAGTTGCACGTAGCCGCTTTGTTTCATATGAACGGCCCCACTATGCGGCCCCCATCGCTCCGTTTGCACGTTACCCAGCCAACCGAGCGGAACCGGAGGGAATTGAACGTGCTCCCCCATGCGCGCCAACAGCGGCGGCCGTTTGGCCACCGCTGAAAACAACATCCTCCTGCCCTCCTCAGCCAATCTCAGCTCGCCATAAAGCGGACGCATATCCATCGCGATCAACAAAAAACGAATGTCGTTCGGCCACCCGCTTTCGAAATAGGAAGAAAGTTGTTGCTCCCAACCGCGGACCGACTGCGCCCACCGCTTGTTCGTCGCCATCACGTAACCGGAGCAGTACGGATACCCAGCCTCATGCAACATGTCCACCCCAATCGCCGCCATATGGCGGATGAATTCATAACAATCCGCCTCCACTTCCTCGGGACAGTCGAATAAAACGCCGTGATCCTGATCCGTCCAGATCGTCGGCTCACGCCGGCCGATGCTTCCCATCACATACCAGCACCACGCCGAGGGACGAATGCCGACCGACTGTTTCATCGTCTCCCGCTCCGCAAGGAAAAACGCGCGGCGAAGGATGGCTTCATGCACACAAACGATGTCGCTTGCAAGCTGCTCCATTTGTTCAAGCGTCAAACAGCGCCGCAGTTCACGCGCCAGTTCATCATGACAAAAACGAAGTTCGGCGGCCGACTCGGCTGCACTTAGCCGTTCGGCCACCTTTTCCGCCAACGATTCCACCTCCTTTTCCCCCTTGGCTATTGCTGGGCAGCTGTCTTCGGCTGATACACGGGATCGAGCTGTTCCGGATAGCCATAAGAGCCGTGCTCGCTAATATCAAGACCTGAAATTTCTTGTTCCGCCGTCACACGCAGTCCGATCGTTTTCTTCATGGCATATAAGATGATAAACGAAACGGCAGCGACATACACCGCAGCGCCGAGCACCCCGACCGTTTGCACAATCAGCTGATCAAATCCGCCGCCGTAAAACAGTCCGGCCTTCCCGATGCCCGTGATCTCGACTAAACGCGGCGAAGCGAAAAACCCAGTTGAAATCGTGCCGATAATGCCGGCAATGCCGTGGACGGAAAAGGCGTAAATTGGATCATCAATCCCTTTGCGTTCGAAGTAGATGGACGTCCAGAACGTGAACGATCCCGCCACTGCACCGATGATGACCGCCGCCCACGGTTCAACGAACGCGCACGCCGCTGTAATGGCAACCAATGCCGCCAACACACCGTTGACCATCGCCGGAATGTCCGCTTTGCCGACCAAAATTTTCGCCGTCAAGATCGCAGCAACCGCCCCCGCCGCAGCAGCCAAGTTCGTCGTCAAGGCCACATAGCCGAAAAATCCGTCGCCAACCGCCATCGTGCTGCCCGCGTTAAAGCCGAACCAGCCGATCCATAAAATCAATCCGCCAATGACTGTATACACTTGGTTATGCCCCGGAATGACGTTTGGCGTCTTGTCTTTATTGAACTTGCCGATGCGCGGGCCAAGCAAGACCGTGGCGATGAGCGCCGCAATCGCGCCTTGCAAGTGGACAACGGTTGAACCAGCGAAATCTTGCATCCCGAGTTGCCCGAGCCAGCCGCCGCCCCACACCCAATGGCCGATCACCGGGTAAATGGCGATCGTAAAAATCGTGCCAAAAAGAAAATAAACAGACAGCTTCGCCCGCTCAGCGAAGCCGCCCCAAGCGATGGCCAGCGACACGCCGGCAAAGCCGAGCTGGAATAAAAATTTGAGCTCGAGCGGCACATTCGCCCACGACAACGAGTCAAACGTTCCTTTTCCTTCTTTTAAAAACCATCCTTCCGTCCCGATGAAGCTATTCCCAGCCCCAAACGCAATCGCAAAGCCGAACGCCCAAAACGCCAATGAGGCGATAGCAAAGCTTAAAATTTGTTTGCCAGCCACATGCCCGGAGTTTTTCATGCGCGTTGATCCGGCCTCAAGCAAAGCAAACCCTGCCTGCATGCCGATGACGAGCACCGCCGAAAGCATGACCCAGAGGGCATCCAGCCCAAGCGTCAACGTTTTTTCATCCATTTTACGCATCCCCCTTTTGTCATTTATCATCCCTTTTATATGTAATAATATATAACACAAACCAACCAAAAGCAACGTGTGTTTTTGGTTGCAATCGGTTTCGAACACAAAAAGTTTGTTAAATTTCTTAACAAAAAAGAATGCCTCTCATCACGAGGGGCATCCCTCACAGTGTTACGCCACACGAATGGGCTTGCCAAACGGCACGCGCGGCATATAATCGTCCGGCACAAGCCAAAACACTTCATAGTCGACTTCGAGTTCTTCATAAAAATAGCCGGTTACATCGGTGATGTAAAACAACGTATCGATTTTTTGCGCAGCGGCCCATTCCAGCACTTCGGTGTACGACGATTTCCCGTGCTTGAAATATTTAATCGTCGCCACGCCAACCGGAGAGACATCGCGAATTTTAAAATCCGCTTGGACGAGCAGCGTGTCCGGGCGCAGCTTTTCAAACAGCTTCACAATGTTTTGAATGAGCATTGGCCGCTCCGGACGGTTTGATGTGTCGATCGCCAACGCGATGGAATGGTCTTTCCGCTCTTTGAGCAACGCCAATAAAGCCCGCTGCCATCTCACGATGATCATCCCCCTTATATCGGTGAATCGCCGTGCGCACTACTAGTATAGACGACGATGGGGGAAAGTACGAACTGTTTTTCTTTCCTTTTGCCCTTTCATTTCTCACCGATGGACAGCCTTAGCCATCAGCGGAAACGCCAAGGAGCGAATCCTTGGCGTTTCGGCTTTTACTCCGGCGTGGACAGGGGAATGTCTGGCGCGTTTTCTTGCTCGGCCGCCGCCTCGATCGTCCCTTCCGCGTAGACGTCGCTTACTTGTTCATGCGTCTCGGCCAACCCGGCGCCGAGAGCCGCGGCTGACTTGTAATCAGACGGATCATACTGGCGCCCGGCCACCTCAAGCGATTGTTTGTTCTCTTCCATTCGCTTTCCTCCCTGTTTACATCGTTCATTATATTAATGTGAAACAGGGATGAAAAATAAAAAGAGGGAGTTTATGGATAATACATGTATACATCAAGACAAATGCGGCAAACTAACGGTAAACAACCAAAAGAGAGGATGATGATCAATGAGACAGCCACAACAAAACGACAGCTTGGAGCAGCAACGAAAAAAACAACAGCCGGCAAAAAATATGGAAAAGCAACCGGGGTACGGAGATAAAAAATTAGAGGGTCCGAACTCCCCTGCAGAGTGAAGACGGCGGCGCAAAGATGAGACATTTGCTCGCATTGGCGCTGAAGTATTTGCTGACGGCTACCGTGATGTTCGCCATTTTGCCGTTGTTTTTGCGCATATCGTCCGCGGAACTATTATGGTTCAGCCTTTGGCTGACGCTAGTCGCCTACGCGCTCGGCGATTTGTATGTCTTGCCGCGCCTCGGCAACGTCTCGGCGACGATCGCCGATTTCGGCCTAGTGTTTGTCGCTACTTGGATCGGCGTTGGCGCGTTTTATGACGGTGCAGGGGGCGCTATGATCAATGCAGCCTTTTTCTCGGCCTTGCTTGCCGCATTAGGGGAGCTGTTGTTCCATGGCTATGTGTTGCGTTTTGTCATCGGCCAACATGGCGAGGAAGGGGTGCCGCTGATCGGCCGCCAGTGGCAGACGGAAGCGGCGGAAGAGTTTGACATCCGCACCGCCCGCCCCGATGGCCGCGAAGACGAACGGGTGGACGACGAAGACCGGCCGAAGCAAGAACCGCCCAACCCCCCGATTTTGTAGGCGAGGAGGCCGCCTAGCGCAAAACGCCATCGAACGGCGGCTCTTGGCTGCACAACCGCCTGCGGCCGAAACAAGCGGCCGCGCAAAACGACGAAAAGGGTGCCCATTTCGTGGCAGGCACCCTTTTCTATGCGCCGAGCCGCGGGCAAGCGATCCCCTAACGCTCCGGCCGCTTCAAAGACAGAAGCGTCTGTTTCAGTTCCGCTTCCATGGCCGCCAGTTCGCGTTCGGCCTGCTGCCGTTTCAAACGGCCTTCCGCTTGAATTTTCAACGTCTCCTCAAGCGTGGCGATCAAGTTTTCTTGCGTCCGCTTCAGCGTTTCGATGTCGACCAAGCCGCGCTCATTTTCCTTGGCGATTGCGATGCTGTTCGTTTTTAACAGCTCGGAGTTGCGCAACAGCAGCTCATTCGTCGTTTCAGCAACTTGTTTTTGCGCCTCCGCCGCTTTTTGTTGTCGAAACAGCGTCAACGCGATGACGACTTGGTTTTTCCAAAGCGGAATCGCGTTTAAAATCGATGACTGGATGCGCTCGACGAGCGTCTCGTTCATATGCTGAATCATGCGGATTTGCGGCGCGGTCTGGATCGTCACTTGCCGGCTGAGCTTTAAGTCGTGCACCCGCTTTTCCAGCCGGTCGGCAAACTGGCGCAAATCTTGCACCTCTTGCCAAGCCATTTGGTCGCCGGAGCGCTCGGCGGCCGCTTGCTTTTCCGGGATCGTTTTCGTCCGCAGCTCCTCCAGCTTGTATTCCGCGGCCGCAATATAAATATTGAGCGCCTCAAAATACTCTTTATTTTTCTCGTAAAGCGTCTCGAGCATCATGATGTCGCGAAACAACAAATGCCGGTGTTTTTCCAGCTGGTCGGCGATTTTGTCGATTTCAACGCCGATTTTTTGATATTTCGCCACCATCCCTTGCAGCGGCTTGGCCACTGTGCCAAACAAGCGGGACAAAAACCCTTTTTTCGCCGTCATTAAATCATCGGGATTGACTTCCTTAATTTTCGCCATCAGCTCGCTGATCACTTCACCGACCGGACCGGCGTCTTTCGTCTGCACATGATGCAAAATCGCATGGGAAAACTTGGACAGCTCAGCTTGCGCCGCCACCCCGTATTGCAAAATGGCCTGGTGGTTGGCCGGATCGATTTGTCGGGCCAGCGCCAATGCTTTTTCCCGATGCTCCGGTTTGAGCGCATCGAGTGCGTTAGCCGTCGTTTCCCCTTCTTCAAGCTGGGGGGCGGCCGGCGGGGAAAACGGCTGGGCCAGCAGATCGTCAAGTATGCTTGTCCGTTTCCGTTCATGAAGCTGTTCGAGTGACTCCATCTCATGATTCCGTTCGTCCACCGTCATTCTCCTTTCTTTGACAACGGCAAATGAAGCCGGGCCGATGATTGATGCAACGACTGCTCAAGCATTTTTGCTCCGGTGTGCAGCGACCAAACGTCGTTTGATAACACTTCGAGCAGCTGCCGCTCCGCCGCTTCGGTCAGCTCGCCAAGCAACCGCTCCGTTTGTTGCAGCGCCGCGGCCATTTCCGCATTTTGCACCGGCTGCTGCGACAAGTATACGTATTTTTCCACCATTTCCACCGCCGTCGGCCACTCATTTAAGAAAAACGGCTGGGCGAGGCGAAGCTGGTGCGGCTGCTGCTCGACCGCGCGAATGATCCGATCGACGATGGCACTCAATCGGGAAACGGTTTGCCACATCGCCACCGAACGAAGCCGATAGCGGGCCCGGCGCAGCCGCTTCCATAACGCGCGCGCCTCGCCAAGCTGGCTGCGAACGTATGCCTGCTCCTCGGTCGGTACGTCAGCTGCCAAACGGCGATGCCGCCTTTTCATCACAGCGGACACCCCCCACATCGCTCCCATTCCTGATAAAAGCGAGGCCAGGACGTGAAAATCGGCGGCAATAAATACCGTAACTGCAACGATGATCCCAATGTTCCATGAAACGAACCAACGCCATATCGTGCGAAGCAGTTGCTTCATTGTCCATCCCTTTCTTCATCTTTTCTTCCATTATAACATGTCCACGCCATGATACGTACAAGCGCCCAAAGAAGTTTCATCACCAACTAGACGGCGCGCATAGGACAATGGCCGCTTTGAATAAGCTATAGTGAAACCATCGAAAGGAGAAATGGGGATGAATTCGATCGACTGGCAATTTGCCTCCTTTGTCGTGATCTCGCTGTTGAAGGAATATTGGTGCTATGTCGGCCTGCCGCGCGTCTACTATTGGCAAGCGGCGGACGAGGATCAAAAAGCTGCCTAATGGTGGAAGGAGGGAATGAAATGCAGTCATGGCATCGTCCCGCTCCCCCTGTCGCTTCTCGCCCCACACTGACCATCACTGGCCAAGGAACCGTCATCGCCAAACCGGATACCGTCCTCATCGCAATCGGCGTTCATACAGAACATCACAACATCCAAGAAGCCCTGACTGACAATGCCAAACGCACCAATGCCGTCACCGAAGCATTAAAGGCGCTTGACATTCCAATAGAAGACATTGAAACGACATCGTTTTCCATCCGGCCAACATACGAACATCATAACGGAACAACCGCTTTATCTGGCTATGAAGTCGAACATTGGCTGGAAATCACCGTCCGCGATCCTAAAAAAGCCGGCGCCATTTACGAGGCGGCCGTTGCCCGTGGAGCAAACCTCGCCCGCGGCTTGGAATTCCGTCTAGCAAACGAACAAGCCTATTACCAGCAAGCGTTGGCATTGGCCGTGAAACACGCCAAAGAAAAAGCGCTGGCCATCGCCCGCGCTCTCAGCTTGCCTCTTTATGACACGCCGATTGAACTGAAAGAACAGTCATCGCCTCGGCCGGCGCCATACAATCCGGCTGTTCTCAGCATTTCCTCATCAGCGCCGCCTGTACAGACGCAAGATGTTGTCATTACCGCCGTCGTGGAAGCGGTATTTGCTTATTCGTTCATTTCGTGATATCGACCTCATGGACGCGGGCGCCGCCAAACAGCTCAACGCGGATGGTTTTCTTTTTCCCATTCGAATGGACAATGGTTACAGTGTACGCGCCCGGCAAATACGGGCCGATTTTTTTGACAAATGGGTCTTTCGTCGCCTCCTCTTCCGCTTTCACCCCATTGACGACAAGCGACGCCTCCGGATCATCGACGCGGACATGGAGAAAATAGAGGGCTGGCTCAAACACATACCGATCCTCAAACACATGAATCGTAAACACCGGCGGGCGGGACGTCAATCCTTTAATATACACGTGCCCCCCCTCACGCTGGCGGTCGAACTCCTGATCGAGCGCTTCGTACGCCTCAGAATGCTGTTCAAAATAGGCGAATAACGGCGTGAGCGTTTTCTCATTAATGGGCACCGTTTCATCGGTCGTTCTCAGCATCGTTTGCAAGGCAGCCGCATCGCGGTCTTCGATCGCTTCTTTCAACCGCGTGATGGCCAACTCTCGGCTCGCTGCCGTCTTTAATGTTCCGTACCCGCTCCAAACGAGCGTGCCCGCCCCCCATGCGACAGCGACCGCCAAAAGAAGCCAGCCGATGAAACGGTATTGTTTTTTTCTCTTTTCTCGGGACAATAGGCGCTTTTGATGCCGTTTCTCATAACGCGCTAACGCCGCCGCGCCGTCTTGTCCGCCGCGGTTGTCCGCTTCCCCCCCGTTTATGTTCGTTTCCCACCGTTGCAGTTTCATGATGGCTTCCCCTCTCCTTCTCTCTGTCTAGTTCCACTTTATGTCAGAGACAGGGAATATATGTTACACGAACAACGACACGCTTTTTATTATACCGGGGAACACAAAAAAACGGGTAGCCATTTGCATAGCCCCCGTCATTGGGAAAGGGAAATGTCCGGCCGCTCTGTTTGCTGCCTGGCCTGGTGAAACATCCATGCATAGAGCGCCGCGCTGGCGAGCGCCAGCATTCCAAGGCCAACAAACGTCCATGTATAGCCGACCCACGTCGCGGCTGCAAGCGACATCGGCGCCACCATCCGCCCGATCGTAAAGCGGAGGCTAGCGGCGGCAAAATATTGGCCGCGCATGTCTTCAGGTGCCAGCCTGGATACAAATGACTGCTGCAGACCGGCCGTCATCAGCTCGGCCAAGGTGAACAGCACCATGACCGCCGCAAATCCGAAAAACGACGATGTTTGGCTAAACAGCCACATTGTGATGCCATATAAAACAGCCGAGCCGATAAACGCCCACCGCTCCGAAAAACGCGCCATCTGCCGCGTCATCATGACCGTGCACAGCGCCACAAGCAGCCCGTTTTCCGCAATAAGCAGGCCAAAAGCATTGGCGCCGTCCACCGTCCAGCCAGCCCATAACGTTTCTTTATGAAGCGTCTCTTTCATATAGACCGGAAGCAACAAATCAAGCTGCATAAACGTCTGTGCGACAAGCACCCCGGCTATAATAAACAAGAAAAAGGTGCGGTCGCGGACAATGACGGCATACTGTCCTATTTGTTCCCGCCAAAACCGCAGCCACGGCACGGTTCGCCGCCCTCCCGCCGAATGCGGGGCTGTTTCGCGCAGCCGTCTGGCCAACACAGCCGCCATCGTTAAACAGGAGCACGCCGCCAAAAGCAGCAGCCAAAACAGGTGATCAGCATAAAACAGCCCGCCGACCGTCGGGCCAATCACGACCGAAATATTCACCGACGTATAAAACACCGCGAACACGTAGCTCCGGTCTTTTTCTGGCACGATGTCAGCAACCATCGCCTGGCTCGCCGGCCAATAAAAGGCGACGCAAATGCCGGCAAACGTAAAACAAAGAAAACCGACAAGTGGCGACGACCACCATGGGGAACTGGCCAAGGCAAAGACGAAAAACGCCGCCCCCTGCCCGTAAGCGGATAACACCATCATTCGCTTGCGCCCGAACACATCGGCGCAATAGCCACCCATCAAATTGGCGACCACGGAAAACAATTGCGACACAATCAATAACATACTGGCTGTTTCTTTGCCAAACGAGTCTGCAAAATAGATGGCCATAAACGGAAAAAACATCCAAAAAGTCGTATTCATCAGCGCCTCGCCATACAGGCGGGCTTTTAAGTTGTGATCCCAATCGCGTATTCGCATTGGTGTCTCCCCCGCGATCTTCTCATTTTTTACAGCCTGTTGACCATTATAGCATAGTTTCCCAAGTTGTTAGCGAAATATTTTTGTACAAAAAAACCCTGCCCATCTGCATGATGGGCAGGATCACCGTCAACCATCCGCCTTACTTGCGGATAAATTGTTGCGTCCAAATATAGCCGTTTTCTTCAAAACCAACGCCGATATGCGTAAAGTTTTTGTTCAAAATGTTCGCCCGGTGGCCTTCACTGTTCATCCACGCATTGACGACTTCTTGCGGGGTGCGTTGGCCTTTGGCGATGTTTTCCCCGGCGGCTGTGTACGAAATGCCGAATTTTTTCATCATCTCAAACGGGGAGCCGTACGTCGGGCTGTTGTGCGAGAAGTAGTTGTGGACCGCCATATCGCGCGATTTTTCGCGGGCGACTTTGCTGAGAGCTAAGTCGACTTGAAGCGGCGGCAAACCGTATTTTGCCCGTTCTTTGTTCGTCAGTTCTACGACTTGTTGCTCATAAGCGTTCAAGCCGGTTGTTTTTTGTGTCGTTGTTGTTGGCGCTGTTGCCGGTTTTTTCGCTGGCGCTTGCGTATTGGCTGCCGGTTTTGCAGCCGCCGGCTGTTTGACCGCTGCCGGAGCTTGCGGTTTCGCTGCGGCCGGCTGTTTCACTGCCGGTTGCTGCACGGCCGGTTTCGCCGGTTGGAACGACACAAACGGGAAGTATTGTTTCAACCATTTCTCGAAATCTTGAATGTTAGTGCTTGTATATTTTACTTGATACACGTTCGCTGTCGGACACGTCACCCCTGCCGCTTCCGTTTTCGTCGTTGCCGCAAACGAAGCGCCGACAAGTGCGACCGAAGCGGCGATCGTGGCTAACATTTTTTTCTTCATCGGAATTCCTCCTTCTTAACGTTTCTATTTTCAAAGTTTCAAAGACTTTCTCTATTCATCGTCACGCCATCCACTTAAGTTCTGTTTAGGAACAGTTCCAGCTGTTCTCTTGCCTGCACCCCCATTATAACACGGGTTTTTTGTAATATTTTTGGTTTAAATTTGGGAAAAAGGACTGTTGGAAAAAATGAGCAAAAAACAGGCTTGTTTTCATTGCCAAATAAACGCCTAAGCCGCCGGCTGCAACGGCTGGCGATGTCATCCTTTCACACACTTCCATTCCTTTTTTTCTTCTATCAGCCGATCATTCTATATTTTTCTTGCAAAAAGGGAGTTGACAACCCCTCGAACACGCTGTTTCATTTAACAATTGTTACAGTATTGTTACAAAACAGACGGACAGCTTGTCCTATTGTTACAAACAGAAAAGCCGGGGCGGCAAGCCCCAGCTTTGATGACCATCTTATTGTTTATCAACGACAAGCACGGTTTGCACTTCATTCGGCTTCACCTCGACCGCAAACGTTCCGCATTCGTCCGCCACGAGCGAGTCAAGCAGCTCCTCATTGAGATTCGTGCGAAAGACGCCCAAGAGCGGCTTGTTCCATTGAAATACCGCCGTCGTCGCCTTTGGCGCCGGATTTTGACACTCCACACGGCTAAAGCCATGGGATTCTTGGGTCGTTGGCGTCCTCATCCATTTCTGGTTCGGACAACGCCCAAGTTCGGGGCTGTGTCATCAGCCCATCCCATCAGGTTAGCGTGTACCCCAATGGGCGGCGCACCTGTGACCAGTGCGCTAGGTGCTCAAACCCGAAATCGCTTTGGCGATGTTGATGGCACCATTCAAGTCAGCGTGGAGGGTGTATCCGCATTTTTGGCATCGGAAGCGGATGCCGTTTCGGTTCGCTTTCTCTCGATGACCACACTTGCACGTTTGGCTTGTATAGGTCGGATTCACCCACTCGACCCGAATGCCTGCCTTTTCGGCTTTATAGGCAATCATCGTTTGCAGTTGATGGAACGCCCACGAATGAAGATTTCGTCCTGCTTCTTTTGCCGAAGCGGCTCGTTTCCGAATCCCTGTCAACTCTTCCATCCGAATCACGCCAACACCGTTGGCGAGGGCAAAGTTGACGATTTGACGGCTGATTTTATGGTTCATATCTTTCATCCAACGAGATTCTTTATCACCGATTTTGCGAATCATATGGAGCTTTTTGGCTTTGCCCAACGTTCGCCGCAAAGCCGCGTATCGTCGGCGAATGAAAGCGCATTGGTTCCCTTTGAAAAACAACGATTTCGTTCCTACGCTGGCAACGGCGATATAGCGAAGCCCCAAGTCAACGCCCATCACCTTTGTTTCGTGCCGCGGCTCCACTTCAAAGGTGATGGCAATCGCCAAGTACCATTTCTTTCTCTTTTTGTAGAGCTTGGCTGCCCCTTGTTTGGCGGTTCCATCGAGCAGCCGATTCAGCCACGTTTCTTGATAGGAACGCACGACGACCGGCACGCCAATTCGTTTCTCCAGTGTGGGGAATGAAACCGTGTAGAACTCTCCTTTCTTTTCCACCTTTACGTTTTGGTTGTTAAAGCAACACCATAATGTTCGGAACTTCTTTGTTTTCTGGTTTTTCTTTTGAGACTTCACTTCCCGAATCGTCTGATTGACGACGGCGGAAGGAAACCGCTGCGACGAAAAGTCTTTAAAAATTTTGCTCGTCGCTTGATTCAGCTCGGGATGATTCAACAGCCAATTGGCAAACGCGGTATTCACTTCTGTCATCCGTTCATACATGTCTTGTTTGACTTTCGTTGGGGTGTGCAGCTCCAGCCTGAGTGTGATCGTGGGCATGGCTTCACCCCCTTTTCTTTTGAGATTCCACACCTAAAGAGAAACATGGTGGCTCGAAGCCATCCTCTTAAGGGATTGCCGAGCAACGTCGCCTTTCATCCTACAATTAAAACCGTGGGCCTTCAGACGGCTTTTTCTGTAATTACGCACTTATTCTATTTTTGCTCCCCTGTATATCCACCTAAAGGAATATGATCCTTCCGCGCCACCCCAGTGCGGTAAGCCGCTTCGACGACCGCTTGTCTGACGCGTTCGACGACTTTGCTGTTGAAGACGCTCGGGATGATGTATGTTTCGTTCAATTCATCCTCCGTCACGACAGAGGCAATCGCCTTCGCGGCAGCGAGCTTCATTTCCTCGTTAATTTCTCTCGCCCGGCAGTCGAGCGCCCCGCGGAAAATGCCCGGGAAGCAAAGGACGTTGTTGATTTGGTTCGGATAGTCGGAACGCCCGGTCGCCATGACGCGCACGTACGGTTCGGCCAGCTCCGGATCAATTTCCGGAATCGGGTTGGCCATCGCAAACACGATCGGATCGCGCGCCATTTTTTTCACATCTTCCACTTTTAAAATGCCGGGAGCTGAGACGCCAATAAACACATCTGCGCCGGCGATGACATCGGACAAGCTTCCTTTCAGATTATCCGGGTTCGTGAGTTGCGCATATTCTTGCCAATACGGATTTTCATACGTTTCATCGCGATGGATGGCGCCATGGCGGTCGACCCCGATAATGTTGCGCACGCCGGCCGCAAGCAAAATTTTCGTGCAGGCGATGCCAGCGGCGCCAATGCCGGTGAGAACCACTTTAATGTCCTCGAGCTTTTTGTCGACGATTTTCAGCGCGTTGAGCAGCCCGGCCAAGAGCACGACCGCCGTGCCGTGTTGGTCGTCATGGAACACCGGGATGTCAAGCTCTTCCTTCAACCGCTTTTCAATCTCAAAGCAGCGCGGAGCGGAAATGTCTTCGAGATTAATGCCGCCAAACGCCGGGGCAATCGCTTTCACAATTTGAATGATTTCTTCCGTGTCTTTCGTATCCAAACAAATCGGGAACGCGTCCACTCCGGCAAATTCCTTAAACAGCATCGCTTTCCCTTCCATGACCGGCATCGCCGCATACGGGCCGATGTCGCCAAGCCCGAGCACCGCCGTGCCATCCGAGACAACGGCGACCGTATTCCGTTTAATCGTCAGCGAATACGCCTTGCGCGGATCCTCAGCGATGGCCGTGCAGACGCGCGCCACGCCCGGCGTGTACACCCGCGACAAGTCGTCGCGCGTTTTCACTGGGATTTTTGAATTTGTTTCAATTTTCCCCCCGATGTGCATCAAAAACGTGCGGTCGGAAACGTTGATGATTTTGACGCCGCGAATTTTTTTCAGCGCCTCAATGATCAAATCGCACTGCTTCGTGTCGAGGGCGCTGACGGTGATGTCGCGCACCGTGTGAACTTTGCTTGATGAAATGACGTCAATTCCGACAATGTCCCCGCCCGTTTTGCCGATTGCGGCGGCGATATCGCTGAACGAGACGATATCTTTTTCGAACTGGAGACGAATCGTAATGTTCATCGCTGCCCCGCCTAGTAATGCCATAACAATCGTCCTTCCTTTTCTCCATTTTTGTTTAAATCAGTAAATCATTTTACGGTACAAATGTTATCCTATGAACCGGAAAAAGACAACCCTTATTGTACACCCCCTTTCGGCAAACGCATGCATCTTTCCGCCGAACGTGAAACAGCATGCGTCCTGAGCCAGCGCAGCCTTCTTCCCACCGTTCATGTTCCGCTGTTGGCAAAACAGCAACAGGGGTGGCTGACGGCAGAAAAACAACATGCAAGAAGGAAATCAGAGCAGCAATGAAGTAAACGTAAAAGAAAGGAAAAGCTAGACAGGAGCGAAAAAGAATGAGAGAAAAGCTGTTTCTCGTGCTGGCCAACTTGTTTTGGGCCGGCAATTACGTCATCGGGAAGTCCATCATTGCGGAAACGGGCCCATTTTGGCTGACGTTGATCCGTTGGTGCGCCGCTTTTATCGTGTTGGCGCCCGTATCGTACTGGCTTGAGCGGCCGCGCTACCAGGACATCATCAAACAATATTGGCTGCCGCTCGCTGCAGCCGGAATTCTTGGCGTCATCGGCTATAATTTGCTTTTATACGGCGCGCTCGCCTATACATCGCCGATGAACGCAGCGATTGTCAATTCGCTCAATCCGGCGATCATCGTCGTGTTGTCGTATGCGCTGCTGCGGGAGCGGCTGTCAAAAACCAATATTGCCGGCTTTTTGTTGTCGCTGGCCGGTGTATTGTTTATTTTAACGGATGGGCATATAGCACACGTCTTCCGAATGAACTACAACCGCGGCGATTTGATGATGCTCGCCGCCGGCGTCGTCTGGGCGCTTTATTCGATCATCGGCAAAAAACTACCCGTCCCGCCGATTACAGCGACAACGTGCTCCGTTTTTTTCAGCTTGCTGCTGCTGTGGCCGTTCGCATTCTTTTATCCGTTTCCAGCTGATCACATAAGTGCAGCTGGGCTCGCCGGATTGGTCTATATTTGCTTGTTTCCGTCCATTCTTTCCTTCTTATTTTGGAACATCTCAGTGCAAAAAGTCGGTCCGAGCCATGCCGGTGTATATTTAAACTTAATTGCCGTATTTACCGCTGTGATCACGTTTTTGCTTGGCGGTGCTCTATCCGTCCTGCAGCTGGCCGGCGGCGCAATCGTCTTGTTCGGCGTCTATTTGGCGACAAAAGCGCCGAAAGTGAAGACGGAACAAGTGGATATCGCAGGATGACGGCCGGACCGTTTGGCGGACAGCATCATCAAAAATAAAACCCGCCATCACAAGCGGGAACCTTTAGCCATGAAAAACAGCGCCGCCCGTCGCACCCAAAACCCTGTTGCATGCACAAGCGGTCTCCCCTCACCCAAAGGGAGACCGCTTTTTGGCTATTGGAGCAATCGAAGGAACTCACGCATAAACGCCGGCAAATCCGGCCACGCATGGGCGGAGACGAGGTTGCCGTCAACGTGGACTGTATGGTCAGACACATACGTCGCTCCTAGCGCCTCAACCCCCGGCTTGCAGGCAATATACGCTGTCAAACTCCGTCCTTTCAGCAAATCCGGCATCGTTTCAAAAATGAGCGAGGCGTGGCAAATGGCGGCAATCGGCTTATTCGCCTCAAAGAAATGACGGACGATGCGCTGCACGTTTTCATCAAGGCGAATGTATTCCGGCGCCCGCCCGCCTGGAATGACTAACGCATCGTATTGCGTCGGGTCGATCTCGGCGAACGATGCATGGGCGTCGATCAAATAGCCTTGTTTTTCCACATACGTATCCCAGTCGGCAAAATCATGGACAACGGTGTGCAGTTTCTTTTTCTTCGGCGCGGCAATCGTTACGTCATGCCCTTCCTCCAACAAACGATAATACGGATAATACACCTCCAGCGCCTCAACAGCGTCGCCGGTGATGATCAACACTTTTTTGCTCATGGATTCCCGCCTCCTTGTCCATTTTTTCTTTCATTTCTATCATACTGGAAACGAGTGAAAAGGAAAAGTAAAATGATTGGTGGAAAGAGATGAAGCATCAGAAATGAGAGTCGCTATGGTTGCGACAGTAAGGAGGGAAACAGAATGACCATCACCTCATGGCTGGCCGCCTCGCGCCACACCGTCGTGCTGACCGGCGCCGGCATGTCAACCGAAAGCGGGCTGCCCGATTTCCGTTCGCCGCGCACCGGGCTGTGGGCGCGTTTTAACCCGAGCGAACTCGCTACCATCGATGCGCTGTACCATCGCCGTGAATCGTTCGTCGAGTTTTACCAATATCGCATTCGCACCTTGCAACAATGCCAACCGCATGACGGACACCGCTTATTGGCCGATTGGGAGCGGCGCGGGATCGTGCAAACGATTGTGACGCAAAATGTCGATGGCTTTCACCAAGAAGCGGGAAGCCGACGCGTCATCGAACTTCATGGCTCGCTCCGCACCGTCCATTGTCAGCGGTGCGGGGAGTCAAAACCCAGCTTTGTCTATTTGCACGGTGTGTTGACGTGCGAATGCGGCGGAGTTTTGCGCCCGTCGGTCGTGCTGTTTGGCGAGCCGCTGCCGGAGAAAGCCATCGATCAAGCGTGGGAAGCGGCCCGCCAAGCGGACTTGTTCGTTGTGCTCGGCTCCTCTCTGCAGGTATCCCCAGCCAACCAGCTGCCGCTTGTTGCCAAGCGGAGTGGGGCTAAACTCGTGATCATCAATTGGGAGCCGACTGACTTGGACGATCTCGCCGACGCTGTCATTCACGGCCGGAAAATCGGCCAAGTGCTGACCGAGCTCAATGAGCAATTGGCGGAGGTGGATCCATGACCAAAGAAACGATGTTGCAAATGGCGCTCGAATCGATCGGCGATCACTCCCGCATCCGCCATTGGCGCCGCGTCTCAGGCGGCGACATCAATGACGCCTATCGCGTCCAAAGCGGCAAGCAAACGTACTTTATCAAAATGCAACGTTTCCCGCCGAGTGGATTTTTCGCTGCCGAACAGATGGGCCTCGAGCTGATCAGGCAAGCACGCGCCATCAACGTTCCGCATACCTTTGGCTTCGGGGAAGCGAACGGCTGGGGCTGGCTCGTCTTGGAATGGGTCGAAGGAACGGAAACGGCGCAGACGGCCGAACAGCTCGGCCGCGGCCTTGCCCGCCTCCATCAATGCCGCGGCCCGGCGTTTGGCCTTGACCGCGATACGTACATCGGGACGCTGCCGCAGCGCAACGGCTGGTACGGCCGCGAGTCAGTCAAGACTTTGTGGAGAACATTTTTTCGGTTCACTACGGGTGTTGCCAATCACTAGTTAGCGAACCATTTTCAGGAATTCATTCGTAAGCGCTTTCGGACTCTCATCCCTCATCTTGAGGCGATGATACGATATTCCATTTTTTTACATCCAACCACCATCCCGGAGCGCCGACAACGCTTGATGGATCGGCGTCCCGGATGACCGCTGCAGACACGGTAGATTCTGACGCACCACATCTGCCCACAACCGTCCTGCCTTCCGTTTGGCCTGTTCAACCCGCTTGGACTTCGTCGAGGCCGAGGCTGCCGTTCGGGTCTCTTCTTCCTCCACCAACTGCCCATTTCTCCGCCAAATCCCGTCGATTCGGGCTGCCATCGCCCTCAGAAACGCCCGAAGCCCTTGGTCTTTCCAGCTGCGGCGGGATTTCACCCGATGCGCAAACCGGCTCATCACGCTCTCGGCGTGGCCCATCGGACGCATGCCGGTCGTCTCCACCCCTTGCTCCGACAGCCACTCCCGATAGTCCCGGATGCATCCCGGCATCGACTCGATCCGGCGGATCATGGCAGCCATCTGCTTCTCTTTCGCTTCGTCCTCCAACGTGCCGACCGCGCTGTTCAGCTCCACGAGAAGCCCCTCTTCGTCTTGTTTCGCCAGCTTCTTCCGCACCTCCTGCCAACGCGGATGGCCGGACAGACACTGACGCAGCTCCCGCGCCACATGAAATCGATCCAGCTGAAAGCACGCCCGCTTCCCAAAATACTCCCGGCAGGCCGTGATCCACGACGCCGCGTCGCCGTTGATGATCAACAGGTCCCGGCACGGATCATAGGCATATTCGTTCATCAGCCACTCCTCAAACCGTTCCCACACGTCTCCCTCCCCTTCATGGAGGTAGTGGCGCCGGTTCACGAACTCGAGCTGCGAACCGTTTCGTTTCCATCCCTCGTGAACCGCCAGGATTTTCTCTTCTTTCGCCCGTTTCCCTTTCCCCTGGCGGGAAATAAACAGTCCATCCGCCTCCACAAACAGCACCCGGCCGTGCCGTTGGGAAACAGGGCGGTGCAGCGAGACAGGGGCCTCCAGCACCAGTTGGCGAATCGCCTCGTGGCTCATGACCGCATACCCCACGATCGACTCCAACGTACGGGCCGCTTTGCGGTAGGAAGAGCACTCTACGGCCAACTCGACCGCCGTTTCCTCGAGGCAAGGACTGATCGATCGGGCCCCATCAAAGCCTAATTCGGCATCCAGCAAGAAGGTATAGTTCCCCGTTTGCCGGTCATAGTAGTAGTTCCGTCGAAACGTCACTTCTCCAAACAGCGTTTGGATCGTAGTCGGCCGTTTGTCTTTCAGCTGATACCGGCGCTTGTCCCGCGCTTCCGCCAGTTGTTGATCAATCTCCTCCAAAAGGGCCGCCAACAAGACAGCGAACACCTTTTGAAGAGTTCTGACTAATTGTTCCTCCAGCTCTTTTAATAAAGGCCATTCTGTGGTAAGATGTTTCATGGACTCTTTCCCTCCTGTTTTCGGTTGATGTTGACAATCACCATCATAGCAGGGAGAGAGTCCTTTTTGCATGACATTTGCTTTTTTCTACCGCGCTTCGCTTGGTGGCCCCGACGAGCGTCGCGAACAAAAGTTCGCAACCCTCGTCGGGGATCATTTCGGAATGTCACCCACAAATATTTTACTCACACTACGGCCGCTGGCCCGACTATTACCGCGCCGCCCGCCTTAGACCACAAATGACGCGGGCGGCGGAGAGAGGCCTCCTGCCCGCCAAGCGGCACAAACGTCTCGAATGGCTGCTCGAGCGGCTTGACCAATGGCTTCCGGATGACTGTTTCCCGTCGCTGTTGCACGGCGATTTATGGAGCGGCAACTGGATTCCGGGGCCAGACGGAGTGCCGTATTTGATCGATCCGTCTGTTTTATATGGCCATCATGAGTTTGAGATCGCGTTTACCGAGCTGTTTGGCGGCTTTCCATCCCGATTTTACGACAGCTATCGCGAGCTTATGCCGCTCTCGGCTGATTATCATGACCGAAAACCACTCTACCAGCTGTTTTACTTGCTCGTTCATCTCAATTTATTCGGCGAAACATACGGCAACGCGGTCGACCGCGTGTTAGAACGGTATGCGGGGGAGTAGTTTCTCCTGCTTTCCCCGCGCCATCTTTATTCAGCACGGATCGCTTCGAGCAGCGCATCCCCGCTTTCGCTCACGCGCACATAGGCAAACCGAACATTCTCTTGCCGTGTCATCCCCGTTTTTTCCGGAATGAAATACGATTCAATGCCATACACGACTTGCGGGCCGTGGAACGTGCCGGTGATGATCACATCCCCAGGCTGCGGCGTGTATCCCGGCCTTTTGTTTCCATTCACCATATATACGCCAGCCAAACGATGCACCCCATCCGCTCCTTTTCGCAGCCCAACTTGCACCCGTCCGCTTCCATCAAGCGACGGAATGGTGGAAATATCGTACCGAAGCTGAATATAATCCCCTTGCAGCATGGAACGCGGATCCACCGGCTCAAGCTCCAGCTTTACGACATCACCATATCGCAGCAATCGCTCTTTTTGCCACACGGTATAACCTAAAAATGAAAATTGAGCGATCACGACTATGAGCGTCCACAATGAAACGCGCCGCCCCCAGCGTACTCCCTTGGCCCATGTGAAGCCATTCCGTTTCTCGAGCCACAATGTCCATGCAAGCAACGCCACGCCTGCCGCCAGCAAGCTGATCGATTTATGAAGCAAATTCCAGGCGAACTCGTAATATTTCAGCACGAGATAAAGCGCCGTGTACACCCAAGCGGTCTTCCGCTCCAGTTGCCGACCGCGGAAAAGAAAGAAGGCAAGCGCCAAGACCATGACGATATTCAACGCCACGTACAGTCCATCAGCCGCAAATACATCGGCGCTCGTCGCGATTCCAAGCGCTCCGAACGCCAAGACAAGCGGAGTGAGAAACGGCGTTCCGCGAAAGCGGCCATACGCATACAACCCGCCGTTGACCAAAGCCAAGGTGAGCAACACCGTCCGGCCGTCATCCATCGCCGAACTTAAGGCGATCCCGAAATAGACCGTCAGCGCCGCCGTCGTCAACCGGCGCACTCCGCTGTCTGATGACCGGATGATGCCAATCGCAAGCCCAATGGCATAGAGGAACAGAGCCAGCCGCGAGACCTCCCCCGCCATCGCCACCCCGAACCCATAACCAACAGCCAGCAGAGTATAACGAACGACCGCATTCCAATGCCGGCCCAATGAGGCGGGAACGACAAATCCAAAGATGGAAATGAAAAAGAGCACATAAGGCGACCATGACTCTGTCCAAAGAAAATACAAGCCAAGCAGGCTTTGGATGGCCAACGCGGAAGCCGCAAGCGTGACAATCGCTTGAAACGCTGCCAAAAACCATTTCCTGGCTTTCGTCTTTGCTGAAAACAGCCCCGTGCGCCGCAATAGCACAACGCCCCCGTACAACACGGCAGCAGCCGCCACGAGCCCAATGAGAAGCAACCATGTTCCATAATGATCAGCGAGCAAGCGAATGTATTGAATGAACAAAAACAGTCCAGCAAACAAACTCGTCAACAACACATACAACCGCTGCTTGGCGATGACAAGAAAATAATAAAGCAACACAGCGAGCAACACGGCATACACGTATGGCCACCATGCGTCGCGCCCATAGGAAAACCCGGTTATGTCCATCACAAGCAGCCAACCTTGCATGGCTAGGTAAGCGAAACAACGGATGGGCGGTGTCCGAGCAAACACAACGAGCGCACCGTTTACGATCACGAATAACGACAGCACGCCAAACGAAGACCATTCCGTCCACTCAATCCGATAAGCGGACGGAAAATAATAAAACCAGCACGCAAGCTGCAGCAGCCCAATCGCGATCACGGAAAGCACCCGTTCTTTTGTCAACAGCGCCAACAAAGCGGTTGGCGCAAGCCAGACAAGAAACAGCCAATAACTGTCCGCATGCGAGTTGTACATTTGACCGACCAACGCCAACGCAATGCCAAATGACAACACTCCGCTGATCAACATCCAACGCCCTAAGAAACGACGGCGGCCCCAAAGCGCCGCGCTTGCGATGTAAAATGCCGCCATCAAGCCGATGCTGATCCCGACTTTCACCTCTCGCTCCATCTCCGGCCAATTGGCGGCAAAAAAATACACCATCCCGGCAATCATGCACAAAAACGCCAACGCATACCCCGTTTTCACGACGCGGGCCGCCATATCGCTTCCTCCCCTTGTGGCTCGGATCTTTCTCTCTACCCGTGGTGCTAGATAAACTTGATCAAGCATAAAAATAGCCCTTGCTGGCGGATCTCCAGTAGAATGAAAGTGTCACCCAACATTCGAAAGGAGAGATCCCCCATGCAAGAGCACTTTCATTTTACTACAGATCCAGCCAAACTTCAAAAACAATATGCCGCTATTTTCTGTTTTGTTTCTGCCCAACTGTCGTTGATTCAAATGTATCTTCATCGCCGCAACCGTCACTTGGTCAAGCAAGAAGACGAAGTGGTCATGGCGGTTCACCTTTTGGGGAAGCTGCTGGGCTTTTCTTCCGAACGAGCCTGGCATCGTTTTGTCACGGGAAATTTGTTCACAAACGGCTCGTTTCTTGAACGCTCCCGATACAACCGCCGCTGCCGAGCGCTTGGTTTCGCCATCAAATGGATCCGTCATGAGCTGGCGAAACGTGGCCAACACCATGCTTATGCGGTCGTCGACAGCTTGCCTCTTCCGTTGTGCCATCCCGCAAGAATGCAGCGCGTCAAGCGATTTCGAGGGATCGCGGATATGGGGTATTGTGCTTCCAAAAAGCAATGGTACTACGGTTTCAAGCTGCATCTTCAAGTGACCAATCAAGGGCTGGCCATGGGCTATGTCGTGACGGAAGCGTCCTGCCACGACGTCAAAGCCGCTGAAACGGTGATGACTCAAATCCCTCATCCCTACAACTTTGGGGACAAAGGGTACATCAGCCACGCTCTTCGAGAAAAGCTGTACGAAGAACACCAAGCCGCGTTCTGGACACCGTCTCGACACAATCAAAAGCACGGCCCATCCAAGGCATGGGAAGAATGGATCAGGAAAAAACGCAAAGTCATCGAGACGGTGTTTTCGATTCTCGTAGACCAATACCGGATCACCGACATTCGAGCGAATTCCATTACCGGGTTTGAAGTGGCACTCGATGGCATCTTGTTGGCGTATTCCCTGGTCACACTAGGGCTAGTTGAGCGCTGACGCTCAACTAGCACCACGGGTTTTCTCTCTATAAAAATATGCTGAAAAAGCTGTCTAGAAGACCAGTGAAAACACGCCTCATTCCATCGTATTTTCCTAGTTGCCGCTCACCCTTTAGACTGTTTTCTTTATTGCAGTACAGGACACTATGGTTGGAGATCATTTTTTAAGTGGAAAATGTCCATATCATGCTCTGCCACTTTTTTGATCAAATAGTTGATCGATGACTGTTGCGAAGAGAACTGCCGCGAAGCCATGTCAAGAGCGGCCTGATGCTTATGGAGCATGTTCTCGATATAGCGAAAGTGGCTCCGCATTTCTAGTGTGAGGTTGTCAACTTTTTCTTCGACCCGTTCAACTTTCCCTTCAAGCCGTTGCTGTCCTTCTTTCAATGTTTGCACATCGCCTTTGACCGCATCCATGTCGGCTTTCAGGGTTTGCACATCGCCTTTGACCGCGTTCATATCCACCTTTAATGTGCGCACATCCTCCTCAACCCGGTGAAGCCGTTGGTCCAAGCGGGCTTGTCCCTCCTGTAACAACTGCACTTCATCTTCCAAACGCGCCTGGCCTTCCTTGAGCACTTGCACCTCGCCTTCGAGGCGCGCTTGCCCTTCCTTGAGCACTTGCACCTCGCCTTCGAGGCGCGCTTGCCCTTCCTTGAGCACTTGCACCTCGCCTTCGAGGCGCGCTTGCCCTTCCTTGAGCACTTGCACCTCGCCTTCGAGGCGCGCTTGCCCTTCCTTGAGCGCTTGCACCTCGCCTTCGAGGCGCGCTTGCCCTTCCTTGAGTGCTTGCACTTCGCCTTCGAGGCGCGCTTGCCCTTCCTTGAGCGCTTGCACCTCGCCTTCCAAGCGCGCCTGCCCTTCTTGAAGCGCTCGGACATTTCCTTCGATCCGATCGAGCCGCACGTGGATGGGATTGAGCTTTTGGTCAAGCAGTTCGGCCATCATTTGCACGAGTTCGGCTTGGCTCATCGTTTCACCTCCTTTTCCCCATTGTATCATTGTCTCGGTCAACGCGATAGTATAGAAAAAGAGATTTTCTCCCTAATTTCGACAACGGCAAAGCTCGACACAAAGCCGCAAAATTTGCTTTTCACCGCGCGAAATCAAAACAAAAATCGTTTTTTGTCCATGTTCTAAAATCCGCTTCAGCGAGTGAACCTACGGTAAAGAGCCAGGCAGGCTGATACATAGGCAACCCCGAGCAAAAACCCACCAAGCACATCAGATGGATAATGCACTTGCAGACTTAACCTGCTTAAGCCAGTCAACAGAGCAAGCGCTCCAAAAACGCCGTAAATCGCGGCCCGCTCGCCTCGCTTCGTGCGCGTTTGCGCCAAAAAGTACGCCAAAATCAACAAGTAAATCGTCCCGATCATCGCGTGGCCGCTTGGAAAACTAAATCCACCGATTTCAGCACGAGGAGGTCGAGGCCGTCCAATGATATGTTTTAGCCACTCATTGATGCCATATCCCCCGCCAACAGCGGCCACAACCAACACCATTCCGTAGACGTCGCGGCGGAAAAACCATAAACCAATGACAAGCATAATGCTGATGGTACCAATCGTCTTTCCATTGCCAAGAAACGTAAACGGGTCAAGCCAATTCCAATAATCAAACAGACGCAGCCCCTCTTCATCCATTCTCTCCGTCCATCCAGCGGCCACGCCTGTCCAAACAAGCAAAAAAAGGCCCAGACTCATAGCCGCAGTGATCCATAATCGTCGATTCATGCTGAGCATCACTCTCCTCCCTCTAGAAATGTTGATTTATCAAGGCTTTTCGGCCCCTCAGGGGTGTCCAAAAAATATTTTTCGACAAAATCTCTTACATCCTCCTTATACCTTCTTTTCCAGAAAAACAAAAAATCCTCCTTAAAAAGCGGTGCTTTTTAAGGAGGGATCCATCACCACGGCAACTTCGTCTCTCCCATCAGGAACCGATCGACTTCACGAGCCGCCCCTCGGCCTTCATGGATGGCCCAGACAATTAAGCTTTGGCCGCGGCGGGCGTCGCCAGCCGCAAACACGCCCTCGATGTTTGTTGTATATTTGCCGTATGGGGCTTTCACTTTGTTGTTGATCGTTTCAACGCCAAACTGCTTCAACAACGGCTGCTCTGGCCCTTCAAACCCGATGGCGATAAACACCAAATCGCACGGCCATACTTGTTCCGTCCCCGGAATTTCTTTAAAGATCGCTTTGCCGTTTTCATCGATGATTTTTTCCATTTGAATCGTATGCAGCTCTTTCACGCGGCCGTGCTCGTCGCCAACGATTTTCTTTGTTTGAATGCAATATTGACGCGGGTCGGCGCCGAATTTCGCTTTTGCTTCTTCATACGCGTAGTCAAGCGTAAAGACGAGCGGATATTGCGGCCACGGATTATCGTCCGGGCGCTTGTCCGGCAAGGCAGGGTGTTTGCCGAACTGGACGACGCTTTTGCAGCCTTGGCGCAGCGCGGTCGCCACACAGTCGGCCCCCGTGTCGCCGCCGCCGATCACAATGACACGTTTTCCCTTGGCATCGATAAACTGGCCGTCGGCAAAATTCGAATCCAATAAACTTTTCGTCACGCCGGTCAAATAATCCATCGCAAAATGGACGCCCTCCAGCTCCCGGCCTTCAATGGCCAAATCGCGCTGCTTTTGCGCCCCGATGCACAAGACAATGGCGTCGTACTCGGCGCGCAGCTCCTCGGCGGTGATGTCCTTGCCAACTTCGGTGTTCGTGACAAACGTAATACCTTCCTCTTCGAGCAGACGCACCCGACGCTCGACCACTTCTTTTTCCAGTTTCATATTCGGAATTCCGTACATCAACAAGCCGCCGATGCGATCGGTCCGCTCGTACACCGTCACCGAATGGCCAGCTTGGTTAAGTTGGTCGGCACAGGCGAGCCCAGCCGGGCCAGAGCCGACGATGGCCACTTTTTTCCCTGTTCTTGTTTTCGGAATGCGCGGTTTCACCCATCCCTCGGCAAACCCTTTATCAATAATAGCCCGTTCAATCCCTTTAATGGCAACCGCCGGGTCGGAAATCGCCACCGTGCATGACCCCTCGCACGGCGCCGGGCAGACGCGGCCGGTGAATTCCGGGAAGTTGTTCGTTTTCAACAAACGATCAAGCGCTTCTTTCCAGCGGCCTCGGTACACCAAATCGTTCCATTCCGGGATCAAGTTGTGCACCGGACACCCCGAAGTCAGGCCGTTTAGCTCCAATCCCATATGACAAAACGGCGTGCCACAGTCCATACAGCGGGCACCTTGGCGGGCCAGCACGTCTTCGGAAAACGGCTGCGTGTATTCTTTCCAATCATCAAGACGGGAAAGCGGATCGCGCTTTTTCTCTTCCTCGCGTGCATATTCCATAAATCCTGTTGCTTTTCCCACGATGGTTCCCCTCCTTCTTTCCGTACGTATCCTCTCTTCTCTCATGCGGCCTTCCCGCCTGTTGGCCGATCAAAAAGCGGGCCCCGCGAAGCCGCGGAGCCGAAGCGGCGTCGTCACTTCGCGGCCAATCGCAAGCCACAGCGTTACTTCGCCACCGCTTGCAGCTGATGGACGCCGCCGACAGCCGCTTTTTTCTGTTTTGCCACCGTTTCAAACGCCGCCATGACAGCTTCTTCGTGCGAAAGCCCGGACTGTTCGAGCGTTTCGATCGTCTCAATCATCAGTTTGTAATTGCGCGGAATAACTTTGACGAAGCGGCGGACGTAATCGTCCCACTCGTCGAGCACCAATGCAGCCCGCGGGCTTCCTGTATAGCGGTAATGGTTTTCGATCATCCGGCGCACGTCGCGAATTTCTTCCTCGTCTTCGAGCCGCTCAAATGAGACGAGCTCAAGGTTGGCGGTTTGCTTCCAGCTGTCTTCATCGGCAAGAACGTAAGCGATCCCACCGGACATGCCGGCGGCGAAGTTTTTGCCAACCGAACCGAGGATGACAACGCGGCCGCCGGTCATATATTCACAGCCGTGGTCGCCGACGCCTTCGACAACAGCATGGACGCCGCTGTTGCGGACGCAGAACCGCTCCCCAGCGCGGCCGCGAATGTACGCTTCGCCGCTTGTAGCCCCGTAAAACGCCACGTTGCCAATGATGACGTTGTCAGACGCGGCAAACGGCGCCTCATGCGGCGGACGGACGATCACTTTGCCGCCGGAAAGCCCTTTGCCGACGTAATCATTCGCGTCGCCGACGAGCTCAAGCGTCATCCCTTTCGGCACAAACGCTGCAAAGCTTTGCCCAGCCGATCCGGTGAAATGGAGGCGGATCGTATCATCCGGCAGCCCTTCCTCGCCGTAGCGCTTCGAGATTTCGCTTCCTGTCATCGCCCCGACCGTGCGGTGGACGTTGCGGATGGCGAGGTGAAGTTCGACCGGCTCCTGCCGCTCAAGCGCTGGCTGCACCGCCGGTAAAATTTCCGTATAGTCGAGCGTCTCTTCCATTCGATGGTTTTGCCCTTTGCTGCCTGTGCGCGGGCCATCGACTTGATACAAGAGGCGGGACAAGTCAAGATGTTTCGCTTTCCAATGCGCTTTCGCCCGTTCGCTCACTTTTAAGACGTCAACGCGGCCGACCATTTCGTCGATCGTGCGGAATCCGAGTTCCGCCATCATTTCCCGCACTTCCTGAGCGACGAAATACATGAAATTGACGACATGATCCGGCTCGCCGGTAAATTTCTTGCGCAGTTCCGGATTTTGCGTCGCCACGCCGACCGGGCATGTATCCAAATGGCAGACGCGCATCATGACACAGCCTAAAACGACGAGCGGTGCCGTCGCAAATCCGAATTCTTCGGCCCCAAACAGCGCCGCCATCACAACGTCACGGCCGGTCATCAATTTGCCGTCGGTTTCTAGAACGACGCGGTCGCGCAACCCATTGAGCATGAGCGTCTGATGCGTTTCCACCAAACCAAGCTCCCACGGCAAGCCGGCATGCTTGATGCTCGTTTTCGGCGACGCACCCGTGCCGCCGTCATAGCCGCTGATGACGATGACATCGGCGTTCCCTTTCGCCACGCCAGCCGCGATTGTGCCGACGCCGGCTTTGGCGACGAGCTTGACGCTGATGCGCGCGTCTTTGTTGGCGTTTTTCAAATCGTAAATGAGCTGGGCCAAGTCTTCGATCGAGTAAATGTCATGGTGCGGCGGCGGGGAAATGAGCTCGACTCCCGGCGTTGAGCCGCGCACTTTGCCGACCCACGGATACACTTTATTGGCCGGAAGCTGCCCGCCTTCACCTGGTTTTGCCCCTTGCGCCATTTTGATTTGCAATTCGTCAGCGTTAACCAAATAATGGCTTTTTACGCCAAAACGCCCGGACGCCACTTGTTTAATCGCGCTGCGGCGCCAGTCGCCGTTGTCGTCTTTCACATAGCGGGCCGGGTCTTCGCCGCCCTCGCCGCTGTTGCTTTTTCCGCCGATCCGGTTCATGGCGATCGCCAGCGCCTCATGGGCTTCCTGGCTGATCGAACCGAACGACATCGCGCCGGTTTTAAAGCGGCGGACGATCGATTCAACCGGCTCGACTTCGTCAATCGGCACCGGAGGGCGCTTCGAATCGAAGTCGAACAAGTTGCGCAAAAACGTCAACTGTTCTTCATTGACCAGTTTCGAATATTGTTTATAGAGGTTGTAATCGTTTTTCCGGCACGCCCATTGCAACAAATGGATCGTCTTCGGATTGAACGCGTGATGTTCGCCGTTGCGCCGCCATTGCAGCTCGCTGCCTGCATCGAGCACATCGTCTTCATGCCGCGCTCCGAAAGCGGCTTCGTGGCGCATTTTCGCTTCTTTCGCAATTTCCGCAAGCCCGATGCCGCCGATTTGCGATGCCGTGCCGGTGAAGTATTCCTCAATGACATCGTCGCCGATGCCGACCGCTTCAAAAATTTGCGCGCCGCGGTAGCTTTGCACCGTCGAAATGCCCATTTTCGACATCACTTTGACAACGCCGTCAACGGCTGCCTTCATATACGTTTTCACCGCTTCGCGGTACGACAAGGCGATCGTGCCGTTTTCTGACGCTTGGCGGATCGTCTCCAGCGCCAAGTACGGGTTGATGGCGTCCGCCCCGTAGCCGATGAGCGCCGCAAAATGATGCACTTCACGCGCTTCGCCGCTTTCGACAAGCAGGCTGACGTTCGTGCGCGTCCCTTTGCGGACAAGATGCTGGTGAAGCCCGCTTGTCGCCAACAAAACCGGAATGGCGACATGTGTTTCATCAACGCCGCGGTCGGACAGCACAAGAAGCACCGCCCCGTTTTCGATCGCTTCATCCGCTTTGGCAAACAGCTCATCAAGCGCCTGTTTCAAATCATCAGTAAACAGCGTCGGCAGCACCGCGCACGCAAATTCCGGGTACGGATTGGCTTTTAACGCTGCGAGCTCTTCGTTCGTCAATAGCGGAGTTTCCAAGCGGATGCGCCGCGCCGCTTTGGCGTCCGGATGCAAAATGTTCCCTTCTTTGCCAAGCAGCGTCATCGTCGAGGTGACGACATATTCGCGGATCGCATCAATCGGCGGATTTGTCACTTGGGCAAACAGCTGCTTGAAGTAGTTGAACAAACTTTGCGGCCGCTCCGACAGCACGGCAAGCGGCGCGTCCATGCCCATAGCGCCGGTCGGATCTTTTCCTTCCGCCGCCATCGGCAAAATCGTTTTTTCCACATCTTCAAACGTGTAGCCGAACGCTTTTTGCAGTTTGACGAGTTGCTTCGGCGCTTCGACGTCCTCCGGAATTTCCAGATCGCCAAGCGTGATCATTTGCTCGTTGATCCATTGGCGATATGGCTTTTCATGAGCCATTTCTTCCTTGATTTCCTGGTCAGAGATGATGCGCCCTTGCTCGAGGTCAACCAACAGCATTTTCCCCGGGCTCAGCCGCTCTTTATATAAAATGTTGTTCGGGTCAACATCGATGACGCCGACTTCGGATGAGAAAATAATGTAGTCGTCTTTGGTGACATAATAGCGGGCCGGACGCAAACCGTTCCGGTCCAAAATGGCGCCGATTTGCTTGCCGTCGGTGAACGAAATCGCCGTCGGTCCGTCCCACGGCTCCATGAGACAGCTGTGGTACTCGTAAAACGCCTTTTTCGCCCCGTCCATCTGCTCATCCCAAAACCACGGTTCCGGAATGAGCATCATCGCGACATGGGCCGGCTTCCGGCCAGCGAGAACGAAAAATTCAAACGCATTGTCCAAAATCGACGAGTCGCTGCCGTTCGTATCCAAAATCGGCACGACTTTTTCCAAATCCGCGCCGAACGCTTCGGACACAAATTGTTTCTCGCGCGCCGCCATCCAGTTGACGTTGCCGCGCAGCGTGTTGATCTCGCCGTTATGGATCAAGTAGCGGTTCGGATGGGCCCGCTCCCAGCTCGGAAACGTGTTCGTGCTGAAACGCGAGTGCACGAGAGCAAACGCCGAACGGAACCGTTCATCTTGCAAATCCAAATAAAACGCATCGATTTGTTCCGGCGTCAAAAGCCCTTTATACACGATCGTTCGGCTCGAGAAGCTCGCTACATAGCACTCGTTGTGTTCCACACATTTTTCGAATTGTTTGCGGATCACATACAGCTTCCGTTCAAACGCCAACTCATCAGTCACGTCATCACTTGCCGCGACAAACACTTGACGGATGAACGGCTTGCTTTGCCGCGCCAGTTTGCCAAGCTTTTCACGATCAACTGGAACTGTCCGCCATCCGAGCAGCCGTTGCCCTTCTTGAGCGATGATCTCATTGAACATCGATTCATAGTACGCCCGTTTCGCTTCCTCTTCCGGCAAAAAGAACATCCCGACCCCGTAGCGCCCTTTTTCCGGCAAGTTCATCCCGCTGCACACCGCTTGAAAATACTCATGCGGAATTTGCGTCATAATGCCCGCGCCATCGCCTGTTTCCGGATCGCTCCCTTGTCCGCCGCGGTGTTCAAGCTGGCGAAGCATATGGAGCGCTTTTTCGATAATGTCATGTGACGGTTTTCCTTTCAAATGCGCATAAAACCCGATCCCGCATGCATCATGCTCAAATTCCGGGCGATATAACCCTTGCGCTTCCGGTAATCCGTAGTGTTTCATGCTGCCTTCCCCTCCCGTTCCGAATTGTCTGTAATATTCATTGTAGTTTTCAAAATTAATATAAACAATATATAATTTAGATAAAATCCATCTCTTTTTGCGATCAATCAAAAGGAGGGAGAAAAATGGAGCTGCGGCAACTGCAATATTTCGTGGAAGTCGCCCGGCGCGAACACGTCTCCGAAGCCGCCGACGCCCTCCATGTCGCGCAGTCGGCGATCAGCCGGCAAATTGCCAACCTCGAAGCGGAGCTTGGCGTGCAGCTGTTTGAACGGGAAGGGCGAAACGTGAAGCTCACCCCGATCGGCCGCCATTTTTTGTCGCACGCCGAAGCGGTGTTAAAGGCGGTCGAGGATGCAAAGCAACAAATCGAAGAGTATTTGGACCCGGAACGCGGAACGATTAAAATCGGGTTTCCAACAAGCCTGGCAAGCCACATGATGCCGATGGTCATCTCCGCCTTTAAAGCGGAGCACCCAAACGTCTCGTTCCATCTCCGCCAAGGGTCGTACTATTATTTAATCGAAGCGGTGAAAAAACGGGAGATCGACCTTGCCTTTCTCGGACCGATTCCGGTTCATGAAATCGGCATTAAAGGAGAAATTTTGTTTTCCGAACCGTTTGCCGCCCTCCTGCCGAACAGCCATCCGCTCGCCCGCCGCGACCGGATCGTATTGAACGAACTGCGCCATGATCCATTTGTAACGTTTCCAAAAGGATACATTTTGCATCAAATCGTTATTGACGCTTGCCACCAAGCCGGATTTTCGCCCAACATTTCATCGGAAGGCGAAGATCTCGATGCCATTAAAGGGCTTGTCTCCGCTGGCATCGGCGTGACCCTCCTGCCGGAAAGCGCCTTGTCGGAAAGCCTTCTTCGCTACGCCGCCAAAGTGCCAATCGAGATGCCGCAAGTAAAGCGCAACGTCGGCATTATCATTTCCGACCACCACGAACTCGCTCCGTCGGTAAAAGTGTTTTACCGGTTTGTGAAAGACTTTTTCGCGGAGCTCGAGCGGTATCAATTGCGGGGGTGAACGCTCCCCCGCCTACGCTCACGTCGAAAAACGGATTCGAGATCACAAAAAAAGGGGCTGACCCAAAAGTCCGCCAAAAAGCGGACTTTTGGAGTCAGCCCTCTCTGGTTTTTGTATATTTTACCAAACGGAACAAAATTCCGACTCTGTTCTCCCCCTCATTTACGCCACCAAGGACAATTGCTTGTCCCTAGCGGCTTTTTTGAGAAGATTGTGGGCAGCACAAACCAGCCCCCATTCGATGGAAACTTTTTGGAGGCCTCGCAGGACAAAGCGACGAAACCCGCGATTTTGTTTGATTTGCCCAAATACACTCTCAATGTCGGTTTGGCGTTGGCGGTATCGGGCTTGCCCTTCTTCACTCTCCAACCGTTCGCGGGCTTTCTGTTTTTGTTCATGATAGACGGGGTTCCATTGCGTGGTTCGTCCATACTTGGAAGTCGTGCAGGCCGAACGGAACGGACATCCTTCGCATTCATGGCATTGGTAGTGTCGGGTGACCGAGGTGTATCCTGATTCCGTGGTCTGTTTCGAAGTTCCGGTGCGAACCAGCTTTTTCCCATTGGCGCAAATCCAAACGTCTTCTTCTTCCACATAGGTCCAATTCTGCTGATGATGCGGATTTTTCTTGACCTTGCGCGTGTTCTCCTTCTCATACGTATGGTACTTGATCAAGGCCGATATGTGCTTCTCTTCCAGCTTCACGTAGTTCTCTTCCGAGCCATAAGCCGCGTCAGCGATCAAACGTTCGGGTTCCACGCCGTACTTCTCTCGAACGGTCTCCAAATGCGGGAGAAGACAACGAGTGTCGCCCGGCCTCTGATGAAGGGAATACCCCAAAATAAATTGGCCGGAAGAACCCACCTGTACGTTATAGGCCGGCTTGAGCTGGCCGTTTCGCATGTGATCCTCCTTCAACCGCATGAAGGTGGCATCCACATCGGTCTTGGAATAGCTGTTGCGATCCCCGCATACATGGAGTTGGTGTTCATACTTTTCACTGCGGGGCAAGTAGTCCTCCTTCATCTTCTTGATGGCCTTCTTCAACGGTTGGTTGTCCGGCTCGGCCTCCAACCGTTTTTCCCACTCCTCGGTTTTCTTTCGGATTTCTTCTGACGTAAAGGCCGGCGAAGGGTCGATGTCTTCCGCCTTTTCTTCTTCCACGATCACCTCGATCTGGGCAATCAGCCGATCGACATTGGCTTGGAGTTTCTCCTGGTACTTCTCAGCCGATTTGCGCCAAACGAAGGTGTACCGGTTGGCATTCGCTTCAATTTTCGTTCCATCCACAAAATAATCTTCCATCTTGACATAGCCGTCGGCCACGAGCAGCGTGATCATTTCCCGGAACAGGTCGTCAATCAGGTCTTTCATCCGCTCCGAACGAAACCGATTGATGGAACGGAAGTCCGGCTTTTGAAATCCACTTAGCCACATGAGGGGAAGGTGGACTTCGAGCTGCCGTGCAATCTCACGGCCATGATACATTTTTTGGGTGTAAGCGTAAAGGAGAATTTTGGTCATCATTTTCGGATGATAGGCGGAGGCGCCCCCTCCTTTGTAGTAAGCAAGAAACGTCTCCATCGGGATGCGTTCAACCATCTCATGAACCACGTGGGCCATGTTATCCCGTGGAATGAGATCGGCGATGTTGCTTGGCAAAGAGAGGTTGTCCATGGTATACTCTTTAAAGGAAATATGATCATGTTTCATAAAAGAATCGCCCTTCTTTCGGTGGTAGTGGTTTTGGTGACTCTATTCTACCAGAAAAAAGGGCGATTCTTCTATATTTGAGGCAAAAAAGTGGGGGCTGATCCCAAAACGCATTCGCGTTTTGGGTCAGCCCCTTTCCTTTCTTCTTCTGCACACTTCCCCTTTCCATCGCCTTCACTCATCAAGGATCATTCAAAAGAAGATGTGGAGAGCACCAAGTTCGGACGCTGCTTCCGTTCGATTGCGTCCGAACGTCATCCTAACCGCACGACCGTCCGGCCGCGCAGTTCGCCGCGCAAAATGCGCTTAAGCGCTTGCGGCAATTCAGCGAGCGAAATCTCTTGAGCAATCCGCTCCAAATCCGGCTTTAAGTCGCCAGCGAGCCGCTCCCAAATGCGGAGGCGCACATCCATTGGACAATAGACGGAATCAACGCCAAACAAGCTGACGCCGCGCAAAATGAATGGATGGACGGTTGTCGGCACCTCGACGCCGCCTGTCAACCCACTCACCGCCACCGCTCCGCCGTAGCGGATGCGGCTTAACACCGTCGCCAGCGTCCGGCCGCCGACCGGGTCGACCGCCGCGGCCCAGCGCTGCTTATCAAGCGGACGAATGCGTTCAGCCGTGACGTCTTCGCGCGTCAACACTTCCTTGGCGCCGAGGGCGCGCAAATAGTCGTGCTCCGCCGTTTTGCCTGTGCTCGCTTCCACCGTATAGCCGCGCTTGGCGAGCATCGACACGGCCAGACTCCCGACGCCGCCCGTCGCCCCCGTGACAAGCACCGGTCCGCGTTCCGGCGTCAACCCATGCTCCTCAAGACGGTGAATGGACAGCGCCGCTGTAAACCCAGCCGTCCCAATCGCCATCGCTTCTTTCAACGTCAACCCTTTTGGCAGCGGCACGAGCCAATCGCCGTGCAGGCGAGCATATTCACTGTAGCCCCCGAAATGCGTCACACCGATTTCATATCCGGTCGCGATCACCTCGTCCCCTTCGCGGAAGCGCGGATGGTGCGACGAAACAACCACCCCGGCCAAATCAATTCCCGGCACGAACGGATACGTTTTCACAATTTTGCCATCCGGAATGGACGCCAATCCATCTTTGTAATTGACGCTCGAATAATGGACGCGGACAAGGACGTCGCCTTCCGGCAAATCATCTATGGACATCGTCTGCACACCAGCGGTAAATTCTGTTTCGGTTTTGTTGACGACAAACGCTTGAAATGCGGACATCATTCCTCTTCCTTTCTTCATGCATTCTTCTCTCATGTCATTCGACAACCAAACGCCAGATTCCTTTCTGAACCAAGAAAACCCTCGCTTCCGGTTGTCAGCGTAGGCGGGTGATGAATAAATGTCTCATAAAAGTCCTTCCTACACTTCCTTGACTTCGTTATGTTAAACTGTAAACAAACATATCTTTAAGATGAAAGAAGGTGAAACAGTGGGCAATACCCCTGACTTGAACAAAATTTACACGTACGCTGACTGGAAAACATGGGAAGGCCGCTGGGAACTGATAAATGGAAAAGCCTATAATATGACACCTGCTCCATCTTCGGAACATCAATTTGCCGTCGGAGAATTGTATTTTGCTTTGCGCCATTTTTTCCAAAACCAACATTGTTACGTCTTTATGGCGCCGTTTGATGTATTCCTTAGCAAAAATGAAACGTATGAAACCCCTGATGACATTGTCCAACCCGATATTGCCGTGATCTGCAATAAAAAACAGATTGTCCAAAAAGGATGTTACGGGGCGCCTGCGCTAGTTGTTGAAGTTTTGTCACCTTCAACCGCTTTAAAAGATTACAACGAAAAATTTTACACGTACCAACACTATGGCATTGCAGAATATTGGATCGTCGATACGGCTAACAAAATGATTCATGTATACCATTTGCACGAAGGAGCCTATCAACGGCATGCCACATACGGGCAACAAGACACGCTGCATTCCGCACAATTTGAGGACTTAGCTATTCCACTAACGTATGTATTTGGATGGAGTTAAAACGGTTCTGACCATTCAGTGTTCATGATCGATCTTTCGTCAAACGCACAGGAATCGATGATCGGGCAGCCTGCCCTAAGGCAGATGTCTAAAAATCTCCCATCTCGAAACCGGGAGAACGTCCAACCCTAGCGACAGCGGCCTGCTTCTATGTTTTGCCGAATGTCTGCACGAAGGCAAACAAAACACCAGCCTGTCGACCCAAGCTGGCGTTTGTTCTTCTTATTGAATGGCCGCTAGCGCCCCGCTCAAGACGCGGACCACAAACGAAAGTTCATCATCCGTGATGCAAAGCGGCGGCGACAAGGTGAGCACGTTGTTGTACCCGGCGACCGTCGTTCCGTTTTTGCCGATGAGGAGGCCGTTTTCTTTGCATCGATGGATCACTTGATTGACAAGCGACACATCGAGCGGCTCTTTCGTCGCTTTGTCAGCGACAAGCTCAATGCCGACAAGCAGCCCTTTGCCGCGCACATCGCCGACATACGGGTGGCCGGCTAGGTTCGTTTTGAGCTCATCAAGCAGCCGTTCCCCTGCCTCGCGCGAGCGATCAAACAGCCGCTCCGTCTCCATGATCTCAATGTTTTTCAGCGCCACCGCGCACGAAGCCGGGTGGCCGCCAAACGTATTGACATGGCGGAAGTAGTCGTATTCATCCGTTCCTTTGAACGCTTCATAAATCTCTTTTCGCACTGCCGTTGCCGCCAGCGGCAAGTAGGCGCTCGTGATGCCTTTTACCATCGTGATGATGTCCGGCTTAACGCCGTAGTGTTGAAATCCAAACGCCGCTCCTGTCCGGCCGAAGCCGCAGATGACTTCATCAACAATCAGCAAAGCCCCGTGTTTTTCACACACGTCTTTGACCGCTTTCATATACCCGTCCGGAGGAATGAGTACACCGCCCCCAGTAATGATCGGCTCCATAATGACGGCCGCAATCGTTTCACTCAACTCCCACGTCATGACATCATCAATGGCCTTGACCGCCCGCAACCGGCGCGGGTCATCCGCCGCATCCGGGTCGCGGTACACATCCGGCGGCGGCACGTGGAGGAACCCTGGCGCGAGCGGTTCGTATTTGTATTTCCGTTGCGCCTGCCCGGTCGCTGAGAGCGCCCCCATCGAATTCCCATGGTACGCCCGGTAGCGGGAAATGATTTTGTACCGGTGATGCTCCCCGCGCTGCTGATGGTATTGGCGAGCGATTTTAAACGCCGTTTCGTTCGCTTCCGACCCGCTGTTGGAAAAGAAAATCACATACTCATCGCCTAACAGTTCGTTGAGTTTTTCCCCGAGCTCGATCGCCGGACGATGGCTTTGCGTGAGCGGGAAATACGCCAGCGTCTTCAGCTGCTCATACGCCGCTTCGGCAAGCTCCTCGCGCCCATAGCCGACGTTGACGCACCAGAGCCCAGCCATCGCATCCAAATACTGGTGTCCAGCTGCATCCGTCACCCAGCAGCCTTTCGCTTCGGCCGCAATCAGCGTTGCTTGTGGGTTATACGGCTTCATCGAATGCCAGATATATCGGTCGTCTTTGTCGAGCCACAGTTGGTGGGGTTGTTCAGTTTGCATGATTCTCTGCCCCTTTCATCCAACACAGGTTAAAAATCAAACCGGGAAGTAATCATCTTTTTGCGCGTGTAAAAATTCACGCCATCTTTTCCATTCACATGAAGATCACCGTAAAACGAATCTTTCCAGCCAGAGAACGGGAAAAACGCCATCGTCGCCGGCACGCCGACGTTAATGCCCAACATCCCCGCATCGGCCTCTTCACGGAATTTCCGGACGGCCTTCGCATCCTTTGTATAAATCGTCGCCCCGTTCCCATACCGAGACTTCCGAATATAGCTGAGCGCTTCATCTAAATCATTGGCCCTCAGCAAACTTAATACAGGTGCGAAGATCTCTTCTTTCGCGATCGTCATATCCGGAGTGACATAATCAAAAATCGTGGGACCTAAAAAATTGCCTTCGGGTCTATCATCCATTTCCTTTCGCCCATCGCGCAGCAATACCGCGCCCTCTTCAATCCCCTTTTGAATGTAGCCTAGCACCTTTTCACGATGAGACTGCCGAATGACCGGGGTTAATAACACTTCCGGATCCATGCCATTCCCAATAATCAACTCATCTGCTTTTTGTTTCAACCGACGGACGAACGTTTCGTTTTCCCCGACAATCATGACTGCACTGCAAGCCATGCAACGCTGGCCCGCGCTGCCAAACGCTGAGCTGATCACATGTTGTACGGCCGTCTCTACATCCGCATCTGGCATGACAATATGATGATTTTTCGCCCCCGACAACGCCTGCACTCGTTTGCCTTGCGCTGCTGTCCGTTCATACACGTACTTGGCCACTGGCTGTGAACCGACAAATGAAATCGCACGAATATCCTCATGATCAATCAAGGCATTGACCACCTCATGCGATCCATGAACGACATTGAGCACTCCAGGAGGGGCACCTGCCTCCGTAAACAGTTCTGCTAACTTATTGGCCAAAATGGGCGTCCGTTCCGATGGCTTCAATACAAACGTATTGCCGCACACAATCGCCAACGGGAACATCCAAAGCGGCACCATCATGGGGAAGTTGAACGGAGTGATCCCTGCCACAACTCCCAACGGATAACGAAACATTTCCGAGTCAATCTCTTCGGCAATATTCGACAGCGATTCCCCCATCAGCAAAGTCGGAGCGCCGGCCGCAAACTCCACGCATTCAATCCCCCGTTGAATTTCTCCGTACGCTTCTTTATACGCTTTGCCATTTTCCTGTACGACAAGCTCCGCTAATTCCTCATGATGCTGGTTTAACAAATGGTGAAATGAAAACATAATCCGCGCTCGTTTGGGAACAGGGACATCTTTCCACGTCGCAAACGCTTTCTTGGCTGCTTGCACCGCTTGATCGACATCCTCTTTGGTTGAGATCGGAACACGCGCCAACACTTCCCCAGTCGCCGGGTTCGGGACTTCTAGCGTTTCTGTGCCACTCGATGCCACCCACTGTCCGCCGATATAGTTTTTGAGAACCGTTGTTTCCGGTTTGGTGATGGACATCAGATTCTCCTCCTTATTCCTATCTTTGTTCATGATCTAAATATTTTGTATTGTTACACAAAATTATCCTCCAGTTTTTGATTACCTTCACTAGACAAAGCGTAAAAGAGATTAGCCTATTTATTCCACAATGTGACCAAATTTTGAAAATGTGCGCGTCTTGGACTGAGATTTTCATGTCGGTGGAGAGCAAAAAATTGCTCATGGATGTTTTTACGAAAGAAATCCCCCTAGAAGCCTACGGCATCTTCTGCTTTTCGCTTCTCAGGGGGGGAGACTTCTTACTTACAATCTTCGCAACCGATCATGCTGTACATATTTGTTTTCCATACTTTGCAATTGTAAATATTCCCTGAATCCGTGACAAAACATCTTTACAATGGTCGCAAACCGTTGATACGATAAGGGAAAACGACGTTGACGATTCTTCATCAAGTAGGTGATATGATGAAAGATTTCCCGATTCGGTTTGTATTGACAGATGAAGCGATTACCCCAAGTGCTGGGCTTGCTCTCGTTGGCTACTTACTGCACCAAACGAAACTGGATAAACGGGTAAACGCACTTCGGCTTCCAACGGTTCGTCGAGAAGTGCACATTTCCCATAGCGATGTCATTCGCTCGATGATTGGCTTGCTTGCCACAGGAAAAACGGATTTCGATCATATCGAAGCGTATCGTCAGGACGATATCTTTTCGGCATCGATGGGGATTCAGCACGTGCCTTCCTCTCCAACCTTGCGACAACGACTCGATCAGCTCGCTTGTCTTCCGATGACCGAAACGATTCTTTGGGAGGAGTCCATACGTCTGTTGATTCAACGACATGCCACTTTGTCCCCTTGTTGGACCAAAGGAAAGACGACATGGCTTCCCCTTGATATAGATGGTTCCCCATTTGACAACTCCGATACGAAAAAAGAAGGAGTCAGTCGAACGTATAAAGGATTTGACGGTTTTACACCGTTGTTTGCGTATGCAGGGAAGGAAGGGTATCTCGTTCATGCCGAGTTGCGTCCAGGGAAACAACATGTGCAAGACAACATGCCCTCGTTTTTAGTCACCGCTATCCGTCGAGCTCGTCAACTGACTTCATCTCGTCTGCTTGTTCGCATGGATGCAGGAAACGATGCAGAAGCGAATGTGCACGTATGCCTAAAGGAAGACGTGGACTTTGTCATCAAGCGAAACTTACGCCGAGAATCGAAAGCGCTTTGGTTCCAGATCGCTTCGCAAAAGGGCAGACGCGTCGATGATGGACAAAGCGAAGGAGTACAAACGTATGAGTTATGCCTTCCACAGACCGCAGCGATCGATGGAAACACGTATACGTACGTTCAAGTCACCCAAGTGACGGAACGGACGATGGAACGAAATGGACAGCTGATGCTCGTTCCTGATTATGAAGTGGAAAGCTATTGGGTGCGGCTCAAAGGATACGAGCATGTTCGAATGAGCGATGTGCTCGCGTTGTATCATGACCATGCGACATGCGAACAGTTTCATAGCGAACTGAAGAGCGACTTAGATTTAGAGCGGCTTCCATCTGGGAAGATGAAAACGAATGCGCTCGTGTTGGTCATGGGAGCCTTCGTTTACAATCTTCTTCGTCTGATTGGACAAGATCTATTAAGCGATCCGAGACATCCGTTGCACCACAAAGTGAAACGCCGTCGCATCAAGACGATTATTCAGACGGTGATCACGATGGCAGGTCGACTCGTCCGCCGATCACGACAGATCTGGATGAAACTGACGCGAAGGAGTGGGTACAGTATACTCCTACTGAATGTGTATCAAAAATGGAAAGAGGCAAGATAACAACTCACATTTCGCACCCTAACAAGGTCAAAACAAAGGATTTTTTATTTAGTTTTTCAGAATAACTTTTTGACCAACACGACGAGCGATGGCAATCCTTTTTTTACCATCGATGGTCGTTCCGTATGACGTTACACGTAAATGCTCTCATCCAGCCCCAACCCCTGCAGAATCCTTCATTGTTCAGGGGTGAGGGAGCGATCCAGTGAGCGTTGGATGCGCCCATCCGGCAGCTCCAGCAGGATGACGTTCACATATTGAAACAGCTGAAAAATCGCCCGTCCCGTCGGTCGGGTCAGCTTGCGGCCTCCGGCGCCCTTTAATGGGTGTTCGGGTGTGATGAACTGGCGCACTCGGCGCTGAAAGACGCGGTAAATGGCCAAGGCCAAGAGAAACAAATAGCCCAATACCGCAACTCGTTCTGGCTTTTTGACATAGATCTCATCCGTGAAAAAAGGGTCTTTCAAAAAAGCGAAGTTCATTTCCACCGAGATCTGCCCTTTATACAGCTTCAAGATCTCTTGGGCATCCATGGGTTGGCCCTTCCATTCCTTCGGAACGGTCGTGACGAGGACAAACCGGGACGCTTTCCGTCTCGCCTGTTCCCACGCGTCTTGGTCGAATTCGACGTCAAGGTGCAAGAAATACAGCGTCTCCACCTCGGGTTCCGCCCCTTTTTTCGGCCGTCCGCGCCGTTTTTTCGGGCGTACGATCTCTTCGACCGCGGCCTCAACCCGATGAAACCGGGGGCGAAGGGACGCCTTGAGGGACGCCAAGGCTTGTTCGGCATCTTCCCGGCAGGAGAAGGGGTGACGCTCCCAACGGGCTTGTTCCTCGCGAAGAAGCTCCGCTTCTTTGGTTCGTTCTTTTTCAAGCGTCTTTCCTTTGCGCTGGTCGAGCGCGCTCGATTCAACAACGATCAGCCGAACGGGGTGGCCTTCATACGTCGAGGCCGTTTCCCATACCCGGTACGTGGCGCCGTTTCTCTCCGCCAACGTAAAGGGATCGCTCCACGTCGTGTCCTCAGCATCCGCTTCGGCCAGCGCGGTTTTCACGATCCGGAGCGACGAAGGGCCTCTGGTGATCAAAAAGGCGTTGGCCGCTTTGGTTTGCGCCAGGGTCTCTTTCGTCATCGCGGCAGAATCGGCCACGTAAATCCATTCGTCTTCGATTTTGGCCTGCTTCAGCTGTTCGTGGACACGGGACAGCACCTCCGGATTCCACGTTTTGTCAGGCAGGTTGCCGTCGTGCACATCGCCGTAAAACGGGATGCCGTCCTCGTTGCCGACCAGTCCGAAACCGATCTGTTTTTGCCAACGATGATGGCGGTTATAGCCATGTGTGATCTGCAAAGCCTCTAATGAGGCCGATTCATACGCGCCGTAAACCGTCTTGTCCGTCGTATCGGCGTGAAAGGCTCGGAGGGAAAGGCCTTCTTTGCGATAAATGTGAATCAAGCAAGTGCTGATCACCTTGTGAATATCGGCCTCATACAAGCGGTCGAGATGACGAGCCAAGGCATCGTCGTTCAACCAGGAAGGATGGAGACCGGGACGGATGAGTTTCTCTAGATCGATCTCCTGAGCCCATCGTTCCACGTGAACGAGGGCTTGCCGGCCGTCAAACATATTGTAGATGATGGCCTGAACGGCATCGCTGACTCGAGTCTGGCACTGTGGATCAACGGGAACGAGATGGTCAATCAATTGGGGCAGGCCCAGTTTCTTGAATAGGGCACTTATTATATTCAAATAATAATTGCGATAGACCTTTTTGACTTGAACGTTCATAAGAGAAAAACTCCTTTACGTTCCTTGTGTGTCAAGGATTCATTCGACATCGGAACGAAAAAATCCTCCCGATTTTCGTTGAGAGGGTGCGAAATGTGAGATAACAAACAGATGTTCGGGTACTCATATCCATCACTCCCCCCTGTACTTTTTTTGTCTCTTTTTTGGTTTGTATCTCCATAAAAGAGGATTTATCTCGTTTTCAAACATGAAAGTGGTGCAGGGAATCATCAAAAAAAGGGATGTATGGATCATATATCCATAGAACTAACACCAAAATCAAAGTTGATTTCCAACCATCACGGATTCAGGTATTCATATGCCTTGATCATAAACTCAATAGCGAGCCGCTTTTCCGGATTCATAAAATCCTCTCCTAAAAGCGATTCTAGTTTTTGGATTCGATGATATAGCGTTTGCCTAACGACAAATAGTCTTTGTGCGGTTTCTTTTTTTGAACCGTTACACGCCAAATATACCTTTAACGTTTCCAACAAGTTTCCATTATATTTTTCATCGTATTGAAGAACAGGCTCTAAGTATTCCATGACAACTTCATACAAATCATTGTATTTATGAATAAGGGAAATAATTCGATAAATATGCAAATCCTCATAAAAACAGCTATTGGCCCTGCCGCCAAGATGATGTTGAATTTTGATCGTCTCTAAAGCTGTCCGATAACTTTTGTCCATATGAGAAACATTTTCGATAAATTTTCCGACCCCGACAACAAATTGAGGTAATTTCTTCTTTTGAATATAATCCGATTCAAGCAAAGAATTCAGTCCTATTTTCATTCGACTTTTCCATGTTTTCATTTCCCTGTTATTGATCATAATAAATACGATGCTGCTGTGAAAATCGACAGGAAATGTTGAAAAACCTTGTTGTTCAAAAATCGTCCGGCATAGCATTTTAAAGTAAATCATGTCTAAATTCGAGCATTGCTTCATTGAAGATTTAAAACGGACAACAAGCACTGTCCCTCCCTCTAGAAATGTTGATTTATCAAGGCTTTTCGGCCCCTCAGGGGTGTCCAAAAAATATTTTTCGACAAAATCTCTTACATCCTTTTTCAGTTTTGTGTATATCTTACAGACCTAGGGTGCGCTTCGCGGCCACGGCTGGTTATATTTTCCTGCCGTGGGGGAAGCGTATTCGATGCACCCTTTGGATCTCCGCGTCGCTGATGAGGACGAACCCTCCCATGTCTCCGGGCGTCTTCGCGCCAACATTCCCTCGTTCGGTCTCGTCATCAGGCGGAGGCCGGCCAAGCTCCTTTGGGGACTCAAGGTCGAATGGATAAAATCACGCCAGCTTCTCCGGTGTCATCTCGTTGTCCAACGATTCTTCCGTTCGCAGGGGGAGGCCTTAGGCCGCCCGTTGCACCTGGGACAAGACGTCCTGTTTCATTCGCTCCGCGTCAAACGCTTGTTTCTTCGTACAAATCGCAAACAGCACATTCAACAGCTTCCGGCACAAGGCGACGATGGACTGCTTTCCGGTCAGCGGATTGACGGATCGGGTCGTATAATACTCATGCAGCTCGCGAAACGCCTCGTTGTGCCGAATCAGCGGAATCATCGCCCGAAACAGCACCGAGCGCAGCCGTTTCCGTCCCCGTTTGGAGATGTGCTTTTGCCCTTTGCGCTGGCCGGAGGAGTTCTCCTTGAGCGTCAGGCCCGCCAACTTCACCAATTGGCGCGGGTCCCGATAATGGGCGAAGCTGCCGATCTCCGCCAGCAGATCGATGATCGTGGCGTCTCCCAACCCGTCGACCGTTTTCAACCATTGGTACTCCATCGTCGTTTGAACCAATGCCTTCAACTCGGCGTCCAGTGCAGCGATCTCCGCCTCCAATTGGCGGTATCGGCGGACGAGCGCGGCGATCTCAAACCGGGCCATCGCTGTCCCTTCCGTCACCCCAATCGAGTCCTTCGCGGTGTTGATCAACGCCTGAATTTTGGCCTTCTGCGGGCATTTCATCCCTTCGCTTTGCCGGTACACCTCAAGAAGCTCCTCCACCGTCCGGCCGGCCATATCAGCCGGAAGCGGCGTCCACTCCAACACCGAAAGCGCCGTTTTCCCCAAGTCACGAAACACGGTCCAAAACTCTGGAAAATACCGATCCGTCCAGCGGACGATCGCGTTTTTCACCGCCGTCTGTTCCTTGCGGAGCTTCTCTTTGAGCGTGCTCCCCACGCGCAAATCGGCTTCAATCTCGTGCAGCAGCCGGGGAACGAGGAATCGTCCGTCTTTTGCCAGTCTGGCAATGACCAGGGCGTCTTTGGCGTCGTGTTTCGTCGGCAGGTTGTCATCAAGTTCTTTCGACCGGCACACATGCGCCGGGTTGACCATGACCAACGGGATCCCGTGCTCCTCGAGGAAGTAGGCCAGGTTCAACCAGTAGTGCCCGGTCGGCTCCACGGCGACGATCACCTCTGACTTCCCGAACGCTTGCATCGCCCCCTGAATCGCTTTATACAGCTGTTGAAACCCCTCTTTCGACTGGAAGATCGGGAACGATTTGCGAAGCACGCGCCCCCGGTCATCCACGAAGCAGGCGTAGTGGGTTCGTTTCGCGATATCGATGCCCACGACAAGCGTTTGTTCCGTAACTTGATCAATTTTATAGTTTTGTGTACAATTCATCTGAAGTCCTCCTTGGCATGATGGTAGGTATTGTTTGACACCCCTGCATCATACCAAGAGGGCTTTTTTTGATCAAGTCCCCGGAAAAGCTCCTAACGGGAATGCTCCTTTAAAGTATTTATGGCGTATAAAAATGTGTTTCAAGCTGATGATGGAACCTTGTATCGGACGCTAGTCGCGGCAAAAGAACTCGGAGCACTTGTCATGGTGCATGCCGAGAATGGAGACGTGATTGACTATTTAACGAAAAAAGCCTTGGAGGACGGGCATACTGATCCGATTTATCATGCATTAACGAGACCTCCAGAGCTAGAAGGAGAAGCGACGGGGCGCGCCTGTCAATTGACAGAACTCGCTGGTTCGCAATTGTACGTCGTTCATGTATCGTGTGCTCAAGCGGTAGAGAAAATTGCCGAAGCGCGCCATAAGGGGTTGAATGTATGGGGCGAAACTTGTCCGCAATATCTGGTGCTCGATCAGTCCTATTTAGAAAAACCGAATTTTGAAGGTGCTAAATATGTATGGTCACCGCCGCTTCGTGAGAAATGGCATCAAGAAGTACTATGGAATGCCTTGAAAAACGGCCAGCTGCAAACGCTCGGATCTGACCAATGCTCATTTGATTTTAAAGGCCAAAAAGAATTAGGAAGGGGAGATTTTACCAAAATCCCAAATGGTGGTCCTATTATTGAGGATCGGGTGAGTATTCTTTTCAGTGAAGGAGTGAAAAAAGGGAGAATTACCCTCAACCAGTTTGTTGATATTGTATCAACAAGAATCGCCAAATTGTTTGGTCTATTCCCGAAGAAAGGAACCATTGCCGTCGGTGCGGATGCGGATTTAGTCATTTTTGATCCAACGGTTGAACGGGTGATTTCAGCCGAAACACATCATATGGCTGTGGATTATAATCCGTTTGAAGGGATGAAAGTAACAGGGGAACCCGTGTCGGTTTTATGTAGAGGAGAATTTGTGGTACGTGATAAACAATTTGTCGGGAAACCGGGGTACGGCCAATATGTTAAACGCGCGAAATATGGGGCGCTAATGGCCGACCAAGATGTGGTGAAAATGTCCTAACGTAAATAAATCATTGAACACCAACAAGCTGTGCCTGGCGGTAAGGATGCGGGTTACGACGAGAAGCGGGGGGTGTGTGATGACTTACCATCAGTTTCTACGTGAGCGAGAAAAGATCGATTACTTAATTGAACAAGGATACTATATGAAAAGCGTAAAAGAAAATTTAAGCGGATCGTTTGTTGAATTTGAGAAAGAAGACTCTTTGTCAGAAACAAGAGATATCCAAACACTGCATATTACAAACGCTGATGCACGCAAATATTTTTCGTCATTATTAATCCGCCAGCTCAGAAAACACCACGAATAGAGAGAAGAATGATGCACGTCACGATAAGCGCCGGAACGAGTTCCTCTATATATCCTTAATCATTATAGAGGCAGGGCCGGCGCTTTGGTTTTCATGAAACAGAGCGCGAATCGCCTAAATGAATGTCACATTTCATAACATAAAACGCGATCGATGATGTTGCTTTCTGTATAATGAAACGTAGAAGGCCATATATAGCCAAGCCGTTACATAAAAATTTGTGATAGAAGCAGGAACGACCGTTTACGCTGCCTAATTAAAATGGTATTGCCATGATTGGTGTAAGGGGAGTGAAACAAAGTGTATGAAGACTCCTACATTAACGGTTTCTGATATTCTAAAGCGGAAACATTTTGAACATGTTGAAGTGGTTGCAGGGCATAATGGGCTCAACCGCACTGTAAAATGGGTGCATGTTGTCGAAGTTGCGAAAATCCATCATCTGTTAAACGGAAAAGAGCTGATTTTATCTACTGGGGTAGGATGGAAGGAAAATGAGGAACTGTTTCGATCGTTTGTAGAACAGCTTATCAACTGTGACGCTTCGGGATTATGTATTGAAATCGGTATGCATACTCCTTCTGTTCCGCAAGAAGTAATCGATTTAGCGAATGCGCATCACTTTCCGATCATTCTCTTTCTTAAAGAAGTGCCTTTCGTTGAGATCACCCAAGACATCCACACTTATTTAATTAACCAACACTATGAAATCATCTCCGGACTAGAATCATATTCACAGCAATTAAACAAAAAATTACTTTCAATGGACCATTATAGTGAAATTTTAAAACTATTGCACCACTATTCGGGACATCAAGTAGTTTTTAAAATAAACGGCAGAGAGGTGGAGATATTTCCTAAATACAGCAAAACATTTAAGGAAGAACAGTTGATAGTTGACGACAACGCAGCTTCCAAGAAAAGAGTGGCCACCCAACCGATCCAATTTCTTGGGAATGAATATGCCGAGCTATCCATTGTGTCAACCGGAAAGGAAATCAGCGAATTTGATCTGCTGATTTTGGATCGTACGGCAACTGCGCTGGCACAGCATCTGCTTCGTGATTTGTATGTCGATGAAAAAAAGAGAGTAGAAGAAAATGAGTGGTTGAAAAGCTGGCTAGAGGGAGAGCATCCCATTGAAAATGTGTTTAGTTATTTGGCTGAGTATGGGGCAGACCCAAATCCAAAAGGAGCATTCCCGTTAGGAGCTTTTCCGGGGACTTGATCAAAAAAAGCCCTCTTGGTATGATGCAGGGGTGTCAAACAATACCTACCATCATGCCAAGGAGGACTTCAGATGAATTGTACACAAAACTATAAAATTGATCAAGTTACGGAACAAACGCTTGTCGTGGGCATCGATATCGCGAAACGAACTCACTACGCCTGCTTCGTGGATGACCGGGGGCGCGTGCTTCGCAAGTCGTTCCCGATCTTCCAGTCGAAAGAGGGGTTTCAGCAGCTGTATAAAGCGATTCAGGAGGCGATGCAAGCGTTTGGGAAGTCAGAGGTGATCGTCGCGGTGGAGCCGACCGGGCACTACTGGTTGAACCTGGCCTACTTCCTCGAGGAGCACGGGATCCCGTTGGTCATGGTCAACCCGGCGCATGTGTGCCGGTCGAAAGAACTCGATGACAACCTGCCGACGAAACACGACGCCAAAGACGCCCTGGTCATTGCCAGACTGGCAAAAGACGGACGATTCCTCGTCCCCCGGCTGCTGCACGAGATCGAAGCCGATTTGCGCGTGGGAAGCACGCTCAAAGAGAAGCTCCGCAAGGAACAGACGGCGGTGAAAAACGCGATCGTCCGCTGGACCGACCGATATTTTCCGGAGTTTTGGACGGTGTTTCGCGACCTGGGGAAAACGGCGCTTTCGGTGCTGGAGTGGACGCCGCTTCCGGCCGATATGGCCGGCCGATCCGCCGAGGAGCTCATCGAGGTGTACCGGCAAAGCGAAGGGCTGAAATGCCCGCAGAAGGCCAAAATTCAGGCGTTGATCAACGCCGCGAAGGACTCCATTGGGGTGACGGAAGGGACGACGATGGCCCGGTTTGAGATCGCCGCGCTCGTCCGCCGATACCGCCAATTGGAGGCGGAGATCGCCGCGTTGGACGCCGAGTTGAAGGCATTGGTTCAAACGACGATGGAGTATCAATGGCTGAAAACGGTCGACGGGTTGGGAGACGCCACGATTATCGATCTGTTGGCGGAGATCGGCAGCTTCGCCCATTATCGGGACCCGCGCCAATTGGTGAAGTTGGCGGGCCTGACGCTCAAGGAGAACTCCTCCGGCCAGCGCAAAGGGCAAAAGCACATCTCCAAACGGGGACGGAAACGGCTGCGCTCGGTGCTGTTTCGGGCGATGATTCCGCTGATCCGGCACAACGAGGCGTTTCGCGAGCTGCATGAATATTACACGACCCGATCCGTCAACCCGCTGACCGGAAAGCAATCCATCGTCGCCTTGTGCCGGAAGCTGTTGAATGTGCTGTTTGCGATTTGTACGAAGAAACAAGCCTTTGACGCGGAGCGAATGAAACAGGACGTCTTGTCCCAGGTGCAACGGGCGGCCTAAGGCCTCCCCCTGCGAACGGAAGAATCGTTGGACAACAGGATGACACCGGAGAAGCTGGCGTGATTTTATCCATTCGACCTTGAGTCCCCAAAGGAGCTTGGCCGGCCTCCGCCTGATGACGAGACCGAACGAGGGAATGTTGGCGCGAAGACGCCCGGAGACATGGGAGGGTTCGTCCTCATCAGCGACGCGGAGATCCAAAGGGTGCATCGAATACGCTTCCCCCCACGGCAGGAAAATATAACCAGCCGTGGCCGCGAAGCGCACCCTAGGTCTGTAAGATATCCACAAAACTGAAAAAGGATGTAAGGGATTTTGTCGAAAAATATTTTTTGGACACCCCTGAGAGGCCGAAAAGCCTTGATAGATCAACATTTCTAGAGGGAGGTAATTCCTTCTTCTTCGATCACTTTTGGAAGCTCTTCAAGCACATCGTCCGTTATTTCACTGATCATCAAATGGAACCCATAATCGATCACCGCTTTCCCCGTCGCTTTGTTATGCCAAGTTTCAATCGCTTTTTTCAGGGGCTCACCTTTATTCGTTAAGCAAAAATCAATAATGGTCGTCGTCCCGCCAAATGCGGCGGCAATCGTCCCCGACTCAAAGTCGTCTTTTGTCACAGTGCCGCCAAACGGCATATCTAAATGGGTGTGCGGATCAATGCCTCCTGGAAACACATAACAACCTGTGGCATCAATCACTTCCGCTCCGCTCTCATCTAAATTTCTTCCGATTACTGCAATTTTCCCATCTTGAATGAGAAGATCGGCTTCATATATATCTGTAGCGGTAACAATTGTTCCATTTTTTATCAATTTTGTCATCATGATACCCTCCTTCATTTATAATGATTTGATATCCACACTGCAACCGCTTAGCTGGCCAAGGGCCGCTTGCCGTTCATTCCATGTTGTAAACTAGCACATTATTTCAGAATCCCTTTTTCAAATTATTTCAGGCGGATTCGGAAATAATGTGCAAAATTTTTGCGGATTGTTCCGGATTTTGCACATTCTTTCGGAACGTTTGCACGCTCTTTCAGATGAAGATTTCCAGCGCGCCTGATGGACCTATGGAAAAGAGAAAGCACAAAAGAGGCCGATTCGGCCCCTTTCGTGCTAATACCCCATTTCCTCTGCGGCCATGCGCACCATTTCTTCGTCAATGGCGTCCTTTTTCAGCTGATACCCGTATAACAGGCACGTCGTGGCCAACGTGTTGATCACCCGAGGCCATCCCCGCGACTGCAGGGCAATCGCCTCTAACGCCGATGGGGTGAAGATCGGATGCTTCGCCCCGGCCTGTTTCATCCGATGTTCGATGTAGCCCGCCACCTCTTCCTTCTCCAGCGGCCCCATCCGGTATCGCATGATGATCCGCTGGTCGAGAGGGCGGTGCTGATTGAGCCGCAGCTTCCCCTGTAAATGGGGCAGCCCGGCCAAAATCAAGACAAATGGGTTGGTCGAATCCATCTCAAAGTTGAACAAGATCGCGATGTCCTGTAAAAATGCATCCTTCGCTAAATGCATCTCATCCAAAATGAACACCGGCGTGATCCGCCGTTCATGATACAATCGCTCGATCGCCTGCTGGATTTGGCGGAAGAGGTCTACCTTGCGGTACTTCGGTTCCTCTCCTAATCCCAAGGCCAGTCCACGGTAAAAATCCATCACGCCTCCGGTGGATAACGGAAAGTAGACGACATGATACAATGATGGATTCAATGACTCTTTCAGCGCCCGAAGGGCGAACGTCTTGCCCGCCCCCGGCTCTCCGATCAACAGCCCGATCCCCCGGGTTCGTTTCACGTACTCCAGCGCCCGCAACGCTTCCTGAAATGACGCCCCTTGATACGCCTCGGACGGGTCTGTTTCTTTCGCAAACGGCTCCCGCGAAAGGGAGTAAAACGATTTATACACCGTGTTCTCCCTCCTTCGCCGGAATCGCCGCAAACGGGGACCGATGGCGTTTTACATAGGCATTGTCCTCCAAACGCACCCGAATGGCTTCCGCCACCCGTTTGCCATCTTCGTACACATAGACGCCTCGTTCGTCATAGCGGAGCTCAATCGATTGCCCAATGAACCGAGGCGGCACTTCGTATAGCTGTTTATTCAGGGTGATCGTGCCATCGGCTTTCACCTTGCGGTGCTCCCGTTTCAGAAAAATCGCATCCAGCCAATCGCCATCTTCGATGAACGACACGAGATGCACTTGCGATTGAAACACCTCATGCGGCGTTTTTCCGTCCAGTGAGGCGTGCGGTTTTCGATGATACTCCTCTTCAAGCCACTTCCAAAAACGCTCGTTCAACTCGTCAAGCGATTTCGGCGGATTCAGCTCCAACAGTGGATAAAACCGTGTCTGTACGGTGCGGAAGAACCGTTCGATTTTTCCCTTGCTTTGCGGGTCATACGGCTGGGTGTGGATGAGTGTAATCCCCATCTCGGCGCACGCATACTGCAGCACCTCGGACCGATAAATTTTCCCGTTGTCCGAGTAAATGCGTTTCGGCTTCCCGCAACGAAGCACCGCTTCCTTCGTGACGATCCGCAGCCCGTCAAACTTCTCCGAAGGGAAAAATTGGGCATATGGCACTAACCGCGAGCAGTCATCGATATACGCGATCAAAAACGTTTTCTGGGCTTTCCCATGGACGCGAATCGTGGGTCCATGGGATAAGTCCCCTTGCCATAGCTCATTGATCTGGTCATACGCAAAACGCTTTCGCTCCGGCATCGGCAAGATTTCTTTTCCCACCAGGTTGTGTTTTTTCAACAATCGGTATATAGTAAAGTAAGAGGTATGATTTTCTGGGATTTCCCCCTGCTCGATCAGGTGTTCGTAGAACACCGTCACGGGCATGGTGGGATGTTCTTTTCTTAGGGCTAAAATATGATCCTCATCATCGGGCGACAGACGCCTTGAGTGGCCGCGGTCCGAACGGCGCTTCGGCTTTAAGGCGTCAAAGCCCCCTTTTTTGTATCGGGTGCACCAATCGAGGATCGTCTTGGCTGCGATTCGTTTGTCGCCCTGGTGGGGAACATGGTGCACTCGCTCGCTCACCTCTTTCAGATACGTCTTCGGTTCCACCTGCCCATTCACCAACGGAGCGATTAGCCCGTACCGAAACAGGGCAATGTCGTGTCTCATCGACTCATCCATTCGAATCTCCTCCTTGTCTCACTTGGAATCAGGACCTTTCCGGTCCGTCTGCCCTTATCGTACCGGATCGCTTTTTCTCCGTCGATAGGAAAGGTTTGTGGGAACCTCAACTATTTCCAATTTAGGATATGTATGTAAAATCAGGATCCCATTTGATTCGCAAAAGGGTGTCGGAATCCGTCCTTCCACATGTCTCTGATGACCGAATCAAGACCGTGTTTCTCCAACGTCCGGATCCACCAGGAAGCCCGTTCCTTTTCTTTTTTCACGATAGGGCCTATGATCCTCCACCGCCTCGCAAAAAAGCTGTGAAGGCTTGATAGGTTTCGGTAGAACCGTCGGACATAAAAGATGATGCCGTCCTTTGTCAGGAGGAACGGAGCCCGGTTCGTCCCCTCGGTCAATCCCAACTGCTCTTTCACGACTTGCCATATGGCGGACAACGTATACTGAAAATACGGGAGGAGAAAGGAAGGCAGCACACTCACCGTCTTCAAGCATTCCCGACAGCGATACCGGACAATCCAAATGCGATAATCACCATGTGGGGTCAATGCGTTTCGCTCATAGTAACCGTGGCGGTGCAACGGGCGCTTGGCCCGGCAATGCGGACACTTTTTCAGAAGAGGGAAGTCGTTTTCTTTTCCACGCTCTGCATACGTTTGGACGTCAATGCCAAAGTCATGAAATTGAATCACGTCCTCCTCCCCCTCCTATGAACCGATGGATTTTCTCTTCCGAAATAATTCACAAAAAATTTAGCACATTCTTTCAGAAAAGGGGAGAGGGCTTTCTGAAGGAATGTGCAAAAAAATGTCTCTTTTGTTCCGAAATAAAGTGATAATTTACACCATGTCATCGGGGGATGTTCGCTTGGCACTTCGACCATCTCAATCGCTCCGTCAACCGGACAGACGATGGAACATAAATTGCATCCTACACAATCTTCTTCGCGCACTTTTAAATATTCTTTTCCGTTTTCGTCTACGAGACGCTCAATGCATTGATGGGAAGCATCTTCACAAGAAATGTAGCACTTATTGCACTGAATACAGCGCTCACGATGAATTCGCGCCACAACCTTATAATTGAGGTCCAAATCTCCCCAATCAGAATACTTTGACACTGATTTCCCTACAATATCCATTACGGAAGCAATTCCTTTTTCATCAAGATAGTGATTCAACCCTTCAATCATATCCTCGATAATCCGAAACCCATGGTGCATAACCGCCGTGCACACTTGAACTCCTGTCGCTCCCATTAACATAAACTCAACGGCATCTCTCCAATTGGAGATCCCGCCAATTCCCGAAATCGGGATGCGGATACGCGGGTGTCGCGCGCATTCGGCCACCATATTTAAAGCAATGGGTTTTACTGCTGGACCGCAGTATCCCCCGTGCGCCCCCTTTCCTGCTACATGTGGAATCGTATTCCACGTATCTAAGTCCACCCCCATGAGACTATTGATTGTGTTGATCAAACTGATGGCATCTGCCCCGCCTTGGGCAGCCGCTTCAGCGGTCGCCGTAATATCGGTAATATTAGGAGTTAATTTGACAATGACAGGGGTGCGTGCCACCTCTTTGACCCAATATGTTTGTCGTTCGACCAATTCTGGCACTTGACCTGATGCCGATCCCATCCCCCGTTCCGCCATTCCATGCGGACAGCCAAAATTGAGTTCCAACCCATCCACGCCCACATCTTCTACTCGCTTCACAATCTCATGCCATTTTTCGCGCTTGGGCTCGACCATCAAAGAAGCAACGACAGCCCGGTCAGGAAAACGTTTTTTCGTCTCATAAATTTCCTTTAAATTTTCCTCAAGAGGACGATCTGTGATTAATTCAATATTGTTAAAGCCCATGACTCGCTGTCCGTTAAAACTGATTGCCGCAAATCGGGACGATACATTCAAAATAGGTTCCCCTAATGTTTTCCATACCGCTCCTCCCCAACCCGCCTCAAATGCCCTTTGCACTTGATAACCTGAATTGGTGGGAGGGGCGGAAGCGAGCCAAAATGGATTGGGGGACTTGATTCCCGCTAAGTTAATGCTTAAATCAGCCATTGCCGTTCCCTCCTCTCATTTAGGCCGTTTCACTTACTGCCTTTGTCAAATATCGATGAATCCCGTAAGCTGCTTCCTTCCCTTGCTGCGCTGCCACCACCACCATCGCTTCGCCTTTTCCTCTTTCAAAAATCACATCCCCACAAGCAAACACCTTCGGATTCGACGTTTGATAAGTTTCAGGATTCACCTTGACTACGCCATGATCGTGCTCTAATCCAAAAGCTTCAATCAATTCGATATGGCGCTCTTGTCCAATGGCTTTAATAACAACATCAACCGGCATAATAAATTCCGATCCCTTAACCGGAAGAGGGCGACGGCGGCCATCAGCGTCTGGTTCTCCCAATTCCATTCGAACGCATTCAACATGAGTAACCTTACCCTTACTGTCGCCAATAATCCTTTTGGGTGCTGTTAGCCAACGAAATTCGACACCATCCTGTTTGGCAAACTCATACTCAAATTCATAAGCTGTCATTTCTTCTTTCGTTCGGCGATATAAAATTTTTACATTTTCCGCTCCTAGACGCACCGAACAGGTAGCTGCATCAATCGCGGTATTTCCCGCACCTATCACAACTACCCTTTTCCCTACCAGCCGATCAGTCAACGGTTTTGTTTTCGTCTCTTTAATCAACTCAATGGCATCATATACTCCGTCCAAATCTTCTCCCGGGATTCCTAACTTTGGCACTTTCCCCATGCCAACAGCTAAAACAACAGCATCATAATTTTCTAGGAGCTCGTTTACTTCAATATCCTTACCAACCCTTGTATTCGTGCGGATTTGCACACCTAAGCTTTTGATTTGATTGACTTCCCACAACGAGATATTTTGAGGGAGGCGGAAAGAAACAATGCCATACGTGTTTAGCCCGCCTGCTTGGTTCTCCGCTTCAAAAATGGTCACTTCATACCCAAGACGAGCTAGTTCTCTGGCCGATGATAATCCAGCAGGTCCGCCGCCGACAATCGCCACTGTTTTTCCATTTTTTCGTCCCGCTTGGAATAACACTTCTTTATTTCGGATCGCCCAATCGGTCGCATATCGCTGCAATTTTCCAATCATAATGGGTTTTGTAGAATGATTTAAAACACAAGCCCCTTCACATAATTCCTCTGTCGGACATACTCTTGCACAACTGGCGCCAACCGGGTTTGACAACATAATCGTTTTCGCTGACCCTTTTACATTCCCAGAAGCAATTTTTTTGATAAAAGCGGGGATATCAATCCCTGTCGGACAAGCTCGAATACAAGGAGCGTCATAACAGTACAAACATCGATTCGCTTCTTCCATTGCTTCTCGATCTGTCAAGCCAGGCTCTACTTCTTCAAAGTTCTTTTCCAAACGTGATTGCTCCATCTCCATCCCCCTCGACGCGTCATTTTTAAAGAAAGGGAATAGAGTCATTCCCTCCTCCCCTTTCTCGTTACTTTCTATGGAAGTAAGGCCGTCATTTCACTATAGGTTTCCGGACGACGATCACGGTAAAATTGCCAAGTATCGCGCACTTCCCGAATCATCTTCTTATTCATGACGCCAATCACCACTTCATCTTGATCACGGCTGCCCATGGCCACAAAGTTCCCTCTAGGATCAACCAAGTAAGACTGCCCGTAAAACTCTCCCATGTTCCACGGCGCTTCATATCCAACCCGATTGATGGCAGCCACGTAATAACCATTGGCAACGGCATGAGCCGGTTGTTCCAGTTTCCATAAATATTCGGAGAGACCTGCTACCGTAGCGGATGGATTGAACACAATTTCAGCGCCTTTTAGTCCTAAAATTCGCGCTCCCTCTGGGAAATGACGGTCATAACAAGTATAAACGCCGATCTTGGCAAATGAGGTATCAAATACCGGATAGCCTAAATTTCCAGGCTTAAAATAAAATTTTTCCCAAAATCCACAGCCCTCGTTTCCTACCCCGACATGCGGAATATGCTGTTTGCGATACTTTCCTAAGTAGGTTCCATCGGCATCAATGACAGCTGCCGTATTATAGTAAGTAGCAATTCCTTCCCTTTCATAAATCGGTAGAACGATCACTACCCCCAGCTGTTTTGCTATTTCCTGAAACATTTTGGTCGTCGGACCATTTGGAATTTCTTCCGCCGCCTCATACCATTTTGTATTTTGCTCGGCGCAGAAATACGGGCCATAGAAAATCTCTTGCAAACAGATGATTTGTGCTCCCCGATCTTTTGCCTCCTTGACAAGCTTGATGTGCTTTTCAATCGCCTTTTCCTTATGAACCTCGACCGGCTCGTCCCCATGCACATTATGAGAAGCTTGGATCAAACCGATGGTCACTTGATCAGCCATGCTCCAATCACTCCTTCTTCATTTTATCGAACTTTAAGAATATTCTACATAGTAAATCACCAGCTTTTCATTATACATTTTGTTAAATAATAGAAAACATTGATTGTTCACTATGTAAATTTCAGCGAAATAAATATACAACTAGACCAAGTTACTCCCTAGGATTGAGAACATCAAAATGTGAGGAATAGTTACACATTTTACATAATGAATAGATTTCTCTTTTTCTTATTTAACAAATCGTATAATGAAAAATGTACATATTATAGATAGAATTTTCTTAAATTTATCTTTTATACACTGATTTTTAAAAAAGGGGGATATGAATGAAAACACAAATTGAACACAATGGGATTGTGGTCTTGACGGAGGAAGCCGCACAAGAAGCCAGTAGAAGTCCTTTATGGAATGATGACTTGCGTCCGACAACAAGGCAAGAACATTCATGGAAAGGAATCAATTTTGCTACATTGTGGATTGGAATGTGTTTATGCATCCCTTCATACACCATGGCCAGCGGCATGATTGCTTTAGGAATGAACTGGTGGCAAGCTGTTGGTACCATTTTTCTGGGGAATGTGATCGTCCTTATTCCGATTTTATTAAACTCTCATGCAGGAACAAAATTCGGGATTCCTTATCCTGTGTTTGCCCGGCTTTGGTTTGGAGATAAAGGCGCCCATATTCCCACTTTAGCCCGAGCCCTTGTAGCAGCCGGATGGTTTGGAATCAATACGTGGATCGGAACAGAAGCCATTGACACATTACTCATGGCATCATTCTCTTCGTGGGGGAATTTACCGGGACATACAGCCATTGTATTTGCATTATTTTGGATCTTAAATATCAGCATTGCTTATAGAGGCCCAGAAGGCATCAAAAAGCTAAGCGCAGTGGCTGCACCTGTTGTCGGGATTTCTTCCATCATTTTGCTCATTTGGGCATTTACGAACGCCGGAGGATGGGGACCGATTTTAGAGACTCCTTCTAAGTTCGAAACAACCGGTGAATTTTTGAAAGTCTTTTTCCCTTCTTTAACTGGCGTCATCGGCTTTTGGGCCACATTGGCATTAAACATCCCTGATTTTTGCCGATACGCACAGAGTCAGAAATCACAAATGGTTGCCCAAAGTTTATCCTTGCCTATTACAATGACTGTTTTTTCATTTATCGGAATTGCCGTAACCTCAGCAACCATTGTGATTTTTGGTCAAGCCATTTGGGATCCAGCTGTTAGCTAAATTTCCCCCATTTGTCATTCTGTTAGGGACTATTATTATTGTCATCTCTTCTGTAACTATTAATGTGGGTGCCAACGTGGTTGCCCCTGCCCGAGCGATCGAAAATTTATATCCGAAGCGAATTACATTTGGAATTGGCGCAATTATCACAGGACTATTCGCTATTTTATTGCAGCCATGGTATATTATGTCTAATTTTGGAAATTATATATTCGGCTGGCTTGGCACATACGCCGCTTTGCTTGGACCCATTGATGGCATTGCTATTGCGGACTACTGGCTCGTTCGCCGAAGACAGTTGCACCTAAAGGAACTGTACAAACCGAATGGCCGTTACAATTATGCAAATGGGTTCAACAAAAACGGAGTGTACGCACTGATTGTAGGAGTTGTTATTCCTGTCCTTGGTTTATTCATACCACCGCTTCGTTTTCTTTGGGACAACGCGTGGACATTCGGATTGTTCATTGCAATCGTTGTCTACACCTACTTAATGAAACACGACCAAAGCGTATTAAAGGAAGGAGAGTATGAACAAATCACCCTTTTCGATTCAAAACATCCCTGTCCTACAGAAATGGCAAAATAATGAGTCATTTACACCTAAACAGCCTATCGATGACAGAAGGCAAGCAGTGTTACTGGTTAAACGCTGACATCGCCCTCCCACGAGGGCGATGCCTTTTTGCAGGAAGCTGCTATTTTTCCTTGTCAATCCTGCCCCCAACCTTATCTACGCTTGGCATACAAAATGACAACTTTTCGAACTTTCCACAACATCTATTATATCGACAACGACTACGTTATATAATGACATTGAGCATAATTTCACAAATCAGGAGGCCTAAACATGATCGTCCACGAACTGACGGACATCGAACATCTATTCACTGAACAATTGCAAGAAGGCTACTATGTCATCCGCGAAACGTACCAAAACGTACTCGTGGAGCCGGAAGACGGCGACACCATCCGGCAAGTGGACGCTGGAACGGAAGAAGTCGTCACCATCGTATTTGATCCCGGCGACGAATACTCCCTCATTTGCCTTGACACCTACACGTTCGCCGAAGGCATTCCGTCCTTGGCGGAGCTTAAAGAAACGATTGCTGCGGAGTACGACGTCTTTGTCAACGACCGTTGGGCTGAGGCGTCATTGTAAAAAGCGCCTGAAACGACGGACATCAGGGACTCGGAACATAGACGCAACGCCTGTTTTACCAAAGCGCTTTTCATCAGCCGAATCGAAAAGCAGCCCGTCCACCTAGCGAGCGGGCTGCTTCGATTTCTTCTCGAACCGAAATACGCGAAAGCCAATATCAAGCTCTGTCTTCCCCGTTTCACGGACGATTTTCTCTCCCGCACGGCGGATGCGCTCGCGGCCGATGTCGCAAATCGTTCGAAACCCCACCCGATAGGCCGCCGACGTTTCCGCAAGCGGCTCGGGAAGTTGCACCATGAGAAACGACCGCCGGCCGCCGTCTTCAGCGTTTTGCTGCATGACGGCATGGGCCGTTGTCGCCGAGCCGGAAAAAAAGTCGAGGATGATGTCATTGTCCTTCGTTGTCAACGCCACCATGCGCTGAATGAGCTTCACCGGCTTCGGGTAATCCATCACCGCCAGCCCATCGAACAGCTCCTTCAGCTCTTTTTTCGCCTCCTGCGAATGGGACACCTCATCATGCGTCCAAATCGTAAGCGGTGTCACCGTCGGCTTCACTTCGCTTAAAAACCGCTTCAGGCGCGGCACCCCATTGCCGTCTTTGCCAAACCAAATGCGGTTGTCTTCCACCAGTTCGGTGAAGCGCTCTTTCGTCACCCGCCAGCAATACCCGTTCGGCGGGGAAACGACCCGGCCGCCCGGGGTCACGATGTCATAAATTTTTTCCGGAACCGGCGGACCGACCGACAAATCTCCTGACGTCCACGGCCCGCGCGGGTCGTTGTCCGGATTGGCATACCGCCCGTTCGCTTCCGGATGGCGCGGCAAGCCGTACCAAGCTAAACGATCGATATTTTTCGCGTAACAGAGGATGAAGTCATGGTTGCGCGAGGCAAACTTGTTCATATTCACAGGGGAAAACGCCCGCTGCCAAATGAACGTGGCGACAAAATTCCGCTCGCCAAAAATTTCATCGCACATTTTTTTCAAATTCGCCTGCTCTGTATCATCAATAGAAATAAACATCGCCCCTGTCTCCGCCAACAGCGTTCTCGCCACCCAAAGGCGCGGGTACATCATATTCAGCCAGCCGGCATGGCCGCACGCTTCTTCCTGGATCCCGCTAGAAACAACGGCTTTCCCCTTGCGCCAATTGTCTTTGTACGTGAGCACTTTTCCTGTATTGTACGGCGGGTCGATGTAAATCATTTGGATGGCCCCTGCATGCGACGTCCGCAGCAGTTTTAATACTTCTAAATTGTCCCCTTCAATATACCAATTGTTTGTTGTCTCCCACTGCTTGCTCGCTGCCTGATCCGGCCGCAATACTCCGGACGCAGGCGTTTCAGCGAGCCGCCTCGCCTCTGCCTTCCCCGGCCACATGAACTCATATGCTTCCTGCCGTTTGTGACCGCCAAACACCCTCTTCAGCCACTCCCAATCGATGCCCCCATCCACAACCGCTTCCGGAAAGAGCTTTTTGATCACCTCAAGCCTTGCATCCGACACCGGTCTTCTCCCGCCGGCATTTGCCATGGCACGCCCTCCCTTCCCCTCCGCCATCTTGTCCGCAACGTTTTTTTGTCCACGAAAAAGAGATCGTATTTCCAATATTTCGCCATGGCAAACCGTTTTCCTGCCACAACTCTTAGCTAAAAAATATCCCCACCTCCTGCAAACGGAAGCGGAACGTAGAACGTTTCATGCGAAGCGATTCCCTTATCAGACAAGAGAATCCGCCGATCGAACACGAAAACAACGCTTTACACAAGCTGTCTTCGCCCCACCACCTTCTCAGCGACCGCTTGCTGGATCTCGCTCATATTAAACGGAATAATGACATTTTCGGCTAAATGGCGCTTGCTTTCAAGCAATTCATGCATCAATTCCTCTACTGTTCCCTGCGGAAAGTGGGAACTGTCCCTCGTAATAATATGGTAGACATACACGTCCTTTTGCTGGCCGATGCGATATGCACGGTCAGTTGCTTGATTTTCGACCGCTGGATTCCACCATCTTGTGTAATGAATCACATGGTTGGCACTTGTGATCGTCAAGCCGACGCCGGCCGCTTTTGGGGATAAAATCATAATGCCAAAGCCTTGCATTTCATTAAAACGTCGAACAATCAATTGCCGATTTTTCGTATCGCCATCAATCACTGGAACAGAAATGCCGTATGTCTCCATAAAGATTCGTTTTAAAAGAAAGTGTAGTTTGCGAAATTCAGTAAAGATGAGCACTTTCTCTCCCTTTTGCCGAATCGTTTCAATGATGTGCATCGTTTCTTTCAGCTTCGGCACTTCTTGATAAGAGAGCTGTTCATATTTCGGAATGACCGCACCGGGATGGCCGTACAGTTGACGGAGTCTCATAATCATATTCAAAATGGCGACCTGACCAACTTCTTTTGTGGCCAGCATTGACTGGGCAATCTCCTTCTGTATGGGCGAAGCTTCAACATAAATCGGCGGAACAAGGTGTTTTTTAGGCAAACGGCCATCGAGAATTTGTTGCTTCGTGCGGCGCAAATAGTACGGTTGGAGGGCCGCAAGCAACGCATCATAGTCCGACGTTTCTACATAGCGGAAGCGAAATTCTTTTAGAGAGCCTAAAGCGCCGGGCTGGACAAAGTCCATAATCGCCCAAAGTTCGTCTAAACTATTTTCGACCGGCGTACCGGTCATCGCTAAACGGAAACGTCCTTGCATGGCGCGAATGGCGCGTGAGCGCTGGCTAGTATGAGATTTAATGTTTTGCGCCTCATCACAAATAATCGCTTGAAATTCAATTTTCCCCAACAGAAGCTGGTCCATTTTGAGCGTGTCATAGCTTGTCAAAACGATATCAAACTGTGAAATGAGCTGCGACGAAGACAACCGTCCTCTTCCTTTATGAATATATAAACCGTCCAACAAGCTTGGGGCAAACTTTTCGATTTCCGCCACCCAGTTCTCAATAAGGGCTATCGGCAGGACGATCAACGTCGGCTTCAACCGCCCATTTGCTTTTTGATGCAGCAAAAACGCAATGACTTGAATGGTTTTTCCAAGCCCCATATCATCGGCAAGCAGGCCGCCCCTTTCTTGCTCTGCCAAGTGACAGAGCCACTCAAAGCCTTCGATTTGATGCGGAAAAAGCTCCGCTTGCAGCTCGGATGGAATCGGATAGCGCCGGCATGATGCCTCTTGGGCGCTGTCTATCTTGTATTCAAGTTGTTCTTCGTTATCTTTAATATCAAGAATATACCGGCGCTTCAACGCTTCATCGGCGTCTTTCGGCAGCTGCAGCAGCTTCCGGCGCAATAAAGGATCTAGGTAAATCCATTTGCCGTTGTATTCGACATATTGCTGATCCGGATATTTTTCCATCAGTTCGCGCAAAAACGTCTCATCGTACGGAACGGTATGCCCGCTCTCCTCATCAAACCATTGCATTCCGGTCCGCTCATGAAAAAAAGGGCGAACCCGTTCAATCGGGATAAGGCCGCGGACACGTTCTGAAAACTGGTCCAAATCAAATAAATAATCATGCTCAGGCAAGACGGCAGCCGGATTTTCCAAAAACAGCGGCACTTCTTCTCCCGTAATATGCCGTTTTTGCTGCAAATGCATCATATCAGCATGAACCTGCTCCGTGCTGACGAAACGGCTGCGCCCATGGCCTTTTTTTATGCTGCTAACCCGTTGCAGTCGTTGAAGATGGCGGGTTTCCTCCTCATTTCGTCCTTTAACGACAAGCTCGATATGGTCATGGCGGTGCACAGCAACGTCCACATCGTACGCATCAACGACGTGATACGTTTCGTTTTGTAAAAAGTTTTCAAGTTCAATTCCTGCTTCGTTGGCCAGCTGTTGGCAAATGCCGATTTTTTCATATCCTGATTCGTACGATCCCAAAAGCGCTTGTTTCAGCCGATATACGCGTTCCGGGAGCAACATGAGACGGTCTGGCAGCACATAAATCGCCCCAGCCTGCTTCCCAACCCGATCTAAGTTGCGCCCGCCTGCATCAAACAGTTGCAAAACTAAGTCCGCTTCATGCGGCAACGAACGAAGTGAGAGCTTTCCGCCCACTTGCTCCTCAACAACGGGAAGCCCTAAATGTTGGAGCACTTCTTTGGCGCTTTCGTCTTTCAGCAATTCATAATACTCGCTATACGGCAAAGTCGAATCGACAAGAACGCCCGAGTCGTAAAGCTCCTCCCAAGCGACATACTGCTGAAATCCTTGCACTTTGTAATATTTTTCGATGTCTTCTTTGGCCATAGGCAGCTTCAGTTCGGCGACGGTTTTGCCGTCATGCAACTGAAACGAAAAATGAATCCCATCCTCATTCGGCGTCAAAACTGCCTTCATCATTTTCCGTTTCTTTTTGAAGAAGAACATCCCTTCTTACCTCCCAGCCGAGTTCTCGGCGAAGCCATTCATCAAATTTCCATTGCCACCCACCGTTATGGCGCAGCCAGCCGCCTGGAATTGTCAAATCTCTATCCATCAGCTCGGTTCGTTTCACTTCCCGCACTTTTCGCCACGCCTTGTTGGCAAACTGCTCGCGTTCGGCGAGCATCCGGTCGATTTTGGGCTGAAAATGGCGCCGGAATACGTCGGCGCGGTAAATATAAACCGCCCCAGTTCCGAGCACTTCCATAATGACAACGTCATGAAAATACATAATCAACGTCGTGCGTTCATCCGTCACAACGACATCCTCTAGCTTTGGAATAAACTTTTCCCAATATTGAAACCGTTCATGGTTTTTATTCACGCCGCCAAAAAAGTCTTTCAATTCCAACCTCATAATCCACCGAGCAAACCGCTGCTTTTCCTCTTCCCCGACATATCTCCATAGCATTGGTTTTCTGTGATACGTTTGCAACTTTTCAAATATCAATCTTCCGAGCGGCTTGACGTGATTCAGTTTGCACTTTTTGATCAATGCGTTCGCCATTTTTTGTTGCTGCTCATTTGTCGAAGAAACAAACATATCCCGGTACAACTCTTGTTCTTTGAGAAAAAACGATTCATCGGCCAGCTGGAAAATTTCCATCAGCACGAGTTTAAACAACGGGAAATTTTTCGTTAAATAAAACGTCTCCAATTCCTCTAAAATGCCTTTCTCGCTTTCATACGCCGTCGTCGCCAAATATACAATCGGGTCTTTGCTTGACAAATAACGCCGCCATTTTTCGCTCTTTTCTTTTTCCATTCTTTTTTCAATTTTTTCGATATGAGAGGCATAAGCATAGCGTAAAAGCTTCCAAATTTCATCCAAATCACATGTTTCATACAACACATCGACCAACACACGAAAAAGGCGGCGCTCATGACGAACGTGTTGCTGGATCACATCAATCATCGCTTTTTTCATCTCTTCCGGAAGCTCTTTTTTATATAAGTTTGGCAAAAGAATCTTTTCCCGCCTCGACAACTGTTTGACCCATTGTTCGAATGCCGAAGACGGTGCATCGACTAGCCCCGCAAACTGGTCGGACAGCCGTTCGAGCAGCCCCCGATATTTCTCATTGCTGTTTTCCATTGTTTTCTCCAAAAGAGGCGGACGCACTTCGCGCAGCCATCGTTTCAGCAATACCGGTTCATACTCATACTTCATTCGTTCACCAACTTTTCAATGGCTTTAATTGCTTCATCGTCCTTAAGACGGAATAAAAATTCAACCCGGCGTGATCGGTCAGGATCATACTTGCCGTTTTCATCCGTCAGCGGATTGCTGAAGCTCCGGCCATTTGCAGTAATGTACTTTTTCGACAGCTCCCGCTCTTTAAAATTAGGAAACTCTTTACTATAAATATACTCTAAAACGGCGTATGCCCGTCGCTGTGACAAAGACATGTTGTACATGTACGTCCCATTTCGGTCGGTATGTCCTTCGATAATGATACTTGAAATTTCATCTTTAAACCGATCCTGCAATAAAATCCCCATATACTTAGGAATAAATTGTTGCAAAAACGCCTTCCCCTCCGGAGAAATTTCCGCCGAGTTCGATTCAAACAAAATGCTGCCGGGAAAGCGGATGGCTCCTGTTTGCTGATCAATCTCAATGGCTAGATTCGACTTCTTAAACGCTTCTGTTAAAGCCCGAATGATCTCCGTTTTGACGCTGACAACCTCTTCAATTTGTTTTTCTTTCTCTTCTAACAATTCACGGTAGTCAAGGATGACAAACATCAACAACAAGGCAAACACCATCAACATGGCGCTCATTAAATCCGCATAGGACATCCAATAATTAACTTCCGTCCGTCTCCGATATTTCATGTTGAAGCCCCTGCTTTCCATTTATCCAGATGATCGACTAAGTCTTCCATATTCTCAATGAAATCGTTCTGAACCTCACTGAACTGATAAACGAGCCCGCTCACTTCCTGAACGGCTTTTGTCAACGTCTCATCAAAGTGTTGATACGTTTTGCTTAGACCGCTGTCAATGTTCTCCGCAAAATCTTTCATTGAAAGATGAAGGGCTTCTGTAATCTTCGCCAACTGTTCTTTCGTCATCGCCCAGTTTTGCTGCAGCGTCGCGATTTGCTCTGTCATCTCATTCATGTACACTTTCGTCGTTTGTAATGCTTCCTCCACCGTTTCATTTGTCTGCGCACGCAGCTGCACAAGCTCTGGAAGAAGCTGTTTTTGCGCTTCCTGCATTTTAAGCAGCTGCTCCTTCAGCTCGCGAACGCGATTGAACGTTTCGCGCAATTCGGAAACGAGCGGGGACAGCGCAGCCACAGCCGACTGGACATCGCCGAGCAGCTGCTGCGAATCATGCAGCGATTCTTTTTGAATGCGGAGAGACTCCTCAAACTTGTTCGCCATCGTTTGAAAGGACGCGGAAAGGGAAGATGCAGCATGAACAAGCTGTTCGAGCAACTGGCTGTAATGCGTTTCGACCTGCGCATTAAAGTGGGTAAAACGATCCACCAGATCGTCGTATTTTTGAGCGAGCAACTGGTTGCTCCGCATCACTTCTTGTTGGACTGGGAGATGGTCTTTTGTCAGCTGCTGCAACTGATAAAACGTTTCTCCTAATCCGTTCATTATGCCTGCCGTTTTTTGATAGCTGTCCTTCATCAGCTCAAGTTCTCCAGCCATCTTTTCAAATTGCGCAAACATTTTTTCCGTCCGCTCAAGCGTCATCGCCTGTCGCTCTTCCGTATAAGCAAAACGGCTTGTGAATGACTCAATCGTTTTCATCATTTCTGAGTGAAGCACTTGCGATTGTTGGACAAACTCTCTAAACTTTCCAATCGACTGTTGTGTCCCGCCTGTAATCTCATCAACAAGCCGACTCGTCACATCGGCGCTTGTACTTTTTGTCAACTCAATTTGCGACTCAAGCAGCTTCGCCTGCGTCTCCATCCCTTCATGCAGCTGGGCGAACTGGTCATGAAGCTGACCGAACGCTTGCTGCAGGCTGCCGTGCGACTGCTGAAGCGATAGAGCGATCGGCTGCATCGCCCTTTCAAGCGCATCAGTCAGCAGCGTCTTCAGATGGTCAGCCTGGTGGCGTGATAACTTTTCTAAACGGTTAAGAAACAGCTCCTCATCATCGGTGCTAAGCAAAAAGTCAAGCCGCTCGGAATGCCAGTCGATATTGCGCTCAAGCACGCCACTGATCCAGCGGTCGAACATCGTCCATATTAAAGAAAGCAACACGCCCCATACAGAAGTGTAAAAGGCGACTTTCATCCCATTTATTAAACTATCAATTCCAGACCGCAACATTTCTGTATCACTGACATGCAATTGAGCCAATCCTACCGAGAGACCAACGAAAGTGCCAAGAACACCGAGACTGACGTGAATGCCCGCCCCCATGTCCATCAATGTTCGGTAGCCCATATGATGGTACATCACATCAAATCCAAAAAACGGCTCTACATTAATGCGCTCATCCTCATTTTTCTGCGATACGCGATTATAATACCGCTCCCAAAGTTCTTTATATTTCGACTTTTTCACTTGGGCAAAAAGATTGTGAATGGCCTGATCAATCTCGTAGACGCTTCCATCTAAAGGACGGTTTAATTCCAAAAGCTTTGGCTTCAACTGGTTCATCACCGCAATCTCCCTATGAATGCGGACAAACTGCCAAACAGCCATCACCAAAAACAAACTAAACTGAAAATAAAGAAACAAATCAGTAAAACCTTCATTTCCGATTTTGTTAATCAAGGAAAACAACGTCTCAAAAACGGTATACAACGTCCCTCACCCGCGCTTTCTATTGTGTAAAGTTATCTGTTGCTAAGAAAAATCCAATCCGTTCCATTCGTCCCCTTCGCTGTTCATCTGATTATTCACTGGAATGGCAAAAAGCGTTCTTCTCTCCGATTCTTACAAAATCATTTTACAGGCGTTACGACCTATCGGCAATATGTAACAAAATAACAATTATATAGATGACTTGGCCGTCCAAAAAAATCGCCATGCCCTCCCTCCTCCGGCACAGAAAACAAAACGAGCCAACAAACGGAGAAGGCGGCATAGCGGATGGCGACTGTTTATGCGGTTTTTGAGCAAGAAAATGGGGGATTCTCGGATGCATCAAAGAATTTCTCAAGTTGAACAGCGCCTTGATTCATCCTTTTTTCCTGTCAAACTCAGCAGCTTCATAGAGTGTCCATGTTTTCCATCTTCGGACGACTGACTCGGTACATTTGCAGCGCAACACCGTCGACCATAAACGTTTGCGCTTCCCCATGACGTAAAGCGTACTGCTCAAGCCCAACCATAAAGTTGACTCCTTCACGGTATTCCTCGTTGCCGATCACCTGAAGCGGCGGCGACATGAGTTGGCGTGAGAGGAAGAGGATCGCCTTTTTCCGCGCCCGTGTGAGCGAAACGTTGAGGCGGTTCAAACTGTAGATGAACTCCCCTTCCATCACAGCCAGTTCCGGATCGGCGACGCCGTAGCTGATGATCGCCGCATCCACTTCTTGCCCTTGCATTTTATCAACCGTATCGACGAAAAACGGCGGACGCAGTCCTTGGTGTTCAAGGGCACGGCGAATGGCGCGGATTTGCGCCCGATGCGGCGAGATGATAAACAGCCCGCGGCGCCAAAACGCTTGGTCGCCTTCTGATGAGTCATCGTACCGTTTTTCCTCGCTGTCGAGAAGCCGTTCCCGCAACACCTTCGCGATGCTCGCCACCCAGCGCGCTTCCGCCTCGTTTTCTTGGGCACCGTACACGCCGTCATACGTGCAGACGACAAGCGGATAGTCAGGGTCGATCGCTGCTTCCACCCATTCATCGGCAGTTGGGGCATCGGCGAGCGCCAACGTTTGCTCGGCAATCTGGCGGGTGAACGCGGTATACTGGGAGCTGTAAATCCGCTCGGCCGGGTAGCGGCAAAGCGCCTCGTTCATGCGGAAATTGTCCGTCAGTTGGCGGGTATACCGCTTCTCCACATCCGCGTCAAACAGCAGGCGGAAAATCGAGTCGAACAGGTGCGGTTCCCCTTCCGTGGCCGCATACGTCCCTTGAATGATTGGCGGCAGCTGGAAATGGTCGCCGACGATAAGCAGCCTGCCTGCTTTTTTGACATGGCGCAGCGCCAACAGTGAATCGGCCACGCGGATTTGCGACGCCTCATCCAGAATGACGACGTCAAACTCTTCTAGACAGCCTTTTTCATACGCTCTTTGAATGCCGTACAGCGTGGCGCCAAGCACCCGATGCCCGCCGTTGCCCAGCCATCGGGGAAGGTCACGGTCCGCCACCTCGGCGATTCCTTTGGCGTTTTCCGTCTGAATCTCACCAAGTTTCGCGATATGGACGCTGCGCCGCGGCGCAAGCTCCTGAATTTTGCGCAGAACGTTTTCGATCGCCGCATGGGTGAAACCCGAAACAAGAATGGCAAGCCTGCGCCCCTGCTTTTCGTAAATCGGCATAAGCAGCCGAAGAGCGACGGCAATAAAATGCGTTTTCCCGGTGCCAGGCGGCCCCCAGACGAGCGTCAACGTATGACGGAGAAAGTGGAGAAACGCCTGACGCTGGCTTTTTGTCAACCCGCTTTGGCGGAGAAGCGCCTTGACTTCCTCTGCATCCCAGTTGGGACGAAACGTTTTCCGATAGCGAATCGGATCGCGAATCAAGTCCAAGATGCGATGATTGTCCTTATCCAACTGTTGCAACGCCTGCAAGACGCGCGGGGTGGTAAAATCCGCATGCCGAAGCGACAGCCAATACTCCCCTCCTTCCACAAGCGGGAACCGGTCGAGCCATTTGGGCAACTCGAGCTCGAGTTCAGCTGTCTTGCCATTATCTTCGATGGCGCGAATGCGGGTAAAGTACAAATTGACCCGTTGGGGCGTCTTCCATTCACTGGCGTACTTATGATCAGAAAACGTCTGTTGCGCCTTTTCCCCTTCCTCATTGCACTCCGTCAAAAGCCAGCTCGCCTTCTGGTCGATCGCTTCAAGCGCCTGGCGGTTGTTCAATCGGAACCGATCGCCGCCAAGGTACGTGACATGAAGCGTCACTCCGTTCTCAAGCCGCTCCGAAAGCGGGAGCAGGCGCTTTTGGCGAATATCCAAGTAGTTTAATAGCGCCTCGTAGCGCGCCATAAACGCCAGCTTGGACACAAGCGGATCGCGGTAATCAGCCGAATGAGGAAACGCAAATTTTTCCGGCCAGACCATAAGTGGCGAAGGATCGACGCTCTCGGCCCACGCACGGATTCCTTGAATGATGCTGTGAGCGGCCCAAAGGCGGCGGCTCAGCTCCTTCTCGACCGCTTTTCGTTTTTCCTCGTCCCCCGTTTGCCAGGCGTCGTGCAGCATATCCAGTTTCATGGCGTTTGTCAAACGAAATGAAAAACGCTCACTCGCCGAGTACAGAAACGGCGAATCATGGTAGGCCGCAATATATCGCGACAAGTCTTCAAGACGGTACGCGACATGCGCCGGCAAGGCGAACAGCTGGCTCACAGCCGTTGTCAGCACAACGACAGGAAGCGGAACCATTTCGCTTGGGTGGTCGCTGGCACTTGCTAGTGAGCTGCTATGAAAATACGACAGCAGCCGAACAGCTTTTTCGTTATAGTCTGGATCGAACAAAAGCGCTTGAAGTAGCTGCTGCACATTGTCCCATTCATAGTTGTCGATGACATACACCTGCACCGATTTTTGCGACCGCCACTCTCGCTCCCGGTTGTAATCGTGCACCGTCTGAAGCAGGCGGTCCAGCGCATCGGCCAGCTTTCGGCCAACCTCGTCGCATTCCTCAAACGAACCGGCGATAACATGATGCATTTCCGATCCCGTTCCAAACACGTCTGTTCCACCAACACGGTACAACGATGCCGCCGCAATCTTCCCCGTCAACGGATCGCGTTGCGCGGTGAGAATCAGACGGATGTCTTCCCATATCGGCATATGCGTCACCGCCTGGTCATACGGAACGACCTTTTCCTCCGCAATCGCCTCAAGCTGCGCTTCAAGCCGCCGAAGTTGACGCGCCAATCCAGCGTTTTGTTTTAGGACGTGTCTCGTTTCTTGACGCTCAAGAAGTTGGCGAAACTCATCGATCGTCTCCGGAAGCTGCCGCTCGCGGATAAAGCGGGACGCATGACTCGATAAGTACGGAACGAGGGAAATATGCGACTGTTTCCGCGCTTTGTCGAAACAGTAATCATAGAACGGGCACCATTCACAGCGATAATCCAAATGCCAAAACAGCTCATCAAGTTGCTTCCCAGCCAGCGCCGTCAATTCGCTAGCCAAAAACTGCTCAAGAAACGGAAGCAGCTGTCCGATATCTGTCAGCTGCGGCTGCTCGGTTTTGTACGTCCATATCCCGGCTTCGCGCAAATCGACGCTGCCCTTAACACCGTGCTCCTCTAACACCGAGGACAACATCAACGCGTACAGCGCCGTTTGCACGCGGTGGGAAATCTTTAACACATCTGATGATTTGATGTCGATGATGCGGAACACAAAGCCGTTTTGCCCCGGAATGCACTCAATCAAATCCGGACGGCACGCCGCAAATCGGATCACTTTCAGATCCAACCCGTACCGTTCGTAAAAGCGCGGCGGCGCGATCAATGTCGGCTGGTATAAATAGCGCTTGCTCGGCTGCTTCAGCTCGCGGATCGTCTCCTCTCCATCCAAATAGCAGTGGGAAATCGGTGCGCCAGGCTCTCGCTTCCCCATCTGCACTTGGCCGGCCAAATAGGTCGTAATCACTTCCTCTTCCCACTCAACCCCTCGGCGCAGCACGCTCTGATGCACCGCGGGCCGCTCAAACAGCTCTTCCGGCACATCGAGCTCGCTGCGCCGTTCTTTCGCCAACGACTGAAAATAAAAATTCCGCTCGCACTCGTGATAAAAATAGCTTGCGATTTTGGCAGGAGAAACGTAAAGCATACATCGATCCCTTTCTAAAAACATACTAGCCGACATCCGCACTGGGACTTGTCAGTTTGTTTATTCATTGTATCATATGTTTGTACGCTTTCCTATATACACCATTCGTGCTTGTCCGACAAGAACATATGTGCTATAATGAAGGAAATTAGAATGAAAGAGGGGCCAACCATGAGCGAAGAGATCCTCTTGCAGTTGTTCAACCGCCTTGGTCATATCGAGAACACGCTGCACCTCCTCGTCGAAAGCCACAAACGGCTGGAAGCAGAACAACAAGAAATGCGAAAAGAACAGCAGGAGATCCGAAGAGAACAACAAGAAATACGGAAAGAGCAACAGGAAATCCGAAGAGAACAACAGGAAATGCGGAAAGAACAGCAGGAGATCCGAAGAGAACAACAGGAAATGCGGAAAGAACAGCAGGAGATCCGTAGAGAACAACAGGAAATGCGGAAAGAACAGCAGGAGATCCGTAGAGAACAACAGGAAATGCGGAAAGAGCAAGAAGAATTCCGACGCATCCAGCAAGCTCTCCTTGAAGGCCAAAAACGGTTGGAAGAAGAACAAGCCCATATCAAAGCCGGCCAAAAAGAGCTGTATGACTTGATGTCTGCCCTGCTTCACCGCCAGGATGAAACCGACGCCGCACTCGACGCCCTCGCGATGGACGTGCACAAACTTCACGGTGAAGTTTCTTCCATCCACCAAAGACTCGACTCCTTAGAGAAAAAAGTCGATTCCCATGCCCAATCATTCAATGAACAGCTGAACAACATCAAACTTGACATCACCTTCCTCTCGAACAAAGTCATCGAACACGAACGGGAAATCTACAAAATTAAGAATGTCATTTTATGACGATAAAGCAGGCGGGCCGCCTAAGCCCGCCTGTCCTTTTATTTCAATCCTTCTTCCACCTGTTTGATCATTTCCGACACCGACGTCAATCCGCCGCCTGAGAGATACCAATAATTTGGATCCAAGTAGACAATGTGGCCGTTTTGATATGCTTTCGTCTTTTTCACAAGTGCATTTTCAATCGTTTGCTTCGCTGTCGGCTTTCCTTCTACAACGGCGTCGCGGTCAATGACAAACAAGTAATCCGGGTTTTTCTCGGCAATGTACTCAAATGATACGCTTTGTCCATGAGGATTCGTCACTTTCAAATTCGGGTCTGCGGCTGGCACGCCGAGCACATCATGGATGAGCCCAAAGCGCGAACCTTTGCCGTACGCACTCACTTTCCCACCGGTCGTCAAAATGATCAGCGCTTTTTTGTCTGCAGCCTTTGTCTTCACTTCTTCGATTTGTTTTTCAATATTGGCCAGTTCCTCATCTACTTCTTTTTCTTTGCCAAACATTTGCCCGATCAGCTTCATATTGTTTGTAAATGAATCCCAATAATGTTGAGTGTCAATCCCTATATACACGGTTGGGCCAATCTCTTTCAACTTGTCATACAAATTTGCTTGACGACCGGAAATAAAAATGACATCCGGCTTGATTTCGCTCAATTTTTCAAAATCCGGCTCCATCAGGCTGCCGACGTTTTGGTAGTCGCTGCTTTTATATTTCTCCAAGTATTTCGGCACGTTCATCTGCGGCAAAGCTGTCACCTTCACCCCTAGTTTATCAAGGGTGTCCAGCACTCCAAAATCAAAGACAACCACTTTCTCTGGATTTTTCTTGACTTTCGCCTCTCCAAGCTGGTGCTTGATCGTCATTTCCTCGGCTTGTTCCGTTTTCTTCTCGTCATTCTTCCCACTTGCTCCGTTGCTTGTATTCTCCTTATTGCCGCAAGCAACCAGTACGACAAGAAGCAAAGCAACCACTACCATCAACCAACGCTGTTTCATTGGCTATACCCCCCTTTGGAAATTCAAATTATATGTTGACGGCTTTCGTATTCACTCGACAAGGGGCGCCCTTTCTTGCCGATGTCAACATGAAAGCCGGCTCAACCATTTTTTACTTAATTGGAACATTGTCAATATTTTTCATCGTTTTTTTGTAAGCAAACCGTTTGCTCGCCGACAATCGCCTTCACCAATGGCTTGACGCTAAAAAAAAGCGCCCTGCCTAAACAGCAGCGCACTTTCATGATCTGAAAAATACAAGTTCATAACACTACTATAATATAGTTGAAATATTTTGTGAATTATATAAGTTGCAATTTTTTACATAGCATTGTTCGCTCTTTTTGTCACCGTGCCAGCTTTTCAAGTGATAAAGATAGGACATGGAATCGGAAATCCTTTATTACAACCTCATATAGATTGAATGCGGCTACAATGAACAAAACACCGAAGCCATTGCATGAAAGCAACAAAAAACCAACCTCCCCTAAACCAGGAGAGGCTGGTTTTCATCCATTATTCGGCCTCAATCATGAAAATTCGTCCCATCCGTCACTTCTTTGACGATGCCGGCGCGGATGACGAAGTCGCCGAAATGTTCGCCGTCGAGCCGCTCTTTCGCATAGCGGGATAGGAGGACGCGCAGTTCGCGCAAAATTTCCTCCTCGCCGATGTTTTCGCGGTACAGTTTGCCAAGGCGCGTGCCGTTGAACGCAGCGCCGAGGTACATGTTGTATTTTCCGACCGCTTTGCCGACGAAGGCGATTTCCGCGAGCACGTGGCGGGCACAGCCGTTCGGACAGCCCGTCATGCGGATCGTGATTTCTTCGTCGCGCAAACCGTTTTCGTCGATAATCTCCTCGATTTTATCAAGCAGCTTCGGCAAGTACCGCTCCGCTTCCGCCATCGCCAAGCCGCACGTCGGCAAGGCGACACAGGCGAGCGCGTTGCGGCGCAAGGCGGTGTACCGGCGGCCATCGGTCAAGCCGTATTCGGCGATGAGTGCCTCGATTTCCGGCTTTTTCTCGCTCGTGACGTTAGCGATGACCAAGTTTTGGTTTGGCGTCAGCCGGAAATCGCCCGTATGGACTTTCGCGATTTCGCGCAGGCCGGTCATCAGCTTGTAATCGTCGTAGTCTTTGACGCGTCCGCCTTCGACAAAGAGTGTGAAGTGCCATGTCCCATTGACGCCTTCGACCCAGCCATAGCGGTCGCCGCTATGCTCGAAATGGTACGGGCGCGCTTCGCCGAGCTTCCAGCCAAGGCGGCGCTCAATTTCTTCTTTCACCGTTTCAAGGCCAAGGCGGTCGATCGTGTATTTGAAGCGGGCGTGTTTGCGCGATGAGCGGTTGCCGTAGTCACGCTGAACGGTCATAATTTTCTCCGCCACCTCGACCACTTGATCCGGCCGGCAGAAGCCGATCACTTTCGCCAGTTGCGGATACGTCGTTTTGTCCCCATGGGTCATCCCCATGCCGCCACCGATGGCGACATTAAACCCGGCAAGCTTGCCGTCTTCGACAATGGCGATGAACCCGATGTCTTGCGAGAACACATCGACGTCGTTCGACGGCGGGACGGCGATGCCGATTTTAAACTTCCGCGGCAAATACGTCGGTCCGTAAATCGGCTCTTCTTCGCCGTCAACCGCCGGCGTGCCCGCCACTTTCTCGTCGTCCAGCCAAATTTCGTAGTACGCCCGCGTCCGCGGCAACAAATGGTCGCTGATCAGCTTTGCCCACTCATATACTTCCGCATGCACTTCCGATTGGTACGGGTTCGGGTTGCACATGACGTTTCGGTTGACGTCGCCACACGCCGCAAGCGTCGTCATCAGCGCGTTGTTAATGGCTTGCATCGTTTTTTTCATATTCCATTTTAAGATGCCATGCAGTTGAAACGCTTGGCGCGTCGTCAGCTTCAACGTGCCGTTCGCATACTTGCGGGCGAGCTCATCCATGACAAGCCACTGTTCCGGCGTCGCCACCCCGCCCGGCGTGCGGACGCGAACCATGAACTGGTATGCAGGCTCCAGTTTTTGTTTTTGCCGCTCGGTGCGCACGTCGCGGTCGTCTTGCAAGTAGCTGCCGTGGAATTTCATCAACCGGTTGTCATCCTCTGGAATTCCTGCGCTGAGCGGGTCTTCCATCGTTTCCGCGAGCGTGCCGCGCAAGTAACGGCTTTCCTGCTTGATGCGCTCCACATCGCTTGGCGGTCCGTCCGGCGCTTTTAACACGACTTTCGCCATTTTCGATCCCACTCCTTCTTTTGAGATTAATAGACGTCGCGTTGGTATCGTTTTTGCTTTTGCATCTCGGTGACATACGCTTCCGCCTGTTCGCGGCTCATTCCGCCTTCTTTTTCGATAATCTCGATCAACGTCTGATGTACGTCGCGCGCCATGTGTTGTTTGTCGCCGCATACGTAGACAACAGCGCCATCCTCGAGCCAGCCGAACAGTTCTTTGCTTCGCTCGAGCATCCGGTGTTGAACGTATATTTTTCGCTCCGTATCGCGCGAGAAGGCGACATCCATTTTGGTCAGCACACCGCTTTTCAACCATGCGAGCCATTCGGTTTGATACAGGAAGTCGGTCATAAAGTGTTGGTCGCCGAAAAAGAGCCACGATTTTCCTTTCGCCCCGATGGCCTCGCGCTCTTGCATAAAGGCGCGGAACGGCGCCACTCCGGTGCCTGGACCGATCATAATGATCGGCGTGTCGGGATCCTTCGGCAACTTAAAGTTCGGGTTCGGCTGCACAAAGACCGGCAACGTATCGCCGATTTGGACGCGTTCGGCGCAGAACGTCGAGCACACCCCTTTGCGCAGGCGGCCGTGCGACTCATAACGGACCGCGCCGATCGTCAAGTGCACTTCATCTGGATAGGCCGCTAAGCTGCTCGCGATCGAGTACAGGCGCGGCGGCATTTTGCGCAAAATCGAGATGACTTGTTGCGGCGCCGCATCCCATGGGCCGAAGTCGCGGAACGCATCCAATAAGTCGCGGCCTTTGGCGTATTCTTTCAGCTTCACCTCATTGCCTGGGGCGACGAGCGCTTGAAGCTCGCTGTTTTTCGACAGCGGCGCAAGCTTTTGCAACAGCGCTTTGGTCAACACGGTGATTTCAAAATGGGACGTGAGCGCTTCTTTGAGCGACCGCACTTCCCCGTCTTTGTCGATCGTCACCGTTTCTTCCGGGTTCCATTTCATTTCTTGAATGATGAGATCGACAAGCTCCGGATCGTTTTTCGGGAAGATGCCAAGCGCATCGCCCGGTTCATACTTCAACCCCGATCCTTCAAGAGACAATTCGAGATGGCGCGTTTCTTTGTTCGATCCGCGGCCGTTTAAGTTGATGTTTTCCAGCACCTCAGCCGAGAACGGATTTTTCCGCGAATAGACGACCGCCGGTTCGGCTTTCGGCACGGCCGCAGCGGCCGACAACACTGGTGCGGCCTCGGCATTAGTCCCCTTGCTCAGCTCGGCAAGCACGCCGTCAAGCCATTTCGCCGCCGCTTCCTCGTAGTCGACGTCACAGTCGACGCGCGGATAAAACCGCTCTCCCCCGAGCTCCTCGAGCCGCTTGTCAAAATCTTTCCCCGTCTGGCAAAAATGTTCATACGACGTATCGCCAAGCGCCAAGACGGAAAAGCGTAAATGATTCAGCTTCGGCGCCCGTTTGCTGTGGAGAAACTCGTAAAACGACACCGCGTTGTCTGGCGGATCGCCTTCCCCATGCGTGCTCACGACGATGAGCAGCGTCTCGACTTTCTTCAATTCATTCGGCTTAAAGTCAAGCATGGACGACACTTTCGCCTCGAATCCGCGCTCCTTAAGCGCCTTGCCTGCTTTTTCGGCCAGTTTTTGCGCATTGCCGGTCTGCGAACCGTACAGAACGGTCACTTCTTTCGAAACCGGTTTCCCGCCCCCGACAAGCAGTGCGGGCGCTTCGGCGTCAAGCACAGCAGCGGTCGACTCGGCGGCGGCCAAATACCCGCTCAGCCAAAATTTTTGCGCTGGCGTCAACGTCGGCAACAAACGGTTCAAGAGCTCAATCTGCTCCTGGCTAAACGGACTGTTGGTTACTTGCAGCTGCAACGGTGTCCACCTCACAATATAAAAATAAGATGGAATCGATTGGCGTTGCTTAACCCGCCATCATGGGCGGACGCCAAATTCCATTAATCCCTATAAACAAAGTATACTTTATCCAAAATATCATATTTACACTTTACCGCAAAACAAAACATTAGTAAAATAAATATAAATTATCAAAACTATTAACATCACTAATAATGATCCGCAACAAAACAGTCAGGCTGCATGCGAGGGGTTGGCCAATGTATTACGACGAGTTGAAGACGTTCATTACGTTAGCAGAAGTGAAAAATTTCACAAAGACGGCGGAAATTCTCCATTTATCCCAGCCAAGTGTCAGCTTGCACATTAAAAATTTAGAGAAGGAGTTCCAGACGAAACTGTTCATCCGCTCCCCGAAGCGGTTGCGCATGACGCCGACAGGTGAACTTTTGTACGATCGCGCCAAACAAATGATGGCGCTCTATGAACAAACGAAGCAAGACATTTTGGAGCACCATCACTCAGTGAAAGGCAAATTGACCATCGGCGCCAGCTTTACGATTGGAGAGTATATTTTGCCCCCGCTTTTGCCCGATTTCCAAAAGCGCTATCCAGAATTGGAGCTTGAGGTGATGATCGGCAACACGAAAGAAATTGTCGAACTCGTCAAATCGTATCAAGTCGACATCGGCTTGATCGAAGGGCAAACGAACGAAAAAGAATTGTCCGTCCACCCGTTTATGCAAGACGAGCTCGTCATCGTCGCCTCCAAGCGGCACGAGCTAGCGCAAAAAGGCGAAGTCACGATCGGCGAGCTGCAAAACGAGGCGTGGGTGGCGCGCGAAGTCGGGTCGGGAACAAGGGAATATTTCAACCATTTCATCCGCTCGAACGGGCTGAAAATCCAATCGCTCATGATCATCAGCAGCAACCAAGGCATTAAAGAAACGCTGATCAACGGCAACGCCCTGTCCTTGCTGTCGCGCAGCGTCGTCGCCCGCGACATCGAGCACGGCCATCTGTCCATCGTTCACTTGAACCATCCACCGTTTTACCGAATGTTTTCCTATATTTGTGCACCGATTATGGAAAACAAGCAAAATGTACGTATCTTCCTTGAAACGTTGCAACACAATTGGAGATCCTAAAAAACACGGGGAGAAGCTTGGCAGCCCTCCCCTATACTTCCATCTCCCCATGGCGAATATGCGGCATTTCGATTTGAATCGTCGCATGGCGAATGTGAAAGCGCGTCTCGATCAAATCAATCGCCCGCTGCAAAACCGCCTGCCCATCGCAACCTTCCTCAATGAGCAAATGGCAGCTTAACGAATCAAGCCCCGAGGTGATCGTCCAAATATGCAAATCGTGCACATCGATCACGCCCTCAATGCCGGAGAGCGCCGCTTTTACTTCCCCATGGTCAATCGCCGCCGGCGTTCCTTCCATTAAAATATGCACTGTCTGTTTCACGACGGCCAACGCTCCTTTTAAAATCAGCACCGACACCGCAATGGAAATGAGCGGATCAGCCGCGTACCAATCGAACAGCCAGATGACAAGCCCCGCCGCCATCGCCCCGACCGAGCCTAACGCATCGCCAAGTACATGAAGATAGGCGCTGCGGACATTGACGTTCTCTTTGACATCCCCTTTGCGCATTAACACCCAAGCGCTTGCCAAATTAGCCAGCAACCCTATGACAGCAATGGCCATCATCGGCCCGCTCGCGACAGCAGGTGGATTCACAAACCTCGCGACCGCTTCCCAAATAATCCAAGCGGCAATCCCCACCAACGCAACCCCGTTTACGAGCGCCGCTAAAATCTCGAACCGGTAAAATCCATATGTCCTCTTCGGCGACGCAGGCCTCGCCGCAAACCACACCGCCAACAGACTTAACAAAAGCGAAGCAGCATCGCTCAGCATATGCCCTGAATCCGAAAGAAGAGCAAGGCTGTTCGTCACAAGCCCGCCGACAAACTCCAGAACCATAATCCCGACGGTAATGACAAGAGCGGCCGCCAGCCCTTTTTGGCTCCCCTCTCTGCCCAAGCCATGATGATGCCCGTGATGGTGGCCGCAATGGCCGTGTTCATGATGATGCATCGTTCTTCTCTCCCTTTTATGGATGTTGAGCGTGATCAATCGCCTGCCTCAGCAGCGAAATGACATGATCGTCATCGCACGAATACACCAGTGATTTCCCTTCACGGCGATATTTGACAAGCCGCAGCGCCCGAAGCAGCGCCAGTTGATGGGAAACGGCCGACTGCGACATGCCGAGCACTTCCGCAATATGGCCGACATGGCATTCTTCCTGCGACAACAAATACAACATCTTCATCCGCGTCGGATCCGCCAACGCTTTAAAGATTTTCGACACTTCCTCCACGACGCTTTCATCTAAAAACAAATGATCTTCTGCCTTCATCATCGTTCCCTCTCATTTTAACATATGAGTATTTGTTCATATATGTGAATCATAACCTGCTTTTTTTCTTCTGTCAATCCTCTTTCGAACTGCCCAACTCCATAAACATCCGTCATGCACGAGCAAAGAAAAAAAGCAAAGGGCGGAGCACCCTCTGCTTTTTTTCTTACGATCTCACCCGCACCGCCGTCCCTGTCGCAATGCACATCATCATGCCATCGCGCAGCGTTTCAAAATCAAGATCCACCCCGATGACGGCGTTAGCGCCAAGATGCTTCGCCTTATTGACCATCTCCTTGATCGCCATCTCCCGCCCTTCGGCCAGCTTGCTTTCATACGTTCCGCTCCGCCCGCCGATGATGTCGGTGATGCTGGCGAGAAAATCACGGACGACATTGGCGCCCAAAATGACCTCTCCCGCTACGATGCCCAAATACTCTTCAATTTCTTTTCCCTCAATGGTATTGGTGGTCGTGACAATCACAGCTATGTCCCCCTCGTGGCTCATCATAATAGGTGGAAGCACCCAATTCCATTATACTACATTGCATCTATGACGTCGCCGATGAATCTGTCCGCAGTGCAGGCGATGCCGAATGAGTACCGTACAGCAACAACTGCGCGATGCCGACAAAATACTCCGATTCGCGAATGATGTGATCGAGCACCACCTTGGCGGTCGGGTTTTGGCTGACGGCTTTGCTGCGGGTTTTGATTTGCCGGCATAATTCGATGAACTGAAGGCTCTGCTCTAGGCAGTACGACACAAAATGGAGCACTTGTTGATGCAGTTGTTCAGGAACATAATGGCCGGCCCGAACCACCGATTCGATATAACGGACCGCGTGCTGATGCGCAGCCGAAAGCGCCTCCTCCCATTTTTTCAACGCTTCTACATATGGCGCTTCCAATCCAGACGCAAGCTCGCGAATGACGACCGTATGTTCTTCCTCTTGGTGCTTCCAGAATTCAATCTCATCCAAAACGCGCAGCGGCATGTGTGGGCCGTAGTAAAATTGCACGCTCTTCCCTCCCTGTTTCCCCTCTTCTTTCAGTGTATGGGCAAAACAACGCGGATATGCACCATGATCGAAATGATCACAGCCTTCGTCCTTGTTTCACCTTGAAGATCGGCATAGCGACATGCATAGAAACTTGAGATGGGCGTGGATCCAGCCAAAATGGTGATGGCCGTCGCTTGGGGCGAATGGAGCAACATGATCCAACCGTTTTGGGCTATCCCGCTCCTTGCCATTGCCGGCCTACGCATTCGCGACATTATGGGCTTTACAACGATCACCTTCCTTTACGTCGGCATTGTTGCTTCCGTCTTTTTGTACGTGCTTTAACCAAACAACGGCCTGCAGCCAACCTATTGAACTGGCTGCGGGCAACATTTTTCATCCTTTAAAGAAATTCCCCTTTCTAGCGGATAGTTTTTTCCAAGAATCGAAACTATTATGGTCTATTCCTGCACACGAATAAACTCATCATAAAAAGCCGCCAGCGACGTGTACACATAAGGAATCAGCCATAACAACCCGATGCCGAGCGTCAGAAGGGATAAAATCCCCCAGCCGAGAAAACTCAAATAAAGCAAAAAAAGCTTCCATTTATACCCTTTCATCCGCTTGTTGCTTTCACGAATCGCTTGAAGCGCCCCATACTCCGGATGGTCTTTTAACAAAAAGAACGTCTGCGAGTAAGCCAATGATTTGATAATCCCCGGGATGATGAGCAAAAGAGTCCATAGGAAAACAAAAATGCCGTACAAAATCGATGCGCCGATCAACTTAAGCGGTAGCTTTCCTTGCCGATACACGGTGAAGAGCGGCGCCACCGAAAGCGGCTGCCCTCGATAGGCATCCAAAAACACCCAATAGACCGCGATACCGAGCGGAAGCAGCGCCGCCGTATACAACAAACTGACCAGCTGGGCCGCAAAAGGCGGATCCTCTTGCGCCATCCAAGCGCTCCATCCACCGCTGAGCACCATTTCCAACACTGTTGGGATGACCGTATTCAACACAAAATACACGAGCATGATAAGAACTGCCATTCCCCATTGCCCTTTTAACGCCTGCCTCGCTTGCCTTCTGAGTTGCGATAATGTCATGTGGCTCCCCCTTGACTAATTATGAAAGTTAAAAATCCCCAATGGAATATTATGAATTATAACTGTAATTTATCATATATTCCTATTTTTATAAATATATAGACTCCCATGACAAAAAGATTTCGTCACCATCGAAGGGATGAAAATGCCGCTATGTCGAACTCTGAAACCTTGCACATTTTGAAGTTCGGGTATTTTCAGGATAGATGCAATTTGAATCTTTAACATTTGTAGTTTTTACAGAGCGATTGGATCGACTGTCGGGCGAGCGAACAACGCCGTTGCCAGAAGGCTTCCCGAGCTCCCCATTGCAACTCTATGTGTTTCCCTAAGGTGGAAATGGGGGAACCTTCTCCATCAAAATGACCCAATGAATCGTTTTCTACCATTTTACTATTAACGCCTTCCCCGTCATTCTAACGAACCGGAAATGTTGATAGAGCGCTCATTCCCCGTAAAAGAAGGGATACACAACGATTGGTGATTGAACAAAAATGAATGAATACTCATTCTCTATGGTATAATGAACACAACCACTTTTGCGGCAAGGAGGTTCCCCTATGTGGCTCGATAAAGTGATCAAAAAGCGGTTTGAAACGGAGACCGTGCAAAACGTGCGCATCGCCAAAGGAACGGCGATGTTTCAAGGCGTCCGCCTCACCGTCCGCTGCTTTGTCATCGATGGGGTGCTGATTAACACCGGCGCCAAATCAATGGAGCACGAATTCACCTCGTTTTTTCAACACCAAGACATCGATCAAGTCGTCATCACCCATTATCACGAAGACCATACCGGCTGCGCGGCATTTTTGCAGCGAAAGATGGGCCTGCCCATCTACATGCACGAACTGATGATCCATTATTGCCAGCAAAAGGCGGACTATCCGCTATACCGAAAAGTGTTTTGGGGCAAGCGCGATCCATTCACCGCCAAGCCCATCGGCGCGACGTTTTCCTCGCGAAGCGCAACGTGGGACGTCATCCCGACGCCAGGCCATTCCATCGACCATGTGGCGTTTTTGAACCGCGAAACGGGGCAATTGTTCAGCGGCGACTTGTACTGTCAGGAGAAAACGAAAGTCATCTTGCGCGAGGAAAACATCCCGGCGATCATCGCCTCCTTGCAACGCACGTTGACATACGATTTCGGCGACGTCTTCTGCGCCCATGCCGGCTATCTCCCAAACGGGCGCGAGGCCTTGCAGCGAAAACTCGATTACTTGCTTGAACTTCAAGGCAACATCATCGATTTATACGAAAAAGGCATGCCGCCGAAACAAATTCAAGAAACGCTTTTCCCGAAAAAATATCCGATCGTCTTTTTTTTCGGCGAAGGAGTGGGACTCCCTTCACATTGTCCGGTCGGTCATTCAAGAATATCAAGCGAAACGGGCAAGCTGAAGCGGACGCTTCCCGGAAATGGCCATAGACCATTAGGGCAAGCCCATATTCCGTTTTCTTCCATTTCAAATGAAAAATTACTATCTTCGCCAGCAACGGGACAAATTAAGAAAAAACGAAAGGATGGGTCCCGTCGATGAACGAAACACCGCGCGTCAAGCTGCACGGGTTCAACAACTTGACGAAATCGCTCAGCTTCAATATGTACGATATTTGCTATACGAAAACGGCGAAGGAGCGGGAGGCGTATATCGAATACATTGACGACGTGTACAATGCCGAACGGCTGACGAATATTTTAAAACGTGTCGCCGACATGATCGGCGCCCATGTGTTAAACATCGCCAAACAAGATTACGTTCCGCAGGGCGCGAGCGTGACGATGCTCGTTTCCGAGGGGCCGGTCGTCGAGGTGCCCGAAGATGACGGCCCTTTGCCGGAGGCGGTGGTGCTTTCCCTTGACAAAAGCCATATCACCGTCCATACATACCCAGAATACCACCCGAATGACGGAATCAGCACGTTCCGCGCCGATATTGATGTCGTCACATGCGGGGAAATTTCGCCGCTCAAAGCGCTCGACTATTTGATTCATTCATTTGACGCCGACATTATGATCATCGACTACCGCGTGCGCGGATTTACGCGCGACATTCACGGATACAAGCTGTTTATCGACCATGACATTACGTCGATTCAAGATTATATCCCGGAGCACATTCGCGAAAAGTACGATATGATCGACGTAAACATTTACCAAGAGAATATTTTTCACACAAAATGCAAGTTGAAACAGTTTGACTTGGACAACTACTTGTTTGGCTATGCAAAAGAGGATTTGAGCGAACAAGAAGCGAATGAAACAACCGCCAAGCTGAGAAGGGAAATGGATGAGATCTTTTACGGAAAAGATATGCCGAACACCGTTTGACGCGGGCGCCTTTTTGACGCCTGCCGGCTTTCGGGCCGGCCCACACCGGTTCCCGATTGGCGCCGTCTATGGTATGCTAGTAGAAAAAAGGAAAAGGTGTTCATGAATGAAGTACATCATCGTCGGAGCCGGCATTTTAGGGGCCTCGACCGCTTACCATTTGGCCAAGGAAGGCGCAAACGTGATCATCATCGACCGCGGCGACAAAGGGCAGGCGACCGGTGCGGCGGCGGGGATTGTCTGCCCTTGGCTGTCGCAGCGCCGCAACCAAAAATGGTATCGGTTAGCGAAAGGCGGGGCGAAATTTTATCCTTCCCTCATTGAAGAGCTGGAATCATACGGGGAAACGGAGACCGGTTACGCACGCGTCGGGGCTCTATGGCTGCACACAGACGAACAGAAACTGGAACAAATGGAGGAGCGCGCTCGCAAACGGCGCGAAGACGCGCCGGAAATGGGAGAGATCGTGCGGCTTCATCCCCAAGAGGCGAAGGAGCTGTTTCCGCCGCTTGTCGGCGAGCATCATGCCCTTTATGTGAGCGGCGCCGCCCGAGTGAACGGCCGGGCGGTGCGAGACGCCCTCACAAACGCGGCCCAAAAGCTTGGCGCCGCCTACATCCGCGGAAACGCCCAGATCCTGTTTGAAGGCTCCCGCGTCATCGGCGTGGAAGTCAATGGAGCGAAATACACGGCCGAAGCGGTCATCGTCACAGCCGGCGCATGGGCTGGCGAACTGCTTGAGCCGCTGGGCGTTCGGTTTGCCGTCACTCCACAAAAAGGACAAATCGTTCATCTCGAATGGTTGGCAGGCGAGACCGACCGATGGCCGGTCGTCATGCCCCCGAACAATCAGTATATGCTCGCCTTCCCTAGAGGGCGAATCATCATCGGAACGACCCATGAAGATGAAGCGGGGATGGATGTCCGCGCCACCGCCGGCGGCATCCACGAAATACTGGACAAAGCGCTCGCCGTCGCGCCAGGGCTGTCGGCGTGCACCTACGTGGAAACACGGGTCGGGTTTCGCCCGCGCACGCCTGGATTTCTCCCGATCTTCGGACCGCTTCCGGGCTTTTCTGGGGTGTATATCGCCAATGGGCTCGGCTCCTCAGGTCTCACCGTCGGCCCGTATTTAGGAAAGGAGTTGGCGAAACTCGTCATCGGCCTGCCGACGGAACTCGACCCAAGCGATTATGACGCAGCAAGCGCCGTCGCACCGATCGTTCAATGAGGGGGATCAGAAAAAGCAACAACGGGAGCTTCCACGATATGGACAATAGCCAACGCAGCGACTGATATCCCTTTCTCACCGTCAGGGCAAAGCTGACCGTGTTTTGTCAGCTTTGTCCTTCATATTTTTTCAACTGCTCCGTCAGCTTGTGAAACAGCTCCATATCTTTGCGGTCAAGCGCTTGATCGATTTGCATCTTCAAAATCGACACTTCATGGCGTTTCAACGCTTCATCGAGCACTTGCTCGGCCGCCTTCGCCATTTTCTCATGCCGCTCGTGCCGCCGGACGTTTTCAAACGCTTGGTGATCAATAAGCCGAAGGTACGAAAAATTCCTTGCCTTTCCTGGAAAATGAAGCGTCAAATAGAGCGGTTCATTTGGATGCAGCGCCAAATCGCCCATAATGGCGGCCAAACTCGTGCTTTTTTGACCGCGCCGATAAAAGACGAGCCCTTCCTCTTCCGCCATCGCAGTCGAAATGATCAGCCACCGCGCCTGCTTTTGCTCGGTTTCTGTAAAATGGACGTTCTCAAGCAAATGGGGGTGCTGAAGCAAATACTTAAGCACAAATCGGGCATCGGGATGCTTCAAACGATGCTGCTGCAAAAACGTTGTTAAGAACTGCCGCTTTTCTGAATAGGACACCCATCTCGTCATAGCCTCACCCCCTTCAACTGCTTCTCCATGGAAGATAACAGCGGCCGCAGCGCAAGATCGTCTCAACAAGCCTCGATGATCCATTGCTATTCCATTCACGTCTTTGTTTTCCAGTATACTTGATTGCGCCCCGCCGTGCATCTGAAAACCACAGGGCAAGGCCCCTTTCATCATCTTTGGCGAGGAGACCCCGACTTCTAAGCGAGAGCGAAAGTCGGGGAGGAATCGCCCTTCCTCCTTTCTTTTGTATATGATAGAATAAGAATGTGGAGAAAACCGTTGAATCAAGGCACTCCAATCCCCGTTACTCGATGTAGGGAGTTGGTTGCAGGAAACGTTGCAACCGTAAAACATCGAGCGTACATCCGTCTGTTGTGCGTGGAAGTCAAGTACTGCCTACAGACATGCCGAGCCACTCGGTAGCGATATAGGCATGACCTATGTCGTTGGGTAGTCGTCAACCTGCCCCTGATGCAACCCCAAGTCAAGGAAGGAGGACGAAGTCCGTTCGCACTTCTGGGGAGTTGCAAGCCCCCGCTTCAAGCGTTAGCTAAGTGGGGGTAGTTGACTCCGACATCAAGCGGCAAACGAAATAGAAAAACAGCCGCCCTTCATTTCCAGGCGGCTGCTCCTTCTAAGCAACGGGCTCTCGGCTTTCCTTTCCATTGCTAAGACCTATGGCCTACGCCAACTGCATCGCAAAGTGGCCGTTCAATCCGAGCGCTTCGGCTGTGGATGCTTGCACTTGCCGCAACAGCGCTTCGTTTTTCATCAACGACTCGCCGTAAGACGGAATCATCTCTTTCACTTTCGCCCGCCATTCGTTCATCCGTTCTGGGAAGCACTTCTCCATCACTTCAAGCATGACATGAACCGCCGTCGATGCCCCTGGCGACGCGCCGAGCAACGCCGCGATCGAACCATCAGCCGCATGGACGACTTCCGTGCCAAACTGCAGCGTTCCTTTGCCGCCAGCTTCCGTGTCTTTGATCACTTGCACGCGCTGACCCGCCACGACGATGTCCCACTCGTCGCTTTTCGCCGTCGGGACGAATTCCCGCAGCTCTTGCATGCGCTGTTCTTTCGACAACAGCACTTGCTGGATCAAATAGTTGGTCAAGGACATGTTTTTCACGCCCGCCGCCAAGATCGTCAAGACGTTATGCGGCTTGATCGAGGTGAACAAGTCGAGCATCGATCCGTTTTTCAAAAACTTCGGCGAAAACCCGGCAAATGGCCCAAACAGCAGCATCTTTTGATTGTCGATAAACCGCGTGTCCAAATGCGGCACCGACATCGGCGGCGCGCCGACTTTCGCTTTGCCGTACACTTTCGCATGGTGCTGCTCGACGACCTCGGGATTGTTGCACACCATAAACAACCCGCTCACCGGGAAGCCGCCGATTCCCTTCCCTTCCGGAATGCCGGACTTTTGCAACAGATGGAGGCTGCCTCCCCCGGCGCCGATGAAAACGAACTTGGCCGCATGGCGCTCCACCGCGCCCGTGTCCAAATTCCGCACCTTCAACTCCCATAAGCCATCGCTTGTCCGTTGGATATCCTCGACATGATGGCGGTAGTAAATGTTGACATTTTTCCGTTTCAAATGTTCAAACAGTTGACGCGTCAACGCCCCGAAGTTCACGTCCGTTCCCGATTCGATGCGGGTCGCCGCGATCGGCTCGTCCACCACCCGCCCTTCCATCATGAGCGGCACCCATTCGGCCAACTTTTTCGGATCATCGGAAAATTCCATCCCTTTAAACAGTGGATTGGCCGCCATCGTTTCGTGGCGCTTTTTCAAAAACGCCACATTGTCTTCCCCTTGCACAAAGCTCATATGCGGCAGCGGACGGACGAAATCTTTCGGGTCACGAAGAATACCGCTGTTGACTAAATAAGCCCAAAACTGCAAAGAGACGTAAAACTGCTCATTGATTTTAATTGCTTTGCCGATGTCAATCGACCCATCGGCCTTCTCAACCGTATAGTTCAACTCACACAGCGCCGCATGCCCCGTCCCGGCGTTGTTCCACTCGTTGGAGCTTTCCGCTCCCGCTTCCTCCAGCCGCTCAAACACGGCAATGTCCCACTCTGGCGCCAATTCCTTCAAGAGCGCCCCCAACGTCGCGCTCATAATGCCAGCGCCGATTAAAATGACATCCGTTTTTCCTTGTTTGTTGCCCATGTTTACCATCCCTATCCTCTCATATTTGTAAAAAACGGTGAGCGACCGCTCGAAACGATTTCAGCACTCCCCCTCGCCGCTTGGGGGAGATGACGAGAATTATTATAACACATTTCAGTTATAGTATATCACTTTTATTTGCACTGCAAAAAATATACTTATATAATAAAACCCGTGGTGCTAGATAAACTTGATCAAGCATAAAAATAGCCCTTGCTGGCGGATCTCCAGTAGAATGAAAGTGTCACCCAACATTCGAAAGGAGAGATCCCCATACCCGTCAAGTTTAGCGGTATAAAATTTTTAAGACGATACTCGTGTTCATCCCCGCAGTGAATGATGGGGATCACATCCATTATTGGGCATACCAAATACCCCTCCAGAAGAGGGGTATTTGGTATTTATATCCATATCTAATTCTACCATATCTCTAATTTCGTTAAGATATCTGATGCCGTTTCTTCCCCTTTCCTTCGACCTTTCTTGGCATGTTTTCGTAACAGGGAAAGGAGAGAGAAAAGGTTGATTTCCGCCATATGCGAACGCAAAAGCAACTGGTGCCAATACGATTGGAGAAGATCGAGCGCTTTCCGTTCACTGATTTCAATGTCTTCCTTTTGATGCCAATACATCCGAGCTTGAAACAGAAACGTCTGGGTGACCAAAATGGCAATCAACGTCCCGTATAAATGGCATTCGAAACGTTCTTTTTTCATCTCCTTGACTTTCTCCAAATCAAATACGGATTTCCAGGCTTTAAACAACAATTCAATTTGCCAGCGCAGGGAATAGAGCTCATAAACCTGTTGACCATCAAACGACTCTTGTGGTAAATTCGTCAGTAAGATGTGGTATTTCTTTTGTTCGAGGGTTTGGCGTGCCAGCGCCTTCCCTTTTCTTTTTTCCTTTTTCCGCACATACGCCATCCGTTTTTGCCATTCTTCCGCCGTCAGACGGCGGAAAACCAACCGTGGAACATACAAGCGTTCATGTCCGATGTACACATGTTCCATTTCCACTGATTCCCCTTCCTCTAATTGATTCCCAAGGGATTCCCAATCCCATTCCTTCCACTGGCCATTCTCCTTGATATACACTTTCATATCGGAACGGAGCCGAGTAATATAATACGCTCCGCGGGCGTCGATCTCGGACAGTGCGGCAACGGAGAAAAAGCCCAAATCCCGAATACATAGGTCATTCGGTAAAATCGTATGCTGGGCATGATAGGCAAAACGAGCGTCCGAGTCATTGGCCGATTGAACGCATAGCTGAAGGCAGGCGCCGGATAACAAGTCATATTCAAACTGAATTTTCACCCCCGACGAAACGGAACCTCGATAGTCTTCCCCATAGTCAGCGGGAACCAAAAAGCTGGTTGAGTCCAAAATCCGCAGGCGGGTAAAACAAGTTCGATAGGTCTCCATGGCTGACAAAAGCAATGGACGTTGATGCAGGAGGAGAAGGAAAAACACTTCTCGCAAAAATGCCACGGCCCGATCGGTAAAACGCTGATTCAAGCCTTCGCTTGAAAGGGAACAGCCATGCCAGAGCGTCAAGGCCGCACACAACCGCTGAAGCGACTGTTTGGCCAGTGAGCCATCTCCCCATGCACAGAGAGTCAGAAAGGCTTCCGCCGTTAACGAACGCTGCCGCCGGATAAAGCCTGTTTTCCGTGCGAGACGGGTTAATTCTTCGGGAGAAAAGAGTTGACGAATGGTTTGAATCCATGCTTTCATTTGTTTTTCCATGAAAAAAATCCTTTCTAACGTGGAGTGTTCGTTAGAAAGGATACCATGTTTTTGACGATGCACAAAGACCAAAATTCTTAACTTGATGGGTATGGGAGAGATCCCCCATGCAAGAGCACTTTCATTTTACTACAGATCCAGCCAAACTTCAAAAACAATATGCCGCTATTTTCTGTTTTGTTTCTGCCCAACTGTCGTTGATTCAAATGTATCTTCATCGCCGCAACCGTCACTTGGTCAAGCAAGAAGACGAAGTGGTCATGGCGGTTCACCTTTTGGGGAAGCTGCTGGGCTTTTCTTCCGAACGAGCCTGGCATCGTTTTGTCACGGGAAATTTGTTCACAAACGGCTCGTTTCTTGAACGCTCCCGATACAACCGCCGCTGCCGGGCGCTTGGTTTCGCCATCAAATGGATCCGTCATGAGCTGGCGAAACGTGGCCAACACCATGCTTATGCGGTCGTCGACAGCTTGCCTCTTCCGTTGTGCCATCCCGCAAGAATGCAGCGCGTCAAGCGATTTCGAGGGATCGCGGATATGGGGTATTGTGCTTCCAAAAAGCAATGGTACTACGGTTTCAAGCTGCATCTTCAAGTGACCAATCAAGGGCTGGCCATGGGCTATGTCGTGACGGAAGCGTCCTGCCACGACGTCAAAGCCGCTGAAACGGTGATGACTCAAATCCCTCATCCCTACAACTTTGGGGACAAAGGGTACATCAGCCGCGCTCTTCGAGAAAAGCTGTACGAAGAACACCAAGCTGCGTTCTGGACACCGTCTCGACACAATCAAAAGCACGGCCCATCCAAAGCATGGGAAGAATGGATCCGAAAAAAACGCAAAGTCATCGAGACGGTGTTTTCGATTCTCGTAGACCAATACCGGATCACCGACATTCGAGCGAATTCCATGGCCGGGTTTGAAGTGGCACTCGATGGCATCTTGTTGGCGTATTCCTTGGTCACACTAGGGCTGGTTGAGCGCTGACACTCAACTAGCACCACGGGTATAATAAATTGTTTTGCTCTACAATTATGATATCAATAGTGGAAACCTACGCTCACCTACATATTTAATTTTACAAAATAGTTGAATATTTCGCCATCATCTGTGGAGAAAAAATGAAGAAATTTTGAACTTTAGGGATGGGCATGCACCGCCTTCTCATAAGATGTCATCAAACTTGGAAGCGGATTTGGCTGTTGGCTGAACGAGCCCTTCCAATAGCGAAATATTTTCAACTCATGCTGGGCGCGGGTGACTAGAACATAAAGGAGACGGGCATGCAAATCGTCATTAGGAAAATGTTCTCCATTCACGTTGACCAGCATCACCGCATCAAATTCCATTCCTTTGCTATGGCAAATACTCATCGAACACCATGACCGGCTGCATCTGCGATTCGTATCGTTCCTTTATTCCTTCGACAAACCAGTCAAGCAGCCGCATAAAAGACAACGAACCTTTGAACTCAATTCGTTTTCGCTCTAGTTCATCATCATCAAACAAAACGCTTTCAAAATACCAGTGATGCGACCGACCAAGCTGGCCCTTCGGCAAGAAAGGCAAAATCATCAAGGCCAGCTGTTGAAACGTCATTTGTTGAATGCCCTCTAAATTCAAATCCGGAAGCAGCCCTTGGAACGAACTGATAAACATTTTCGAAGGACCTAAAATCAGCACATTTTCCGGCTTTATATAAATGAAGCTGAAAAATCGTCTGTTCCGTCGGCAGAGCCTACTTCCCATCCCTGCAGCCGTGAGAAACCGCCATCATAATGAACAACCGTGACGAAAGACAGGCAAAACCTGTAAACAAGACGCAAGGAGCGGCGCAATGTGCAGCGCCGCTCCCCCTTTTCCTCTTTATTTTTATTACACTAACACGTTCCAAAAGTGCATTTTATATACATGCAACATGAAGAGTTAACTTCTCAGTCATCCTGCACACCCTAAGCGCTGCAGCACTTCCTCCGGACGTTCGTGGATGTAGTGGACAAACCGAGTAATGGCTTGAATGATATCGTTGCGATCCTTGTGAAATACATTGGCAATCACCGTATCTTTCAGCCATTTCCATAAGCGTTCGATCGGGTTCAGCTGTGGCGAATAGGGAGGAAGGTAAATAAAGTGAAAACACTGCCCTTCTTCCTGCAAAAACTCCTTGACCATTTTGGCATGGTGAATGCGGGCGTTATCCAACACCAAGACCATGAGACGGTCCGGATAGCGCTCTTTGAGCATTCTCAAGAAATCCAAGAACGTCGCGGCATTGGCAGCGGTCGTTTGATGAAGCACCGTTTCGCCATCGTGGATGTTGACCGCGCCAAACAGCGATACGTGGGCATGATGGCCGAACGTCGGCACTTGTTTTTGGCGGCCGACTTCCGACCATGTGGACCGCAAGACATGGTAAGAGCGGATATGTGTTTCATCAAGGTACAACAAGACCGAATCAGGATCCATTAAGTTTTTTTTTATGAAGTCGATCTGTTTCTCAAAATTCTTTTGTCGATCCGGATCGCCTTTCGCCAATGTGTAGGTCGGCCGTGTCCACGACAGCCCTTTGCGGTGCAGGAGTTTTCGCAACGCTTCGCGGGAAATGGAAACACCGAAGTGCTTTTCGACATAGGATTGCAGGAGTTTGGTGTTCCACGCCGAAGCGACGTCCCAGCCCAGTTCCGCGGGAGTGGTGGTCAACACAAGCTGTTTGATCTCTTCCTGCTGTTCTTCGGTGAGAAACGGCTCCCGCCCGGGGGCGAAATCCCGATGAAGCAAGAGCTCCAGACCGCCTTCGTTGAACAGCGACACATAATGGGAAACGGTTTGTCGGCACACGTTGACCATGGAGGCCACCTCTTTGCCCAAATAGCCTTCCATGACCAGGCGAACCGCCATCACCCGTTGGCGAAGAAGGGTGTTTTTGATTTTCCGTTCCTGTTTGCGAAGTGTCCGAGGTGTCCATCCGTGATCGTTGGTGATTTTGAGACGTTTCATGCAGAATTCCGCTCCTTTTCCATGCTTTTCCTTAGGAGCAGTATAACCGGAGTGGGCACCACTTATACGAAGGTTAACTTTTCAATGAGCATATATATAGTTCAAATTAACTTCAAATTGAAACGGTTCGATAGTAATGTCATAGTTTTCTGAACTTCCCTCAAAATAAAGTTTAATCGTCTTTTCATTCTGGTCAATTGCAGGAAAAGGAATAATCGCATCAACTGTTGCTTTCGGCAAAATATCCGAAGGAATTTCTGGATAGCCTGCTTCAAAGTTATCCGCTTTTTCATGCTGTGTATTCCCTACTAACAGCTTTGCATTATGCTCCCAGAAGTTAATTTTAGCGTTGCTTTGATTGGAAATCGTCACATACGCCCTTGTTTCATCCTCGGCAACCTCAACTTTGCTTAATTTAACAATGTAGCCATGCTGATTAATTTCTTTGTTCACCTCAATTGTTTTCAAAGGCTTTGAAAACGCTTTTATATAGTCCGTTTTTTCTACTTTTTCTGCATCAATGACAGGAGCAGTCACGGTTCCACCTAATGCATTTTCTCCTTCAAATGATTCTCTCACTGTTCCAACAACATGAATAATATCCTCATTTTTCACATCCGTTTTCGGATCCGCCACCACAATCACGTTCTGTTCACTATTTTTTGGATCGGCGAACGCCTGAATGTAAACGCCGTCATCGCTCCTTTCCGGTTCAACAAAAATTTTCGCATAGAAGTCTACTTTCGAGCCTTTGTATTGATCCGGATCGGAAATCATTTTTGCAAACTCTTCCTTCGATAGCGGTGCCTTCGTTTCTTGCTTTTGGCTTTCTTTTTTGTCACCGGAAGATGGGGACGATGATTCCGATGAACAGCCTGCCGCCGTGGAGAACAACAATGCTAGTGCCAAAAAGAATGATAAGCGTTTTTTCATACTTTATCTTTTCCCCTTCCCAATAACTGATCTTTGTTCGAGATTTATCGGTGGTTCTAGTTCTAATCCTCTTAGCACACGAAAAAAGCTCATAGGCAACGTGTTGTCGCTGTCTGTATGAAAGTCAACAAGGCGTTTACATTATTATAGAAAAATCATTTGCCTACATCGTTTCACCTGCAAGACTAGCGGCTCATCCCCTAGCATGAATTCGTCAAACGTATTCTTGCCGATAATTCCCCAGCATCTCTTCAATCGTTCTTTTCATCTCTTCGCGAAACTCTTTTGGCTTGATCACCTCCAAATATTGCGCCTGGCTTAGCAGCCACATTTTGATACCGCGCCCGTATACTTCAGCCTCAATGACAAAAGCATCTCCATCTTTCCCTATAACTTTCGCGGTAGGAAGACGGTCCAAAATCGCCTGCAAAGACGAACCCCAAAAGCGGAAGGTGATTTTTATCAATTCCCCAGCATGCATAAATTGCACCCGTTTTCGAAACTCCCCCTCTTCAAAACGATTTTTGTAATCATAGTGAAAATGTTCGTCAGTTATCGTATAGCGGACAATACGGTCAATGCGATAAATCGTTGGAAAGTCAAAATCATAATCTTCCGGAAAGGCAATCAAGTAAAAGTAATAGTCGGAAAAAATAATGCCTACCGGTTTGACTTTCCGGGCAACGGGGGCATCGCTCCCTTCCTTTTTGTAGTTGATTAAAACAATGCGTTTCGTATGTACAGCGCTGCTTAACTCCCAAATGATTTCAATAAGCGGTTGGTTATGCTGCAAAGGAACATAGTGAAAACGTTCATTTTGGATCACTTCCTGAATAAACCGTTGATTTTGCGGATGGGATTGAAAAATGAGTTTTTTCAATATTCGATCCATCTCTTCCTTTGGCAGCGAACGACTTTCCAGCAGTATTTTAGAGACAACCAAAATTTCTTTGTTTGTCAACCATCCTTCTTCGTCCTTCTTCAGCACATAACCATTTTTCTTCCGATCATACTCCAATTCCATTAAACCTTGGAACATCTCGGCAATGTACGCACGCAACTCATCGAGATCACGCTGAATGGTTTTTTCGTTGACGCTAAACCGTTCCGCCTCCCTCTTTTTTGAAATCGCCTCCCCTTTGCGAAGCCTCTCATAAATGGATAGAACCCGCAATGACTTTGGGTGCTGATCATCCACGCTCATCCCCCCATTGTACTGTCGAAACGCCGATCAGCCCAAATTACTATAATACTCCTAAAATGGTCCCATTATGAATCCCCAACAATATATTACCATCTCCACTTGGACATTATATGTACTTCAAAAAAATTTTGCATTCTCTTTAACTTCCCTTCGAAAGAAGTCTCCTACTTCTAAACGTGAAGGTGCGCCAGCACCAGTGAAAGTGGGAGATGAATTTCGGTTGGCGTTAGCCAACGAATAGGATAGAATATGGCTAGAACGGACACCTTCGGAACGAAGGGAAGCGTAAAGGGTTCTTGTGTGTGGCTTACCGTTCAGCGAACACACACAAGTCGCTTGAAGCCCCCACCTCTAAGCGAAGCGTAGGTGGTGGGTAGTTCACAGATATTCCACTACTAACATTGTCATTCAGCATGATGCGCAAGGAGAAGGGCGAAAAAGAAAGATTGAACGAGTGAACATTTCCAAGGGCAAATAGGAGTTCTGAAAAAAGCGGATCGTGATCCATCCACCTTATTAAGAACGGGAGGCTTCCAGAAACTTGGTCAACAAAAACAAAAGCAGCCAATTATGCATTACGCACAACTGGCTGCTTGTTCTTTGCCTAGCAGCGACCTACTCTTGCAGGGGCGCTGGCCCCAACTACCATCGGCGCTGGAGGGCTTAACTTCCGTGTTCGGGATGGGAACGGGTGTTTCCCCTCCGCTATCACCACTAGGCAAGCGATTCAGTTTCGACATCATTTATTATACTTAAAAAATAAATGTTGTCAAGAAGGAAAGCCATTCCTTCAAAACTAGATAACCGTTTCGGGAAGAAGCCGGGACGCTTTCACTTTTCATTGTCTAGCTCCGGCTCGCCGCCGCTTTTCTAGGTTAAGCCCTCGATCGATTAGTATCCGTCAGCTCCACGTGTCGCCACGCTTCCACCTCGGACCTATCGACCTCGTCATCTTCGAGGGATCTTACCCGCCTGACGCGGTGGGAAATCTCATCTTGAGGGGGGCTTCACGCTTAGATGCTTTCAGCGCTTATCCCGTCCGCACATAGCTACCCAGCGGTGCCCCTGGCGGGACAACTGGTACACCAGCGGTGCGTCCATCCCGGTCCTCTCGTACTAAGGACAGCTCCTCTCAAATTTCCTGCGCCCGCGACGGATAGGGACCGAACTGTCTCACGACGTTCTGAACCCAGCTCGCGTACCGCTTTAATGGGCGAACAGCCCAACCCTTGGGACCGACTACAGCCCCAGGATGCGATGAGCCGACATCGAGGTGCCAAACCTCCCCGTCGATGTGGACTCTTGGGGGAGATCAGCCTGTTATCCCCGGGGTAGCTTTTATCCGTTGAGCGATGGCCCTTCCATGCGGAACCACCGGATCACTAAGCCCGACTTTCGTCCCTGCTCGACCTGTCCGTCTCGCAGTCAAGCTCCCTTGTGCCTTTGCACTCTCCGAATGATTTCCAACCATTCTGAGGGAACCTTTGGGCGCCTCCGTTACCTTTTGGGAGGCGACCGCCCCAGTCAAACTGCCCGCCTGACACTGTCTCCCACCCCGCTAAGGGGTGCGGGTTAGAATTTCAATATCGCCAGGGTGGTATCCCACCGCCGCCTCCACCGAAGCTGGCGCTCCGGCTTCCCAGGCTCCCACCTATCCTGTACAAGCGATACCAAAATTCCATATCAGGCTGCAGTAAAGCTCCACGGGGTCTTTCCGTCCTGTCGCGGGTAACCTGCATCTTCACAGGTAGTATAATTTCACCGGGTCTCTCGTTGAGACAGCGCCCAAGTCGTTACACCTTTCGTGCGGGTCGGAACTTACCCGACAAGGAATTTCGCTACCTTAGGACCGTTATAGTTACGGCCGCCGTTTACTGGGGCTTCGGTTCGCACCTTCGCTTCCGCTAAGCGCTCCCCTTAACCTTCCAGCACCGGGCAGGTGTCAGCCCCTATACGTCGCCTTTCGGCTTCGCAGAGACCTGTGTTTTTGATAAACAGTCGCTTGGGCCTTTTCACTGCGGCTCGTTCGGGCTCTTCACCCAAACGAGCACCCCTTCTCCCGAAGTTACGGGGTCATTTTGCCGAGTTCCTTAACGAGAGTTCTCCCGCGCGCCTTAGGATTCTCTCCTCGCCTACCTGTGTCGGTTTGCGGTACGGGCACCTCTTCCCTCGCTAGAGGCTTTTCTTGGCAGTGTGAAATCGGGGACTTCCGGATGACTCCGTCGCCATCACCGCTTGGCCTTACAATCCGCGGATTTGCCTACGGATCAGCCTTGCGGCTTGGACAGGCTCTTCCAGCCGCCTGCTCGCCCTATCCTCCTGCGTCCCCCCATCGCTCAAACGGGAAGGAGGTGGTACAGGAATCTCAACCTGTTGTCCATCACCTACGCCTTTCGGCCTCGGCTTAGGTCCCGACTAACCCTGAGCGGACGAACCTTCCTCAGGAACCCTTAGGCTTTCGGCGCAGAGGATTCTCACCTCTGTTTTCGCTACTCATACCGGCATTCTCACTTCTAAGCGCTCCACCAGTCCTTCCGGTCTGGCTTCAACGCCCTTAGAACGCTCCCCTACCGATGACCAACGGTCATCCCGCAGCTTCGGCGGCACGTTTAGCCCCGGTACATTTTCGGCGCAGAGTCACTCGACCAGTGAGCTATTACGCACTCTTTAAATGGTGGCTGCTTCTAAGCCAACATCCTGGTTGTCTTTGCAACTCCACATCCTTTTCCACTGAACGTGCACTTTGGGGCCTTAGCTGGCGATCTGGGCTGTTTCCCTCTCGACCACGGATCTTATCACTCGCAGTCTGACTCCCGGGCATAAGTCGTTGGCATTCGGAGTTTGACTGGGTTCGGTAACCCGATGAGGGCCCCTAGCCCAATCAGTGCTCTACCTCCAACACTCTCCATCCCGAGGCTAGCCCTAAAGCTATTTCGGGGAGAACCAGCTATCTCCAAGTTCGATTGGCATTTCACCCCTACCCACACCTCATCCCCGCACTTTTCAACGTGCGTGGGTTCGGGCCTCCAGCCGGTGTTACCCGGCCTTCACCCTGGACATGGGTAGATCACCTGGTTTCGGGTCGACGACGACGTACTTTTCGCCCTGTTCAGACTCGCTTTCGCTGCGGCTCCGCCTCTTCGGCTTAACCTCGCACGCCATCGTCACTCGCCGGTTCATTCTACAAAAGGCACGCCATCACGCATGAACGCGCTCTGACTACTTGTAGGCACACGGTTTCAGGTTCTCTTTCACTCCCCTTCCGGGGTGCTTTTCACCTTTCCCTCACGGTACTGGTGCACTATCGGTCACTAGGGAGTATTTAGCCTTGGGAGATGGTCCTCCCTGCTTCCGACGGGATTTCCCGTGTCCCGCCGTACTCAGGATCCGCTCGGGAGGGAACGAAGTTTCGACTACAGGGCTGTCACCTTCTCTGGCCGGCCGTTCCAGACCGGTTCGTCTACCCCGTTCCTTTCTCACTCCCACAATGAGCGGTCCTACAACCCCAAGAGGCACGCCTCTTGGTTTGGGCTGTTCCCGTTTCGCTCGCCGCTACTCAGGGAATCGCGTTTGCTTTCTTCTCCTCCGGGTACTAAGATGTTTCAGTTCCCCGGGTGTGCCCTCCATGCCCTATGGATTCAGGCATGGATACTGCCCCATTACGGACAGTGGGTTCCCCCATTCGGACATCTCCGGATCAACGCTTGCTTACAGCTCCCCGGAGCGTTTCGGCGTTTGCCCCGTCCTTCATCGGCTCCTAGTGCCAAGGCATCCACCGTGCGCCCTTTCTAGCTTAACCTACAGCGCTCTCGGCTTCTTCCTTATTGTCTAGCGTCGGCTCGCCGCCGCTCGGGGTCAAATAACCTTCGCCTTCCGGGTGCAAGCACCCTTGCAGGCGAAGAACATTTGCCCATCGCGGCGAAACGCTCGCCTCCGCCTTTCCGGTTATCTAGTTTTCAAGGAACGATTTTTGTCATTGAGAGAACATGACTCGCTCCCTCAAAACTGAACGAAACAGAAGCGCTGTGTATCGACAGTTGGCCATTGCGGCCTTCGCTTTTCGTCTTGTCTAGCTCCAGCGCCTGGCTCTCTTCTGCCAAATAACCTTCCCCCTCGGGGTGCCAGCACCCCTCCGGGTGAAGAACATTTGGCTTCGAGAGCCGAACGCGGCGCTTCCGCTTTTCGTACTGTCTAGCTCCGGCCGCCATCGGCTCGCGACGCTTCGGTCCTGCTGCGGCGGCAACAGCCTCCTCGCAGGCCCTCCAGCGCGTTTCGCCGATAGGCGGGCGGCCTTCGCTTTTCCCCTTAGAAAGG
>NZ_JBBOUF010000001.1:362500-1400000 GCF_038005945.1 Geobacillus sp. FSL W8-1251
GCCTGTATGACAAGAAAGCGGGAAAAAGCAAGATCGACCTGGCGATCGAGATGCTTTCCTCGCTCAAGGTGAAGCGGGCTCAGCCGGTGTATGTGCTCATGGATTCGTGGTATCCGTCCAAAAAGCTCATCGAAGCCTGTCTGAAACAGGGATTCCATGTCATCGCGATGCTCAAGACGAACCGGATTCTCTACCCGAAAGGCATCGCCATCCAAGCCAAGCAGTTTGCCCGCTATATCGAGTCCAAAGACACCCGCCTCGTCACGGTGGGGCAGGAGCGTTATCGCGTGTATCGCTATGAGGGGGCCATCCATGGCCTCGATGACGCGGTGGTGCTGCTGGCTTGGAAGGCGGATCAGCCGATGGCGCCGGAACATCTTCATTGCATCTTGAGCACCGACCGGGAACTCGGGGACGAAGACATCTTGCGTTACTATGCTCAGCGTTGGACGATCGAGTGCTTTTTCCGGCAGGCGAAAGATCAACTGAAGCTGGATGGATACCGCGTTCGCCACATTCGGGCGGTGAAACGGTATTGGGCGGTGGTGCTGCTCTCCTGCGTGTACAGCATCGCCGAATCCCGCCAAAACCTCTCCACCGGGCTGGAGCTTCTTCGGTCGCGGAAAGACCACAGCGTCGTCGAGTTCATTTATGACGCTGCGAAGCAAGGAATTCCCATTGATGTGATCAAAAAACAGCTCCGTATCGCGTAAGGGAGACCCTGTTTGTCTCTTAAAGCATGGAAATTATTGTAATGAAAAATGCTCACCTGAATCCGTGATAAAGACGCGTTCAAAGCTGCCAAGAAAACTGGATCAATCAGCAAAATATTGCACTCGGGGTTCTTCACCTAATAGGTGAACATTCGAAATGGAGTCGAAGTCTCGACACGATTGGGTTTCCCAGCATTTTTGATACACTTCTGTCACGGATTCAGGTGCTCATCTACAGTAATACTACTTTCATCATCTGAAGTCAACAGTTGTTGTGCATGCAATTTCAACCAAAATCAAGCTGCATTCCTCTGTATATCACCACTGTCCCCCGGCATCTGCCCTTGAGCAAATTTTATCTTCCAACTTACCTAAACCTCACATTTCGCACCTTACGACTCACATTTCGCACCCTAACAAGGTCAAAACAAAGGATTTTTTATTTACTGTAGATGAGCAAAATCACTAACATAAATTTACATCGAAACAAAAAAGGAGACATGAACCCGATTCCTTGGTTAGAATAGATGTGCTACCAAACCATTCACAAGGAGGTTCATGTCTCATGAATAGATTAGCACATCATCAAGGAATTCACAAGTTTTTCACGATGTTGGGGTTGGCCCTTTATTTTTCAAAACCTGTTATGAAGCATCTTGTTCATATCGTGGATGCGATGATCACGAAGGGCTTTTCGGGAACATTGACCGATCTTCATCATGGGAGCTTTCATCCGAACCACCGCACGACACTCAGCCATTTTTTCACGAAAAGTCCGTGGGAGGAAGAGACACTGCTTCGCAAACTCCAGCAGTGGATCCTTCGTCGTGTCGAACGCATCACCAAACAGGAGAATCAACCCTTGTTTGTTTCGATCGATGATACGATTTGCCAAAAAACCAAGCCTTCGTCACGGGCAACACACGCGATTCAGGGATGTGATTGGCACTACTCTCACTCAGAGAAAAAATCGATTTGGGGCCATTCTCTTGTTTGGTTCATGGTTCATACTGCAACCCAGGCGTTTCCCTTTTCCTTCCGCCTCTACGACAAGACGGCGGGAAAAAGCAAAGGGGAACTCGCGATCGAGATGCTTTCTTCGTTGGATGTACGGCTTGTCTGAAAAAAGGATTCCACGTCATCGCGATGCTCAAGACGAACCGGATTCTCTATCCGAACGGCGTTGCCGTCCAAGCGAAGCAGTTGGCCCGCTCCATCGAACCGAATGACACTCACCTCGTCACGGTGGGAGAAGAGCATTATCGCGTCTATCGTTACGAAGGAGCGCTCAACGGTCTCGACCATGCGGTGGTGCTGCTCGCTTGGAAAGCCAATCAGCCGATGACATCGGAACATCTTCACTGCGTCTTGAGCACCGACCGGGAGCTAAACGATGAAGAGATCTTGCGCTACTATGCCCAGCGTTGGTCGATCGAATGCTTTTTTCGACAAGCGAAAGACCAGCTGAAGCTCGATGGGTACCGTGTTCGTCAGGTTCGGGCGGTGAAACGCTACTGGATCTTGGTGCAGCTTGCTTACGTGTACAGCCTATTCGAGTCGAACAGCGATTTTTCTGATGGGCTCGATCTCTTGCGCAAGAGAAAAGGACATAGCCTCGTGGAGTTCATTTACTGTGCAGCGAAACAAAATATTCCCATTGATACCGTAAAAAAACAGCTCCATGTGGCATAAGGGGTACCCTGTTTGTTTCTTTTTACATGGTAATTATTGTTATGAAAATTGCTCATCTACAGTCTATTTTATAAGCGGTTTGACGGGAGCTTTCCTTTGTTTTGTATTTGTTTCTATCGGATTTTACTCTTTTCCGGCTAGACTTATCCCTATGTCACCGATACCTATCATTGAAATGTTTACGGTCATTCCTTTTTATGTTCTTTTCGGAGTGAGATATAGTCCGTCTAAATGGGGATGGAAGATCCCCTTTTACTGGGGGATGGTTCATATCGCGATGCTTTTAGAAATTTTCGTGTTATTCCCCCAGTTAAGATAATGGATTACAAAGAAAACTGGGATGCTTGGGACTCTTATACATGGTGGTGGATTTATTTGCTTCTTTTTGAGTGGATTGGTGGAAAAATTGTTCCAACTCATTCAAGAAAACCGATACAATCTAAATCTTTTCGCTATGGAAGATGGGGATGGGTTGTCTTCCATTTTATTGTGATTACGACAATATTTTTAGCAGGTGTTTATACAGGATGGAATTTAAAAATGTGAACGATTTCTTACTCCCGTCGAAGAACAGAATTTTTTCTATAATCTGTGGTGCCATGACATGTTTCCGTTTCGCTGCAAATTGTTGAAGAAGCACAAATGAATACGGCATGGGTTCTGTTGGATACTGAACCCATGCCGTAATTTTTTTATGCGTGTCTGCTTGACAGGTACTCATAATGTTTAGGCTCTCTTCTTTCATTTACCGCACAAGTGCAGCCGGATGTTTTGGCGTGGGCGGGAAAGTGCAAGACATATCCAAGCCCTATGCTTCTAGTTTTTGCGTTTCTCCGTTATAGATATTTAAATCCAATTCTTTAGTGATGCGGCTGGTGACGACACCGGCGGTCATGCTTCCGCTGACATTCAAGGCAGTTCTTCCCATGTCAATCAGCGGCTCTACGGAAATGAGCAATCCTGCTAATGCTACTGGCAGATTCATGGTCGATAACACTAGAATCGCCGCAAACGTAGCACCGCCGCCAACGCCTGCAACCCCAAACGAACTGATGGTGACGACTAGAATAAGCGTCAAAATAAAGGAAAGAGAAGTTGGATCGATGTTAACGGTTGGCGCGATCATCACTGCAAGCATGGCAGGATAAATGCCGGCACAGCCATTTTGCCCAATTGACAGCCCAAATGAGCCGGCAAAGTTGGCGATGCCTTCGGGAACGCCAAGCGCGGTTGTTTGTGCTTTAACATTCAATGGAAGAGTGGCCGCGCTTGAACGAGAAGTGAATGCAAACGACAGTACCGGCAGCACTTTTTTTACGTAAGTAATAGGGTTTAGTCCGGACAACGCTAAAATTAGCAAATGAACGGCAAACATAACGAAAAGTGCAATATAGGAAGCCACGACGAATTTTCCTAGTTTTGCAATAGAGTTGATATCGCTTGTCGCAGTCACTCGGGACATAATGGCTAAAATTCCGTAAGGCGTTAGACGCAGCACTAGCGTGACGATGCGCATGACGATCGCGTACAGGGAATCTACTATTTTTTTGAACATTTCCGCCTGTTCAGGCTGTTTTTTAGCAACTCCTAAATAAGCAATGCCGACAAAGGCGGCGAAAATAACAACCGCTATGGTGGATGTGCTGCGCTGTCCCGTGAAATCTAAAAATGGATTTGCCGGAAGCAGCTCGATTATTTTTTGTGGGAAAGACAGGTTTTGAATTTGTTCATATTTTTGTTCTAACTCCTGCCCACGTATCTGTTCCGCCTCTCCCGAAGGAATGTCCACCGCCTCTAATTGAAAGCCTAATGAGGCCATGATGCCGATAGAAGCAGATATCGCCGTAGTGCCCAATAATAGCCCAATAATGAGCGTGGCGATTTTTCCTAAATTATTAGATATAGAAAGTTTGGTAAACGCCATAACGATAGAAATGAAAACTAATGGCATAACAATCATTTGCAACAGTTTTACATAGCCTGTGCCGACAATGTCAAACCATTGGGTGGACTGCTGGACGATAGCGGAACCAGCCCCATACACTGCCTGCAATGCGAACCCAAAGGCGATTCCGAGTCCAAGAGCAGTAAATACCCGTTTGGAGAAGGAAACGTGTTTCTTTTGCATATAGGCCAGAACACCAATCAATAATAGCAATATAGCAACGTTGAAAATGATTAGGTAAACATTCATCGTCAATCCCTCCTGACACGTAAAATTACTCTAATGATTAAAAACCGATATGTAAAGTGAGCTTTATTTATCGTATGAAAGAGTTTATAGGAAATTGCTAGGTACCGTCAAGAATTTTGTGTAATATAATGGGGGTAGGGTTTCTCTGAAATGGATTTGGAATGAATAGGGAACTATATAGGTGCAATTTGAATCTTTAACATTTGTAGTTTTTACAGAGCGATTGGATCGACTGTCGGGCGACCGAACAACGCCGCTTAAAGACCCATGAATGGGTCTGTGAAGCGAGTCGTTGTTCGGTCTTCCGTCACGCTTTAGCGTGACGGAGGCAAGCCACACGCTTGCCTTCGACAGTCGAAAATGGGCAAACCACTTTTCTGTCAAGGATATGTTAAACTTCTTTGTTGCATCTATCCTGAAAACACCATTTAAGACAAAAAACGGAGCCCACCTAGCCTTCGGAATTTGATTCCAAAGGAGCATTCCCGTTAGGAGCTTTTCCGGAGACTTGATCAAAAAAAGCCCTCTTGGTATGATGCAGGGGTGTCAACCACATCACTCACCATACCAAGGAGGACTTCAGATGAATTGTACACAAAACTATAAAATTGATCAAGTTACGGAACAAACGCTTGTCGTGGGCATCGATATCGCGAAACGAACCCACTACGCCTGCTTCGTGGATGACCGGGGGCGCGTGCTTCGCAAGCCGTTCCCGATCTTCCAGTCGAAAGAGGGGTTTCAGCAGCTGTATAAAGCGATTCAGGGCGATGCAAGCGTTCGGGAAGTCAGAGGTGATCGTCGCCGTGGAGCCGACCGGGCACTACTGGTTGAACCTGGCCTACTTCCTCGAGGAGCACGGGATCCCGTTGGTCATGGTCAACCCGGCGCATGTGTGCCGGTCGAAAGAACTCGATGACAACCTGCCGACGAAACACGACGCCAAAGACGCCCTGGTCATTGCCAGACTGGCAAAAGACGGACGATTCCTCGTTCCCCGGCTGCTGCACGAGATCGAAGCCGATTTGCGCGTGGAAAGCACGCTCAAAGAGAAGCTCCGCAAGGAACAGACGGCGGTGAAAAACGCGCTCGTCCGCTGGACGGATCGGTATTTTCCAGAGTTTTGGACCGTGTTTCGTGACTTGGGGAAAACGGCGCTTTCGGTGTTGGAGTGGACGCCGCTTCCGGCTGATATGGCCGGTCGGACCGCCGAGGAGCTCATCGAGGTGTACCGGCAAAGCGAAGGGCTGAAATGTCCGCAGAAGGCCAAAATTCAGGCGTTGATCAACGCCGCGAAGGACTCCATTGGGGTGACGGAAGAGACGACGATGGCCCGGTTTGAGATCGCCGCGCTCGTCCGCCGATACCGCCAATTGGAGGCGGAGATCGCTGCACTGGACGCCGAGTTGAAGGCATTGGTTCAAACGACGATGGAGTACCAATGGTTGAAAACGGTCGACGGGTTGGGAGACGCCACGATCATCGATCTGCTGGCGGAGATCGGCAGCTTCGCCCATTATCGGGACCCGCGCCAATTGGTGAAGTTGGCGGGCCTGACGCTCAAGGAGAACTCCTCCGGCCAGCGCAAAGGGCAAAAGCACATCTCCAAACGGGGACGGAAACGGCTGCGCTCGGTGCTGTTTCGGGCGATGATTCCGCTGATCCGGCACAACGAGGCGTTTCGCGAGCTGCATGAATATTACACGACCCGCCCCGTCAACCCGCTGACCGGAAAGCAATCCATCGTCGCCTTGTGCCGGAAGCTGTTGAATGTGCTGTTTGCGATTTGTACGAAGAAACAAGCGTTTGACGCGGAGCGAATGAAGCAGGACGTCTTGTCCCAAGTGCAACGGGCGGCCTAAGGCCTCCCCCTGCGAACGGAAGAATCGTTGGACAACGAGATGACACCGGAGAAGCTGGCGTGATTTTATCCATTCGACCTTGAGTCCCCAAAGGAGCTTGGCCGGCCTCCGCCTGATGACGAGACCGAACGAGGGAATGTTGGCGCCAAGACGCCCGGAGACATGGGAGGGTTCGTCCTCATCAGCGACGCGGAGATCCAAAGGGGGCATCGAATACGCTTCTCCCCACGGAAGGAAAATATCCCCAGCCGTGGCCGCGAAGCGCACCCTAGGTCTGTAAGATATCCACAAAACTGAAAAAGGATGTAAGGGATTTTGTCGAAAAATATTTTTTGGACACCCCTAAGGGGCCGAAAAGCCTTGATAAATCAACATTTCTAGAGGGAGTGAATATCAAATACGTTTCCCGGCGGCTGGGGCATAAAGATATTGTAACCACTTTACAAACGTACTCGCACATTTTAGATGAGATGGAACAAAAAGAATCCCAGCAGGTCGATCTCGCAATGGAGGAGCTGTACCATGCCAAATAGCCGTGCAAAATTCGTGCAAAATTCGTTTTTTTGGGGATTCCTAAAAAATGAAAAATGACCACAAACGCAGTCATATCAAGGGGTTCGGCAATCTCAACCCGAACGAATCGTATGTAGATGGCGGCCCCGAGAGGATTCGAACCTCCGACGCACGGTTTAGGAAACCGACGCTCTATCCACTGAGCTACGGGGCCATATGGCTCTCCTTTTTCATTCTATCCATCTGCGCCTAAAAATTCAATAGCTGATAGACAAACAAAATCGAAAACTCCACCCCCGATCTCTCCAAAGTTCGCTCTTCGCTCCCAGCAATTTGGATTCGTCGGCTTGGATCGACCCACGTTTTCCTGCGGAACGTTCAAATCGCCTGCCCAAAACGTCTTGCCCGATGCGGAAAAACAGCCACGATCATCTTACCATGACGTCCCGTATTCGTCTGGATTGAGAATCCTATGCACCCTCGCGGCATCATCCTCGACACTCACAAAGTGGTTCGTTTCCTTCGGCCCCAGTCCTCGAACCGCCCCATGAAGACGCCCGATTTTCTCCAGCGTTCCGTTTCCGATGTCCCAGCTGTACACTTCCTCCTTTGCATGATAGCTGTGGCCAAAATACGCATAGTTCCCCCTCACACATACAGCGGTCGATCCGCGCAGCTGCTCGGGTGCTTTGTATCTCCGCACCGTCTTTTTGCAAGGATCCACCTGAATAAGCGAAAAATGGCTCTTCACCACAAAGTGTACTTGACAAAGAAAGACGATTATGATAGAGAAAATCAAAACAGCATTTTTCCTTTTTATACCACACGTCTCTTTGAACAACATTGCTATCATGTTTGTCTTTAAAAGTCAAGTACATCTTTTGGTGATGAACCCGAAAAATCATCATAAGGAAAAAGCCACAAGGTCGAATACTTCCCTTTGCACATCGCATAGCAGTCAATGATCATGGGGCGGTCTGTCAAATGGGAATGATATTGGAATATCGGAGAACCGTCCAATCGAAACAAAACCAATCCTTCCGTCGAAATTCCTTTGCCGAACACGCCTTCATCAAAGTAGCCGATCCAGATCCCTTCTTTTCCAATCGCTATGTCTTCAATCCCATCGCCGCCGCAAAAGGAATGTTGTACATTTCCATGCAGATCTACCAAAAACACATTATGGCTCATTCCGTCACTTCTCGCATCCGCCAGCAAAAAGCGCTCACTGTCGACCCAGCGAATGATGGGAAAGCGAACAGAGACGTCCGGATGAAGAACAGTTCCATTCACGACGCACTCCAACCGCCGACGGCTTCTTTGCACGACGATCCATCCCCACCGATCGCTCCAATCCGCATCGATCAGCCGAATCCCGCTTCGTTCCGACACAATGGAATAGAACGTATAGGTGACGATTTGCAACATTCATCCCCTCTCAAAAACACCATCTTTACAGCCACACACCGCCATTGCCCTTGCATTTAGACGCCCCGTCTGCACGGCAACGCGAAGCGATGGGATTCGCCGCAGCCTTGAACCGCTGCTTCCCTGATCGCAGGCAAGACGACCTTCTCCGTCCACCGCCCTTGCAAACACACGCAACTGGATCAGCGTCCTCGACGAGCGCCATCCGCACGACGAACGGTTGGCCGTTTATCATCATCAACATCCTTGGCCGAATCGTCCCCCACGTGGAAAGAACGGTTCCTCACGGAGGAAACCAACAATAAGGGATATCATTCGTGAACATAAGGCCGAAATCCTGCATGTACGAAAAAATGGAGAGCTGGGGAAAGCTCTCCGTTTTTCGCTTGTGTGTTCCATCCAAGTCAATACGACGAAATCCCTGCCTTGGCATAAAGGCTCAACAAACATCAACTCGCTTAATCGGGAAAACCTCGAGCAACTAGGAAATCGGCCCCAAACGGCTTTTATTCAGGCACATACATTTTCTGTAGCGGAAGCAGCGCTCTCGCATCGCTAGGCATGTTCTCATACCAATGGACAATCAAGTTGACCAGCTCTTCCAAATCAATCAGTTTCACGGAATTATGTTTGGCGACTGCCTCTGCGTGGGACGTAAAACCGCCTGTTGAGACGAACAGGCAATTGGCATCAATCGGGTTGGCCCCGAGAAGTTGCTGGATTTCCGGAGCCGAGGCGGCGCTTTTGCGATGCTTCACTTGCACCTTGATTACAGGTTTTTCAAAGCCAAACGCGTCCTTATAGGCGAGCACATCCACACCGCCGTCAGGGCCTTTCGGGCTTACTTGCACGTTGTACCCCATCGCTTGAAGCAAGCCTGCCACTAAATCTTGCATTTGCCACGGATCAAGCTTGTCCACTTTGTCTTGGATCATCATCAACGCTTTTCCAACAAGGTCTTCGACGATTTCTTCCGTTTCCCCCTCTTCAGGTTGAGGTTTGGGAAATGGTTCACTGTGTAAACGCTGCTCGATTTCATCGCCCCATTCGTCCACTCGAAACACCGTCAGCGTCGAACCTAAACTGTTCTTCGCTCCGTCTGACAGCGAATCCCTTGGAACTGTCGCATTTTCCCATTTTACCCGGATGAGGTTCGGATAATAGGGATGCCCGATGGAGGGATCGTAACGATGCTCTTCTGTCACGGTTCCAACAATGTACTCCCTTTTCTCTTTTGAATATGTGATCACTCGATCGCCCTTTTTGATTTCATGGGCAAACCGCCATACTTGATTCACCCAACTCGTTCTCGATTTTGGTTTTGACTCGGCAAACACTTCATCCGCCTTTCGCTGCAGCTGTTCTTTCGACCGAAAGCGCTTCGGATCGCCCAATCTCGCCCAACCGATCGATGCGATGCCCTTTTCCAGCCAAAGCGGAATCAGTTCATTGCGATCGCCCGCGCGGATCATCCACCATTTTGACATCCAGGTTCCTCCAAATCCTTTTGTTCTGGAAGGCCGGTGATTTAGTGAAAAATCGCGGAAAAACGGACTTTTTTTCTCAAATAGAGAAGTCTTGCAAAATCAACGCTTCTCTTTCGACCGAAAACAATGGGTTCGGCGAAATCAGTCGTTTTTCACCAGCCTTCTAGACGGTTTTCTTCAATAAAAAATCTTTACCGTTTTTTCTTTCCCCCGTTTCTCCATTTGTCCAACTCCGCTAGACGGAATATTGCCATCCGAATAGGCATTTCTATTTTGATCCCCACGCACCGCCCCTCCTCAGTCTGTCAACTGTTTTAATTTCCCTAATTCCAGTTTATCTGTCACAAACGATGCAACTCATCAAACACCCTATCCTTAATGTTCGTTGATGTAATGGATAATAAATCAATTTTCTTTGAAATAACTTCTTGAATTTTACCATATTTTTCTGAAGTTTTTTCGTCATTTGGAACGCGTTTAAACACTCCATTTTCAGATTCATGATTAGTAAAGTTATTGCCATCATATAAAGGCCAGTAGAAAAACCAATGCTCAGAAACGCTCGGCGGTTTATCCCAATGTTCAAGTGTTGAATACACGTATTTACACAACGTCATTCGTGGTTCTTCTTTGAATGAGATTTCAACCGCATAGATTGGGTCGTTTTTCAACCCATTTCCCGATTGGCAAGGAGGCGCAGAATCTCTCTGATATAGCTTGATAAAAGATTGAATGAACCAGCCTTGATACTCGCGGTCCGATTTCTGACGTAAAAATTGCGGGATCACCGGAACAAATCCACATTCAACCGATTGACGGTCCAATTCCGCCAACAGTTTATCGACACTCTCGTACGTTTTTCGCACAACCTCAAAAGCGTTTTTTATGTTTTCTCGTATACTAACGGAATTCATAATACCACTCCTTTTCAATACGATTGGCACTTAAATGAAAAAATTGTTCATCTGTATAAAAATGAAACTGTAGATGAGCATTTTTCATTACAATAATTTCCATGGTTAGAGAGACAAACAGGGTACCCCTTACGCGATACGGAGCTGTTTTTTGATCACATCAATGGGAATATCTTGCTTTGCAGCGTCATAAATGAACTCGACGACGCTGTGGTCTTTCCGCGACCGAAGAAGCTCCAGCCCGGTGGAGAGGTTTTGGCGGGATTCGGCGATGCTGTACACGCAGGAGAGCAGCACCACCGCCCAATACCGTTTCACCGCCCGAATGTGGCGAACGCGGTATCCATCCAGCTTCAGTTGATCTTTCGCCTGCCGGAAAAAGCACTCGATCGTCCAACGCTGAGCATAGTAACGCAAGATGTCTTCGTCCCCGAGTTCCCGGTCGGTGCTCAAGATGCAATGAAGATGTTCCGGCGCCATCGGCTGATCCGCCTTCCAAGCCAGCAGCACCACCGCGTCATCGAGGCCATGGATGGCCCCCTCATAGCGATACACGCGATAACGCTCCTGCCCCACCGTGACGAGGCGGGTGTCTTTGGACTCGATATAGCGGGCAAACTGCTTGGCTTGGATGGCGATGCCTTTCGGGTAGAGAATCCGGTTCGTCTTGAGCATCGCGATGACATGGAATCCCTGTTTCAGACAGGCTTCGATGAGCTTTTTGGACGGATACCACGAATCCATGAGCACATACACCGGCTGAGCCCGCTTCACCTTGAGCGAGGAAAGCATCTCGATCGCCAGGTCGATCTTGCTTTTTCCCGCTTTCTTGTCATACAGGCGGAACGCAAATGGGAACGCCTGCGTGAAGGTGTGCACCATCAGCCAAACGAGCGAATGCCCCCAGACCGATTGATGATCTTTATGCGAGTAGTGCCAGTCGCACCCTTGAATGGCGTGCACAGCCCGTGACGAAGGCTTTGTTTTTTGGCAAATCGTATCATCAATCGAAACAAAAAGGGGTTGATTCTTCCGTTTGGCCAGTCGTTCGACCTGGGAAAGGATCCACTCTTGAAGCTTCCCAAGCAGCCTTTCCTCGTTCCAAGGGCTTTTCGTGAAAAAGTGACGGAGCGTCGTTCGATGATTCGGATGAAAGCTCCAGTAATGAATATCAGTCAATGTTCCCGAGAATCCCTTGGTGGTCAAGGCATCGACAATATGAATGAGATGCTTGATGACCGGTTTGGAAAGCTGCAGCGTCAACCCCAGCGTGAAGAAAAACTTGTGGATTCCTTGGTGATGTGCTAATCTATTCATGAGACATGAACCTCCTTGTGGATAGTTGGTGGTACATCTATTCTAACCAAGGAATCGGGTTCATGTCTCCTTTTTTGTTTAGTTGTCAATTTATGTCAGTGAATTTGCTCATCTACAGTCCCTTTAATAAAGATCGGCGCATCACGGTTTTTTTTCGTCCCTGCTGATGCACGTTCCTGCCATTTTAACTCCCCGGTGATGATCCGGTTTTCATGAATGCGAAACTCGCAGTCCACCGTATTTGGTCGCATCGGCTCGGTCCAATACAAATGGTCATTCGTTAGCAGCACAACGATCCCGTATACATTCCTTCTCCCCATTGTTATTCGTTCTAACTTTTCCACTTGCGCCAAAAAATCATAACGACCCTGATCCTGAGCACCGTGGTGCTTCAATTCAATCGTTTGCCCGTTTTGCTTTATCGTGACCCGAGCGAGCTTGTTCATTAAACAAATCGCGTATTGGCGCCCACTTTCCGGTTCTTCCACCCACAAATCGATCAGATAATCATGAAAGCGTTTGTTCTCCTCGACGCGGAATTTTTCTTGAAGCTGAAATTTTAATGACTGTTTAAACGCTTCTTTTGAAGCAAAAAATCGATACTTTTGCGATAGGCGTTCCAATTCCTCGTGAATAGAAAACATCATTTTCCTCCTTCCCTTATCTATAGTTGCTGCCCAAACGGCCGTGTTGCAAGTTCAGCCAATCGACTGCGTAAACTTGCATTTCGGATAATTATTGCAACCTTTAAATGTTCCGTATTTCCCTTTCCGAACGATTAGAACACCGCCACATTTTGGACAACGGTTTTGCTGTATATGTTGTTCCGTCTGCTTTTGCTTCGTTCGAATCGTTTGCACGTGCCGCTTTTTCATTTCTTTTTCTTGTGTCTTATCTTTGGCAAGCACTGTTTCTAATTTTTGAGCTAAACGTTCCTTTGTTTCCCTATCGATCACTTTTGTTTGATGTTGCTCGAGCACTTGTTTCAATTGTTTCGGATAAACCACATAAGCATGGGCAAAATGAGCATTTGATTTAAACTTTGCCCGCGTCAAAAACACGACAACCGAGTGAATCGGAATATGCGCAAACTCCTCCCCAAGCCAGTCTCTTAACGCCTTGATATGCCCTTTGTTCTGCAAAATAGGATTAGGAAATTTTTCTTTTCGTTTATAAATGACTTGCGTCCAATATTTTGACGTTTCATCTCCGAAAATCCAGCCGCTGTAATTTTTCGTTTCGATGACAAACAGTCCTTGATCGGAAAGGATAACATGATCAATTTGCGAAGTTGAACCGTCTTGTTTTGGAATATACAGGTTATGAAAAGCTTTGTATTTTCCGGATGATGTTGCTTCTATATTTTTAATTGCTTTACGGACTTTATATTCTCCATACGATCCAATCCATTCCGCTTCTTTTGACTTGATCCATCTTGCCAATAAGGCAAGCAAACATAAAAGAAGCAGTATATAGAAAAGATTCACGTTCATCTGCCCCCCTCCCTTTTCACATCCCCCATACCACTTTACAGATTACCTAGGCGATTTCGTTCAATTTTGATAGTGTTATCTTTCCCATCGAGCCTGTCAGCGCGCTTGCTGCCGTAAATGCGCAGCCATGGGGAGCCTTTGACTGCTTTCACGGCCAGCCGCGCCGTTCCGCGAACTTGTTCTTTTTCGATATCCACGCATTCGAGAAATTCGTCCCAGTAGACGATGGCAATGACTTGATTGTAGTCGCTTAATTGCTTCTGGCTGCAAATAAAGGCAAAGATAAATTCTTTTTCCTTGTTGTTTTCCTGATGAATCTTAGTAATTTCTTCGATCTCATTGTCGCTAAACGAAAAAGACCAAGTGAAATCCTTGGAACCTGATGGAGTGGTATTGTACTTCGTATAAATGATATAACTCGCTTTATTCGTCGTGACTTCGTATATTTGCCGGTTATCGTTTTCTTTTTCAAACAGTGCAGGCGCCAGCCCCCCATTAACCAGCGCAGAAAGCAACGCCCCGTAATAGTAATCGGCTTTGCAAATCGTTGCCATGGTGATCCCCTCCTTCGTTCCTACAACAAAAATCTCAGTCAATTCGATTGTACCAATCGCTGCAGAAAAATGCTGTCGAATATTGTCAAATTATTTACAAATTTTCCTATACGTAATCAACTAATATGCCGACTGAAAAATCGGGCGATCACAACAAAAAACTACCCCATCATCTTAGGGTAGCTTTCTCCTTTAGCGGGTAACAACAAGTACCAGGCCAATACATATTCGGGAAAAAGCGAAGAATAAAACCATTAAAAAACGCTGTGCCATCTTTTTATTTAAACAAGCGGTCGTGGTCAATCGTTATACATTTCACTCCACATGCAAAATATCGTTTGAAATCTCTTTATTTCCTCCCATAATGTATACGTTCTCGCTCCCGGTTAAATTCTTCATGCAACTTCCCTTGTTCGTATTCCATCAAATAATTTAATGTCTGCTCAATGGTTGCTATTTTCATTGTTATTAATATATCGGAAGAAGTATCCGCATCATCTATATATATGCTCATTGAAAAGTTAACCTTCGTATAAGTGGTGCCCACTCCGGTTATACTGCTCCTAAGGAAAAGCATGGAAAAGGAGCGGAATTCTGCATGAAACGTCTCAAAATCACCAACGATCACGGATGGACACCTCGGACACTTCGCAAACAGGAACGGAAAATCAAAAACACCCTTCTTCGCCAACGGGTGATGGCGGTTCGCCTGGTCATGGAAGGCTATTTGGGCAAAGAGGTGGCCTCCATGGTCAACGTGTGCCGACAAACCGTTTCCCATTATGTGTCGCTGTTCAACGAAGGCGGTCTGGAGCTCTTGCTTCATCGGGATTTCGCCCCCGGGCGGGAGCCGTTTCTCACCGAAGAACAGCAGGAAGAGATCAAACAGCTTGTGTTGACCACCACTCCCGCGGAACTGGGCTGGGACGTCGCTTCGGCGTGGAACACCAAACTCCTGCAATCCTATGTCGAAAAGCACTTCGGTGTTTCCATTTCCCGCGAAGCGTTGCGAAAACTCCTGCACCGCAAAGGGCTGTCGTGGACACGGCCGACCTACACATTGGCGAAAGGCGATCCGGATCGACAAAAGAATTTTGAGAAACAGATCGACTTCATAAAAAAAAACTTAATGGATCCTGATTCGGTCTTGTTGTACCTTGATGAAACACATATCCGCTCTTACCATGTCTTGCGGTCCACATGGTCGGAAGTCGGCCGCCAAAAACAAGTGCCGACGTTCGGCCATCATGCCCACGTATCGCTGTTTGGCGCGGTCAACATCCACGATGGCGAAACGGTGCTTCATCAAACGACCGCTGCCAATGCCGCGACGTTCTTGGATTTCTTGAGAATGCTCAAAGAGCGCTATCCGGACCGTCTCATGGTCTTGGTGTTGGATAACGCCCGCATTCACCATGCCAAAATGGTCAAGGAGTTTTTGCAGGAAGAAGGGCAGTGTTTTCACTTTATTTACCTTCCTCCCTATTCGCCACAGCTGAACCCGATCGAACGCTTATGGAAATGGCTGAAAGATACGGTGATTGCCAATGTATTTCACAAGGATCGCAACGATATCATTCAAGCCATTACTCGGTTTGTCCACTACATCCACGAACGTCCGGAGGAAGTGCTGCAGCGCTTAGGGTGTGCAGGATGACTGAGAAGTTAACTCTTCATGTTGCATGTATATAATAATGTTCTCTTGTATCTCTCCAGTTCCAAAAGGCGCTCCATTATTTCTTTAAATCCTCTAATCGTCTTTTCATCCTTATAAATAAAATCACGTTCGAAATCAATATCCTCTAATTCCTGTTTATATTTGTTAATCGTGTTATCACGCATTTGTCTTGCAAAATCAGCTCTTCTTTGAATCGGACCAAAACGAAATTTATTTCTCCATGATAAAAATGTACTTTTAGGCACGCCTAACTCGCTTGCCCCTTCCCAAGGAACAACATCTCTAATCACGCAAAGTTCATACATAATCTCTTTCAACGGCTTACCGTACTTTTTTTCTACGATTTCTTGATAATCTTTATTTGTCATCATTGGAATCACATCCTTATTGTGAGTTTATCGCTAAATGTAAAAACGCTATTTCAGGAGCTAGCAGATGCCAAGCACTGCCCCTTCCTACTCATCTTTTACCCTTTTATGAACTTCTTCTTCCGTTAGGTCAAATATATGTGCAATATCGGCAATGCTCATTCCTTTTGCAATCATTTTTCGCATCATTTCTCGCTCTTTTTGCTTAGCTCCTGTCAAGGCCGATTATTTTTTCCCCAAAATCGCCGGTTTAAAATTCCCCAGAAGGACCTTTCATTGATCCTTCTGTTTTTCTTCTTGGAGCCTCTTTTCCCGTAATCGATAGTGTAAACTAGCACATTATTTCAGAATCCCTTTTTCAAATTATTTCAGGCGGATTCGGAAATAATGTGCAAAATTTTTGCGGATTGTTCCGGATTTTGCACATTCTTTCGGAACGTTTGCACGCTCTTTCAGATGAAGATTTCCAGCGCGCCTGATGGACCTATGGAAAAGAGAAAGCACAAAAGAGGCCGATTCGGCCCCTTTCGTGCTAATACCCCATTTCCTCTGCGGCCATGCGCACCATTTCTTCGTCAATGGCGTCCTTTTTCAGCTGATACCCGTATAACAGGCACGTCGTGGCCAACGTGTTGATCACCCGAGGCCATCCCCGCGACTGCAGGGCAATCGCCTCTAACGCCGATGGGGTGAAGATCGGATGCTTCGCCCCGGCCTGTTTCATCCGATGTTCGATGTAGCCCGCCACCTCTTCCTTCTCCAGCGGCCCCATCCGGTATCGCATGATGATCCGCTGGTCGAGAGGGCGGTGCTGATTGAGCCGCAGCTTCCCCTGTAAATGGGGCAGCCCGGCCAAAATCAAGACAAATGGGTTGGTCGAATCCATCTCAAAGTTGAACAAGATCGCGATGTCCTGTAAAAATGCATCCTTCGCTAAATGCATCTCATCCAAAATGAACACCGGCGTGATCCGCCGTTCATGATACAATCGCTCGATCGCCTGCTGGATTTGGCGGAAGAGGTCTACCTTGCGGTACTTCGGTTCCTCTCCTAATCCCAAGGCCAGTCCACGGTAAAAATCCATCACGCCTCCGGTGGATAACGGAAAGTAGACGACATGATACAATGATGGATTCAATGACTCTTTCAGCGCCCGAAGGGCGAACGTCTTGCCCGCCCCCGGCTCTCCGATCAACAGCCCGATCCCCCGGGTTCGTTTCACGTACTCCAGCGCCCGCAACGCTTCCTGAAATGACGCCCCTTGATACGCCTCGGACGGGTCTGTTTCTTTCGCAAACGGCTCCCGCGAAAGGGAGTAAAACGATTTATACACCGTGTTCTCCCTCCTTCGCCGGAATCGCCGCAAACGGGGACCGATGGCGTTTTACATAGGCGTTGTCCTCCAAACGCACCCGAATGGCTTCCGCCACCCGTTTGCCCTCTTCGTACACATAGACGCCTCGTTCGTCATAGCGGAGCTCAATCGATTGCCCAATGAACCGAGGCGGCACTTCGTATAGCTGTTTATTCAGGGTGATCGTGCCATCGGCTTTGACCTTGCGGTGCTCCCGTTTCAGAAAAATCGCATCCAGCCAATCGCCATCTTCGATGAACGACACGAGATGCACTTGCGATTGAAACACCTCATGCGGCGTTTTTCCGTCCAGTGAGGCGTGCGGTTTTCGATGATACTCCTCTTCAAGCCACTTCCAAAAACGCTCGTTCAACTCGTCAAGCGATTTCGGCGGATTCAGCTCCAACAGTGGATAAAACCGTGTCTGTACGGTGCGGAAGAACCGTTCGATTTTTCCCTTGCTTTGCGGGTCATACGGCTGGGTGTGGATGAGTGTAATCCCCATCTCGGCGCACGCATACTGCAGCACCTCGGACCGATAAATTTTCCCGTTGTCCGAGTAAATGCGTTTCGGCTTCCCGCAACGAAGCACCGCTTCCTTCGTGACGATCCGCAGCCCGTCAAACTTCTCCGAAGGGAAAAATTGGGCATATGGCACTAACCGCGAGCAGTCATCGATATACGCGATCAAAAACGTTTTCTGGGCTTTCCCATGGACGCGAATCGTGGGTCCATGGGATAAGTCCCCTTGCCATAGCTCATTGATCTGGTCATACGCAAAACGCTTTCGCTCCGGCATCGGCAAGATTTCTTTTCCCACCAGGTTGTGTTTTTTCAACAATCGGTATATAGTAAAGTAAGAGGTATGATTTTCTGGGATTTCCCCCTGCTCGATCAGGTGTTCGTAGAACACCGTCACGGGCATGGTGGGATGTTCTTTTCTTAGGGCTAAAATATGATCCTCATCATCGGGCGACAGACGCCTTGAGTGGCCGCGGTCCGAACGGCGCTTCGGCTTTAAGGCGTCAAAGCCCCCTTTTTTGTATCGGGTGCACCAATCGAGGATCGTCTTGGCTGCGATTCGTTTGTCGCCCTGGTGGGGAACATGGTGCACTCGCTCGCTCACCTCTTTCAGATACGTCTTCGGTTCCACCTGCCCATTCACCAACGGAGCGATTAGCCCGTACCGAAACAGGGCAATGTCGTGTCTCATCGACTCATTCATTCAAATCTCCTCCTGGTCTCACTTGGAATCAGGACCGTTCCGGTCCGTCTGCCCTTATCGTACCGAATTGCTTTTTCTCCGTCGATAGGAAAGGTTTGTGGGAACCTCAACTATTTCCAATTTAGGATATGTATGTAAAATCAGGATCCCATTTGATTCGCAAAAGGGTGTCGGAATCCGTCCTCCCACATGTCTCTGATGACCGAATCGAGACCGTGTTTCTCCAACGTCCGGATCCACCAGGAAGCCCGTTCCTTTTCTTTTTTCACGATAGGGCCTATGATCCTCCACCGCCTCGCAAAAAAGCTATGAAGGCTTGATAGGTTTCGGTAGAACCGTCGGACATAAAAGATGATGCCGTCCTTTGTCAGGAGGAACGGAGCCCGGTTCGTCCCCTCGGTCAATCCCAACTGCTCTTTCACGACTTGCCATATGGCGGACAACGTATACTGAAAATACGGGAGGAGAAAGGAAGGCAGCACACTCACCGTCTTCAAGCATTCCCGACAGCGATACCGGACAATCCAAATGCGATAATCACCATGTGGGGTCAATGCGTTTCGCTCATAGTAACCGTGGCGGTGCAACGGGCGCTTGGCCCGGCAATGCGGACACTTTTTCAGAAGAGGGAAGTCGTTTTCTTTTCCACGCTCTGCATACGTTTGGACGTCAATGCCAAAGTCATGAAATTGAATCACGTCCTCTTCCCCCTCCTATGAACCGATGGATTTTCTCTTCCGAAATAATTCACAAAAAATTTAGCACATTCTTTCAGAAAAGGGGAGAGGGCTTTCTGAAGGAATGTGCAAAAAAATGTCTCTTTTGTTCCGAAATAAAGTGATAATTTACAGATAGCTTTCCCCCTTTAGGTTGAAAATGATGGAATGATGCAGTAATCGATCTAACATCGCTGTCGCCAAAACCGAGTCTCCCACGATTTCTCCCCATTCCCCAAAGCTTTTGTTGGAGGTGAGGATAATCGGGGCATGCTCGTACCGCCGGGCGATCACTTGAAATAAGTAATGAGCGCTGTTCGGGTCCAGTTTTAGATACCCCATTTCATCAATAATGAGAACGGTTGGCTTCACAAAGACACGAAGCTTTTTCTCCAACTTTCCTTCCTGGTCGGCTCTTCTTAACTGATTGACCAAATCGTGGGCGGTAATAAAATACGTTTTATATCCTCTTGCGATCGCCTCCATTCCAATCGAAATTGCCAGATGTGTCTTCCCAATCCCCGGTGGACCGAGAAAGAGGATATTTTCTTTCCGGTCAATAAAGGACAACGTAAGCAGTTCTCGAATCCGGCGCTCATCCACCGAAGGCTGCGCGGTAAAATCAAACGTATCGATCGTCTTGCGATACGGCAGTTTGGACAGCTTGATGAGCGTTTGGATCGATCGTGCCTGTTTTTCGACGATTTCTGCCTCTAATAAGCGGAATAAAAACTCTGAATATGATATATTATGAGTAGAGGCGTATTCTGCCATGGCGGACCATCGCTCCGCCATGACAGGCAAATGGAGTTGGTGGCAATACTCGTGTATTCGTTCTTTCATGAGCTTTCCCCTCGCAGGAATGCGTCATAAACGGACAATGGACGAGTATCCACTTCCACCGAAATAGGCGAAATGGTGGCGGCCATTTCCGTCTGTTTCTTTTTTATTTTTTCGGCGAATGAAATCACTTTTTTCTGTTGGTCCACGTGAGAAATCTCCTCCCCTCGAAAGTACAATCGAATATCTCCATTTAATCGCTCCTTCACCAGAATTTCTTTGCCCGCATACTCCGCCGATAAGAGCCATTGTTCCCCTTTGTAGGAGAAACTGCCATCCCAATGCACCTTCCGATAGGAAAGATAGCTCGTATCGTAATCTTTCAACGGGAGAGGTTTCAGCTGTTCCTCTGCCCAACGCTCTTGCGGAGGAATGCCGGTAGTGGCGTTTGGCTTCCGATTCGCCACTTGATCGAGCCAACGATGTAAAAGGAAATTTAATTCTTCGATGCTTTCAAACGATGTTCCTACATAGAAGTGATCCATAATATACTGAATGGCTCGTTCGACTTTTCCCTTTGTCTGGGCCCGGTAAGGCCGGCATACTTTTGGAATAAATCCGTAGTAACTCGCAAATTCGGAAAATCGTTGATTCCATTTCACCACTCCTTGTTCTCGCCCGTCTGTAACGGTCTTCATATTGTCAAATAACACCTTCTTCGGAACCCCGCCAAAGTACTTGAAGCTCTGAATTAGGCATTCCATTAAGTGTTCCTGATCCTGGCTGACCGTAAATACCGCGTATTTCATCCGCGAATAGCCTAACACAGCCACAAATAGCGATAACTTGACTTTTCTCCCTTCGATCACGACCTCCCCGACTTCTTTCCAATCGACTTGCATTTGTTCGCCAGGAAGCGTTTCATAACGAACGGTGTATTTCTTTTTCGCCGTCTCTCGGAAAGGTTTCATATAGTCTTTTAAAATCGTCTTTCCTCCCGTATAGCCCTGTTGTCGAATTTCAAAAAACAACTTTTCGCTATTAAACACCCCATCTTCTAACATTCGTTTTTGAAGATACGGCTTAAATGGATCTAACTTGCTTTTTCTTTGTTTTCGCTTGGATTTGGAAGGAGGATTGGGGGAGTGAATATATTTTCGGACGGTTTTCCGATCGATCCCCAATTCCCTCGCAATATCGGAAATACTCATTCCCCTTTCATACATCTCTTTGATCATAAAAAATTCCCCTCTCGTAATCATGAACCATAGCTCCTCTCATTGACACTATGGTTCTATTGTAAGTGGGGAATTTTATTCCGGCTATATTGGGGATTTTATCATCGGCTTTAACAGCTCCTTCACGTTTTCCCTTTTGTTCATACGAAATCAACAATTCCAACACTTGCTCTTTTTCTTTCGTTTCCATTTGGTTCACCTCGTTTCGCAATCGTTGTTCTTCTTCATCCGACAATTTCACATATGTTTCAAAAAAGCCGATTAACAATCGCTGCTTTGCTTCATCCAGCTCTAAACGAACTAACATGCGTAAAAACTGTTTTTTCAATTCGATTCGTTCACTTTCAGTATAACCCATTTTGCTTAACAGCGCAGCGGCGATCGGGTTGTCAATGCGAATATAGTTGCGCCAATTTTGTTTGCGCAGTTCGACGGTGAAAAAGCGGAAGTGAAGGATGTTGCCAAAAGGAAGTTGAAGCGTAAACGAAGAGGGTTCGTCGCGGATGGCATCGTAGCTGAAAACGGCAATCGGAACGATGTTCGTGCGGTATTTTTCAAACAAGCGGCTGAAGTAAATGAACATCCGTTCAGGAAACGACGGCTGCACATAGCTTTGGTTTTCGATATGGACGATGATCAGCCCGTCTTCCCCTTTTAATTTCGTTTCGACTAACAGATCGACGCGATACTTTTCCCCTGCCGTTACATCGGTAACAGTTCTTCGGATAAAAAGGACAAATGGCGAAAGTCGATATGCTCGTACATGTTGGGGAAAAAGAGAAGAATAAACTCTTCGAAAAACGTTTAGATCAACTCTTTAAACAAACGGTCGTGGTCAACAGCCATCGGATCACCTCACAAACCATGTTCATGTTCAATTCGAGATATGTCATTAGGATCGTCCTGTCGGGGGAGTTTTCAGGGGAAAAAGCGGTACGATTTTATTAAAGCGGAAAGAGAGGAGAAAAGCAAAAGCCTGAAATTGAATTTTCTAAATAATAAAACAAAGAGAGTCGGTCTATGACTCTCCTTTTCTGCAAATCAAGTGAATTTTTTGGAGTGTGAAAACAACAGAACATTTGGTTTTACTCGCCCTTCATTGTGAGACAATTTAACGGTGTAGCACCCATAATCTCTCTGACAAGTGGCGAACATTATAGGTCTTATTTTTTGATTATTTCGTTTGTAAATGGAATGTATAAAAATCCTCTAGGTTCAATATACAATGAATTTTCATTCAATTTTTCAACAAATTCAAAGCGCGGAGAAACTGCTTTCATTTTTTTATTATAGAGGTTAGTATAATAAATTTCTAAATATGCGGTCTTTCCAAATAAAATTTCATCATTTTTTATTATCACTTCGAAACATTTTCCCGTTGATACATACTGGCTATCTTTTTTGAGATACCTATAATCAAGACTAATTACTTTATTGTCCTCATTTAAAATCATATTTACCTTATCAATCTTAATTGTCGATGATGCATCGTTTAATAAAATAAGACGAAGTGATGCAGATGCCCCCATCCTTTCTATGCAAGTAACATGAAACCATGGTTGCACAGCAAACTGTTTCTCATCATTATTATCCCTGTTAGTTTTAATAGTAATAATTATAGCAACTAAAGCAGCAAAACTTGCTATTGCAGAAGCTATTGCCCCGATTGCATTCCAATTAACCCCCAAACCTATTATCCACTGCAGAAAAATTCCCTCCCTTATCTATATACATGCACATTGAAACATTAACGTCCGTATAAGTTGTTCCCCCCCAGTTATACTGCTATTAGTAAATTTATAGAAAAAGGATTAAAAGGATAGAAATTACCAAAGACCACGGATGGACATTACGCACTCTCCGAAAACAAGAGTGGAAAATCAAAAATGTTGCCCTGCGCCAACGCGTCATGGCTGTTCGCTTGGTCATGGAAGGATATCTGGGAAAAGACGTCGCTGCCATGCTCCATCTATGTCGCCAAGGTGTGTTTATTTGTAATTTGAAAAAGGATTCTAAAATAATGTGCTAATTTACATCAATCACTCATGTTTTCTTTTACCCAATTCTTCTTTCAATTCAATAGGCCGTTCACTGCAAATGTTAAAAGACTAGTACTCCAGAGAATGACAGACATAGGCTCAAAACTTTATACTTAACCGGCGCAACATGTCAAATGTATCGACATAGGGCACATTGAATGCATGGCAAACATTAGGAATAAAAATTCTGCTTTTGGAATTAGGATGAAATTGTTCATGTGTTACTACAATAAAATTGTATGTCTTTGCAAACGCTATTAACCAACTATCTGCTGCACTAGCAAACTCTCTTTTTGCCGCCTCAAAATATTGCCCCTGCTGAACAGCCCAAGTAATAATTTCCTGATATGTTCTAAGAACTTCAATCTTATCGGTTGGCTCGAACCATTGGGCAAAATAATGATTGGCCCACTCGCTTAATTCATCATTTTTATGAAAGCTATTAATTTCCTGTTTAACACGGTCAATGCTTATGATGTTGCCGTTTTCGGCATGTTGAAGCAGGGCATCCCAAAAGGAAGGAGCGATATCAAAAGAATAATACCTTTTATAGGCTTCAATAAAAATGTTCGTATCAATCACAAATTTATGGCTAGAACTCATACATATATCTCCCCGTATCGACATATTCGGCAAACTTAGCAAAAGTGTCACCAGAAAGCCCCGTCAATTGATAGGCTTCACGATAAAGGATCGTTCCTTCCTTTGCCGCGCTTATGACTGCTTCCGCAAAATGACGGCCGATACGCATCGTTTGAGTTGCGTAAAAATTGCCTCCGCTTGTTTTCATTTGTTCCGTTTGTTGTCGAAGCCGCTTCATATAATCTTCATAAAATAAAAAAAACTCCTCTTTTGTCACAAGGTTTAAGTCTAGAGCTCTACGTGCCGCCACAATTTCACTAACCTTAAAATAGCGAGCCGCCTGTTCAAAACGATCTTCCGATTGACCAACCCGTTTCCATATAATAATTAACTCATCTTCAGGAACAAGAAACTCAGCAGCTGCTTTGTTGCATGCGTTTTCAATTTCAGCATCAGCAGGCTGAAGATTTTTTAAATCGAATGCGGCACTCTCCCCGTACCAAATATGAGCAAGTTCGTGGGCCAATGTAAACATTTGCGCAGCTTTTCCGTCTCTTCCATTTATGAATATTAAAGGGACATAGTCATCAATAAGGACAAAACCACGAAATTCCGCAACATCCAGTTTTCGATGTGTATTATTGCCAACTACTCCATTAATGACGACAATAATGCCGATATCTTCAGTTTTTCTAATAAGATTGCGTAAAGCTTCCTGCCAAGTTGATTGTTTTGATGCCCATCCATCTTCCAAATTTAACGTCCTTCGCATATCTTGTGCAACGAGTTTTGGATCCATTGACAAGTTCGCACGCCCCACATAATTTAAAGGCGGATTGCCTAGCTGAATTAAATAATCGCGCATCCACTGTTGCCGTCTTTCCATCGTTTGAACCGTTTCCAAAAGATTGGGACTCGGACGGACAGCCCCTTCATCTCTCACCGTGCGATAATGAGGAATTCTCAACTTCTCCTCTGGTGGATTAGGGAGAAAAAAATAACCAAGAGGTACAGCTGTCATTTTTGCAAGCTTTTCTAACTGCTTAAGCGTCGGCTGGCTCTCTTGATTGATCCATTTATCAATATTAGGAAACTGATCCTTCAGCCGATCAAAATTATCCATGCGTTTGATCACCCATTGTAGAACATTGGGTTTAACCTCAACCTTAACCATTGTATTGCCCCTCCTCTTTGACTATAGTATGCCACAAATGCTGGAAAGAAAAAAGAGAGGAGAGAGCATTCAATAAAAAAAGCTGGCCTCAAAAGGTCATTGTACCACCTTTTGGGACAGCCTCCTGTAAATGCATCACTAACGGCTAACCACCCGCAGCATAAACGCCTCCACATCATTCTCCGGACCGACAAATTCAATATCCGTGCCAATTGCTTCAAAGTGCTTGCGGGCAAAGGCGATTTTTGCCGATTCGCCCGGGCGCAATTCTCCTTCCCATTCCTGTCCTTTCGTCTCTAAGACGAAGTATAGCTTTTCTTCCCCGTCTTTCTCAATGACAAGCGCCCAGTCAGGGTTGTAGGAGCCAATCGGCGTGTCAATTTTAAACCAGCTTGGCAGCTTCACATATACTTTTACTTTTTCGTCGTTCTCAAAGCGTTTGGCAAACCGCTCTTCCACATCTGAATCATAGACGATATGGTCAAACGGCGATTTTTCGCTCGGAATAGCGTTGTCATTCAAGTAGGCAAGCAGCTCTTCGTTTTGGAATAGCTCTACCGCATAATATGCATCGTCGCCGATTTTATAATATTTCACACCGTCTTTTAGCAGCTGTTTCATTTCACGCTGGATGATCTTTATCACTTCTTCGATAAATTTTTGCGGATTGTTTTTGAAATCATCGAGCCGCTTGCAGCCGGTTAAGATGCGGACAATCGTCTTGCGTGTTAAATTCGTGCGGTTTTGCAGCTCGGTGATGACATCCGGAAGCGTATGGTGCAAGCTCACGTAATCCTCCACTTTTTCGCTGACCACCTGAGCCTGTACGCCTGTCACATGATCAATTTCCACCCGTCCTTTCCGGCTGACAATGCGGATTTTTTCAATGGGCTTCATTTCCTGAATGGCGGCGATGCACAAGTCAATGAGCTGTTCGCTGTCAAAATCGACCGAATAGACGGTTTTGTATTTGATTTTGTCCCACAATTGCCGAAACTCTTCTTGATTGAGAACCGCCATATTGACATGGACTTTTTTCTTTTTCGTCCCATCTTTGATCGGCAATGCTTGCAAGTGGCGTTTTATTTCTTTTACGATCGCTGGAAGCCATGGCTGAAACTCCGAACTTAAGCGCAAGTCATAGTTTTCTATTGCTTTCTTTAATTCAGAGGTGACCATGCTATGCTTATCGATATAACCGTTTCGCTTTAATTCTTCATATAATTTTACCGATAAGTCATAGCCCATTTGCATCGGCTCTTCCGTCTTCTCATCGACATAGACGAGTTTAGCAAATATATGTTTTTCAATTTTGCCGAATTTGACTCCTGTTTCTTCTTCGATTTCTTTTTGCAGCGTCGCAACAAACTCTTCGTACGATTCGTTCGCCATGACCGTTAGCGTGTTGATATGATAGTCCTGCACACGCTCCCCGTTTTGGTTGACAGCCAGACGCAATCCGCGTCCGATTTCTTGGCGTCTCGATACGTACGTTCCCGCGGAGTCTTTCAACGTGCAAATTTGGAAGACGTTCGGATTATCCCATCCTTCGCGAAGCGCCGAATGGGAGAAAATGAAGCGAAGCGGCTCATTGAGGCTAAGCAGCCGTTCTTTGTCTTTCATAATAAGGTTGTACACATCAGTGTCCGCTTCTGTATTTCCTTTTGTATCTTTCAGACGCCCCTTTTTATCTTGTGCGAAATACCCGTTGTGCGCTTTTTCCACATCCTTATCAATGCCTGGGTCATCCCACAGCTGTCGGTATTTCGGTTTTTGGATCAAATCCTTATATTCTTCCTCAAACATCACCGCATATTTTCCTTTGATTGGATTGCCGTTTTGATCATAATCACGGTAATGAGCGACTTTGTCGATGAAGAACAGACTTAATACTTTAATCCCGCGCGGGCGAAGCCACAATTCTTTATTTAAATGCTCTTCAATCGTTTTGCGGATTTGATACCGCTTGATGGCATCGTCATCGACATCCCCGATTGCGTCGCCCACCCTGAGTCGATCGCCGTTGATTTCAACCGCTTCATTTCCTTCCGTCCAATCGATTTGCTCGACGATATAGCCGCGGTACAGTTCGCGCTCCCCCGAAACGTCATACAAGTCATCGCCGTATTTGACCGTTTTCGTCGTTCGCTTCACCTTTCCGCGCGATTCGACATCGAGCTCAAGTTTCGCTTTTCGCTCTTTCACCTCAACGAGCTTGATGTATGGCACATTGAACGACGGTTCGGACCGGACAGACATGACCTCAATTTTTTTCACAAGCTTTTGATTGTACGCATCGACCGCATCGAGGCGATATATCATATTGTATTTATCCACATGCGTCGCCGAGTAGCGCAGCGTACAAAGCGGGTTCAGTGACGCAATCGCTTCCCTCGACTTCGGCGTCGTATCGACGCTTTGCGGTTCGTCGATGATGACAATCGGATTCGTCTGTTGGATAAATTCAATCGGGCGGTATCCGTTTAGACGGTCGTTCGGCCGATGAATGACGTTCGCTTTATCTTCTTTTTCTGGATCTTCAAAGCTTTTGCGGAACGCATCGATATTGATGATCATGATTTGAATCGTTGTCGCCGTCGCAAAATTGCGGACTTGATCAAGCTTCTGCGAGTCGTAAATAAAGTACTCAACCGGCGTGCGGTCGTACAGTTCTTCAAAATGGTCGCGGGTGATTTGCAGTGTTTTATACACCCCTTCACGAATTGCCACTGACGGGACGACGATAACAAATTTTGTAAACCCATAATGTTTATGGAGCTCATAAATCGTCCGCAAATATACGTACGTCTTTCCTGTTCCGGTCTCCATTTCAATCGTAAAATGCATGCCATCGAGCCGTTCGCTGCGTGGCAGTCCGTTTCTCACCTGGATGTCTTGGACGTTTTTTAAAATTTCCTCAGGCGTCAGGTCAAGCCGATTCCCGACGCCTAAGTCCGTTTGAAGCATTCCCGCATCAGGGCCGTACGAAACGGTGAAGTTCGACTGACTCAGTTCCTGTCCTTTGAAAATATGCACCACCGACTCAATCGCACGCCGTTGGTAGTCCAAATCCGCGTGAAACTTCAGCTTCATCGGTTATACACTCCTCACATCCGTGATGCCGTGCTTTTTCAATGTTTGCAAGGCGTTCGTTTTCACCGCGTCGCTCATAAAGCCGGATTCTTTAAAAATGACTTTCGGCGACATATGCTCGGATTGATATTTCAACATCTCCTGAACGATATCCAAATCGATGTCATCTTCTAAACATACTAACACGGAACCATAGGCAACGTTATAAATCGTTTTGCCGTTATAATCAATTTCTTCAATCGGTGTGGTGAGCGGCAGGCCGATTTTCAGTAAAATCTCATACAACAAATCTTCTTTTGTGCGGTCTTCTTTAATGTTATCCTGCAAATCGAAAAGGGTTTGCTCCAAATTGTCGAAATCAGGATCCCATGTTTTCACGTTCGAAGAATCGAGCTTAAACACTTTAAAGCCAATATCTAAATCCGTTTTTCCTGTTTCCTGAACGATTTTCTCGCCCGCGCGGCGGATGCGTTCTTTGCCAATATCACAAATATTTTTGTAACCTGCTTTATAAGCTTCGGATTTCTCATCTATTGGTTCTGGTAACTGTACCATAATGAATTTGCGGTTTCCACCATCTTCAGCATTTAATTGCATTACTGCGTGAGCGGTGGTTGCCGAGCCGGAGAAAAAGTCTAATATTAAATCTTCATCATCCGTAACTAACTCAATTAGAAACTTTAGTAATAATACAGGTTTAGGAAAATCGAAAGGATTATCAAATTCTAACAACCTTTCAACAGTTTGAGAACCTACTTTTGTGGAACCTTTTTCTCTTAAAACCGTTGGAGGGTTAACTACAGAACGTTCTTTCAAATACCTCAGTACTCCATTACTATTAAAATAAAAACCTAAAACTTTTTGTCCTTTACTGTCATACGTTTCTTCACCTTTAAACCAAGACTCCATTTGTTTTTTCATTGCCCATCCAGCTTCAAGAGTTACTGGCTCGGCTAATTTTCCATTTTTGGCAATCATTCTACCTTTTATAAGACGAATTTTCTCTGTGCCTCCCCATTCTCCTGTAAACTCCGTCCCATCAGGTGCTTCAAACTTAACTCCAGCTGGAAAATCAAACGTACTTGCTGGATTTTTATATATATGCTCATTGAAAAGTTAACCTTCGTATAAGTGGTGCCCACTCCGGTTATACTGCTCCTAAGGAAAAGCATGGAAAAGGAGCGGAATTCTGCATGAAACGTCTCAAAATCACCAACGATCACGGATGGACACCTCGGACACTTCGCAAACAGGAACGGAAAATCAAAAACACCCTTCTTCGCCAACGGGTGATGGCGGTTCGCCTGGTCATGGAAGGCTATTTGGGCAAAGAGGTGGCCTCCATGGTCAACGTGTGCCGACAAACCGTTTCCCATTATGTGTCGCTGTTCAACGAAGGCGGTCTGGAGCTCTTGCTTCATCGGGATTTCGCCCCCGGGCGGGAGCCGTTTCTCACCGAAGAACAGCAGGAAGAGATCAAACAGCTTGTGTTGACCACCACTCCCGCGGAACTGGGCTGGGACGTCGCTTCGGCGTGGAACACCAAACTCCTGCAATCCTATGTCGAAAAGCACTTCGGTGTTTCCATTTCCCGCGAAGCGTTGCGAAAACTCCTGCACCGCAAAGGGCTGTCGTGGACACGGCCGACCTACACATTGGCGAAAGGCGATCCGGATCGACAAAAGAATTTTGAGAAACAGATCGACTTCATAAAAAAAAACTTAATGGATCCTGATTCGGTCTTGTTGTACCTTGATGAAACACATATCCGCTCTTACCATGTCTTGCGGTCCACATGGTCGGAAGTCGGCCGCCAAAAACAAGTGCCGACGTTCGGCCATCATGCCCACGTATCGCTGTTTGGCGCGGTCAACATCCACGATGGCGAAACGGTGCTTCATCAAACGACCGCTGCCAATGCCGCGACGTTCTTGGATTTCTTGAGAATGCTCAAAGAGCGCTATCCGGACCGTCTCATGGTCTTGGTGTTGGATAACGCCCGCATTCACCATGCCAAAATGGTCAAGGAGTTTTTGCAGGAAGAAGGGCAGTGTTTTCACTTTATTTACCTTCCTCCCTATTCGCCACAGCTGAACCCGATCGAACGCTTATGGAAATGGCTGAAAGATACGGTGATTGCCAATGTATTTCACAAGGATCGCAACGATATCATTCAAGCCATTACTCGGTTTGTCCACTACATCCACGAACGTCCGGAGGAAGTGCTGCAGCGCTTAGGGTGTGCAGGATGACTGAGAAGTTAACTCTTCATGTTGCATGTATATAGCTGAAATCTTTTTAGTAGCTCGATCTTCAATTACTCCATCTCCACCTGAAAAGTTGGGGAGACTATCTTTATGTTTTGCGTAAGTTAAAATGTACTCATGTGATCTAGTAAAATGTCCTGCTTGAGTCCCCGTTCCTAAATCCCATACCAATTCAGAAAGTAGATTTTCTTCTCCGAAAATCTCATCCATAATTTTTCTTAAATTAGCTTTTTCTCTATCATCTATAGAAACAAATATAATGCCATCTTCTCTCAATAAATTTCTTGCCAACTTCAACCGTGGATACATCATATTCAACCAATCGGTATGATACCGTCCATTCGTTTCCGTATTCGCTTTTGTTGTTTGCTGCGTGACTTGTTTGTAATTTTTGATATTGTCATGGAAATCATCTTTATACACAAAATCCTTCCCCGTATTATACGGCGGGTCGATATAGATCATTTTAATCTTGCCGAAATACGATTTTTGCAACAGCTTTAATACTTCGAGGTTGTCGCCTTCAATATAAAGGTTTTCGGTCGTATCCCAGTTTTTGCTGGATGCTTTGTCCGGCCGCAGCGTGCCGGTGGATGGCGTTTGCGCGAGTTTCATCGCCTGTGTTTTGCCGTGCCAGGTGAATTCATATTTTTCATTGCGTGCTTCGATCTCTTCCCCAAGAATCAGTTTTAATTTTTCAAAATCGATTTTTCCCTCGGTGACCACGTCCGGAAATAGTTGCTTTAACGCCTCGATGTTCGCTTTTACAATATCCATTGATTTTCCATCTAGTTTTTCCATCGTGCTTCCCCTCTTTCATCGCAATTGTTGTTTCCACTGCTCGATTTGCTTCGTTAATTGCTGAATTTTCATGTTGTACTCTACTTTCCGGTTAAACTGCGTTTCTTTCTTAATTTGATTTTTCCATTTCGCGATTTCCGCTTCCGCCTGTTCAATTTGCGCAATCAGTTGGCGCGATTCTTCATCGGTAGCGATGTAAAAAGCACCGACCGCTTTGGCGTGCTGGAACGCCTGTACCGCGATATGAATGTCTTGATAAAACCGGAAGAAGTGAGAAAAAGATAACGCTGTTATGTGAACCGCATCGATAAATTGCCGAACCGTTTCATCGTCACTGTCGGATGAAAACCACGGAGTATACGCAAATTCCTCCAAAACAACTTGCGTTTTATCGATTTTGTTTAATCGCTTTAAACACGTACCAACCTGAACGTTTCCTTCTTTTTCAAATACGATGACGACAGGGTTTGGCAACGATCCTTGAATAATCTCTCCAATGACAGGAAGGCAGGCGTCTTTTGTTTCGTTTCTTAATCGAATCGTGATAAACATAACGCCTTCGTAATGGTAATCCTCATTGATGAATGGCTGGATATTAATCACACTTGGAGTTAATAAATACGTTAGCTCAATCCGATCGATGTATTTCGTAATATAGTCTTTTTCCTTTTTCGTTAAATCAGCGAAATTGTAAAACATTTTTTTATCCAACTTCTTATGTAAAGGGCGGACTTTATCGTCCAGCCCTATTCTAGCATAAAATGTGAATCCAGCCACCACTCTCACCCTTTAATGATAAGATAAGAGATAATTTCAAAGTCTTGCAAACTCGCATTCGCGTTCGTCACTAAGCTGTCCAAGTTTCCGAGGCTAAATATGTTCAGCGTTAGTTGCTGATCGATTTTGCCAACGATATCTTCCACCGCTTTCTCCAGCAGCGCCTTATATTGCCCCATGTCTTTTCCGTTTTTCGTCTCTTGGTAAAACGTTTCGTATAAATCCCGCTTCACTTCTTTTTTTCCGTTGCATAGCGAACGGTATAAGTCCAAAATTTTCTTTACGTGGACATGGTTATACAACACCGTGCCGTCTTCCCGTACATACACTAAGTAATATGGATGGAGCGCGTTTTGTTCGTTCGATGATGTGACGTGATCGATTTGTTTTAGACAAAAAATAACCCCAGGCTTAATTTCGTCTTTTAGTTTTTCATTTTTGTTCACGGTAATGCTAAAAAGCCCTAGCGGCGCTTTTTCCACCGCTTCTTTATGTTCCTTCATGAAATTGAATAAATCCATGCGGAAGTCGTCTAACGTAAAATCGGTTAAAGAAATATTTCCGGAAATGTCCTCTAAATCAATGACTTCGTTTTGCAGTTTTTCGAGTTGTTTGCGGCGGTATTCCAAATCTTTCATTTCATTGCTGTTGTCGGCGATGACGTTTTCTTCTCCGGTGGAAGAAATATCGAGAATCGTCATTCGGTCTTTTACCCTGTTGACGAGATTAATATATTCATCGAGTTCCAGCGACGGCCAAAAGTTGACTAGTTGAATCCGTTCGTTTTTGCTGCCAATCCGGTCGATACGGCCAAAACGCTGAATAATGCGAACCGGATTCCAATGGATATCATAGTTGACAAGGTAGTCGCAGTCTTGCAAGTTTTGCCCTTCGGAAATACAGTCGGTAGCGATCAGTATGTCAATTTCCTCTTTCATCTCGGGCATTACTTTTGCCCGCTCTTTCGAAATAGGTGAAAAGTTCATTAAGACATTATTGAAGTCGACTTTTTTCATTTTTAATGTAGTTTTTGGATGATCCGAGCCAGTTACTACAGCAGAGTGCAAGCCAAATTGACGATAAATCCATTCATGCAAGTTTTCATACAAGTATTTCGCCGTATCCGCAAACGCAGTAAAAATGAGCAATTTCTTGTTTTGGTCGTTAATCGGATTCTCGATTTTGTTTTGAATGACTTTTTTCAATGCCAATAATTTTTTATCGCGATCTGGCGTTATCCTTCTCGCTTGCGCAAGCAACTTCGCTAAAATCTCGCGGTCATATAATAAATCTTGCTTCCATCGGATTAGATCCATATCTTTGATGAAAATTTTCACTTTCGAGCCGATTAACGCGTCTTCTAAATCAGGATCTTCCATATCTATATCATTAATATCTCCGATCGTTTCGTTTTTCGGATCATATTGATCTATTTTTTGAATGTGCGAATCGATCTGATGAATAATGTTTTCCAATGTTAAAGAAAAGGAATGAATGCTGCTTTCTAATCGTTTCAACAAGTTGGATTTCATTAAATAGACAAGGTTATTTTCCCGGTCGGTTTGTTTAAAAATTCTTCCGTTTGCCACTTTCGTATCGTACTTTTCGTTATAAATAGCCCTTTTATGAGGAAAAATATATTGCATTGGCGAATATACCGCCAACCGCAACCGCAATATTTCATTATTGATCTTCTCCAGCGGCGGAAATTCGTCTTTAGCGTCAATTGTTTCTTTAATATTGATTGGCTTCAGGCGGGTCGGAAACGAGCCGATCGCGTTCACATTGTAATATTTTTCGATATGGCGGCGCGAACGGGCGATTGTTAATGAGTCAAGCAAGGTGAAATAATCCCAGTTTAGCATATCTAACAACCGCTCAGTGGTCCGCTCTTCTTCAGGAAGATTGCTCCATTTGTTGAACTGCGACTGCGCGCGGCGGATCGTTTGGCTGATGCTCTTGATGTTCGCCGTTTCCGCTAGCGCTTTGTCATTTCCTTCCGTAATGAAAGCAATCTGGTTCTTTAAGTCATCGAGCTTGTTATTGACAGGGGTGGCAGAAAGCATTAACACTTTCGTTTTCACTCCCGCTTTAATAATGTCGTTCATCAAGCGGGAATATCTCGTCACCCGATCGTTGCGCGGATCATTATTGCGAAAGTTGTGTGATTCATCGATGACGACTAGGTCATAATTTCCCCAGTTCACATGCTCCAAATTAATATCGCCGCTATATCCGCGCTCACGCGATAAATCGGTATGGTTGAGCAAGTCATAGGAAAAGCGGTCTTCCGCCAAAATGTTGCGCTTATCGTTTAAACGGTAAATAGCCCAGTTTTCCCTCAATTTTTTTGGCGCCAGCACGAGAACGCGATGATTGCGCAGTTCGTAATATTTAATGACCGCTAACGCCTCAAACGTTTTTCCGAGCCCGACGCTGTCGGCGATAATGCATCCTCCATACGTTTCGATTTTATTGATGGCGCCAATTACCCCATCGCGCTGAAAATCGTAAAGTTTGTTCCAAATGACCGTATTTTCAAATCCCGTTCTTGTTTGTAGCGATTCGTAGTTTTTCGCATCTTGCAAGAAGCCTTTAAATAGATTGTAGAGCGTCACAAAGTAAATGAACTCTGGCGAATTTTCTTTATACATCCCTTCTAAGCGCCGCAATATTTCGTCTTTCACATCTTGCAGTGCTTGTTCATCTTGCCAAATGGCGTCAAACTGACGAAGCAGTTGGGTATTTGAATGCTCATCGTCGACAATATGGTTAATATAAATATTGGAAGAGTTGCTGTAGCCTAGACCTGGGCTGGAAAACGGCGCACCGCCGATTAAGCCGATTTGCGTTCCATCGTTGTTTTTGACATGATACAAACCGCCTTGAATGCGCTGATTGGTGACTGATTTAATTTGTGCTTTTCGTTTCAGCCATTTCGCTAATTCTTTGGCTATGTATGCTTGATTTAACTCTACTTTATATTTTCGCTCTTCTTCCACTCCATACAGTGCCGCTTCATTTTTCTCGATTAGTCCTTTTAACGCACGGTTTCCGCGCACAAAGGCAGGCTCTGTGAAAATGAAACGAAATTCATCGAGTTGTGACAGCTCTTTTTTCAGCTCCACAAACGCATATAAAGTAAAGTGCGCAGCAGCAATGGATAATTTGCTGCCTTTTGTCATATGCGCTTTTAGAACGTCGCCTACTAAACCGTTTTGTCTATTGTCAATTATTCCTTTTGCTTTCATCAAAAACCGATGCTCCCTTTTATCTCTTTCGTTAACATAATTCTATTTTACTAAAAAAAACAATCGAGCATTGTCGAAATTCGTCGAATAAATCGTCTTACAGGCAAAATTCTTGTTGGAAATAGACCTTCATTCACAAAAAACATCAGTTTTGTCTTTCCTACGTCCTTACCTTACAATAATAAGTTCTTCGTTTTCTACACCTCCCCCATCATCCCCACCACTTCGCGAAACACGGCCGACGGCTGCCTGCGGAGCAGGTCGGCGGGGATTGTTTTGTGCTTTGCGCCGTTTGTGATGATGAGACGGCCGCTTTCCAGGCGGATGGACACGTTCTTGACGCGGTACGCGGTGATTTTGGACGCCTGATCCAAGTAGCGGGCGTCCAGGTCGAAGCGGATGCGGTCGGACAGCCGCCGCAGGATGCGCCAAAGGGCGATTTCGTCGCTTGATTTCATGAACAGTTCGGGCAGTTCTTTCGCCTGTTTGAGCGTGTTGAGCGTCGTCATCGCATAAACGGCGATGCCGTAGCCGACAGGGCGAATGACGTGTTGGAGAAAGTGCCAGCTTTCGACTTCGAAGCGAACGTATTCGTCATCGCTTCGTTTCGGCAGCTCGGTGATGGCCGATCGTTTGACGATGTTCACAGCGGCGATTTTGCCAAAGCACGTGACCCCGTTTTGCGGGGCGGCTCCCCGCTTCGGGTAAAGGGCGATGTAGCGCGCGTTTTGCCAGCCTTTTTTCAGCTGCTTGACCGGGATGTGGTAGAAGCGGTGCTTCACATAGGCTTCGTAATGCCGCGCGCTTGGCACCATGCCGACAAGCACATGCTCGTCGAACGCCGACCGCCATTCTTCGATGATCCCTTGCGGCAGGATGCCTTCGTTTTGCAGTTCTTCGGGATTCTTTTCAATCAACCGCTCGATGAACTGCTCGACCAGGCGGGTGGCATTCGGCAAAAACGGCAGGCCGCCGATGTTGACGTCGTTGATGCTTTTGTACAGCGGGTGCGCTTGGTAGCTGTCTTCGTCATGCCACGGGAAGAGCACGTAGGCGCCAAAGGCGGTGCGCTCGTACGGGCCGCCGCGGCGGGCGACAAGGGAATCACGGTAGCGGTGCATCGTGTTGATGTCGTCTTCCATCGGGCCTGGCATTCCGTACCGTTTTTCATACGCGCTGCCGGAAACGGCGAAATCGAGGCGGTATTTGGCATCGAAAATGTAGTTGAACGTATAGTCTTTTCCCTTCTTTTCAATCGCCAAAACCGTGTCGGGCATTTGCGGGACGGTCGGCAGCCTCCCTTCGTACAGCTGGTACGTGAGCGTGATTCGCTCGCCCGTGTGCGGATGTTCGTACACTTGCTTGGCGGAGCGGGTTTTGTCGAGATGGACGAACAGCCCCAAGCGGTTCACTTGGATGACGTTTTGACTGATGAGTCTGTATTTTTTCCCGAGAAGCTGCCCGAGTTTTAGAAACGTCCAGTACTCGTACAGCGTCGCCACGTCTTTGACGGACATTCGGTACAGCGTTCCCTGCAAGGCGAGGCCGCGGGTGATGAGGAGAAACAGCTGATAGGCGTCGCGGTATCCAGGCGCCATTTGCAGGACGAGGCTCGCAACAGAGCGGTCAAGCCGCCCGATCGGCCGCCAAAAAGAGTGGCGGAGACGGGTTTCGAGGGCGCGGATCATCGATTGGATGCGCTCCAGCAAATCCGGATCCGGTTCTGTTTCGTACCGTCTTTGTTTCCCTTGCACGTGTTCGAACAAATCGCGCAGCTTCTCGGCAAGGCGCGTCATCATCCATTTGACGAACCGGTTTTCGAGCGTGTCGTACGTCAGTTCTTGTTTCGCTTTGAGCCCCGATTGCGGCATGACGGTTCGACTTCCAATGTCGATGCCGCGTTTGACATCGCGGAACACATGCGGCCGCTTGCGCAAATCATTCCGTCCTGCCGCATCCAAACGGCCGAGCTGGTCGCCGCGCACCCTCACATGGACGGTCGACAGTTGATGGTGCGGCTGCCGCTCGATATGGCGAATGGCCTGCAAAAAATCGCCGATATGCGCCTCCATAAGCCGGAAAAATTCACTTCGGGACGGCGCGCCGCTGCGCTTCGCCTTCGCCCGCTGGTATGTGCGCTTGATAAAGTGAAACGCCAAGTTGTAAATTTCTTCGCTCACTTCATCAAGCAGTCGCTGGTAGTCTTGTTTGTAGGTCAATTTCGTCGGGAAAATTTCGATCGTCACGTCCAAAACCGAGCGGTGGCCGTCGCGGATTTCGAATGTCGACAGCCCGACTTCATTCGGGAAATGGAGATTTCCCATCAACACCGCTTGGCCGCCGATATCAACACGGCTGATGGCGTTTCTCAGCGCTGGCGACTCATGGTAAAAGGAGAGCACCCGGTCGGTTTTCGGAACGACAAGCAGCTGATAGACGCCGTTTTCAAAGAAAATCGGGCGGTGGCCGCCCGACCAGTCGACAAGCTCGCCAGCGTCCACGTCAAACAGCTTGACGTTTCGCACCCCTTCGCCGCTTGCGAAAAACTCCATCGTCTCGTGGAAATCGAGGCGGCGGTACTGCTTGAGCCCTTCGTATTGTTCATGGTACGGCTTTCCTTTGATTACGAGCGTGAGCTGTTCCGTTTCGATATGGACGAGCTCATAGTCGTCACGCCCCGAGCCAGAACGAAGTGAAGCCATCGTCCTCCAACCTCCGCAGCATGCGCCAAATTTTCTCCGCGCTTTTTGGATAGCGGGCGTACGACACATCCAGCGCGCCGCTGTAGTCCCCGTCCGGTTCGAAGCCGGCGCACAGGACAAACAGCTGTTTGAGCGCCCGCTCGAGCCGCGCGTCGCTTCCTGAAAGGCGCGGCAACATTTTTTGCATGAGGCAATAGTCGAACGCCTTGTCAAATTCCATCAGCTTTCCTTCTTCGTTATACGCAAGGTAGAAACAAATTTCATCGCGGACGCGGTAACCGATATGCGCCCCGAGCGGCTCAAGGATGCGGTTGATGTCCACGAGCTGTTTCGTCGCGTCTTCTACCAGCTTTGGATAATCGGCATATACATCTTTCAAATGCAAATACCGCGCCGCGAACAGCTCCTGCCCGACGGGCAGGGGCGCAACGGTCGGCACATCGCGCAAAAAGTCGAGATGGTCGAGACGGACACGGTTGAACTCGATCGTGTTCGCGCGGTCGAGCACTTTTTTGCTGAAGGGGTGGGTCGTCTCGTCCATGTTGACCGTGCCGATGATGTAGACGTTCGGCGGGAGAAAAAGGTCGCGCCCCGCCGTTTCTCGCGGCAGCAGCCGCGACGATACAATGCGCCCATTTTCCCAGCGGCGGCTTTCCATCACGCTCAGCACATCGCTGAAGTAATGCTCGACGCGGGCGAGGTTCATCTCGTCCAACACGACGAAATACGGTTTGTCGGGATGGTTCTCGGCTTCGATGATGACGTTCGCAAGCGGCCCAGGCTTGAACTCGCCTTTAATGTCGACATAGCCAAGCAAATCGGAGCCGTCGTTCCAGTCCGGACGGACGGGGATCAAGGCGAAGCGGCCGTTGTCTTCCGTCGCGCCGACGCTCTCGGCGAGCCATTGAACGATTTTCGTTTTCCCCGTTCCAGAAATGCCGGATAAGATGACGAACGGTTTTGTTTTTAACGATAGAAAGAGGTTGGCCACTTCCTCTTTCGTATAGTAAAACCCTTTAGCGGATATGTATGAATGAATATGCTCAACCGCCTCCCGATAGGAAAAGACCTGCTCGGGCGGTGCCATTGGTTCTGTTCGCTCTACATACTGTCGGTAATAATCGATCATCGTTTCGAGGTCGCGCGCGAGTTGTTCATCGGATGGCAGATCGTCAAACGAATAGGCGATATACGCCGCCACCGACCGTTCGTAGTCTTTCGCCCGTTTGCTTTCGCCAAGACGAATGTCATCATCGGTCCGCACGCGCTCTCCGGCAGGAATGAGTTGGCGGATGCCGCGCTTCACCCGCTCCATTTCGTCTTTCGGCGTCTCCGTCACTCCTTGGGCAAGCGTCAAATAGAGACGGCGCCTATCTTCGCTGAACAAGTAGACGATATAATAGCCGCGCTGCGTCGAATCCGTCACTTCTTGGTCCATCACCGCCACCCACGGCACGTCGGTCCAATTCCCTTGACCGACCGACCCTTTCACCATATACCGATCAGGCGGCAGAAACGGCAGCGCTTTCAACGCCTCTGGAATCGCCCGCGTCACTAACTGAAACGTCCGCCGCTCTTTCGACAGTTTTTCCTGCTTGTCTTGCTCGTAGATGGCCATCACTTCACGGAACAGATCGTGCAATGACATAAGAATAGCTCCTTCGTGCCGAAATGTTTTCTTCGTTTCTATTTTTCTTCTATTCTACTAAAAAATTAGCTCTCTTAACTAGTAGGAGAGCCACTTTTTCGAGCATTCACGGAGGAGAAGCGCGTTGAAGGAGCACATTCGTCTTGGTGATATCTCTCTTTCATTCTCCCCAAACGCCCGATCGGGTTGGGCGGCGATGAATATGGCGGGAGACAAAGAAAAGCTCCTCATCGTAAGGGAGACAGAAACGCCTACGAGAAGATTCAAACCTCCATCGCACGGTTAAAGAAAGCGTGTGCATAGAAGAGCAAAAGATGTTTATGCTACACTAGGGATGAGAAATTCCGGCGCCGTTTTTCGGCGAATCGTTTGGAGGCGGCATTAGGCCGCAAGCAAATTTGTCAATATGGTTCAAGGGAGGAATGGAACGATGAGACCCCCCGCCCTGTTTCTCGCTCACGGTTCGCCGATGTTGGCAATCGAAGACAATGCGTACACGGCGTTTTTGGGCAAACTCGGGGAAGGAATTCGCCCGCAGGCGGTCGTCATCTTTACAGCGCATTGGATGACGCGCCAACCGACGGTTTCGGCGGTTGAGGGGACGTATGACATGATTTATGATTTTTCCGGATTTCCGCGCGAGCTGTATGAAGTGGTGTATCCGGCGCGCGGGTCGGTCGAGTGGGCGGAGCGCGTGCGCGAGCGTCTCGCTGGTGTGGCGGAAGTGGCCGTTGATCGGACCCGGGGGTTGGATCACGGTTCGTGGGTGCTGCTCTACCGCTTATTTCCGAAAGCGGATATTCCGGTTGTGCAAGCGTCGGTCGTGCCGTGGTGGACGCCGAAGCAATTGTTGCAGCTCGGGGAAGCGCTGCGCCCGCTGCGGGATGAGGGCGTGATGATCATCGGCAGCGGCGGGACGGTGCACAATTTGATGGCGCTCCGTTGGGAAGGGCATGCGGAGGCGGACGAATGGGCCGTCGCATTTGATGATTGGCTTCTCAGCCGATCCGCCGCCCATAGTGAAGAGGTGTTCGAGTATGAGAACAAGGCGCCGTACGCCAAGCAGGCCGTGCCGACGCCCGAGCATCTCGCGCCGTACTGGATCGCCTACGGGGCCGGCGATCGCGGCGGGGCGCCGCGCGTGTTGTTCCGTGAGTACCAGTATGGGAGCTTAAGCTTGATGGCGGTGGCGTTTTAAGCGGAAAGCCCGCTCCCTGCTTCAACGCATGGGGCGGGTTGTTTTTTAGGTCAAAGTACGGGAGCTTAATTTCCACAACACTTTAGACGAAATCGCGCCCGATTTGAAAACCGTTTTCCTTTCCCGTGAACTCCATCATGCCCCCGCCTTTCCATCAAGGCGGGGGCGTTCGCATCAAGAAAGCTCTCGGGCAAGGTCGGCCGCCAAGGCGGCGTTGTTTTTCACTAAGGCGATGTTTGCTTTTAAGCTTTTCCCTTCGGTTAACGTTTTCACACGGTCAAGCAAAAACGGGGTGACCGCTTTGCCGGTGATGTGCTGCTTTTCTGCTTCCTTGAGCGCTTGTTCGATGATGGCGGTGATATACGACTCCTCGAGCTCCTCTTCTTTTGGGACGGGATTGGCGATCACAACACCGCCGTTTAACCCAAGCTTCCATTTCGTTTCGATGAACTGAGCGATTTCTTCCACGCTGTCGAGGCGATAGTCGACGCGAAACGGGCTCGTCCGCGAATAGAACGCCGGCAGGACGTCCGTCTGATAGCCGATGACCGGAACGCCGTGCGTCTCGAGGTATTCAAGCGTCAACCCTAAATCCAAAATTGATTTTGCCCCGGCGCAGACGACCGCGACGTTTGTGCGCGAGAGTTCCTGCAAGTCAGCCGAGATGTCCATCGTCTGTTCGGCGCCGCGGTGCACGCCGCCGATGCCGCCGGTCGCAAATACGCGGATGCCCGCCATCTGGGCGCAAATCATCGTCCCCGCCACGGTCGTCGCCCCGTGCTTCTTCATGGCGACGACATACGGCAAGTCGCGGCGGCTCACTTTTTCTACATCGCGGCTTGTCCCGAGCTGTTCAAGTTCGTCTTCGGTCAACCCGATTTTGATGTTTCCGTTTAAAATGGCGATCGTCGCCGGCACGGCGCCGCGGTCGCGGATGATCTGTTCAACCGCTTTCGCCGTTTGCACGTTTTCCGGATACGGCATGCCATGCGAGATGATCGTTGATTCTAAGGCGACAATCGGCTTTTTTTCGGCCTTCGCTTGAGCGACTTCTTCGGAAAAGACGAGAAAATCATTCATATCACTTCGTTCCCCCTTCGCGAAAATACCGCGCATAGGCGGCTTGCAACAGGTGTTCATTCAAAGCGGGATGCACCGTTTCGGCCGTTTGCAGCGTAAGCGCCGCGCTGCTCATCCCAAAGCGGCAGGCGTCTTCCACCGTATGTCCGCCTAAGACGCCGTACAAAAATCCAGCCGCAAAGGCGTCGCCCGCTCCGGTGGCGTCGGTGACCTCAACCTTCGGCGCCGCAATCGCTTCTGTTTCCCCTTGCTTGGTGGCGTACGCGACGCCGTTTGCGCCGCGCGTGACGACAACATTCTGGGCGCCGGCTTGAAGGATCGCTTTCATGATGTCGTCCGTATGTCCGTCGCGTCCCACAAATTCCTTAGCCTCCGCTTCATTCGTGACAAACCACGTCACACCAGACAAATCGCTGGGCAATCGCTTCACTTTTGGAACCGACACCGTCACAACACAAAGCGGGATGTCCTCTTGGCGACATTGTGCAATCACCGAACGAATGACAGCCTTCGGGAAATTCGTGTCAAGCACGACCGCAGAAATCGGACCGAGCCGAGTCCATTGTTGCTTTCGCCATTCTCCCCCCACTGTATCATAAATGGCCATATCCGCCAAGGCGAGAACCATCTCGCCGCGTTCATCGAGCACCGCTGTATACGTCCCGGTGTTCGCTTTTGGCGTTCGCACGATGAAGCTCGTATTGACATATCGGCTCGTCACGTCAACGAGCCACTGTCCATCGCGATCATCGCCAACGGTGCTGACGAGCAAAACAGGTTGAGCAAGCCGTCCTAAGTTTTCGGCGATGTTTCTCGCCACCCCACCCGCGGTTTGCGTCGTGGTGACGGGATGGGACGTGCCGAGCCGAAACGGAGTGAGCAACCGCGCCTTTCGGTCGACGTTCGCCCCGCCAATGCAGACGATCGAGGCCGCTTGCCGCATGCCTTTTCCCTCCTCTCCCAATGAACACCGCTGTCCTCCTTCCGCTCTCCCAAAACAAGGAAAACGATTTCAAACAAGCAGGCAGCTGCTCTTGTCGAAGCCTCACTGCCCATTGTACCATATGCCGTCCTGCATAAAGAAAGCACCCCGCCAAAACGACGGAACGTTTAGTTTTTGTACGCGCAATACGGACGCAGTTTGACGCCGATCAGGCTGCCGAGGAAAGCAAAGACAAACCACGCCCAGCCGTGGGCGCTGAATGAAGCAATGCCGCCGAAATACGCGCCGATATTGCAGCCGAACGCCAACCGGGCTCCGTATCCCATCATCAGCCCACCGATCAGCGCACCGATCGTCATGCGCGTCGGACGCTTCCATTGCACAGGCTTCGTATAGCGGCCAGCGAGCGCTGCGGCCAATAAGGCGCCGACCATCAAGCTGATGTCCATCACGGTCGTTGTATCGTAGTAGAGTGGATTCGCGAGCGCCTGCCGTTTCGCTTCATCTTGCCAGTACGCCCAAGCAGTCGGATCGACGCCAAACAGCTGCACGAACTTCGCTCCCCAAAGGGCGAAGGCGGACGTAATGCCCCAAGGCTTGCCGCTAATCATCAGCACAAGCGCGTTCGTTACAGCCAAGAGCAACGCCCCGACCAGAAGCGGCCACGGCCCTTTGTAAATCGCTTTCCAGCCATGATGGTTCTCAAGCGATGCAGCAACGCGTTGGCCGTGGCGTCGTTTTTCCATCACCGTCACCGCATAGTAGACGACCGCAAGCAAAACCAACTGAAGCAAAAACCCTCCCAAGGGGCCGAACTCGCCAATGAACGAGAACGGCTTCCATTGCGGCATCTTCGCCCACACGTCAAAGTGGGTCGTCGCAATGACGGAGCCAGCGATGAACCCGATGAGCGTCACGATGCCGTTCGCATCGCCCCCGCCGATATGGTACAACGTCCCCGACGCGCAGCCGTCGCCAAGCTGCATGCCGATGCCAAACAGAAAAGCGCCGACGATGACCGATACTCCCACGCCAAATACATACCCTGACACCGGGTGCCCGAGCACTGAGCCTTTCACGAGCAGCGGCAAAAACAACGCGCTGGCTGCCGCCATCATGATCATCTGTGCCCGAATGCCTTCCCTTGGCGGTATAGAATAAACTTTCGCCAGGCGGATGTAAAGCCAAAATGCGCCTGGTACAATACAAATCCACCAAACGCTCCCAGCACATACAAAAGCGCCTGTTGCCAGGAAACACGGCTATATAAGAACAACGTGCCACCGATCAATATGAGGATGGAGACCGCAATAATCCACGCAGTCGGATGTTTCGGGGCGTTCGCTGCTTGTTTCGCGCGAACGTCTCGTTGTTGTGCGGTCACTTCCACGATGCGTTCCCCCTTTTGTTTTGGTTGATGAACGTATTCTATAATATATAAAAACCAATTGATTTGCTACGATTTAAGCTAAAAAGTTTCAATGTTGCGGCCGGTCGGGTATAATAGCAGACGAACATTTTCTTCGGAAGGAGATGACCATGTGGAACGAGTTTAAAAAATTCGCCGTCCGCGGCAATGTCATCGATTTAGCCGTTGGGGTGATCATCGGCGGGGCGTTTGGCAAAATCGTTTCCTCGCTCGTCAATGACATCATCATGCCGCTTGTCGGGCTGATTCTAGGCGGCATCAATTTCAGCGATTTGTCTTGGAAAGTCGGCAAAGCGGAAGTGAAATATGGGGCGTTTATCCAAACAGTCGTCGATTTTTTGATCATCGCGTTTTCGATTTTCCTGTTTGTGAAATTGATCAACACGCTGTATGAACGGGTGAAAAAGCAGGAAGAGGTGAAGGAAACCGCACCGACGCTGACGAAAGAGGAGGAGCTATTGACAGAAATTCGCGATTTGTTAAAGCAGCAGCGGGAAACGACGTGAAAGCCTGTCTGGAAGATGGACAGGCTTTCATGGCGCTGAAACTTCTCAATCGGGTTGATGGAATGGCGGCGAACCCGAAAATCGCAGCCAACAGCGGTTCAGGGATTTGCAACAGAAGGGTGAATGGGTAGAACAGGTAACCCAACCAGTCAAACACCGGCGTATATTCAGCGAGCAACAGCCCGATCAGTCCGACTGACATAATGGACGGCAAAATGCCCATCATCATGATGAAGCCATCGCGCAAGTTCTCCCATGTTATGAGTAATGTTAAAAATGGTAAAAAATATTAAAGAAATATAATAAAAAACATTACTCTTTACTAAGATACGGATATCTTAGATGGCTGTAACACCACAGCCTCTACTCCATAGCTTTTGTTAAAAGCATTTGGAGATACTTTTTTAATTATTTGATAAGCTCCATTCACGTCTGCATTTATTAAAATCCCTTTATTGGATTTAAATAAACCTCTTTTAATTCTTCTGTTTTTATTATAATTTTCTTTGGTTGGAGCTTCTCCGTCTAAAAATGATGTTCCGCTTGTATAAGACTCTTCAGTTACTATTAACTTAATCCCAACTTCTTCACATGTCACGGATACAGTGGAAAAGCCGGTAGCGATGATCGCCGCTTCTTTCACGGTATATTTGCCTTCTTTGAACACTTTATTAGTGATCAATAACCCAATGGAGTAGCTGCCGACAAAGGAAGCGACGGCGTCGATCAAACGGCGGGCATCGACGGCTTTTGTCATTAAGAAAAAGGCGGTGCCTGGCAAGTGGAACAACCGATATAAAAATAAAATCAATTCTTGAACGATGCGATACAAGACGGGATTGTACAAAATGTCTTGAAAAATGCGCATATACTCCCGCTCGGTTCCGCCGCGGTCAAGGCCGTATGTTTTCATAAACCGGCGGATTTGTGCCAAGATGCTTGTCAGCCGCCGCCTTAGAGTCAAACCGGATGAGCTCCGCCTGCACACAGCGCATGACACAAACGGAGAACGCTGCGGCAGGGAGATGAGCGGCCATGCAAGCACGGAGCGAAACCGCCTCCTCCACTGTTTCTCCTTCACCTCCCATCGACAAAAACCCCCTTCGCCTCGGAATGAGGCGAAAGGGGTCATGAGCCGTTCTTATCATCCAAAGCGAAACCGCTTTGCGGGTGTTAGCACCTTGCCTGCGGCAGGTTGCTGTGGGGTCATCAAGCCCGTTCTCTCGCCCACTCTTGATAAGACGTATGCAATTTATCTTCTATCTTATCGTACATCATCAAAGGCAACAATCGTCATTGTTCGACTTCCGGTTGCTCGGACGTGACGCCGACATCTTTCCACGTCAGTTTCGAGCTCGGGTCAACCGTAAAGTTGGCGACGCGGTTGTTGACGGCATAAATGGACAAACCATACAACGTCGGGATGACCGGAACTTCTTCGTTCATCAGCTGTTGCCATTCACTGTAAATTTTCCGGCGATACTCCTTGTCAAACGCCTGCTCGGAATGGCCTTTTTCCAGCAGCTCATCATTTTTCTCGTTCACCCAACGCGAGTAGTTGAACATGGCGTTGCGGCCGTACAATCCGTACGGGTCGACGTCCGTTCCAGTTGACCAAGCGGCGGCGTAGACATCCACTTTCGGATCGTCTTTTTCGACCATATCGTAGAAGGAGTTGAACTCCGCCAAGCGTCCGTCTACAAGCTGAACATCGAGACCCACATCTTTCCAGCATTGCATATAAAATTTGGCCAGCGGTTCAGCGATGTCCCCACCGCTCATCGCCAAGAAGTTGATCTTGAATTTTTTGCCGTTTGGATCTTCGCGGAGGCCATCGCCATCCACATCTTTATATCCCGCTTCATCCAGCAATTGTTTCGCTTTTTCCGGATTGTACGTATACCCTTTGATGGAACTGTCATGATAGCCCGGGAACGACGGCGGAATGAGCGTGTTCGCCGGGAAGCGCAAACCATGATACAGGCGGTCGGCCACCTCTTGGTTGTTGATGGCGTACGCCATGGCTTGGCGCAGTTTTTTGTTTTGGAATTTCGGATTGTCCATTACGTTTTCCTGCTTTTTCGCATCCCAATGGCCGAGTTTAAAGCCGATATAGCTGTACGACAAACCCACTCTACCGATAAACTGAATGTTTTTCGTCCCTTTCGCGTTCAAATATTGGTCAGTCGGGAACCCAGCGACGTCAATTTCGCCTTTTTTCAGCGCTTGCAGGACGACTTGCGGGCTGACGACTTTCAAAATGACGCCTTCCAAGTTCGGTTTGCCAGCCCAGTAGTCATCATTGCGAACAAACTCTACCGACTCGCCCGGAACGATTTTCTTCACTTTAAACGGACCGAACCCGATCGGTTTTTTCCGGATTTTATCCGATTTCGCCAAGTCTTTGATCGGAATGTCTTTCAAGTAATGCTTCGGCAGCGGATACGCCCAAATGCCAGTCAACACCGACGGATTGGCCTGTTTCCATGTGATCGTCAACGTCTTTTTGTCGATGACTTTAATGCCGGAAATTTTATCCGCTTTGCCGCTGTGATATTCTTCCATCCCGACGATCCCTTGGATGAGCGCATCGCCATAGCGGACGCCGGTGTAATCTTTATGGCCGATGACCAAATACGCATACTCCAAGTCTTCAGCGGTCACCGGCTGGCCGTCATGCCAATTCACATTGTCTTTAATATGGATTGTCATCGTCTTTTTATCATCCGACAACTCATACGTGGCAGCCCCATCATTTGTAATTTCATAGTCACCGTTCGTCCGGAAAAGCGACTCGTCAAAAAATTGCAAAATCTCTGCGTCGGGCGCTCCGGTGTAGAATGCAGAGCTGAGCATCCCTTCAAACGGCGTATCGGACACAAGGCCGTATTTCAACACGCCGCCATCGATGATTTTCCCGTCGTTTTTCACCGTCATCGGGAATTTGCTGATGTCTTCCTTCTGAGCCGCCGGTTTTTCGTTATTGTTGCCCTTTCCGCTCGTTGTGTCGGATTTGCCCGTGCACCCGGCGAGCACGAGCAAGAGCGCGGCGAGAGCCGCCAGCCATTTTCTCTTCACATTTTCTTCCCCCTTATCCTAGTCGTTGTCTTGCATCAGCCGCACGTTTCAGCGCTTGGCCGATGAAATTTATGCACAGCATCATCACTAAAATAAGCAATGACGCAGGCAACCAAACCCACCATTTGTTTTGCAAAACATCCGGGTTGGTCGCATAGCTGACCAACGTCCCTAAGCTCGGCGTGCTCTCCGGCAGCCCGAAGCCAAGATACGTGAGCCCGGACTCGATGCCGATGTTGCCCGCCAAATTTAACGTCAAATTGACGATAATGATCGAGCTGAGGTTGGGCAAAATTTGAAAAATAATGATTTTCCAATCTGGCGTGCCGAGCGTTTTTGACGCGCTGACATAATCCAGCTCGCGCTCGGTCAGCGTTTTGGCGCGGATCAGCCGGGCTTTGCCCGTCCACAAAAACGCGCTCATGATCAAAATGAACGTCAATACATTATATTTAGGCACAATGGCGACAAAAACAATAACGAGCATCAAAAACGGCAGAACGAGAATAAAATCGATGATGCGCATAATGACATTGTCAATCCAGCCGCCGAAATAGCCGGCCACCAATCCGACAATGAGGCCGATCGCCCCAGTGATGAGCGTAATGGCCAGCCCGATCGTAAACGAATTGCGGGCGCCGATGATGAGCTGGCCAAACACGTCGCGCCCTCCGTAGTCTGTGCCAAGCCAGTGTTCCGCTGACGGCGGAGAATAGATGGAAAGAAAATCCACTTTCACGATTTCCTCTTGATCCAAAAAGAGCGACACGCCATAGACGATCGACAAAAGGATTCCTAAAATGATGAGCGAACCAAGCGCGAGCCGATCCCGAACCACCTCCCGCCACATGATCGAAAAGGCGGAAGGGCTTTTCTCGATGTTCGCTCCGGCCGGCGTTGGGCCGCTGATTTCCGCTTTCATGTCAGCTGTCTTCCTCCTTCCCTACTCAATCTGGATGCGCGGGTCGACCGCACTCAAAATGATGTCCGACAACAGCGTGCCCACCAGCGTCGCCAGGCCGGAAATCATGACGAGCGCCGTCACGACGCTGTAATCCCGCTGCATAATCGACTGCGAAAACAGCTGGCCAAGCCCCGGATAGCTGTAGATCGACTCCAAAAACACGGAACCGCCGACAAGCCCGGTGATCTCATACCCTAAAAACGCCGCGATCGGCAAAAACGAATTGCGCAAAATATGGCGCCAATAGATGTGCCGCTCCGGCACGCCTTTCGCCCGCGCCGTTTTCACGAAATCTTTCACTTTCGTATCGACGATTTCGCTGCGCAAATATTGAAGCGTAACGACCGTGTTGATGAGCGCTCCCGACAACGCCGGAAGCATGAGATGGTTCAATTTGCTTAAATAGTAAGCGAGCGTCCCTTCCTCGACCTGAACGTCCACGCTGCCGCCGGTTGGAAACCAGCCAAGGTGAAAACCGAAAATAAACAGCATGATCAAAGCAAAAATGAACATCGGCGTGGCAAACCCGAGATAGCTGTAGCCGACGATCAGCTTATCAGCCCATGTATCTGTCCATCGCCCCGACACGATGCCAAGCGGAATGGCAATCAGGTACGTCAAAATTAAAATCGCCGCCGACAGCAACACCGTATTCCCGATCCGTCCGGCCAGCAGATCAGTGACCGGCTGCTGGTGGATATAGGAAAGGCCGAGATCCCCTTGCAGCATGTTTTTCACCCAACGGATGTATTGAATATGTACCGGATCATTCAAGCCAAGTTTTTCCCGCATTTCCTCAAGCGTCTGCGGATCCATTTTCGGGTTGGCCGCCAGCTGCCCCGTCAGCGCATCGCCCGGCATCGCCTTCGCCAGCAAGAAAATGAGGACGCTCAGCAAAAACAATTGCGGAATCATAATGAGGATTCGCCGTAAAATAAATTTCAGCATCTTCCCGTCTCCCCCTCTTTACGGAATGGCCACCGAGTGCGTCGGCGAAATCGGCTTGAGCGGGTGAGCCCGGCCGTTTTCATCAAAATAGCGGGAATACGACTGCTCATATTCTTTTTCCACTTCGCGGCGAAGCGCCTCCTGCCGGCCGCGTTCGCGCGGATCGGCGTTCGGAATGGCGGAGAGCAGACGTTTCGTATAAATATGTTGAGGATTCGTAAAAATCTCCTCGCTCGTCCCTTCCTCCACGAGCCGGCCGCGGTACATAATGCCGATGCGGTCGCACATATGCCGAATGATCCCTAAATCATGGCTGATGAACAAATACGTCAGCCCGTACTCCTGCTGGATTTCTCTCATGAAATTCAACACTTGCGCCTGCACCGACACATCAAGCGCCGACACCGGCTCATCGGCGATGATGAGCTTCGGATTGAGCGTGAGCGCCCGCGCAATGCCGATGCGTTGGCGCTGTCCGCCGGAAAATTCATGCGGATATTTGTAAATCGACTCCGCGCTCAAGCCGACCCGCTCTAAAACGTATTGCACCTTCTGCCGCTCCTCTTGCGGGGACAGGCGTTCAAAATTGCGGAGCGGCTCGGCGACAATGTCGAGCACACGTTTGCGCGGATTGAGCGAAGAATACGGATCTTGGAAAATCATCTGGATGTCTTTCCGATACGGATGAAACTCGCGGCGGCGAAGCTTTGTCAAATCCGTCCCTTCAAACAGCACTTCCCCGGCCGTGGCGCGGATCAAACCGATAATCGTGCGCCCTGTCGTCGTCTTGCCGCAGCCGGACTCGCCGACGAGCCCGTACGTTTCCCCTTTGTTCAGCGTGAAACTGACATCGTCCACCGCGCGGACATGGTCGACCACCCGGCGAAAAAAACCGCCGCGCACCGGATAGTATACTTTCAAATGGTTGACGTTAAGAAGCGCCATAGCCGATTCCACCTACCGTTTGATCATCGGGAAAATAAAAATGTTGGTAACATGTGCAACGCACCCAGTGCCCCGGCTCCACTTCCCGCAACTTCGGATCCGATTCGTGCTTATCCGCCCCAATCCAGCTGATGCGCGGCTGGAAGCGGCAGCCGCGCCGCGGCAGTTTATGCAGCGGCGGAACGATCCCTTGGATGACGTGGAGTCGTTCCTTTTTCGTCTGCGCAGACGGGATCGACTGCAACAATGAGCGAGTGTATGGATGAAGCGGACGGTGAAAAATGGTATCGACGTCCGCTAACTCAACGATTTCCCCAGCATACATGACCGCCACACGGTCCGCCATTTCCGCCACCACCCCCAAATCATGCGTGATTAAAATAATGCTCGTTTTCATTTGCTGCTGCAACTCTTTGAGCAGCCCTATGATCTGCGCCTGAATCGTCACATCAAGCGCCGTTGTCGGTTCATCGGCGATGAGCAGGGCGGGCTCGCAGGCGATGGCGATCGCGATGACGACCCGCTGCCGCATCCCCCCGGACAACTCGTGCGGATAACGGTGGTACACCTTTTCCGGCTCCGGAATGCCGACTTTGCGAAGCAAAACGATCGTTCGCTTCTTTTTTTCGGCTGCTGACAGCCGCAGATGGTAATCCATGCTTTCTTCGATCTGCCGGCCGACCGTCATGAGTGGATTGAGCGCCGTTAACGGATCCTGAAAGATCATCCCGATTTCTTTGCCGCGGATGCGATTGAGTTCGGCAACGGAGAGCGACAGCAAATTTGTCCCTTTAAAGTGCAGGCGCCCCTCAATTTTTGTCTTTTCGGGCGGGTGGAGACCCATGATCGACAAAGCGAGTGCGCTTTTGCCGCAACCCGACTCCCCGACGAGAGCGACGACTTCGTTCTCTCCGATCGCCAGCGAAACGTCGTCGACCGCCGCATAATAGTCATCACCGATGCGGAAAGAGACTCGCAGCTCCTCAATTTCCAATAACGTTTGCTTTGCCAATGTGTCCTTCTCCCTTTTGTTAGTATTACTAAATTTTAGGCTATATATAATATTTAGATAATATTCTATCATTTTTTTTTGTAAATTCAATTAGTATTCTATCATTTTTTTTCGTAAATTCAATATTTATAGAAAGGTTCATCACCAAAAGTTGTACTTGCACCTGTCATGAAAGTATGTTAGCTGTTTCTAGCCGAACCCGCCATGCAAAACGCTGGATATTTCTGTGTCCGTATCCCCGACGTTTCATCAGCTTGATCTTGTTATTTGTTCCCTCCATTTTCCCGTTTGAATAAGGGGATTAAAATGCACGATATGATTTCGTCTGTTCGTTTCAACCACTATTTTTTGGACAGTGAACTACCCCCACTTAATTTTCTAGCGAAAATTTGAAGTGGGGGCTTCCAAAGAAGTTTGACTGCTTCAAGCAATCCTTATTCTTTGAGGCGTGTCCACTTCGCCGCTAGAGCATAAGACACTCAGGTCTACAGCTTTACTTTTCTTTAAGATGTTTAATGCGCCATTGACATCAGCATTCATTAGTTTGCCAGACTTTGTTCGATACAAGCCGCGCTTAATACGTTTGCCGCTGAACTTATATTCTTTTGGATTGTCGGCATTATATTCAGGAATCTCATCGCCGTCAAAAAAGCTGGCTTGAGACGTATAGGATTCTTCCTGTTTCAAGAATTCAATGCCGTAAAATTTACAAAGATATTCTAGTTTTTCTTTTATGTTACCGAGAGGAATATTGACAAAGTTTTGATTTGTCTTTTTTCCTAGATTCATATTGCGTTGCCATGTTTCCGCATAGCCAATGACAAGTTTGCCAATTTGATTTTCAATACAGTAGTTAATGATGTAACGGCAAGTCTTGTTGATATAATCATTCACTTTATTATTGCGATTCATAGCAAGCAAAGCCTGTTTACGAGTGGTGCCTTTGATTTTTTGCTTATCTTTTATGCTTTGAAGTCTGGCATTTTCTTTGTTAAACCATTGATTGATACTTTTTAATCTCCGCCCATCAATGATGAATGATCTGCCGTCTGATGTGACACAAGTGGCAAGATTGTTTAATCCTAAATCAATGGCCAGTGCTTTTTGGTCGTTTAATTCTCTTTGATCTTCAGGCATTTCATATTTGTACTGAATCTCAAAGAACCTGGCATGATGCTTAGGAATGATTTCAATCTGCTTAATCTTTTTGTCCAGTAACACAGGCGGAATCGTTATCGTGATAGGCTTGTGAGTCTTTTTAAATAGGCGAGAATACGGTATCGTGAATTTGTTGCCGTCTATACGAATCTGGCCAATGATCAGTGAATGAAAGCCATCTTTTTTAAGATATTTTGGAATACTGATAGCCTTGTGGTCATATTTTCCTTGTTTGGCAAGACTGATCAAACCAAAGAAAGATTTAAAGGCTTCATTGACCTTTTTTAAAATTTGCTGTGCCATGTTGCTGTTTAACAGCTTATAGTTTTCGTTAGTTTTTGCAAGATGATAATTTTTCTCATAATTAAGAAATTCCTTGTGTTCAAAATAGTATTGTCTGACATTGTACAATCCGACGTTGTACATGTTCTTGGCAATATGGCACAGTTCTCGAAGAGTCAAGTATTCTTCTTTGGTCAAACCATTTAGCTGTTGTTTGATACAAAAATACATTTTTTCACCTCCCATCTAACTATATTATACTATATTTTACTGAATCTATCCTATTTTCAGCAAAATATAGTTAAGGCGATTCATCTCCCACTTACTCCGCTTCGCTTCGTTGAAGTGGGAGTCTTCTCGCCTAATTAAGATAAATAAGCAGATGCTCCACGAAAGGAACATCTGCCTAAGCAATGAACAAAAAAGTGGAAAAGGACACAGCTTGACCGCGGCCGCCCATTTACGATCGATTATTGCTTTGTTCCCTATAGTTATTTAAACGCCATCGCCGCCCGCACCGCTTTTTTCCAGCCATCGTAGAGCATCGTTCGCTTGTCGTCATCCATCTTCGGCTCAAACCGGCGCTCGAGTTGCCATTGGGCGGCGATGTCATCTCGGCTGTTCCAGTAGCCGACCGCCAGCCCGGCCAAATACGCCGCACCCAAGGCCGTCGTTTCATTCACAACCGGACGTTCGACCGGAACGGCAAGCAAATCGCTCTGGAATTGCATAAGGAAATTGTTTTTCACCGCCCCGCCGTCAACGCGCAACGTGGTCAGCGAGATGCCGGAATCGGCTTCCATGACGGCGAGCACATCTTTTGTCTGGTAAGCAAGCGATTCCAAGGTGGCCCGGATGAAATGCTCTTTCGTTGTGCCGCGCGTGAGGCCAAACACCGCCCCGCGCACCTCGCTGTCCCAATACGGCGTGCCAAGCCCGATGAACGCCGGTACGACATACACCCCGTCGGTCGACTCGACTTTTTCGGCATACGCTTCGCTGTCCGCCGCCGTTTTGATCATCCGCAAGCCGTCGCGCAGCCATTGAATGGCTGAACCGGCGACGAAGATGCTGCCTTCAAGGGCGTATTCGACCTTGCCGTCTATTCCCCAAGCGATCGTCGTGAGCAGCCCGTGTTTTGACGCGACCGCCTTTTCCCCGGTGTTCATGAGCATAAAGCAGCCGGTGCCGTACGTATTTTTCGCCATCCCTTCCGTAAAGCACGCCTGCCCGAACAAGGCCGCCTGCTGGTCGCCTGCGGCTCCCGCGATCGGCACCTCGACGCCAAAGAAGTGATAAGGGGCGGTTTTCGCGTACACTTCCGACGACGGCCGAACCTCAGGAAGCATCGCCTTCGGTACGCCTAGGATATCAAGCAGCTCGTCATCCCACTCGAGCGTATGAATGTTAAACATTAATGTGCGCGACGCGTTCGAGTAATCGGTTACATGGACGCGGCCGCCAGACAGCTTCCAAATGAGCCACGTATCGATCGTGCCGAAAAGCAATTCGCCGCGCTCCGCCCGTTCGCGCGCTCCGTCGACATGATCCAAAATCCATTTCACTTTTGTCCCGGAAAAATAGGCGTCAATAAGCAAGCCGGTTTTTTTGCGGAATAGCGGGTCATACCCTTTCGCTTTCAGTTCATCGCAAATGCCGGCCGTCTGCCGCGACTGCCAGACGATGGCGTTGTAAATCGGGTTGCCGGTGTCTTTCTCCCACACCACCGTCGTCTCCCGCTGGTTCGTAATCCCGATCCCTGCCACTTGTTCCGGCTTCACTTGCGCTTCGGACAAGACGCTGGCAATGACCGCAAGCACCGATCCCCAAATTTCATTGGCGTTGTGCTCAACCCAGCCGGGCTGCGGAAAATATTGCGTAAACTCTTTTTGCGCCATATGGACGATTTCGCCCTTTTGATTGAACAAAATCGCGCGCGAGCTCGTTGTGCCTTGGTCGATGGCTAACATGTATTGATTCATAACCTTCTTCCCCCTTCTCCTTGATGAGCTTGCAATCCCCATATGCCAGCTACAGAGAACGGCGGCTTGTGGCGCTCACTGTCTTTCCGTTTGTCATCTTCGCCGCCGCCAAAACGGCTGCCGTTGCCGCCAGCACTCCCCATAATGCGCCTGACGGTTTTCCCAAGAAAACAGCTTTATACACCAAACTGCCTAGCGCGCCGCCAAGCAGCGGTCCGACGATCGGCACCCATGCGTACGACCAGTTTGATGATCCTTTCCCTGGGATGGGCAGCAAAAAGTGGGCCAACCGAGGCCCAAAGTCGCGGGCCGGATTAATGGCGTATCCCGTAGTGCCGCCGAGCGACAGGCCGATCGCCACGATCAAAAAACCAACGACAAACGGATTAAGCCCATCGGCGAACTGGTTGGCGCCAATGGCCAAGATGGCCAACACCAACACAAACGTGCCGATGATCTCGCTAAGCAAGTTGGCAGCCGCATTCGGCACGGCCGGACCTGTCGCAAACACGCCAAGCTTGACGCCCGGGTCGTCCGTTTCTTTCCAATGCGGCCAATAGTGGAGGTAGACAATGACCGCTCCCATGACGGCTCCAAGCACTTGCGCCGTAATATAGCCCGGCACGTCTTTCCACGGAAAATCACCGGCGAGCGCCAACGCGACTGTCAGCGCTGGATTGAGATGGGCGCCGCTATACTGGCCGACAGCGTATGCGGCCACGGCCACCGCCAACCCCCACCCCATCGTAATAACAATCCAGCCGGAGTTGGCCGCGTATGATTTTTTCAAGTTGACCCCGGCGCATACACCCGCGCCGAAAATGATGAGCAGTGCCGTGCCGATGAGCTCCCCTAAAAATGGCGACATTTGTTCTCTTCCCCCTTTTCTTCATTTCGTGATTTCTTCTTCCATTTCCTGTTTGTCCAGCCCCTCCGGAGAATGAACCGTTGGGCGAAAAAGCAAAAACCCGCACACTTCCCGCCCATCAACGAGGAATATGTGTGGGTCTCCGCTTCTCCACCACAACGTATTAACTTGCTTTTAGCATATCATCTGTTGAAAACGCTGTCAAACTATTTTTTCGGCAAAATTTGCACGTAATCGAAGTCGAGCGTATCGACCGCGTCTTCGATATGAAGGCGGGTGATGAACCGGTACGACCGGCCGGGGCGCGATGGCGGAAAGGTTTCCGGAATCGTGTAGGAAAACGGGATTTCCTTTTTCTCGCTCGGCTTGATCAAAAACGCTCCGGCCGCCGGAATGACGGCGACAATGGCATCCAGTTCCTTGCTGTTTTCGATTGTTTTTTGCACGAGCTCCACATCGAGCCGCTCGATCCTTTGTTCCACCGTTCCGCCGTAAATGTGGACGATCCCTTGAATCATTTCCCCCTGGCGCCATAACGATTTATTTAAGATCAAGTCGACGTGCGCCGACCCGACTCCGACTCTTGACATCATTTTGCGCAATAACACCGTAGTCACCTCTTTGTCTCTCTTGTCATATCATCATACGAAAAAACGAAGCTGCTTGTTTCAACGCGAGCCAAAAAATAAACAGACGATGCTGGCGCGGCACGTCTGACCCTGGGAGAAACAAGGACGAATGCGGCTTGTTTTGTTACCGCTTACATTAGAGATTACCGCATTCGCCTTCCGCTGTCAATTGGTTATTCGTACACATTTTCGTTTTCGATAATGTAATCGATTCGAATGACCGGGACGTCCTGTTGCTCGACTTCCGCGACAATCAAGCCGACGCGGTCATTATAGATGCAAAACATATCCTGCCCTTTGCGAAACGCCGACTCTCCGTACGAAAGAACCATGTGGTAAATTTTATTGTCGCTGAAATAGCGGAGGCTGACCCGGTTGCCCAATCGAACGATCACTTCTTTTCCCGCGATTTTTCCGCGGTACATCCGCTTCTCCCCCTTTTCGTCGTTCCTATTCCAATGTATGGCCGTTGTTGCCCGCTCATGACTTTTTTCTCCCCAGCGGCCCGTTTTCCTTTTCAACGCATTGTTTTTCGGGCCAGCAAACAACTTTTTTCGGAAATTTCCTTTCTTTTGCTTGACGCGGCCACCCGCGGTAGTGTATAGTAAAGTCATCACATAACAGAATATATTTCAGGCATTCAACATGAAGACGCATCTTGGATGGCTGTGAAGTATATTTTGTTATTTGATAAAAATCTTGAGGTTAGCCGAACAGGCTAAAGGTATTAGGAGGAATTCAGCATTATGCAACGTGGTAAAGTAAAATGGTTTAACAACGAAAAAGGCTATGGTTTCATCGAAGTGGAAGGCGGTTCGGACGTATTCGTTCACTTCACGGCGATCCAAGGTGAAGGGTTCAAATCGTTGGAAGAAGGCCAAGAAGTTTCGTTTGAAATCGTACAAGGAAACCGCGGACCGCAAGCAGCGAACGTTGTCAAATTATAAGACTTCGTTGACATAGACGAGAGAACGGGAGCGGAAAGAAAGGCATCCTGCACCATCGCAGGATGCCTTTTTCATTTGATTGGCATAAATTTCACCAAGCGGCAAACAATAAAGAAAAGGAGGTGTTCATATGGTCAGACGCGATACCGACGTACATACGGGATACAACGATGTAAAGCAAGTGGAAATGTTCGTCGAAACGGCGGAGAAAATGGTCGGCCAGGCGACGATGCAGCTCGACCCCGAGATGCTTCGCCATGCCGAACAAGCGGTGAAAAACGCCCGCGACCAACTTGCGCGCGCCCGCCAAGAAGCAACGGGCGTCGACGGTGATTTTCTCGCCCGTTGCGAACAAACATTGGCCCGCGCCGAACACCAGCTTCGCGAGGCGCGGCAATAACAGCAAAACGATATATATAGATGCAACGAAATCGTTTAACATATCCTTGACGGAAAAGTGGCTCATCCATTTTTGACTGTCGAAGGCAAGCCTATGGCTTGCCTCCGTCACGCTTTAGCGTGACGGAAGACCGAACAACGACTCGCTTAAAGACCCATTCATGGGGCTGAAAGCGGTGTTTGTTCGGTCGTTCGACAGTCGATCCAATGCTCAGTAAAAGCTACAAATTTAAATTGCATCTATTAAGGCGGAGGACAAAAAGCGATTTCCTTTTGGAGTGAAAAGAAGAACTGCTTTTGAGGTTTCTCCATGTTAAAACGTATGTTCTGTCAATCACCGGCCTTCGCAGCGCATCCGCTTCCTCCGTTTAAACGCCAAAGCTTGCCTGGTCGCAGCCGGCGCCGCCCCAGGCCCGCGAAAGCGCAGATTGGGGCTCCTATCGCCCGCACCAACCGCCTCTTAAAAAAAATTCCTTCATTACCGACGCGAACGCGGCGGCGCTGATAGAAGCATCTCCCCGTACTGCCGCATTTGTTCCCCGACCGTGCATTGCTGGATGCAAAACGATTGGGCGTACGTTTTGCCGTACTCTTTCCGGAACGTGCTTTTTAAAAAGCAGCCATCGCAGTACGTTTCCTCCAGCCAAGCGATTTGGTCCAATATTTCTTTGCGTCGGTTCCGCTTCTTTCCCATACGACCTTACCCTTTCCCTGTCAATTCCGTTCGGCTTGTGATGATCTGCCCTTCAAGCGCCTGGCGGGCGAGCGAATCCGCCTCTTTATTTTGTTTGCGCGAAATCGGCTCGTACGCCGGTTCGATGTGAAGCTCACGCATTTTCGCTTCAATGCGGTCAAGCCAGATGTTGAAATCATCCTCAAAACACGGCCAATCGCCGGACAGTTGCTTTAACACGACGTGGGAGTCGCCGCGGAACGTCACCGGCAAATGATGGACGCCAAGTTCCTCGAGCAGCTGCATGACAAACCAAAACGCCGCATACTCTGCCTCATTATTGGATTTGATTTCGCCGATCCGGCGGTTGGCGCGCAACCGGTAGCGATGATCGTTTTGCTTATAGTATACGACCGCGCCGGCGCCGCCTTGGGACGTCTCATGGTCAAAGCCGCCGTCGAAATACACAACGATCTCATGCGGCTCGCCGGCGATCTCCTCAAGCAGCTTTTGCAGCTCTTTTTTTGACCACACCGTGCCGTTTCGATCGACGAACTCCACTGTTTTCGTTCGCCCGGTTTTTTCAAAATCATCCGCCAAAGCGAGCGCCTTTTTGGCATCGACCCAATCGGAGACAAGAAACGCCTCTTGTTTTTTCGGCGTGATATACGTCCAGTGGATTTGTACGTCCAACGCATTATCACCCTTCCGCGTGGCGATGATCGGAGCTGGTTTTTATTTTACCACACTTGCGCCCTTGTTCATTACCTAATATTATGCGCAATTTCTTCTTGTATCAACCATTTTGCCGCAGGCGCCCATCTTTTTTCCAAAATATCTATCTTTTTCGGCCTACTTGTGGTACACTAGCGGCTAGCACCCAAAATGAGATGGGGCGCAAGCATATGAAGAGGGAGGATTCGAATTGAAGCGTCAAACCATAGCCGATCTGAGTCTGCTCATGGTGACGTTCGTCTGGGGGGCGACGTTCGTCGTCGTCCAAAATGCCATTTCGTTTTTGGAGCCGTTGTCGTTTAACGCCGTTCGCTTCAGTTTGGCCGGCTTGTTGCTTCTCGCTTGGATGGCTGCCGCTTCCCGCCCACTCTTCGGCCAGTTGTCATGGCGAGTCATCGGCGCTGGAGCGTGGATGGGGCTATGGCTGTTTTGCGGCTACGCATTCCAAACGATCGGACTGTTGTATACCACTTCCTCGAAAGCTGGCTTTATTACCGGACTGAGCGTTGTGCTCGTTCCATTGTTTTCCTTTTTGATTTTAAAGCAAAAACCGTCTGTGAATGCGGTCGTTGGAGCGGCACTTGCCGCGTTCGGCCTGTATTGGCTGACAGGGGGAGCGGAGCTGTCGTTCAATCAGGGCGATTTCTTTGTCTTTCTTTGTGCTGTTTCCTTTGCCATGCACATTATCGTCACCGGCCGCTATTCCTCTCAGCATTCGACGATGCTGTTGACCATGGTGCAAATTTTTACCGTCGGCATCCTCTGTTTCTTCTTTGCCTTTTGGTTTGAAGACGCTGCGCAAATGTGGAATATGGCGGTGCTCCGCCGCCCGGAAGTATGGGGGGCGCTCGCTGTGACATCGTTGTTGGCGACGACCGCGGCGTTTCTCATCCAAACGGCGGTGCAAAAATATACGACTCCCGCCCATGTCGCGCTGATTTTCGCCATGGAGCCGGTGTTCGCCGCTTTGACCGCCTACCTTTGGGCTGGAGAGCGGCTGTCGCCATCGGCCTGGCTTGGCGGCGCTGCGATTTTGGCCGGCATGATTTTCGCCGAACTGCCAAGCATGCGCCTCTGGGGCAGACGGTGGCGGGAAAAGCGGAACATCCCATCGTAGCCGCAACGATTGCTCTTAGCGAAAAACAGTGAAGCTTTCCTCCTTTGCTTATATTTTGACCAAGGGCGGCCATACTATCCGTAAAGAGCGGAGGTGAGAGCAATGACCAAAAACGGCGGCCGAAACCGCGGGACGAAGGCGCCGGGCGTCAACCCGCAAGGCTTTGGCCAAGACGGAACGTTCACCCCGGATCCAAAAAGCAAGCTTGAGAACGCAGCGAAAAAGCTCAACACAAAATAAAAGCAGGCTTCCCGATATGGGAGCCTGCTTTTTGTCGTTATTGTTTCACTTTCGCCAATTTTTCGCGCAACACCATTTGCAAAATGCCGCTGTGGCGATAGTAGTCGATTTCGACTTCGCTGTCAAAGCGGACGATGACCTCAAATTCTTTCTTCTCACCCGTATCCGGGTTCGTTGCCGTCACTTTGACGAGATCGCGCGGTTTAACGTTTTCATCGATGTGAATGTCGAACACTTCTTTACCCGTCAAGCCGAGCGTCTCCGCATTTTCGCCTTCTTTAAATTGCAGCGGCAGGACGCCCATCAAAACGAGGTTCGAGCGGTGGATACGCTCAAAGCTTTCGGCGATGACCGTTTTAATGCCGAGCAAGAACGTCCCTTTCGCCGCCCAGTCGCGCGAGCTGCCCATGCCGTAGTCTTTGCCGGCGATGACGACAAGCCCAGTGCCGTCTTGTTTGTATCTCATGCACGCATCGTACATCGACATCACTTCGCCGGTCGGCCAGTACGTCGTATAGCCGCCTTCCGTGCCCGGCGCGATTTGGTTGCGGATGCGGATGTTCGCAAACGTGCCGCGCATCATCACTTCATGGTTGCCGCGCCGCGAACCGTACGAGTTGAAATCTTTCGGCTCGACGCCTTTTGAAATCAAATATTGACCTGCCGGCGTGTTTTTGCCGATCGACCCAGCTGGCGAGATGTGGTCGGTCGTGACCGAGTCGCCGAACTTGCCGACGACACGCAAGCCGGTGAGCGGTTCGACTTTGCGCACATCCGGCGACAAGCCTTCAAAGAACGGCGGATTTTGAATGTACGTCGAGTTTTCATCCCATTGATAGAGCGGCTCGTCCGTCGTTTCGATCGCATTCCAACGCGGGTTTCCGTCGAACACGCGCTCATATTCTTTGCGGAACAGTTCCGGATCGACCGCCTGTTTGACGACGTCTTTCACTTCTTCCATCGACGGCCAAATGTCGCGGAAATAGACGTCGTTTCCGTCTTTGTCTTTGCCAATCGGCTCGTTAAGCAAGTCAATGTCGACCGTGCCGGCGAGCGCATAGGCGACAACAAGCGGCGGCGATGCCAAATAGTTGCCTTTGACAAGCGGGTGGATGCGGCCTTCAAAGTTCCGGTTGCCGGACAAGACGCTTGTGACAAGCAAGTCGCTTTCCGCAAGCGCTTTTTCAAGCTCCGGCGCAAGCGGACCTGAGTTGCCGATGCATGTCGTGCAGCCGTAGCCGACGATGTTGAAGCCGAGCTGCTCAAGATACGGAAGCAAGCCCGAATCGCGCAAATAGCCGGTGACGACTTTCGAGCCCGGCGCAAGCGACGTTTTCACGTATTTCGGCACTTGCAAGCCTTTCTCGACCGCTTTTTTCGCCACTAAGCCGGCGGCGACGAGAACGTACGGGTTGGATGTATTGGTACAGCTCGTGATCGCCGCGATGACGACCGCACCCGTTTTCAATTTCACTTGTTCGCCGTTTAACTCGACCGTAATTTCCCGCTCCAAATCCGCTTCCGTCAAACCAAAGCCTTGGTTGCCTTGCGGCGCTTTCACCGCATCGCGGAACGACTGTTTCATTTTCGAGAGCGGAATCAAGTCTTGCGGCCGTTTCGGGCCAGACAAATTCGTTTCAATTTCCGACAAGTTGATTTCCACAACATCCGTAAACACCGGCTCCGGTGCATCCGGCGTGTAGAACAGACCGTTCGCTTTGCAATACGCTTCGACGACTTGAACGTGATGTTCGTCGCGGCCGGTCAAACGCAAGTAGTCAAGCGCTTCGGCGTCAACCGGGAAGAAGCCGCACGTCGCCCCGTATTCCGGCGCCATGTTGGCGATCGTCGCCCGGTCGGCAAGCGGCAAAGTCGCCACTCCTGGTCCGAAAAATTCAACGAATTTGCCGACGACGCCTTTTTTCCGCAGCACTTGCGTCACCTTAAGCGCCAGGTCAGTCGCCGTCGCTCCGTCCGGCAGCTTGCCTGTCAAACGGACGCCGATGACTTCCGGAACCGGGAAATACGACGGCTGGCCGAGCATGCCGGCTTCCGCTTCAATACCGCCGACTCCCCAACCGAGGACGCCGAGGCCGTTGATCATCGTCGTATGCGAGTCCGTGCCGACAAGCGTATCCGGGAACGCCTCGTATTCGCCGTTTTCTCCTTCGACCGCGTGAACGACGCTTGCCAAATATTCCAAGTTTACTTGGTGGACGATCCCCGTTGCCGGCGGAACGGCACGATAGTTGTTAAACGCTTTTTGCGCCCATTTCAAAAATTTGTACCGTTCGGCGTTCCGTTTGAATTCCAAATCCATGTTGTACTCTAGCGCATCGTCCGACCCGTAGCGGTCGACTTGCACCGAGTGGTCGATGACGAGATCGACCGGAATTTCCGGGTTGATTTCGTACGGGTCGCCGCCTAGATCCGCCATCGCTTTGCGCATCGAAGCCAAATCAACGACAGCCGGCACGCCCGTGAAGTCTTGCAAAATGACGCGCGACGGCTTAAACGGCACGTCGATGTCCTTCATCTCGGGCGTTCCCCATTTCGCCAAGTTTTCGACGTGCTCTTTCGTAATGACGCGCCCGTCGACTTGGCGGAGCACCGATTCAAGCAACACTTTGATCGAGTACGGCAGGCGGCTCACCTGGCCGATTCCCGCTTCTTCAAGCGCTTGCAAATGGTAATAATTGTATTTTTTACCGTTGACTTCGAATGAAGAACGGGCGTTGAACACATCTTGTTTCGCCATATGTATAACCCCCTTCGCTTCACAATAATACTATACTATTTTTTCGCACAAAAGTCGAAAAAATAGCATGAATTCTCCCAATCCCCATAAAGTTCGGCACGACTTTATCTTATTATAGAACAGCACAAGTTGTAAATAATGATTTCCAGTGTCTCACGGGCTGGCTTCCTTAACGGCGGCAAAAGAGGAATAAGGCGCCCGTTTCGTCGCAAACTAGAAGCGGAGGTGAAACGAATGGCAAAGCGAAAAGCAAACCACGTGATCCCTGGCATGAACGCCGCCAAAGCGCAAGGAATGGGGGCCGGCTACAACGAAGAGTTTTCCAATGAACCACTGACAGAAGCACAGCGCCAAAACAACAAAAAACGAAAAAAGAACCAATAGCGTGGCGGCCATCCCTCCATCCCGGACTGCCATAGCATGAAAAAAGGGAATGTCCGCCGCCGGCATTCCCTTACTCGTTTTCATTGACTTCGTCAACGATCGCCTGCAAATCGCTGCGGAATTTTTCGAGCTGCACGCGCTGCGTTTCCGAGGCAACTTCGAGCGCGTTTTCAATTTGGGCGAACGCCTCGTTTACTTCTTGCCGAAGATGGGCCAGCTGGTGGCCGTAGTCGGCTTGATCACGCACCAAGTGATCGTGCCATTCTTTCGCTTCCATCGTCGCCTTTTGCGCTGCTTGAAACGCCTCTTGCTTCGTTTTATGGTAAACCATGGCTCGTCCCTCCTTCGCAGTCATCGCGGTCGTTCACTACTTATCGTTTCAAACCGGGCGCAAATTATGCACCGAATAAGCGAAAGCACAACGCCGCATGCTAACGGACAAAGGAGGGACAACAAATGACGAACAAAAACGACGGCAAAGATATGCGCAAAAACGCCCCAAAAGGCGACAATCCTGGGCAGCCGGAGCCGCTTGACGGTTCGAAAAAAGTGAAGAACCGCAATCACACGCGGCAAAAACATAACACAAGCCATGATATGTAAACCGCTCGGCTGAAGGGCGGCGTGCCCCCCCGTTCCGTTTGCCAAGAAGGAGCGGGGAGCGCCGCCTCGTTCAACCGGCAGCAAACGTTGGGGCAACTGTTTTGATGCCGTTTTGTTTACATAATTAAATTATGGTTACATCATTGGTTGCCAAAACTCGTCCGAGTGAAACGGGCGTGTTGGCCTTTACGATTGAATGTGTTCATACAAATCGACGAATTCAGCCGCCAACTCTTTGACGGCAATCGCTGTCATCAAATGGTCTTGGGCGCGCACCATCAGCAGCGTCACAGCCGTAGACTGCCCTCCGGCTTCCGGCTGTCGCAACGACGTTTGCAGCTCGTGAGCGGCTTGCCGTTCTGCCCCAGCCTGCTCCAACAGCCGGCGCGCTTCGGATAGTTTCCCCTGCTTGGCGGCGGCGATTGCCTTATGGAGCCATACGGCCAAAAAGAAACAGAGCCTGTCCCGGCTCTGTTCACTTCGCAAAGACATGGTGCCCGATGCGAATCGTCACCGGACGCGATAACATCCACTTGTCTTTTGTGATTTTCGGATTGTAGAAATAAAGCGAGCCACGGCGGTCGTTTGGGAATAAGGCCAGCGCCTTGTCGACCGCCTCGTAATCTTGCTTGGTCGGCTGAATGCGGGTCAATTTCCCCGTTTTCACCGGCACAAACGCATAGCCGGATTTCGTTTTTTGATAAATGACGCCGCGCACCGTCTTTGGAAACTCTGGGTGCGTTGTACGGTTTAAAACGACAAGCGCCACTTCCACCTTGCCGGCAAACGGCTCGCTCGAGCCGGTCTCCGCCTGCACGAGCTGAGCAAGCAGCTTTCGGTCGGCGGCGGTGAGCGAAATCGCCTTTTTGCCGGCTGATGCCAAGGCGGGACGCTTCGCAGCCGCCGGGACTTTCAATTTCGCGCCAATGCGGATCGTATCCGTTTTTAAACTGTTCAGCGATTTTAGTGAAGCCACCGTTGTATGATATTGTTTGGCGATTTTCGACAGCGTATCGCCTTTTTTCACTTGGTAGTATGTATAGGAGCTCGCCGCTTCCGCCAGCACCGATTGTGAACCAAGCGCCAGACTGCAAGTTATGGCCAGCGCTGCAATTGTTTTCTTCATTTCCATCATCCACCTTGCCTCCATCGTTCTTCCTGTTTCTCTTTTCTTACTAGATTAACAGGCAAAACTAGGCGCGTCACTGTCTTTCATTTCCAGACGAGCGGGCAGCCTATTTCAAAATCATTGACGCTCTAGGACGGGGCAGGCATCTTTACAGTTGCGTTACAGTTGCGTTACGGATCGTAACAGAACGCTGGACGCGCTCTCAATGCTTGCCAAGCCTTGCGCTTTTCGACATAATAATAGACGAAACTTGTCCTCTGCCGCCCTGCTTGTTGCGGACAGCAGAAGACAAACTCTCGATCAGTAGTTGGGGTGGTCATCGTGCTGACCGGATGGTTTCTTTGGTTTATTTTGGTTTGGGTTGTCTTTTTGCTTGTCATGATGTCGATCGGCGGCTTTTTTATGTTCCGCAAATTTTTGAAACGACTGCCGAAAGAAGATGGAAAATCGGAACTCGACTGGCAGGAGTATTATATTGAGCAGACGCGCCATTTATGGAGGGATGAAGAAAAGGCGCTACTTGAGGAGCTTGTCCGCCCTGTGCCCGAACTGTTTCGCGACGTGGCCCGGCAAAAAATCGCCGGCAAAATCGGCGAGCTTGCCTTGAAGGAGCAGGCGCCGCGCATCACACGCGATTTGCTCATTCGCGGCTACATCATCGCAACCCCCAAGCGCGATCATAAATTTTTGATCCGGACGTTGCAAGCGAAAAACATCGATCTCGCCCCATATCAACATTTGTTGGAAAGCCGCTGACGCTCATCCGAACCGACAGATGAGCCGGCGGCTTTTTCACCGTTTCGCCTCGCGGCTCGCTGCGGCCGCTGCGCGGCAAACAAGAGGCAGATCTCAACGAAAACGCAACGTTTGACGCCTCGCGGCCGTTTTATGCACTTGGCGCAAGAAAAGGCGTCCACATTCTCTCGGACGCCTTTTCACGTAAGAATCGGCGATTTCAGCCGCGCCGCCAGCTTTCTATACGAAACATACATCGCAATCCGCCATGGGACGATCATTGAAAACGCGAGCAAATAAAACATGCCGCTTAACTGGTGATAGTCGATCGTTCGACCTAAATACGTTTTCAAGCCAAGACGAATGACAATCAACCCGAGCAAAATCCAAATAAAGGATTTTGAGCGTTTCAAATAAATATCGTTGCCACGGATTTCAAATTTCGACGTTTTAATGAGAAACAGCGAGAAGAACAGGCCGAGAATGACCGCCTCAATGAGCTCCCCGCGTGTGACGCGAAAGACTGGATCGATGAACATGAGCGCCCCAGTGCTCATAAACAGCGGCGGCAAAATAATTTTTTTGGCATTCGTCGGCTTTTCTGACGCCTTCATGCGCACAAAAAAGATGAAAAACGCCATTACAACGGCGATGAGCGATGTAATGAACGCCAAAGCCATCACCTTCTTCCAGCAAAATTCATGGACAACGCTATCATTATAACAAAAAACGCGGCATTTGTGGTGTACGACTGTTTCGCCTTGCGGTTTTTGAACTTGGGAAATCCAGCGCGGCCAGAAAAGATCCATGGGCAATGGTTTGCCCTCCACCCAGGGATGAAAATCCCCCTTTTCTTCCCATAATGAAGAATAGGCGCAAACAGTTCAACAGGACGTTATGCTTAATGGTGGCTTAGATCCTGTACGGAAAAGTGTTTGAATCCACTGGGTGCACCACCCATTGTCCGCCCTTTCCCGATGCGGAGGAAAGGTGACGACGAACGGAAAACTGCCGCATTTCTCCCGTGGATTCGCTGTTTGCGCACTCGATCATCGAAAAGGAGGATTTTCATCATGGATGTCATCTATCCTCGCTGCGCAGGATTGGATGTTCATGCCGAAACCATCGTCGCCTGCGCGCTATGGGAAGAAGATGGACACATTCAAAAGGACATTCAAACCTTCTCCACGTTCTCGAAAGGACTTGGCGACCTGCTTGAGTGGCTCGAAGAACATGGCGTTACCCATGTCGCCATGGAATCCACCGGCGTGTATTGGAAACCGGTCTTCGCCTTCCTCGAGGGCTATGTCGACTTGACTTTGGCCAATCCGCAGCGGATCAAAAATGTCCCGGGAAGAAAAACCGATGTCTCTGACGCCGAGTGGATCGCCAAGCTGCTCCGCCATGGACTCGTTGAAAAAAGTTTCGTCCCCCCAGCGGATATTCGCGAATTGCGGGATTTTACCCGCCTCCGCAAAAAGTGGGTCGGACAGCTGACTTCGGAGAAAAACCGGATTCAAAAAGTGCTCGAGTCTTCCAATGTCAAACTCGGCTCGGTCCTCTCCGATCTCTTCGGCGTTTCCGGAAAAGACATCCTCGCCCGGCTGCTGGAGAAGGGATACGTGGACAAGGACGAGTTGGATCAATGCCTGCGCGGAAGGCTCAAAAAGAAAAAGCAAGCGGTGTACGATTCGCTGCTCGGCACCTTGACCGAACACGAGCTCCGTCTCCTTCGCCTCTTGTGGAAACACGTGGAGGAATTGGAGCGGCTCATCGAAGAAGTCGACCAGCACATCGACCGCCTGCTCGAGCCGTATCGCGAGGAAGTGAACCTGCTGATGACCATGCCCGGAGTGAAAAAACAAACCGCCGCCGTCATCATCGCCGAGATGGGAACCGACATGAGCGTCTTTGAAACGCCGGAACGGGCGGCTTCATGGACTGGATTGTCCCCCGGCAACCATGAAAGCGCCGGAAAGCGAAAGAGCACGCGCACGACAAAAGGCAATCCCCATCTCCGATCGGCGTTATGCGAGGCGGCATGGTCAGCAGCTCGATCCAAGACGCATCCCTTGTCCCGAAAGTTTTGGTCGTTGGCGGCCCGGTGCGGGAAGAAAAAAGCCCTCATCGCCATTGCTCGGCGGATGTTGGTGATCATCTTTTGCATGATCTCCCGCAAAGAGCCGTTCCGCCAACCACAACTTATTTAGTCTAGCCAAAAGGCAGACAGGTTATACGAGATGCCTAAAATCGGGCACCTCTGCTTTCCTATTGCCTTTTTTGGCCATTTTCAGTATACCCTCACGGATCAGGAGCGTATACCGCACTCACCAAGTGGTGGGGATTTTCACGGAAAAGAGACAATTTTAGGCTATACCTAACCAAAATTCATCTCCCACTTTCACTTCGTTTAGAAGTGGGAGACTTCTTTCGGAAAGATGTTAAAATGGACGCCATTTTTTCATCATCCTCTCTTCAACGATATTCCTCGAACAACAGCCGCTAAAAACCAGTAAACCCGCCAAACAAGCTCGTCGTATAAGCGATCAGCTTCGTCATCCAGTCAAAGTACAAAACGACGCCCATCGCCACCATGACATACCCGCCCGCTTTCATGATAGGGGCGCTATGACGGCGGATCCATTGCAGTTTGCCGATAAAAAACGAGAGAATGAAAAACGGAACGGCAAAGCCGAGCGTATACGCGAGCATATACATCATCCCCGAGCCCGGGTTCGCGGCAGCCAAAGCGATGACCGCCACCAAAATCGGCCCCATGCACGGCGTCCAGCCGGCGGCGAACGCCATGCCGATCAGCGCCGAGCCGAAATAGCCGGACGGCCGCTCACGAAACGAAATGCGCCGGTCTTTCAGCAAAAACGCCGGCTTCCACAGCCCGGCGACAACAAGGCCGAGGGCGACGATCACGACCGCGCCGATTTGCCGGATCACATCTTGATAATCGGCAAACAGCCGGCCGAGAAACGATGTCCCGAAGCCGAGGGAGATAAAAATGAGCGAGAATCCTAGCAAGAAGCAAAGCGTATGCCATAAACTGCGGCGATTGAGCATGGCGTTTTCTTCTTTCAGCTCGCTGACCGACACGCCGGTAATATAAGACAAAAACGCCGGATAAAGCGGCAGGCAGCACGGGGAAATAAACGACAAAAACCCGGCGCCGAACGCTAAAAAGAGATTGAGATCATTCACTGTTGGATCAGCCCCTGCTCTGTTTTTTACTTTTATTTTAGCAAAAATCCTCCTCCCCGTAACGTTTTTCCCGCTGTTTCTTGGTCAATTTTTCTATTTTCCATTTTTGCATTCATTGGTAAAATAATATAAAATACAACCCGTGGTGCTAGTTGAGCTTTAGCGCTCAACTAGCCCAAGTGTAACCAGGGAATAAGCTAACAATATACCGTCTAGTGCCACTTCAAATCCGATAATCGAATTGGCTCGGATCCCCGTGATGCGATAGTGGTCAACCAGAACCGAGAACACCGTCTCGATCACTTTGCGTTTTTGTTGGATCCACTGCTCCCATGTCTCAGACGCACGATGTTTCTGGTTTTTTCGAGACGGAGTCCAAAGCGCCATTTGGTATTCTTCGTACAGCCTTTTTTGCAAGTCACGGCTAATGAATCCTTTGTCCCCAAAGTTATACGGGTGGGGAATTTGGGTCATCACGCTTTCGGCTGCGATTCGATCGTGGCAAGATGCTTCCGTCACCACATACCCCATTGGCAGCCCTTGATCGGTCACTTGAAGGTGCAGCTTCAACCCGTAGTACCATTGCTTTTTGGAAGCGCAATACCCGATGTCGGCGATCTCTTGAAACCGTTTGACGCGATGCATTCTTGCCGTATGGCACAACGGGAGCGGCAAGCTGTCCACGACGGCATAGGCATGATGTTGACCGCGTTTTGCCAGCTCATGACGGATCCATTTGATGGCGAAACCAAGCGCCCGGCAACGGCGGTTGTATCGGGAGCGTTCAAGAAACGAGCCGTTTGTGAACAAATTTCCCGTGACAAAACGATGCCACGCCCGTTCAGAAGTAAAACCGAGCAACTTTCCTAAAAGATGAATCGCGATGACCACGGCGTCTTCCTGTTTGACCAAATGGCGGTTGCGACGCTGTAGGTACATCTGAATCGATGACAGTTGGGCAGAGACAAAAAAGAAAATGGCGGCATATTGCTTTTGAATCTTTGCTTGATCTGTAGTAAAATGAAAGTGCTCTTGCATAGGGATTCTCCTTTCAATGTTTGGTTGCACTTTCATTTTAAGGAGATCCTCATGCAAGGGCTATTTTTATGCTTGTTTGAGTTTATCTAGCACCACGGGTAAAATACAGTACACGATACTTCATGAAAAGGACGGTTTATTCGTGCCAAAATGCAATCTGTTGACCTTAATCGAACAAAAGCGGATGGAACTTGTCGACACCGTAGCCAAAAAGGGTTTAAACTCTGAAGCCGCAATGAAAGTAAGCAAAGAACTCGACACGCTGCTCAACGCCTATCAGCGCGAACAAGTACAACAACAAAAACAAAGCGCCTCCCGCTAAACGGGAAACGGCGCTTTTTCTTTCCGGCACGCCCCCGCCGCCTGCGCAAGCGGTCATCTCATCTCATGGCGGGCGAACAGTCCGTTCTTTGGATGTTGCGCTTGGACATCGACGAGGCCGTTTTGCAGCAAGTACATTTGGTAGTAAAGCCCTTTTTGCGCCAGCAGTTGCTGATGCGTACCGCGCTCGATGATTTCGCCGCAGTGGAGGACGAAAATTTGATCAGCGTCTTGAATCGTTGATAGACGGTGGGCGATGGCAATCGTCGTCCGCCCTTTCCGCATGCGCATGAGCGCATCTTGAATCGCTTCCTCTGTTTCGGTGTCAATATGGGCGGTCGCCTCATCGAGCACCAAAATTTTCGGATCAGCAGCGATCGTGCGAGCAAAGGAAAGAAGCTGGCGCTGACCGCTTGATAACGTCGCCCCGCGCTCGGCGAGCACATGGTCGTAACGATCGGGCAATTGCTCAATAAACGCATCGGCCTGCACGAGCCGAGCGGCCTCCTGAATGGCTTCGTCGTCCAGTTCCTGATTATACATGCGAATGTTCTCTTTGACCGTCCCGTAAAACAAAAACGGATCTTGCAAGACAAGGCCGAGGCGGCGGCGCAGCTCGGCGCGCGAGTAATCGCGGATCGACCGGCCGTCAAGCAAAATATCGCCGCGGTCAAACTCATAAAAACGCATGAGCAAGTTGATGATCGAACTTTTGCCGCTGCCGGTATGGCCGACAAACGCGACCGTCTGACCTGGACGGATGACAAACGACAGCCGTTTCAGCACATCTCGTTTGCCGTCGTAGGAAAAGCTGACATCCCGAAATTCGATTTCCCCGCGCTCGATCACATGCGGCGACCGATTTGGATTGGCCGGCGCCTCTTCTTGATGATCAAGAAGGGCAAACACGCGAGAGGCGGAAACGATCGCCTGCTGGTAAAGAGACAGGCGCACCATCATTTGCGTCACCGGTTCGAAAAAGCGCTCCAAATAGTTGACAAACGCATACAGCACGCCGATCTCAACTGGGCCATCAAGCGCCGTGATGCCAAAAAAGCTGAGCACGACCATGATCGACAACATATACACCACATCGATCGCCGGTCGAAGCAGCAGTCCATCAAGGTGGATGTTTTTCATCCCCGCCTTGTAATGCGCTTCATTGACGGCGGCAAACTCTTGATATAAACGGCGCTGCTGGCGGAACGCTTGAATGACGGCCATTCCTTGCAGCGATTCGTTCAATTTGGCGTTCAGTTCGCTCAGCCGTTCGCGCATCTCTTGATAAAACACTGAGCTGTAGCGGCGGTATGTGTGCATGATGAACGCGATCGCCGGGAGGATGAACAGGCAAAACAACGCAAGCTTAGCATCAAGCGAAAACATAGCGACAAACACGCCGATGACAAACAAGCCGTTTTGCACAAAGGCCGCTAGGACGCTGATGAACATGTCCTTGATCGCTTCTGTATCGTTCGTCACCCGCGAAACAATGCTTCCGCCCGGCGTCCGGTCAAAATAGCTCATCCCGAGCCGGTGCACTTTCGCAAACACATCCATCCGCAGCGCTTGAATGACGTACAAAGCGAGCCGCTGAAACTCGACAAGCTGGAAGTAGGAAATGATCGTTTTCAAGACGAGCACGCCGAGATAGGCGGCGGCCAGCGCCGCCACCGGTCCAAAAGCGAGGCGGCCCGGCACCAAATAGTCATCAATGAACACTTTCACCAAATACGGGCCGGAAAGCTCCCCGGCCGTTGCCAACAGAAGAAGCGCAAACGCAAGCGCCGTTTCTTTTTTGTATCTTCCCATATAAGCGAGCAGCCGCCATAAGACGCGCCGCTGCTCTTTTGTTGTCAACCATCGGTCGTTCATCCACTTCCCCCTATCTTACAAACAACTTGTATTTTCAGGCTTTTCGCTCCGCTCGTTTTTGGCGAGAGCTCGAACGTTCAGACCTGTTGTTACTCCGCAAGCGCCTCAAGCTGCTGGCGTCGATGCATGTCACGATACCAGCCGTCTTCTGCCATCAGCTGCTCGTGCGTTCCGGCCTGCACAATTCGCCCCCCGTCAAAGACGAGAATCCAATCGGCATGCTCAACCGCGCTTAAACGATGAGCGGCGATGATCGTCGTTTTTCCGCGCCGCTCCTGTTTGAGCGCCGCTAAAATCCGCGCCTCGGTCTTCGCATCCACGGCCGACAACGCGTCATCAAAAATGAGCACTTCCGGGTCAATGAGAAGCGCCCGGGCGATGGACAGCCGCTGTTTTTGCCCACCGGATAGGGAAATGCCGCGCTCTCCGATGACCGTCTCATACCCGTCGGGAAACTGCAAAATGTCATCATGAATGTCGGCCAGCCGCGCCGCCCGTACGACCTCGTCCTCTCCGGCTTCCGGCTTGGCAAAGGCGATGTTGTCGCGGATGGAGGCAGAAAACAAGAAATGGTCTTGCGGCACGTAGCCGATCGCCGAACGGAGCGCGAAAAGCGTATAATCGCGGATGTCGCGGCCGCCGAAGCGAATCTCGCCGTCATAGCCGTCAAACTCGCGCAGCAGCAGGCGAAGCAACGTCGTTTTTCCCGCCCCCGTTTTGCCGACGACGCCAAGCGTCGCCCCACGCTTGAGCTGAAAACGAATGCCCCGAAGCGCCGGCTTCGCCTCCCCCGGATAGGCAAATTGACGAACATCATACTCAATGTCGCCTTGCGGAGAGATGTGAAGGGCATCCGGACGTTCGTTGATTTCATCTTGTTCAGCCAACAGCGCCCGCACCCGGTCGTACGAAGCACGCCCTCGCTCAACAATGTTAAACATCCAGCCGAACGCCAACATCGGCCAAATAAGCAGGCCAAGGTAGGTCGTAAACGACACAAGCTCGCCGATCGTCAATTCGCCCGCCAAAACCATTTGGCTGCCAAACGCCACAGCGAGAAAAAATGACAGCCCAACAAGCAGCCCGATCGTCGGATCAAACAAGGCGTCAATTTTGGCGACGGCAACGTTTTTCGCCACGACGTCTTCCGATTGACGGCGAAACGCCTCGACATCGTGTTCCTCATAGCCGAACGCCTTGATGACGCGGATGCCGTTGACGCTTTCCTGCACCTTGTCGTTCAGCGACGAAAACGCCGCTTGCGCCGTTAAAAAACGACGATGGAGCATCGTCCCATAGCGGCTCGTCGCCGCCGCCATCACGGGCATCGGCAATAGGCTGATGAGCGTCAGCTTCCAGCTGATCGAAAACGCCATCGTTGCCAACACAACCCCGCCAAGCGTCACCGAGTCAACAAGCGTCAAAATGCCGCTTCCGGCCGTCTGCTGAATCGCTTGCAAATCGTTGGTTGCATGAGCCATTAAATCGCCGATCCGCTTCCGCTGGTAAAACGACGGCGACATGTTCGTAAAATGCTGATACAGCTCGTTGCGCAGCTGGCGGGCAAGCTTGACCGCCGAACCGAAAATGAAAATGCGCCAAGCGTAGCGGAGCCCGTAAAGCGCCGCCGCAACGGCGGCGAGGACGGCGATCCAGCGGATGAGCACTTCTTTTGTCATCGTGCCGTTTTTCATATGATCGACCAACAAGCCGATCACTTTCGGCGGGACTGTCTCCAAAAACGCCACGATGACAAGCACGAAAATACCGGTGATATACGCCTTCTTTTCTTGGCGGAAAAACCAAAACAAATCGCGAAACACGCGCATAAGGCCCGCCCTCCTTTCATTTGGCTGACGAACAATCGCCATATTATTGTAACAAAACTAGAAAAATTTTGAAAGAACATTTTGGCAAAATAAAAAGACACTCTCGATCGAGTGTCCGTTTCGCTTATTTCAGTTGATTGTTCATCATTTTCATCATCTGGTTGATTTTCTTCTGCGACGGAGTCATGCCCATTTGCATCATCATCATGCGAATCATTTGTTCATTGATCGGCGGGTTTTTCTTCAAATAATTGATCATCGTTTTGCGGGCGACGAAAAATCCGATCGCCACCCCGGCGATGAGCGCCAGCACGCCAACGAGAATCGTACCCCACATAACAGCGATTTTCCTCCTTCTTGTTGTCTCCCTAACAGTGTACTAAACGATGCGTCATTAGACAATATTTCGCGACAAAAATCTTTTCATTACGCAAATTTTCTTCCTTGCCGAGGCGCAGACAGCCAGTAGTAATCGACAAAATCGGCGTCGACCGCCAAAAACGTCGGCGAAAGCCGAGCGAGCGCCCGCCCGATGTCCGCGGCAAGCGGCGCGCTGTCAGCGACAAGAAGCAAGCGGCGCTTTTGCACGACAAGCAACGCTTCCTTGCCGGCGTCGTTTTGCAAAACAAACACCTGAATCCGTGACAGCAGCTCATCAAAAGCACCGGAAAACGTAATCATATCAAGGGTTTAGCCCAGTTTCGGATGTTCACTTATTGAGTGAAAAGCAAAAAGTGTGATATTTGTTGATTTATCAAGCTTTCTCAGCAGTTTGAACGCGTTTTTATCACGGATTCAGGTAGAAAATGAGAGAGGAAAAATATGTCTATTAACGGCGAGTTTTTTCACTAACATTGTCGATTTTTGTTTGCGATGGCCATGCGGCCGCAAACACGCCAACAAACAAGCCTTTGTCCTCGATTCAACCCCGAAAATACTTGACCAAAGCGCAGCCATCTTTCACAAAAATAAGCTGCCCCTGCAACAACGCAAGGGCAGCTTTTCCGGTTACTTGCCGAGCAGCGCTTTTGTGCGGCGGACGACGTTGTCAACCGTAAAGCCATACTCGGCCATGATTTTCTCTCCTGGAGCGGAAGCACCGAATCGGTCGATGGCCAAAATGTCGCCCTCGGCGCCGACGTAGCGCTCCCAACCGAGCGACGCGCCCATTTCAATGGCGAGCCGCTTCGTCACGGCCGGCGGAAGCACTTCATCGCGGTACGATTTTGGCTGAGCTTCGAAGCGGTCCCACGATGGCATGCTGATGACGGAGACATGGATGCCCTCAGCGGCAAGCGCTTCTTGCGCTTTGACGGCCAGACCGACTTCCGAGCCAGTCGCCAACAACAGCGCCTCCGGAGCGCCGTTTTTCGCCGGTGAAACGACGTACGCACCTTTTTTCACGCCTTCATACGCCAACTCAGCTGTTGCCGCCAACGTCGGCACATCTTGACGCGTCAAGACGAGTGCAGTCGGCTTGTCCGTCGATTCGAGCGCCAGCCGCCATGCTGCCGCCGTTTCGTTTGCGTCAGCCGGACGGATGACCGACAAGTTCGGCATCGCCCGAAGCGAAGCGAGATGTTCGATCGGCTCGTGCGTCGGGCCGTCTTCGCCGACGGCGATGCTGTCGTGCGTCAAGACGTAGATGACCGGCAAGCCCATCAGCGCCGCCAAGCGGATCGCCGGGCGCAAATAGTCAGAGAACACGAAGAACGTGCCGCCGAACACTTTCAACCCGCCGTGAAGCGCCATGCCGTTCAGCGCCGCCCCCATGGCAAACTCGCGCACGCCAAACCAAATGTTGCGCCCTTCGTAGCTGTCCGGCAAGAAGTTGCCGCCGCCTTTGATGAGCGTTTTATTCGAGCTTGCCAAGTCCGCCGAACCGCCAAACAATTGCGGCACCGCTTTGGCGATGGCGTTGATCACTTCCCCGGACGATGAGCGGGTCGCCAGGCTTTTGCCCGCTTCATACACCGGCAGCGCCGCCTCCCAGCCATCCGGAAGCTTCCCTTCAATCGCCCGCTTCAGCTCGGCGGCCAGCTCCGGATGCGCCCGTTCGTACGCGGCGAACTGTTCGTTCCATTCCGCTTCTTTTTTCGCACCGGCCTCTTGCACCGTTTCTCGGAAATGGGCATATACTTCTTCCGGTACATAAAAATCTTCAGCAAACGTCCAGCGGTACGCTTCCTTCGTCAGCTTCGCCTCTTGGGCGCCGAGCGGAGCGCCGTGGACGCCGGACGTGCCCGCTTTATTTGGCGAGCCGTAGCCAATCGTCGTTTTTACTTCAATGAGCGTCGGCCGGTCAAGGTCCGCCCGCGCCTCCTCGAGCGCTTTGGAGATTTCTTCAATATTGTTGCCGTCCTCAACGCGCAAATATTGCCAGCCGTACGCTTGGAAACGTTGGGCGACGTTTTCCGAGAACGACAGGTTGAGCTCCCCGTCCAGCGAAATGTCGTTCGAGTCATACAGGACGATCAGACGGCCGAGCTTCAAGTGGCCGGCGAGTGACGCCGCTTCGCTCGCCACTCCTTCCATCAAATCGCCGTCGCCGCAAATGGCGTACGTATAATGATTGATAATCTCAAACCCGTCGCGGTTGTATGTAGCAGCCAAATGCCGTTCCGCCATGGCCATGCCGACCGCCATCGCAATCCCTTGGCCGAGTGGGCCGGTCGTCGCTTCCACGCCCGGCGTATGGCCGTATTCCGGATGGCCCGGCGTTTTGCTTCCCCATTGGCGGAACTGCTTCAAGTCATCCATCGTGACATCGTAGCCGCTTAAATGCAATAAGCTGTAAAGCAGCATCGACCCGTGCCCGGCTGACAAGACAAACCGGTCGCGGTTGAACCAGTTTGGATTCGCCGGGTTATGATTCATAAATTTTGTCCAAAGCGTGTACGCCATCGGCGCCGCGCCCATCGGCATGCCCGGGTGCCCGGATTTCGCTTTTTCGATCGCGTCAATCGACAGCGTTCGAATCGTCGTAATCGCCAACTCCTCGATTGAATGCGCCATCGTCTTCCTCCCTTTCATTAACATGGTGTCATTTACTATCATATAGAAAATCGATCGGCTTGTACAACGTTATTTTCCGGTCCACCCCTCTTTCGACCGTTTAATGGAAGCGCCGCCGCTGGCTTTCCTTTAATTTTTTCGGCGTCACGTCGTTGCCGTTCGGGTCAATGACGGTCACTGTATGGAGCATATCGGTCATCGCCTTGCGGAACGCTTGAATGTACTCACGGCGCAGCTTCGCTTGCTCGAGGGCCTCTTCGGCCGACAAGCAGGCCGTTTTCGCTTTTTTCGCCAGTTCATTGATGCGGGCTAATTTATGTTTGGCAAGCATTGATCATCTTCTCCTATCTGCCATATTCTCACTCTGTTTTATCTTATCTGATCAACCGGGAAGATGGCAAGGATGGCATCTTGGCTTCCTTTGCCCGCTCGCCGCTTTAGGGTCAGGCGCAGTACACGATCAACGCCGCCTTTGTTGCTCGTCCATATATTCCTGGTAACGCCGATGGACGGTCGCCTTGGACGCCTCGTAGCCGAAGCTTCGCATCGTCGCGGCGATATCGGCAAACGTCAGTCCACGCTCGCGCAAGCGGACGATCTCCTCAACCGGCAGATCGATTCGATCGCGCCCGGCGTTTTCGCCCCGGCGCCTTAGGTTCCGCTCCGGTCGGTATCCGCTGGCGATGGCTCGCTGCATGCCACGCTTAATTTTGGCGTTATGTATTTTTCTTTGGTACTCCTCGACAATCGCGATGATGGATAACACCATCTCATCGGCCTCCGACAGCGGCATCTCCCCGCGGTGGCTGGCGCTGTATATTTTCACCCCTTGCTTTTTCAAGCAATGCAGCACCGCCATGCGCGCATGGCCGCGCCCAAGCCGCGTTTCATCTTGAATGAGCAGCACATCGACCTCGCCTTCCTCGCAAAGCGAAAGCAGCTCCAACACGCCGTCGCGGTCGGCTTCATAACCGCTCGCCTGCTCGGCGATCACTTTCACGACTTCAAATCCACACTCGGCCGCCAGCTGCTCGAGCTCATCTCGTTGCCTCGCGAGTGACGTTTCCTGTTCCGCTTTGTCCGTGCTGACTCGGCAGTAAATGACCGCCCTCATGGCCACTCCCTTCTTTCCATCACTGATTGACGGCCACCGAGCCGCCCTGCTTTGATTTTAACACAGGAATGACAATTTGTTCACCGGTGGCAAGACGCGGGCTCGGCAAATGGTTGACATCGACGACCCAGCGGATGAACTCATCAGGCGGCATATGGTGTTCCTGTTCGTACTGTTTTGCCAGCCCCCAAAGCGTATCGCCGGGAGCGACCGTGATCGTCACGTATTCTTTTTTATCGACCGGGCTGCTGGCGTAAACGAACCCTGCCAACACGAGCGAAAACAAAAATGAAAACAAAACATAGTGCAGCAACGTTTTCTCCATTCTCCCCACCCTTTCTAGAATGTTTGTTCGCTTTCCTTCATTATAGTCAAGAACATTTGTTTGTGTCAATAAAAAACTCGAACCTATGTTTGTTTTTTCGTCTTCCGCATGGTATAATGAAGGCAAATGATGTGGCGAAAGGTGTGAAACAATGACGAAACTGTCAAAACGACAACAGCAAATTTTAGAGTTTATTAAACAGGAAGTAAAAACAAAAGGCTATCCTCCGTCGGTGCGGGAAATTGGGGAAGCGGTTGGACTGGCGTCAAGTTCGACGGTCCACGGGCATCTCGCGCGCCTAGAAAGCAAAGGGTACATCCGCCGCGACCCGACAAAGCCGCGCGCCATTGAAATTTTGGACAACGATATGGCCAAGGAGAGAGAAAAAGAGGAGATCATCTCGGTGCCGATCATCGGCAAGGTGACGGCCGGTCAACCGATTACAGCGGTGGAAAACATCGAAGGCTACTTTCCGCTGCCGAAGCGGCTCGCCGCTGGCGAGGAGCAGTTGTTTATGCTTGAAGTGATGGGCGACAGCATGATCGAAGCCGGCATTCTCGACGGCGACTACGTCATCGTCCGCCAGCAGTCATCGGCCAACAACGGCGACATCGTCGTCGCCATGACGGAAGACAACGAGGCGACGGTGAAGCGGTTTTTCAAGGAAAAAGACCACATCCGCCTGCAGCCGGAAAACGCCCATCTTGAGCCGATCATCGTCCGCGACTGCACGATTCTCGGCAAAGTGATCGGCGTCTATCGCCTGTTCGACTGACTCGTGCCGGCCTGCGCCCATAAAAAAGCTGCCCTGAAAAAAACGGGGCAGCTTTTTTATGAATCAGTAGAGTTCCATATATTGGTCCAATTCCCATTGATGAACCGTTGTCCGATACATATCCCACTCAATTTCTTTCGCTTCGACGAAATGCTCGAATAAATGTTTGCCGAGCGCGTGAATCATCACTTCATCGGACTTCAAGTTTTCCAACGCTTCATGCAGCGTGGCCGGCAAATCGACAATGCCTTCTTCAAGCCGCTCTTCTTTCGTCATGACGTAAATGTTTCGGTCAACCGGCGCCGGAGGAGTGAGCTTGTTGCGAATGCCGTCAAGCCCGGCCGCCAACAGCACGGCCATCGCCAAGTACGGGTTCGCCGCCGGATCGACGCTGCGCACTTCAATGCGCGTGCTCATGCCGCGCGAAGCCGGAATGCGGATGAGCGGGCTGCGGTTGCGCGCCGACCAGGCGACATAACATGGCGCCTCGTACCCCGGAACAAGCCGCTTGTACGAGTTGACCGTCGGGTTGGTGACAGCTGTAAAGTTCGGCGCATGCTTCAACACGCCGGCAATAAACTGCCGGGCCGTATCGCTCAACTGCAAATCGCCGTTCGGATCAAAAAAGGCGTTTTCGTTGTTGCGAAACAGCGACAAGTTGCAGTGCATTCCCGAACCGTTAATCCCAAAAATCGGCTTCGGCATAAACGTCGCATGCAGCCCATGTTTGCGGGCGATCGTTTTGACAACGAGTTTAAACGTTTGAATGTCGTCGCACGCTTTTACGGCATCAGCGTATTTGAAATCGATCTCATGCTGGCCCGGGGCAACTTCATGGTGCGACGCTTCAATTTCAAAGCCCATCTCCTCAAGCTCAAGCACGATATCGCGCCGGCAGTTTTCCCCAAGATCGGTCGGCGCCAAGTCGAAGTAGCCACCGCGGTCGTTCAGTTCCATCGTCGGACGGCCATTTTCATCGAGCTTAAAGAGGAAAAACTCCGGTTCCGCTCCCAAGTTGAACGCCGTAAAGCCGAGCGCTTCCATCTCTTTCAACACGCGCTTTAAATTGTAGCGCGGGCAGCCTTCAAACGGCGTGCCGTCCGCATTGTAAATGTCGCAAATAAAGCGGGCGACTTTTCCTTTTTCCGATGTCCACGGGAAGATGACAAACGTGTCCAAATCCGGATACAAATACATGTCCGATTCTTCGATGCGGACAAACCCCTCGATCGAAGACCCGTCAAACATCATTTTATTATTGAGCGCTTTCTCAAGTTGGCTGATCGGGATTTCGACGTTTTTGATCGTCCCCAAAATATCGGTGAATTGCAGGCGGATGTACTTGACATTTTCCTCTTTGACGATGTGTAAAATGTCGTCACGCGTATATTTTGCCATGTCCAAACTCCTCCCCGGCTCGGAAATCATGTTCCGTCATTAATGAAAGAAGCGAGCGAGATCTCCTTGGCGAAGCGACGCGCGCTGGAACCGCCCGGCCTGCAGCAATTCATTCCGCAAAATTTCGCGCAGTTCTTCGTCCGACAGCTTCGGTTTTCCTACTTTTTCGACTTTCTCCGCCTGCTGGTGGCGTCCTTCCTCCCGCGCGGCAAAAATTTGTTTAATGCCCGCCAAGTTGACGCCTTGGTCGATCAAATCTTTAATTTCCAGCAAGCGGTCAATGTCATTGAGCGAAAACAGCCTCCGGTTGCCTTCAGTGCGCGCTGGCGAAACGAGACCGTGCTCTTCATAATAGCGGATTTGCCGAGCCGACAAGTCGGTCAGCTGCATCACAATCCCAATCGGAAACAATGGCATGGAACGACGAATATGACTGCTCATGCCAATTCCTCCTCGCTTTTGATACCTTCATTTTACCATAATGTCAAGAAAACAGTCAATGATGCGTCATATTTTCTCACAAACAAATGAGCTGTTGCTCAAGCAGACGGTGGACGGCTGAACAAATGGCGATTTTGACGTGTGAATACGTCAGCCCGCCTTGCACGTAGGCGACATATGGGGGCCGCAGCGGCCCGTCTGCCGTCAGCTCGATGCTCGCGCCCTGCACGAACGTGCCGGCGGCCATGATCACTTTGTCTTCATAGCCGGGCATGTCGCTCGGATACGGAGTGAAATGAGCGTTGACCGGGGAGGAAGCCTGAATCGCTTGGCAAAACGCCACCATTTGTTCCGGATCGTCAAAACGGACGGACTGAACCAAATCCGTGCGCTTCGCCTTCCACGATGGCGAGGTTTTTAGTCCGATCCGCTCGAGCATCGCCGCCGTAAAAACCGCCCCCTTGAGCGCCTGACCCACGGTGTGCGGCGCAAGGAAAAAGCCTTGATACATATCCGGCAAGCTGTAAAGCGACGGACCGACTTCCGCTCCAATGCCCGGCGAGGTCATCCGATAGGCGCACGCCTCCACATATTCCCGCTTGCCGACAATGTAGCCGCCCGTTTTCGCCAAGCCCCCTCCCGGGTTTTTAATGAGCGAGCCGGCCATCAAATCGGCGCCGACATGGCATGGCTCTTTCTCCTCGACGAATTCTCCGTAGCAATTGTCGACAAACACGACGACATCCGGTTTGATCGACTTGACGAATGCAATCATGTCGCCGATCTCTTCGACAGTAAACGACGGCCGGTCCGCATAGCCGCGCGAACGTTGAATGCCGATCATTTTCGTCCGCTCATGGATCGCTTCGCGAACGGCCGGAAAATCGACCATCCCTTCCGCTGTGAGCGGCACACTGCGATAACGAATGCCAAACTCTTTCAGCGAGCCGACGCCGCGGCCGCGGACGCCGACGATTTCCTCAAGCGTATCGTACGGAGCGCCCGTGATGTAAAGCAATTCATCGCCCGGGCGCAACACGCCAAACAGCGCGATCGCAATCGCGTGCGTGCCGGAAATGATTTGCGGGCGCACAAGCCCCTCTTCCGCTCCAAACACATCAGCGAAAATGCGATCGAGCGTATCGCGGCCCGCATCGTCATATCCATAACCGGTTGACGGAATGAAGTGGGCGTCGCTCACTTGATGGCGACGGAAGCTCTCAAGCACGCGGTATTGGTTGACGTCGACCAGTTCATCGATGCGGCGGTGAATCGGCGCGATTTGTGCTTCGATTTCCTCGATGAGAAGAGCGATGGTTTCTCCGTGTCTCCATTGTGTCCAAAACATAGATGAACCCTTTCTACCGTTGGAATGATTGCAGCTCCCCATACAAGGGGTGCGTCGGCAGCACGTACCCTTGGCAGTCGTACGTGCCTCCCTGTTCATTATAATGCCATTCGTGCAAAATGGTGTCCGATTTTAACCGAGCGAGCAATTTTCCTTCACCGCTTGGGATCGACACGTCGTAACGGGCCATTTGCTGTTTCACCGCCTCTTCAAGAAAATAGTGGAGCCGGTCAATGTCGGCGGCGGAAAGCGCGCTGATCATGATGGAAGCAGTCGTTGTCGGAATGAATTCCGACGCTTTTTGATCGCTTTTATTGTACACCGTGACCATCGGAATGGAAGAAGCCCCTAATTCAGCGAGCAGCCGCGACACCGTTCGCTCGTGCGCAACGTAATCCGGATGAGACGAATCGACGACGTGAAGCAATAGATCGGCTTCCGTCACTTCCTCGAGCGTCGAGCGGAACGCGGCGACAAGTGTCGTCGGCAAGTCTTGAATGAACCCGACCGTATCGGTGACAAGCACCGTGTAGCCGCATGGCAAGACACATTTGCGCGTCAACGGATCGAGCGTGGCAAACAACAAGTTTTCTTCCAACGAATCGGCGGCGGTCAGCCGATTGAAAATCGTTGATTTGCCGGCGTTTGTATAGCCGACGAGCGCCACTTGAAACGCTTGGTTTTTTTGCCGGCGCTCGCGGTAGCGCCCACGGTGCTTGGCGACGCGCCGCAGTTCCGCCTTAATGTCATCAATGCGGCGGCGAATATGGCGGCGGTCGGTCTCGAGCTTCGTCTCCCCCGGGCCGCGCGTGCCAATGCCGCCGCCCAAGCGAGACAGCATCTCCCCTTGGCCGCTAAGGCGCGGCAGCATATATTCGAGCTGGGCGAGCTCGACTTGCAGCTTTCCTTCTTTTGAGCGGGCGCGCTGGGCAAAAATGTCTAAAATCAGCTGCGTCCGGTCAATCACTTTCACCTCGCCAAGCAGGTTTGTCAAATTGCGCGCCTGGCTTGGGGAAAGCTCGCTGTTGAAAACGACAAGATCCGGTTCGAGCTCCTTGACAAGGGCGGCGAGCTCTTCCGTTTTCCCTTTGCCGATATACGTCGCCGGGTGCGGCGCTTCACGTTTTTGCGTCACCTCTGCCACAACCTCGCCGTTCGCCGTCGCAACGAGCGAAGCGAGCTCCTCCATCGAATAGCGAAACCGTTCATCATCGACACCAGCGAGCTGGCAGCCGACAAGGATCGCTTGTTCACGGCTCATGGCATCCCCCTTCCTTTCCCTCGCGGCGAACATGTTCTCTACGTTCATGATACCAAATCCCACCGTCGGTCTGCTAGTTCGTTCCAAAAAAATGATTGATTTTCCGCCGCTTTTGCCCCTACAATGATACAAGAACACCGCACGGAAAGGAACAGCACGAATGACGTGGGAAGTATTGAGCATCATCGGCACGATCGCCTTTGCCATTAGCGGGGCGATCGTCGCGATGGAAGAGGAGTACGATTTGCTTGGGGTGTACATTTTAGGGATTGTCACCGCTTTTGGCGGCGGGGCGGTGCGCAATTTGCTGATCGGGGTTCCCGTGTCGGCGTTATGGGAACAAGAGCCGCTCTTTCTTGTCGCTTTGGCGGCCATGACAGTTGTGTATTTGTTCCCAAAGCAAATGCTGCCGCCGTGGAAGCGGTGGGGCAACTTTTTTGACGCCCTTGGGCTGTCCGCGTTCGCCATTCAAGGAGCGCTGTATGCCGTCAACATGGGTCATCCGTTAAGCGCGGTCATCGTCGCCGCGGTGTTGACCGGAAGCGGCGGCGGCATCATCCGCGATGTGCTCGCCGGACGGAAGCCGCTCGTGCTGCATGCGGAGATTTACGCCGCCTGGGCGATTTTGGCCGGCCTTGCCGTCGGGTTGAAATGGACGGATTCGCCCGTAGAGCTGTATATGCTGTTTATCGCCGTCGCCGCTTTGCGCATTTTGTCCTACACATACGGTTGGAAGCTGCCGCGCCGGGCGGTTGGGGAAACAGCGGGCGAGCCATGATAAAACGGCAAAATTGATTCGTACGAAAAGAGAGACGGCTCCTCGCTTTGATAATAGATGCAATTTAAAGCTTTAACATTTTTCGTCTTTGCCGGTCATTGCATCCGACTGTCGAGTGACCGAACAACGCCGCTTAAAGACCCATGAATGGGTCTGTGAAGCAAGTCGTTGTTCGGTCTTCCGTCACGCTAAGGCGTGACGGAGGCAAGCGTGTGGCTTGCCTCCGTCAGTCGAAAATGGGCAAACCACTTTTCTGTCAAGGATATGTTAAACTTCTTTGTTGCATCTATCCTGAAAATACCCGAACTCCAAAATGTGTAAAGTTGTAAAATTCAACATAGAGGTCTTTTCATCCTTCCGATGGTGACGAAATTTTTTTGTCATGGGAGTCTATATATAGTTTGCTGACGCTTTCCTTTACGCGCTTTGCTCGCTTCGCACCGCCACGGCCACGCCGGCAGCAATGAGCGCCCCGCCGAGCCAAAACGAGACATCGAGTTGCTCTTGTAAAAACAGCCGGCCAAAGAGCGAGCCGACGAGCGGCTGGAAAAAGAAAAAGAGCGAGCCGACGCCGGCGTCAATCATTTCCATCCCTTTGTTCCAAAGAAAAAATGCCCCTGCTGTCGATATAACGCCAAGATACAACACCCCAAGGGCGACGGGAACACTCCAATGGCTCGCAGCAAGCCCCGGCCCTTCGGCGAGCATCATCGGCGTCATGCCAATGAGTGCCACAAAAATGGCATACGTGGTGATCGAAAACACGGACAAGCGGGCCGAAGCGATTTTCACGAGCACCGACAACAGCGCCCAAGTGACCGCCGCGCCGACTAAGCAAATGTTGCCAAGAAACGTTGATTCTTCTCCGCCTCCTAAGCCGACGATGACGATGACACCCGCTGTCGCCAGTAGCAGCGCAGCCATTTTCCGCCATGTGAGCGTCTCGCCAAGCAGCCAGCGGGCAAACAAAACGACAAACGCCGGGGTCGAGGCGGTGATGAGGGAAGCGGTATGGGCGTTCGACCATTTTGTGCCGACAAACTGCAACGAAATGGAAACGACATAGCCGATGATTCCGATTGCGATGACCATCCCCCAGTCGCGCCCGCTCTTTGGCGGGCGCTCCCGTTTCGCCGTGGCGATGGCACCAAGCACAATCAAGGCGACGGCGTAGCGCAGCCAGACAAGCGTAAACGGCGGAATGTAGTCCAACACGTATTTGCTCACGACGTACATCCCGCCCCAAATGCTGGCAGCAAGCGATAAATACAAGGAAGCAAGAGCAGGTTGTTTCATGGCATCGATCCCCTTTGCGTTCTTCTTTCTGCTGCTGACTCCAAAAGCAAAGCCGTTATTTTCAGAACTAACAGCCAAACAAGACGGTGCTCGATCAGCTAGACGTCGCTTTCTTCCGGAGGAAACACAGGGGCGAGCGGAACCGTCAAATCCGGTTGCCAAAACGAAACCAGCTCATCGCGCGGATTTCCTGGGCGGCGAAATGAATCGCCTGCTGCCCCGAGCCGCACATCCGGTTGATTTGCACGGCCGGCACTTCGACCGGAAAGCCAGCTTCGAGCGCCGCGAGCCGGCCGATGTTGTATCCTCTTTTTTGCGGCACAAAAAAGAAAGGAAGACCTCTTTCTTTCGACAAGAAAAAGAAAGAGGAGCCTCCTTGGCTTTTTTATCATCTCGCGCCGAGAAGACCCCCACTTCCACGCGTGAGCGTAGGTGGGAGAGCGTTCAAGCATGAATCACTAAATCGCGGTCACGGATCGTCATCAGCTCTTTTTTGTCATAGCGCCCTTCGTGCAGAAGACGGACCGCCTGCTTGCGGATCGCTTTTTCGATTAAGTTGCGCACATAGCGGCCGTTGCTGAACTTGAGGCGGCCGGTCGCTTCCAGCGTCCCTTCGAGATGAATGTACAGTTTCCGCTCCGCTTCCGGCGTCATGTCGTATTCGCGCTCACGCAGCATTTGTTTGGCGATTTGCACGAGCTCTTCGACGGTATAGTCCGGAAACTCGATCGTCAGCGGAAAGCGCGACGGCAACCCTGGGTTCAACGATAAAAAATAGTCCATTTCTTTCGGATAACCGGCTAAAATGACAACCAAATCGTCGCAATAGTCTTCCATTCCTTTCACAAGCGTATCGATCGCTTCCTTGCCAAAGTCTTTTTCCCCGCCGCGGGCGAGCGAATACGCCTCATCGATAAACAAAATGCCGCCGCGCGCTTTTTTGATCAAATCGCGCGTTTTGCTCGCCGTATGCCCGATGTACTCTCCGACCAAATCGGCCCGCTCCGCCTCGATGAAATGCCCTTTGGACAGCACGTTCATCTCAAAAAACAGCTTGCCGAGCAAGCGAGCCACCGTCGTTTTGCCGGTGCCGGGATTGCCTTTGAAAATCATATGGAGCGCCTGGCGGTTGGCCTTTAAGCCGTTCTCCTTGCGCAGCCGGTTGATGTACAGCCAGGCGTAAATTTCCTTGATGATTTTTTTGACATGATCAAGGCCGATCAGCTGATCAAGCTCCTTTTGAATATTGCGGAGCGCCTGATGCTCTTCGCCATCGAGCCAGTCGTTTCTCTCTTCTTTCACTAAATGGTTTACCGTTTTGGAGTTCAACACGATGTTGATTTGCCCTTTCGCCTTGTTCATCGTCAATTCTGACAAGGGGCGTCACCTCGCTTACCATTTTCTTCCATACGCACCCGTTCCGACTTGGCTTTTGACGCCTTGCCTTTTCGTTACTAGTATACGTACGCCGCCGCCGATCCGTGACAATCGCCCAAACGAACAGCGGGTCGGCTATAGCGGAAAAAGTTTGTATATGTTTATTCACAAAAGCGGCGGTTTACGCATCTGAATTCACCTCGTCCCTCACTTCCCTTCGGGTGACGCAGGAGCTTGTCGATCAAATAGCGGGCGCGGAAGGAAAACGGGAAATGGCAAAAGGCGCCCTCCGCGAAGGAAGGCGCCTTTTTTCGGCGGCGCATGTACCGTCGGTCTTACTGTTCGGTTTCAAAATGGATGTTCCGCTCCGGCGCAAACGTCGAAATGGCGTGCTTGTAAATGAGCTGTTGTTTTCCTTGCACTTCCAAAAGTACGGTGAAGTTGTCAAACCCTTTAATGTATCCGCGCAGTTGGAAGCCGTTCAATAAGAAGACGGTCACTTGAATGCCCTCTTTGCGCAGCTGGTTTAAAAACTGGTCTTGAATATTGATCGTATTTTTCATCAAACGTCCTCCTCTTTTCTCTCTAAGGATATAATTATATATTCGCTTCAAGTTGAAGCTTTCCTGCTACATAGCGAGAAATTTCCTCCACCTTGGCGGCGAACTGCCCAGCGTCGGTCATGTCAAACCATTTCACCGGCATTTGGTTGCGAAACCAAGTGAGCTGCCGTTTCGCATAGCGGCGCGAATTTTGTTTCAGCAGCTCAATCGCTTCATCAAGGGAAACGCGGCCGTCAAAATAGTCGTACAGCTCCTTGTAGCCGATGGCTTGCACCGCCTGGCAGTCGCGCAGGCCGCGGTCATAAAGCGCCCTCGCCTCTTCGATCAACCCTGCGGCGATCATCTCATCGACCCGCTCGTTGATGCGGCGGTAAAGCGCCTCCCGCTCCGCCGTCAAGCCAACGATGGCCGCCTCATACAAAAGCCGCTTTGACTGCCCTTGCTGCCACTCGCTGAACGGCTTTCCGGTCGAGTGATACACTTCTAAGGCGCGGATGACGCGGCGGATGTTGTGCGGATGAATGCGGGCCGCACTTATTGGATCAACCGCCTCAAGCCGCCGGTGAAGCGCTTCGGCTCCTTGCTCGGCCGCCAGCTGTTTGAGCGCCCGGCGGTACGCTTCGTCGGAAGGGGCGGCGGAAAATTGGTAATCGTAAAGGGCTGCCTGAATGTACAGCCCGGTGCCGCCGACGATGATCGGCAGCCGGCCGCGCGCCGAAATCTCGGTGATGAGCGCACGGCAAAGCCGCTGAAATTCGACGACGGAAAACGGTTCGCACGGCTCTTTGATGTCCAGCAAATGATGCGGGATTCCTTCCATCTCATCGGGCTTCACTTTCGCCGTGCCAATGTCCATCCCTTTATAAATTTGCATCGAATCGCCGCTGATGACCTCTCCGCCCAGCTTTTTCGCCAACGCGATGCCGAGCTTCGTTTTGCCGACCGCCGTCGGCCCGACGATGACGGCGACTTTCTCAGCCATAGCGCGTCACTGCTTTCTGTTGTGGGACTTGTGTCAACCATCATTATACATAAAAACAGCTGTGCATGGAACCATTTCTTTCATACGTTTTCTCCATCCACAAATCGTTTTATACATGACAGCGCGAAAAATCGCCTTTCTTCCCTTTCGCCATAACCATATGGAAAAAAATGAACGCCATAAAAGGCGCTCATCATAATGAAAACTTGTTGACAATCGCCTGCAAATCGTCCGCCATTTTCGAGAGCGACGCGGCCGAAGCTGAAATTTCCTCCATCGAGGCCAGCTGTTCCTCGGTCGCCGCCGACACCTCCTGCGCACCGGCCGATGTCGACTCGGCCACGTCGGCGACAAGCCGGACGGAGCGCACCATTTGCTCCGAAGAAGAGACCATGTCGCTGACCGCGGTGGATACGTCGCGGATTTGCGCCGCAACTTCGTCCACGGCGGCGCGAATGCGGGCGAACATTTCTCCCGAGGCGCGAATGACGTTCGTTCCGGCCGTCACTTCGTTGACGACCGACTCCATCGATTGGACGGCATGGACCGTTTCTTCTTGAATGGCATCGATCAATTCCGCGATTTGCTGGGCCGATTGGGCCGATTGCTCGGCGAGCTTCCGCACTTCGTCAGCAACGACGGCAAAGCCGCGCCCGTGCTCGCCGGCGCGCGCCGCCTCAATCGCGGCATTTAACGCAAGCAAATTCGTCTGCGCCGCAATATTGCGGATTGCTTCGATGATGGAGCCGATTTGCTCGGAACGGTGGCCAAGCCCTTTAATGAGGTCAGCCAGCCGCTCGACCGTATCGTTCACTTTGTTCATTTGCGCGACGCCCGCCTCGATCGTTTGCCCGCCCTCAGCCGCTTGTCTCGACGCCTCACTAGCGATGGCGGACACGCTTTGCGCCCGTCCGGAAATTTGCTCGATTCTCTCAGACATCGAATCGACCGCGGCGGACGTTTCTTCCACGCTTTGCATTTTCTTGTCCATGCCGGAAGCAACGCCCTGAATCGTCATGGCGATTTGCTCGGTCGCCTTGCTCGTCTGTTCGGCGCTCGCTGCCAGCTCCTCCGACGAAGCGGCGACTTGCTCGGCGTTTTGCGCCACTTCCTTTAGCACTTCGCGCAAATTTTGGGCCATTTGTTCAAACGAAGCGGCCAGCTCGCCGATTTCGTCCCGGTTGCGGACGCCGGTTTTCGTCTTGGTCAAATCGCCGGCAGCGATCCGACCAGCCGCATCCGACAGCACCAATAGCGGGCGGGAAATCGAGCGGCTGATGTAATAGCTGACGGTCGCTCCAGCCGCCACCGTCAACAAGCCGACGATGATGATCAGCCGCTCGACCGCAGCCGCCGATGCGCTCGCATGATCATTAGCTTCCTTCATTTCCTGCTCCTGGAGAGCGACCAATTGATGCTCCTTTTCATCAAATTGGGTTGTTAAGTCGCGCCCTGTTGTGGTCACAAGGGCGATGTACTGCTCCGGTTTGTTTTGCGCTTTTAAGTCGAACGTTTTTTGCCCAAGTTCGTAAAACTGCTGTTCAAGCAAATCGAGCTCGGCAAGCTGCTGTTTCGTTTCTTCCCGCGTCAGCTTCGCCGCAAGCTTTTCGCTTATTTTCTTGTACTCCTCATGCGCTTTTTCAAAGTTTTTCCTTAACGTCTCATCGCCAGTCAACAAATAGCCGCGCATGCTGCCGACTTGGCGGTAGATGAGCACCTCCAGCTCCTTGACGTTGACGAGATTCGGCACCCGTTTGTCAATGACATCGGTATATGTACCGTTCAGTTTGGAAATTTCGTAATAAGAAAACCCGACTAGCAGCGCGATCAACACATAGACAAGGCCAAACCCAGCCTGCAGTTTTCTGCGCACGGTCATTTTCATGTTCATTGGCAAATCCTCCTTCTGTGAATCAGTATGTTGTTCTATCTACATTATCGGATGATCACAGACAATGTTTAGGGTTTTTTTGGCTCTTTTGCCATCTTTGATGAAAAGGCCTGCTTCATTGAGAAAATCAACTGGATTTTCTCAATGAGCCTCCTCTTTCACCGTCAACTCGCAAAGAGCAAACAGGCCGCACCCATGCCGCTTCCCCGCCTTACGCCGTTCCTTCCGGCTGCCACGTGTTTCGGCCGGCTTCGGCTTCATCATGAATGAAAAGCGAGGTGACAAGCGCGGCGATGCTGCCAATGAGGCCGAATAAAAACAAATGATGGATGCCGGTCATAAACGTCGGCGCCTTCGTCAAAAACGCTCCCATGACGGTCACGCCGATCGCCGTGCCGATATTGCGGCAAAACATAAAAAAGGACGTCGCGATTCCTTTTTCATGAGCGTCGGCAAGCTGCTGCGAGCCAATGACCCCAACGGTCGACGTCAACCCGAATGACAGCCCTTGGACAAACATGACGAAAAACACATACCAAAATCCGTGACTTTCGTTCAGCAGCGCCAGAAGCAGGCCGGACGCAACCAGCAGCACATTGCCGATGATGAGAAGCGGACGGTAGCCATAGCGCAAAATCCATTTCCCGGCCGGCACGGCGGCGATCATCCAGCCAACGGACGAGCCAAGCAAGGCAACGCCGCTGATAAATACCGATAAATGAGCAACATTTTGCAAAAAGAGCGGAATGTAGCTTGACGTGCCAAACAGCGCGACGCAGCTGACAAAGCCGTTAATGTTCATCCATTTGAGCGTGCGGTGATGAACAAGTGAAAGCGGCACGAGCGGAGACGGCTGCCGTTTTTCGAAAAAGTAAAACGCAACAAGTAAGAGCGCGCCGGCCGCCCCGTACCACCATTGCCCCCGCGCAACGACGGTGACGAGCAAAAGCAAACTGACCGCCGCCGCAAACAACGCAGCCCCCATGTAATCGACCGCCGCCCGCTTCGGTTCATATACTTCTTTATATGGAAACAACGTCACAAGCGAGAGCAAGCAGATGGGAATGTTGACATAAAAAATCCAGCGCCATGTCGCGTATTCGACAAACAGCGAGCCTAAAAGCGGCGCCAAGACGGCGGAAATGCCCCACATGGCGGTAAAAAACGCCTGGATCTTTCCGCGCTTTTCCACCGGAAACAAATCACCGGCGATAATGGCCGGAAACGGCATCATAAACCCGGCGCCGACCCCTTGTACGGCGCGGAACAGGACGAGTTGCACCATATTTTGCGACAAACCGCAAAGAAGCGAGCCAATCAAAAATAAAATGATGCCAAAGCTGAATACGTTTTTGCGGCCAAACAGGTCGGACAGACGGCCGGCAATCGGCGACAGGACGGTCGTTGTAATCATGTATGACGCAAACGCCCAGGCGTACAAAGAAAACCCTCCAAGCTCTTTGGCGATGATCGGCATTGTCGTGTTCATGATGGTCGTATCCATGGACGCGACGAGCATCGCCAGCACGATGCTGACCATGACCGACAGGCGGCTGCTCATACAAATAACCTCCCTCTAGAAATGTTGATCTATCAAGGCTTTTCGGCCTCTCAGGGGTGTCCAAAAAATATTTTTCGACAAAATCCCTTACATCCTTTTTCAGTTTTGTGGATATCTTACAGACCTAGGGTGCGCTTCGCGGCCACGGCTGGTTATATTTTCCTGCCGTGGGGGGAAGCGTATTCGATGCACCCTTTGGATCTCCGCGTCGCTGATGAGGACGAACCCTCCCATGTCTCCGGGCGTCTTCGCGCCAACATTCCCTCGTTCGGTCTCGTCATCAGGCGGAGGCCGGCCAAGCTCCTTTGGGGACTCAAGGTCGAATGGATAAAATCACGCCAGCTTCTCCGGTGTCATCCTGTTGTCCAACGATTCTTCCGTTCGCAGGGGGAGGCCTTAGGCCGCCCGTTGCACCTGGGACAAGACGTCCTGTTTCATTCGCTCCGCGTCAAAGGCTTGTTTCTTCGTACAAATCGCAAACAGCACATTCAACAGCTTCCGGCACAAGGCGACGATGGATTGCTTTCCGGTCAGCGGGTTGACGGATCGGGTCGTGTAATATTCATGCAGCTCGCGAAACGCCTCGTTGTGCCGGATCAGCGGAATCATCGCCCGAAACAGCACCGAGCGCAGCCGTTTCCGTCCCCGTTTGGAGATGTGCTTTTGCCCTTTGCGCTGGCCGGAGGAGTTCTCCTTGAGCGTCAGGCCCGCCAACTTCACCAATTGGCGCGGGTCCCGATAATGGGCGAAGCTGCCGATCTCCGCCAACAGATCGATAATCGTGGCGTCTCCCAACCCGTCGACCGTTTTCAGCCATTGATACTCCATCGTCGTTTGAACCAATGCCTTCAACTCGGCGTCCAACGCGGCGATCTCCGCCTCCAATTGGCGGTATCGGCGGACGAGCGCGGCGATCTCAAACCGGGCCATCGTCGTCCCTTCCGTCACCCCAATGGAGTCCTTCGCGGCGTTGATCAACGCCTGAATTTTGGCCTTCTGCGGGCATTTCAGCCCTTCGCTTTGCCGGTACACCTCGATGAGCTCCTCGGCGGATCGGCCGGCCATATCGGCCGGAAGCGGCGTCCACTCCAGCACCGAAAGCGCCGTTTTCCCCAGGTCGCGAAACACCGTCCAAAACTCCGGAAAATATCGGTCGGTCCAGCGGACGATCGCGTTTTTCACCGCCGTCTGTTCCTTGCGGAGCTTCTCTTTGAGCGTGCTTCCCACGCGCAAATCGGCTTCGATCTCGTGCAGCAGCCGGGGGACGAGGAATCGTCCGTCTTTTGCCAGTCTGGCAATGACCAGGGCGTCTTTGGCGTCGTGTTTCGTCGGCAGGTTGTCATCGAGTTCTTTCGACCGGCACACATGCGCCGGGTTGACCATGACCAACGGGATCCCGTGCTCCTCGAGGAAGTAGGCCAGGTTCAACCAGTAGTGCCCGGTCGGCTCCACCGCGACGATCACCTCTGACTTCCCAAACGCTTGCATCGCCTCCTGAATCGCTTTATACAGCTGCTGAAACCCCTCTTTCGACTGGAAGATCGGGAACGACTTGCGAAGCACGCGCCCCCGGTCATCCACGAAGCAGGCGTAGTGAGTTCGTTTCGCGATATCGATGCCCACGACAAGCGTTTGTTCCGTAACTTGATCAATTTTATAGTTTTGTGTACAATTCATCTGAAGTCCTCCTTGGCATGATGGTAGGTATTGTTTGACACCCCTGCATCATACCAAGAGGGCTTTTTTTGATCAAGTCCCCGGAAAAGCTCCTAACGGGAATGCTCCTTTTTTGGTAAACTACAAGTATTTTATTTTACACGATAAAAAATCATGGCACAAAATGATATGCGTCAAAAATTTGGATCGTTTGTATTCATTGTCGAATTTTGTTACCCTAAAAGTGCAAAGCCCCAAAACCGCTAACACGATCCTCATGAGATTATTGTACAAATAAGGAGGAATGAGATGAAAAAAACAACAAGCGTCTTTTCTATTTCCATTGTGATCGCCATTGTGTTTATTATTTGGGGAGTCGTTCCGGAGTCTTTGCTGCCACGCTACAATTTAAAGGCGGTCAGCAACGCGGTACACTCGTTTCTGATCGATAAATTCGGCTGGTTTTATTTGCTCAGCGCTTCGTTGTTTTTGGCGTTTTCTTTGTTTCTTATTTTTTCCCGTTACGGAAATATCCGCCTCGGCCGCGACGGGGAAGAACCGGAATACAGCTATATGACGTGGTTTGCCATGCTGTTTAGCGCCGGAATGGGAATCGGGTTAGTGTTTTGGGGAGTGGCCGAACCGGTGTCCCACTATTACACGCCGCCAACAGGAGAAGAGGCAACGGCGGAAGCGGCCCGTCTGGCCATGCGCTACTCGTTTTTCCATTGGGGGCTGCATCCATGGGCGATCTACGGCGTCCTTGCCTTGGCGCTCGCTTACTTCCAGTTTCGCAAGCGAGAAGCCGGGGTCATCAGCCGCACGCTGCGCCCGTTGCTAGGAGCGCGGACAGAAGGCGGTCTCGGTGTAGCCATTGATACGCTAGCCGTATACGCAACCATTTTTGGCGTCGCCACCTCGCTAGGGCTGGGAGCCATTCAAATCAGTGGGGGATTGCATCAGTTGTTCCCAAATATTTCAAACTCTATTTCAACACAACTGCTCATCATTGTGGTTGTCACGGCTCTGTTTATGCTCTCGGCGCAAACCGGCCTAAACAAAGGCATAAAATGGCTGAGCAACATCAATATTGCGCTCGCATTGTTGCTTATGTTGTTCATGCTGTTTGCCGGTCCAACGAATTTTATTTTGGATGTGTTCACGTCGACGATCGGGACGTACTTACAAAATCTTCCCTCGATGAGTTTCCGGCTCAACCCGTTCGAGCAAAATGATTGGCCGAAAGTGTGGACCATTTTTTATTGGGCGTGGTGGATCGCATGGGCGCCGTTTGTGGGGACGTTTATTGCTCGCATTTCCCGTGGGCGCACGATCCGTGAATTTATGATCGGTGTCTTGGCGGTTCCAACGATTTTCAGCGCCCTTTGGTTTTCCGTGTTTGGCGGCTCAGCTCTTTATTTGGAGCAGTTCCAACATGCCGGCATTGGCGAGGTAATGAATGAAAAAGGAGTAGAAATAGCTCTGTTTTTTACATTCGAACATTTCCCATTCGCTCCATTGCTCTCGGGAATTGCCATTTTGCTCATTTGCACATTTTTCGTCACATCGGCAGACTCAGCAACGTTTGTGCTCGGCATGCAAACCACTAAGGGCAGTTTAAACCCGCCAAATTCGGTCAAGTTCGTCTGGGGCATCATTCAATCGGCAGCTGCGGCGATCTTGCTGTGGACTGGCGGTCTGCAAGCGTTGCAAACCGCTTCGATCATCGCTGCATTCCCGATTGCGATCATCATGATTTTGATCGTTCTGTCCCTTATCCGTTCATTTCAGGAGGAAGTGACGCGAAAAGCGAAAAAACCCATCCAATAATGACCAAAGGTGTCCCTCAAGCAACGGGACACCTTTTCTTATTATAGGATGTACGAAATGATTGACAGGCCTTATGATTCCCTTGGTTGTGACGATCAGCAGCTGAAGCAACATCTTTGCACGGGATGCATAAAAAAAGGCTGCCCGCCAAAGCCACAAATGTGCTTTATGCGAGCAGCCTTCCGCCGCATTCGGTTATGTTTAAGCCGACGTCCATACGCATCCCGTTAGTTAAGCACCCGAACCGCTTTTACATACCGCGTTTTCCAATAGGATGACGTCAGCGACGAATACGTGACACCGAGCGAAACGGCGGCGTTGATCATTTGCCCGTTGCCAGCATAAATGCCGACGTGGTTGATTGTGCCGTTCGAATCGGTATCAAAAAAGACGAGATCGCCTTTTTGCAACTGGCCAAACGACACCGTTCTTCCCGCTTGCGCCTGAGCGATGGATGTGCGCGGCAGCGAAATGCCGACTTCGCCAAAAACGCGCATCGTAAACGATGAGCAGTCAAACACATCGGTGCGCGACGGGCTTGCTCCGTACAAATAACGCGCCCCTAAATATTTTTCCGCAATATCGATGATTCGGTCGGCAAGCGATGCGGACGACTCAGTGGCAGCCGATTCGGCGGCCGATACTTGCTGCTTGGCCTCCCGGACATCAGCCGTTCCGCCCGCCACTTTAATGGCTTGGCCAATGCGGATGGTGTTCGGGTTTGTAATTTGCGGATTCAGTGCCAATAGACGGTCGACCGTCGTTTGAAACTTGTTCGCAATCTCAAGCAGCGTATCCCCCGCCTGCACGATATACCGGCCGCTTGTCGGCACGGCTGCCGGCTGCACATTGTATGTATTGGAACGTTCCTGTTCCCCTGCTACTTGCAGCCTCTGCCCGGCGCGAATGAAGTCTGGGTTCGTAATGCTTGGATTGAGCTTGAGCAGCGCATCCACAGTCGTGCCAAACTTGCGGGCGATTCCGCTTAGCGTATCACCAGGCTCGACCGTATATGTATTCGAAGAAGATTCGTTCGATTCATTTGGCTCATTGACGCGCAATACTTGTCCGGGAAAAATCAAATCCGAAGACAAATCGTTTTCTTGCTTTAACGCTGCGACCGTCGTGCCGGATTGCCGGGCAATCTTCCAAAGCGTATCGCCTTTTTGCACCGTATAGCTCGCCGCCGATGCCGCGTGGCCGGCCAACAAGGAACCGATCAACGTGCTTGTCAATATAACCGTTTTTTTCATGCTGCATCCCCCTATGACGTCGATGTATCCATCTTTATGTATCCATGTTTATACAAAATTCGCTATCACTCTACAAAATTCACCACGTATTCCTACACATGAGCCATTATAGTAAAATCAAAGCAATCCGTCTGTAACAGAAAGAATAAAAGTAGATTACAAAACGATTACAAAAAGCGCCCCCTTTGTCGCACAAAGGGGGCGCAGGCTACATCACCCGTTTAAATAGTTTTTCAATTTCATATGTCGAAAAATGAACGATGATCGGCCGGCCGTGGGGACAAGTAAATGGGTCCGTCGTCTGCCGCAGCGCCTCAAGCAAAGCGAACAGTTCATCCTGGCGCAAATGTTGGTTTGCTTTAATGGCGCGCTTGCAGCTCATTAAGATCGCCGCTTGTTCGCGCAATTGCTTGATGTCGACCGTTTTGGCCGCCAACACTTGTTCGATCATTTCCTCGATGATTTCCCTTTCTCTCCCTTTCGGAAACCACGTCGGATGGGAGCGAACGAGAAACGCCCGCGGCCCAAACGGCTCAAGAAACACGCCGCAGCGCGCCAGCTCATTGCGGCAGGCGGCGATCCGCTCGTACTCGTCGGCTGGATATTCAAACATCAACGGAACGAGCAGCTCCTGCACTTCCTTCGTGGCTTCGCCGAGTTTTTCCCGGAAATATTCATAGTTGATCCGCTCTTGAGCCGCATGCTGATCGATCATATACAGCCCATGTTCGTTCTCCGCCAAAATGTACGTCCCATGCAATTGTCCAATCGGATAAAGCGGCGGCAGGCGATCGGCCGCCGCTTTATCTTCCGCTTGCCCATCTGTCGGCAAGCGGAGGGCACGCCGTTCTTCTCCCACCTCTTCCTCCTGCTTTCGCTCGAAAGCGGGCCCATGTTCGTCCGGTATTCCCCATTCATCCGTCCGCACAGCCGCGGATGGCCGCTCAGCCGGTGCGTCACCGGTTAGCGGCGCAAAAGGGGTGGTCGCATCTTCCCCGTCGCCGATGTCGCTCGATAAGACAGACGGCTCGCGGACGCGATGAGTGAACGTCCAAGCCGCCTGCTCCGCCTTTGGTTTTGCCAGCTTGCTGTCGGCCGATACGGACGGAATGAGCGTCCGCTCGCGAAATGCCTGGCGGATGGCGTCTGTGACGAGCTCATTCAGCTCTGCTTCCTTGCTAAAGCGGACTTCGAGCTTTGCCGGATGGACGTTGACATCGACAAGCACCGGATCCATTTCAATGGATAAAAACACAATCGGATAGCGGCCGATCGGCAAGAGCGTATGGTAGCCGGCTTCAATCGCTTTTATGAGCGGCACGCTGCGCACATAGCGGCCATTGACAACAAGCGAGATGTAGTTGCGCGAGGCGCGCGTCACGTCCGGCGGCGAAATGTAGCCGCGAACGGTAAAATCGAGCGATTCCGCTTCGATGGGGATCATTTGTCTCGCCGTCTCGGCGCCGTAAATAGCGGCGAGCACGTGCCGGACATCGCCGCTGCCATTGGTGGCAAGCAATGTTTTGCCCTGGTGGCGGAGGCGAAATGATACGTCCGGATGGGCGAGCGCCAGCCGGTTGACGACGTCGGCCGCATGGCCGAGCTCGGTGTGGATCGTTTTCATATATTTCAAGCGCGCTGGGGTGTTGAAAAACAAGTTCGATACGGTAATATCCGTCCCTTTACGCCCCGCCGCCCGCTCGCGGGAGACGAGTGCGCCGCCTTGAAGCACAAGCTTCGTTCCCGGTCCGCTGCCCGTGCCGGTCGTCAGCTCCACTTCGGATACAGAAGCGATGCTCGGCAGCGCCTCACCGCGGAACCCGAGCGTGCGGATGCGGAACAAATCGTGCTCGTTGTGAATTTTGCTTGTCGCATGACGTTCAAAAGCGAGCAAGCAGTCGTCTTCCTCCATGCCATCGCCGTTGTCGATGACGCGGATTTTCGCCATTCCCGCCTCTTCAAGCTCGATGTTGATGACCGTACTATGGGCATCAATGGCGTTTTCCACCAACTCCTTGACGACCGAAGCCGGCCGCTCGACGACCTCGCCGGCGGCGATTTTGTTTGCCAGCAGGTCATCGAGCTTGCGGATGCGTCCCATCGGGCCTCCCTCCTTTACTTGAGGAGCTTTTGCAGTTCATACAGTTTGTTGAGCGCCTCAAGCGGCGTCATCTCGAGCAAATTGATCTCTTTCAGCGCCGCGAGCGCCTTTTTCTCTTTGCTTGAAAGCGGCGGCTCCACAGGCGCCGGGGCAAGGTCAGGAAACATGCTCAGCTGCTCAAACGCCGCTTCCGCCAAAACGCCATCCCGCGCCGCGCCGGCTGACGGACGGGAGGCCTTCTCGCGCTCAACCTTGCTGCCGACGTCTAACGCTTCGTTCCCCTGAAAAGCCAAACCCGCTTCCGCCAAAGCGCCATCGTCCATCCTGCCTGCGGCGGCTTCCTGTTTTCCCGCCGCTTTCTCCAGTTCCGCTAAAATGGACCGCGCGCGTTCAATGAGCGAAGCCGGCAGCCCGGCCAGTTCGGCGACGTGAATGCCGTAGCTCTTGTCGGCCGGCCCGTCGGCGATTTGATGCAAAAAGACGACTTTGCCGTTTTCCTCGATGGCGCGGGCATGGACGTTCGAAAGCCGCGGGAGCGAACGCTCCAAGGCGGTGAGTTCATGGTAGTGGGTGCTAAATAGTGTTTTCGCGCCGATATGGTCGTGAATGTACTCAATGATCGCCTGGGCGAGCGCCATGCCGTCGTACGTCGATGTGCCGCGCCCGATTTCATCAAACAAAATGAGGCTGTTTTGCGTCGCATGAGCGATGGCGCGGCGCGCTTCGAGCATCTCGACCATAAACGTGCTTTGCCCTGCCGACAGGTCGTCAGCGGCGCCGATGCGGGTGAACACTTGGTCAAAAATGGGCAGCACCGCCCGCTCGGCGGGAACGAAACAGCCGATTTGCGCCATGACGGCGGTGAGCGCCACTTGCCGCATGTACGTGCTTTTTCCAGCCATGTTCGGTCCAGTGATGAGCAGCATTTCCCGCTCGCGGTTCATGTAGCAGTCATTCGGCACGTACATTTGCGCGCCGAGCACTTTTTCGACAACCGGGTGGCGGCCGCCTTGAATCACCAAGACGCGCTCCGTGGAAAACTGCGGACGCACGTAGCGATACTCGTCGCTGATCGTTGCGAATGATTGAAGCACATCAAGCTCGGCAATGGCTTTCGCCAACGTCTGCAGGCGCGGGATGTATTGCTTCACCTGCTCGCGAATGGCGACAAACAGTTCATATTCGAGTTCGATGCTTTTTTCTTCCGCCTCCAAAATGAGCGCCTCTTTTTCCTTCAACTCCGGGGTGATAAACCGCTCGGCGTTGGCGAGCGTCTGCTTCCGCTCGTAACGTCCTTCCGGAACAAGGGGGAGATTGGGCTTTGTCACTTCAATATAGTAGCCAAACACTCGGTTGTAGCCGACTTTGAGCGATTTGATGCCGGTCGCTTCCCGCTCTTTCGCCTCAAGTTCAGCGATCCACGCTTTGCCGTTGCGGCTCGCATCGCGGTAGCGATCGAGCTGCTTGTCATACCCGTCTTTGATGAGGTTCCCTTCTTTGACGGAAAGCGGCGGCTGTTCTTGAATCGAGCGCTCGAGCAAATCGACGAGCTCTTCGCACGGGTCAAGGCGCTCGCACAGCTTGTCCGCTTCAGCGAGCGGCAGCGCGCCGACCGTCTGACGGAGCGCCGGCACTTGAAGAAGCGACTTTTTCAGCTGCACGAGATCGCGGGCATTGGCGTTGCCGTAGGAGACACGGCCGACAAGGCGCTCAATGTCGTAAACGCCGCGCAGCCTGTCGCGCAGCTCCTGCCGTTCAAAATAGCTCGTTTTCAACGTTTCCACAAAATCGAGGCGCCGTTCGATTTCGCGCCGATCAATGAGCGGCCGGTCCAGCCATTGTTTTAAGAGCCGCCCGCCCATCGCTGTCACCGTTTCATCCAAAAGCCATAACAACGAGCCTTTCCTTCCTTTTGACCGCACCGTTTCGACCAATTCCAAATGCAGCTTGGAATGTCGGTCCATTTTCATATAGTGGTCAACTTGATACAACTCAGCCGGCTGCAAATGATCGAGCCGCCGCTTTTGCGTGCGGACGAGGTAATGAAGCAAACGGGCTGCGGCCTGCCGCAGCTTTTCTTGCACCACATGGCCGATGACGCCGTTCCATTCGTCGCATAGCGATGTGTCGTCCTCATAAGAGACCGCCGCCCCGTACCGCTCTTTCAGCTCGCGCACCCACTCTTCGCCGCTGTCTGTGGCAACGATGATCTCCCGCGCTCCAACGGCGTGCAATTCGTTTGCCGTTTCCTCCCACGAAGAAAGAAGCGTAAGCCGAATCTCGCCGGTCGACAAATCGGCGTAAGCCAATCCGTATGTACCATCAGCAAACGGCGTGAGCGCCGCCAAGTAGTGGTTTTCCTTCTCGGTGAGCCCTTTGCCTTCCATGAGCGTCCCTGGGGTGATGAGCTGCACCACTTCGCGGCGAACGACGCCTTTGGCCGTTTTCGGGTCTTCGACTTGTTCGCAAATGGCGACTTTATATCCCTTTTCGATTAACTGTTCAATATATCCTTGCGCCGAATGGTACGGCACCCCGCACATCGGCACCCGTTCATCGCCGCCGTCGCGGCTTGTTAATGTAATTTCCAGCTCTTGCGCCGCCTTGATGGCGTCGTCAAAAAACAGTTCGTAAAAATCGCCAAGCCGGAAAAATAAAAACGCGTCCGGATATTGCGCTTTAATGTGCAAATATTGCTGGATCATCGGTGTGTACGATGGCATCGCTTCTCCCCAACCTTTTCGGCCCGAAGGCTCGTTGATTGCGCTACTATTATAACAAGCGGCAAAAGAAAAAACTAGGAAAGAAATTTCCTAGTTTTATTCTTCTTCGCCAAGCAGCAAATCTGGGCTTAAATCTTCTAATTCTTCATCAAGGTCATCCTCGTCGCAAAAATCGTCGTCCTTGCCGCATCCTTCCGGATTGATGGCAACGCACACCTTCGTTTCGCCGATCACTTCGGCGACAAACTCCCGCTCAACATCGACAACGATTTTATTGCCGTTTGGCGAAATCGTGCATTCGAGGCAGTTCGGCTGCTGGATGACGCGGACGATGACATCGGTGTCATCGCTGATTAAATGATCTTTGTCGCGATATTTTAATTTGACGACGTCCGTATACGACACCGTTTCGGTGACGACTTCGGTTTTTGTATTGTGGTTGTACGAATACCAGACGTTGATGTCATAATGGCCGTGAATTTCGACCGTTTTATCGCATTTTTTCGCTTCATAACGGTGGTTGATGATCCAGCAGCCAAGAATGCTTGACGGGCGGTTCGGCGCCGTCACCGTATGGGTCGATTGTGTAAACTTGCGGCCTTTGCCAACAACGGCTTTCGTAATAATTTCTCTGTATTCAGACATCGAACGGAACCCTCCTCAAATGAATCTTCATTTCATCCTATGCGCCATCTCCGCTAATGTGCACAGCAAATGAATCATTATTCCGTATAGTTCATTGTATGCGCCTGCTCCGTTCGATGTGCCTTCTTTTTTGCCGCCAGGCAGCCGCCCGCGGTTTGGGGGAAGGGAGAGCGCGCCCATAAGAAAAAAAGCGCCCCGAAGGACGCTTTTGAGCCGCATGCCATTAATGGCAGCCGCCGTGCTTGTTGTAGCGAAGGGCAGCACCTGTTTCGCCGCGCAGCACATCGCCGCCCGTCGAAGCGAGAATTTCATCGGTCACCGTATTCGAAATCGTCGAGGCGACGAGCTGAAGCAGGTCGTTCACCTCAGCTTGCGACTGCTGGAACTCGCCCACGATCGGAATTTGTTCGAGCTGCTCGTAAATGGCGTCAATTTTGGCCTCGACCTGCTTGAGCGCCTCATGTTTGCCGTAGTGTTGCAAGTTGACGGCTTGTTTTTGCAGCGATTTTAGTTCGTTGATCAATGTGCGCACTTTTTCATTTTGGTGGATTTTTTCCTCCGCTCGTTTGAAAAAGTCGACTTCCTCGGTTTCGGCGATCATTTTCGCCAACTGCTTCGCCTGCGCCAGCACTTCATCCCGCGTATATTTCGCCATATCAGTTCACCTCGATCGCTTCATTCACGAATTCGCCCGTCAGCGTCCACGTTTTCGCTTCTGTAATGCGCACGTTGACCAATTGGCCAATGAGCGATTTGGGGCCGACGAAGTGGACGAGCTTGTTTTTGCGTGTGTAGCCGGCCAGCACGTCCGGGTTCGTTTTGCTTTCGCCTTCGACGAGCACTTCGACGACTTGGCCTTCGTATTGCTTCATTTTCTTGGCCGCGATTTCTTGAACAAGGTCGTTGAGCCGCTTGAGCCGCTCTTTTTTCACTTCCATCGGCACGTTGTCCTTCATGTTCGCCGCCGGCGTGCCTTCGCGCGGCGAGTAAATGAACGTATACGCTGAATCAAACTCCACTTCGCGGTAAAGCGACAGCGTTTCTTCAAACTGCTCGTCCGTCTCGTTCGGGAAGCCGACGATGATGTCCGTCGTCAACGCGACGTCCGGAATGGCGGCTTTAATTTTGCGGACGAGCTCCAAGTACTCCTCGCGCGTATATTTGCGGCCCATCATTTTTAAAATTTCTGTGCTGCCCGATTGCACCGGCAGATGGATATGCTCAACCAAGTTGCCGCGTTTGGCGAGCACTTCGATGAGCCGGTCGTCAAAGTCGCGCGGATGGCTCGTTGTGAAGCGGATGCGGGCAATGTCAATTTTGCGCAGCTCATCCATTAAATCGCCAAGGCCGTACTGGATGTCGGTGAAGTCTTTCCCGTAAGCGTTGACGTTTTGCCCAAGCAGCGTGATTTCTTTATAGCCTTGGGCGGCGAGCTGGCGCACTTCTTGGATGATGTCTTCCGGACGGCGGCTTCGCTCCTTGCCGCGCGTATACGGAACGATGCAATACGTGCAAAACTTGTCACAGCCGTACATAATATTGACCCATGCTTTAATGCGGCCTTTTCGCGCTTTCGGCAAGTTTTCGACAACGTCGCCTTCTTTCGACCACACCTCGACAACCATTTCTTTTGACATATATGCTTCATGCAAAATGTAAGGAAGTCGATGGATGTTGTGCGTGCCGAAAATCATATCAACATATTGGTATTGCTTTAAAATTTTATTAACGACCGCTTCTTCTTGCGACATACAGCCGCACACGCCAAGAAGCAAGTCCGGATTGGTCGTTTTGAGCGGCTTTAAGTAGCCGAGCTCGCCGAACACTTTGTTTTCCGCGTTTTCACGGATCGCGCACGTGTTGAGCAAAATGACGTTTGCCTCTTCCGGACGGTCGGTCGGCTCATAGCCGAGCGCCATGAAAATGCCGGCCATCACTTCCGTATCATGTTCGTTCATCTGGCAGCCGTATGTGCGGATGTAAAACTTCCGCCCGCGCCCCATGCCGCGGAACTCGTCCGGAATCGCAAAGTCTTTTACATATTGAATTTCCTCTTTGCCGCGCTTTTTCGCTTCTTTCAAATTCGGCGGCAAAAACACTTTCGTGAAATATTTCTCGTAGTCTTTCGTCGTTTTTTCCTTCAGCCGGTCCAAGGCGGATTTTCTGTCCGCTGGATGGCTTGCCGTCTCAATTTGCGCTGTTTGTTCCAACCGTTGTTTTTCGTTCATCGCAATCTCCTTTCCTCATTCGTAATAATGTAGATCGCAGGCGCTTTGTTGGCCGCCCGCCTTCCTCGCAAATTTCTTCCATCACACACTACCATAGTATAGCGTCAACCGTCATGAAACACAATGGGATTTATTCCGGATGTCCGGAACACGCTATGATAACAAAAAACGCCCGATGAGGCAAGCCCCCCCATCGAGTGTGAATCACTTCCAATCTTTCTATATGTTACATAAACTCTGCTACAAGCTCGGCAAACTTTTCTTTGCTCAATTTCAAATCGGCTTCAGTAAGCGGTGTATCACGGTAGCCCGGGACGAGTTCTTGGTATGATTTTTGCTCTTTATTTTGGTAAATGAGCCCGGTGACAAGCCCGTCGTATTTCATCACCGTCTGCATCGCCATCGCCCGGTCGGACGGGTCGTACCCTTCAATGTCGCTCACTTTCACCAGCCGCTCTTTAAACCATTCGTACGTGTTGACTTTATTGTACGTGACGCACGGGCTGAAGACGTTAATGAGGGAAAATCCTTTATGTTTGATGCCTTCTTCAATTAAGCTTGTCAACTCTTTTAGGTCGCTTGAAAAGCTTTGCGCCACAAACGTCGCTCCGGCGCTTAACGCGATTTCAAGCGGCGACAACGCCGGCTCGATCGACCCTTGCGGCGTACTTTTCGTTTGAAACCCGGTGGCGCTGCGAGGCGATGTTTGGCCTTTTGTCAGCCCGTAAATTTGGTTGTCCATGACGATATACGTGATGTCAATGTTGCGGCGAATGGCATGAACCGTATGCCCCATGCCGATCGCAAACCCATCACCGTCGCCGCCGGCGGCGATGACCGTCAAGTTGCGGTTCGCCATTTTCACCCCTTGGGCGAGCGGCAAGGCGCGGCCGTGCGTGCCGTGAAACCCATAGGAATGAATGTAGCCGGAAATGCGGCCGGAGCAGCCGATCCCGGAAATGACAGCGAGTTGGTGCGGCTCCAAACCGAGGTTGGCAGCGGCGCGCTGAATGGCGGCCTGAACGGAAAAGTCGCCGCAGCCCGGACACCAGTTTGGCTTCACATCATTGCGGAAATCTTTAAAGGTGGCCATTGTGCTAACAACTCCTTGCATTTAGTATAGACATCGCCCGGCAAAAACGGATTGCCGTCAAATTTCAAGACGCTGGCGATTTTGTCCGCATGCCCGACATGCATTTTCAACAAGCTTGCCAATTGCCCGGTCGCGTTTTGCTCAACGACGACGACCCGCTTCGCTTTTTCGACAAGCGGCCGCACGTCGTCAACCGGGAACGGATGAAGCAGGCGGATGTGCGCATGGTTGACTTTAACACCGTCCTGCTCGAGGCGTTCGATCGCTTCCTCAATCGCTCCGCGCGTCGATAAAAAGCCAACAAGGAGCAAATCCGGTTCTTCGTGGCGGAGTTGTTTGTGCACCGGCGTCGGGAAGTGGATGTGCTCGAGTTTGCGCAGCCGCTTTTCCATTTGCGTCCGGCGGTTCGCTGCCGTTTCCGACGGGCGGCCCGTTTCGGCATGCTCGACCCCGGTGACGTGGTGGATGCCGTGTTTCGTTCCCGGCAGCACCCGCGGCGAAATGCCGTCCGGCGTCACCTCATATCGTTTGAAGTTGTCTTTGCCCGGAAGCGGCGGCAATTCCTCGCTGACGAGTTTGCCGCGGCGAATCTCGATCCGGTCGTAATCAAGCGGCTCGACCGTTTGTTTGCCGAGCGACAGCTGCAAATCCGACAAGAAAATGACCGGACACTGATATTCTTCAGCCAAGTTGAACGCTTCTGCCATGTCATAAAACGCTTCTTCAACCGTGCTTGGCGCCATGACGATTTTCGGGATTTCCCCGTGCGTGCCGTAAATCATCGCAAGCAAGTCCGATTGTTCTTGCTTCGTCGGCAAGCCGGTGCTCGGGCCGCCGCGCTGCGTGTCAACCACAACAAGCGGCGTTTCTGTCATTCCGGCTAAGCCGATCGCTTCAGCCATGAGCGACAGACCCGGACCAGCGGAAGCGGTGAACGCCCGGGCGCCGGCGTAGTTGGCGCCGATCGCCATCGTGCAGGCGGCGATTTCGTCTTCTGTTTGGATGACCGTGCCGCCGAGATCCGGAAGCTTTTTAATTAAATACTCCATAATTTCCGAGGCGGGGGTGATCGGATACGCCGCCATAAAGCGCGCCCCGCCGGCCAAGGCGCCCAAGGCGATCGCGTCGTTGCCGATCATGAACATCCGCTGTTTGCCGTCCGCTTTTGCCAGTTTCATAGGTTCGACGCGCCCGCCCAACAGCTCTTTCATATATTCGGCTCCGGCGCGGATCGCTTCCATGTTTTTCTCGACGACTTGCGCCCCTTTGCGGCCAAACGTGTCGGCGACAACGCTTTCGAACACGGCCGGATCCAATCCGAGCACTGCACTCGTCGCGCCGATGGCAACCATGTTTTTCATGAGCGAGTTGCCAAGGCTTGTGGCGATATCAGTAAACGGAACGGCATAAAGGACGACCCCTTCCCGCTCCGGAATGACCGGATTGAACTTGGCGTCCGCCATGACGATGCCGCCGCTGTGCAGCTCGTGAAAGTTGAAGTCAATCGTCTCTTGGTCGAACGCCACCAAGATGTCCAAATCGTCTGCGACCGCCCGCACCGGCTTCGTGCTGACGCGGATTTTGTTGTTCGTATGACCCCCTTTGATGCGTGAAGAAAAATGACGGTATCCATATAAGTAATATCCGAGGCGGTTCAGCGCTGTGGAAAAAATTTCTCCTGTACTTTCAATTCCTTCCCCTTGCTGGCCGCCCACCTTCCATGACAGCTGTTCGATCATGCTTACACCCCTTCATATTCACTCCAGCCTTTCGCTACTATTGTACCACTTTTCTGACAAGGAAACTATCATTTTGAACGCCTTTTTCAGCCGGCACCGCGGATGCCCTGTCTTCTATATAGACTCCCATGACAAAAAAATTTCGTCACCATCGGAAGGATGAAAAGACCTCTATGTTGAATTTTACAACTTTACACATTTTGGAGTTCGGGTATTTTCAGGATAGATGCAACGAAGAAGTTTAACATATCCTTGACGGAAAAGCGGTTTGTCCATTTTCGACTGTCGAAGGCAAGCCTATGGCTTGCCCCGTCACGCCAAGGCGTGACGGAAGACCGAACAACCACCTGCTTCACAGACCCATATATGGGTCTGTAAAGCGGCGTTGTTCGGTCGCCTGACAGTCGATAAAAGCTGCAAATGGTAAATCTTCAAATTGCATCTATATATTTTAGGATACGCAGATCCGATACTCCGTGATATTCGTCACTCCGGTAAATGGGCGTAGAAGTTGCCGAATAAAAAGCGGGATGCTTGTTCGGCGGAGTAATGCTTGTACAACTCATTGACGAGCTGGTCGTATTGCTTCACCGTTTCAAGACCGGAAACCGTTTCCGTAATGCCGTCAAAGTCGGAGCCGAACCCGATGTTGTTTTCCCCTCCGAGCGCACATACATGGTCAAGATGGCGAAGCACATCGGCGATCGTTGCTCTCCGTTTGTCCTTCGTTAAAAAGTACGGGACAAAATTGATGCCAATCATCCCGTCTTTTTCAATCAGCGCTTTCAGCTGCTCGTCCGTCAGATTGCGCGGATGCGGGCAGAGGCGATGGGCGTTCGAATGAGAAGCGATCGGAAAACAGGCTGTTTCGATCACATCCCAAAACGCTCTTTCCGACAAATGGGACACATCGACCCACCGCTTTGTTTCATTGAGCAGCTCGACGACTTGCCGGCCAAACGCGGTCAAGCCGGCGCCGCGCTTCTCCCACGCCCCGTCGGCGACGGCGTTTGGAAAGTTCCACGTCAGGCCGACAGAAGCGACGCCGAGGCGAAGAAGCGTCTTTAACTTGACAAGGTTGGCACCGATGGCGTCGCATCCTTCGAGCGTCAACATCGCGCCAATTTCCCCTTCTTTCAGTGCGGCGATATCCTGCTTCGTCCGCACAAACTTGACGGACGGGAACGCCTCGACGATGCGGGCAAAGAAAATGTCCACCATCTCCAATGCCGCTGTGAACCGGGCTTCTTCCGGCACGGTTTCCGGCACGTAAATGGCAAAACATTGCACTTTTATTCCCGCTTCCGCCATGCCAGAAAAGGTGACATGAAGCGGCGCCCCATCGTGAAACGACAACGACCGGTCTTGCCATAGCTTCATGAGCGCATCACAGTGGACATCGAAAATCATTCGTTTTCCCCCTTAAAAAAGCAAAAATAACCTGCCTGCCTTCTACAGCGAAGGCGCCAACAGGTTATATTTTACCATTGACTCATCATCGAGTTAACGAGGTTCGACGATTAATTTAATGGCGGTCCGCTCTTCTCCGTCAATAATAATATCGGTAAACGCCGGAATGCAAATCAAGTCCATGCCGCTTGGTGCCACAAACCCTCGTGCGATCGCTACTGCCTTAACGGCTTGGTTCAATGCACCTGCACCGATCGCCTGAATTTCCGCCGCGCCGCGCTCGCGCAGCACCCCGGCAAGTGCACCGGCTACAGAGTTCGGATTCGACTTTGCTGAAACTTTTAATATTTCCATTTCTAGCTCCTCCCTCGTTCCCTTGAAAAATAGATCACGGTAAAATGTCTTCACTGTAACTATATTCACTGTTTCGACAACTATTCCTGCTGAGGAGAAGCTTGTTTTTAAAAAAAACGATTATTCAAAATATGGGTGGTCGTCATTAATGATCAACCGTTCAATGCCAAGCGCACGCCCGCTTTTTCCATCAACATCGACAAGCACCGCGTTCAGCTGGCTTCGTCCTTCCTTGACGCCGAACCGGACCGGCAGTCCGGTTAAAAATTTGCGCAGCACCGCGTCGCGGTCAACCCCTAAAATGCCGTCATACGGGCCGGTCATGCCGACATCGGTAATGTACGCCGTACCCTTCGGCAAAATGCGATTGTCCGCCGTCTGAACGTGCGTATGCGTGCCGATGACGGCCGACACGCGCCCATCCAAGTGCCAGCCCATCGCCTGTTTTTCGCTTGTCGCCTCAGCGTGAAAATCAACAATGATGACCGACGTGCGCGTCGAGGCAGCGGCAATCAATTCATCCGCTTTTTGAAACGGACAGTCAATCGCCGGCAAAAACGTCCGCCCTTGCAAGTTGATGACCGCCGCCTCCCCTTGCTCGGTCGGCACGTAGACGATGCCTTTTCCCGGTGTGCCGGGCGGATAGTTCGCCGGGCGGATGAGCGCCTTCGCCTGATCGATGAATTCAAAAATATCACGCTTGTCCCACGCATGGTTGCCTAATGTCACAACATGGGCTCCTTGGGCCAAAAACGCCCGGTAAATCGGCTCGGTGATCCCTTTCCCGCCGGCGGCGTTTTCACCGTTGATGATGACGATATCGGGACGGTGTTTTTCTTTTAATTTCGGCAAATAATGCTCGACCATTTTTTGCCCCGGCGAACCGACGACATCGCCGATAAATAAGATTCTCATGATCGATCCCTTTCTAATCAAAAAAATATGGCGCTTCGCTTCAAAGGTGGCGCGGATCCATTGTACTTTCTCATTTTACGCACAAAAAACATCCATGAGTAAGCTTTTACTCGCCACCCAAGCATGAAAATAACCGCTCATGGATTCATTATTTTCAAAGAAAAATAAAGTGGCAATAGGATGCCACTTTATTTCGCATATTCGACCGCGCGCGTTTCACGGATGACGGTCACTTTAATATGGCCCGGGTAGTCGAGCTCTTCTTCAATCCGTTTGCGGATGTCACGCGCCAACCGGTGCGCTTCCAAATCGTCGATCATATCCGGCTTGACCATGATGCGCACTTCGCGACCGGCCTGGATGGCGTACGATTTTTCCACGCCTTCGTACGATTCCGCAATTTCCTCCAGTTTCTCTAAGCGGCGAATATAGTTTTCCAGCGTCTCGCTACGCGCTCCCGGCCGCGCTGCGGAGAGCGCATCCGCCGCCGCCACAAGCACCGCGATGACCGATGTCGGCTCGGTGTCGCCATGGTGGGAGGCGATGCTGTTGATGACGACGGGATGTTCTTTGTACTTCGTCGCCAGCTCGACGCCGATCTCCACGTGGCTGCCTTCAACCTCATGGTCGATCGCCTTGCCGATATCATGAAGCAAGCCGGCCCGGCGCGCCAACATTTCGTCTTCTCCAAGTTCGGCCGCCATCAGTCCGGCTAAAAACGCGACTTCCACCGAATGTTTCAAGACGTTTTGTCCGTAGCTCGTCCGGAACTTCAGCCGCCCTAAAATTTTGATCAAATCCGGATGCAAGCCATGGACGCCGACTTCAAACGTCGTCTGCTCACCGACTTCGCGAATGTGCTCATCGACTTCGCGGCGCGCCTTTTCCACCATTTCTTCAATGCGCGCCGGGTGGATGCGTCCGTCTTGCACAAGCTTGTCTAACGCGATGCGCGCCGTTTCGCGGCGAATCGGATCAAATCCGGACAAAATCACCGCTTCCGGCGTATCATCGATAATTAAATCGATGCCAGTCAGCGTCTCAAGCGTGCGAATGTTCCGCCCTTCGCGCCCGATGATCCGCCCTTTCATTTCATCGTTTGGCAAGTTGACGACGGACACCGTCGTTTCGGCGACATGGTCGGCGGCACAGCGCTGGATGGCCAGCGACAAAATCGCTTTCGCCCGCTTGTCCGCTTCCTCTTTCGCCCGCGTTTCCGCCTCTTTGATCATCATGGCAATCTCATGGGACAGTTCTTTTTCAACGCGTTCCAAAATGAGCTGGCGCGCATCGTCGCGCGTCAGGCCGGAAATGCGTTCGAGTTCGGTTTGTTGCTGCTTCACGAGCGCTTCCACTTTGCTTTCCATTTGTTCAATATGCTGTTGTCTTTCGTTTAACGCTTCTTCCTTCGCTTCAAGCAGCGCCTCGCGTTTGTTGAGCGCTTCATCTTTGCGATCGAGGTTTTCCTCCTTTTGCATCAAGCGGTTTTCTTGTTTTTGGAGCTCGCTTCTCCGGTCGCGGATGTCGCGCTCCGCTTCCGTCCGCAATTTATGAATCTCGTCTTTCGCTTCGAGAAGCGCCTCTTTTTTCAAGGCGTCCGCCTCGCGTCTCGCCTCTTCAATCAGCTGCTCGGCAGCTGCTTTCGCGCCGCCGATTTTCGCTTCGGCAATCGATTTGCGAACAAAAAAGCCAACAACGGCACCAATGACTAAGGCAAGCAAAGCGGAGATGATGATCGAACCCATCGTTTCACCTCCTCTTGCTGTTTCGTTTTCCCTTGCGCCTTCTTCGCGCCATCGTCCGACGCAGATGGACATTCCCGTTTTCAACCCATTGGCTTGGTCGTTTGCCTGGCCATTTCCACGCGCCCCCGCATCCAAGCAGTACGCCGCTGCGGGCGGTCACGCGACCCTGCCGTGTACATGGATAAATATACATGTTCATTGTAAAGGCGGCGGTAGGAATTGTCAAGATATTACACAGGAGCCCTTCTTAAGCCGCGGCACACAGAGCGTTCTGCTCTTCCTCTTCTTTTTGGCAAAATGCGAAAAGAAACGGAACCGCCTGCAAGTTAGTCGGGCGTCCTCCGGCATATCCTGCAAAGGGACGTGAATGGCCGTTCCGTTTCGGCAGCTAGGAAAAAGGCGCCCCAGTCATGCCAGGACGCCTTCCGTCTGTTATTCCTCAAGCAGCCCAAATTCGTCTTGCATCGGTTCGCCGCCTGCTTCGCCATCATCGATGCCGTAATGTTTGCGGATGGCGCGGGCGATTTCTTCGGCGATATGCGGGTTTTCTTTCAAAAATTGTTTTGCATTCTCCCGCCCTTGGCCGAGCCGTTCGTCTTTGTACGAATACCATGAGCCGCTTTTTTGCACAATGTCAAGTTCAGACGCCATATCGATGATTTCCCCTTCGCGGGAAATGCCCTCGCCGTACATAATGTCGACGTCAGCCGTTTTAAACGGCGGCGCGACTTTGTTTTTGACGACTTTGATTTTCGTCTTGTTGCCGACCATATCATTGCCTTGCTTGATTTGCTCGGCGCGACGAACCTCTAGGCGGACGGAAGCGTAAAACTTGAGCGCCCGCCCGCCCGGCGTTGTCTCGGGATTGCCAAACATGACGCCGACTTTTTCGCGAATTTGGTTGATGAAGATGGCGATCGTTTTTGACTTGTTAATGGCGCCGGACAGCTTGCGAAGCGCCTGGGACATCAGCCGCGCTTGCAGGCCGACGTGAGCGTCCCCCATCTCCCCTTCAATTTCCGCTTTCGGCACGAGCGCCGCCACCGAGTCGATGACGATAATGTCGACCGCGCCGCTTCGCACGAGCGCTTCCGCGATTTCGAGCGCCTGCTCGCCCGTATCAGGCTGGGAAAGCAGCAATTCATCGATATTGACCCCTAATTTTTGTGCATAGATGGGGTCGAGCGATAGCGATAGGTAATAGTCACCCTCGGCATTACCCGGAGGGGCTATTTTCCCCCGCTTCACACCGTGCGTGCGAGTTTCCCCGCACACGGCGTTCCATCGAGTACCCCGGTTACTAATCCGCTCTAGACTTTACTATATAGACTCCCATGACAAAAAAATTTCGTCACCATCGGAAGGATGAAAAGACCTCTATGTTGAATTTTACAACTTTACACATTTTGGAGTTCGGGTATTTTCAGGATAGATGCAATTTGAAGATTTCCCATTTGCAGCTTTTATCGACTGTCAGGCGACCGAACAACGCCGCTTCACAGACCCATATATGGGTCTGTGAAGCAGGTGGTTGTTCGGTCTTCCGTCACGCCTTGGCGTGACGGAGAAGTCTAGGGCTTGCCTTCGACAGTCGAAAATGGACAAACCGCTTTTCCGTCAAGGATATGTTAAACTTCTTCGTTGCATCTATATAGTGTACGCACTTTCTGTATTCCTCGAGTTTACTTATTGTGTAATGGCGTACATCTTGTCTTGTAGGTCGCGGAATTCCTGCTCCGACCTAGGAATGATTAGTTCTTGAAACGTTTGGTTGATAGTATCAAATCCTTTCTAGCGGATTTGTACCATACACGTTTTTAGTCAGTTTTGCTCACCGAAACCCTTACGGATTTCCTCACGGCTTCCTAATCATTGTCTGGGTTAGTAACCTAGGGTACTCGACTATGCCCCTTCGCTCCGCAGGAGTTACCCTGCTTCATCACTACTACGGGCTGCTGCCCCACCCCTTCAGCAGTCATTTCCTCCTGCTTAGCGGCATCGGGATGCGCATCCCTTGGCATCCGCTGGGGTGGTTCACCTGTACCGCATCACCTATCCTTGCATGCTCCCTTAGGCTCCACCTCTGACCCGTCAGCCGCCTTTCTACCCATGGTTGGAGGGCTCAAGGCAAAGATCCTCTACGGGATCAATCCAGACTCGGCAAACACGAATACCTCATCCAGGGCTGAACCTCACTTAGGAGGTGAGCGCCTTCTTTTTTCGGCGCCCCACGCCTTACGAGCCGTACTTCCGGTGGTTCGTTCCAACGCTATGCGTTCTCTAGCCATAGGAGTTTTATGGACCCCCGGCTACTTCGCTAACCACTTCTCAGGTCTGCTTTTCGCCGTCCTCTCCGAGCTTCGTACAGTCATGTTGCGCACCATGACCGCACGTCGGGGTATTAGGGCGGGAATGCCAACCTTCATTCCCGTCTCGGATTTTCACCGAGCTCTCGGTGATGCAGTTAGGACCTACTCATGCTCAGTCCCGCTGACTTTTCGCACGGCGTTTCCGCCATACTTCAGTCAGCAACAGGTCGCACCGTGCTCTGCGTCGATGAAAGCTGCTTGCCCGCCCCGCTTTTGCACTTCAGCGATCGCGTGAAGGGCAACGGTCGTTTTCCCGGACGATTCCGGGCCGTAAATTTCCACAATCCGCCCGCGCGGATAGCCGCCGACGCCTAACGCGATGTCGAGCGCCAGCGAACCGCTCGGCACGACCGACACTTTGCGGTCGACTTGCTCGCCGAGCTTCATGATGGCCCCCTTGCCAAACTGTCGTTCAATTTGTTTTAATGCCTGCTCCAATGCAGCTTGACGATCTTGGTTCACTAACCTACTCCTCCTTATTCTAGGACTACTTATACTATACCGCGTTTTGCGGCCATTGCCAAGCAAAAAAACGAACGTCCATTCGTTTTTTCGGTGGAGAAACTAGCAACAATCGCCATACTCATGCGGTGGAAAAAACGATGTGCGGTGGAGAATGGAGAAGGAAGGGGGAGGCCGATCAGCAGTCGGCCGCGAGCATCTCAAGCAGAAAAAAACAGCCGTATTTGGCGGTGCGGATGCGAATGGCATCACGCGTGCCGGATAAGGTGAGGCGGTGGACGACGGTGTCGCGCCCGCGCATGGCGATGCCGACATACACGGTGCCCGGCGGATGGCCCTCAAGCGGATCGGGGCCGGCGACGCCGGTGAAGCTGATGCCGATATCCGCATCGCACATCGTGCGCACGTTCTCAGCGAGCAGGCGTGCGCACGGTTCGCTTACCGCTCCGTCCGTCTCCAGCAGCGGCCGCGGCACGCCAAGGATGTGTTCTTTTACGCCGTTTGTGTAACAGACAACGCCGCCGCGCACAGCAGCCGACGCCCCCGGCACAGCTGTCAGCTCTTCAAGGAACATGCCTCCAGTCAAGCTTTCCGCTGCAGCGATTGTCCATCCTCTTTCTTTTAACCGTGCCAATGTCTTTGTAAACAGCGTTTCATCATTATACCCGTAACAATAACGGCCGACGCGCGTCAAAATGGCGGCTTCCGCCTCGTCGAGCAGCCGCTTGGCTTTCGCCTGATCCCGATGTTTCGCCGTCAGACGGAGCGTTACCTCACCGTCGTTTGCAAGCGGGGCGATCGTCGGGTTCGACTGGGCGTCGATCAAGTCGGCGATCGCCGTCTCGAGCGCCGACTCGCCGATGCCGAAAAAGCGGAGGACGCGCGACTCGATGCGCTCGGAAAGCGAAAACGTACGGCGCAAAAAGGCGTTTCCGTATTTTTTGAACATCGGCCGCATTTCTTTCGGCGGCCCGGGCAGCAGCATGTACGTAATGCCGTCTGCCACAAGCGCCATCCCTGGCGCCATGCCGTGCTCGTTTTTCAGCACCGTCGATCCTTCCAAGACGAGCGCCTGCTTTTTATTGTTTTCTGTCATCGGCCGGTTTGTGCGGGCAAAATACACCTCAATCGCTCGGAGCGCTTCCTCGTCGATCACGAGCCGGCGGCCAAGCAAACGGGCGATCGTCTCCTTCGTCAAATCGTCTTTCGTCGGGCCGAGGCCGCCGGTGAAAATGATGAGGTTCGCTCTCGTTTGCGCCGTTTTCACCGCCTGCTCAAGGCGGTCGGCGTTGTCGCCGACGACGGTATGGAAATAGACGTTAATGCCAAACATCGCCAGCTGCTGCGACAAAAACTGGGCGTTCGTATTGGCGATTTGCCCAAGCAACAGCTCAGAGCCAACAGCAATGATCTCCGCGTTCAACAGACTTTTCTCCCCCTTTGTGGCCGGCTATTTCGAATGGGAAAACGCATGTCTGTTTTTCGCAAAATAATCCCAGCCAGACCAAATCGTAAAAATGACCGCCACCCACAGCGCCAATTCAGCGAACGGAAACGAAATGAGCGAGAATGGGAAGTTATGTAACAATAAAGCGGAAATGGCGACAATTTGCGTCCATGTCTTGATTTTGCCAAGCATGTTGGCAGCGACGACTTCCCCTTCCCCGGCGAGCACGAGCCGCAGGCCGGTAACGGCAAATTCGCGGCTGATGATGACGATCACCATCCAAGCCGGAGCGGCGCCGAGTTCAACGAGCACGATGAGCGCTGCTGACACAAGCAGTTTATCGGCAAGCGGATCTAAAAATTTTCCTAAATTCGTCACCAACCCGTATTTGCGGGCATAGTAGCCATCGATCCAGTCCGTGGCTGAGGCGATGATGAAAATGAGCGCGCCGGCAAGATGGGCAACCGGAAGCTCTGTCCCGCCGATTTGGATGCTTCCCCACCCGAACGGAACGAGCATCACGATCAAGAAAAACGGGACGAGCATAATGCGCGCTACCGTAATTTTATTCGGCAAGTTCACCACAAATACCTCCGCTCATTCAACATAGTTCAGTCCGTGCGAAAAGCAGGCGCCTTCCTGCGGAAAAGCGCCCTGTTCCATCATTTCTTCAACACGAAATGCAGCTTTTGGTATACTTCCTCTTTCGGGGCAAACGGGTAGGCAAACGGTTGGCCGTTCACCTTCATCTCAACATCGAGCGTGCGCCCGATTTTCACCCATACTTCGCTTTCAGCCGACAGATCGAACGTTTTCGTCTGCCCGCTTGTCAAGTTGCCGCGGTAAAACGTATGGCCTTTCGTATTGTATACTTCGACCCATGACGTTCCTTTGGATGAAAGCTCGATGGAAAACGCGCCAGAGCTGGCGACTTCAATCGTCGCCGTGTTGCCGCGCTTTTCCGTCACATTCATCGCCGCAGCCGGCTGTTGTTCTTCGCCAGTCGGCGCTGGCTGTTCATTTTGCTGTCTGTTTTCATTCGTTTCCTTCTCGTCCGTTTCCTTCGCCGACTGCTTTTGTTTCGCCTGTTCAAGCGGCGACTGTTTCGGCTTTTCCACTTCCGCCGTCTCCGGGCTCGTTTTCGCCGGGGGCTCGTTTGCCGTGCCGCGCTGGAGCAGCACCCAAACAAGAACGGCCGCCCCGACGACGACCGCCGCGATCAAGGCTTTCGGCAGCCAGTCGAGCCATTTCGTCCCTTCGGCGGAAAGCTGTTGGCGCGTTTTCACGCGCGACAGCGGCTGCGGAAGATCATCTTGGTACGATTGCGGAATGTCCTGCTTATATTGTTCAAACAGCTCATCCGGATCGAGGCCGACCGCCTCGGCGTATTGTCTAATGAAGGCGCGCACATAAAAATTGCCCGGCATAATGGCGTAATTCCCTTCTTCAATGCCGATCAAATACCGCTTCTGAATCTTCGTCATCTCTTGCAGCTCGTCCAAGCTGATGTTTTTTTCCTCTCGCGCTTCCCGCAAACGTTTTCCTAGTTCCGTCAACGGCCAACACCTTCCACTTGTTAAAATTAAAATCCAAATTCGGAAAATCCGTCTCCGCCCAGCAAGGACGGGCGTTCAATCGCATCGTAGGAAATGTCTTCATCCGGTTCATGGCGCAGCTCAATAATATAGTCAAAATCATCAAGCGTATATTCCGTATGGCGGACAAACATGTCCGGATGTTCCACGACCTTCGTCGCCTCGAGGCGCATCAGCTCACGGATGAGCTGCCAGTGCTGCTCATTGCCGCGGCGCGTCGAAACGATGCCGTCGACAATGAAAATGTTGTCCTCGCTATATTCGTCTTCCATCAGCTGCGTGCGGACGGTCTGCTTGATCAGCGTCGATGATACAAACAGCCACCGCTTATTGGCGCATACGCTCGCAGCAACGATCGACTCCGTCTTGCCGACGCGCGGCATCCCGCGAATGCCGATGAGCTTATGCCCTTTTTCTTTAAAAATTTCTGCCATAAAATCGACCAACAGCCCAAGCTCGTCGCGAACGAAGCGAAACGTCTTTTTGTCGTCGGCATCGCGCTGAATGTAGCGGCCATGGCGGACGGCCAAACGATCAAGCAGCTTCGGCTGGCGGAGTTTCGTCACCGTAATGTTGTCCATCGTCCGCAAAATTGTCGCCAGCCGCTCGATTTGTTCGTTGCTGTCGCAAAGAAGCAACATGCCGCGGCGCGAATCCCGGACGCCATTGATCGTCACGATGTTGATCGACAACATGCCGAGCAACGAGGCGACATCGCCGAGCAACCCTGGACGGTTGACATGAATCTCATACTCCAAATACCACTCCTGCTTGCCCATCCCGTCTCCTCCCTTGCCGCTGTCCGCACGAACGCCTTATGCTAAGTTCATACTACTATAACCGCGAACGGAAAAGCAACCGAAAAGAGGAAAGAAAAAAGAGAGGGAGCCCCTCTCTTTACCGGGTGTTATTTTGTTGGACAAGTTTCACCATCATGTTGGCAAGGGCATGCTGTTCTTTTTCATCCGCAACGCTCCAAAGGTCGGCGAGCACCCGTTCTTCTGGGTTTCTCGGGTCGACGTGTTTCGCCAAATAGTCCCCGATTTGATAGGCGACATCCGAGATCACTTGCTGGGTCAAACCTTGTTGCTGCGCTTGCTGCAGACGTTCCGATAAAAAGTCTTTCCATTGTTCAAAGTTATCCAGTACCGACATGTTCATTCCCTCCCTCCTTGATGAACGTTTCAAGGATAGTTTGCCTGCGGGCAAAAAAAATATACGCTCAACAATACCAGCCGCCGTTGACAGAGATGATTTGCCCGGTGATGTAAGAAGCGGCGTCCGACAACAAAAACGCCACTGTTTTCGCCACTTCCTCAGGGGTCCCGAGCCGGCCGGCCGGAATTTCATCGGCGAGCGCCGCCAATTCTTCTTCGCTGAACGGCCGGAGCATATCTGTGGCGATCGCTCCCGGCGCGACGGCGTTGACGCGGATGCCGCTCGGGGCGAGCTCTTTCGCCAGCGCCTTGGCGAACGCGTTTTGCCCGCCCTTGGTCATCGAATACACCGCTTCGCATGAGGCGCCGCACAACCCCCAAATCGAAGAAATGAACACAATTTGGCCGCGCTTTTTCGAAATCATCGGCGGCAGCAGTTTTTTCACAAGCTGCGCCGGGCTTGTCACATGGAGGCGCACCATCCGTTCGATCAGCTCGTCATTCATGTCGGTAAGCAACCCGTAATACGTGGCCCCGCTGTTATAAATGATGGCATCGATCGGGCGGTCGAGGCGGGAAAGCAGTTGGTCGACCCCGCCCGGCATCGACAAATCCGCTTCCACCGGCACGGTGTGCACGCCGGTTAGTTCGGCTTGCAGCGCCTCAATGGGCGCGCGGCGCCGGTAGTAATGAAGAAAAAGTCCATAGCCGCCTTGCGCGAGCTCGCGGGCGATGCTTTGCCCGATCGCGCTTGACGCTCCGGTAATTAACGCATAGCGCATCGAACGTTCTCCTCCTTCTGTTGGACGCAAAAAAGGGGCTGACGCAAAAGCCCCTTTTTGATGAAATGAAACTGAAAAACATGGGAAAGAGACCACCTCTGAAATCGTTGGTTTTACCAGGGGTTTCAGGGTGGTCTAGTTTTCCATGCTGCCCCAGATAGGGGCATTACCGCTCTTTCGGTCAGCCCCTGTCATTGCCCTTTTGGCACAACCTCGCAAACGGCGATTTGCGAATCGCGGAAACACACATCAGCAATGGCTGCAACGTCGTCAAGCGTCAACGATGACAACGCCGGCAAAATGTCAAACAAGCTCGCGCCGTAAAACGCGTAGCGCGTAAACTGGTTGGCGATATACTCCGGCGAGTTGAGCGCGCGCAAAAAAGCGCCGATTTTTTTCTTTTTCACCCGCTCAAATTCTTCCTTTTTTATAGTCTCCGCGGCAAACGACAGCAGCACCGTTTGAATTTCCGAAGCGAGCCGTTCAGCGTCCCTTGTATCGCCGCCGATCAACGCGAAGCCGAACCCGCGCTCTTCTGTATAATCGTACATAAATGTATCATCGATCAATCCTTCGCGGTACAGCCGTTCATAATGAGGCGAGCTTTTTCCAAACAAATAGTCTAATGCGACGTGGAAGGCAAGCTCATGCCGAAGTTTTTGTTCGCCGGCTTCAGGAACGGACGGCGCTTTGATGCCGACAAAGCACTTGTTCGTCTGCACATGCATCGGAATCACTTTTTTCTTTTCCGCTACTGCGCTCGGTTCTTCATACGCAAACCGCTTCACTTCCGGGGCTTGCGGGAACGACTTTTTCGCCTGGTTGTCGCGGATTTGCTGCATGATTTTTTGTTCATCGACCGGGCCGACGACAAACAAAAGCATGTTGCTCGGGTGGTAAAACGTTTCGTAGCACTCATACAGCAACTCTTTCGTAATTTGGGCGATCGATTCAACTGTGCCGGCGATGTCGATTTTGACCGGATGGTTGTGATACATGCTTTCGATGGCGCCGAAATAGACGCGCCAGTCTGGGTTGTCGTCGTACATCCGGATTTCCTGGCCGATGATCCCTTTTTCTTTTTCCACTGTCTTGTCGGAAAAGTACGGGCTTTGCACAAAATCGATCAACGTTTCCAAGTTTTTCTCGACATTGTCGGTGCTTGAGAACAAATAGGCGGTGCGGGTGAACGTCGTAAAGGCGTTCGCCGAGGCACCTTGTTTGCTGAATTGCTGAAACACGTCGCCGTCTTCTTTTTCAAACAGCTTATGCTCCAAAAAATGGGCGATGCCGTCCGGAACGCGCTTCATCTCCGTTTTACCGAGCGGGACAAACTGGTTGTCCACCGAACCGTAATTCGTCGTAAACACGGCGTACGTTTTGTTGAATCCCTTTTTCGGCAAAATGTACACGTCAAGACCGTTGTCCATTTTTTCATAAAACAGCTCTTCGCGCAGCGTCTCATACACCCGTTTTTCCATCTTCCGTCGCCTCCATTCCGGTCAAAAAGTACACCGTATCCAACTCCACCTTGTCAGCGACGCGCACCACATCCTCGCGTGTCACTTGATCGGTGCCGGCCATCCATTCATCGATCGGGCGCTTTCGCGTTGAGACGACGTTATGGTACAACACCTCGACAAGCCCGCGCGGCGTATCGAGCGTCTCAAGCAGCTGGTTGCGGATGACCGCTTTCGTCTGCGCCATTTCTTCATCTGTGAAATCGCCGTTTTTCATCGCCTGCATTTGCTCATCGATGATGCGGCGCGCCTTCTCATAGTTGGCCGGTTCAATGCCGGACATGACCATCAAAATCCCTTTATGGCTCTCAAGCCTTGAGGCGGCATAATAGGCAAGGCTTGCCTTCTCGCGGACGTTGATGAACAGCTTCGAATGGGAAAAACCGCCAAAAATGCCGTTAAACATTTGCAAGGCGTAGTAATCGTCATCTTCGTATGTGACATTCGTTCGGTAGCCAATGTTCAATTTCCCTTGCTTGACGTCTTGCCGTTCGATCACTTCCTTCACTTCCCCACGCGCTTTTGCCTGAGCTTGGGGCGTACGCGCCGGCTCTGCGCGGTCGGGCAGCAAAAAGCGCTGACGGACGGTGTTGAGCACCTCTTCTTCGTCGACATCGCCGATGACATACAAGTCAAGCTCATCTTCAGCCAACGCCCGCTCATAATAGCGGTGCAGTCTTTCCGCTGTAATGGCGTCGACATCCTCGAGCTCGCCATTAGGCGAGAGCGCGTACGGTTCGCCTTTGCACATTTCTTCTACAAGGCGCATGTTCGCATAGCGCATTTTGTCATCATACACCGCCTGAATGCGTTGACGGAGTGCCCGCTTTTCCTGCTCGACAATGTCGGTGACAAACCGCCCGCCATCAAGAGCCGGGCGGAACAGAAGATCGGCCAAGAGCTGAAGCGCTTTCGAAAGCAACGGCGTTTGCTCCGGCAAAAATCGTTCATTGGCGACATCGATGCGAATCGTCATGATATGATGTTCGCCTTTTTTCGTTAAATCGACGTTCAGCGTCGCCCCGTACAGTTCATCCAAATAGGTGCGCAGCGCCTTAACGCTCGGATAGTCGGCCGTGCCGCTTTGCAAGACGTATGGCAAAAGCGCGCGCAGCGTGACCGTTTCTTTAGCAAGAGGGGCCTTCATTTTCCAAACGATCGTGTTCGTTTTGTACTTATCGGTCGAAATCGTATGGACGCGAACCGGTCCGACCGCTGTAACTTTTTCGTCAACCAATCCAACTCCTCCTTTTCTGTCGCAAAATGGGCGGCATGCTTATTGTGAGATGTCTTATCAACAATATACCTGTTGCCAAGCGACAAATGCAAACAAATCCGCCTAGTTCGTCCGATGCGCTTGGAAACATTGCCATCATGGGAATGAAAAACAGCTGTCCGGTTGCGCCGGACAGCTGCAAGTTCTACCGTTTCCCTTTGATATATGGCGTGCCGGCCGCTTTCGGCGCCTCCGCCCGCCCGATGAAGCCGGCGAGCGCCAAAATGGTGAGCACGTACGGGGCGATGAGCAAGTAAACCGTCGGAACGTTTTTCAAAAACGGAATGGTTTGCCCGACAATGCTTAAGCTTTGCGCCAGTCCGAAAAAGAGCGCCGCTCCCATCGCGCCGATCGGATGCCATTTGCCAAAAATCATGGCGGCGAGCGCCATAAATCCGTGCCCAGAAATCGTCGCATGGCTAAAATCGCGGGAAATGATCGTCGCGTATACCGCACCGCCCAAACCGCCGAGCGCCCCGCTGATCATGACGGCGATGTAGCGCATTTTGGCGACATGAATCCCCATCGTATCCGCCGCCATCGGATGTTCGCCGACCGCACGCAACCGCAGGCCAAACGGCGTTTTATAAATCACATACCAAGAGACAAACGCCAACAAAATGGCGATGTACGACGTCACATACGCATTGGAGAACAACAGCGGGCCGATGACCGGGATGTCGCTCAACACCGGCACATCGATTTTGTCAAACCCGACTTGAATTTGGTCGGTCTGGCCTTTGCCGTACATTTTTTTGACTAAAAACAGCGACAGGCCAAGCGCCAAAAAGTTGATCGCCACCCCGCTGACGACTTGGTCGGCGCGAAAGGTAACCGACGCGACAGCGTGCAGCAGGGAAAATACAGCGCCGACCACCATGGCAGCCAATAAGGCAAGCCACGGCGTCCATTCGCCAAACCGATCGGCAAACGTCAAATTAAAGACGATGCCGACAAACGCGCCGATGGTCATCAATCCTTCAAGCCCGATGTTGACGACGCCGGACCGTTCGCTGAACACACCGCCAAGCGCCGTGAAAATGAGGGGAGCCGCAAAGAAAATCGCTGTCGGGATAATCGTCTGCAACACGTCATACACGCTCACTTACTCCGCCCCCTTTTTCCAGCGAGATAACAGCCATCGAATCATATAGCTCGATGCCACAAAGAAAATGATGAGCGCGATAATAATATCGACGAGTTCGGTCGGCACGCCGGCGCTTGACGGCATTTCCAACGCCCCGACTTTTAAGGCGCCAAACAACAAGGCGGAGAGCAAAATGCCAAACGCGTTGTTGCCGCCGATCAAGGCGACGGCGATGCCGTCAAACCCGAGGCCGGTAAAGCCGGCTTTCGTCGAGATGTTTCCAAATGTGCCAAGACCCTCCATCGCCCCGGCGACGCCGGCAAAAGCGCCGGAGATGACCATCGCTAAAATGATGTTGGCGCGCACGTTCATGCCGGCATACTGGGAGGCATGCTGGTTGAACCCGACCGCCCGCAGCTCAAACCCTTTCGTCGTCCGCTCAAGCAAAAACCACATGACAAATGCGGCGGCGACAGCGATGAAAATGCCGTAATGCATGGTGGAATGATACGTAATGGCATCAAAAAAGTCAGAGTGAAGCGATGCGCTTTCTTTCACCGGCTTTGATTTAAATCCCTCATCGGACAAAACGGAACGGATGATGGCGTTCGTTACATGCAAAGCAATATAGTTCATCATAATCGTAATAATGACTTCATGCACTTTTAAATACGCCTTTAGCACGCCCGGGATCAGCCCCCAAAGCGCTCCGGCGAGGGCGGCCGCCAAAATGGCGAGCGGCAAATGGATGATTTTCGGCAAGTCGAGCGACACGCCGACCCAGACGGCCGCCAGCCAGCCGACGATCAGCTGCCCTTCGACCCCGATGTTAAACAAGCCGGTGCGAAAAGCAAACGCCACCGCCAACCCGGTTAAAATGTACGGCGTCGTCTGGCGGATCGTTTCGCCGATATAGTACGTATCACCAAATGCCCCGTACACGAGAGCGTAAAACCCAGCGATCGGGTTGTAGCCGCTCACGAGCATGACGATGGATCCGGCAGCCATGCCGAGCAAGACAGCCAATACAGGAATCAACAATTGCTGGAGACGGTTTGACTTCATCACGACACACCTGCTTCCTTCCGTTTACTTCCGGCCATCAGCAGCCCGAGCTCTTGTTCCGTCGTCTTTTTCGGATCGACGATGGCGACAATTTTCCCCTCATAAATAACGGCGATCCGGTCGCTGACGTTCATGACTTCATCGAGCTCAAATGAGACGAGCAGCACCGCTTTGCCGCGGTCGCGCTGTTCGATGAGCCGCTTATGGATAAACTCGATCGCGCCGACGTCAAGCCCCCTTGTCGGCTGGGCGGCGATCAACAAATCCGGGTCGCGGTCAACTTCGCGGCCGATGATCGCTTTTTGCTGGTTTCCGCCCGACAGCGCCCGCGCCTTCGTATATTCATCCGGCGTGCGCACGTCAAATTCGCGGATGAGCTGGCGCGCTTTTTCGTAAATGGCTTGAAAATTCAACAGACCCCGTTTCGAGTACGGCGGCTGATAGTACGTTTGCAGCACCATGTTTTCGCCGATCGGAAAGTCAAGGACAAGCCCGTGCTTATGCCGATCTTGCGGAATATGGCCGACGCCGGCTTCGATGATTTTGCGCGGCGGCAAATTCGTAATGTCTCGGCCGTTGAGGCGGATTGTCCCTGATTCAGCTTTGATCAACCCGGTTATGGCTTCAATGAGCTCGGTCTGGCCGTTGCCGTCAACTCCAGCAATGCCGACGATCTCGCCGGCGTGCACCGTCAAGTTCAAACCGTTGACCGCTTTGATCCCGCGCGCGTCCTTGACGACTAAGTCTTTAATTTCCAACACCGGTTTTCCAGGCTCAGCCGGTTTCTTAGCGGTCGTAAACTGCACCTCGCGGCCGACCATGAGCGCCGCCAGTTCGTTCGGATTCGTCTCCGCCACATTGAGCGTCGCAATTCCTTTGCCGCGGCGGATGACGGTGACGCGGTCGCACACTTCCATAATTTCTTTAAGTTTGTGTGTAATTAAAATGATGGATTTTCCTTCGCGGACGAGCGTGCGCATAATTTGGATGAGCTCGCGGATTTCCTGCGGCGTCAACACCGCTGTCGGTTCGTCAAAAATCAAAATATCGGCGCCGCGGTAAAGCGTCTTTAAAATTTCCACGCGCTGCTGCATGCCGACGGAAATGTCGGCGATCTTCGCTGTCGGATCGACCGCGAGTCCATATCGTTCCGACAATTCGCGCACTTCCCGCTCCGCCTGCTTCATATCGATCGTTCCGACCCGCGTCGGTTCGCTGCCTAAGATGATGTTTTCCGTCACCGTGAACGTATCGACGAGCATAAAGTGCTGATGCACCATGCCGATGCCAAGATCGTTGGCGACGTTCGGGTCGGTGATGCGCACCGGCTTTCCTTTCACACGGATTTCGCCGCCGTCCGGCTGGTATAAACCGAACAGCACGTTCATGAGCGTCGATTTGCCGGCCCCGTTTTCGCCAAGCAGAGCGTGTATCTCCCCCTTTTTCACTTGCAGCGTAATGTTGTCATTGGCGACAAACGTGCCAAACACTTTGCGGATATTGAGCATTTCAATCACGTATTCCAAGCGATTCACTCCTTACTCAAGCAAGGTCAAAATCACAAAATGAAAGGCGACAGCGAAACGGCCGCCCTTCATCCTATTTCGCGCAGGAGACTCCCACTTCAACGACCAAAGGGAGTAAGTGGGAGAGGAATGCGCGTTCCCCCTTTCTTTTGTGTATGATCGAATAAAGACGTGGAGAAAACCGTTCAATAAAGGCACTCCAATCACGGCTGCTCGATGGATGGAGTTGGCTGCAGGAAACGTTGTAACCGTCAAACATCGAGCGCAGGTCCGTCTGTTGTGTGTGGAAGCCAAGTACTGCCAACAGACACACCGAGAGAATCGGCAACGATGCAGGCATGACCTGCGTCGTTGGGCAGCGGTCAACCTGCCCCCTGATGCAACCCCAAGTCAAGGAAAGGAGGACGAAGTCCGTTTGCACTTCTGGGGAGTGGCAAGCCCCCACTTCAAGCGTTCGCGAAGTGGGAGTAGTTGACGATTTTGAAGAAGGCTAGCGGCTCGCGCTAGCCTTCTTCGCCGTTGTTCGTCACTTGATCGTCGCAGCGAATTGCTCGTACTCTTTCCGGTTTGTCGGAACTTTCACTTCGCCTTTGATGATTTTTTGCTTCCATTCGTCAACGGTTTTTAACACGTTCTCCGGAATGTTGTCTTGCGTCGGGGCAATGCCAACCCCATTTTCCGGCAACCCGTACTCAATCGTTTTGCCGCCCGGGAAGTCGCCCTCTTTCGCCCGTTTCGCCGTGTCATAGACAGCGACGTCGACGCGTTTCACCATCGAAGTGAGCGTTACGTTGTACGTTTTGCCGCCGACTTTCACTTCTCCCTCCGGCGCTTGGTCTTTGTCAACACCGATGACCCAAATTTCGCGGTTCGGATCTTTCTTCTTCAAATCTTTCGCTTCCGAGAAGACGCCGTTCCCAGTCGCTCCAGCTGCATGGTAGATGATGTCGATGCCAGACGCGTACATGCTCGAGGCGATCGCTTTCCCTTTATCCGCTTGGTCGAACGCCCCGGCGTATTGCACTTCCACAGTCGCCTTCGGATTGACCGCTTTCACGCCGGCGCGGAATCCGCTTTCGAATTTTTCGATCAACGGAATCTCCATCCCACCGACAAAGCCGATTTTATTCGTTTTCGTCATCAAACCGGCAACAACGCCGACAAGGAACGAGCCTTCATGCTCCTTGAACGTGATGCTGGCGACATTGGGCTCATCAACAACCGTGTCGACGATGGCGAAATGTTTTTTCGGGTTTTGCTTCGCGACTTCTTTCACCGCGTCGCCCATCAAATACCCGATGCCGAAAATCAAGTCAAAGTCGCTGCGCACGAGCTTGTTTAAGTTCGTGGCATAGTCAGCGTCGCTCGATGACTGCAAGTAGTCGTAGCCGCCGCGGCCTTTTTCTAACCCGTTGTCTTTGCCGAACTTTTGCAGCCCTTTCCAAGCCGACTGGTTGAACGATTTGTCGTCAATGCCGCTGGCGTCGGTGACCATGGCGACACTGAACGTATCTTTCTGATTGCCGCCTCCCGCATTGTTGCCGGCTTGTCCGCAGGCGCTAAGCAGCGTGCCGGCGGCAAACAGGACGGACAACACCAATCCGATTCGCTTTTTCACATTCACTACCCCCTGGCTTGAAAATTTGTTCTTTAATTAGTATAAAGCTTCCGCTCTCTTTCTATGTACCCATTTTCACCCCCTTAAAAGCTGAACCGCTTCCGCATGACATGGAAGCTGAACTTGTCGGAGCGGAAGTAGTTGACGGAATAAAAAATCGGCTCGTCGTTTTTGTCGAAATGCATTTGCTTGAGCACAAGCAGCGCCGTTTCCGGGTCGCATTGCAAAATCGGCGACACTTTTTCATGATAGCCGAGCGGCTCGATGCGCGCGACCGCATAGGCGATGTCGCGATGCGTTTGGTTGTGCAAGTTTTCAAACAACGATTCGTGTTCGTACGAAATGCCTTTTGGCAAATACTTGCTCAAAATTTTATCGAGGCAATAGACGACCGGCTCCCCGTCGGCGGTGCGCACCCGCTCGATCAACAAAATCTCGTCGTCCGGGCGGCATTGAAAACGGCGCATATCGTCTTCTGTCGGCAGCTGGATGGAAGAAGACAAAAAAATCGTTCCCGGTTTTCGTCCGGCTTGGCGGATCATGTCCGTGATGATTGAGAGCTGCTCGATGCCGGACGTAAACAGCGGCCGGGCGTTGACAAACGTTCCGACGCCGTGGCGGCGGATGATAATGTTTTCTTCTTCCAGCACCCTGAGCGCTTCCCTCAATGTCGCCCGGCTGACGCCAAGCTGTTTGGCAAGCTCAAACTCAGACGGCAGCTTTTGCTTTTCTTTGTACACGCCAGTTTCAATATCGTGTTTCAAACGGTCGATGACTTGCAAGTACAGATGGCGGTTGTCTGATTTGATTGACATGACAACGTCCTCCACATGATCTCCTGTAAGAGTCAGACCTCTGACATTAGACATATAACCTTTCTGAGACTACTATATCATTTTTTACTGGCCAAATAAATAGGGTTATCAAATTTTGTCGAAAAAAAAGATATGTTTATGAAAGCGATTCCAATGTGGCATACGATTGGCAGGCAGGTGGCATCGACCTGCCTGCTTAGCGATCAGGGCTTGCGATGCAGCGCAAAAGACTGTTGATTTCAGCCCATGTTCAATGGAAAAAACTCGTGACGCCAGCGCTTTTCTGACAAAATGCTCTGAGGCCCATTTTCCGCCGAGTGCTACGACGTCTTTTTCAAATCTTCTTTCGACCAAAGAACCGCGCGCGGTTTGCTCCCTTCGTACGGACCGACGACGCCTCGCTCCTCCATGGCGTCGATCAGCCGGGCGGCGCGGTTGTAGCCAATGCGGAAGCGGCGCTGCAGCATCGACACAGAAGCGCTTTGCATTTCCACAACAAGGCGGACGGCCTCTTCATACAAGTCGTCTTCGAAGGCCGATGCGTTCGCCTCCTCTTCCGGTACGATCATCTCCTCGTAATATTGGGCCTGCTGCTGGCCGATGACAAATTGGACGACGTCTTCCACTTCTTGATCGGACACAAATGCGCCTTGCACGCGCACCGGTTTGGACGCGCCCATGGGCAAAAACAGCATGTCGCCGCGGCCGAGAAGTTTTTCCGCCCCGCCCACATCGAGAATGGTGCGTGAGTCAATTTGCGATGAGACGCTGAACGCGATGCGTGACGGAATGTTGGCCTTAATGACGCCCGTGATAACGTCAACCGACGGGCGTTGAGTGGCGATGATCAAGTGAATGCCGGCCGCGCGCGCCATTTGCGCCAACCGAGTGATCGCCTCTTCCACATCTGACGAAGCGACCATCATCAAGTCAGCCAGTTCGTCAATGATGACGACGATATATGGCAAAAGCGGCTGCTGCTCCAGCGCGGCTTCGTTCTGCTGACGGATATGCTCGTTATACCCTTCAATGTTGCGCGTGCCGGTATGGGAAAACAGCTCGTAGCGCCGTTCCATTTCTTGGACGACTTTTTTCAGCGCTTGAGCCGCTTTTTTCGCATCGGTAACGACCGGCGTCAACAGATGCGGAATGCCATTGTAGACGCTTAGCTCGACCATTTTCGGGTCAATCATCATCAACTTCACTTCATGGGGCTTGGTGCGCATGAGCAGGCTGACGATAATGCCGTTGATACAGACGCTTTTCCCGCTCCCGGTAGCGCCGGCGATCAACAAATGCGGCATTTTGTTCAACTCGGCGGCAACGACTTCCCCGGAAATGTCGCGCCCGAGCGGGATCAACAGCTTGGATTCGGACCTTGTGTGCTCGACCGCCTCCAGCACTTCGCGCAGCGAGACGGTGGCGATCTCCTCGTTCGGCACTTCGATGCCGATTGCGGACTTGCCGGGGATGGGCGCTTCAATGCGGATGTCTTTCGCCGCCAAGGCGAGCGCCAAGTCGTCGCTTAAGCTGACGATTTTGCTTACTTTCACCCCGACGTCCGGGTACACTTCATATTTTGTCACCGCCGGGCCAAGGTGCACCTGCGTCACTTTCGCTTTAACGCCAAAGCTTTGGAACGTTTTTTCCAGCTTGCGCGCATTGGCATAAATATTCGCATGGTCGGTCGACTGCCCAGCCGGCTTTGGCGGACGGAGAAGTTCAAGCGGCGGCAAATCGTAATTGGCATTTTCATGCTCGGAAAACGCCAACGGCGGGGATGCCCCTCCTTCGCTGTCGTCATCTTCCACAGGCAACTGTTTCTCTTCTTCCGGCTCGGCGACCGCCCGGACGGCGGCAAAATCGGATATGATCGGCGGCGGCGAGAGCAATTCGTCGTCCGCCTCAGCAGCCCCGGCTTCTGCCGATTCCTCGGCCGGATAGGCGGCCGTCCGCCGTGAACGCCGGCCTCGTTCTACACTCGCTCGCCGTCTTCGCCCCGCGAGCCATTGTTTCACATCGGCGACGAACGCCAGCCATTCCTTCCGCACAAGCGCGGCCGCCCCAACAACTATCTGTCCGATCGTTTCGCGCAGCGATTTCCCGGTCAATACGACAAAGCCGACTACAAACAGCAGAAAACAAATCCATTTTGTCCCGAGCGAATCAAACAGCTGATAGCTGGCGGCAAACAACAGAGCGCCAGCCATTCCGCCGCCTAGGTCGGCATGGGACTCCTTTCCGCCCGCCTCGTTCCAAAACAGCGCCCACGTCGTCCGGATGACGCTCGGATCAAGCTCACCGCGCCGCGACATGAGCTCAAATAACTTCTCGTGACTTAGCAGCAAAAGCGCCGCTGTGATGACTGACACGCCGACAAACGGACGGCTCGCCCATGACGGCCACGATTGTTTCCAAATGAGGATGAGCGATAAAATGAACACTCCCCCTATTAACAGCATGTACCATTCGCCGAAAAAAAAGCGGCCGACAAGCACGAATGTTTCCCCGACAAGCCCGAGGCGAGCCATCGCCACAACGGCAACAGCCAGCAGCCCGAGACCGATCAATTCAAAGCGAATTGTCTCCGTCCATGACTGTTTCTTTGGCGGTTTTCCTTTTTTTTGTCGCTTTCGTTTCGCCATGATCGCTCACTCCAACATGAATGAATTGGCAAGCCGGAAAAAAGCAGCCAACAATGGCTGCTTTTTTCCGTTTGTCTATTATTATATCATGAACAACTTGACAATTCATTACGATGTTGCGACAGAAACCGGAAACCGCACCCCTGGCGCATACTTGGCGTTTAAAAAATGATAGGGGTTGGTGCTTAAGTTTTGCACGATTTCATATTCGCCCGTATCGGTCATTTGGACGAGCAACGGGATGCCTTCGTAATGCACTAGCTTTTGCTTTTCATACGCGGCCGCATCGACCGGGAACACCAAATGTTCCGGCATGATCGTGTACAAAATCATTGGATCATCTTCCCTTCGCCGCCTTTTTTCGCTTCGATCAACTGGCGCAGCTTCGCCATGGCCTGTGAGACGCCGCCCACTTCATCGATCAAGCCGTACCGGACCGCATCGGGACCGACGACGTTCGTGCCGATGTCGCGCGTCAAATTGCCTTTGGAAAACATGAGCTCTTTAAACTTCTCCTCGCTAATGTTGGAATGCTTCGTTACGAAGCGGACGACGCGTTCCTGCATTTTATCCAAATACTCAAACGTCTGCGGAACGCCAATGACAAGCCCCGTCAAACGGATCGGATGAATCGTCATCGTCGCCGTCTCAGTGATGAACGAATAGTTGCACGAAACGGCGATCGGCACGCCGATCGAATGGCCGCCGCCAAGCACGATGGAAACGGTCGGTTTTGACAGCGAAGCGAGCATTTCCGCAATCGCAAGCCCGGCCTCCACATCACCGCCGACCGTATTTAAAATGACGAGCAGCCCTTCGATTTTCGGATTTTGCTCAATGGCGACGATTTGCGGGATCACATGTTCGTATTTTGTCGCCTTGTTTTGCGGCGGCAGCTGAATATGACCTTCAATTTGGCCGACAATCGTCAGACAATGAATGTTCGTATCCGGTTCCATTTGCGGGACGTTCGTCTGCCCAAGCTGGGTGATGGCAGCAGTGGCCTCTTCCGTTTTCGTTTCCGGTTTTTCTTCCGTCTCTTCCTGAAGGTAACGCTCCTTGTCCATCGATTCCTTCTCCTTTCTATCGGTCATACGTTTAGTATGGCCGAAAAGAAAAAGAAAAATGCCGGCAACGGTTCACCGTTTCCAGCATTTCCATTGGACTTTGAGCATGATTGCGTTATACCTCCATAATAATCGGCAAAATCATCGGCTTTCGCTTCGTTTTCTCAAACAAAAACTGGCTTAGCGCCTCGCGAATGTTCGCCTTTAACGATGACCATTCCAGCATGTATGATTCCAGACAGCGCTTAATGATCTCCGCCACCATTTGCTCAGCCTCTTCCAACAGCGTCTCCGCCTCGCGCATATAAACGAATCCGCGCGAGATGATTTCCGGTCCAGCAGCAATCGTTTTCGCTTCTTTGTTTAGTGTCACCACGGCGATCAAAATGCCGTCCTGCGACAACAAACGCCTGTCGCGCAACACAATATTGCCGACGTCACCGATGCCGAGGCCATCGATTAAAATGTTGCCGTACGGCACTTTACCGCCAGGGCGGGCGGCTCCGCCGCGAAATTCGACCACTTCACCTTTGTCAAGCAAAAACGTCCGCTCTTCCGAGATGCCGACCGCCTTCGCCAACCGGGCGTGCGCCTTTTGCATTCGGTACTCCCCATGCACCGGGATGAAATATTTCGGCTTCATCAAATTAAGCATGAGCTTAAGCTCTTCTTGGCAGCCGTGCCCGGACACGTGCACTTGCCGATTGTGGTAAATGACGTTCGCCCCAGCCCGGTATAGGGCGTCGATCGTTTTCGAAAACCCAAGCTCATACCCCGGCATGACAGAAGCAGCGACGATGACGGTGTCTCCCTCTTTAATGTTCACCTGCTTGTTCGCCTGCCGCGCCATGCGCCAAAGCGCGCTCATCGGCTCGCCATGACCCCCGGTCGTCAAAATGACGAGTTCATCATCCCCATAGCGGTCCAAGTCGTAGGCAGAAATCGTCACCTTATCCGGCAGATGCAAATAACCGAGGCGGACGGCGATGTCCATAATTTTATGCAGCGTTTTGCCGATCACCGCCACCTTGCGCCCGTACTGCTTGGCGGCGTAAAGCACTTGTTGGATGCGCGTAATGTTCGATGCATAGCAGGCGACAAACACGCGCCCTTTCGCGTGGCCGATCACATCTGCAATCTCTTGGGCGACGGCTGTATCAGAGCCGCTGTAGCCCGGACGCTCGGCATTCGTGCTGTCCGACAAAAGACAAAGCACCCCTTGTTCGCCGATTTGCGCCATTTTCCCCAAGTCGGCGCGATTATTGCCATACGGCGTCTGGTCAAATTTAAAATCGCTCGTGTACACGATCGCCCCTTGCGATGTATGCAGGCTGATGCCGATGGAATCGGGGATGCTGTGGATCGTGCGGAAAAACGTCACTTTTGCTTTGTCAAACAGCAGTTCAGCGTCAGGATGAATTTCATTCAGTTTGGCGTTTGCAATGCCTTGCTCTTTTAAAATCGCTTCCGCCAACCCGAGCGTCAGCTTCGTCCCGTAGACTGGCACAGACAGCTGCTTGAGCACGTAGGCGATCGCTCCCATATGCTCCTCATGCCCGTGAGTGAGAAAAATCGCCTGAATGCGGTGCTGCCGTTCAATTAAGTAGGCAATGTCCGGGATGACTTTGTCAATGCCAAACATCTCATCTTCCGGGAACATCACCCCGGCATCGAGGACGAAAATGTCCTCGTCCAATTCGACGACATACATGTTTTTGCCGATTTCCCCGACTCCCCCAAGGGCAAAAATGCGTATTTTCTCTACTGGCTTTATTTTGGATTTCAAGGCTGCGTCCTCCTAATTGTGATGCTAACCCGCTCAAAGTCACTTGCCTTTATTATAACGAATTGATGCCAAAAAACACAAGATGGTTCATGAACGAGCCGGCGCATTTCACCGTCTCGACAAAAAAGCCCCAACGTCCGAACCGACGCTGGGGTCATTTGCTGCACGGATATGGCCATCAAGCATCAAGCAGACGGCTGAGCTCGTTTCGCTCCTGCTCGGTGAGCGGAACGAGCGGAAGGCGCACCGAGCCGACATCCAAGCCGCGCAACTGCAGGGCGGTTTTCACCGGCACCGGGCTCGGCGCAGCGAACAGCCCTTTCATGAGCGGCAGCCATTTCCGGTGCAACGCGGCGGCGGCTTGATGGTCGCCGGCCTGGAATGCACGAATCATTTGTTGCATTTCGTTGCCGATGATGTGCGATGCAACAGAAACCACGCCGGCGCCGCCGATCGCCAACACCGGCAGCGTCAAGCTGTCATCGCCGCTATACAGTTGAAAATCGTCCGGCGTGCGTTCAATGATTTCCGCCATCGCTTCTAAATTGCCGCCGGCTTCTTTGACCGCGACAATATTCGGAATCGCTGCCAGCCGAATGACGGTCTCAGGAGCGAGGTTGACCGACGTGCGCCCCGGCACGTTGTACAACATGACCGGCAGCGGCGTGCTCTCAGCGATCGCTTTAAAATGCTGATACAGCCCTTCTTGATTCGGTTTGTTGTAATATGGCGCCACAAGCATGACGGCATCGACGCCTGCTTCTTCCGCCCGTTTCGTCAGCTCGATCGAGGCGCGCGTATTGTTCGTTCCCGTCCCAGCAATAACCGGCACGCGGCCATTGACGACGGAAACGACATGGCGGAACAGTGCGACTTTCTCTTCCGTCGTCAACGTCGGCGATTCGCCGGTCGTGCCTGCGACAACAAGCGCATCCGTGCCGTTGTCAAGCAAATAGTTGACGAGTTCTGTCGTTTTCGCTAAATCTAAGTTTCCTTTTCGGTCAAAGGGAGTGACCATCGCAGTGACGACATTCCCGAACTGAACCACGGTTTTCACTCCTCATTTTCAAATCGGTTGATCATTCGTCCTGTTTGGCCTCGGACAAGCAAAAGGCGTCGTGCAAGGCATTGACGGCCTTTTCCATATCGTCTTGTTTGACTAATACCCAAATGGTCGTATGGCTGTCTGCCGATTGCAAAATTTGGATGCCTTGCTCCGATAGAGCGGTGACGATTTTGGCCGTTACTCCCGGCACACCGGCAATGCCGGCGCCAACGACCGACACTTTGGCGCAGCGGGGCGTCACAACCGGATCATAGCCAATGCGGCGCAAAGCGGCTATCGCTTTTTCCGTCATATCTCCGCTCACCGTATAGACGACGCCGTACGGTGAAATGTTGATAAAGTCGACGCTGATTCCTTCGTGAGCCATCGCCTGAAATACATCCGACTGCAGTTCATAATGCCCTTCTTTTGCCAACACTTTCATTTGCGTCACATTGGCGACGTACGTAATGCCCGTGACGAGACGCTCTTTCACATCGCTTCCTCTTTGACCGCGCACCGATGACGTAACGAGCGTCCCTGGCCCATCGGAATACGTTGAACGGATGCGCAGCGGTACTTTCGCCTGCATGGCGATTTCCACCGCGCGCGGATGGATCACTTTCGCCCCTTGGTACGCCATATTGCAAATTTCCGTATAGGTGACAACTTCCAACGGCCGAGCATTTTCGACAATACGCGGGTCGGCCGTCATCACGCCATCGACATCGGTAAAAATGTCAACCCACTCGGCGTTTAGCGCCGCGCCGAGCGCCGCGGCCGATGTATCGCTCCCGCCGCGCCCGAGCGTTGTGATGTCTCCGTTTTCCGCCATGCCTTGAAAGCCGGCGACGACGACGACGTCGTATTCCCGAAGCGCTTCAAGCAACCGTTCGCAGCGCATTTCAACAATTTTGGCGTTCGTATGATCACTGGTCGTGCGAAATCCGGCTTGCGCGCCGGTAAACGCCGTCGCCTTGATGCCGTGTTCGTTCAGCAAGTTGCTGAACACGACGCTCGAAATGATTTCCCCGCACGCCATAAGCATATCTTGCTCGCGCTTCGTCACATGGTGACGGGCTCCGCCGATCAAGCCAAGAAGCGTGTCGGTCGCATACGGATCGCCTTGGCGGCCCATCGCTGATACAACGACGACGACTTTGTACCCATCTTCAAGCGCGTTTTCAATATGGCGGCGCGCCAAGTTTCGCCCGCGTTCGTCGCGGACGGACGTGCCGCCGAACTTTTGAACAATGATTTTCATGATAACACCCCGATACTCGTTAAATGAGCCCGAGCTTCAGCAAACTTTCGGCAATTTGCACGGAATTTGAAGCAGCCCCTTTTAGCAAGTTGTCGGCAACAATCCATAAATGAAAGGCGCGGCTGTTGTCCAAATCGCGGCGGATGCGGCCGACAAAGACGTCGTATTGGCCGACGCAGTTGGCCGGCATCGGATACAGCTGTTCGCTCGGATCGTCTTGGAGAACGACGCCCGGCGCCTCGCGCAGCACCGCTTGCAAATCGGCAGCCGTGACGCCGTCTTGCTCGATCTCGATATACACCGACTCCGAATGCCCGCTCGCCACCGGAATGCGTACGCACGTCGCCGCGACGCTCAGCTCGGGCATATGCATGATTTTTTTCGTTTCGTTGATCATTTTCATCTCTTCGAACGTAAACCCGTTATCTTGAAACTTATCGATTTGCGGAATGGCGTTAAACGCGATTGGGTAATGCTTCCGGTCCGATTTGACCGGCAAAATGGTTGCCTCGAACGGCTTATTGTCAAGCACCGCTTTCGTCTGCTCGTACAGCTCTTCAATCGCCTGCGCCCCTGCTCCCGAGACGGCCTGGTACGTGGAAACGATGACGCGGGATAAGCCGAACGCCTTCCGAATCGGCTCAAGCGCCACGACCATTTGAATCGTCGAGCAGTTCGGATTGGCGATGATGCCGTTATGCCATGTCAAATCGCTTTCGTTCACTTCCGGGACGACAAGCGGCACGTTTTCCTCCATCCGGAATGCGCTCGTGTTGTCGATGACAATCGCCCCGCGCCGAACCGCCTCCGGCGCCAATGCTTTCGACACTGCGCCGCCAGCGCTGAATAAGGCGATATCAACCCCATCAAAGCGCTCGGGCGCGGCGGCCTGCACTTCAATCTCTCTGCCGCGGAAGCGCATTTTTTTGCCAGCCGAGCGTTCTGACGATAACAACGTTAATGTTCCGACCGGGAAGTTCCGGTCTTCAAGCGTCCGCACCATTTGTTGTCCGACTGCCCCCGTGGCTCCGACGACAGCGACATGGTATTGTTTTTCAGCCATCAGCCATTCTCCTTCCACATCGTCACTCTAAAGAGATGAATTCATAGTCTTTATTTTATCACATTCCGCTGCGGACGAGAGAAAATTTTTCTGTCCGGTGTCGATTTTCCACACCCTCCGTTAGTCGTTGTAACGGAACCGTTCGATCACAACTGGCTGCAGCTGCTTTCCTTCCAAGGCGGCAAGCACAGTGTCATGCAGGAGCGTCATGCGCGCCACCATCGAGTTCGGTTTGGCGTGCGGAGCATCTTGGCCAAACGGGATGAAGTAAATGTTTTTCGCCGCCATCAGCCGCATCAAATTGACGCCGTTTAGGCCGAGGGCGTCATTCGTGGAAATGCCGAGCACGACCGGGCGGTGGTTGCGCATCGTCGCCTTGGCGGCCATCAACACCGGTGAATCGGTCATGGCGTTTGCCAGCTTGCTCATCGAGTTGCCGGTCAGCGGCGCGATGACCATGCAGTCGAGCGGGATTTTCGGCCCGAGCGGTTCAGCCTTGACGATCGTGTCAATCACCTCGTTCCCGGTCAATTGCTCGAGTTTTTTCACCCACTCTTCCCCTTCGCCAAACCGGGTGTTCGTCGTCTTCACCGTATACGTGACGATTGGCAGCACCTCCGCCCCTTCATTCACGAGTTTTTCAATTTCCGGGAACACAGCGTCATACGTGCAGTGCGATCCAGTCAGGCCGAAGCCGATCCGCTTCCCCTTCAGGCTTTTTTCGCTCATTGTTTATTCTCCTTCCGTTTCTGTAAATCTTGATACAAAAGCTGCGCCAAGACGTTGGCGATAATTTGTCCGGCCGTTTTCGGCGCGACGACCCCCGGCAGCCCAGGCGCCAAGATGGCTTTCACTCCGCGCTTTTCAGCATAGCGGAAATCGGTGCCGCCCGGCTTTGACGCCAAATCGATGATCAGCGTATGGGCCGGCATTTTCGCGATGACGCTCGCCGTTACAATCAAATGGGGGACGGTGTTAACACAAACGTCGATATCGCGCACTTCTTTTTCCAAATCATTTAAATGAAACGGTTCAAGCCCCATTTCCGTAATGCGTGCCAAATGTTCCGACCGGCGCGCCCCGACTTTCACTTTTGCCCCCAAAGCGGCAAATGTCCGGGCGACGGTCATGCCAACGCGCCCCAATCCTAAAACGGCGATGCGGGAACCGTGAATCGTAAAATCGGTGTGCTGGATCACCATCATCACCGTTCCTTCAGCGGTTGGGATCGAGTTGTAAATGGCGACATCATCGCGCTCAAACAGCTGGATGTATTTGCGCCCGGTCTTTTTCATCAGTTCGTCTAAATACGAGTTGCTGATGCCGGAATAAACGGTGCACCGCTTGGCTGTTTTTTGCACCATCTCTTCCGTGAACGGAATCGGCTCGTGGGAAAACACGCTGTTGACCTTGCCATCCAATGTCGTGCCGTGAACCGGCAAAATGATCGCATCCAGGTCGGCAAAATCGACCTCCTCGATCGACATCTTCGTCGCCCCGGTAAAATGGTGGGCGAGCTGGTCAAAGCCGACAAGCGACAATTTGGCGTCCAGTTCAACAAGCTTGCGAATCACTTCAAGTTGCCGCGCATCACCGCCGATGATGGCGACATGCATTCCTGTCAACATCATATGTCCTCGTCACCTTCTTTACTGGCAAACTGCTTCGTTTCTTTTCCCATCTTATGTTGGAAGAAAAATATAGGTGAATGCCCTTGGCGGAAAAATAGGCCATTGGCGGGCGGCATTTTTTGCCCGCCCGTTTCTTACAATAGAAGTAGGGAAGAGGGAAGGGGGAAGGGGGAATCAGCGTGAGGCTGAGTGAATTAAGCGGCAAAGAAATCGTCGATGTGCGGCGGGCGGAGCGGCTTGGGGTGCTTGGGCAAACGGATTTGGAAATCAACGAGCAAACAGGGCAAATCGAAGCGTTGCTCATCCCGACTGGAAAATGGTTCGGGTTTCGCAAAGACGGGCAGGAAATTCGCGTGCCGTGGAAGTATATTCGCAAAATCGGCGCCGATATGGTGATGATCGACGCTCCGGAACAAGAATGACGGGCGCGCCAAACGAAAAAAGCTAACAACCTCACAACGGGTCGTTAGCTTTTTTTATGCCCGACAGGCGGCTACGATCGAAGCGGGCGCGGCAGCACGCCATCCGGGCTGATTAAGGCGAGCGCGTAATCATCGGTAAAAACGGTGCGCGCCAGCTCATTCACTTTTTCCACCGTGACGCTTTCAATTTCCTCGATAATCTCGTCAAGCGACCGATGGCGGCCGAGAAGAAGTTCGTTTTTGCCGTTGCGGCTCATGCGGCTGTTCGTGCTTTCAAGCCCAAGCATCAAGCTTCCTTTCATCTGTTCTTTGCTGTTATGCAGCTCTTTTTCCGTAATACCGTCTTCTTTCAACTGGCGCAGCGTCCGTTGGATCGTTTCAAACAAAACGTCAAGCTGGCTGCTCCCCGTGCCGGCGTAAATGGCGAGCAAGCCGCTGTCTTGGTAGGCGGAATGGTACGAGAACACCGAATACGCCAATCCGCGCTGTTCGCGCACTTCTTGAAACAGCCGGCTGCTCATGCTGCCGCCTAAAATATTGTTGAGGATCAGAAGCGGATACGCATCCGGGTGGCCGACCGGCAGGCCGTTGAACCCGATGCATACGTGCGCCTGCTCCGTGTCTTTTTTGCGCGCGAGCTTTTGCGGCACAAACGTCGGCGTCCCTGACGGAGCGGGCTTGCGGGACGCAGTGAACGAGCCGAAATAACGTTCGACTTCAGTGATAAACCGCTCATCGACATTGCCGGCAACGGAAACGACAACGCGATCCGGAGTATAGTAGTCGGCCATATATTGGCGCAACGTGTCCCCCGTAAACGTGCGCAACGTCTCTTCCGTGCCTAAAATCGGGTAGCCGAGCGGATGACCCGCATAGCATGCCTTGCCGAGCAAATCGTGGACGATGTCATCCGGCGTGTCTTCGTACATTTTGATTTCCTCAAGCACCACGTTCCGCTCTTTTTGCAGCTCATCCTCAACGAACGTCGAGTGAAAAAACATATCGGCAAGCATTTCCAACGCGAGCGGTGCATGTTCGTCCAACACTTTGGCGTAATAGCACGTATACTCTTTCGACGTAAAGGCGTTCACTTGCCCGCCGATGCTGTCAAACGCTTCGGCGATATCCCGGGCCGTGCGCGTTGCCGTCCCTTTAAAAAACATGTGCTCTAAAAAGTGGGAAATGCCGTTGTTTTGTTCCGTCTCATTGCGCGAACCTGTGCCGATCCATACGCCGATGGCCACCGACCTTACAGTCGGAATTTGCTCCAGCACGATTCGCACGCCGTTTTTGCACGTGTACTTGTTAATCAACTCCATGTTCCTCCTGTTTTTTGGCCAGTCTTTTCTCGTCGAATAAGGCTGTCAGGCTGCCGATGGCATAGCCTTTCCGCTTGATCGAGGCGATCAGCTCATCGAGTGCGGCCGCCGTCGGCATCGTCGGATGCATCAAAATCATGGCGCCGGGATGGATTTTTGATGTTACCCGTTTCACTATAGCAGATGGCGACGGTTTTTGCCAATCAATTGTATCAACGCTCCACATGATCGTCTTCATGCCGAGCTCGGCGGCGATGTTGACGACGTCATCACGGTAGCTGCCGCTCGGCGGGGCAAACCATTTGCATTTGACCGACGTCGCCGCTTCAATGACTTCATTCGTCTTTTCCAGTTCGCGGCGGACCGCTTCGCTGCTGAGCGTTTTCATATCCGGATGGCTGTAGGAATGGTTGCCGATTTCATGGCCGGCATCTGCTATCATTTTTGCCATCTCCGGATGGTTTTTTACCCATCGCCCTTCCAAAAAGAACGTCGCCTTCACCCCGTGTTTTTTCAACGTCTCAAGCATATCGGGGATGTATTCTTCCCCCCAGGCCACGTTGATGAGCAGCGAGACCATCGGTTTGTCGGGGTGGCCGCGATAGATCGGCGCCGGCGGCAAGTCATCCAAATGAACGCGCGGCGGCACTTGGCGGAACACGAGTTTTCGTTCATCGAACGTTCCCGTTTTCTTCATGTTTTCATAAGAGGCGTCAATATCGACAGCGAGCCCGTTGTACCCCGGCGTCGCCTTCCACACTTTATCAATGACCGCATCCTGGGCGGGAATTTCGTATTGCTTCGCCTGCTTGACAATCGTCTCGTACAGTTTGTCGCGTTCTTTCATGGCGGTCATTTCCACCGGGCGCCAGCTCTCGATGTAGCCGCCGACCGGAGGCCACTGAACCGCCATCCAAGCGATGAGAAACATGACCGCTAGCGCCATGTATCGGGCATAGCCGTTGTTCACCCTTGTCCCCCTCCTTTTTCACTACTACAACCATATGTCTACGGGAGACAAGTTAGAACATAGCAAAAGAGCCTTAAGAAACAAATTCCTAAGGCTTCATGCGTTGGCGCTCCGGCCGTCTTCCGCGTTTTTCCCGCGTCGGCTCGGCAATGCCGCGCTGCTCGCGCAACACCGCTTTGCGCGACAAGTTGACGCGCCCTTGTTTATCGATTTCGGTCACCTTCACCAAAATTTCATCGCCGATCGACACGACGTCTTCCACTTTGCCGACCCGCTCCTCGGCCAGCTCGGAAATGTGGACGAGCCCGTCCTTGCCGTTGAACAGCTCGACGAACGCGCCGAATTTTTCGATCCGTTTCACCTTGCCCAAATACACTTCCCCCACTTCGACTTCGCGGACGATGTCTTCGATGATTTGTTTTGCTTTTTGGTTGGCCGCTTCATCGACAGAGGAGATGAAAATCGTGCCGTCTTGCTCGATATCGATTTTCACGCCGGTTTCATCGATGATTTTATTGATTTGTTTGCCGCTCGGCCCAATGACCTCGCGGATTTTATCCGGATTGATGTGCATGATCAAAATTTTCGGCGCATATTTGGACAGCTCTTTGCGCGGCTCGCTGAGCGTTTGCATCATATGGTCCAAAATTTCCAAGCGCCCTTTGCGCGCCTGCATGAGCGCCTCTTCCAAAATGTCGCGCGTCAGCCCTTTAATTTTAATGTCCATTTGCAGGGCGGTGACGCCTTTTCTCGTGCCGGCGACTTTGAAGTCCATATCGCCGAGATGGTCTTCAATGCCTTGAATGTCGGTCAAAATTGTGTAATGATCGTCTTGTTTCACCAGCCCCATGGCAATGCCGGCGACCGGCGCTTTAATCGGCACCCCGGCATCCATCATCGCCAGTGTGCTCGCGCAAATGCTCGCCTGCGATGTCGATCCGTTTGACTCGAGCACTTCCGAAACGAGGCGGATCGTGTACGGAAACTCGCGCTCCGACGGCACGACCGGCTCCAACGCCCGCTCCCCAAGCGCGCCGTGTCCGATTTCGCGCCGCCCCGGCCCGCGCATCGGCCCGGTTTCGCCGACGGAAAACGGCGGGAAGTTGTAATGATGCATGAACCGTTTCGATTCTTCCAAATCAAGCCCGTCCAAAATTTGTACATCGCCGAGCGCCCCGAGCGTACAAACGCTCAACACTTGCGTTTGGCCGCGCGTAAACAAGCCCGACCCGTGCGTGCGCGGCAAGACGCCGACCGCCGACGACAGCGGGCGGATTTCATCGACTTTGCGCCCGTCCGGACGGATTTTCTCAACTGTAATCAAACGGCGCACTTCTTCTTTCACAAGCTTGTGCAAAATTTCCTGCACTTGCTTCAGCTTCTCTTCATCCGCCTCTTCCGCTTCGTACTTGGCGATGACGCCCGCTTTTACATCCTCGATGGCAGCATCGCGCGCCAGTTTTTCCGGCACTTGCACCGCCCGCTTAATATCTGCTTCCGCAAGTTGGCGGATTTCCGCCTCCAACTCAGGATCGGGTTCATACAAGACGACTTCCATTTTTTCTTTGCCGACCTGGGCGGCAATTTCCTCTTGGAAAGCAATGAGCCGCTTGACTTCTTCGTGGCCGAACATGATCGCTTCGAGCATCACTTCTTCCGGCACTTCATCCGCGCCGGCTTCGACCATGTTGATGGCATCTTTCGTCCCAGCGACGACAAGATGCAGATCGCTTTTTTCCATCTGCTCGACCGTCGGATTGATGACAAACTGGCCATCGACGCGGCCGACGATGACACCGGCGATCGGTCCTTCAAACGGAATGTCGGAAATCGTCAACGCCGTAGACGCACCGATCAACGCCGCCACTTCCGGGGAGCAGTCTTGGTCGACGCTCATGACCATCGATACGACTTGCACTTCGTTGCGGAATCCTTCGGCAAACAACGGGCGGATCGGCCGGTCGATGAGCCGGCTCGCCAAAATCGCTTTCTCGCTTGGGCGGCCTTCCCGTTTAATAAACCCGCCCGGAATTTTCCCGACCGCGTACAGCCGCTCCTCGTAGTTGACCGTCAGCGGGAAAAAGTCCACATTTTTCGCTTCCCGCGATGCGGTGGCCGTGCTCAGCACCACCGTATCGCCGTAGCGGACGAGCGCCGCCCCGTTCGCCTGTTTTGCCAGTTCGCCGGTTTCAATGACGAGCGGGCGTCCAGCCACATCGATGGAAAACACGCGTTTCTCTTGTTCCATACAGACGAGTACTCCTCTCTATGTACAAAAATAAGGGATCTGCTGATGATTAGTATAGACGAATTGGCGCTATTGTATCATCGCCGCGCAAACGGCGCCTATAAACTAGCAAAAAAGCGGGAATGCTCCCGCTTTTTTATCGACGTAATCCAAGTTTCTCAACTATTTCACGGTAGCGCGCCACATCTTTATTGCGCAAGTAGGCCAACAGCCGGCGGCGTTTCCCGACCATTTTCAGCAGGCCGCGCCGAGAATGATGGTCTTTTTTATGGACGCGCAAATGCTCATTCAAATTGTTGATTTGCTCTGTCAAAATCGCAATTTGCACTTCCGGAGAACCGGTGTCGTTCTCATGGACTTTGAATTGTTCGATGATTTCGCGTTTGCGCTCTTGCGTCAATGCCATCATGGTTCACCTCCCTAGTCTTCGATCCCCGGTTGCCGAGCGGGCGTCGGTGAGTCGCCTGGCCAAGCAACGGTTCGCATACACTGATTAGAATACCTCTTTTTCCGGCAAAATGCAAGTCTTTTCGTCCAAACGCCGGAAATACTGTTTTGCTTCTTCCTTGTCGCGGGCAATTTGCGCCGCCAGCTCGGCGACGCCGGCAAACTTGCGCTCGCTCCGCAGGCGGCGGTGCCACTCAACCGTCACCGTTTCCCCGTAAATGTCGCGCGCGAACGCAAACAAATGCACTTCCACGCTCGGCAACCCTTCGCGCGCCGCATGGAACGTCGGTTTGTAGCCGATGTTCGCCACCCCTTCGTACGTCCGGCCGCCAACGGTCGCTTTGACGGCGTAAACGCCGACCGCCGGCAATAGGTAGTCGCCATTTAACGCAATGTTGGCCGTCGGGAACCCGATCGTCCGCCCGCGCTGCTCCCCGGCGACAACCGTCCCTTCGATGTCATAAAAACGGCCGAGGAGGCGGGGGAGCTGATCGACCGCCCCTTCTTCAATGAGCTTCCGCACCCTTGTCGAACTCACCTTTTCCCCGTCGACGGCCAGCTTTGGAACAACGGTTTGCCCAAAGCGGCCGCGCGCATGAAGCGGCATCGTCTCCATCGTCCCTTTTCCGAACCGGCCATAAGTGAAATCAAAACCGGCGACGACGTGCTTGACATGAAGCCCATCCAAATATTGATCGGCAAACTGCTCCGGCGGCAGGTTGGCGAACGCCGGTGTAAATTCGACGATATACAGTCGATTCACGCCAAGCGCCGCAACCAACTGCTCTTTTTTGTTAAGCGGGGTAATGAGACGAAGCTCAGGTTGTTTGCCAAGCACGACGGACGGATGAGGATGAAACGTCATCACCGCGCTTTCGTATCCGCGTTCATTCGCAATCTCGACCGCCGTCCGGATCACTTTTTGGTGGCCAAGGTGAATGCCGTCAAAATAGCCGAGCGCCATCACCGCCGGGGGAAGCGCCTGGCGCTCAAAGCGATGCGGATGCGAAAGAAATATCGTTTCCATGTCCATAACCCACCTTACTTTTTTTCCGCGCTTCGCCCGGCGTCAACGAAACACTTTGAGCGGTTTCATCAAGCCCGGGCGCGCCGGATGCTTTACATACAGGGCCAGCGCCTCCCGCTCGGGCGTCACGAGCACGACCGGCCCGTCAAGCGCATGCAAAAAGGCGGGAAGCCGGAGCAGCGCCCCGTTTTTTACTTTCTCTGCTACTTTATCATTGATTTCATATTTCGGCAAATGAAAAAGCGCTTGCTCGATCGGAATGAGCAAGGCGGCGGCCGTTCCGTCGGCCGCCCGGCGCTCGACTTCTTCCAGCGTCACACAATCTTCAAGCCGAAACGGGCCGGACGCTGTGCGGATGAGATCGGACATATGAGCCGGATAGCCGAGCTGCTCGCCGACCGTCACTGCGAGCGTGCGGACATACGTGCCTTTGCTGCATGTGACGCGGAAGCGAAATGACACCGTCTCCCCGGCAAACTGCTCGCGATCATCGAGCAGCTCGAGCTCGTAAATCGTCACGCGCCGCGTCGGGCGCTCCACCTCGATGCCGGCGCGCGCATATTCATACAGCTTTTTGCCGCCGACTTTCACCGCCGAATACATGGGCGGCGTTTGCTCGATTTCCCCGATAAGGCGGCGGAAAACGGCTTCGATTTCCACCCGCGCAATCGGCCGCTCGACCGGCCGGACGGCAACGACGTCACCGTCGGCGTCTTCGGTCGTCGTCGCTGCACCGAGCGTCACTTCCCCTTCGTACGTTTTCGTCGCTCCGGTAAGAAATTCCGCAATGCGCGTCGCTTTGCCAAGGCAAAGCGGCAGGACGCCGGACACGTTTGGATCGAGCGTGCCGGTATGGCCGACTTTTTTTACCCCAAGCAGGCGGCGCACCTTTGCCACACAGTCGTGCGACGTTATTCCTTTTGGTTTGTTGAGCAGCAATACCCCGTCCATCGGCGCACCCTTTCCCTGTCTATACTCGCGCAACGGAAATGGATAGACGGTTCGTCTATCCATTGTTTGGACCATCCTCCGCCTCTTCCGGCCGGCGGCGGTCGCCGTCGGAAATTTCGCGGATCAGCCGCTCAATGCGGCTGCCGTATTCCATCGTTTCATCGATCTCAAACAAAATTTCCGGCGTTTTGCGCAGGCGAATGCGCTGCCCGATTTCCGAACGGATGAATCCTTTCGCCTTTTCCAGTGCTTTCAGCGTGTTCTCCCGCTGCTCGTCATCGCCTAAGACGCTAATGTACACTTTCGCTTGCTGCAAATCGCCGGTGACGCGCACATCGGTGACGGTGACGAAACCGATGCGCGGATCTTTCAGCTTGCGGCCGATAATGTCGCTCAACTCTTTTTTCATTTGCTCGCCAACGCGAGTTGCCCGTATGTTCATCATCCATCACCTCGATTTACAACCACTCAAATGATGTGGACGCCCGCTCCAACTCGGGGAACGAATCGATCAAGGCCAAGGCCCGCTCGAGTTCCCGCTCCGCCGCCATTCGGCTCGACGCGATGGCGACAAGGCCGATTTTCGCCCGCTGCCATGCGTCTTGATAATCGAGTTCAGCCACAGAGACGTTGTACTTTTGCCGAATCCTTGTCAGCACCCGCTGCAGGACGGCCCGTTTGTCCTTCAGCGAGCGGGCGTTATAAATGAGACATTCGCATGCGGCAAAGCCGATCATGCCCGAGCCACTTCCTGCATGACGTACGCTTCAATAACGTCCCCTTCTTTAATGTCATTGAAGTTTTTGATCGTCAAGCCGCACTCATATCCTTGCGCCACTTCGCGCACATCGTCTTTATACCGTTTGAGCGAATCGATTTCGCCTTCGTACACGACGATGCCTTGGCGGATGAGGCGCACTTTGCTGTCGCGGGTGATTTTGCCGTCGGTGACATAGCAGCCGGCGATCGTGCCAACTTTGGACACTTTGAACGTTTGCCGCACTTCCGCTTGGCCGATGACTTTCTCTTCGTATTCCGGGTCGAGCATCCCTTTCATCGCCGCTTCAATTTCCTCAATGACGTTGTAAATGATGCGATGGAGGCGGATGTCGACTTTTTCCGATTCAGCGGCGCGCTTCGCATTCGCATCCGGGCGGACGTTAAAGCCAATGACGATAGCGTTCGATGCCGTCGCCAGTGAAATATCCGATTCGGTGATGGCGCCGACCGCCGCATGGATGATTTTCACCCGCACGCCTTCGACATCGATTTTTTGCAAGGCGGCAACCAGCGCCTCAACCGATCCTTGAACATCGGCTTTGACGATCAAGTTCAGCTCTTTCATTTCGCCTTGCTTGATTTGTTCGAACAAATCGTCGAGGCTGACGCGCGTTTTCACGCTCCGCTGCTCCTGCAGCTGCCGCTGCGCCCGCGCTTCCCCGATTTGCCGCGCCTTTTTCTCATCCTCAAACACCATGAAACGGTCGCCGGCTTGCGGCACGTCGTGCAGCCCGGTAATTTCCACCGGCATCGACGGCCCCGCTTCCTTGACGCGCCGCCCGCTGTCATTGACCATCGCCCGCACACGCCCGTACGTCGTGCCGACGACGATCGGATCGCCGACTTTGAGCGTGCCGGCTTGAACGAGCAGCGTCGCCACCGGGCCGCGCCCTTTGTCGAGCTTCGCTTCAATGACCGTTCCGACCGCGCGCCGGTTCGGATTGGCTTTTAATTCTTCCATCTCGCTGACAAGCAAAATCATTTCCAACAGATGATCGAGGCCCTCTTTCGTTTTCGCTGACAGCTTGCAGAAAATCGTATCGCCGCCCCATTCTTCCGGAACGAGGTTGTACTCCATCAACTCTTGCATGACGCGGTCCGGGTTCGCTTCCGGTTTATCCATTTTGTTAATGGCGACGATGATCGGCACGTTTGCCGCCTTGGCATGGTTGATCGCCTCGACCGTCTGCGGCATGACCCCGTCATCAGCCGCGACGACAAGGATGACGATATCGGTCACTTGCGCGCCGCGCGCCCGCATCGTCGTAAACGCTTCATGGCCTGGTGTATCGAGGAACGTAATTTTTTTGTCATTGACGGTGACTTGGTAAGCGCCGATGTGCTGCGTAATGCCGCCCGCTTCTTGCTCGGTCACTTTCGAATGGCGGATCGCATCAAGAAGCGTCGTTTTCCCATGGTCGACGTGCCCCATGATCGTGACAACCGGCGGCCGTTCAACCAGGTCTTCCGGAGCATCGGCAATTTCAATCGCTTCAAAGTTCGTTTCGTCAATGGTCACCTTTTCTTCCACTTCAACGCCGTAGTCGGAGCAGATGAGCTCGATCGCATCTTTGTCCAAGTCTTGGTTGATCGTCGCCATCACGCCAAGCATAAACAGCTTTTTAATAATTTCCGACGGCTCGCGGCCCAATTTTTTCGCCAGCTCGGCCACGGTGAGCGAACCCTCGAACGTAATTTTCTTCGGCAGCTCTTTTTCTTTTTTCGCCGGCTGCGGCACCTGCTTCGCGGCCGGAGCCGCTTGTTTTTTCCCTTTCGCCGGCCCTTTTCCTTTCTTCTTCGCCGCTTGGAACGCTTTCTTTTCTTGCTGCTGCGCCTCCGTTCGTTTTGTTTCTTTCCCTTTCGCCGCCCCTTTTTTCTTGGCCGGCTTGGCCGCTTCTTTTACATCGCCAAAAATTTCCTCATCCGAGAAATCGGCCGTCTTCGCCGGCATCGGCCGCTTCGGCTTGTCGGTTTTCTTTTCCGCTTTCTTTTCATTTTTGGTTTCGGTTTTCTTTTCGGCCTTTGGGCGGTATTGATGGTCAAGCTTTTCGACGACATCGGCCTCGAGCATGGCCATATGATTGTTTACTTCAATGTTCATTTCTTTCAATTTATGAATAACGTCCTTGCTTGGCACGTTCTGTTTTTTCGCATATTCGTACACACGCATTTTTGACATACAGTCACCCCCATAAAGATCGGTCGAGCATCGTTTGCAATTGGCGCGCGAACCCTTCGTCGGTGACGGCGACGACGACGCGGGCGTCTTTGCCGATCGCGCCGCCCAGCACATACCGGTCCGGCACTTTGCAAAGCGGGACGCCATAAAACGCACATTTATCCGTCACTTTTTTTTCCGTGTTGGCCGACGCATCTTCCGAAAGCAACACGAGCCGCGCCCTGCCCCGTTGCACTTCCTTGACGACAAGTCCCTCTCCGGAAACGACTTTTCCGGCCCGCTGCGCCAACCCTAACAGCGATGCCCAGCGGTTCTGTTTCATTGTCCTGCCTGTTTCTCCTTTTTCGCCAAAGCAAGCAGCTCGTCATAGAGCGAGTCGGCGATGTCGGCTTTTAAATGGCGGGCCAAAATGTTTTTCTTTTTCGCCTGTAAAATGCAATCCGGGTCAAGGGTAATATACGCGCCCCGCCCCGCTTTTTTGCCGGTCGGGTCGATCGACACCTCTCCTTCTTTGGAGCGGACGATGCGCACCATTTCCCGCTTTGGCTTCATCTCTCCAGTGACGACGCATTTGCGCAACGGAATTTTCTTTTGCGCTGCCATTTCTATTCCCCCTCACTCGATTTCCGCCGATGCATCGAATGATTGGACGTTCTCATCACTATTTCCATTATCGGCCGCCGCGCCGTTGAAATCAAGCGAAGTGGATGGCGCATACGGATCAATGCCCATGTCCCGCGCCTCGGACTCGCTTTTAATATCGATTTTCCAGCCGGTCAATTTTGCCGCCAGACGGGCATTTTGCCCGCGTTTGCCGATAGCGAGCGACAGCTGGTAGTCCGGAACGATGACGGTCGTCGCCCTTTGCTCTTCATTGACGATGACGCGCAGCACTTTCGCTGGGCTTAACGCATTGGCGACAAACTCCACCGGGTCGGCCGACCAGCGGACGATATCAATTTTTTCCCCGTTCAGCTCGTCGACGATCGCCTGGACGCGCTGCCCTTTTGGCCCGACGCAGGCGCCAACCGGATCGACTTCCGGATTGTCGGAATGGACGGAAATTTTGGAACGATCGCCGGCTTCGCGGGCGATCGACTTGATTTCAACCGTCCCGTCGTAAATTTCCGGCACCTCAAGCTCAAACAGCCGCTTCAGCAAGCCCGGATGAGTGCGGGAGACGAAAATTTGCGGCCCTTTTGTCGTCTTTTCCACTTTCGTAATGTACACTTTCAGCCGATCGTGCGGTTTGTACGTTTCATTCGGCATTTGTTCGTTCGCCGGCAAAAGCGCCTCCGCCTTGCCGAGGCTGACATAGACAAAACGCGGGTCAATGCGCTGGACGATGCCGGTCATAATGTCCTCTTCGCGGTCGACAAATTCGGCGTAGATGATGCTCCGCTCCGCTTCACGCACGCGCTGGGTCACGACTTGTTTCGCTGTTTGCGCAGCGATGCGCCCGAAATCGCGCGGCGTCACTTCCAATTCGACGACATCGCCGATTTGATAGTTCGGATTGATCCGCTGCGCCTCCTCAAGCGAAATTTCAAGACGCGGATCGGTCACCTCTTCGACGACGTCTTTGCGGGCGAGCATGCGGATCGTCCCTGTTTCCATATTTAAATCGACGCGCACGTTTTGCGCTTGGCCGAAATTGCGCTTGTACGCGGAAACGAGCGCCGCTTCAATGGCTTCCATAATCACTTCTTTGCTGATGCCTTTTTCCCGCATCAGATCGGCTAACGCCTCAAGCAACTGCGTGTTCATGAAACGAAAATCCCCCTTTTATCATTAAGAGAAAATGACGGCTAATCTAGCGCTCGCCACTTTTTCATACGGAATGGCGACCGTTTTTTGCCGCCCGCGGTCTTTGACCGACAGCGTCACGGTCGTCCCGTCAAAAGCGGTCAATTCCCCTTCAAACTGCTTTTCTCCTGCAATCGGCTCGTATGTTTTGATATATACATTTTTCCCAATTGCTCTTACAAAATCTTTTTCATTTTTTAACGGCCGCTCCGCTCCCGGCGATGACACTTCTAAAAAATAGTTGTGCGGAATCGGGTCGACCTCGTCGAGCTTTTCGCTTAGCCTTTCACTGACGACGCCGCACTGTTCAATGTCCACGCCGGTGTCTGAATCAATAAAGACGCGCAAAAACCAGTTTTTTCCTTCTTTCACATACTCGATGTCCACCAGCTCGAGCCCCATTTCGTCCAAAATCGGCGCGACAAGCTGTTCAACCGTTTCTGTCACTTTTTTGCTCATCGTGTTCCTCCTTACTGGGCAAGGCTGCATGCTGCATAATGAGAAAATCCCCTGCACAAGGCGGGAATGAACGAAAGACGGAAAGACCGATGCTCATTCAAGACGAAAGAGTGGGTTTCCCCACTCTTTGTTTGCCATTATCTTTGCCAATTCCACTAAAACTATAACACATTGGGAAATATATTGCAACGAAAAACCGTCCGTCAGAACAAGGACAGCTGGTTATGATCCGGAAGCGAGTCGAGGCAGCCGCGGCTTTCGAGATACTCAAGCAGCGTTTTCGACACTTTGCCGCGCTGCTGCAAATCTTCTTTTGACAAAAACTCCCCTTCTTCGCGGGCGCGCACAATGTTTTGCGCCACGTTCGTCCCGAGCCCCGGGATGGCGTTAAACGGCGGAATAAGCGAGTTGCCGTCAATGACAAATTCGGTCGCCTGCGAGCGGTACAAGTCGATATTTTTAAAGGAAAAGCCGCGCTCGCACATTTCCAGCGCCACTTCCAGCACCGTGAGCAAGCTTTTCTCTTTCGCCGTCGCCTGAATGCCTTTGGCGTTGATTTCCTCAATCCGCTTGCGAATGGCGGCTGATCCTTTGATCATGGCATCAAGGTCAAAGTCCTCCGCCCGCACCGTAAAGTACGACGCGTAATACAAAAGCGGATGGTGCACCTTAAAGTAGGCGATGCGCACCGCCATCAACACGTAGGCCGCCGCGTGCGCTTTCGGGAACATGTATTTGATTTTTTTGCACGAGTCGATGTACCATTCCGGCACGTTATGCTTGCGCATCTCCGCCTCAAATTCCGGCGTCAATCCTTTCCCTTTGCGCACCGATTCCATAATTTTAAACGCCAGCGACGGCTCAAGCCCGCGGTAAATGAGATAGACCATAATGTCGTCGCGGCAGCCGATCACCTCAGAAAGCGTGCACGTGCCATTTTGAATGAGTTCTTGCGCGTTGCCAAGCCATACATCGGTGCCGTGCGACAAACCGGAAATTTGCACGAGCTCGGAAAATGTTTTCGGCTTCGTTTCTTCGAGCATTTGCCGGACAAAGCGCGTGCCGAATTCCGGGATGCCGATCGTGCCGACGTTGCACATAATTTGCTCCGGCGTAACGCCAAGCGGCTCGGTGCTGCTGAAAATGCCCATCACGTCCGGGTCGTCGGTCGGGATCGTTTTCGGATCGATGCCGCTTAAATCTTGCAGCATGCGGATGACCGTCGGATCGTCGTGCCCAAGAATATCGAGCTTCAATAAATTGTCATGAATCGAGTGGAAGTCAAAATGGGTCGTCCGCCATTCCGATGACGTATCATCGGCTGGATATTGGATCGGCGTAAAGTCGTAAATTTCCATATAATCGGGAACGACGATAATGCCTCCAGGGTGCTGCCCAGTCGTCCGCTTCACTCCGGTGCAGCCGGCCGCCAGACGGTCGATTTCCGTGCTGCGCAGCTCTAAGTTATGGTCGCTCGCATAGCCTTTCACAAACCCGTACGCCGTTTTGTCGGCGACCGTGCCGATCGTTCCGGCGCGGTAGACGTTGTCTTCGCCAAACAGCACTTTCGTATAGTTGTGGGCGCGCGGCTGGTACTCGCCGGAGAAGTTCAAATCGATATCCGGCACTTTGTCGCCTTTAAAGCCAAGGAACGTCTCAAACGGGATGTCATGCCCGTCTTTTTTGTATTTCGTCCCGCATTGCGGGCAGTTTTGATCCGGCAAGTCAAAGCCCGACCCGACCGAACCGTCATTAAAAAACTCGGAATGTTTGCAGTTCGGGCAGACGTAATGCGGCGGCAGCGGGTTCACCTCGGTAATTTCCGTCATCGTCGCGACAAACGATGAGCCGACCGAGCCGCGCGACCCGACAAGGTAGCCGTCATCGAGCGACTTTTTGACGAGCTTATGCGAAATTAAGTAAATGACGGCAAATCCGTGGCCGATAATGCTCTTCAGCTCTTTTTCAAGCCGCTCCTCAACAAGTTTCGGCAGCGGGTCTCCGTAAATTTCTTTCGCCCGCCGGTAGCTCATTTCCTTGATTTCCTCGTCCGCCCCTTCGATGCGCGGCGTGTACAGCTCATCCTTGATCGGCTTCACTTCACCGATTAACGAAGCGATTTTTTGTGTGTTGTCGACGACGATTTCTTTCGCTTTTTCCGGCCCTAAAAACGAGAAGCAATCCAGCATTTCGTTCGTCGTGCGGAAATACACATCCGGCAGCTCATGCCGGTTGAGCGGGTTCGCCCCGCCTTGCGAATGGATTAAAATTTTCCGGTAAATTTTGTCCTCCGGATTTAAATAATGGACGTTGCCGGTGGCGACGACCGGAATGTTGAGCTTTTCGCCAAGGGCGACGATGCTGCGGATGATGTTTTGGATCATCTCTTCATCTTTGACGTAATCCATTTCAATGAGCGGCTTGTACACCTCGGGCGGATGCACCTCAAGAAAATCGTAAAAGCGGGCGATGTCTTCGACTTCCTCCGGCGCCTTTTGGATCAAGTTGTCAAACAGCTCGCCTTTGTCGCAGCCCGAGCCAACGAGCAGCCCTTCACGATGCTTGACCAGCACGGAGCGCGGGATGCGCGGCACGCGGTGAAAATAATCGATGTGCGACAGCGAGACGAGCTTGAACAAGTTTTTCAGCCCGATGTCGTTTTGCGCCAACAGCGTCGCATGGAACGGGCGCGCCAGGCGGTACGACGCATCGCTGTGCGTGCGGCTGTTTAATTCGTCATGAAACAGTATGCTGCGCTCTTCCGCTTCCTTCAATAGCCGCATAAGCAAATGCCCGGTTGCCTCCGCGTCGTAGATGGCGCGGTGGTGCTGGGTCAGTTCAATGTCGAACTTTTTGCAAAGCGTGTTCAGCCGGTGGTTTTTCAAATCCGGATACAAAAAGCGGGCGAGTTCAAGCGTGTCAATGACCGGATTGGTGAGCTTGCCGCGTCCCATGCGGGCGAGGCCTGCGTTTAAAAACCCGATGTCAAAGCTGGCGTTATGGGCCACAAGCGTCGCATCGCCAATCCAGTCAACAAAACGGGCCAGCACCTCATCCGGCTGCGGAGCGTCTTTCACCATTTCGTCCGTGATTCCGGTCAATTCCATCGTCGTCACGGACAGCGGATGTCCCGGATTGGCAAAGGACATAAACCGGTCGATGATCTCGCCGTCTTTGATTTTGACGGCCGCCAGCTCAATGATCGTATTGTACACAGCCGACAGCCCGGTCGTTTCAACGTCAAAGACGACGTATGTCTCCTCCGAAAGACGGCGGTGCGTTTCATTGTAGGCAATCGGCACGCCATCGTCGACGATGTACGCCTCAAGGCCGTAAATGACCTTCATGCCGTATTTTTTCGCCGCGCTGTAGGCCTCCGGAAACGACTGAACAACGGCATGGTCGGTGACGGCGATCGCCGGATGACCCCATTTTTTCGCTTGTTCGATGAGTTTTGTCACCGAGGTAACCGCGTCCATTTGGCTCATCGGGGTATGCAAATGGAGCTCGACCCTCTTTTCCCCTTCGGGCGCTGTATCTTGCCGTTCGTTTGCAGCGATTTCGTTCAAATCGTTGGCGATGATGACCAAATCGCGGACGAATGTGTCGTTTTGCACGCTGCCGCGCACTTTCACCCACATGCCTTTTTTGACGCCGCTCATGAGCTCGGCGTCCTCTTTGTCGCGCGAGAACATTTTGACTAAAATCGAGTTCGTGTAATCGGTGATTTTCATGGTCAACAGCGTGCGGCCGCTTTTGAGCTCGCTCACCTCAGCGTCAAACACATACCCTTGCACCACAACGCGCCGTTCTTCCTCAACGATCGTCTCAAGCGGACGCACTGGCTCCTCGTCGCGGATCGGGTAGCCGATGACGAGCGGGCCGGATGGAGAAGCCGCTGCTGCCTTTTCCTCTTCTTTTGCCATATCGGTCAGCACCGCCAACGCCCGCTCTTCATCTTCTTGCTGCTTTTGCGCCAAAAACTGCTCCATTTCCTGCTCAGCCGGTTGCACGTCGACTTCCAGCTGAAGCGGCGGAAAACCGAACGACGCGTAAATCGCGGCGATTTTTTGCGCAAACCGCCGTTTGACGGCCAGCGCCTCCGCCTCGTGGCGGGCGGTGACAACGAGCTTGTTCCCTTTCACCGCCGGCGTCTGCCGGCTCAGCAAATCGACAAGCGGCGAGACGCCTTCTTGTAGCTCGGCGAGGCAAAGCGGCCAGTACGCCCGCACATCGTCTTCCGTTACTCGCGGCGATTCGACATCAATCGTATACCGGATGGCAGCGATATGGCGGAAAGCAGCCGCCAAGCGGTCCGTAAACGATTTGTACACCTCGGCCGGCAGCACGTTGGCGAACTGAAAATAGAAATGCCAGCTTTTTTCTTCTTTATCAATCACGACTTTGCGAATGAACGCATCACGGAAATACGGCATCCATTCATCCGACGTCATCTTCAGTTGCTCAAGCAAAACGAAAAACCGCTCTTTTTGTTCTTTCGTGGCCATGATTTCCCCTCTCAACGAAATCGTTTCTCTTTCTAATCATACCATACAAACGCCAAAAAGCGCCGACGGAAAAGAAACTCGTTCTTTTTCGCCGGCGCCGTTCGTTCACCCTTGCAAGAGGCGGCGCACCGTATCGGTCAATTCGCCCACCGGCACGTCAAACGTCTCGCCTGTTTTTCGCACTTTCACTTCGACGATGCCTTCGCCCGCCCGCTTGCCGACGGTGACGCGAACCGGAATGCCGATCAAATCGCTGTCGGCAAACTTGACTCCGGCCCGCTCCGGGCGGTCATCATATAACACTTCAAATCCTGCCTGTCCCAATTTTTCGTACCATTCCTCCGCCAACGCTCGCTGCTCGTCGCTTTTCGCGTTCGCTGTCAGCAAATGGATATGAAACGGCGCCACCGAAGCCGGCCAGACGAGCCCGTTTTCATCGGCAAACTGCTCGGCAATCGCCGCCACCAGCCTGGAGACGCCGATGCCGTAGCAGCCCATGATCATCGTCTTCGTTTGGCCGTTTTCATCCAAGTACACGGCGTTCATTGCCTCGCTGTATTTCGTGCCAAGCTTGAACACGTGCCCGACTTCAATGCCGCGAGCGAAGCGGATCGTCCCTTTGCCGTCCGGAGACGGGTCGCCCTCTTGGACAAAGCGCAAGTCGGCGTATTGACTGACGGCAAAATCGCGGTCCGGGTTGACGCCGATGTAATGGTAGCCTTCCTCATTCGCGCCGCAAACACCGTTGACGATGGCAGCAACAGCGTGGTCCGCGATCACCATGACCGCTTCGCTGACACCGATCGGACCGAGCGAGCCGACCGGCGCCCCCATCACCCGTTCTGTTTCTTCCGGCGTCGCCAGCTCCACGACGGTGGCGTCGAGCACATTTTTCACTTTCACCTCGTTCGCCTCGTGGTCGCCGCGGACAAGAACAAGCACGTACCGGCCATCGACATTGAACAAAAGCGACTTGATGCAGCGCTCCGGCGAAACTTGTAAGTAGGAAGCGACTTCATCAATCGTTTTTTGCCCCGGTGTCGCCACTTTTTTCAATTCAGCCGGCGGCTCGCTGCTTTTCTCGTACGTGGTCACAACCGGCGCCATTTCAATGTTGGCGGCATAGTCGGACGCGTCGGAATAGGCGATCGTATCTTCGCCAATGTCCGAGAGCACCATGAACTCGTGCGTATCTTTGCCGCCGATCGCCCCCGAATCCGCGATGACGGCACGGAAGTTTAAGCCGCAGCGGCGGAAAATATTCGAATAGGCGTTATACATGTCGTTGTACGTTTCATCCAAACTTTCTTTTGACGTATGGAACGAATAGGCGTCTTTCATCATGAATTCACGGCCGCGCAGCAGTCCGAAGCGCGGGCGCTTTTCATCGCGGAATTTCGTTTGGATTTGGTACAACACAAGCGGCAGCCGCTTGTACGTTTTCACTTCATCGCGGACGATCGCCGTGATCATTTCCTCATGCGTCGGCCCAAGGGCGAAATCGCGCTCGTGCCGGTCTTTTAAGCGCATCAACTCCGGTCCGTACGAATACCAACGGCCGGACTGCTGCCAAAGCTCGGCCGGCTGCAGCGCCGGCATCAGCAGTTCCATGCCGCCGATGCGGTTCATCTCCTCACGGATGATCGCTTCAATCTTTTGCAGCACGCGTTGCCCGAGCGGCAAAAACGTGTAGACTCCGCTCGCGCTCTGGCGGATGAAGCCGGCCCGCAGCAGCAGCTGATGGCTTTTCACTTCCGCGTCCGCCGGCACTTCGCGCAATGTCGGAATAAACGCTTGACTTTGTCTCATTCACAGCCACCTCATTCTCTCTCTCTTTATAGGAAAAATTTTTGAATGTCGTTCCATGTGACGACAAGCATCAGCAACATAAGCAAGGCGAAACCGATAAAATGGACCATTCCTTCTTTTTGCCGGTCGACCGGCTTGCCGCGCACGGCTTCAATGGCGAAAAAGAGGAGCCGCCCGCCGTCTAGCGCCGGCAATGGCAACAAGTTGACAATCCCGAGGTTGATGCTTAAAATCGCTCCCCATTTCATCAAGTAGTAGATCCCGGACTCCGCCACCTTGCCAGTCGATACAGCGATGCCGACCGGGCCTGACAGCATGTCAAGCTGAAACTGGCCGGTGATCAATTGAACGAGCCCTGTTGCAATTTCCCTCGTCCAGTAATACGTCTCGACCAGCCCTTGCTTTACGGAGCCGAACACCGATTTTTCCATCGGCTGATAGACGCCGATTAAGCCGATCGTCTCCCCTTGAATCGTTTTCGCTTCCGGGGTGACGGTCACGCTCATGTCTTTCCCGTTCCGCTCAATTTGAAACTCCAGCGGCTCCTCTGGATGAGCGCGAATCGTGTTGACGATTTCCGTCCACGTTTCCATCCGTTCGCCGTTGATGGCGATGACCTCATCCCCTTGCTTCAACCCCGCCGCGCGCGCCGCTCCATCCGGCGTCAGCTCGCCGATGACCGGCTTATCGACCGGGTAGCCTTGCAAAAGGCCGATGATGATAAAGACGAGGACGGCCAATAGAAAGTTGGCGAGCGGGCCGGCCAAAATCGTCATCGTCCGCTGCCCGAGCGTTTTTGCCGCAAATTGGCGGTGGTACGGGGCGATTTGAATTTCTTGGCGGTCGACGACAAAAAACGCCGGTTCTTTCACCGCAAACCGCTCCAGCCGCTCGCCGTCGGCATAGCCGGTGACATACATGCCATGCTCCAAATCAGCGTCTTCCACCTCAACGACCCGAATGTTCGGATAATCGTCCTTATGGTTGAGGACGATTTTTTCCACCCGTCCTTCACTGTCAAGCAAAAGACCGACGACTTGCCCGCGCTTCAGCTCGATCGTTTCCGGGTCTTCGCCGGCCATGCGGACGAAACCGCCAAGCGGCAAAAGCCGGATCGTATACACCGTTTCGCTTTTCTTAAACGAAAACACTTTCGGTCCGAACCCGATGGCAAACTCGCGGCACAAAATGCCGGCCCGTTTGGCCAGCAGCAAATGCCCGAGCTCGTGAAAAAAGACGAGAGCGCCGAAGACAACAATAAACGAAATAATCGATTCCAACGTTTCAACCACCTTTATGCTAATAGTGAGCGGACATAAGCGCGCACATCCGCGTCAATTTCGCGAATCTCTTCAAGCTGCGGATCGTCCACCGGCTGATGGCGCTCAAGAGCGCGCTCGATCCACTCCTCGATGGCCAAAAACGGAATGCGTCCGGCTAAAAACGCCGCCACCGCTTCCTCATTGGCGGCATTCAACACCGTCGGCAGCGAGCCGCCGCGTTTTCCAGCTTCATAAGCAAAGCGAAGGCAGCGGTAACGGTCAAAATCGACCGGGGCGAAATGGAGCGCCCCAAGCGCAGCCAAATCGAGCGGCTTGGCTGCCGCAAGCGGCAGCCGCTCCGGATAGGCGAGCGCGTATTGAATCGGGATGCGCATATCCGGCGTGCCCAACTGGGCTAAGATGCTCGTGTCGCGAAACTCGACGAGCGAATGGATGACGCTTTCTCGGTGCAGCACGACCTCGATCCGCTTATACGGCAACCCAAACAGCCAATGCGCTTCAATGACTTCAAACCCTTTGTTCATCATTGTGGCGGAATCAATCGTAATTTTCGCCCCCATCGACCAATTCGGATGGCGAAGCGCTTCTTCGACCGTCACATGAGCGAGCTCTTCGCGCGTCCGATCGCGAAAGCTCCCGCCCGACGCGGTCAGAATCAGCTTCTCCACGTGTTCACGCTTTTCCCCTTGCAAGCATTGAAAAATGGCGGAATGCTCGCTGTCAACCGGCAACAGCGGCACACCGCGCCGCTTGGCTGCCGCCGTGACAAGATGCCCGGCAACGACAAGCGTCTCTTTATTGGCGAGAGCGATCGTCTTCCCGGCTTCAATCGCTTTTAATGTCGGCACGAGGCCGACGCTGCCGACGACGGCGGTGACAACGACGTCCGCCTGCGGGCAAATAGCCGCCTCCACCAACCCTTCCTCTCCGTACACGACTGCAGTCCGCCCGCTGTACTCGCAGCGAAGCACTTCGTAAGCGTCTCGGTCGGTGACAGCGACAAGAACAGGGGAAAACTCAGCAATCAGCTTTCTTGCCGCTTCCACATTTTTCCCAACCGATGCCGCCGCCAGACGAAACTTGTCCGGATGAGCGCGCATGACATCGAGCGTTTGCTGGCCGATCGATCCGCTCGCCCCTAATATACTAATATATTTCAACATTTTCACTCCTCATCCGCTTATCGTACTGCTTCGATGAATATGTATAAGAGCGGCAGCACAAACAGCAGACTGTCAAACCGGTCCAAAATGCCGCCATGCCCCGGCAAAATCGCCCCCGAATCCTTCACGCCGTAATGGCGTTTGAAAGCGGACTCGACCAAGTCGCCAAGCTGGCCGAACATCGAAAGCAAAAGCGCAATCCCCACAGCTGCGCCAAGGCTGCCGAACGGGCCGACTGCCCATTCGTAAACGGCCGCGATGACAACAGCGCAGACGACGCCGCCAATGGCGCCTTCGACTGTCTTATTCGGGCTGATTTCCGGCCATAGCTTGCGCCGGCCGAACGCGCGGCCGAGAAAATACGCTCCGATGTCGGTCGCCCAAATGACAAACAGCGCGTAGACGAAGTACGCCAAGCCGGCCAAGCGGATCGCGGCGAAGCAGAAAAACCCGACGCCAACATACAAAACCGCCAGCACGACAAATGCTGCCTCATCAAACGTCAGCGCATTTTTTGTCACGACGGTGCCGACAAGCAGCAAAAAAGCGAGCGCGGCCAGCACACCGAACTTTGTCGTCCCGGACGCCAGCCATTCTTGGCCGTAAAGAGCGGGAACAAGCAGGAGCCAAAGGGCGGCAAACCCGGCGGCCCCAGCGAAAGACAACGGGGACATCCCTTTCATCCGCAGCAGCTCAAACAGTCCGACCGTGGCCAATATATATGTTACTATTATAAACGGAAATCCGCCAAAAATAACAATCGGCAAAAAGAGCGCCGCCGCTATGACTCCGGTGATGATTCGCTGCTTCATCGCGCTGACACTCCTCCAAACCGGCGGTCGCGGCGCTGGTAGGCAGCGATCGCCTCTAGAAAATGTTGCTCCGTAAAATCCGGCCATAAGACATCCGTAAACCAAAGTTCCGTATACGCCAATTGCCAAAGCATGAAATTGCTCAGGCGGATCTCTCCGCTTGTGCGAATGAGCAAGTCCGGATCTTTCAGGCCGTTCGTCATCAAGTATGAGGAAATGAGCGGCTCCGTAATATCGTCCGGCGCGAGCACCCCGCGCTTGACATCCTCAGCGATCCGCTTTACAGCGGCGGCAATCTCCGCCCGGCTTCCGTAATTGAGCGCAAAGTTTAAAATTAAGCCGGTGTTGCCGCTCGTTTCGTGAATCGCTTGCTCAACCGCCCGGCGCGTATGATCGGGCAACGCCTCCGTATGACCGATCACTTGGACTTTGACATTTTCGGCGACGAGCTCGGGAAGAAACGTCGTCAAAAACTGTTCCGGCAGCTTCATTAAATAGTCGACTTCCGTTTTCGGCCGTTTCCAGTTTTCCGTCGAAAACGCGTAAAGCGATAAAATTTCGATCCCAAGCTCATTGGCAAAACGGGTGATTTTGCGCACGACTTGCATGCCTTCGTAATGGCCGGCCACCCTCGGCAGCGCCCGTTTTTTTGCCCATCTCCCGTTCCCATCCATAATGATGGCAACATGGTTCGGAATCGGATGGCCAAGCACATCCTCTTTTGTCAGCGGGGCATCTTCCCGCTTCGCTTTTCGGATTTTATTAAACATACGAGTCCTCCGGGATCGTGTTTTGCCTTTCCATTATAGCAAAAAAACCCTCCATCAACATAGAGGGTTTGCATCGTTTTGCCTATACTTCCATAACTTCTTTCTCTTTCTCTTTTGTGATGGCGTCGATTTTGGCGATATGGTCATCGGTCAGTTTTTGCACATCATCAGTGTAGCTGCGAAGTTCGTCTTCCGTAATTTCGCCGTTTTTCTCGAGCTTTTTCAGCTCGTCGTTCGCGTCGCGGCGGATGTTGCGAACCGCGACTTTCGCATCTTCCGAATATTTTTTGACAAGCTTGGCCAGCTCACGGCGCCGCTCTTCCGTCAACGGCGGAATGACAAGGCGGATGACCGATCCGTCGTTTGATGGCGTCAACCCTAAATCCGATGCTAAAATCGCTTTTTCCATCTCTTTGATGACCGATTTGTCGTACGGCTGGATGACGAGCAGGCGCGCTTCCGGCACGCTGATCGAAGCAAGCTGGTTGATCGGCGTTTGGACGCCGTAATAATCAACCGTCACTTTTTCGAGCAGCCCGGCGTTCGCCCGTCCGGCGCGAATGCTTGCCAGCTCGCGGGTGAATGCTTGCACGGCCTTATCCATTTTTTCTTTCGCCTGTTGAATCACTTGCTTTGCCATCGTTATTTCCCCCTTACGATCGTTCCGATGTTTTCGCCTAAGACAGCGCGTTTAATGTTGCCTTCTTCCATGATTGAAAAGACGATAAGCGGAATGTTGTTGTCCATGCAAAGCGATGAAGCAGTCGAATCCATGACGCCAAGCCCTTGCTTGATGACGTCCAAGTACGACAGCTCGTCGTACTTAACAGCGTTGGCGTCAACGTTCGGATCGGCGCTGTAGACGCCGTCGACGTTGTTTTTCGCCATTAAAATGACGTCCGCTTCAATTTCCGCCGCCCGCAAGGCCGCCGTCGTATCGGTCGAAAAATACGGGTTGCCCGTGCCGGCAGCAAAAATGACGACCCGCTTTTTCTCAAGATGGCGGATCGCCCGCCGGCGGATGTACGGCTCGGCGACTTGCCGCATTTCAATCGACGTCTGCACCCGCGTCTCGACGCCGAGCTGCTCGAGGCTGTCCTGCAGGGCAAGCGAGTTCATCACCGTCGCCAACATCCCCATATAATCGGCTGTCGCCCGGTCCATCCCCATTTCGCTTCCCGTTTTTCCGCGCCAAATGTTGCCGCCGCCGACCACGATGGCGATTTCCACGCCAAGCTCAGCCACTTCTTTCACTTGTCTGGCGATCGACTGGATCACCGCCGGCTGAATGCCAAACCCTTGCTTTCCGGCGAGCGCTTCCCCGCTTAATTTTAATACGACACGTCGATATTTTGGCTGTTCCATGTCCGACCTCCATGATGCAAATCGCTTTGAAAAACAGGGAACACGCGCGTGTTCCCTGTTGCGGTCCATCACTGCTTTCTGACTTGGCTCATGACTTCTTCAGCGAAATTGTCTTGGCGCTTTTCAAGCCCTTCACCGACTTCATAGCGGATGAACTGTTTAACGGTCGCCCCGTTCGATTCCACATATTGGCGCACTGTGACATCTGGATTTTTGACGAACGCTTGCTCAAGCAGGCAGATGTCTTCGTAAAACTTTTTCAAACGGCCCTCAACCATTTTCTCGACAATATTTTCCGGCTTGCCTTCGTTTAACGCCTGCTGTTTCAATACTTCGCGTTCGCGGTTAAGTTCTTCCTCCGGCACATCCTCGCGCGAAACATATTTCGGATGGAGCGCGGCGATATGCATGGCCACGTCTTTGGCGACCTCTTCGCTGGCGTTGCCGGCTAATAACGTTAATACGCTGATGCGCCCGCCCATGTGCAAGTACGCGCCAAACGTTTCACCGTCCGCTTTGTTGACGACGGCAAAGCGGCGGAGCGTAATTTTTTCGCCGATTTTGGCGATCGCTTCGTTGATGTAGTCTTGGACGGTCGCGCCGTTGTCCATCGTTTGCCCGAGCGCCTCGTCAAGCGAAGCTGGTTTTTGTTTCAGCAAGTGGGCGGCCAGCTCTTTGACGAGCGTTTGGAACGACTCGTTTTTGGCGACGAAGTCCGTTTCCGAGTTCACTTCCAAAATGACGGCTGTGTTGCCTTCAGCAGCGACGTACGTCATTCCTTCCGCCGCGATGCGGTCCGCTTTTTTCGCCGCTTTGGCGATCCCTTTTTCACGCAGCCAGTCGATCGCCTTTTCCATGTCGCCGTTTGTTTCGGTGAGCGCTTTTTTGCAGTCCATCATGCCTGCGCCCGTTTTTTCGCGCAGCTCTTTGACCATTTGTGCTGTAATTGCCATGAATAAATCCTCCTTCTTTTGATCGCATATATGTATCGATGCCGGCAACGGATGCCCATTTTGCCCTTATTCGTTAGTATAGCCAAAAGTTGCTGACTTTTGTCTAAAAAAAGGTGATAAAAGGCTTTCCCCTCTTATCACCTTTCCTCCACCTTGCCTTACTCTGCTGCCACAGCGGCTTCTTCGCCTTGTTTCGCCTCAAGCACCGCATCGGCGATTTTCGACGTCAACAGTTTGACGGCGCGGATGGCGTCGTCGTTCGCCGGAATGACGTAGTCGATCTCATCCGGATCGCAGTTCGTGTCGACAATGCCGATGATCGGGATGTTCAACTTGCGCGCTTCCGCCACTGCAATCCGTTCTTTGCGCGGGTCGATGACAAACAGCGCATCCGGCAGTTCTTTCATGTCTTTAATGCCGCCTAAAAATTTCTCAAGCCGCTCTTTTTCTTTTTTCAAACCGATGACTTCTTTTTTCGGAAGAACGTCAAATACGCCATCTTCTTCCATTTTTTCAATTTCGCGCAACCGCTTGATCCGCTTTTGGATCGTTGCAAAGTTTGTCAGCGTGCCGCCAAGCCAGCGTTGGTTGACATAAAACATGCCGCAGCGTTCGGCTTCTTCTTTCACGGATTCTTGCGCTTGTTTTTTCGTGCCGACGAACAAAATTTTGCCGCCGTTCGCCGCCAGTTCGCGGACGAAGTTGTATGCTTCCTCGACTTTTTTCACCGTTTTTTGCAAGTCGATAATATAAATGCCGTTGCGCTCCGTGAAAATGTATTTTTTCATTTTCGGGTTCCAACGGCGCGTCTGATGTCCGAAATGGACGCCAGCTTCAAGCAATTGCTTCATTGAAATGACTGACATGCATGCTCCTCCTGTTTCCTTGTGGTTTTTGTGCCTCCGCCTGCCTCATCTTTCAGCAAGACTGGCGTTGCCAGCACCGTTGCTGAAATCATCAGGCGTGTGTATTCACACCATGTAAAAATATATCATAACCGCCGGCAGGAAATCAAGCTATTGTTCGCCCATTCGGCCGTTTTTTCGGCCAAATTTGAGCAGCAGTTCGACTTCTGTTTTTCCTTTTCCGAGCTTCTTCGCGATTTCTTCGACCGTCATCCCTTCGGCTTCGAGACGGCGGGCGATGGCGGCGGCATGGGCGGATGGCGGCGAAAAGTCGACTACATCTTCGATGGCGTCAACATCGGGAAAATAGTCCGACAGCGCGTCCATGGCGTCCGTTTGTTCAACCCGGCCGCTTCGCCCCAGCTCCGGCCGCTCCGATGCAGTTTGTTTCCGACCCGGCCTGTTTTCGCTGCCCGCTCCGTTTACCAGCCTGCTCTCTTTCTCATTGCTGGGCTCTGACTGCTGAGGCAGGCGGCTCTTGACGGGAGCCGGCGTCCGCTTGTCCGCCGCGGCGGCCGGTTTCGCGCTAAGCAGCGCATCCAACTCGGCCAAAAAGCGCTCATTTTCCTCTTTCCATGCCACGAGATGGGCCGCCATCGCCTCCTCAAGCTCCTCAGCCCGCCTCTTGGCTCTTGCTTCCTCTTCGCTTAGCCGCGACAAGCGCGTGTAAAGCAGGATGATCAACCAAAACGAAAACGCGTGCAGCAACAAGCTGACAGTCAGCCAAAATGCCTCCATCGTTGTTCACTATCCTTTGATGTCGATTGTTTTTCCTTTATAAGGATGACTCCCAAAACGGAGCGCGTCTCCCGCCCGTTTTCCCGTCACTTGGCGGCGCGCCTGCTCCGCTCGTTTTTCCTCCGCGGCTGCCCGCTGCGCCTGCACAACATGAGGGTGCTGCTGCGCCAAGGCGTGCTTGGACGCGGCTTCAGGCGCCTTCGGCATGACGCTTTGCAGCATCGGCAATTGGATGTCCATCTTCCCGCTTCCTTTCGCCTCATGAATCCCCGCTTAAAAAGCGGCGCAATTTCCACAGCGCTTTGGCATGAATTTGCGAAATTCTTGATGTCGACAGCTGCAAAAGACTTCCGATTTCCGTAAACGTCAGCTCTTCTTTGTAAAACAAACTGATGACGAGCTGCTCTTTTTCATTCAACCGTCGAATGCCTTCCGCCAACTGGTCGATCATTTCCCGCTTAATGGCTTCCTCTTCCGGGAGCAGGGCGCGGTCGTCCCGAATCGCCAGCGGCTCATCTTCGTCTTCAGCCGCTCCTTGTCCAAGCGGCAACCAAAGCGACCAAAACGTGTCGCTGGCCGCCGCCTGCACTTCCGCTTCCGTCATGCCAAGTTCAGCCGCAATTTCCTTCGCTGTCACCGATCGCATATACTGCTGCTCCAGCCGTTCGGCCGCTTCCTCGATTTTTTTCGCCTTGTCGCGCACACTGCGCGGCAGCCAGTCTTCTTTGCGCAAACCGTCCAATATCGCGCCGCGGATGCGGAACGATGCATACGTATCGAATTTCAAATCGCGCGATGGGTCAAACTTTTCAATCGCATCGTACAACCCGAGGAGCCCAAGACTGATCAACTCATCATTTGGCACAGAACTCGGCAGCGTCGCCGAAAGCCGCTGCACATGGTAGGAAACAAGCGGCATATAGCGCTGCACGAGCTCTTCAGCCGCGCGGCGGTCGCGGCCGTTGACCCAGTCGTCCCAATATTTCCGTTCTTCACCTTTTAGCGCGCTCCCCATCATTCTCCCCCTCGCCTCGCGGAAACCACATATCGTTCCATCATATTTCTTTTATGTCCTGGCACGCCGTGCGGATGGCCAGCACGCCCGTCTGCGGGTTAAACTCGATTGTGCGGCCGCTATGGCCCCCGACATCTTCGGCCACAATCGGGATATGAAGCCGTTCAAGCTGCCTTTTCACTTCCTCAACGTTGCGGGCGCCGATGCGCATCATGTCCCCGCCAGCTGCGGAAAACGAGAACATTTGCGCCCCTCCGGCCAACTTCGCTTTGAGCATGCCCTTCCGTCCTCCGGCGGCCAAGACGAGCTTACAAAGCGCTTCCACCGCTGTATCAGCGTATTTGGCGGCATTGACAACTCCCCCGCGCGCCATCGATGAATGCGGCAGCATCACGTGCGCCATACCGGCAACCGCTTTTCCGCTGTCATAAATGACGACGCCCACGCACGACCCGAGCCCGCATGTGCGGATGACGTTCGGCGCCACGACAACTTCCATTTCGGCAATGCCAACCTTCACTGCTTCTGCCGTCTTCATCACCCCTCCACACCTAACGCTCGAAAAATAATGGAAAATGATTCTGGGTCAGGAAGAAGGAAGAAATGGCCGTTAATGCTCTCATTTGGCCGCCGGTCATCGTAAATAGCTGTATCGATCAAAATGGCGCAATCGCCGACGCGCGACAGCTCAAGCAAGCCAAACGACAGCACCGCTCCGATCATATCGATCGCCAGCGCCGGCACGGACGGATGCAAGTTTAACCGGGTGAAATCGGCGAGCGCCGACAAGTATGAGCCGGCCAAAATGTTGCCAAGTTCCTGCAGCGCCGACCGCCCGAGCTCATGGGCTTCGCCTTGGAACGAAAACGAGCCATCGCCCGTCATTCGGCGGACAAACTTCTCGGCCTGGTCCGGCGGCAGCACGAAAAACATGTTTCCCGGCGCTTCGCCTTCGACGCGCAAATAGACGCATGCCACCACTTGCTCCGGACCGCCGATCAGCTCCATCATCTCGGCAAATGTCGCAATTTGGACGCGCGGCACAGCCATTTCGATTTTTTTGTTGAGCAGCATGGACAAAGCGGTCGCCGCGTTGCCGGCCCCGATGTTGCCCATTTCGCGCAAAATATCAATGTGTGTCCCTGTTAAGTTGCGAATGTCGTCCAACCGCAAACGCCCCTCTCTCCGTTTTATTCACTTAAGACACTTGCCAAATCGAGCAAAATGAGGAGACGCTTCTCGACTTTCGCCACTCCGCAAATGTAAGCGGCCCCGATGGCGCCGATCGCCTCGGGCGGCTCAATGCTCGCTGCCGGAATATCGAGAACATCGTTGGCCGCATCGACGATCAACCCGACTTCGATATCCCCAAAGACGGCGATAATCATCCGCGTCTGCTCCCCGTATGGTTCGGGCGCAAACCCGAACCGCTCGCGCAAATCGATAATCGGCGTGACGACCCCGCGCAAGTTGATGACTCCTTTGACATAAGGAGCCGTTCCCGGCACGCGCGTAATCGGCTGTATTTTTTCAATGGAACGAACGTATTGCACCGGCAAGGCATATTCTTCCTCTTGCAGGCGAAATGCAATCACTTTCCAATCCGTCTGCACGCTCATGCTCATCGGTCGCTTCCCCCTTTTTCTGTTCAGCTTCCTCGCCCGGCGCCGCCAACGAAAAGGCCGCGTCCGCCCGCGGCCTTTTTCCAGCTCCGCCGGCATACAGTCGGCTTTCTATTTGACAAGCGCGTTGCAGTCAATAATGAGCGCCACCCGGCCGTCTCCCAAAATCGTCGCCCCTGAAATGGCGAAAACAGAAGATAAATAGTTGCCGAGCGACTTCAACACGACTTCTTGCTGGCCGATAAACGAGTCGACCGCCAACGCCGCCAGCTTTTCCCCTTTTCGCACGATGACAGCCGGCACCGTCTCGCTGTCATCCGACACGCCCGGCACAGCGAACACGTCCTTCAGCCGGACGAGCGGTACAACTTTGCCGCGGAAATCGATGACCGGCTGGTTATGGACATAGAACACGTCTTCTTTCCTAATGAGCGCCGTCTCCATAATCGATGACAGCGGGATGGCATACGTTTCCGCCGCAATTTGCACAAGCAGCACCGAAATGATCGACAACGTGAGCGGCAGCTGAATGGAAAACAGCGACCCTTGGCCGGGCCGGGAATCGACGGCCACCGTGCCGCCGAGCGACTCGATGGTGCTTTTGACGACATCCAAGCCGACGCCGCGCCCGGAAATGTCGGAAATATGATCGGCAGTGGAAAACCCGGGAGCAAAAATAAGCTCATACACTTGCTCATCGGTTAAATGCTCAGCCGCCTCGGGCGAAACGATGCCGCGGTTGATCGCCTTTTTCAGCACTTTTTCCCTAGAAATACCGGCGCCATCATCCTCGATTTCAATAAAGACATGGTTGCCGCTATGGTAGGCGCGCAATTGGATCGTCCCTTCCTCCGGCTTTCCGCGCGCCGCCCGGACGTCCGGCGCTTCAATGCCATGATCAAGCGCATTGCGGAGCAAATGGACAAGCGGATCGCCGATTTCATCAATGACCGTCCGGTCAAGCTCCGTTTCCGCCCCGATTACATCAAGACGCACTTTTTTGCCGAGCTCGCGGGCGAGCTGGCGCACCATGCGCGGAAAGCGGTTAAACACCGTTTCCACCGGCACCATGCGCATATTTAAAATGATCGTCTGCAAATCGCTCGAGATGCGAGACATCCGCTCGACCGTTTCCGTCAATTCGGCATGGTTCAGCTCGCGGGAAATTTGCTCAAGCCGCCCGCGGTCGACGACAAGCTCTTCAAATAAGTTCATCAGCATATCGAGCCGTTCAATATTGACGCGGATCGTTTTCGTCGCCTGTTTGGCTGTTTGTTTTTCCGGCGCCTCCGCTTCGGCCTGAACGGCCGCCGCCTGCTCCATAGCGGCCGGTTGTTGGGGCGCAGCCGCTTTCTCGCTTTCTGCCGGCGGTTCATTGCTCGATAGCATAGACACCTTGACGTCATCAATTTCCGAAATGCCCATCAGCCGCTTTTGCAACTCATCGGCTGGCGCTTTGGATACGACCGTAACGAGAAACTCCCGGTCAAACTGTTCTTCCTCCAGCATCTCGACCGGCGGCATTGCTTTCACAATTTCTCCGACTTCATTCAGCTGTTCAAACACCATATAGACGCGCGCTGCTTTCAACAAGCAATCATCGCGAAGCCGAACGCGGATTTCGTAGACGGAAAATCCCTGCTCCTTCGCCTGCTCGAGCACATGGTATTCAAATTCCCCATACGCATGTTCAAGGGGCGGTTCTTCTCTTGCTGCCTGCTTGTTCGGCATCTCCCCTTGCTCGATTCGTTTCAGCTGTTCGACTGTTCTCCTTACATCGCGCGTTCCGTCGCCGCCTGCAGCGATGGAACTGATCATCGCCTCCAAATGGTCGACGGCCTCAAAAATGACGTCAAGCAATTCCGGGGTAACGGAAAGCCGCCGATTGCGGATGCCATCGAGCACGTTTTCCATTTGGTGCGTCAAATTGGCTAAATCTTCAAACCCCATCGTGGCGGACATGCCTTTCAACGTATGGGCCGAACGGAAAATATCATTCACCACAGACATGTCCTCCGGAGTTTTTTCAAGTTCCAACAGCCGCTCGTTGATCGACTGCAAATGCTCTTTGCTTTCATCAATAAATAAATCCAAATATTGGCTCATGTCCATGCCGTTTCCCCCTCACTCCCCGATCAATTGGACGATGGCAGCGGCGATGCTGTCAAGCGGAACGATGACATCAACGACGCCAGCCTCGATCGCCGCTCTTGGCATCCCAAAGATAACGGCTGTCTCGCGCGCTTCCGCGATCGCTTTTGTGTTCCCGCTTTCCTTCAGCTTTTTCACCCCCGCTGTTCCGTCGCTTCCCATCCCGGTCATGATCACCGCGATTTTCCGACAGCGGCGAATGGCAGCGAGCGACTCGAACAACACGTCAACAGCCGGACGATGGCCGGCGCGCGGCGGCGATTCGTCGAAACGGGCTTTAAGTGCGCCGCCTTCTTCGCGAACGATGAGATGGACGCCGCCCGGGGCGATATAGGCGGTGCCATTTCGCAACAGTTCCCCGTCTTCCGCCTCTTTGATCGTGATCGCCGCCAGTGCGTTGAGCCGGTCGGCAAGCGATTTCGTAAACCCTTTCGGCATATGCTGAACGATGACGACCGGAGCGGCAAAATCAGGAGGCAGCTGCGTCAACACCGTTTCCAAGGCGCGCGGACCGCCTGTCGACGTGCCGATGGCGACGACCGTTTTTTGGCTGCGCGCCGTTTGGGCCGGCGGGCGCCGGACGGCAAGCGCCGGGCGGTGGGCGGCGAGCGCCCTTACATTCGCCTCGCTTGCGTGCAGCACTTTGCGGATCAGCTCATCTTTTACTTTGTATAAATCAAGCGAAATCGGGCCAGACGGCTTGGCGACAAAATCCACCGCCCCGTATTGCATGGCGGTGATCGTGTTTTCCGCCCCTTCCCTCGTCGTGCTCGACACCATGACGACCGGCAGCGGCTGCTTGTGCATGATGCGCCGCAGCGTTTCGAGCCCATTCATAACCGGCATTTCGACATCAAGCGTGACGACATCCGGGCGCAAGAGGGCGATTTTGTCGAGCGCCTCTTGGCCATTGCGAGCCGTCCCGACGACTTCGAGGCGTGGGTGCTCGGACAAAAAGTCGCTGATCCATTTGCGCATAAACGCCGAGTCATCGACGACAAGCACCTTGATCGTCTTCACGTTCCGTCTCTACCTTTCTAGCAAAAATTGGCGCAGCATCGCAAAAAAGCGGGGGATTTGACCCGGCGGCGCCGGCTCGCCCTCTCTGCCCATCGCATAGCGCCAAGCCATTTGGCGGACGGCCTGGCTCGCCTTCGCCTTCGGGTCAAGCAGGACAAACGGCATCTGGCTGACGACCGCGCGGGCGACAACCCGGTCTTCCGGCACAATGCCGAGCAGGGCAATCGGTTTGTTTAAAAAGCGCGCCGCCGCATCTTTCAGCCGCTGAAAGACGCCATACCCTTCTTGCCCGCAGCTCGTGCGGTTGACAATGATCGAAAACGGCGCTTCGCTGCCGGCGGCATGCATGTATTTCATCATGGCATAGGCGTCCGTCACCGCAGTCGGTTCCGGCGTCGTGACGATGAACACATCGTCGACCGACTTTAAAAAATAAAGACGCTCTTCCGATGCCCCCGCCCCCATATCAAAAATGAGATAATCATAGCGCGAGGCAATGGCCTGCAGTTCAGCCAAAAAATAGTCGATGCCCGCCATATCCAACGTCCGCCATTGCGCAACGCCCGTCCCCCCGGCGATATATGATAGTTGCCCCGGCCCGCTTTTGACGATGTCCGAAAGGGGCAGCCGAGTGGAAAACCAATCCGCCAATGTAAGCGGCGACGATTGACCGAGCAAAATGTCGATATTGCCCATGCCGACGTCCATATCGAGCAACAGGACGCGAAACCCGAGTTCAGAGAGCGATACGGAAAGATTGAGCGAAAGGTTCGATTTGCCGACTCCGCCTTTTCCGCTCGCCACCGCGATCGTCCGCGGCGAAGCCGGACGCCGTGGACGGCTTAACGCGCGGCGAAGCCGTTCCGCCTGGTCTCTCACCATCGATCCGCTCCAAACAACAGATGGACAAACCGGTCGGCTGACGCTTCCACCATATCGTCCGGCACGTTTTGCCCATTCGTTAAATAGGCAACGCCAACCCGGCTCTCGAGCAGAAAATTGACGACCGCGCCGTACGTATCGGTCTCATCAAGCTTCGTCACGATCAGCCGGTCAATCGGGAGGACGGAAAAGCGATCATAAATGGCTTTCATATCATTGTATTTTCCGGTGGCGGCGAACACGAGAAACGTTTCCGTCTCGCTGTCAAATTCGATCGTTTGCTGGAGCTCGGCAACATAGTGCGGGTTGCGGAAATTGCGGCCGGCCGTATCAATGAACACAACGTCGCAATCGGCCAGGCGCTGCTTAGCCGCCCGAAAGTCATCGGCGTTGTAGCACACCTCGAGCGGAGCCTGCAAAATGTGCGCATATGTCTTCAACTGGTCGATCGCGGCGATCCGGTACGTATCGGTCGTGATAAATCCGACTTTTTTTTCATGTTCAAGCACCGCGCGCCCCGCCATTTTGGCAAGCGTCGTCGTTTTTCCAACTCCGGTCGGGCCAAGCAGCAGGCGATATTTTTTCGTTCCTGCCGTTTCAGCGAACGGGAGCGGCGAAAGAAGATCGCGCACCGCTTCTTTCGCCCAGCCGGCAACTGCAGCAGCGGATCTCTCTTTTTTGTCCGCATACCATCGCTCAAGCAGGCGGTCCATCACTTGGCGGATGTAGCCATCGGCGAGGCCTTGCTGCAGCAGCCGCCGCTCCGCATCCATAAGCGGCGGCGGGTACAACAGCGACGACGTCCGGCCGGCCATTTGACGGACGAGCGCTTTCACTTCCCGAAGCTCGGCGGCCAACAAACCGTCCGCTTCCTCCCGCCCCGCCGGCCGTGAAGAAGCGGGGGCCTTCGCCTCTGACGCGCGGCGCGGCAATGGATCGGGATCGATGCCGGCCAGCACCTCAATCTTCTTTTTGGCAAACAAGCCGAACAGTCCGCCCGTTTGAATCTCCTTCGAGTGCAAAATGACGGCATCGCGGCCGAGCTCGGCTCGGACCATTTTCATCGCTTCGTTCATCGACGGGGCGACAAATTTTTTCACTTTCATTCGATTTCCACCATCCCCACGCTTTGAACTTCGACGTCAGCTTCGAGCTCGTTGTACGACAGCACCGGGATTGACGGAAAATGGCGCTCCGTCAGCTGCCGGACATACATGCGCACCGCCGGAGAACAGAGCAAGATCGGCGTTTGGCCGGCGAACGGGTGGCGGTCGAGCGCCGCCGCCACCGCCTCGACAAGCGCCTGCGCCCGCGCCGGATCAAGCGCCAAATAGCGTCCGTGCTCCGTTTGCTGCACCGCATCGGCAATCGTTTTTTCCGCCTTGCCCGAAAGCGTAATGACACGCAGCGGTTCGCCCGGCACGGCGTACTGCTTCGTGATTTGCCGCGCCAGCGCCTGGCGGACGTATTCCGTCAACAAGTCGGTGTCGGCGGTCAGGCGGGCAAAGTCGGCAAGCGCCTCAAAGATAAGCGGCAAATTGCGGATCGACACGTTCTCTTTCAGCAGCTTGGCAAGCACTTTTTGGACATCCCCGACCGGCAGCGGATTCGGTGTGACATCCTCAACCAGCACGGGGTGCGACTCTTTCAAATGATCGATCAACTGTTTCGTTTCTTGGCGCCCAAGCAGTTCATGGGCGTGGGCCTTGAGCACTTCCGTCAAATGCGTCGAAACGACCGACGGCGGATCGACCACCGTATAGCCGAGCATTTCCGCGCGGTCTTTGGCCGCCTCGGAGATCCACTTCGCCGGCAGGCCAAACGCCGGTTCAACCGTGTCAATCCCTTCGACCGATCCGTCATCAATCCCGGGGCTCATCGCCAAATAATGGTCAAGCAGCAGCTCGCCGCGCGCCACCTCTTCGCCTTTAATTTTCACTCGGTATTCGTTCGGCTGAAGCTGGATGTTGTCGCGGATGCGCACAACCGGAACGACGATGCCGAGCTCAAGCGCGAGCTGACGGCGGATCATAACGATCCGGTCAAGCAGGTCGCCGCCTTGGGCGGCATCCGCAAGCGGAATAAGCGCGTAACCGAACTCGAACTCGATCGGGTCGACATGCAATAGTTGAATCACGCTCTCCGGACTTTTTAATTCGTCAGCCGCCGCTATTTCTTCATCCGGCTGGACGGCAGCCGCTTCCCCCTGTTTTTGCTGCTCGACAAATCGGTAGCCGCCAAATGCCAGCAGCCCGGCGATCGACATTGTCAACGCATCGTTGATCGGGGTAAACAAGCCGAGCAGGAAAATCGTTCCCGCCGTGACGTACAACATTTTCGGAAACGCAAATAACTGACGCATAATGTCGCCGCTTAAATTGCTGTCAGACGCCGCACGCGTGACGATGATGCCGGTCGCGGTCGAAATCAACAGCGCCGGAATCTGGCTGACGATTCCGTCGCCGACCGTCAACAACGTATAGTGCTTCGCCGCCTCCGCCATGTCCATTCCTTGCTCAACAACGCCGATCACCATGCCAAACAGCATATTGATGATCACGATAATAATGCCGGCGATGGCGTCGCCTTTTACAAATTTGCTCGCTCCGTCCATCGCACCGTAAAAATCGGCCTCTTGGGCGATTTTTTCCCGCCGCTCGCGCGCTTCCTGCTCCGAGATCATGCCGGCGTTCAAATCAGCGTCAATGCTCATCTGTTTGCCCGGCATCGCATCGAGCGTAAAGCGGGCCGCCACTTCCGAGACACGCTCCGCCCCTTTTGTGATCACAATGAACTGAATAATGACCAAAATCAAAAACACGACAAACCCGACGACGACATCGCCGCCGACGACGAACGTCCCAAACGTCTCAACGACGCCGCCCGCTTCCCCCTTGCTTAAGATCGAACGGGTTGTCGAGACATTCAACCCGAGCCGGAACAACGTCAGCACTAACAGCAATGACGGAAAAACGGAAAACTGAAGCGGCTCTTTCGTGTTCATCGCCGTCAGCAAAACGAGCAAGGCGAGGGAAATGTTGATGATGATCAAAACGCTCAGCAGCCATGTCGGCAATGGAATGACGAGCATGGCGACGATGAGCACAACCATAATTAACACGGATAAATCTTTGAGCTGCGCTTGCATGGTTTTCTCCCCTTGCTGTTACCCTTTTCGTTTGAGCCGGTAGACGTACGCCAAAATTTCCGCCACTGCCTTAAAAAACGTCTCTGGAATCATGTCGCCGACGTCCGTCTGCCGGTAAAGCGCCTGCGCCAACGGACGATTTTCAACCGTCACGACGCCGTTCGCCTTGGCAATTTCCTTTATTTTCAACGCCACATAGTCAGCCCCTTTCGCCACGACAACCGGCGCCTCCATTTTTCCATCTTCATACTTCAGCGCTACCGCATAATGGGTGGGATTGGTGATGACAACATCGGCATTCGGCACCTCCTGCATCATCCGCCTCATCGCCATCTCCCGCTGTCTTTGCTTAATGCGCGATTTAATGAGCGGGTCGCCTTCCGTCTTTTTGAATTCATCTTTAATGTCTTGCTTCGACATGCGGATGTTTCGTTCAAACTCAAAGCGCTGGTACAAATAGTCAAACAACGCCAAAAACAAGAGCGCGGCCGCAGCATACAGCCCCATTTTCACCGTCAGCGCGCCGACAATGGCAAGCATGGCGGCCGGCGGCCTGGCCGCAAGCGCCGTGAGCTCATCCCATCCCCCGAGCAAGAGCATAAACACGACCGCACCGATGATTCCAGCTTTTAACACAGATTTTAACAGCTCGACAATGGCGCGCAGCGAAAAAAGCCGTTTTATTCCTTGCACCGGGTTGAGGCGGTTTCCGTCGATTTTGAGCGGCTCTACGGTAAACAAGACACCGACTTGCCAAAAGTTGGCCAGCCCAGCCGCTAATACGGCGGCAGCAAAAAATGGAGCTAACAGAAGCGCCGCATGGCGAAGCCAGTCGAGAAAGATGGCATGAAGCGAATCAATCGTCAGCGGAGCGGCGGCATAATCGGAAAGCGCACGCGCGAGCATGCGCAGCAACCCGTCCCGCTCATACGCTCCCGCCAGCGACAAAACGAGAAACAGCGCGAGCAATACGATGGCGGCCACCGCATCGCTGCTTTTGGCGACCTGGCCTTTTTCCCGCACTTCTTGCCGTTTGCGCGGCGTCGCCTTTTCCGTCTTTTCCCCGGCGAAAAACTGCAAATCAAGCCGCCGTTCGCCCACGTTACGCGCCTCCCAACAGCTGCATAAACTCGCGCAGCGACACAAACATAAGTTGAAACAGTTCGCGCGCCGAGGTCAACATTCCCCCGATCGCCGCAAACAACATGAAAAACGCAGCCGCTGTCTTGAGCGAAAACCCGACAGCAAAAATATTCATTTGCGGCACGGCGCGGGCGATGAGGCCGAGCGCCACATCGACCAAAAAGAGCGATCCGACAAGCGGGGCAGCCATTTGCACAGCGGCGGCAAACATCGCCGCGAACGTGCGCACCGCATACTCAGCCGCCCGCCCGTCGGCAATGTGCGGCCACCGGTCAAGCGGCAGCCAGTGATAGCTGTAAAACAAGCCGTCAAGCAGCAAATGATGCCCGTCAAGCATAAGCAGCAGCAAAAGCGCCAGCGAGTGAAGATACTGCCCGAGCAACGGGCTTTGCACCCCGGTTTGCGGATCGATGACGTTGGCGATGGCAAACCCGATTTGAAAATCGATCAAGCCGCCGGCGACTTGCACAGCCGCCATGACGATGGCCGCGATCAAGCCGAGCGCCAGCCCGACGAGCGCCTCTTTGACGACGAGCAATACATACACATCATCCAATGGAAGCGACGGCTTCGGCCCTGCCAAAAACATAAGCCAGCTGAAAAAAAACGCCATTCCAATCTTGTACGAAGCCGGCACCGTCCGGTACGAAAAGAGCGGCATGGCCGCAAAAAACGAAGCGGTGCGGGCGAAGATGAGCAAAAACGCGGGAAAATACGTCCATAGTTGTTCCATCATAGATCAGCCTATAAATGAAGCCAAATTGGCGAAAATGTCATGGGCGTACGACACCATTTTCGAGAGCATCCACGGCCCGAACAAGACGAGCCCGAGCAGGACAGCAACGATTTTCGGGACAAACGCGAGCGTCTGCTCTTGAATTTGGGTCGCAGCCTGAAAAATGCTGACAACGAGCCCGACAACAAGCGACAGCAGCAGCAACGGACCGCAAACGATCAACACGATGTAGACGCCTTGTTCGGCAAGGCGGATGATAAAATCGGCACTCATAAACGCCACCCATCTTTATTGAAAGCTTTGCAGCAACGATTTGACGACCAAATGCCAGCCGTCGACAAGAACAAATAGCAAAATTTTAAACGGCAGCGAAATCATCACCGGCGGCAGCATCATCATTCCCATCGACATCAAGACGCTGGCAACGATCATATCGATGACCAAAAACGGGATGAAAATCATAAAGCCCATTTGAAACGCGGTTTTCAGCTCGCTGATCGCAAACGCCGGGACGAGCGCGGTAAGCGGAATGTCGTTGACCGTTTTCGGCTGCCCGGCGCCGCTGTATGATAAAAACAAGGCCAAATCTTGCTGTCTCGTATGTTGGCTCATAAACTGCTTGAGCGGAACAGCGGCGCGTTCGTACGCCTCATCCAAATCAATTTTTTCGGCAAACAGCGGCTCAAGCGCCTGATCGTGAATCTCTTTCCATGTTGGCGCCATGATGAAAAACGTCAAAAACAGCGCCAGCCCGATCAACACTTGGTTGGGCGGCATTTGCTGCGTGCCAAGCGACGTGCGCACGAACGACAAAACGATGACGATGCGCGTAAAACACGTCATCATGATCAAAATGCCGGGAGCAACCGACAAAATGGTAAGAAGCAAAAGCAGTTTCACCGATGTCGAGACATGCTCGGGCGCCATCGAGTTAAACATATGGACAAAGTCATTCATCGCCAGCCGTTCCTTTCTCTTTCAACCGCTTCAGCCACTCATTCCGCCTGTCGGCCATTCGGCTCATTTCCTCGGCAAACAGTGAGGAAAAGGACGGAGCCGAACCGCTTCCCCGTTTCGCTTTCGCTGTCCAATATTCACGAAGGCGGGACCCAAACGGGTGGAAGCTGGCCATCCGTTCGAGCCGCTCATTATGCTGCGCCAGCAGTTCGTTTATTTCGTCTTCATTGCTGATTTCCCGCAGCAGCTGGATCGAATCGCCAACGCCGATGATGAGCAGCCGGTTGCCGACTTTGATGAGCTGAACAGAGCGGTTTGCCCCGACGCTCGTTCCACCGAGATTCTCAATGAGACCCTTTGACCCGAAAACAGGCGAATGGCGGCGGGAAAGCCATTTTAACAGAGCGTAAAGAAGAACGAGGACAAAGACGGTCGCCCCGATGAGCCGGAGCACATCGGAAGCAGACACCGCATCAGCCGATTGATTCGCTGTCGGTTTTGTCTGTTGCCCGGCCGGCGCTGACGGCCCGCACGCATCCGGATGCTGCAGGCAATCGGCGACCGTCGGGCTTTGGACAGCCGACACCGGCGGCGCCCCAAACAAGATGGCTGCCGCCAGCAATCCCGCTGCCCATCGCCGTATGGCCATCAACATCCCCTCACCTCTAATCGCCTAGCCGATCGTTTTGTTAATCGCTTCAATGACGCGGTCCGCCTGGAACGGCTTGACAACGAAATCTTTCGCCCCGGCTTGAATGGCGTCAATGACCATCGCCTGCTGCCCCATCGCCGAACACATGATCACTTTGGCGTTGCTATCGATTTTTTTTATTTCTTTAAGCGCCGTAATCCCATCCATCTCCGGCATCGTAATATCCATCGTCACAATGTCAGGGCGCGTCTCCTTGTATTTTTCGACCGCCTGTCTCCCGTCCGCCGCTTCAGCGACGACCTCATGCCCATTCTTCGTCAAAATGTCTTTAATCATCATCCGCATAAACGCAGCATCGTCGACAACAAGCACTCTTGCCATATCTCCCTACCTCCTGCCATGCACATTATTTTAGCCGTTTTAACCGATCGCTTTGGCTGACAATGTCGGTGATGCGCACGCCGAAGTTTTCATCGATCACGACCACCTCGCCTTTGGCGATCAGCTTATTGTTGACAAAGACGTCGACCGGCTCGCCGGCCAGCTTATCAAGTTCGATGATCGACCCAGTGGACAATTGCAAAATCTCTTGCACCGAGCGTTTCGTCCGTCCCAGTTCAACCGTCACTTGCAGCGGCACATCAAACAGCAGCTCCAAATTGCGCGCCTCCGCCGCGGCAAGCGGTGGGGCGTCAAACTCAGCAAAATCAGCTGCTTGAATATGCCGCCCAGCTGCGCTTTTGCCTTCATCCAGGCGCTCAGCCGGCGCCTCCGGGAAACGGTTCGCCGCCGGGGAAGAAGGGGCGCCGGCCTCCGCATAGGCGTAGGCGGGCTGCGGCTCCGGCTCCACGGACAGCGGCGCCCCGGCCGGCAGCTCAGGCCGGTTTTCCTCCCCCCCTTCCGCCGCACCAAGCAAATAGGTGACCAGTTCTTTGGCAAAATCAACGGGCAGCAGCTGCATGATGTTCGAATCAATTAACGTGCCGATTTTCAGCCGGAACGACACTTTAATCAAAAAGTCTTCATCCGGCAAATATTCCAGACCTTTTCCTTCGCTCAAATCAAGAAGATGGATCGTCGGCGGGGAAATGTCGACCCGCTTGCCAAAAACAGTCGACATCGACGTCGCCGCTGACCCCATCATTTGGTTCATGGCTTCCTGCACGGCGCTCAGCTGAATTTCCCCAAGCGCGCTGTCGGGCGCCGTTCCGTCGCCGCCAAGCATCAAATCGGCGATAATGGCGGCGTCCCGCTGCTCAATGACCAGCAAGTTGATCCCGTGAAACCCTTCCGTGTAATTGACTTGAATGGCGACATACGGCCGCGGGAACTCATCCGCGATGCGCGTCCGCTCGATCACCGAGACGTTCGGTGTCGTAATCTCGACTTTTTGGTTCAATAACATGGACAGCGCCGTCGCTGAGCTGCCAAAGGAAATATTGCCAATCTCCCCTAGAGCGTCCTGCTCGAGCGGGGTGAAAATATCGTGAAGCGCCGGTGCGCGGTCACGGCTGTCCATTCCGCGCAACAGAGCATCGATTTCATCTTGCGACAACATTCCGTCATTCATCATGTCCTGCTTCGTCCCCCTCGATCATCGCTAAAATTTGCACCGCCAGCTTTTTGTTCCGTTTCCCCGGTTGGCCGATAAATTTCGGAATATGGCCGATTTTGATGACAAGCGGATCATGGATCGACTGCCCGAGCTGGATGACATCTCCGACCTCGAGCTGCAAAAATTCGCCGACGGTAACAGCCGCTGTGCCAAGTTCGGCGACAATCGGCAGTTGAGCCGCGCGGATGCCTTGCTCAATTCGTCCCGCTTCCTCGGGGGAACGCTCTTTTTTTTGCGCCTGCATCCAGTACTGCACCGACAGCCGCGGCATAATCGGCTCCAAGACGACATGCGGAATGCACACATTCATCATGCCGCGCGCTTCGCCGATTTGCGTGTTGAGCGAAATGACGACGACGGTGTCGTTCGGCGCAATCATGCGCAAAAACTGCGGATTGACTTCAAAATCGACAAAGAGCGGGTCGACTTCCGCCACCGATTCCCAAGCGTCGCGCCAATGGACAAACGCCTTGTCAAACAAATTGGACATGATGCGTGTTTCAATCTCAGTCAAATGCTCCACTTTATCCATGCCGACGCCGCGCCCGCCCATCACCCGGTCAAGCATGGCGTAAGCGATGTTCGGGTTGACTTCCAAAAGGACATGCCCGCCAAGCGGCGGCACCTCAAAGACATTGATGATCGTCATTTTTGGGATGGAGCGGACAAATTCTTCGTATGGAATTTGGTCGGCCGATGCGACCGAAATTTGCACATATGTGCGCAACTGGGCGGAAAAAAACGTTGTCAGCAGACGGGCGAAATTCTCATGAATGCGCGTCAGGCTGCGGATTTGATCTTTGGAAAACCGGAGCGCCCGCCGGAAATCATACGTTTTGACGCGTCGGCCTTCCTCTTCTTTTTTCAGTTCTTCCGCATTCATTTCTCCGGCCGAAAGCGCGGCAAGCAGCGCATCAATTTCACTTTGCGATAGTACTTCGCCGGCTGTCATGTCACCTTCCCCCCTTCGGATGGCAGGCTACTGGAGGATAAAGGAGGTAATGTAGACGTTCTCCACTTTCCCTTCCTGCATTAACGCATTAATCTGTTGTTTCAGCTGCTCTTTCAACGCCGCCATTCCTTCTTTTCCTTTAAAGTCGGCCGCTTTCATTTCCGAGAGCTGTTCGATGATTGCATCCTTAATCTGGAAATCACGCTTCTCCGCTTCTTCTTTTCCTTTGTCGCTGTCGGTTTGAATTTTAAAGGAGATTTTAATATAACGGCCGTCCGCCAAATTCGTTGTCATTTCCGGAATGTCGATCGAACTGTCCGCCAGTTCATCGGCGCTTGGCGCCTCCTGTTTTTCTTTGCCGGTCAGGTTCATAACGGCAACAAGCGCCGCCGTGCCGGCCAAGGCAATGACCGCTAGCACGATGACCATCGTTTTGAGTACTTTATTCCCTTTCACGGTTCAATCCTCCTGCTTCCGGCAAGCGAAACGCGCCAATTTGCCGGTAAAATTCGCTCGCCAACGCCGCGACTTGTTCGACCGTCTCGCGCACGACGAATTTTTTTCCGTTCGTCAGCGTCACGGTCGTGTCGGGAAATGCCTCGATTTGTTCGATGTACAACGCATTGAGCACAAACCGTTTGCCGTTGAGCTTCGTCAGCGGAATCATCGGCAAGCGGGCATCAGCGTCCAACAACAGCTGACGCCCTACCTCCTATTCTACTTTTTCAAGTTGACAAGTTCTTGCAAAATTTCATCCGATGTCGTAATGATGCGCGTGTTTGCCTGAAAACCGCGCTGGGCGACGATCATTTCCGTAAACTCCTCAGCAAGGTCGACGTTGGACATCTCAAGCGCCCCGGAGACGATGGTTCCTGTTCCGTTCGCTCCCGGCGCCCCTGTCGTTGGCGCGCCGGAGTTGATCGTTTCACGGAACAGGTTGTTTCCGGCTTTCTCCAATCCATCGTTATTAGAGAACTTAGCCAGCTGAATCGTACCGATCGTCAGCAAGTTTCCCAAAGCGTTCACAATATTCACCTTGCCGTCAGCCCCGATGCTTAAGCTTTTCGCATCCGCCGGAACTTTCAGGCGGCTATTTCCCACACCGAGCAAATATTGGCCATCGGCATTGACAATATAGCCTTGCGAATCGAGATAAAAATTCCCGGCTCTCGTATACATGCGATTGTTGCCCTCCGCATCGCCGACAACAAAAAACCCATCCCCCGAAATCGCCAAGTCGAGCACGCGCCCGGTCGTTTGCAAGCTTCCTTGCGCATGGACGGTGTCGATGGCAGCCAACTGCGAGCCAAGCCCGACTTGCTTCGGATTCGTGCCGCCGCGGCCGGCGTTCGGCCCTCCCGCTCCGGAAATCGTTTGGCTCATTAAATCTTTAAAGATCGTTCGTCCTTTTTTAAACCCGTACGTATTGACGTTGGCGATATTGTTGCCGATAACGTCAAGTTTTGTTTGGAAATTGCGCATGGCGCCAATGCCGGAATACATCGAACGAAGCATTCGCTCCCTCTCCCCTCTTATTCGTGTTGTTCGACTGTCATCACCGCGTCAGCGGCAATCGTCGCTCCGTTATCGAGCCCGAGAACAATGTTCCCGTCTTTTTGCGTCACCGATTTGACAACCGCGCTCATCGTTGCATCGCCTTCTTGCCAGTGCACCGTTTTGCCGATCCATTCGCTGTAGCGCAAAAGCGCATCACGGCTTGACACTTGCATCCATTTCTGCATCAAATTGGCGATGTTCATCATTTGCTCAAGCGAGGAGAAGCTCGCCATTTGCGCGATAAAGTCTTTATCTTCCATCGGATTGAGCGGATCTTGGTTTTCGAGCTGGGCGAGCAAAATTTTGAGAAAGTCGTCTTTTCCTAAAATTTGATTACCCGTTTTCCGTTCCGGCTGAACCGCGTTTGCCATCCATAAGCTTCCATCAATCACATTCGTTGTCATCCTCGTTCTTTTTCCCCCTTATGCGTCAGCTTCGATCCCGTCTAGCGCTAACGGGAAGGAAGATGATGGCTCCCGCTTTTGTTTTTGCCGCGATTCGCCCTGCTGCTGCCCTCCTTGGCGATTCCCGGAATACGGCGGCATCGCGGAGCTGTCATAATCCGACCAAACGGTCCATTTTTCGACCGTGATGGAACTCGCATCAAGCTGCTGAGCAAGCTGCGGCAAGTGGTTGCGGATCAACTCTTCCGCCGCATCGGTCGCCACAAGCAGCCGGGCGGTCAATTTTCCGCCTTCTTGCGCCATTTTCACCGTCACCGTTCCAAGATGTTCCGGATGAAGGCGAATAACAAGCTGCATAACGCCGTTTGGCAGCTTCACCCATCGGCCGAATTGCCATGCACGGGCTACTTGCTCGACAAACGAACTTTCCTTCCCTGCTTCCACCGTCCCCGCCTCATGGCCGCCAGGGACGAATGGAATCAAAGAGGCAAGGTTTGTCGAAACGAGCACACTATGCAGCTGGCGAGCGTCCTCCTGCTGCCGTAAAGAGGCTGGCCCGTACATCGAAGATAAAACTCGCGGCGCCAGCCAGCTGCTTTCACCGTTGGAATGCACCGCCATTTCCTTTCTAGCTCCCTCGGTTCGCGGCAAAATTTGTGAGAAAGGCGGCTGGTGTTCGCCATCGAAACGCCCGTTCATTTCTTTGGCCTGTTGTTCCAGCCAAGCAGCTTTGTCCAACCCGCTATTTTCATCCGTCTGTAGCCAAAAAGACGGAACGGCTGCCAGCGCTTTTGCACCAGCCCCTTCTTGGTTAACTCTTCCGCTTTCCCCATCAGCCGCCAAGGCTTCACCATCATTGTATGCAGCCGCCGGAGGGGCGTTTAAAACGTTGGCAGCGCCAACGTGCATAGCTGAAGCGGCCAGCCATAACGGCTCTGTCCATTCGTCTGTTATTCGCGGCTTCTTTCCTTCCGGCTGGGATGACCGTTCAATCCCCTCCTCAACCGGCAGCTTCCCGGTTTGCTTTTGCGCCAATAATGCCGCAAATGCGCTGGAAGCCGCTGTCTCTTTTCTCGCTGTCAGCTCCACGCCCGTTGGCTGCGGTGCAACTGCTGCGATCATCACTTTCATTCAGCCCCCTCCTCTCTCCCTGCCCATTTATGCAATGACGAAAGCAAGTTCGCCGCCTGCTCGGCCGGCATTTGTTCTAAAATAGCCGCGGCTTTGTCGCTATCGAGCCGGCTCAGCACCTCAAGCGCTTCATCCTCCGGCAGCTTGGCTAAAATAGCCGCGGCCTGCTTGTCTGACATGGCGTCGTACATGCTGATGACATCCACCGCAGACGCTTGTCCGCCGCCTTTTTCCTGCTGGGTCGGCAGCTGTTGCTGCGTCGACAGCCGGGCAATTTCCTCGTCTTTTGCCGCCAATTCGCTTTTTAGCTGCTCAATTTGCTTTTTTTGCTTGGCGATCGTTTGGTTTTGCCGCTTGATCGTCTGCTGTTGCGTCTCGATCGTGTTGGCCAGCGTCTTTTCTTTCTTCTTCCAATCAAACCATTCGGCGACGAACGGCACGCTGTCCACCCATTGTTTCGCCTTCACCGCATCAATGCCGGCCGCCTTTGCAATCAGCAAGAGGAAGAAAGCCGCAAAGAGGCTCGGGACGACAACGACGAACAACATCCATTGCCACCGGCTTGCCGTTTCTTCCTGCTGAAGTTTGCTGCCCGCCATCTATAACTCTCCTTGCCGCACAAAGCGCTGAACGGCTATTTCATCGAGCAAACGGCTTTCGGCCTCTTTTTCGCGCTGCTCTGTCCACCGCCGCACGCGCTCCTGCATTTTCTCATACTTTTTCACTTCAATATTGAGCTCAATGAGGCGCTGGTGCCGGCACTGCATTTGCTCGCGCGCCCGCATGACGATGAGCTGATAGTGATCAATGGTTTGTTGCAAACTGGCGAGATACTGCAGCGTATGGCGAATGGCCCCGACAGCGAGGCCATCTTGCAGCCGCCTGTCCCTTTCCGCCTCGCATCGTTCTTTTTCCTTGAGCAACTTGTACAGCGCCTCGGCCGCCTGCTCAAACTTGTGCACCGCTTCTTCGTATTCAGCCAGCGCTGCTTGCTTTTCTTTTTCCTTCATCGTCCATAGTTTTTGCAGCCGAAATGTCGACATCATTGTGGATCACCCTTCCCCCTCTTAACGCTGTGCCCCCGTCATGGCGGCGAAATGAGACGGAAAAGGGCATCAATGCTTTCGGCGCGCGTCGCCTTTTCCTCTATTTCTTGGCGGCAAAACGCCATCATTTGCGGATAACGTTCAATCGCCTCATCAATTTCTCGCGATGCCCCCCGCTTGTACGCCCCTATTTGAATCAAATCCTCCGAATCGATATAAGTGGAAAGGAGACGGCGGAACCGGTTCGCTGCTTCGCGGTGCTCAGCGCTGATAATATGAGGCATGACGCGGCTGACGCTTTTCAGCACGTTAATGGCCGGGTACTGGCCTTTATTCGCGAGCTGGCGTTCCAACACAAAATGGCCGTCCAAAATGCCGCGCACCGCATCGGCAATCGGCTCGTTCATATCGTCGCCGTCAACGAGCACCGTATAAAACGCGGTAATGGTGCCTGAGTCGCTCGTCCCGGCCCGCTCGAGCAGCTTCGGGAGCAAGGCGAACACCGACGGGGTATAGCCCTTTGTAGTCGGCGGCTCGCCGACAGCCAACCCGATCTCCCGCTGCGCCATCGCGACGCGGGTGACCGAATCCATCATCAGCATGACATCCGCCCCTTGGTCGCGGAAATATTCGGCGATCGCTGTCGCGGTGTACGCCCCTTTGACACGCATGAGCGCCGGTTGGTCCGAGGTGGCGACAACGACGACGGAACGGGCCAACCCTTCCGGCCCAAGATCGCGCTCTAAAAATTCGCGCACTTCGCGCCCCCGCTCGCCGATTAAGGCGATAACGTTCACGTCAGCCGATGTGCGGCGGGCGATCATTCCCATGAGCGTGCTCTTGCCGACGCCGGAACCAGCAAAAATGCCGACCCGTTGCCCTTTCCCGACCGCCAGCAGACTGTCGATGACGCGCACGCCGACTTCAATCGGCTCGGCGATCGGCGGCCGGGTGAGCGGATTGGGCGGATCGCGGTCGACCGACACAGGCTTCAGCCCGGGCGGCAGTGGGGCACCGTCCAACGGTTGGCCGAGCGGATCAAGAACCATGCCGATGAGCGCATCGCCCACATACACTTCGAGCGGCTTGCCGGTCGCTTCCACCAAACAGCCGGGGGCGATATGCGTCATGGCGGAAAACGGCATGAGCAAGACGTGGTGCTCGTGAAAGCCGACGACTTCCGCCGGAATTTTCCGGCCACTCGTTTCATGAATGTAGCAAAGGTCGCCGATCGAGCTGCCCGGACCTTTCGATTCGGTCATGAGCCCAACGACGCGCGATACTTTGCCGAATCGTTTGTACAAATCGACGGTGGCGATGTCCTCAAGAAGCGCCTGCCAGTTCAGAGGACATTCCCTCCTTCAGCCGTCTGTAGAGCGCTTCGCGCAGCCGTTCAAGTTGCATGTCTACGCTGGCATCGATGCGGCCGAACGGCGTTTCCACGAGACAACCGTATTCCGGCAACGCCTCATCCGGATAGATGAACAAATCGACGCGGTGCGGAAATAGCGATTTCAACAATTCTTGCTGTTCGGCTACCGTCTCATAACAACCCGGATGCACGTAAACGGACACTTCCGTTTGCCGCCGCACTTCCTGCAGCACTTGGCGCACAAGCGGCAAAAACGCGCTCCGGTCTCGCTCGAGCGTGGCGCCGATGATGCGTTCCGCCGCTTTCAGCGCCACTTCGAGCATCATCTCATCCGCCGCCTCGACCTTCGCATAAAATTCGTGATTCATCTGCTCCGCCAAGCGGCGGGCTTGGTCGATCCATTCGCGGTGTTCGCGAAGCGCCGCCTCGCGCCCGGCGGCGTAGCCGTCTTCGTACCCTTGGGCGCGCGCTTCCTGCCTAAGCCGGTCTTTCTCGCGCTCCCATTGCTCCCGTTCACGGGCCAGCTGTTCGCGCACCGTCTCGCAATATTGCTCGGCTTGGCGGCGAAGCGCGGCCGCCTCTTCTTTGGCGGCGGAAATCGCCTCGATTTCCTTTTGCCGATCCTCGTTCGAAGGCGGAACATCGAAAATGCAGCGCTGCACGGCGATCGTCTTTTTGCCGGCGCGCCCGGCCAATGCCGGCGCTTTAATGACGCTAGACAATAATATCATCTCCTCCCCCGCGGGCGATGACGATTTCCCCGGCTTCCTCGAGACGGCGGATAATGGCGACAATGCGCGATTGCGCTTCTTCCACATCACGCAGCCGGACCGGGCCCATATATTCCATTTCTTCTTTGAACGTCTCGGCCATTCTTGTTGACATGTTGCGGAAGACAATTTCTTTCACTTCATCACTCGCCACCTTAAGCGCCAGCATAAGGTCATTGTTATCCACTTCGCGGATGACGCGTTGAATGGCGCGATTGTCGAGCGTAACGATGTCTTCAAACACAAACATCCGCTTTTTAATTTCTTCCGCAAGCTCGGGGTCTTGAATTTCCAAAACCTCTAAAATCGTCCGCTCCGTGCTTCGGTCGACTTGGTTCAGCACTTCGACGACCGCCTCAATGCCGCCGGTTTGCGTGTAATCTTGCATCACTGTCGCCGACAGCCGCCGCTCCAAAATTTGCTCGATTTCGCTAATGATCTCCGGCGACGTGCTGTCCATAAGCGCGATGCGCCTGGCCACATCGGCCTGCATCTCTTGCGGCAGCGCTGATAAAATCTGCCCCGCCTGCGCCGGGTCTAAATACGAAAGAATGAGAGCGATCGTTTGCGGATGCTCATGCTGAATAAAGTTTAACAGCTGCATCGGGTCGGCTTTGCGGGCGAAATCAAACGGCCGCACCATAAGCGCTGATGTCAGACGGTTGATAATGTTCATCGCCTTGTCCGGGCCGAGCGCTTTTTCCAACACTTCTTTCGCGTAGGCGATGCCGCCTTGGGCGATGTAATCCTGCGCCAAAGCGAGCTGCCGGAATTCCTCAAGCACTTCCTCTTTTTGCTCGGCCGCCACTTGGCGGACGTTGGAAATTTCGAGCGTCAGCTTTTCAATGTCTTCTTCGGATAAATGTTTATAGATAGAGGCCGATACGTCCGGGCCGAGGGAAATGAGCAAAATGGCTGCCTTTTGCCTGCCCGTCAGCCCGCCTTTCCGATCGCGTTTTGCCATACGCCGCTCCTCCTACTCTTCCGATAGCCATGTTTTCAATAGTTTGGCAAACTCATCCGGTTTTTCTTTCGCCAACCGCTCCAGCTGCCGACGGCGCAGCACCGCCTCCGTCTCCGGCGGCTCCGGCAAATCCGGCTCGACCGGAAGCGGCGGGGCGAATGCGAGCTCCTCCTCTTCTTCTTCTTCATCTTCACGGCGGCGGCGCAGCCAGAAGAAGAGCAGTAGGGCAATGAGCAATAGCGCGCCTCCGCCGGCCGCGTACCACCACCACGCCGGCTGAACCGGCGCCGGTTCGGTGAATGCCGGTTTGCCGTTGAACTTTTGCACCGAGACGACGACGCGGCTATTGACATCTTGGTCGGTCAGCGCCTGCGCTTCTTCTTTGTCAATCGACGTCCGGACAATCGTCCCTAATAGTTTTTGAATGTCATTGACCGTTTCCGGCGGCAATGAATTCGGATCATCCGGATTTGGCGGCTCGACCATCACTTGAATGCCTAGATCGCGAATTTTATACGGGCTTTCTACGATTTGTTTTTTAATTTTGTTGACCTCATTGTTGATCGTTTCTTCGGTCCGCTCATAGTTTCCGTTCGTTCCGCCGTTTGCTCCTTGGTAGCCCGGCACTTCATTCGTCCCCGTTCCGGCCGTGCCGCCCGGCGGCGCACCGCTTCCCGAGTACGTCTCTTTAATGCGCTGGACGCTGACGGCAATGCCTTCATTGTTCTTTTCGTCCACCGGAGCGACCAACTGCTCCTCTCGCTTTTCCTGTGTAAAGTCGATGTCGGCCGTCACCGAGACAACGACTTTGTCCTGCCCCATCATCGTGCCGAGCATTCGCTGGACTTGCCGTTGAATGTCGCGTTCGATTTGTCGTTTGATCTGTTGCTGCTCAGTGAATGCCGCCGCTGTCGAATTTTTGTTTTCATTTTTCAAATCGAAATACTCAAAAAACTGGTTCATAATGACGATATTATCTGTAGAGAGGTGGGGAACACTTTTGGCGACGAGATGATACAAAGCCCGAATTTGCTCGTCGCTGAATTCATAGCCCGGCTTCGTCTTCAGCACGATCGAAGCCGAGGCTTCCCCCTTTTCATCGGAAACGAATACGCTCGGCTGCGGAAGATTAATCATCACTTTCGCGTCCTCGACGCCGTCGATCGTTTTGATTAAGTTGGCGAGCTCCGTTTGCATCGCCTTCAGTTTCACCATATTAAACTCGTTGTCGGTCATGCCGAAGCTCGCGTTTTGGCCGAAAAACGAATAATCAATAACCCCGCTGTTCGGAATGCCCTCGGCGGCCAGCTCGACTTTCAGCGCATCCACTTGCTCTTTCGGCACTTTAATTGTCGTGCCGCCATCCGTCACTTCGGCGGGAACACCGCGCTGATCCAGCGTCGCCTTGATTTGTCCGGCTTCTTGCGGCGTCAAATCGCTGTATAGAGGCACCATTTCCGTCCTGAAGGCGAAAAAAATACCGAGGCCAAGGATCAAAAGGACCGTAGCCGCGCCTCCGGCGGCAAGCCATTTCTGTTTTTTCGTCCGCTCTTGCCAAAACAAACGGGCCCGGCCCCACCACTCTTTCCACTTGTTGCTCATACGATTCCCCCGATCATCCAGCCATACAGCCGCCGCGGCCACCGTTCGGCCATGGCGGGCTCTGTATGTATCGTCCCTTGCTGTCTACAACGGCATGCGCATCATTTCCTGGTACGCCTCAACCGCTTTGTTACGGATTTCGATCGTCAGTTGCAGCGCGATGCTTGCCTTTTGCGACGCGATCATCACATCATGCAATTGGACGTTTTCCCCACGGACAAGCTTTTCTGTCAGCGCATCTGCCTCGATTTGTGCGTTATTGACATTGTTGAGCGCTTCTTTGAAAAAGGAGGCGAACTGCTTTTGCACCGCTGCCGGCTTCACCGGGCTTGAAGCGGCGGCCGCCGGCGCCAGCCCGATGCGGCTCACTCCATCAACCATTTGTCATTCCTCCTCTTCGGCTTATTTCCCGATTTCAAGCGCCTTCATGAGCATCCCTTTTGAAGCGTTCAGCGCGGTGACATTCGCCTCATACGAGCGCGTCGCACCGATCAAATCGACCATTTCTTTGAGCGGTTCGACGTTTGGCAGGCGAACGTAGCCATCTGCGCCCGCATCCGGATGGTCCGGGTCGTAGACGAGTTTAAACGGAGCCGGATCGTCAGCAATTTCGTGCACCCGAACGCCGTTGCCGACAGCTTCAGCACGTCCGAGGGCGGCCTGCAAATAGCCCGAAAACGCCCCGCTCTGCGGTTCGATGATGACCATTTTGCGTCGGTACGGCTCCCATTCGCCATTGACGAAGCGGGCCCGCGTCGTATCAGCGTTGGCGATGTTGGAAGAAATCACGTCCATGCGCAGCCGCTGAGCGGTGAGCGCCGACGCCGAAATGTTTAAGCTTTGAAACACGGACACAGCCTATTTTCCTCCTTTGATCACCATCTTTAGCGTATTGAATTTGCCGTTTAACCGCTCAATCAGAGCGTTATAATAAATTTGGTTTCCTGCCAATTTCGACATTTCTTGGTCGATATCGACACTGTTTCCATTATGATTGTAACTGATGCTGGCATTGGTCGTCACGACAATTTTTCCATTCTGTTCGTTTCGAAACGGAAAATGGCGCGGATCCGTCCGTTTGGCCTCAAGGGCAAGCGCCCGGTCAAGCTCCGCCTGAAAGCGCACATCTTTCGCCTTATAGCCCGGCGTATCGGCGTTGGCGATATTGTCGGCGATCGCCTGTTGGCGAAGCGCAGCGTAGCGAAGCCCTTGTTCAAGCCAACCGATCGTCGCTGAAAAGAGCGCCAATGGAATCCCCTCTTTTCTCCTATTTTTCGACAGTTTCTGCTAATTTTCATTTTACGGGAAAGAAAACCTAATGTATAGACGGAACTTGGTACTATTTTTCGAAGATGCCATGACAGAAAAACGATGCCAAAGATGTTTGTCAACAACAAAAAACCCGCCGGGCCAAAATACCCAGCGGGCTTAGGCAGCTATGCCGTTCAGCTTGATTTCAATTTTTCCAGTTCGCTTAAAAACTTGTCATTCAATACTTTAATGTACGTTCCTTTCATGCCGAGCGAGCGCGATTCGATGACGCCGGCGCTTTCAAGCTTGCGCAGGGCGTTGACGATCACCGAACGGGTGATGCCGACGCGGTCGGCGATTTTGCTGGCGACAAGCAGCCCTTCCGTTCCGTCAAGCTCTTCAAAAATATGTTCAATCGCCTCAAGTTCGCTGTAAGAAAGCGAGCTGATCGCCATTTGCACGACCGCCTTGCTGCGCGCTTCCTCTTCGATTTCTTCCGCTTTTTCACGCAAAATTTCCATGCCGACGACCGTTGCGCCATACTCGGCCAAAATCAGGTCATCGTTATCAAACTCACGATCAAGGCGCGACAAAATAAGCGTGCCGAGCCGTTCGCCTCCGCCGTTGATCGGAACGATCGTCGTCAAACCGGTTTTGAACAAGTCACGATTTTCCACTGGAAACGCCGTATATTCGCTATTAATATCGATATTAGGGGACGTTTCCGTAATGTTGAACAATTTTTTCGTGTATTCTTCCGGAAACTGGCGCTCCTCAAGCATCCGTTTCATCCGTTCGTTTTCAATCGACTGTTTAATGGCGAAGCCAAGCAGTTTGCCGCGGCGGCTGACGACGAACACGTTCGCTTCAATGACATCGCAAAGCGTTTCCGCCATCTCTTTGAAATTGACCGGCCGCCCAGCTGCCTTCTGCAGCATGGCGTTGATTTTTCGTGTTTTCTCTAGCAAGTTCATCGAGTCCATCTCCTCCTCATAAAATAAATTCGCTCAAATCTTTGTTTTTGACGATGCTGCCGAGTTTTTGCTCAACGTATTGCGGCGTGATGACGACTTTGTCGAGCCCGATATCGGGCGCTTCAAACAGCAAATCCTCAAGCAGTTTTTCCAAAATCGTATGTAGCCGGCGCGCGCCGATGTTGTCAGTCGTCTGGTTGACTTCGAAGGCCACTTCGGCAATCTTACGAATAGCATCGTCAGAAAATTCAAGACTTATACCTTCTGTTGCCAAAAGTGCCTGATATTGTTTAATGAGCGCATTATTCGGCTCGACCAATATACTTACGAAATCGTCAACCGAAAGTTTCGCCAACTCGACGCGGATCGGAAACCGACCTTGCAGCTCAGGGATCAAGTCGGACGGCTTCGCCATATGAAACGCGCCGGCGGCGATGAACAAAATATGGTCCGTTTTGACCGGTCCGTATTTCGTCATGACCGTCGATCCTTCGACGATCGGCAAGATGTCGCGCTGCACCCCTTCGCGCGAGACGTCGGCCGATCCGGACACCGCCCCGCTGCGGGCAATTTTATCAATTTCATCGATAAAGATGATGCCCGACTGTTCGGCGAGGCGGACCGCCTCTTGCGTCACTTCATCCATGTCGATCAGTTTTTGCGCTTCTTCATTGATGAGCACCTTGCGCGCTTCACTCACTTTCAGGCGCCGCTTTTTGCGTCGCCGCGGCATCAGGCTGCTGAGCGCGTCTTGCATATTCACGCCCATCTGCTCAATGCCCGTCCCTTGCAAAAAGTCAAAGAGCATTGGCGTCTGCTCCTCAATTTCAATCGTGACCATCTCGTTTTCGAGCTGGCCGTTTGCCAGCTGCCAGGCCACTTGACGCCGTTTTTGCTCGATTTGTTCATCCTCATGGCCGTAGCTGTTGTCCGACGGATTCCCTTGGCCGCCAAACAACAGCTCGAGCGGATTTTTGATCGTTTGCTTTTGTTTGCCCGGAACGAGCAGTTCAACGAGCCGCTTGTTCGCCTGTTGTTCAGCTCGGTCTTTCACCTCATTCATTTTTCGTTCTTTCACGATCCGAACTGACGTTTCCACCAAATCGCGCACCATCGATTCGACGTCGCGCCCGACATAACCGACTTCCGTAAATTTCGTCGCCTCAACCTTGATAAACGGCGCGCCGACGAGCTTCGCGAGACGGCGGGCGATCTCCGTCTTCCCGACCCCGGTCGGGCCGATCATTAAAATGTTTTTCGGCATTACTTCATCGCGCAGTTTTTCATCGAGCAAACTGCGGCGGTACCGGTTGCGAAGCGCGATCGCCACCGCCTTTTTCGCCTCTTTTTGTCCGACGATAAACTGGTCGAGCTTCTCAACAATTTGCCGTGGAGTCAACGATTCCGCCATCATCGGCCTCCTCCCTCTAGAAATGTTGATTTATCAAGGCTTTTCGGCCCCTCAGGGGTGTCCAAAAAATATTTTTCGACAAAATCTCTTACATCCTTTTTCAGTTTTGTGTATATCTTACAGACCTAGGGTGCGCTTCGCGGCCACGGCTGGTTATATTTTCCTGCCGTGGGGGAAGCGTATTCGATGCACCCTTTGGATCTCCGCGTCGCTGATGAGGACGAACCCTCCCATGTCTCCGGGCGTCTTCGCGCCAACATTCCCTCGTTCGGTCTCGTCATCAGGCGGAGGCCGGCCAAGCTCCTTTGGGGACTCAAGGTCGAATGGATAAAATCACGCCAGCTTCTCCGGTGTCATCTCGTTGTCCAACGATTCTTCCGTTCGCAGGGGGAGGCCTTAGGCCGCCCGTTGCACCTGGGACAAGACGTCCTGTTTCATTCGCTCCGCGTCAAACGCTTGTTTCTTCGTACAAATCGCAAACAGCACATTCAACAGCTTCCGGCACAAGGCGACGATGGACTGCTTTCCGGTCAGCGGATTGACGGATCGGGTCGTATAATACTCATGCAGCTCGCGAAACGCCTCGTTGTGCCGAATCAGCGGAATCATCGCCCGAAACAGCACCGAGCGCAGCCGTTTCCGTCCCCGTTTGGAGATGTGCTTTTGCCCTTTGCGCTGGCCGGAGGAGTTCTCCTTGAGCGTCAGGCCCGCCAACTTCACCAATTGGCGCGGGTCCCGATAATGGGCGAAGCTGCCGATCTCCGCCAGCAGATCGATGATCGTGGCGTCTCCCAACCCGTCGACCGTTTTCAACCATTGGTACTCCATCGTCGTTTGAACCAATGCCTTCAACTCGGCGTCCAGTGCAGCGATCTCCGCCTCCAATTGGCGGTATCGGCGGACGAGCGCGGCGATCTCAAACCGGGCCATCGCTGTCCCTTCCGTCACCCCAATCGAGTCCTTCGCGGTGTTGATCAACGCCTGAATTTTGGCCTTCTGCGGGCATTTCATCCCTTCGCTTTGCCGGTACACCTCAAGAAGCTCCTCCACCGTCCGGCCGGCCATATCAGCCGGAAGCGGCGTCCACTCCAACACCGAAAGCGCCGTTTTCCCCAAGTCACGAAACACGGTCCAAAACTCTGGAAAATACCGATCCGTCCAGCGGACGATCGCGTTTTTCACCGCCGTCTGTTCCTTGCGGAGCTTCTCTTTGAGCGTGCTCCCCACGCGCAAATCGGCTTCAATCTCGTGCAGCAGCCGGGGAACGAGGAATCGTCCGTCTTTTGCCAGTCTGGCAATGACCAGGGCGTCTTTGGCGTCGTGTTTCGTCGGCAGGTTGTCATCAAGTTCTTTCGACCGGCACACATGCGCCGGGTTGACCATGACCAACGGGATCCCGTGCTCCTCGAGGAAGTAGGCCAGGTTCAACCAGTAGTGCCCGGTCGGCTCCACGGCGACGATCACCTCTGACTTCCCGAACGCTTGCATCGCCCCCTGAATCGCTTTATACAGCTGTTGAAACCCCTCTTTCGACTGGAAGATCGGGAACGATTTGCGAAGCACGCGCCCCCGGTCATCCACGAAGCAGGCGTAGTGGGTTCGTTTCGCGATATCGATGCCCACGACAAGCGTTTGTTCCGTAACTTGATCAATTTTATAGTTTTGTGTACAATTCATCTGAAGTCCTCCTTGGCATGATGGTAGGTATTGTTTGACACCCCTGCATCATACCAAGAGGGCTTTTTTTGATCAAGTCCCCGGAAAAGCTCCTAACGGGAATGCTCCTTTTTACAGCTCTTCGACAATAATATGGCTGTTCGTATAAACGCAAATGTCAGCGGCGATCTCAAGCGCCGCCTTCGCAATCTCCTTGGCGGTCATCGAGCCGCCGGCGTACTTCTTCAACGCACGCCCAGCAGCCAACGCATACTGACCGCCCGAGCCGATGGCGAGCATGCCGTCATCCGGTTCAATCACTTCCCCTGTGCCGGAAATCAGCAGCAAATGTTCCTTATCCATGACAATCAACATCGCCTCAAGGCGGCGCAACACTTTATCGCTCCGCCACTCTTTCGCCAGCTCGACGGCCGCACGCGGCAAGTTGCCGTTGACCTGTTCCAGCTTGCCTTCAAACATTTCAAACAGCGTAAACGCGTCCGCCACTGAGCCGGCAAAGCCGGCTAGCACTTTGCCTTGAAACAGGCGCCGCACTTTTTTCGCTGTATGCTTCATCACGACGGCGTTGCCGAACGTCACTTGGCCGTCGCCAGCCATCGCCGCTGCGCTGTTATGGCGGATGGCAAAAATCGTCGTTGCATGAAAGCGTTCCATCGCTTTCCCCTCCTTACATGCGGGCTATGCCCGCGGATGCGCCTGCAAATAAATATGTCGCAACCGGTCTTTCGTTACATGTGTATACACTTGCGTCGATGACAAATGCGCATGGCCGAGCAGTTCCTGCACCGAACGGAGATCGGCCCCTTCGTTGAGCAAATGAGTCGCAAACGTATGCCGAAGCACATGCGGGCTGATGTTTTGCGTCAGCGCAGCAGCTTCGACAATCCGATCCAAAATATGGCGCACTCCCCGAGGCGTGAGCGGATTGCCTCGGGCGTTGACAAATAAATAGCGGTGGTCCGCCCGCAGCTTTCTGGTCAGCTCGCGTCGGCCCCCATGAATATACCGTTCAAGCGCTTCGCGGGCCGGACGGCCAAACGGAACGTAGCGCTGCTTGTTTCCTTTGCCGTGAATGAGCACAGTTTCCGCCACAAAATCGACATCAGACAGCTGTATGTGACAACATTCACTAACCCGAGCACCAGTCGCGTACAACAACTCAAGCAGCGCCGTATTGCGCTGGCCGAGGGCCGTATTTTCATCATTGACAAGAAACAACGCTTCTAATTCTTTCGGGTATAAAAAATTAGGAATTTTTTGCTCTTTCTTCGGCAGTGTCGCAAGCGCAAACGGATTTTCGGCCGCCCGCCCTTCGCGCATCAAAAATTTGTAAAAGCTGCGCAAACTGGAAATTTTACGGGCGACCGAACGGCTGGCCAAATGCTGGCCATACAGTTTCGTCAAATATAAGCGGACGTCGCTGTAGGCGACTTGGTCAAGCTCATTGATCCCTTCTTCGTTCATGAACTGGAAAAACTGCTCAATATCGCGCCGGTAGCACGCAATAGTATATTGTGAATAATTTTTCTCGATTTGTAAATATTCCATGAACAATTGTAACGCAAATGTCGCATTTTTCATCGCCTCACCCCGCAATGCCTCTACATCGTACCATATGATTGGTTGCAGCGCAACTATTTCTTCTAAAATTCTGAATTGTGTTCAACACTCCGTTATGTTTCCGGCTGTTCTTCATAATCGCAGGCCGTGCACTGCACTTGCACGCCTTTTTTTAACTTTTTCTCGACAAGCAGGCCGCCGCATTTCGGGCATGGGCGGGCAAGCGGTTTATCCCAGGAGACAAAATCGCACTCCGGAAAGCGGCTGCAACCGTAAAAGATCCGCTTTTTCTTCGTGTTGCGCTCGACAATCTCTCCTTCATGGCACTTCGGGCATTTGACGCCGATTTGTTTGACGATCGGCTTCGTATGGCGGCATTCGGGAAAATTGGAGCAGGCGATAAACTTGCCGAAGCGGCCCATTTTGTACACCATCGGGCTGCCGCATATGTCGCAGTCGATCCCGGCCGGCTCGTCTTTAATCTCCACTTCGCGCATTTCTTTTTCCGCCACTTTCAACCTTTTCTCGAACTCGCGGTAAAACTCATCGACGACTTTGATCCATTCCACTTTTCCCTCTTCAATTCCATCCAGCTCTTTTTCCATTTTCGCCGTAAACTCGACATCGATGATTTCCGGGAAAAACTCTAGCATCAGCTCGACAACGATTTCCCCGAGCTCCGTCGGGACGAACCGTTTGTTTTCCAACACGACGTAGTTGCGTTTTTGGATCGTATCGAGCGTCGGGGCGTAGGTCGATGGGCGGCCGATGCCGAGCTCCTCCAACGTTTTGACAAGGCGCGCTTCCGTATAGCGCGGCGGCGGCTGGGTAAAGTGCTGCTTCGGGTCGACCGCCTCGCTCTTGACCGTCTCCCCTTCCGTCAAGTCCGGAAGAAGCCGGTCTTGCTCTTCCGCTTGATCGTCCGTCCCTTCAATATACACTTTCATAAACCCCGGAAACTTCACCGTCGAGCCGCTCGCGCGGAACACGACGCCGTTGTTTTCCAGCTCGACGCTCATTGTGTCGAGCACCGCCGCCGCCATCTGGCTGGCGATAAACCGTTCCCAAATGAGTTTATACAACCGAAACTGGTCGCGCGTCAAATATGGCTTCACGTTCTCCGGATCGCGAAACGCCGAGGTCGGGCGAATCGCCTCGTGGGCGTCTTGGGCGTTCGCGCTGTTCTTTTCTTTCCGCTTCTCCTGACTGACGTACGCCGCGCCGAATTTGGCCTCAATGTACGCTGCCGCCTCTTGCTGCGCCGTTTCGGCGATGCGTGTCGAATCGGTGCGCATGTACGTAATGAGCCCGACCGTTCCTTCGCTGCCGAGGTCGATCCCTTCGTACAGCTGCTGGGCGATCATCATCGTCTTTTTCGTGCGGAAATTCAGCTTACGCGCCGCCTCCTGCTGCAGTGACGATGTGGTAAATGGGGGCACCGGGCTGCGTTTTCGCTCCCGCTTTGTCACCGTTTTCACCGTAAACGCGGGCCCGCTCAAGCGGGCGAGCACCGCTTTGACGTCCGCTTCCGTTTTTAATTCCCGCTTTTCGCCGTCCATCCCGTAAAACGAAGCCGCAAACGCCTCATCCCCTTTTTGAAACGTCGCTTGAATCGTCCAATATTCTTCCGGCTGAAACTGGCGGATTTCTTTTTCCCGGTCGATGATCAGACGGAGCGCAACCGATTGGACGCGGCCGGCGCTCAACCCTTTTTTGACTTTTTTCCATAAGAGCGGGCTGATGTTGTAGCCGACGAGGCGGTCGAGCACGCGCCGCGCCTGTTGGGCGTCGACAAGATTCATGTTGATGGAGCGCGGCTGCTGGAACGACTGTTGAATGGCATCCTTTGTAATTTCATGAAAAACGACGCGGCAGTCTGAGTGAATGTCTAAATCGAGCATGTGGGCCAAATGCCAGGCGATCGCTTCCCCTTCCCGATCCGGGTCGGCGGCAAGAAACACTTTTTTCGCCTTTTTGGCCGCCATTTTCAGCTCCTTAATCACCTGGCCTTTGCCGCGAATCGTAATATATTTCAATGCGTAACCGCGGTCTATATCAACGCCCATCTGGCTTTTTGGCAAATCGCGAACGTGTCCCATCGAAGCTTTGACCGTATATTTTTTTCCTAAGTACCGCTCGATCGTCTTCGCTTTCGTTGGCGATTCGACGATAACCAAGTAGTCTGACATCCATCTTCCACCCCTAGGAAGTAAATTGAAATCTTCATTATTATTAATGATTATTGCCGCATTTGTCAAACATGATCATTATACGTACGGGAATTCGACGATGATGTCTTCCGCTTCCTGCACTAGTTTTGCCCCGTGCTGAATAAGCGTATTCGGCCCGGCTGCCTCGGCCGCCCCGATCGGACCGGGGACGGCAAACACTTCCCGCCCTTGCTCGAGCGCATACGCGGCGGTGATGAGCGAACCGCTTTTCCGTTTCGCTTGCACGACGAGCGTGCCGAGCGACAGTCCGCTGATGATGCGGTTGCGCGCCGGAAAGTGCCATGCCTGCGGCTTCGTTGCCGGCGGATGTTCGGCGATGACAAGCTGTTCATTCATCAAATAGCGGGCGAAGGGCCAGTGCGCTTTCGGGTAAACATGATCCAGCCCGCCGGCGATGACGGCGATCGTCGTTCCGCCGTACTTGACAGCAAGCCGATGGGCATGAATGTCGATGCCGGCAGCCAGCCCGCTGACGATCGTCCATCCGGCGGCCGAAAGGGGCGGAACAAGCTTGTCAAGCGCTTCGAGCCCGTATTTGGTCGGGCGCCGCGTGCCGACGATGCTGATCAACTTTGTTTGTTGAAGCAAGCCGGCGTTCCCTTTTGCATACAGCACCCATGGCGGCGCGTAAATATGCTTTAACAGCGGCGGATAGTGATCATCGAACACGGTTATGACGTGAATGCGGCGAGCTTGATACGTTTTGATGAGCCGGTGAAGATCAATGGAATGCAGGTCGCGGAAAAAAGCAGCGAATTGTTGAGAAGTAAGCGGAACGAGCGGGCGAAGGGATTGAGGGGACATGAAAAATGGAGCGGCAAGCGTCGGGTCCGCGTCAAGCAGAGAGCGGATCGTCTTCCAGCCGGCTCCGCGGCAATGGTGAAGATGAATGAGCCGGTCGCGAACTGTATCGTACATACCATTCTCCTTTCTGCGTCAATGGCAAACAGCGCCCCGCACGGCAACGTGCGGAGCCCCATGTTAATGCGTTTTGCATTTTTCGTATAAACCGCGCTCTTTCAAGACCGAAATGAGCGTTTCGCCGATGACGGCCGGCGTTTCCGCTACTTTGATGCCGCATTCGGTCATTTTCTTGATTTTTTCCGCCGCCGTGCCTTTGCCGCCGGAAATGATAGCGCCGGCATGGCCCATCCGTTTGCCCGGAGGCGCCGTTTGCCCGCCGATAAAGCCGACGACCGGCTTCGTCATGTTCGCTTTCACCCATTCGGCCGCTTCTTCTTCCGCCGTGCCGCCGATTTCGCCGATCATAATGACCGCGTACGTCTCCTCGTCTTCGTTAAACGCCTTCAGCACATCGATGAAATTCGTGCCGTTGACCGGGTCGCCGCCAATGCCGACCGCCGTCGATTGGCCGATGCCGGCTTGCGTCAATTGGTGAACCGCTTCATACGTCAGCGTGCCGGAGCGCGAGACGATGCCGACGTGCCCTTTTTTATGGATGTAGCCCGGCATAATGCCGATTTTGCACTCTTCCGGCGTAATGACGCCCGGGCAGTTCGGGCCGATGAGGCGAGTCTTTTTCCCTTCCATGTACCGCTTCACTTTCACCATATCGAGCACCGGAATGCCTTCGGTGATGCAGACGACAAGATCAAGCCCGGCGTCGACCGCTTCCATAATAGCGTCTGCAGCAAACGCCGGCGGAACGTAAATGACCGAGGCGTTCGCGCCTGTTTTTTCGACCGCTTCGGAAACGGTGTCAAACACCGGCACGCCTTCGACTTCCGTGCCGCCTTTGCCCGGCGTAACGCCACCGACAATGTTCGTGCCGTATTCAATCATCTGTTTTGTATGAAACAGCCCTTGCGAACCGGTAATCCCTTGTACGATCACTTTCGTATCTTTATTGACAAAAACACTCACGTGTCTCCCTCGCTTTCTTAACGTACTAGCTCGACGATTTTTTGCGCGCCGTCCGCCATCGATTCCGCCGCCGTAATGTTCAAGCCCGATTCTTCTAAAATCTTTTTCCCGAGCTCGACGTTCGTACCCTCAAGACGGACGACAAGCGGAAGCGTGAGGCCGACTTGCTTCGTCGCTGCGACGATGCCGCTCGCGATGACGTCGCATTTCATAATGCCGCCGAAAATGTTGACGAAAATGCCTTTCACGTTTGGGTCCGACAAAATGATTTTGAACGCTTCCGTCACTTTTTCCTCGCTGGCGCCGCCGCCGACATCGAGGAAGTTGGCCGGCTCGCCGCCGTAATATTTGATGATGTCCATCGTCGCCATCGCCAAGCCGGCGCCGTTGACCATGCAGCCGATGTTGCCGTCAAGGGCGATGTAGTTCAAGTCGTATTTCGATGCTTCAACCTCTTTCGGATCTTCTTCGTCCAAATCTCGGTATTCGAGCACGTCCGGGTGGCGGTACAACGCGTTCGAATCAAAGTTCAGCTTCGCGTCAAGCGCCATCACCTTGCCGTCGCCGGTGACGACAAGCGGGTTGATTTCGGCGATCGAGCAGTCTTTGTCGACAAACACTTGGTACAAGCCCATCATAAATTTGACCGCTTGGTTGACGAGATGCTTCGGAATGTTGATGTTGAACGCCAAGCGGCGCGCTTGGAACGCCTGCAGCCCGACGGCCGGGTCAATGTACTCTTTGAAAATTTTCTCCGGCGTTTTCGCCGCGACTTCTTCGATTTCCGTGCCGCCTTCTTCCGAGCCCATCAACACGACGCGCGAGGTGGCGCGGTCGACGACAAGGCCGATATAGTATTCTTTTTGGATGTCGCACCCTTCTTCAATCAACAGCCGTTTCACTTCTTTTCCTTCCGGGCCGGTTTGGTGGGTGACGAGCACTTTGCCGAGCAGTTCGCTGGCGTATGTACGGACTTCCTCTAAGCTTTTCGCCACTTTCACCCCGCCCGCTTTGCCGCGCCCGCCGGCATGAATTTGCGCCTTGACAACGCATACCGGCGTGCCGAGCGCTTTGGCGGCTTCCACTGCTTCATCAACCGTGAACGCGACGCGGCCGTTCGGCACGCTTACGCCATAGCTTCGCAAAATTTCTTTTGCTTGGTATTCATGAATGTTCATGCGCCAACCTCCTATGTATGAAACGGTATTGTCAAAAGTGTATCCTCCACACTCACGGTTTTCCCTTGAGTTTCAACGGTTGAACGAAAAAAAGCTTGCCACCCCCGTTGTTTTCGGGGTATTGTCAAAAGTGTATCCTCCACACTCACGGTTTTCCCTTGAGTTTCAACGGTTGAACGAAAAAAAGCTTGCCACCCCCGTTGTTTTCGGCCATCATTGAGGTAACGACACCCAACAGCCAAAACAAAGGAGTGACAAGCTTTGTTACCTCAATTATTAGCCTATTTGCTCGAAATAATCAAGACCCAATATCAAATCATTGTGTATTTGATGGGTGTGATCGTGGGAAAATCCTTGAATCTCGAGGACTTGGACGAACCCATCCAAAAGCCGTACCGGAAACTTCAGGTCGATGACCTTCCGATCATCGATGTGCCGGAAACCCTTGATTACCGGAAGCTGTTGGCAGACTATGAAGCCCAGCACGGACGTCCTTTACGGCCCATCCAGCGCCGCGCGAATGCGAAACACCGTGTTCCGGATTCGTTGACCTGCCCTCGCTGCCAGGCTCCCTCTTCTTACCTGTACGCCAATAACGGCGGAAAAGGGCAATACCAATGCAAAGTGTGCCAGTGCCGGTTCAACCACCGAAATCGGTTCACCAAGCAAGCGGTCTTTCGCTGCCCGCACTGCAAAAAGACGCTGGAAAAGATCAAGGAACGCAAAGAATACCACATCTATAAGTGCAAGAACAACGATTGCCCGTTTTACCAGGCCAACCTTCGCCGGATGACCAAGAAGGAGCGCCAACAGTTTCAACAGGATCCTCAAGCCTTCAAGGTGCGGTATTTGTTTCGAGAGTTCTTGTTTGACTTTCTCCCGTTGGCTTCCTCGTCGCCCATCCAACCGAAGGTCGATTTGTCCCGGCTGGCTGCGTCGCCGCACGTGTTGGGGCTCGTGTTGACGTACTACGTCAACTTTGGGATGTCCTCGAGGGAGACCGCCGCCGCCATGAAGGACATCCATGGCGTCTCGATCTCCCATCAGACGGTGCTCAACTACGCCAACAGCGTCGCGCTTTGGATCAAGCCCTTTGTCGACCGGTTCCCGTATGAGCTGTCCGGTTCGTTTTGCGGGGACGAGACGTATATTCGCGTCAAAGGGCGCTGGCATTACCTGTTCTTTATGTTTGATGCCGTCAAAAAGATCGTGCTGTCGTATCGCGTCTCGCCCAAGCGGGACACGCTCTCGGCCATCCAGGCCATCGATGATGTCCTGCGAAAGCTGCCGTCCCTCCCAGACGACTTGTCGTTTGTCGTGGATGGCAACCCGATTTACCGGCTGGCGCAACACTTCTTCGCCCAGCACGGGATTTCGTTTGACGTCCGCCAGGTGATCGGCCTAACCAACGAAGATCCGGTCTCGGAAGAGTTTCGCCCTCTCAAACAGATCATCGAGCGATTCAACCGGACCTTTAAAGGCAACTACCGCCCGACCCATGGGTTTGGTGCGGAAGAAGGCTCGGTGTCCTTTGTGACGCTGTTTGTGGCGTATTTCAACTTCCTGCGCCCGCATAGCGCACTCGAAGGCCGGGTCCCGGTCGTCATCCCGGAACTGGCGGATCTTCCGCATATGCCGGCCCGGTGGACGAAGCTCATCGCCATGGCACAAGCGTTTCTCCAACAAGAGACGGCCTGACTTTTTTGTCCGCCGGAGCCCGTTGAACAGAACTCCTGCCGGATTCGGCGAAGCGAACCCTTGACCAACCGAACACCGCCAAAGGTAAAATTCGGTCATGGCAAGGGCGGCTTTCCTATTGCCTTCTTTTTGTCCCCGTCGCCCTTGACGACTCTTTCCCACCTTTGGCGGGTGTTGGTCAAGGGCGAATCCGGCCCTCCGCATGCCCCACGATGCTCAATGGGATGATCTGTGTGGAGTTTTCATAGAACTTTTGACGCTACCTATGAAACTGAAAAAGTCTTAGCGCTTTCATTTTATATCTAACATTTCCCGCTTGTCCACCGTTTTGCCGCAAAATTGAGAAATTAGGAGATTGGAAAATCATCCCTTTTCCCCCTCCGTTTCCTGTTTCGCCGCCTGATCCAGCTGATAAAGGAACGCAAACAACTCCGCCACAACCGCATACAGCGCTTCCGGAATCGTGTTATCGATTTCCACTTTGCTGAGAAGTTCAACGAGCGACGGATCCTTTCGAATCGGCACGCCATGCTGTCGGGCGGCAGCGATGATCGCTTCCGCCGCCGTTCCCGCTCCCTTCGCTTTCACGACAGGCGCTTCGTGAACCGCCGCGTCATAGGACAGGGCGACCGCTTTTTTCCGCTCCTCGCTCATACGCGCCAATCCACCTCGCTGCTGCAGCCGGCAAACGGCAGCACGGAAGGGGCCGGGGGACTAGCTTCGGCCGCTTTCACATCAATGCCCGACAGCAGATAACCGTGCGCCTGAAGACGCTCTTTCACCAGCGGGGCAAAGCGATGAGCGAGCTCCGGCAGCCTCGGATCATCGTGAAAAAGGGAAATGTGGACGATCCGCCGCTGCACACGCATATCGATCAAAATCCCGCCCAGTTGTTCGAGCGTGACGCTGCAAACGATGCGGCTATAATCGGGATCAAGCGCCCCTCCATCCTTCCGCCGCCCTTGCCAATAAACCGAAAAATCGTGGTTGCGCCCGCCCAGCGGCAAAGGAAAAGAAATCCAAATGTGCCCGACAGGCCCATCGCTTCCGGCGATGACGGCCATTCCGTCAAGGCGGTCAAGAAACGCTTCCGCCGCGGCTTCTGCCTCTTTGCTTCCCGCTCCGCCGAGCAGATGAAGAAGCAGCCGTCTCAACGAAGGAGCCATCGGCGGCGCGCCTCTTGTTTTCAACGCTTCGGCGAGCATCGCCTCATCCTCAAGCCCGAGGCGGCCAGCGATCCGCCTCAACCAATGAAACAGCGACAGCGCCGGGTCGCCGGCCGTGCGGACAGACGTCCACAGCTTCGCTTCCGCCTCTGACAGCGCACCGCTTTTGCAGGCGGCATCGACAGCGGCAAAGCGCGCGAAAAACGCTTCCTCGTCCGTCAGGCCGAGCAGCTTCCCGACTTCAGCAAACTGCCGCTGCTGCATGGCGTTCTGAATGGTAGCCATCCGTCCTGCCGGTAGCGGAACAAGCCCGAGGCGGAAAAGAAGCGCATGAGCCGGCCCCTCCGCTCCTTCTTCCGCTGTCAACAACAGGCGCACCGCTGCCTCATAGGCGAACAGCGGCGGCGAAAGAAGACGGTCAGCCGCCTGCTTGAACACCGGCGCCATCGGGCCTGAAGAACGTTCAGTGAACACCGCTTTTAGCCTTTCAAGCTGCACTGCGAGCGGCTCTCCGGTCCGCGCCGCCCACAGTGCGCGAAATACGGCGGGAGACGGTGGGAGGCGGCGATGGAACAAATAAGCAAGCACCTCCTCCGCGTCGGCCGGCCGGCCGGTTTTCCGCACCGCTGCAGCCAGTTCCGCCGCTTCTTCTTTCGTTACGGCCGCGCCTGCCTTCAGCGCTTGGCGAAGCACCGGGAGCGCGGCCTCGGGCAGCTTCCACGCCTGCTGCCATCGGCGGACGACATCTTCACGGGGAACCGCCTGCTCCGGTTCGGAAAGCGCGACCGCTTTCCAGTAAACGTTGCTGCCGCTTTCCTTGATTTCAAACAAGTACGTGCGCCCGGCGGCAAGCGGCGCCTCGAGGCGGGCGCGCACGAGGCGGCCGCCGGTGCGGACAAGCGCTGTCCGCTCCCCCGTCTCCGCCTCTTCCACCCGCTCGATTCGGCCGACAACCGCCTGCCCCGGCCGAAACTGTCCGCTTGACGCCGCATCACGGACGGCGGCGACAGGAACGGTTCGTTCCATCCGCTCCACCATTTTGCTTTCCCCCTTTCGTCCCGGCCCGCATCCCAGCCGTGGGGCCGGCTAATTTTCAACGCCCGCCGCTTCCTTTACCGGCGCGAACGAGCGGCGGTGCTCCGGCGTTATGCCGTAACGGCGGATCGCCTCGAGATGCTCCGGCGTCCCGTAGCCCATATGACGGGCAAACCCGTACTGCGGATAGCGGCGGTCGAGCTCTTTCATCAGCCGGTCGCGCGTCACTTTGGCCATAATGGAAGCCGCGGCGATCGAAGCGCTGTTGGCATCGCCTTTCATCAGACGCCGCTGCGGCAGCGCGCACGGCACCGTCATCGCATCAACGAGCAAGTAGTCAGGCGGCGGCGACAGCGCGCTGACCGCCTTTGCCATCGCCTGTTTCGTCGCCTCGTAAATATTCCGCTCATCAATTTCCGCCGCACTGACAATGCCGATGCCGACCGCAACCGCACACGCCTCAATTTGCGCAAACAACGCCTCGCGCTTGGCTGCTGTCAGCCGTTTCGAATCGTCAAGCCCTGGCAAGTAGGCGTCAGGCGGCAAAATGACCGCCGCCGCGACGACCGGGCCAGCAAGCGGCCCGCGCCCGGCCTCGTCAATGCCGGCGATTCGTTCGATGCCGGCGGCGTACAGTTCACGCTCATAGCGCATCAACTCCTCCCAACGCCGCCGCATCACTTTTTCCCGCTCTTTTTGTTTCACAAAACGGGCAAGCAGCGCCTGCACGCTTTTCCGTTCATCGCGCCGCAGCATCTCCCAGCGCGGGTCATCCTCGCCGCCAAGCTCCGGAAGCAGAGCTTCGATTTCTTTTACCGTGTACTCCTTCATGTTTCTCTCCCTTTTCTACTTATGGTATTGTCAAAAGTGTATCCTCCACACTCACGGTTTTCCCTTGAGTTTCAACGGTTGAACGAAAAAAAGCTTGCCACCCCCGTTGTTTTCGGGGTATTGTCAAAAGTGTATCCTCCACACTCACGGTTTTCCCTTGAGTTTCAACGGTTGAACGAAAAAAAGCTTGCCACCCCCGTTGTTTTCGGCCATCATTGAGGTAACGACACCCAACAGCCAAAACAAAGGAGTGACAAGCTTTGTTACCTCAATTATTAGCCTATTTGCTCGAAATAATCAAGACCCAATATCAAATCATTGTGTATTTGATGGGTGTGATCGTGGGAAAATCCTTGAATCTCGAGGACTTGGACGAACCCATCCAAAAGCCGTACCGGAAACTTCAGGTCGATGACCTTCCGATCATCGATGTGCCGGAAACCCTTGATTACCGGAAGCTGTTGGCAGACTATGAAGCCCAGCACGGACGTCCTTTACGGCCCATCCAGCGCCGCGCGAATGCGAAACACCGTGTTCCGGATTCGTTGACCTGCCCTCGCTGCCAGGCTCCCTCTTCTTACCTGTACGCCAATAACGGCGGAAAAGGGCAATACCAATGCAAAGTGTGCCAGTGCCGGTTCAACCACCGAAATCGGTTCACCAAGCAAGCGGTCTTTCGCTGCCCGCACTGCAAAAAGACGCTGGAAAAGATCAAGGAACGCAAAGAATACCACATCTATAAGTGCAAGAACAACGATTGCCCGTTTTACCAGGCCAACCTTCGCCGGATGACCAAGAAGGAGCGCCAACAGTTTCAACAGGATCCTCAAGCCTTCAAGGTGCGGTATTTGTTTCGAGAGTTCTTGTTTGACTTTCTCCCGTTGGCTTCCTCGTCGCCCATCCAACCGAAGGTCGATTTGTCCCGGCTGGCTGCGTCGCCGCACGTGTTGGGGCTCGTGTTGACGTACTACGTCAACTTTGGGATGTCCTCGAGGGAGACCGCCGCCGCCATGAAGGACATCCATGGCGTCTCGATCTCCCATCAGACGGTGCTCAACTACGCCAACAGCGTCGCGCTTTGGATCAAGCCCTTTGTCGACCGGTTCCCGTATGAGCTGTCCGGTTCGTTTTGCGGGGACGAGACGTATATTCGCGTCAAAGGGCGCTGGCATTACCTGTTCTTTATGTTTGATGCCGTCAAAAAGATCGTGCTGTCGTATCGCGTCTCGCCCAAGCGGGACACGCTCTCGGCCATCCAGGCCATCGATGATGTCCTGCGAAAGCTGCCGTCCCTCCCAGACGACTTGTCGTTTGTCGTGGATGGCAACCCGATTTACCGGCTGGCGCAACACTTCTTCGCCCAGCACGGGATTTCGTTTGACGTCCGCCAGGTGATCGGCCTAACCAACGAAGATCCGGTCTCGGAAGAGTTTCGCCCTCTCAAACAGATCATCGAGCGATTCAACCGGACCTTTAAAGGCAACTACCGCCCGACCCATGGGTTTGGTGCGGAAGAAGGCTCGGTGTCCTTTGTGACGCTGTTTGTGGCGTATTTCAACTTCCTGCGCCCGCATAGCGCACTCGAAGGCCGGGTCCCGGTCGTCATCCCGGAACTGGCGGATCTTCCGCATATGCCGGCCCGGTGGACGAAGCTCATCGCCATGGCACAAGCGTTTCTCCAACAAGAGACGGCCTGACTTTTTTGTCCGCCGGAGCCCGTTGAACAGAACTCCTGCCGGATTCGGCGAAGCGAACCCTTGACCAACCGAACACCGCCAAAGGTAAAATTCGGTCATGGCAAGGGCGGCTTTCCTATTGCCTTCTTTTTGTCCCCGTCGCCCTTGACGACTCTTTCCCACCTTTGGCGGGTGTTGGTCAAGGGCGAATCCGGCCCTCCGCATGCCCCACGATGCTCAATGGGATGATCTGTGTGGAGTTTTCATAGAACTTTTGACGCTACCCTACTTATACTATCGGCCATGTTCAGCCGGCTGTGAAGCAAAAAACGCCCGCCGGACGCCATTACGTCCAGGAAGCGGGCGTTTCAAAACTCAACCGTCCTAATTTTTCGGTGCGAATGTCGTATAAGACAATGTCAGCGACCTTGTCATAGTCAATGCCGCCGCCCGCTGTCAGGCAGCCGCGCCGCCGGCCGATGGCGTCAAATAAGGCGACGATGTCATCGGGGATGCTGTCAAGGCGGTAGCGCTCCGACAGCCGTTCCGGATAATGGACTGACAAAAAGCGGAGCGCATAGGCAGCGACGTCTTGCAAGTTCAAAATTTCATCTTTGATCGCTCCGGTGACCGCGAGCTTGAAGCCGACGTCTTCATCCTCGAACTTTGGCCATAAAATCCCTGGCGTATCAAGCAGCTCCATTTCTTTGCCGACTTTGATCCATTGCTGCGCTTTCGTCACCCCCGGCTTATCGCCGGTTTTGGCGATATGGCGGCCGGCGAGCCGGTTGATGAGCGTCGATTTGCCGACATTCGGGATGCCGACAATGAGCGCCCGCACGGGGCGTGGATTTTTAATGCCCTTCGCCCGCATTTTCTCAAATTTCTCTTTTACCATTTCTTTGGCAATGAAAGCGATTTGCCTGACCCCCGTCCCGCTTTGCGCATCGATGGCGATGGCTGTTCGGCCTTGGCCGCGGAAATAGCGGATCCATTGCTCAGTCACGGCCTCATCGGCCATATCCGCCTTATTGAGCAAAATGAGGCGCGGCTTTTGTCCGAGAATGTCATCGATCATCGGGTTGCGCGATGACATCGGCAAACGGGCGTCAAGCAGCTCAAACGCTACGTCGATCAACTTTAATTTTTCTTGCACTTCCCTCTTCGCTTTTGCCATATGGCCGGGAAACCATTGAATCACTGTCATTGGCATCACCTGCCTCGTTTATTTCACAATCCGGGCGTCAGAAAGCGGCCAATACACAAGATTCGCCTTGCCAACGACTTTTGACATCGGAATGAAGCCGATATGGCGGCTGTCTTTGCTGAAGCGGCGATTGTCGCCCATGACGAACAAATGCCCTTCCGGCACCGTGCTCCGCCCGGTCAATTCCTCAAGTGTAAACGGCTCGGTCAGCGGCCCGTCGGCAACCTGCTTTTTACGTTCGTCCAAATACGGCTCTTTATACGGTTTGCCGTTTACGTACAAGGTATCATTTTTGTACTCGATCCGGTCGCCCGGCAAGCCGATCACCCGTTTAATATAGTCTCTCCCTTCCTCGGCATGAAACACAATAATATCGAAACGATGAGGCATGCCGATTTTGTAGGCCAACTTATTGACAATCATCCGCTCGTGATTATGTAACGTCGGCATCATCGAAATGCCGTCGACGATAATCGGGGCAAAAATAAAGTAGCGGATGCCCCCGGCCAACAGCACCGCAACAACAATGGCTTTCAGCCATTCGCGCCATTCGCTTTTTTTCTGTTCCATTGTCCACCCACCTAAATCAAAGTTTGCAGTCGTGGATCACTACCGTAATCATCATTGGCGGTAGTGAAAAAAGGAGCTTGAAAGCAAGCTCCTTTTCCGCTGTGATCCACCGTTGCCCGTTATTGGGCCGTTTTTTCTTTAATGCGCGCCGCTTTGCCGCGAAGTTCACGCAAGTAGTACAATTTCGCACGGCGAACTTTCCCGCGGCGGATGACTTCCAATTTTGCGATTTTCGGCGTATGCACCGGGAATGTGCGCTCAACGCCGACGCCATAGGACACTTTGCGGACGGTGAACGTTTCGCTGATGCCCGCTCCGCGCCGTTTGATGACGACACCTTCAAACACTTGGATGCGTTCGCGGTTGCCTTCCACAACTTTCACGTGGACGCGCACCGTGTCGCCCGGGCGGAAATCCGGCAAGTCGGTCCGCAATTGTTCTTTCGTGATCTCTTGGATTAAATGATGCATCATTTTCCACTCCTTCCACAGATGTTCATGCCAATGCGTTTGATCATTGCAGCGGAACATCGTTTTCCGTCCTTAAGCGGACTGCTTCAGTCACACAAAAGATATGATAGCATAAACGCCGGGCACAAGCAATAGTTATTCGCATTGAGAGCCGCTGTTTTCCGTTTCGCGTTCATGTTCCCACTCTTTCAGCCATTGCTTTTGTTTCTCGGTGAGCGGATAGCCGGCGAGCAAATCCGGGCGGCGCAAAAACGTGCGCCGGAGCGACTCCTTCTCGCGCCATTCAGCAATGAGCTGGTGGTTCCCGGAAAGCAAAATGTCCGGCACTTTCATGCCGCGAAAGTCGGCTGGCCTTGTGTATTGCGGATACTCCAGCAGGCCGGAACTGAACGAGTCGTCAACCGGCGACGCTTCGTTGCCGAGCACGCCGGGCAGCAGGCGGACGACGCTGTCGACGATGACCATGGCGCCGAGCTCCCCGCCTGTTAAAATGTAATCGCCGATCGAAATTTCATCGGTCGCCAAATATTGGCGGATGCGCTCATCATATCCTTCGTAATGGCCGCAAATAAGCACCAAATGCTCTTCTTGGGCGAGCTCTTCTGCCTTTTTTTGCGTGTAGCGCTCGCCTTGCGGGCAAAGCAAAATAATGCGCGCGCCAGGCGAGCCGGCTGTCACATGTTCCACCGCGTCGAAGATCGGCTGCGGCTTCAGCACCATGCCGGCGCCGCCACCGTACGGGTAATCATCAACCGTCTTATGCTTGTTGTCGGCAAATTCGCGGAAGTCAACAAGCCGGATGTCCACCGCCCCTTTTTCTTGCGCCTTCTTTAAAATCGACTCATTCAATACGCCGGAAAACATGTCGGGAAACAGCGTCAAAATATCGATCCGCATCATTCAAGCAGCCCTTCCATCGGTCGGATGATGATCGTTTTTTGCGCCGGATCGACGCGAAGAACGACTTCGTCGATGTACGGAATGAGCGCATCGGTGCCGTCGCCGCGCCGGACGACCCAGACGTCGTTCGCCCCCGGCGTTAAAATTTCCCTGACCGTGCCGATCGTTTCTCCTTCTTCCGTTACGACGGTACAGCCGATGATTTCATGGAAATAATACTCGCCTTCCGCGAGTTCACCGAGCTGGCTTTCCGGCACTTTCAGCATCGCTCCTTTAAACGGTTCGACATCGTTGATGCTGTCATAGCCTTCAAACGACAGCAAGTCGAACGATTTATGGACGCGATGGCTTTTCACCGTCACTTCGATCGGCTCGCTGTCGCGTTCGCGGAAAATGTACAGCTTGTTTCCTTTTTTGTATCGCTCTTCCGGAAAATCGGTGCGGGAAATGACGCGCACTTCGCCGCGAATGCCGTGCGTATTGACGATTTTGCCGACGTTAAACCATCGTTCCATTCTTTGCTCCCTCCTTAGCGAATCTCTTTCACGACGCCGTCTTCAACGATAATGGCGCGCGTTTTCGTCACCTCTTCCCAGCGGTCGCCGACGTTCACCTCAATGAGCGCCTCGACTTCCCGCTCTTTCAATTCACTTCCTAACGGTAGCATATGTAACTGTTCAAGCTGAAACTCAAGCAGCTTGATTTTCTCCATCCGGTCGTCGATTTCTTTGGCAAAATATTGCTTTACAAGACTAGCCGGGTATTTCCCGCTTTTCTCCATCCGCTTTTGCTCGAAGCGAAGCTGGCCGCACTCGCGCTCCAACTGCTGCTTGCGCGCCGCAAATGCCGCCGCAAGCTCTTGTTTGCTCCGCTCGGTGACAACTTGCCGCACTTCGACCGTTTGAATGAGCTTCATCCCCATCCCCCTTTACGGCGATATCAAAAAAGGGAGAGGAACATCCTCACCCTTTTTCTTTCACGTGCACAATCACCCGCTTGGGCGATCCAGCGGCGGCGGCATAGACGACCGTGCGGATCGCATGGATCGTCCGTCCTTGTTTGCCGATCACTTTGCCGATATCGTCATCGTGCATCGACAGTTCATAGATGACGGCCGTCTCTTCCTCACGGGTTTCGACCGCCACCGCCTCCGGATGATCGACAAGCGCCTTGACGATCGTTTCAATGAGCGGTTTCATGTGCATCCCGCTTATTTGCCGTATTTCAAGTTATGGAACTTCTCTAAAATGCCTTGTTTCGACAGCAAGCTGCGCACCGTGTCGGACGGTTTGGCACCGTTTTGCAGCCATTTGAGCGCCAGCTCTTCATCGATTTTGATTTCGGCTGGCTCCGCAACCGGATTGTATGTGCCGATCGTTTCAATGAAGCGGCCGTCGCGCGGCGAGCGGGAATCCGCCACAACAATGCGGTAAAACGGTTTTTTCTTTGCGCCCATGCGTTTTAAACGAATTTTTACTGCCATAGTTTGTACGCACCTCCGTATAGTGTTCACACAAGATAGTATATTAACAATTCTTTTTCCGTTTGTAAAGGTTTTTCGCTTAACAGAACATCATTTACATAAATGGGAAGCGAAATCCTTTTTTCTTCCCTTTGGGCATATTCGTCATCATTTTCATCATTTTTTTCATGTCATCAAATTGCTTGAGCAGCCGGTTGACGTCTTGCACGGTCGTGCCGCTCCCTTTGGCGATCCGCCTTTTGCGGCTAGCGTTGATGATTTCCGGATGCATTTTCTCCTCTTTCGTCATCGAGCGGATGATCGCTTCGACGCGGGCGATTTGCTTTTCATCGACTTGAATGTTGGAAAGCCCTTTGATTTTATTGGCTCCCGGCAGCATTTTAATCAGTTCGTCAAGCGGCCCGAGCTTGCGCACTTGGCCGAGCTGCTCCAAAAAGTCGTCAAGCGTGAAGGTGGCCGTGCGCATTTTTTGTTCGAGCTCTTTCGCCTTCTCCTCATCAACGGCGGCCTGCGCTTTTTCAATGAGCGTCAAGACATCGCCCATCCCTAAAATGCGGGACGCCATCCGCTCCGGATGAAACGGCTCGAGCGCATCCAGTTTTTCGCCCATCCCGGCGAACTTGATCGGCGCTCCCGTCACGGCGCGAATCGACAGCGCCGCCCCGCCGCGCGTGTCGCCATCGAGCTTCGTCAAAATAACGCCGGTGATGCCGAGCTGTTCATGGAAGCTTTGCGCGACATTGACGGCGTCTTGACCGGTCATGGCGTCGACAACGAGGAAAATTTCGTCCGGCTTGACCGCCTCTTTCATTTGCTTCAGTTCATCCATGAGCGCCTCATCAATGTGAAGGCGGCCGGCCGTGTCGATCAGCACATAGTCGTAATGCTCTTCTTTCGCCCGCTCGAGCGCCTGTTTCGCGATCTCGACTGGATTGGCGTCCTCGCCGAGCGAAAAGACAGGAACGTTCAGCTGTTTGCCGAGCGTCTCCAGCTGCTTGATCGCCGCCGGGCGGTAGACGTCAGCAGCGACCAGCAGCGGCTTCCGGTTATGGCGCTTGCGCAGCAAGTTGGCGAGCTTCCCAGTCGTTGTCGTCTTCCCAGCCCCTTGCAGGCCAACCATCATGACGACCGTCGGCGGCTTTTTGGCGACCGCGATTTTGCTCTGTTCGCCGCCCATTAACGCCGTCAGCTCCTCTTTGACCACTTTAATCACCTGCTGGCCCGGCGTCAAGCTTTTCATCACTTCCTGCCCGACGGCCCGTTCGCTCACCCGTTTGATGAAATCTTTGACGACTTTAAAGTTGACGTCAGCCTCGAGCAAAGCGAGACGCACTTCGCGCATCATCTCTTTGACATCCGCTTCGGTGACTTTCCCTTTGCCGCGGATGCGGTTCATCACCTGCTGCAAACGTTCGGACAATCCTTCAAACGCCATGGCGGCCACCCCCTTTTTTTAATCAAGTTCATCCAGCTCGCGGACAAGCGCCGCCAATTCGGCGTCAGCGCCGTAATGCCGGCTGATGTAGTCTTTCAGCCGCTCGATGGCCTGCCGCCGCTGTTCATATTTTTGCAGCAGCCCGAGCTTCTCTTCATACTGCTCAAGCATCGCTTCTGTGCGCCGGATGTTATCGTACACCGCCTGGCGGCTCACCTCATATTGTTCAGCAATTTCCCCGAGGGAGTAGTCGTCCAAGTAGTACAGCGCCATGTAATTGCGCTGTTTCGGCGTCAACAGCGCGTGATAAAAATCATACAAATAGTTCATGCGCATCGTTTTTTCGAGCACCGAACGCTCCCTCCCCCGTTGTTAAGTAAATTCCCTTTACAAGTGAGTGTACTTTGTTTTCCGGCTCTTGTCAAGATGAGGACGATTTTTCCCCCCATAAAAGCAAGGCTGGGGCGCGGTTGGCCGCCAGCCTGGCGGGAAAACACGGATGCAGGCCGCGCCGATGCCGTACGAGCCGCTAAACGGCATGCAACTGGCCAACTAGCCGTTATTGTTCATCGAACAAACCGGCAAACAGTCCGTATACATATTTTTCTGCATCAAACGGCTGCAAATCGTCCATCTTTTCGCCGAGGCCGACGAATTTCACCGGGATGGCCAGCTCGTTGCGAATGGCGAGCACGATGCCGCCTTTTGCCGTTCCGTCGAGCTTTGTCAACACGATGCCGGTCACATCGGTCGCTTCTTTAAACAGCTTCGCCTGACTCATCGCATTTTGCCCGGTCGTCGCATCAAGCACAAGCAGCACTTCATGCGGAGCGCCCGGGATTTCGCGGCTGATGACGCGCTTCACTTTTTCAAGCTCTTTCATTAAGTTCACTTTGTTTTGCAGCCGCCCGGCTGTGTCACACAACAACACGTCAACGCTGCGTGCTTTTGCCGCCTGAATGGCGTCGTACATAACGGCCGCCGGGTCGGAGCCGGCCGCCTGCTTAATGACATCGACCCCAACGCGTTCGCCCCATACTTCCAACTGCTCAATCGCTCCGGCGCGGAACGTGTCGCCTGCGGCCAAGAGCACCGATTTCCCTTCCGATTTCAGCTTATGCGCCAGTTTTCCGATCGTCGTCGTCTTGCCAACGCCGTTGACGCCGACGAACAATATGACCGTCAGCCCTCCTTCTTGCATATTCAAGGCGGAAAGCTCGTTGTCATCGGCGCCGGCGCGGTAAATGTCAATCAGTTTTTCCGCGATCACGTCGCGCATTTGCGCCGAATCTTGAATGTTGCGGCGCTTCACTTCCATTTTCAGCTCATCGACCAGTTCCATGACGGTCGCCACGCCGACGTCAGCGGCGATTAAAATTTCCTCCAGCTCTTCGAAAAATTCCTCATCGACTTTCCGGTAGCGGGCGATCAAGTCGTTCACTTTCCCGGCGAGTGAATCGCGCGTTTTCGACAGCCCTTCCTTAAACTTTTCCGTGACGGCATCCGCCTGTTTTGTCCACTTTTCTTTCAACTTTTGAAAAAAGCCCATCGAGGCTCCTCCTTTCTATGACGACACGAGTTGCTTGGAGTCTTCCAAACGGACGGAAACGAGCTTCGAGACGCCCGATTCTTGCATCGTGACGCCATACAGCACGTCCGCCTCTTCCATCGTCCCTTTCCGGTGGGTGATGACGATAAATTGCGTATCGCGGCTGAACCGCTTCAAATATTGGGCGTAGCGCTGCACGTTCGCTTCATCAAGCGCCGCCTCGACTTCATCGAGGACGCAAAACGGCACTGGGCGCACTTTTAAAATCGAGAACAAAAGGGCGATCGCCGTCAACGCCCGCTCACCGCCTGAAAGCAGGCTTAAGTGCTGCAGCTTTTTCCCCGGCGGCTGGGCGACGATCTCCACCCCGGTTTCAAGCAAGTCGTTCGGGTCAGTCAGGCGCAAATCGGCGCGCCCGCCGCCGAACAGCTCGCGGAACACCTCGCCGAAATGAGCGCGGATTTGTTCGAACGTTGAAAAAAACCGTTTTTTCATTTCCTCGTCCATTTCGTCGATCACTTGATGGAGCGTCGCTTTCGCCTCTTCCAAATCGGCTTTTTGCTCGCTCAAAAAACGGTGCCGTTCGGAAACGCGCTCATATTCATCGATCGCTCCTAAATTGACGGTGCCGAGCTCATCGATGGCGCGCTTGATCAGCTTCACTCGCTTGCGCGCCTCTTCGGCCCCGATTTCAAGCGGATAGGCCAAACGGGCCGCCTCAAACGACATTCCATACTCTTCGCCAAGCCGGGTGAGCAAGTTATCAAGCTCAACGTCCAGCCGGTTCAACTTCACTTCTTCGTCTTTGACCACATCGACAAGCTGTTTATGCTGGCGCTTCGCTTCTTTCCATTCCCGCTCCAAATGCTCAAGCCGCCCTTGGCAGTCAAGCCGCTGTTCGCGGCGGCTGGCGATGAGTTCAATCGTTTTTTGCTTGTCTTCTAGCTTTTGCTGCCGCTGTTGCTCCAGTTTGTCCTCGTTCCAGGACGGCGCGTTCATTTCGGCGGCAAGGGCGGCGCGCTCCCGTTCGGCTGCTTCGAGCTCGCGGGCCGTTTCAGCCAATTCCGTTTCAAGCTCCTCCACTGTCCGCCGCGCGTGTTTCACCCGTTCTTTCGTCTCGGCCAAAGCGACTTTTTGTTCTGTGATCGCGGCTTGCAGCGCTTCTTTTGTCGTTTGCTCCGTCTGTTTTTGCGCCTGCAGCCGGCTGATGTCGTCGTCAATCGCTTGCAGCTTTCCGGCAAGCTGCTCAAGCTGTCTGTCAACGGCGACGAGACGGCGGTTGAGTTCCGCCGCTTCACGCTCATCGTTCGCTTTTTCTTCATCGTACAGCGCGAGCCGCTCGTCGATCCGCTTTTTTTGCCAGTCGAGTTCACGTTGTTCGTCTTTTTGCGCCTGCAACGACTGCTGCAGCGCCGCCATCTTCTCTTGCAGCGCAGCCGCCTCCCGTTCCCGCTCCGCCCGCTCTCGCTCTTTCCCTGCGATATCGCGCTCGAGCCGGGCGATCGTTTCATCCATTTCACGCAATTTGGCAGCCATCGCCTCGAGCTCGCGGGCTCGGCCCAACAGCGAAGCCGTCTTTTTCGCCGCCCCGCCGCCGGTCATCGCGCCGCCCGGACTGACGACATCGCCGTCAAGGGTGACGAGCCGATAGCGGTACTGAAGGAGTTTGGCGAGTTCATTGGCTCCTTTTAAGTCCGCCGTGACGATGACGTGGCCAAGCAAATGGGCGATCGCCGCCTGGTGGGCGCGATCGTACTCGACCAGTTCGCTTGCGATGCCGACAAACGCCGGATGGCCGCTGATCATCGCCCGCTCCCGCTCCGACAGGGCGCGCGCTTGAATGACGTCAAGCGGCAAAAACGTCGCCCGCCCATGGCCGTTCGTTTTCAAATAGTGGATGGCTTGCCGCGCCGCCGCTTCGCTGTCGACGACGATGTGCTGCATCGCGCCGCCGAGCGCCGTTTCGAGCGCCGTTTCGTAGCGGTCCGGCACGCGGATCAGCTCAACGATTGCGCCATGAATACCGGGAAGCCGGTCGCGCGCTTTTAATACTTCCTTCACCCCTTGGAAAAATCCGGCATAATCGTGTTGCATCTCTTCCAGCCATTGCTTGCGCGCTTTTGTTTGCTGCCGGTATTGACGCGCCTGCTGCAAAAGCGACTCATTCCGTTCGAGCTCCGCCTTTTGTGCCGCAAGTGCGGCCGTCATATGAGCCAGCTTCCCGCTCGTCTCAGCGATGGCTTGTTCAAGGCGGGACTGCTCAGCACGCGAAGCCGCCAGTTTTCGTTCTATCTGCTCGCGTTCAGCAAGATGGTGGCGGTTCGCTTCGTCGAGCGCCGCCCGCTTGGCCTGCAGCTTGCCGATCGCCTGCTCCACATGCGTGCGCTCGTTTTTCAACGCCGCTTGTTCGTGGACAAGGTCGATATAATCGCCCTTTCGCCGCTCGATCTCCTCCTCAAGATCAACCTCATACTCGGAAAGCGACATTTGTTTCTCTTTCAGCTCTTTCTCCAGCGCCGCGGCAGCGCCCTCAAGCCGGGCGAGCTCAGCCCGCTCTGCACGGAGCCGTTCGGCCAGGCGGCGCTGTTTCGCCGTTAAAGCGGCGGCAGTCTCCTCAAGCTGCTCTTTCCGCTTTTCTGCATTTTTTTTCCTCTCTTTTAACACTTCCTTCCGGCCTTCGAGTTTTTCAAGCTCCTCGCTTGCCAACAGCAGCACTTGCTGCAGGCCGTCGATCGACTCGTCAATGGCCGCCATTTGGTCGCGCAGCTGTTCGATATGGGCTTCCATTTTGTGCAGCGCCGCCGCCAGCGCTCCTTCCTCTTGCTGGTGCCGATCAAGCGCTTCCTTCAGTCCGCTCCATTGCCGGTGCAGCTCCTCGATGTCGTGCACCATAAGCGCCACTTCAAACCGCTCGAGCTCCTCGCGTTTTTCCAAATACTCTTTGGCGATTGACGCCTGCATCCGAAGCGGTTCAAGCTGCTGTTCGAGCTCATGCAAAATGTCGTTGACGCGATGCAAGTTGTCTTGTGTTTCCGCAAGTTTTGTTTCCGCCTTTTTTTTGCGCAGCTTGTATTTCAAGACACCGGCCGCTTCTTCAAAAATCGTACGCCGCTCTTCCGGCTTGCTGCTTAAAATTTCTTCGACCCGGCCTTGGCCGATGATCGAAAACGCCTCCTTGCCAAGCCCGGAGTCCAGAAACAAATCGACAATATCTTTTAAGCGGCACGGCTGGCGGTTGATGAAAAACTCGCTTTCCCCGGAGCGGTAAACGCGCCGGGTGATGCTCACCTCTTGATACTCAAGCGGCAAAAAGCCATCTTCGTTGTCGAGCGTGATCGTCACTTCGGCGACATTCAGCGGCTTGCGCGAGTCGCTGCCGGCGAAAATGACGTCTTCCATTTTTGCCCCGCGCAGCGATTTCGCCGACTGCTCGCCGAGCACCCAGCGGATCGCGTCGGTAATGTTGCTTTTGCCGCTTCCGTTCGGGCCGACAACCGCCGTGACACCGGGGACAAAATCAATCGATACGCGGTCGGCGAATGATTTGAAGCCGATCACATCTAACCGTTTCAGGAACATGATACGATGCTTCACCATCTTTCCGCTTTGATCTCGGCCCGCCGGAGCGGACCGGGACAGGCTGCTGTTTTCAATATACCACCACAGTGCGTCGAGAAAAAATGTTCATACAAAAAGACTGACGTAAAAGCGCCAGCCTTCTATGGCCGCTCGGCAGCCCGCAGCGTCTCAAGCGCCATTTGTGCCGCATGCTGCTCGGCTTCCTTTTTGGAGCGGCCGACACCGATGCCGAGCTCTTGGCCGTTTAACGCCACGCGGGCGACGAACTCTTTGTTGTGGGCCGGTCCTTTTTCTTCCAAAATGGTGTATTCAAGCGTCCCGCTGCCGTCGCGCTGCACGAGTTCCTGCAGCTGGCTTTTAAAATCCATCACATGAGAAAAAGCACCTTCATCTATTTTGGGAAAGATCGTTTGCCCTAAAAAATGGAGGACCGCCTCCATTCCTTGATCCAAATAAAGGGCGCCGATAAACGCTTCAAACACGTCAGCCAAAAGCGCCGGGCGCGTCCGTCCGCCGGTCAGCTCCTCGCCTTTGCCAAGCAAAACGAGTTCGCCAAACGACAGGGAGTTGGCAAATTTCACAAGCGACGGCTCGCAGACAATGGCCGCCCGCAGCTTTGTCAACTGCCCTTCGCTCATATGTGGGAATTTTTGAAACAAATATTGGGAAACGGTCAGCTCCAGCACGGCGTCGCCCAAAAACTCGAGCCGTTCATTATCCTCGTGAAGCCGCCGCCGATGCTCATTCACATACGATGAATGGGTGAACGCTTGCATCAACAGCTTTTCATTTTGGAAGGTGATCCCGATTTTCCTTTGCAGTTCTTGAAACTTCGCCCGCCTTTTTTCGTGGATGCGTTCTTTGTCTTTTTGTTTTGACATAAAAATGCCCTCCGACTTCGTTCCAGACAAAACTGGCCGTATACTATCCTTTATTATATCCGTTCACCATCCCGCTACGCGAGTGGCAAAGGCGCCTTTTTTCCGCGGCTAGGTCCCGTGCGCCTCTTAAAAAGCAGAGAAAGCCCCGTTCGGAGCAACGGGACTTTGCAAAAAAGCGGGATTACAGATGGCTTTTTATGTAGTTCACAGCATCTCCGACTGTGACAATTTTTTCCGCTTCTTCGTCGGAAATTTCCATGTTGAATTCGTCTTCGAGCTCCATGACCAATTCGACGATGTCGAGCGAGTCAGCACCCAAATCGTCTTTGAACTTCGCCTCGAGCGTCACTTGCGATTCGTCAACCCCGAGCCGGTCGACGATGATTTTCGTGACACGTTCCAATACGTCTGCCATTCTGTTCACCTCCCTTCATGATTATAGTCGATTCTCAGGGAAAATACTAGCCGCCTTTTGTTACGGCATGACCATGCCGCCATCAACGTGAAGCGTCTGGCCGGTCATGTAGCCGGCGGCGTCGGACGCGAGAAACGCCACAACGCGGGCGACGTCATCCGGCTCGCCGAAACGGGCGAGCGGAATTTGTTTTAACATTTCCCCCTTCAATTCCTCGCTGAGTGCTTCGGTCATATCGGTTGTAATGAATCCCGGTGCGACGGCGTTGACGGTGATGTTCCGGCTGGCGAGTTCGCGCGCGGCCGTCTTCGTCAATCCGATGACGCCGGCTTTGGCCGCCACGTAGTTCGCCTGCCCAGGGTTGCCGATGACCCCGACGACGGAGGCGATGTTGATGATCCGGCCGCCGCGCTGCTTCATCATCGGCCGTGTCACAGCCTTCGTACAAAGAAATACCCCTTTTAAGTTCGTATTAATCACCGCATCCCATTCTTCTTCTTTCATCCGCATGAGCAAATTGTCGCGCGTAATGCCGGCGTTGTTCACCAAAATGTCGAGGCGGCCGAACTGGTCGAGCGCTGTTTTCACCAAGCGCTCCACCTCCTCCGCCCGGGCGACGTCCGCCTGGACGGCGATCGCTTCGCGGCCGAGCGAGCGGATCATCTCAACGACTTCATTCGCTTTTGCCTCGCTGCCGGCATAGTTGACAACGACGTTCGCCCCTTGACGGGCGAGCTCCAAGGCAACCGCCCGGCCGATGCCGCGCGACGCCCCGGTAACGAGGGCGATTTTTCCTTCAAGCATTGTTTTGTTATTCTCCTTTCAGCGCCGCAATGGTCGTTTCCAAGGAAGCGAGATCGTTTACCGCATAAACACGGGCGTTGCGGTCGATTTTTTTCACGAGACCGGACAACACTTTCCCCGGTCCGATTTCGACAAACGTGTCGACCCCAAGCGCCAACAGCGTGCGCACCGACTGTTCCCAGCGCACCGGCGAATAGAGCTGTTCAATCAGAAGCCGGGCAATGTCCTCTTTCTTCGTCACCGGCTCAGCCGTTACGTTGGCGATGACGGGAACAGAAGCATCTTCAATGGCCAGGCTGTCAAGAACAGCCTGCAGTTTTTCCGCCGCCGGCTTCATGAGCGACGAATGGAACGGTCCGCTCACTTCCAGCGGAATGACGCGTTTCGCGCCGCGCTCTTTCGCCAACTGCCCCGCCTTTTCCACTCCCGCTTTCGAACCGGAGATGACGATTTGCCCCGGGCAGTTGAAATTGGCCGGCTCAACCGGATGGCCTTGGGCGGCAATTTCGTTCGTCACCGCTTCGAGCGCCTCTGCCTCCATCCCTAATACGGCAGCCATCGTCCCTTCGCCGGCCGGCACCGCTTCATCCATCAGCTCGCCGCGGCGGCGCACCGCATAGACAGCGTCGGCAAACGACATGGCGCCGGCGGCCACGAGCGCCGTGTATTCACCCAAACTATGGCCGGCGACGTAATCGGCCTTCAAGCCTTCTCCGTCTACGAGCTGAAGCAAGGCGATGCTGGCGGTCAAAAGCGCCGGCTGGGCGTTGTACGTCAGCGTCAGCTCAGCTTGCGGCCCGTTGAACATGAGCGAAGAAAGCGGAAATCCGAGCCGCTCGTCAGCCGCCTCAATCACCGCACGGGCGCGGGCGTCGCGGTCGGCGGCGTCCTTGGCCATGCCGACCGTTTGCGACCCTTGTCCCGGAAATAAAAAGGCGATTTTACCCATTTTGCTTCCTCCTTTATCCATTATGCCCGCTCGAGCTCCGCTTTGATCGTGCCAATGACATCATGGGCCACTATCTCGCGCGCTTGGCGGACGGCATGGAAAATAGCGTTCGCATCGGATGAGCCGTGCGCTTTAATGACCGGAGCGTTCAAGCCGAACAACGCCGCCCCGCCGTATTCGGAGTAGTCCATCATCTTTTTCAGTCCGGCGAGCTTCGGCTTGAGGACAGCGGCGGCGAGTTTTGCGACCGCGCCGCTTGTCAGCGTCTGCTTGAGCAACGAAAAAAGCGCCATCGCCGTTCCCTCGATCGTTTTTAAGGCGACATTGCCGGCAAACCCATCAGCGACAACGACATCGGCCACGCCATTGAGCAAATCGCGCGCCTCCACATTGCCGATGAAATGAAGGTTCGTTTCTTTCAGCAAGGAGAACGCCCGCTTCACGGTTTCATTCCCTTTTTGATCTTCGGTGCCGACGTTGAGCAGGCCGATGCGCGGCTTGGCGATGCCCCGCACTTGTTGGGCATACACGTGCCCCATAATCGCATATTGCTGCAAATGCTCCGGGCGGGCGTCGACATTGGCGCCGACATCCAAAAAGACAAACCCCCGCCCGTCCAGCGTAGGCAATGTCGGCGCGAGCGCTGGCCGGTCGATGCCGGCAATCCGCCCAACGACAAACAGCCCAGTCGCCATCAACGCACCAGTATTGCCGGCCGATATGCACGCGTCAGCGCGCCCTTCTTTCACTTCTTCCGCCATGCGCACCAACGACGAGTTTTTTTTGCGCCGCACAGCCCGCACCGGCTCATCGGTCGCTTCAATCACCTCATCGGCATGGAGGATCGACAGGCGCCCACCGTCCGGCACATGCGGACGGATTTTCGCTTCGTCGCCGATAAGCGTAATATGAATGTCGGGAAAATGCGCGGCGGCTCGAGCCGCCCCAAGGACGATTTCGCGTGGAGCATGGTCGCCTCCCATGGCATCAATCGCGATGTTCATTGCTGTCGCCATCCTTTTTCTCTATGTTTGAACGATACATTTCGAACGTTCCGGAAAACACGAGCTCTTGGCCGACGTAGCTGTTTACGTCGACAATCGTGCGCCCGTTCGCCGTTTTGCCGGTCACCTTCGCCTTCGCCACCACCCGTTCGCCTTCCTTGACTTGACGAACAAAGCGGATCGTCGCTTTCGCCGTCAGCGCCAATTCGTCATGGATTACGGCAACGGCGAGCGAATTCGCCTGGGCGAACAAATGATGGCCGCGGGCGATGCGGGTGCGCCGGAACACATGATCTTCTTTCACATCGAAAATGGAAATGGCGCTCTCATCCGGCTCAATGTCGATAATATCGCCGATCACTTCCTCAAGCGGCAGCGCCCGCACTTTATCCGCGAACGACTGGCGGGCAACATGTTTAATGCGCTCGCGCAGCTCCGGAATCGACAGTTCAAGCCGGTCGAGGCGGATCGTCTGCACGCTGACTGAGAACTTTTCTGCCAGCTCTTCGTCGGTGATAAACGGATTTTCCCGGATCGTCTCCTGCAGCAGCCGTTGCCGTTCGCGTTTGCTTTTTCTCATCGATTCGTTACACCGTCCGGTTTTATGACTAGGTACTAAAAGTAATATATAATATCAAAAAACGGAATGCAAGCAGAAAAAGTGAAAAGCGGCCACATTTTGCCGCCTGCCTATTAATCTAGCTTTTCTCCATCGAGCACGCCGGACGCCTCAAGTTCGGCGCGCAGCCCCGCGTACGCTTCATCACGCCAAAACGCCGTCATCGACACGAGTTTGGCGGCATCGCGGCGCGCGACTTCCAAGATGCGGTAATCATGCACCGGATCGCCAAATTGAAACTCCGGAAGCCCGCTTTGTTTCGTGCCGAAAAAATCGCCTGGACCACGCAGCTCCAAATCCTTTTCCGCCAGCACAAACCCGTCCGTCGTCTCCGTCATGATGCGCATCCGTTCTTTACCGACTTCCGATTTCGGGTCGGCAATTAAAATGCAGTATGACTGGGCGTCCCCCCGCCCGACCCGGCCGCGCAGCTGATGAAGCTGGGCAAGTCCAAACCGTTCGGCGTCATAGATGACCATCACGGTGGCGTTCGGCACATTCACCCCGACTTCCACGACCGTTGTCGAAACGAGCACATGAATGCGGTTTTCACTGAACGCTCGCATCACCGCTTCTTTTTCATCGGCCGACAGCCGGCCGTGCATGAGGCCGATCTCATATTTCCCGCGGTAGTAGTGGACGAGCTGACTATGAACATCAATGGCATTTTGCACATCCAATTTTTCCGACTCTTCAATAAGCGGACAAATGACGTACGCCTGATGCCCCCGACGAAGCTCTTTTTCGATAAAATCGAGCACACGCGCGAATTGATGATGCTTGACCCAATGCGTTTCCACTTTCTTCCGCCCGGCCGGCATTTCGTCGAGCACTGATACGTCCATATCGCCGAACGCCGTGATCGCCAGCGTGCGCGGAATCGGCGTCGCCGTCATCATCAGCACGTCCGGGGCATGCCCCTTTTCGCGCAAAATGCGACGCTGCTCGACGCCAAACCGGTGCTGCTCATCAGTAATGGCGAGGCCGAGCCGGCGAAACTGTACACCTTCTTGAATCAACGCATGCGTCCCAATGACGATGTCGATCGCCCCTTCCTCCAATTCCGCAAGCAGCTCTTTGCGCCTCTTCCCTTTCACGGAGCTTGTCAACAGCGCCAGCGTGACATCTGTGCCGGCAAACAGGTCGGCGAGCGAGCGGGCATGCTGCTCAGCCAAAATTTCCGTCGGCACCATCAGCGCTCCTTGAAAGCCGGACAACACCGCCGCATACAGCGCCACGGCGGCCACGACCGTCTTGCCGGAGCCGACATCGCCTTGCAAAAGACGGTTCATTTGCCTTGGCGCCCGCATATCGGCCAAAATCTCCTTGATGACGCGCCGCTGGGCGTTCGTTAATGAAAACGGCAAAGCGGAAAGAAACGCCGCCAGCCGCTCTTCGGAAAACGAATGGGCGACGCCGTGCTGCCCGTCGCGCACAATTCGCCGAAACGCCTGCATTTTCAGCTGGTACAGCAAAAACTCTTCATAGACGAGCCGGCGTCGCGCCTGGTGCAACTCTTCACGCGAGCGCGGAAAATGAAGGGCGCGAACCGCCTCCTGCTTGTCGACAAGACGGTAGGCGCGGCGCAAAGCGGGCGGCAGCGGGTCGGGAATGTGCGCGCCAAACTGGGCGAACGCCGCCTTCATGAGCCGGCGCATCGTTTTGACCGTCAGCGGGCTGCGCACCGAATAGACCGGTTCAATGCCGGCCGTCTCCGGGGCGGCCCCGAAACGAAGCTCATAGGCGTTGATCGCCTGCCGGTGCCGGTCCCATTTGCCGATTACGGTCACCGTTTCATTGAAGGCGAGTTTTTCTTTCAAATACGGGCGGTTGAAGCAGACAACCGTGATTAAATAGCGGCCGGAAAGCAGGCGAAAGGAAAGGCGCGACTTTTTTTTTCCGTAATACGTTACAAGCGGGGCGCTGTGCACCTTCCCTTCCACTGTCACTTTTTCTTCATGGCGGGCGGCGGCTAGATCTTTTTGTTCGTAATCGTCATACCGGTACGGCGCATACATGAGCAGGTCGCCGACGGTTGTGATGCCGATGTCGGCGAGCGCCGCCGCCGTTTCTTCACCGATGCCTTTGACCGCCGTCACCGGCTGTTGCATCGTTTCGTTCACTTCGATGCCGCAGAAGCGCCGAAAATGCGGGCCGCGATGGCGCGGCCGGTCGGCGTCGCGGCCAACCCCCCTTGCGCAGTTTCTTTCAGCGCCACCGGCATGGCCGCGCCGATGCGGTACATCGCCTCGATCACTTCATCACACGGAATGCGGCTTTTTACACCGGCCAGCGCCATATCAGCAGCGATCATGGCGTTGGCCGCCCCCATCGCATTCCGTTTGACGCACGGCACTTCGACCAAGCCAGCGACAGGATCACATACTAATCCTAGCATATTTTTTAAGGCGATCGCCATCGCTTCGGCTGCTTGAGCAGGCGTTCCGCCGGCCAGCTCAACGAGCGCCGCTGCCGCCATGCCGGCTGCCGAACCGACTTCGGCTTGACAGCCGCCGGCCGCCCCTGAGATGGAAGCATTGTTGGCGACGACATAGCCGAACGCCCCAGCGGTGAACAAAAATTCGACCATTTCTTTTCTCGTCGGATTCAACCGCTCTTTCACGGCAAACAGCGTCCCGGGGACAACGCCGGCTGAGCCCGCTGTCGGCGTCGCACAAATGACGCCCATGGCCGCGTTCACTTCATTTGTCGCCATGGCTTTGCTGACGGCATCCAAAATCGTTTCCCCGGACAAAAAGCGACCCTGCTCGATATAGCGCTGCACCCGCACCGCATCGCCGCCTGTCAGCCCCGAGCGGGAAACGACTCCTTGCAGCCCTCTTTCAACAGCCCGCTCCATCACTTCGAGGTGGCGCTCCATTTGCGCCATAATCTCCTCCCGGCTGCGCCCGCTCACTTCGACTTCTTGGCGGATCATCACCTCAGCGATTTTGATTTGCTCTTTTTCCGCCAATGCAACAAGCTCGGCAACATTGCGAAACATTCTCTTTTCCCCATCCTTCCTGTCCGTCATCATGGCTGTCTTCGCAAAACATGGAACCGTTTTCGATTTAATCAACGAGTTTGGTTACTTGAATAATGTTAGGCAGCTGCTCCAACTCTTGCAAAAGCTCGTCGGTCAACGGTTGATCGACTTCGATCGTCATCAGCGCTTCCTTCCCTTTTTCCTTGCGCGATACTTCCATATGGCCGATATTAATGGCATGCTTCGCCAGCGCGCTGGCCACCGCCCCGATCGTCCCGTAACGGTCGTTATGCATGATTAATAGCGCTGGGTGATGGCCCGACAACTTTAACTCGAACCCGTTTAACTCGATGATTTCAATTTTCCCTCCGCCAATGGACACGCCGACAAGCTCAAGCTCCCCTTTTCCGTCGCCAATGCGCACACGCGCCGTGTTCGGGTGATGCGGAATCGCCTCTTCGGCGGAAAACGAGACGTCCATTCCCGCAGCCTGAGCGATCGCCAGAGCGTCCGGGATGCGCTCATCAAACGTATCAAATCCAAGCAGCCCGGCGACGATGGCCACATCGGTCCCATGCCCCCGGTACGTTTCGGCAAACGAGCCGTAAAACGAGATGCGCGCCCATTCAGGCTGTCTTCCAAACAGCTTGCGCGCGACGAGGCCGATGCGCGCCGCCCCGGCGGTATGCGAGCTTGACGGTCCGACCATCACCGGGCCGATGATGTCAAAGACGCTTTTATATTTCATCGGTGCCTTTCCTCCGTTCGCATAAAAAATAGAAGGGAATGCTCCCTTCTATTATTTTAACATATTAAACATACCCGTGGTGCTAGTTGAGCGTCAGCGCTCAACCAGCCCTAGTGTGACCAAGGAATAAGCCAACAAGATGCCATCGAGTGCCACTTCAAACCCGGCCATGGAATTCGCTCGAATGTCGGTGATCCGGTATTGGTCTACGAGAATCGAAAACACCGTCTCGATGACTTTGCGTTTTTTTTGGATCCATTCTTCCCATGCCTTGGATGGGCCGTGCTTTTGATTGTGTCGAGACGGTGTCCAGAACGCGACTTGGTGTTCTTCGTACAGCTTTTCTCGAAGAGCGTGGCTGATGTACCCTTTGTCCCCAAAGTTGTAGGGATGAGGGATTTGAGTCATCACCGTTTCAGCGGCTTTGACGTCGTGGCAGGACGCTTCCGTCACGACATAGCCCATGGCCAGCCCTTGATTGGTCACTTGAAGATGCAGCTTGAAACCGTAGTACCATTGCTTTTTGGAAGCACAATACCCCATATCCGCGATCCCTCGAAATCGCTTGACGCGCTGCATTCTTGCGGGATGGCACAACGGAAGAGGCAAGCTGTCGACGACCGCATAAGCATGGTGTTGGCCACGTTTCGCCAGCTCATGACGGATCCATTTGATGGCGAAACCAAGCGCCCGGCAGCGGCGGTTGTATCGGGAGCGTTCAAGAAACGAGCCGTTTGTGAACAAATTTCCCGTGACAAAACGATGCCAGGCTCGTTCGGAAGAAAAGCCCAGCAGCTTCCCCAAAAGGTGAACCGCCATGACCACTTCGTCTTCTTGCTTGACCAAGTGACGGTTGCGGCGATGAAGATACATTTGAATCAACGACAGTTGGGCAGAAACAAAACAGAAAATAGCGGCATATTGTTTTTGAAGTTTGGCTGGATCTGTAGTAAAATGAAAGTGCTCTTGCATGGGGGATCTCTCCTTTCGAATGTTGGGTGACACTTTCATTCTACTGGAGATCCGCCAGCAAGGGCTATTTTTATGCTTGATCAAGTTTATCTAGCACCACGGGTTAAACATATTATTCGACGGAAATGATAAACGGATAGAGCGGCTGCCGGCCGTTGTGCACTTCGACTTCCACTCCATCATATTCCGTTTCCAGATAGGCGACAACAGTTTCCACTTCCACTTCGGTCGCATCCTCACCGTACAAAATGGTGACAATTTCACTTTCCTCGTCAATGAGCGCATCAAGCAGCCGCTTCGTCACGGCCAACTTGTCCTTATCGGCGACGACGATGCGGTCATCGAATAGCCCCATGTAGTCGCCTTTTTCGATTTCGACGCCATCGATTGTTGTATCGCGCACGGAAAACGTCACTTGCCCCGTTTTTACCCGCGAAAGCGCCGCCGTCATCGCCCGCTCGTTTTGCTCGGCTGACTGCGCTGGATTGAACGCCAAGAGCGCCGCCATGCCTTGCGGAACGGTTTTCGATGGGATGACGATCACCTGCCGCTCGGAAAGCTCGGCCGCTTGTTTGGCCGCCATCACGACATTTTTATTGTTCGGCAGCACGAACACCGTCTCCGCGTTGACGCGGCGAATGGCCTCCGCGATTTCTTCGGTGCTTGGGTTCATCGTCTGTCCGCCTTCAATGACCGCGTGCGCGCCGATGCTTTGAAACAATTCGGCCACGCCGGCGCCCATCGCGACGGCAACGATGCCGTACGGCTTCGCTTCTTCCGCGCCAGCTTGCAGCGGCCGTTCCGCCTCTTTGCCGACGATGTTGGCATGCTGTTCGCGCATGTTTTCAATTTTAATGTTGATGAGACTTCCGTAGCGCTGGCCGTAGGTCAACACCTCGCCCGGCGTTTCCGAATGGATGTGCACTTTGACAAGCTCGTCGTCGGCGACGACAAGCAAAGAATCGCCAAATCGGCTCAAGTCGCGGCGAAACACTTCTTCGGAAAACGGATGCTGGGCCAGTTTGTCCTTCTCAAACCGAACCATGAATTCCGTACAGTAGCCAAACTCAATTTCGTCGGTATGAATATGGCTTTGCGCGCTTTGATGATGAGCCATCTTTACAAACTCTTCCATCGGTACTTCGGCGGGAGCGGTGCTGACAGCTTCTCCTTTCAAAGCGGCAAGGAATCCTTCGTACACGTACACAAGCCCTTGGCCGCCGCTGTCGACAACCCCGACTTCCTTTAAGACCGGCAGCAGCTCCGGCGTGCGCTTGAGCGCGGCTTTCGCCTCCGCAAGCGCCGCTTCCATCACCGCTACGACATCGCGATCTTTTTTCGCTGTTTCAATTGCCTTGCGCGCTGCCTCTCTCGCTACGGTGAGGATCGTTCCTTCGACCGGCTTCATCACCGCCTTATAGGCCGTATCGACCCCCGCTTGCAGGGCGGCGGCAAATTCGAAGCCGTCCACTTGCGGTTTTCCTTCCACCGCTTTGGCAAACCCGCGGAACAACTGCGACAAAATAACGCCGGAATTGCCGCGCGCCCCCATCAACAATCCTTTCGCCAGCGCCGCGGCGACGTTGCCGATATGGTCGGAGGCATGCGCCTTCACCTCTTTCGCTCCGGACGTCATCGACAAGTTCATGTTTGTTCCTGTATCGCCATCTGGAACCGGAAAGACGTTCAGCGCATCGACCGCCTTGGCGTTGTTCGCCAAATGCGCGGCTCCTTGCTGCACCATATCGGCAAACCGTCTTCCGTCAAGCGTCCTCATTGCCACCGGCTGATTCCCCCTTACTACGGATTCACCACCCGAACCCCTTGGACGTAAATGTTGATGGACTGAACCGCCAATCCAAGCGTCTGATCGAGTGTATATTTCACTTTCGACTGCACATTGTGGGCGACTTCGGAAATTTTCGTCCCGTAACTGACGATGATGTACATGTCGATATGTACTTCGCCGTTTTCCTCGCGGACGATAACTCCTTTGGAAAAGTTCTCACGGCGCAAAATTTCCGACAGCCCGTCGCGAATTTGATTTTTCGACGCCATTCCGACAATGCCGTAGCAATCGACGGCCGCTCCCCCGGCAATCATGGCAATGACCTCATTGGCAATTTCAATGCGCCCATATTTTGTTTGCCATTCAATTGACATGTTCGTTCCCCCTTTGCGTATCTCGCACAGCTACCCCCATTGTACTATAACGTTTTCTGTTTTCAAAGCGCTCGGCCGCCCACTAGTATTATTTAGCCGAAAACTGAAATATATGTCAAGGACATTTTCTTGAAAGAGAAAGAGCGCGTCTATTGCAATCCCTTCCGTTGTATGATAAATTATAATAGTGTTTTTAGAGGGATGTAAAAGCAAGGAGGGAAAAACGATGGCGAAATGCTTCATTACCGGCAAGAAAAAATCGTTCGGCAACACACGTTCGCACGCCATGAACGCCAGCCGCCGCACGTGGAAAGCCAACTTGCAAAAAGTGCGCATTTTAGTCGACGGCAAACCGAAACGCGTTTGGGTTTCGGCGCGCGCCCTGAAATCCGGAAAAGTAAAACGCGTCTAACCGTTCAACAAAAAAAGCACCAAAAATGGTGCTTTTTTCTTACCCTTTTTTAAACGCGTTCAACACCGCCCGCACAATTCCGCCTAAAAATTTCGGCAGCTTGATCGTATAAAACTTCATCCCGATTCCCTCCTCACACCCGTCATATCACGCGCTTCCCGCCATTTCCTTATCCAGTATATTCCGTTGCTGACCAATCGCAACTACGGGCAGCCGGCAAAATCGCTGCTCCTTATCATCATTAATATGCCTTCCGAAAACGAAAAAGTACCGGAAGATTGGATAAGTTCGTTACTAATACATAGTGTGGAACCGCGGGAAATATGACAGTCGGCCAATGGATATTTAAATCCAATAAGCGTGAGCCCCGCCACCGTTTCAGAAATCGGGATGTAAGACACATAGCGGTATCGATCGTCGCGTGTGATCGTATGCACGCCGGGCAGATGGACGGTCAACACATTTTGCCGGTCGACGATTTCAATCGGCCGGCCGGCGTATTTCAGCAACAGCTCGACATTGCCAAACAGATGGTCAAGCCGTCCGCCGGTGGCGCCAAACAGACGGATGTGGCAGGCGTCCTGTTCCACCGCCCAATCAAGGGCGATCTCCATATCTGTTTTGTCTTTTTCTGCCGGCCATATTTCCAAATCCGGAAGCATTTGCTGAAGTTTGGCCACTTCTTCAGCCGGCACGGAATCGAAATCGCCAAACGCCCGCACTGGCTGGAGGCCGGCTTCAAGCAGCGCCATTGTGCCGCGGTCGACGCCGACCCAATGCACATCCGCGCCGTCATAGCGGCGCAAGCTAGGGAGAAGCTCACGCGGGCCGCCGCCGACAATATGGATCGCCATTCCCCTTCCCCCTTTCGCCTTTTTCAATAAGAAAAAGCCTTGTTTCGCCTTGCCTGGCTTTTCCGGCGCTCACCGCCTACCGTTGCAGCGGCTGCCGGATGCAAGAGCCCATTCTCTACTTGGCGCACGCTTCTCGCAAAGCGCGAATGGCCGCCGCCCGGTCCGCCTCATTGTAAATGGCCGACCCGGCGACAAGCACATTCGCCCCGGCTTCGGCACAAAGCGGCGCTGTTTTCGCGTTGACGCCGCCGTCCACTTCGATGTCCAGCGCCTTGTTTTGTTCGCCGGCCAAACGGGCGACTTCGCGAATTTTCGGCACGACGGACGGAATGAACGCCTGCCCGCCAAACCCCGGGTTGACTGTCATCAATAGAACAAGATCGACGTCGGCGATGACATGGCGGATTGTCTCAACCGGCGTATGCGGATTCAACACGACCCCGGCCTTGACACCTTGCTCTTTAATAAAGTGAATCGTCCGGTGCAAATGCACGCACGCCTCGGCGTGGACGGAGATGATGTCCGCCCCGGCTTTGGCGAACGCCGGAATGTATCGGTCAGGGTCGGCGATCATTAAATGAACGTCAAGCGGCAGCTTCGTCACCGGGCGAATGGCGGCAACGACCGGCGGCCCAATCGTGATATTCGGCACGAACCGTCCGTCCATGACATCGACATGAAGCCAATCGGCTCCGCCTTCTTCCACCGAACGGATTTCCTCGGCCAAACGGGCAAAATCAGCTGACAAAATCGATGGCGCAATTCGAATCATCGTTCAATACCTCGGCTTTCGTTCTTTCATTTCCGCAACAAAACTTAAATAATGGTCGTAGCGGTACGGCGGAATGTCCCCGGCCTCAGCCGCCTCGCGGACCGCACATTTCGGTTCGGCCACATGAAGGCAGCCGCGGAACTTGCACCCTTCTCCGTATTCCCGGAATTCCGGAAAATAGCGCGGCAGCTCGTCAAGTTCAATATCGTCGAACTCGAGGGCGCTAAACCCCGGTGTGTCGGCGACGAGCCCGCCGGCCACCTCCAGCAGCTCGACGTGGCGGGTTGTATGTTTGCCGCGCCCTAAATGGGTGGAAATATCGCCGGTTTTCAGCCGCAAATCCGGGCGAAGCGCATTTAACAGCGATGACTTGCCGACGCCGGACTGTCCGGCAACGACCGAGACGCGGCCGCGCAGGTGCGCCGCCAGCTTATCGAGGCCGTCTTTTGTCACGGCCGACGTCTCAATCACCTCATAGCCAATACGCCGGTAATCACCTGCATAACGGGCGATCGCGTCTTTCGCCTCGCCATCGAGCAAATCCATTTTGCTAATGACGATAATCGGCGCAATTTCCTTCGATTCGATTAAGACGAGAAAGCGGTCCAACAGCTTGGCGCTAAAGTCCGGGCTTACGGCAGAAAAAACTAAAATCGCCTGTTCGACGTTGGCGATCGGCGGCCGCACCAGTTCATTTTGCCGCTCGCGAATGTCCAAAATGTAGCCTTCCGTCTCACTTGTCGCCGTAAAGACGACGCGGTCGCCGACAAGCGGCGTCACTTTTTGCTTGCGAAACACACCGCGCCCGCGGCACTGAAACACATTCCCTTCCGAGAGCACGTAATAAAATCCGCTCAACGCTTTGATGATTTGCCCTTCTGCCATAGCCTCACTCCTTTTTTCCGCCGTGTTCTGGATATGGAATCGATCCTTCGTCTTTGACAACATTGTTGACAATAACGCGATAATACGCCGTCTCCCCGTATGGAATTTCAAACTCTACGATCTCCGTGACCGGCCCTGTCAGCCGGTACGTTTTATATGGCGTTGTCATGTTATGGTTCGCATCTTGAATGTAAAGCTGGGCTTCCACCACTTGTCCGTTTTCCGCCGGCTCGTATGGGATGACGATTTCTTTGATGACCGTTTTGGATGGTTTCGGCTCCGGGCCGCGGGAAATGACGACCGTAACAGTCTCGCCTTTTTCCACCTGCTCATTGGCTGCCGGAGTTTGCGAGATGACAAGCCCTTTCGGCACTTCATCGGAATACTCGTGCTTCACTTCAATGCGTAGCCCTTGGTCTTCGCCGTAGTCGCGCACACTTTTTTCCGTATAGCCGCTCAAGTCTTTGAGCGTTACGGTTTCCGGACCGAGGCTGACCGTGAACATCACTTCCGTTTCGCTCGGCACGACTTTATCGCCGGCGTACGGATATTGATCCAAAATCGTCCCTTCCGGCTTATCGCTATGGCGGCCGTTGCGCGTAATGCGAGTGAACCCTTCCGCGCGCAGCTCCTCCTCGGCGGCCGAAATATCGTCGCCGATAAAGCTTGGAAACTCGATTTTCTTTTTGCCGGCGCTCTTATAGATGACAATGCCGGCCCCTTGCTTCACCGTCATTCCGGCTTCCGGGTCGGTGCGCACGACTTTTCCTTCTTCTATTGCATCATCTTCGACATCGATCGTGTCTTTGATTTCCAAGCCGAGCGCCGACAACTGTTCAACAGCTTCATCATAGTCTTTATTGACGACATCCGGCACCGTCACTTCCTTTGGAAAGAACACGTCCGGAATCCATGTGAGCGCGCTCACGCCGGCCGCTCCAAGCAATAGGATGACGGCGGCAAGCCAGGCGATCCAGACCCGCTTCCGTTTCGGCTTCGCCTTTGGCTCGTCATCCGCTTTGGCCGGCTCGTTCGCCTTTTCCTCATAGACAAGCGTCTCCGGCTCAAGCGCGGCGCTTTCCGGATGTTTTATGATCGGGATGGCCTTCGTCGCTTCATCGCCGTCATCCGGGATCGTGAATTTGGCCTCGTTGCGCCGCCTCGGGTCCAGCGCCGTCCGGATGTCCTCGTTCATGGCGCGCGCCGATTCATAGCGGTAAAACGGATCTTTCGCCGTCGCTTTTAAAATAATATTTTCGACGCTTTGCGGAATGTCGGGATTCCACGCCTTGGGCGACGGCGTTTCCGCCTGCAAATGCTTCAGCACGATCGAAACGGCCGATTCGCCGGAAAACGGCAGCCGGCCGGTGACAAGCTCAAACATGACGATGCCAAGCGAATAAATGTCCGACTTTTCAGTGGCAATGCCGCCGCGCGCCTGCTCCGGCGACAAATAATGAACCGAACCGAGCACCGAGTTCGTCTGTGTAATCGTCGTTCCACTCATCGCCACCGCGATGCCGAAGTCGGTCACTTTCACATTGCCGTGCTCATCAAGCAAAATGTTTTGCGGTTTAATGTCGCGGTGGATAATACCGTTCTCATGGGCATGGGCGATGGCCGACGTCAGTTGGTCCATGATGCAAAGCGCCCGCTTGACCGGAAGCGGGGCATGCTGCTGAATGTACTGTTTCAGCGTCGAACCGCGCACATACTCCATCACGATATAATAAAGGCCTTCTTCCTCGCCGACGTCGTAAATCGGCACAATATGCTCATGATTTAAGCTCGTCGCCGCCTGCGCTTCGCGGCGGAACCGTTTAATAAACCGGTCGTCGTTGGCAAAATCAAGGCGGAGCACTTTCACGGCGACATCGCGCTCCAAAATGATGTCGCGGGCCAAATAGACATTCGCCATGCCGCCGCCGCCGATCAGGCTGATGATTTTGTAGCGGTCGTTCAATCGCTTTCCGATAAGCACGCCGATCACCCACCTTCACGTTCCACTGAAAAATCAACGACTGCAAGCGAAATGTTGTCTTCTCCGCCCCGCCCGTTCGCCAATTCGATGAGCGCCTGCGCTTTTTCTTCAAGCGCGCCGGCACCGGTCAAAATTTGCACGATGTCTGCCTCGGGCACTTTGTTTGATAATCCGTCCGAGCATAGCAGGAGCATATCGCCGTCATCGATGGAAACGGTTTTGATATCGACCTTCACGGCCGGTTCGGTGCCAAGCGCCCGCAAAAGCACGTTTTTGCGTGGATGGTGTTCGGCGTCCTCTTTGGAAATTTGCCCGCTTTTGACCAGCTCATTGACAAGAGAATGGTCATCGGTCAACTGTTGAATTCCGTTTTGGTTCAATAAGTAGCAGCGGCTGTCGCCAATATGCGCGATGGTGGCAAACGGCCCAGCGCAAATGGCGCCGACGACCGTCGTTCCCATCCCTTGGCATTCCGGATGGGAGAGGGCGTAGCGAAACAGCCGCTCATTGGCGGCTGCGATCTGCACTTTCAGCCACTGCTCCGCCTCAGCCGGCGAGGAAATGCACGGCGCTTGCTCCCATTGCTCTTGCAAGTGCGCCACCGCCATCGCGCTCGCCACATCGCCGGCGCGGTGACCGCCCATTCCATCGGCGACAACCGCGAAATATTGGCCGCTTTCGTTGACAAATACACCGCCGTTGTCTTCGTTATGCTCGCGAATTTGGCCGATATCAGTTCGGAAAACGGCTCGCATCCGATTCACCTCGTCTCTTCTTTCCGCTCCTTCGCGCGAAGCTGTCCGCAGGCGGCATCGATGTCGTGTCCGTGTTCGCGGCGAATGGTGACGTTGATTCCATGTTTTTTCAGCGCCCGTTCAAAGGCAAAAATTTGGTTGCGCGGCGTGCGCACATAATTTCGCTCCGGCACATAGTTGACCGGAATCAAATTTACATGGCATTTCAGCCCTTTAAGCAGCTCGGCCAGCTGCTCGGCATGCTCAAGTTGGTCATTCACTCCGCCGAACAATCCGTACTCGAACGTCACGCGCCGTCCAGTTTTTTCAATGTAGTATCGGACCGCCTCCATGAGCTTCGGCAGCGGATACGCCTTATTAATCGGCATCAGCTTCGTCCGCAGCTCGTTCGTCGGTGCATGCAGCGAAATGGCGAAATTGATTTGCATGCCTTCGTCAGCAAATTGATAGATTTTCGGAATAATCCCGCTCGTTGACACGGTGATATGGCGGGCGCCGATGTTCAACCCTTTCGGATGGTTGACGATGCGCAAAAATTTGATGAGCGCATCGTAATTGTCAAACGGCTCGCCAATGCCCATCACGACGATGCTGCTGACGCGCTCATTGGTCTCATCGAGCGCCTTTTGCACGTGTACAACTTGAGCGACGATTTCGCCCGCTTCCAAATGACGCTTCAGCCCACCGAGCGTCGAGGCACAAAACGTGCAGCCGATGCGGCAGCCGACTTGGGTCGTCACGCACACCGAATTGCCGTAGTTATGACGCATGAGCACGGTCTCGATCGAATAGCCGTCATGGAGCTCAAACAAAAACTTGATCGTCCCATCTTTGGACGTTTGCTTGACAATCGTTTTGAGCGTCGTGATCGAAAACGACGCCGCGAGCTGTTCGCGCAGCCGTTTCGGCAAGTTCGTCATCTCGGCAAAATCGGTGACGCGCTTTTCATACAGCCATTCGTAAATTTGTGTGGCGCGAAACGGCTTTTCGCCTTGAGCAGCAAGCCATTCTTTCCACTCGTCAAGCGTGAGCGAATAAACAGACGGCAACGATGGCGGTTGCCCGCCGCTGGAGGCCCGGCGGACAGCGGTCTGGACGATTTCCACTCCATTTACACCTTCTTTCGTAGTAATGCGATAAAAAACCCGTCGGAATCAAAATAATGCGGCAACAGCTGCAGCATTCCGCTTCGCACGCGCGGCCGCACCGGCTCTGGCATCCGCTCGGCGAGACGGTCGTCAAGGGAAAAATCCGGATGGTCGGCCAAAAAACGGGCGATCGCGTCTTCATTCTCTTCGCGCTCGATGGTGCACGTGCTGTAAACAAGCACGCCCCCTTTTTTCAACAGCGGCGCGGCCGCCCGCAAAATGGCTTGCTGCACCGCAACGAGCGAGGCGACGTCGTCTTTCCCTTTCGTGTATTTGATCTCCGGCTTGCGGCGAATGACGCCGAATCCGGTGCACGGCGCATCGACCAAAATGCGGTCAAACGACTCAGGGGCAAACCGCTCGCCGAGCCGGCGGCTGTCAAGGGCGAGGGGGGTGATGCAGCGAAACCCAAGCCTTTGCGCCTGCTGCTCAATGAGCTTCACTTTATGCTCATGAACATCGACGGCGACCACTTCACCGCGACCGCCCATCCGCTCGGCGATATGGGTCGTCTTCCCCCCGGGCGCCGCGCAGCAGTCAAGCACCCGCTCGCCGGGAGCCGGATCAAGCGCCCGGGCGACAAGCATCGAGCTTTCATCTTGGATCGTCAGCAAACCGGCGCGAAACGCTTGCGTATGCGCCAAATTTCCTTTTTCCGCGCGGACAGCCTCCGGCGCGAGATGACCGGGAGCAGCTGCCATGCCTTCAGCACGCAGCCGGTCAAGCGCTTCCTCCACCGTCGCACGCAGCCGGTTGACGCGGGCTGTTGACTGCGGCGGGCGCAAATTCGTCTCGCACATGCGCGCCGTTTCCTCAAAACCGTATTGGCCGATCCAGCGCCGGACAAGCCATTCCGGATGGCTGGTGGCGACGGCGAGCCGTTTTCCGGAGTCGTGAATCGCCTCAAGCGAAGGCAGACCCTCACGGCCGATCGTGCGCAAAACGCCGTTGACAAGCGAGGCGATGCCGCGATGGCCGCGCCGCTTGGCGATCTCGACCGCTTCAAAAATGGCGGCGTGATCCGGGACGCGGTCCAAATACACCATTTGGTACAGCGTCAACCGGAGCAGCATGCGCACCCACGGCTCCAGCCGGCGCGCCTTTCGCAAAAACGGAGCTAAATAGTAGTCAAGCGTATCACGCCGCTGCACCGTGCCGTAGACGATCTCCGTCAGCAACGCCGCATCGCGCCCGTCAAGCCGGCCTTTGCGAATCGCTTCATTGAGCTCCAGATGGCTGTAGGCTCCTTGTTGTTCAATTGCCAACAATGTCTCCAACGCAAGTTCACGTACGTTCATGATCCTCTCCTAGCTTCATGCCGACCGAAAGACGGCTGCCGGCGCCGCGCAAAAACTCGCCGGCGGCCATCCGCTTTTTGCCGGCCGGCTGCAATTCGGTGATGCGAATGGCTGTCTCATTGCCGGTGGCCACGACAATGCCGTTTTCCTCGAGCGCCACAATCGTGCCCGGCGGCGCCGCTTCTGGTGTCGGCACTTTTTCTCCCCACCAAACTTTCCAAACGTTCCCGCTGTGTGTCGTATACGCAACCGGCCACGGATGGAAGGCGCGAATATGGTTGTAAATGGCTTCGCCAGGCTGCGTCCAGTCGATCCGCTCCTGCTCGCGGCGAATGTTCGGCGCATACGTCGCTTTCTCCTCATCTTGCGGAACAGGCGCAATGTTTCCTTCCAATAAAAGCGGAAGCGTTTCTGATAATAGTTTAGCCCCGGCGGCGCTCAATTTATCATGGAGCGTGCCGACCGTGTCCGTTTCAGCAATCGGCACCTCGACTTGCGCCAACATATCGCCGGCATCCAGCTTCTCGACCATATACATGATCGTGACGCCCGTTTTCGTTTTTCCTTGCCAGATGGCATAATGGATCGGCGCCCCGCCGCGCAGCTCGGGCAGAAGCGAGGCATGGACATTGATGCAGCCGTATTTCGGCGCTTCCAGCAGCGCTTTCGGCAAAATTTGCCCGAACGCCGCCGTCACAATCAAATCAGGCGCAAACGCCAACACTTGTTCGTATTGCTCCGGCTCGCGAATTTTTGTCGGCTGCAGCACCGGGATGCCGCGGCGCTCCGCTTCCACTTTCACCGGGGGTGGCACGAGCTGGCGCTTCCGCCCTTTTGGCTTATCCGGCTGGGTGACAACCGCCGAAACATGATAACCGTCGTCAAGAAGCTGCCGCAAAATCGGCACGGAAAAATCAGGAGTCCCCATAAACACAATGTTCGTCATCGGCATCTATCCTTCCAATTCCTCAAGATCACAGTAACGGATCACTTTTGATGTAAACAGCACACCGTGCAAATGGTCGATTTCATGCTGCAACGCGCGCGCCAAAAAACCGGCGGCCGAAAGCGTAAACGAACGGCCGCGCCGGTTTTGCGCCCGCACGTTCACAAATTTCGCGCGCGGCACTTCGCCAAACAGGCCGGGAAAGCTCAAACAGCCTTCCACATCGACCTCTTCGCCGCGCGCCTCGAGGATAACTGGGTTGATGAGCTCAATCCGGCCGTGTTCATCGCCGACGTCAATGACGGCGATCTGCTTGGCGATGCCGACTTGCGGGGCGGCCAAGCCGACCCCGTCAGCGGCAAGCATCGTATCGTACATGTCGTCAAGCAGCCGGGCAAGCTCGCGGTCAAACGTTGTCACCGGGGCGCACGGCTGCTCCAAAATCGGGGCGGGATATGTGACAATCGGCAATATTGGCAACGTCATTTCCTCCATTTTCACATCATCATATACGGGTTCGTATCGACGGTGATGGCCGCTCCGCCATGGGCGGCATCGGCTTGGTAGCGGTCGATGACCACTTTGAGCGCCGCCGTTACATTCGGTTCCCGTTTGTATTTTATCATGCACTGGTAACGATATCTATCGTGAAGGCGGGCGATCGGCGAGGCGACCGGACCGAGAACGACCGCCTCGTTTGACAGCTGTTTGCGCATGTAGGCGGCGATTTTTTCCGCCGTCTTGGCGGCAACCGGCGCTTCCTGGTGGGCGACCGTGATGAGCGTCAAGTAGTAGTACGGCGGATAACCGTGCGCTTTGCGCAGCATCATCTCCCGCCGATAAAAGGCGCGATAGTCATGGCGGGCGGCAAGCTCGATGCTGTAATGGTCGGGCGTGTACGTCTGAATGACGACTTCACCCGGCAGCTCATGCCGTCCGGCGCGCCCGCTCACTTGTGTCAGCAACTGAAACGTTTTTTCCGCGGCGCGGAAATCGGGCAAATGCAGCATCGTGTCAGCCGCCAGCACGCCGACGAGCGTGACGTTTGGAAAATCGAGCCCTTTGGCAATCATTTGCGTGCCGAGCAAAATATCGGCTTCCTTGGCAGCAAAACTGGAAAGCAGCTCTTCATGCGCCCCTTTGCGGCCGGTCGTGTCGACATCCATGCGGATGACGCGCGCTTTCGGCAGCAACCTCGTCAGTTCTTCTTCCACTTTTTGCGTGCCAGTGCCAAAAAAGCGGATGTGTTCGCTTCCGCACGACGGACAGCGGGGGGCAAGCGGCTCTTCATGCCCGCAATAATGGCATTTCATCCGTTCGCCGGCGCGATGGTACGTAAGCGAGATGTCGCAATGCGGACAACGGATGACGTAGCCGCAGCCGCGGCACATGACAAACGTTGAATAGCCGCGCCGGTTTAAAAACAGCACCGCCTGCTCGCCGCGTTCGAGCCGCTGTCGCAACCCGTCAAGCAGCCGGCGTGAAAACATGGAGCGGTTGCCGCTGCGCAGTTCCTCGCGCATATCGACGACATGGACCGACGGCAAACCTTGGCGGCTGACGCGCTCCGGCAGCTCAAGCAGCTCGTACACCCCTTTGGCGGCGCGGGCGAACGTCTCAAGCGAGGGGGTGGCGCTGCCAAGCACGACCGGGCAGCTGTGACGTCGGGCGCGGTAAATGGCGACATCGCGCGCGTGGTAGCGCGGCATTTCTTCTTGCTTATAGCTCGTCTCATGTTCTTCGTCGATGATGATCATCCCTAAGTTTTCAAACGGGGCAAACACGGCTGAGCGCGCACCGACGACAAGCTGCACTTCTTTCCGGTGAATTTTCCGCCATTCGTCGTATTTTTCCCCGATGGACAGCCCGCTGTGGAGCACTGCCACCTTCGGACCGAACCGCCCCTTAAACCGCTCGACCATTTGCGGCGTCAGTGAAATTTCCGGGACAAGGACGATCGCCTCTTTCCCTTGGCGCAGCACTTCGTCGATCGCCTGCATGTACACTTCCGTCTTCCCGCTCCCGGTGACGCCGTAAAGCAAAAACGTGCGGTGCTCTCCGGCGCGCACCGAAGCGGCGATTTTCGCCAACGCCGCTTCTTGTGCCGGAGTGAGCGCCGGCGGCTCACTCGGCTGAAACGTGCGATGTTCGTACGGGTCGCGGTACACCTCGACATCGTTCAGCACCACCAATCCTTTGTCGACGAGCGCTTTCAGCGGCGCTGAGGAAACGCCAAGCGCCGCTTGCAGCTCGGCAACCGGCACCGCTTCCCCTTTTTCAAGCAAAAACGAAAGCACGTCCTTTTGCCTTGAAGGCAGCGCCGCCAGCGCGTCGTTTGCCTGTTTGTCCGGAACGGCCAAACGCGCATGCTTCACCGTTTTCTTGCCTGCTTTTTCTTTCACTTCGTAAACGGCTTCAAGCACACCTTGCTGCACCGCTTTTTGCGCCGCCCGCCATAAGCTGGCGGCTTCAATGTCTTTCCAAGCCACTTCCATTTGATGGACAAACAGCGGCTTTAGGTCGTCCGGCAATGCTTCCCGATTTCGTTCATCCGTCAAGCGGAGCGTTTTTTCATATTTCGCCCGCATCGCCGCCGGCAGCATCGCCTGGTACGCCGAGATGGCGAAACAGAGCGTCGTTTCCGTTAAATAGCGGCCAAGATCCAGCAGCTCTTCGTTTAACACCGGCACGACATCAAGCACATGCTCAATCGGTTTCAGCTGCTTGATGTCGGAATGGTCTTTCACCTCGACGACAAACCCTTGCAAACGCCGCGCCCCAAACGGCACCGTCACCCGCATGCCCGGCTGGATGACGCCTTGCCAGCGCTCCGGGATCGCATAATCGAACGGGCGGTCTGTCTGCCGGGACGGAACATCGACAATCACGGAGGCGACTTTCATCGAATCCCCTCGATATAGGCGTGTATTTCTTTTAAAATTTCCTCGGCCGCCTCGCGTTTTGTCATGAGCGGCAGCGGCCGAACGACGCCGTCGCGGCGGAAGATGGTGACGATGTTCGTATCGCCGGCAAACCCTGCGCCTTCTTCGGTGACATTGTTGGCGACGACCATATCGAGCCGCTTTTCTTCCAGTTTTTTTAACGCATACTGCTCAAGGTTGTCCGTCTCAGCGGCAAATCCAACCAAAATCTGCCCCGTTTTCCGCTCGCCAAGCACCTTCAAAATATCGACCGTCCGCTCCATCTCGACGACATAACCGCCCGATTGCTTTTTAATTTTGGAAGCTGCGACATATTTCGGCCGATAATCGGCGACCGCCGCCGCTTTGATCACGATGTCCGTTTCCGCAAAGCGAGACAAAACCGCTTCATACATTTCTTCCGCCGATTCAACCGCCACCGTCTCGACGCCATCGGGCGATGGGAGCGCCGTCGGTCCGGAGACGAGCGTCACCGAAGCGCCGAAGCGGGCCGCCGCTTCGGCGATGGCGTAGCCCATTTTTCCGCTCGAATAGTTAGAGAAATAGCGGACTGGGTCGAGCTTCTCCCGCGTCGGCCCGGCGGTGACAAGAATGCGCTTCCCGCGAAACAGCGGCGGATCGCCGGCAAAAAACCGCTCGATATGGGCAATGATGTTCTCCGGTTCCTCGAGACGCCCTTTGCCGATGTAGCCGCACGCCAAGTAGCCTTCCGACGGTTCGATGAACCGGTAGCCGAACTCACAGAGCCGCTCCATGTTCGCCCGAACGGCCGGATGCTCGTACATATGAACGTTCATCGCCGGAGCGATCCAGACGGGCGCTTTCGTCGCCAAAATCGTCGTCGTCACCATATTATCGGCGATGCCGGCGGCCAGCTTCGCCATCGTATTGGCCGTCGCCGGCGCAACGAGGACGAGATCCGCCCAGTCCGCCAAATCGATATGGGCGATGACGGCCGGGTTGTTTTCGGCAAATGTATCGACATACACTTCCTGGCGCGACAATGCTTGAAACGTGAGCGGTGTAATGAACTGGCAAGCCCCTTCGGTCATAATGACCTTCACTTCTGCGCCGCGCTGGACGAGCTGGCTGGTGAGCATCGCCGCCTTGTACGCCGCCACCCCCCCGGTCACACAAAGCAAAATATGTTTTCCCTTGATCATGTTGGCCACCCCCCGACATTGAAAAAAATAACAACCTAAAGCTAGGTTGTTATTTTTCCTCTTCCACTAATTCGACCTTGTCACCGGCAATTTCCTCGAGCGCCTGGCCGACAAATTTTTTCGACACCGGCTTTTTCACCATCAGCTCCGCACCGTCCTGCAACTCGCGTGCCCGTTTGGCCACCACCGTGACAAGCTTATACTTGGAGTCCACTTTTTGCATCAGCAAATCGATGGAAGGATACAGCATCGTCATTCCACCCCCAACATCCGTTTATATCGCTCGGCGACGCGTTCGCGCCGGCAATGCTCAGCCGTGACAATCGCCTTGATCCGCTCGCAGGCGAGCTCGACTTCATCATTTTCCACGACATAGTCGTACGCATCCATCATTCCAAGCTCCTCTTTCGCCGCCCGCAGCCGATTTTCAATCAGCTCTTTCGACTCGGTGCCGCGTCCGATGATCCGCTTTTCAAGCTCCGTGAGACTTGGCGGGGCCAAGAAAATGAAGAGCGCCTCTGGAAACGCCCGCCGCACTTTCATCGCTCCTTGCACTTCGATTTCCAAAAACACGTCTTTCCCTTCGGCGAGCGTTTTTTCCACATAATCAATCGGCGTCCCATAATAGTTGCCGACATACTCGGCCCATTCGAGCAGCTTGTTTTCCCGAATCATTTGTTCAAACTGCTCGCGCGTCCGAAAGAAATAGTCGACGCCTTCCACTTCGCCTTCGCGCGGCTTGCGTGTTGTGACGGACACTGAATAATGAAGCTTGATGTCAGGACGCGAAAACAGCGCTTTGCGCACCGTCCCTTTGCCAACGCCGGACGGCCCTGACATAACGATTAACAATCCATGTTCGCTTTTCAACGCCCAAAACCCTACCCTTCCTCGGAGAAATCATCGCTTCCGTACAAGCGGTTCGCCACCGTTTCCGGCTGTACGGACGATAAAATGACGTGATCGCTGTCGGTGATGATGACCGCGCGCGTTCTTCGGCCGTGCGTCGCGTCAACGAGCTTGCCGTTTTCGCGCGCATCTTGGATGATCCGTTTAATCGGCGCCGAATCAGGGTTGACAATCGTAATGATGCGGGTGGCCGACACCATATTTCCATACCCAATGTTAATAAATCTCATCATGACGCGCCCACCTGCCATATGTCATAGTTTTGCCGCCGGCAAGCCGCCTTAAACGGTTTATTCCACGTTTTGCACCTGCTCGCGCATTTTCTCAAGCACGCTTTTCATCTCAACGACTTGCGCGGCGATCAAGCTGTCGTTCGCCTTGGCGCCGATCGTGTTCACTTCGCGGTTCAACTCTTGCACCAAAAAGTCAAGCTTCCTCCCGATCGGTTCGTCCGCCTCAAGGACGTCCGTCATTTGCGCCAAATGGCTGCGGATGCGTTTCAATTCCTCGTGAATGTCCGCCTTTTCCGCAAACACCGCCACTTCTGTGAGCAGCCGCGCTTCATCAACCGGAGAAGGCGCCCATTCGCGCAGGCGGCGCGCAAGCCGCTCGCGGTATTGCTCGACTACAAGCGGCGCCCGCTGCTCAATGACTTCCACCCCAGCTTCGACTTCATGAAGGCGGGCGCGCAAATCCGCGGCCAGCGCCTCCCCTTCGCGCCGGCGCATGGCCACAAGTTCCCTTGCCGCTTCATCGACAGCGGCCAAAAGCAGCGGCTCGACCTGCTCGTTCGCTCCTTCCTCTTCCACCACTTCGACGGCCCCATCAAGCCGAAGCAGCTCGGCCGCCGTCACGCTGCCGTCAATGGCAAATCGCTTTGCGGCTTCCTGCACTCCGGCCCAATACTGGCCAAGCAAATCCCAATCGATATGTACGCTCCGTTTCACAAGCCCTTCTCCGGCGATCGTGACGAACACTTCCACTTTTCCGCGTCGCACGTACGGTGAAATTGCTTTTTTTATTTTATCCTCAAACACGAGCCATTGTCTAGGGAGGCGAATGGAAATTTCACAAAACCGGTGGTTGACCGATTTCATTTCCACCGCCACCGTCAAGCGATCCGTTTTTTTCGTGCTCGCGCCAAAACCAGTCATGCTGTAAACCATGCCATCACATCCGTTGCGTCGTTGATGAAAAAGAAAAGGTCATAGAGCGCTCCTCTATCACCTTTTTTATTATAACATATCCATCCTTTTATTTTCTCGTAAAAAGCGAGCCGGCAAACAAAAAGGTCGGCAAGGCGGACAAACCGATGATGAGCAGCCAATCGACGGCCGCAAGCGGCTTCGTATGGAACACGGCAGCCAGCGGCGGGTAGTAGATCACGACCAGCAGCAACAGCAGCGACACGATCACCGCTGCAACGAGATACATGTTGCCGAACGGACTGCGGTCAAAAACCGAATGGTCGCAACGGCAGTCGAACACATGGATCAATTGGGCCAACACAAGCGTCGCAAACGCCGCTGTCTGGGCGTAAACGAGATCCTCGCCGCTCCGTTCATAGGCGGTCAGAAACGCAGCCAGCGTAACAACGCCGATCAAAAAGCCGCGGCTTACGATTTTCCAGCCGAGCCCGCGGGCGAACACCCCTTCATCGGGACGGCGCGGCGGCCGCTTCATCACGTTTTCTTCTGGTTGGTCGAGCCCGAGCGCCATGGCTGGCAAACCGTCGGTGACAAGATTGACCCATAAAATTTGAATCGGCACGAGCGGCAGCGGCAAGGCAAGCAGCATCGCAAACAACATGACGAGAATTTCCCCAACGTTCGAGGCGAGCAAGTAGCGGATAAACTTGCGAATGTTTTCGTAAATGTTGCGCCCCTCTTCGATCGCGGCCTCAATCGTCGCAAAGTTGTCATCCAACAAAACGAGCGACGCCGCCTCTTTCGCCACTTCCGTCCCCGACCGGCCCATCGCGACGCCAATATCCGCCGCTTTCAATGCCGGCGCGTCGTTCACCCCGTCGCCGGTCATGGCGACAATATGACCGCGGCGCTTAAAGGCGTTGACAATTTTCAGCTTATGCTCCGGGGAGACGCGGGCAAACACATAAATATTATCGACCTCGCGTTCGAGCTCATCGACCGACAGCTTCGACAACGTCGCCCCATCCATCACTTTTCCGCCAGGCGGCAGCACGCCAAGCTGTTGGGCGATGGCGGTGGCTGTCAACACATGGTCGCCGGTGATCATCACCGTTTTCATGCCTGCCTCTTTGCATCGCGCCACCGCCTGCTTCACCTCCGGCCGCGGCGGATCGATCATGCCGGCGACGCCGAGAAACCGAAGCTTCGTCTCCGCCTCCTTCTCCGACTCGATCCGTTCCGTTTCCGCAAGCGGCCGATACGCAATGGCAATCGTGCGCAAGGCGGAAGACGCCATCTGGCGAATCGCCTTCTCAATCGTCTCTTTCCACGCCGGGGTCAGCGCCTGCTCGTGCCCGTTCCATTCCAGACGGTCCGCCCGCTCAAGCAGCACATCGGGCGCCCCTTTCGTCACGACAAACCGACGGCCGTTTCGGTCGCGAATGATGACCGTCATCATTTTCCGCTCGGAATCAAACGGAAACTCCCGCTCGATCGCATACTCACCTAGCAGACTTCGTTTTGTAATCCCCGCCTTCGCTGCCGCGACCAGCAGCGCTCCTTCCGTCGGATCGCCGTCGATGTAGCGCCGGCCGTTTTCCTCTTTCAACTCCGAACTATTGCAAAGCACCCCCATTGTCAATAGGCGAGCGAGCTCGGGAACGCGGTTCGGATCAACCGTCCGGCCGCGTTCAGAAAACTCGCCATCCGTTTCAAGACCAGCGCCGCTTACCGCAAATGTCCGCCCGCCTGCCCATACTTGCGTGACGGTCATCATGTTTTCCGTCATCGTCCCCGTTTTGTCGGAACAAATGACCGAAGCACAGCCGAGCGTTTCCACCGCCGGAAGCTTGCGGACGATGGCGTTCCGTTTGATCATCCGCTGCACGCCAAGCGCCAAGACGACCGTCACAATGGCCGGCAACCCCTCCGGAATGGCGGCGACCGCGAGCGACACACCAGCCAAAAACATTTCATACAGGTCGTGCCCTTGAATGACACCTACGGCCACGACCGCTGCCGTCAGCGCCAATGCGACGAAAAGCAAAATTTTCCCAAGCTGCTCAAGCCGGCGCTGGAGCGGGGTTGCCCCCGCATCCGCCTCTTCGAGCATCGTTGCGATTTGTCCCATCGCTGTTTTCATCCCAGTGGCGATAACAATCCCGACCCCATTCCCCCTTGTCACGAGCGTCCCCATAAACGCCATATTGTGCAAATCGCCGAGCGACGCCTGTTTCGTATGAAGCGGGGCGGCGGATTTGGCCACCGGCACTGATTCGCCCGTCAGCGCCGACTCCTCGATTTCCAGGCCGGCCGCCTCAATCAAGCGGATGTCGGCCCCGACCCGGTCGCCGCTTGCAAGTCTCACCACATCGCCGACAACAAGCTCGCGCGTGGGGACTTTCACCCACTCCCCGCCGCGCAACACAACCGCTTGCGGAGCGGACAACCGTTTTAAGGCGGCAAGCGACTTTTCCGCCCGCCGCTCCTGGATAAACCCGAGAATGGCGTTCATGATCACGATGACGACAATCGCCACCGCATCCACATACTCGCCTAAAAACGCGGAAATCACCGTCGCCAAAAGCAACACAAGCACCATAAAATCTTGAAACTGGCGAAAAAAGACAACGATGGCCGACTCCTTCTTCCCTTCCGCCAGCTCGTTGTACCCGAACTGCCGCAGCCGTTTTTCCGCCTCCGCCGCCGTAAGCCCGGTTTTGATATTCGTCTTCGTCTCGTGCGCGACATCTCTTGCCGCGAGCGTATGCCATTGCATCTGTCTCCCTCCGTCCTTCCATTTTTTCGCACGCCGTTCCCGCTTCTCTATGTTTATTCATACATGTCCCAAAAAATGATAGTCCCCGCCATGATGTTTAGCGACACAAACATAAGGAGTCATGGGGCCCTTTGCCACGCCATCTCCCCCATAAGGGAAAAAATCGTGTCAAAAAAGCGAGCCTCCCCATTTTATGCAACATGTTCGTCGGGCATCTTCGTCCGTCTTCAGGTAATATTCAAAGAAATGTTCAAAACGGCGGGTCGTATGGTAAGATCGAAATAGCAAACAAACGAAATAGAAAGGTGTTTTCTATGTCCTTTGACGGAGTGTTTACGTACGCCATTGTCGGTGAACTCGAAGAGGCGCTTGCGGGCGGGCGGATCACGAAAATCCACCAGCCGTCGGCGTATGAGATCGTGCTGCTTGTGCGCGCCCGGGGCCATAACCATAAAGTGATGCTGTCGGCGCATCCGACGTACGCGCGCGTCCATTTGACAAACGAAACGTACAACAACCCATCCGAGCCGCCGATGTTTTGCATGCGGCTGCGCAAACAGTTGGAAGGAAGCATCATCGAGTCGGTCCGCCAAGCCGATTTCGACCGCATCATCATCATCGATGCAAAAGGCCGCGATGAACTCGGCGATCTGCAGACGAAGCGGCTCATCATCGAAGTGATGGGCCGCCATAGCAACATCATCCTCGTTGATGCATCGACCAACACGATCATCGACAGCTTGAAACATTTGCCGCCGTCGGTCAACCGCTACCGGACGGTGCTTCCCGGGCATCCGTACGTCGCCCCACCGACGCACGGCAAGCTGAACCCGCTTGAGGCGACGGAAGAAATGGTGCTGAAAAAAATCGACTTTCACGCCGGCAAGCTCGCCCATCAGCTTGTTTCCGCCTTCAGCGGCATTTCGCCGCTATTTGCCAATGAGGCGGTGTTCCGCGCTGGACTCGCCAACCGGACGACGCTGCCAAAAAGCTTTCTTTCGCTCATCGATGACGTGCGCGGCCGCCGCTTTGCCCCGATGATGTACACGAACGGGGAAAAAGAATGGTTTTACGTTTTGCCGCTTAAGCACTTAAAAATCGAAGGCCAACCGTTTGCGAGTGCAAGCGAGCTATTGGACCGCTTTTATTTCGGCAAGGCCGAGCGCGACCGCGTCAAGCAGCAAGCCCATGACATCGAGCGGCTCATGGCGAACGAAAAGGCGAAAAACGAGAAAAAGCTCCTAAAGCTCGAACAGACGCTCGAAGAAGCAAAGAAAGCCGACGTTTATCGACTGTACGGCGAACTGCTCACCGCCCATTTGTACGCCGCAAAGCGCGGCATGACGGAAATCGAGGTCGCAAACTACTACGACGAAAACGGAGGCACGGTCACCATTCCGCTCGACCCGCAAAAATCGCCGTCCGAGAACGCGCAACAGTACTTTCAAAAATACCAAAAAGCGAAAAACTCGCTCGCCGTCGTGCAACAACAAATCGAGCGGACGAAAGAAGACATCGCCTATTGCGACACGATTTTAAGCCAGCTCGAAACCGCCTCGCCGAAAGACATCGAGGAAATCCGCGACGAGCTCATCGAACAAGGCTACTTGCGCCCGCGCGCGGCCAAAGGAGCGAAAAAGCGGAAAACCGCCGTCCCTGAGCTCGACCGCTACGTCGCAAGCGACGGCACGGAAATACTCGTCGGCAAAAACAACAAACAAAACGATTATCTCACGACCAGACTCGCCCATAAGGACGATGTTTGGCTGCATGTGAAAAACATCCCTGGCTCGCACGTCGTCATCCGGAGCAAGCAGCCGTCTGACGAGACGCTCCTCGAGGCAGCAAACTTGGCCGCCTACTTCAGCAAAGCCCGCCACTCCGGGTCGGTGCCTGTCGACTACACGCGCATCCGCTATGTAAAAAAACCGAGCGGCGCCAAGCCGGGATTTGTCATTTACGAAAACGAGCAAACGCTCTACGTCACACCGGATGAAGAACTCGTCCGCACCATGAAACAGAGGCAAAAAGAACAAGCGGCGAAACCATCGTAAACGCGCCCCAATGGCCGCCCAACACGGCATCGGGCGATCCGCGCGAACTCCCGCAAACCGAAACGGTCTAGCGCCGCATAAAAGACAGCGGGCTGTCTGTAAGACCAGCTGCATTGGCCTTACGGACAGCCCGCTTTGCAAACTTGTCGAGTCAACCACAAGCCGCCATCGCGAATGCAATTTGTTATCTTCAATCATCGTTGCCGTTTTGGATATGGTATAATAATGAAAAAAGCGAGGGAGATCCGATGAATCCAGAACCATCCAAACTGTATACGTATGCCGATTATATTCAATGGGATGGGCGTTGGGAGCTTATTGATGGAAAAGCTTACAACATGAGCCCTTCACCAACGTGGGAGCATCAGTTTACCGTTATGGAACTATCGTTCGCATTTCGTTCGTACTTTCAAAATAAAGATTGCTACGTTGCCATTGCTCCTTTTGATGTTCGTCTCTCCGAAAACGATGACTACACATATGCAAAACATGTCGTTCAACCCGATATTTCTGTCATTTGCAATCGAAACAACTTAACACCAAACGGCTGTTTAGGCGCACCAACACTCATTGTCGAGGTTCTTTCTCCGTCTACAGCATTAAAAGATCGAAATGAAAAATTTAAACTATACGAACAATTTGGTGTAAAAGAATATTGGATTGTTGACCCTTTGTATAAAACGATTGAAGTATTTGGGTTAGAAGATGGATTTTTTAAAAAAAGAGAAGCGTTTGGGGAAAATGAAACCATCATCTCTTTTCTATTTACCGATTGTTCTCTCGAGGCGAGGCGATTATTTTTTCAATAAAAATATCCGTATTCATAGTTGACGGAAGTGCCGTTTGCTAACAACAGCTGTTTGAAGCGATCCGATAAATCATTGTTCCACTCCAATTCGCTGTGGTTCCTTCAAAGCTGCTATTTACAGCTGGGGTGTAGGTGGAAGAAACCTGTGATTGGCTGCTTCATTAAAGATACACTGAATTTTACGGCCATTCGGAACAGACAAAGTTCGACATGTTTTTCCATTTTCTTGTAGAAGCTTGCATGAGTAAAAGATTTGTCGTCAAAATGGAGAAAGAATCCTAGTACTTCGGTGAACTTTCATCAAAAAGGGGCTTTTGCGTCAGCCCCTTTTCGCTTGCGTTGATTTTATTTCCCCCACTCCTCCGGATTCTCCCGCCATTTTCGCAATGTCGCCAGATCGTGTTCGCTGACGGCGCCAAGGCGAACGGCCGTTTCGATGAGGGTGTTGTAGTCCGTAAGCGTGTAGGCAGGCAAATTCTCTTCGGCAAACGCCTGTTTCGCTTTTTCGAGCCCGTATGTGAAAATGGCGGCGACGCCCAGCACCTCGCAGCCCGCCTCTTTCAAGGCGCGGACGGCCGCAAGCGAGCTGCCGCCCGTCGAGATCAAGTCTTCGATAACGACCACGCGCTGGCCCGGTTCGGCTTGGCCTTCAATTTGTTTTCCTTTGCCGTGCGCTTTCGCCTGGCTGCGGACGTAGCACATCGGCAGCTCAAGCCGCTCGCTCACCCAGGCGGCGTGCGGGATGCCGGCGGTTGCGGTGCCGGCGATGAGGTCCGCTTTAGGGAAATGGGTGCGGATGAGTTCGGCGAGGCCGTCGGCGATCGTGCGGCGCACGTCGGGGTAAGCGAGCGTCAGGCGGTTGTCGCAATAAATCGGCGATTTCAAGCCCGAAGACCATGTAAACGGCTCGTTCGGCTGCAGGGCGACGGCCCCGATTTGAAGCAGTTTGGCGGCGATGTCGTGTTTCATTCTCTCTCTCCTCCGTTCCATTCGTGTTGCAGGCGGGCATACGCCCCGAGCGGATCGGCGGCGCGGGTGAGGCTGCGGCCGATGACGATGTAGTCAGAACCAAGCGCACGCGCTTTCCTTGGGGTGACGACGCGCACTTGGTCGTGCGCTGCCTCATCGGCAAAGCGGATGCCCGGGGTGACGGCGAGGAACGAGGCGCCGCACCGTTCTTTGATGAGCGGCGCTTCGTTCGCCGAGCAGACGACGCCGTCAAGGCCGCTTTCGTTCGCCAAGGCGGCGTAATGGGCGACTGTTTCCACAAGCGGGCGGGAAATCCACAGCTCCTCATGAAGCATTCGCTCGTCCGTGCTTGTCAGTTGGGTGACGGCGATGCAGCGCGGTCGGGCGGCGCCGCTTGGCGTGCCGGCGTCAAGCCCCTCGATCGCCGCTTCCATCATGCGCCGGCCGCCGGCGGCGTGGACGTTCACCAAATCGACGCCGACACGGGCGAGCCCTTTCATCGCCTGTTTCACCGTATTTGGGATGTCGTGCAGTTTTAAGTCTAAAAAGACGGCATGTCCTTGTTCTTTGAGAAACGCGACGATGGCTGGACCTTCCTGATAGTACAGCTCCATGCCGACTTTGACGAACAGCGGCGTTCCGGCAAACGGCCGCAAAAACCGCTCCACCTCTTGTTTTGATGGGAAATCAAGCGCGACAATGAACGGCGTGTGCACCGGTCTTCCAGCTCCTTCCTATGCATTCGGAAATGTGGCCGATCCCGAGGTCGTCCAACAGCGCCGGCAGGTCGTTGATGATCGTCGGGCAGACGAACGGATCGACGAAGTTGGCTGTGCCGACCGCAACCGCGCTCGCGCCGGCGTAGAAAAACTCGAGCACGTCTTCCGCCGTTTGCACACCGCCCATGCCGATGATCGGAATCGACACCGCTTGGCTCACTTCATAAATCATGCGAATGGCGATTGGCTTGACCGCCGGGCCAGATAAGCCGCCGGTGCCGTTGGCCAAAACGGGCCGGCCTGTTTTCACGTCGATGCGCATGCCAACGAGCGTGTTGATCATCGTCAAGCCATCGGCGCCCGCTTGTTCAATGGCTTTCGCCATCGCGACGATGTCGGTGACGTTCGGAGACAGCTTCACGTAAACCGGCACGGCGGACACTTCTTTGACAAGCCGCGTCAGTTCCGCTGCCACGTCCGGCACGGTGCCGAACGCAATCCCGCCTTTTTTCACGTTTGGGCAGGAAATGTTGAGCTCTAACGCATGGACATTGGGCGCTTTGGAAATCGCTTCGGCTACCTCGACGTACTCTTCCACCGTCGAGCCAGCGATGTTGGCGATGATCGGGACGTCAAACTGTTCAAGCCACGGCAGTTCTTCTTCGAGCACTTTGTCAAGGCCGGGGTTTTGCAGGCCGATGGCGTTTAACATCCCGCCCGGCGTTTCTGCCACCCTTGGTGTCGGGTTGCCAAAGCGCGGCTCTTTTGTCGTCGCCTTGATCATAATGGCGCCTAACACGCTTAAATCGTAAAACCGGGCGTACTCGCGGCCAAATCCAAAACAGCCGGACGCCGGCATGATCGGGTTTTTGAGCGAAAGACCCGGCAGTTCGACCGCAAGCCGGTTCATAGCACCACCTCCCCGGCCCGAAACACCGGGCCGTCGCTGCATACTTTTTTATACGCCGTCTCGCTCCCTGGCACATGGCAGACGCAGGCGAAACACGCCCCGACGCCGCAGCCCATCCGCTCCTCGAGCGACACGTACACCGGCCGGTTCGGAAACCGTTCCGCCAGCGCCCGAAGCATCGGCTTCGGACCGCAGGCGTACAAGACGTCAAACTCAAGCGAACGCGCTTCGATCACATCGGTGACGCGCCCGGCCGTTCCGTGCGAGCCGTCATCGGTCGCGACATGCGTCTCGCCGAACGCGGCAAATTCCTCTTCGTAAAAGACCGCCGCTTTCGTTTGAAACCCGAGCACGCTCACCACTTTGACGCCGCGCTTTGTGAGCTGTTTCGCCAGTTCATAGAGCGGCGGGACGCCGATGCCGCCGCCGACCAGCAGCGCGCGGCCGCCCGCCGGCGCGGCCTCGAGCGGAAAGCCGTTGCCGAGCGGGCCGAGCACATCGACCGCATCGCCCGGCTGTTTTTGCGCCAACAGCGCGGTGCCTTTTCCTTCCTGGCGGTAGATGATCGTGCACTGTCCGCGCTCCCGATCGATATGGCAAAGGCTGAGCGGGCGGCGCAAAAGCGGATCGGCCGTTGCCGCTACCTTCACATGGACGAACTGGCCCGGCTGTTTCATCTGTTGCACGAGGCGACCAGCAAGCGTCAATTCATACGTCCGCTCGGCGATCCGCCGCTGGCTTGCGACCGTCATTCGTTCGCGGCCGATCATGAGCGCACCAGCCCTTCCGTCATCGCTGTCGTTGAAAACGTCATCGATTCGAGCACTTGCAGCATCGCCCGGGCCGTATCGAGCGACGTCAAGCACGGGATGCCGTTTTCGACCGCTTCGCGGCGGATGCGGAAGCCGTCGCTTTCCGGCTGCTTCCCTTTCGTCAGCGTGTTGATGACGACTTGCGCCTTCCCTTGGCGGATGACATCCAAAATGTTCGGTGACGCCGAGTGGATTTTATTGACGACCGTCACCGGAATGCCGGCCGCTTTCAACGTTTCCGCCGTGCCGTTCGTCGCCAACAGCTGGTAGCCGATGTCGGCAAAGCGGCGCGCCAGCTCGACGGCTTCTTCTTTGTCTTTGTCGGCCACCGTCAACAACACCGCCCCATGCGGCTGGATCTGGATGCCGGAGGCGACGAGCCCCTTATAGAGCGCTTTTTCAAACGTCACGTCTTTGCCGATCACTTCGCCGGTCGATTTCATTTCCGGGCCGAGCGAAATGTCGACGTTGCGCAATTTCGCAAACGAGAACACCGGCACTTTCACGTACACGCCGGGGCGCACCGGGCAGACGCCCGTCTCATAACCCATGTCGGCGAGCTTCGCCCCTAAAATGGCTTTCGTGGCGAGATTCGCCATCGGCACGCCGGTGATTTTGCTTAAAAACGGCACCGTGCGGCTTGAGCGCGGGTTCACTTCCAAGACGTAGACGTCGCTGCCTGCGACGACGAACTGGATGTTCAACAGCCCGACAATATGCAGCCCGCGCGCCAGTTTCACCGTATAGTCGGTAATTTTTGCGATGACGTCATCGCTTAACGTTTGCGGCGGATAGACGGCGATCGAGTCGCCGGAATGGACGCCGGCCCGTTCGATATGTTCCATGATCCCCGGAATGACGACCGTCTCGCCGTCGGCGATGGCGTCGACTTCGACTTCCTTGCCAGTGATGTAGCGGTCGACAAGCACTGGGTGCTGCGGATTGACGCGCACGGCATGTTCCATGTAATGAAGCAGCTCTTCGCGGTTGTAGACAATTTCCATCGCCCGGCCGCCGAGCACGTACGATGGGCGGACGAGCACCGGATAGCCGATTTCTTCGGCGATGGCAACCGCTTCTTCGACCGAAACAGCCGTTTTGCCGGCCGGTTTCGGAATGCCAAGCTCTGAGAGCGCCTGTTCAAATTTGTCGCGGTCTTCGGCACGGTCCAAATCTTCAAGCGTCGTCCCAAGCAAGCGGACGCCGCGCGCTTCGAGTTCCGCCGCCAAGTTGATGGCCGTCTGACCGCCGAATTGGACGATGACGCCGACCGGCTGTTCGAGGTCGATGACATGCATCACATCTTCAGCCGTCAACGGTTCGAAATACAGTTTGTCCGATGTGCTGAAATCGGTCGAGACCGTTTCCGGGTTGTTGTTGATGATGATCGCCTCGTAGCCGGCTTGTTTGATCGCAAAGACGCAATGGACGGTCGCGTAGTCAAACTCAATCCCTTGGCCGATGCGGATCGGGCCGGAACCAAGCACGATGACACTCGGTTTTTCCGTCACGATCGATTCATTTTCTTCCTCGTACGTGCTGTAGTAGTACGGCGTTTCCGACGTGAACTCGGCCGCGCACGTATCGACCATTTTGTACACCGGCACGATGCCTTCCTGGCGGCGCAGCGCGTAAACGTCGCGCTCCGTTTTGTTCCATAATGCCGCTATCGCCGCATCGGAGAAGCCGAGCCCCTTCGCTTTTTTTAACACGTCAAGGTCGTCCGGGTGGTTTTTCAAGACCGTTTCCATCTCAATAATGTTTTGAATCTTATGCAGGAAAAAGCGGTCAATTTGGCTCCATTCATGCAGCGTCTCCACTGTCACCCCGCGGCGGAGCGCCTCGGCGATGTAAAAGAGCCGCTCATCGCCCGCCTTGCGGATCCGTTTTTCCATCACGTCGTCGGCGGCCGTTTTCGCCTCGTTCAATTCCAGATGATGCACCCCGATCTCGAGCGAACGAACGGCTTTTAACAGTGATTCTTCGAACGTCCGGCCGATCGCCATCACTTCGCCGGTCGCTTTCATTTGCGTGCCAAGGCGGCGGTTCGCCGATTCAAATTTGTCAAACGGAAAGCGCGGAATTTTCGTCACCACATAGTCGAGCGCCGGCTCGAAGCAGGCGTACGTTTTCCCGGTGACCGGGTTGATCATTTCATCAAGCGTCAACCCGACGGCGATTTTCGCCGCCAGTTTCGCGATCGGATATCCCGTTGCTTTGGACGCCAGCGCCGACGAGCGGCTGACGCGCGGGTTCACTTCAATGACGTAATAGCGGAAGCTGTCCGGGTCAAGCGCCAGCTGGACGTTGCAGCCGCCTTCGATGCCAAGCGCGCGGATGATCTTAAGCGACGCGTTGCGGAGCAGCTGATACTCGCGGTCGCTTAACGTCTGGCTCGGGGCGACGACGATCGAATCACCCGTATGAATGCCGACCGGATCGATGTTTTCCATGTTGCAGACGACGATCGCGTTGTCGTTGGCGTCGCGCATCACTTCGTATTCAATCTCCTTGTAGCCGGCGATGCTCCGCTCGAGCAAGCATTGGTGCACCGGACTCAGCTTCAGGCCGGTTGACACAATCTCGACAAGCTCTTCTTCGTTCGTGCAAATGCCGCCGCCCGTGCCGCCGAGCGTGAACGCGGGGCGGACGATGACCGGATAGCCGATTTGTTCGACAAAGGCGTACGCTTCCTCCAAGCTGTGAATAATCGCGCTTTCCGGCACCGGCTCGCCAAGCTCGTTCATGAGGGCGCGGAACTGTTCGCGGTCTTCCGCTTTTTCGATTGCTTCAAGCTTCGTGCCGAGAATTTCGACGCCGCACTCCTCGAGCACCCCGGCTTTGGCCAGTTCCACCGCCAAGTTAAGGCCCGTTTGGCCGCCAAGCGTCGGCAAAATCGCGTCCGGCCGCTCTTTGCGGATGATGCGGGCGACAAAATCGAGCGTCAGCGGCTCCATATAGACTTTATCGGCGATTTCCGTATCGGTCATGATCGTCGCCGGGTTTGAGTTCACCAAAATGACTTTGTATCCTTCTTCTTTTAGGGCTAAGCACGCTTGCGTCCCTGCGTAGTCGAACTCGGCCGCCTGGCCGATGACGATCGGCCCCGAGCCGATGACTAAAATCGTTTCAATGTCGCGGCGTTTAGGCATGGATGACTTCTCCTTTCTTGTTGAACTGGCGGATGAGCGCCAAAAACTCGTCAAACAGCGGATTGGCATCTTCTGGCCCCGGCGACGCTTCCGGATGATACTGCACCGTAAACGCCGGGAAATCGAGATGGCGCAGCCCTTCGACTGTGCCGTCATTTAAGGCGACGTGCGTCACTTCAAGACGCGTGCCGGCAAGCGATTCATGCGTGACCGTATAACCATGGTTTTGCGACGTGATGGCGACTTTGCCGGTGCGCAAGTCTTTGACCGGATGGTTCGAGCCGCGATGGCCGAATTTCATCTTCTCCGTATTCGCCCCGCATGCCAAGGCGAACAGCTGATGGCCGAGGCAGATGCCAAAGAGCGGCGCTTTGCCCAAGATCCCGCGGATCATCTCGATCGCTTCCGGCACGTCTTTCGGGTCGCCCGGTCCATTGGAAAGCATGACCCCATCCGGATGCCAGCTCAATACGTCTTCCGCCGTCGCATTGTACGGCAACACGATGACATCGCAGTTTCGCTTGTTCAGTTCGCGCAAAATGCCGTGCTTCATCCCAAAGTCGATCAAGACGACACGCTCGCCGCGCCCCGGGCTTGGGTAGGCGCTTTTTGTTGAGACGCGCCGCACTTGGTCGCGCGGCCACTCCATCGCCCGCAGCTTGGCCGCCGCTTCCGCCGGATGGACATCCAGCCCGCAAATCATTCCTTTCAGCGTTCCGTGCTGGCGGATGACCCGTGTCAGTTTGCGCGTGTCAATGCCCGCGAGTCCCGGAATGTCTTTTTCTTTTAAATACTCATCCAGCGTCAGTTCGCCGCGCCAGTTGGACGGCATGAGGCACGCTTCTTTGACGATGAATCCGTGCACGTACGGGCGGATCGCTTCAAAGTCGTCGCGGTTAATACCGTAGTTGCCGATCAATGGATACGTCATCGTCACAATTTGCCCGCAATACGACGGGTCGGTCAAAATTTCTTGATACCCGGTCATGCCGGTGTTAAAGACGACTTCGCCGGTCGTCTCTTTCGTGCTGCCAAACGCTTCGCCGACAAAAAACGAACCGTCTTCCAAAATGAGCTGCCGTTTCATGTCATTCTCTTCCTTTCTTCCATACGAGTGTTCCGCCGACAAACGTCATCACCGGCCAGCCTTGGCATTTCCAGCCGGCAAACGGCGTATTTTTCCCTTTTGAGGCAAACGTCTCGGGATCAATCGCTTCTTCCGTTTCCAAATCGATGACCGCAATGTCCGCCGGCGCCCCGACGGCAAGCCGTCCGGCCTTAAGGCCAAAACATTGCGCCGGCTTGATCGTCAGCCAGTCGACAAGCTGCTTTAATGTAAACACGCCTGTTTTGACGAAATGGGTATATAAGAGCGGAAACGCCGTCTCGAGCCCGACGATGCCAAACGGCGCCGCCTCGATGCCTTTCGCTTTTTCCGCTGCTGTATGCGGCGCATGATCCGTAGCGATAAAATCGATCGTGCCATCGAGCAGGCCCTCAATGAGCGCCTCGCGGTCCGCGCGGCTGCGCAGCGGCGGGTTCATTTTGTAGTTTGCATCCAACCCTGGAATGTCTTCGTCGCACAAGAGCAAATGGTGCGGCGTCACTTCGGCCGTGACGCGGATGCCCGCCCGCTTCGCGTCGCGGACGGCGCGCACCGACTCTTTCGTACTGATATGGCAGACGTGATAATGGCATCCGGCTGCTTCCGCGAGCAGGACGTCGCGGGCGATGTGCACCGCTTCGCAGACGGATGGAATGCCGGCGAGCCCATGCCGGCGGGCGAACTCGCCGTCATGCACCGCTCCGCCGTTTGTCAGCGTGTCGTCCTCGCAATGGGCAACGATCGCCATATCGAGCGCCGCCGCCTGTTTCATCGCTTCAAACATCATCCCGGCCGACTGGACGCCGACGCCGTCATCGGTAAAGGCGAACGCCCCTGCTTCTTTTAGCGCCGCAAAATCGGTCATCTCCTCCCCTTTTTGCCCAATCGTGATCGCCGCGTACGGAAGCACGTTGACGCGCGCCGTTTCGCGGATGCGGGCTTGCAGCCATTCCATCTGTTCTTTCCGGTCCGGCACCGGATTTGTGTTCGGCATGGCGGCAACCGTCGTAAAACCGCCTTTCGCCGCGGCGAGCGTGCCCGTTTCAATCGTTTCTTTCGCCTCGCCGCCTGGTTCGCGCAAATGAACGTGCAAGTCGATCAAGCCGGGAGCGATGAGACGGCCGCCGACGTCGATCACGTCCTCCCCATCCGCTTCGAGCGGCTGTTCATACAGGATCGCCGCAATGGTTCCGTGTTCCATTTTGAGATGTGTCCGCACCAATTTCCCATCTTCATTGAACGACATGCCATTTTTCAGCCATACGTCCATGCTCCATTCTCCCTTCCATTGCCCGTTTTAAGACAGCCATCCGGACGTAGACGCCGTTTTCCATTTGTTTAAAAATGCGCGATGCCTTCGCTTCGACAAGTTCGCTGGCGATTTCGACCCCGCGGTTGACCGGCGCCGGGTGCAAGATGATGGCGCCCGATTTCATCCGCCGCGCCCGCTCAAGCGTCAGCCCGTACCGCGCATGGTACTCTTCTTTTGTCAGCCCCATCGTTTCCGCATGGCGTTCATGTTGGATGCGTAACAGCATCACGACATCGGCGCGGGCGATGGCCTCGTCGACTTCGACATACGTCCCGTACGGATTCGTTTCATCTTTCCACTCCGCTGGTCCGGAAAACAGGACGTTCGCGCCCAATCGTGTCAACACTTCCGCATTGGAGCGGGCGACGCGGCTATGACGGATGTCGCCGATGATCGCCACCGTCAAGCCAGTGAAGGCGCCAAACTCTTGGCGGATCGTCAATAAATCCAAGAGCGACTGGGTCGGATGGTGCCCGCAGCCGTCACCGGCGTTGATGATCGGAATGCCGACCGTATGGCGGAGCGCTTCGAAATACGCATCTTCGTGATGGCGGATGACAACCGCATCGACGCCGATCGCCTCAAGCGTCCGTACGGTATCGTACAGTGTCTCCCCTTTTTGCACGCTCGAGCGTTCCGGGTCAAATGGAATGACATGAAGCCCAAGCTTCCGTTCCGCCATCTCGAAGCTGCATTTCGTGCGCGTGCTCGGTTCGAAAAACAAGTTGGCGACGTACATCGGCGCCGCCGGGCGCCAAGCGCGGCCGCGGCGGAACGCTTCCGCTTCATCAAGCAGCCGGGTGATGTCGGAAAGCGGCAGTTCGCTCAATGTAAAAAGATGGGTCATTGGCCTCTCTCCCTTTCTTTTTTTTGCAAAAAAACACCTTGCCGGCTGGGCAAGGTGTGACGATCGGCGCATGGCAGAACCGGAGAAGGTGCACTCCGGCCCTGGATGCGCCTGTTTTCACACCTTTTTAAGCCTCACGGGACTTAATTAAAAGGTGTTTTGTATTCGATTTAGGCAACATCGCCGCTGTCGTTTTCAGCTTCAAATAAGTTTTCCGCTTCTTGCGGACGCCCCGGCAGCACTAAGTTGAGCAGGACGCCGACAATGGCCGAGAGCGCCATCCCGGTGATTTGGAAGCTGTCGCTGATTTTCAGCACCGCTCCGCCGATGCCGATGACCAAGATGACCGAGGCGATGACTAAATTGCGCGTCTGACCGAAATCGACGCGGCTGTCGATCAACATGCGCAGTCCGGACGAGGCGATGATGCCAAACAGCAAGATCGACACACCGCCCATGACCGGCGTCGGAATCGAGCTGATCAGCGCCGTGATTTTGCCGACGAAGCCGAAAGCGATCGCGATGACCGCCGCGCCGGCCAGCACGTAGACACTGTAGACGCGGGTGATCGCCAGTACACCGATGTTTTCCCCGTACGTCGTTTTCGGCGGACCGCCAAGCAAGGCGGAGATCATCGTCGCCGTTCCGTCCCCTAAAATCGAGCGGTGCAGCCCCGGTTTTTGAATGAGGTCGCGGCCGACGACTTTGCTTAACACAAGCTGGTGGCCGATATGCTCGGACAAGGTGACGATCGCCACCGGCACCATGAGCATGACGATCTCGGCAGTGATGCGCACCGGATAATCGGCAAACGGAATCAAGAAATCCGGCCATTCGAACCATTTCGCCGCCGCCACTTTCGACAAGTCAACCAGTCCGACAGCGAGGGCGTAAACGTAGCCGACAACGATGCCGACAAGCACTGGAATCAAGCTCAACATGCCGCGCGCAAGCACCGAGCAGACGATCGTGGCCGCAAGCGTCACAAGCGCCACCGAGAAATGAAGCAGGCTGTATTTGCCGTCCGGGCCGTTCATCGCCATCCCGACCGCCGTGCCGGCTAAGCCGAGACCGATGACGATGATGACCGGACCGACGACAACCGGCGGCAGCAGCTTCATCACCCATCGGTAGCCGGCTTTTTTAATGATGAGGGCGACAACCCCGTACACCAATCCGGCGAGGAAGCTGCCAATCATCGCCGCTCCCGGGCCGCCAGCCGTTTTCGCCGCGATGATCGGCGCAATGTAGGCGAACGACGAGCCAAGATACGCCGGCACTTGCCATTTCGTAATGAGCAAAAACGCCAATGTTCCAAGCCCGCTTGTCAGCAAGGCGATCGACGGATCTAAGCCGACTAAGTACGGCACTAAAATCGTCGCCCCGAACATGGCGAATAAATGCTGAAGGCTTAAGGTGATCCATTGCCCAACAGTCGGGCGGTCTTGAATGTCCAACACCGGTTTGTTCATCTTTCGTCACTCCTTTGATCAAATGAGCGAGGCTTGCTTTTTAGTGTGCACAAAAAATCCCTCTTTGCCCGCGAAGACGCAAAGAGGGTGCAGAAACAGCCGAAACGATCCCGCCCCTTTTGCAGCCTCACGGGACTGCGCTTAAAAGGGTGCTTCGCTATTTTTCATGAATGGAGACTTGATCGATGCCGTCCACTTCCGAAAGCTCCACGACGATCAGTTCCGAACGAGAGGTCGGCACGTTTTTGCCGACGAAATCAGCGCGGATCGGCAGTTCCCTGTGGCCGCGGTCGACAAGCACGGCGAGCTGGATGCGCGACGGGCGGCCCAAATCCATGACCGCATCCATCGCCGCCCGCACCGTCCGGCCGGTAAACAGCACATCATCGACTAAAATGACATTCCGCTCGCTCACCGGAAACGGCACATTCGTTCCTTTCACAAGCGGTTCATGGTCGTCCGTCTTCACGGTCAAATCGTCGCGGTACAAGGTGATGTCAAGCTCACCGACGGGAACGGACGCCCCTTCAATTTGCTCGATCCGCTCCGCCAAGCGGCGCGCCAAGTAAATGCCGCGCGTTTTAATTCCGACAAGCACGCAGCCGTCAATGCCTTTGTTTCGTTCGATGATTTCGTGGGCGATGCGCGTCAAAGCGCGGCGAATCGCCTGTTCGTCCATCACGACCGCCTTTTGCATTCCGTCCACCTCCTAACAGCGCATACACGCCGCGGCCAGCGTGTTTCCGCAGGCGGCGCGCCAACCAGGCCGTTCCCGCCTGTTTTCATAAAAAACCCCCCGCCTGTGAAGCGGGGGATGGCGCGCTTATCGCCAAACAAGATGGGCATACATCGCCCTTCTTTGTCATTCCGACCCCTTTTCAGCCTCACAGGACTGAACTTAAAGGTTCCTGTTCACCTGTTTTCATTGTAAAGGGGGCGTGTTCGTTTGTCAATCGTTTTTTCGCAGCCAGTCAAGCAGCTCGGCAAACTCCGGCGGCAACGGCGCTTCGAATTCCAAATACTCGCCGCTTCTCGGATGACGGAAGCCGAGCACCCCGGCGTGCAGCGCCTGGCCGTCGATGGCGAGCGTTTTTTTCGGCCCGTATTGCGGGTCGCCAGCGAGCGGGTAGCCGATGTATTTCATATGGACGCGAATTTGGTGCGTCCGCCCCGTTTCCAGCTGGCACTCCACATACGTATAATGGCGAAACCGCTCGAGCACGCGGAAATGGGTGACCGCTTCCTTCCCGTTTTCTTCGGTGACGGCCATTTTCTTTCGATCGCGCTTGTCGCGGCCGATCGGGGCATCGATCGTGCCATAATCGTGCGGAATGACGCCGTGGACGATCGCCTTGTAGCGGCGCGTCACCGTTTTGTTCACCAGCTGCTCGACGAGCGAGCGGTGGGCGGCGTCGTTTTTCGCCACCATCAATAGTCCTGATGTGTCTTTGTCAATGCGATGGACGATGCCGGGGCGAAGCACGCCGTTGATCCCGGACAAGTCGCGGCAATGGGCGAGAAGCGCATTCACAAGCGTGCCGCGCATATGCCCGGGCGCCGGATGGACGACCATGCCACGCGGCTTGTTGACGACAAGGACATCCTCATCCTCATAATAAATGTCAAGCGGAATCGGCTCCGGCTCGACATGAAGCGGCTCCGGCTCAGGAGGCGAAACGGCGACCGAGTCGCCCGCCTCGCATTTGTAGTTCGCTTTCACCGTCTGGCCGTTCACGGTCACAAGCCCGTTTTTGATCCATTGCTGCACTTGCGAACGCGACCATTCGTCATTTAGCGCCGCGATCACTTTATCGATCCGCTCGCCGTCATATTCGTCTTCGATGTGAAACGTGATCGTGTCCATCTACTCATTCCCTTTCTCTGGTGTCGCGAAAAAAAACATATGGACAAACAGCAAGATGACGCCGACGGTCAGCGCCGAGTCGGCGATATTGAACACCGGAAAACTGTACGTGCCGATGTACGCGTGGATGAAATCGACCACTTCCTTGCGAAAGACGCGGTCGAGAAAATTGCCAATCGCCCCGCCGAGCATCAGCCCAAGCCCTACGCCCGCCAGGCGTTCAGAAGGCTTCAGGCGGCGGATGTAGACCACGATCGCCGCCACGACAATCACCGTAATCAAATAAAAGAGCCAAAACTGCCCTTCTAGCATGCCCCATGCCGCGCCGCGGTTGCGGTGCGACGTAATATAGAGCACATTGTCAATGATCGGGATGCTTTCCCCAAGCCGCATATAGCGGACGACAAGCCATTTCGTCCATTGATCGAGGATGACGACCGCCGCCGCAATCCAATAGTATGCCACCGTGCCAAGTCCCCCTGTCCTTCTCATTCATCCTTTTTGCATTGTAGCATAATTCGCCATGGCAAACAAATGAAGCGGCAAGGCCGCCCCAAGGCAGCCTTGCCGCTTTTTGTTACGCGTAATAATGTTCGTTCACAATGTGCGCGCAGCGCGGACAAAGCGTTGGATGCGACGGATCGGCGCCGACTTCTTTCGTCACCGTCCAGCACCGCTCGCACGTCTCGCCTTCCGCCGGGCGGACGATCACCGCTACATGGTTAAGCCGTTCGGCTTCGGCCGGCGCGGCGTCATACGGCTCATCGGCGATCGAAAAGGCGGAAACGATGAGAAGCTGGCGCAAGTCGGCATCAAGCGACGCCAATAGCTTCCGCGCCTCGTCTTTCGGGTAGACGATGACGCTCGCGGTCAGCGATTTGCCGATCACTTTTTCATTGCGGGCGTTCTCGAGCGCTTTGAAAATATCATCGCGCACGTCCATAAACGCATCCCATTTCGCCAGCAGCGCTTCTTCGCTGTCGATCGCGATCGGCTCCGGCATATCGGTGAGCTGGACGCTTTCGACGTTTTCTCTTCGATTCGGGATATGCTCCCACACTTCATCGGCGGTATGCGGCAAAATCGGCGCGATGAGCTTCGCCAACGCGACGACCGTCTCATAGAGCACCGTCTGCACGGCGCGGCGGGCGCGCGAGTCGGCCGCTTCGATGTACAAAATGTCTTTCGCCATATCCAAGTAAAACGCGCTCAGCTCGACGGTGCAGAAATGGTTCATCTCATGGTACACGGCGGCGAAATCGTAGCGGTCATAGGCCTTTTTCACTTTGGCGATCAGCTTGTTCAACTTCGCCAGCATATAGCGGTCGACTTCGCCAAGCTCCCCAATCGGCACGGCGTTTTCGTTCGGGTCAAAATCGAACAAGTTGCCGAGCATAAACCGGAATGTGTTGCGGATTTTCCGGTACACTTCGGACACTTGTTTTAAAATATGATCGGAGATGCGCACGTCCGCTTGGTAGTCAACCGAAGCGACCCAAAGGCGCAAAATGTCGGCGCCAAACTGTTCCATCACTTTCGTCGGCACGACGACGTTGCCGAGCGACTTGCTCATTTTCCGCCCTTCGCCGTCCAAGACAAAGCCGTGGCTCAACACGCCTTTATACGGCGCTTTGCCGGTGACGGCAACGGCGGTGGACAGCGATGAGTTGAACCAGCCGCGGTATTGGTCGGAGCCTTCCAAGTACAAATCAGCCGGACGCACGAGATCGTCGCGTTCGACCAACACGGCTTGGTGCGACGAACCGGAGTCAAACCAGACATCCATAATGTCCGTTTCTTTCGTAAAGATGCCGTTCGGGCTCGACGGATGGGTGAATCCTTCCGGCAGCAAGTCTTTCGCCTCGCGTTCAAACCAGACGTTCGACCCGTATTGGCGGAACAAGTTCGACACATGCTCAATCGTCTCATCGGTGATGATCGGTTCACCGTTTTCGCCGTAAAAGACCGGAATCGGCACCCCCCAGGCGCGTTGGCGGGAAATGCACCAGTCGCCGCGGTCGCGCACCATGTTGTGGATGCGGATTTCCCCCCACTCCGGAATCCATTTCGTTTCCTTAATCGCTTGAAGCAGCTCGTTGCGGATTTTATCGATCGATGCAAACCATTGCGTTGTCGCCCGGAAAATCGTCGGCTGCTTTGTCCGCCAGTCGTGCGGATACGAGTGGGTGATAAACCCAAGCTTCAACAAAGCGCCGACTTCCTCAAGCTTCTGTGTAATCGCCTTGTTGGCGTCTTCGTAAAACATCCCGGCAAATCCCGGCGCTTCCTCGGTCATGTAGCCGCGCTCATCAACCGGGCAAAGGACCGGAAGCCCATATTTTTGCCCAACGAGAAAGTCGTCTTCCCCGTGGCCCGGCGCCGTATGGACGCAGCCGGTGCCGGCGTCGGTCGTGACGTGTTCGCCGCAGACGACAAGCGAGTCGCGCTCATAAAACGGATGTCTCGCCACGACGTATTCAAGCTCGTTTCCTTTGACCGTTTTGACGACCGACCATGCGTCCCAACCGATTTCTTTCGCCACCGATTCCGCCAAGGCGGCAGCGACGACATACCGTTTTCCGCCGACATCGACAACATGGTAATCCAAATCCGGATGAACCGCGATCGCTAAGTTCGCCGGAATCGTCCACGGCGTCGTCGTCCAAATGACGATTCGCTCATCGCCCTCAAGCACGCCTTTGCCGTCTTTCACCGGGAAGGCGACATAAATCGACGGCGAACGCTTGTCTTTATATTCGATTTCCGCTTCGGCGAGCGCCGATTCGCTTGACGGGGACCAATAGACCGGCTTCAACCCTTTGTAGATGAGCCCTTTTTTCGCCATTTCGCCGAACACTTTAATTTGCTGGGCTTCGTACTCCGGTTTGAGCGTAATGTACGGGTTGTCCCAGTCGCCGCGCACACCGAGCCGCTTGAACTGCCGGCGCTGGTTGTCGATTTGTTCATACGCGTATTGCTCGCACAACTTGCGAAACTCGGCGACGCTCATCGATTTGCGGTCGACGCCTTGCTTCGCGAGCGCCGTTTCGATCGGCAGTCCGTGCGTATCCCAGCCCGGCACGTACGGCGCGCAATAGCCGCTCATCGATTTGTAGCGGACGATGATATCTTTTAAAATTTTATTCAGCGCATGGCCCATATGAATGTCGCCGTTGGCATACGGCGGGCCGTCATGCAGGACAAACAGCGGCCGTCCTTTCGTCCGCTCCTGCACTTTCCGGTAAATGTCCATCTCTTCCCATTTTTTTTGCATTTCCGGCTCCCGCTTCGGCAAGTTGCCGCGCATCGGGAACTCGGTTTGCGGCATAAGCAGCGTCTCTTTGTAATCCATCCTTGCTCCTCCTTCGAACGATAGATTCCAAATAAAAAACCGTTCTCCCCCGGCAAGGGACGAGAACGGTCTCGCGGTACCACCCTTCTTGGCCATGCAAACGACGCACAGCCCACTTTTCATTCGTAACGGGAATGACGCGCCATGGCCTACTGGATGTTCGGCATGGAACTCCAGGGTGATGTTCACTCTTGCGCCGATGCCAGGCTTCCACCATCCCCGGCTCGCTGCGACCGGTCGTTCAAGAGCTACTATCCCTTTCATCGTCGATGACTATTTCACTATTCATCCTGAAAAAAGCCAACCGCCTCCCACGGCGGCTGGTGCAGTGATTTTTGCCAATGATTATACCCGACATGGCCTCGGTTCGTCAAGGCTGAGACAACGGCTCTTTCGCCTCTTCTTCGAGATCAGGCATCTCGTATTCCATCAACTCGTCCCAGTCACGGCTGTTGATCATATCGAGCTGCGCCTCAACGAGCATGCGGAAGCGAGCGCGGAACACTTTCGACTGCCGCTTGAGTTCTTCGATTTCCAGCGCGATTTTCCGCGATTTGGCCAGCGCGTCGCCGATGATGCGCTCCGCGTTTTTCTCCGCTTCTTTAATGATCAGCTTCGCCTCTTTTTGTGCGTTGCGCTTCACTTCTTCCGCTGCTTCCTGAGCCACAAGAATCGACTTATTTAACGTTTCTTCAATGTTGGAAAAGTAATTCAATTTTTCCGTCAGTTCGGCCACTTTTTCTTCCAGCTGCTTTTTTTCACGGATGAGCATTTCGTAATCTTTAATAATTTGATCCAAAAACTCATTCACTTCATCTTCGTCATACCCGCGAAATCCGCGGCTGAATTCCTTATTGTGAATATCCAATGGCGTCAACGGCACAATGGCCACCTCCGTCTCCATCATTCCTTTTCTTCCTTCATTCGACACGATCAGCCCATTTCCTGCTGCGATTCGATTATTTTTGACGGCCCAGCCGGATGCGCCAGCGTTCTTTTTTCGTCATCCCCTCGACGGAAAACAGCTTGCAGCGACCAAACCCGCGCGCCGACAGGACATCGCCCGGCCCGCATACAAAATCGGGCTTGTCCACCACCTTCCAGTTCACTTTGACGAGCCCGCTTTCAATGAGCGTCTTCGCTTTCTCGCGCGCGAGGCGGAACGCCTGGGCAAGCACCGCATCGAGCCTTAGAGAAGACACCGTGACCGTTCCTTCCTCCCACGTTTCGGCAAGCGGCATGGCAGCTGACAGCGGCAACAGCTCAAGCGAAACCGGCGCTTTGCCGATCGTCCCGACATGGAGGCGAATGTAATCGGCCACCTCGGCGGCGGCAAAAAATTGGATCTCTCCTCCTTGGACGAGAATGTCGCCGAACTTGCCCCGCCGCAAGCCGAGCGACATGAGCGCTCCTAAGACGTCGCGGTGTTCAAGGGAAACGAATTTGCCTGGATAGCGGACAGCGAACAAGGCGATGTCATAATCCTCCTCATTCGGTTCGAAATACGGCGGATACAAAAGCGCCCGCTTCCGCTCGACAAACAAAGCGCCGCCGAAAAAGGACACGCGCACGTCTCCGTCGCTGCCGACGATGCTTTGCACGATTTGCTGCTCACGCGGATCAAGAAAATCGGTCAGCTTCGGAGCGTACTGACGTTCTACCATTTCCTTCCATTCTATTACATGATCGATGAATTGATGTTCCTCTTTGCGGAAGTGCTGATACAGCTCCATTCCCATTCACCTTGCCTCATAAAGAAAGGAACCCGGAACGGATTCCTCCCGCTATTCCGCCCGCCTGCGCCTGGGCCAAACGACGCGCGTTCCGTCCGGCTGCTAAAACTGCGCTTCGAGGATGTCAAACAACGCATACAGCCCTCTTGTCGCAAATTCAAGGACAATAAAGGCGATGATCGGAGAGATGTCAATGATGCCAAGCGGCGGAATGACGCGCCGAAACGGTTCCAAATACGGCTCGCAAATGGCGGCAAGCATTTGTCCGAACCGCGTTTCGCGCGCATTCGGAAACCAAGACATCAAAATGTAAATGATCAAAGCGTACGAATATACTTGAATCAAGGTCGTTAAAAACGTAAGCACATAATCCAACGACTACCACCTCTTTATCGGTCTGTCATCCTCGCCGTCAAGCGAAATCGCGCCGCTGACGTCGACGTTGTCCGGGGTGCACAAAAAGATTTTCGTGCCAACTTGCTGAATGTCGCCGCCAATGGCGTACACCGTGCCGCTTAAAAAGTCGACGATCCGCTTCGCCTGCTCATGCTGGATGCGCTGCAAATTGACGATGACCGCCCGCCGGCTTTTTAAATGATCGGCGATTTCCTGCGCCTCCGCATACACCCGCGGCTCAGCGAGCACGACTTTCGCCGATTTTTGCACGCTTTGCAAGCTGACGACGTTCGCCTTGTTTGCCGCCTTCAGCAGCGGCGCCTCCTCTTCCGGCTGCGGCGCTTCGTATTCTTCTTCATAGTCTTCGTAATCTTCTTCTAAAAAATAATCGCGAAATTTTTTCATCAACCCCATCAAGTTCACCTCCTACAATGATCCGACAAGCGCGCTGCCGATGCGCACAAACGTCGCCCCTTCCTCAATGGCGATCTCGTAATCGTTCGACATGCCCATCGACAGCTCCGTGCACGGCGCATGCGGCCAGCGGAGCGCCTGAACGCGCTCTTTCAAGACCCGCAATTGCCGGAAGCAGGCGCGCAATACCGCCTCGTCATCCGTATGCGGGGCCATCGTCATCAATCCGACGACCTCAAGGTGCGAAAACGAACGGAGCTGATCGATGAACGGGACGGTCTCGTCAGGAGAGAGGCCGTGCTTCGTCGCTTCTCCCGATACATTCACTTGCACAAAACATTTCACCGGCCGCACCGCCCGCTTTTCAATTTCTTTCGCCAGCGACAGGCGATCAAGCGAATGGATGTAATCGACTTTATCGATAATGTCCTTCACCTTGCGCGACTGAAGCGTCCCGATAAAATGCCACACCGCCCGGTCCCCGATCCGTTCATACTTTTCAAGCAGCTGGCCGGCGCGGTTTTCGCCGAGGTCGGCAATGCCGGCGTCAAGCACATGAAGCGCCCTTTCGGCATCAATATATTTCGTGACAGCAACGATGCGTACGTCGGCCGGATTGCGGCCGACGCGGGCGCAAGCCGCCTCGATGCGCTGGCGAACGGCTGCCAAGTTGTCGCGTACGGTCATGCTGTTTCCTCCCTTCGGCCGATAAACGCCAACATCCGCCCTGTCGTCCCACGGTCGCGGCGGTGGGAAAAAAACAACGTCTCCTCACAGCTTGTACAGCGTTCCGACACATAAATATGGCAGTCTGGAATCCCGGCGGCCGCAAGCTGCAGCCGGTTGGCCTCTTTTAAATCAAGCGCATACTGCCCTTGGCTTGTTTCGCGCCACGGCAACGGGCCGCCCGCAGGAAGAGTCGGACGCAGGCCATCGATCACCCGGTCATCAACCGTGTAACAGCATGGGCCAATGGCCGGTCCAATCGCGGCATAGATGTCGGACGGGGCAATGTGTTCACGCTCCTGCCAAAGCCGCACCATGTTTTGGACAATGCCGCCCGCCGTCCCCCGCCAGCCGGCGTGGGCAAGGCCGACTAGGCCCGCCGATGGCGCGATAAAATAGACAGGCACACAATCGGCAAAACAAAGTGCGAGCAATACCCCCGCCTTATCCGTATACAGCCCGTCAGCCCCCCGGACCGCTGCAGCGAAGTCGTGCGCCCCGCTCCCCCGATCGCCTTTCGTCACTTTCCGAATCACGGCGCCGTGCACTTGCTCACAACACACCCAATGATCGAGCGGAACAGAAAGCCATTCAGCCAGACGGCGGCGGTTGTTGACGACATGCATGCGATCGTCGCCGACATGCAGCCCCATATTCAGCGAGGCGAACGGCCCTTCGCTTTCTCCGCCTTGTTTCGTTGTCAACCCGGCGACTGCTCCGGCAAACGGGGGCGCCCCGCAGCGGAGCCATCCTTGAGCTTCTTGTTGAAAAATGTCCGGCATTCGCGTCAACCTCACGCTGTTTTTGTAGGTTTTTATCACTTTTTTTCCTATTTTATCATAGTTTGTTTGTTTGTGATAACCTTTATTTGCGATTTTGTCGAAACATTGGTGCAATCCCGCCACTCAATATGCCGCTCATTGCGCGGGCCGCTCAGTCGGCATCATGCAGGCGGACTAAAATGACATCCGCTCCGATTTTGACGATGTTTTGCCACGGAATGACGACCGCTTCTTCACGCCCGAACAACCCGAGCATCTTTCCGGAGCCTAAAATAATGAGCGAACGGATTTTGCCTGTATCTAAATCGATGTCAATATCCCCGATGTTGCCAAGCTTCTTCCCGTTGGCCACATTGACGACATCTTTCGTTTGAAACTCAGAAATTCTCATCACGGTTCAGTCCCCCGCCTTTCCTCTCCTCTTTTTCATCTATATGCACCGCCCAACCGGTTATGTGCCAAAGAAAAAAGGCTGCCCGAGCAGCCGTTCACACTTGGATGTTTTTATTCATTTGCCGGATCGCTGCCTTTTCAAGCCTGGACACTTGCGCCTGGGAAATGCCGATTTCCTCGGCGACTTCCATTTGCGTCTTTCCTTGGAAAAACCGTTTGCGGATAATCATTTTCTCTCGCTCATTCAACCGCCGCAGCCCTTCTTTTAAAGCGATTTCTTCGATCCATTGGATGTCGCGGTTGCGCTCGTCGCTAAGCTGGTCCATCACATAAATCGGATCGCCGCCGTCGTTGTATATCGGTTCAAATAAGGAAACAGGGTCTTGAATGGCATCAAGGGCAAACACCACTTCCTCGTGGGCGACGCCGAGTTCCCGCGCAATATCTTTCGTCGACGGCTCTTTCGCCGTCTCGCTCATGAGCCGTTCCCGCACTTGCAGCGCTTTGTAAGCGATGTCGCGCAGCGAGCGCGAGACGCGAATTGGATTGTTATCGCGCAAGTAACGGCGGATTTCGCCAATGATCATCGGCACCGCATAAGTGGAAAATTTCACATTTTGGTTAAGGTCAAAATTATCAATCGATTTCATGAGTCCGATGCAGCCAACTTGAAATAAATCATCAACAAACTCGCCGCGGTTGTTAAAGCGTTGAATGACGCTTAACACGAGGCGTAAGTTTCCGTTTACCAATTTTTCCCTTGCTTCCAAATCCCCTTCATGCATCCGGCGAAACAGCTCCCGCATTTCCTCGTTGTTGAGGACGGGAAGCTTTGAAGTGTCTACACCGCAAATTTCGACTTTGTTCCTCGTCAAGTTGTTCCCTCCCATCAGGAGATGCTAAGTCGTCAGTTTTCAGTATCTCCCTGGGAGGGAAAAATATGCACAGCCTGTCCGAGCGAAAAAAAAGCGGCGGAGCGTCCACTCCCGCCGCTTGCTACATCATTTTGTTGAACTCTTTGCGCAACCGTTTAATGATCCGCTTCTCGAGCCGCGATATGTACGATTGCGAAATGCCGAGCAAGTCAGCGACATCTTTTTGCGTTTTTTCCTCCCCTCCTGACAAACCAAAGCGCAATTCCATAATCTGCTTTTCACGGTCGCTCAGCTGGTGCAAGGCGTTTAACAGCAGCCGCCGGTCGACGTCCGCCTCCAAATCCTTTGTAATGACGTCGTCTTCCGTTCCCAGCACATCGGACAGCAGCAGCTCATTGCCGTCCCAATCGATATTGAGCGGTTCGTCAAACGACACTTCCGCCCGCACTTTATTGTTGCGGCGCAAATACATTAAAATTTCGTTTTCAATGCAGCGTGATGCATAAGTCGCCAGCTTGATTTTTTTCTCCGGGTTAAACGTATTGACCGCTTTGATTAAGCCGATCGTTCCAATGCTGATCAAATCTTCGATGTGAATGCCGGTGTTTTCAAACTTGCGCGCAATGTAGACGACAAGCCGCAAATTGCGTTCAATGAGCAGCGACCGCGCCGTCTCATCACCGGTGGCCAGCCGTTCGATCAACTGCTCTTCCTCTTCTTTCGTCAACGGCGGCGGAAGCGCCTCGCTGCCGCCGATATAGTAAATTTCGTCGGCCTTCAACCCAAGTTTGGCCAGCAGCTTATACAGCCAATACATGAACCGAAGTTTCCATCTTTTCATCAAAATCCCCCTTCTAAACGGATAAAACGCGAGTATGATATAGTAACGACCTATGAAGCGGTCAGCTTTCTTCCCGCCTGCACCATTTTCGGGTGGATGATGCAATCGTATTCTCCGTCGGCTGAAAGCGGGTCTGCACTTAAGGCCATAAGCCCATGTTTCACCTCAAGCCACTCGTTTTCGTATGACAGCGCGATGCGGTCTAGTTTTACCGCCATCATCATTTGCGGGCCGCTGCCCACTGCGCGGTATGGAATGAGACGAAGACGATGGGCCCACTGTTCGGGCGGGTCGTCAACCGTCATGGCTGCCATATAGGCCATCAGCTCTTCGGGCAGCACGTCCTTCGCTTTTTCCCGGTCCACGATCATCACCGGCGTTTTGGACACTGGGTCAAACAGCTGGTTGCCGCTGTCGATGAGCCCTCTTAGGGCAAGGGGCCGGCCTTCCCAAACAGCAATGACATCTACAATATGTTCGAAGCGCAATTTTTTCTCGCGAATCTGTTCCACACGGCGGCGGGAAAAAAGCCACAACACCGGAAACCCGACGAGGACAAACAGCCAGCTTACCGGGTCGCCCGCCCCGGGGGGATGCATCATCAATAATCCGTTCTGCACGGACAGTTGCTCGGCGAAAAAATAATGAACCGCCAGCATGCCGCCCCCGACAGCGAACGTGGTAAAGTAAAACGCCAGCATGTTCTCGATCATATAGCGCGGCCGCTTAAAGCCAAAAGCGGAGAGCACAATCAAGATCGAGGCGGCCATTTTGGCAAGCGGGTGCTGGGCGATGGCGGACAACGGGGTGAACAGCAGCACCACAAGCAGCGACCCGATCAACGCTCCGGCCAACAGCCGCCACCAGACGATCGGGCGCTTAAGCATGAGCGCTGTCAGCCAAAGAAGCATTGCATCAAAACAGACGTTCAAAAGCCAAATGACATCAAGATACACAACCAACCGGCAAGCCCCTCCCCCGCCCCATCGGCTTTTGTCTGAAACAAGTATATAGCATATCCCGTTGGAAAGTCTGTCAATTGGTGGTGGTGAAAAACAGAATGTTTTGTCAAAGCGAGGGGAAACGTGCGAACGAGGAAAACCGCCCTTTGAAGCGCGGGGCGAGGGCAAAAAAAGAAGGGGCTGACCCAAAACGCGAATGCGTTTTGGGATCAGCCCCCACTTTTTTGCCTCAAATATAGAAGAATCGCCCTTTTTTCTGGTAGAATAGAGTCACCAAAACCACTACCACCGAAAGAAGGGCGATTCTTTTATGAAACATGATCATATTTCCTTTAAAGAGTATACCATGGACAACCTCTCTTTGCCAAGCAACATCGCCGATCTCATTCCACGGGATAACATGGCCCACGTGGTTCATGAGATGGTTGAACGCATCCCGATGGAGACGTTTCTTGCTTACTACAAAGGAGGGGGCGCCTCCGCCTATCATCCGAAAATGATGACCAAAATTCTCCTTTACGCTTACACCCAAAAAATGTATCATGGCCGTGAGATTGCACGGCAGCTCGAAGTCCACCTTCCCCTCATGTGGCTAAGTGGATTTCAAAAGCCGGACTTCCGCTCCATCAATCGGTTTCGTTCGGAGCGGATGAAAGACCTGATTGACGACCTGTTCCGGGAAATGATCACGCTGCTCGTGGCCGACGGCTATGTCAAGATGGAAGATTATTTTGTGGATGGAACGAAAATTGAAGCGAATGCCAACCGGTACACCTTCGTTTGGCGCAAATCGGCTGAGAAGTACCAGGAGAAACTCCAAGCCAATGTCGATCGGCTGATTGCCCAGATCGAGGCGATCGTGGAAGAAGAAAAGGCGGAAGACATCGACCCTTCGCCGGCCTTTACGTCAGAAGAAATCCGAAAGAAAACCGAGGAGTGGGAAAAACGGTTGGAGGCCGAGCCGGACAACCAACCGTTGAAGAAGGCCATCAAGAAGATGAAGGAGGACTACTTGCCCCGCAGTGAAAAGTATGAACACCAACTCCATGTATGCGGGGATCGCAACAGCTATTCCAAGACCGATGTGGATGCCACCTTCATGCGGTTGAAGGAGGATCACATGCGAAACGGCCAGCTCAAGCCGGCCTATAACGTACAGGTGGGTTCTTCCGGCCAATTTATTTTGGGGTATTCCCTTCATCAGAGGCCGGGCGACACTCGTTGTCTTCTCCCGCATTTGGAGACCGTTCGAGAGAAGTACGGCGTGGAACCCGAACGTTTGATCGCTGACGCGGCTTATGGCTCGGAAGAGAACTACGTGAAGCTGGAAGAGAAGCACATATCGGCCTTGATCAAGTACCATACGTATGAGAAGGAGAACACGCGCAAGGTCAAGAAAAATCCGCATCATCAGCAGAATTGGACCTATGTGGAAGAAGAAGACGTTTGGATTTGCGCCAATGGGAAAAAGCTGGTTCGCACCGGAACTTCGAAACAGACCACGGAATCAGGATACACCTCGGTCACCCGACACTACCAATGCCATGAATGCGAAGGATGTCCGTTCCGTTCGGCCTGCACGACTTCCAAGTATGGACGAACCACGCAATGGAACCCCATCTATCATGAACAAAAACAGAAAGCCCGCGAACGGTTGGAGAGTGAAGAAGGGCAAGCCCGATACCGCCAACGCCAAACCGACATTGAGAGTGTATTTGGGCAAATCAAACAAAATCGCGGGTTTCGTCGCTTTGTCCTGCGAGGCCTCCAAAAAGTTTCCATCGAATGGGGGCTGGTTTGTGCTGCCCACAATCTTCTCAAAAAAGCCGCTAGGGACAAGCAATTGTCCTTGGTGGCGTAAATGAGGGGGAGAACAGAGTCGGAATTTTGTTCCGTTTGGTAAAATATACAAAAACCAGAGAGGGCTGACTCCAAAAGTCCGCTTTTTGGCGGACTTTTGGGTCAGCCCCCGATAGCTCCTCAACGGCGACGGTTGCGGTTACGCAAGAACGCCGGAATATCGAGCGGGTCTTCCGCCTGCCCGGACCGGAGCGCCACATAATCTTGCGCCGGTTCTTCGCGCTTTTCCCGCTTCGGCGCCGGCGTCACTTTCGGCGCCGTCCCGATGCCGGCGCGCGGCGGCCGCGGCTGCGAAGCAACGTTTTCGTTAAACCCGGTCGCGATGACAGTGACGACAATTTCGTCTTTTAAGTCTTCGTTGATGACCGAGCCGAAAATCATATTCACTTCTTGATCGGCCGCCGAAGCGACGATGTCGGCGGCCTCCTGCACTTCGTACAAACTTAAGTTCATGCCGCCGGTGATGTTCATGAGCACGCCTTGCGCCCCGTCGATCGACGTCTCCAACAGCGGGCTGGAAATGGCTTTTTTGGCTGCCTCCGCCGCTCGGTTTTCGCCGCTGGCAATCCCGATGCCCATCAGCGCCGAGCCTTTGTTGGACATGATCGTTTTCACATCGGCGAAGTCAAGGTTGATCAACCCCGGCACAGCGATCAAATCGGAAATGCCTTGCACCCCTTGGCGCAGCACATTGTCCGCTTCGCGGAACGCCTCAAGCATCGGCGTATTTTTGTCAACAATCTCAAGCAACCGGTCGTTCGGAATGACGATGAGCGTATCGACCGCCTCTTTCATGGCGGCGATGCCGCTTGCGGCCTGCGTCGCCCGCTTCCGCCCTTCAAACGTAAACGGGCGCGTGACGACACCGACCGTGAGCGCTCCTAATTCGCGGGCGATTTGGGCGATGACGGGCGCCGCCCCAGTTCCCGTGCCGCCGCCCATGCCAGCGGTGACAAACACCATATCGGCGCCGCGAAGCGCTTCTTCAATTTGCTCTTTGCTCTCCTCAGCTGCTTTTTTTCCAACTTCTGGGTTCGCTCCCGCACCCAAGCCGCGTGTCAGCTTCGCCCCGATTTGCAGTTTCGTCGGCGCCTTCGACAAATTGAGCGCCTGTGCATCGGTATTGACGGCAATAAATTCAACGCCTTGCACTCCGTGTTCAATCATCCGATTGACGGCGTTGTTGCCGCCGCCCCCGACCCCAATCACCTTGATCGTTGCCAACTGATCGACTGTTGTCTCAAACTCCAACATGGCCAAATCCTCCTAAATTTCAATCTCTATTCAAAGAAAGAACCGAAAAATTTCTTGACCTTCTTCCCGAAATGGTCTTCTTTCTTTTTCGGTTTCGATGGTTGTTTTGGCGCCGGGCGCTCGGCCGGCTCCGCCGCGGCCGCCGCCGGGACGGTTTTCCCTTGCAGCTGCGCCTGCCGGTAGGCGAACTTGAGCAGGCCGACGCCGATCGTGTATTGCGGGTCGCGCACGCCGATGTAATCCGGCATGGCAACACGGACGCTCGTCCCTAGGACGACGTGAGCCAACTCCAACACTCCCGGCATATTCGCCACGCCGCCGGTCAGCACATAGCCGCCCGGAAGGTCGCGAAAGCCAAGCCGACGCACTTCATGTTGAACCATTTGCAAAATTTCCTCCATCCTCGCCTCAATAATATCGGCGATCTCAAGCTGGCTGAACTGCTGGTGTTGATCGCTGCCTATGACCGGCACGCTGAACACTTCTTCGTCCGAAGCGTGGTCGTAAAACGCATACCCGTGCTTCAATTTGATTTTTTCCGCATCCTCCGTTGTTGTCCGCAGCCCGATGGCCAAGTCTTTTGTAATATGCTCCCCGCCGACCGGCAGTGAAGAGACAGCTTGCAACGCCCCTTGCTCAAAGACAGCGACCGTTGTCGAACCGCCGCCCAGATCGACGAGCGCGGCGCCCAAGTGCCGCTCATCGTCGGATAATGCCAGCAAACCGGCCGCTAACGGCTGGAGGCAAATGTCGCTGATTTCCAAACCGGCGCGTTCCACACAGCGAAGGAGATTATGTAAAATCGTCTTCGCTCCGGTCACCATCGTCCCTTCCATCTCCAAGCGGACGCCGATCATGCCGCGTGGGTCGTGGATGCCGTCTAAGCCGTCGACGATAAACTGGCGCGGAACGACGCTGATAATTTCCCGGTCCGGCGGGATGGAAACGACTTGCGCCGCATCGATGACGCGGGCAACGTCTTCATCGCTGATTTCGCGGTTTTCGCTGGCAACCGCAACGATGCCATGGCAGTCATGCAGCTGAATATGGCTTCCCGCCACCCCGACAATCACGCGGCGGATCGAAAGGCCGACCATCCGTTCCGCTTGTTCGACCGCGCGCTTGATCGATTGCACCGTTTTATCTATATCAACAATCGCGCCTTTTTTGAGCCCTTCTGATTTCACATTGCCGATTCCGATAATGTTAATCGAGCTGCCCAACATTTCCCCGATGATGACTTTGACGCTCGATGTTCCGACATCCAGGCTAACGACGATCTCATTGCTGCTCATCTTTTGGCATCTGCCTACTAAAAACGCGCCGCTGTCAGCCGACGTTTCAGTAAGCAGCGACACCTCCTTTTTCGGCTGAAATTTCCCTGTCCATCTCTTCGTCTATATCCAGCTCGCGATTTTCGCAAGAACATCGCATTTTGTTTTACTCCATATAATTCAACACAGGAAGACACTTTCCTGTCTTCCGCTTAACTTTTTTCGCGATTTTCCCGCCGCTCCACCCATTCGGCAAGCCAAAGGCGACGGATGATGGCAATGTTTTGAAACAGGCGGACGCCAAACGCGAAGACGGCCGCCAAATACAAGTCTACACCAAGATACACCCCAAGAAAAGTCAAAGTTGTGGCAAGGATGATATTGAAAAAAAACCCGGTTATAAATACTGTTTCGTCGTACGTTCCTTGTAAATGGGCGCGCCATCCCCCTATTAATGTATCAAAGGCGGCCAAAATGGCAATCGACAAATAACTGGAATACTGATCGGGAACTTCCCAGCCGGCCAAGACGCCGACGGCAAACCCGAGCAACAATCCGAGAAGCGGAAGCCACATGCTATTTCTCCTCCTTGCCGGCGCTCGCCGTCTCCATGTATTTTACCTCCAGCCGCTCGGTTGACGGCGGAATGGCGATCATCGGTTTCGGCTTGGAAATCGAAAGCTCCAAGTTTTCGACGATGAAATCATCCCGAATCGGCGAAACCGTCAACCCGCTATACAGCTTGTCCGCATCGTCCGCGACCGCCTTCACCTCAACCGGCAGCTGAAGCGGCCGGCGACCGACTTTCGTCACCCCGTTGACATCGCGAATCGCCGTCTGGTTCGTCAGCCGCTCGCCGCTAATGGCGATTTCCTTTGCTCCATATTTGTTCAATTCATTTACCAACCGCTGCAGCAGCTCCGGCGACACCGTTTGGGCGACCGGACCGACGTAGCCGCCCGCCGCAAACGGCGCGATCGTCAGCACCACGCCGCGCCCTTTCACCTCGGTCAGTCCGGCTTCTTCCCTAAGCTCGGCGACCGTCTCCTCGAGCGCCGCCTCACCGTCTTCCTGCTCCTCGCGCCGGTAATGGCGCAATTTCGCCTCGTAGCGTTCCAGCTCCTCAAGCAGCTGCTGTTCAAGCTTCTGCTCCTTTGTCAAATCGGCGCGCAGCTCCCAAATGTCGCGCGTATCGCGCTCTTCCGAAGGCAGCGTCGTCCGCATCCCGACGGCCAGCATCAATCCGAACACGCCGGCAATCCCGGCAAAATACAGCTGTCTTTTTCGCTCCAATGCGCTTCACCGCTCCTTCCTGCCCGTTTTACGGTCTGGGCGCGAATACCGGATCGAGCGTAATCGCCTCTTGCTTTTCCACTTTTACATCGATATGGTCTTGAACAAGCTCGTCGACGACGCCGCCTGGCAGGACGAGCGCAGACGACAGCACATCTGGGTCGCCGATCGCCGAAATGACAAACGGAGCGGCATGTTGCGTCCCGTCAACCTCAATGACCGGACCGTTGCACACAATGTAGGAGCGATGGGAAATGCGCTGCCCGTTAATGGCGACCGCTTCGGCGCCGGAAATAAGCAGCTCGTGAACGACTTTCCATACGTGCTGTTCGTGAACGATATAATCAGTAGCACTCGCTTCAGAGGGGATGTAAGAGGAGTCGGAAAGCGTGACTGCTACACCCTTTCCTTTCACCCTCGCCTTTCCAACATACATGCGCAGCTGTTCTGCTTCTTTCGCCAGCCCGGCTTCGTTCGTCTGCCGGTCGGCCAGTTTTTTTTCCCAAGCGGCCAGTTCGTCTTGCTTTTCGACAAGCTGTTGCTTTAACGACCGGTTTTCCTTTTGCAAAGCGATCAGCGCCGAGCGAAACTCGTATTCCCTTTTCCACTCGCTGTCGCTCCATTCGCGGCGGGATGGATCGTTTTTGGCATGTTGGTAGGAAAACCCGAGCATGGCGCCGAATAAAAAGCAAATAAAAGTAAGGAGGATGCGGCTATGGGCTTGTTGTCTCATCGTCGTCCTCCTTTTTCGGCGGCTCGTACGGGACAAAGTAGCTGCCGACTTCGAGGTGAATGACCCCTTTGACATTTCGGTCAAGCTCGGCGACAATCGCCGGATAATGCGACAGCTTGTCCGCAAAACGATGAATCGTCGCACTTACCTCATACCCGTCGTTCATGTAGACGATGACGCGGTCTTCATACTCACTGTTCGGCTTGTAGTGAATTTCCGACATGGCGCCAAGCACCGGCGCCGGCAGTTCCGCCAGCTGTCCAGTCATCTCGGCGATGGCGTCGCCGTTTTTCCAACCGACGAGCACAGGCGCATCGCTCGGGGCTGTTTTCACCGCTTCCTGTTTTAACAGCCGTCCGTTCTCAAGCAGCGGGAAAAATGTTTGCCGGTCGTAGACATAAGCGACCCGCCGCCATTCGTGGACGCGGATGACAATCGTGTTCGGCAGCCTCTTTTCCACGGTTGCCTCTTTAATTTCCGGATGGCGGGCGATCCTCGTTGCCACACTTTGTTCGTTCACTTTCCAAAAGCTTGTCCGCTTCGTAATGCCGCTCAAGCTGATGATGCGCTCCGCCGGCAAATGGCGGTTTCCGCTCACCTCCACATGCCTGACGGCGCTTAACGGCGATTGGAAGTAAAGAACGCACAAAATAAACAGAAAAAAGAAGGACAAATACAAAATCAGCCGACGGTTCGCTTTTTGGCGGCGACGCTCTTTCAGTTTTGGGACGCGGTCTTCAAGAACAACAACCTTTCCCTTTTCCATTGTCTCCCCCGCTTTCCTGCCCGCGGGCAGCTCCATGGCTGCGCTCGAATAAAAACAAACGGCATCCGCTGCCGTTTTCTTGTTCTTTGCACTTGTTTTCATTATATCACAAATAGATCGCGAGAGAGACCGTTTTTTATAACATTTGCCGGCACTGTTTGACGGCAAGCCGCCCGAACAAACAAAAACAGCGGACGCCGCCGCCTGCCTAATAGCGGGCGTGTCTGCTAATATTGAGCAGCACACCGATCGCCATCAGCATCAATGTCAACGACGATCCGCCGTAGCTCAAAAACGGGAGAGTAATGCCGGTGACGGGCATCAGCCCGGTGACAACGCCGATGTTGATCATCACTTGGATGGCAATCATCGAAATGATGCCAAGCGCCAAAAAGCTGCCGTACAAATCGGGGGCGCCAAGGGCGATGCGCACGCCGCGCCAAAGAAGAAGGCTGAATAAAAGAAGGACAAGCGATCCGCCAATAAAACCGAGCTCCTCGGCCAAAATGGCGAAAATAAAATCAGTTTGCGGCTCCGGCAAATAAAAAAACTTTTGCCGGCTTTGCCCGAGCCCCAGGCCAAACAGCCCGCCCGGACCGATGGCGTACAGCGACTGGATGATTTGAAATCCGCTCCCCAACGGGTCTTCCCACGGATTCAAAAACGATGTAATCCGCTTGATTCGATACGGCGCCGATAAAACGAGGGCGGCAAACCCGGCAAGCCCCAACACCCCAAGGCCCACAAAATGGCTGAGGCGGGCGCCGGCGACAAAAATCATCGCCACACATGTGCCGACCATCACGGTGCCCGTCCCTAAGTCCGGCTGCAGCATAATCATGCCGAACGCCGCAAACACGAGCGCCAGCGCCGGCAGCAATCCTTGTTTAAACGATGTAATCTTCTTTTGGTTTTCGGATAAATATTTGGCCAAAAACGCGATCATCGCCAGCTTCATAAATTCGGACGGCTGGATGGAAAACGCCCCGACGCCGATCCAGCTGCGCGACCCATTGCGCACCATGCCGACGCCCGGGATCAACACGAGTACAAGCAGCCCGAAACAAACGATGAGCAACACTTTCGACCAGTCGCGCCACGTCCAATAATCGATGTTCATCACAAAAAACATGGCGATAATGCCGACGATGGCAAAGAACAGCTGGCGCTTGACAAAGAAAAACGAATCGTGAAACTTGTATTCCGCCCAAATGGCGCTCGCGCTGTACACCATAATAAGCCCGATGGCCAAGAGCGAAAACGTTAAAAGAATCAACAAAAAATCCGGCGCAGACCTTTTCCGCGGCAATGCCCAACACCTCTATTTTGTAAACTAGAAGGAAAGGGCTGTCCCTTTCCCTCTATTTCAACTTATGCACGGCGTCGATAAAAATGTCCCCTCTCTCCTCGAAAGTTTTGTATTGATCCCAGCTGGCGCAGGCCGGAGAGAGCAAAATAACATCGCCCGGCTCGGAAAGCCGGAAGGCAACCGGGACAGCTTTTTCCACATTATCGACATATTCGATCGTTTCTATTCCCGCCTCCCGGGCGATGCGCCCGATTTTCTCCGCCGTTTGCCCGAACAATACCGCCGCTTTCACCTGCCGCAAGTACGGAAGAAGCTTGTCAAACTCATTGCCGCGGTCAAGCCCGCCGGCCAGCAAAATCACCGGTTCACCGGCAAACGCCGAAAGCGCCTTTTGCGTTGCCAAAATATTCGTCGCCTTCGAGTCGTTGTAAAACCGCCGGCCGTCGACTTCGGCTACATATTGAAGCCGATGTTTTACGCCGGCAAACGTCGTCAACACTTGAACGATCGCCTCGTTGCTGGCGCCGGCCAGCTTGGCAGCCGCCACCGCGGCCAAAATGTTTTCCACGTTGTGCTGGCCGGGGAGGACAATGTCTGCTGTCTTGATGATCGGCTCTCCGTTCCAGCAAACGGCGCCATTGTCGACGTACGCCCCTTCACCGAGCGGCTTCGTCGCCGAAAACAGCACCTTTTGCGATCGAATCGAGGCGGCGATGTCCATCACGGTCTGGTCATCCGCGTTGACGACCGCATAATCTTGTTCTGTTTGGTTGCGGAAAATATTCGCCTTCGCCGCCGCGTATGCTTCTCTTGTGCCATGGTAGTCCAAATGGGCATCAAAAATGTTAAGCAAGACGGCGATCGTAGGACGGAATTGATCAATGCCGGCAAGCTGGAACGAAGACAGTTCGGTGACGAGCCATTGGCCCGGCTTCGCTTCCTTGGCCACCTCGCAGGCGACTAAGCCGATATTGCCGGCAAGCAACGGGTCTTGGCCATCCGCCTTTAACATTTCATAAATCAATGTCGTTGTCGTCGTTTTCCCGTTCGATCCGGTAATGCCGATAAACGACGCTTCGGAAATGTGATAAGCCAGCTCCACCTCGGTCACGACCGGAAGCCCTTTTTCAAGTGCTTTTTTCACTAACGGATTCGTATACGGGATGCCCGGATTTTTCACGACGAGGTCAAACGGCTCATCGAGCAGTTCGAGCGGATGGCCGCCGCAAACAACGCGGACGCCGAGCTCTTCAAGCTGCTTCGCCTCCGCGTTTTCCGCCAACGGTTTTTGATCGTTGGCGACGACTTCCGCCCCTAATTCAACGAGCAGGCGGGCCGCTGCCGCCCCGCTTTTCGCCAATCCAATCACAAGCACACGACGATGTTGATAGAAAAGAGTCGGTTTCAATTACATCCACACCTCGATATAAATTCCTAGCATGGCAAACAACAGGCCGACGGCCCAAAACGTCACGACAACGCGCCATTCCGACCAACCGACGAGCTCATAATGATGATGGAGCGGGCTCATGCGGAAAACGCGCCTGCCGGTCGTTTTGAACGAGGCGACTTGAATGATGACAGACAGCGTTTCAATGACAAAGACGCCGCCAATAATGATCAGCAGCAGCTCGAGTTTCGTTAAGACAGCGACCGCAGCGATCGCCCCGCCAAGCGCGAGCGATCCGGTATCCCCCATAAATACTTTTGCCGGATGGGCATTAAACACTAAAAAGCCGAGCACAGCGCCGACAACGGCGACGCAAAACACCGCCACATCGTACTGACCTTGATTCCAAGCCAACACGGCATACGCGCCAAAGGCGATCGCCGCCGTGCCGGCCAAAAGCCCATCGAGCCCGTCGGTCAAGTTGACAGCGTTGGAGCCGCCGACAAGCATGAGCAAAAGCAGCACCCCATAAGCCCAGCCAAGGTCAAACGACCAGCCGGTCCCGGGGATATGTACTTCCGTCGAAAAGCCGCTTTGCCGGTAGACAAAAAAGAAAACAACGGCAATGATGAGCTGGCCGATAAATTTTTGCCGGCTCGTCAACCCCAGGTTCCGCTTCATCACCACTTTGATCATATCGTCCAAAAAGCCGAGCACCCCGTAGCCAACCGTAACAAGCAGCAATAAATATGTTTCCACCGACAGGACGGACAATCTCGATGTCATCCATAACGTTGTCGCCACGATCGAAAGCAAAATCATAATGCCGCCCATTGTCGGGGTGCCCGATTTTTTTTGATGCGACTTCGGCCCTTCCTCGCGAATGCTTTGCCCAAATTTTAACCGCCGCAAAAACGGGATGAACAGCGGCGACAAAATGACGGTGACCAAAAAGGAAACAGCCATCGCAATGACAATTATTTGTTCTGGCATGAATCGTCACATCCTTTTGCCTGCCGCGCGTCCAGCCACCATTTCTGCAACTCGGCGAGCCGGAGGGGGATTGCTTCATCAGCAGGGACATACTCCCCGCCTTCTTCCGGGAACGAAAACGAAAATTCCGTTCCCCGGCCGCCTTCCCGCAAATACCGCTCAAGCAGCGCGGCGGCCGCCGCAAGCGGCGACGGGACGAAAAAGAGCGGAAACTGATTAGGAATGTAGCGCGGCAATGGCTCTCCGATCGGCCAAAACGAAGCGATCGCCCCGTGCTCGATGGCCGTTTTCAGCGTTTCCGCCGCATCTTCAAGCGGCACGAACAGCCCTTTTTTTACCTGTTCGGCCGGATTGACAAACACCGCGTGAAAACGAATCGTTTCGTCCACAATGCCGCTCGCTTCGTTCGCAATTTTCTGCACCATTCCGTACGTAACCATCGTCATGTTCTCTCCCTCACCGCCGCTCGGGCGACAGCGCGATCGTCAAACTCAATCACATTGCCGCCGATGATTTGGTACGTTTCATGCCCCTTACCGGCAATCAACACAACATCTCCTTCTTGCGCCTGCCGGATGGCGTAGCGGATCGCCTCTTCCCGGTCAGGAATCGTCACGTACCTTCCATCTTGATCACTTACCCCCGCTTCCATATCCCGCAAAATTTGCTGCGGGTCTTCCGAGCGCGGATTGTCGGAGGTGAACACGGCGACATCCGCGTGGCGCACCGCCACCTGCGCCATAAGCGGCCGCTTCGTCCGGTCGCGGTCGCCGCCGCAGCCAATGACGACATAGACGTTCCGCTTCGCAAATTGGCGCACCGTTTTTAGCGCGTTTTCCAAACTGTCCGGCGTATGGGCATAATCTACAATGATAGTAAAATTTTGCCCTTCATCGACCGTTTCAAACCGCCCGGACACCGGCTCGACATCCCTTAAAGCCGTCGCAATCGTTTCAAGCGAAAACCCGGAGGCAAGGCAGGCAGCGGCCGCCGCAAGCATGTTATAGACGTTGAACAAGCCGACGAGCTTCGTTTCCACCACTGCCGATCCGTGCGGCGTGCACAGCCGAAAGGCCATGCCGGACGGGGTCATGGCAATCTCTTCCGCCATCACATCGCTCTTCGTGCGAATACCGTAAGTGATGATTGGTGCTGCTGTCATATGTTTATAATATTGCGAAACAGGATCATCATGATTCAAAACGGCAAATTTCGGCCGCCGCTCGTCGTAGCGGTTGCCGAGCTGGGCAAACAACAGCCCTTTGGCGTTCCGATACTCGTCCATCGTTCCGTGATAGTCAAGATGATCTTGCGTCAAGTTCGTAAACACGGCCACATCGTAATCGCAGCCATGCACCCGTCCTTGGTGAAGGGCATGCGACGACACTTCCATGGCCGCAAACTCCACGCCCTCGTCGATCATCTGTTTAAACGTGCGTTGCAAGACGAGCGACTCCGGCGTCGTATTCGCCGCCGGGTAAGAACGGGCGCCGATTTTGATCCCGACCGTGCCAATCAGCCCCGTTTTTTTGCCGGCCTTTCTCGCGATCTGGTCAATGATATGAGTCGTCGTCGTTTTTCCGTTTGTGCCCGTCACGCCAATTAAATGAAGTCGATGGGTCGGGTGCCCGTAAAACGCATCAGCCAAAATCGCCATCGCCCGCCGGCTGTCCGGCACAAGGACAAGCGGCGCGTCCACCGCGAGCGGACGCTCAGCCACGACCGCCGCTGCTCCGCGCGCCACCGCTTGTTCCGCAAAGTCATGCCCGTCCACCGTAAATCCTTTAAGGCAAAAAAACAGCGAACCGGGCGTGACATGGCGCGAATCCATTTCGAGCGCGACAATATCCGGATTGCCCCCGCGATGCACCCAAAAACCGGGCAAGCGCGACAGCAACGTTTGCAATTTCATCCTTAGTCATCCCTTTCGCTTATAAATAGCTCGCCCTATGAGCGGACAGCGGAAAAAGGGGCGCAACCAACCCGATGAGTCATCGCATCGGCCGCCCCTTGCAAGATCGTTTACCGCTCCTCTGCCGCTTCGCGTTTCGCCAAATAAATGCGAATCGTCGAGCCTTCTTTTACTTTCACCCCGGGCTCCGGCGATTGTTCGACAATGACATCGCCCTCGCCACTAACATCTAATTTTAAGTCAAAAAACTGTTCTTGCAAATCTTTTTTTGTCATTCCGATCAAATTCGGCACCTCAATGACTCTCGGCTCATCCCATCCCCGTTCCTTCTCAAGTTGGTCTTTGCGCGGCTTCACACCCATCACCCGCAGGCTGTCTTCTATGACCTTGCCAACGATCGGCGCCGCAACCGTGCCGCCGAATTGGACCGTGCCTTTCGGATTGTCAACAGCGACGTACACGACGAGCTGCGGGTCGTCCGCCGGCGCAAAACCGATGAACGACACGATATGGTTGTTTTGCAAATAGCGGCCGCCTTGCGCTTTTTGCGCCGTTCCGGTTTTCCCGCCGACGCGGTAGCCTTCGACATACGCCTTTTTCCCTGTGCCTTGGGCGACAACGCTCTCAAGCGCATAGCGGACTTGTTTCGACGTTTCCTCGGAAATGACGCGCCGTTTCGCCTTTGGTGTATTGCGGCGTACGACTTCCCCTGTTTCCGGGTCGATCCATTCTTTGGCGATGTACGGGGTGTATAGAGTGCCGCCGTTGATCGCGGCCGATACGGCGGCGACTTGCTGGATCGGCGTCACCGACACCCCTTGGCCGAACGCAGTCGTCGCCAATTCGACCGGCCCGACCCGCTTTAAGTCAAACAAAATGCCAGTCCCTTCCCCTTGCAGGTCAATGCCGGTTTTCTCACCGAAGCCAAACTTCTTAATATAACGAAACAGCGTTTCCTTTCCGAGCCGCTCCCCCAAAGCGACAAATCCCGGGTTGCACGAGTTTTGTACAACTTCCAAAAACGTTTGCTCCCCATGGCCGCCCTTTTTCCAGCAGCGGAGCGTAGCGCCGGCCACTTTAGCGTAGCCCGGATCAGAGAAGTGGTCTTTAAGGAGGTTGACTTTATGCTCCTCAAGCGCTGCAGCCAACGTAATGATTTTAAACGTCGACCCCGGTTCATACGTGCTCCAAATCGGCAAATTGCGGTTGTAAATTTCCGGAGGGACGTTGCGGTAATCGGCCGGGTCAAACGTCGGCCGGCTCGCCATCGCCAAAATTTCCCCCGTATTCGGGTTCATGGCAATGGCGATGATGCCGTCTGGATTGTATTTCGCCTCAGCAATATCGAGCTCCCGCTCTATGATCGTCTGAATGCGTGAGTCAATCGTGAGCACCAAGTTCAAGCCGTCGGTCGGCGGCGTATAGTCATCCGCCATATCGGGCATGCGCCGCCCTTTTGCATCGGAGTAAAACTGCACCGAACCGCGTTCTCCGCTCAGTTCTTTGTCATAATACAGTTCAAGCCCTGTGAGCCCTTGGTTGTCAATGCCAGTAAAGCCAAGCACATGCGATAAGTAGCTGCCAAACGGATAGTAGCGCTTCGTGTCTTCAGCAATGTACACCCCGTCCAAATCGAGCGCGCGCACGTCCGCCGCTTTCTCGTCGGAAATTTTCCGCCCTTCTTTCAAGCGGACGATCGAGGTGTTTTTTGTCATTTGTTTATAAACGGATTCGACCGAAGCGCCCAAAACTGCCGCCAGCTTTTCTGCCGCTTCCGCCGGATTTTTCACTTGCCGCGGGATGACATACACCGTCGGCGCGCTCATATTCGTCGCCAGCGGGACGCCGTTGCGGTCCAAAATTTCGCCGCGCTTCGGCTCAAATGGGATGTTCCGCCCCCACAGCCCTTTCGCCCGTTCCGCTAATAGATCGCCGAGCCAAAATTGGACATAGCCGAGACGGAGATCGATAATGGCAAAAACCAAAACGCCGATCAAAAAGACGATCGTCAACCGTTTGCGCACGGTCACGTACGATACGCGCATATGGCGGAACCTCCTTCATGATGGGCTCGTTCCACTATATGCTTGTACGCTCCGTTATAGAACGGCAAAAAATCACTCGTGAGGCCCGGCCTCTTTCCGTTCAGCCGCCTCTTGTTCTTTCTTTGCCGCCATTTCTTCCCACTGGCGCGGCGGAGCCAGTTCGACGATCAAATAATCCCCTTGCCGCACTCGCGCTCCCGGGCGGATGTTTTGGCTGACGACATAGCCGGTTCCTTTCGTGCTTGGCCGCAGGCCGAGTATATGAGCCACTTTCATGGCGTCCCGCAGCGAAAACCCGCGCAAGTTCGGCATCGTCGCCGCTCCATCCGTTTTCAACACGACCCGCTCGCCGGGAAGAAGACGATCTCCGCCGCGCGGAAGCTGCCGCTCAACGTACCGGCCGGTGCCGATGACGACCGGCACATAGCCGTTTTTCTTCAACTGCTCCGCCGCCGTTACGGCTGCCTCGCCGACCAGCGAATCGAGCGCGCGTTGCGCCGCTAGTTTCGTTTCCACCGATTTTTCTTTGCTCGGTTCAATATGCAAATATTGCAGGCTGCTTTTCATCACCGTTGTAAAAATTTGCGAAACAGGCGCCGCTCCGGTTTCCGTCACATCCAACCGCGGCTGCTGAACAGCTACATACATGAGAAGGCGCGGATCATCCGCCGGCGCCATGCCTAAAAACGAGAAAATATAATTTTCCCGTCCGGTCAAATAGCCGCCGGAAGCGGATGGAATTTGCGCCGTCCCCGTTTTGCCGGCGACGCGGTAGCCGTCAATTTGGTACGGGCGGCCGGTGCCGTGCTCTGAGGTGACAACCGTTTCCAAAATTTCCCTCACCTTCCGCGCCGTTTCAGCCGTAATCGGTTCACCGACGACAGTCGGCTCGTGGTCGAGAACGACTTTGCCGCTGTCTGGATCGACCACCTTTTCAATGACGTACGGCTTCATCATTTTTCCGTCGTTGGCGATCGCTGTCGCCGCCTGGATTTGCTGAATCGGGGTCACTGACGTCCCTTGCCCGAACCCGGTCGTAATCCGTTCGATCGGATAACGGTAACGAATTTGCCCTGTCGCCTCACTCGGCAAATCAATGCCCGTTTTCTGATCGAAATGGAAACGATGCAAATACTGCAAAAACCGGTCTTCCCCGAGCTTTTCTTTCACCAAAATGGAAAAAGCGACGTTCGAAGAGCGCTGCACCCCTTCATTGAACGTAATCGTCCCCCAACCGACATCGTTATGGTCGCGGATGGTGTTCGGCCCGACTTTGTATGAGCCGGAACGGTACGTTTCATTGCCGTTGTACACTCCTTCATTAATGGCGGCAGCAAGCGTAAACACCTTCATCGTCGACCCCGGCTCATACGGGTAGGAAATAGCGTCATTTAAAAAGTTCGCAATATCGCGTTTGTTCGGGTCAAAACTCGGGCGAGTCGCCATCGCTAAAATTTTTCCTGTTTTCGGATCAGCCACGATGGCGATGATCTTTTTCGGCTTGTACTGCTTTTCTACGCCGTTCATGGCGTCTTCCAAAAACGTCTGGATTTTCGCGTCAATCGTTAAATACACGTTCGCGCCGTTGTCCGGCTTTGCAATCGTGCGCTCTCTCGCCTCCGGCAGACGGAACCCCTTCGCATCGCTGGCAAACGACACATAGCCGTCTTTGTCGCGCAAATAACGGTCAAGCGATTTTTCTACTCCCATTTTGCCGACCGTTTCGTTTTTCGCATTTTTTTGCGCGTAGCCGATGACGTGCGAGGCGAACATGCCATTCGGGTAAAACCGGGCAGTGTCGCGGGTAAAGATGATGCCCGGCAAATGGAGCGCTTCAATTTTCCGCTTCAGCTCGAAGCTGATATTGCGGCCATAGGAGCCGAACTCGACTTGTTTCGCCTTTTTGGTCAAAATGCGCTCCATTTGCTCGACGTCCATGCCAAGCAGCGGAGCGAGCTTTTCCGCTGTTTCCTCTGGATCGGCGACACGGCGCGGATCATCCGGGTCCACAATGGCGGCGACTGTATACGACGGCACGTCTTGGGCTAAAATGACGCCGTTGCGGTCAAAAATCGTCCCGCGTTTCGCTTCAATCGTGCGCGTCTGCTTATGCTGCTGCTGCGCGATCTCCGCCAGCGCTTCGCCTTCCGCTTTTCCCGTCCACTGCACTTGCACAAAGCGGGCAAACAAAAGAAAAAAGGCAAAGCTGAACACGCAAAACAAAATAAACGCCCCGCGATGGGTGTTGCGATGCTTTTTTGCCTCCATCACCCATCAGTCCTGTACGACTTTGACATGGTTTTCGTTGAGCGACAAACCGAGCTCTTTCGCCTTTTGCAAAATGCGCTCGTACGCGCTCAGCCGCTGCACTTCGACGTACAAGTCATTATTTTCTTTCTTTTGTTCATCAATGGCCGATTCCAACTTTTGGACATCTTTATTAAGCTCATAAATTTGCACTTGGGTTGAGACGGTATGGACCGCCGCGTAAAAGACAAACAGCAAAAACGAAACGATCAACAGCTTCTCAGCCAGCGTCAGCCGAAGGCGCCGTTTTCGCTGCGGCTTCTGGCTCGGCGGCGCGGCCGGATGCTTTTGTTCGCGTGCTACTTTGACTGCCAAATGGTTCACAGCGTTTCCCTCCTGTTTCTCCTCACCTATTTTCTCAGCCGCGCGGCAGTTTTTCAGCAATGCGGAGTTTGGCTGAACGGGCGCGGCGGTTCCGTTCCACCTCTTCAGCAGAAGGAACGACCGGTTTTTTTGTAATAATTTTCAACACAGGACGGTAGTCATTAGGGAGAACTGGAAGCCCTGGAGGCAATGGCGGGTTCTCGCTTGCTTTTTTAAACGTCTCTTTGCAAATGCGGTCTTCGAGCGAATGAAACGTAATGACGCTCACCCGTCCTCCCGGCGCCAACAAGTCAATCGCCTGCTCAAGCGCTTCGCGAAACGCCTCGAGCTCATCGTTGACTGCGATGCGGAGCGCCTGGAAAATGCGTTTGGCCGGATGTCCGCCGCTGCGGCGCGCCGGCGCTGGAATCGCCTCCTTAATGACCTCAACGAGCTCCCCGGTCGTTTCAATCGGCTTCTCGCGCCGCACCTCCTCGATTTTGCGCGCTACTTGCTTTGAAAATTTTTCTTCGCCGTACCGAAAAAAAATGCGCACAAGCTCCTCATATGGCCAACGGTTGACGATCTCCGCCGCCGTCAGCTGTTGCTTGCGGTCCATCCTCATGTCAAGCGGCGCGTCGTGCTGGTAGCTGAAGCCGCGCTCCGGCTCATCGAGCTGCGGCGATGAAACGCCCAAATCAAACAGCACGCCGTCGACGGCAGCGACGCCGCGGGCGGAAAGCTCCTCTTGCAAAAACCGGAAGTTGCGGTGCACAAACTGCACTTGCTGGCCATAACGGGCGAGCCGTTCACGCGCATACGAAATGGCGGTTTCGTCTTGATCAAAGGCAAACAGCTTTCCGCGCTTTGAGAGGCGGGAAAGCAAATAGTCGCTATGGCCGCCGCCGCCCAACGTACAATCGACATAGACGCCGTCCGGGCGGATGTTCAGTCCGTCAACCGCTTCTTTTAACAGCACCGTTGTATGTTCAAACACATGTCCACCACCTTTGCTGCTTCCAAACGCTGCTTCCTTAATTATATCGCAAAGACGGACAAAATTTTAGCTTTTTTTGTAAAAAAAACGTCCCTTTTTGTTTATTTTTGTCGGACATCCCCAGATGGAGCCATTAGTTCCAACCTCCTTTTACTTTTATTTCCAAACCCATGGCGATTGTTTTGTTACTATTTCATTCCACAAAAAAAAAATCCTGCTCGAAACAGGATTTTTCTTTTCGACTTTTTCTTTGAAAAAGCTTTATATATATACAATTTTATGCATTCCGTTTCCAGGGGCGTCGATCAGCGAAAGTTTTTTTACAAAATCAAATCCGTAACGATTCACGTAGTAAAACACGTTCCAAACCCGTTCCTGAGGCGCTCCGTTCGGCCGCAGCGCCGTTTCGACGCGCCAAAACTTGCGCCATGTCGTCTCATGTTTGCGCAAAAGCGCCCGCTCCAACGTTTGCTGAAGAAACTCGATTTGTGACTCAATGATGGCGGCATTTTTCGCCACCAATCCTTCCAATCCGCGGTCAATCTCCATGCCAAGCGCGCGCAGCGGCTGATGCGCCGCCTCGATGTCGGCTTTCGCTTTCGCAAACGCCTTGGCAAGCGGAACTTCAGCCGTCTCCTTCCGCCATCGCTCCTTGGCCGCTTCGAGCCGCCCGGCCAATACGTCGGCGGCTTCGAGACCGAGATCAGCGAGATCGGTTTGCAGCGAACGGCCGACGATCGTCGCCAGCAGGCGCGGCGCCACCGGCGGCATTTCGAATCCGAACAGCGAAAACGCCTCCTTCAACTCCGCCCAATAGGCGATTTCTCCCGGGCCGGCGACAAAAGCGAGCGTCGGCAGCAAATACTCTTGCATAAGCGGACGAGTGACAACATTGTTGCTTAAACAGTGCGGCTTCGTCTCGGCAAGCTCAAGCAGCTGCTGTTTCGCAAAGACGATATGCCCGGCCTTGTCGCGGAACGCGCCGCGCTCTTCGTCATAGTGCAAAAGCAGGCGCTCATGGCCGTTGTAATAAAACAAGTTGGCCGCGTTGGGCGCTATCTCAATGAGCGGCGCATACCCGAGCGCGCGCAGCGCCTCTTGCTGCGCCAACACGGCCGATGTCACGCTGCGATGGCGGTCAATGAGCGCGGCGAAAAAACGGCGCTCAAGAAGGCGCACCGCCGCATCGCCGGCATTCAAGACAACCAATCCGTCAGCAGCAAACAGGCGCAAGACAATCGCCGCAAAAAAGTCGACAAACGTGCTCGCCTCATCCAAACATGTCTTGAGAAAGGAAAGCAGTTCGTTCGTCGCGTCCGTCTCCCCGTACGTTTTCACGACACGTTCGATCCACGCGCCGGCAAGCTCATGATCAAGCGGGACGTCGGCTGCCATCCGCCTTTCCTTCCGCTTGTGCGGATATAGCGCTTTCCTCACTTCGCCGCCCTCTACCACATACACATGGTCGATTTCCGCGATGTCATGATCCTCGCCGGCGATCCAAAACAGCGGCACGACCGGCACGCCAAGCTTCCGTTCCTGTTCTTTGGCGAGCTGGATGATGGTGATGATTTTATAGATCGTATAAAGCGGACCGGTCAACAGCCCGGCTTGCTGTCCGCCGACAACAACGACGCTGTTCTCCTGCCGCAGCTTGTCGATATTGTGCATCGTCGCCCTGCTTGCCGAGAACCGACGGTGATAGGAGTCTAAATAATCGGCAAGCCCGCTCCGGTCGTATGTCCGTTTTTGCAAATGAGACAACCGGCGGCGAAACGCCTGATCATCAGCCCAAACGTAGTCAAACCCTTTCTCAGCCGGAAACGCGCCGGTTATGTAATCGGCCGCCAGCTTTGTCGCCGCCGGCAGCGGAATTTCGTGAACCTCCATGGCGAAAACTCCCTTTCTTATGTATTCTTTCATGAGTATAGCACGTTCGGCGCCAAGAGGAAAAAATGATTGCTCAAAGGACGGCAGCGATGCGCGCCATCATGCCATAGACGAGCAGGCCGGCGTAAAGGGACGCAAAAATGAGAAAACTGGCCCGCCAAAATAGACGAAACACCGCCGCCAGGTGAAAATCCGCCTTTTTCCGCCAGTAGCCGAGTGCGATGGCGGCGTGCAATCCGAGCAAAAAGAGAAGAAGATGGACAAAATATGACTTTCCGAACAGCACGGCAAGCAAAAAATAGACGGCGGCGATGAAAAATGCGGTCGCCGCGTTGACCGCCGCGTAAAACGCCGCCCGTTTCCGCCCGCCAAACAGGCGCATGGCCGCATAGACGAGCCAAAACAGCAGCAGCGGCAGTGTGACGAATGTCGCCAACACCGGCGCGAGCCAGTCACCCATCGCGGCTCCCCCCTTCCTTCCCTTTCAGCGCGCAATACACAAAGCGGACGAGCGGCAACGCAACGCCGCGCGCTTCCCCTTGCTTCAGCACATAGCCTAAAATGGCGTCAATTTCCGTCCGACGCCCGTTTGCCACATCCATATACATCGACGAATAGTTGTCCGCCGTGTTCCGGCATATATGAACGATCCGCTCCCACGCCCGTCCGGCGTCACGAAGCGGCAACACCCGCCGCACTTCATCAAACAGCTGCGCCATCATGTCCCGATACGGCGCCACCTCAAGAAGCTCGCCGTTTTTCACTTGCAACAGCGCCGTCAACGGGTTGATGACCGCATTGACGACAAGTTTGTCGACAAGAATGCGCTCCCAATCGTCCGCCCATTCAATGGGAAACTCTCGATCTCCAGCCAGCCCGGCGGCCGCAGCAGGCGACCCATAGAAGGGGGCAAGCGTCAGTTTGCCGGCGCCTGTGTGCGCAACCGTCCGATCGTCAAGCTTGAACGCGCCGTGCTCCACAACGCCGACGACGATGTTTTTGTCAGCAAAAACAGACAGCTGTTCGAGATGGCTCATCCCGTTTTGCAAAAAAACAATCGTGCCGACGCGGCGGAACGAATCACGCTGGGAGCAGACATCCGCCACATCATATTGTTTAACCGTCACAAACACAAGCGGCTCAACGAGTTCCGTCCCGGCAAACGGCCTTGCTTGAACGGCAGTCTCCGTTGTTTTTCCTTCTTTTTTCAGGGCGACGCCGCATTCAGCAAGCTGCCTCGCCTGAGACAAGCGCCTTGTATACACCGTGACCTTATGGCGCCGCCCGAGATAAGCGGCAAGAAGCAGGCCGACCGCCCCGCCGCCGACAATGCCAATGTTCATATGTCTCCCCCGCCTTCCCGCCAAATTGCGTTAGCCTTATTTTAGCAAATGTCCCCGTCATCCGTTAAGAAAAAAAAGCCGGCCCAAAGGCCAGCTTTTATCCTTCCCCGACGCGCTCAGCCGCCGGCTCCGTTTGTTTTTCGGCGCCCGCCACTATTTTCCGCGCCCGCTCCATAATGGCGAGCAACGTTTTATACTCCTCTTGGACGGCCGCCAGCTGCTTTTGCAACGCTTCCTTTTCCATTTGCAACTTTGTCACCATTTGTTGCAGCTGCTCCATATCGTTTTTTAACGCCCGATTTTCATCCGCTGTCCGCCGGGCGTCGCGCGCTTTTTGCCCTTCCGCTTGCAAAAAAGCGAGCACTTCCGTCCATGACAGTTTGCTCTCTGCTGCCGCTTCCATCTCCGTTTGTCCCCCTCCTTCTTTTACCGATGCCGCCTCTTTTTTTCGCGTTTTCCGTTCTTGCTTTGCCTGTTCAATTTCCTCTTTATACTGCTTGCGAACGTACGAATTCCAGCGGAACCCGCACGCTGCCGCTGTCCGCGACAAACGCCGCCCCACCTCAGCAAACGCTTCTAGCTGGGTGCCGCCCTCGCGAATATATTGAAGCACAACGTTGGCCAACAGTTCATCTTCCTCTTTCGTCCAAGCGTCCTGGCGTACTCCGGTCATCTCCCTTCCCTCCTCATCGCCGCTTTGTCATTATATGTATGCGGCTAATAGAAACAGTAGAAGGAAAAAATTACTGCTTGCGAAAAAAAGGATGCAACGCCTGTTCATGTTCAACCGACCCCCATAGTGCGGCGCAACGGTCGATTTCAGCGAAAAATTGCTCACGAAACCAAGCTGTTCGCCATTTTTCGCCCGCTGCCGCCTTATAGGCTTCTAAAACAGCGAGCGACCGCGCGGCATAAAGGGCGAGCCGCGCCTGCCATTGCTCGCGCCAGTGGTCAGCCGCCAAGACCGCATCAGCCCACCCGCACGCTTCCATATCTTCCGCTGTCATCGGTTCAGCGCGCAGCAATAGATCGAGGGCACGCGCGTACGGCAGTTTGCCGAACAGCATCGAGGCGCCGCCCCAGCCGGTTGTGATGCCGAGCCGCCCTTGAATGAACCCGATTCGGCTTCCTTCTTTGACAAAACGGAAATCGCAGGCCGTCGCCAGCTCGCAGCCCCCTCCCATCACGGCGCCATTGACGAGCGCGGCCGTCGGTTTCGGAAACGTCAGCAGCCGGTAGAGCACCTCCCCCATGCGCGTCAGCATCTGTTTCGCCTCAGCGCCGCGCAAAGGCCCGAACTCGTGTAAATCGCCGCCCGAGCAAAAAGCCTCATCGCCAGCGCCCGTGATGGCAAATATTTTGACCCGCTCATCCGCTTCCGCCTCGCTCAGCGCTCCCTCAAGCGCCTCCATCACTGCAAAATTGACTGCATTCCGTTTTTCGGGACGGCAAATCGTAAACAAGGCGACGCCGTCACGCTGCTCCATCATCGCTTCCATCAGCACTCCTCGACAATTGGTCATCGTCCCCCCCTTTTTCCTGCCAGCAGCGAAAAAAACAAACGCGTGGACGTACGTTGTCGATTGTTCACTGCCAATAAAAAAGGCTGCCCGCTTTTCGGACAGCCTGTCGCTTGATGTCGGCCATTATTTGTTGACGACATCTCTTCCTTTGTACGTACCGCATGCTTTGCAGACGCGGTGCGCCAATTTCCATTCGCCGCAGTTCGGGCATTGCACCATGCCCGGCACTTGCAGTTTAAAGTGTGTACGGCGCAGTCGTTTTCTCGTTTTCGATGTTCTTCTAAAAGGTACTGCCATCGTTTTCCACCTCCTTGTCCGGCACATTCAGCGTATCGCTGCCGACGGGCAGCCGCTTGTTCAAGGCAGTCCGCCGGCAGGCAAGGCAGCTGCCGGACGGTGCGCGTTCTGGTCGGCGCCATCGGCCGGCAACGCCGGTCAGCCATCAGTTTCTTTCGTTCCATCAAAAAACTTAGCCAATCCTGCCAGACGAGGGTCGACCTTGTTCGCCGCCCGCTCTTCCAGCGTTTTTTCCCATTGTTCTTCCGTGAGAACGTCCCATCCTTCCCCGTGTTGCGGCGCCCCGTCAGCCCCCGGGTTGTCGGCGATGAGCTGCAACGGGATTTCAAGCAGGATGAGCTCGCGAATAATTGGGTTTAAATCAACCGTGTTTCCAGTTACGATATGGGTGTCTTCATCCGTTTCAGCGACGTCGCCGCCATCAACAAAAAACGTTTCCGTCGTCTTGATGGAAAACGGGTGTGTCACGTCGACGAGCGTCCGCGAACACGGCAATACCATCGTTCCTGACAGCGTCAAATGAAATGTAAACTTTGTCGAACCGACGTCCGCTTTCCCTTGAACGCGGACAAGCGAAATATCACGGATCAACGTGTCGATTTGTTTCAAATCAGACACGTCAACCGTCTCGTCAATCGCCATTTCCTTGTGCTGAAAACGGCGAAGCTGTTGAACCGTCCATTTCATACAATCACCTCAAGGCAACGAATAAAATTATACGTTCCGTTTCTATTTTTGTCAATGTTTTTTCTTTACAACCATTCGGACGCCTGAAAAAAGAAGAGGCAACAGGAAAGGTATACTTCCATTATTTCTAAATTCTGTTACTTGCATGCACATATGCCTCCGGCGGCTCGACGCGTTCCGCCAAAACCGGACGACAACATCACGACGCCCTTCCTAGGTTGATCTTTACCGCCGCATGTTCCATACTAGATGAGAGACAGGAGGTGCGCTTATGACGAGCCATCGTTTCAGCGCCGAGCGACGTCCGTTCCATGGGGGGAAGCGGCCATGAAAGCTGTTGGCGTGATCGTCGAGTACAATCCATTTCATAACGGCCATCGATATCACTTGCAAGAGACGCGTGAAAAGACAGGAGCGGACTGCCTCGTCGCCGTCATGAGCGGAAATTTTCTGCAACGCGGCGAGCCGGCCATTGTTTCAAAATGGGCGCGGGCCAAAATGGCGCTGGCAGCCGGCGTCGATCTCGTCATTGAACTGCCATATGCCTTCGCCGTTCAGGCGGCGGAGCGATTTGCCGATGGAGCGGTGCGGCTGCTCGATGCCCTCGGCTGCGAAGAGCTTTGCTTTGGGAGCGAATCCGGCGACATTGCTGCTTTTTTAGCCGCCGCGAAGACGTTGTTTGCGCAAAAAGAGGAGTTTGACGCCCTCGTCCGCGCCGAACTTCAGCGTGGGCAAAGCTTTCCGAAAGCGAATGCCAAGGCGTGGGATCAGCTCCGCTCCGTCCCACTTGATTTGGCGCAGCCAAACAACGTGCTCGGATTAGCCTACGTGAAAGCCATTTGGCGGCACAAGCTCTCCATCATGCCGCGCACGATTCCCCGCCTCGCCGCTGGCTATCATGACGAGTCGTTTTCCCATCCATCGATCGCCAGCGCCACAAGCGTGCGAAAGACGCTGCGACAAACTGGGCAGCTTGCGTCGATTGCGCCATACGTCCCTCCAACGACGCTCGAGCAGCTGCGCCAATACCGGCAAACGTATGGGCGCTGGCATGATTGGGAAGCGTATTTTCCGCTCTTGAAGTATCGGCTGCTGACGGCAACCAAGGAGGAACTGCGCCGCACGGCCGGAATCGAGGAAGGCGTGGAGCACCGGTTGAAGGAAAAAATTACCGTTGCCGAAACGTTCGCTTCTTTCATCGCCGCCGTCAAAACGAAACGGTACACGTGGACAAGGCTGCAGCGAATGTGCGCGCACGTGCTGACCAACTTCACAAAGGAAGAACAAACGAAGACATCCGATCCTACGTACATCAGGCTGCTCGGCATGAGCGAAACCGGCCGCCGCTACTTGCAGCGGGTGAAAAAAGAGCTGGCGCTGCCGCTGATTACGAAAGCGGCTAAATTGAACGGCGATCCGCTTTACGAGCAAGAAAAAAGGGCGGCCGCCGTCTATGCAGCCGCCCTTCCTGAGCCGCTGTACAGCGCCGCGCTCAAAGAAGAATACGCAACGACCCCCATTTACGCTTCCGGCATGGAGCGCAAATAACGGATCGCATCTTCAAACGTATCGACCGGGACGATTTTCATGTTCGTCCCGATTTTTTTCGCGGTCTGCACCGCCTCCCGGTAGTTCGATGACGGGGAGCCATGTTCATTCGGAGCGAAAAACACTTCCGCCCCCGCGCGGTCAGCGGCCACGACTTTTTGTGAAACACCGCCGATCGGGCCGACTTGCCCATGAATGTCGATCGTTCCGGTGCCGGCAATGTTATGGCCTTTCGTCATATCTTCTTCAACGAGCTGATTGTAAATTTCAAGCGAAAACATCAGCCCCGCCGACGGACCGCCGATCTGTTCCGAGTCAACGTCAACCGGCGGGTCGGTGCGGACGTCATAATCGGTCATGAGCGTCACCCCAAGGCCGATTTGGTTTGGATGGTGCGGGAACGGCTTCAGCCGGAGCTCGACCTCCCGCCGCTCCCCCTCGCGGACAAACGCGATGCGGACGCGGTCTCCCTCTTTTTTCTTCCGAATGTAGTCGATGATTTGCTCCGACGTTGTCAACGGCCGGCCGTCGAGCGCGGCGAGGCGGTCGCCGGCCTGCAAGCGTCCCTCCGCCGGCATGTCAGGGAGAACGTTCATCACATACACACCTTTCGGCTCATATGAAACCGGCTTTCCAGCGTGCCGGTAAGCGACGACAATCGCCGCTTCCTTTGACTGTTCCATCAGTTCTAGCTGACGCATCGTATATTCTTTGTCGCTTTCCCCTTCCTGTTTAATCTCTTCAACCGGATGCAGCTCATAAAACGGGCGGATATGGGCGAGCAAGTACGCGATGACGTTCGCCCGCCCCATGCGGACCGTCGTCAACATGAACGCCCCCGCATCGCGGTCGCCGTGCTCGACATGAACAAGCGGCGTTAACTTTTGCGCGCTTCCCGGCATCGTCACGTAATACGGCAATTTCATAAAAATAAGCAAAACGGCAAGGACGGCGCTAAAGAAAAACGCCGCTATATACGTTCGTTTCTTCATTGGTGCTTTGGCTCCTTCCACTGTTCAATCGCTTGGCGGATCGCCCCGGCTTGTTTCCGCGCTTCCTCTTCGCCGCGGGCAATAATGTCTTCGATATGGGTGAACGCCCGCGAGCTGTATTGCTCTACGCGCGGCCGGATCATCACGTCCGAGGCGAGTTCCCGATGGGCGACGAGCTCGGCTTGCAAAATATCAAGGCTCTGCCAAATGACATCCACAATCGAGGCAATTTCCGCCTCTTTGTTCAACGGGGCGACATCGACCGCGATGACAAGATCAGCCCCCATCGCCCGAACGACCGATACCGGCACGCGGTCCACGACACCGCCATCAACAAGCAGCCGCCCGTCCACCGCCGCGGGCACAAAAATGCCGGGGATCGAGATGCTCGCCCGCACAGCCTGGGCCGCATCCCCTTGCCGAAACACGACTTTTTCCCCCGTCTGCAAATCAGCGGTGATGACCGCCACCGGCGGAGAAAGCTCTTCAATCCGCCTCCCTTTCGTCAACAAACGAATGAATTCGGTGATGCGCTCACCGGCGATCAGCCCCATTTTCGGCACCGTCCAATCGAGAAAATCGTTGCGCCGGAACGACTTGGCGAGCCGATAAAGGCGGCTGAGGCCGTGGCCGCTCGCATAAAGGACAGCCACAAGCGCGCCGATGCTGCTGCCCGCCAAATAAGAAATAGGGATTCCTTCCTCCTGTAGCACTTTCAATACGCCGAGGTGAGCAAATCCGCGCGCGCCCCCTGACCCGAGCGCCAATCCGATCTTCGGCGGCACGATTCTCCCCCCCCTTTGCTGCGGCTCTCCCTCGCTTTCATCTTATGGTCTAAACCGCCCCCCTATGCTCGTATATTAGGTTATATGAGGTTGTACCGCGCAAGGCCGCACGGCAAAAAAAGGGGGGAGAACATTGAAGCGAAACTGGGGAGCGAAACTAAAAACGGCGCTGCTCGCTTCCGCTGTGACGTTATTCGCCTTTTCGCTCATTTGTTATCCAAAACAGTCGCTCCAAGCATCCATTCGCGGGTTAAATATGTGGTGGGAAGTCGTGTTCCCGTCGCTCCTGCCGTTTTTCATTGTCTCGGAGCTGCTCATCAGCTTTGGCGTCGTTAGCTTTCTCGGCGTCTTGCTGGAGCCGCTGATGCGCCCGCTTTTTCGCGTCCCAGGCGTCGGCGGGTTTGCCTGGGCGATGGGGATGGCATCCGGCTACCCGTCGGGGGCGAAGCTGACCGCCCGCCTGTATCAAGAAAAACAACTGTCGACCATCGAGGCCGAGCGGCTCTCTTCGTTCACCAATTCTTCCAACCCGCTATTTATATTTGGGGCTGTTTCAGCTGGGTTTTTTAACAATCCGCAGCTTGGTTTGTTGCTGGCCGTCTCCCATTATTTAGGGAACATTGCCGTCGGACTAGTGATGCGCTTTCACGGCATCCGGAAAGAACGGGGGCAGCCGAAGCGGCGGCCGCGCTCGTTTTCGTTCCCGTATGCGCTGCGCACACTCCACAAAACGCGGCTGAAGAATGAACAGCCGCTTGGCAAGTTGCTCGGCGATGCCGTCCACTCTTCCGTTCAAACGTTGTTGATGATCGGCGGCTTTATTATTCTCTTTTCCGTCGTCAACCAATTGTTGTATATGATACACTTGACCGAGCAGCTCGCCCCCTTGCTGCGCCAGCTGCTCCGGCTCGTCCAGCTTCCGGAGCAGCTTGATATTCCGATTTTTTCCGGGTTGTTTGAAATTACGCTCGGCAGCCAAATGATCAGCCAGACAGATGAAGCCGAGCTGCTGGAAAAGGCGGTGGCCGTCAGCTTCGTCTTGGCTTTCGGTGGCTTTTCCGTTCAAGCGCAAGTGGCCAGCATTCTCGCTGAGGCCAACATCCGCTTTCAACCGTTTTTCATCGCCCGTTTTCTGCATGGAGTTTTTGCGGCTTCATTTACATATTTGCTTTGGGAGCCGTTGTACCTTCGGGCGGCAGGCAACGAAACCGGCAATATTCCGGTGTTTTGGCACGCCGCCGCAGAGAGCGTCTGGCACGAAAGATGGCAATGGCTGCAGCACTATGGGCCACTGGCCACGATGCTGTTTCTGTGCCTTTATATATGGCTCGCCGCCAACGCAAGCAACAAAACGCGCGGACGCTTGTGACTGCCCGCGCTGCCGGCCCCGCGGCGCCATCCGGCCGCCGGGGCGGCTCTCGATGCTTTTGCATCCCGCTTCTCCGCCGGCAAAATAAGGGATCGGCGGATCGGTTCCGCCCTTGGACAGAACAACCTTTTCCTAGCCGTCAATCGGCGGCCATCGAGGCGAATTTCCGCTTTAGGGCCGCCTCGACAACCGGCGGCACAAGTTCGGAGATGTCGCCGTTATATTTAGCGACCTCCTTGACAATGCTTGAACTCAAAAACGCATACTGGCTGTTCGTCATCATAAAAAACGTTTCAATGTTCTCGTCCAAGACGCGGTTCATCGATGTAATTTGCATTTCATACTCGAAGTCAGACACTGCGCGCAAACCGCGCAAAATGGCGTTGGCGTTTTTGCTGCGGGCATAGTCAACAAGCAGGCCGTGAAACGATTCGACATGCACGTTTTCTAGCGTCCGCGTCACCTCGCGCAGCAGCTCCATCCGCTCCTCAACCGTAAACAGCGGCTTTTTCAAGGAATTGTTTAACACCGCCACATAAACTTTGTCAAATACTTTTGCCCCCCGTTTGATAATATCCAAATGCCCGTATGTCACCGGATCAAAGCTCCCCGGGCAAACGGCAATGCTCGCCATCGCGTTCGTCCCCTTTCTGTTCGTCAGTCCGGCGGTAAATAGTGACGCCGGTGATGCCGTATGTTTCCCGCTTCCACTGCTTCAAGCGGCCGACTTCTTCCGGCAGCTCGGCCTCAGCCAAATGTTCGGCAACGACAACGCCATCGTCCTCCAACAAATCGTGGTTGGCGATAAACGATAACAGCGCCGGCCACTTTTTCTCCTTGTACGGAGGATCGAGAAAGATGACGGAAAAACGCAGGCCTCGCTTCGCCACCGCCCTCAACGCCCGCTCGGCGTCGTTGCGGTAAATTTCCGCCCGGCGCTCAAGTCCACAGGCGGCAACGTTTTTTCGGACCGTCTGCACGGCCTTTCCGTCATGATCGACGAAAATGACGCGCTCAAGCCCGCGGCTAAGCGCTTCGATGCCCAAGCCGCCGCTGCCGGCGAACAAATCGAGGCCGATGCCGCCGGCGAAATACGGGCCGATCATATTAAAAACCGCTTCTTTCACCTTGTCGGTCGTCGGCCGCGTCGACAATCCTGGAACCGCTTGCAGATGCCGACCTTTGCATGTTCCGGAAATGACTCTCATTGCGTTCACCTAATTCGTTGTTTTCATGGTCGTCTTATCATGTTTATTATAGTCAAACTTGAGAATTTTTCATAGCCGCGTGTATAGAAATCAGAAAACCGTCCATAATGAGTAATGGCAACACCGTAGATGGCGTTGTTGCCAATGACGGAGAAGACTTACGTTTCCCCATAAGTTCTTCCTCCGGTTTCTCCTCTCCCTTTTCTTTTTCTTTCCGTTCCCTGTTCCGACCCGCGCGGAGGCAAGGAATTGGAAAGGGCCTTGCGGATCGTTTGTCCGCAAGGTTTTTTTTTGATTGCAATTTCTGCAATGGACCGGTAAAGTTATGAATGGACGATGATCGCAAGGAGGACCGTACATGATCCAGCGTTTTATCGAACTTGGCGAAGGCTATTCCGATATATATGAGCTGATGGAGCTGGCGCGCGCCAACCGCCACCGTTTATCCGGCTTTTTTGCTTTCCATACGGTGAAAAAAGGCCAGGCGGTCGTCTCCTTGGTTGTTGTGCTCCACCCAACCGACCCGGGCGACTTTCAACCGCTTTACATTTGCCGTGAAGGTGTTCCCGATCCCTCCGTCAAACCGAACAAACGGTACGATTTGTTTGCGGAAACCGCGAAGGAGCTTGGCTTTGGCGTCATCCATCTCGACGTCAAGCCGTCAACGATGTTCTCGGAACTCGACTTATATTATCAGCACTTAATCGGCATTATGCGAATGAACCGCTTCATCCCGCCGCTCCAATAGCCAAAAAAAGAGCAGGGCTAAGGCCCGCTCTTTTCTTTCATCCAAGCGGATACGGGGAGTCTTTCTCTTTTTCCCCTTTCGATTCAAACTCCAGCTTTAAAAACGGACGATACGACGGCTCAACGCGTTTGACGAACGGGAGCGCCGCCAGTTTTTTCATCACATGGTCGACTTGCTCCATGTCGCAGTACAGAACGGCATATTTCAGCCGCTTTGAAATATAGTGAATGTTGCCGAATTTGCGCAGTTGCTTCCCGTATTTCAATGAATGAAGCCAAACGATAATCCCTTGCCGTTTTGGAAACATAGTCCTTTCCCCTTTTTCTATGCTCGGCAGCCGCAGCCTCCGCCGGATCTGCAGCCGCCGGAACAGCCGGCTGACAGGAAGTACGGGTTTCCGGTCGGCACTTTGACATGTTCCGAGACAGCCTTGCCGATCAACACGCTAATGTCATCAAGCAGCTGTTGCAGCGCTTTTTCCGACTCTTTAAAGGCGGCCACCGTCTCATGCAAATCAAGCTCCCGTTTCGCCTCACGCACTTCTTTCATCACGTTGCGGTAATCGGGATGGTATTTGCCGAAGCGCTGCACCTCCTCATACCGCTCTTTCAGCTTGACGAAACGGGCGATCAGCTGCTGAGCGCGGCGGTCTTGTTTGAGCCGCCGAAACGCGCGGCGGTATTCATCCGCCACCTCCGACTCGACAACCATTTTCGCCAACGATTCTGCTTTATCCAAAATCTCGATGCGCTCGAGAGTAGCGATCCTCACAAATATAGCACCTCCATCTTTCATCATACCATGAATAAAAGGAAAATGGAAAGGGAGGAGATCATGAAGGAAAAGAAGAGCGCAAAAAAAGACTATCCGAAGTCAGAAAGAGACTCTGCCGGATAGCCTTGTCTCCTGTCGAGCTTTACGGGATCGTCACTTCAAATTCATGCATCATGCCGGTCATCTTTCCATCGTTATAGACGAGCTCAAGGCGGATCATATGCTTTCCGCTTGGCAGGCCGCGCACGATAAAGGCGGCCGTATACACTTCCGTCATTTTCTGTCCATTGAGATACACGTTGATATGGCCGCCCCCCTCTCCTTTGCGAAACGGAAATTGCGCGGCCAAACATTCCACGAGCACGTCATGCCCTTTCACTTCATATTTGACATGCCATGGGTGATTCGCTGTCGGCGCATGAACAGCGGCCGCTGCCGTCTCCGGCCGTCCGCCGGCATACGCCCATAACAGCACCACACACCCGAACCATACAAGCCATTTCGGCAAAGGCATCACTCCCTTTCAGAGCTAGTCTTTGCCGTTTGCCGCCAAATTAGTCGCGCAGCGCTTTAAACATTTGCCACATGAGAGAGGCCATCTGCAACGATTGGGAAATTTTTTCTACTTTATCGGGGATCGTCTGCCCGTAATGGCGCAAGGCGGCCAACTGGAGCGCCGACAGCTCGTGCGGACGGCGAGCGAGCAGCCGGTACCAGCGCGGCTGTTCACGCACAAACGCGCGCAACATCGGGTTTGCCTGCACATATTGCCATACATCTCTTCTCATTGCTACCACCCTTTAGTCTTGGCGAAACGAAAACGGATGCTCCTCTTTGTTGGGCCGTTGCGAACTGGCTCCTTGAAATTCAGACAGAATGCCCTGGATCGCAGCGAGGGCCTGTTGGACGCTTGCCAAGTGTTTTTGCACTTCTGCCGCGTCAAGCTGTCCAAGCATCGCCGCGAGCTTATCAAGCCATTTGCTTGCTCCCTTTTCCTCTCTTTTCTCCTTGCCGCCTGCGTCTCGGTACGGTTCCCATATGTCGTCATCCTCTCCGAACAAGTACCAGTCCTCATACACTTGCTTCCACGTCTTTTTGCCGCTGCGCACCTCTTGAATGAGTTTCGGGTGTTTTTTGACAAACTGTTTGAACTGTTCAACGGAAGGATGCAGAGGCTTGGCCATAACCGTTTTCATCCCTTTCATCCACTCATGCCTATCTGCCATATCATATCGCTCCCAGCAGGCAAAGGTGCGCCCAAATTTTCATAGCGGCGTCAGGAAATTTTGCGTATAATAATCGGCATAAACGCCGACGCCAAGGTGGGTAAATTCCGCATTCAGCATAATTTCCCGGTGCTTTTGACTGTTCAGCCACCCAACCGTCGCCTCGACGCCATCTACTTGATGAGCGGCAATATTTTCCCCAGCGAGCTGAAATGAAACGCCCAAGGCGCCAAGCCGTTTGGATAAATCGCCGTATTGCGGCGATTCATGAGAGAAGAACTGGTGGTCATGCATATCCTGGCTATGCTTGGCGGCAGCCATGGCGGCTTTGCTGTCCCAGACAAGGGGGGGAAGCTCATGACGGCGTCGGATCAAGTTCGTCCAGTCAAAAATTTGCTTCGCATTGGCCGCATCGACCTGCCGCTGTTCTTTCTCTGACAACGGAGTAACCGCGGGCAGGCGGCCGCGGTACACAAGCTCATACGGCCGCAGTTTCACAAACGTTTCTGCGTCCATGAGGCGAACAGCGGCCACACGGCCGGTAAACCGGTCGATGTACAGCTGGGCATACGCCTCTCCCACTTTAACGACCGGTCTTGAGGAATAATCTTGTTCCGACAGCTCAAACCGGTACGTCCCGCTGCTTAGTGTAATCTTAATGTTGGACAGGACGGGCATCGTTTGGAAAATCGTCTGCAGACGCTGGCCAATCGCAAACGGCTCGACGTTCACCTTTTCCCCGCCGACTAAAGCCGTGACGATTTTGCCGCCAAGCACCCCGATTTGGAAATACGATTCAGGGCGGCGGCTGTACACCCACCAATCGTAGCCATAAGCTGACGGATCAATTCGATCCGGCGCGCCGAACTGCTTTTCCGCCTCTTGCGCCGGCCGGCCAATCAACGCAGCGACGCCGGCGGTTGCTTTCGGTTCTTTCAGCGTGTATCCATTTGTTTTGGGCTGCTCCGGAGGGCTTTGCGGCGGCGGACTCGGCACAAAATAGTAAAACCCGATCAATAAGAACAAAAAAAGAAAAAACCATTTCACACAGCAACTCCCGCTTTCTGCAACAATCTCCTTATTGCCATTATAGCCGTTTTTCACAGGCAAAAAAAAGGGGCGCCCAAAAAGACCGCCCTTCCCTTCAAGAAACAATGTCTGTCCGTATTCAGTCAATGGACGCGATGTTGTTCAGAAATCTCGCTCAGCGCACGGCCGGCGCTCTCATCCGAATAACTTGAAATGCAAACCGTTTTCGTACTATTATAAATGAAGGGACGATTTCCTTTTTGGCGCTTTACATACCTGCGTTGTTAGGAGGAAGAAACATGAAATTTGACAATAGCGGTCTTGAAAATCAAACGGTTGAACTGTCCCGCCTTGATGACATCATGGCGCGCCACGGTTTTGTACGCGCGGCGCAGTGGGATTACGAACGGGTCACATACGACCGGAAATACGTGATTAAAGAGGGAACATACTATTTGCGTGTTCAAGGGTACGCGATCGAAGGGGATGTCGACTCGCGCTATGCACTCATTAAACTGCTCACACCGATTTTAGGGAAACATTACTATCCGCATGGCGTTGAATATGGCGAAGATGAGCATTTTCCATCTTCCCTTGTCGGCCAATGCCAAAAAGTATTGGAGCAAGTCAAACACGAAATTGAAAAGACGAAAGAGTAAAGAAAAAACGCATGAGAGCTCTTTTCTCATGCGTTTTTACGTCGCGACAAGCCGTTTGACCGTCACATCGACCGACTCGGCGCTGTATGGCGTCATCGCGGCGATCTCCTCGGCAATTTGCTGCTGCAGCCGCCGGCAAACCGCGAGCACCGACGCCCCATACCGGACGGATAGCTTCACGCTGATGCGGCAGCGGTCCTCTTGTGAAACAGCTACAAATATTTCGCAATCGTCCATTACAACGTCTTCCCATTCCCGCACACACATCATGACAATCGTCAACAGCGTCGCTTCTACGGCGCTCCGCTTCCGATGCCGGAACGTCTTCACCGCACTCCCCCTTCGCAGCGTATGAGCTATTTTTGTTATGTTATGCGATCCGGCCGGCCGATGCCACTTGCCTCTAAAATCCGAGCACTGCTTTAATCAGCGAGGTCGTCTGCCCACCCGGGTACAGGACGTAAAGAAGCAAATACACGATGACCCCCGTCGAAGCGCTGCCGAACCAAATAATGCTCGTCACCGGCCCAAGCCGGCGATGGCGGGAGCGGCTGTCTTTCAGCCCCGTCCAGATCGTCACAAGGCCAAATACGGCTCCCACTGTCGCCAACATGATATGGAAAATAAGAAACACCGTATAATAGACTTTGACATTCTCCGGTCCGCCGAAGCTCGTATTGCCAATAAACAACGTCCGCGACATGTAAATGGTGAAAAACAGCAAAGCAAACACCGCTGCCGTCAGCATCACCTTTTTATGCGCTTCGATCCGCCTGCGGCTGATCAAATACCACCCATAAGCAACAAGCAAAGCGCTGATCACGATGCAGCTCGTGCTGATTGTCGGTAAAACGGCCATCGCTTCTCTCCCTTTCTTCTTTGTTCATCGTTGGCGGCCAACCGCGCTTTACAGTTTGGTCGGCCGCGGCTCCATATCCATGCTTGGCTCTTTCTCCCGCTCCTTCCGATACCATTCGGTGAAGATGAAGAACAGCATCGTCCCGTACACGATTTCCTGGATGATTTTCATCAACACTCCGCCGAGCTGCTGATCATGGAGCGGCGACATCGATAAAAACATTTGCGGCCCGGTCAAATCAAGCGAAGCCAGCGTCCCTTGAGGAACGCATAGAGCCAGCGCGGCCATCCATGCTTTCGGGTCAGTATACGTCGCATAAAGCGGCGTATCGGTAAAAATGATGAGCGCGCAAGCCGGGGTCAACAGCATGCCGTCAGCGAAAATGTAACCCATTTTTTTTAGGCCGGACAACGTTTGCCAATCGGGCAGCTTGTTGACAAGCGGCCACCACATGCAAAACGCGGCAACGAAAATGACCGAGGTAACAAACGCATGCAGCCACATATTCATTTTCACAGCGTCAAAAATGAATGGAACGTGATAAAGCGAAAACAAGCCGTTAAACAGCAGCAACGCCACAATTGGCTTTGTCAACAGCCGAAACACGCGGCGCACTGCTGTGATGCGGAATGCGCGCTCATAAAGCGGCGCCGGAATGCCTAAAATGAAACATTGCGGCACGATCAAATACAGCACTGCCATTTGCACCATATGGGCGGTGAACGTCAAATGGCCCATCAAATCCAACGGAGACCCTTTGCATATATAAAGAAGCGCAATCCCGGTCAAAAAATACGCTTTCTGCTTCTCCGAAACGGCATCACCGAGGCCGAAACGCTGCCGCCATGGCCCGGTGATCCCAATGTACAGCAACGCAACCGCCGCTAACATAAGCAAAAAAAACGGACTCCAAAGGGCAACGGGGCCAAACATTTGCAGCGATTGAAACATACGAATCCCCTCCTGATTTGTCCTTTCCCATTATACTACACGACGCCGCGCCAAGGCTATTGAAAAAGGGGAAACCGGCGCAAAACCGATTCCCCCTTTTCTTACCACCAAATGACTGTTGTAAACGCCCAAACAAGTAGGAGCATAACCCCCACACCGCCGTAAATAAACATCGCCGGGAATTCGTGGCCTTTATGGCTCATATGCATGAAATAATAAAGCTGGAACGCCACTTGCACAGCGGCAAGCAACAAAATAAACGGAACGACAAACCAATGGGAAAACTCTTCGTAGCCGACCGCGGCGAAAGCGATGAGCGTTAACAAAATCATCAGCACGAAGGCGATGAGTTGATGGCGCATCTCTTCCGCATTTTTGCGGCGGCGGTATGCCAAATCGACGCGTTCATTTCCGGAGTTCGTTTGGTTCGCCATACGTTCACCCCACCATTCCCATCAAGTATACAACCGTAAAAATGAACACCCAGACGACGTCGATGAAGTGCCAGTAAAGGCTCGCGACGTAAAATTTCGGGGCGTTGTATAAATTCAACCCACGCTTAGCGTTGCGGATCATGAGCGTCAGAATCCAAAGCAATCCGAACGCGACGTGGCTCCCGTGCGTGCCAACGAGCGTGTAGAACGCTGAAGCGAAAGCGCTGGTCGTAAACTTATGGCCTTCATGCACATATTCATTGAACTCGTAAATTTCCAAGCCCAAAAAGCCGGCGCCAAGCAAAACGGTAATGCCAAACCAGAGCTGCATCTTTTTAAAATCAAAGTTTTTCATATGATAAATGGCATACACGCTCGTTAAGCTGCTGGTTAGCAGCAGCATCGTCGCCATGAACACGACCGGCATTTGGAACAGTTCTTCCGCCGAAGGGCCGCCGTTCGTTTTATCTTTGAGCGCCAAATAGGTGGCGAAGAGAGAGGCGAACAGCACCGTCTCTCCGCCTAAAAAGAGCCAGAAGCCAAGAAACTTATTTTTCCCCTCAAGGGTGGCGCGTTCCGGCGCGGCCGGAAACGTCTCGGCCGTCAATTTTTCCTCTGCATGCATCAGGCGTTCGCCCCCTTCTTCTCAAGTTCAAGCACTTCTTCTTTATGGATGTGGAAGCCGTGATCATCAATCACCGAACGCAAGAACATCGAACCGAGCGTAATGAGCAGGCCGAGAATGCCGACCGGCAAGCCCCATCCGGCGTCATTATGATACGTAAAGCCGAAGGCGGCGACAAACAGACCAAACGCAATGACAAACGGCAGGAACGACGAATTCGGCATATGAATGTCACCAAGCGGTTCGGCTGGCGTCAATTCTTTTTTGCCTTCCATTTTTTCGAGCCAGAAAGCATCAAGCCCGCGGACGAGCGGCGTTTGAGCGAAGTTGTACACCGGCGGCGGCGAAGCGATCGCCCATTCGAGCGTGCGGCCGTCGCCCCATGCATCCCCCGCCGCTTTTTCGCCTTTTACCGTCGTAATCACAATGTTAATAAGTAAAATAACCGTCGCGGCCGCCATAAAGAACGCGCCGATCGTACTGATCAAGTTGCCAGTCTCCCATCCTTGATGCGGCAAATACGTAAACACGCGCCGCGGCATCCCTGTCAAACCAAGGAAGTGCTGAATAAAGAACGTTAAATGGAACCCGATAAAGAACAGCCAGAACGTAATTTTGCCGAGCGTTTCATTCAGCATGCGGCCAAACATTTTCGGCCACCAATAATGCGTGCCGGCAAGCAAAGCGAACACAACCCCGCCGACGATGACGTAATGGAAGTGCGCAACGACGAAATAGCTGTCATGGTATTGATAGTCCGCCGCCGCCGACGCCAACATGACCCCGGTCACCCCGCCCATGACGAACGACGGAATAAACGCCACCGCATAATGCATTGGCGTTGTGAATTTGATGCTTCCGCCCCACATCGTAAACAGCCAGTTGAAAATTTTGACTCCTGTCGGAACGGCGATCGTCATCGTCGCGACGGCAAAGATGGCGTTCGCAATCGGCCCCATCCCGACCGTGAACATATGGTGCGCCCATACCATGAACCCTAAGAAAGCAATAAGCACCGTCGCAAACACCATTGACGAATAACCGAATAGGCGTTTGCGCGAGAACGTCGCGAAAATTTCCGAGAAAATGCCGAACGCCGGCAAGACAAGGATGTATACTTCCGGATGGCCGAACACCCAGAACAAGTGCTCCCAGATAATTGTATTACCACCGGCAGCGGGGTTAAAGAAGTTGCCGCCAAACAATCGATCCATCATCATGAAAATCAAGCCGACCGTAAGCGGCGGAAACGCAAACAAGATGAGCGCCGACGTCACAAACGTCGCCCATGTGAACATCGGCATGCGCATAAACGTCATGCCCGGAGCGCGCATGTTGATGATCGTCACAAGAAAGTTAATGGCACCCATGATCGTTCCGAAGCCGGAAATTTGCAGCCCGAGCGTATAAAAGTCGATGCCATGATGCGCTTTTGAGTCAAGCGACAGCGACGCATACGACGTCCAACCAGCGTCCGGTGCGCCGCCTAAAAACCATGAACAGTTCAAAAACAAACCACCGAAGAAAAACATCCAGAATCCAAGAGCGTTCAAAAACGGGAACGCGACGTCGCGCGCGCCGATCTGCAGCGGCACGACTGCGTTCATAAAGGCGAAAACAAGCGGCATCGCAGCCAAGAAAATCATCGTCGTTCCATGCATCGTCAGCACTTCGTTATACAAGCCGCCGACAAGGAAATCGTTGTTCGGCTTGGCGAGCTGAATGCGGATGAACAACGCCTCGAGACCACCGAGCAGGAAGAAAAACCCGCCGGAAATCAAGTACAGATGGGCGATTTTTTTATGGTCGACCGTTGTCAAATAATCCCACAAAACGGCGCCAACACCCTTTTTGCGCGCGATTGTACTCACGGTGAAACCTCCTTCTCATGCTTTATTCCACTTTTAAGCTCATCAAATATTTCGCCAATGCGTCAATTTGCTCTTCCGTCAAGTGGCCATATGTACCCGCCATTTTATTTCCAGGCTTCACGCTGTTCGGGTCTCTCAGCCATTTTTTCAGATTTTCTTCGTTATGCTCCAAAATACCGGCGATTCGTTCGCGATCGCCAAAGTTCGCCAAGTTCGGCGCTGTGCGTGCCTGTTCCGGACGCTTGTCTACCGGCGACACGGCATGGCAGCCGATACAGCTTTTGTTGAAAATCGCCTCGCCTTGTTTGGCAACCGGATCCGTCACAACCGGTTTTTTTGCATTTTGCATCTTTTTCACCCAGGCGTCAAATTGGTCGCGCGGCAACGGCCGAACTTTAAAGTCCATCAGCGCATGGGACGGACCGCAAAGCTCCGCACATTTGCCGTAAAAGACGCCGCCGGCCTTATCGGTCGCTTTTTGATCAAAAACAAGCCAAAATTGGTTTTTGTTGTCAGTGTTCGTATCCATTTTGCCGCCGACCGCCGGAATCCAGAACGAATGTTTGACATCCGACGCAATCAAGTTGAAATACACTTTTTCATTCGTCGGCACGACCAAATCTTGGCTCGTGATAATGCCGTAATCCGGATATTCAAATTCCCACCAGTATTGGTTGGCGCGAACATTGACGACAACTGTATCCTTATCTCGTTTTTTGTCGTTCATCGCCTTGACATCCGCCAGCTTAAACGTCGCCGATACCGTCGGCACCGCCAAAATCAGCAAGAGGATGATTGGAATGACAGTCCAAATAATTTCTAGTTTATGGCTTCCTTCCACTTGCTTCGGAATTTTGTTTTCTTCCCCCTTGCGCCGCCGGAAGCGGATGACAACATAGACGAAAATGATCGCTACAACGACAATGACGAGCACCATGATCGACGTGCTCAGCAACATGAGCGAATACTGTATGTCCGCTACTTCACCGGCGGGCTGGAGCGTCGATAAAAACGGCTTGCCGCAGCCGGCGAGCAACAGCGCCATCATTCCAAACAAGGAAAGTAAGCGCCAGCGCAGCCCTTTGTTCATAGCCTAATCAAACCCCTCTTTCTTTGATGTAGAAATATATACAAATTCTTTCATGATGAAAGAATTTCAAACGTTTACCATAAGGTGGCGATCACCATCGCCACGAATAGAATTGTCAAATAGTTGAGCGAATAGACGAACATCCATTTCGCCCACTTTAAGTCATCTTTCATTTTCAAGCCCCACAGCCCCAAAAACAGCCAGCCGATGTTCAGCAGCGTCGCGACCGTTAAAAACGGCGCGCCGAGCGAGAACAAATAAAACGGCAGCGGCAGCAAACAGGCCACCCAGACGATGATTTGCCGCTTCGTCATGGCGAAGCCGTGAACGACCGGCAGCATCGGAATGCCGGCAGCCCGGTACTCCTCGCACCGCTTCATTGCCAACGCCAAAAAATGCGGCGGCTGCCATAAAAACATGATCAAAAAGAGAACAAGCGGGACGACATGGAAACTTGGGTCAACCGCGGTCCAGCCGATCACCGGCGGCACGGCGCCGGAAATGCTGCCGACGACAGTGTTGAGCGTATAATGGCGCTTCGTCCAAAGGGTGTATAAAAAGACGTACGTCGCCATACCGATCAATCCAACGACGGCAGCCGTAACCGTTGTCATAAGCAGGCCCATCTCGCCGATTGCGACAAGACCAATCCCAAGCCAAAGCACCCGCCGCGGATCCATCGTCCCGGTGACGGTCGGGCGTGCTTTCGTCCGCTCCATATATTGATCAATGTCGCGGTCAATGTAGTTATTAATGGCGCATGAACCTGCGATGACAAGCGCTGCCCCAAACAGCGTGAAAAAAACAAGATGCAGGTTCTCCAAAAAGTGTTCCCCAGTAAAATAAAACGCCAGCCACATCCCGGCGAACGTCGTAATCAAATTCGAATTGACGATTCCGATTTTCACAACAGACGATAACTCTCTCCAAACTGTCTTGACGCTCACATGCGAGCGATGACCGGCATCGGCCGCATCCTGGTGCACCGCTTTCAATTCGGCCATGTCTCCTGTTCCTCCTCATTGCGCCGCCCGGCGGGCAGACGCCGTGATCTTGGCTCCAATGCCCGAAATACGAAAACAAAAAAAACAAAAGAACTAGGTAGGTTTATTTCTCTTTATATTAAATCACATTTTTTCTCATCATGTGAACTTTTTTTAAATAATTTGTGTCAAATTTTTGAATCCGTTAGGCGAAACCGGCCCGTTTGCCTATCCCATTAATATTTCTAGCAAACTTAATCGACTTATTCAATATGCAAACGTCATTTTGTGTTTCCGGTGGTCATCGTGTAAAATAGATTTGGTTTGGAACATCGTTGGCCGTTATCAACTGCACCACTTTTTACTAAATATGGTCAAAATCATAATTCCTCAATACAAGAAGGTGAAGATTTTGCAACGTTCATTAAAATGGTTTGCGGCCGCGACAACCGTGGTCATGCTGTTTGTGCTGATCGGCGGAGCGCTCGTGACGAAAACCGGCTCCGGCATGGGGTGCGGCCGATCATGGCCGCTGTGCAACGGCCAGTGGGTGCCGGATGACATTACGCCTGAACTGGTCATTGAGCTGAGCCATCGCCTTGTCTCCGGGCTTGCCGGCATCATGGTGCTCATTCTTTCCGTTTGGGCATGGCGGGTCATCGGCCATATGCGGGAGACAAAGTTTTTGGCAGTCGTCTCATTCGTTTTTCTCGTCCTGCAAGGATTAATCGGCGCCGCCGCGGTCGTCTGGGGGCAGTCCGATTTTGTGTTGGCCCTGCATTTCGGCATTTCGCTCATCTCATTTGCCGCTGTGCTGCTGTTGACGCTGCTCATTTTTGAAGCGGACAAAACGTTTTCCGCCGTCTCGCTTACGCTTGACAGGCCGATGCGCGTTCATATTTACGGGATCATTATTTACTCGTACATTGTCGTCTATACCGGGGCGCTCGTCCGCCATACGAACGCCAGCCTCGCCTGTCCAAGCTGGCCGCTGTGCGCGAAAACGCGTCCTTTCCCGGTGCAGTTTCACGAATGGGTGCAAATGGGCCATCGGCTGGCGGCGGGGCTGATCGTCATCTGGATCGCCATCGCGGCGCTGCACGCCATCCGTCATTACCGAAGCCAACCGGTTATCTACTATGGATGGATCATTGCTCTTTTTCTCGTCCTCGCCCAGATGACAACTGGGGCGCTCGTTGTGTTCACTCAGTTGAACTTATACGTGGCTCTGGCGCACGCGTTTTTTATCTCCTGCCTGTTCGGCGTGCTCAGCTACTTGCTGCTCTTGGCGCTGCGCACCCGCCGTGCGCCGGGAAAAACGATGGCTCACCCGCCCGAGGAAACAGCGCCAACCGTGCTGAAATGGCGGTAATCCGCTGCAGAGAAAAAGGGATGCCCACAAAAACGCGGACATCCCTTTTTCATTATTTGGATAGCTCAATCAGCAAGTCGCCCGCCTGAATGGCATCGCCGCTTTTGACGTAAATGTCTTTGACAATGCCAGCAAACGGCGCCTGCACCGTCGTTTCCATTTTCATCGCTTCCGTGACCATCAAATGGTCGCCTTTATCCACTTTCTCCCCTTTTTCGACAAGCACTTTCACAACCGTACCCGGCATCGTCGCCGCAATATGGTTCGGATTCGTCCGGTCGGCCTTGATGCGCTCAGCAACGGCCGCTTTGATGCTCTCATCGCGGATGATGACTTCGCGCGGCTGGCCGTTCAGCTCGAAGTAGACGACGCGCGTGCCATCGGCCTGCGGTTGGCCGATCGACACGAGCTTGACGATGAGCGTTTTGCCGCGTTCAATCTCCACTTCAATTTCCTCGCCGAGACGCATGCCGTACAGGAACGTCGGTGTATCGAGCACGGAAATATCGCCGTATTTTTCGACCGTGTCGGCATATTCTAAAAACACTTTCGGATAAAGCGCATAGGCAATGGCGTCAAAGTCGGTCACTTCGCGGCCGAGCTTGTCATGCAGCTCCCGCTTGATTTGCTCGAAGTCAACCGGCTCAAGCAGCTCACCCGGGCGGACGGTGATCGGTTCGCGCCCTTTCAAAATGATGCGCTGCAGCTCTTTCGGAAATCCGCCGTGCGGCTGGCCTAAATAGCCTTCGAAAAACTCGACGACCGAATCCGGGAAGTTGAGCGTTTCGCCGCGCTCAAAAATGTCTTGTTCGGTCAAGTTGTTTTGCACCATATACAGCGCCATGTCGCCGACGACTTTCGATGATGGCGTCACTTTGACGATATCGCCGAACAAGTCGTTCACACGGCGGTACATTTCTTTCACTTCATCCCAGCGGTCGCCGAGGCCGACCGCTTTCGCTTGCTGCTGCAAATTGCTGTATTGGCCGCCCGGCATCTCGTGCATGTATACTTCCGTATGCGGGGCGTTCATGCCGCTTTCAAACTCCTGATAAAACTTGCGCACATCTTCCCAATAGCGGGCCAACTGCTCCAAGCCATAAATGTCAACTTCCGGCGCCCGCTCTGTTCCTTCCAACGCATAGTAGAGCGTATTAGCGCTCGGCTGCGACGTCAAGCCGGCCATCGAGCTGACGGCGACATCAACAATGTCCACACCCGCTTCAATCGCTTTGGCGTACGTGTAAATGCCGTTGCCGCTCGTATCGTGCGTATGCAAATGGATCGGAATATCGACCGTTTCCTTAAGCGCGGAAATGAGCACGTACGCCGCCTGCGGCTTCAAAAGCCCTGCCATATCTTTAATGCCCAAAATGTGCGCTCCGGCTTGCTCGAGCTCTTTGGCGAGCGACTTGTAATAGTCCAAGTTGTACTTCGGCCGGCTCGGGTCCAAAATGTCGCCGGTGTAGCAAATGGCGGCCTCGGCGATTTTACCACTTTGCCGGACGGCATCGATCGCCACCGTCATTCCTTTCACCCAGTTTAAGCTGTCAAAAATGCGGAAGACATCGATGCCGGCTTGCGCTGATTTGTCGACGAACTCGCGGATGACGTTGTCGGGATAGTTTTTATACCCCACGGCGTTGGCCGAACGAAGCAGCATTTGGAACAGCACGTTCGGGATGCGCTCGCGCAGCTTGAGCAGCCGATCCCACGGATCTTCTTTCAAAAAGCGGTACGCCACATCAAACGTCGCTCCGCCCCACATCTCAAGCGAGAACAAATTCGGCAGCAAGCGCGCCGTCGGTTCGGCGATGCGCAGCATGTCGATCGTGCGCACGCGCGTCGCCAACAGCGACTGATGGGCGTCGCGGAACGTCGTATCAGTGAGCAGGACGCGCGGCTGTTCTTGAATCCAGCGAATGAGCCCCTCGACGCCGCGTTCGTCCAACATTTGCTTCGTTCCGGCCGGGATCGGTTCGGTTTCGCTCAATTTCGGCACGCGCGGCTTGTCAAACACCGGCTTTTTCTTTTTGCCGATTCCAGGGAAGCCGTTGACCGTCACCGTGCCGATGTAGGTGAGCATTTTCGTCCCGCGGTCTTTCCGGCGCGGAAACACAAACAATTCCGGCGTTGTGTCAATGAACGATGTATCATATTCCCCTGACAAAAACTTCGGATGCTGCACGACATTTTCCAAAAACGGGATGTTCGTTTTAATGCCGCGAATGCGGAATTCGCGCAAGTTGCGCAGCATTTTTCTGGCCGCCTGCTCAAACGTCAACGCCCATGTCGACACTTTCACGAGCAGCGAATCGTAATACGGCGTAATAACCGCTCCTTGGAAGGCATTGCCGGCGTCCAAGCGCACGCCAAAACCGCCGCCTGAGCGGTACGCCATAATTTTTCCCGTATCCGGCATAAAGTTGTTGAGCGGGTCCTCAGTCGTCACCCGCGACTGAATCGCATAGCCGTTAATGCGGATGTCTTCCTGCTTTGGAATGCCGACTTCCGGGCTGTGGAGTGAAAAGCCGTCGGCGATTAAAATTTGCGACTGGACGATGTCAATCCCCGTGATCATTTCGGTGATCGTATGCTCGACTTGGATGCGCGGATTGACCTCAATGAAATAAAATTCATCGCCTGAGACAAGGAACTCAACCGTACCGGCGTTGACGTAGCCGACGCTTTTCATCAGTTTGACCGCCGCTTCACAAATGCGCTGGCGCAGCTCGTCCGACAGCGAGACGCTCGGCGCAACCTCAACGACTTTTTGGTGGCGGCGCTGCACCGAGCAGTCACGTTCGTAAAGATGGACAATGTTTCCTTCATGGTCGCCCAAAATTTGCACTTCAATGTGCTTTGGCTTTTCGATTAGCTTTTCGACATAGACGTCATCGCTGCCAAATGCCGCCTTCGCCTCTGATTTGGCGCGTTCAAACGCTTCTTTCACTTCAGACTTGGAACGGACGATGCGCATGCCGCGTCCGCCGCCGCCCAGCGCCGCCTTGATGATGATCGGATATCCGTGCGTTTCGGCAAAGCGGACGACATCCTCAAGGCCGCCGACCGGTCCGTCGCTGCCCGGGATGACCGGAATGCCCGCTTTCATGGCCGCATGGCGCGCTTTTACTTTGTCGCCAAACATGTCGAGGTGATCCTCGTTTGGGCCGATGAAAATAATCCCTTCCTCGCGGCACCGTTTCGCAAATTGGATATTTTCCGACAAAAACCCGTACCCCGGATGGATGGCATCAACGTCGTGAACTTTGGCGATTTCGATGATGCCCTCGATGTCCAAATACGCTTCAATCGGCTTTTTCCCTTCGCCGACCAAATACGCTTCATCCGCCTTATAGCGGTGGTACGAACCGGCATCTTCCTTCGAGTAAATGGCTACAGTGCGGATGCCGAGCTCCGTGCAGGCGCGGAAGACGCGAATGGCGACCTCCCCGCGGTTGGCTACAAGTACTTTGTGAATTCGTCTTGTCCTCATCGTCTCTCCTCCTTTCTAATTAAGCTATAAAAGTTTTGCCGTTTTGTAAATACACTTTCTAGAAACCTGAATCCGTGACAGCAGCTCATCAAAAGCACCGGAAAACGTAATCATATCAAGGGTTTAGCCCAGTTTCGGATGTTCACTTATTGAGTGAAAAGCAAAAAGTGTGATATTTGTTGATTTATCAAGCTTTCTCAGCAGTTTGAACGCGTTTTTATCACGGATTCAGGTAGAAAGTCAGACCTTTTTTTGACGCGTTCACGGCTTGTTTTTCGCTTTTTTTGTATCGCTGTTCATACTTCGTAAACATCGAAATGTTCACCAGTAAGCCGAGCGAGGCCATTATCAGGACGAGCGATGTCCCCCCGTAGCTGACGAGCGGCAGCGGCACCCCGGTGATGGGAATGAGCCCGACGACTCCGCCGACGTTAATAAACGTCTGGAAGCCGATCATGACAGAAATGCCGATGGCGAGCAAGCTGCCGAACGCATCAGTCGAGCGGCGGGCGATCCACAATCCGCGCAGCACGATAAACGCCAATAGCCCAAGCGTGAACATGACGCCGAACAAACCGAGCTCTTCGGCAATGACGGCCATAATAAAGTCGGTGTGCGACTCCGGCAAATAGCCGTACTTTTGGATGCCTTTTCCGAGCCCAAGCCCTTTCAGCCCGCCGATCCCGATCGCCAAATACGAATTGACGAGCTGATAGCCGTCCGTATCCGCATATTGAAACGGATCCAAAAAACTGTAAAGGCGCGACAACCGTTCTCTCGAAAAAATCTTTTTGCCCATGAACGGAAGCCAAAGCGGCGACAGCATCACGGCGATCAAAGCGAAAAAGAGCAGCTGCTTGAAAAGCAACGTGAGGCGCAGTCCAGACGAAAGAATGATGCACACCGCGATGACAAAAACGATAAACGCCGTGCCGAAGTCCGGCTGAATGGCGATCAACGCACAAATAAACAGCGTATAGTAAATGGGGAATAAATTGCTTTTCACCGGCTCAGCCAGCCGTTTCCGCTTGTTGGCAAACGCCGCCGACAAGTACAAAATCAGGCCGAGCTTGGCCAGCTCCGCCGGCTGGATGGAAAGCGCCCCAACGCGAAACCAGCTTGTCGCATTGTTGGCCGTATGGCCAAGGAACGCAACCGCGATCAGCATCAGCGGGGAAGCGAAAAAAACGAATTTCACGAATCGTTCTTTTCGCCACACTTTATACGGAATAATAGCCATCATGGCAAAGGCAGCGAGCGCGGCGATGAGCCAATGCTTTTGCCGCTCATAAAAATAGTCGCTCGGCACCTCAAAACGGATGACGGCCGTCACCATGCTCGCGCTGTACACCATAATCAGGCCGAACAACGACAGCATAATGACCGCGGCCATGAGCGGATAATCGTAACATTTCAACACTTTCTTCCATAATTGTCGATCCATCGTCCCTCTTCCCTGTTTGCACGTATGTACATAAATCATTCGCAGCAGCGCGCCGATTTCCTGCCCAAAAACAGAAAAACTCAAACGACGGCAGGCCAATCGTTTGAGTTGCCATGTATCGTTATCGTACGCGCTTTTTTGTCACTGCTTCATGCAACGCGGAAAGCTCGCGCTCAAGCCGGTCAAGGAGCGCCTTTCCGTCTTTGGCCTCCACAAGCCCGAGGCGCACCGCAAAGTCGATTTCCCGCGACAAGCCGAACATTTGCGTGTCCAACACTTCCTCATAGAGCGGACATTGCGGCATCGTCAAATGATCCATTTGCACGCGGATGAGCTGAATAATTTTTTCCGCATCGGCTTGCAGCAGCGCGTACGCCTTTTCGCGATAGCCCATCGATTCGTCCGTCACATCGATCCCTCCGTTCTCTCCCCTATCCTTCTTTAAATCTTAACGTGAAACAAGCCATTTTGCAAGTTGAAACCATTGATAGCAATCCGGCTTGGAACATGACAAACGCTTTATTTATTATTATACTAAACTAAAAACAGCGGCAACATGCAGAGGAGAGGGTGTCTTGATGAGCGATATTATCATGCTGACGGGAAAGGTCAACTTTACGATTACGCTCGACCCTGGCGTCTGGATTTTCGATGACCGAAAAGTCGATTTGGACACGTATTTTTCGCATCCGAAACCAGATCAAGCCGAGGCAGGGCAAGAGGAAGAAGAAATCAAAAAGTGGTCGGCGTTTTGGGACCGGGAAATTCAGGAGGGGGCCGTCTTTCCGCCCACATTGAAAACCGAGCGGCGTTTTTTGAAGGAGAAAATCATCACCGGTTCGTTCGGCATGCCGTTTGCTCCGTTTTTGCAAAACGCTGAACCGCACGAAGACGCTTCCGAACTTGTCGTCGTGACGGAAAGCGGGGAAACGGTGATCCCGCTCGACAAAGCACACGATTTGATTTTTGCTTTTTCTAAAAACGGAAAGCCGCTGCGCGATGACGGTCCGGTGCACATTTATTTCGGCGACGGCTCGAACCGCGAAGCGCCGATTACCCATGTGCGCCAGCTCATCGTCCGCTGACCAGACGCTCCGTCAAGAGGACGTCCGGTTTTCGGTCGGCCGTGAGGGGCCGCCATTTCTGTTCGTTCGCGTGACGCAGGATTGGCAGCCTCCCAAGCGGCCGGTTGGAAGACGAGGGCTAAAGCAAGTCGGCAGCGAGCTGGGCGAGCGCGGAACGCTCTCCTTTGACAAGGCGGATATGACCGGCGATTTTTTGGTCTTTGAATTTCTCGACCACATACGTCAAGCCGTTGTTGTATTCATCCAAATATGGATGGTCGATCTGTTCCGGATCGCCCATTAAAATGATTTTGCTTTTTTCGCCGACGCGCGTCAAAATCGTCTTCACTTCATGCTTTGTTAAGTTTTGCGCCTCATCAATAATGATGAACTGCTCCGGCAGGCTGCGGCCGCGAATGTAGGTGAGCGCCTCGACTTCAATCGAGCTCATGCCCGCTAAAATGGCGTCCAATTCCCCCGGCTTTTTCGTGTTGAACAAATACTCAAGGTTGTCAAAAATCGGCTGCATCCACGGGCGCAGCTTTTCTTCCTTTTCCCCGGGCAAAAAGCCGAGGTCTTTCCCCATCGGCACGATCGGGCGCGCAACAAGCAGCTTTTTGTACGTGCGCAAGTCTTCAGTCTGCATGAGCCCGGCAGCAAGCGCGAGCAGCGTTTTCCCGGTTCCAGCCTTGCCGATTAACGTCACGAGCGGAATATCGTCGCGCATAAGCAGCTCAAACGCCATCGTTTGCTGCACGTTGCGCGGGCGAATGCCCCATATATGCTCATGATGAAAAATCAGCTTCTTCACCTTTTTGCCGTTTTGGTCGACGATGCCAATCGCCGAAGCGGAACTGCCGAATGCGTCTTTCATAATAATAAACTGATTCGGGTAAAACGGGTGATCAGCGATATCGGCCAACACGAGCTCCCCTTTATCATAAAACCGTTGCAGGTGATCTCTCCCTATGTACAGTTCCAAAAACCCGGTGTAAATATGGTCGATGTCAACGACGCGGTCGCTTAAGAAGTCTTCGGCCTGCAGCCCGATGGCATCCGCTTTCACGCGCACGAGCGCATCTTTGCTCACCAAAATGACCGAACGTCCGTCCTCTTTCGCTTGTTCCTCAAGCGATAAGTTTTTCGCCACCGCCAAAATGCGGTTGTCGTTCGTTTTTTCGACAAAAATTTCCTGAAGCTGATGGAATGAACGGTGGTTCAGTTCAATGCGCAGCACCCCTCCGTTTTCAAGCGGAATTTTCTCGTGCAGCTTGCCGTTCTCGCGCAGGCGGTCGATCAGCTTCGACACCTGGCGGGCGTTTCTCCCGACCTCATCCATATACCGCTTTTTCGAATCCACTTCCTCCAGGACGACAGCCGGAATGACGACCTCGTTGTCCTCGAACGAAAAAATTGAATACGGGTCTTGCAAGAGGACGTTTGTATCAAGCACATAGATTTTCTTTCCCAAATTCCGCTTCCCCCTAGCGTCCGTTTTCCGCCTTGTATACCGGATGGGAATGGCTGTGGTATAGCATATGAAAAAATGTATAAAGATAGAAGGATTTTTGCAAAATAAAGTCAAAAAAGCAGAGGTGGACAAAGATGAAGAAAACACTCGGATGGCTGGCCGCCTTCTCCCTTCTTCTTTTAGGCGGATGCAATGTTGGAAACAGCAATGAAGCAAACGATGGGGACCGTTCGCTTGTGCGCGTCAGAAATACGGTTGATGAGCAGGTAGAAAATAAATCGGGCCAGGAGATCGCCCGCCGGATTGCGGAGATCGCGAACCGTGTGCCGAACGTTCACGATGCTACCGCGATCGTTGTGGGCAAGTACGCCATCGTCGGCATTGACGTCGGCGCCAATGTCGACGCCTCACGCGTCGGCACGATCAAATATTCCGTTGCAGAAGCGCTACAAAAAGACCCGTACGGCGCCAACGCAATTATTATCGCCGATCCGGACCTTTACACGCGCGTGCGCAACATCGGCCGGCAAATTGATGAGGGGCGGCCTGTGCAGGCATTCATGAACGAAATCGCCGACATCGTTGGACGGGTGATGCCGGAAGTGCCAAGCGACCTGTTTGAAACGACGCCAAATCCGACCGAAGAAAACGACGGGCAGTTGAACAACCAAGAGGAACGGCAGTTGAACGAACATCAAGAAAAGCAGTCCAACCACCACTTAAACCGCTAAACGATTCTGCTGCGCTGTGGTATAATGGATCGGGAGGGGCATTTTCGATCTTAATGACAGCCGGAGAAGCTTTAGCGTGACAGAGAACCGAACAACGAGCCGCCTTCCGGACAAACCAATTTGTCTAGAAGGCGGTGTTGTTCGGCCGCCCGCCAGTCGAAAAATAAAAAACGTTAAAGCTTCAACGTGCATTGATATAGTTGTTGAGGTGAACCATGAGAATCAAATGCGTGCTTTGCGAACAAATTGACACGATCGACGATGAATCGCCGCTCGCCAAACGGCTTCGCAACCGTCCGATCCATACGTACATGTGCCGTCAATGTCATGACCGCATTGCGGAAAAAACACGGATGCGGCTGGCGACAGGAAAATTCCGCTTCTATCGCGGCAACCGCACCGATGAGGATTGGTAACCAAAAACCGGCACTGAGAAGCGGCCGCTTTCCAGTGCCGGTTTTGCTTCTTTTTCTTTATGATCCGTACTTCTCAGGCTCGGCTTCGATCTGCCGCCATATCGCTTCCGCCAGCTCCACAGGGAAATGAGCCGTCTTTGTTTCCCCGCCGCACCTATATTCAACAACGTACCGCCCGCTCGCTTCGTCTTTGGCGGCCTTCACCGCCGTCACGCCGAAGTTGTTTTCCAAGATAGCCAGAAAAAACGACGCCGTGTCGCGCGCCGCCTCATCGTGCGGGCGGGCGGCGGCGACAATTTCGATTGTCAGCCAGTTGTAAAGAGCGTCTTGCACCGATTTCATGGCTTTTCTCCCTCTTTCGCCTGCCTGAGGCGGATTTTATAAATGAGCAATACGAGCGCGGCGACCGCCAATCCTTCCGCCACAGGCAAAAAAACAGCGAAAAACGTTAACACTGTGCAGCCGAGCGCCAGCAAGACGTAAATGACGGCGCTTTTCAACAGCGGCAGCCGGCGGGCAAAACCGAGACGGTAAACAAGCGCCGCCAGCAGCAAAACCGTGGCGTACAGCAGCCACATGCCGCGCTCGGGATTGCCGTCAACGTCATAAAGAGAGGCGAAAAACGTCAGCCGTTCCAGCACGTTCATATTGTTCCCTCCCGTCCACCCGAATGCCCGCCAAAACGCAGCCTTGTTTTGTTTCCTCTCAAGCGCCGCGCGGCAGAAGCATGCACACGCCGGCGCATCCAGGGCTTTCCCGGTTAGCCAAAGGCATGCCGCTTCTATTTTGCCTGTTGCGCCGCTTTCTTTCTCTTCTCCGCTTTTTCGCGCTCGCTTTTGCTTAAGATTTTTTTGCGCAAACGAATGGAAACCGGCGTCACTTCGCAATATTCATCGTCGTTCAAATACTCAAGCGCCTCTTCCAACGTCAGCAGGCGCGGCTTTTTCATCGTCACCGTCTGCTCTTTCGTCGATGAGCGCACATTCGTAACATGCTTCTCGCGGCAAATGTTGACGACAAGGTCGTTTTCCCGGTTGTGCTCGCCGACGATCATTCCTTCGTACACTTCTGTGCCCGGCTCGACAAAAATCGTGCCGCGGTCCTCAAGCTGCATAATGCTGTACGCTGTCGCCTTGCCGGTTTCCATCGAGACGAGCACCCCTTGGCGGCGGCCTCCGATCGCGCCAGGCTGCATGGGAGCGTAATGGTCAAATGAATGGTTTAAAATGCCATACCCACGCGTCAGCGACATAAATTCGCTTCGATAGCCGATCAACCCGCGCGACGGCACAAGAAAGACGAGACGCACTTGTCCGTTGTCTCCATGCACCATATCGGCGAGTTCGCCTTTGCGGCTGCCAAGCGATTCCATAACGGCGCCGGTATACTCTTCCGGAACGTCGATCACGACTCGTTCAATCGGTTCGCACAAAACGCCATCGATCTCTTTGACAATGACTTCCGGCTTCGATACTTGCAGTTCATACCCTTCTCGGCGCATGCTTTCAATTAGAATGGCTAAATGAAGCTCGCCGCGTCCGGAAACGATCCATGCATCCGGCGAATCGGTCGGCTCGACGCGCAGGCTGACATCGGTCTCAAGCTGGGTGAGCAGCCGCTCTTCCAACTTCCGTGCCGTCACATATTTGCCTTCGCGCCCGGCAAACGGGCTGTTGTTGACAAGAAAGGTCATTTTCAGCGTCGGCTCATCAATATGAAGCGGCGGCAACGGTTCCTGGCGGTCCGGCGGACAAACGGTCTCGCCGACGTTAATGTCTTCCATTCCCGCAACAGCCACGATGTCGCCGGCGTGGGCTTCTTCAATCTCGATCCGCTTTAAGCCAATAAAGCCGAACAACTTTGTGACGCGGAACTGTCTCACGGTGCCGTCGCGCTTCAATAAGGCGACTTGCTGGCCGGTTTTCATCGTGCCGCGGAAAATGCGCCCGATGCCGATGCGGCCCACGTATTCGTTATAATCGAGCAGGGCCACCTGGAATTGCAACGGTTCATCGCGATTGTCCGCCGGCGCCGGAATATGCTCGATGATCGTCTCAAACAAGGCGGTCATGTCCCCGCCTTGCCGGTCCGGGTCAAGGCTTGATGTTCCGCGCAGCGCCGATGTGTACACGACCGGAAACTCAAGCTGCTCCTCCGAAGCGCCGAGTTCAATAAACAAGTCGATCACTTCATCGACGACTTCCGCCGGACGGGCAAACTCGCGGTCGATTTTGTTGACGACGACAATCGGCACAAGCTGCTGCTCAAGCGCTTTTTTGAGCACAAACCGCGTTTGCGGCATACAGCCTTCGTACGCATCGACGACAAGCAAGACGCCGTCAACAAGGCGCATGATCCGCTCCACTTCCCCGCCGAAATCGGCGTGCCCCGGTGTATCCAAAATGTTGATGCGCGTCCCTTTATACAACACAGCAGTATTTTTGGCTAAAATCGTAATGCCGCGCTCACGCTCCAAATCGTTGCGATCAAGCGCCCGCTCCTCGACTTGTTCGTTTTCGCGGAATGTTCCCGACTGCCGGAGCAGTTGGTCGACGAGCGTCGTTTTTCCATGGTCGACGTGGGCGATAATCGCAATATTGCGAAGATCCATTCGTTTCTTGGTCAATGTTGGTCACTCCTGTTAGACAAGCTGCTCGTCTATTATATCACAAAACATAGAAAATCAAGCATATATAGATGCAACATAACGTTTGGTGAAGAGCCGTATTTTCCGGTACACTAGAAAAAGACGCCTCATTTTCCGAGAAAGGAGTCAAGCGGATGAAACGCATCGAACCTGTGCCGCTGCTACTCGCCATCCTCGCTGTCGCCGCCGTCATGGCGATCGGCGTTTTCATCGCTAGGCAAAGCGCAACCGGCATCGCCGTCTCGACGCTCACGTTTATCACCATTATGGGCGCCGGGTTCGTTCGCAAAAAGCGGATGCGCGAATAAAAAAACGGGACTGATCCGAAAACGCACTCGCATTTTGGATCAGCCCCTTTTCTTGCCGCAGCCTCCTTCTCGTCAGCCCCGAAGGTAGCGATACAAAATTTCCTCATGCACGCCCGGCTTGGCGGCAAGCACAGAGCTGCGGTTGAGCAGATCGATCGGCTTTCCGTCGAGGTTCGTCATGATTCCACCCGCCTCTTCAATTAAAATCATCCCGCCGGCAAAATCCCACGGCGACAGGCGCGGCGAAATGTAGGCGTCCAAGCGGCCGGCTGCGACATAGGCGAGCTCGAGCGCCGCCGACCCGTACGAACGCGTGCCGCGCGCATCTTTGGCCAGCCTCACGAGTGGACGATGGTCGAGACGTTTATTTTCCATGAGCCATGTGCCATTAATGGCGATGATCGATTCCGCCACCGGTGCCGGCTGCAAGCGGCCGAGCGGCTCGCCGTTCAAAAACAGCCCCTTCCCTTTTTGCGCGGTATACAGCTCGTCAAAGACAACGTCATACACATAGCCAAGCTGGCCGACGCCATCTTCGAAAATGCCGACCGACACGGCAAAGTGGCGCCGCTGATGGACAAAGTTCATCGTTCCGTCAATCGGGTCAATGACCCATACAACGCCGTCCAATGCGGCCAGCTCATCGCCGAACCCTTCTTCGCCCAACAGGCGATGGCCGGGAAATTGGCGGCGGATGTGCTCGGCGAAAAACTGCTCAATGCCGCGGTCGACGTTCGTCACCAAGTCGTTGCGGTTTTCCTTCGTTTCCACAGTCAGCGGCTCCGCAAACGAGGCGCGGATGCGCTGTCCCGCTTCTGCAATCCATTGCCGGGCATACTGGTCGATCTCTTCCCATTTTCCTTCCATGTCTATTCCTCCCGCTTTTATTATGTACGCAGCAGCCGGAAAGGGGTGGGCACCGCTCAAGAAAAAAACGAACCGCAAAGATGGTTCGCCTTAAAAATGGTCATACTTGAAGGCGCATCAGTTCTTGGCGCAGCTTTTCAAGCCGCCGTTTGCATTCTCTTTTCTTTTCTTCATCGTTTTCCATCATGGCTTCATACAGCGTCGCCAATTCATAATCAAGTTCGAGCCGCAACACCGCCATGCGTTTGTCTCCGTCTGGCCGTTTCAGCGAATTGGCGGTTTTTTTCATCTTCGTCCGCACCCCTTTCTCGATCATCAGCTAAACTTCCGGCGCCCCTCACGGAATGTACTGCTTCGTTTTGTTTTATATTTTAATATTATGTGGAAAAAGGGGTGTATGCAACTAATTTGTGCGTTTACCTACCGCGTTTCGCCCGCTTGGCCCGATGTGAATCCAGTCGCCGTTTTTTGCCTCTTTCACCTGCTTGATGACCGCGTACGATGAATAGCCGCTTTCCTTTTCAAACTCGGCGTACAACCGGTTTTCCTCGCTTTTGGACGGGACGATCTCTTTGAAACGGCGGTATATCTCCATTAATTCTTCGCGTTTCATCCCCCGCTCATACGCCGTTTCGACCGCCGTAAAAAATTTAATGACATCGATGATTTCTTGCGTCGACCAATCATACGAAAACGGGTACGAATAGCCCATTGTTTCACCTCCGCTGTTAGTTTGCCCAACGGCGCCGAATTTGTTCCGCCTCGCCGATCATGCGGGCAAACAGTTCAGCGACCTACGGAATGTCGTGAATGAGCCCAATCGCCTGTCCGGCCCAAGCGAGCCTCAAGCATATGAGCGAACGGGCGGCCGTGCTGGCCGATGGCAAAATTAACTCCAAACGGCCAGTCCGTCTTTTCTTTCACTTTGCGGATTTCCTCGCGCAAGCGCTCCGGGCTTTCAAGCGACATCGCCGTAATTTGGCCGAGCCCGCCGGCGTTGGAGACGGCGGCGTCCAAGTCGGCGTACGTCAGATAGGCTCATCCCCCTTGAATGATTGGATATGTAATGCCGAGCAACTCGGTCACTCTCGTGTTCCATTCCATCGATTCATTCCCCTTTTTGATGTTATCCTTCTTTTACTTCTTGTTTTGATCGCCATTCTCCTTTTTTGGTGCAACATTCTTTTCTTCTTTGCAAACGAACAAATAAATGCTATAATGCATTTGTTTTATTTTTAAGGTAAAGAGGTGTGGGGAACCATTGTCACAACTCGAAACACCATTGTTTACCGGACTGTTGGAGCATATGAAAAAAAATCCGGTTCAATTTCACATCCCCGGCCATAAAAAAGGGGCCGGCATGGATCCGGAGTTTCGCTCCTTCATCGGAGAAAACGCCTTGGCGATCGATTTAATCAACATCAGTCCGCTCGACGATTTGCATCATCCGAAAGGGATGATCAAACGTGCACAGGAGCTCGCCGCCGAAGCGTTCGGCGCCGATTACACGTTTTTCTCAGTGCAAGGGACGAGCGGGGCGATCATGACGATGGTCATGTCGGTCGCCGGACCGGGCGATAAAATTATTGTGCCGCGCAACGTCCATAAATCGGTCATGTCTGCAATCGTCTTTTCTGGGGCGACGCCGATTTTCATCCATCCGGAAATTGACAAGGAGCTCGGTATTTCCCACGGCATTACGCCACAGGCAGTGGAAAAAGCGCTCCACCAACACCCGGATGCCAAAGGGGTGCTCGTCATCAACCCGACGTATTTTGGCATTGCCGGCGATTTGAAAAAAATCGTCGAGATCGCCCACTCGTACAACGTTCCGGTGCTTGTCGACGAAGCGCACGGCGTTCACATTCATTTTCATGAGGACTTGCCGCTCTCCGCGATGCAAGCCGGGGCCGATATGGCGGCGACAAGCGTCCATAAGCTCGGCGGATCGCTGACGCAAAGCTCGATTTTAAATGTGCGCGAAGGGCTCGTCTCCGCGAAGCACGTGCAAGCGATCTTAAGCATGTTGACGACGACGTCGACGTCGTATTTGTTGCTCGCTTCGCTCGATGTCGCCCGCAAACAGCTGGCGACGAAAGGGCGGGAGCTCATTGACAAGGCGATCCGCCTCGCGGAATGGACACGGCGGCAAATCAACGAAATTCCATATTTGTACTGCGTCGGTGAAGAAATTTTAGGCACGGAAGCGACGTACGACTACGATCCAACGAAGCTGATCATCTCCGTCAAGGAGCTCGGCTTGACCGGCCATGATGTCGAACAATGGCTCCGCGAAACGTATAACATCGAAGTGGAGCTTTCGGATTTGTATAACATTTTGTGCCTCATCACTCCAGGCGACAGCGAGCGGGAAGCCGGGCTGCTCGTTTCGGCCCTCCGCCGCCTGTCGGACGAGTTCAGCCATCAGGCGGAAAAAGGAGTCAAACCGAAAGTGCTGCTTCCGGATATCCCGGCCTTAGCCTTGACGCCGCGCGACGCCTTTTATGCAGAAACAGAAGTCGTGCCGTTTCACGAGTCAGCCGGACGGATCATCGCGGAATTTGTGATGGTGTATCCGCCGGGCATCCCGATTTTTATTCCCGGTGAAATCATTACGGAGGAAAATTTGAAGTATATCGAGACAAACTTGGCCGCCGGCCTGCCGGTGCAAGGCCCTGAGGACGATACGCTGCAGACGTTGCGCGTCATCAAAGAATATAAGCCGATTCGTTGAATGCACAAGCCGGTTTTCCCGGCTTGTTTTTTTGGGCCAAAATCAACGGCGCGCATGTGCTTTGCCCCACATGCGCGCCTATCCGTTCCTTCCCCCGTTTGTTTGCCCGCCTTATTCTTTTTCTCCGTCCTCGCGGTCATGACCGCAGCAATCGCATTTCCCGTAAAGCGTTGTCACTTTTTCATCTTCAAAATACGCAATTGTCGCTTCACACGTTTGGCATACGATCGTGCCCATCCCCAAACCCCCTTTATGATGATAAATGTTGTTGTTGGTTTTATAATAATATATCATATTTAGATTGTAAATCTAAATTTGTATGTCACATTTCGGATTATGACGGCTCTTTTATGACACCAAACTTTTTCACCGCAGTCCGGAAAAACATGGTACAATGAAGACGACCTGAATCCGTGACAGCAGCTCATCAAAAGCACCGGAAAACGTAATCATATCAAGGGTTTAGCCCAGTTTCGGATGTTCACTTATTGAGTGAAAAGCAAAAAGTGTGATATTTGTTGATTTATCAAGCTTTCTCAGCAGTTTGAACGCGTTTTTATCACGGATTCAGGGACGAGAGAGACAAAAAGATGGCGAAAGGAGAGAAGGGCGTTGAATGCAAGCCTAAAGCTGCCGGGGAGGGGAAAATCGATCAGCATCGAGGAAATCAAACAGTTGCTCGAACGTTACCGAGCCGCGCTGCGCAAAACGGGGGAGTAGCTTGGATGGGCGTACGAGCAGGCAGCCTTTCCATACACGGTGCATGAACGCGACCACGTTCTTTATTTGCAAGGCGACGGCCGCTTATACAAAGGGATGGCCATTGCCGTGCGGACAACCGGAGAAGAAACAAGGATTGAGCTGGCATTGGCGCCGGGAGCAACGCACGGGGACAAAGGAAAAGCAAACGAATTCAGCAAATGGATGGCCAAAACGCTTGGCGGCGAACTGCGTTTATTCAGCGGCCGGACGATGTCGTTCGGCCGCGCGTAAACAGCGGCATGGGACCGCTGTTTTTTGTTCGCCGAACTGCGCCGCTTCCGCACCCAAGGGGCAGATCATGGAATATATTGCCATATGAAATGCTGGCCGGTAAAATACACCGCCGCCGTGGCAGCTGTTGTAAGGAGCGCTTTGCGCGTCGCCAAGCCGAGCTGGCGCGCCAGTAAAAACGCTATGTACATGAAGACGCACAACATCAAGCCGCGGAAAAACGGCCGGTCCCGCCCCGACAGCCACTCGATCAAGGAAAAACTGCTCCAAATCATCATTTGCAGCAAAAAGGCGACATACGCTTTCATCATTTCCATCTCCCGCTTTTCTTTACCATAACGATATGAAACGAAAGCGGAAAATAGTATGAAAAACAGGACAAGAAATGCGTCATTCCCGCATGATAAGAAAAACGACCGGGCCAAGCCCGGTCGTTTCACAGTTACTTCGTAATGATATGAATCGGTGTGCCAAGCGCCACTTCCGCCGCTTCCATGGCGATTTCGCCAAGCGTCGGATGGGCATGGATCGTCAAAGCGATGTCTTCCGCCGTCATGCCGGCTTCAATGGCGAGCCCAAGCTCGGCGATCATGTCAGAAGCATTTGGACCGATGATTTGCGCACCAATGACGACGCCGTCTTCTTTGCGGACGACAAGCTTCAGGAAACCGTCCGTATCGTTGAGTGACAGAGCGCGGCCGTTGGCGGCAAACGGGAATTTCGCCGTAATGACGTCGATGCCTTCCTCTTTCGCCTGTTGTTCAAAGTAGCCGACCGAGGCGCATTCCGGATCGGAGAAGACCACAGCCGGAAGGGCGATGTAATCCACTACCGACGGATGGCCGGCGATGGCTTCCGCCGCCACTTTCCCTTCATACGACGCTTTATGAGCAAGCGCCGGGCCTGGAACGATGTCGCCGATCGCAAAAATGTTCGGCACGCTTGTCCGGCATTGTTGGTCCACTTCAATCAAGCCGCGGTTCGTCATTTTGATGCCGATTTGTTCAAGACCAAGTTCATCTGTATTCGGTCGGCGGCCGACCGTCACCAACACATAGTCGGCGTCAATCGTTTTCGTTTCACCATTCGCCTCATACGTGACCGTGACGCCGTCTTCGCGTTCTTCGGCCCCTTTCGCCAATGCGTTCGTCACGACTTCAACGCCTTTTTTCTTCAGGCGCTTCTTGATGATGGCAGCCATTTGCTTCTCAAAACCGGACAAAATTTCGCCGGCTCCTTCTAAAATGGTCACTTTCGTCCCAAAGTTGGCGTAAGCCGTACCGAGTTCGATGCCAATATAGCCGCCGCCGATGACCACGAGCGATTTCGGCACTTCCCCAAGGTTGAGAGCTCCCGTCGAGTCAAGAATGCGGTTGGAAAACTTGAAGTTCGGCAGCTCAATCGGGCGCGAGCCGGTGGCGATAATCGCGTTTTTGAACGTATACGTCTGCGCGCTGTCGCCGTTGACGACACGCACCGTATTGGCGTCGACAAAATACGCTTCCCCTTTGACGATCTCTACTTTGTTTCCTTTTAACAGCCCTTCGACGCCGCCCGTTAATTTTTTCACGACGCTTGCTTTCCATTCTTGCACTTTGGCAAAATCGATGGTGACGTTCTCCGCCTTAATGCCCATTTCTTCGGAATGCTTCGCCTGCTCATAGCGATGGCTTGCGGAGATCAGCGCCTTTGACGGGATGCAGCCAACATTTAAGCAGACGCCGCCTAAATTGCCCTTTTCCACAATCGTCACTTTTTGTCCGAGCTGCGCGGCGCGGATGGCGGCGACATACCCGCCAGGACCGGCGCCGACGACAAGCGTTTCCGTTTCAATTGCAAAATCGCCAACTACCATCGTTTTACGCCTCCATTAGTAATAATTCCGGGTCACTCAACAGCCGTTTGATATGGTTGAGCGCTTTTTGCGCTGTCGCCCCGTCGATCATCCGGTGGTCAAAGCTAAGCGAGAGCGCCAGCATCGGGGCAGCGACAATTTCACCGTCACGGACGATCGGCTTTTCCGCAATGCGGCCGATGCCAAGAATCGCCACTTCCGGATGGTTGATGACCGGGGTAAACCATTGCCCGCCGGCTGAGCCGATGTTCGTGATCGTGCACGATGCGCCTTTCATTTCTCCCGGCGTCAGTTTGCCGTCGCGCGCTTTCTCGGCGAGCTCATTGATTTCTTGCGCCAAGGCGAAAATCGGCTTGCGATCGGCATGTTTAATGACCGGCACAAGCAAGCCGCGGTCCGTATCAGCGGCGATGCCGATATTGTAATAATGCTTCTGGATGATTTCTTCCGTCTCATCATCAATGGACGTATTCAACACTGGGTATTCACGCAGCGCGGAAACGAGCGCTTTGACGACGTACGGCAAAAACGTCAGCTTGATGCCTTTTTCCGCGGCAATAGCCTTGAATTTTTTTCGGTGAGCAACAAGCTTCGTCACATCGGCTTCGTCCATCAGCGTCACGTGCGGAGCGGTATGTTTGGAATGCACCATCGCTTTGGCAATCGCCCGACGGATGCCGCTCATTTTCTCGCGCGTTTCCGGGAATTCGCCTTCTGTCGTCGCCGGTTTCGCTGCGGCCGGCGCCGCTTTTTCCTCCGCTGCGGCCGGTGCCGGTTTTGCGCCGCCGGCAAGGAAAGCGTCAATATCTTCTTTCAGGACGCGGCCGTTTTTGCCCGTTCCTTGGACAAGCCGAATATCGACGCCTTTTTCGCGCGCATACTTGCGCACGGACGGCATGGCGATGACGCGGCGGTTCGGGCCAGCCTCCGCTTCAGCTGCCGGTGCATTGGGAGCGACAGCGTCAACCTTTTCCTCTTTCGACACCGTTTCCGTTTTTTCCTCTTTTTTCGCTTCTTCTTGCTCTTGTCCTTTAAACGTCATGTTTTCATAACCCGGCGCATCGAGCGTGATGAGCGTTTGCCCGACCGTTGCCACTGTTCCCTCCGGGACGAGGATTTCAAGCACTTTCCCTTTGACCGGGGAGGGAATTTCGACAACCGCCTTGTCATTTTGCACTTCGCACAATACATCGTCTTCGTTCACTTCATCGCCCGGTTTCACAAACCATTTGACAATTTCACCTTCGTGGATGCCTTCGCCAATGTCCGGCAGCTTAAATTCAAAAGCCACTGTCTGTCTACCTCCTATCGTTTGCCGAAAATGGGCGGGGGAAGGCGTTCCGCTCCCCCGAGTTTGTCCGCTGTTAGAAGTTCATCACTTTTTTCGCCGTTTCGATTACATCTTTAAAGTTTGGCAGCCATACCGATTCCGCCTGAGCAAACGGATAGACCGTGTCCGGAGCGGCCACGCGCAACACCGGCGCCTCAAGGCTTAAGATGGCGCGTTCGTTAATCTCCGCCACGACGTTGGCGGCGATGCCAGCCTGCCGTTGCGCTTCTTGAACGACAATGGCGCGGCCCGTTTTTTCGACCGAACCGATGATCGTTTCAATATCGAGCGGCTGCACGGTGCGCAAGTCGACGACTTCGGCAGAAATGCCTTCCTTCTCTAATTCTGCCGCCGCTTTTAACGATTCATGCACCATGGCGCCGTACGCGATGATCGTGATGTCTTTTCCTTCCCGCTTAATGTCCGCCTTGCCGATCGGAATCGTGTATTCCCCTTCCGGCACTTCCTGACGGAACGAACGGTACAGCTTCAAATGTTCAAGGAAAATGACCGGGTCGTTGTCGCGAATCGCCGAGATGAGCAGCCCTTTCGCATCATACGGCGTCGACGGAATGACAACCTTCAAGCCTGGCTGTTGGGCGACAAGCCCTTCCAAGCTGTCTGAGTGCAACTCCGGCGTATGGACGCCGCCGCCAAACGGAGAACGGATCGTAATCGGCATATGGTAGCGTCCGCCCGTACGATAGCGGATGCGCGCCATTTGCCCGCAAATCGAATCCATCACTTCATACACGAAGCCAAAAAACTGGATTTCCGGCACCGGGCGAAACCCTTGCAGCGCCAAACCGATCGCCAAGCCGCCGATTCCTGATTCGGCGAGCGGCGTGTCAAAAACGCGATCTTCGCCAAATTCGGCCTGCAGCCCTTCCGTCGCCCGGAATACGCCGCCGTTGACCCCAACGTCTTCCCCGAAAATGAGCACGTTCGGATCATTTTTCAACTCGATACGCAGCGCATCGGTGATCGCCTGAACCATTGTCATTTGCGCCATGGCTTACTTCGACTCCTTCTCTTTGTAAATTTCATACTGCTCCTTCAAATTGAACGGCAGCTCTTCAAACATGATGCTGATCAAGTCGGTTACTTTTTGCTTCGGCGTTTCGTCCGCTTTCTTGATCGCTTCTTTAATCTCTTCTTTTGCCTGTTCAATAACGTTGTTTTCTTCTTCTTCGCTCCACAAGCCTTTCGCCTCTAAAAACTTGCGGAAACGCACGAGTGGGTCTTTCTTCGCCCATTCGTTTTCCAACTCTTTCGAACGATAGCGCGTTGGATCGTCACCGGACATCGTATGCGGGCCATAGCGGAAGCAGAGCGTTTCAATGAGCGTCGGCCCTTCGCCGTTAATGGCGCGCTCGCGAGCAGCTTTGACCGCTGCGTAGACCGCAAGCGGGTCCATGCCGTCAACTTGAATGCCCGGAATGCCGGCGGCGACTGCTTTTTGCGCCAATGTTTTGGCAACGGTTTGCTTTTCGACCGGCGTCGAGATGGCAAAGCGGTTGTTTTGCACGACAAAGATGGCCGGCGCCTTAAACGCCCCCGCAAAGTTGATCCCTTCGTAGAAATCGCCTTGCGACGTGCCGCCGTCGCCCGTATATGTAATCGCCACTGCTTTTTTGCCCCGCATTTTCAAGCCGAGCGCCACACCAGCTGCTTGGATGTATTGGGCGCCGATAATGATTTGCGGCGGCAGGACGTTTACGCCTTCTGGAATTTGGTTACCATGGAAATGGCCGCGCGAGAACAAAAACGCCTGATACAGCGGAAGCCCATGCCAAATGATTTGCGGAACGTCGCGGTATCCCGGCAAAATAAAATCTTCTTTTTCCAATGCAAAATGGCTGGCAATTTGGCTCGCTTCCTGCCCGGCGGTCGGCGCATAAAACCCGAGTCTCCCTTGGCGGTTCAACGAAATGGAGCGCTGGTCAAGAATGCGCGTATACACCATGCGACGCATCAGCTCTTTCAGCTGCTCATCGCTCAGCTCCGGCATCGCCTCTTCATTGACGACTTCTCCTTCCTCATTCAAAATTTGAAATGTCGGGAACTGCTCGGCCACTTTCTCGAGCTGCTCCGCAAATGGGAATTGGAAGGTCTTTACACCCATCTTGTTCACCTCTGCCTTTCATCAAGAAATTTGGAAATCAGGCTGTCTTCATCCATATACTATTAATGTACCCAAAAGTAAAGAAGAAATAAAAAGCAGCCGCCGCTTGGCGCAACGGAAACCGAAAACGGCGCCGACATCTGTATTACTATTTTTTATATCCTCATTAACACAGCGTCTGTTCTCAAGTTTTAGTTTACACTTTATTTTTCACGCCGTCAACGACTTTGATTTTCCGTTGCTTTCCCTTTTGTCTCCTGGTTGTATTTGGAATCAGGGACATTCCTGAAACCATCTGTTATACCACATCGAAACAACACTGTATTAATTCTGTATTATATTTTTCGGGAAATGCAAAACGCAATGTCCGTTCATGTTATTGACAGCGCTTTCTTAAGTTTATTTTCCAATTTATTCCTTATACGCCGATAATATCTCCAGACGGCCGCATTTTCATTTACGGCGCACAGGCATTTTTGTTAGACTAACACTGTAGACCGCGATGCGAGAGACAGGAGTGAAAAGGCGAATGATCACCATGAAAGATATCATTAAAGAAGGGCATCCGACGCTGCGGAAAGTGGCTGAGCCCGTTCCGCTGCCGCCTTCAGAGGAAGACAAACGCATTTTGCAAAGCTTGCTTGACTATGTGAAAATGAGCCAAGATCCGGAACTGGCGGCCAAATACGGCCTGCGGCCCGGCATCGGCCTCGCCGCTCCGCAAATCAACGTCTCCAAACGGATGATTGCCGTTCATGTCACTGATGAAAACGGAACGCTGTACAGCTATGCCTTGTTCAATCCGAAAATCGTCAGCCACTCTGTGCAGCAATGTTATTTGACGACGGGGGAAGGCTGCCTGTCGGTCGACCGTGATGTGCCCGGATACGTACTGCGCTATGCCCGCATCACGGTCACCGGCACGACGCTCGACGGCGAGGAAGTCACCTTGCGCCTCAAAGGATTGCCGGCCATCGTCTTCCAGCATGAAATCGACCATTTAAACGGCATTATGTTTTATGACCGCATCAATCCGGCCGACCCGTTCCAAGTGCCAGACGGAGCGATCCCGATCGGGCGCTGAACCGTGGCCGGCCATGCCAAACAGCTGCCCCGCCGAATGAGCGGCGGGGCAGCTGTTTATGGAATCAATTGCAATTGTTTCAATCCGTGCCATATGCCTTCTTCACTGACCGGTTTCGTTACAAAATCGGCGACTCGTTTCACTTCCTCATGGGCATTTCCCATCGCCACTCCTGTTCCGACGAACGACAACATTTCAATGTCGTTCAGCCCATCGCCGAACGCATACACATCGCCTTTGTCAATCCCGAGCTTCTCAATCATCAGGCGGATCCCCTCCGCTTTCGATCCCCCTGCCGGCAGCACATCGGTCGACACATCGTGCCAACGGACAAAACGGAATTCTGGATAATTGCGCACGTACGGTTCTTCTTCTGCGGCGCGGCAAAACAGCAGCGCTTGGTAAATGTCATTGTTTTCGTAATAAAGGGGATCGACAGGCGGGTGGGAAAACTTCAAGCTTCCCATGCTGACATGAATGTGCGGATGGTCGCCGACGCTCGCCCTCATTTCCTCCGCGTCCATAAAGACGAGCGGATGACCGTTGCGGTGGGCGTCCTCAGCCAACGTCCGCACTTTCTCGCGGCGGAGCGGACGCTTATGCAGGACAGTTCCTTCAAAAACGACGTATTGCCCGTTGAAGCTGACGAACGAGTCGATCCCAAGCTGGCGGCGTACATCCGCAAACATAAACGGCGCCCGGCCGGTGGCGATGGCGACATAGACGCCGGCCTGTTTTAGCTGGCGGACTGCCTCAACGGTTGATGGCGGCAGCTGTTTTTGTTCATCAAGCAACGTGCCGTCAATGTCGAAAAACACGATTTTTCTGCCCACGTTCTCTTCTCCTTGCCGAAAATGTATTCACTGTTTACCGTACTGAAAAACAATTGGAATGTCAACCGAAAGGCACGGTTCGTTCCATTTTTCCCCATGAAAAACAAGCCTCTACCTACATAACATATATAATAGAAACATTTACTTTCGTCGCAAATTGAGTACAATAAAAAGTAAGGAGTGATGAAAAATGTTGAAAAAGCTGAAAAAAAAGCTGCTTCAACAGTGGAAAGATTTGCTCCGGAAAAAATTGATCGCCTAACTGTTCCAACAACAGCCCTTCGGACGGAAGGGCTTCTTTCCCACTTTGGCGAATGAAACGGCCAAAATCCGTCAAAGATGATACGTACCGTCGGCAAACCTCCCGCCTGTTTTTTTGCTTTTGAACGACAAAAAACATGAAAACGGGGTTGCATTTTTATATAATGGAAAAGCAATCATTGTACGATAAGGAGAGATTCGGTCATGATTTTCAAAGTGTTTTACCAAGACAACGCGGAAGAGGTGCCCGTGAGAGAAAAAACGAAAACGCTCTACATTGAAGCAGAATCAGAGCGGGAAGTACGCCAAAAGCTGCAAAACCGTCCGATCAATATCGAGTATATTCAGCCGTTAGAGGGGGCGCATTTGGAGTACGAAAAGAAAAGCGCTAATTTTCAAGTATTGGAGATCTCATCATGAAACTATTAACGGATCAGCAAGTCGGTGTGTTTGCCCTCGGCGGACTGGGTGAAATCGGGAAAAATACATATGGCGTACAATTTCAAGACGAAATTATTGTGATTGACGCGGGCATCAAGTTTCCAGAAGACGAATTGCTCGGCATCGACTACGTCATCCCGGACTATTCGTATTTAGTCAAGCACGCGGAAAAAGTGAAAGGGCTGTTCATTACCCATGGACATGAAGACCATATCGGCGGCATTCCGTATTTGCTCCGGCAGGTGAACATCCCGATTTACGGCGGCAAGCTGGCGCTCGGGCTCATCCGCAATAAACTCGAAGAGCACGGGTTGCTGCGTCAGGCAAAACTCATTGAAATTCGCGAAGAGGATGTCATTCGCTTCCAAAAAACAGCGGTCACTTTTTTCCGGACGACGCACAGCATTCCGGACAGCTACGGCATCGTCGTTAAAACGCCGGTTGGCCAAATCGTCCACACAGGAGACTTTAAATTCGACTTTACACCGGTCGGCGAACCGGCAAATTTGACAAAAATGGCAGAAATAGGGAAGGAAGGCGTGCTTTGCTTGCTCTCGGACAGCACGAACAGTGAAATTCCGCATTTCACGATGTCCGAGCGGCGCGTCGGCGAGAGCATCCACGACATTTTCCGCAAAGTGAACGGCCGGATTATTTTTGCAACGTTTGCGTCCAACATCCATCGGCTTCAACAAGTGACCGAAGCGGCGGTCGCCAACAACCGGAAAATCGCTGTCTTCGGCCGCAGCATGGAAGCGGCGATTGAAATCGGCCAAGAACTCGGTTACATCAAATGCCCAAAAGGCACGTTTGTTGACGCTAACGAAATCAACCGCCTGCCGGCCAATCGGGTGACGATTTTGTGCACCGGCAGCCAAGGCGAGCCGATGGCGGCGTTGTCGCGCATCGCCAACGGCACGCACCGGCAAATTCAAATCATCCCAGGCGACACGGTTGTTTTCTCCTCATCGCCAATTCCGGGCAACACCGTGAGCGTCAACCGGACGATCAACATGCTGTGCAGAGCCGGTGCGGAAGTGATCCACGGCCCGCTTAACGACATCCATACGTCCGGCCACGGCGGGCAAGAAGAGCAAAAACTGATGATCCGGCTCATGAAGCCAAAATATTTCATGCCGATCCACGGCGAATACCGGATGCAAAAAATGCACGCCAAGCTCGCCATTGACTGCGGCGTGCCGGAGGAAAACTGCTTTATTATGGACAATGGCGAGGTGCTCGGCATCAGTGAACACGAGGCGCGCATCGTCGGCAAAATTCCGTCCGGCTCCGTTTATATTGACGGCAGCGGCGTCGGCGACATCGGCAACATCGTCTTGCGCGACCGCCGCATTTTGTCAGAGGAAGGACTCGTCATCGTTGTCGTCAGCATCAACATGAAAGAATTCAAAATCGCCGCCGGCCCGGACATTATTTCTCGCGGCTTCGTCTATATGCGTGAGTCAGGTGACTTAATCAGCGAAGCGCAAGTGTTGATCTCCAAGCATCTCGAAAAAGTGCTGGAACGGAAAACGAACCAATGGTCGGAGATCAAAAACGAAATTACGGAAACGCTCGCTCCGTTCTTGTACGAGCGGACGAAACGGCGGCCAATGATTTTGCCGATCATCATGGAAATCTAAAGAAAAAAAGGGCGTCCTTGCAAAAGGATGCCCTTTTTCCGTCATCATCATGCACAGGCCGCCTGCCAGCCGTCAACCGACCACTTTTTCCTCAAACCGGTCAATGTCGCTGTCAGCGCCGATGACGACCAACACGTCGCCTTTGCGGATGATTTCCGAGGCGAGCGGGGAGACGATGACGCTTGTTCCACGCTTGATGGCGACGATGTTGATGCCATAGCGGGCGCGGATGTCAAGCTCCAAAAGCGAATGGCCGTCAAGCCGCTCGCTTGCCACGATTTCGACAATGCTGTATTTGTCCGACAGCTCCAGATAATCTAGGACGTTGTTGGAAATCAAGTTGTGGGCGATCCGCTCGCCCATGTCCCGTTCTGGATGCACGATTTGGTCAGCGCCGATTTTTTTCAGCACTTTCTCATGGTAATCGTTCGTTGCCTTGACCGTAATATGGTTGACGCCGAGCTCTTTTAAAATCAGGGTCGTCAAAATGCTCGCCTGGATGTTGTCGCCGATCGCGACAATGACATGGTCGAAGTTGCGGATGCCTAAACTTTTCAGCACGCTTTCATCGGTCGTGTCGCCGACGACGGCGTGTGAAGCGATCGACGCAAATTCGTTTACCCGGTCTTCATCAATATCGATGGCCAATACTTCCATCCCTTGTTCGCTCAGCGTCCGGCAGATGCTGCCGCCAAAGCGCCCGAGGCCGATGACGGCAAACTGTTTCTTTTTCATTGACACTCCTCCATCGTTGATCAAGCATTGTTTCTCCCCTTATTTTAGCAAAAAAAGAAAAAGAAACGAAAACGTTCTTCGTTCCTTTTCCACCATTCCTTTACGCTATGCGATTTTGCCATTTCGCCCAAAAGCGGGCTGCCAGCGCACACAGCCCGAACGTTCGTCATCAGCGAAGTTTTTCTTCGACTTTTTGGCAAATCTCTTCTGCGGTAAGCCCGCTCGCTTCAATGACCGGACCGGACGTGACGATGTTGTGAATGCCGGCGATATTGGCGTCCAGGCCGGTAATGACGCAGCAGTCGCAGCCCCGGGCATCTTGTTCCCCGCCAAGCGGAACAACCTCATACCCTCTTTCTCTCAATGCCTCCTGCACGTCGGTCAGCGATTGCTCAACACCGATTTTCGCCATCACACTCCACCCCCTCATATACATAATGTGTCTTGATGGAGGTGGAACTATACTTCATTCGGCGTTCCCTTTCCATGAAAAATAATCAATTAAAAAGGCGATCGCCCGGTCAATGGCCTCTTCATTTGGGGTGAGCTTTGCATGATGCAACCCATGGGGCGAATCCACGCCGAGCCAAAACATCAATCCCGGGATTTCCGCCAGCATATAGCCAAAATCTTCACCAGTCATCGCCTCTTTGCAGCGAATGACGTTCATACCGGGATGCGCTTCGGCAAACCGCATAAATTCCGCTGTCAGCGCCGGATCGTTGTACACTTGGTAGTACATGGCGCCGTAATCGATCGCCGCCTCGCATTCGTAGGCCACTTCGATTCCGCGCACGATCGCCTCAATCCGCCGCTTGACCGCCTCCATAGCCGCAGGCGACAGCGTCCGGATCGTTCCCTCGAGCCGGGCATGTTCGGCGATGACGTTTTGCACTGTCCCCCCGGCAATTTTCCCGATCGTAATGACGGCGCTGTCGAGCGGATCAACGTTGCGGGCGACGATCGACTGCAGCTGAACGACGAGCGTGCAGGCAGCGACGACCATATCGTTCGCCAAATGGGGAAAGGCTGCATGTCCGCCTTTTCCTTTTAAATCGATAAACAGCTCCGATGTATTGGCAAACAACAGTCCTTCTTTCGTCGCGATAGTGCCGACCGGATATTCCGGGGCGATATGCAAGGCGACGATCATATCCGGCCTCCATTCCTGCATGATGTCGCTTTCCATCATCGGCTTCGCCCCGCCCGGCCCTTCCTCGGCCGGCTGGAAAATAAACAGCAAGTCATCTTGAATCGGATGATGTGCGAAATGGGTGAGCACGCCAAGAGCGATGCTCATATGCACATCGTGGCCGCACGCATGCATGCACCCTTCATGTTCAGAGCGGTACGGCAAACCGGTCTCCTCGCGGATCGGCAGCCCGTCTATATCGGCGCGGTAGCCAATCGTTTTTTGCGGCGATGTTCCGTTGACTTTGACAAAAATCCCGGTTTTCCATGTCCGGACTTGAAGCCGCTCTTGCGGCAGCGACCGAATATAGTGAAGCAAATATTGCTGTGTTTTAAACTCTTGAAACCCGAGCTCGGGAATTTTATGCAAGTCGCGGCGAATGGCGACAAATGGGCTGATCGCTTCCATCCTCTCTCCTCCATTGGAAAAAAGCTGCCCCGTGAGCGGACAGCTTTTTTCCCGTCATTATAACTGGCGAAGCTCTTGTTTAATTTCCGTTTTCGCTCTCGTTTGTTCGTCGATTTGCTTAATGACGCGCGCCGGCACGCCGGCGACAACGGTATACGGCGGCACATCCTCGACGACGACCGCCCCGGCGGCGACGACCGCCCCTTTGCCGACGGTGACGCCTTCCAAAATGACAGCATTCGCGCCGACAAGGACATCGTCTTCAACGATCACCGGCTTCGCCGATGGCGGCTCAATGACTCCGGCCAACACCGCTCCGGCGCCAATATGGCAGTTTTTTCCGACCGTCGCCCGGCCGCCGAGCACCGCATTCATGTCGATCATCGTTCCTTCACCGACAACCGCACCGATGTTGATGACCGCTCCCATCATGATCACGGCGTTGTCGCCGATTTCCACATGGTCGCGGATAATGGCGCCCGGCTCGATGCGCGCCTTGATTCCTTTTAAGTCCAACAGCGGAATGGCCGAGTTGCGACGGTCGTTCTCGACGACGTAGTCCTCGATTTTGTCTTGATTCGCCGCGATTGTGGCTTGAATGTCTTGCCATTCGCCAAACACGACCCCGGTGTTGCCGGTGATGAACGGTTTCGCGCTCGGGCCGAAATCGATGCCTTCGAGTTCCCCTTTTATGTATACTTTAACCGGTGTCGATTTTTTGCTGTTTTGAATAAACGAAATGATCTCATTGGCGTCCATCATCTTCATCGGCGATTTCCTCCTTCATGCTGTATTCTTTTTTACTTTAGCAAAACAAAGATGTTGGTGACAAGCATCAATTCATTAAAAGTTTTCGGCCCTGATTCGACCGCCGCAGCTGTTTATTCAATTGCTTCAATATTTCGCGGCGGGTAAAAATCCCTTCAAAATAGCCATCCTCGTTCTCAACGCACACAAACGGATGGTTAACGATGAGCCCTACCGCTTTCCAAAGCCGGTCGTCAAGCCGCAGGCGCGGGATGTTTCGGTTCATCACTTCTTCGACCTTCATCGTCTCGATCCGTTCAAATTCGATGCGCTCCACCCCTAAAATCGCATCCATAATCATCGTCATGCCAATCAGCCCATGCAGCTTGTACGACGTATCAAGCACCGGAATCGCCGAGTAGCCGGTTTTCGTCAGGACGAGCAACGCATGATCCAAATAATTGTCCACTTGAACGTGCGCTACTTTGTCAGCTGGAATCAAAAATGACTTGACCGTCATGTTCGCCCATTCCTCATTTGCAAATAAGCTCATACATCCGTTCCGCCTTTCTCTGTATGCATCTTCTCCTCTCCACCTGTATGATACCATAAAAAAGACTATCGCTTCCTTACAAGCGATAGCATCAGCTTTGTTTTTATCCTTCCTCGGTCAGCAGCCGGTCATACAAACGCAGCAGCTGCCGGTATCTCTGTTCATCGGCCTCTTTATTTCCGTTTTCAATATCCTCCAGCTCAGAACGGACGAGTTCCAGCGCGTACTGCTGGCTGAACATCACCTCGAGCAACAGTGTCGCTTCCTCGCCCGACAGCTGAAGCGGCAGCCGCTTCCCCATCTTCATTCCCCCTTTGCCCTTTCCGCTTCATATATATTCATCGGCGGCGGGAAAAAGTCGCGAAAAAAAGCGCCATTTCCGGACAATCAAAAAGGCCGTCCAGACGGATGGCCTTTTCAATAATAGCGCAGCGCCAAATAACCGATCGCAAAAATAGCGAGCAAAGTAGCCAATACGTAAGCGAGCAGCATCGGGTTGCGCATATACGCATGCTCTTGCACCGTTTTCGGAACTGGTCCGTCAAGCTCTCCTTGCCAGCGCTGCTGGCGGCCGAGGCGGACTGTATAGACGAAGCCGATGACTGCGATCAGTACAGAGAGGGCAGATAACACAAAAGTGAGCTGTGCCATAAGTTTCACCTCATGCTTACTTTGCCGCAACGCGGCGATTTTATACGGTCAATAATGGGCGTCATGTTCAAACAAATAGCTGTAGGACAAGTCGATAAACAAATAGTGGCGCTCATCGATCGGATACGAATACGTCCGGATCGTCTCCCCGGTTTCAATGTCTGTGTACAAATCCGATAAAATCCCCCGCCGACGCGAGCGCATGCGAATGATGTTTTCCAAAAAATATGGCCGCCAGCTCCAGTTTTTCATGTAATATTCGTGTTCGAGCTCCCAGCGGCCGCCGCGCTTGAACATGTTGCCCGACTGCTGGAAGCCGTCCTCATCGCAAACGTAAATGCGGAAACAAACGTCATCGAGCTCGGCCGCCAGCGATGAAATGAGTTCGTTGAAATTGCCTGCTTTTTTGTATTTGCCAAGCAACGCCGTGATTCGCTGCTGAAACTGTTCAGAAATATGGTACAGCGTTTCAAGTTTTTTCTTTTCTTGCTGGATGAAGCGATGGCATTCCTGGCGCAGCAAGTCTTTCAACAAATCGCGCGGCACGGCTTCCGGTCCGGGCTTCGCCAAATAATACCCTTGGTAGTAGCGGCCGCCATGCCGCCAAGCGTACTGAAGTTGAAAGGATGTTTCAATATCTTCGTACAAAAGCGTCGCCCCGATTTTGCGGGCCAACAGCGAGATGGAATGGACGATTCCTTGGTATGCCTGATGAACGGACGCTTTTCGCAATTCATGCAAATCGATTTTTAAAATGTCAGGCGACAACACCCCGATCCGCTCCAAGTTGATGCTATGTTCAGCGATGTTGTCGACCGCCACTTTCACACCGTACGTACGGATGTATGTCAATAAATGGTTGAGCTGATCAACATCCCCTTTAAAATGTTGCTCGTTAATTTCTAATACGATGCGGCCAAGCGCCAGTCCTTTCGCCTCATAGGCAAGAAGCAGCTGCAAAAACGACTCGCCGCGATCGAGCATCAACAAATTGGCGTCGCGGTTAAAAAAAATGAGCGGCGTCTGATCCGCAAGCGCCAAAAAATAATCGAGCGCTTTTTTCGTGATCACATCATCCACTTCGATGCGAAATTCTTCTGGAATGGTTTCATCGTGAAAAAACGGCCCAAGGCTGACCGGCCCTGTTTCCGTTTGAAAGCGCCCGAGCACTTCGTATCCGACGACCCCATGCTCATCGGCGCTGAAAATCGGTTGATAGTGCGGAATCACTTGCGGCAAGTTGGCCATCACGTCTAATGCATCCATCGTGTTCACCTCATCCCCATCGACCATCTTTGCCTTTATTATAGCATAATTGCCCAATCGTTCCTGACTCGTAAAAAAGCGGCTCCCCTAACAGCAGGGAATCCACTTGTGACAAAGGCCGTTGCGTGCAATGAGCCGGTTGCCTGCGATAAATGAAGAAATACAGCCTGCAATCCCTTTTGGGTGAGGACCATCTTGCTTTATGGCAAATTTGATTAAAACGGCCGCCGGTTCAGCCATTGGCCGCCGTCAACTGTGATGCAAGCGCCGTTAATGTAAGCGGCTTCATCTGAAAGCAAAAACGAAGCGACCGCCACGATTTCTTCCGGCGTCCCGAGCCGCCCGAGCGGCACGCTTTCCAACGTCATCCGCTCTGCTTCCTCTGATTCCCAAAGCCGCTCCGCCCCGCCGGTCCGCTCAATCGGCCCGGGAGCGATCGCATTGACGCGGAAGCCGTACTTTTTCCCCATTCCACAGCAAGCGTGCGCGTCATTGCCAGCACTCCAGCCTTGGCGCTCGCTGAATGAATGACCCCGGCGCCAGCGTGCCAGGCGTACGTCGCAATAATGTTGAGGATATTTCCTTTCAGGCCACGCTGAACCCAATAGTTGCCGACTTCCCGGCTGCAGTAGAACGTGCCGTTTAACACAATGTTGATGACGCTGTTCCAGCCGTTGATCGACAACTTTTCCGCCGGGAAAATAAAGTTGCCGGCCGCATTGTTCACCAAAGCATCGATGCGGCCAAACTCCGCATCGGCCCGTCCCACCATCTCGGCGACTTGCTCCGGATTGCGCACATCCATCGGCACGGTGAGCACGCGCCCCCCATCAGGCGCAGCAATTTCTCGCTTTGCCTCTTCCAGCGCATCGGCTCTCCTTCCGGTAATGACAACGTTCGCCCCTTCGGAAACAAAACGCTTGGCCATATATTTGCCCATGCCGCTTGATCCGCCTGTCACGATCACAACTTTTCCATTCATTTTCTCTCCCCCTAACATGACTGATGATTCATTCATTTTTCATCATATCATAAAAAGGTTGAATATTCGAACATTATTTTTTCTCTACTTGCCCTTATCTTCCGTTTTTCGTTATAATAATTCTGCTTATGAAAGGACGGACAGAACGATGCACCATATTGAGACAGCAAAAATGAGCCGACGCACGTTTTTAAAAAAGCTGGCGCGCACCGGCCTAGCCGCCGCATTGGCCACAACGGCCGCGTACAGCTATGCCCGCTGGATCGAGCCGGCCTGCGTGTCTGTAACGCGCCATACATTGTCGCACCCGCTCATCCCGAAGTCGTTTGCCGGCGCAACGATGTTGCAATTCAGCGACCTTCATCTCGGTCATTACTATGGATTAAAGCGCTTTGACCAGGTGATCGATCAAATTAACAAGCTAGAGCCGGATTTGATCGTCTTCACCGGCGATCTGCTCCATGAGGCGAACCGATACCCGCACACAGAAGCGGTCGCCGAAGCGCTCGCCCGCCTTCGGGCCCCGCTTGGAAAATTCAGCGTCTACGGCAACCATGATCATGGCGGTTACGGAACAGACATTTACCGCCGGTTGATGGAGCGGGCTGGGTTTCGCGTCCTCGTCAACGAGCATGCGCTTATCCGCCGCGGCCAACACGCGATCGCCATCGCTGGCAGCGACGATATGATGCTCGGCCGTCCGGATTGGTCGAAAATGACAAATGGCATTCCGCCGGCAACGTACACGATCGCCCTCGTCCATGAACCGGACGGCGCCTTGGAAACATCCCGCCTCCCGATTCACGTGCAGCTGTCCGGCCATAGCCATGGTGGGCAAATTCAGTTGCCGTTTATCGGACCGCTCATCACGCCGCCGTTGTCTGAGCGGTATTATGAAGGGTTTTACCACGTCGGCGGACTCTTGTTGTACGTCAACCGCGGCCTTGGCACAACAAGGGTGCCGCTTCGCTTCTTCGCTCCGCCGGAGTTGACCGTTTTTTCGCTTACCCCCGGATAGAAGTAGGACAAACCGGGCAACAACACCGCTTCCTATGTTATAATAGAAAGAAAAAAGGAGACATGCCGATGAAACCGGTGCAATTGACGGTCGACAATATTGCCAAAGCGATTTTTACCGTCAACCGCCATGCCAAAACAGCATTGAACCCTTCGTTTCTTTATCTTCTGAAGAAAAAAGCGATCGAGAAGCTGCTTGAGGAGGGCAAGGCGAAAAAAGTGGGCCTCCATTTTTCCCGCAATCCGAGATACAGCCAACAGCAATCCGACGTGCTTGTCGCCGTCGGCGACTACTACTTCCACATCCCACCGACAAAACAAGATTTCGCCGCCCTTCCACACCTTGGCTCTCTCAACGATTCATACCGCAACCCTCCAGCTCGGATGCGGTATTGTCAAAAGTTTATCCTCCACACTCACGGTTTTCCCTTGAGTTTCAACGGTTGGAAGAAAAAAAGCTTGCCACCCCCGTTGTTTTCGGCCATCATTGAGGTAACGACACCCAACAGCCAAAACAAAGGAGTGACAAGCTTTGTTACCTCAATTATTAGCCTATTTGCTCGAAATAATCAAGACCCAATATCAAATCATTGTGTATTTGATGGGTGTGATCGTGGGAAAATCCTTGAATCTCGAGGACTTGGACGAACCCATCCAAAAGCCGTACCGGAAACTTCAGGTCGATGACCTTCCGATCATCGATGTGCCGGAAACCCTTGATTACCGGAAGCTGTTGGCAGACTATGAAGCCCAGCACGGACGTCCTTTACGGCCCATCCAGCGCCGCGCGAATGCGAAACACCGTGTTCCGGATTCGTTGACCTGCCCTCGCTGCCAGGCTCCCTCTTCTTACCTGTACGCCAATAACGGCGGAAACGGGCAATACCAATGCAAAGTGTGCCAGTGCCGGTTCAACCACCGAAATCGGTTCACCAAGCAAGCGGTCTTTCGCTGCCCGCACTGCAAAAAGACGCTGGAAAAAATCAAGGAACGCAAAGAATACAACATCTATAAGTGCAAGAACAACGCTTGCCCGTTTTACCAGGCCAACCTTCGCCGGATGACGAAGAAGGAGCGCCAACAGTTTCAACAGGATCCTCAAGCCTTCAAGGTGCGGTATTTGTTTCGAGAGTTCTTGTTTGACTTTCTCCCGTTGGCTTCCTCGTCGCTCATCAAGCCGAAGGTCGATTTGTCCCGGCTGGCTGCGTCGCCGCACGTGTTGGGGCTCGTGTTGACGTACTACGTCAACTTTGGGATGTCCTCGAGGGAGACCGCCGCCGCCATGAAGGACATCCATGGCGTCTCGATCTCCCATCAGACGGTGCTCAACTACGCCAACAGCGTCGCGCTTTGGATCAAGCCCTTTGTCGACCGGTTCCCGTATGAGCTGTCCGGTTCGTTTTGCGGGGACGAGACGTATATTCGCGTCAAAGGGCGCTGGCATTACCTGTTCTTTATGTTTGACGCCGTCAAAAAGATCGTGCTGTCGTATCGCGTCTCGCCCAACCGGGACACGCTCTCGGCCATCAAGGCCATCGATGATGTCCTCAGGAAGCTAGCGTCCCTCCCAGACGACTTGTCGTTCGTCGTGGATGGCAACCCGATTTACCTGCTGGCGCAACACTTCTTCGCCCAACACGGGATTTCATTTGACGTCCGCCAAGTGATCGGGCTGACCAATGAGGATCCGGTCTCGGAAGAGTTTCGCCCTCTCAAGCAGATCATCGAGCGATTCAACCGGACCTTTAAAGGCAACTACCGCCCGACCCATGGGTTTGGTGCGGAAGAAGGCTCGGTGTCCTTTGTGACGCTGTTTGTGGCGTATTTCAACTTTCTGCGCCCACACAGCGCGCTCGAAGGCCGGGTGCCGGTCGTCATCCCGGAACTGGCGGATCTTCCGCATATGCCGGCCCGGTGGACGAAGCTGATCGCCATGGCACAAGCGTTTCTCCAACAAGAGGCGGCCTGACTTTTTTGTCCTCCGGAGCCCGTTGAACAGAACTCCTGCCGGATTCGGCGAAGCGAACCCTTGACCAACCGAACACCGCCAAAGGTAAAATTCGGTCATGGCAAGGGCGGCTTTCTTATTGCCTTCTTTTTTGTCCCCGTCGCCCTTGACGACTCTTCCGCACCTTTGGCGGGTGTTGGTCAAGGGCGAATCCGGCCCTCCGCATGCCCCACGATGCTCAATGGGATGATCTGTGTGGAGTTTTCATAGAACTTTTGACGCTACCTCGGATGCCGCTGTCAGAGGCAAAAGCCATTCTCATCGCCTACACCGGACTGAAGGAAAAGCCGGAACAAAAGCCGAAACGGCTGACAAGACCCGTATTTAAACGGCTCGGCGACCGCTATTAAGCGGACGCCGGTTTTTTTCAACAGTGGGCACATCTTAGCGCCGGGTCGGCAACAGGGGCATCGATGTCTCTTTTGCTTCAACCTGCTTTTTCGCCCACCCTGTCTTGCAATGAAAGTCCCCTCTCGTTTTCGCTGCACTAAGAGGCGGTGAAAAGCAACCATTTTCCCTAAATTGATGATTCTCGAATGAAGAGGAGAACAATATCCGTAAGGCTTCTCCATTTGAGGAGAAACATGATTGGGCCGCCTTTCCTGTTCAATCACCGGCCTTCTAAAACAAATAAGCCAGCCGCTGTTCTGTCGGCTACGCTGAGACCCCTTTCCTCTTTATGCTTCCCCATTGTTTTTTTCGACGAATGGCATCGATCACCCCTTCGCACCGCCACCAAGCGGTAAGCGGACGGTACCAAAACGTCTCGGTCAACGCGAAGAAAAACAGCTTCACCAAATCAGAGATGCTCGGGAACTTCCGCTCAGTCCACTCTTCAAGCAAGACGGCTACTGCTGATAACAGCGAACCGTACAAAACCGAAACCGTCAGCAACAAAAGAGCGAATTCGACGTACAAGTTTCCGAGAAATAAGGAGAAAACAACGACAATATAGCCCATCAATTCAACGATCGGACCAAGAAGCTCAATGAACCAAAAATACGGCAGCGAAAGAAGGCCGATTGAGCCATATTTTGGATTGAACAGCATCGATCGATGCATCCATAAGCTTTCCAAAAGCCCGCGATGCCAGCGCCGCCGCTGCCTCCGCAAATCGCCATACGTTTCCGGTGCTTCCGTCCAGCAAACCGGGTCGGGGATGTAGATGATTTTTTTCGCCTCGTTTTTTTCCCGCGCCAGTCGATGCAGACGCACGACGAGCTCCATATCTTCGCCAACTGTATCAGCATATCCCCCTGCTTCAATCACCCAAGGCTTGGAAAAGACGCCGAACGCCCCAGACACAATCAGCAGCAAGTTGTGGCGGCTTAAGCCGAGACGGCCGAGCAAAAACGCACGCAAATATTCAATCGTTTGCATAATGACGAGCGGCCGCCGCGACAACCCAACCTGGACGATCTCACCGCGTTCAATCCGGCAGCCATTGGCGATGTGGACGCTTCCTCCAGAAGCGATGATCTCCCCGTCGGACTCAAGCATTGGTTTCATCACTTTCAAAAACGCGCGCCGCTCCAAAACCGAATCGCCGTCAATCGTGCAAATGTATGGATAGCGAGAAGCGTTGATTCCCGCGTTCAACGCATCCGCTTTCCCACCGTTTTCTTTATCCAGCACAAACAAATGGGGATAATTAAGCGACTGATAAACCGCCTTAATTTCCTTTGCGTCCAGCTGGCGGCGAATGACGCGATAGACCAGCTGCAAATGAAAATGCTCAATCAGCCGTTCAAGCGTTTTGTCAGTCGATCCATCGTTAATGACAATGACCTCGTACTCAGGATATTCAATAGCCAGCAGCGACCGCACCGAGCCGACGATGCCCGCTTCCTCATTATAAGCGGGAACAAGAATGGACACCGGTTTGGCATAGCTCGCATCGAGCAGCTCTTCATACGGCTCCCAGTCATCAAGACGATGAATGCGGCGCAAATGGATGAACGAGACAACAAGCAAAAAGGCATAAAAAAGCAGAACGATGACCATGTAAATCAGTACAATATGTCCTGCGACCCAAAGAAACGAACGCCACGCTTCCACTATCATTCTCCTCCTCCAAGCCACTGCCTCGCCATATCACGAGCATAACGATCCGATGCTGTGCGCGCCGCGGCGCGCAACGCCGTTCGGCCTCCCGGCAGACGCGCGATGGCCGCGGCGGCTTCGGAACGAACAACAAATGAACGGTCGCTAAGCCGCTCATACAGCAACGGAAGAAGCCGCTCTTCGCGGCATTTTCCCGCCAGGCGGGCAGCCATCAGCCGCTCTTGCCAATGGGAGGAGCACAAATGCTGCTTGAGCCTCTCCGCTTCAAGCGGCATGCCGATTTCCGCCATCGCCTTGAGCGCGCGAACGCGAAGTTCCGACTCATCGGATGCCAACAGCTCCAGCAAAAACGACCGCTCCTCGCGCCGGCGGATGCCGATCATATCCACGAACGCGCACTTCCCCGCCCGCGTCAGTTCATCAAATCGCTGTTCCACCTGTCGAAGCAGCCGCTCGCTCATATGGCCAAAAATAACTCGGTACGCAAACTCGGTCAATTCGTATTTCGGCTCAAGCACGTAGGTCACCACTGGGCTATAGTCAAATCGGGCAAAAATTGTCAACAGTTTTTCTTCTTCTCCTCTCGTCACCCGGTCGGAGCGGTACAATCGCTCCATCTCCAGCAACATCGCCTTCATCTGCAAATCCTCTATCAAAAACAGTGCGTTCATCCGCTCGCTCCAATCCCGACTTGACAACCAGCGGCGCAGCCATCCTTGAAAATGCTTTTCCGCCAATGTTCGGATTCTCTCCTGCACCTGTTCGCCTTTCAAGAGCGAAGCGAAATGGTCAAGGAGCTCCATCATCGCCTCACGCTCAAGCGGCGAAGACGGCAACGGCAGCTCTTCCTCTTCGCCGAGCACATGACGAAACAGCGGAAGATGGAGCCGCTTTTTCAAAGCCCTGATCTCTGCCTGGCGTCTATTTTCCCTCCCTTTTCGCACCACCAAATAGAGAAATAGGTTTACTAACAGTGCAAGGAAAACAATCGTTGCGGCTAAGGCAGAAAAAAGCGCCATCACTCCTCCAACTCCTTCAACAACCGGCGCAGCCGCGCCTCAAGCTCAAGCCATTTAAACGGCTTTGTCACATATTCGTCCGCTCCTCGGTTCAGCGCATGGGCAATATCCCGCTCATCTTGGCGCGACGTCAGCATCATCACCTTGTATGGCTTTCGCTCTTGACGGAGGCGGTTCAACACCTCAAGGCCGCCCATTTTTGGCATCACCCGATCCAAAATGACGACAGATTGCCGCCCGCTTTGATAAAACGGAGATTCGAGAAACGAAAGGCCGTCGCCAAACTCGTAAATGTCCGCTTTCCTCCCCTGCTCATTGACGAGCTTGCGGACAAGATCAGCAATCATCATCCGCACGAGTTCATCGTCGTCTACGATGGCAATCGCCCATCGCCGCCGATCCGTTGATGCTTGGCTTGGGGCCTCATCCGAAGAACCGCTTTTCTCACGCGCCGCCTCTTCGATCCGATTGCCACCGCCTCGTTTCGCCGCATACAGCGCCTTGTCGGCCAGACGCAGCCAATAGTCAAGCGGCCGATCCGGTTCATCACACTCAACCAGGCCGGCGGAAAACGTACATGATAGAAGTGCGCCATCCGCCGCGATTTTTTCGGCGGCGAACTGGCGTTGCAGCCGCTCAAGCACTGCACGAGCCTCGCTTTTGGACGTTTTGGCCAGCCAAACGACAAACTCTTCGCCCCCAAAGCGAACGACGGTATCCACTCCACGTGTATGTTGGCGCAAAAAGGCAGCCAGCTTTTGCAATACCGCATCGCCTGCAAGGTGGCCGAAACGGTCATTGACTTGTTTGAAATGGTCCAAATCAAGCAACGCCAAACAGCTTGGCGCTCCGTAACGCTCGAGGTCGCTCCGAAGGCGGGCGTATACCCGCGGCAAATACTTCCGGTTATACACACCTGTCAATTCGTCAATGAGCACAAGGTCATCGATTTTTCGTTTTTTTTCAATGAGCCGGCGAACGCGAACGAACAGCTCATCTGCCGCTGGGGTGGTGATGACATCATCCGCGCCAAGCTCATAACCTTTCAACCGCCCCTCTTTGCCCTCGTCTCTCCTCACAATGACAACAGGAAGATAGGGGCGCTGTCCGGCGCGCTCAAGCAAAACCGTCAAGTCCGGATTCTCCCACTCTCCCTCCTTCACGCTGACGATGATGCAATCCGGGCTGAGACGAAACATCGACGCGGCCGCCTGCTCAAGGGAGGGAATCGTCGTGAAACGCCATGGCACGGTTTGCAGGGCGCCGCGGACGTAAGCAAAAAACAGGGGATCATTTCCACAGAGGAGAATAGCTGCTTCCGGCCCTTGGCGGTGCGAAGAGGGAATGGTGGCAGAAGCCGCTTCCCCGGCTTCATAGAAGCAGCGAAGGAGAGGAACCATCTCCATCAGCGCCTCCTCCGCTGTCCATTGCCGTTCCGTTTGGCCGTTCAACCGGTGAATGAGCCGCTCTGCTTCAGCAGCGATGTCGCTAAGGCCAATCACCGCCGCCGTCCGGCCGACAGCATTGAAAAATCGGGCCAATTCCACACCGTCAAGCGGCGATCCCGTCCTCCATCGTTCGTATTGTTCATGGATGCGGTCCAACAGTGAGGCGACAGATCGATCCATATTCCCTCTCCTTTCGATCATCGTTCCGTTTTCCCCAACCGACTGACATCCTCCCTCTAGAAATGTTGATCTATCAAGGCTTTTCGGCCTCTCAGGGGTGTCCAAAAAATATTTTTCGACAAAATCCCTTACATCCTCCCTCTAGAAATGTTGATCTATCAAGGCTTTTCGGCCTCTCAGGGGTGTCCAAAAAATATTTTTCGACAAAATCCCTTACATCCTTTTTCAGTTTTGTGGATATCTTACAGACCTAGGGTGCGCTTCGCGGCCACGGCTGGTTATATTTTCCTGCCGTGGGGGAAGCGTATTCGATGCACCCTTTGGATCTCCGCGTCGCTGATGAGGACGAACCCTCCCATGTCTCCGGGCGTCTTCGCGCCAACATTCCCTCGTTCGGTCTCGTCATCAGGCGGAGGCCGGCCAAGCTCCTTTGGGGACTCAAGGTCGAATGGATAAAATCACGCCAGCTTCTCCGGTGTCATCCTGTTGTCCAACGATTCTTCCGTTCGCAGGGGGAGGCCTTAGGCCGCCCGTTGCACCTGGGACAAGACGTCCTGTTTCATTCGCTCCGCGTCAAAGGCTTGTTTCTTCGTACAAATCGCAAACAGCACATTCAACAGCTTCCGGCACAAGGCGACGATGGATTGCTTTCCGGTCAGCGGGTTGACGGATCGGGTCGTGTAATATTCATGCAGCTCGCGAAACGCCTCGTTGTGCCGGATCAGCGGAATCATCGCCCGAAACAGCACCGAGCGCAGCCGTTTCCGTCCCCGTTTGGAGATGTGCTTTTGCCCTTTGCGCTGGCCGGAGGAGTTCTCCTTGAGCGTCAGGCCCGCCAACTTCACCAATTGGCGCGGGTCCCGATAATGGGCGAAGCTGCCGATCTCCGCCAACAGATCGATAATCGTGGCGTCTCCCAACCCGTCGACCGTTTTCAGCCATTGATACTCCATCGTCGTTTGAACCAATGCCTTCAACTCGGCGTCCAACGCGGCGATCTCCGCCTCCAATTGGCGGTATCGGCGGACGAGCGCGGCGATCTCAAACCGGGCCATCGTCGTCCCTTCCGTCACCCCAATGGAGTCCTTCGCGGCGTTGATCAACGCCTGAATTTTGGCCTTCTGCGGGCATTTCAGCCCTTCGCTTTGCCGGTACACCTCGATGAGCTCCTCGGCGGATCGGCCGGCCATATCGGCCGGAAGCGGCGTCCACTCCAGCACCGAAAGCGCCGTTTTCCCCAGGTCGCGAAACACCGTCCAAAACTCCGGAAAATATCGGTCGGTCCAGCGGACGATCGCGTTTTTCACCGCCGTCTGTTCCTTGCGGAGCTTCTCTTTGAGCGTGCTTCCCACGCGCAAATCGGCTTCGATCTCGTGCAGCAGCCGGGGGACGAGGAATCGTCCGTCTTTTGCCAGTCTGGCAATGACCAGGGCGTCTTTGGCGTCGTGTTTCGTCGGCAGGTTGTCATCGAGTTCTTTCGACCGGCACACATGCGCCGGGTTGACCATGACCAACGGGATCCCGTGCTCCTCGAGGAAGTAGGCCAGGTTCAACCAGTAGTGCCCGGTCGGCTCCACCGCGACGATCACCTCTGACTTCCCAAACGCTTGCATCGCCTCCTGAATCGCTTTATACAGCTGCTGAAACCCCTCTTTCGACTGGAAGATCGGGAACGACTTGCGAAGCACGCGCCCCCGGTCATCCACGAAGCAGGCGTAGTGAGTTCGTTTCGCGATATCGATGCCCACGACAAGCGTTTGTTCCGTAACTTGATCAATTTTATAGTTTTGTGTACAATTCATCTGAAGTCCTCCTTGGCATGATGGTAGGTATTGTTTGACACCCCTGCATCATACCAAGAGGGCTTTTTTTGATCAAGTCCCCGGAAAAGCTCCTAACGGGAATGCTCCTTTTTTCTATTACTACCCGTGGTGCTAGATAAACTCAAACAAGCATAAAAATAGCCCTTGCATGAGGATCTCCTTAAAATGAAAGTGCAACCAAACATTGAAAGGAGAATCCCTATGCAAGAGCACTTTCATTTTACTACAGATCAAGCAAAGATTCAAAAGCAATATGCCGCCATTTTCTTTTTTGTCTCTGCCCAACTGTCATCGATTCAGATGTACCTACAGCGTCGCAACCGCCATTTGGTCAAACAGGAAGACGCCGTGGTCATCGCGATTCATCTTTTAGGAAAGTTGCTCGGTTTTACTTCTGAACGGGCGTGGCATCGTTTTGTCACGGGAAATTTGTTCACAAACGGCTCGTTTCTTGAACGCTCCCGATACAACCGCCGTTGCCGGGCGCTTGGTTTCGCCATCAAATGGATCCGTCATGAGCTGGCAAAACGCGGTCAACATCATGCCTATGCCGTCGTGGACAGCTTGCCGCTCCCGTTGTGCCATACGGCAAGAATGCATCGCGTCAAACGGTTTCAAGAGATCGCCGACATCGGGTATTGCGCTTCCAAAAAGCAATGGTACTACGGGTTGAAGCTGCACCTTCAAGTGACCGATCAAGGGCTGCCAATGGGGTATGTGGTGACGGAAGCATCTTGCCACGATCGAATCGCAGCCGAAAGCGTGATGACCCAAATTCCCCACCCGTATAACTTTGGGGACAAAGGATTCATTAGCCGTGACTTGCAAAAAAGGCTGTACGAAGAATACCAAATGGCGCTTTGGACTCCGTCTCGAAAAAACCAGAAACATCGTGCGTCTGAGACATGGGAGCAGTGGATCCAACAAAAACGCAAAGTGATCGAGACGGTGTTCTCGGTTCTGGTTGACCACTATCGCATCACGGGGATCCGAGCCAATTCGATTATCGGATTTGAAGTGGCACTAGACGGTATATTGTTAGCTTATTCCCTGGTTACACTTGGGCTAGTTGAGCGCTAAAGCTCAACTAGCACCACGGGTTATTACTAATATAATCGATCCAAGCAAAAAAGGTTCATCACCAAAAGTTGTACTTGTACCTGTCATGAAAGTATGTTAGCTGTTTCTAGCCGGACCCGCCATGCAAAACGCTGGATATTTCTGTATCCGTATCCCCCACGTTTCATCAGCTTGATCTTGTTATTTGTTCCCTCCATTTTCCCATTTGAATAAGGGGATAAAATGCACGATATGATTTCGTCTGTTCGTTTGACGAGTGATTTTGCGATGGCGCGAACAGCAGAACAAGGACAAAACAAATACCGATGAACCCAGGCGTTCAAACGACGTTTCGCTTGTCGCTCGCTTTGGCTTTTGGATACATAACGAAAATGTTGAAGGGATTGATAGACAGCCTGCAAAGAATCGCTCTCTTTCTGCCACTTTCGCACCGTTTGGCGCTCCTCCTCGGTGAGTTTCTCGGGACACTGGGTCAATCAGCGGCAAACATACCGAACATGCCCGTGTTTCTTGTTCCCTTTTCCGAAGGATTGGCGGCATCGATCCAACGCTTCCGTAAACAATTGAATCACATGAAAATAATCGACCACATGCTTCGCTTCCAGACACCCCCCTTGAATGGCTTTTTTCATCGCTGGAGCCAAATCACTCACGACATACTGAACAGAACCAGACACAGGAGCCAACACACGTCCAATGGCTTCCTCGTTCTTTCCTGCTTCAACGGCATACACTTCTCCCGTTTCGGCATCCATGACTTCCACTCCGTAATCCTGTCCTTTTCGAAACGCAAACTCATCGACACAAACTGCCTTTGGTTGGATGTCATTCGATAGGAAGGGGCATGGGTATAAAACCAGCGTTCAACGGTCGTGTACGGAAGCTTGAGCATACGAGCCACCGCCTGAATGGATGTTCCGATGCAAGATTGCGCCACCCATTGCTGAAACGCATCCGTCGCTGCACTTCGAGGGGAAATTCCGGGATAAGACGTGCTGAATGTCATGCCACATGTACAACAACGTCTACGCTCCACAGGGAGTTCCACCCAAAAGATGCCGATCCGTTGAGCATACCCATGCATCCATTGCTTCTTTTTTCCTGTCATTTTGATCGTGCGTTTCAAGCAAACAGGACATAACGGGCATTGTTCAGGAAGAGAAAGTTCGAAAATCCAACGTTCTTCTTCTTTTCGCACCTTTTGAATCAAAACATCTGGTAAATCGATGAGTTCTTTGATAAACTGAGCGTACATGCGAATTTTCCTCCAATGGTTTGGACACCCCCATACAGGAAAATTCGCATTTTTTGTATCCTCTATTTTCCCTATGCATACCTATCTTAAAATCTCAAGTACAACTTGTGGTGAAGAGCCGCAAAAAAATTAAAAGAAAAGACGCGCAACAGCCAACAATTTCCCAGCCGCATAAAAAAGCCGCTGCCTTTTTGCAACGGCTTTGTTCAATACAAAAAGTCCAATAGGCGTCGGTCAGCTAAATTCGTGTCAACCGGACAGACTTCTGCATCACGCCCGTACTGCCACACCCAGACATTCGCGCTGCAAGGCGGGGCAGCCGGCTGATAGCGCGGCGCTTTCTGCTCTTTCGTCGTTCCCGGCCTTGGTGCGGCGCTCCAAATGACCGCCTGCACCGCCACTTGGTTGTTCCGGCTGACCGCCTCGCAATAGGCAACGGCGAAATCCCCTTTCGTCGGGTCCGCGTACAGCCCCGGCCGGTATCCGGTCGGATAGAGCGTTTCCACCCAAGCAGCGATCCAAGCGGCATCCACAGCGAAAAAGTCTTCGATGTTGGCAAACAGCAGTTTATTTTTCGGAATGCCGAGCCGCCGCGCATGGAACACCGCGTTGCGCGCCGCCACCTGACCGTTCGCATAGCCGACCGCTTCGCGGAAGGCGTTATAAATCGGCAGCACCTTCACGCCATAGCTGCGGATGCGGGCGATCTCGTCGCGTGTCAACCCTTCGGACACGTTCGGCACTTCCGACAAATAACGGCCCCAAAATTTCGGATAGCCAAGCTCCGTCCGCACGCATTGAAACAGCTGATCCGTTACGGCTTGCGCCGAGTCGACGCCCCACACTCCTCTTGCCATCGGTTCCCCTCCTTCGCGCTTACACTGCCGTCATTATGTATTATATATATGAGGGGAACAGCCCGTTTTATACGGCTACTGGCGGCGCTCCCGCTCCTCCTTCGCCCAGTCGCCTTTCAACAACTGAAACCAGCCGTTGCGCTTAAACCAGACGAACATCGTCATGCCGATCACCGCCATGGCAGCCAATACAACAAAGTATCCGTACTTCCAGTGCAATTCAGGCATATAATCAAAGTTCATCCCATAAATGCCGGCAATAAAGGAGAGCGGCATGAAAATGGTCGTAATGGCTGTAAATGTCATCATAATATTGTTCATTCGATTCGAGTTGAGCGATAAATAGCTGTCGCGGATATCCGCGGTAATTTCTCGGTTTGTCTCAATCATTTCCGACAGCTTCAGCAAATGATCATAAATGTCATGAAAGTACAGCTGCCGTTCTTTCATGCGCTGCAGCCGGTCGGAATGGATGATGCGGTACAACAAGTCGCGCATCGGCACGATCGTTCGGCGCAGCTTCGATAAATCGCCACGGATGTCAAACACTTTTTCAATAATGTCGTGAATCGGTTCATTGTTCGTATTCTCCTCTAAATCGTTCAGCACGTCTTCAATATGGTAAAGCGGTGGAAAATAATCATCCACAAGCTTGTCGATCAGCCGGTACATGACGTGAAACGGCCCCTGCTGAACATCTTCTTCATGCTTCAATCGCTCCCACACCTCATCGACCGCGTGAATGGCCGACTTATGAAACGAAACGATGAAATTTTGCCCGACAAACAAATCGACTTCCTCAGCCTCCAGCGTCATCCCGGCAATGGCATGAAGCACAACAAACAAGTAGCGGTCATAAAAATCGAGCTTCGGCCGCTGCACATATTCAAGACAGTCTTCAATCGCCAGTGGGTGAAAACGGAAAAAGGAGGCGAGCAGCGCCGATTCCTCATCCGTCGGCTCATGAAAGTCAACCCAATACCATGAGACGTCCGGGCTGTTGACAAGCGTTACGTCAACATCATACAAAATCTCAAATTCTTTTGTCACGACACACGTGCGAATCATCGCCATCACCTTTGCCTTGTTCTCCTCTTATCATAACCGAAAAACTGTTAAGTCCCAACAAAAAACGGGTATAAAAATCATATAGAGAAAAAATTGACAAAAAATATTTATCTAAATTTTCTTTACATTAGCATCAAAAACGACGATAATATTAAGAAAGGGAACTGTTTCGTTCCCATATGGGAGGGACTGAATCATGTACGAAAAACAATACCCGAATGAAGGCGCCGTTTTGTTCAACCAGCCGGAAGAAAAAAGCAGCTACGGGCCGATGGCCGAACAAGTGCTGAAAGAAGCGATCTTCCAGTTTCAAAGAAAAAAACTGATGGAACAAATTGATGAAGCGCTCGCGGCCGGCAACAAGCCGTTGTTTTTCAAGCTTTCCACCCAATATAACGACCTGTTGAAAAAATACGGCGCGTAAAAGGAGCGAACGAAGTTGGAAAGTGAATCGTCGATGACCAAGTGAGCCCCATTTCCGTTTGTGGGAACAATCCGGACGGAAAGGGGCTCGTTTTTGTTTTTTCGTTTTCCTCGCCAATGGTACAATAGAAACAAAAAAGAAAGGTGGACAACCGTGAAACACCTCATTCAACCACGTGTTCAAGCCATTCAGTTATCAGGCATCCGCCAATTTTTCAACCTTGTCGCTGACCGGCCGGGACTTGTTTCCTTGACGATCGGCCAGCCTGATTTCCCAACACCCGATCATGTCAAAGCAGCCGCTCAGGAGGCGATCGCCGCCGATTTCACGACGTATACAGTGAACGCCGGCCTGCTGGAACTGCGCCAGGCGGCTTGCCAATTCGTCGCTGACAAGTACGGCCTTCGCTACACGCCGGATGAAGTCATCGCCACCGTCGGCGCCAGCCAGGCGCTTGATATTACGTTTCGCACCATTTTAGAAGAAGGGACAGAAGTGCTTCTTCCCGCACCAGTCTATCCCGGCTATGAACCACTCATTCGCCTGTGCGGGGCGAAACCGGTATACATCGACACAAGGCCAAACGGTTTCCGTCTGTCGGCTGAGCTCATTGCGCCTTATTTGACGGAAAAGACGCGCTGCCTCGTTCTTCCATACCCATCCAATCCAACCGGGACGGCGCTGTCAGCCGAAGAGCTTGAGAACATCGCTTCCCTTTTGAAAGGACGGCCGATTTGGATCGTTTCCGATGAAATTTACAGCGAGCTCGTCTATCGCGGCCGCCATCACTCGATCGCCGAGTGGCTGCCGGAGCAGACGATCGTCATCAACGGTTTAAGCAAATCGCACTCCATGACCGGTTGGCGCATCGGGTTTGTCTTCGCTCCAGCGTTCGCCGTTGAACAAATGGTGAAAGTGCACCAATACAGCGTCTCATGCACGTCATCGATCAGCCAAAAAGCGGCGGTGGAGGCGCTGACCGCCGGCAAACACGACGCCGAGGCGATGCGCGCCGCTTACGCCGAACGGCTTGAGTATGCCTATCATCGTCTCACCGCCATGGGGTTGCCGGTTGAGAAGCCGGATGGAGCCTTTTACTTGTTTCCGTCAATCGCCGCCTTTGGCATGTCTTCGTTTGATTTTGCCCTCGATGTCGTCGAAAACGCCGGCGTCGCCCTCGTTCCCGGCAGCGCCTTTTCCGAATACGGTGAAGGCCATGTCCGCCTGTCGTACGCTTATTCGCTCGATGTGCTCAAAGAAGGGCTCGACCGGCTCGAGCGGTATATCCAAACGAAGCGCCGCAGACCGTAATGGTTTTCAAAAATCATATTGGCTTAGACCGCCATGCCCCCATAAGAAAAAGGCTGCTTTTCTTTCGACTTTTGTTCACCATTGGCTTTAGGGGAATATACAAGAAAAGGGGGTCCCAAAAGGATCGGGACACCCTCTTTCGTCTCTATATATACGCACTGACCGATTCTTCCGCACTATATTTTGTGTCTACCCTGAAGGCAGACAGCCTTTTGGGTCAGCACCCTCTTCTTTACTTATGGCACAAGCAATAGCTTGCCATGCGTTTTCCGCCCCTGCAACAGCCGATGCACTTCAGAAGCCTGCTCAAGCGGGTAGACGCCGCCGATCATCAGCTTCAGGCTTCCTTCCTGCACCCACGCGAGCAATTCCCGCAAACTTTGTTCGTACAACGCCCGCTTTTTCATGATTTGCGGCAAGAAAAAGCCGATCACTGACCAGTTTTTCGCCATCAGCCGGACTGGATTGAGACGCGTCATTCCCCCGCTCGCCGCCCCATATACGACCAGGCGGCCGAACGGAGCAAGGCAATCGAGCGTCTGATGAAAGACATCGCCGCCCGCCATTTCCAAAGCGACATCGACGCCGCGTCCACCGGTCGCCTCCATCACGTCCGCAGCCCAGCTGTCTTTTGTATAATCAATGGTGACATCAGCGCCAAGCTGTTTGGCGAGCGCTCGTTTTTCCTCCGTGCTTGCCGTGGCGATGACCATTTTGGCGCCGAACCGTTTCGCCAATTGGACGGCAATCGTCCCAACGCCGCCGGCTGCGGCATGAACGAGCACCGTCTCCCCTTCTTCCAAGCGGCCCATCGTTTTGAGAATATGGTAGGCGCTTAGCCCTTGCACCGGCAAGGCCGCCGCCTGGCGGGCATCCATTCCATCCGGAAGCGGCACGACCGCCCGTTCATCGACAGCGACAAACTCAGCGTAGCCGCCGGATTCGATCAACGCGACAACCCGCTGGCCCGGGCGGATGGATTCCACATCCGGACCGACTTCGCGGACGATGCCGGCCACCTCGGTGCCGGGCACGAACGGAAGCGGCGTCGGCACAACGTAGCGCCCTTCCCGCCTCGCTGTATCGGCGTAGTTCACACCGATCGCCTCAGCTTCAATCACCACTTGCCGTCCCGATGGCAACGGGCGCTCAGCCTCTTTTACTTGCAGCACTTCCGGACCGCCGTACTCAGCAAATTGCACGATTTTCACCGCTCATTCCCCTCTTTCGTCATCTTCATTTGCACGATATCGCGCACTTCCGCCGCCAACGGCCCGGGCTCGAGTTTCGGAATGACGGAAAGCGCTCCGTGCCAGTTGATGTAGTCGATCTCCTTTTCGAGGCCATAAGCCACCATCCAACGTCCGACCCGCGAGGCGGACAACACTTCTTTTGCCTTCTCCTCGCTTGCGTATTGCCGTTAAAACAGCCAAGCAGCCATCGCGCTGTCGGACAGCTCCGCCGCGGCGATCCCCTGCTCGACTAGACAATGGACAAAATATCCGGCGCCATAAAAGTCCTCCAGGCAAAAACGCCCGGATGAACCGGCGCAAATGGCGATAACGGTCTCTTCTTTGTGCGAACGGCCAATATGTTCGCTGACCGCCGGGCTGTTCAGCAAGCTCGCCGCATAGACCGCGCGGGCCGGCATTGCCTTGCGGAGCGCCACGGTGCCGTTTGTCGTCGACAAAACGACCGTTTTCTCCGGGCATACCGTCTGCAAAAACAGCGGCGCGGGCGGATGAAAGCCGACGATCGTCCGCCCTTCGTATTCGCCGACGAGCTCATAGCTGCCCTCTGGCAAGCGAAGCGCGATCTCCTTGGCCTCCTCGGCATCGCGCACCGGGATCACCGAACGAGCGCCGGCAGCGAGAACTGCTGTAATCGACGAGGTGGCAAGCAAAACATCGAACACGACAGCCACCTTTCGATCAGCAAGCGCCATCTCATCAATGTCTTCTTTGCGCAGCACGACATGCACTTTTGTCATCACGCCGCCTCACCGTCCTGTCGCCAGCTGCCATGCATGCTCAATGAGCGCTTCGACAAACTGGCCAAAATGGCGAAACCGCTCATCGTTCGTCTGGCCGCGGCGGTAGCGGTAATAAATTTGCTGGCAAATGACCGCTAATGTGAACTACCCACCACCTACGCTTCGCTTAGAGGTGGGGGCTTCAAGCGACTTGTGTGTGTTCGCTGAACGGTAAGCCACACACAAGAACCCTTTACGCTTCCCTTCGTTCCGAAGGTGTCCGTTCTAGCCATATTCTATCCTATTCGTTGGCTAACGCCAACCGAAATTCATCTCCCACTTTCACTGGTGCTGGCGCACCTTCACGTTTAGAAGTAGGAGACTTCTTTCGGAGGGAAGTTAAATAAACGTGTATATTGGACACATCACGTCCACTTTTTTTGGCATATGCCTCAATAAACTGTTCGCGCGTATAAAAACCGGGCCAAACAGCGGCCGGCGCAGCACCGCCTCCCACTCCCCACAGCGGGGCAAATACGTCAAATTCGACCGGCCGGCGGAAAATTGCTGGATCTCGAGCTCCCCATCCGGCATGTCCGGCAGCACCGTGCGCAAAAACTTGGCCAGCTTCCCTGCCGGCAGTTCTTCCCCCTTGCGCACTGGAATAATCGCTGTCATCTCCCTCTCCCCCTTGGTCAACAATTCAAGCGCGCCATTGCCGCCGCACGAACAGCATCCATCGACACACCTCGGATCAAACTTGTTTGTCTCTCTTTTCACTCGGCTTTCGAGACAGACGGCGCGCTCATGCCATCAAGCAGGATCTCCACCATCTGCTTCGCCACCTCGGCATCGGTCAGCTCTCCGTCCGGACGAAACCATTGGTAGCTCCAATTGGCCGCCCCAAGAACGGTAAGCGTGGCGATCGATGGCGACAAATCGCAGCGCAGTTCACCGCTTTTCATTCCTTCCTCAATCAACGACTGCAGCCGATAGCGGAACAAATCGCGCTTTTCTTTTACTTTCTGTAAATGCTCCTCATTCAAATGCTTCATTTCACGAAAAAAAATGCGAGCTTCCCCTCCTTGCCGTTCGACATTATGAATGAGCATGAAGATAATATCATACAGCTTTTCCCGCACCGAGCGCCGTTTATCGCTTATAATGCGCTCCTCTTCGTCAAGCAGCCTTTCAATGTAGCGAAGGTGAATATCCATCAACAGTTCTTCTTTGCTTGTAAAATAGTAATAAAACGTCCCTTTTGTCACCCCGAGGGCGTCAACGATGTCTTGGATCGATGTTTCGCTGAACCCATTTTGTTCAAACAGCTCAATGCTGGCAGCCATAATTTTCTCCTTCATGTTTTTACACCTCTTGCCTAAAATGTAGTCGCTGCCAGCTATTGTACCATAAAACGGCCAAGCCTGTTTCGGACTTGGCCGAAAGCCCTCTGTTATTGCGGGCGGGACGCCTCTTCACGCAAGGCGCGGCGCAAAATTTTCCCGACGTTCGTCTTCGGCAGTTCGGCACGGAACTCGACAATGCGCGGCACTTTGTACGCCGCTAAGTTTTTTCGGCAATGGGCGATGATCTCTTCCTCACTTGCTTGCATCCCCTCTTTCAGGACGATGATCGCCTTCACCGTTTCGCCGCGGTACGGATCAGGCACACCAACTGCCGCCGCCTCTTTCATCGCTGGATGTTCGTACAGCACTTCTTCGATTTCACGCGGATAAATGTTATAGCCGCCGGCGATGATCAGATCTTTGGCAACTAGCTCTTTATGCACCTCATCCGGCCCATCGGCCAGACGGAGCGTGCGCGAGTTCGCCCACATGGCAGCAAGCGGAAAATCGTTGCTCACCCCAGCGGCGCCAAACGCCTGAATGGCACGGTCGATCACTTTTAAGGCGACATTCGGAGCGACAACTTTAATCATGGCAATTTCTTTGCGCGCCGCTTTGTTGCCGACCGTATCCATCATGTACGCCGCCTTCATTGTCAACAGGCGCGCCTGCTCGATCTCAATGCGCGACTGAGCGATCCAATCGCGAATGACGCCATGGTCCGCAAGCCGCTTGCCGAACGCCACCCGCGACTGCACGCGCCGGCACATAAACTCAAGCGCCCGCTCCGCCGCTCCAATCAAGCGCATGCAATGGTGGATCTGTCCCGGTCCAAGCCGCCCTTGGGCGATGGCAAACCCTTTCCCTTCGCCCCAAATGATGTTCTCTTTCGGCACGCGCACATGGTCATACGTAATTTCGGCATGCCCGTGCGGCGCATGGTCAAAGCCGAACACCGGCAGCATCCGTTCGATTTTCACGCCCGGCGTATCAAGCGGAACGATGATCATCGACTGCTGCTCATGTTTTGGCGCATCGGGGTTCGTTTTTCCCATCACGATGGCGACTTTGCAGCGCGGGTCGCCGGCGCCGGACGACCACCATTTCCGTCCGGTGATGACATACTCATCGCCGTCGCGAACGATCGAAGCGCGAATGTTCGTCGCATCGCTCGACGCGACATCCGGCTCCGTCATCGAAAAGCACGAGCGGATTTCTCCGTTCAAGAGCGGGATGAACCATTTCCGCTTTTGTTCTTCTGTTCCATAGCGGACGAGTACTTCCATGTTGCCGGTATCCGGCGCATTGCAGTTGAACACTTCCGGAGCAATGAGCGAACGGCCCATAATTTCGCAAAGCGGCGCGTATTCGACGTTCGTTAAGCCGGCTCCGTATTCGCTGTCCGGCAAAAACAAGTTCCATAGCCCTTCTTTTTTCGCTTTTTCCTTCAGCTCTTCGATGATGGGCGGCACCCCTGACCATCTTGACTCTTGGGCGTTCAGCTGCTCCTCATACACCCTTTCGTTCGGATAAATGTACTCTTCAATGAAAGCGCTTAATTTTTTGATCAACTCTTGGACTTTCGGCGAATAGGAAAAGTCCATGTCATCCCCTCCCTGTATACTAACCGGTTAGTATGTGCCCTTTATTTCTACTATACCTCGACCAAAAGAAATATTCAATATTTTTTGATAAATATATCTCACATTCAAAAAAAGAGAGGACGAATCCGCCCCCCCATGTCACTGTCTGATATAGCGTTTGTACAATGCTTGCGTGCCGCTGTTTTCCTCACCGGCTTGCGCCAGCTCCTCATACATTTGTTTGGCGAGCGCCAGGCCTGGCAGCGGCAAGTTCATCCGCTCGGCTTCCTCAAGCGCAATTTTCATATCTTTAATGAAATGCTTGACGTAAAACCCCGGAGCAAAATCTCCTGACAACATGCGCGGCGCCAAGTTGCTCAGCGACCAGCTGCCGGCTGCCCCTTTGGCGATGCTTTCCAACACTTTGAATGGATCAAGACCAGCCCGCTTCGCATACGCCATGGCCTCGCAAACGCCGATCATATTGGTGGCGATGGCAATTTGGTTGCACATTTTCGTATGCTGGCCGGCTCCAGCTCCTCCTTGCCGCACGATGTTCGTGCCAAGCCGCTCGAGAATCGGCTTGCACGCCAAAAAGACGTCCTCATCACCGCCGACCATAATCGTCAACGTTCCTTCGCGCGCGCCGATGTCGCCGCCGGACACCGGGGCGTCCAAAGCATGGATGCCCTTTTGCTTGGCCGCCTCGTAAATCGATTGCGCGAGCGTCGGCGTTGACGTCGTCATATCGATGACATATGTTCCCGGCCGCGCATTCTCCAAAATGCCGCCCTCGCCGAAATACACTTGCTCGACATCGTGAGGATCGCCAACCATCGTCATGACGACATCCGCCTCCCGCGCCAAATCAGCAACCGTTTCCTTCCAAACCGCTCCTTCCTGAAGCAAGTCTTCCGCCTTTTCTTTTGTGCGTGTATAAGCTAGAAGTGGATAGCCCGCCTTCAGCAAGTGGCGCGCCATGCTTTTCCCCATGACGCCAAGGCCGATAAACCCGATCGTTTTCAACGCTGTCCTCTCCCTTCTTGTCCGTTTGGCCGCAAGTGCCCAGCGATCTGGCCACCACCTGCGCTTCGCTTAGCAGCGGAGGCTTCTTTCGAAAATCGTTAAATCGCTTTGACCATGCCGCCGTCGACGATCAACGCTTGTCCGGTGACGTACGAGTTCGCTTCAGACAATAGAAAGACGACGACGTTCGCAAATTCTTCCGGCGTCCCGTAGCGGCCGAGTGGAATGGCGCTTTTCATGCGCGCTTCCATTTCCTCTTTTGTAATGCCAAGCTTTTCGGCGTTCACCTTATCTAAAAAGGCGACGCGTTCTGTCGCAATCCGCCCGGGAGCGACGGTGTTGATCAAAATGTTGTCCCGCGCGAATTCCGTCGCCAACGTTTTCGTCAGCCCGACAATCCCGGTGCGAAACGTGTTCGACAAAATCAAGCCCGGAATCGGTTCTTTGATCGATGACGAAGCGATGTTGACAATTTTGCCGCCGTTTTTCTTTAAATATGGCAGCGCTTCACGAATCAGCCGAATGTAGCTCAATAAATTGAGCTCAAACGCATATTGCCAGTCTTCGTCGCTCACCGTTTCAAACGTTCCCGCCGGAGGGCCGCCGGCGTTGTTGACGAGCAAATCGATCGTCCCAAACGTTTCGACCGTTTTGGCGACCAGCTGGCGGATGTCTTCCGCCTTCGTCACATCTGCACGCGTGTAGGCGACGCGTCCCTTATGCAGCCCATTCAACTCCTCGGCTGCTTCCTGCAGCTTTTCTTCGTTCCAGCTCGTGATCATCACGTTCGCTCCTTCGAGCACAAGCGCCCGGGCGACCGCTTTGCCGAGCCCTTGGCTTGAGGCGGCGACCAATGCCGTTTTTCCGGCTAATCCGTACTCCATTGCCATCCCCCCCGAAAAATAGTCATATTAAGTAAATAATATTCGCGTTTGTTCGCCGTTTTCCTTCTTTTTTCGTTCACGAAAAAAGCGATCCGCTGGGCGAATCACTTTTTTCCTTCCATGAGAGAGCGAAATCGCTTCATTCCTTCCTCGACAGCAAGGGAGTCGACGTGAAACGGGTCAGGGTTGGCCGCCCGCATCGGATCGGCGTCAATCCGTACACCGATTGCCTTGGCGCCGTCGGCAGTTGCATCGTTGATGATGCTTTCGTGGGCGCCGTCACGGTGAAAGGAATGTGGATGGTCGTTTCGTCCGCGTTCCGGCATCAATGGTTCCCTCCTTTTTGCTTGTAGTGTACCACCGCATCGCGCAATCATGCCTTTTCGGTTCCGAATCGCGCTTTCCTTCAAAAACAGGTGACTGCACTTTTCTTTTTGTTCTTTTCCAAAAAAGGGGCTAACCCAAAAGGCTGTCTGTCTTCAGTATAGACACAAAATATAGTGCGGAAGAAGCGGTCGGTGTATATATAGAAACGAAAGAGGGTGTCCCGATCCTTTTGGGACATCCCCCGTTCCTGCCTTGGTTAGCTTTCCAACAATAAGTCTTCCGGATTTTCGATCAAGTCTTTCACCGTTTTCAAGAACCCGACGGCCTCTTTGCCATCGATAATGCGATGGTCGTACGACAAAGCAACATACATCATCGGCCGGTTTTCGATCCGCTCTTCGTCGATGGCGACCGGGCGCAGTTTGATCGAATGCATCCCTAAAATGCCGACTTGCGGGCCGTTGAGAAGCGGAGTCGACAGAAGCGAGCCGAAGACGCCGCCGTTTGTGATCGTAAACGTGCCGCCTTGCAAATCGGCAAGCGACAACTTATTGCTACGTGCTTTCGCCACCAATTCGGCAATGTCGCGCTCAATTTCGGCGAAGTTTTTCCGGTCGCAGTCGCGCACAACCGGAACGACAAGCCCTTCATCTGTCGATACGGCAACGCCGATATCGTAATATTTTTTCAGCAAAATCTCATCGCCTTGGATCTCCGCGTTGACGTACGGATATTTTTTCAGCGCCGCGACAGCCGCTTTGACGAAAAACGACATAAAGCCAAGGCGGACGTCATGCTCTTCGAAAAATTTATCTTTTTTCCGCTTGCGCAAATCGATGACCGCCGACATGTCAATTTCGTTAAATGTCGTCAACATCGCGGTCGTTTGCGTCACTTCCAGCAGCCGTTTGGCGATCGTTTGCCGACGGCGCGACATTTTTTCGCGGATGACCGGCTTGCCGGCCTCAGCGGTTGGAACGGCGGCCGGCGTCGACGTCGGCGCGGCTTGCGGCGCCGGCTGCGGAGCGGCGGCCGGCTGAGCGGCAAACGAGGCGACGTCTTGTTTGCGCACGCGTCCAAGCGGATCAACGGTCGGCACTTGCGTCAAGTCGATCCCTTTTTCACGCGCCATTTTCCGAGCAGCCGGCGAAGCAATCGGTCGTTGGCCTGGCGCTTGGGCAACCGCAACCGGCTGCGGCGCTGGCTGCTCAGCACGGTCGACCGGCACAGCCGGTTTTGGTTCCTCGGCCAGCTGCGGCGCCTTCTCTGGTGCAGGCGGTGCCGACGCCGCTCCTTCTCCGATAATGGCGATCGCTTGACCGACCGCAACCGTATCGCCTTCATTGGCAAGCAGCTGTTGCAAAACACCTGACTCTTCCGCCATAATTTCCACGTTCACTTTATCCGTTTCAAGCTCGCAAATTGATTCTCCTTTTTCCACGTAGTCGCCCGGTTTTTTCAGCCATTGGGCGATCGTTCCCTCCGTGATGGATTCTGCTAACTCTGGGACTTTGATCTCAGCCACGTTGATGCCCTCCTCAAATGTTCCGTAGTCATCATTCATGCTTCGTCAATGCACAGCGGATGATGCGCTCTTGCTCTTTTCGGTGGACGACCGGATCGCCTTCCGCCGGGCTGGCCCGCCGGCGCCGCCCAATGTAGCTGACATCGACACCCTCTGGAGCCAACGCCCGCAGACGCGGTTCCATATACAGCCATGCCCCCATGTTTTTCGGTTCTTCTTGCACCCAGACGAGCTCTTTGACGTTCGGATAGCGGGCGATGATGTCTTTCACCGCTTCTTCCGGGAACGGATACAGCTCTTCAATGCGCACGATATGCAGCCAGTCAAGACCTTCCATTTTGCCGATTTGTTCCGCCAAATCGATCATCAATTTTCCGGTGCCAAACACGATGCGTTCCACTTTGCCAGCGTCAGCGCCCAATCCCGGCTGTTCGAGCACCGGCGAGAACGCGCCGTCAACGAACGCTTCCGCATCCGACGCCGCCAGCGGATGGCGGAGCAAGCTTTTTGGCGTCATAATGATGAGCGGACGCACTTCTTCTCTTGTCAACAGCGCCGCCTGCCGCCGCAAAATATGGAAATATTGCGCGGCCGTCGATAAGTTGGCAACCGTCCAGTTGTTTTCCGCCGCCAGCTGCAAAAAGCGCTCGACGCGGCCGCTTGAATGTTCAGGGCCTTGCCCTTCGTAGCCGTGCGGCAAGAGCATGACAAGCCCGGATTTTTGCCCCCATTTCGCCCGGCCGGATGAAATGAATTGATCAAACATCACTTGCGCCATGTTGGCGAAGTCGCCAAATTGCGCTTCCCAAAGCACGAGCGTCTCCGGCGCGTAAACGTTGTATCCGTATTCATAGCCGAGCACGGCGGCTTCCGTCAGCGGGCTGTTGTACACGACAAACGACGCTTTGGCGCCGCTGATGTGGTGAAGCGGCACATACTCTTTACCGGTTTTCACGTCATGGAGCACCAAATGGCGCTGCGCAAACGTGCCGCGCTGCGAATCTTGCCCGGTCAAGCGGATCGGCACGCCGTCTTGCAAAATCGTGGCGAACGCCAAAATTTCCGCGTGCGCCCAATCGACTTTGCCGTTTTGCGCAAACACGCCGCTTCGCCGTTTTAAAATGCGCTCAAGCTTGTTAAAGACGTTGAATCCGTCCGGAAACTGCAACAATTCTTCGTTCACCCGATGGAGCACGTCTTTCGCCACGCTTGTTTTCACTTCCGGCAGCCGATCGACGACCGGTTTGGGCGGATCCATGATGAAATCAAGCTCGTCTTCGTTTTTCGGCACCCGCTCGTAGGCGATTTTCAGCCGTTCCGCCACCTCTTGCTCCATTTCGTCGACTTCCCGCTCGGTGATGATCCCTTTTTCCATCAATTTTTGCGCATACAGCCGGCGTACGGTCGGATGTTGGTTGATGATCGCGTACATCGTCGGGTTCGTCGCCATCGGCTCATCCATTTCATTATGACCGAAACGGCGGTAACCGATTAGGTCAATGACAAAGTCTTTTTTAAACCGCTGGCGGTAGGCAAACGCCAAGCATGCGGCCGCCAAACAAGCCTCCGGGTCGTCGGCATTGACGTGCACAATCGGCACCTCAAACCCTTTCGCCATATCGGAAGCATACGTCGTCGAGCGTGAATCGTAACTCTCCGTCGTAAAGCCAATCATGTTGTTGGCGATGATATGGATCGTCCCGCCGGTCGTATAGCCGCGCAGCTGGCTTAAGTTGAGCGTTTCCGCGACGATCCCTTGTCCCGGGAACGCGGCATCGCCGTGAATCAAGATGGCAAACGACGCATCAGTATTTTGCACCGGCACGCCTGGTTTTGTCCGATCTTCTTGCGCGGCGCGCGTGTAGCCAAGCACAACCGGATTGACCACTTCGAGATGGCTTGGGTTGTTAGCGAGCGTAATCCGCATCGTATGCACGCTTTTATTGCGAAGGCGGCGCGCCGCCCCCAAATGGTATTTCACGTCGCCCGTCCAGCCGTAGGTGATGGCCACCGCTCCTTCAGATGGAATAAAGTTTTTGCTCTCTGCATGCTGAAACTCGGCGAAAATCATTTCGTACGGCTTGCCGAGCACATGGGCAAGCACATTCAGCCGGCCGCGGTGCGCCATGCCGATGTTGACGGCGTCGATTTCATGTTCGATCGCTTGGCGGACGAGCTCATCCAAAAGCGGCACCATGGAATCAAGCCCTTCGATCGAAAACCGTTTTTGCCCGACATACGTCCGGTGGATGAACTTTTCAAACCCTTCCACTTCCGTCAGGCGGCGCAACAAAGCAACCCGCTCTTTGTTCGCCAGGCTCGGATAGTACGCTCCGGACTCAATTTGCTGGATGAGCCAGTTCCTTTCTTCTAGATTATGTACTTGCGAGAATTCAAACGCGATTTTGTCCGTGTAAATTTTGCGCAAATGCAAGATGGCGTCCCAGCCGTTTTTGACATGCGCCGGAGCGTGGGGACAAAGAAACGCGACCGGAATGCGCTTTAAATCCTCTTCCGTTAAATCGTATTCGTCAAGCTCCAAGCGGCACAGCTTTTTCTCCTTTTTGACAAGTGGATTCGTATCAGCAGCCAGATGGCCGTAATGGCGAATGCTGTCCGCCAGCTTGACGGCAGCGACAAGCTTGCTGAAAATCGTCGGCGTCTCCGGCAGCCGGAACGTTTGATGCGTTTTGGCCGCCTCGTCATCCGCAGAAGAAACCGGTTCTTCCAAAACCGGCGCCCCCCACTGTTCGAACAATTGTTTCAGTTCCGGGTCGATGCTGTTAGGGTCATCGAGGTACTGTTCATACATGTCGATGACATAACCGAGGTTCGGCCCGTAAAACTGGCTCCACGGTTGAGCGTAGTTCGTCTGTTTTGCCATCTTGAAAAAACCTCCACCTTGTTTTCGCATCGTTCGGGCTGGAAACAGCTATGCATGAAAGTCCTCATTTCGCTGCCAGCATCCCCAAACGTACAGCAAAATAAAAGTATAAACGTTTTCAATGTTTATTTTAGCACTATCGCCCACTAAAATCGACGAAGAAGCTGAAAAAATTTCACTATTGTATGAATACAAAAAAAGATCGTGACTGCACGACGGCGGGACATTCATGATTTTAAGTAAACGCCGACCGACATTCATCTCCCGCTTATTTTGGACTGCACCCTGTACAAAGCGAAAGTGAAAGTCTCCTATTCGAAAATGATTGAACGCCTCTTGCCTGCGCAAACGTTTAGCGGTGGGAGATTCTTTGGAACAACCGCTCCACGACAGGCTTGCCAGCCAAGCCATCCTCGTGTGTCCCACGGTTCCGTTGTCTTACGAAGACAGCAAGCGAAATCCTTCTTTTTTTGGGCGGCGTTAGGGAACATCCTGATGCTTCATCCCCCACTTACGCACGCGGAAATGGGAGCCTTCTCGGCTAGAGATGATAAAAAAGGCGCCCCGTTGCCGCTAGGACGCCTTCTATTTTTTATGAAATCTTAAACTTCTCAACCAGTTGTTTCAACTGCCGGCTCATTTCGCTTAACGCCTCCGCCGATTCGGTCACCGTCGAAAGCGCCTGCAACTGATCATCAGCCGAAGCAGCCACTTCTTCCGCCGCTGCCGCTGCTTGTTGGGCGATGGCGGCGATGTTTTGCATCGCCCCGACGACATCGTCTTTGCTCGCGTTCATCCGCTTTGCTTCCTCCATAATCCCAGCAAGCGCATCAGCCACTTGCTCCATCATGCCAGTGATTTTGACAAATGAATCGCCGGTCGTGTGCACCGCTTCCCGCTGTTCGTCGTACGCCTGCTTGGAGCGGCGGACCGCCTCCATCACCAGCCCGGCTTGCTGCTGGATGGCGGCGATCGTCGCGCGGATCATCTCCGTCGCTTTCGCGGATTGTTCGGCCAGCTTGCGCACTTCATCAGCGACAACGGCAAACCCTTTCCCATGCTCGCCAGCCCGCGCCGCCTCGATGCTGGCGTTTAACGCCAGCAAATTCGTCTGTCCGGAAATAGCCGTGATCGTTTGAATGACACCGTCAATTTCATCCATCTTTTTCACAAGGTCGCTAATGACATTTTCTACAGACTCGAGTTCATTTTTCGCTTCCTCCGATTTTTTCTGCAAAATGTTTAAATGCTCCAAGCCGTCGTAGCTCGCGGTTTTCGTTTCATCGGACAGCGACTCCATGCCAGCCGTCGCATTCGCAACCGCTTCGATTTGCTGCGACAGCGCTGTTGTCCGCTCATTGATCGTATCAAGGCTTCCTGCTTGATCGGTCGTTCCTTTGGCGATTTCGCTGATCGCTTTGGCCACTTGTTCGCTTGTCGCCATCGTTTCCTCTGAGACGGCGCTTAAATGATCAGCCGAGGCGGCCAGCTCGTTGACCGATCGGTTCACTTCGCCGATCAGCGCGCGCATATGATCGATCATCTCGTTAAAATGGCGGGCGAGGCGGCCAATCTCATCTTTGGCAGTGATGCGCGCGTGCACCGTCAAGTCGCCGCCCGCCGCCTTTTCGACTTGCTCTTGCAGCGCCACAATCGGCTTGGTGATTGAGCGCGCTAAGAAATAAACGACGACCAAAGCGATGATAAACGCAATCACCGTAATGACAAGCATGGTTGCTCCGAGCGAGCGGCTCATCGCGGATAAATCGCTTTCTCTATAGACAGCGCCGACTTTCCAGCCAAGCTTTGGAATCGTAGTGAAGTAAATCACCCGCCGTTCGCCGTCTTGCTCATATTCGTGCATTCCTTTTTCATGCTCGAGCATGTAGCGGACCGTCGCGTTTTTCGCCATGTTTTTCCCCTTGTATTGTGGGTGGACAACCGCCGTCCCCTTCGCGTCAAACAGCACCGGATAGCCGTTATAGCCGACGTCGCTCGCATTGACGATTCTTGTCACCGCATCGAGCGTCATATCGATGCCGATGACCGCAGCAATGCGGCCGTTTTCGCTCACCGCTTTGGCCAACGTCACAACGTGCTTGCCGGTAATCGCATCGACGTACGGTTCGGTCCACACCACTTCATCCGGCCGCTTCATCGCCGCTTTATACCACGGGCGGCTCGTCGGATCGTATCCGTCCGGGAGCTCTGTCATCGGCGATATATACATTTTCTTCTGCTCGGTGCCAATATAGATGAATTGCACATTCTCATGCAGGCGCAAAAACGTGCGGAACTGTTTCTCAAGCTGCAGCCACATTTTTTCATCTTGAATCATTTGCAAAGCCAACGGCGATTCACTGAATTGCACTAAGCTATTCTCCTCACTTTGAAAACTGTCGCGAATATCGCCGAGCAGTCCGTCAAGCGCCGTCTGCGCCCGCTGTTTCACGTCAGCATCCACCATCTTCCGCATTTGCACAACCCCAACGAGTTGTGTTGCTGCCAATGAAATCACTAACAATAAAGCCATCAAGACGATCAATTTGCTGCGCAATGTCCGGAACACTCTCTATTTCTCCCCTCTGTTTCCTCTTTTTGTCGAACCACGTCCATTATAATTATAAAAGGACAATCTTTGTCGAACCACGTCCATTATAATTATAAAAGGACAATCGTCCTGCGTCTATAGGATGAGCTTCTTATTCATACATAGAGAGCCGCGCCTGTGGGACATTAAACGTAGGCAGGTGAACCACAATGGGCGCGATTGAACATGAGGGCTATATATTTGAGATCGAATACAGCGTCTTGCTGCAAAAAGGGGCGCTGCACGTTTATCGCGACGGTGAATTGATTGAGGAAATTGAGTTTGCATTTTGCGGCGAAAAGCCCGATGAACAGCAAATCGATGCGCTTGTGAGCGAGTATGTCGAGCAAAAAACCTCCGGCCGCTGTTAGTTGTCGGAGGCTTTTCTTGCCATTTTTTCACGTTTTCCGTTATGATGAGGGTAAAAAAGCAAGGGGGATCAGCATGTACGATAAACATTTATACGTCTTTGACGGCAACACCCCGCGCGAAGCGGTCATCCGCAACTATACGACAGACGACTTTGCTGATCTCATCCGCGTGCAGCAAGAAAGTTTAGAAGACGAAGAATCGCTCAACCATGCCGTGTTAATGGAATGGCGCAATCCGTTCAAGCAAAAACAAGGACACAATTGACAGAAACGAAAAAAAGGAATCACCCGCATCGGCCGCGAACTAAGAAAAGGAGAACGACCGACGGAAAAGAATCGCGGCCGATGAAATCGATTTTGTATAGTGATCCGCTTGCTCCTTTGCTTATTCGCAATGAATTGTTTTCCCTGCTGCCAGCGCACATTTCCCGTTTGACCGTCGTTTGCATCGGCAGCAGCCGCATCAACGGCGACAGCTTAGGGCCGTTCGTCGGCACGCTGCTGGAAAACGCTTATCCGGATCATTTGACCGTCATCGGTAACTTAGGAAGCCTGTCGATGCAACGAACATTCATCGTGTTTCCGAGCGGCTGCAACACGAGCGCGGAGCGTATGTGGTGGCAATCGACAGCATTGTCGGGCCGCAGCCGTTTGTCCATACGATCGCCATCCGCCCTGGCGCCCTTTCCCCTGGCACGGCGCTCGGCAAATCGCTGCCACCGGTCGGAGACATCAGCGTCATGGGAGTCATGATGGAGGACACGGCCGATGTAAGCGCGCTTCCGTATACGAATTTGCACATAGTTTACCAAATGGCGAAAGTTATCGCTATCGGCCTTTCGCTTACGGTCCGGCAGCGGTATGGCTATGAATCGTCGACGCCGCTGTTGGCATAACGCAAAACGAAAAAAGCGCGGCGAACGTAAACGTCGCCACGCTTTCATTCAGGCAAGTGAAAATGTTCGTTTGACAAACGACACGACTTCCTCAGCCGTGCCGAGCGACAACACCGTCTCTTTGATGCGAGCCGCCTCTTCTTTCGCCAATTGTTTCAACTGAGCACGCGCCGGCAAAATCGAGGTGGCGCTCATGCTGAACTCATCAAGGCCAAGAGCAAGCAAAATCGGAATCGCGATCGGGTCGCCGGCCATTTCCCCGCACATCCCGACCCATTTTCCTTCGCGATGGGCGGCATCGATCACGTGGCTGATGAGCCGCAAAATCGCCGGGTTGTACGGCTGGTACAAATACGCAACCCGCTCATTCATCCGATCGGCCGCCATCGTATATTGGATCAGGTCGTTCGTTCCAATGCTGAAGAAATCGACTTCTTTCGCAAACTGGTCCGCCATGACGGCAGCTGCCGGGATTTCCACCATCATGCCGACTTCAATTCCATCCGCAACGGCAACCCCTTGGCGGAGGAGCGCCTCTTTTTCTTCAAGCAAAATGGCTTTCGCTTGGCGGAATTCATCGAGCGTCGCAATCATCGGGAACATGATTTTCAAATTGCCGTGCACGCTCGCCCGCAGCAAGGCGCGCAGCTGCGTGCGGAACATGTCTTGCATCTCAAGGCAAAGGCGGATCGCCCGGAACCCTAAGAACGGATTCATTTCTTTCGGCAGCTGCAAATACGGCAGCTCTTTGTCGCCGCCAATGTCAAGCGTCCGGACGACGACCGGCTTGCCATTCATTTGTTCCAGCACCGTTTTGTAAGCCACAAACTGTTCGTCTTCCGTCGGCAGTTCCGAGCGTCCCATGTATAGAAATTCTGTGCGATACAATCCGATGCCTTCCGCTCCGTTCGCCAACGCTCCTTTCACATCGTCTGGCGTGCCGATGTTGGCAGCCAGCTCGACATGAATGCCGTCAGCCGTCACGGTCGCCTCGTGAACGAGTTTCGCCCATTCTGCCTTTTGCGCCTCGTAGCGGGCCCGTTTTTGTTCATATTGGGCGAGCAACTCCGGCGATGGATTGATGATTACTTGGCCGTCGAGCCCATCGACAATGACGATGTCGCCGTTTTTTACTTCCGCCGTCACCGTCTTCGTGCCGACGACGGCAGGGATTTCGAGCGAACGGGCCATAATTGCTGAATGCGACGTCCGCCCGCCGATGTCGGTGGCAAATCCTTTCACATATTGGCGGTTCAGCTGCGCCGTATCGGATGGCGTCAAGTCTTCCGCGATAATAACGACTTCCTCAGAAATGAGGCTCGGGTTCGAGATTGTGACGCCAAGCAGATGGGCGAGGACGCGCTTTGTCACATCGCGGATGTCGGCGGCCCGTTCTTTCATATATTCATTGTCCATCGCCTCGAACATCGAGATGAAAAACGAGGCGGTTTCATCGAGAGCGTACTCGGCATTGACGCGCTCCGTTTGGATTTTTTCTTTAATCGGGTTCAACAATTCTGGGTCGTCAAGCACAAGCAAGTGGGCGGCAAAAATGGCCGCTTTGTCTTCGCCAAGCTTTTCCAAGGCATGCTTCTTGATGGCTTCCAGCTCTTCTTTCGCTTTCGCCACCGCCGTCTCAAACCGCGCTACTTCCGCTTCAACATCGGCAACAGCCCGTTTTTCGGCTGCCAAATCAGGGGTTTCTAAGCGGTATGCCTTCGCGATGGCAATACCGCTCGATGCAGCAATCCCATGGATCGTTTTTTCGCGGATTGCGTTTCCCATTATTCTGCAAGGCCTTCTTTCGCCAACGTATCCGTTAACGCCGCCATTGCTTCCGCCGCATCGTCCCCTTCTGCCGTGATTTTGATCGTTGCCCCTTTCGGAATGCCTAACGACATGACGCCCATGATCGATTTTAAGTTCACTGTTTTGCCGTTGTACTCAAGATGGATTTCGCTGTTGAATTTGCTCGCCGTTTGCACCAAAATCGTCGCCGGACGAGCGTGGATGCCGGAATCCGAAACGACTTTAAACGTTTTTTCTGCCATGTTCATCATTCCCCTTTTTTTCAATTTTTAATTTTTCCTTTGCCATCATATCAAATGCAGGGGCGGGATGGCAACGGAAAATGCTTGTCCCCGCCCCGCGGCGAATAAGCAGCTTAGCGGATCGTCACAACAGCGTCTTCTCCTCGAGCAACTGAGCCTTGCTTGTTGACGTGAACCGTTTCGCCGGCTTGGAGATTCGTGAAAATCACCGGTGTGACGATCGATGGGGCGTTCTGTTTGACATAATCAAGGTCGACGCGCAAAATCGGCTGTCCTTTTTTCACTTCGTCGCCTTCCTTCACAAGCGCTTCAAACCCTTGGCCGTTCAGCTTCACCGTATCGATGCCGACGTGGATCAACATTTCATGCCCGCCGGCCGACTGAATGCCAATGGCGTGCTTCGTCGGAAAGACGTTGATGATCTTCCCATCAACCGGAGAGACGACCGTGCCGTCCGTCGGCATGACTGCGAACCCATCGCCCATCATTTTTTGCGAAAACACTTGGTCCGGCACTTCAGCGAGCGGAACGATTTCTCCGGACATCGGCGAAGCGATCGTTTCAGACTCCGCGGCTTCCGAAGCCGCTGTTTTCGGCTTTTCTTCTTCCGCCGCACGGGCCGGCGCTTTTCCTTGCATGATGTCTTGAATTTGCCCTTTTAACATATCCGATTTCGGACCGAAAATCGCTTGCACGTTGTTGCCGACTTCCAGCACCCCGGCAGCGCCAAGCGCCTTCAGGCGGTCTTTATCGACTTGGCTAATGTCATGGACCGACACGCGCAAACGTGTAATGCAGGCGTCCAAATGTTCGATGTTTTCCTTTCCGCCAAGAGCAGCGAGCACTTTATACGGTAGGTCGCCATCAGCGGCCGCCTCGGCTTTCGGTGCTTCCTCGACCGTTTTTTCCCGGCCTGGCGTCGCCAAATCCCATTTGCGGATCGCAAAACGGAATCCGAAATAATAAATCACGGCAAACACCAAGCCGACCGGAATGACAAGCCACCATGCCGTCCGGTTTGGCAGAACGCCAAACAGCAAGAAGTCAATGACCCCGCCGGAGAACGTCATCCCGATCTTGACGTTCAACAAGTGCATGATCATAAACGACAAGCCGGCAAAAACGCAGTGAATGGCAAACAGCGCCGGGGCGACAAACAAGAACGAAAATTCGATCGGTTCGGTAATCCCGGTCAAAAACGATGTCAACGCAGCCGATCCCATAATGCCGGCCACAACTTTTTTGTTTTCCGGCCGCGCTTCATGGTAAATCGCAAGCGCCGCTGCTGGAAGGCCGAACATCATAAACGGAAACTTCCCGGTCATGAACGTGCCGGCCGTCAGTTCCACGCCGTCTTTCAGCTGCTCGAAAAAGATTTTTTGGTCGCCACGGACCACTTGCCCGGCTTTATTGACGTATTCGCCAAATTCAAACCAAAACGGTGCATAGAAAATATGATGCAAGCCAAACGGAATCAACGCCCGTTCGATGACGCCGAAAATAAAGGCGGCCAACGTTTTGTTCGCCTCGATCATATTGTGCGAAAACGCATTGAGCCCGTGCTGAATCGGCGGCCAGATGAATGTCATGATAATGCCGAGCACGACCGCAGACGCCGCCGTCACGATCGGCACGAACCGCTTGCCGGCAAAAAAGCCGAGATATTGAGGCAGTTCGATATTGAAGTATTTGTTGTACATGTACGCGGCCAAAATCCCGACGATAATCCCGCCAAAGACGCCGGTTTGCAGCGTCGGGATGCCGAGAATGTTGGCATACGACGGGTCAGCGCCGACCATATCGGCCGTTACACCTAAGATGACGCTCATCGTCACGTTCATAATCAAGTAGCCGATGATCGCCGCCAAGCCTGCGACTCCGTCCCCGCCGGCAAGGCCGATCGCTACGCCGACCGCAAACAAGAGCGACAAGTTGGAGAAGACGATGCCGCCCGCTTGCTCCATCACGTTGGAGATGAGCACGACCCAATCGGCTTTTAATGCGGGAATTTTATCCGTGAGCGCCGGGTTTTTCAACGCATTGCCAAACGCCAGCAAAATCCCGGCCGCCGGCAAAATCGCCACCGGCAACATGAGCGCTTTCCCGACTTTTTGCAGCGTGCCAAACGCTCGCTTCATCTTCATAACCTCCTTTAGGTTTCTTTTCTTAAGTTTTGCAGCAAACAGCCGATTCATGTATCGAAAATGGAGCGGACGCTTCCGAGGGCATCGGCGCAATAAAAAAGGCATGACTAAAGAGAGGCAAAAAGAACGCTTACAACAGCGCGCATACATTTGCAGCTGTTGCCGCCTTATTTGCCCTCTTTACTCATGCCTGATCGAGTCAGTAACACGTAAAGCGAGACAACCTATGCAGTTGTATTGTTCTTTTTCTCCGCCAGCCGTTGCAAATGCAACGTCAAATAGACCGCCTCGGCATCGTCCGCCGGCAGATGAAGCGTTTGCTGCATGACCTTAACCAACTTCCATGCTAGATTATAGCACAATGGATACGCTTCCTTCAAGATTTTCGACAAATTTTTTGGTTCTTCGACTTTTTCGCCTTTTTTCATCCGCTCAATCGCATAGCGCAAATGGCGGACGAAACGCAAATAATGAACGCTCTCGCGGTCGATGTCAACGCCAAGCTGTTGCTCGACGATCTTGACAAGGTCAGCAATGAGCTGGGAATATCGATTCGCTTCCGACACGCTTTGTTTCGAAATCGCGCTATGAATATGAAGAGCAATAAAGCCTGTCTCCCCTTCAGGCAGAGAGACTCCGAGCTTTTGTTCAATCGTGCGGGCCACTTCATGGGCAATTTCATATTCCAACGGATACAAGCTTTTCGTCTCAGCCAAAAACGGGTTTTTGACGTCCAATCCTTGCTCAAGCCGCTTTAATGTAAAGGCGATATGGTCCGTCAGCGCCACATGGATGTGCTCATCGAGCGGTGCGCCCACGCGTTGCTGAATATGTTGAACCACCTCGCTCATGAGGGCGATGAATTCTTCGCTCAATTCCGGAAGCAGCTTTTTGTATTGCTCTTGTTCGCGTTCGTTTTTGAGGACGAAACATTTTTCCACGGCACTTTCCGCAATTTCATCCCCCTTTTTTTTGCCGAAGCCGATCCCCTTGCCGAGCAGGACGACTTCGCCATACTGGGAGTGGAAAGCGATTAAAACGTTGTTATTGAGCGCCTTTTCCACACGGAACGACTGCTCCATCGGGCCCCCTCCTTTCCGTGCCGCCTGTCCGCCGTTCATCCACGTGACTAATTATAAATCGGAAAGCCGTCCTTCTCAATGAAAAAAAGATGGAGGTTTTTTGGATGGGAGGCTGTTCTTCTTTCCATACTATAGGGGGCGATGCCATGAAGGGGGAATTCGCATGCCATACATTTCCATCAACAGCCGCGTCCGTCTCTATTATGAAGAAAAAGGGAACGGAACACCGCTATTGTTCATCCATCCCCCTGGGATGGGGCATGTCGTTTTTTGCCGCCAAAAGCCGCTTGCCCGCGATTTTCGCCTCATTTTATACGACATGCGCGGCAACGGGCGAAGCAGTCCGTCGGATGGACCGATTACGGTGCCGCTGCTCGCCGATGACGTCTCGGTGTTGCTTCGCTCCCTCGGCATCGGGCGCGCGATCATTTGCGGCTACTCCAGCGGCGGGTCGGTCGCACTTGATTTCGCCCTTCGCTATCCACAGCATGTAAAGCAACTTATTTTGATTAGCGGATTTCCTGAAGTGTGTACCCCGCTGCTGTGGGGTGAGTTTTGGCTTGGCATTTCCGCCGCCAAACTCAGAGCCATCCCACTGCTCTCCTTGGCGCTCGCCCTCGGGCACGGAACAAACCAGCGCGAGCGGCGGCTGTTGAGGCGGTACGCCCAGATGGCCAACAAGCGGGATTTAGAGGCCGCGTATCGGGCTGGGCTCGTCTACCGCTGCACGGAGCAGCTCTCCTCCCTGCGCCTGCCGGTGTCGCTCATTTACGGAGCGCGCGACCGTTACATTCATTTCTATATCACCATATTTCGCCGCTATGTGCCGCATGCTGGTGTTGTGTTGATCGACCAGGCCTGCCATCAAATTCCGACCAAACATAGCGAGGAGTTAAATGGCATTTTGCGCATGTACGGCCGGCGGTGACCGATGGGAAGAAAGGAGGGGGAAGCATGTCGAAAAAAGGGAGACAAAACAAAGTAAGCCAAGAAGTGGCCAACCCGACCGTCTCGAAAACAGAGGCGGAAATGGCCAAAGACAGCGTTGACACCGCCAAGCAAGCGAAAAAAAACCGCTCATAGCGACAGCGAGGCTGCCCTTTTTTGGGGACAGCCCCGCTGTTTTGCCGCTATAGCGCCGGCCATCGGCCCGGCTGCCCACTTCGACGGCGACTAGGCCGTCCGGCGCACCGGATGAAGACGGCTGAAAATCATCTTCAATAACGGCGGCGTCACAACAGTCGTTACCAATACGACGATGATCATGACCGCAAACATGTTCCCATCAAGCAGGCCGGCTTCCAAGCCGATGCCGGCGATGATGAGCGCCACCTCACCGCGCGACACCATGCCAGCGCCGACCGCCAGCGAGCTTCCCCACGAAAATCCGGCCCATTTTGCCCCCAGCGCGGCGCCGACAAGCTTTGTCAAAATCGCGAGCGCACTCCAACCGACAATCAGCGGCCAATGCTCGACGATGCCGGAAAAGTCGGCCGCAACCCCGATGGAGGTAAAAAAGACAGGGACAAACAAAGAATAGGCGATCGTTTCCACTTTCTCAAATACTTCTTCCCGATAGTCCGTAAAACTCGCGCCAAGCCCGGCCATATAGGCGCCGATGATCGCCGCCACCCCCATCGCCTCAGCAAAATAGGCAAAGGCAAAACAGATGACCAGCCCGGCCGAGACAACCGCCTCTGTCACACGCAACGGGGCAAACCACTTTAATACGAGCGGGATGGCTTTCCAAGCGAGCAAAATGGCGACGGCAAAAAAAACAGCTTTTTTCAGCACGACCGCACCAAGCTCGACATCGCCGCCAGTTAGGCTTAATAAAAACGCCAAGGCAATGACGACCAGCACGTCGTCGATGACTGCCGCGCCAAGAATCGCTGATCCTTCCTTCGATTGCAGCTGTCCCATCTCTTTGAGCGCCTGCACGGAAATGCTGACGCTCGTTGCGGACAGCAAAAGTCCGAGGAAAAGAGCCGTGCCGGTTTCCATGCCGAACGCTGCGCCGGCCGCATACCCGGCGAGCAGCGGAACGAGAATGCCAAGCACTCCGACCGCCACAGCAGCTTTTCCAGTGCGCCGAAACTGGTCCATATCCGTCTCAAGGCCGGCGATAAACATAAGCAAAATGACGCCGATTTGACTTAACTCCTGCAAAAGATCCGTATCCTCGATCACACCGAACACGCTCGGGCCAAGCACAATGCCGATGAGCAGCTTGCCGAGCACGGCGGGCTGGCCAAGGCGCACGGCCGCATCACCGGCAAGTTTGGCGGCGAACAAAATGACCGCCAGTTGGGCAATCAACATCCCTTCACACTCCTTCGCTTTAAGTCTCTTTTTCGAATTACGTTTATCATGCGTGGAAGGTTTCACTTTTATCATTTCCCGAATTCAGGCCAAAACGAAACATCTCCCTTAGTTGTCTTACCGCTATCGACGCCGCGCCGGGCCAAGCCGGCAAACAAAGAAGCGTTTCATGTTCCAAACCGCTATGTGCCGACATTGCCTATGGTGATCGGCAAAGCATCGGCCTCTGCCCGCCGTGCAACTCGACTGTCTATCAGCCATCGATTGAGACGTTAGCCAAAAAAAAACAGACATCCTCGCTCTGCGTGGACGCCTGTTGTTATGACAGCGCATTTTGCCGGCCGTTTGCGGCTTTGACGCCGCCGGACGGAAACGTCAAATGAACAGTCGTTCCCTTCCCAACCTCGCTTTCGATCCGCATCGTTCCTTTATGTTCTTGAACGATTTTCATGCTTGTCGTCAGCCCGAGCCCCATTCCTTTTTCTTTCAAAGTGAAAAACGGTTCACCGATTTTCTGCAGCCGCTCTTTCGAAATGCCGACGCCGGTGTCGGCAACATCGACATAGATCTTCCCGTCCCCTTCCGCAACGTGGACGTATAAAATTCCTCCATCAGGCATCGCTTCGACGGCATTTTTCATAACGTTCAACAACACTTGAACAATTTGGTTTTGATCGCCGTACACACAAGCTTTCGGAGCGGTGTTATGGACGGAAATGGAAACGTTGTTCAACGTCGCCTCATGGCCAATCAAGCTGATGACATACGAAATGGCCTCGTCTAGCAAAAACGGCCGATAATCGTGGCTTTGCGGCTTGGCGAGCACCAGCAGCTCGCTGACAATTTGGTTGATGCGGCCGAGTTCACTTAACATAATGCGCATATAATGATCATTCACTTCGCGCGTTTCTTGCATCATCTGAATAAATCCTTTCATGGAGGTGAGCGGATTGCGGATTTCATGGGCAATGCCGGCGGCCAGCTCGCCAAGGACGGACAGCTTTTCTTTTTTCAAGAGCAGCTCCTCGGCAAGCTTTTGCTGGGTAATGTCGCGGCCGATCGTCAACAACCCTTTGCGCGCTCCGTTTTCGTCAAAGAGCGGCACTTTAATGACGTCAAACGTCTTCACTTCCCCATCCGGCGTCGCAAACGACTCCTCGCGGCGCGTCACCTTTCCGCTCTCCCACGCCTCGCGGTCTGATGCAATGCACTGCGCAAACGCTTCTTTAAAAAACGGCACAAGCTCGCCAAGCTCGCGGTCCGTCTTCCCGATATAATCGATCTGTTCGAGGCGGTACAGCCGCCGGCCAAAATCGTTGACGCGCAGCCATCGCCCCTCGCTGTCTTTAAAGCAAACGAAATCTGGCATCGAATTGATGAGCGTAAGCAGCTGCTGTTCATTTTCCTCGGTCTTTTCCAGCTGCTCGCGCTTTTTTAACAGCTGGTACAAAAAAATGGCCGAGAGCAAAATAAACACGGCCCCTTTGGCGGCGCCAAGCGCCATATATACATCGCGGCTGATCGACAGCATATTGAGCAGGGTGTCGGTGGCGGCAATCCATAAAATGCTGCCTATGATATATACTGCGATTACTTTTGTTTTGTTGACCACGTTGTCATCGAACCCCTAACACGCAAAGTCGCGGCAGCCACGGTCGCCCTCTAGGCTACATTTCCCGCGCCCAGCCGAGCAACCGCACGGCCAAGAGGGCGGCGCGCTCATGGTCAAGCCGCTTTTTTAGCGATGCCTCAAGCCGCTCGGCCACCGCCTCCGCCTCTTCCTCATAGGCGAACGAAAATGACCACTCAAGCGCCGGAATGGCAATCACGATATATTCTTCTTTTCGATTTTCGTAAATGTAGACATTAGCCGGAGCTTGTCCGTCCATCACCGGCGTTTTGCGGATTTTCATTTTTCCGTCCCACCTTTTCCTTTGAAACCGTCTCCATTTTGTTTATTTTAACAAACGCCCGCTCCCTACTCAATATAAATCATTTTCCTGGTCATTCCCCCGTCGATGACCAAATTTACCCCGGTGATAAAATCGTTTTTCTCATCGCATAAATACAGACAAGTTTGATCAGTCTTGCCAAACAAGGAAAATATGACCACAAGGCTATCAGTATTCCAAAATATCTTAAAAAAGATGGCTTTCATTCACTGATCATTGGCCAGATTCGTATAGACGGCAACAAATTCACGATACCGTATTCTCGCCTATTTAAAAAGACTCACAAGCCTATCACGATAACGATTCCGCCTGTGTTACTGGACAAAAAGATTAAGCAGATTGAAATCATTCCTAAGCATCATGCCAGGTTCTTTGAGATTCAGTACAAATATGAAATGCCTGAAGATCAAAGAGAATTAAATGACCAAAAAGCACTGGCAATTGATTTAGGATTAAACAATGTTGCCACTTGTGTCACATCAGACGGCAGATCATTCATCATTGATGGGCGGAGATTAAAAAGTATAAATCAATGGTTTAACAAAGAAAATGCCAGACTTCAAAGCATAAAAGATAAGCAAAAAATCAAAGGCACCACTCGTAAACAGGATGTCAATGGCGCATTAAACATCTTAAAGAAAAGTAAAGCTGTAGACCTGAGTGTCTTATGCTCTAGCGGCGAAGTGGACACGCCTCAAAGAATAAGGATTGCTTGAAGCAGTCAAACTTCTTTGGAAGCCCCCACTTCAAATTTTCGCTAGAAAATTAAGTGGGGGTAGTTCACACCTTTCGTTCTCTTGATGCAAGAGAAAGGTGGATGAGGAAAGATACCGATTCATCCCCCACTTGCGCTCACGCATGGAAGTGAGGATTTTCTCGGCTCCAGATGTAAAAAAGACCGCCATTCGGCGGTCTTTTTTGGCATCTTACCGATAGGGGCCATACGAGATTGGAAAGCCAGGCGCATACGGGGTTCCTCCGCCATAATATGGAGGCAGCGGCGCAGCGGGATAGCCATAGCCATACGGCATCACCGGGGCATACAGCTGCGGCGCCATCGGTGGATAGTACAGCGGCGCATACGGATGTGCGCCAGGAACGAAACCTGGTGTCGCACCAGCAGCCATTCCAGACAGCGTGCCAGGAACGGCCACGGGAGCCGTGCTGCCAGCCGGGGGAACGTTTTCTGCATACGGGGCCGTCATGCCATACGGAATAGCGGCGTCATCAGGCGTCATCGGCGGCGTGTTTTCTTTCCCACCCATCGGCCAAACGGAAGCATGGGCCATATTCGGCCCGGCTCCTAAACCGAGCGGCGGCGCCGGCAGCATCATATCGGAGCTGTCCGGACTGTCAAATTCGTCCGGACTGTCAAGGTGGGCCGGACTGACCAAAGGAGCCATCGGCACAGCCGGCGGACACCAGTAGCCATAAGGAGTCACCGGCGAATAATACGCTGTCGGCATTGCCGCTGGTGCGGTCGGCAGCGGCGCCACGGGCGGTGCATTATTGTCCATTCGCTCGGCCTTATCGCCTTGGTTTGAGGCGTTCAGAAACGGATCATTCATATGAGGGTCCCAATGATTCATTGTCCTCTCCCTTTCTCGCTCATAGTTGTCGGGGCGCGTACCCATCCATATTGTATGTCGGCACAAGCAAAGGGTGTTTGCCCGGCCAAAATATAGGTATTTATCCTAAACGCCGGTTGCGCTATGATAAATAACAGCAGCAACCTCACATGGACGTTGGGAGGGAATCAGATGGATGAAACGTTGGCGGCCAAACAAATCCATGATTTGCGCAACGGAATCATCTCCGAACTGCTGGTGAAAAAAGAGGACTTCCCTGTTTTTCGCGCCGTGCTCGTCAAACAGCCCGATTTTAAACGATTTCGCGGCATCGCCCAGCGCGGCGGCCACATTATTTATCACTATACAGATGTTCCGCGCAGCTGAACGTTCCCGTCTTTGCGGCTTCACATCCGGCTTTCCGCCCCGAAAGCCGGATGTTTTGGCTTGCGGAGAAATTTCCATTCCTCCTATGAAACTAGTCATTTCAATGCTTCGCGCACTTTTTCCATTATTTCGATAATGAATCATCTTCCCATCCTTGTTACTCTAGTAGCGAGTTTACGAGAGGAGGGATCAGGATGAAAAAAGGAAAAGCATGGGTGATGGCGGTGTTGTGCGGAATATTTTTCTTTGCCGGCCATGCCGATGCGGCAACCATCCACACTGTCAAGCGCGGCGACACGCTTTGGAAAATCGCGAAGCAATACGGCGTGCCGCTCAAACAGCTGATGCAAAAAAATAGAAAAGACGATCGGCTGTATCCTGGCGAAAAACTGATCATCCCGAACGCAGGCATTACAGCGGCGGGAAAAGACTTGCTCGCTCGCCTCGTCCATGCTGAGGCGAAAGGGGAGCCGTACGCCGGGAAAGTAGCCGTGGCAACGGTCGTGCTCAACCGCGTCGACCATCCGGATTTTCCGGATACGATCCGCGCTGTTATTTATGAGCGCTCTGGCGGCCATTATGCATTCACGCCGGTCGCAAACGGAACGATCAATGAACCCGCTGACCGTGAATCATATCGCGCCGTTGAAGAAGCACTTGCTTTTCGCGGTTTAGGAAACGGCTCGCTCTATTTCTACAATCCGAAAACGGCGAAAAGCAAATGGCTGCGCTCCCGTCCGGTGACGGTCGTCATCGGCAACCATGTGTTTGCCAAGTAGACGAAAACAAGGGGACGGCTTCGCCCCTTGTTTTTTTTAAATATCAGATTTTAGGAAAGAAACCTCTTTACTTGTGCATAAAAATAAGGCAAACTAGTAAAAAAGCGCCTGCTCCTTTTTATAAAGAGCGGGCACAACGGCCAGGGCGCACCAGCCGGCCGCCTTTTCGGCCGATCACGCCCGTTTTAGCCGCCGACGACTATATTCGGTTTAAAAAGGGGAATGATAGAATGGTGAAAAAAGCAAAAGTCGGGGACATTATTGAATTTAAAAATGGATTGCGCGGCATCGTGGAAAAAGTGAACGAAAACTCGGTCATCGTCGATTTGACATATATGAAAAACTACCGCGAGCTTGATTTGCAAGAGCGGACGGTGGTCAACCATAAAAATTATAAGATTATTGAATAGAAAAAAGAGGCCGTCAAGAGCCTCTTTTTTGTTTACGAAATGCGGGCGAGTTCATCACATTCATAGATGTGGACGCCGTTCGCTGCGGACGCCGCCCGGTAAAACATCGCCAAAGCAAGCTGATGGGCGTCAACCGGCTTATATTTTTTCCATTTGCCGACGAACAAAAACGGCAGCCGGCATAACAGCCACCCGGCGAGCATCTCGCCAAGGCGGAACTCCCGACGCTTGCCGACGAGCAACGATGGACGGAAAATATGAAGCGATGGGATGGAAAGCCGCTGCAACGCCTCTTCCACCTCTCCTTTGACGCGCTGGTAAAAAAACGGCGAACACGGGTTGGCGCCAACCGAAGAGACGGTCAAAAAGCTTTTCACGCGGCACTTTTCCGCCAACGCCGCCGCGCGCAGCGTATATTCATAGTCAACTTGAATGAACTGCTGCTTCGTTTTCGCCTTTTTCCGCGTCGTTCCGAGGCAGCAAAACACATCATCGACATAAAAATGCCGCTCATACGATTCAAGCCGCGCAAAATCGACGACGACTTGCTGCAGTTTTTCATGTTTAATCGGCAGCGGGGTGCGGACAAAAATGGTCACTTGCCGGTACAAATCCGACTCAAGCAGCAACTTGAGCAGTTCCCCGCCGACCAAGCCGCTCGCCCCAAGCAAAAGAGCTGTTCTTCGCTCCAACGCCAAAACCTCCAAGGCAAACATTCATTGTCCATTATATAGGAGTTGGAGCGAAAAAACTACCTCTTTTTTCATCTCTAGCGGTTGTCGACTTTTTCTGGATACAAGTCGTGGTTGAGCAGCCGATATTCCGCCATTTTTTCGTATTTCGTCCCCGGGCGCCCCCAGTTGCAGTACGGATCGATGGAAATGCCGCCGCGCGGGGTGAATTTGCCCCACACTTCGATATAGCGCGGTTCCATGACTTTAATCAAATCGTTCATAATGATGTTGACGCAGTCTTCGTGAAAGTCGCCATGATTGCGGAAGCTGAACAAATACAGCTTCAACGATTTGCTTTCGACGCATTTTTTGTCCGGGATGTAGCTGATGTAAATCGTCGCGAAGTCCGGCTGGCCGGTTTTGGGACATAGCGAGGTGAACTCCGGACAATTGAACTTCACGAAATAATCCCGGTCAGGATGTTTGTTGTCAAACACTTCAAGCAGATTGGGGTTGTACGTAAACGAATACGTTGTCCCTTGATGGCCAAGCAGCGTCAAGTCTTTCAATTCTTCCTCTTTTCTTCCTGCCATTCCTTCATTCCTCCCTCATTATTCATTGCCGGGCGAATCGCCGCACCCCGCTTTACACGCCGCGCTTGTTTCCCCAAAGAAGCGTGTGCAGCTGCGGCAGGATGTGGACGTCGGCCAGCTCCTCCGAATCGGCGGCTCGTTCCACCAGCCATTCCAACCGATGGAGAAGCTTCGCGCGGAGTGCATCCACATCTGAATCGGCCACATCGGCGTTTCCTGTCTGCAAATAAAACGGAACACCTGGGTAGCGGCAGTGCACCTCTTTCGCATACGCCAAATCGGTGTCATCAAAGACGACGACTTTCAAGCTGATGCGCCGCACCCGGCTTTGGTCAGCCTGCAGCCGTTCCATGATTTGATCGAGCGCCGACCAGTCGGTGTCCATCCCCGAACTTGGCGGTTTTGGGGAAATGGTGACATCGTCTACATCGAGCAGCCAGTCTTGCCAGCGGCTCCCTTGCGTTTCAACCGCAACGCGCACCCCTTTTTCGTGAAGAAGGGCGACAAGCTCTCCAAGAGCGGCAATGAGAAGCGGGTTGCCGCCTGAAATCGTCACGTGGCGGAAGCGGCGGCCGCCCATGGCTTCAAGCCGCCGCCAAATGTCGTCTGCCGTCAACTGCTCGATCTCGTCTTTCGCTGATCCGTCCCACGTAAACGCCGAATCGCACCAGCGGCAGCGATAATCACAGCCGGCTGTGCGGACGAACATCGTCTTTTGGCCGATCACCATTCCCTCTCCTTGGATGGTCGGACCAAAAATCTCCAACACCGGAATCGTGCGCGTCATTACCGGTCCCCCGCTTTCGGCCGGTAGACGACATAACTTGTCGACGTTTCGCGGACAAACACTTGCAAACATTTCGGCTTGTGCGGCAGCGTATCCAAATAGCGCTGAATCGTTTCATAAATCGTGCGCGCCACCACTTCCGACGTCGGAAACCGATTCGGGTCATGACCGTCAAACCAATCGCTATGGTCGTTGAGCAGCGTATGGTCCAGCTTGCGATGAACGAGCTGTTTTAACGTTTGAAAGTTGACTAAAAAACCGCTCTCATCAAGCTCATCGCCGGCGACCGTCACATTGACGATGTACGTGTGGCCGTGCACGTTTGCGCAGCTTCCGGCCGCTTCGTGCGGGATGAAATGGGCGGCGGCGATGTGCATATCTTTGTTCAACTCATAACGGTAATCGTGCCAAACTTGAGGATAGAGCTGATGCATCATTGTGCTTCCACCCCCGCTTTTTCCCGCAAATAGTCATCCAATCCGCGCTTGCGCAGCACGCATGCTGGACATTCGCCGCAGCCGTCGGCGATGATGCCGTTATAGCACGTCAGCGTCTTCGTGCGAATGAACTCGAGCGCCCCGAGCTCATCCGCGAGCTTCCACGTCTCCGCTTTCGTCAGCCACATGAGCGGCGTATGAATGACAAATTCGTAATCCATCGCTAAATTCAGCGTGACGTTCAATGATTTGATAAACACATCGCGGCAGTCCGGATAGCCGCTGAAATCTGTTTCGCACACTCCGGTGACGAGATGGCGCGCGCCCCGTTGTTTGGCAAACACCGCGGCGAATGATAAAAACAACAAATTGCGCCCGTCCACAAACGTCGTCGGCAGCTCGCCTTCCTTTTGTTCGATGGCGATATCATCACGCGTCAAGGCGTTCGGCGCCAATTGCCCAAGCAGCGACATATCGAGCACCGTATGGCGAACGCCAAGCTCAGCGGCAATTGCCTGAGCGACTTCAATTTCGCGGCGATGACGCTGCCCATAGTCAAACGTCACCGCTTCCACTTCCCCAAACTGCTCTTTCGCCCAAACCAAACACGTCGTGCTGTCTTGGCCGCCGCTGAAGACGACAACCGCCTTTTCTTCCTTCATCTTCATCACAATCAACCTCCTTCTGAATCAGCAGAAGAAGAGGTTTCCAAAACAAAAAGGCCATACCCCTAGGATACAGCCGTCCCTAGTTTTTTATAGAGGGTTTTGCTAGAAACCTCTCCCGTACAAGCGTACGGAATTGCGATTCTTCTGTTTTTCTTCTTTACTATACCATACTTATGGCTTTTGTTGTAGCGCCTTTTTCACTTTTTCCGCCACCCATACGTACACATACAGGAGCGGAACATACACCACGACAAGATAAAATCCCGCCTTCGCTGTCCATTCCGTCAACTGCTCAATATGTGTCTTCTCCTGAAAAAACATTCCCCCGACAAACAAGCAAGCGAGCAGCACCGGAAGCGAACGGCGCTGCTGAACAGCAAACAGCTGTTTGATCACGCGCGTCACCGCCCAAATAGAGACCGCGATGATCGGGAACACAACAAGCACATAAATCGAGATGACAATATACTCCATCCGCTCGATAAACGGCACTTCCGGAATTTTGGCCATCGTCAGCGTCGGCCATGTAATATGCTGAATTTCACGAGTGTTGATTATCCAAAATTAGACATACGCCTTCCATAAATTTGGGCATACTCAAACAAAGCAGCGGCCATCCCGGATTTCCAATCGAGAGGAAGCTGCCCAGAGAAAAAACGGCGAACAAACGAAATGAAGGAAAGAGAGACGTTCGTCCGTTTTTTGGTTTGATCATACAGCCATCGCAGCAACACATACGCGATGAACGCCGCAAACAGTTGGTTGTATACCGCATTTTCCGTCGTGCCAAACAAGGTCGGGACATTCAGATATTGCTTCACCCAACGGAAAAAGATCTCAACAGTCCAACGTTGTTGGTACATGTCGGCAATGGTTTCCGCAGACGCATGGAAGAGGTTCGTCACGACCCGAATGTCGCGGCCATTCGCATCTCGAAAGATCACTACCCGGTGACGCTTGGTGGAGCGGTATTGTTTCGTTCCCAACTGGCACGTGAAGTCGGCTTGAACCGATGAAGATGCGCTCGGAAGGCGGTTCAAGCTTTTTTTCTGATGAAGTTCGATGTTGTCCTTCATCCGAATGACAAAGAGCTGATGCTGCTCCACAAATCGATCGAGGCGTTCGATTTTGAAATACGCCCGGTCTTCCACGAGCACTTGTTGAGCGTTCGTCAACTGTTCTCCCACCGGGCCATCATGACGCAGTCCGATGGTTTCCACCACGTCTGCCGGCAACGAGGATTCCGGCGAATACGCGACGTGCAGCTTCACTCCGGCGCGTTCGCCGTGATACGGAGCCCATGGGAGGCGGTTTTTCCCGACCGTGACGGTCGTCGAATCCACCACCCGAAGCGGTTTGGGAAACCGAAGCGAACGGCGGGTTTGGCGGTTGCACTTGGAAATGATCAACGCCAACAAGCGTTTCATGATGTCATAGGGAACTTCTTTCGCTTTCTTGGATACTGTGGAATAATGGAATCGCGGCAATCCATACAGAGGCCCCACATCGGCTCCGTGGCGAAAGCTTTTCCATTGATGCATGGCGGCCAGCAGGAAGAAGTGAATCAACTCGCGCAACGTAAAGGTTCGAGACGAATCACGATACCCAACCGCTTCGGCAATCAGTTGAATCTCTTCATCCGAAACAAGTTTTTGCATCAAATTCGGGAGTGTGGTATGCTTGTTCATAGAGAGCACCTCCTGGGTTTGTTTGTGTTGCTACTCACATTCTACAGGAAAGGTGCTCTTTTTTCTATACCCTTTGGATTTTATTGGATAATCAACACGCCTGGCTGAATTTGCTCTTTGTTATAAAACACGATGGAGATAAGGATCAAAACAAAATAAATGAACATCGTAAATGCGTTGGCCGCATGCGCCCACTTTTGCGAGGACGGAGCCTGTTTTAAAAACGGGTAATACATCAGCAGCATTTCAAACCCTAAATATTGCAGCACCATCTCTTTCGATGCTTTTGCCAATTGCCCAAACGAATGGTCGAACACCGGCAATAAATTCCGGTATTGAGCATACTCAAGCGGAAAGAAAACCATCGGAAAAATCGTCAACAGCGGAATCACCACCCCCCAAACGCATAAGCCGACAACGACGCGAAACCCGCCGGAGACGACATAATACGTCATCAGCAAAAACATAAGGCTGAACTGCCACGCCCCCATCAACGGGAACACCCATACTTTAATGACTTCAATGTATGATTGAAGCACCATAAACGCCGCCAACGCGTAGTAAAAAAGAAGTCCAAGGCTCAGCACCCCGCCGATCCACCGCCCGAAGTACTGTTCATGAAGCGACACGAGGTCTCCGCCTGATGGCAAATGCGACAGCAGCCGATACATGAGCCAAATCAACACGTGCGCCGACAGCCCGGCCATTAAGACTGCCATCCAGGCATCCTGCCCCGCCTCTTTCATCAGTGGACGCTGAAAATTGAGTGCCCCGACCCCAACTTGCGTAGCATGAATGACAAAAAACACAAGAAACGGGGAGATGAGAAACCGTTCCTGAATGGCCTGCTTCATCCTAATCCCTCCTCATGTTCCCCGTCTTATTCGCCAATGCCGGTATGGACGATATCCACCGTGACGTGCGGGCGGATGTCTAGTTCCGGGTATTCACGGTAAAACGCGTCGGAATCCCAATGTCTTGTCACACTGCGAACAAAATCGCCGATGCCGAGCGGGTCAATCCGTTTTTTCTGAAAATAACGGAATAACCGACGCATATTATGCTCCAATTCGTTTTGCATTTTTTTCTTCACATCAGCAAACAAATCTTGACCCGGCTGATCGAGCCATGACGGGTAATCCCTCACCGACGCATGGATATGGACGAACACATCAAGCACATGGCGGCCTCCATCACGCTTCCATTCATATTTCGGCTTCGCCCATAAGTTTTGCAGCATCACCCGATCCTCGCCCTGTTTCCCGCGATTCCCAACCTTCAGCTGGTAGACGCCGTTTTTCGTTTCTCCAAGCAAAATTTTCATTAAAAACGAATCACGCAAACTCACATGCCCCACGTATCGGTCGTCGCGAAACAACGCGACCCCTTCAAGCTTGGCGAAATCTCCTTTTTTCTCAAAATACGGCAAAAACGGATCGCTTCCTGGGGAAAAATAGCGATACAAAAACAAGTGCAAATTCGTTTTCGGCAAGTTCATCGACTGCTCATTCTGCTCCACCAGATTCGGCAAATACAACGTATCGCTAAGCGTCTTGTTCACCTCGATTTTCAGCAGCTCCTTCGCGCTTTCTTCCGCCACGCCAAGCAGCAAATGACTGCCAACTTTGTTGTTGCGCGCGAGGCTGTGCGTAAATTGCGTCACCCCCCGCCTGGCAAACTCCTTGCCGAACAAAATCAAGCGCAGCTGCCCTTCCTCAACCGACAGCGCGGATTTCGATGACAGGCGCGGAATCAAGTCGTAGACCGTCGGCGACGTCGTCGTCAGCATATTCGGCTTTGTCATCGGCCCTTGCTTGAACGTCGGGTACACCGCGGTGCCCGTGTAGCGGCCGTTCTCGAAATCATACCCCATCTGTTGGATAATTTGAATTTCATCAATCGGCCGCAAACTGGCGCAGCCGCCAAGCAACAGCAGCGCACCGAGCCATAGAAGCCCACGCCTCATCACGATCCCCCTTACTCATCAATATCGCGTTTTTGCTTCGCCGCATTCGGATCGTAACGAAACCGCGACCGCGGACGAAGAAACATCGGCCGCTCCGCCGTTTCACTGTATGGCGAACAAACGAATGTATCGCGGAAGCTGCGCACACGAAATGGATAAAACGGCAGCAAATACGGATAGCCAAACGACTGCAGCCGCCCTAAATGAATGAGCAGCCCGCAGACGGCAAAGATAATGCCGATCCCGCCCCAACATGCAGCAAACAAAATAAACGGAAACCGAATGAACCGGATCGTGTTGGACATTTTGAAAATCGGCGTTGTAAACGTAGCGAGCGCCGCCAACGCGACGACAATCAACAAAAACGTACTCGTCAGCCCGGCATCAACGGTTGCTTGCCCGATGACAATCCCGCCGACAATCCCGAGCGTTTGTGCGACTTTCGTCGGCAGCCGCGCCCCGGCCTCGCGCAACAGCTCGATCGTAATTTCCAAAAACAGCACCTCGAGCATCGGCGGAAACGGCACGTTCGAGCGGGAATAAATGATCGGACCGAGCAAGTCTTCGGGAATCATTTCATAATGATACGTCAGCACCGCCACATAAATCGGCGACGCTAACACCGAGAACGCAACGCCGAAAAACCGAATGAGCCGCAAAAACGTGCCGAGCACCCATGGCAAATAATAGTCTTCCGGCGACGTAAAAAAATCGAAAAGAGCGGCGGGGCCAATCACGGCATACGGGGAGCCGTCGCAAAAAATGGCCACCTGACCCGACACAAGCGCATAGATGGTCCGGTCGATCCGCTCGGTCGAGATAAAAAGAGGAAACGGCGTCCGTGAATTGTCCGCGAGCAGCTGATCCAAAATGGCGTTGTCAAACACGACGTCAAAATGAATGGACTCAAGCCGCTGCGTCACCGTTTGAACGACTTCCGGATTGGCGACGCCATCGATGTAGGCGATGACCACTTTCGTTTTCGACACCGAACCAATCGACATTTCCCGAAAGACAAGATTCGGCGTCACCACTTGCCGGCGGATGAGATGCAAGTTGACGCCGACATTTTCCACAAATCCGACTTTGGGCCCAACGACGCTGAATTCGTTTTCCGAATCATTGTTTTCCCGAAGCCCTAAATTTTCGGCGGCGGCGCCCATGAGCGCCGCTTTGTTCGGTTGCTCGCGGAAGGTGACCGCGACAAACCCTTTCAGCACCTTCTCTTCAATCAGCGCCGTGTCTTCGCTCACTTCAATGCGCAGAATCGGCACGATTTGCTGCAAGTCTTCCAAGCGGACCGTCGGATGGTTTGGAATGTCGTTTTGCAAATGGCAAAGAATCCGCTCTTGCAGCACTTGCGGATCGACGAGTGAATCAAAATAATAAATCGACAGCTCCTTGCCTCCCACAACAAACGACACTTCGACAAAATCGCTCGATTGCCGCAGCGTTTCCCAAAGCTGCGAAATGGGCCGCTGAGGGGGGCGTTTTTTCTTTTTTTCCAAAATGAGAATAAACCCACGAACATCCCCTCGCCTTTCCGTTTACGGCATAGTCTTCCAATCGATCGATATTTTTATGCATCCCCCTTTCATCTTATTGATTAGACAAAATATTCTATATATTATTGAAAATAGATAAATAAAAAAAGAGAATCGTCTATGAGCGAACTGACGAAACAGCGTCGGTCGAAACGAGCGTTGAAAAAAATGACAGAAACGGCCGACTTTTCCGATATGGTGCAAGAGACGGAGGCGGGGCTCGAGCGGCAAACACTCGCTCTTCATGAACTGGCGGGAGAAGCTGACGCCCTGGCCGACGCAGCCCGCAATTTGGAAGCGATGATCGCCCGTTTTCGCTCGTAATCATGCTTTCAACATCCGCATGCGGGAGGACCATCTCGAAAAAAGCCCCCGTTTTGCGAAATGCAATGAAAGCGAGGGAATGCCTATTGGGTGGGCGGTGTACGGAAAAACAATAAGCCCTTTCACCCCCGCACCAGAACAGAAGAGGCAGGGAAAGCGAAAGGGCCTGTTTGCTAACGCGGCAGCTTGCGGCGCCAAAGGAGCCACAATAACATCAGGCTCATGTAGCCAAACAGCGGATAAAGAAACGACAACAACTCCCCATAGCGAAACGGGCTGACCGCGACAAACACCAACACGAGCAGCACGCCGATCCCTTTTCCACTGATCGGCACCCAAATGCGCGCTTGACGGGCAAGCCCAAACAAGCCGCCGATGACCGAGGTAAAAATTTCTCCGTAAATGACGACGACATACAACCAATATAGCATGGCAAAAAACGCACGAACTACTTCGGCCATCGGAATATCGTAACCATCCTTTTGCGGAAACGACAGCAACACAATATGGTTGAGAAGCAACAACCCTGTTAGGATCCCCCCACCCAACATCGCTCCGCGCCTCACCGCCCGCTCACTGGCCGCTTCGCGGGCAACGGGCACCAACACCGCTTGCGCCATCGCCAAGTTAAACGCCGCATACGAAAACGGGGACAACATTGCCTTCAGTGAATAATCCGATGCCGCTATATCCGGCCGGCATAAGTCTCCAGCCATCATCATTTTGATCCATACGGCAACGCTCAAGATCATCATCATCGGCACGACGAACACGTTGACGCCAAACAGCCCTTTGCGGTCAAACAACATGACAAGAAGCGCCAAACCGAGCGTCAGTGTGACGCCCGCCTGTCTCGGCCAGCCGATCTGCTCTTCAAACACGGCACCCGCCCCGGCGATCATCACCGCCGTCACCCCCGCGATCATCGCCGTCATCACAAGCGTCACAAACGGACTCAACATTCTTCCGAACAAATAGCGATTCAATTCATCATAGGACGCGGCTCCAATGCGGCGCGCCATCACCATGAGCCGCGCGCCCCCCCATATAAACAAACAACCGCTGATGATGATGCCAACCGTTCCAGCCGTCCCATAACGAGTGAAAAATTCCATAATCTCTCTTCCGGTCGCAAATCCTGCCCCAATCACCGTTCCAACGTAAACAGCAGCGATTTGCCACGCCTCCGACCAATCGTGTCTCTTGCCCAAATCCTCCATCTCCCTCCTTGTCCGTTGCTTTTCCATATATATGTATATGTCCGGCATGGACAAGAAAGACGACAGAACGAAAAAAGAAGGCATCCGAGACAAGATGCCTTCTCACACACCGCAAACTCTCTTCATTAATATGGCATGCGATGTGAAATCGCGTTTCCATCAATGAACTGTCACGTGTTCGACTTGATGTTCGTGCAGCCCGCCGCTTCCTTCGACGTGCACTTTCACCGAATACGTTCCTTTGTTGGCAAACATGGCCATGGCTTCGTACTCGCCGTTTCCTTTTTCCTTTGCATCGACAAATTCATGCTTATTGTCCGCCTGCCAAATCTCAAAACGAACGGTCGCACCTGTCAACGGCCTCCCATCTTTGGAGAGGCGGACGGTCAACGCCGCCGGTTTTCCGGCTTCGAACGAACGGGACGACAGCGAAATGGCGACGGTGCCATGATGGTGTTCTTCAGCACTGCCTTGGGAATTTTCGCTCGCACCGTCGGCCGTCGCCGCCTGTTCCGGGTTGCCGGCGACAATATCTTTTTTCGGCATGTTATGCATATCGCGCGCCGTCACATGGGCGACGACCGAATATGTTCCCGCTTGGGTAAACGTTTTTTCCACCGAGTAGCGGCCATCGCCGTCATGCTTCGCTTCAAGCATTTCCCGCTCGCTGCTTCCGTGTTTCCATACTTCAAACTTGACTTCGCTCGCATCGTCCACTTTTTCACCGCCGTACGTCACGACGCAGGCGAGCTTGGTCGGCTTGTTCAAATCGATATGATCCGGCGCATCGATTTTCACGTCAAGCACGGCCGGCGTCTCGACTTTCTTGTTGTGATTTGTACAAGCAACCATGATCATCATCCCCAAAAGTACAACAGCAAACGCGAAACCAACCTGTCTTCTCATCTTCACCTTTCTCCTTTTTCCTTCAAATTCATGATCATCATGAGCACCAAAGACGGAGTCTTTTCCGCCTCTTTTTCTGTTTTTCACTCTATCATAGTTTTGCCGCAACTACATTAGTATTCACCATTTTTTCAAAAACATTTCATCGTTATCACAATTTTTTTGTACAAAACACTTGAAAGTCAAAAAAGGTCAAAGTATAATAAAGTCGGAAGGTCAAAGAAAGTCAAAGTCAAATCCCGAATAAGAGAAAAGGGGGTATGCCTCATGCGCTGCCAAGCATGCCAACAACGTGAAGCAACAGTGTTTGTCAACTTGCAATGGAACGGGGAAAAACAACAACTTCACCTGTGCCATGAATGCTATGAAAAGCAAAAACAACAACTGTCCATTCCAATGAACTTCGGCTTTTCGCCGTTTTCCTTTGATGACTTCTTTACTAGCCCGTTCACAGCCGCCAACGCCGGAATGAGCGCGCCGAAAACGATGGCGAAACGCCCGCAAAGCCATGGCGGTGGATTTTTGGATCAATTCGGCCGCAACTTGACGCAAATGGCCAAAGCGGGCTTGATCGATCCGGTCATCGGCCGCGACAAAGAAATCGCCCGCGTGATCGAAATTTTAAACCGCCGCAACAAAAACAACCCGGTGTTGATCGGGGAGCCGGGTGTCGGGAAAACAGCCATCGTTGAAGGGCTCGCGCTGAAAATCGCCGAAGGGCAAGTGCCGGAAAAACTATTGAACAAAGACGTGTACTTGCTTGATGTGGCGTCGCTTGTCGCCAACACCGGCATCCGCGGTCAATTTGAAGAGCGGATGAAACGGCTCATCGCCGAATTGCAAGAGCGGAAAAACATCATCTTGTTCATTGACGAAATCCACCTGCTCGTCGGCGCTGGCGCCGCTGAAGGCTCGATGGACGCCGGCAATATTTTAAAACCGGCGCTCGCCCGCGGGGAACTGCAAGTCGTTGGGGCGACGACGCTCAAAGAATACCGGCAAATTGAAAAAGACGCGGCTCTTGAGCGCCGCTTCCAACCGGTCATCGTCCACGAGCCGACCGTTGAGGAAGCGATCGTCATCTTAAAAGGCATCCAGCCGAAATACGAACAATTCCACCATGTCCGCTATACGGATGAAGCGATCGAAGCGTGCGTGAAACTGTCGCACCGCTACATTCAAGACCGCTTCCTCCCGGACAAGGCGATCGACTTGCTTGACGAGGCCGGCTCGAAAGCGAACTTGCGCCTCGGTCCGACCGATGAAAAACAACTGCAAGAGCGGTTGATGCAAATCGCGAAAGAAAAAGAACAAGCGGCGAAAGAAGAAAACTACGAATTGGCGGCGAAACTGCGCGATGAAGAGCTGAAGCTCGAAAAACAACTCGAGCAAGGCGTCAACCAAGAACGCCCTGTCGTCGATGCCGCCGACATCGAACAAATCATCGCCGAGAAAACCGGCATCCCGGTCGGCAAGCTGCAAGCCGATGAAAAAGAAAAAATGAAACATCTTGAAGAACACTTGGCGAAAAAAGTGATCGGCCAAGCGGAAGCGGTGAAAAAAGTCGCCAAAGCCATTCGCCGCAGCCGCGCCGGCTTGAAAGCGAAACACCGCCCGATCGGTTCGTTCTTGTTCGTCGGCCCGACCGGCGTCGGGAAAACGGAGCTCGCCAAAACGCTCGCTGAAGAGCTGTTTGGCACAAAAGACGCCATGATTCGCCTCGATATGAGCGAATACATGGAGAAACATTCCGTCTCGAAGCTGATCGGTTCGCCGCCGGGCTATGTCGGCTTTGAAGAAGCCGGCCAGCTGACGGAAAAAGTGCGCCGCAACCCGTACAGCATCATCTTGCTTGACGAGATTGAAAAGGCGCACCCGGATGTACAGCACATCTTCTTGCAAATTTTGGAAGACGGCCGCTTAACCGACAGCCAAGGCCGCACCGTCAGCTTCAAAGACACGGTCATCATCGCGACAAGCAACGCTGGGGTGACCGACAAAAAAATCACCGTCGGCTTTGAAAAAGAGGGCAACGGGCAAACAAGCGTCCTTGACTCTTTGAGCGCCTACTTCAAGCCGGAATTTTTGAACCGCTTCGACGCCATCATCGAGTTCAAGCCGCTCGAAAAAGCACACTTGCTTGAGATCGTCGACTTAATGCTCGCTGACGTCAAAGCAGCGATGCGCGAACAAGGCATCGAACTCGAAGTGACCGAAGCGGCGAAAGAAAAACTGGCCGAACTTGGCTACCATCCGGCCTTCGGCGCCCGCCCGCTCCGCCGCGTCATCCAAGAGCATGTCGAAGACAACATCGCCGACTGCCTGCTTGACGCGGATCAATCGGTGCGTGCGATCCGTATCGATGTCAAGGACAATGCCATTGTGGCGGAAATCGCCTAATTGTAGCTTAACGCCCAACGCGCACACCTATATCATCCATCACCCGAATGACTCGAACATCGCCCCATCCCGTTTTCGGGGTGAGGAAGTGTTTTAGGGAAGAGCAGCAAAAAGAGCCGCCCCGAAGTTTGTATGTAAGGAGGAAATGAATCAATCATCCCCTGCTTCTTTCGCTCAGAGGGATTGGCGCATCATCGCCATCCCTTTTTCTTTTTCCATCTTTTCGCCAAGAACAATAAGATTTTGCTATTAAGATTTTGCTATAATGAAGAAAAACGCAAGGGGGCATCGCGATTGCCAAACGAAATGGAGACGATCATCATTCAGACGCTCCGCCCGGCTCTTCACCCGTTCGTCATCTACCTGTTCGGTTCAGCCGCCCGTGGGGCGATGCGCCCGGACAGTGATGTCGATATCGCCTTTGTCAGCGACGGCGAACCGCATGATCCGTATGAGCTGTTTCGGCTCGCGGGGCATTTGGCTGACAAGTTAGGGCGAGATGTCGATCTTGTCGATTTGCGCCAAGCCAGCACGGTGTTTCAAGCGCAAGTCGTCTCGACGGGAAAAGCCATTGATTGCCGCGACGAGCGGAAACGGGCTGAGTTCGAAATGAAAACATTGAAAATGTATGTGAAACTAAACGAAGAGAGAGCACCGGTGTTAAAACAAATTACGGAAAGCGGGAGCATATATGAAAAGTGATGTCATTTTAAACAAGATCAGCGTGATCGAACGCTGCCTGAAACGAATTCGTGAAGAATATAACGGCGATCCAAAAAATTTACAAAATTACACAAAACAAGATTCGATCGTTCTGAATTTACAGCGGGCGTGCGAGGCATGCATCGATTTGGCCATGCATATTGTGGCCGAGCAGAAATTCGGATTGCCGCAGCATAGCCGCGATGCATTCGCTCTCCTCGAAGAACATGGGGTCATCTCCCCTTCCATAAGCAAAAAGATGAAGGCGATGGTCGGATTCCGCAACATCGCCGTTCACGACTATCAACAACTGAACCTTGGCATCTTGCAAGCCATCGTCGAACACCATCTTGATGATTTCAAACAATTTACGAAAGCCATCCTCGATTATGCTAAGAAAAACAGCTAGGCCGGCTCCCACGCGGAAGCCGGCCGGTTAGCGCCGCAGACCGTTCATCAACACGTGAATCGTCCGTTCCATTTCCGCCTCATCGTCCCAGTTGTGGTCAGGCAAAAGGAGAAAGCGGGCGGCCAAAAAGCCGGCGAGCGATGTGATCGTCAAGCGGATGACCGAATCGACCGGCAGCTCGGCCAACTCACCTTTTTCTTGAAAATGGCGGACAATGCGGGCGAATTTTGGATACACGTGCTCGGTAAACACGCGTTGAAAGCACTGTTTAATCTCGGAATGAAAGGCAACCTCCTGCCAAAGCACGCGAATCGCCGGCAAATACGTTTTCACAAAGGTGTAGCGGTTGGCGAGCACCGCGCGCAAAAACTGTTCGTACGTCTCATATTCGTTGTCAAACACTTCGCGGACGAATTCTTTCGCCAAAAACGGGGCGACGGAATGAAACAACGTCGGCGTGACGATGGCCAGCAATAAATCTTTTTTCGTCTTATAATGGCGGAAGATCGTCCCTTCCGCCACCCCGGCCTTTTTGGCGATTTCACTCGTGGAAGTCGCCGCATAGCCTTTTTCGGCAAACATTTCCACTGCGGCTTCCAAAATTTTCAGCTGCTTTTCACTGAACTGCCCTTCCTTGCCGCCGATTTGCAGCAATTCCTGAATCCATGAATGCTCGCTCATGACTCTACTCCTTACAGCTTGCGGTATTTTTTCAATGCTACTACATTTAATAGCATAAACAGCATCGTAAAGCCAAGCAGCACGTACACATCCACGGCGATGGCGCTAAAACCTTCTCCGCGCACCATAATATCGCGCAGCGCATCCGCCCCGTAGGTGAGCGGCATGATGACGCTTAAGGAACGAAGCCATTGTTCCATCGTGTCGAGATTGAACAAACCCGAGAAAAACACTTGCGGCACGACGACAAGCGGGATAAACTGCACCATTTGCAGCTCGTTGTTGGCGAACGCCGACAGCAGCATCCCAAGCGCAAGCGCCGTCATCGCCAACAAAAACGTAATGAGCAGCACATACCCGAACGAACCTTCCATCATCATGTCGAGCACATCAATGGCAAACCATGAAATTAAGCTTGCCTGAATCGTCGTAAACAATCCGAACCCGATCATGTAGCCGGCGACCATTTCCCAGCGCCTGAGCGGCGTCGCCATCAGCCGCTCGAGCGTCCCGTTCGTCCGCTCGCGCAAAAATGACACTCCAGCAATCAAAAAGACAAAAAAGAAGACGAAAAAGCCGATCAGCACGGGGCCGAAATAATCAAATGACGCCATGTCGCTTGATCCGTGCCAATACGTTGTTTTCAGCTGAAACGGGGGCTTGGGCGCCATGGACTGAAACGCCTTTTGCACCGCGACCATCACCGCCTGATTGGCCGTCGGGTCGCTTCCTTCCAGCGTAAGGTGCGGAGCGCTTCCGCTCATGTCAAGCCACGCGTCAATGTCTTGATCGTCCAGCTGCTTTCGCGCTTGTTTTGCTGACAGCTCTTTCACGTTCGCTCCTGCTTCTTTCAACTTGTCAACAACCACCTCAGGCACGTGTTCGCTGACGGCAATGGCTGGTTTGTATTCTTCGCCATTAAACACCAAATCCATTAACAACAAGACGAACATCGGCGCGACAATCATGAGCGCCAGCGTGCGCTTGTCGCGGAAAAACTGGCGGATGATGCGGACGACAATGGCCAACACTCTCATCGACGGACACCTCCAAACGTCAAAAACGCTTGCTCAATCGTTTCCGCGCCTGCTTCCTGTTTCAATTCATCCGGGCGGCCGACGGCGATCAGACGGCCTTCGCGAATCATGCCAAGCCGCCCGCACTTTTCCGCTTCATCCATCACATGGGTCGTGACGACAATGGTTGTGCCGCGCTGGCGAATCCGCTCAAGCTCCGCCCAAATCGATTGGCGCAGCAACGGATCGATGCCGACCGTCGGCTCATCCAAAATAAGCACGTCCGGTTCATGAAGCAAGGCGATCGCCAGCGACAACCGACGTTTCATCCCTCCTGAATATTGGTGCACCAGCTTTTTTCGATCATTCGTTAAGTTGACAAGCGCCAACATGTCATCGATCCGCTCCTTTTGTTTTTTCCCTCGCAACCCGTAGATGGAAGCAAAAAATTGCATGTTCTCCAGCGCAGTCAATTCTCCGTACAGGGCATCCGACTGGGCCATAAAGCCGATCCGCTTCATGGCGCCAAGATTGGGCATATTCACGCCGAGCACGCGAATCGTCCCTTCGCTCGCCGCATCAATGCCGGCGATCATGCGCACCAACGTCGTCTTGCCCGCCCCCGACGGGCCGAGCAGGCCGAATATTTCCCCCGTCTGGACTTCCAACGACACATCGTCGATGACTACTTTTTTTCCAAACCGCTTGGAGACACGCTCGACTTGAATACATGGATTGGCGGTCATTGCTTTTCTCCCTTTTGCATAGTAGTGAGTAATCACTCATATATAGTATAAAAAAGATAAACCTTTTTGTAAAGTGAGTAATCACTCACAAAACAAATTTTTTGAGCTGCCGAACTGTCGGCAGCCCCTCTACTCGTTCATCGTTTGCATGTCTTGCCAGCCGTAGCACCACTCCCATAATGCTTTTCCACCGATTTCCACCCTTTCCTCGGCCAGTTTTTCACCGCCAAGCCGTTCGTAAAAACCGCGTGACGGATTGTCGGCAAGCACCCAGACGACCAGCGAATGAATGCCTTTTTGCGTCAAATCGCCGACGAGCGCTTGCACGAGCTGCCGGCCGAGCCCTTTTCCTTGCACCTCTTTAAGCAAATAAATCGCATACAGCTCCCCGTCATACTTCGCTATCAGACCGTCGGCTGCCCGATTTGGTCCGCCGGAGACGAATCCAACGACGCGTCCGTTTTCCTCGGCGACAAACACGGAATGGTCCGATTGGCGGAGCACCTTCTCCCATAACGTTTGTTTTTCTCCCACTGCCAACGTCTCCAAGTACGCGTCCGGCACGATGCCGCTGTACGTCGTCTTCCAACTTTCGACGTGGACCGAAGCGATGGCCAGTGCGTCGACCCATGTGGCTTTACGGATCATCGTTTTCCCCCTTTTCCCCAGTTTGATAGAAGTTTTCAAATTGAACGCTCTCCCACCTACGCTTGAGCTTTGAGGTGAGAGATTGTTGGAAACACCCGCCCCACAGCAGGCTGTCAACCAAGCCATCCCCGCCCAACACGTGGAAGTGGGGGTCTTCTCGGCGCGAGATGATAAAGAAAAGCAGGGCGGTGCTGTTCCCGCCCGCCTTCTTTGCTTCTTTTTACAAGGCTTTGTCATCGACGCTGTCCAACCACCGCTCGATATGGCCGACGACCGAAGCGACCGCCCCGTCAGCAAACGGCGACTTTAGGTTGGCGCTTTTGACGAGCTCAGTAAACGGCCGGCTGCCGCCCAATCGGCAAAGCGCCACATAGTCGCGCCAGGCTGATTCCCGGTCTTCCTGCGCCCGCTTCCAAAACTGGAACGCGCACACTTGCGCAAGGGTGTAATCGATGTAATAAAACGGATCGGTGTAAATATGCCCTTGCCGCTGCCAAAACCCGCCGCGCTCAAGGTAGTCATGGCCGGCGTAGTCTCTTGTCGGCAAATACGCTTTTTCGATGTTGCGCCAGACACTCTTCCGCTCAGCCGGCGTCATATCCGGGTTCTCGTAGACAGCGTGCTGAAATTCATCGACCGCAACGCCGTACGGCAAAAACAAGAGCGCGTCGCTCAAATGGGCGAACCGGTATTTGTCGGCGTCTTCGCCGAAAAAGAGCTCCATCCACGGCCATGTGAAAAATTCCATGCTCATCGAATGGATTTCACACGCCTCAAGCGTCGGCCAGTTGTATTCCGGAATGTCGTAATGACGGCTTTCATACACTTGGAACGCATGTCCGGCTTCATGGGTCAATACGTCAATGTCGCCGGATGTGCCGGTAAAGTTCGAGAAAATAAACGGCGCCTTGTAATCATCGATATACGTGCAATAGCCGCCGCCCGCCTTCCCTTTTTTGGCGACGAGGTCCATCAATTCGTGTTCGACCATATAGCGGAAAAACTCGCCGGTTTCCGGCGACAGCTCTTCATACATGCGCCGGCCGTTGTCAACAATCCAAGCGGCGTCCCCTTTTGGCGCCGGGTTGCCGCTCGGAAACATGAACGGCTCATCATAATATGTAAGCCGGTCGACCTGAATCCGCTGCCGCTGGCGCTCGCGCAGCTTTGCTGCGAGTGGGACGATGTGCGTTTTCACTTGCCGGCGGTAGCCTGCGACCATATCGGCATTGTAATCGGTCCGGCCTAAACGGGCATAGCCGAGCTCAACAAAGTTTTTGAACCCAAGCTTCCGGGCGATCGCTGTGCGGACGTGGACGAGCTCATCATACAGCTCATCGAGCTCTTTTTCGTGGTCCGTGAAAAACGAAAACCGCGCTTCGCTCGCCCGTTGGCGCATCGTGCGGTCCGGCGACTCGACAAACGGCTGCAGCTGGGCGAGCGTCCGCTCCTCTCCTTCAAACATGATTTTCGCCGATGCGATGAGCTTCGTATATTCGCTGGCCAGCTTGTTTTCTTTTTGCAAGTCCTCTACAATCGCCGGCGCGTATGTTTTCAGTTGCGTTTCCGCCAACGCAAACAGCTGTTTCCCCCATACTTGTTCCAATTCAGCGCGGAACGGCGAGGAAACAAGCGCGCGGTAATAATCGTTGACAAGCCCCTTGACGATCGGCTCCGTTTCATCGAAAAAGTCTTGTTCTTTCTTATAGAACTCATCGTTTGTATCGATCGTATGGCGAATATGGCAAAGGTTCGCCATCGTGCTGTAGCGGCGGCGCAGCTCATTGATCCGCTTCATCGCCTCGTGTTGCAAGGCGGCGCTCCCGGCGCGGCGGAACGAATCAAGCGCTTCTTGAAACGATGCTTGCAATTGAGCGATGTCCGGCCGCTCGTAACGAAATTCGGAAAACTTCATGCTCTGTCCCTTCTTTCCTTTCATTTTTATATTTTTTCATCACTCAGCCGATCTACTGTTTATTCGCCATGAATCCTCAAAATCCTTCTCGATTTCCCATTCTCTGGGTTCATCACCACAAATTATACTAATCATTTCACTCATATTTCGCAACCTTTGCATCATATACATTTTCCAAAAACATATTGACGTTTTTTGTTGAATTGAATTGACGTTTTTTGTTGAATTGAGTAATATAATGTCGACAACGATATACCCCCTCTCCACTTCAATGGGATAGAGGTTGCGGTGAACAAAAGTAGCGCTGTCGAGGCTCGGAGCGGTCGATGATGCAGCGGGAAAGGGTTCACCGCCGAAGTTTGCGGCGCGCTCCGGCGGCGCAAGCTGGGCCTGCGTCCGAACAGGCGCAGGACTGCCATCGCCCTTGGGCGATGGAGCGCTATCGCCATTCAGTTGGATGCGAATCATGCACCCGCTGAAGAGGCGCGGGTGCTTTCTTTTTTTTTGAAAGGAGCGTTTTGACCTTGGATCAGCAACGAAAACTTGGCATTTGGGTGTTAACCGCGCTTGTCGTGGGCAATATGGTTGGTTCCGGCATTTTCATGCTGCCGCGCTCGTTGGCGGAGGCTTCGAGCCCCATCGGCGTGGTAACTATTCAGCCACATCATAAAGTGAGCTGAATATTTTTTGCTTTTCCTGTCTATGATGTGAATATTGATAGACAAGGAGGTGAATCACATGTTGACGGTACAACAAGCTGTATTTACAGTTGAGGGCTTAATCGGCAAAGTCCAACAACAAAAACAGCTCATTCATCAACTCGTTCAAGAAAATGAACATTTGCGTCACGAAAACAAACAACTACGCAAAGAAAATGAACAACTGAAGTACCGTGTTCAAGAGCTGGAAGCACGCACGAAAAAAAACAGCTCCAATAGCCATTTGCCCCCATCTTCTGACCGTTTTGCCAACACACGTTCTTCTCGTCAACCATCTGGCAACAAGCCAGGCGGACAAGAAGGACATCAAGGAACGACGCTCCGTCAAGTGGAACATCCACATCATCGTGTCGTCCACCGTGTGCATACGTGTCAAGGATGTGGGGCTTCTTTGCGTGACGTCAAACCGTTCAAAGTCGATATCCGTCAAGTGTTTGATGTCCCTCCTGTGGCGATCGAGGTGACACAACATGAACGTGAAGTGAAATCGTGTCCACATTGTCGATGCGTGCAACAAGCCGAATTCCCATCCCATGTCACGAATCATGTGCAATACGGTCCACGGCTCACGGCGCTCGTTGTTTATTTACATCATATCCAATTGATCCCGTACAAGCGTTTAAGTGATACAATCGAAGCGTTATATCAACACTCGATTAGTACAGGAACTCTTGCCAATATGGTGAAACGAGGACGCGAAGCGCTGGAATCAAATATGGACATCATCGAAGACGCCTTACTTGAATCCAACATCCTGCATGTCGATGAAACGAGTTTGCGCATCAATGGGAAACTCGCATGGGTGCATGTCGCGTGTACATCGAGATATACATACTTGGCTCCTCACGCTTCTCGTGGAAAAAAAGCGACCGATGAGATCGGGATTCTTCCCCGATATGAAGGGACGATGATGCACGATGCGTTCGGTACGTATCCGAAATACACACATGCCACCCATGCCCTTTGTCATGCCCACCATTTGCGTGAGTTAAAAGGATTCATCGAACAGGGGCATACGTGGGCGATGCGCATGACCACGTTTCTGTTAGCCGCCAAGCAAGCCGTCGAAGCCCATCACGGTGCACTTTCCGAAGAAGAAGCGAGACGGTGGGAACGAGTGTATGATCGCATCCTAGAAAGAGCACAACACCGATTAGAAACGATGACGCCTCTTCCGAAAAAAGCACTCGCTTTTGTTCGACGCCTTCAAAAACGAAAGGAAGAAGCGCTGCGTTTCTTACGTGAAGTACATGTTCCCTTTGACAACAACCAAGCCGAACGCGATCTTCGCATGGTCAAAGTCAAAGAGAACATTTCGGGTACGTTTCGCGAAGAAACATTCGCGCAGTCGTTTTGCATCGCAAGAAGCATCGTTTCCACACTGACGAAACACGAAAAAAACGTGTGGGATTCGTTATGTCTTCTGTTGGCAGGCGAAACGATCGATCGAGTTCTTTCCGCTACCTAGGGCATTTTCTATGACCGAAATGCCCTATTTGTGCTGGGCTTTTTTATACACTAGCACTGGGGTGAATAGTTACTCGGCGTGATGCTCGCCTGGCTGCTGACCGGAGCCGGCGTTCTCATGACGGCGCTTGTTTTCGGCAACTTGGCAATCCGCAAGCCCGACTTAGGCGGCGGACCGCAAATTTACGCGAAGGAGCTGTTTCCGAAAGGCTCCAATCTCTCGATTTTATCGGGATTTATGTCATCGTGGGGCTACTGGGTCGGCAACTTTGCCGGCAATGTCGCCATCATCACGACGTTTGCGAGCTACTTGTCGACATTTTTCCCTGTATTAACGAGCGACAAAACCGTTCTCACGATGGGCTCGTTTACGCTAAAGCTTGGGAATTTGCTTACCTTTCTCGTCTGCACGGCGCTTCTTTTGGGGATGCATATCATCATTTTGCGCGGTGTAGAAGGCGCTGGCAAGCTGAATTTTGTCGCCACCGCGGCCAAAGTGCTTGGCTTTTTCCTATTTATCGTCATCGCCTTGTTTGCCTTTGACAAAGCGGTCATCGGCCCGCTTGATGCCCCGCGTTATGACGGAGACGGACAGCCGATCGGTTTGCTTGGACAAATCAACAACGCCGCGTTATCGACACTCTGGGCGTTTGTCGGCGTTGAATCGGCGATGGTGTTCGCTTCCCGCGCGCGCAAACAAGCGGACGTAAAACGGGCGACGATCGCCGGCCTGCTCATCGCCTTAGCCATTTACATCGGCATCAGCTTTTTGGTGATGGGCGTCTTGCCGCAACGCGAACTGATTCAATCGGAAAAACCGCTCGTTGATGCCATCATTGCCATCGTCGGACCGGCGGGCGGCTACGTGTTGGCTGGTCTTGGGCTCATTAGTCTGCTCGGCTCGACGCTCGGCTGGATCTTGCTGAGCGCTGAGGTGCCGTACCAGGCGGCGAAACAAGGGCTGTTTTTGACGGCCTTTTTGAGAGAAAACAAGAAAAACGTGCCAAGCTTCTCGTTGACGCTATCGAATGCATTAGCCCAGCTGTTCATTTTCTCGACCATTTCCCATTCGATGGCGGCAGCGTTCGATTTTGTCATTTACATCGCTACGCTCGCTTATCTCGTTCCATATTTGATTGCTTCCGTCTTCCAGCTGAAGCTCACGCTCACGGGGGAAACGTATGCGGCAGGACGGGAGCGGCTCGCTGACGGCATCGTTGCGGCGCTGGCAACATTGTATTCCGTCTGGGTCGTCATCGCCGGGACGGCGGATATGAAAACGTTCCTGCTGGGCGTTGCCTTGCTGGCAAGCGGCGTGATCTTCTACCCGCAGGTGAAAAAGGCAGCGCAGCAGGCAAATGAAAAACAAAAACTGTCGGCATAGCTAAAAAACGGACGCCTATCGTTTGGGCGTTCGTTTTTTCTGTTTTAGGCAGGATCTTGTCTTTCGGAAGACGAAATATACAATGTAGTTCCATTTTACTTAAAAGAAAGAGGGGGCCAACTGATGAACAACAACGAACAACCGACAAAACGCCGCGGCATAACGGCGGAAGATTTGCTTCGCCTCCGCTCGGTGCGCGACCCGCACTACGCGCCGGACGGGACGCGCGCCGTGTTTGTGGAAAAATCGATTGATGAGGAAAAACAATACCGCTCCCATTTATGGATATGGGCGGCAGACGGCTCCGTCCGTCAATGGACGTTCGGCCGCTGGCGCGACATGAAGCCGCGTTTTTCCCCAAGAGGTGAAATAATCGCCTTTTTATCTGACCGCTCCGGACGCACACAGCTTTGGCTTTTGCCCGCCAATGGCGGTGAGGCGCGCCAACTGACGTTTTTCAAAAACGGTGTGCGCGATTACGTTTGGTCGCCGGACGGAACGTTTCTCATCGCCCTAACGACGCTTGGCGATGATGAAACGATTGAAGACCGCGAAGAACCGGAAAAGGCAGAAGTGAAGCGAGCCGACCTGAAACCGCGCGTGGTCGAGCGGCTGTATTACAAATCGGACGCGTCGGGTTTTCTTGACGGCAAGCAGGACGTGCTGGTGCGCATCGATGCGGCGTCAGGAAAAACCGAAGCGTTGACGGGCCGCGAGGAAGAAATCGGTTCGTTTGCCGTTTCCCCAACCGGACGGACGCTCGCCTTTGTCGCCAACCGAAACGATGATCCAGACACAACCTTTACGCGCGACATTGTTTTGCTTGATCTCGAATCGAAAGCGGAAACGAACTTGACGAACGGATGCGGCACATTCGCTTCGCTCGCCTGGTCGCCGGACGGAACGAAGCTCGCCGCCATCGGCCATGATCTTGCTTATCTCGGGGCAACGCTTCACCGGCTTTACGTCTTTGAGCCGGAGCGTGGAACGAAGCGGGTGTTGACCACCGATTGGGACGTCCATCTCAGTGACGCCATGGTCGGCGACACACACGCTGATGCGAAAGGGCCGGGACCGATTTGGGCGAGCGACGGAAGCGGCCTGTATGTCACCGCCTCGGAGCGCGGACGCGTCAACTTGTATTTCGTCCCGCTCGACGGCCCGATCGTTCCGGTGATCGAAGGCAACTTCCATTTATACGGTTTAGCCATCCACCCAAGCGAACAGCAAGCCATCGCCGCCATGAGCGAGCCGACGGTCATTGGCGATTTGTATATAATCTCGCTTGAAGACGGAACGAAAACACGGCTTACGCGTGCCAATGAAGCGCTCGAAAACGAAGTGGTGTTCGCCGATGCCGAACCGTTTACGTATCGATCGGCGGACGGTTTGGAGATTCAAGGCTGGATCGTCAACTACCCCCACTTAGCTAACGCTTGAAGTGGGGGCTTGCAACTCCCCAGAAGTACAAGCGGACTTCGTCCTCCTTCCTTGACTTGGGGTTGCATCAGGGCAGGTTGACAACTACCCAACGACGCAGGTCATGCCTGCATCGTTACCGATTCTCTCGGTGTGTCTGTTGGCAGTACTTGGCTTCCACACACAACAGACGGATCTACGCTCGATGTTTTACGGTTACAACGTTTCCTGTAACCAACTCCATACATCGAGTAGCAGTTATTGGAGTGCCTTTATTAAACGGTTTTCTCCACGCCTTTATTATATCATACACAAAAGAAAAGGGGAACGCGCATTCCTCTCCCACTTACTCCCTTTGGTCGTTGAAGTGGGAGTCTCCTGCGCGAAATAGGATGAAACCGCCTGAGCTTGACGAAGGGGAAAAGGCGCCGCTTGTCGTCGAAATTCACGGCGGGCCGCATGCGATGTATGGATTTACGTTTTTCCATGAATTGCAGCTGCTCGCTTCATCCGGTTATGCCGTGCTGTTTACGAACCCGCGCGGCAGCCACGGATACGGCCAGTCGTTTGTCAATGTGGTGCGCGGCGACTATGGCGGCATGGATTATGAAGACATTATGGCTGGCGTCGACGCCGCCATCAGCAAGTTCGACTTTATTGACAAAGAACGGCTTGGCGTCACCGGCGGCAGCTACGGCGGATTTATGACGAACTGGATCGTTGGGCATACCGACCGATTCAAAGCGGCTGTCACTCAACGTTCGATTTCCAACTGGCTCAGCTTCTCTGGCGTGAGCGACATCGGCTACTTTTTCACGAAATGGGAAGTCGGCTACGACGTTTTGGAAAACGCTGAGCGGCTTTGGCATCATTCGCCGCTCAAATACGTCAAACACATGCGCACACCGCTTTTGATTTTGCACAGCGAACGCGATTACCGCTGCCCGATTGAGCAGGCCGAACAGCTGTTTGTCGCCTTAAAGCAGCTCGGGCGGGAAACAAAGCTCGTCCGCTTTCCGGACGCCAACCACGATTTGTCGCGCACCGGCAACCCTGCTCTTCGGCTTGAGCGTCTTCGCCATATCGTCGACTGGTTTGACCGCTATTTGAAAGGAGCATCGCATTAATCCGAAAGGAGAACCACCATGTACGCACTCGTCATCGGTGGGACAGGCATGTTAACCGACGTGTCGCTTTGGCTCGTGCGAGAAGGGTACCATATATCCATCGTCGCCCGGAACAGGGAACGGATGGAACGGCTCATCGCCCGCGCCGCACATCTGGAGGCCATTACCCCGCTTTTGGTCGATTATCGCGATCATGATGTACTATGTTCCTTGATTCACCAAACAATCAATGAAAACAGAGCCTTCGACCTTGTTGTCGCATGGGTGCACAGCGACGGGAAACAGGCGTTTCCGGCCATCATCCGGGAAAATAGCAGACATCCCGGTCCTTGGCGTCTGTTCCACGTGCCCGGCAGCCGGGCCCATCCGGCCGAGGCAAAGCGGGAACTCCGTTTGTCTTCCGCTTGCCTGTACCGGCAAATTCAGCTTGGCTTCGTGATCGAAGAGCACAGCACGCGTTGGCTCACCCATCAAGAAATCAGCAGCGGCGTCATTGACGCCATTCGGCGTGATGCGCCGTTTCATCTTGTCGGCACACTAGCATCAGAGAAGAAGCGGCCGCATTAATGGGAAGCGCCCTCTCGTTTGTACCGAGAGGGTGCTTTGTCCGCCTTTGGCGCGGATGGTTTCACGATGGAAGCAGTTCGACATAATCGCCCGTTTTCAAGCCGGCCGCGTTCGCTTCATCGGTGTCAATGTGCATATCTAACGCAAAATCTTCGCTGACGCGGACGATCACTTCGTCAAAAATGAGCGCCCGCTCCCCTTGCGTTTTCACTTTCACAACTTGTTTATCGCGGACGCCAAACGTCTCGGCATCTTTCGGCGTCATATGAATGTGGCGCTTGGCAATGATCACCCCTTTGTCGACGGTCACCGTCCCCTTCGGCCCGTGAATCGTAATGCCCGGCGTTCCGTCAATATCGCCGGATAAGCGGACCGGGGGCGCGACGCCGAGCTTGAAGCTGTCGGTTTTCGAAATTTCAAGCTGGGTGAGCGAACGGACCGGTCCGAGGACGCGGACGTTTTCAATTTTCCCTTTCGGCCCTTCGACCGTCACCGTTTCCTTGGCGGCGAACTGGCCAGGCTGCGACAACGGCTTGAGCACCGTCAGCTCGGCGCCTTCGCCAAACAGCGCCGCCATGTGTTCTTTTGATAAATGAATGTGGCGATTCGATACCCCTACTGGAACCATCAATGGTGATCTCTCCTTTTTTGCTGGCTATGGTATGTTCTTTATATAACGTATCCATTTCCGGCAAAATTAAAGAGGCCGACCTCGCGTCAGCCCCTTGTTTTTGCCCCATATCCTAATTTTTTCAGCAGCGCAATCGCCTGCTCTTTTTCTGCCGCCGTCAGCGCCGAAACCGTTTCGTGAATTTTTTCCGCATGCTCGGGAAATACGCGCTCAATAAACCGCCGCCCCTCTTCTGTAATGGACGCGTACGTGACGCGCCGGTCCTTTTCGCAGGCGCGGCGGACGATCAATCCTTTGTTTTCCAGTTTGTCAATGACGTAGGTGATGCTCCCGCTCGCCAGCAAAATTTTTTCGCCAATTTGCTGGAGCGGCTGATCCCCTTTATGGTATAACAATTCTAACACGGCAAATTCGGTCGGATTGACCCCGAATGAGTGGATTGATTTGTTCACTTGGTCGCTTACGGCGCGGTAAGCCCGCGACAATACGATAAACAACTTTAGCGATTGCTCGAGTTCTTGCTCTTTTTGTTCCATGCCATCCAACCCTTTGCATTTAACCATTTCTTACTTGCATTATACTTGAACAGCAAACAGGCAGGCAACCGTTTTTGCCAGGCGCTGGTCCATTTTTCTCACCAGCGGCCGTTCCTTTCGCTATGATAATTTTGTTATAGGGCAGCGCTTGGGCGATTGTCACATTTGTGGAAACAGCGCATACGAAAAAATAAAGGCTGATGAAGGGGGAATTGGATGAACGGGGTATTGACCGGCAGTGTGCTGTCCGCCTTATCGACCGGACTTGGCGCTGTGCCGATTTTGTTTATGGCCAAATCGCTCACCCACCGCTGGCGCGATGTACTCCTCGCGTTTTCAGCCGGCATTATGATGGCGGCCTCGATGACAAGTCTTATTCCCGAGACCCTGCGGTCCGGCGGTTTTGAGGCGCTCGCCATCGGATTGGCGGCGGGGGTGCTCGTGTTAACGTTGCTTGAGATGACCGTCCCCCATATCGACTTGGAGCATACGAAAAGCGGCTTGCAATTCGACGAAAAGGCGATGCTCATCATCGCCGCCATTGCGATGCACAATCTCCCCGAAGGGCTGTCAGTCGGGGTGAGCTACGCCTCAGACGGCGCTTCGCAAATCGGCAATTTGATCGCATTGGCCATCGGCTTGCAAAACGCGCCGGAAGGATTTTTGGTCGCCTTGTTTTTAGTCAATCAGCAGATTGGCCGCTTTAAAGCGTTTGTCATTGCCACGTTAACCGGCGCGGTCGAAATTGTGACGTCTTTGCTCGGCTTTTATTTAACCTCTCTCTTCCGCGGCCTCGTTCCATACGGGTTAGCGTTTGCCACCGGGGCGATGCTGTTCATCATTTACAAAGAGCTCATTCCCGAAAGCCATGGCGACGGCAACGAACGGATCTCGACGTACGCCTTTATTATCGGCATTTTGTTTATGATTTTGTTAACCGAATCGTTTTAGCGGTCTCTCCTTCCGTCATCGAGGCAAGCGCTCCTCTCCATACAGAACGAAACACCCCGCTGCCTTGCCTGGCAACGGGGTTTTCTCATTATTGGACAGCCTCTTCTTTCTCTTCATACGGATGGGCGACCCAACCGGACGGGTTGATGAACAGGCGGACGGCTACGACTTGGCGGTCGTCCATGAGCGTAAAGTAGTGCGGATTCCCTTCCGGCACGGAAATGACATCGCCGGCTTCCAGCTCGACGTCAAAATAGCCGGTCTCTTTGTCGCCTTTGATAATGAAAATGCCATGGCCGGCCGTAATGGCGCGCACTTCGTCTTCCGTATGGATGTGCACTTGTTCAAATTTTTTCAGCAGTTCATCCAAGTTCGGCGTCGCATCGGACAGAGCGACGATATCCCATGTTTTGTAGCCGCGGCGCGCCGCCAAGTCTTCAATTTCATCTTTGAACGCCGCCAAAATTTCATTTTTCTCTTCATCGGTGAGCACGTATTTGTCGCGCAAATGCTCCGGCAGTTTGGCAATGTCCCAATGCTCGTACAGGACGCCTTGGCTGTTTAAAAAGGCGCGCACATTCTCCTCTCCTGTAATCACTTCACCTGTTTTTCTCACTTTGATGACGGCCATGTCAAAATCCCCCTTCTAAAAGATGTATCCTGAATCCGTGATGGTTGGAAATCAACTTTGATTTTGGTGTTAGTTCTATGGATATATGATCCATACATCCCTTTTTTTGATGATTCCCTGCACCACTTTCATGTTTGAAAACGAGATAAATCCTCTTTTATGGAGATACAAACCAAAAAAGAGACAAAAAAAGTACAGGGGGGAGTGATGGATATGAGTACCCGAACATCTGTTTGTTATCTCACATTTCGCACCCTCTCAACGAAAATCGGGAGGATTTTTTCGTTCCGATGTCGAATGAATCCTTGACACACAAGGAACGTAAAGGAGTTTTTCTCTTATGAACGTTCAAGTCAAAAAGGTCTATCGCAATTATTATTTGAATATAATAAGTGCCCTATTCAAGAAACTGGGCCTGCCCCAATTGATTGACCATCTCGTTCCCGTTGATCCACAGTGCCAGACTCGAGTCAGCGATGCCGTTCAGGCCATCATCTACAATATGTTTGACGGCCGGCAAGCCCTCGTTCACGTGGAACGATGGGCTCAGGAGATCGATCTAGAGAAACTCATCCGTCCCGGTCTCCATCCTTCCTGGTTGAACGACGATGCCTTGGCTCGTCATCTCGACCGCTTGTATGAGGCCGATATTCACAAGGTGATCAGCACTTGCTTGATTCACATTTATCGCAAAGAAGGCCTTTCCCTCCGAGCCTTTCACGCCGATACGACGGACAAGACGGTTTACGGCGCGTATGAATCGGCCTCATTAGAGGCTTTGCAGATCACACATGGCTATAACCGCCATCATCGTTGGCAAAAACAGATCGGTTTCGGACTGGTCGGCAACGAGGACGGCATCCCGTTTTACGGCGATGTGCACGACGGCAACCTGCCTGACAAAACGTGGAATCCGGAGGTGCTGTCCCGTGTCCACGAACAGCTGAAGCAGGCCAAAATCGAAGACGAATGGATTTACGTGGCCGATTCTGCCGCGATGACGAAAGAGACCCTGGCGCAAACCAAAGCGGCCAACGCCTTTTTGATCACCAGAGGCCCTTCGTCGCTCCGGATCGTGAAAACCGCGCTGGCCGAAGCGGATGCTGAGGACACGACGTGGAGCGATCCCTTTACGTTGGCGGAGAGAAACGGCGCCACGTACCGGGTATGGGAAACGGCCTCGACGTATGAAGGCCACCCCGTTCGGCTGATCGTTGTTGAATCGAGCGCGCTCGACCAGCGCAAAGGAAAGACGCTTGAAAAAGAACGAACCAAAGAAGCGGAGCTTCTTCGCGAGGAACAAGCCCGTTGGGAGCGTCACCCCTTCTCCTGCCGGGAAGATGCCGAACAAGCCTTGGCGTCCCTCAAGGCGTCCCTTCGCCCCCGGTTTCATCGGGTTGAGGCCGCGGTCGAAGAGATCGTACGCCCGAAAAAACGGCGCGGACGGCCGAAAAAAGGGGCGGAACCCGAGGTGGAGACGCTGTATTTCTTGCACCTTGACGTCGAATTCGACCAAGACGCGTGGGAACAGGCGAGACGGAAAGCGTCCCGGTTTGTCCTCGTCACGACCGTTCCGAAGGAATGGAAGGGCCAACCCATGGATGCCCAAGAGATCTTGAAGCTGTATAAAGGGCAGATCTCGGTGGAAATGAACTTCGCTTTTTTGAAAGACCCTTTTTTCACGGATGAGATCTATGTCAAAAAGCCAGAACGAGTTGCGGTATTGGGCTATTTGTTTCTCTTGGCCTTGGCCATTTACCGCGTCTTTCAGCGCCGAGTGCGCCAGTTCATCACACCCGAACACCCATTAAAGGGCGCCGGAGGCCGCAAGCTGACCCGACCGACGGGACGGGCGATTTTTCAGCTGTTTCAATATGTGAACGTCATCCTGCTGGAGCTGCCGGATGGGCGCATCCAACGCTCACTGGATCGCTCCCTCACCCCTGAACAATGAAGGATTCTGCAGGGGTTGGGGCTGGATGAGAGCATTTACGTGTAACGTCATACGGAACGACCATCGATGGTAAAAAAAGGATTGCCATCGCTCGTCGTGTTGGTCAAAAAGTTATTCTGAAAAACTAAATAAAAAATCCTTTGTTTTGACCTTGTTAGGGTGCGAAATGTGAGTTGTTATCTTGCCTCTTTCCATTTTTGATACACATTCAGTAGGAGTATACTGTACCCACTCCTTCGCGTCAGTTTCATCCAGATCTGTCGTGATCGGCGGACGAGTCGACCTGCCATCGTGATCACCGTCTGAATAATCGTCTTGATGCGACGGCGTTTCACTTTGTGGTGCAACGGATGTCTCGGATCGCTTAATAGATCTTGTCCAATCAGACGAAGAAGATTGTAAACGAAGGCTCCCATGACCAACACGAGCGCATTCGTTTTCATCTTCCCAGATGGAAGCCGCTCTAAATCTAAGTCGCTCTTCAGTTCGCTATGAAACTGTTCGCATGTCGCATGGTCATGATACAACGCGAGCACATCGCTCATTCGAACATGCTCGTATCCTTTGAGCCGCACCCAATAGCTTTCCACTTCATAATCAGGAACGAGCATCAGCTGTCCATTTCGTTCCATCGTCCGTTCCGTCACTTGGGTGACTTGAACGTACGTATACGTGTTTCCATCGATCGCTGCGGTCTGTGGAAGGCATAACTCATACGTTTGTACTCCTTCGCTTTGTCCATCATCGACGCGTCTGCCCTTTTGCGAAGCGATCTGGAACCAAAGCGCTTTCGATTCTCGGCGTAAGTTTCGCTTGATGACAAAGTCCACGTCTTCCTTTAGGCATACGTGCACATTCGCTTCTGCATCGTTTCCTGCATCCATGCGAACAAGCAGACGAGATGAAGTCAGTTGACGAGCTCGACGGATAGCGGTGACTAAAAACGAGGGCATGTTGTCTTGCACATGTTGTTTCCCTGGACGCAACTCGGCATGAACGAGATACCCTTCCTTCCCTGCATACGCAAACAACGGTGTAAAACCGTCAAATCCTTTATACGTTCGACTGACTCCTTCTTTTTTCGTATCGGAGTTGTCAAATGGGGAACCATCTATATCAAGGGGAAGCCATGTCGTCTTTCCTTTGGTCCAACAAGGGGACAAAGTGGCATGTCGTTGAATCAACAGACGTATGGACTCCTCCCAAAGAATCGTTTCGGTCATCGGAAGACAAGCGAGCTGATCGAGTCGTTGTCGCAAGGTTGGAGAGGAAGGCACGTGCTGAATCCCCATCGATGCCGAAAAGATATCGTCCTGACGATACGCTTCGATATGATCGAAATCCGTTTTTCCTGTGGCAAGCAAGCCAATCATCGAGCGAATGACATCGCTATGGGAAATGTGCACTTCTCGACGAACCGTTGGAAGCCGAAGTGCGTTTACCCGTTTATCCAGTTTCGTTTGGTGCAGTAAGTAGCCAACGAGAGCAAGCCCAGCACTTGGGGTAATCGCTTCATCTGTCAATACAAACCGAATCGGGAAATCTTTCATCATATCACCTACTTGATGAAGAATCGTCAACGTCGTTTTCCCTTATCGTATCAACGGTTTGCGACCATTGTAAAGATGTTTTGTCACGGATTCAGGATGTATATTAACCAACCGGCAGGCCGGCCCGTTGCAAAAGCAGCCGCTTCACCTGCCAGCTGAACAAAAACTCCCACGCTTCCAAATGTTTTTTCGCTTCAAACGCCGTTCGTCCCCAGACGGTAATGCCGTGGTTGTGGATCAACACAGCGCCGGCGTCGCCATGAACATGGTTCGCAAACTCCCGAGCCAGCGTCGGGATGTCGGCGTCATTGTTAATGATCGGGATGCGCACTGCGGCGTTTTCTTCCCAAATGCCAAACGCCTTGATGATTTCTTGGCCGGAAAAGACTGCTTCCCCGTTTGACGCATACAGTTCAGAAATCAAATTGTTGTCCACGGTATGAACGTGCAAGACGCAACCGGCGTTTGTGCGGTTGTAAATTTCCACATGCAGCAGCGTCTCCGCTGATGGCTTTAAATGTGTTTTCTCCGCTGGTCGGCCAGCAGCGTCAACGAGCAAGAAGTCCTCATCCGTTTGCTTCCGCTTATCCTTGCCGCTCACTGTCACCAAAAACGTCAACGGGTCGTCCGTCACTTTGATCGACAAATTGCCGCTTGTTGCGAAAAACCAATCGCAGGCGGCGAGCTCGGCTTTCACTTCCGCAAGCTCGTTCCACTTTTTCACGACGATGCTCATACGATCACCTCCATTCGCTGCAACGCATCCATCACGTCAAAAAACGTCGCAAATGGCGCGTGCGGCAGGTCAAGCTCTTGACATTTTTAAAGCAGAAAATCGCGCGCCAGCACATAGTCGGCTTGCCTGGCCACCGCCAAGTCGGTGATCGAATCGCCGATGACGACGTGATACCCGTCCGGGCGGGCAAGCCTGCGCAATAGCGACGGCTTGCAGCAGCCGCAGCCGTTTTGGCACCGGCTGTCACATGCATGCGGCCATGTGATGCGGATCGTCTCACCGCTGAAATCGGAACCGTTGCAAAAAATCCGCTCCGGTTCAATGAGCCCTTCAAGCAGCGGATAGACGAAAAAGTCGATGCCGCCGCTCACGATATAGAGCGGGATGCTTTGCTCTTTTGTCCATGCGACAAACTCGCGGAACCCTTCGCGCAAGCGGGCGGTGCTAAGCAAAAAGTCAACAATCTCCCCTTTCAGCGCTGACGGAAGAAGCGAAAACATTTTTCCGACGCCTTCCTGAACGGAGATGCGCTGGGCGAGAATGTCGTCCTTTAGTGCCTCCCACTCCGGCGGGGCGAACTGTTTCATAATCGCGATGATGTTGTCGTTTTCCGTGATCGTGCCGTCAAAATCGCAAAAAAGAACGAGTTGTTTCGTCATGCTTCCACCTCAATAGCGCCCCAGCGGTCGATCGCCTTTTGCAGCGCCTCGTTGTCTTTCGCCGCTTCACGAAGCGGACGGCCGACCAGCGCTGCGTCGATGGCGGCGCGAAACGCCTTTCCGCCGCCGATCGCCCCGTCCGGGTGGCCGTGGATGCCGCCGCCGGCGTTGACGACGCTGTCAAGGCCAAAATCGCGGACAAGGAGCGGCACCAAGCCCGGATGGATGCCGGCCGATGGCACTGGAAACGCCCGGGCAAACGGCTCTTGTTCATCGGTCAGCGCCCGGGCGATGCCAAGCGCCTGCTCGCGCTCCAAGGCGACGCTGCCGTACGGCGATGGGAACAGAACAAAGTCGGCGCCGGCAAGCCGCAAAAGCTTTCCAAGCAAGAGCGACGGGGCGACGCCGTAAAACTCCGACGGCGTGATCGCGCCGCTGAACGCCGGGTGGGCCATGATCGGAACGGAAATCTCTTCATCTTCCCGCAACCCTTGTAGGACGTCCAATCCATAGGCGAACACGTTGAACAACAGCACATCGGCGCCAAGCACAGCCGCCCGTTTCGCTTTTTCTTTCAGTTCAAACGTTTTGCCGGTCAAGTTGACGGCATACAGCGTCCGCTTGCCTGTTTGTTCGTACACCTCTTCGAGCGCCGCTTTGCCTTCTGTAATGCGCTTCGCAAATGGCAGACGATCGCTGTCAAACAAAATTTCGTCATCTTTGACCAAGTCAACGCCGCCAAGCGCTTGCTTTTTCAACTCTGATGTCAAATACGCCAAATCGCGGCCAACGATGCCTTTGAAAATGCTCATCAACAGCGGGCGGTCGTACACTCCGACCTTTTCGCGAATGCCGGCGATGCCAAAGCGCGGCCCCGGAAACTGCCGCTTCCATTCTTCCGGAAATTCCAAATCAAGCAACCGCACTTCCCCGTCAAGCGACAGCTTGCCGAACGTCGTCACCAACAATGCTGGCAAATCGGCGCTGAAGTTGACGGTCGGGTAAGCGATTTTGACGATTGCCCGCTTCAACCGCTTGCCGAAATAGGCGTTTACCCGCTCGCTCTCGCCAAGCTCTTCGATCGCAACGACTTCCCCTTTATGCTTGCGAAGCTGGTCTTGCTCTAGCTGCGGCAAGTCGGTCCATGTGCCGACTGTCAAGCCGAGCGCGATTCCTTCCGCTTTTTGGCGAATATCGTGTTCATCATGAAGAAAATACGTCGCAATGACTGCACTCATCGTCCATCCCTCTTTCAATATATGGCGAAATAAAAAAGCCCCTTCCTAAGAAGAGGCGTCATTCATTCATGGCGCTCTTCTTATCTCCCAGCGTTTCCGCTGCAAGAATTAGCACCGTGCTTAGCGTGCGCCAAGCCGGTTGCCGGGCTTCATTGGGCTCGTCCCTCCGCCTGCTCTTGATAAGAAAGCCTGCTCGTTTATGCACTTGTCAAACGATTGGCAAATTTACTTTGAATTATGACAGCCTTTGCCGCCGTTGTCAATCATTTTTTTAAAACAGCCTGGTCAACGTTGTCCCGTCAACGGTTCATTGCCGCTCTTTTTTTCAAAACAATCCGAGCCGGCCGATCCGCTCCGCCGCTTCGCGAAGCCGCGCTTCATCGGTCAACAATCCAACGCGCACATACCCTTCGCCGTGTTTTCCAAAACCGATGCCTGGGGCAACGGCGACATGCGCCCGCTCAAGCAACAGATCGGCAAATTCGGCGGATGATGCGCCTTTTGGCAACGGAAGCCAGGCGAAAAATGATCCAGACGGCGCCGGCGCTTCCCAGCCGATCGCGCGCAAAGCATGAATAAACGTATTGCGGCGCGCCTCGTACAAGGCAACGAGCTCCGCGACGCAGTCTTGCGGGCCGAGGAGCGCAGCTGCCGCCGCTTCTTGGACGGCGCCGAACAAGCTGACGTACAAATGATCTTGCAACAACTCAATGGCACGGATGATCCGCTCATTGCCGACAGCGAACGCCACGCGCCAGCCGGCCATATTGTACGTTTTCGAGAACGTGTAGATTTCAACGCCAATGTCTTTCGCCCCGTCCACTTCTAGAAAGCTGACCGGCTTTTGGCCGTCAAAGCCGATCGCGCCATAGGCAAAATCATGCACAACGGCTATGCCGTACTTTTCCGCAAATGCCACCGTTTCAGCAAAAAACTCCTTCGTCGCCGTCGCGCCGGTCGGGTTGTTCGGATAGTTTAAAAACATCAGTTTCGCCCGGTCGGCCGCCGCCCTGGGAATGGCCGAATAATCCGGCAGAAACTCATTCTCCGCGACAAGCGGCATCATTTCCATCCGCGCGCGGGCGAGCGCGATTCCCGACCAATAGTCCGGATAACCCGGGTCCGGGACGAGCACGACATCGCCCGGGTTGACGAGGCAAAGCGGCAGCTCGACAAGCCCGGCTTTGCCGCCGAACAAGATGGCGACCTCGCGGGCCGGGTCGATCGTCACCCCGTACTCGCGCGCGTAAAACGCCGCTACGGCTTTTTTCAAAAACGAGTAGCCTTGAAACGGCGAATATTTATGGTATTTCGGATTGGCCGCCGCCCGCTGCATCGCCTCGACGATATGCTTTGGCGTCGGCTGATCCGGATTGCCCTGCCCTAAGTTGATCACATCATAACCCGCCTTGATCTTCGCACCGACTTTCGCCACGAGCGAGGCGAAAAACTGCTTCGGCAGCTGTTCAAGCAGTTCGGAAAAGGGAAATTCGATCGTCATCGTCCACACCTTCTCAAACATTCTTGAAATTCTAGTGCAACATCATATATCGTTAAAAGCAAAATGTAAAGAAAATTTTTTCCGAGGTGAACGCTCATGACGATCCGCATCGCCTGCCTGCAGCTTGACATTGCATTTGGCGATCCAGCAAAAAACGAACAGCAAGCCGAACAGGCCGTGGAATCCGCTGCCAAAGACGGCGCTGACATCATCGTGCTGCCAGAGTTATGGACGACCGGCTACGATTTGACGCGCCTGGATGAAATTGCCGACGAAGGCGCCGAACGGGCGAAGGCGCTCGCTTCCCGATTGGCGCAAACGTACGGCGTCCATTTCGTCGCCGGTTCGGTCGCCAAAAAAACAGCCGCCGGCGTGACAAACACGATGATCGTGGCCAACCGCCATGGCCAAATCGTCGGCGAATACAGCAAGCTTCACCTGTTCCAATTGATGGATGAACATTTGTATTTGCAGCCGGGAAACGAGCCAGGCTTGTTCTCGCTTGACGGGCTGCCGTGCGCTGGGGTCATTTGCTATGACATCCGATTTCCGGAGTGGATTCGCGCCCATGCGTTGGCCGGAGCGGAAGTGCTGTTTGTCGTCGCCGAATGGCCGCTTCCCCGCCTTCACCATTGGCGGACGCTCTTGATGGCGCGGGCGATTGAAAACCAATGCTATGTCGTCGCTTGCAACCGGGCCGGACGCGACCCGAACAACGTCTTCGCCGGCCATTCGCTCATCATCGACCCATGGGGCGAAATTATCGCCGAGGCGGACGAGAAGCCGGGCATTCTCTCGGCCGACATCAATCCCTCGCTCGTTGCGGACGTCCGCGCACGCATCCCGGTGTTTGCCGACCGCCGGCCGCACGATTATGAAGAGGCGGCAAAAAAATTTTTCAAAACGTATTGACAATCCGCCAGCCCAACCTGTATCATTCGAATCAAGCAACCAAACGATTGTTAACATCGTGAAAATTGCAAAAACTTAATAGCTAGATCGGTACTCTTATCAAGAGTTGGCTGAGGGAATTGGCCCAATGAAGCCCAGCAACCGACCGTAATGCTATCGTGAGATAGGGCGCACGCCAAAGGCGGCGCCGGAAGCGAACCGCTTCCGCAGGGCACGGTGCTAAGTCCAACAGAAAGACCGATGTCTTTCTGAAAGATAAGAGGCGCGAAGACGATGCATCTTCAAGCCTCTTTCCGTATGCGAAAGAGGCTTTTTCATTTGCCAAAACCTAAAGGGGGAACGTGAAAATGACGATTGTCCAATCCACTGTTTACGAACCGCTCACCGAACAAAAAGCGACCGCCCTCGCCGTCCGCCTCGGCCTATTCCGAGACGGGGCGCCGCTTGTGTGCCGCGAAATCGGCGACGGAAACTTAAACTTAGTCTTTCATATCGTCGATCAGGAAACGAAGCAAGGCGTCATCATCAAACAGGCGCTCCCGTACGCGAAAGTCGTCGGCGAAAGCTGGCCGCTCACGTTAAAGCGCGCGGTTATTGAAAGCAACGCGTTGCGCACGTTTGCCAGCTATGTACCGCAATACGTGCCGAACGTCTACTATTCTGACGAATCGCTTGCCATTACCGTGATGGAAGACTTGTCCCGTCTGCAAATCGCCCGCAAAGGGTTGATCGAAGGGAAAACATTTCCGCTTTTGTCCCGGCATATCGGCGAATTTATCGCCAAAACAGCGTTTTACACATCCGATTTCGGCATGAACCAGCAAGAGAAAAAGAAATTGGCGCAAAGCTTCGTCAATCCGGAGCTGTGCAAAATCACCGAAGATCTCGTCTTCACCGATCCATTTTTCGACCATGACACGAACAACTTCGAAGACGAGCTGCGGCCGGACGTCGAAACGCTTTGGAATGACGACCGCCTCCGTTTGGAAGCGGCGAAGTTGAAGCGCAAGTTTTTAACCGAAGCCGATGTGCTTCTGCATGGCGATTTGCATACCGGCAGCATTTTCGCAAGCACCGACGAAACGAAAGTAATCGACCCGGAATTCGCTTTTTACGGCCCGATCGGCTTTGACCTTGGACAGTTTTTCGCCAACTTGCTGTTAAATGCGTTGTCCCGCCCTGACGTTGAGCGCCAACCGCTCTTTGATCACATCGACCGGACCTGGGACGTCTTTGCGTCCATATTCTCGGAGCTTTGGCGCACCAAAAGCATCGAGACGTACGCCGCAACACCGGGCTTGCTTGACGAAGTGCTCCGGCATGCGTTCATCGATGCTGTCGGCTTTGCCGGCTGCGAAGTCATCCGCCGGACGATCGGCCTCGCCCATGTGGCCGACCTTGACGGCATCGAGCAGAAAGAAGCCCGCCTTGCCGCCAAACGACACGCGCTCCGCCTCGGCCGCCGCCTAATTGTCGAGCGCAACGAGCTGACCGGAACGGACGGCTTCCGCCGAGTGTTTGCAGAAACCGAATAGTAACACGGCGACGACCGGCCCAGTGCCGGCCCGGATCAACGGAAAATGTGAAAAGAAAGGAAGACGACGATGGACACCTTTGCCATCCCGCGCTCTGTCGAGTGGCGCGAGACGCATATCACGATTTTAAACCAACAAAAATTGCCATTGGCAACAGAATATATCGACCTGCATACGCTTGAAGACGTGTACGATGCGATCGCCTCGCTGAAAGTGCGCGGAGCGCCGGCGATCGGCATCACCGCCGCTTATGGTCTGGCGCTCGCCGCCTCGCATTATAAAGCGGAAACGGTCCACGAGTTCCATAGCCGCCTAAAGCAAGACCGCGATTATTTGGCAAGCGCCCGCCCGACGGCCGTCAATTTGGTTTGGGCGCTTGACCGGCTCACTGCCGCCGCCAAAGACGCCGCCTCAGTCAACGAAGCGAAAACGGTGCTTATTCACGAGGCAATACGCATCCAAATCGAGGACGAAGATGTCTGCCGCCGCATCGGCGAACATGCGTTATCGCTTTTTCGCCCAGGCGAGCGGGTGATGACGATTTGCAACGCCGGCTCGATCGCCACCGCCCGCTACGGCACGGCGCTCGCCCCGTTTTATTTGGCGAAAGAGAAAGGGATCGAGTTATCCGTGTACGCCCTTGAGACGCGCCCCGTTTTGCAAGGAGCGCGTCTGACCGCCTGGGAGCTGATGCAAGCAGGCGTCGACGTCACGCTTATTACGGACAACATGGCGGCGCAAACGATCAAAGCGAAAGGGATTCGCGCCATTATCGTCGGAGCCGACCGGATCGCACAAAACGGCGATACGGCGAACAAAATCGGCACGTTCGGCCTCGCCTTGCTCGCCAAATCGTTTGGCATTCCGTTTTACGTCGCCGCACCGTTGTCCACCATCGATTTGGCGACAAAGACAGGGGCAGACATCCCGATTGAAGAGCGCCATCCGGATGAAGTGACCCATCTGGCCGGCGTGCGCGTCGCCCCGGAAGGCGTCAACGTGTATAACCCGGCGTTTGACGTGACGCCAAACGAACTGATTACCGCGATCATTACCGAAAAAGGCATCGTCCGCGGCAGCTACAGCGCGGCACTGCCAGCGTTATTTGCAAAGGAGGAGCAGCATGAAACGATTTAAGGCCTTATCGTTCCTTTCTCTTCTTTTCTTTGCCGTGTTCTCCGTCTTGGCCGGCTGCACGAACGAGCAAGACGCCGTGAGCTCTAAGCCGGCCAACGAAACGAAGCAAACGGCCATCCAAGGCGACACCGTCTCATCCAACAGCCAAACCGCATCGAGCAGCGAACAGGCGGCCATCCCGGAGAAGCTGAAAAAACCGGTGAAGATCGCCGCCATTATGCAAATGTCCATCGGCACGTTCTCGTCGCAATACATCGCCGGCGTCAAAGAACAAGTGCAAAAGTTCGGCGGCGAAGTGCAAATTTACAACGCCGACAACGACTTGACGAAAATGGCCTCATACGTAGAAACGGCCATCACGCAAAACGTTGATGCCATTCTGCTTGATCACGGCCGCGCTGATGCACTCGAAGGCCCGGTGAAAAAAGCGGTTGAAAAAGGCATCCCGGTCGTCGCCTTTGACAACGATTTGAACATTCCCGGCGTCACCGTCATCGACCAAGACGACTACAGCCTCGCCTGGAAAACGTTAAAAACACTCGCCGAAGATTTAAATGGAGAGGGCAACATCGTCACGATTTGGGTCGGCGGTTTTACTCCAATGGAGCGGCGCCACGTCATTTATGAGGCGTTCAAAAAACGCTATCCGAACATAAAAGAAGTCGCCAAGTTCGGTACGGCGAGCGCCAACACGGCTTTGGACACGCAAACGCAAATGGAGGCCATTTTGAAAAAATATCCGAACAAAGGCGACATTGACGCCGTCTTCGCAACTTGGGACGAGTTCGCCAAAGGAGCGACGCGCGCCATCGAGCAAGCCGGGCGTACGGAAATCAAAGTATACAGCATCGATTTGAGTGACGAAGACTTGCAAATGATCCAAAAACCGAACAGTCCGTGGGTGGCGACAACAGCGACGGATCCGGCGGAAGTCGGCCGCGTTCAGGTGCGGTTCGCCTATCAAAAAATCGCTGGCGAGAAAACGCCGAACATTTACTCGCTCGAGCCGCATTTAGTAAAACGGACCGACTTGCCCGATAAGCAAGTATCGATGAACGAGCTTTCGCAATACATCCCGGGCTGGGGGCAATCGAACGTCGCCATCTCGCCATGGATGAAAACGTTGGAAGCTCAGGTGAACAAAAAATGAACAGGCTGTCAATGCGAGGCATTGAAAAATCGTTTGGCGCGGTGCGCGTGCTTGACGGCGTGGACTTTTCCGTCCGTCCAGGCGAAGTCCACGCCCTTTTGGGCATGAACGGCGCCGGCAAAAGCACGCTCATGAACATTTTGGCCGGCGCCATTCCTCCCGACGCCGGCACGATCACGATCGATGGCGTCAACTGCACCTTTTCGTCGCCGCTTGACGCGAAACGAGCCGGCATCGGCTTCGTCGTCCAAGAGGTCGACACGGCGCTTTTCCCAGGATTGCCCGTTTACGAAAACTTGGCGGCTGATGAGCTCGCTGATGTGAAGAAACAGCCGATCCGCTCGCTGCGCCGGGAAAAAGAACGGGCCGCTGCTCTGCTTCGCCGCGTCGGCCTTGCCATTTCGCCGGCAAAGCTCGTGCGCGACTGCTCGCTCCATGAAAAACAGCTGATCGTGCTCGCCAAAGTGTTGTCATCGAATGCGCGCTACATCATTTTGGACGAACCGACCGCCGCCTTGAGCGAAGCCGAAACGAAGCGGCTGTTTGCCATCATCACGGAACTGAAACAGCAAGGCGTCGGCTTTATTTACATCTCTCATAAACTGAAAGAAGTGCAGGAAATCGCCGACCGGTTGACGATTTTGCGCGACGGCCGCGTCGTCTACCATGGTTCCGCCCGCGGTTTGCCGCTTGAAGACATCGTCCTTCATATGACCGGAACAAGGCGAGCCGCCGCCATGAAACAAACGCGCGCGCATGGAAGCGACATCGCGTTTGCCGCCCTCGGAATTTTGATCGACAAAACCGGGACAACAGTCGACCTATACGCCCACCGCGGCGAAATCGTCGGCATCGCCGGCTTGGTCGGCGCCGGCAAGACGGAGCTTGCCGAAAGCCTCATCGCCCACCGGAACACATCCGGCGAGTGGGAAATTGATGGCAGACGCTATGTGTTCTCATCGCCTTATGAAGCCATCGACGCCGGCCTTTGCCTCATCCCGGAAGAACGGCGCAAACAAGGGCTGTTCTTGCCCGAGTCAGTGAAAACCAACATCACCGTCCGCCTCCTTTCCCGGCTGTCGCGCTGGCAATGGATCAGCCGAAGGAAGGAAACGGACGCCGCCGACGAACTTGTCCGCTCGCTCGGCATCCATCCGCCGTTGCCTTCGACCGCTGTCCGCCACTTAAGCGGCGGCAACCAGCAGAAAGTCGTCATCGGCAAATGGCTGAACACAAACGCGCGTGTTTTTCTATTCGACGAGCCTACGAAAGGAATCGATGTCCACGCCAAACAAGAGGTGTTTTCCATCATCCGTGCTCTCGCCGATGAAGGAAAAACAGTACTATATTTTTCGAGTGAATTTCACGAGCTTCTTGAGGTGTGCGACACCATCTACATCATGGCTGACGGCCGGCTGCTCACCCGCCTGCCGGCCGCAGAACTAACCTATGAACAGCTTGTGTACTATTGCAGCGGAGGTGAGATCGATGAGCCAGCCAGCCGTTTCCACAGCGCCGTCGAAAAAAGCGGCGCCGTTCATTCTTGAATTTTTGTATAAACATGGCACACTGCTTGCCATTTTGGCTGTAATCGCCTATTTTGGCCTGACACAAGACCGGTTTTTTACCTATGAAAACTTCAGCGACATTTTGCGTTCCATTTCCATCGTCACCTTGGTGGCCATTGGCATTACATTTTCGCTCATCGTCGACGGCCTCGATTTGTCGGTCGGTTCGACAGTGAGCTTGGCGACGATTGCCAGTGCGGCGGCGCTTGTCTTGCATCGCCAAGAAATTTTCGTCACCTTGCTCGTGCCGCTGTTGCTCGGCGTCGCCGTCGGGTTGCTTAATTCGTTGTTGATCGTCAAATTCAAACTGCCCGATTTGCTCGCCACGTTGGCGACGATGTACGCGATCAACGGCGTGCAGCTTACGTATACAAAAGGATTTTCGATTTATAACGACATGCCGCTGCCTGATGGCGGCACGGCGCCGGGCAAATTTATTCCTTCCTTTTTATTTATCGGCCAAGGGGAGCTGTTTGGCGTGCCGTTTTCGGTCTTGCTCATGCTCGTTGTCGTCATGGCCGCCCACTTGTTTTTAACATACACCAAACCTGGCCGTCTCTTTTATTTAACGGGTGAAAACCGGGAAGCAGCACGGCTCTCTGGCATCCCAGTCAACCGTTACCGGACGTATGCGTACGTCATCAGCGGCTTTTTCGCCGCCTTGGGGGGCATCGTGCTCGCCTCGCGCATCGGCACCGGGCAAGTGTCGGCCGGCGCTTCGTTTTTGATGGACGGCGTCGCCGCCGCCTACATCGGCTTTTCTGTCTTCGGCGCCGGCAAGCCGAACGTCATCGGCACCCTGTTCGGTTCGATTTTGATGGGCGTGTTGTTGAACGGCTTGACGATGGCAAACGTCCCGTATTACGCTCAAGACATTATAAAAGGCGCCATTTTAGTCGGCGCCCTCGCCTTGTCGCATTGGCAAAAAAAATAATGTCCCGTTCCCTGCCCCCATGGATTCGCGTCATGGGGGCGGGCGTCATTTTGGGAGGCATACACACCCGCCGATCAGCTGAAGCGCGATTGATAGCGCCGCTCCAGCTCCAGCAGCTTTGCTTTTACATCGGTCCGGCTTCCGGCGTAGCCGACGAGGGCGCCGTTTTTGCCGACAATGCGATGGCACGGGACGATGATGGCGAGCTCATTCGCCCGGTTCGCCTGGCCGACGGCGCGAACCGCCTTCGGGCGGCCGATTTGCGCAGCGATGTCAGCGTATGTCGCCGTCTCGCCGTATGGGATGCGGCAAAGCGCCGCCCACACTTCTTCTTGGAAGGGCGTCCCTTTCCATTTCAGCGGCAAATCAAACGTCCGGCGGCGGCCGTGAAAGTACTCATCCAACTGTCGAAGCGCGCGTTCAAGCAACGGCGACCGGCTTTGGACAACCGGATGCCCGCCCGCAAACGCGCGCCATTCTTCCGGAAACAGTTCAACTTTCATGATCGCTTCGCCGTCGGAAGCGATGTATAGATCGCCAAGCAGCTCCGACCGGTATACGGCATATTCAATCGCCATCGTCGTCTTCCCTCTCTGTCCGCTCAATCGGCAACGTAATATGGAACGTCGTGCCGACCCCGACTTCGCTTTCCACGTCAATTTTCCCTTGATGTTCTTCAATGATCTTATAGCTGACCATCAAGCCGAGTCCGGTGCCGCGCTCTTTCGTCGTATAAAACGGCTCGCCGAGTTTTTTGATTTTATCTTTCGGAATGCCGACGCCTTGGTCAGTGATGGAAATGCGAACATTTTTGCCCATGCGGGCGATCCGCACCGTGATGTCCCCGCCTTTGGGCATCACTTCAATGGCGTTTTTCAAAATGTTGATAAACACCTGCTTCAGCTGATTCAGCTCGCAATACACCGGCGGCAGCCCGCGGTCGAAATCGGCAATGATTTGCACGTTATTCATTATCGCCTGGGCGCTGATCAAATCGATCGTATCCTGCATGATTTTGCAAATGTCGTTTTGCTTGTATTGCACCGCCTGCGGTTTGGCCAAAACGAGAAACTCGGTGATGATCGATTCGATCCGCTCCAATTCCGACATAATGACATTAAAATACATCGAATAATCGCCGTCAATGCTTCCTTGCAGCAACTGGATGAACCCTTTTAACGCCGTCATCGGGTTGCGGATTTCGTGGGCGATGCCGGCAGCGAGCTCGCCGACGACATTGAGCGTATCCGATTTGCGCAGCTGCAGCTCCATCTCCTTCCGCTCGGTCATATCGCGAAACGTCATCATTCCAACGCCGGAAATGACTTCTTTTTTCAACGAAAACTCGATGATTCGCTCCTTTGTCTCATCGGAAAACTCGACTTCGCCGCTCGCCTCGCCAGCGCGCTGACACTCAGCCATCAGCTTGTTCAACTGGCGGCGCGCCCGGTCCGGAAGAAGTTCGCCGACTTTCCGGCCAAGAAGCGCCTCCTTTTCAGCAGAAAAAATGCCACAGGCGATTGGATTGGCGTCAATGATGCGATGCTGCTCATCCCAAAGCAAAATGCCGTCCATCGAGTGATCGAAAATACTGCGGAATTTTTGTTCGCTTTCCCGCAGTTCGCGCTCGATTTTCCGCCGCTCGCTCACGTTGCGGAAAATTGTCAAATGGTAGCCGTTAATCGCCCCTTTTTTCATCGTAAACTCAAGCTGTTTCTGTTCGCCGTTTGGCATATGGAACGTCAGCTCATCGCGAATTTCCCCTTTTTGGCGGAACTCGCTGAAAATCCGCTTCACCTTTTCATCCCCATATTCCACAAAATCGAGCAAATTGCGGCGCACAAGCAAATTCAAAGGCAGCTCAAACGTTCGGCTCGCGGCCGGATTGGCGTTCAATATGTAGCCAAAATCATCCCAAATGAGAATCGCCTCATGCGCCTGCTCGAAAATGGCCCGAAACCGCTCTTCGCTTTTTTGTAGTTTGATTTCCATATTTTTCCGATCGGTCACGTCGCGCATAATGGCCATGTAAAAGCCGCTGTAGACGTTCGACGTCACCGTCAGTTCAAACATTTTCACCGTTCCGTCCGGGCGGACAAGCGACAACTCGCCTTTGGCCGTTCCCTTTTCTTTCACTTCCGCGAGCAGCTGTGCGAACTCATTGACGCATTCGCAGGCGACGAACTGCTGAAACGACAAATTGAGCAGTTTTCCTTTTTCCAAGTTCAAGCTCATCGAAAACGCCGGATTGACATCGATAAAACGCCCAAATTCATCGAAAATGACGATGCCGTCGACGGCGCGGTTGAATACGTCGCGAAACAAAAACTCATGAATGATTCGTTCGCGCTCAAGCGCCTTATGAGCCGAAACGTCGCGCATCATCACGAGGTCAAATTCATGAAACACGTCTTTTTTTATCGAAAATTCGATATGCTTCACCTTGCCGTCCGGCAGCTTAATGAGCAGCTCGTCGCTGAACGAGCCGAACTTTTGCAGCATCGACTGCTGAAACAGCAAAATATCCAGCGGCACGAGCTCCAAAAACGAGAAAAGTGAACGGCCGATCAAGTCAAACTTATCCATCTCAAACAGCTTGCACGCCGCTTCGTTCACATCGACAAACTCGCCGTTTTTATTTAAAATGACAATGGCGTCGAGCGATCGCTCGAAAATGACGGAATAACTGTTGAGCCGCTCCTTTAGGCGACGATTTTCCTCTTCAAGCAGCCGCACATCCGGCGTCGCATTTTGTTCTTCCCGAGGAGAAAGGCTTTGGGCCATATCCATCTCTCCCTCTAGAAATGTTGATGTATCAAGGCTCCTTGTCTATTCAAACCGTTCAACGAAATATATATTCGATGTAGAAAAATTTACTCCTCCCTTCGCTCATGAAGATTTTGCGAATTCTTTTTTCACCGTTCGACAAGTTTCTCTTCTTTTTCGTTTGGTTAAACTGCGTTATAATGAGAGGTTAGTACGCTAATCAAAGGGGTTTTGCTTCTATGAATATTGTCTGCACGACATTGAACGCCAAATACATTCATATGAACCTCGCCATCCGCTATTTAAAAGCGTACGCTCAGCCCGAATTTGACGTCAAGCTTGTTGAGTATACGATCAAAGACCCGGTGCTGAACATTGTGACTGATTTGTACCAACGCCGTCCGGATGTCATCGGCTTCAGCTGCTACATTTGGAACATTGAAGAAACGATCAAAGTCGTCAAGCTGTTGAAAAAAGCAGCGCCGAATATGGTCATCGTCGCCGGTGGACCGGAAGTGTCGTACGATGTGCGTGAATGGATGGAGCGGGTGCCGGAGTTTGACTTTATCGTCGTCGGCGAAGGAGAGGAAACGTTTAAACAGCTGCTTTTCGCTTTAGACGGCCATGGAGACGTCCGTGATGTCGCCGGGCTCGCGTTTCGCGACGGGGGCCGCATTGTCGTCAACCCACAGCGAAACAAAATTCGCCTTGCCGACATGCCGTCGCCGTTTCGCTTTCTGGAAGACATTCCCCATCTTCCGAACCGGGTCGTGTATGTTGAAACGAGCCGCGGCTGCCCGTTCAGCTGCCAATTTTGCCTGTCCTCGATCGAAGTCGGCGTCCGCTACTTTGACCGCGAAAAAATCAAAGACGACTTGCGCTACTTAATGCGGCACGGGGCGCGGACGATCAAGTTCGTCGACCGAACGTTCAACATCAGCCGCAGCTATGCGATGGACATGTTTCGCTTTTTAATTGATGAACATGTGCCCGGAACAGTATTTCAATTTGAAATTACCGCCGACATCATGCGTCCCGAGGTGATCGAGTTTTTAAACCGCGAAGCGCCGCCCGGCCTGTTCCGCTTTGAAATCGGCGTCCAGTCGACGAACGACGAAGTGAATCGGCTCATTATGCGCAAACAAAACTTCGCCAAACTTTCGCGAACGGTAACGATGATTAAAGAGGGAGGGAAAATCGCCCAACATTTGGATTTGATCGCCGGTCTTCCCGAAGAAGACTACAACTCGTTCCGAAAGACGTTTAACGACGTATTCGCCCTCCGCCCGGAAGAATTGCAGCTTGGGTTTTTGAAGCTGCTGCGCGGCACTGGGTTGCGCCTGCGCGCCGAGGAGTACGGCTATGTGTATATGGACCATGCGCCATACGAAGTGCTCGCCAACAACGTCTTGTCGTTTGATGACGTCATCCGCATCAAGCAAGTGGAAGACGTGCTTGAAAAATATTGGAACGCCCATCGAATGGACGAAACGATCGAGTACTTGGTGACCGATGTGTTCCCGTCGCCGTTTGACTTTTTCCAGCAGTTTGGCGCGTATTGGGATGAGCGCGGCTGGGCGCGCATCGGCCACCAACTGGAAGACTTGTTCCGCCGCCTGCATGAGTTTTTGCGTACGTGTATGCCAGATGCCCTGCCTGTCGCCGAGTCGCTTATGAAATACGACTATTTGCGCAACCAAAAATACAAACCACGCAAGCCGTGGTGGAATGAAAAAACGGAGAAAACGACGCGCACGACCGTTTACCGCGCGCTGCTTGAGCGCCCCGAGGTGCTTGGGGAGGACTTTGCCGCCCTCGGGCTCGGGGAAAAGGAATTGTTTAAACATACGGTCGTGGAAATCGTGCCGGTTGATGTCGGCCGCTATATCGCCGCGAAGCAGCTCTCGTTTGCGCCAACCGTCATCGTCGCCTATTTTGATCCGTCCGGCACCGGCGCAACGCTGTTTTCCGCGCCGCTGTCCGCCTTGTCCGCTTCGGCATCCGCCTAACGGCCAAACGCCGGAGGCACGGCTTTTTTGTGCACCACGCGAAAAAGCAGGGAGCGTTATCCCTGCTTTTTTCGTTTCTTTTCATTTTCTTTCGCCCGTTTTTGTTCCTCCATGATCCAAAGCGGCTCGTGGGCAGCGAAATCGCCCCATTCAAACGCCGTTTCTTCATTCGTTCGAGCGGGCCGCTTCTTATGCTCTTTACCCATCGCCGCCTCCTTGCCGCCCTTTTTTCGAATTGCGGTTCGCGCCGCGGATCATGTCCTCCTCGCCGGCGTATTGCGCCGCAAATTCGGTATCCGGCAAGCTTTCCGTTGGCGTTTTATTGTTGTTTTTCGCTGCGTCAAATTTCACTTTTCGCTTCATCATCGTTTCGTCTCCTCCTCATCAGCCGTTTTCCGCTCATAAGCGACAAGCACAATTTCTTCCCCCGTCTCTTCGCGCAGCCGCTGTTCGAGTTGCTGGAGCTGGCGAAGCGTCCCGTCTTGCAGGCGGGCAACCGGGAATGCAATGTCAGTCACATCGATCCTCCTTCCCGCATTTTTTCTTATCGTGTCTCCGCTGCGCCAACTTTATGCGCCGCTATGGTTTGAGTACCACTTTAACTTCCCTCCGAAAGAAGTCTCCTACTTCTAAACGTGAAGGTGCGCCAGCATCAGTGAAAGTGGGAGATGAATTTCGGTTGGCGTTAGCCAACGAATAGGATAGAATATGGCTAGAACGGACACCTTCGGAACGAAGGGAAGCGTAAAGGGTTCTTGTGTGTGGCTTACCGTTCAGCGAACACACACAAGTCGCTTGAAGCCCCCACCTCTAAGCGAAGCGTAGGTGGTGGGTAGTTCACTGAACCGTCTTTTTTTCATCGAAAATCTCGTATGCATATTGCGCCTCGTCAAGAGGAAGACGGTTCGTGATGATATCAGTCGGGTCGAATTTTCCTTCGACGATCCATTCGTACAGCGTCGGAATGTAATGAATGACCGGCGCCTGCCCCATTTTCAGCGTAATGTTGCGCGAAAGCACGCGCAAATATTCAGCTTGCCCGCCCGGGTAGCCGCCAAACGTTTCAGAATAGCCAAAGTTATGCCTTGGTATGTGACGGCTCTCATCCTCTTCCTCCTTTCTCTCCTTCCGGACGGATCAGCCAAACGACAAGAGCTCCGCCAAGCAACGCCAGCCCGCTGAGCAAGAACAAAAGCGGACCGGCGCCGCCTTTCATCAGCCAGGCTGCCAACGGCGGTCCGGCAGCCACGCCGATAAAACGAAGCGAACTGTAAAACGATGTCACCGTCCCGCGCTCGCTTTTCTCAATTCCTTCCGTGATAAGCGCATCTAAACACGGCAGCGCAGCGCCGATGCCGATGCCGGCTACCGAGAACAACACCAGCCAAACGGAAAGGGATGAATGAAGGGGAACGAGGGCCAACGCAGCCGCCAATAGAACGGAGCCGGCTGCAGCGCCCCATTTCATCCGCTGTTTCCGGTCGCCAATCGCTTTCCCGGCCGCAAATGAAGCGAGGCAGAGCGCCCCGAGCGGGATGGCGAGCACCCATCCTTTCCTCATTCCATCAATGCCATACACATCTTCAAGACGGCTTGAAAGGAAAAATAAAAACGCAAACAACACAAGCATCAACAAACCGCCGATGACAAACACCCCGATCAGCCAACGCCCTTCGCGGCGGAAAATCGCCGCCACCACCGCAATAAAATCCCGAAACGGCAACGGCCGCTCCCGACGCGCCGGCACCTGGATGAACCAAACCATCATTGCTGCCGATAGCAGGCAAAAGACAGGGAACGAAAAAAACGGAAAAAACCAAATGATGCCAGCCAGCATCGCCCCGAGAATCGGGCTTAGCACTTTGCCGAACGTGTTCGCCGTTTCAACCGTCCCTAAACAGCGGCTTGCCTCCTCCTCATCCGGAAACAAATCCCCGACAAGCGGCAAAACGATCGGAAACGCCCCGGCCGCCCCCAGCCCTTGCAACATGCGCCCGGCGATCATCCAGCCGTACGGGTCGCTCACCCGCCAAGCAGCCCATCCCGCCAGCCCCCTCCCACCGCCGCCAGCAACAGGCTTGGAACGATGACCATTTTTCTCCCGATGCGGTCGCTTATATATCCGGCCAGCGGAATGAACAAAATCGCCACAACGGAATACATCGTGATCAGCAGGCTCGACTGCAGCGGCGTGATGTCGAGATGCCGTTCCATCGCCGGCAGCACCGGGATGAGCATCGAATTGCCCAGCGTCATGACAAGCGGAATCGAGGCAAGCGCAGCGACCGCCCACCCCCGACCAGCCTGCCTCCCTGCCGCTTTTGACAGCTGCACCGTCCATTTCATCGCTTCGGTCCCTTTCTTATGAAGTCGATATTTCCACTTATATGATGTGCGTTTTTCTGTGAAAATAATGAATCCATGAGCGGTTATTTTCATGCTTGGGTGGCGAGTAAAAGCTTACTCATGGATGTTTTTAATAGAAAATTCATCCTGTAATTCCCAACCATATCTCTTTGTTCGATCGTCCATACTAATCATACCTCATCAAAAAACCATCAAGGAGGAATTTCATATGGCTCGTTCAAGCAACAAACTGCTTGTTCCAGGCATCGAACAAGCGTTGGAACAAATTAAGTACGAAATCGCCCAAGAGTTTGGCGTACAGCTCGGGGCTGGCACGGTTTCGCGCGCCAACGGCTCCGTCGGCGGAGAAATGACGAAACGGCTCATTGCTCAAGCACAAAGCGAATTGGCAGGCCGAAAAACGGAATAAAGCCGAGCGGAATCACTCGGCTTTTTTCATTTTGGCATCCATCGCTTTCAAATGGCGGTGGACGTCGGCTTGGCGGCGATCTTTCTTGTTGTTGCGGTCGTCATCTGCTGTCTTTTTGGTTGCATAATGCCCCCCAACCGCGATGGACGGGCGCTTCCATGACTCCCTTTTTTAGGGGGAATTTCCCTGCCTGAAGGGGAACTTTCTTTATTTGAATCGGGGTTTTTCCGCATGAAAAAAGAGTGAAACGCGGTGTTGCCGAAAAATTTGACATAATGGAAAAAGGGGCTGTTTCCCCATTTGGGTCAGCCCCTTTTTCATTGTTTGGCCGTTCATCCGGCATTTTCTTCCGTCCGTGCCATTTTATTCAGCTCACTATGCTTGCGGCCGTAGATAAAGTAAATCACTAAACCGATCAGCAGCCACGAGACAAAACCGATCCATGTCATCGCCGGAAGCTGAAGAGCGAGGTAGCCGCAGAACAACACGGCCAAAATCGGGATGACTGGGACAAACGGAACGCGGAATGCCCGCTTTAAGTCCGGCTGTGTTTTACGCAGCACCAACACGCCGATCGAGACGGTGATAAAGGCAAAGAGCGTGCCGATGTTCGTCAGTTCCGCCAATTTGTTGAGCGGAATGATGCCGGCAAATACCGCTACAGCCGCTCCCGTCAGCCACGTATTGACATACGGCACTTGGCGCGTCGGGCTGATGCGGGCAAACACTTTCGGCAACAAACCGTCGCGGCTGATGGCGTAGAAGAGACGCGTCTGCCCATACATCATCACAAGGAGCACGGTCGTAATGCCGGCGATCGCCCCGAGCGAAATAAAGCCTGCCACCCAGTCTTGGTGGATATAGTTTAATGCAAACGCCACTGGGTTTTTCACGTTGAGCTGCTCGTACGGAACGATGCCTGTCAATACGAGCGAAACCACAATATACAACAATGTGCACACAAGCAACGAGACGATGATGCCAATCGGCATATCGCGCTGCGGATTGCGCACTTCTTCTGCCGCCGTCGACACCGCATCAAAGCCGATGTAAGCGAAAAACACCGTCGCCGCGCCGGCTGCCACCCCAGAGAAGCCATACGGCATAAACGGCGTCCAGTTTTCCGGTTTGACATACCAAACACCGACCGCCAAAAAAAGCAAGATGACAGCCACTTTAATAAAAACGACAATCGTATTGAAACGGGCCGATTTTTTCGCCCCTAAATTCAATAAAAACGTAATGAACAGAATAATTAAAATCGCTGGCAAATCGATGAACGTCCCTTTCTCCGGATCATATGCGCTCGTCAATGCTTTCGGGAGTTCGATGCCAAAACCGGCAAGCAACCCTTGGAAATAACCGGACCAACCGACGGCAACCGCCGACGAAGCAACCCCATATTCCAAAATCAAATCCCAGCCTAAAATCCAAGCGATGAGCTCACCAAACGTGGCATAGCTGTAAGTGTAAGCACTCCCCGCCACTGGCACCGTCGAGGCGAACTCGGCGTAGCAAAGCGCCGCAAACACACACGCCAATCCTGATAAGATGAACGAAAGAACAAGTGCTGGGCCGGCATGTTCCGCCGCCGCCACCCCGGTCAGGACGAAAATGCCTGTCCCGATGATGGCGCCGATGCCGAGCATCGTCAAGTCGAATGCACCTAACTCTTTTCGCAGCGAAGCTCCTTTTGCCCCCGATTCTTTCATAAGCAACTGAATCGGTTTTTTACGAAACAAATTCATAGATGTCTCCCCTTGTCGTTTTTTGTAGAAAATTGTTGAATTTTATTGTCGAATACAGTTGTCATTCTACATGATCCTTGTTTTTTTGTAAAGTGCGAAAATAAGAAAAACAACAAAAAACTTTTTCCGTTTTGTGCGGCAAAGCAAAAAAATAGTTTTCAAAAATAACAAAAGAATCAATTTACAAATTTTTCAGATAAATGTATAATGAATGTGTGACAAATTTGTGTCAAGAAAGGGGGATTCACATCCGCCGCTTGCGGAAGAACATTCCATTACTCATTTTGAAAACGCTTTAATACAAATAAGGAGGGATCACGATGGCAGTGAAAAAGGAATCATGGGTCAATCAAGGGAGCGAACTATGAAACCATTGCCCAATCCGCTTCATTCCGCGGGCTCATTCAGGCGAAGAAGCGCTTCATCATCCCAGCCACCGTCTTTTTCTTCGTCTTTTACTTCGCCCTTCCGGTGTTGACGTCGTATTCGAAAGCGCTCAACGCACTAGCAATCGGACCGGTCAGCTGGGCGTGGCTGTTTGCCTTTGCGCAATTTATCATGACATGGGCCTTATGCATCCTTTATTCGAAACGCGCAGCACAATTTGATGCCATCGTCGAGCCATTTATTCCGTCTTGATCGTCGGCGTTTTGATGACGGTGTACGTCGTCTTCGGCGGCATGACGGCAACGAGCTGGGTGCAAATCGTCAAAGCCGTCTTGCTGATGGTCGGTACGTTTATCATTTCCATCATCGTCTTTGCTAAATTCGATTTCAGCATCGCCAAAATGTTCCATGAAGTCAAAACCGCGACACCGCTTGGCGAAGCGTTTTTAAACCCGGGCAACAAGTTTAAAGACCCGCTCGATACGATTTCACTCAACTTGGCGCTCGCGTTGGGGACGGCCGGGCTGCCGCACATTTTAATCCGCTTCTTTACGGTCAAAGACGCCCCGACTGCGCGCAAATCGGTCGTTTATGCAACATGGATCATTGGGCTTTTCTACGTCATGACGATCTTTTTAGGCTTTGGCGCCGCCGCGTTTGTCGGCTATGACAAAATCGTCGCCGCCAACCCGGGCATCATCTCGATTCCGCTCGGCTTTATCGGTGCGATCGTTGGCACGCTCGTCTCGTCGAAAAAATCGGATGAAAAGAAATATACGGAAATTGTCGTCAAAGCAAATACTGGGATAGGACGCGTGTAACACAGCAAAGAAGGGGCTGGCCCAAAACGTGCTTGCGTTTGGGCCAGCCCCAATTAGCATCTGTAGATGAGCAAATTCACTGACATAAATTGACAACTAAACAAAAAAGGAGACATGAACCCGATTCCTTGGTTAGAATAGATGTACCACCAACTATCCACAAGGAGGTTCATGTCTCATGAATAGATTAGCACATCACCAAGGAATCCACAAGTTTTTCTTCACGCTGGGGTTGACGCTGCAGCTTTCCAAACCGGTCATCAAGCATCTCATTCATATTGTCGATGCCTTGACCACCAAGGGATTCTCGGGAACATTGACTGATATTCATTACTGGAGCTTTCATCCGAATCATCGAACGACGCTCCGTCACTTTTTCACGAAAAGCCCTTGGAACGAGGAAAGGCTGCTTGGGAAGCTTCAAGAGTGGATCCTTTCCCAGGTCGAACGACTGGCCAAACGGAAGAATCAACCCCTTTTTGTTTCGATTGATGATACGATTTGCCAAAAAACAAAGCCTTCGTCACGGGCTGTGCACGCCATTCAAGGGTGCGACTGGCACTACTCGCATAAAGATCATCAATCGGTCTGGGGGCATTCGCTCGTTTGGCTGATGGTGCACACCTTCACGCAGGCGTTCCCATTTGCGTTCCGCCTGTATGACAAGAAAGCGGGAAAAAGCAAGATCGACCTGGCGATCGAGATGCTTTCCTCGCTCAAGGTGAAGCGGGCTCAGCCGGTGTATGTGCTCATGGATTCGTGGTATCCGTCCAAAAAGCTCATCGAAGCCTGTCTGAAACAGGGATTCCATGTCATCGCGATGCTCAAGACGAACCGGATTCTCTACCCGAAAGGCATCGCCATCCAAGCCAAGCAGTTTGCCCGCTATATCGAGTCCAAAGACACCCGCCTCGTCACGGTGGGGCAGGAGCGTTATCGCGTGTATCGCTATGAGGGGGCCATCCATGGCCTCGATGACGCGGTGGTGCTGCTGGCTTGGAAGGCGGATCAGCCGATGGCGCCGGAACATCTTCATTGCATCTTGAGCACCGACCGGGAACTCGGGGACGAAGACATCTTGCGTTACTACGCCCAGCGCTGGACGATCGAGTGCTTTTTCCGGCAGGCGAAAGATCAACTGAAGCTGGATGGATACCGCGTTCGCCACATTCGGGCGGTGAAACGGTATTGGGCGGTGGTGCTGCTCTCCTGCGTGTACAGCATCGCCGAATCCCGCCAAAACCTCTCCACCGGGCTGGAGCTTCTTCGGTCGCGGAAAGACCACAGCGTCGTCGAGTTCATTTATGACGCTGCAAAGCAAGATATTCCCATTGATGTGATCAAAAAACCGCTCCGTATCGCGTAAGGGGTACACTGTTTGTCTCTCTAACCATGGAAATTATTGTAATGAAAAATGCTCATCTACAGTTATTTATTTAAAAGTTAGTGATTTTTATGTAGCTATTGGAACTTAGCTATATCATTCAACTAACGTGTTTCGATAAAAAAGACCGGTTTATACCGGTCTTTTTTGTATGTCTTGTTCGACTATATCGGAACAAGATCATAGATTTGTTAAACAGAGAGTTCGTTCAATGAAATCCTTTTGCGCAGTTAAATTCGTTACTCCTAGAATAGAAGCTATGCATGCAGTTAGGGATAGTGCAAAGAAAAAAATATTAGATTCTATTGAGTTTATCGCAGAAAAACTTTCGGATTTATCAGAATGCTTTAGAAATATTAAGTAATTATTGATATTTATCCCATACTTTTATTGTACCTTCACTCGAGTTGCTTCTACGTTTTATCTGGAGAAAATAATATTCAATCTTACCCGTGGTGCTAGTTGAACTTTAACGCTCAACTAGCCCAAGAATTACGAGTGAATAAGCTAGTAAAATGCTATCCAAAGCTGATTCAAATCCAGAAACAGAGTTGGCTCGAATCTCTGTGATCCGGTACTGATCAATGAGAACTGAAAACACGGTTTCAATGACTTTGCGCTTTCGTTTCATCCATCGTTTCCATGCTTTCGATTGATGGATTTTCTGGTTTTTCCGAACGGGCGTCCAAAAAGTGATCATGTATTCATCATACAGCTTCTTTTGCAAGTCTTGGCTCACATATCCTTTGTCACCAAGTGTATACGGATGAGGAAGTTGGGCCATCACGGTTTCCGCAGCTGTCCGGTCGTGACAGGATGCTTCGGTGACGACATATCCCATCGGAAGCGCTTGGTCAGTGATCTGGAGATGAAGCTTAAACCCATAGTAAGCCATCTTTTTGGATGCACAATACCCGATATCTGCGATTCCTTGAAACCGTTTGGCGCGATACATTCGTGCGTGGTGGCAGAGTTCAATAGGTAAGCTATCCACTACCGCATAAGCGTGATGTTGCCCGCGTTTGGCTAGTTGATATCGTATCCATTTGACGGCAAAGCCAAGATTTCGACAACGGCGGTTATATCGAGAGCGTTCAGGAAATAAATCTTTCGAAAATAAGTTTCCGATCACAAATCGGTGCCAAGCTCGTTCGGATGTAAAACCTAACAACTTTCCAAGAACATGGACGACGATGATGACTTCATCTTCTTGCTTCAACAAATGGTGATTTCGGCGTTGTAAATACATCTGAATCAAAGACAATTGTCCAGATACAAAGAACAAAATCGCTGCATATTGTTTTTGAATTTTCGCTTCGTCTGTTGTAAAATGAAAGTGCTCTTGCATGGGACTTCTCCTTTTAAATGTTTGGTAGCACTTTCATTTTAAAGGAGATCCTTCATGCAAGGGCTATTTTTATGCTTGTTTGATTTTATCTAGCACCACGGGTACTTAACATCTTTTCTTTTTCCAATCCGTTTATATCCAAATATAGAAGAAGGAAATTGTTTCATAGTATCCTTTCTTCTACCGGAAATATTCTGGCCCTCGACTTGTGCGAAAATCCCATATAGTGCTTCGATCGACAGTTTAGGAGAGAACGGTGGTTGTTTTGTTGATGAACGTGTTGCAAAACGCATAACGAATGCATAAATGCACATAAAAAATCCACCACCTTGGAAATCATATACAGTGACCAAAAAAACAACTCTCCAAGGGGTGGACACTATTATGATTTCCAATTGGAACAGCGAACATGCATGGACTTATGAAATTGACCCAATTTTAGAAGCATTATTTCGGTATATCGACTCGCTATCATTGCCGGAAACACCGTATGTGACAGGAAGACCGCCGGTGTCGAAAAAATCGTTGTTGAAATGTTTCTTTTTGAAAACCTATTTTTCCATTGATTCCTTGCGAAAATTAGTGCGCATCCTGCAGCGTTTTCGCTGTTTTCAACGGGCCTGTGGGCTTGGTGAAGTCCCTCACCTTTCTACGTTTTCCCGTGCGGCGAAGTGGTTCCGGGAACAAGGATTTCCTGTTTTTCATGCACAGCTACTCAAAGATCTAGAAGTACGTTATCCCCAAATCGTGCTGATCGACAGCACGGCCCTTCGAAGCAGTCTTTACGATTCACAGGCGAAGTGGGGAGTGTCCACCCGATATCACTGGTTTAAAGGATATAAACTCCATCTCTGCACCACCGCCGAGGGAATCATTTTATCTCATGTGTTGACCACAGCGAATCGAAATGATGCGGCAGTAGCACCAGAATTGCTTGTTTCTTTAAAGCAGTGGGATATCGAATTTGTATTGGGCGATGCCGCGTATGACAGTGAAAAGGTTCGTCAAACAGCAGAGCAGTCAGGAATCCTATTCATTTCCCCTATCAACCGCCGCAATAGCGAGGAACGAAAAGATGTCTATGGCCGGGTTCTTCCTGTCTTTTTGAAAACGAGATTTGGCCAATGGCTGTTTGGACTTCGTCGTGAGATTGAACGAGTATTTAATGAGTTAAAGAGTGACGGGTTGGAACAGCCAAGATGGTATGGATTTCATCGATATGTACTGCATGTGTTATGTTGCATCCTTATGCATAACTTCGAGTTTTTACTCTAGTTTTGCAACACCATCTTGATGTAAAAATCACCTTGATTCCGTATTTATAAAACTCACTTGCAAAATACAAGAAAAGACTCGATTGGGGATTGAAAAAGCAATTGAAACTTTTGGTGCTGTACATATTTTAGTAAATTGTGCGGGCATGGCGCTTGCGAAAAAAACATTAGGGAAAAAAGGCGTGCATGATCTCGCTTTTTTCGAGAAAGTTTTGCAAGTTAATGTTGTCGGGACGTTTAACATGATTCGTCTGGTAGCAGAAAAGATGGCTGAAAACGAGCCGAATGAACACGGGGAGCGGGGCGTGATTATCAATACTGCTTCCGTTGCTGCTTTTGACGGACAGATTGGACAGGCTGCCTACAGCGCCTCTAAAGGGGCCATTGTCGGAATGACATTACCGCTAGCAAGAGAATTCGCATCTTTAGGAATCCGGGTGATGAGTATTGCTTCCGGGTGTTTTTGGCAAGTAAAAAATGCATGAAATGGCAATTAAAAATGCCACTTGCCAAATTCCGTTATTGGTTGAGTGAGATTGAATCTTTATAGCGATGACTATCGCCTTTAAAAATGATTAAATGGGAGTGATGTATCAATCGATCAATCACTGCTTCTGTTAATATTGGATCACCAAATACATTGTTCCATTGTCCAAATTGTAAATTTGTCGTTACGATGATACTTTTAGCTTCATAACACATGGAAATAATTTGAAATAACAATTCTGCTCCTTGTTTATGCAATGGGATGTAGCCCAATTCGTCTATGACCAAGAGGTCTAATTTCTCGATTTGTTTGAGAAATTTGCCTAGTGATCCCTTGTCATTTGCTTCTAATAACGCATTCACTAGCGCAGCTGCAGTATAAAACTTCACCTTCTTTCCCTTTTTCTTAATGGTATTTATGGAAATGAGAGTGGAAAGGAACGTTTTTCCCGTTCCGACTCCACCATAAAAAATAACTTTAATTTGCATTTCCACTTATCTTTCACCTCCGGTGGACTCGAAAAATCGATCATAATGACTAAGTCCTCTAGAGGCTTCAGGCATAGTGGGAACGCTTATTTTTGGCTGGATGGGTTCCCTTATCCCTCTTCCATTGATTAACTGATAGAATACTTGCTTAATGGAATCTACACTCGGATGCCCATATTGCGAAGCGAGCCGTAAAGCTTGCGTTGAAATTTCAAAATCGTGCTCTTTTAGTAAAACGGCCAGTAATTGTAACGTTTTTTGTTTTTCCTGAATGGTACAATGTGAAAAATAATCTTGCCATTCTGAAGGCATTTTCTCGTAAAAATCCGTATACTTTAATGCATTTGGCCTTTTAGCCATCAGGATAAGGTAAGGTTGCCATTTCATCGATTTTTGTTGCGTTCCATACAAACGCTCATGTTTCACTATGAGTTCATAGTCCTCTGTCAAAATCTCAATCTCTTGATATGAGATTTTTGCCAAAACCATTTGTTTGGCAAAACGGGGAGAAGTGGAATAAAGTTTATTCTCTACCCGGATGTAGCCATATTTATCCGCCCTAACTTGTTCATACCGAACACATTCGTATTCTTTTGCCGGCAACTGTAGAAAGCATTCCTTCTCTTCCTCAAACAATTCGGCAATCGTTTTTCCTTTTTGATAATGGGGCCTCTGCCAGTCTCTTTCACACTTTTCCCATAAGGAGTCATTAAAGGACTCCAAATCATATATCGTTAATTCTGGAAGAAGAAAGTTATTCCGAATGTACTTCACTTTTGCTTCCACGTGCCCTTTTTCATTTCCACTTGCTGGATTACAAAATTCACATTCAAACCCGTAATGTAAAACAAACCGTTGAAATTCCTCTGTCAGTTCTCTTTCTCCATTAGGCAGGATCTTTTTCACCGCAGGTGATAAATTGTCGAAACGGATCACCTTCGGTACTCTGCCCATGTAATGAAACATTCGTTTTAATCCTTCCAAAAAGCATTCTCTGTTTTGAGAAGGCATGACTTGAAAATAAAAGCCATTGCTGTACGGAAACGAAAGAGCTAAAAAAGGAAGAATGACACGTTCCCCTTTGTAGACGAAAGGGGCTTCTCCAAAATCTACTTGTGCTGTCGCCGGCTTGGCTTCTAAAGGAAGAGCCGCTGATTCACTCTGTTCTTGTAACTCTTTTTTCCGTTTAGCTACATAAAGTCGAACGGAACGATCTGACCCTTTGAAATCAAATTGTTCTTTTAACATTTCATACATTCTTTTTGCAGTTCTTCTAAACTTTTTCTTTTTCGTTAAGTCCTCTTGAATCCACTTATCTAAGATAGGTTTCACTGGATCCATTACTCTAGCTTTCCGGATTTGTTTTCTTTTCGTTGGGCTAAAGTCCTCCATCTCTGCATACTTCTTAATCGTTCTAGGATCATGATTCGTTCTTTTGGTAATATCTGAGTATGAACGCCCTTTTTGATTCGCCTCATATCTGATATAATCTATTTCAGCCACTGCTAACATCTCCTTCATTACCTCCCGTTGAACAAGTTGCCCAACTAGGAGGGTATGGTATTTAGGGAATGTTGGCAAGTGGTTTTTTTATTTATGTATGGCCGCTGGGGCCTACATAAATTAATTGCCATACACTACATTAATAGATTGCCACAAACAGCTCCGGGGGTATTTAAAACACCGCTTTTTGCCGGTTTACCGGAAAAGGCGCAGGAAGCACTGGCAAAGATGACGCCCTTTTCCCCTAGACTGGGACATCCAGAAGAATTTGCCAGGCTGGTTTGTGCGATCGTGGAAAATCCAATGTTAAATGGGGAAACGATTCGTCTTGACGGGGCAATTCGCATGCCGCCGAAATAGACAGAGGGGTGATGGAATGGGAGAGCTTGTATTCGTACGCAAGGACAAGCACATCGCATATTTGACGATGAACCAACCGGAAAAATTAAATGCTTTATCCGCAGATCTGGTCCAGGCATTAATTCGCGAATTGAAGAAGGCGGAAGCCGATGATGAAGTGAAAGTTATTATCCTCTCCGGAGCGGGGAAATCGTTCTGTTCCGGCGGAGATCTTTCGGCTTTTCAGAAAATGTCCGATATTGGATCAATCATCAACTGGATGAAAGAGGCAACAAGACTTGAGCAGACGATTGTTGAGTTAGATAAGTTGGTGATTAGTGCAGTTCACGGGTATGCTGCTGGCGCTGGTTTCAGTTTGGCATTAGCGAGCGATTTTATCGTTTGCGATAAGGATGCGATTTTTACCGCGAGTTTCGCGAAGGTGGGACTGATTCCCGATTTAGGGTTGATGAAAAATTTAGCGAAAAACGTACCGCTACCGCTGGCAAAGGAGTGGCTTCTATCTGGAAGTCGTATTACAGCTGAAGAAGCCTATCGAAAAGGACTCGTCAATCGAATTGCTGAAGGAGATGTAAACTAGCACATTATTTCAGAATCCCTTTTTCAAATTATTTCAGGCGGATTCGGAAATAATGTGCAAAATTTTTGCGGATTGTTCCGGATTTTGCACATTCTTTCGGAACGTTTGCACGCTCTTTCAGATGAAGATTTCCAGCGCGCCTGATGGACCTATGGAAAAGAGAAAGCACAAAAGAGGCCGATTCGGCCCCTTTCGTGCTAATACCCCATTTCCTCTGCGGCCATGCGCACCACTTCTTCGTCAATGGCGTCCTTTTTCAGCTGATACCCGTATAACAGGCACGTCGTGGCCAACGTGTTGATCACCCGAGGCCATCCCCGCGACTGCAGGGCAATCGCCTCTAACGCCGATGGGGTGAAGATCGGATGCTTCGCCCCGGCCTGTTTCATCCGATGTTCGATGTAGCCCGCCACCTCTTCCTTCTCCAGCGGCCCCATCCGGTATCGCATGATGATCCGCTGGTCGAGAGGGCGGTGCTGATTGAGCCGCAGCTTCCCCTGTAAATGGGGCAGCCCGGCCAAAATCAAGACAAATGGGTTGGTCGAATCCATCTCAAAGTTGAACAAGATCGCGATGTCCTGTAAAAATGCATCCTTCGCTAAATGCATCTCATCCAAAATGAACACCGGCGTGATCCGCCGTTCATGATACAATCGCTCGATCGCCTGCTGGATTTGGCGGAAGAGGTCTACCTTGCGGTACTTCGGTTCCTCTCCTAATCCCAAGGCCAGTCCACGGTAAAAATCCATCACGCCTCCGGTGGATAACGGAAAGTAGACGACATGATACAATGATGGATTCAATGACTCTTTCAGCGCCCGAAGGGCGAACGTCTTGCCCGCCCCCGGCTCTCCGATCAACAGCCCGATCCCCCGGGTTCGTTTCACGTACTCCAGCGCCCGCAACGCTTCCTGAAATGACGCCCCTTGATACGCCTCGGACGGGTCTGTTTCTTTCGCAAACGGCTCCCGCGAAAGGGAGTAAAACGATTTATACACCGTGTTCTCCCTCCTTCGCCGGAATCGCCGCAAACGGGGACCGATGGCGTTTTACATAGGCGTTGTCCTCCAAACGCACCCGAATGGCTTCCGCCACCCGTTTGCCCTCTTCGTACACATAGACGCCTCGTTCGTCATAGCGGAGCTCAATCGATTGCCCAATGAACCGAGGCGGCACTTCGTATAGCTGTTTATTCAGGGTGATCGTGCCATCGGCTTTCACCTTGCGGTGCTCCCGTTTCAGAAAAATCGCATCCAGCCAATCGCCATCTTCGATGAACGACACGAGATGCACTTGCGATTGAAACACCTCATGCGGCGTTTTTCCGTCCAGTGAGGCGTGCGGTTTTCGATGATACTCCTCTTCAAGCCACTTCCAAAAACGCTCGTTCAACTCGTCAAGCGATTTCGGCGGATTCAGCTCCAACAGTGGATAAAACCGTGTCTGTACGGTGCGGAAGAACCGTTCGATTTTTCCCTTGCTTTGCGGGTCATACGGCTGGGTGTGGATGAGTGTAATCCCCATCTCGGCGCACGCATACTGCAGCACCTCGGACCGATAAATTTTCCCGTTGTCCGAGTAAATGCGTTTCGGCTTCCCGCAACGAAGCACCGCTTCCTTCGTGACGATCCGCAGCCCGTCAAACTTCTCCGAAGGGAAAAATTGGGCATATGGCACTAACCGCGAGCAGTCATCGATATACGCGATCAAAAACGTTTTCTGGGCTTTCCCATGGACGCGAATCGTGGGTCCATGGGATAAGTCCCCTTGCCATAGCTCATTGATCTGGTCATACGCAAAACGCTTTCGCTCCGGCATCGGCAAGATTTCTTTTCCCACCAGGTTGTGTTTTTTCAACAATCGGTATATAGTAAAGTAAGAGGTATGATTTTCTGGGATTTCCCCCTGCTCGATCAGGTGTTCGTAGAACACCGTCACGGGCATGGTGGGATGTTCTTTTCTTAGGGCTAAAATATGATCCTCATCATCGGGCGACAGACGCCTTGAGTGGCCGCGGTCCGAACGGCGCTTCGGCTTTAAGGCGTCAAAGCCCCCTTTTTTGTATCGGGTGCACCAATCGAGGATCGTCTTGGCTGCGATTCGTTTGTCTCCCTGGTGGGGAACATGGTGCACTCGCTCGCTCACCTCTTTCAGATACGTCTTCGGTTCCACCTGCCCATTCACCAACGGAGCGATTAGCCCGTACCGAAACAGGGCAATGTCGTGTCTCATCGACTCATTCATTCAAATCTCCTCCTGGTCTCACTTGGAATCAGGACCGTTCCGGTCCTCCTGCCCTTATCGTACCGAATTGCTTTTTCTCCGTCGATAGGAAAGGTTTGTGGGAACCGAAACTATTTCCAATTTAGGGTATGTATGTAAAATCAGGATCCCATTTAATTCGCAAAAGGGTGTCGGAATCCGCCCTCCCACATCTCTCTGATGGCCGAATCAAGACCGTGTTCCTCTAACGTCTGGATCCACCAAGAAGCCCGTTCCTTTTCTTTTTTCACGATAGGGCCTATGATCCTCCACCGCCTCGCAAAAAAGCTGTGAAGGCTTGATAGGTTTCGGTAGAACCGTCGGACATAAAAGATGATGCCGTCCTTTGTCGGGAGAAACGGAGCCTGGTTCGTCCTTTCGGTCAATCCCAACTGCTCTTTCACGACTTGCCATATGGCGGACAACGTATACTGAAAATACGGGAGGAGAAAGGAAGGCAGCACACTCACCGTCTTCAAGCATTCCCGACAGCGATACCGGACAATCCAAATGCGATAATCACCATGTGGGGTCAATGCGTTTCGCTCATAGTAACCGTGGCGGTGCAACGGGCGCTTGGCCCGGCAATGCGGACACTTTTTCAGAAGAGGGAAGTCGTTTTCTTTTCCACGCTCTGCATACGTTTGGACGTCAATGCCAAAGTCATGAAATTGAATCACGTCCTCCTCCCCCTCCTATGAACCGATGGATTTTCTCTTCCGAAATAATTCACAAAAAATTTAGCACATCCTTTCAGAAAAGGGGAGAGGGCTTTCTGAAGGAATGTGCAAAAAAATGTCTCTTTTGTTCCGAAATAAAGTGATAATTTACAGGAGATTTACTGGAGGAGGCGAGTCGTTTTGCCAAGTTTATTGTGGAGGGACCGCCACTTGTTCAGCGTTTTGTTAAATATATGTTGAATCATGCCCATGAGTTCACCCACGATACGAATTTCATGCAAGAAGTAACGATGCAAGCCTTGCTTTTACAGACAGAAGATAATAAGGAAGGCGTGCGGGCATTTTTCGAAAAAAGAAAGCCAGATTTTAAGGGGAAATAAGTGAAAAGATGAAAAAAAGGCGGAGAAACATAAGGTTTTTCCGCCTTAAGTCATTTAGTGAGGAAACTATTCATGTGTCTTTAATACGTGTTTCCTTAGAGCATTTGCCACTCCATGTTGATCATGGTGATCGGTTGTAAACATTGCATGACTTTTTACGACATCATCGGCATTCTCCATTGCAATGCTAATACCTGCTGCTTTTAACATCGGAATATCATTGATTTGGTCTCCAATCGCGACCGTATTTTCCATAGGGATTTGTAAGTGACTGGCCAAGTAACGTAGGCCGAACCCTTTATTCGCATCTTTATGGGTAAATTCAATGGAAGGTGGTCCACCAGAACTAATGGATACATCGTTCCGTGCCATCGTTTGTTTTTCCAAGAGCGATAGTTTTTCCTGATTAAATGTATTTCCGCTAATTTTTGTAACGTTTAAGTTTAATAGATCAAGTTCTTCGACATCACGTACAAATATCATATTGTTTTGGCTGAATACGATATCCGCATGATGTCTGTAGTAGTCTTTATCAATAGCAGGAGATGATTTTGCCAATTCGTCAATCTCGTTGTATAGAAAACTCTTTGTATCTTTTTCCATGAATATACCTTGATCGGTATAAAGTTCAACGGGTATCTCATATTGACGGAGGGCGTTAATTATTTCCAGGACCGTTTGCTTGTCTAAAAACAATTGTTTTAAAAAGCCGTTATCGTAAATGCTTGAACCATTCCCGCTGATAATTGGTAAATGAAGCTTATATGGCTTTAAAATATGCAAAATATCATCATGATACCTTCCAGAACAAATCGCAATATGATGGCCCTGCTTCTTCACTTCCAGGATTGCCTGTAGATTTTCATCGCTGATCGAACCATCGCTCGATAACAATGTGCCGTCCATATCAATGGCGATTAATTTCATGAAAACATCATTCGCTTTCTTTGTATTTTTGTTCCATGATAAAAATAGACCCGCACACCATAAGATAAGAGTTTTTGATAAACTTTTCGTATGGTGGCGGGTCTTACCTTAACAATTCTATCTATCTAAAATACTTCATTCGACATAAGCTATTTGTTACGATTCTTCAAGGGTTGAGTGAGTGATTTTGTCCAAATTGGAGGTCCTTCCGGGAATGCTGCTTGCATATATACGTACATGAACATTCCCGAAAGTTTTTTTATTTATTAGAGCTCTTCACCATTCGTTTCGATGACTTTCTGATACCAGAAGAAGCTGTCTTTCTTAATCCGTTCCATAGATGCGTTATCGTCCACATCACGATCGATATATACGAAACCGTAACGTTTTTGATACCCGTTTAACCAGCTTAATACGTCTGAGAATGACCATACAGTATAGCCGATCACGTCTGAACCATCGGAAATTGCATCCCGAATCGCGTTAATATGATCTCTTAAATAGTTAATTCGATAATCATCGTGGATTCTGCCGTTTTCCACAGTATCAAATGCTCCGAGACCATTTTCTGTAATTAATACAGGTAAGTTGTAGCGACTGGTGATTCTTGTGATGGCAATTCGTAAACCGGTCGGATCGATCGTCCAGTCCCAATCAGTTTTATCGGTGAATGGATTATCGACAATCCGATAAAGTCCCGGAATTCCTTTTTCCGGTGTCGTTCCTTTTTCACCGGTATTGTTAATTGCATAGTTCATTTGCACACCGTCGAGGGGATTGTAAGCAACGGTTGCTGTTTGATAGTAGTTGATACCCATAAAATCAGGTTTTCCTTTGGCAAGGAGCTCGAAGTCGCCTTCCTGGATATCCGGTGTCAAACCATTTTCCTCTAAATAACGCCATGCTCTTTTCGGATATCTGCCATGTACGTATACATCCATCCAGAAGTAATTGTGGAAGTCATTCGCATCGTCTGCTGCCAGTACATTTTCTGGTTTCGTATCTACAGGGTAGTACGGCATATAGGCAAAGCTCGGTCCAATTTTTCCATCTGGAACATATTTGCGGAATTCGTTTATGACAGCCGCATTGGCGAGATTGGCAATATGGTTTGCATTATACATTCTTTTTCTATCTTGTACTTTAGGAGGGTGGAGAGCAGATTCATAGCCATGCCCGATAAAAATATTTTGTTCATTTAATGTTACCCAGTATTTTACACGGTCTCCGTACCGTTTAAATAATGTAATCGCATAGTTTTTAAAGTCTTCGATGATTCTTCTCGATTCCCAACCGCCATATTCATCTTGTAGAGCTTGCGGTAAATCCCAGTGATAAATCGTTAATACTGGTTCGATATTGTATTTGAGTAATTCGTCGATTAAACGATCGTAAAATTCCAGTCCTTTTTCATTTACCTCGCCATATCCTTTAGGATAAATACGTGGCCAGGAAACAGAGAAACGGTATGCTTTAAGACCTAATTCGGCCATTAATTTTACGTCTTCTTTATAGCGATGATAGTGGTCAATCGCTATATTACCGGTTGTGTTTTTGTAAGTATTTCCAGGGGTCTGAGAAAATGTATCCCAGATGGACGGTCCTTTTCCATCCTCATTCCAGGCCCCTTCTATCTGGTAGGCTGCCGATGCAGCCCCCCATAAGAAATCTTTCGGGAAAGGTTTTTTCTTGAGATGCTCCATTCTAAAATCCTCCTAATTTATTAATCAATTTTATTAGTTGTTAAATTGTTTTAATACAAAGTCAATCGCTTTCTTCGGATTGTTTGTCAATTCGATATATTCTTGACCACTGGTCGATACGAGTTTAATTCCTAAACGATCCGTATCTTTCTTGATCACTTCGTAGTTGGAAGCAACTTGTGGTGCGAGAATGACTAAATCAAAGTCTTTCAAAATATCATTGTGAGAACCGTATGCACCTGCTCCTGCAATAATCGGAACATTATATTCTGCAGCGGCTTTTTTTAATGCATTGGCGAGTAAACCACTAGTTCCACCACCGGCACATAAGACAAGGACGTTTTTCACATCTTTCTTTTGTGCAGCGACAACTTCATCAAGCGCTGTATCTACTTCAGCCGTAACTTCTTCTTCATCTGATTCTGCAGTTTCCAGTTCTTTTTGATAGATTTCATTATCGTAAGCTTTAAAGAATGGATAGTAGATGAGGAAGTCAACAACCAGTAACAGGATTGCTAACACAAAGGATAATCCTGCAAAACCGGTACCCATTACTAATCCTAACGGACCGGGTGTTGCCCACGGTAATACGTAAATGAATCCATTCATATTTAAAACATCAACGAAAAATTTGAAGAGCCATACGTTTGCAATTGGTGCCAGGATAAATGGTACAAAGAATACCGGGTTTAAGACTAACGGTGCACCGAATAAGATCGGTTCGTTAACACCGAAAAGTACAGGAATCGTTGCTGCTTTACCGATTGCCCGGTTTTGTTCTGATTTGGCTAAGAATGCAAACATTAATGTAATGATTAATGTTGCACCGGTTCCACCTAAAGTGGCGACGAAATATTGTAATCCAGGAGCTAAAACGTGTGAAGCGTGTTCACCAGCCTGGAATAATTTCAAGTTTGCTTCGATATTCACATAGTAAATTGCAGTAACAGCAGGTTCAACAATGGAAGGACCGTGAATACCGATAAACCAGAAGAAGGCCATGGCTCCGTAAATGAGCGCCAGTCCTAAATATCCATCAGCAGCTGAGAACAAGGGTTGGAAAAACTTAATAACTCCTTCTGCAAAGTTCATCCCGGTTAAGTTTCTAAACACCAAATCAAATAGCCAGAAAAATAATGTAGATAAGGCAAATGGAATTAAGTCCTTGAATGTTTGGGCGATATTTGGTGGTACTTGTTCCGGTAATTTGATCGTTATATCGTTTTTCACACAAACTTTATAAATATTACCAACGACAAATGCCGAAATGAAAGCTGTAAGTAATCCAGCAGATCCCATATAGCCACTGGAAAAACCGCCTTCAATGGCATCTGCGGAAACGAGCAAGAAACCAACAATGGAAGCTAACATCGTAGAAATATTGTTGATTTGGTTGTTACTCGGTAAATCCCGGTTAAATGAGTCGGTTAAATATTTTGCCGTTGTGGCAGTTACCAATACGGCCAAAATTCCCATTGAATAATTGTAGGCTTTTAACAGAATTGCTTCGATGTGTTCAGGCCAGTAGAATCCGAAAACATTTGGTACGAAAGCCACTAACATAAAAATACTGGAAAATAAGACAACAGGCATGGATGCGATGAAACCGTCTTTTACAGCTCTCAAATAGACGTTTCGAGAAATTTTTTCAAAAAAGGGTTTCATTTTTTCGATTTGTGCAACTAAGCCATTCATTTTTTCCCATTCCTTTTCATGATTTTTATGAATTGTGATCTTTTCGGTAAATATTTATTAAATGCTGAACAATATCACTTAACAACAATGTCGTCATTAAATGATCTTGTCCATGGACCATGATGAAACCTAATTCTAAATCTTCGCCACTAGCTTCAGCTGATAAGACTTTCGTTTGAGCATTATGAGCTTTATTTAAGCTCTCTCTTGCTTCTTCGATTAACTGATCAGATACATCGAAGTTGCCATTTCTTGCTTCGTTGATTGCGTTGAGTAGCTTTGATCTTGCTTCACCGGCGTAGGAAACAATTTCAAAGCCTACTAAATTCACTTCCGTTTTATTCATGTTGTTTCTCCTTTCTAAAACATGTTTGCTATTTTTTGTATTTAATGTAAAATTTGAAATTTAATAATGTAACAGAAGCTGAAAAGAAAAACTATAATAAAATTCAAACAATTCACCGCAAAAATCACGTTTGGAAAGGAAAATTATGGTAACAACTGCTTATATAATTGCCTATTATTATACCCGTGGTGCTAGTTGAACTTTAACGCTCAACTAGCCCAAGAATTACGAGTGAATAAGCTAGTAAAATGCTATCCAAAGCTGATTCAAATCCAGAAACAGAGTTGGCTCGAATCTCTGTGATCCGGTACTGATCAATGAGAACTGAAAACACGGTTTCAATGACTTTGCGCTTTCGTTTCATCCATCGTTTCCATGCTTTCGATTGATGGATTTTCTGGTTTTTCCGAACGGGCGTCCAAAAAGTGATCATGTATTCATCATACAGCTTCTTTTGCAAGTCTTGGCTCACATATCCTTTGTCACCAAGTGTATACGGATGAGGAAGTTGGGCCATCACGGTTTCCGCAGCTGTCCGGTCGTGACAGGATGCTTCGGTGACGACATATCCCATCGGAAGCGCTTGGTCAGTGATCTGGAGATGAAGCTTAAACCCATAGTAAGCCATCTTTTTGGATGCACAATACCCGATATCTGCGATTCCTTGAAACTCCAAATAAAGTGAAAGTGGGAGGAGTTCAGTTCAACGGATACAAAACGGCTTAAGCGCTTTCTTATAACCCATACAGAAATTCCGAAAGGATAACGATATTTTTTAGGTGCTCTTTTAAAAATTCTCCCTAATTTTTTTGACTTTCTCATTTCAAAGCATCCTAATGTTTCTAAATTCTATAGAAACACTTTGGTCAGTTAATGGCTTACTTACTGATTTTCATTGATCACAAACAATACCAAACGAATGTTATATAACTTCACTGAACAGCATGACCAAAAGATGTCTCACCGCATGAATTGATTTTTTGTCTGATGTCCCTTATAATTAAAACTATCAGTGACTTGTTTTCTCTCAAACTACCTGTTTTTCACTGGATTTGTTTTGCACTGCATTTTTGTATTCTTCATTTCTTTTTTTCATTTGTTTTACATACCAAGCTTTTGAATTTTATATCTTTCTCTAATTTTACAACAACAAGTTTTTTGCAGTTACTGTATTCAGGTTCTGAGTGTGGGATTGCCACGTTAGGAAGATTTTCTCCAACCACACTTAAGTCTATTCCGGTAGGATATTTTTCTTCTCTCTCCACAATAGATTCAATGAACCCTTCTTTAACTAAACCATTTTCCAACAACTTACGACCAATTTTTCTTAATATTTCCTCCTTGCTCTCAGCGTTTTCAAAGAAGATTAATTCTTTATTTAATAATTCACTAATTACTTTCATCCTTCTATCACCTCCTCGATATTACAATACATCCAACTTTCAATTACCTTATTGATTTTCCACTTAAGGAATAAATTCTATCTACTATCATTTGATTGATAATATAGTCAATTTGATTGGTATCAATAAACCCCGTCTTTTCTTCGATAGCATTTAACGTTCCGAAAGCATTGCCATAGACCAATACTTGTTCAGGACTATAATTTCTCTGAAGGGCGACAGCGAATCCAGCGACCATAGAATCCCCTGATCCAACCGGATTGACCGCTTGGACCTTAGGTGGTGTAATTTTGTAAAAAACTCCTTGATGATAGGCAATCGATCCTCTTTGTCCTAATGAAACGACAATATATTCGATTTCATATTCCAATAAAGAATTTTGGATGGCTTCGATGACTTCTTCATCCGTTGTCACTTTTCGATTGCATAGTTGGGATAATTCATCGAGATTCGGTTTAACTAAATATGGCTTCGCCTTTATTCCTTCTCTCAAAGCTTCTCCACTTGTATCCAAAATAAATTTTTTTCCTTTTTTATTCGCAATCTCAATCAATGTTCGATAAAAAGACGGTTTTAACCCTTTTGGCAAACTTCCCGAAGCTGTAATGACATCGGCACCGTTGATGAGGTCTTGATAATTCTCAATAAATTTTTTTGCTTCTTCTTCTGATATCGCCGGTCCTTCTTCTAAAATTTCTGTTTGTTGTCCATCATGGAGAAGAGCTATGCAGTTTCTTGTGTTTCCCTTAATATCAACAAACCGATGTGGAATTTGGATGGAATCAAGCTCGTTTCTTATAAACTGTCCGTTTGTTCCACCGAGAAATCCCGTTGCACAAAGACTTTCATTTGTGCAACGGATAACCCGGGAAACGTTTAACCCTTTTCCACCAGCGGTTTTGATCACACGATTGCATCGGTTCACTTCGTTGATATGAAAGGAAGAAAGATGATAGCTCATGTCAATAGCCGGATTTAATGTGATCGTCAAAATCATCCATCTCACCTTTTTCAATAACGATTGACACTCATGCACATTTCGATTTTTTCTTTAACCACTTGTTTCATAGCTTGCTTGGCCGGTTCCATATATTTTCTTGGATCATTTGCATTAGGATGATCGATTAAATATTGTCTTAACGCATTGGAAAAAGAAATTTTCAATTCAGTGGCGATGTTGACTTTACAGCATCCTAATTCAATACATTTTCGAACATCCTCGAATGGGATGCCAGATGCCCCGTGCAAAACAAGAGGCACACTTACCACTTCACGAATTTCTCGTAATCGATTAAAATCTAATTTAGGGGCGGACTTGTAAAGACCATGAGCTGTTCCAATCGCAACCGCTAAAGAATCAACACCCGTTCTTTCCACGAATTCTTTGGCGGCTTGCGGGTCCGTATAATAAGAATCAGCATCATCTACCACTAGATCATCTTCTTGTCCGCCCAATCTTCCGAGTTCCGCTTCAACGGTTGCTCCATTAGAATGAGCCAACTCCACCACTTGTTTGACTACCTGAATATTTTCTTCAAAGGGGAGATGAGAACCATCGATCATGACAGATTTAGTACCCAATTCAATCGATTCCTTAATATCTTCGATGTTTTCATGATGGTCAAGATGAAGTGCAATCGGAATCGAGTATTTTTTGGCGGCCGTTTCGGCAATGGCTTGGATGTAATCTCGGCCCGCATACTTAAATGTGCCCGGTGTGGCAGCTAAAATCACCGGCGATCTTAATTCAGATGCTGTTTCGACGACCACTTGAATCGTTTCCAAGTTGTGAATATTAAATGCAGGAACCGCATAACCCTCTTTTTGAGCTTTTAATAACATGTCTTTTGTGTTGACTAAACAATTGAACATAATGATTGCCACCTTCTTGTTTTTCATTATTCATTCGGGTACTCGCCTTTTTCCCATTTTTCTAAGAATTCATCAAAAAAGTGTTCATCCCCGATCGATGAGTCCTCCTCAATCAATCCATCGATTTTTTCTATCCATTTCTTATTTTTTTCTGTTTCTTTATACTCTGTTTCAAGAAAGACGTCGATAATATTTTCCATCAACCCGATGCCTGTAATTCGTCCCCCCATTCCAATGACATTGGCATTCAATTGTTCTCTCGCATATTTGGCTGTGGCTACATCTCGAACCAATGCGGCTCGTATGCCTTTTACTTTATTAGCGCTCGTCGTAATGCCAACACCGGTACCGCAAATAACAATGCCTAAATCCGCTTCGCCATTTACAACTTTCTCGGCTGTTTTTTTGCCATAAATCGGATAATGAGTTCTCACTTTATCATAAGTACCATTATCAATCACTTCATAGCCTTTCTCTTTTAGATACTCAACTAAATGATCTTTAATTTCTGTGACAATATGATCGCAACCTATCGAAATTTTCACCGAAATCCCCCCATTTATGCCATTTTATTTAGCATATCCACGCGAATTTGATGTCTGCCACCGGAGTATTCCCCTTTGATGAAGGCATCGACGATCGATTCAGCCAACCGTTTTCCCACAATACCAGACCCCATAGTAATCATCGAGGCGTTATTATGCTCCCTTGTCATCTTGGCAGAATGTTCATCCGAGACTTCAGCACAAATAATGCCTTTATACTTGCAAGCCGTCATAAATGACCCAGCTCCATATTCGTCAATCGCAATTCCTCTGTCAGCCTCATTAGCTAAAATCGCTTTGGCTACACGAGTAGTCGATTCAAAAAAATCCAAATCATTTTCCGGCGTTTTATCTATCACTTTATGACCTTTGAGACTTAAATACTTTTTCAAATGTTCTTTTAATTCAAAACCGGCGGAATCTGCACCTATCGCAATCTTCATGTTGGGATCCTCCCTTACTTTCTATTTAATAATTTTGGTCCATTTCTTATAGTACTCTTCTATTTGGGGACTAATTTTCGTGTCTGTGATAATCGCTGTCACATTTTTTACATCATAAAAGGTACAAAATGCTTCCACCCCAAATTTAGAATGGTCAGCTAAAATGTATTTTTCTGCCGCATTGTCTAAAATGATTCTTTGTCCATTGCCTTCCTCTTCATTGGCTGTAGTCACTCTTGTATCAATGATTCCGTTTGTGCCGATAAAAGCTTTATTTACTTTGATCTCGCTTAATAATTTATTGGCAAAATAACCAATAAAGGTTCCTGTTCTTTCTCTAAATCTTCCACCGATTAAAATCACATCATACCGTGAATCGTGCTTAAAACGGTTAAAAACCGTAATCGAGTTGGTGATAACATCCACATTTTCTGCCTTGACATAATCATAAATTAATTCATTCGTCGTTCCCGGCCCAATAAAAACAATATCATGATCGCAGATTAATTCCGCACATTTTTGAGCAATATGTTTTTTCTCCTCTACATTGATCGTTTGTTTCTGAACATGGGATAACTCTACATAAGGGATGGTACCTTTCTTCTTCGCACCCCCGTGAACCCGCTCAATTAAGCCTTGTTCCTCAAGAGCATTCAAATCCCTTCGAATCGTCATTTCAGCGACATTCAATCGCTCCGCCAATTCCGAAACCTTCACGACATCTTTTTGACTAATCACATCTAAAATGAGCCGGTATCTATCCTCTTTTAACATCGTCACCTCCCTCCTTTCACAGTTCGAAAATGTTCATTTTTGTTATAAAATGTTTGTTTCTGTTTACATTTATTTTATAACGAAAACGCTATAATTACAACGATTTTTTGTTTTGTTCAACCTTTTGTCAAAAAACAGACTGGTACCGTCAAGAAGTTTGTTTCTGTTTACATTTATTATTTTATAACGAAAACGCTATCATTACAACTATTTTTTGTTTTGTTCAACCTTTTGTCAAAAAACAGACTGGTACCGTCAAGAATTTTGTGTAATGTAATGGGGTAGGGTTTCTCTGAAATGGATTTGGAATGAATAGGGAACTAGTTTCCTCCACACAGGAGACTGAATATTCAGTCTCTTGTGTGGAAAGGGAGAATCCCCCTATTTCCTGAATCCGTGACAGCAGCTCATCAAAAGCACCGGAAAACGTAATCATATCAAGGGTTTAGCCCAGTTTCGGATGTTCACTTATTGAGTGAAAAGCAAAAAGTGTGATATTTGTTGATTTATCAAGCTTTCTCAGCAGTTTGAACGCGTTTTTATCACGGATTCAGGCCTATTTTGTTTATTTACAGTATTTGGTTAATGATAACGTTCTTCAAACATTCGCTCGAGGGCTTCCTGCGCTTCGGCAAATCCTCTTAACTTTCGCCCTGCCCATTTCTCATTAAAATCTTGAATGGTTAAATACACGACTTTTTCCGCGGCTTCTAAACTGCTCAAACTGTTCATCGGCTTTAGACGTTTCCGAATCTCTTTGATCGTTCGTTCGATGACATTCGTCGTGTAAATCACACTTCGAATACTGCTTGGATAATCCATAAATGTAAGGAGGACATCCAACTCATTGGCCCAAGATTGAACTTCTCTTGGATATTTGCTGGACCATTTCGACTCAAACTGTTGAAACATTTGTAACGCCATCTCCTTATTCGGCGCGCGATAAATCAGCTTGAGATCCTCGGCCACTTCGAATTGGTCTTTTTTCCGAACACGGCTGAGGGTGTTGCGGACTTTGTGCACGACACAGCGCTGCACATCGGCTTTCGGATACACCGACTTAAAGGCTTCCTCCAGCCCCGGAAGGCCATCGAAGACGCCAAGAAGCACTTCCTTGACGCCTCTTTGGTAGAGGTGTTGAAGAATTTCCTGCCATACATAGGCGCTTTCTTGTCCTCCCACAAAGAAATCAAGAATTTCGCGATATCCTTCTTCGTTCACCCCTAACACCACATAAATGACTTCTTTCTCCACGGTTTTGCGACGAAGTTTTACGTATAAACCATCCAAATATAAGACGGAATAACGCTTGTGCAGTGGACGAGTGTGCCATTTCTCGATGTCTTCCTTCACTACATCGGTAATACGGCTGATCGTTGCAGGAGAATAGGCATTGCCTAAAATTCGTTCAATAAACTTGCCAATTTCACGCGTACTCATGCCACTTTGATACATCCTGATGATGGCTTCCTCAAGCCAGCCGGTGTGCCGTTGGTAAGGGGCAAACAACTGCGTTTGAAATTCCCCGTTTCGGTCTCTTGGAACCAAAAGACCCTCAATCCGGCCATATTGCGTATCTAGATTTCGCTGATAGTAGCCGTTTCTCATATTCGGCGTTCCAGCCTGTTCGATTTCAAGGAAATGTTTGATTTCTTCCCGCATAATCAGTTCTAATTTTTCTTTTACAAACTGACGAATGGCATTTTCCAGTTGATTTGCCCAGTCTACATTCGGTATACTTTTAGACATAGGTAGGGTTCTCCTTTCTCTAAGATTTTTGGTCCAATCAGAGAATACCCTACCTTTTTTCTTTTGTTCTAGCAAAATGCTTTACACAAAATTTTATACATCATCCTGTAGATGAGCAAATTCACTGACATAAATTGACAACTAAACAAAAAAGGAGACATGAACCCGATTCCTTGGTTAGAATAGATGTACCACCAACTATCCACAAGGAGGTTCATGTCTCATGAATAGATTAGCACATCACCAAGGAATCCACAAGTTTTTCTTCACGCTGGGGTTGACGCTGCAGCTTTCCAAACCGGTCATCAAGCATCTCATTCATATTGTCGATGCCTTGACCACCAAGGGATTCTCGGGAACATTGACTGATATTCATTACTGGAGCTTTCATCCGAATCATCGAACGACGCTCCGTCACTTTTTCACGAAAAGCCCTTGGAACGAGGAAAGGCTGCTTGGGAAGCTTCAAGAGTGGATCCTTTCCCAGGTCGAACGACTGGCCAAACGGAAGAATCAACCCCTTTTTGTTTCGATTGATGATACGATTTGCCAAAAAACAAAGCCTTCGTCACGGGCTGTGCACGCCATTCAAGGGTGCGACTGGCACTACTCGCATAAAGATCATCAATCGGTCTGGGGGCATTCGCTCGTTTGGCTGATGGTGCACACCTTCACGCAGGCGTTCCCATTTGCGTTCCGCCTGTATGACAAGAAAGCGGGAAAAAGCAAGATCGACCTGGCGATCGAGATGCTTTCCTCGCTCAAGGTGAAGCGGGCTCAGCCGGTGTATGTGCTCATGGATTCGTGGTATCCGTCCAAAAAGCTCATCGAAGCCTGTCTGAAACAGGGATTCCATGTCATCGCGATGCTCAAGACGAACCGGATTCTCTACCCGAAAGGCATCGCCATCCAAGCCAAGCAGTTTGCCCGCTATATCGAGTCCAAAGACACCCGCCTCGTCACGGTGGGGCAGGAGCGTTATCGCGTGTATCGCTATGAGGGGGCCATCCATGGCCTCGATGACGCGGTGGTGCTGCTGGCTTGGAAGGCGGATCAGCCGATGGCGCCGGAACATCTTCATTGCATCTTGAGCACCGACCGGGAACTCGGGGACGAAGACATCTTGCGTTACTACGCCCAGCGCTGGACGATCGAGTGCTTTTTCCGGCAGGCGAAAGATCAACTGAAGCTGGATGGATACCGCGTTCGCCACATTCGGGCGGTGAAACGGTATTGGGCGGTGGTGCTGCTCTCCTGCGTGTACAGCATCGCCGAATCCCGCCAAAACCTCTCCACCGGGCTGGAGCTTCTTCGGTCGCGGAAAGACCACAGCGTCGTCGAGTTCATTTATGACGCTGCAAAGCAAGATATTCCCATTGATGTGATCAAAAAACAGCTCCGTATCGCGTAAGGGGTACCCTGTTTGTCTCTCTAACCATGGAAATTATTGTAATGAAAAATGCTCATCTACAGTTAGCATTATAACAGTTTGTATAGGTAATATTCATTTACAAATTCCCCATTCACTCTTAACGATTGAACTCTCTCGCCTTCTAATACGAACCCCATCTTCCTATATAAGTTGAACGCCTTATCGTTCCCTTTCATGACCGTAAGTCCTAATCTCAAAATTCCAACTTCCTTTGCCCACTCAAACGCTTTGTTGAATAGTTTCGTGGCAATGCCCTGTCCTTGATAGTCTTCAAGAACTCCCAAAACAACATTGGCAGAATGTCGATTTCGTTTTACATCGCCTCCTATGACAGCAAGGAACCCGACAAGCTTGTTTTCCGTTTCAGCAACAAAGATCATTTTATTCGGCTCAGACAACATTCTTTCAATCGATTTACTTTGTTGCTCAACCGTTGTTTGCCGTTCGCCAGGCTCAAATAACATAAAACCAGATTCATCAATTTTTTTGCACAACTCCAAGAAATGTTCCGCATCGCGAACTTCAATCGGTCTGATCATCATTTTTTCTTTCTCCCTTTATCATCCTTTATGCCGTCGCCGTACGGTGAAACACCTTCGCAAACTGCGTATACCGCTCCACTTGGCGGCGGTCGACGTCATAGCCGATGCCGGGAGCGTCCGGCACGCGGATCAAGCCGCCGTGCACCTCAACTTCCGGCGTGATGATATCCCGCTCCCAATAATGCGACGACGCGGCGGTGTCGCCGGGAAGGGTGAAGTTTTCCAACGTCGTGATCGCGATGTTGTGGGCGCGCCCGACGCCTGCTTCCAGCATCCCCCCGCACCAGACCGGCGCACCGCGCTCAGCGCAAAGATCGTGGATGCGCTTCGCCTCGCCAAGCCCGCCAACGCGCCCGATTTTGATGTTGATGATGCGGCAGCTGCCAAGGTCAAGCGCCTTGCGCGCATCGTCATAGGAACGAATGCTTTCATCAAGGCAAACCGGCGTCTGAAGAAGCGGCTGCAGCCGAGCGTGATCGACAAGATCGTCAGCGGCGAGCGGCTGCTCGATCATCATCAGCCCGAATTCATCGAGCGCTTTCAGCCGATCCGCATCGGCAAGCGTATACGCTGAATTGGCATCGGCCATAAGCGGCACGTCAGGAAACGCGCGCCGCACGTCGCGGATGACATCAACGTCCCATCCCGGCTTGATTTTCACCTTGATCCGCCGGTACCCTTGCGCCACATACCGTTCCATCACCTGAAGCAGATCGGCAACCGTCGGCTGGATGCCGATGCTGACGCCGACTTCAATGTCCTTTTTCGTTCCTCCGAGAGCTTGAGAAAGCGGAACGCCGAGCCGCTTGGCGTACAAATCCCATACCGCCCCCTCAAGCGCCGCTTTCGCCATGTTGTTTTGGCGGATGGCAGAAAAGCGCTTTGACAGCTCCTCCGGGTGGTGAATCGGCTCAGCCAACGCAAGCGGCACAAGGAAATCCTCGAGCATATGCCAGTTCGTTTTCACCGTTTCCTCGCTGTACCACGGGGCGGAAAATGCGACCGATTCGCCCCAGCCGGAAACGCCGTCGCCATCGACAACTTCCACTAAAATCAACTCTTTCCTTTGAAACGTGCCGAAGCTCGTCGTAAACGGCGCCTTCAACTCCATTTGCAAATGGCGCAATATGACGTACTCGATGTTGATCGTCATTCTTCTTCCCCTTTCTGCTGCCATCGTTCACTCCGCCGCTTCCATATGTAATAAAGCACCCCTTCCTCCAGGCAGCGCCAAGCGCCGGCGGCAATCCATCCTTCCGCAAGCAGCCGCTGAAACAAGGCGCGCGTCGCCAGCCGCCACTCAAGCGCCAGCGCGAAATCCTGCTCTTTCAGCTGCGGAAAGTCAAGCGGGATGGCTGTCAACAGCAACGGCGCCGCTGTTCCATCGATGTCTCTCAGCACCGGCTGCAATAGGCCGTCAGCCCTTTGCCCTGCCTCGAGCACCGTCAGACTTCTGGCCTTGAGAAGATCAGCTTTAGCCAAGCTCCGCTCCCCGGTCGGACGCTCATCAAGCCGCCATTCGACGATGAAGCGGTCAGACGGCAGTTGACCGTTCAACGCGTCATTCATTTCGCCGTAGCAGTTTTCCACATACTCGACGCCAACAGCCCCAAGCTTCGCCAAGTTCAAATAGCCGTTGCGGCTTTGCAGCGGGTCATACGTCCAGCGGATGACTCGGTAGCCGCGCCGCCGCGCTTCTTCCGCCTGCTTCCTTTTCAGACGGTAGCCGATTCCTCGGTCGCGAAAGGAAGCATCAATCCCCATCATATGGGAACAAAGATACACTTCCCCGTTTCGAAACCCAGGGAAGCTATACACAAAGCCGACGAGTTTCCCGTCCATATACGCGCCGATCACAATGCCGCCGTTTTTTGCCGCCGTCAACGTTTGATGGAGCGGAACCGGCGCTGTTTTCCAAATCTCCTCCTCAAGCTTGGCCATCTCTTTCAACTGTTCGATCGTCTCAATGATTTGCAGTGACAGAGACACGCCCGTTCTCCCCCTGCAGCGCAAACGTCGCAAACGTATTGATGACCGTTCGCGCCAAAATTTCCACACCGGAAAGCAAATCATCGCGCCGGAACGTCATGTTCGGGTGATGGAGCCCCGGACGCAAGTCGCAGCCCAATCCGAGCATCGTTGTTTTCAGCTCCGGTTTTTGAAAGGAATAAAAATGGAAATCCTCTCCTCCCGATGTCACAACCGGCGGAACGCATTTTTCCGTCCCCAAGGCCGCGATAATCGCCTCCTCCATCATCCGCACCGCATCTGGATCAGGATGAGCGGCGACGATGCGCGTCCGTTCCACTAGTTCAATCTCCGCCCCATAAATGGCAGCGACCCCGTTGATCACATGACGCAGCCCTTCAACGAGCCGCTCCATCGCCTCGTTCGTTTGCGCCCGCAAATCAAGGGAGAATTCCGCGTAGTCCGGGATCGTGTTCGCATCTTTTTCACCGGCGTGAAACTTCGTCATTTTGATCGACGCCGGCACTTGCGGATCAATATGAATTTTGCCGAGCTCTTGCACAATGGCGCTGCCGACTTCAATGACATTGACGCCTAAATGCGGCCGCGCCGCGTGCGCCGCCACACCGCGGATCCGCCCTTCGATGCATTGCGCCGCCCCATGGATGATCGCCGGCGCCGCATATCCGCCTTTCACTTCTTGAATCGGCCGCAGGTGAACGCCGTATAAAAACGACACGCCGTCGACCGCTCCTTTTTCGATCAGCTTTAACGCCCCTGTTCCTTTCTCCTCGGCCGGCTGGAACAAAAACCGGAGCGTCCCCGGCGGCTCATAGCCGATGCGGCGAAGCAGCTTCGCCACCCCGAGCACGATCGTCATGTGGGCATCATGTCCGCACGCATGGTTCGGCTGCCAAACGCCGTTCACTTCTTGCCAAAGCGCATCCATATCGCTGCGCACCCCAACCGTAAACGGCCCGGCGCCGATTTCCGCCACCACACCCGGGCAATCGGCAAACGTCCGCACCCGATATCCTTCGCGCTCCAACTCTCGACGGAGAAATTCAGTCGTTTGCCACTCTTCCCAGCTGATTTCTGGATGGCGGTGAAGGTGATCGAAAACCTCCCATAGCTCCGCTTTCATCTGCTCGATAATGTCTTTCATTCCGCTCTCCCCCGCTGTTTCAAAATCGATAGAAAAAACATCGTTATATTCATTATAATATTCAGACAAACAAATACAACGATAGGCAAATGATTGGAAAAAACAGACACGTGCCATTACGGGCGGCGCTTTACCAGCTGGTTGACGACCTCAGAAAAAATGAGCCCCATCGCAATCGCCCCGGAAATCATGAACGCTTTTGCCGCTAGTGAAATGGCCGCATTGTAATCGTTCATGACAACATGGCGCATCGCCTCAAACGCTGTTCCGCCCGGCACAAGGGGAATAATGCCAGAAACGATAAAAATCGTCGCCGGCGTTCGATAGCGGCGGGCGAACCCGTTGCTTACAAAAGCGACGAAAAACGCCGCTGCAAACGTGGCGATAACACCGTCCACCCCCGACCGGGCGGCGGCCATATACATCGCCCAGCCGCTCATGCCGACAAATCCGCTGTGCGGCAGCAATCGTTTCGGAATATTGAAAATGACGCCAAACAGCGATGACGCCACAAAGCTAAGCAACAGCTGCACAATCATCATCGGTACTCCCTGCTAACGAATCGATAAAATAAAGGCAATGCCGGTGCCGATCGCAAACGCGGTTAAAAACGCCTCAGCACCGCGCGACAAACCGGCGATCAAATGGCCGGCCATTAAATCGCGCACCGCATTGGTAATCGCCAGCCCCGGCACGAGCGGCATCACCGAGCCAATCATCATGTTTCCTACGTCCCTGACAAATCCGGCACTTTCCATCAACAGCACGATCCCACCGGCGACAAAAGCGGAAAAAAATTCAGCGAAGAATCGGATTTTCACGAACCGATGCATCATTTCAAAACACCAAAACGCCATTCCACCAGAAAGAAGGGAAGGGAGAAAATGATTCATGCCGCCTAACAGCGAGGCAAAACAAGCGCTCGCCGCCGCTGCGGCAACGGTTTGCTGCCAAAGCGAATAACCGAGTGGCAGCTGCTGAACGCGTTCCAGTTCTTTGCGCGCTCCGTCGAGCGACAGTTCGCCGCTGCTGATGCGGCGGGAAATGTGATTGACAAGCGCCATCTTGGATAAATCGGTCGAACGCTCGGAAATGCGAATAAACCTTGTTACATTCGTTCCCTCAACGGAAAACATAATGCCCGTTGGGGTCACATAGCTGTGAGAGCGGGAAACACCGAACGAAGCGGCGATGCGCCCCATCGTATCTTCCACCCGATACGTCTCTCCGCCGCTTTCAAGCATCAATTTTCCCGCTAATAAACAAACCTCAACAATATCATCCACCCGCTCCGTCATAACCGGTTTGCTCCTTTCGTTTTCGCCCGGCATGGCATTGGCCATCCCGTTTTCCCCTGCCGGGCGCTCATCGCAAAAACAAACTCCCACCAAACAAATTGGCAGGAGCCGCCTCGGATATCGTCTTTGTCAAACTTGTTTCCATTATAACAAACAAGCGGTTGACTGCCAAACCGTGAAGGAACTCTCACCATTTCCCTTTCTTTCCTATTTTTCTGTTTCTTTCGCCTGATTTTTCGCTCTCACAGTCGAAAAATAGCGCACCGGCGGAAGACGAGACAGCGGTTCAACAAAATGAACAAACGAACACCAGCACAAAAATCGAAACGAACTCGTCCCCCACGCAAGCGATCAAGATAGAAACAAAAGGGAATATGTACCATAAAACTGCTGCCAGCGCCAAAGCAAACGGTCAAAAACACCAAGCGGCGGTTGCTGTGAACAAACAAACAGAGTCTCGTGTCTCGGTTTCCCATTCACAACAACTGAAGCAGGCAGCTGCACCGCAAGTGAAAGCCGACCATCCGGCAGGCCAAGGGAAACAGAACAAGCAAGAAAACAATAGAAAATGAGTTCCGAATGACATACTCCCGCCACCTGCGTATTATGAGTTCTTCATTTAAAATGAGAAAGGGGCTGACCCAAAAGGCTGTCTGACTTCAAGATAGACACGAAATATAGTGCGGAAGAAGCGGTCAATGCCGTATATAGAGAGACGAAAGGGGGTGTCCTGATCCTTTTGGGACACCCTCTTGGCGTTTGGCCATGTGCAACGCCGCTCCCTTTTCCCTGTTTCTTCAGTTGTCCGTTTTGCTTTCGACCGCTTCTCTCCTTTACGCTCACGTCGAATGATGGCGGTTCTCCCGCTCCGAGATGATTTTCGAAATACGCACAAACCCCAACATACAGAGAATCGTGATCCCCCAACCAATGCCTTCGCGAATGACAATCGCACGGTCAAACGCTTCGACGTCGTAGCGAACGATCAAGTACGCCTTAATCGCCGCCAACAGCCCGTCGCGCAAAGCAAAACCAACAGTGATCCATTGAAAAAGTGAAAAGACATCACGTTCCAAAAACCGTCTTTTCATGACCGAGCGCGGAGCCCCCTGCATTTCCACAAAATCAAGAGAAAAATAAAGCAACAACGGGCGCTTGACAACGACCGTCACCAAAAAAAAGACAGACAAAACAATCGAGTACCAGACGTCATTCCATAACATCTGCAACGCAGAGCCAGCGAATATGTTCAACAGCGTACTAACGGCCAGATTAACAATCAAAAACGTGCCGGACCATTGCACTTTGCGAATACGCCAATAGCGATAAACGGTATAAACCGCTCCCGGCACGGTACAAATCAACATCGCCCCGTACTCCCCAACCGGGCTGCGCAATGCATGCCAAAGCACGATCGGAAACACCACATAGAATACGACATCAAACATGACCATCCGCTTCCCCACCACTTGTCTCCTCACTCTCCCTTTCTCTTTTCACATACGCCCTCATCATTCACCGAGTTCCGCGCCAATGACTCGCATCCTTTTAGCCTCAATCCAAGCCGACACCTCTCCCACCCCCGCTTCTTCTCCATCAGCGTGAACGGGGACGGGAGCGGCGGGGCGAATGTGCACGTTCCGCCCGGCAAACACGGAAACTTCTTTCATTCGCACATGCCCGCCCCAAAATACGGTTAAAAACAGCCCAAGAATTTTCCAACGCTGCATCGGCCCGACGACCGTCACATGAAGCAAGCCGTCATCACCCCGGGCGAACGGGGCGATGCGCATTCCCCCACCGTAGTATGGGTGATTCGAAACCGTTGCCAGCCAGGCCTTCAAAAACGAATAATTCTGTCCATCCACACAAATATCAAGGTCAACCGGTTGATAGCGAAACAACTCTCTTACTAAATAAAACACATAAATGAACGAACCGAGTCCAAAACGATTCAGCCTCCCTTTCCATTTTGAACGGTTGGCCATGCGGGCGATATGGGCGTCAAAACCGCAGCCGACGCTGTTGGCAAACGCGCCGTCGGGCACGGATAATCCCTTTTCTTACCTATTGGCGGTTTGTTTCATTTTTCCTCTCGGCGAAATAAGAAAAATCCGAACCCGCAAACCGGATTCGGATCAGTCATCATTCCTCACCGATAATTTTCACTTCCAGCTCTAAATCAACTCCGAACTTCTCCTTTACGGTTTTGCGCACCATGTCGATCGTCGCGATGTAATCGGCAGCCGTCGCATTGTTTTTGTTAATGATGAATCCGGCGTGCTTCGTCGACACTTCCGCACCGCCGAATCCTTTTCCCTGAAGGCCGCTGTCTTGGATAAGCTTGCCGGCAAAATAGCCCGGCGGCCGCTTAAACACGCTGCCGACCGACGGATACTCAAGCGGCTGTTTCGATTCGCGCTGAAATGTTAAATCATCCATTTTCGCCTTGATTTGTGCATAGTCGCCCGGCTGCAGGGAAAAGACGACTTCAAGCACAATATCATGCGTCCGGCTGATGATGCTTGTTCGATAACCGAGCTCCAGTTCCTCGTTTGTCAATGTTTTCAACTCGCCGGCGAGCGTCGCCACCTTGACATGGTCAAGCACATCTTTCACTTCCCCGCCGTACGCTCCGGCGTTCATCATAATCGCCCCACCGACCGACCCCGGAATGCCGCAGGCAAACTCCAACCCGGTGAGATGTTGTTCGAGCGCGAACCGCGACACCGCTTTAATATCCGCCCCGCTTTGGGCGATCACGTTGTTTCCTTCACGCCAAATGCGGTTGAGATGCTTCAGCTGCATGACAATGCCGCGCAGCCCGCCGTCGCGGATGATGACGTTCGAACCGTTGCCGAGAAGGGTAAACGGCAGGCCGTACTCCTCTTTCAGCCGCAACACCTCGATGACTTGCTCGTACGTTTCCGGCCAGACCAGAAAATCAGCCTTGCCGCCGATCCGCACTAATGTATGGTTTTTCATCGGCTCATCGCGCAGGACGTTTCTTTCCCCACAAATCTCTACGAGTCTTTGATAAATATGTTCCGCACGTTTCATCGTTCTGTCTCACCTTCTTCTCTCATTCCATGCCGCTTGGCGGCATTCATTCCACATCGTTTCCATTATCGCCGGAATCGCGCCGCATATCAAGTGGGCAATGTTCCTTATTCTGTTTTATTCGGGACTGGGCGGAAAGGTGACGTTTTTGCCGGACGGAAAAAGCAATCTACAGGAAACGGAGCACCCTTCGCGTGCAGAAAAGTGGAGCGGTCTGTCCGCTGAAAAAACGGAACCGCGTTACGCGATCCAAGATCAACCCCCATCACCTTTGTTTCGTGTCGCGGTTCCACTTCAAATGTGACCGCAACAGCCAAGTACCATTTCTTTCTCCTTGCAACGATTACATGGTATCGTTTTTTTTCATCATCATTCAATTATGAAGAAAACGGCTCGCTTTTATCCCCCCCTCGAGGAGTGGGCTTTCTCGCTCGCTGATCTGTAATGCGGACGAGAGCAAAGAGGTTTACAATCATATACATATGGAAAAAATGGTAACAACCATTTCATGGGAGGGAGTCCATTGCACGACGCACACGACGCATTAGCAGAGGTCAGCGCCATTCTCGGCCGGTCGAAAGAGGCGCTCAGCCAGTTTCAAGCGATTTTAGAGCCGACAATTGAACAAGCGGTTGATGATCATGAACGGCTGTATTGGCATCATATTTACGAAGAAGAGGAGCACCGATTTGACCGTTTGGCCGCCCTGCTTCCAAAGTTGGAGGAGGCATTGGCGGACGAAGCGTTCTTATCGCGGGAAAACGGCGACTTTTTGCGCCTGTTGCAAGACATCAGCCTAGAAAAATTCGGCTTGCACAACTTTTTGGAGCATCTCGATTTGTCGTTGTTTCATTATAAAGGGACGGAACATGAACCGGCGATTGCGGCACTGCGCGACATGACCGCTGCGGACTACCAACAGATGAAAGCCGCTCTCGAAACGCTCAACCGTGCGCTCGATGCGCCATTGTCTTTCGACGCTTCAGTGCCGACGGACGAAAAAGAGCATCAAAAAGACCATTTGAAACTGGCTCAGTACGCTGTCCCTCCTTCCGACCCGGCGCCTGTCCGCCCATCGATCGGAACGAGACGGCAACTGACAGTCGGCAGCTTAAAACACGGATAAGAAAGGAGAGGAAACATGGATAAAATGAAGCTGTATCCAGAAGCCCCGCTCACAAGCAGCCAATGGGGCGAGCTTGACGAACTGGTCATTGAAACGGCGCGGCGCCAGCTCGTCGGCCGCCGATTTATCGATTTGTACGGTCCGCTCGGCGAAGGTGTCCAGTCGGTCGCCAACGATATTTATATGAACCCGGAACAGGGGGACATGAGCTTCCACGGCAAAGAGCTGAGCCTTTCCGAGCCGGCGCGCCGCGTGCATTTAACGATCCCGCTTTTGTATAAAGACTTTATTTTGTACTGGCGTGACATTGAACAGGCGAAACAGCTCGGCAGCCCGATCGACTTTTCCGCCGCCGCCAACGCCGCCCAGCAGTGCGCGCTGCTCGAGGACGATTTGATTTTCAATGGTTCAACTGAATTTGATGTGCCGGGCATTATGAACGTCAAAGGAAAAATCGCCCACATTCGCAGCGATTGGATGAAATCGGGCAACGCCTTTACTGACGTCGTCGAAGCACGCAACAAGCTGCTTCAGCTCGGCCATACCGGCCCATACGCGCTCGTCTTGTCGCCGGAATTGTATGCGTTGATCCACCGCGTCCATGAAGGAACGCACGTGCTTGAAATTGAGCACATCCGCGAGCTGATGACCGCCGGCATTTACCAAACTCCGGTCATTAAAGGCAAACGCGGCGTCGTCATTGACACCGGCCGGCAAAACATCGACCTCGCTGTCGCGGCCGACATGCAAACTGCGTTTTTAGACACAGAAAATATGAACTACCTATTCCGCGTCTATGAGTCCGTCGTACCGCGCATCAAACGTCCAAGCGCCATCTGCACGCTCGAGGATCCGAACGAGTCAGCATGAGCAGCGCCTGATCCGGAGAAGCGACACGCGGGCTTCCCTTGCCATCAAACAGCAAGAACGGCATATGGCCAGCGATCCGCGCCATGAAAACGAGGCTACAGCAAATTCCCTTTAACGAAGACGCGCCCGGACGATAGGGGAGATCGCCGGGCGGTTTCTTGATTTTCCCATTAAGCGGTGCGGGCCGTTTGTCCTTGAACGTTGGAGACGAGCAGCGACAATTCGGGGCTGAGCGCCTCAACACCGATGTCATCGATAATCATTTTCGCTTCCCGCCAAAAATGAACGGTATAACTGCCTTCATAAATCTCAAAGAGGCGTTTTAAATAGCGCCGCTTGTTGTTGATGGCTTCCCGTTTATAAGCGGCGTTGTTCAGCTCACGAATTTTTTTATGTTCAGGCGCAGAGATGACGCTGATGTCATGAACGTTGACGATGAGCCGTTCCCCTTGTTCGGTCACAAAACCGACCGAATAGTATTGGGCGCCTAGTTGATCGATATGAACGATGCAGACGTTTCGATATTCTTCGCCGGAACGGAGGCGGAGAAGCGCCGCTTCCACCGCGCCGCCGACTTTTCGCTCGTTGGCCAAAATCGCTTTCATATCGCGCAGTCCGTTCATCGGAATGCCCATGGTGTCTCCCCCTTGTCCCTAGCCAAGATGGCGTTTTCGCAATTCCTTTTACTATTATGATACCAATCATTCATTCGGATGTAAATGAGATTCATTTTCAAACTAACCATGTAATTTAAAGGAGATGTGTAAAAAAATGGATAAAACATTCACGGTCGGCTCACTGAAGCCTGCCGTCCGGCCATCGGAGCGCTCCATTTCTGCCGCGCCGCCTAAGCCCGATGGGCCGTCCGCCGTGCGGCCGTCTGTCATTCAAATCGAACAAAAAGGGAAAACGTTCACCGTGCAGCCAGCCCCCGGCGTTTCGCTTCTTGACGCCGCCCTAGGACAAGGTGTTCTGCTCGATCACAAATGCAAAAAAGGAACGTGTGGCCGTTGCATGGTCACCGTTCTCGCCGGCGCTCACCTTCTCGCTCCGAAAACGCGGCGCGAGCGCGAAAAAACGGATCAACCAGCCAAACGGCTTGCCTGCCAAGCACAAATCCAATAAGCCGAGCGCTATTTTAGCACGATCGGCTTATTTTTTCCCATGCAACCGCTCCCACCTACTTTCTCTCATTGCCTGACTCTTTACGCCATGGTATGATGGTGAGAAATACAAAAAACGGAGGGGATGCCTATGAGAACGGTCACCTTAACCGACGTCTTTGCCCATCCGATTGCGCAAAAATATTTAAAACGATCCGGCCTCGCCCACGCCATCACCGCGGCGTACCATGCCTACCACCTTGCCCTCCGCCACGGAGTAAACGTCGACTTGGCGACAAAAGCGGCACTGCTTCATGATATCGGCCATTACACATGGTACAAAAACGGCCGTTGGGACTACGAACAATACCGGCAAAACGACATCCATGCCATCAAAGGGGCCGAGCGCGCCCATAAGCTGCTGATCCGCCTTGGCGAACATCCGCAAAACGCTAAGGAAATTGCCCTGGCGATTTTGCTTCATACCGATTCCTACCTTCCAGAAGGAGAATGGAAACGAACGCCGCTTCAAGCCATCGTCAAATGGGCCGACGAAGCCGACGAGGAGCCCGGCGGCCGCCACCATTATCGAACGATCAGCGACGACTTAGCGTGGAAAAAAATCCGCCAGCTCGACGAACTCGTCAGCCGTCAGCACGGAAAAGAGCGACTCGGGGATATTGTTTGACCGCTTGCCTTGATGTCGCCATTCCCCTTGAACAGACGCGAAACATCGCCACGAACAATGTATGCTCTGAACGGAAACAGCTCACCCTTTCATCAGGTGGGCTGCTCGCGCGCCAGCGACACAGAACGATACACACCATCGAATGCCCTCTTATATCCTCATCGTCCACTCACGCTTTAAGTTTGGCGTGTTGCTCAAGCCACTCTTTTCGTTCTGATGGGTACACGTACGTGTAACACGTGTACTTCTCGCCATCAGCATCTATGGCGGTCACGGTGATCCGTTCATAATGGTTAGGCTGTCCCGGGCCGTGATACCCTTCAAGCTGGTCAAGTATGGCAAGCGCCGTTTCCGGGTCGCCAAGCTGGTTATAGGCGATGGCGCTTGAACCCAGCTGAGCGAAACGTTGAAAAATCGCTTCCCCCCCTCTTCAGCCATACCTCGTCATTGTCGTGCTCCTCTTCCACGAGCCACTGATTCAATTGCTCGCGCAGCCGTTCGATTTCCTGTTTTTTCCCCACTTCTCCCGTCCCCTTTCGCATTCAAAAGCAAGTTTTTTCTCATTATACCAAGGTAAGGCGCCCAAGCCTACCGTCCGACAACAAGCCGCAACATCTCTTTTCCTTTTCTCTTCCCCATTGTATAATGCAGCGAGAATCCCTCCGTTAATCATGTTTTCCGGCAAAAAACCGCGTTGGACGATGCCCCAACGCGGTTTTCCTTACAGCTCATCAAACCCATTATCCACTTGCACTTTCGTATATTGGCGCGGTTTTTGCTCGAAGAAGTCTGATTTGCCGAGGTCGACTTCTTCATACGCTTTAATCCAGCGGAGCGGGTTCGTCCGATAGCCGTCAAACGGGCGGTCAAAACCGAGCTGATGAGCGCGGACGTTGGCGTAAAACTTAATGTACGCTTCCAAATCAGCCAAGTCGATGCCATCGATGTCATTCCCGATGATTTCCCCGGCCCATTCGATTTCCAGCTCAGCCGCTTTCGTAAACGTTTCACGGACAAAATCGGAAAGCTCCGGCGTCCGATACTCCGGGTATTCGTTCAACACTTCCTTGAAAATTTTTGTAAACAAATCAACATGAATGTGCTCGTCACGGTTGATGTAATTGATCATCGTGCTCGTCGCCACCATTTTTTGCTGGCGCGCGAGGTTGTAGAAAAAGGCGAACCCCGAGTAGAAAAACAATCCTTCTAAAATAACGTCAAAGACGATCGACCGCAGCAAGTTCTCCACGTTCGGCTCTTCCGCAAACGCCTTGTAGCCGTTCGTCACAAAATCGTTCCGCTTGCGCAGCGTCGGTTCGTTTCGCCAAAAGTCGAACACTTCATCTTGCTTTGCTTTCGGCACAAGGCTCGAGAGCACGTACGAATACGAATGGTTGTGAATGACTTCCTGCTGGGCAAGCATGATCATCAAGGCATTGATGCTTGGATCGGTAATGTAATCCGCCACACGTCCCGCGTAATCGGTTTGAATGCTGTCAAGCAGCGCCAACAGGCCGATGATTTTCAAAAACGCCTCCTGTTCGCGGGCGGTCAGCTGCGGAAACTGCTTCACATCTTGGGCCATATTGATTTCAAACGGTGTCCAAAAGTTGGCGAGCATTCGCTTATATTTCGCATACGCCCATGGGTAGGCGATATCGTCCCAGTTCAACACATTCGAGCAGCGGCCGTTGATAATGCCCGTCGAACGGTTCGGCGCCTCTGGATCCATAATCGGCCGTTTGACTAAGCTGATTGTCATGATCCATTCCTCCCTTTCAGCTAAGCTTCGGCGTGAATCTTTCCCCGGAATCGGCAACGTCTGGGGGAAGACCGTCAGCTCGCGCAAGAATCGCACTCGTCGATCGTCCCCGATGTCGAACGCACGTAATACGTCGTTTTCAGCCCCGACTTCCACGCCGTCAAATGCAAATCGAGCAGCTCTTTTGCCTTAATCGTGTTCACGACGTAGAAATTAAAGGAGATGGCTTGGTCGATATGGCGCTGGCGGGCGGCGTTTTGCTTGATGCTCCAGCGCTGGTCGATATGGTACGCCGATTTGTAATACCATGTCGTCTGTTCGTTTAAATCCGGCACCGTAACGGGAATCTTATAATCTTTCTTTTCCTCGGCGTACACTTTTAAGAAAATCGGGTCAATGCTCGCTGTACTGCCGGCGATGATCGACGTCGAGGCGTTCGGCGCCACCGCCATCACATAGCCGTTTCGCATCCCATAGCGGGCCACGTCTTGCTTCAGCCGATCCCAATCCAATTCACCGTGGCTTTCGTAGCCGCGCCGCTCAAAATAAGCGCCTGTCTGCCAATCCGATCCTGGAAACGCCGGGTAGCTCCCTTTCTCTTTGGCGAGCTCCATGCTCGCTTGAATCGCCAAATACGCGATCGTTTCATACAGCTCGTCGGCATAGCGGACCGCTTCGTCCGACTCCCAGCGAATGCCTTTTAACGCCAACAAATGATGCCAGCCAAAGGTTCCAAGCCCGACAGCGCGGTATTTTTCGTTCGTCAGGCCGGCTTGCAGCACAGGGATATTGTTTAAATCAATGACATTATCGAGCATCCGCATTTGAATCGGGATCAGCCGCGCCAAAACGCCGTCGGTCACCGCCCGCGCCAAGTTGATCGACGATAAGTTGCAGACGACAAAATCGCCTGGGATTTTCTCAATGATGATCGTCCCGTCTTTCACATATTGCCGCTTCGTCACTGTCGGGCTTTGGTTTTGCGCGATTTCCGTGCAAAGGTTGCTGCAGTAGATCATCCCGAGATGGCGGTTCGGGTTTTGCCGGTTCACTTCATCGCGGTAAAACATAAACGGCGTCCCCGACTCGAGCTGGCTGCGCATAATGCTTTTCATCACGTCGATCGCCGGCACTTTTTCTTTCGACAGCCTTGGTTCGTTGACGCATTGCCAATATTTCTCGCGGAAACTCCCGCGCCCTTTTTCCTCATCATAAAAATCTTCCAAGCTAAACCCCATCACCTTCCGCACTTCATGCGGATCAAACAAGTACCAGTCGCCGCGCTGTTCGACTTGCTCCATGAACAAATCAGGGATGCACACGCCGGTGAACAAATCATGCGTCCGCAGCCGTTCGTCGCCGTTGTTGAGCCGCGCATCGAGAAACGCAAAAATGTCTTTATGCCATACATCTAAATAGACGGAAATGGCTCCTTTTCGCTGTCCCAACTGATCGACGCTCACCGCTGTATTGTTCAACTGCTTCATCCACGGGATGACGCCGGAGGAGACCCCTTTGAATCCTTTGATGTCGCTGCCGCGCGACCGGATTTTGCCTAAATAGACGCCGATGCCGCCGCCCGATTTCGACAAATTGGCGATGTCGGTGTTGCTGTCATAAATTCCTTGCAAGCTGTCATCGACCGTATCGACAAAGCAGCTCGACAGCTGGCCGTACGACTTCCCAGCGTTGGCAAGCGTCGGCGTCGCCACGGTCATGTATAAGTTGCTTAACGCCCAATACGCTTCCTTCACGAGCGCAAGGCGCCGCTTTTGCGGTTCATTCGCCATGAGCGTCATGGCAATGACCAAAAACCGCTCCTGCGGCAATTCATACAACCGCCGCTCATAATCGCGCGCCAAATACCGGTCCGCGAGCGTGCGCAGCCCAATGTACGTAAACAGCTTGTCCTTCTCCGGATCAAGAAACGCACCGATGGCGTCGACTTCTTCTTTCGTATAACGTTCAAGCAAGAACGGACTGTACACCCCTTGTTCCGTCAGCGCAACAAGCAGCGAGTAGAAATCGCCATACCGCTCGCGTTCATCGTACCCGCGCTGCCGCGCCGCTTCACGGTACAATTGCCGCAAATACAGCCGGGCGCACACAAACGTCCAGTCCGGCTCCTCTTCATCAATGTAAGAAAGTCCTTCCAAAATAGCCGTTTGGTGCAGCTGTTCTACCGTGACGGACTCCTTTCGGCTAAGAAGCTGCCAAACACGCTCGACGTATTCATCAAGCGACAGACGGCCGAATCCAGCGGCGGCTTGCCCAATCAGCGACACAAACTCTTCACGTGAAAACGAAACCGACTTCCCTTGATCATCGAGGATGACCGTTTTCGTCAATGTGGTCATTCGTTTCTTCTCTCCTTCCATAAAAAAATCCGCTCGGGCAGGCGAGCGGATGAAACGACAGACGAAAAAAGGCAGACGAACCCTTTGTTCTTTTCCCCTATCGTTTCATCTTCTCACACCCCGAAGAACATGAAACGTTCCAAGCAAGGCAGGTCTCCTGACTCGTGCATCGTCCTACTTTGGGGCCTTCCCAGCGGCGCGCCGAACAGCTCTTGCCGCCAGTGGCCATCCCATTTCGTCCGCACATACAGTTGCGGGGGCAGTTCCGGATTCGCACCGGATTCCCTATTAAGTCCTGATGGACACCGTTGCTTGGCAGAACAATATGTAGTTGTAAAAAAAGACCTCAAAACCAATATATAGTAGTTTAGCATCCTGATGGAACAAGCATATACCAAAACCGGGAAAATTGCAAGAGCGGGAGAAAGCAAATTTTCTCTTTCGCTTCGCCAAAGGCAAGGAAACTGTCCGCACCATCGAAAAAGGCGTTCTAGGTGTCGCCCTTAGAACGCCCTGTCGTTTCCCTGCTACGCCTCCAAAACAGACGCTGGCCGCTCCTCGCTTTGTGCGGATGAAGCAAAATCGTACTTCTTTTCCACATACACTTGATGCCAAACCATAAACGCCAACACCGTCCACAGCTTGCGGCTGTGGTCCGCCTTGTGGCGGGCATGTTCATCCAGCAGCCGATAGAGCACGTCCTTATGGAACAGATGATCAGTTTCGCTTTCGTTGATGAGCTGTCTCGCCCAGTCATACATTTCGTTTTTCAGCCAGTGGCGAATCGGCACGGGGAACCCTAATTTTTTCCGGTTTAACACATGATCCGGCACGATGCCTTCGGCGGCTTTACGTAAAATATATTTCGTCGTACCGTTGGCTATCTTCATATCAGGGGCGATTTGCCTAGCAACCTCAAATACCTTTTTGTCTAAAAAGGGAACGCGCAGCTCAAGCGAATGGGCCATCGTCATTTTGTCCGCTTTGACTAAAATATCGCCCCTTAGCCATGTATGAAGATCAATATACTGCATCCGGTTGACGGGCGGGTCATGAAGCGTTTCGCGGTAAAACGGAGCCGTCACCGCCGTATATTCGCACCCTCCTCGGTACGTTTTGAGCAGCGCCGCTTTTTCCTTTTCGCTATAGATTTTGGCATTGCCGACATACCGCTCTTCAAGCGGCGTCGTGCCGCGCTCCAAAAAGCTTTTTCCTTTCATTCCGTCCGGAAGCAGCTTCGCGATCATCCGCAACACCGCTTTTACGATGTTTGGCATACGCACAAACAGCCGCAGCGACTCTGGTTCGCGGTAAATGTTGTAACCGCCGAACAGCTCGTCCGCCCCTTCGCCAGAAAGCACAACCGTGACATGCTTTCTCGCCTCACGAGCGACAAAATAAAGCGGCACCGCCGCAGGATCGGCAAGCGGATCGTCCATATGCCACATAATTTTCGGCAGCTCTTCCATATACTCCTGCGGTGAGATGACATAGCTAATGTTGTCTACCCCAAGCTTCTCTGCCGTTTCTTTTGCGACATCGATTTCACTGAACCCTTCCCGCTCAAATCCGACGGAAAAGGTCTTCAGGTGCGGATGGAATTGTTTCGCGATGGCGACGATGAACGATGAATCAATGCCTCCCGACAAAAACGCACCGACCGGCACATCGCTGCGCATATGGACGTTGACCGAATCAAACAGCGCATCGCGGATTTTCTTTACAAGCTCCTCTTCCGATTGGCGAATGGGGTCGAAGGATGCCTTCCAATAACGATGAATCGTGAGCGGTTTTCCGACTTGTTTCTTGAGATAATGCCCCGGCTCCAGCTTGTAAATGCCGGCCGACATCGTCAGCGGCTCAGGGACATATTGGAATGTTAAATAATGCTGCAGGGAATCGCCGTTTAGCGACTCCTGTCCCAGAGCGAGCAAGATGCTTTTCTTTTCCGAAGCGAAAAACGTGCAGTCTCCTTGCTCCGCATAAAAAAACGGCTTAATGCCGAACGGATCCCGCGCCGCAAACACCGTTTTCTCTTGCTTGTCCCAAATGACAAACGCAAACATCCCGCGCAGCTTTTCGACCGCTTTTTCTTTTTCCGCGCTGTAAAGGGCGACAATCACCTCGGTATCCGAATGCGTCGCAAACGAATATCCTTTCGCCGCCAGCTCTTCCCGCAATTCAAGATAGTTGTAAATTTCCCCGTTAAAAATGATCCAATATCGATCGTTTTCATAAGACAGCGGCTGATGTCCCGCCTCCAGATCGATGATGCTCAGCCGCCGAAAGCCAAAACTCACGTAGTCATCAAAAAAATACCCCTCATCGTCGGGGCCGCGATGGGTAATCAGGCGGTTCATCTCCACCAACGTTGTTTTCCATGTTTGCTCAATCGCTCTCGGGCGATCATGAATACAGCCAATAAAACCGCACATGGCGATGATTGTCCCTCCACTTTGCTAAGAAGAATTCAAAAACAACACCAAAAACCTTTTTGTTTAAAACTAAAATGATTTATACAAAGACACTTTCATTCTATCATACACAACATCAAGTTTCAAAAACAATCTGTTTCCATTTTTTCAGGAAAACTGCTTGCAAGATTTTCAGTTTCTCATAATATTAACGATAAAATATGGAGAAAGTGTGAATTTCACCATTTTTGCACATCGATCTGTTACTATAAAAACACACACGTGTTATAAAGGAGTTGAGAATGGCTTGTTAGCGTTTATCCTTTTTTTGACTTTTCTCATCGTTTCCCTTTGTTTTGTTCTCTTGAGAAGACCTCTGAACGGGAGGATGAATCAACGGTCGCTCGGATTGTATATTTCGTGTTTCTTGCTATTGGCCGCCTCATTATCCTATTATGCAAGTTCGGCCCAGATAGGCGATGCCATCAAAGCCTTCATACAGAACAGAAACAGCAGAGAAACCGACCCGTCCCCGAGCAATCAAGCAAAGGAGGCGAATCGATCAGTTGCCTCTTCAAAGAAACAAGCGCTAAGGACATCCGTCCTGATTGACGCCCCCCTTTTGTCTCAACTTCCGGAACTGCCAAGAGGATGCGAAGTAACCAGCTTGGCCATGCTCTTGAATCATGCCGGCATTCGCGTCGATAAGATGACGTTGGCGAAACAAATCAAGAAAAATCCTACTCCGTATCAAGTGCGAAATGGCCAAGTGTTTTACGGCCACCCAAATGAAGGGTTTGTCGGCGATATGTATACGTTATCGAAGCCTGGATACGGCGTGTACCATAAGCCGATCAAGCAGTTGGCTGAGCGGTACTTGCCGAACCAAATCATCGACTTAACAGGGCAATCGTTTGAGAACATCTATACATACTTGGCCAAAGGCACACCGGTTTGGGTGATCACCAACACCACCTTTCGTCCTCTTCCTCCCTCTGCCTTTCGGGAATGGCAAACCCCGCAAGGCCCGATCAAAATCACGTACCGGGAACACGCGGTGCTCATTACGGGATACGATGAGCAGTACATTTATTTCAATGATCCATTGACCGCTGTCAAAAACCAAAAAGCGCCGAAACAAGACTTTATCGACGCTTGGGTTCAAATGGGACGGCAGGCGATTACCTACCACCGTTAGACATCGGTGAATCCGAATCGCTTGCCTTTTTTACATTTCAGTTGAACGATTTTCTCCATACATTTTGCACATCTATTTTTTATCATATCATTGCATCTCCCACTACAAACTTAAGGAGGGAAAACGACATGAAAAAATGGCTGCTTGGCGCCATTTTCGCAGGAGTAGCAGCGATTGGCGCAGCTTGCTCAAATCCATCTTCCATGCAGGGACACGACATGTCCGGCATGAATATGGAAAAAGAAAATACTTCCGCTGAAACGAGCAAGCAGCAATTACCTTTGGCAACCAATACAGAAGTATTATCCGGGAAAGAAATTCACCTTACTGCGAAGGAAGCGTTATTACAAATCAACGATCAAGTCAAACTCCCGGTCTACACGTACAATGGATCGGTACCCGGTGCGCAAATCCGCGTAAAGCAAGGGGATAATGTGAAAATTGTTTTAAAAAATGAATTGCCAGAACCGATCACGATTCACTGGCACGGCTACCCTGTTCCAAATAACCAAGATGGAGTACCGGGTGTCACGATGGACGCCATTAAACCGGGTGAAACGTTTACGTATGAATTTACAGCAACCGTGCCGGGAACGTATTTTTATCATTCCCATCAAAAAAGCGCCGAGCAAGTGGACAAGGGATTATACGGTACATTAATCGTAGAACCGAAAAATGAAGAAAAAGTCGATCGAGATTACACGCTTGTATTAGATGAATGGATGAGCGACCCGGACGCCGAAAGCCATATGGACATGAATATGAGCGGCATGGATCATAGTAATATGAATAATGGAAATAGCTCTGATAATCAACAAATGGATATGAACAGCATGGGCCATGATATGAATATGTATGATATTTTCACGATTAACGGGAAAAGCGGTTCCGCTGTCAAACCTTTAAAAGTGAAGAAAGGCGAAAAGGTGCGGCTTCGCCTTGTAAACGCAGGATACATGGCCCACAAACTTCACCTGCATGGTCATGAGTTTAAAATTGTCGCAACTGACGGGCAGCCGTTAAAAGATCCGCAACCAATCAAAGATGAACTTTTAAGTATTGCTCCGGGTGAGCGCTACGACATTGAGTTTATCGCCAATAACCCGGGTGAATGGTTACTAGAATGTCACGGAAATATGAAAGGTACCGATGGCATGAAAGTGAAAATTCAATACGAAGGACAAGCAAACAATACGGACAAAGCGAACGCAAAAGAAAATCTCCCTGTGGTAGATATTACAAAATACGGAAAATATGAGACAGGTCCATTTACGTTAGACCAAAAATATGATGTAGAGTATACAATGGATTTAGGAACGGCCATGGGCAAAAATGGCATGATTTTCACGATTAATGGGAAAACGTATCCTGACACAGCGCCTATTCATGTGAAGACAGGAGATTTCGTAAAAGTAAAAATCGTGAACAATTCACCTACGGATGTACATCCGATGCATTTACACGGCCATTTCTTCCAAGTGTTAAGCAAAAACGGCAAGCCGGTCACAGGCTCTCCATTGATAAAGGATTCCTTAAATGTAAACCCTGGTGAAGAATATGTCGTCGCGTTTAAAGCGGATAATCCGGGAAATTGGATGTTCCATTGCCATGACTTGCACCATGCTTCAGCCGGAATGGTCACACAAGTAAAATATACCGATTACAAATCGGACTATACCCCAGATCCGAATGACACAACGAATAAAGGTGAATAAAAAAGCTGAAGGGGCTGACCCAAAACACAAATGCGTTTTGGGTCAGTCCCTCTTTTTTTCCGCGCTTGTTACTTTCATTATAACATCTCGCTTTCTCGATATTCTTCAAGAAGAGAAAAAACTTTCCCCAGCCGAGACCCGCTACGTTCTAGATAAAAAAGTGCCCCGTCATCACTTCGGGGCACCTTCCGTATGTTATTTCACATCATATCCTTGCTCTTCAATCGCTTCTTTCAGTTTTTCTACGCTGACCTTTGTTTCATCATACTCCACATCGACAGTTCCTTCTTGCAAATGCACTTCTACACGGCCGACGCCATCCAACGCTTGAAGGGCATTGGTCACCGCTGCTTTGCAATGTCCGCATGTCATTCCTTGTACTTGTAATGTAATGGTCATCGTCCATTCCTCCTTGAATGTTTATAGTTTCACGCGTTTCAAACGAAGCGCGTTTGTCACAACCGATACAGAGCTGAATGCCATCGCCGCTCCCGCGATCCATGGCTCCAATAATCCGAAAGCGGCGACCGGAATGCCAATCGTATTATAAAACAACGCCCAGAACAGATTTTGCCGAATGTTTTTCATCGTTTTGCGGCTCAACTCAATGGCTTTCGGGATATGGCGCAAATCGCCGCCGACCAAGGTCACGTCCGCGGTCTCGATGGCGACATCAGCTCCCGTGCCAATCGCCATCCCAATATCCGCTTTCGCAAGAGCTGGAGCGTCATTAATGCCATCACCGACCATCGCCACACGTTTTCCTTGCTTTTGCAATTCCTCGACGATGTTCGCTTTGTCTTCCGGGAGCACCTCGGCGTACACATGCTCAATGCCGACTTCATTGGCGATCGCTTCCGCTGTCCGTTGATTGTCCCCTGTTGCCATATAGACATCGATGCCCATTTGTTTTAATGTTTGAATGGCTTCTTTGGAGCTTTCTTTTACCGTATCCGCGACCGCAATGATGCCGGCAAGCTGTCCATCGATGGCAACGAGCATCACTGTTTTCCCTTGTTTTTCAAGCTCTACCATTTTATCTTCATGCACAGAAATCGCTACAGAGCGTTCCTTCATCAATTTTCGCGTCCCAATAAGGATGCTTTTTCCGTCAATGACCGCTTCAATTCCGTGGCCGGTAATGGCGGAGAAGTGCTCCAATGGCTTCAGCGAAATCGCTTGTTTCTTCCCGTATTCCACAATCGCATGAGCCAGCGGATGCTCCGAAGCGCTCTCGGCGGAAACCGCATAATCGAGCATGTCCTCGCGGAAGGCCAGCACATCGGTGACTTCCGGTTTTCCTTTTGTCACGGTTCCTGTTTTATCGAGTAATACGGCATTGATTTGATGCGTTCTCTCTAGGTACTCACCTCCTTTAAAGAGAATTCCCTGTTCTGCCCCTTTGCCGGTGCCGACCATAATCGATGTCGGTGTGGCCAAACCGAGCGCACAAGGGCACGCGATGACAAGAACGGCGATGGCCGCCTCAAGCGCTTTCGCCAAATCACCCGGCGCAGCAAAGAAGTACCAGATCATAAATGCAACAACCGCAATTCCGACAACAATTGGTACGAAAATACCCGAAATGACATCCGCCATCCGCTGAATCGGAGCTTTCGAACCTTGTGCCTCTTCGACGATTTTAATGATATTGGCAAGTGCTGTATCTTTTCCTACTTTTTCTGCTCGAATGGTCAGCACCCCATTTGTATTCATGGTCGCTCCGATCACATAGTCGCCTTCCTTTTTATCAACCGGAATCGATTCACCGGTAATCATCGATTCGTCTACGGAGGATGCTCCGGCGATGACCGTACCGTCCACCGGTATTTTTTCTCCTGGCTTGACAACAATCGTATCGCCGATCACCACTTCCTCGAGCGGAACTTTTCTTTCTTCCCCATGACGGATGACAGTAGCTTCCTTTGCCTGCAAGCTAAGGAGCTTTGAAATCGCTTCCGTTGTCCGCCCTTTCGCAAGAGCCTCAACGTATTTGCCGACAAGCACAAGCGTAATCAAGACGGCGCTTGTTTCAAAATACAACCTTGGCATATATTGAGGATTCCCAAGCGTTCGCAACGCTTCATACAAGCTGTAAACGTACGCGGCCGATGTTCCAAGCGCCACTAGGACGTCCATGTTCGCGCTCTTGTTTCGCAACGCCCGGTACGCCCCGACATAGAAAGGACCGCCGATGTAGAACTGAACCGGTGTAGCGAAAAGAAGCTGGAACCACGGGTTCATCAACAGATGCGGCATCGGCAAGCCGATATCAAACGGCATATGGGCAAACATCGTATAGAGCAGCGGCAACGATAAGATGATGGAAATGGCAAGTTGCCGTTGTTTTTGTTTCAACCGCTCTTCTTTCCGGCCAGCATCGTCTTGTTCTTCGTTTCGAATTTGCCCCTTATACCCAAGCTTTTTGATTTTCTCTAAAATGTCTTCGACAGATGCAACACCCTCCTTGTATTCGACCACCGCGCTGTTTGTCGCCAAGTTGACAGCAGCGCTTGTCACACCTTCCATCCGATTTAACCCTTTTTCAATCCGCGTCGCACAGGCCGCACATGTCATTCCTTCAATATCAAGCGTCACTTTTTCCGTCGCAACGCCATACCCCAAATTCTCAATTTTCGTTTCGATATCGGCGATCGTTTGTTTTGATGGATCGTATTGAATCGTGGCTTTTTCCGTGGCCAAATTGACATGGGCTTTGACGCCATCCATCTTATTTAATACTTTCTCAATCCGATTGGCGCACGCGGCACATGTCATGCCGGTCACCTTCAGCGTCACGGTTTTCGGCTCCCCCATTTCCCGTTTCCCCCCTTACTTTGAAAATTGTTTCATCACATCCATCAATTCGCGAATCGATTCGTCTCCGCTCCCTTCACGGATCGCTTTCGCCACGCAATGGCTCACGTGGCGTTCAAGCAGCTGCAGCCCGACTTGGTTCAACGCCGCTCTGATCGCAGAAATTTGCACTAAAATATCGATGCAATACCGATTGTCCTCCACCATTTTTTGCACCCCGCGCACTTGTCCTTCGATGCGCTTCAAGCGCTTGATAATGCGTTCGATTTCCTGTTCCGTTCGTGGAACCATTTTTTTATCCACATGATGATCTTCATAATGGTTCATCAAACATCACCTCTTTTCATTACATTATACCGGTAATGGGTATAAAACGCAACATAAGCTCCTTAATACAAATCATGCCCACCATCATCAAGCCAATTGTTCAGCTGACTCGGACTCATTGCCTACCGAAAGAAAAAGCGAACGGTGCTCACCGTCCGCTTTGGGCAATCCATTGAACAAACCGTTCGATCACCTGATCCAACAATTGGATCGTTGCTGCGTCCGTCAATTGCCCCGATTCATCGAACTTTTGGTTCACAAAATTAATCAATACCTCGTTCCCGGCAGGCGGCAACACTTTCGCAGCCAGCCCCGGGCTTTGCAAGATTTGGCGCAAATGAAGCTGGGCTCGGATTGTTCCCATCATCCCTGTCGATACTCCGACAATCATCACGGGTTTATTGACCAACACTTTGTCCACACGCGACAGCCAATCTAGCGCGTTTTTCAGCACGCCGGGAACGGACCAATTGTACTCCGGTGTCACGATCAAAACCCCGTCCACATCCGCCACTTGCCGCTTGAATGCCGCCACGACTTCGGGCGGATCGAGTTCATCGTCTTGATTGTAATGCGGCAAAGCGCCGATATCGGCAATGTCCAATTGGAATTTGTCTTTGTACCGTTCTCGCATAAACTCCGCTAATTTCCGGTTATATGAGTCTTTTCGCAAGCTTCCGACAAGAGCCACAATGTTCATCATTTTCGTCCTCCTTCAAATGGGGTTGATGGTCAATTTCCCCCGCAGCGCAAGGCGAGCGCGCATTCCCTTACTATTTTGCCATTCGATTCCATCAGCTGCCTTTTGCTTCAAATTCCCCTTGCGGTCATTCCCATTATAACTCTTCCCCGTTCGTCGCGATGACGTTTTGATACCAATCAAACGACTTTTTCTTTCTCCGCTCGAGCGTGCCGCTGCCGTCATCGTGTTTATCGACGTAAATCAACCCGTACCGTTTTGAAAACTCGCCGGTCGAGGCGCTCACGAGGTCAATGCAGCCCCATACGAGATAGCCAATCAATTCGACGCCATCGGCGATCGCTTCACGCGCTGCTTCGATATGACGGCGCAAATAGTCAATGCGGTAATCGTCGTGAATCGAGCCGTCTTCTTCCACTTTGTCATGCGCCCCAAGCCCGTTTTCCACAATAAAAAGCGGTACGCGATACCGATCGTACAACCGGTTTAAAATGATGCGCAGCCCTATAGGGTCGATCTCCCAGCCCCAGTCGCTCGCTTTAAGGAACGGGTTTTTCACCCCATCAAATACGCTGCCGGGGATGAGCTCATCATCCATCTTGTCTTTTTTCTGGGTGACGGACATATAGTAGCTTAAACCGATATAGTCGACCGTATGCTTCTTGATCAGTTCCAAATCCCCGTCGCGAATATCGAGTTTCACCCCGCGCTCGTCGAACACGCGTTTCATAAAGGATGGATACTCGCCGCGCACTTGAACGTCGGCGCAAAAGAAATTCAACAGCCGCTCCTCTTCAAGTGCATGCATGACGTTTTCTGGATTGCAGTCGTACGGGTACACCGGGGCGGCGAGAATCATGCAGCCGATTTTTGCGTCCGGAATGATCTCGCGGCACGCCTTCACCGCCAGGCTGCTGGCGACAAATTGATGATGGAACGCTTGAAACAACTCTTGATATTTCGTCTCTTCGCTTTCCGGCACAAATCCCATGCTCATGAGCGGAAAATGGAGCGCACCGTTTATTTCGTTAAACGTCAGCCAATATTTCACTTTATCTTTATAACGCTGGAAAATCACCTTGGCGTAACGTTCAAACAACGTTACCAGTTCGCGGCTCCGCCAGCCACCGTATTCTTTGGCCAAATGGAGCGGCATTTCATAATGGGAAATCGTCACCACCGGCTCAATCCCGTATTTATGTAACTCATCGAACACCCGATCATAGAAGGCAAGCCCTTCTTCATTTGGCTCAAGCTCGGTGCCGTTCGGGAAGATGCGCGTCCAGGCGATCGATAGGCGGAACGCTTTAAATCCCATCTCAGCAAACAGGGCTATATCCTCTTTATACCGGTGGTAAAAGTCGATCGCTTCATGGTTCGGGTATGTGTACTTCTCCTTATCAATGGCAAACTGCAACCCTTTTTCCCTAAGCAGTTGTTGCCTCATCTTTCCTCCCGGAAGCACATCGGCAATGCTTACCCCTTTGTTTCCTTCGCCAAATCCTCCTTCGATCTGGTTGGCCGCCGTCGCTCCTCCCCATAAAAAGTTGGTGGGAAACGCCTCGTTCGTTGTAACCACTAGTCAGTCCCTCCTGTGCAAGTATTCCTCCCCACTAGCTTACCACAAACGCCGCTCCGCCTACACCGACGAATGCTTCATTCCGCTGTTTCTTCTCCCCCATAAAAAACCACCCTTACAACAGGTGGTTGACATCGGAAGAAACACGAATCGTTTGCCTTTTCGTCAACTCCACATCGACCGTTAACAGCTCTTTTTTCTCCCAACTGACGAAACGGTCTTCCCATAACACGTGGCAAGAGTGATCATTCATTTCAAGCACGATTCCCCTCGCCCCATCACAGGCAAAAATGACACAATCCCCGATGTGGAACATAACGATCACCCTAGCCGAAAGACGATCCCGTGCCCCATCGACCGTAAACATGTGGCTGGCCGCCCGGTTGAGCAGCGGAATGTAGCGTTCAAAATATTGCGGGAACGCATCAAAATGATGGGTTGCATCTTTATACTTCTTCAAGTCTTGGACAATAAAGCTCTCCATCAGTTTCAGTCGATAATGGTCAAGCATGCTCTCCGAGAAATCGTTGTACGTTTTTGCCATAATGATCGTTTCGGCTGCCAGGCGTCCGGAAGTCATCGCCATGTTCGATCCTTCGCGGTGAATGGCGTTGACGAGCTGAGCGGCATCCCCAACGACAAGCACACCGTCCCCGACCACTTTCGGCATCGAGTGGTAGCCGCCTTCCGGGATCAAATGCGCCAAGTACTCGACCGGCTCGCTCCCTTGGAGATACGGCCGGATCATCGGATGGTTTTTGACATATTCGAGCAGCTCGTACGGTTTGATTTTATGTTTGATCAGCCCGGAAAGCAGCATGCCGACGCCGATGCTTAAGGTGTCTTTATTGGTGTATAAAAATCCGGTTCCTAATATGCCTTTTGTTGCATCGCCGAGCAGCTCGATCGTGCATCCTTGCTCCGGATCAAGGTTGAAACGTTCTTCGATCACTTTTTTATCGAGCTTGACAATGTCCATCACTGCGAGCGCGACTTCATCCGGCCGCCATTCGCGGTGAAACCCGAGCTGTTTCGCCAAAAGCGAGTTCACGCCGTCCGCCAGCACGACGACATCGGCATACACCTCGCCGTCCGGGCGGTCGGTGCGGACACCGACGACGCGGCCTTTTTCAACGATGCATTCGAGTGCCACCGTTTCACAAACGAGCAACGCCCCTTGTTCGACTGCTTTCTCGGCAAACCATTGGTCAAACTTCGCCCGCAAAACGGTAAAGTTGTTGTACGGCTCGCGTCCCCACTCCAATCCTTTATAGCTGAACGTCACCGCCGACTCTTTATCCATCAGCATAAACCGCTGCTCAACGATCGGCCGCTCGAGCGGGGCCTCTTTATAAAACTCCGGAATAATGCCTTCCATCATTTTTCGATAGAGCACGCCGCCCATGACGTTTTTCGATCCTGGATATTCGCCGCGCTCAAGCAATAATACGTTGACCCCGGCTTTGGCAAGCTCATAGGCGCACGCCGTTCCGGCCGGCCCCGCTCCGACGACGATACAATCAAATTTTTCAGGCATGGCGGATTTCCTCCTCGATATCAAGAATCGTCGTATCCGCCGTCAGTCCGGTCGGCAAATCAGTGGCAATGGCGCTCGCCAAGTCTTTCCCTGTCGGCGTCGCCCCGTACAGCAGCACTTCCGGTTTATACTTTTGACAACAGTCAAGCAAAGCGCGCATATACGACTCGGTCCGGTAATGGGCAAAAATCGGATCGTCGTATACATAAACGACACCCGCCCCATAGGCAAACAACGTCGACGCAAGCGGTTTGACACCACTTCCAATCAGCACTCCGCCAAGCTCGGTGCCGCGTTTATCCGCCAGCGTCCGCCCGGCTCCAAGCAACTCCAAGGAAACAGGAGTCACCTTCCTCTGATAGAAACAAGCATTCCTATTGCCTAAAATGGCCTCAAAACTGTCGAACTCGGGTTATATTTGTTAAAAATTACAAAAAATAAGCCGAGCCACCTGTTCCCTCAAAACGCCACCATGATCATGGACCAATCACGACGCCGCAACTCAAGCCAACCATCCATTAACAGAGAAAAATCTTATTCAAAACGTCCTTTTCTTTTCCCTGCTTCACGTCGTATAATCAAAAAAGAGGAGGGGAACAAGCATGGAGCGCGATACGGTGGTGAAAGAAGTGGTCGAGGCGCTGAAAATATTTTCCCGCGACATCCGCACCCAAATTGACGAAATGGGAAGTCAGCTGAGAGCGGAAATGCAAGAAACGGCCAACCAGCTGAGAGCGGAGATGCAGCAATTTCGCGCCGAGGTGAACGAGCGGTTCGACCGACTCGAACAAAAATTCGCTGGCTTGCGCGTAGAGCTGACCGAAACGCAAGAAACCGTCCATTTCCTCGCGTCCAAAACCATCCAGCACGAGAAAAAACTTCACCATTTGGCCAAGCAGCTTGAATCCATTCGCTAGTTTTCCTTCATCCGAAAGCCGCGTTTGACTGCGAGTCAAGCGCGGCTTTGATTTTTGCATCTCGGCTTCTTCGATCCCGATCAAATCCCCTCCTGCCCGGCCGCGCACGAAGACGGAAGAGAAGCTGATGATTTATCCACCCGTGGTGCTAGTTGAGCTTTAGCGCTCAACTAGCCCAAGTGTAACCAGGGAATAAGCTAACAATATACCGTCTAGTGCCACTTCAAATCCGATAATCGAATTGGCTCGGATCCCCGTGATGCGATAGTGGTCAACCAGAACCGAGAACACCGTCTCGATCACTTTGCGTTTTTGTTGGATCCACTGCTCCCATGTCTCAGACGCACGATGTTTCTGGTTTTTTCAAGACGGAGTCCAAAGCGCCATTTGGTATTCTTCGTACAGCCTTGCTTGACCAAATGGCGATTTCGACGATGAAGATGCACCTGAATGCATGAAAGTCGAGCAGAAACAAAAACGAAAATGGCGGCATATTGCTTTTGAATCTTGGCTCGATCTGTAGTAAAATGAAAGTGCTCTTGCATGGGGATTATCCTTTCGAATGGCAGGTCGCACTTTCATTCTACAGGAGATCCGCCAGCAAGGGCTATTTTTATGCTTGCTCAAGTTTATCTAGCACCACGGGTTATCTACATTATCATGTAGCTCCTAATATGAAAAAACATCACTTCATATGGTAATCAAATCAATTATAGGGAGTGAATAAACGTGAAATTTGATCCAAATCAGCATCTTCATTTAGGATATTATGAGAACAATGTTGATTTAGAAGCAGTCGCATATAAAATTCAGAATGAAAATAAATGGGTAGTTTTTTTAGATAATGAACAAGATACTACATTAGTTAAAAAAATATTAGATAAGTATGATTTCCATGAAAAATATGGTTACAAGATTTTTACTGTTGATGCAGATGATTTATCTTATGAAGTCGGAAGTAAGCTATTTGAAGAATGGTTAAAAGCAAATAATATAATATAAGAAATAAGGAACGAATTTGCTAACGTAACTTCATCCATGCCCCAAGTGATGAAAAACACTTGGGGCATTTTTCAATTCTAATCGTATACCCGAGTTCGACAGTCACTAGGCAAACAAAATGCCTCTCGCCCCTTGATACAAAAGGGATCGGAGGCATTTGGGCACACTTCGGGCGTGTATCTAGGCGCGAGGGTGGATGCCTAGAATCTTTGGAGGAGGTTCCAGCCCTAGAGCCGCAAGGAATAGCGCTTGTTTGGCCGTCAGTTCTGTTCGTTGATAAAGGTCGCCGTTTTTTGAAGAAAAATGTCCAAGCATGAGACGCTCGCATTCGTCTCTTACTTTCGGCCACGATTCATGAGTCAGGGGAAAGGAATCGCGAAATGCTTTTGGCCAGACGCTCCAAGACGGCGCGATCCACTTCATCTTCGCGACCGAACGAATCCATCACCTTCGCTTTCGCCTATTTGGCCTTTGGATCCCATTCATTATGAGCAAGCTGGGGATCCGCCACAGTCGTTCCGTCTTTGTTTTTGCGTGTCACTCGTCGTATGTACATGCCTATATTATAAGCGATATTAGGCTTTTTTTAAAGGATAAATTATGAATTCGTGTGCCTATGAAATTCAGTGTTTTTTTCTAGGATCCGCATCGCGAAATCTTTGATATAACAGCATTTTGGCCATTTTCATTTGCCTAAAATGGCCTCAAAACTGTCGAACTCGGGTTTTTCATCTCATACTCATATCCTGTGGGCTATGCGAAGAGCAAAAATGTATCTCATAGCCCAAAACATTTCCTTCAAAGATCTCTCACTTTTCGAAATAGCTGTTTTACAAAAATTTGGCTCTTCACCACAAGTTGTACTTGATCATTGAAGATCGGTGTGCATAGAGAAAATAGAGGGTACAAAAAATGCGAATTTTCCTGTATGGTAAAGGTGTCCAAACCAAACCATTGGAGGAAAATTCGCATGTACGCTCAGTTTATCAAAGAACTCATCGATTTACCAGATGTTTTGATTCAAAAGGTGCGAAAAGAAGAAGAACGTTGGATTTTCGAACTTTCTCTTCCTGAACAATGCCCGTTATGTCCTGTTTGCTTGAAACGCACGATCAAAATGACAGGAAAAAAGAAGCAATGGATGCATGGGTATGCTCAACGGATCGGCATCTTTTGGGTGGAACTCCCTGTGGAGCGTAGACGTTGTTGTACATGTGGCATGACATTCAGCACGTCTTATCCCGGAATTTCCCCTCGAAGTGCAGCGACGGATGCGTTTCAGCAATGGGTGGCGCAATCTTGCATCGGAACATCCATTCAGGCGGTGGCTCGTATGCTCAAGCTTCCGTACACGACCGTTGAACGCTGGTTTTATACCCATGCCCCTTCCTTCCTATCGAATGACATCCAACCAAAGGCAGTTTGTGTCGATGAGTTTGCGTTTCGAAAAGGACATGATTACGGAGTGGCAGTCATGGATGCCGAAACGGGAGAAGTGTATGCCGTTGAAGCAGGAAAGAACGAGGAAGCCATTGGACGTGTGTTGGCTCCTGTGTCTGGTTCTGTTCAGTATGTCGTGAGTGATTTGGCTCCAGCGATGAAAAAAGCCATTCAAGGGGTGTGTCCGGAAGCGAAGCATGTGGTCGATTATTTTCATGTGATTCAATTGTTTACGGAAGCGTTGGATCGATGCCGCAAATCCTTCGGAAAAGGGAACAAGAAACATGGGCATGTTCGGCATGTTTGCCGCTTATTGACCCAGTGCCCCGAGAAACTCACCGAGGAGGAGCGCCAAACGGTGCGGGAGTGGCAGAAAGAGAGTGATTCCTTGCAGGCTGTCTATCAATCCCTTCAACATTTTCGTTATGTATCCAAAAGCCAAAACGAGCGACAAGCGAAACGTCGTTTGAACGCCTGGGTTCATCGGTATTTGTTTTGTCCTTGTTCTGCTGTTCGCGCCATCGCAAAATCACTCGTCAAACGAACAGACGAAATCATATCGTGCATTTTATCCCCTTATTCAAATGGGAAAATGGAGGGAACAAATAACAAGATCAAGCTGATGAAACGTCGGGGATACGGATACAGAAATATCCAGCGTTTTGCATTGCGGGTTCGGCTAGAAACAGCTAACATACTTTCATGACAGGTGCAAGTACAACTTTTGGTGATGAACCAAAAATTTCAATCACAGCTTATTCAAACGAAACTTTTTTTATCACTTACCGTAAGTGAAATTGCATGGATAATTTTCCAACTTAAAGGAGAGAACCGTATGGAAGTACAGTATCAACAAATCTCACCTAAAGCGATGAAGGTGCGCAATTTAAATGAACTGATTACATCACTCATTTCCCTTGTCGTTATAACTGGACTTTATTTTTGCACAGATTATTTTAACTGGTGGAACTGGCTACGGTATGTTTGGATCGCCCTGTTTATCATTACTATCATTGGTATTCCGTGGACGTATTTTGTAAGCTCACCGATATACTATAAAACATTTCGATACGGGCTAACGGATGATTTTTTATACATTAAAAGCGGGGTTTGGACAAAAGTGGAAGTTGTAGTGCCGATGACAAAAATACAATCCATTGAATTGATTCAAGGCATCATTATGCGAAAATATGGTGTCCACTCCATTGAAATTAAAACGATGCAAGGCGGCGTTACCATTCCACATATTGAGGAAGAAGTTGCCATAAAGCTCCGCGATGATATTTCGAAGCTTGCCCGTTTAAAGGAGCTTGATGAAAGATGACGTTTCGCTATTCCAAGCTAAAACTATTCTATGACATGCTAGACCTTATCAAAAACAATCTGTTTATACTGTTCATTTTATTCCTAAATGCAGGTAGTAACTCTATGTTCATGAATATTGTGCAATGGGGTGCGATTGCGGTTTTCGGATTCAGTTTCCTGTTTCGCATCTATGAGACATTATTTACTAAAGTGGTATTTGCTGAAGATGGTATTCATATACATAAGGGCCTATTTTCTAAATCAGAGCAATTTATACCGCGCGAAAAATTTGAGAATGTGCAAACGCAGGCAAATGTTTTGCAACGATTATTTGGCGTACAATCGATCACAATGGAAACAGGTGAAGCGACTAGCGATGTGACATTGAAATTTGTAAGCAAAGCAGATTGCATCAAGATAGAGGATTATGTTTTACGAAATGGGAATCAAGAGAAACAGGTTGGGGAAGCCATCCATGGATCTGAACGTCAAGTTCTTTTTACTACTACCATTCGTGATATTTTGAAAGCGTCCCTTTTGTCTTTCAGTTTTTTAGCCATCATTCCTATTGGCTTAAATATATGGTCAGATGTACATCCAGAGAAATACATTAATGTAGATACGGTGATGTCTCATCTTTCAGGATGGCTGCTCATCTTGCTCGTCTTACTTGCCGTATTCGCAGCTGTCGGTATCGGCGTCTTTAAAACGTTTAATAGCTACTATCAATATACCATTTCAATGGACAATGAACGCATTTATGTACAAAAAGGCTGGCTTTCTAAACAAAGCTTTTCCATTCGTAAAGACAAAGTACAAGCGGTCATTTACAAACAAAACGGCTATCAAAAGTTGCTCGGTGTGACAACCATTAAGCTGATTTCAGCAGGGGAAATTTTGCCGAGTGAGGACCAAAACCTTAATGAATTTTTCCCGTACTTACCGACGGAAAAAGCACATGAATTAATAGCCATCATGCTGCCAGAATTTCAACTGCGTAGTATGACACATTATGCATCCCCTAAAGCAAAAAAGTTGATTTGGCTTCGGCCGCCTATTTTTGCAAGCCTCGTTGCTGCCATTGGATTTTGGAAACCACTTTTCTTTATTCTTGGTGCGATTGTGTTGGTGTTTACTTATATCAACCGCATTCGAGAATACCGTCATACAGCGTTTCGGTTAGAAGATACACATGTGCAGCTTCGCTCAGGTGCCTTTACAGTAGAAACACTCGTAACGAAACGCGCAAAGTTGCTTGAATTGCAATTTGAGCGTTCTTTGCTACAGCGAATGTTTGGTGTCATGAGTGTAAAACTGACCAATCGTGCACACCCGGTTCACGTAACAACGTTATTAGATATCGATTCTTCTCTACAGCCGTTGATCACCTCTTGGTTTGAAGCGCGCACAAAAGATGTGGAGATTGATCCACATTCACAGTACAGTTCTTTAAAGCAAGAGGCTTGTCCGATTCCTTCTTACGTTGAAGTGAATAGCAAATAAATCACCTACCAGCAGCATATGAAATGATGCTGCTTTATTTTTTCAAAAACATCATGATAGTTAACCATTTATATCTTAATTGAAAAGGAAGCATCCAATCAGATCGATGCCCTGCTATCAAAATCAAACGAAAAATGCTTCGGTACCAAAATGGCACGACCGTCATTTGAGTAAATGCTATAAAAAACGAAAAGCTTGAAATCCTTGATATATGCAAGGATTTCAAGCTTCCCACTTTAGTGATTCCGACTGGGCTCGAACCAGCGACCTCCACCCTGTCAAGGTGGCGCTCTCCCAGCTGAGCTACGGAATCATATTTTGTTGTTCGCTATCGAACACATTTTTAATTATATAGACGGGCAAGTTGGTTGTCAACAACTTTTTTAAAAAAATCGCTATTCATGATGAAAAAAGGAAAGGTGCCTTCCCCGAAAGGAATAATGCGTGTTGGAACGGTTCGACATCGTATTTTTTCTACATTCTGATTGTTCTATCAAACGAGAATTTGCTTGCAAAGGCTGGGGGAATTGATGAAAAACGCCCGCCGCTTCCGGTGTCGCTCAAAATGAAACTGCAGCTGACGGTCTTGTTCAGCAGCACATTTCCTGTCTCATTGTTCAGCTTAGCGACGGAAATCAAATGGTCGCTCGCCGGACCGAGTGCATCCCATTGGTCGTATTGGCCCTGGGCAGCCGTGATTTTGCTGTTTTCGATCGCGTTTTCCGTTTTCTTGACTCGCTTGTTGGTCGATGAGATCCATGAGCCGGTCAGTGTGCTGTTAAGTCATATGAAACGGGCGGAAAACGAAACGTATAAACCCGTCGCCCACAATGTGTATACCGATGAATTTGCCTATTTACTTCGCGGATTTAATCATATGATCGACGCTGTGCATCGACGCGACCGAACGAACAAAGAACTGCTCAACCGTTTCATCACTGTCCTGACAGCGGCGCTTGACGCCCGCGATCCTTATACAGCTGGGCACTCGCTGCGCGTGGCCCGTTACGCACTCGCGATTGGGGAAAAGCTTTCCCTTCCGAATGAACAGCTTGATGCCTTGTATCGTTCCGCTCTACTGCATGATATCGGAAAGATCGGCGTTCCCGATGCCATTTTGCGTGAACTACCCACCACCTACGCTTCGCTTAGAGGTGGGGGCTTCAAGCGACTTGTGTGTGTTCGCTGAACGGTAAGCCACACACAAGAACCCTTTACGCTTCCCTTCGTTCCGAAGGTGTCCGTTCTAGCCATATTCTATCCTATTCGTTGGCTAACGCCAACCGACATTCATCTCCCACTTTCACTGGTGCTGGCGCACCTTCACGTTTAGAAGTAGGAGACTTCTTTCGGAGGGAAGTTAAAAGAGGAGCGGCTGTTGTCAACCTCAGCGGCATCTTGACCCGCCCGCCGAGCTGTGAAGGCTTGGCGGGCTGATGGCTATGGCGTTGAAACTGACGGCCGCTCCTGAACAAACGACAACGCCTGCTCAAAATCGGCGATCAAATCGTTGACATCCTCAAGCCCGACGCTCAGCCGCAACAAGCCGTCGGTAATGCCGCGCCGGAGCCTCTCTTCTTTTGGCATCGCCGCATGCGACATTTTCGCTGGGTGCGATAAAATTGACTCGACCGCCCCAAGGCTGACAGCAAACACCGGCAAGCGGACGTTTCGGACGAACGTCCGAGCCGCTTCTTCATCGGCTAAACGGAACGACAGCACAGCGCCAAACCCGGCCGCCTGATGGCGCTGGATGTCATGGCCTGGGTGGTGCGAAAGCCCTGGATAATACACATCTTCCACTTTCGGATGGCGCGCCAAATACTCAGCGATGGCCAGGGCGGATTCGGACGACTGCTTCAGCCGAACGTGGAGCGTTTTTAATCCCCGCAGCACAAGCCACGCATCTTGGACGCCAAGAACGGCACCAAACGCGTTTTGCAGTTTGTACAGCTCTTTTCCCAACTCTTCATCTTTCACCACGGCCAATCCGGCGACGACGTCGCTATGGCCGGCTAAAAATTTCGTGGCGCTGTGAAGGACAATATCGACGCCAAGGTCAAGCGGCCGCTGCAACGCCGGCGTCATGAACGTATTATCCAAGAATGTCAAACAGCCATGCGCCTTCGCCAACTTGACGACGCCTTGAATATCGGTCACTTTTAACAGCGGATTGGACGGCGTTTCCATATAAATGACTTTCGTGTTCGGACGAATGTTTTCCGCTACTGTGTTTAAATCTGTCATATCGACAAACGTATGCTCGATGCCAAAGCGGGTCAACACTTCCGTGATCATCCGGTACGTGCCGCCGTAGACGTCTTCGGTCACGAGGACGTGGTCGCCTCGGGACAAGAGCAAAAACGCCGTCGAAATGGCCGCCATGCCAGAAGCGAAGGCGAATCCGCGCGTTCCGCCTTCTAACGCCGCGATCGTTTCCTCAAGCGCCTCGCGCGTCGGGTTGCCGGAGCGGCTGTAGTCGTATTTGCCGAACGTGGCGAAATCGAACTGATGGAACGTGGAGGCGTGCTGGATCGGCACGCTCATCGCTCCCGTGTGGCGATCGACTTTCCATTCATTATGGAGCAGTTTCGTTGAAAACGACCATTCCCGTTCCATCGCTTACACCTCTTTCATGTGTTTGAACGCTTGCGCCAAGTCGGCGATTAAATCATCCGCATGTTCGATGCCGACCGAGAAGCGGAGCAGCCGGTTGCAAATACCGTTTTGGATGCGGATTTCCTCAGGAATGTCCGCATGCGTCTGCGTCGCTGGGTACGTAATAAAGCTTTCGACTCCGCCCAGGCTTTCCGCGAATGTAATGAGGCGCAAGCTTTTTAAAAACCCGTTCACCCACTTTTCATCGGCAATCCGGAACGACAGCATCCCGCCTCTCCCCGGATACAGCACATCAGTGACATCTTCATGTTCGCGCAAAAAGGCGCTGATGCGCTTGGCGTTTTCTTCATGCTGGCGCATCCTTAGCGCCAGCGTTTTCATCCCGCGAATCAACAGCCACGAATCAAACGGCGACAACACCGCGCCGATGGCGTTCTGATACTCGGTCAGGCGTTGACAGAGCTCCTCGCCCTTGGCGACGACAAGGCCAGCCAACACGTCGTTATGGCCGCCTAAATATTTCGTGGCGCTGTGGATGACAATATCGGCGCCTTGTTCGATTGGGCGTTGGAGCACCGGCGTGTAAAACGTGTTATCGACGATCAGCAGCAGCCCATGCCGTTTGGCGAATTCGGAGACGGCGCGGATATCGGTCTCATGCATAAGCGGGTTCGTCGGTGTTTCCAGGAAAATCGCTTTCGTTTTTTCGGTGATACACGCTTCCACCGCAGCGAGATCAGCAAAATCGACGTAATGAAAGCCGAGACCGTACTTGCGCCAGCCGCGCTCAAACAGGCGGTACGTCCCGCCGTAAAGGTCGGCCGATACGAGAAACTCGTCTCCGCTCTCAAACAAGGCGAGCACTGTCTGAATGGCGGCCATGCCGGAGCTGAACGCATAGCCTTGGTCGCCGCCTTCCAGTCTCGCGATCGCTTCTTCGACGATTTTGCGCGTCGGGTTGCCGGTGCGGATATAGTCAAACCCGGTCGACTCCCCGATGCCGGCATGACGGTAGGCGGTGGAAAAATAAACTGGCGGGTTGACCGTCCCCGTCACCGTTTCGCTCCGGTTGCCAATTTGCGCTAACAACGTTTCTAGTTTATCCACCTCATCTCTCTCCTTCTGTTGAAAATTCCATCATGGATCAACGGCCAACCACTTAACGCCCAACGAAGCGCCGCTGTTGGTCAAGCAGCAGCCGAGGGCCTTGATCCTCGACGCCTCTCGGTTGAGGGAGCGGCCGCTTGAGTAAATAAAAAAAGTCTTCTAAGAAGAAGACTTTTCCATACGAACATGGTCATGCTTCTTCTTATCTGCCGAATTGAATGCTCAATTCGCTGGATTTAGCACCTGGCCGTCGGGCGGCTGGTTGCTGAAGCTTCATTGGGCCAGTTCCCTCCGCTTCTCTTGATAAGAACCGCTGCGTATTTAATTTTGTTAATTGTTAATTTATTAAAAAATGTAACGCATTCCGGTCATTTTTGCAAGTCATTTTTTTTGCCGGCACCAATGTTCGGCAAGTTCACGAAAAATTCGAGCCCTTCGTTAACATCTTTTTGCCTAAATATGTTACAATAACAAGTGAACTTGCGCTTTCATGGAGGATGATCATGGCGACAGCATCAGGAACGATGCGCGATTATACGCTTTACAGCAGGGAGCTGCAAGAAGAAATCGGGTTGCTTGTCTACTTGCCAAGCGATTTTTCTCCGTTGCATAAATATTCTTTATTAATCGCGCAAGACGGCAAGGATTATTTTATGTACGGAAAAATCAAAAGCGTGATCGAGACGCTCATGGACGAAGGAACGATCGACCGAACGATCGTTGTCGGCATCCCGTACCGGAACGTCAGCGACCGCTACGAGAAATACCACCCAGCCGGTCGAAAAAACGAAGCCTATATCCGCTTTTTGGCCCATGAGCTCGCGCCGTTTTTGGATCGCGAGCTGCCGACGTATCAAATGGGCAAAGGACGAGCGCTGATTGGCGATTCGCTGGGAGGAACCGTGTCGCTTCTAGCCGGTCTGTTGTATCCGCATACATTTGGAAAAATCGCCATGCAGTCTCCTTACATTGACGACTCGGTGCTCGAACGCATCCGCGCGTTCCGCGCCCCGTCGCTTCTTTCCCTTTACCATTCCATCGGCGCAGAAGAAACGGCGGTCAAAACGACGGACGGCCATGTACGCGATTTTATCACCCCGAACCGGGCCGCACGGGACTTATTGATCGAAAAGCGGTTTTCCTACACGTACCATGAATTTGCCGGCGGGCATGCATGGACGTATTGGCAGCCGGATGTGCCCCGGGCGGTATCGGCCATTTTGTCGCTGTAAATAACGGCAAACGAACCATCTGAAGGAGGGAAAGCGGAATGAAGTACGTCATTGTCATTTTTCCGCCAAAGCGGATTCAAGACTTCGCCAACTCGTACCGGAAGCGGTACGACAGCCATTACGCCCTCATCCCGCCGCACATTACATTAAAATACCCGTTTGAGGCGGATGAGGAGCAAATCAAAGAAATGACGAAAGAGCTGCGCCGCATCGCAGCGGAAACGGAGCCAATTCCGATCAAAGTGACGAAATTCAGCTCGTTTTACCCGACAAGCCACATCATTTATTTGAAAGTCGAGCCAAACGAAGTGCTGGAACGGTTGCACGAGCAGCTGCACAGCGGCTTGTTTGCCGGGGAGCCGGAATTCGTGTTCGTGCCGCACATTACAATTGGCCGCGATTTGCCGAATGCGGAATACGCTGACGTCTACAGCCAACTGCGGCTGCAAAACGTCCATTTTGAAGAGACGGTCGACCGGTTCCACCTTCTTTACCAGCTCGAGAACGGATCATGGACTGTCTATGAAACCTTTATCGTTGGAGGAAAGGAAACGGGAGAATGAACGTCGCCATTGGAACAACGGAAGACCGCGCGTTGTATGAAGACGCGTTGCGCGTCCGTCGGATTGTATTCATCGAAGAGCAAAACGTGCCGGAAGAAGAAGAAATCGATGCATTTGAACATGAATCGTTCCATCTCGTCCTATACGATGGCGAACAAGCAGTCGCAGCCGGCCGGTTTCGCCTGGTCGATGAAGGGGTTGGCAAAGCGGAGCGCATCTGCGTTTTGCCGGCTTACCGCGGCCGCGGCGTCGGCCGGATGGTGATGGAGGCGTTGGAGCAGCTTGCGAAAACAAAAGGGGCGAAAACGGCGAAACTGAACGCCCAGACGCACGCAGAACCGTTTTACCAAAAGCTCGGCTATACGACCGTCTCCGGCGTCTTTATGGACGCCGGCATCCCACATGTCACGATGGTGAAATCGCTCGAATGATGGCCATAGAACAGCCTCGTCTACACTGATCCAAGGCTTGGGATCATCGAACATCGTTTCGCTCTCCTGAGCCAAGCAGAGCAAAAGGGAGCTGTGCGCACGCAAGCTCCCTTTTGCTTACTTTTTGTTGTTCAACATATTGGCGATCGTGTTCAAATCAATTTGTTTGCCGTTATGGACGATCGCCTTGACGATTTGGTCCTCAAGTTCTTTTGGCACTTTCCGGTTGGCAATTTGCGCCACCCGCTTCACCACTTGGCGCACCGTTTTTTCATCGCTGAAATTGGCGTTTTGCAGCGAGTTGGCGAGCTCAAAAACGTCTTTCATATTGACACCTGTTTTCTGTTCGATGTTTTTAAAAAATTGCTGATCCATCGTTCTGCCTCCTTCTCCCTGCTATATCGTATGATGCTCCCGCCTCGGCGTGCATCAAATTAGGGAAAGAAAAATACGAGCCGCTCCGTGGCGCCGAAACGGCCCGTATCCCATTCGCTTTTTCCGTTAGGCGACAAATGCCGCGCCGACAATAATCAACAAAATGAACAACACGACAATCAGCACAAAGCCACCGCCATAGCCACCGCCATAGCCACCGCCATAGCCACCGCCATAGCCGTAGCCGTAAGGATAACCATAACCGCAGAAGCCCATCATAATGTTCACCTCCTTCTCCGTTTACTGTATCGTATTCACCGGCTTAGCGGAGCGTATGGGCGCAAAGGCCATTTTGTCATCCAAATCGGCGGAACAGCTCGGCAAATTCCCGCTCCTTCTTCGCAAACCATTGCTCGATGTAGTCCAAGTTGCCTTGTACACTTTTTAAAAATCCATTGTTCAATTTTTCGATTTCTTGCAGCTGTTTGTTAAAGTCCTTTCCCCATTGTTCAAACAGACGGATGAACGTTTCATGCCCTTCTTTGCGCGACGCAACCCAATTTTCGAGCGCTTTTTCCAACTCTTTGCTCACACTTTCCCCTCCTTTCTTACTGTTGTATGCAAAAACGACTGCCCGAGGTGAAGGCGTCCCCGTTCTTTTTTTGCCTTGCCATATGGTAAAGTAAAGATGAACGGCAACATGAAAGGGAGGGAACGAATGTGAGACAAATTGAAACAGTTGAGCAATTCGAGGCGGCCATTTCCGGCGATAAGCCAGCGATTATGAAGTTTTACACAACTTGGTGTCCAGACTGCGTGCGCCTGAACATGTTCATCGATGACATCATCCGCGATTACGGGCAGTACGACTGGTTCGAAATCGACCGAGATCAGTTTCCAGATATTAGTGATAAGTACCAAGTGCTTGGCATTCCAAGTCTTCTTGTGTTCCGAAACGGGGAAAAAATCGCCCATCTGCATAGCGCTGATGCGAAAACGCCGGAAGAAGTGCGCGCCTTTTTGCAGTCCCTGCCGGAGTAAGACGGGGCGGCATCCTTGCCTCGCCAGAGAAGAAGGGCAACAAAAAGAGGCTGTCCGAGAAGGAAGCTTTCCTTCTCGGACAGCCATGCGAATGAACAGACAGCTCCTTATGGATCGCTGATTGTGGAAACGGAAACCGTCAATATTCAGTTTCGTCGTAGTCTTTCGGCTGGCGCATCAGCTGCGGGCTGTCAAACATGAATTCAATCGAAATTTCCTCATCGGTCGTCCGCGTCCGCTCGGAGCGGTCGTTTGGTTTCAATTGGACTTGAATTTCCTCATCCGTCGTTTTTATCCGTTTGTCTTCCATCGTCTTTTACTCCTGTGTCATCAGTTTCGCAAGAGCGGTTCGACTTTTTGCACAAGCTCTGCCATTTTTGCGGCGTTTCGTTCATACAGCGCCTTCGCCTCTTCGGAATTCGTCTGCAACGCATACAGCTCCAGATCAGCCTGCATTTTTTTCATCGCGGCCAAGAGCAGCTTTTTCTCCTGCGGCTCGGCAATTTGGATCTTATCATCGTACAAATCGATCGTCAGCTGTCCGTATGAATCGACTTGGGCGTGAAACACATTTTCAATCGCCACTCCTTGTTTGTCAAGCTGTTCCTTCAGCCAGCCGCGGCTAAGCCCCATCGTAGCGAGTGGCTCATCCAAAATCATGCCGTCCATAATGACCGTTTGCGGCTCTTTTTCCCGCGGTGGGTTTGGGAACACATCTCCGACGGTGAGGGGCTGCTTTTCCCGCTTCAGCAACACGTTCAAGTCGCCGTTTGGCTCAAGCACCGCAAACTCGACGTCGGCGACGCGGAACACATCTTTTTTGCGCAGCTGTTCGAGCAGCTCGTCAACCGTATATTTCTCCCGTTTCAAGTTTTCCTCTAAAATTTTGCCGTTTTTAATAAAAACCGTGGAATTGCCCTCGACAAAATCGCGAAATTTCTTGTTGCGCAGCGAGAGACGAGCGACAGCCACTGGAAACAGCGACCAAATCAAAATGCTGGTGATGCCTTCTTGCAACGAAATTCCTAAATCGACCGACATCGTTCCAGCAATATCGCCGACGGTAATGCCGACGATGTATTCAAAAAACGACAATTTTGATAATTGCTTTTTGCCGAGAATGCGGGTGATCACAAACAACCCGATTAAAATGCAAATCGAACGAATGGCGGTTTCTAACCATATAGGCATCGATCATGCTCCTTACTTTCCGTGATATTGCGGCTCCTCGAACTCGAGCCGGCCGATCCGGTCTTTGATGTCCGCGATGATCTCCTCTGTCGCAAGCATCGCTTCATGAAACGTCCGCTGCGCCGTTTCATCCTGGGAAGTGAGCGCCAGCTGTTGCAGCCCAGCGTGAATGCCTTTTAAGCTCGCCAACGTTTGTTTCACCTGCGAAGCAACGGTCATGGAAGATCCCTCCTATCCTTTCGGGCGGAACAAGAGCGCCCCGATAAACCCAAAGACGATCGCCGCGGAGATGCCGGCGCTCGTCACTTCAAACATGCCGGTCAATACGCCGATAATGCCGTGTTTTTCCGCCTCTTGCATCGCGCCGTGAACGAGCGAGTTTCCAAAGCTCGTAATCGGAATCGTCGCCCCGGCGCCAGCAAAATCAATGAGCGGCTCATACAAACCGAATCCATCCAAAATCGCCCCGACGACGACGAGAATCGTCAACGTATGCGCAGGTGTCAGTTTAAACACATCCATCAAAATTTGCCCGATCACGCAAATCAGCCCGCCGACGACAAACGCCCAAAAAAACATGGCCAACACGCTACGCCTCACCTCCGTACTCGATCGCCACCGCATGGGCAATGCACGGGATCGTTTCGTTTTGCTGAAACGACAATGGCGATAACAGCGCCCCTGTCGCCACCGCCAAAATGCGCTTCAGTTCGCCGCGGCGCATCCGTTTGATGAGATGCCCGTAAACGACGACAGCGGAACAAGCCGCCCCGCTCGCTCCGGATAAAACCGGCTGTCCGTCACGGTAAATGAGAAGTCCGCAATCTTGGTAGCGCTCTTCATCGATGTCAATGCCGTGCTGACGCAGCAAGTCAAGGGAGACTTGGCGTCCGATTCGCCCTAGATCGCCGGTGACGATCAAATCGTAATACGATGCATCGATTTGCATGTCGCGCAAATGCGCCTCAATCGTATCGACCGCCGCCGGCGCCATCGCTCCACCCATGTTGAACGGGTCGGCAAGCCCCATATCCACAACGCGGCCGATCGTCGCTGCCGTCACGCGCGGCCCGTCCCCTTTCGGGCTGACGATCGCCACGCCAGCTCCCGTTACCGTCCACTGCGCTGTCGGCGGCTTTTGCCCGCCGTATTCGGTTGGATAGCGGAACTGCTTTTCGACAGCGGTGTTATGGCTTGACGCACCGGTTAAGATATAGTCTGCCCCGCCATAGTTGGTAATAAAAGCGCTGAGCGCAAGCCCTTCCATGGAGGTTGAGCAGGCGCCAAAAATGCCAAGGTACGGCATGCCGAGCGTTCGGGCGGCAAAACTTGTCGGCGTCATCTGGTTGATCAAATCGCCGGCGATGAGAAACTGTACTTTTTCCTTCTCTAATCCGGCCTTTTCCATCGCCTGAAACGCTGCTTCTTCCATGAGCACGCGGTGCGCCTTCTCGTACGACTCCTCTCCGAGCCATAAATCTTCGTGAAGAAGATCAAAGTCTTCCGCGAGGCGGCCGTTCGCCTCAAACGGCCCGCCGACCGCCGCTGTTGCGATGATTGCCGGCTTGTTCGCAAACACCCATGTGCGGTGCCCTTTCAGCATTACAATCCCCCCCACTGGGTCGCAATCGTTTTGACAAGAGCGATAACAAAGGCGGAAAACGTACCGAACAAGATGACCGATCCGGCGAGCTTGAACATGTTCGAGCCGACGCCTAACACAAATCCTTCCGTCCGGTGCTCAATCGCCGCCGAGATGACGGCGTTGCCAAACCCTGTCACCGGCACGGCGCTTCCCGCCCCAGCGAATTGGGCGATCCGGTCATAAACGCCAAACCCAGTTAAAATCATCGACAAAAAGATCATCGTCGCCACCGTCGGATTGCCTGCCGTTTGCTCGGTGAAATCAAAGAAGTACATATAGAAATAAGAGATCGCCTGCCCGATCGTGCAAATGATTCCGCCAACGAGAAACGCGCAAACACAGTTTCGAACAATAGGACGCTTCGTTTCCCGCTCTTTTTCGAATAAATGATATTCCTGCTGAACCGGGGTCAGCTTTTTCCGTTTTTCATTCGCCATAATGACACCTCTTATGTTTGCTCTTTGCTTAGCTTTTCAATGCGCTTGATTTCCCGATTGACTTTTCGTTCATCCCAGCGTCGATTGTCCATGTTGGCTTTTAATTCCTTCGTCTTCCAAAAAATTTTCAAATCGCTCGAGGAAACAACATCATAGCCAGGAAACAGGTCGCGCAGTTTTTGGTCAATGTCTTTCTCAATTTGTTTTCGACTCCACCGCTTCATATGGGGAATTTGATAAGCAATGAGCAACCGATCCACGCTGTTGACCGCCACCACGTCCCGAACATCGTCGCGCCCGCGCAAATAGCTGGCCGCCCGCTCGGCCGGACCTTGGTTCAGCTCCGCATGTTTCGCCGTCCCGGACGTTTGGGTTCTCAGTAGGTTTGCCCCTTGCAGCGATTGTTTTTGTTCCGTTTCTTCTTTGGCGCAGCCGCCGACCGCGATCATCGCAACGACGGCCGCCAACCACCATTTTTTCATCTTCATCAACCCATTCGTTTTTATGTATTTCCGCCAAGTCGGGAAAGGTTGGCGTGCTGTGCCAACCTTTCCGCCTGAACCATCCCATTCGCTTCAGCGAAGGTTATTGTTGTTTATATTGTGGCTCTTCGTTTTGAATTTCTTGCATGCGCGAGTTCACCAAATCAACGACCGCCTGCGTTTGTTGGGCAGCTTGTTGGTAAAGCTGTTTCGCGGCTTGGTTTTCGGTTTGCAAAGCAAACGTTTCGAAGCTCGCTTGAGCCGATTTTAACCCCGCCAATGTTTGTTTCACTTGTGTTGCAACCGTCATGATTCATGTCCTCCTTATATGGTGTAAGATTGGTGGTGACAATGTTTAGAATGGTTTTTTCGCCGCCAAATTATAATTGTCATTTTCTGCAAAACGTTCTGTCGCCTTTCCAGCCTTTCCGGGCACAAAAAGGGCGCCTTCTGCAGGCGCCCATGCGATTTACGACTTGTCATCAATTTTATCGGAATAACCGCGGCCGAGCGACGGTTGTTTAAAATACCGGCCATCACCAAAATGCTTAAGAAGGCATGGTACAGTTGTTCATATTTGCCAAGATCAATGTCGACGCCGAATGTCTCAAGCGCAATCACGGCAAACGATCCGATTGCCAGCCAAAGCCCGTAATTTTTAAAACGCTCCACCGTTTGCGTCCCCCATTTGCTTTATGGCTAGATCCACGAAAACGGTCTCTGTTCTCCTTCGTTTCGATCATAGCCTCCTTCACCATGTTCTTCCTTATCCCGGTCCCGCGCATCTTCAACGGCTTCCATTTCCGTATCATCGCGGTGCGGGAACAACCATGGATCGCGGATGCGGCCGCGCGGCATAATGACGATGTCATCGGCATGAATGATCAATTTATCGACATGAATCACTTTCGCTTTTTTCCGATCCGACATGCCCTTCCCCCCTTCCTTTCGCCTAGTTGCACTGTTAGACTATGCAAGGAGAGGAAGCGGAGTATAGGCGCTTCTCACGGATTTGTGCTATTTCTTTACGACCGGCGGCCGGCCGCAGCCGCAGCCTCTCGGGCGCCGCACTGGCTGGGTTGTTGAGGTGAGCGCCCAAGCCGTCGGTTTGGGCGAGATTGGTTTCGTCATGGCCTCATCCCTCCAAATGAAAAAAATGTATGGCTACTGCTATTGTATGGCCCTATCGGCCAAGGGTGCGCCTCATTTTTCCTTGCGCTCGTCCGGGTGGGGCACAATCGCGTTTTCTTGGCGCAGCGTACGGAAAAACCAGCTGTCCGGCCGTTCTTCGTCACGTACTCCTCCCGTCTCTCCTTGCAGCTGCTGCAGCTGGCGGCGAAGTTCGTCGTTTTGTTTCATCAGCTGCTTTATTTGCTCATAACGTTGCTTGCTTTGGTAAGCCAGTTCCCTTAACACTACATTTTCTGCCTCTGCTTCTTCGAGCCGGCGCTCCAGCTCAGCAATCCGCTCAGCCAGCCGCCGTTCATCTATCCCTTTTGTTCCTGCCTTCGCCGCTCCCCGTTGTTCTCTCATTCGTCATCTCCCCCTTTATTTCATCGTCCGGCAGACGCCTGCCGATAAAAAATCCGCATCTGTCCCAACACATTTACCTATATCATTCATAGTATACAGTAGTCCCAAACCATTAGGCGTTGGGGAACAAATGAACGATAGGAGGAACGAGAAAATGGGCCATTACCATCGCGATACGGAAAGGGTATGCATCAGAACACGCAAAATTTATGACTGGGTGACGCGGCAAATCGACGTGCCATTAAAAAGCTTCAGCGGCGATGATTTGGAAACGATTTTCCCATCGGACACTTGTCCGGGAGACGGGACGATTTGCGACTTTTTGGCAGCGCAAAACATGGACCCGCAAAACTTTGCCATTCGTTGTTTCTTGACAGACGCTGCCGGAAATCCAATCGATCCGGTTGTTGACCAGGATGCGCTGATTTGCCAAGAAATCATGCAGCCAAACGGCCGGCAGCCCGTCAACGTCACCCTTCCTTCCGGGGAGACCGTGACATTGCAAAAAGTCAAAGCGCTCGTCAAAGGACACGTCGTTGTGCAAATTGTCAGCCCGACCGGCACGGTGATTTGCCAATCGGCGCCGATTCCGTTTGCCACGGCGCAAACATTCATCTTATGCGCTCCGGAAGGCACGCAGCTCAATTGCCATATTTCCTTCTTTGAATGCGATACAAGCTTAGTTTGCACGGACAACTTCACTCAACTCGACGTTTCCATCACCTTATGCCTTGAAGTCCAAGTGGAAGCTGACGTCAAAATCGAAGTTGAAGCCCGCTTCTGCCAACCGCGCGAAGAACTTGCCGAAGCTACGCTGTGCCCGACAACCAAATTCCCGCCACAATGCCCGGACGTATTCCCAGCAATGTAACGTCCCGCACCACTTAGGCTGTTGTTCTCAACAACAGCCTTTTTTATATGGCACTTGCCTTCCGCGTATACATAAGATAAAAATGGAAGGAGTGGAAAACGAGTGAAAAATGCGAATGATGACCGGCACCTCCGCCTGCAGCAACAAATTATTCACTACCGGTCTGAAGCCGCCTCGTGCAGGCAACAGATCAAGCAGCTTGAGGCCGAACTGGAAAAAGAAAAAATGCGCAGCGCCTATCTAAAAGAAAAATTGCGTGAAGCCGAAACAGTCAACGCCGAAATGTACAAGAAAAAGATCGCGGCCTTGGAGCGCCAGCTTTTGTTGTATGAAATCGCGCTCGAAGAGGCAGAGCATCGCGTCTCCGGACCGCAACAAACCACCGGCGCCGATCCAGCCGCTTCCGTGCTGGCGCTGTTTCATTACTCGGTTATGATCCCGACGCACCTTGATGAAGAAGAAATTGTCGTGATTGGCGACTTCATCATCCGCAACAGCGGAACCGCGCCGCTTCACCATCCGGTCGTCTGCCTCCGCATCTCGCCGCCGAAAGCAGCGGTGCTGAGCGGAAAAATTGCGCTCCCCCAAAGCGGGCGCGCCGCACAGGAGGGGCTGGCTGACAGCGGCGCCGAAGGTTGGACGTTCATCCAAGAAAACTGGCGGGAAAAAGTGCGGCAAAACGGCGAATATTGGATTGCCCCGCTCCATGGCGTCCCCATTGAACCAGGTGAAGAACGGCGCTTTTCCCAGTTTGAGATTGCGGTTCGACCGTCCGGCAACGTCCGCTCCCTGACAGTCGACGGCTTCGTATATGGCGCTGAACTGCCCAAAGGAGCCGCCGCGGCCAACCGCATCGCCGTCCAATGGTAAACGGAGCCCGCCCCATCCAATGGAGCGGCTGCTTTTCCCGGCCGGCTTCAGCCGGCCTCGTCTTGTCGGCAGCAACGATCTTTGCTTGACAGCAGCAGCGGGGGCATGATGCTTCAAGTGTCCAAGACCAACCGAAACACAATCTCCCACCGGCGGAAGCCGTCGGCCAGCCATCCAGGCGGCAGCTTTCCGCTACAGCCGGTCCGGATGACGCAAGCTATATAGATGCAATTTAAAGCTTTAACATTTTTCGTCTTTGCCGGTCATTGCATCCGACTGTCGAGTGACCGAACAACGCCGCTTAAAGACCCATGAATGGGTCTGTGAAGCGAGTCGTTGTTCGGTCTTCCGTCACGCTAAGGCGTGACGGAGGCAAGCCGCACGCTTGCCTTCGACAGTCGAAAATGGGCAAACCACTTTTCTGTCAAGGATATGTTAAACTTCTTTGTTGCATCTATATAGCATCTCTCCCCTTACGAGAGCCACTTGCTGACAACCGTTTCAATCAGCGCCGCCCCGCCGGCGACTGCGAGCAGCACGATCAGTGGCTGGAAAACGGCCGGCCAAGCAACAACCCCAATATAACAAAACGCTGCACACCATATCCCGGTGCACCAGTAGCAACTTAGCAGTTCGCCGATCCAGCGCCGCAATCCGCTGCCCTTCAAAATGAGAAATACTTCTTTTCTTCCGTCCGGAAGCTCCTCCTCCACCCATTCATGGAAAGGCCGGCGAAGCCAGGCGGTGATCGTATCGTATACGATGAGCCTCGTCAGACGAAAGCTGGCTAAACAAAGAAGAATAAAGGAAAACGGGTCATCCACGTTCCTCTCCCCTTTCCGCTCGCTGCGGCCGCAAAAGGAGGCGTGCGCTTTTTCCGCCTCCTCGGCCCGGCAGCAGGCGAACCTGCTCCGGTGCGGACGTTTACCCAAACGCTCTCCTACGCCAATCATATGATGGAGTATAGGTTTTTAACACAAGAGACAAGAAAGGAGGCGACACAATGTACCGTGTCTTTTTTGAGCGGCGGCCGACCCGCCCCCGCCTTTCCCGCGCCCTGTACGACCAGCTGACGGCGCTCCCGCCCAACACAGAAGTGAACGTGCACACGGTCAAGGAAACATACTACAATGCAGTTTTTCTCGGTTATGAACCTCCCCCACTTATCGAAGTGGGGGTTTCCTGTTTCCCCTTCGGAGGTGGATGCATGATAGGCTGGTTGGCAGCCTATCTGCAGGCAACACCTGGCACCCGTCCCGTTGGGAGCCACAGGCAACATGAGTATCCATGATACTCAAGGGCGGGAACTCGCCATCTACGACTTCATACCTAAGCAATCCGTCGATACGTAAACGGTTTGACCGTAAATTCCAATGGGCGGATTTCACCATAATATACTTTGGCAAATAAATTCATTGCCCCATGGATATCACGGTGTCGTTTGTACCCGCATTGACATGTATAATTTCTAGAAGAAGATTTATTTTTCTTCCCGCAAACAGGGCATGTTTGCGAGGTATAACTTTCATCTTTTTTCTCGATTTGAATTCCTTCGGCATTCAATTTGTATTTGAGATAATCAAATAATTTTCCAAACGACCAATTGGATAATTTCTGATTGGTCTTTTTGTTTCGTTTCTTTTTCGTATTCCGTTGGATTCCTTCGATATCTCCAATGACGACTTCTTTCACTTGGTTTTCCAAACACCAACGAACAAATTGTCTCGTGGTTTTGTGCAGTGCATCCTTTAGTTGTGCCTCTGATTTCGAAAGTACATATTGTTTCGCCCGATTGTACTTTTTCCATTGTTTGGAGCCTTTTTTGCATCTGCTCATGAGTTTTTGCAGTTCTTTTAATTTCTTGTTTCTCAACCGATGAATGCTTCTTATTTTTCTTCCCGTGATAATGAGGCTTTCCCCATTTTCACAAATGGCTGCGATGGTGTGAATTTCCCCTGGGTCAATAGCAACACGGTTTTTACATGGATTTTCTTTTGGTTTTTTCCCATCTTCATACGATAAACAAAGCCACAAACCACGGTCATAGACCAACTCGATTTCTTTGACTTTTCCGTTTGGAAGTTTCTCTTTGTCGATTTTCACCACCAAAGGAGATTGTCGTTTTCGATTCCAAATTCCTAGCGACAGTTCCAACGTTCCGTCTTCATGCAAAACAAACCCATCTTTTGCCCATTTCGTGTTGAAATGTTTTTTCTTTTTGTATGGATATTTGATTTTTTCTCCTTTTTTCCGTGCTTCTTTTGCCCCATCACGGGCAAAGATATATTTATGCACAACCGCCTGGATGCTTTGGCTGTGGATAGAAAAACGACCTTTTGTTGCTTTTTGCAGTTCCGTTTTGGTTATCCATTTTCCTGTTTCCAAATGATGTTCTTTTGCCAAACGAAGGCATTCGTTCCAAACTTCTGCGGAGATACGATTGCATTCAAATAGTTTTTGGATAACTTCTTTCTTTGCCCGAAAACGGGTTTTCAGCGTTCGATACATGGTTTCACCTCCTATGTTTATTGTATTCTATTGCCATCCAAAGAAGAAAGAGAAAAACAGAAAAACCGAACGCCATTCATCCCCCACCTGTAGAGGGGGGGACTTCTGGCTGATTTATGTTAAACCGCGAACCAACACTGTTTCGTTGCTTGTTGACCGCTTTTATGAAGAGGGAGGGCGCACACTGGCCATCAATGCGGCCGCCATCGCCTCGATCGATCTCCCCGCTTCCATGCGTTCCGATTCACAAAAACAGCTCGAGGACGAGGAAGAATAATCAAGAAAAGCCTTGCCGGCCAGCGCCAAAGAGCGCGGTCGGCCTTATTTTTTGCCGCCCCTTTTCGCCATGGCCTAGTGCACCTGTCTATACCAACTCGTTTCCCTTTACATACACTCTTATTAACCGACCATTGGCGCTAGGAGGAACTGATCGTGGCCTCAAAACGATCCCGCCTGTTGTTTGAAGTGTTGCACAGCTACGGCCTGTCGGAAACCGAGGTGGATATCGCCGGCGAGCTAAAAAAGGAAAAAGTATGGCTTCTGCAAAACAAAAAAACGGGTGAGAGGTGCGTACTAAAACGGCTGAATGAGGATAAAACACCTTTCCCGATTTTGCTTCATTCCAAACTATATGAAACTGGATTTCACGTCCCAAAAATGATCCGGACAAAAACAAAGCAACCTTACGTTCAACGAAAAAACCACTATTACTACTTGATGGAGTACGTTTCCTCAAGCGGAAGCAAGCCCTCATTCCAGCAACGGATTGAATGGTTGGCCCGTTTTCACAAACACAGCCTATTCGACGATTGGATCCCTCCCCATTCGCCGTCCTTCCCCGAACCGACCGACATACTGGATGCACACCGGGAAACAACGTGTCCAAAAGAATTCGGTCATTATTTGAAATCTATTTCTCCATTTGTCCGCTCTATGCTTCGTATCAAAGCGTCTACTTAGCCGATGCTATGTTTCCGCATATGTTTTACAGCGAAATCATCGGCCAAGGGACGCGAAAGCAGGCGACAGGCAGCCAACCGCCGTTGGCGCGCGTCCATTACGAAGCCATGGCGGCAGGCCTTCCGATCGTCACGACAGCCAGAGGCGGCAATCCAGAAGTCATTTTGGCGAATGAAAATGGCCTGATCGTGGAAAACCCAGAGAACCCAAGCGATTTCGCCGACAAGATCGCCCAAATATTATCCAATACATCTTTGATGAAAAGAATGGGCGAAAAAGGACGCGAGCTGGCTGTTTCGCTGTATCATTGGGAGCGGGTCGCTTCGGAGTTATTGGAAGTGTGGGAGCAAGCCAAAGAATTCGAATCAACAGCTGCTCTCACAACAGAACTGCAAACAGAAGAGGCATTCGGACAACCGGTGTCGCCTCAAACGGACCCAAAAGAAACGGAACGGTCGAAAAAGAATACAGCGGCGCGGACAATGCCTCCCAAAACAGAAAAAGCGAATGTGAAAAACGAAAAACGGAAGAAAAAACGTGCCGCCCCACTGGCAGACGATCAACAGAGCGCCAAACAAAAAGAGGCGAGGGCGTCACAAACCGAAAGCGCAAAAGGCGCTCCTGCCCCCCAGAACGTGCAAACCGGCCGCCATTCGAAACCTTTTACTATTGCAAGCGGCAACCGACAGATGCCAGGCTCGGCGACAAAAACGCATTTGAACCGCAAACGGGCTCAAGCAAAACATGATGGATGACAAGCCTTTTGTAATTGCAAGCCTTCCGGGCGCAAATGGACCATCGTCAGCAAGAAAAGCGGCAAGCCTCAAAAAATAAACCGCAAGCCAAATGGGAATGTCTCCTGCAACAGTGAGGGGGCGGCATGAACTATGGCCATCCCTTTCCCGACGATGCACCGCATCCGGGCAACGCTGTGCTTCGACGCGGGAAAGGGAAACCGTTATGGCACAAATCCGATCATCGTTACGGAAACAAGTGCGGCGCGGCCGATAACGGTTTCGTTCCCTCGCTCGTCGGCGATCACCAATTCATCCGCTGTGCATTGCTTCAGCACACCTTCATAGCTTTGCTCCTGCGTGACAAACTGACATTTAAGCGGCGGCAAATGGCCGGGCAGCTCCGCCAAAAAGGCCAGCCGTTCGTCGAGCGCCATCGCTTGGAATTCTTTTTTGGCAAAAAATTCAGTCGGTTCCTCCTCGCCGCCTCGTTCATCGTTGGAATTTCCTTCCTCTTCCTGTTGCGTTCGGCTAGTCCACATAAACGTTTCTTGCATATGCGCCGCCGCCCGCATCGCTTTTGGCTGCACAATGTAAAGCAATGGCTCCGTCTCCACAACGTTTTGTTTCCGCACGTCGATCCCCCTTTTCCATGCTTGCCTTACCTTATATATGTATGCCCATGATCTCAATAATTGCCCAAGTCAAGCAAAAAACAGCCGCTCCATCAACAGGAACGGCTGCTCGCACGTTTTTAATATCCTAAAATGTGGTATCCCGAGTCGACGTGAATAATTTCCCCGGTGATGCCGCGCGACAAGTCGCTGAACAAAAACAGCACCACATCGCCGACTTCTTCCTGCGTCGTCGTCCGGCGGAGCGGAGCGCGTTCTTCGATTTGCTTTAAAATCGAGTTGAAATCGCTCACCCCTTTGGCCGACAGTGTGCGAATCGGTCCAGCGGAAATGGCATTGACGCGGATGCCGTATTTGCCCAAATCGTTCGCCAAATATTTCACGCTCGCATCAAGCGACGCTTTCGCCACACCCATAATGTTGTAGTTTTGCACGACGCGCTCGCCGCCTAAGTACGTAAGGGTGACGATGCTGCCGCCTTCCGTCATCAGCTCTTTCGCTTCACGAGCCACCGCGGTGAGCGAATACGCACTGATGTTATGGGCGAGCAAAAAGCCTTCGCGGCTGACATTCATATACTCACCGCTCAAGTCTTCTTTATTGGCATAGGCGATGCAATGAGCGACGCCGTGGATGACGCCGACTTGTTCTTTGATTTGCGCGAAACATTGAACAATGTCTTCGTCTTTTGCCACATCGCACGGCAGCAGAAGGGAGCGTTCATCCCCAAGCGTATCGACCAGCACCCGCACCTCTTTTTCAAACCGCTCGCCGGCATACGTAAACACCAACCGAGCGCCGGCAGCATGAAGCGAACGAGCAATGCCCCAGGCGATGCTTCGTTTGTTCGCCACCCCCATCACGACATATGTACGTCCTTCCAATGATAAGACCATTCGTTCATCCTCCCAATTATCATTTATTCTTAGCACCAGGTGTTAATTCTATTATAGGCGATGCGGCAAACAATGTAAATGCGCGCTTTCTTTTTGCCTTTTGGCTCCTTCATGCTGCCGGCGGTTTTTCCCACTTTGCAAAACCGACTCAATTCGCTAATATGGTATATGGTACATTTGAATGGAGAGGATCGTTCCATGGATCATGACCGTTTTTCCCAATCGAAGCTTGATTATCACTTATTATTTCTTTTATTCTTAATGGCCGTGGTGAGCGCCATCGCCATTCACAGCGCGGAGCCGATGCTTCCCGAGAAGCTGCAGAACGTCAACTTCGCTTCCAAGCAGCTGCAATGGTACGCCATCGGCGCTGTCGTGATCGCCTTGACGATGATCATTGACTATGATCGGCTGTTTCAAATCGCTTGGTATTTGTATGGATTCGGGATGTTGCTGTTGCTTGGGCTGGAATTGAACGTCCCAGGATCAGTAACCATTAAGGGGGCGACGAGTTGGTATCATCTACCTGGAGGAAACTTTCAGCCATCCGAGCTGATGAAAATTTTTATGATCATCGTCCTAAGTCGCATCATCGTCAACCATCGGGAAAAATATCCCGAACCGACGATCAGCGATGATTTTAAATTGCTTGGCAAAATCGCTTTGACCGTCTTGCCGCCGCTCATTTTGCTCGCCAAGCAGCCAGACATGGGCATGTCGATGGTGTTTATGGCCATCACCGCCACCTTGGTGCTCGTTTCCGGCATCCGCTGGCGCATCATTTTCGGCATCGTCTTTTCCGGAGTGGCGGCCGTGGCATCCATTGTATTCATATACTTTTATTTTCCGGACTTTTTTCATAAATATATCATTGAAGAAGATTACCAATTAAACCGGTTTTACGGATGGCTCGCACCGTATGAATATTCGACCGACCAAGGGTTTCAGCTCATCCGTTCGTTGATGGCCATCGGCTCGGGGGAGCTGTACGGGAAGGGGCTCGGCAATTTACAAGTGTACTTGCCTGAAGCGCATACCGACTTTATTTTCGGGGTTATTGCCGAACAGTTCGGATTTGTCGGCTCAAGCATCGTCGTGTCTCTCTTTTTCCTGCTCATTTATCGCATGATCCATATTGCCTTGGAGAGCAACGATTTATACGGCAGCTATTTATGTGCCGGCGTCGCGGGCATGATTACGTTCCAAGTGTTCCAAAACATTGGCATGACGATTGGACTTTTGCCGATCACGGGGTTGCCGCTTCCGTTCATCAGCTATGGAGGAAGCTCGCTCGCCACGTACATGCTGGCGATCGGCCTTGTCTTAAATGTCCATTCGCGGACGCGGAAATTTATGTTCGCGAGCGATGAATAGCCGCTTGCCCATTACCGGCAGGCGGCTTCGTTTTTGCCGGCCGCCACCCATTTTGCGGCTGTCCCGGCGCAATCTCCTCTTTTCTTTCTATTGTCTGACGGACATACTGGTAGTATACCGACCATAGTCAGAAAGGAGAGCATCCTATGGCCATTGACATTATCGGCGATATTCATGGCTGTCGCCGAGAATTTGTTGCGTTGACAGAAAAACTAGGGTATGTATGGAACGAAGGGATTCCCGTTCATCCTGGCGGCCGAAAGCTCGGCTTCGTCGGCGATTTGACCGACCGCGGTCCTGAATCGCTGAACATGATCGAGATCGTCTCCGCCCTTGTCGAGCGAAAGCTGGCTTACTACGTGCCGGGCAACCATTGCAATAAGCTGTACCGCTTCTTTTTAGGGCGCAACGTGCAAATCGCCCATGGTCTTGAGACGACCGTCTCCGAGTACCGCACCTTGCCTCCAAGCGAACAGGAGATGATCCGCCGCAAATTTATCCGCCTGTATGAGCAGGCGCCCCTGTACGCCGTTTTGGATGAGGGGCGCCTTGTCATCGCCCACGCCGGCATTCGCCATGATTATATCGGGCGGACGGATCAAAAAGTCAAGACGTTCGTCCTATACGGAGACATCACCGGCGAAACGAACCCGGACGGGACGCCGGTGCGCCGCGACTGGGCGAAACGGTATCACGGCAGCGCATGGGTTGTGTATGGCCATACGCCTGTCAAAACTCCGCGGTTTGTCGGACGAACCGTCAACATTGACACCGGCTGTGTGTTCGGCGGTGCGCTCACTGCATTGCGCTACCCGGAAATGGAGACCGTCTCGGTTCCGTCATCGATGCCATACGTTCCGGAAAAATTCCGTTCGTTCCCGTAACCGGCGCTTCATCCTATTTCGCGCAGGAGACTCCCACTTCAACGACCAAAGGGAGTAAGTGGGAGAGGAATGCGCGTTCCCCTTTTCTTTTGTGTATGATAGAATAAAGGCGTGGAGAAAACCGTTTAATAAAGGCACTCCAATAACGGCTACTCGATGTATGGAGTTGGTTACAGGAAACGTTGTAACCGTAAAACATCGAGCGTAGATCCGTCTGTTGTGTGTGGAAGCCAAGTACTGCCAACAGACACACCGAGAGAATCGGTAACGATGCAGGCATGACCTGCGTCGTTGGGTAGTTGTCAACCTGCCCTGATGCAACCCCAAGTCAAGGAAGGAGGACGAAGTCCGCTTGTACTTCTGGGGAGTTGCAAGCCCCCACTTCAAGCGTTAGCTAAGTGGGGGTAGTTGACGAGCGCACCGTTTCAATGAGATGCGCCATGTCCCCGGGAAGCGGAGCGGCAAATGTCAACCAGCGGCGCGCAAACGGATGGAAAAACGAGAGCTGACGGCTATGGAGCGCCTGGCGGTCGATCATCTCCCGACTCCCGCCATAGAGGTCATCCCCAGCGAGCGGATGGCCAACATAAGCCAAATGGACGCGGATTTGGTGCGTACGTCCGGTTTCAAGCTGCAGCGACACGTGCGTATAGCCGCGAAGCCGCTCGAGCACCCGGAAATGAGTGACCGCCGGCTTGCCGTCCTCCCGCACTTCGCGGGCGATGATGCTGTCTCCCCGGCGGCCGATCGGCGCATCAATCGTCCCTTCGTCATCAACCATGACACCGTGGCAAATGGCCTCATATGTGCGCGCCACCTTCCCTTTTTGCTGGAGCGTGGACAACAAATGGTGAACGTGGCGGTGCTTGGCAACGAGCACAAGCCCGGACGTGTCGCGGTCCAATCTTGTCACAATATGGACGGTTGAATCGAGCCGCTGCCTTCGGTAATGGTGCAGCAGGCCGTTGGCAAGCGTTCCGCCCGGATGATGGCGCGACGGGATCGTGGCCAACCCGGCCGGTTTGTCAACGACAAGGATGTAATCATCTTCGTACACGATATGAAGCGGCATCTCTTCCGGATCCATCCAATCGCTCGTCCGCTCCGGCGGAAACACAACCGACAGCGTCTCACCGGCGCGCAGCACATGGCGGACGGTGACGGACCGACCGTCAACCAACAGCGCCCCGCCATGGAATTTAATATCGGTAAGCGCCGTCCGCGAAATGCCGTTCTCTTGCAAAAACTGGCGCAGCAGCTTTCCGTCGTGCTGTTCATCGATGGAAAAGGTCATGGTAAACGGCGGCAATGTTCGTCACCTTTCTGATCAAAAATCTCCGTCTTGCTCATCGTGTTCCATCCACTTTCCTTTGACGCCGCTAAAACGGAATCGGCATCCGCGCCAAAAGACCATCACCTCGCCGCAAACGGGAAGCGTTGCCTAACCAAGGAGGCGGGTTTTCCCTCAGTCGGCGATAAACGAGTCGCGCACCCGTCGCCAAAACGGAAACGGCCGAAAGCGGGCGAAACGCACCTTTTCATCGGCCACCCGGCATTGAATCGACTTCACTTCTTTATGCAACAGTGACAAATGGTCGATCGTAATTTGAAAATCGACGTGGTTGACCGGCTTGAGTAAACACGTATGGTGCGCCGGCAGCACGAGCGGCGAACCGATTGTCCGAAACACGCGGTTGTTGATCGACGCCATCTCGGTCACTTGAATCGCCTCAAGCGAAGGATGCAAAATCGCGCCGCCGAGCGCTTTATTGTAAGCCGTGCTGCCGGTCGGCGTCGAAATGCACAACCCGTCGCCGCGGAACCGCTCAAACAAATCACCGCGAATTTCAACATCCATGACGAGCGTCCCACTCACACATTTCACCGTGCATTCGTTGAGCGCTAAATACTTCGCCTCGCGCCCACCGTTAATGTAACGAATCGTCACCTCAAGCAGCGGGTACTCCACCACTTGATACGGTGTTTTGGCGATGGCAATCACGAGTTTTTCGATTTCTTCCGGCACCCAATCGGCATAAAAGCCGAGATGGCCGGTATGGACGCCGACAAACGCCGTCTTGTCCAACCGATGGCAATAGCGATGGAACGCGTACAACAGCGTTCCATCCCCGCCGACGGAAATGACCAAATCCGGCGCTTCCTCATCATAGCGCAAATCAAAATCAAGCAAATACGTCTTCATCTTCTGCGCGAGGGCGTTCGACACATCATCCCCTTTTGACGTAATGGCGAAGGCCAGCGGCGCATCAGTTCGTTTCATTGTCCTTCCCCTTTTGCTTCTTGTTTTCGTGAAAAGGCGGCCTGCGCTTCTTGAATTTCAACGCGGATTTTCGACATTTCCTCATCGAGGCGGTAGGCAGCCTCCGCCGCGCGCTGCAGCCGGGCTTTAATATCTTCCGGAAAGCGGCCGCTGTATTTGTAGTTCAGAGAGTGTTCGATCGTCGCCCAAAAGTTCATCGCCAGCGTGCGGATTTGAATTTCCGCCAAAATATTTTTCTCGCCGCGGATCGTCTGCACCGGATACCGAATGACGAGGTGGTATGAACGATAGCCGCTTTCTTTCTTTTGCGTGACATAGTCGCGCTCCTCGACGATTGTAAAATCGTTGCGCTGGCGCAGCAGCTCGACGACCGTTTTAATATCGTCGACAAACTGGCACATGATGCGCAGTCCTGCAATATCTTGCATCTCTTCCTCGAGGCGGTCGAGCGGGATGTTTTTCTTTTGCGCCTTGTCTAAAATGCTGGCAACCGGCTTCACGCGTCCGGTGACAAACTCAATCGGCGAGTGCGCTTCAATCATCTCAAACTGGGCGCGAATGCCTCGCAACTTTACTTTCAGCTCTTCGACTGCCTGCTTATACGGGGCTAAAAACAAATCCCAATGGTTTACCATCGTACCACCTGCCTATCTATTTTCAATTTCCTGACAGCCTGGGCCAAGAGAAAGCATCCGCACCTTCCCAGCGCCGCTTTGACGGTAAGCGGCCTTGGGCGCGCTCCGCCTCCCCTCACGCCCAAAGGCAGGCAACCGGACGGCTCATCCGGTAAAAAACATCTCTTGTACTGCTCGTTCAAGCGCCTCGCCATAGTTGGCGTTGCCGCGAATATTTTCAAGCAAATAAGACAGTTCATCGTGAAACTGTTCAAGCTCAAGCGTCCTCTCTCCACATCGAAGCCAGACCGGCTCCTTGGCGTCAAGCGCCGCCTTTAGCTCAGGCCACCACGGCTTCGGAACCATGACATATAGAAAGCGATCCTCGGTTTCCAATATATACACAAACGCCAATGCATCTGAGTCAACAAGCATATGGCGCTTCGGCATAACACCGGCGGGCAAAACAAGCGCATCATCAACCTTCAGCCAGAGCCGGCCGTCTTTTCGCTCTGCCCGCTCGACGATCCATTTTTCGTTCATGCTTTCTCTCCTTCCACACCAACCATCCGCCCTTTATTTTACCATATTCAGCCTATGCGGGCGAAATAATTGATATTCGCCGAAAAACAGCTGATAATAGAGGGAGACGATGATCTTTCCCGAGGGAGATTTACGATGCATCAAGAGGTCGAAATCGAATTGAAAAACTTGTTAACGGCAGCGGAATTTGCGGCCGTCCGCGCCGCCTTCCGGTTGGATGATGGCGCTTTCTTCCGCCAGGAAAACCATTACTTTGACACTCCGTCATTCGCCTTAAAAGAACGGGCGGCAGCGCTGCGCATCCGGGCGAAAGAAGGGCGGTTTACGCTGACGCTGAAACAAACGCGGGCGGATGGGGCGCTTCTCGAGACGCACGTGCCGCTCACCCCTTCCGAAGCGGAGGCGCTGCTCACGGGCGTGCCGCTGCACGGAACGATCGCGGCCTTGCTTGCGGAACTGGGCATTGATCCATCCAACGTGCGCCATTTCGGCTCTCTTGTCACCGAACGCGCCCAATGGCCGTACGAAGGCGGTACGCTTTTCCTTGACCGCAACTTCTACTTGCAAAGCGAAGATTACGAACTTGAGTATGAAGTGGATCACGTGGAAGCGGGTGAAAAGCGGTTTTTGCGCCTGCTTGAGGCGCTCGGCATCCCGCGCCGCCCGGCGCCAAACAAAATCGCCCGCTTTTACGCCCGCATGAAAGAAATGGAGGAAAGACGATGACCGTTTCGCCATTAAAGCTGCTCATCGAATGGCAGGCACTCAATGCGTTCTCACCCGGACGCTCCAGCCTGTTGCCATCGCCGGTGCCATCCTTGTTTTCAAGCTTGCTTGCCGAATCTCTCAGCCGCGGTGAGGAATCTTCTGCCGAGGCGCCTCAAGCTGCCCTAAGCGGTCAGCCCCCGGCGCCCGCCGGCCATCGCAGCGCCCCGCTCGAACATGAAGCGGGTGCTGCAACCAACTCATCTTCTTCCATCGATGCTTTCATCGCGGCGGCAGCGGAAAAATACGACGTTGACCCGCAGCTCATCCGCGCCGTCATTCGCCATGAGTCAAATTTCCGTCCCGATGCGAAAAGTCCGGCTGGAGCGTTTGGACTCATGCAGCTCATGCCAAGCACGGCAAAAATGCTCGGCGTCCACAACCCGCTTGATCCGGCGCAAAACATCGACGGCGGCGTAAAATATTTGCGCCAGCTCCTTGACCGGTACAACGGGAATATCACTCTCGCCTTAGCCGCCTACAACGCCGGGCCCGGGCACGTCGATCGCCATGGGGGCGTGCCGCCATTTGCCGAAACGCGGGCGTATGTCGAACGCGTGTTAAAAAGCTACCGCACATAAACGAGCGGCGCTCGAGTCACTTTGTTTGAGATCCATGCGTGCTGTTGATAAAATAGCAATCAAACGACAACGAATGATTTTCAAACAAAAGGAGCATCCGCGATGGGTGAACAATGGCAAACTCTTTATGAGGCGATCGGCGGAGAGGAGAAGGTTGCGAAACTTGTCGAAGCATTTTACCGTCGCGTGGCCGCGCATCCGGACTTGCGGCCCATTTTCCCTGACGATTTGACGGAAACCGCCCGCAAGCAAAAACAGTTTTTAACACAATATTTAGGCGGCCCCCCTCTTTACACGGCAGAGCATGGACACCCCATGATGAGGGCGCGCCATCTCCGCTTTGAAATCACGCCGAAGCGGGCGGAAGCATGGCTTGCCTGCATGCGGGCAGCCATGGACGAAATCGGCTTGTCCGGGCCGGCGCGCGAACAGTTTTATCACCGGCTCGTACTCACCGCCCATCATATGGTCAATACCCCAGATCATCTGGACAGAAAGGAGCATACCCTTGAGTGAGAAGTTTGCTGGGAAGACGACATCAACTTGCTACCCTTCCCAGCCGCTAGGCAACACGAACAAACCGCTCGAGCTGTATTTGTTTATCGATCCTTTATGCCCGGAATGCTGGGGGCTTGAACCAGTCATCAAAAAACTGACGATCGAATACGGCCGTTTTTTTACCTTAAGGCACATATTGAGCGGAACATGGGCGACATGGGGCGCGCACAAAGGAACAAAGCCGGAGGCAATGGCCAAAGCATGGGAATGGGCGGCTTGCCGCACCGGCATGTCATGCGACGGCAGCGTTTGGCTCGAAAATCGGATTTCAAGCCCGTTCGCCCCATCGCTCGCCATTAAAGCGGCGGAAATGCAAGGAAAGCGGGCCGGCCTCCGCTTTTTACGCAAGCTGCAAGAACAGCTCTTTCTCGAAAAACAAAATGTCTCTGATTTGTCGGTGCTCGCCGAATGCGCCGCCGAAGCTGGTCTTGACGTCGATGAATTTCTGCGCGACATGCACTCTCCGGGAGCGGTAAAAGCGTTCCAATGTGATTTGAAAATCACGTCGGAAATGGATGTCGACGAAATACCGACGCTTGTCTTATTTAATGAAAACATTGAAGATGAAGGCATTAAAATTTCCGGATGCTATCCGTATGACATTTACGTCGAACTGATCGCCGAAATGCTTGGCTTCCATCCCAAGCCGTCTCCTCCCCCTCCACTGGAATCATTTTTAAGCCATTTTAAGTCCGTCGCCACGAAAGAAGTTGCCGTTGTGTACAATTGGACCATCCAAGAAGCGGAAACGGAAATGAAAAAGCTGCAGCTGAAACAAAAGGTCGAGCGGGTGCCTGTCAAGCATGGAACGTTTTGGCGCTATATCGAAAAAGCCCGCCTGTAGCGTGCGACCGACAAGAAAAGGCCCGGCCGAAGCCGGGCTTTTTCTTGTTGCCAAGACAACAAAGGGGATGGGAGAAATTGTTCACGGTCAAACAAAGGGGTATCAGGTTTAGGTTTTGTCTTCCGTTCATATCTATATCTTAACAAACGGCCGATCAAATTGTCAACCCATTTGCTCGTTTGTGAGTCAGTCAAGACTTTGTGGAGAACATTTTTTCGGTTCACTACGGGCGTTGTCAATCACTAGTTAGCGAACCATTTTCAGGAATTCATATCGTAAGCGCTTTCGGACTCTCATCCCTCATCTTGAGGCGATGATACGATATTCCATTTTTTTACACCCAACCACCATCCCGGAGCGCCGACAACGCTTGATGGATCGGCGTCCCGGATGACTGTTGCAGACACGGTAGATTCTGACGCACCACATCTGCCCATAACCGTCCGGCCTTCCGTTTGGCCTGTTCGATCCGCTTGGACTTTGTTGAGGCCGAGGCCGCCGTTCGGGTCTCTTCTTCCTCCACCAACTGCCCATTTCTCCGCCAAATCCCGTCGATTCGGGCTGCCATCGCCCTCAGAAACGCCCGAAGCCCTTGGTCTTTCCAGCTGCGGCGGGATTTCACCCGATGCGCAAACCGGCTCATCACGCTCTCGGCGTGGCCCATCGGACGCATGCCGGTCGTCTCCACCCCTTGCTCCGACAGCCACTCCCGATAGTCCCGGATGCATCCCGGCATCGACTCGATCCGGCGGATCATGGCAGCCATCTGCTTCTCTTTCGCTTCGTCCTCCAACGTGCCGACCGCGCTGTTCAGCTCCACGAGAAGCCCCTCTTCGTCTTGTTTCGCCAGCTTCTTCCGCACCTCCCGCCAACGCGGATGGCCGGACAGACACTGACGCAGCTCCCGCGCCACATGAAATCGATCCAGCTGAAAGCACGCCCGCTTCCCAAAATACTCCCGGCAGGCCGTGATCCACGACGCCGCGTCGCCGTTGATGACCAACAGGTCTTGGCACGGATCATAGGCATATTCCTTCATCAGCCACTCCTCAAACTGTTCCCACACGTCCCCCGTCCCTTCATGGAGGTAGTGGCGCCGGTTCACCAGCTCAAGCTGCGACCCGTTTCGTCTCCATCCCTCGTGAACCGCCAGGATTTTCTCTTCTTTCGCCCGTTTCCCTTTCCCCTGGCGGGAAATAAACAGTCCATCGGCCTCCACAAACAGCACCCGGCCGTGCCGTTTGGAAACAGGGTGATGCAGCGAGACAGGGGCCTCCAGCACCAGTTGGCGAATCGCCTCGTGGCTGAGGACCGCATACCCCACGATCGACTCCAGCGTGCGAGCCGCTTTGCGGTAGGAAGAGCACTCGACGGCCAACTCGACCGCCGTTTCCTCGAGGCAAGGGCTGATCGACTGCGCTCCATCAAAGCCCAGTTCGGCATCCAGCAAGAACGTATACGCCCCCGTTTGTCGATCATAGTAGTAGTTCCATCGGAACGTCACTTCCCCAAACAGCGTTTGGATCGTAGTCGGCCGTTTGTCTTTCAGCTGATACCGGCGCTTGTCCCGCGCTTCCGCCAGTTGTTGATCAATCTCCTCCAAAAGGGCCGCCAACAAGACAGCGAACACCTTTTGAAGAGTTCTGACTAATTGTTCCTCCAGCTCTTTTAATAAAGGCCATTCTGTGGTAAGATGTTTCATGGACTCTCTCCCTCCTGTTTTCGGTTGATGTTGACAATCACCATCATAGCAGGGAGAGAGTCCTTTTTGCATGACATTTGCTTTTTTCTACCGCGCTTCGCTTGGTGGCCCCGACGAGCGTCGCGAACAAAAGTTCGCAACCCTCGTCGGGGATCATTTCGGAATGTCACCCACAAATATTTTACTCACACCTCGTTTGTTCACATTATTGTCATAATTCTCCTACGTCATGATCAGGCAGACAAACAGCATATAATCAACTAGGCTCTTCCCCAAAAGTTGTACTTGTTTTTTTTCTGAACATACCCTATTTACGCTTGTGAGGGAAAATCAACAAATCAGTGATTTTTGCACATCTTTGTGCAGGAAACCGTATTGCTTGTCAAGTACATGTTGTGGTGAAGAGCCATCAACTAAAGCAAATGGGAAGAGGGGGGGCCATCGCCATGAAGCAGCGCATCGTCTTATCCCTTTGGGCGGCGGCATCCACTGCCGCCTTTATTCTGAACTTGTTGGGCCTCATGCAGCTCCTTCCGCTTTGGGCGACCATGCCGCTTTTGTTTCTCTCCTTGCTTGGATTGGCGACAACATGGAACCGCCGCCATCAGTTTCGTGGATTTCCATCCAAACGAATGCGGCTGTAGCGCCGCATTCGTTTCATTTCTCAAGCAGCTGCTCCATCTCATCAAGCTTCTCCGCAAACACTTGGCACGCTTGGCGGATCGGCTCGGCGCTCGTCATATCAACGCCGGCTTTTTTCAGCACTTCGATTGGGTAGTCCGAGCTGCCGGCTTTTAAAAAGTCAATGTACCGTTTCACCGCCGGTTCGCCTTCCTCTAAGATTTGTTTGCTGAGCGCTGTTGCCGCGCTGAAGCCGGTCGCATATTGGTACACATAATAGTTGTAATAAAAATGCGGAATGCGCGACCATTCCAAGCCGATTTCTTGGTCGACCACAATCTCATCGCCAAAATACTTTTTGTTTAAATCATAATAAAGCGAGGTGAGCGTCTCAGCCGTTAACGCTTCGCCCTGTTGCGCCTTCAGGTGGATCAGATGCTCGAATTCCGCAAACATCGTCTGCCGAAAGACAGTGCCGCGGAATCCCTCAAGATAATGGTTCAACAAGTACAACCGTTTCTTCTCATCATCAATCGTTTTCAGCAAGTGATCGTTCAAGAGCGCTTCATTGCACGTTGACGCCACTTCAGCGACGAAAATCGAATAATGGGCGTACGGATACGGCTGCGTTTTGCGCGTATAGTAGCTATGGACCGAGTGGCCAAACTCATGGACGAGCGTAAACAAGTTGTGAACGTTGTCCTGCCAATTGAGCAAAATGTACGGATGGGTGCCATACGCTCCCGACGAATACGCACCGCTCCGCTTCCCTTTGTTCTCGCGCACATCGACCCAACGGTTGTCAAGCCCTTCTTTGACGATCGCTACATACTCCTCGCCGAGCGGCGCCAGCCCGTCAAGCATATATTGCTTCGCTTCCTCGTACGTCACGTCCATTTTCACATCTTGCACAAGCGGCGTGTACAAGTCATACATATGGAGCTCGTCAAGCCCCAACACTTGTTTGCGCAGCCGCACATAGCGATGCAAAAGCGGCAAATGTTCATGAACCGTGGCAATCAAGTTGTCGTACACGCTCTCCGGGATGTTGTTGGCATCGAGCGCCGCTTGGCGCGCCGATTCATAACGGCGGACGCGGGCAAAAAAGTTATGTTTTTTCACCGTTCCGGCAAGCGTGCTGGCAAACGTGTTTTGAAACTTTTCGTACGTATGGTACACCGCATGGAACGCATCGCGGCGGACACGGCGGTCCGTGCTTTCTAAAAAGCGAATGAACCGGCCGTGCGTGACTTCGACTTCCTCACCGTTTTCATCGATGATCGTCGGAAACGTCAAATCAGCGTTGTTCAACGCGCTGAACGTGTCGGATGTCGCCTGCATCACCTCGGCCGCCTGCGCCAAGATCGCCTCCTCTTCCGCCGACAGCACGTGCGGGCGCTGGCGCGTAATTTCGTCTAACGCGTGCGCATACAAGCGAAGCGGCTCGTATTGTTCCAAAAACGAGCGCAGCACCGCTTCATCGATCGCCAAAATTTCCGGCACGATAAACGCCATCGCGCTCGATGCTTCGCTGTACAAGCTTTTCGCCCGGGCGTCGAGCCCTTGGTAAAACGAGTTAGTCGTATCTTGATCATAGCGCATATGGGCGTATGTATACAGCTTGCCGAGGCGCATCGATACGTCATCTTGGTATTGCAATGCTTCATACAGCACTTCCGGCGATTCGCCAAGCCGCCCTTTGTATTCGCCAAGCTTTGGAATCAGTGCCTTCACTTGTTTGAATTCTTCTTCCCAGGCGTCATCGGTAGGAAAAATGTCCTCAAGCCGCCACGTTTCTTCCACGGGAATCTCGCTTCGCAGCGGCAGCGACTTTTTCGCTTTCTTTTCCTCCACCGTCATCATTCCTCCTTATCCAAATAATCGATACACGAATTATTATTCACCATTCCGTTCATCTTTTCCTGTTTTCTGCTCATTTTTTCCACTCTCCCGAACTCAAGTGTTGACCAATAGCAGCTAAGCGCCGACGTTTGGTGAATTTGCTCAAGAAGCGCAGCATCTTGATGAATCATCTGATCGACGGTCGACGGAAACGACAGCGGCTTCACCAAATGAAGCTGGTCGCCCTCTTCGCGGCGGAGATAGCCGAGCAGGCTCAACCAATGCAAATACTCGCCGACGGCCTCACGATACGTATCCCGGCCGACAAGCGGCAGCCGGCGCGGAACAAGGCGGCCGGTGCGGATTTTGTCATCGAGCCACTGAAATAAAGATACTGCCGTTGCCGGCCGTCCGGTCTTTCCAAGAAGAAACAAAAGGACATACGTTTGCCAAATGAACGGCGCCGTCTCCCATAAATACCCCCGCGGCACTGGCCAGCCTGCTTCGGTCGGAAACAGTGACGGAACGATGCCCGCCTGGTAAAAATCAGCACAAATGCGGCGCACGGTTTGGTTCGGATAAAGCGGAAACGTCCGCCGCCATTGTTTTTTTCGTTCGAGCCATCGCTCCCAAAACTCGGATGGAAGCGGCAGCGGGCAGGGGGCCATCCAATCGGGGAACGAAAACGACGAAAGCGGAATTGAATCGACCACGGCCAATGTTCGCTGCACCGATAGCGGCAACGGGCGAAAAAGACGGATGAAGCGTTTCGTCTCTGGACTGTAGTACCATATATGTGGAACGACTGAATGTGGAGCGCGATGGGCAAACAACCATTGAAACCGGGAGAGTTGCACTTCCCCCGAATATTTTGGCGAACGCCGCAAATGATGGGCTCCTAACACCCACAACGGGCGGATGCCAAGGAGACGGTAGCCGTCATTGCGTTCGCGAAACAGCGATTCATCGATCGTGGAACATTGGTATTCGAGGGCATAAAGGTGTGGGCCATGGCGGAACAATACGTCAGGACGCTGCTTGATGGCGGGCAAATACGGCTCGAGCTTCGCCTCCATGCCTTGGCGAATGAGCCACGCGAATAAGTCTCGCTTCCCAGTTAAGTGACGCTCCGACTCCGGTTCGTGCTCGACCGGGCAGGCCGCCCCTTTTCGATGGGCGAAATGCGGCAAACGGTAGCGGCCCGACCGGAGCACCACTTCTTGACGGCACGCGGGACAAAAAAACGGTTCCTGTCGTTTCAGGCGCATCAGCCCCTCTCGTTCCCATCTTTCCGCCCCGGCAAGCGAAACCGTCCTGCCATCAGCGGCGAGAGCGACAAACAACATGATCACTTCCTTTCCAGTAAAAAATAGTTGTCCGTGAGCGGGAACAGCTGGAATTGTTCTCTGCTGCCCCCCCTTCACCGTTCGGTTCTTCCCTTTTATTCGTTGACCATCGCCGGTTTTCCTGCCCAAAGCCAAACTGCGTCGAAAAAAGTCCGCCGATTCGGCGGACTGGCGTTTACAAGCGGTTGGTTACAACAGAGGCGACAACAGCCGGGAGACCGATTCAGCGATACGCACCCGGAACGGGCGCTGTTGAAACTGTTCGTAGTCGATCATGGAAGCGTGGCGAAAATCTTCCAAAAAGTCGCGGACGAGTTTATGAATGCTGTCGGTATAATACAAAAAGGCGTTCACTTCAAAGTTTAAATGGAAACTGCGCATATCCATGTTCGCCGTGCCGATCGAGGCGAGCTCGCCATCGACGACGATGACTTTGCTGTGCAAAAACCCGCGTTCATACTCATAAATTTTTACCCCTGCCTCGAGCAGCTCGGGAAAATACGAGCGCGAAGCGTAAAAAACGATTTTTTTGTCCGGCCGCTTCGGCGCAAGCAACCGCACATCAATGCCGCTTAGCGCTGCCACTTTCAGCGCCGTCAAAATGTCTTCATCCGGCACAAAATACGGCGAAGCCACCCAAATCGACCGTTTCGCTGCTGTGATCATAGCAAAATACAGCTGCTTAATGACCTCCCACTTTTGATCCGGACCGCCGGCGATGAGCTGGACGCCGCCTTGCCCTTCTTCTACAATGCGAGGCGGCGACAAGTAGTCCGGCGTCAGCAGCCGCTCTCCCGTCATATAATACCAATCTTGCAAAAAAATAAGCTGCAACGTCCGGACTGCTTCGCCCCGGATCAACAAATGCGTGTCGCGCCAAAATCCGAAATACTCGTTTTTTCCTAAATACTCGTCGCCAATATTCAGCCCGCCGACAAAGCCAACACTCCCGTCAATGACGATGATTTTCCGGTGGTTGCGGAAGTTGATTTGGTTGCTTAAAAACGGCAGGCGCACCGGCGAAAACGGGATCATCTCAACCCCGGCAGCGCGCAGCTCTTCGATATAATCGTTCGACAGCTTCCAGCTGCCGACAGCATCATACAAAAAACGGACGCGCACACCTTGACGCGCTTTTTCCATCAAGACGCGCTTCAACTGTTGGCCGATTTCATCATGACGGACAATATAATATTCTAAATGAATATGGTGTTCCGCTTTTTCCAGTTCAGCAAAAATAGAAGAAAATGTCTCCTCTCCGTTCGTCAACACCGCCGTCTGCGAAGCAAGCGAAACCGGATGCTGGCCGATGCGATAAGCAAGGCGCAAAAGCGGACGCTGATGGGGCGCCATCGGCAGCCGTTCGACGGCAATCGGCGACGGCTCTTGAAACTTGAGCAGCACCGCCTCATCAAAATCGGCTTTCTTTTTATAGCGCCGTTGTTGCCAATAGTTGCGTCCGAACAATAAATAAAACAAAAAGCCGACAATCGGAAAGCTCCCCAGCACCGCCAGCCAAGCGATCGTGTGCGCCGGCTTTCGATTCTCAAGAGAAATGACCAGCGCAATAAAGATGACGGAACAAGACATCAATACGCTGAAAAGACCAAGCAGCTTCCCTTCCCAAAACCCGTTCGTCAATGCCAGCAACGCGCCGACAATGACGACGAGAATCGCCACTCTCGATGTGTTTCGCAACAAAACCCCTCCACCCGGCTCTTCATGATGGCCGTTTTTCTTCCGCTAACGTAGAAAACGCCGATTTCTGGCGGCGAAATCGGCGGAATGGAAACATTATAAGGCTGGAAAATACGTTTTGATCGTTTCAAGTGCATTGTCGCCCATAATTTCAGTCCCGTATTCTTCAAGTCGATAAATCGTCAGCTGGGAATCTCTTCCGTATTCCAACAGAAGGCTGAGCATATTGTCCACTTCCTGCTCGGTGTAGCGCTCGTCAAACTCCACGAACAAGTAATAGCGGCCTTCAAATTGGAACAGGCGATTCGACAACCGAGAGAAGTCAGCGCGATGGGCCAAGGAAATGACATCCTCGATATCCTTGAACGAAAGGATGAATTGAAGGACATCTTGCTCTTCTCTCTCCTCGGCGTCCCCGTTTTGACCAAAGTGGAAATGGTGGCCGAACAGCGATTCCACCTTTTCACCAGCTGACAACGAAAACTCGCGCCATTTCTCTTCTGGAAGCGGCAGCTCGAGCTTGCTTCCGTCTTTGGACAACTGCGCTTTCGTCACGACGACTTCAAGACCTTTTTCGAGCGCCTGCACTTGGATCCAAAGCGGGCCATCGAGCGAAAAATCGCTTTCCCCATGAACTTCATCCATCATTTCCCAAAATAATTCTTCGCTTCGTTCCCGATTGTACCAAATTTCCTCGCGGTCAAAGCCGCGCTCCTCTATATCAACATAGGAAATGTAGAACTTCACCGTATGTTCATTGATGCGTTCGATTTCCATTTCTCAACTCTCCCTTCTAAAACAGAGAAGTAAAAAAGGAAGGGATTGTGCCCCTGAAACTATTTAAATCAAAACTTATGATCTTGTACTTTTATTTTATGATAAAAAGCGAAAGAAGGAAAATAAAAAAACGCATTTTAAAAAATTGGTTATGAAACCGGCCATGCCCTACTATAATGATGATGAACACGAACGGAATGAGGGACGCCTATGGTGGATGAATACATCGTTTCTATCTTGCTGATTATCGGCATTGATGTCATTCTTGGCGGGGACAATGCGGTTGTCATTGCGTTAGCGAGCCGCAACTTGCCGGAACAAAAGCGGAACATCGCCATTGTCCTCGGCACGGCGCTGGCGATCGCCGTCCGCATTTTGCTGACCGCAGCGGTCGTATGGCTGTTGACCATCCCGTTTCTGCAGCTAGCTGGCGGCCTCCTCCTGTTTTGGATCGCCTTGAAGCTCATGGGGAAAAAAGACGAAAAACATGCCGCCATTAAAGCCGAACCGTCGCTTTGGAAAGCCGTCCAGACGATCGTCGCCGCCGATGTCGTTATGGGCATGGACAACGTCATCGCCATCGCCGGAGCATCCCAAGGCCATATGGGGCTTGTCATCTTTGGCTTTCTTTTTTCTGTTCCTATCATCATTTTAGGCAGCAAAATCATCCTTTATGCCATGGAACGGTTTTCGTTTCTGATTTATGCCGGCGGCGCCCTTTTGGCATACACAGCCGGAAACATGATCACTGCCGAAGAGCGGCTGCGTCCGTTTTACGACCCGCGCTGGGAGGCGTTGTTTCCGGTCTTAACGGCCATTCTTGCCGTTTTGCTCGGCTTGGCGGCCCACCGCCGGTCGCGCGCCACATAAAGCAAATGATAAAAAACTTCTACATGGCAGACCATGTAGAAGTTTTTTTATTACCCGTTCACCAGCCGCTGCGCTTCACGAAGCTGATACGCCCGCACTTTGCGCGGCAGAAAGCGGCGGATTTCATCTTCGTTATAACCGACTTGCAGCCGCTTTTCATCAATGATGATCGGCCGGCGCAAAATTCCTGGGTTTTTCTGAATCAGCTCGTACAAATCTTGCAGCGGCAAAGCTTCCAAGTTAATGTTCAGCTTCTGGAATACTTTCGAACGGGTCGAAATGATTTCGTCCGTTCCCGTTTCCGTCATCCGCAAAATTTCTTTAATCTCTTCAACCGTGAGCGGTTCAGAGAAAATATTGCGTTCTACATAAGGAATATTGTGCTTCTCGAGCCACGCCTTCGCCTTCCGGCATGACGTGCAGCTCGGTGATGTGTATAGCTTGACCACTTCGATCACTCCTTTTGACAAGGAATCCCTTGCTTCCCTCGTCCGTCAGACGACAGACGTGCACCGCTATGCCGGTTTGACGTCTGACAGCATAGCGACACGGCCTGGACGCCAGTCTGGCGATCAGCCGCTTTGCCAATCGTTTGCAAATTGAAATGACTTCAACATAATATATTATACAATACATCGGCCAAGAAAGATATAGTTTTTCGATGATAAATGCAATTTTCTTTCCTCTTCCAAAGTGAAGGCAAATCCTCTACAATCAAAGTAGAAAAGGAAAAGGGAGGAAGAACCGATGGCCGGCTATTTCATCGACTTTGCCATTGCTTCGGCATTGATCGTCGTCCTCACCGCATTGATGGGGAATATCAGCAACACGATCGGAGAGCGGTTGTTCGGCCGAAACAAAAGTGGAAAGCATGTCGAGGCCTCCCGCCGCATCCAACAAGGATGGAAAGTCGTCGGGGGAAAAAAATAACGCGCCAAAACAGGCGCATAGGTGGGCGCCGCTCTTTCACCGTTCGCATCATGCAGCGGTGAAAGAGCGGCGCTTTTTTCGATTCGGCTAGGCATACATCGCCCGATACCGCTTATACTCTTCCTCCGAACAAAGCACAAAATGGCCAGGCGTAATTTCGCGGAATTCAAGTTCCTCTCCATCTTTGTAGCCATGTTGCGCCGGATCGTAAACGATCCGCTTGCGCGTCCGCTCCGTTTCCGGATCAGGAAGCGGAATGGCCGACAAGAGCGCCTTCGTGTATGGGTGGATCGGATTGCGGTACAGCTCTTCCGATTCAGCGAGCTCGACCATTTTCCCGAAATACATCACGCCGATCCGGTCGCTGATGTATTTGACCATCGACAAGTCATGGGCAATAAACAAGTACGTCAACCCTTTTTCACGCTGCAGGCGCTTCAGCAAGTTGACGACTTGCGCCTGAATGGAAACGTCCAGCGCCGAGATCGGCTCATCGGCGATGATGAATTCCGGTTCGACGGCGAGCGCCCGGGCGATGCCGATCCGCTGGCGTTGCCCGCCGGAAAACTCATGCGGATAGCGGCTCGCATGCTCGCGGTTCAACCCGACCGTCTCAAGCAGCTCATAGACGCGCTGCATCCGCTCCTCTTTCGTTTTCGCCAATCCGTGGATGTCAATACCCTCAGCGATAATGTCGGCGACCGTCATCCGCGGATTCAACGACGCATACGGATCTTGGAAAATCATTTGCATTTTTCGGTTTAACTCTTTCAGCTCTTTTTTTGATTTTTTGCCGTGTACGTTAACGCCGTTAAACAGTACTTCTCCGTCTGTCGCCTCATACAGCCGAATGATCGTCCGCCCCGTTGTCGACTTGCCGCAGCCCGACTCGCCGACAAGGCCGAACGTTTCTCCTTTATAAATGTCAAACGTGACGCCGTCGACCGCTTTCACCACCTCGCCGCGGCCGGCCGGGAAGTATTGTTTTAAGTTTTTCACTTCAAGCAGCTTTTGCTTAGCCACGCGGCTTCCCTCCTTTCCGGGCGACGATGTCAGCAAACCGTTTCATCCGTTCGCGCACGATCGCCGGCGGTTCCACTTTCGGTGCCTTTTCATGCAACAGCCATGTCGCCGCATAGTGCGTATCAGACACTTGGAACATCGGCGGCTCGAGCTCATAGTCGATTTTGAGCGCATACGGATTGCGCGGCGCAAACGCATCGCCTTTTGGCGGATTTAACAAATCCGGCGGCGAGCCCGGGATCGAATACAGCTCCGTATCTTTATGATCAAGGCTCGGCATCGAGGCGAGCAATCCCCAGGTGTACGGATGTTTCGGATTGTAAAAAATTTCATCCACCGTGCCGATCTCCACGATTTTCCCGGCATACATCACCGCCACTCGGTCGGCCATGTTGGCGACAACCCCTAAATCATGGGTGATGAAAATAATCGACATGCCGAGCTTTTTCTGAATGTCTTTCATCAACTCCAAAATTTGCGCCTGAATCGTCACATCCAGCGCGGTCGTCGGTTCATCAGCGATCAAAATTTTCGGATTGCACGCCAAGGCGATGGCGATGACAACACGCTGGCGCATTCCGCCGGAAAATTGGTGCGGGTATTGCTTCATGCGCAGCTCGGCGTTTTTAATGCCGACCAGCTGCAATAGTTCAATCGCCCGTTTGCGCGCTTCCTCTTTCGACAGCTTTTGATGTTTTAAAATTGCTTCCATAATTTGCTTTCCGATCGTCATCGTCGGGTTGAGCGACGTCATCGGATCTTGGAAAATCATTGAAATTTTCGCCCCGCGGATCGATTGCATGTCTTTCTCCGACAGCTTGGTCAAGTCTTTTCCTTCAAATAAAATTTCCCCTTGCTTGATTCGGCTCGGCGGCGTCGGCAACAGGCGCATCAACGCTTTTGAAGTCACTGATTTCCCAGACCCTGACTCGCCGACGATCGCCAGCGTTTCTCCCTTATACAAGTCGAACGTGACGCCGCGAACCGCCTGCACTTCACCGGCGTGGATGTCAAAGGAAATATGCAAATCGTTCACCTGCAAAATTTTCTCCATCGGTTTCACCCCTTCCGTCGGTTATTTGCGCATTTTCGGGTCGAGTGCATCGCGAATTCCGTCTGCCACCAAGTTGAAGCTTAAAATGAGCAAGCTGATGACAACGGCCGGAATAATCATTAAATGCGGATATGTTTGGATCGATTTGTATCCGTCATTGACAAGCGAGCCAAGCGACGCTTCCGGCGGACGGATGCCAAGGCCGATAAAGCTCAAAAACGCCTCAGTGAAGATGGCCGATGGAATCGTGAACATCGTCGTAATAATGATCGGGCCGATGACGTTCGGGATCAAATGTTTGAAAATAATCCGTGATGTCGGCGCTCCGAGCGTCCTTGCCGCCAGCACGTATTCCATGTTCTTTAATTTCAACACTTGTCCGCGCACGATCCGCGCCATCGTCGTCCAACCGGTAATGACCATCGCCAGCGTGATGGAAATGATTCCAGGCTCAAAAATCAAAATGAACAAAATGACCATAATTAAATACGGGATGCCGTTTAAAATTTCGATGATCCGCTGCATCACATTGTCGACGCGGCCGCCATAGTAGCCGGAAATGCCGCCGTACGCAATCCCGATCAATAAGTCGATCAACGCCGCCAGCAAACCAATGTAAAGGGAGATACGCGTGCCATACCACGTCCTCACCCACAAGTCGCGTCCTAAGTCATCCGTGCCAAACCAATAGTACTCTTTCACGCCGCGCTGTTTATACACATCAACGCCGCTCGCATCCCGGCCGTCAAACGGAAGCCAATGAATATGTTCAAGCACCGGGATTTTCGGTGGAAGTTTCGCATGCCGCAAGTTTTGATCTTTATACGTCCGGTCGCTCGCCATCGGGGCGATGATCGCCATGAGCGCCAAGATGATAATCATCACGAGCCCGACGATCGCTGCCTTGTTTTCCCGAAGGCGAAGCCAAGCATCCTGCCAAAACGTCAAGCTTGGACGATTGATTTTTTCCTGCTCACCAACGTTCGGCGGGGCGGGCTGAAACCATTCCGGTGACAGTTGTTCGTATTGTTGTTTCGCCATCATTTTTTCCCTCCCGCTAACCGGATGGTATTGTCAAAAGTGTATCCTCCACACTCACGGTTTTCCCTTGAGTTTCAACGGTTGAACGAAAAAAAGCTTGCCACCCCCGTTGTTTTCGGGGTATTGTCAAAAGTGTATCCTCCACACTCACGGTTTTCCCTTGAGTTTCAACGGTTGAACGAAAAAAAGCTTGCCACCCCCGTTGTTTTCGGCCATCATTGAGGTAACGACACCCAACAGCCAAAACAAAGGAGTGACAAGCTTTGTTACCTCAATTATTAGCCTATTTGCTCGAAATAATCAAGACCCAATATCAAATCATTGTGTATTTGATGGGTGTGATCGTGGGAAAATCCTTGAATCTCGAGGACTTGGACGAACCCATCCAAAAGCCGTACCGGAAACTTCAGGTCGATGACCTTCCGATCATCGATGTGCCGGAAACCCTTGATTACCGGAAGCTGTTGGCAGACTATGAAGCCCAGCACGGACGTCCTTTACGGCCCATCCAGCGCCGCGCGAATGCGAAACACCGTGTTCCGGATTCGTTGACCTGCCCTCGCTGCCAGGCTCCCTCTTCTTACCTGTACGCCAATAACGGCGGAAAAGGGCAATACCAATGCAAAGTGTGCCAGTGCCGGTTCAACCACCGAAATCGGTTCACCAAGCAAGCGGTCTTTCGCTGCCCGCACTGCAAAAAGACGCTGGAAAAGATCAAGGAACGCAAAGAATACCACATCTATAAGTGCAAGAACAACGATTGCCCGTTTTACCAGGCCAACCTTCGCCGGATGACCAAGAAGGAGCGCCAACAGTTTCAACAGGATCCTCAAGCCTTCAAGGTGCGGTATTTGTTTCGAGAGTTCTTGTTTGACTTTCTCCCGTTGGCTTCCTCGTCGCCCATCCAACCGAAGGTCGATTTGTCCCGGCTGGCTGCGTCGCCGCACGTGTTGGGGCTCGTGTTGACGTACTACGTCAACTTTGGGATGTCCTCGAGGGAGACCGCCGCCGCCATGAAGGACATCCATGGCGTCTCGATCTCCCATCAGACGGTGCTCAACTACGCCAACAGCGTCGCGCTTTGGATCAAGCCCTTTGTCGACCGGTTCCCGTATGAGCTGTCCGGTTCGTTTTGCGGGGACGAGACGTATATTCGCGTCAAAGGGCGCTGGCATTACCTGTTCTTTATGTTTGATGCCGTCAAAAAGATCGTGCTGTCGTATCGCGTCTCGCCCAAGCGGGACACGCTCTCGGCCATCCAGGCCATCGATGATGTCCTGCGAAAGCTGCCGTCCCTCCCAGACGACTTGTCGTTTGTCGTGGATGGCAACCCGATTTACCGGCTGGCGCAACACTTCTTCGCCCAGCACGGGATTTCGTTTGACGTCCGCCAGGTGATCGGCCTAACCAACGAAGATCCGGTCTCGGAAGAGTTTCGCCCTCTCAAACAGATCATCGAGCGATTCAACCGGACCTTTAAAGGCAACTACCGCCCGACCCATGGGTTTGGTGCGGAAGAAGGCTCGGTGTCCTTTGTGACGCTGTTTGTGGCGTATTTCAACTTCCTGCGCCCGCATAGCGCACTCGAAGGCCGGGTCCCGGTCGTCATCCCGGAACTGGCGGATCTTCCGCATATGCCGGCCCGGTGGACGAAGCTCATCGCCATGGCACAAGCGTTTCTCCAACAAGAGACGGCCTGACTTTTTTGTCCGCCGGAGCCCGTTGAACAGAACTCCTGCCGGATTCGGCGAAGCGAACCCTTGACCAACCGAACACCGCCAAAGGTAAAATTCGGTCATGGCAAGGGCGGCTTTCCTATTGCCTTCTTTTTGTCCCCGTCGCCCTTGACGACTCTTTCCCACCTTTGGCGGGTGTTGGTCAAGGGCGAATCCGGCCCTCCGCATGCCCCACGATGCTCAATGGGATGATCTGTGTGGAGTTTTCATAGAACTTTTGACGCTACCAACCGGATGCGTGGGTCGACAACCCCGTACAACACATCAACGATGAATACTGCCAAAATCAACAAGGCGGAATAAAACAACGTCGTTCCCATAATAACCGGGTAATCGTTCAGTTCAATCGAACGGACAAACTGTTCCCCAAGACCAGGGACAGCAAACAGTTTCTCAATGACAAGCGTTCCCGTCATTAAATTGACGGTCATCGGTCCTAAAATGGTAATGACGGGGATAAGCGAGTTGCGGATGGCGTGCTTGATGATAACCCCCGCCTGGCTGATCCCTTTCGCCCGAGCCGTCAAAATGTAGTCAGAGCTTAACACTTCCAGCATTTCTGTGCGCATAAAACGGGCGATGCTAGCGATGACCCCGACAGACAGCGCCAATGTCGGGAGAATCGTATATTTGAAGCCTTCCCAAAAAGCGACCGGAAGCCATTGCAGTTTCACAGCGATAAAATATTGCAAAAACCCCCCTAACACAAACGACGGAATCGAGGCGCCCAACACCGCAATGACCGTAGCGGTGTAATCTTCCCAATGATTATGTCGAATCGCCGCGACAATTCCGAGAATCAACCCAACGATCGTCCCAAACACAATCGCCTGAAACCCGAGCTGGGCCGACGGGCCGATTCGATCGCTGATGAGCTCTGTCACGGGGCGGTTGTCATATTGGAACGATACCCCCAAGTCTCCTTTCAACAAATTCCCTAAATATTGAATGTATTGAACCGGCACGGGCTTATCCAATCCGTACTCTTTTAAAATAAGCGCCTTCTGTTCCGGCGTTAATTTCTCTTGGTTCTGAAGCGGCGAACCAGGCAACAGCTTCATTAAAAAGAACGTCAACGTCGCAATGATAAACAACGTGATAATCATATAAACGAACCGCTGAAGCGTATACCGCGCCATGACCGCACCTCCTCTGCTTTTCTATAATCTTCGTTGTTTTTCGACATTTTTCGCCTTGGCAGGCAAAAGGAGAGTATATGCCTAGGCATATACTCTCCTCCTCATTTTCATTCAAGAGAACAACGGATTACTCGACATACGCCCATTTCAAGCTGTAGTCGGCGCCGAATGTATGCGTGACGAAGTCTTTGACATACTCGCGTTGCAAATAGGCAGCGCCGCGTTGGTACAGCGGAGCGATCGGCATTCCTTCAAAGACGATTTTTTCTGCTTTCAGCATCGCATCCCAACGAGCTTGCTGATCGTTGGCAAGCGTCGTTTGCGCGTCTTTGATCAGCTTGTCGTATTCAGCGTTCGACCAACCCGTTTTGTTGTGCGGGCTTGTCGACGTCCAAAGCTGCAGGAACGTCATCGGGTCTTGATAGTCCGGACCCCAGGCGGAGAACGACAAATCATATTGCATGTTGCTTTCGAGCTTCAGTTTTTGCGCGAACGGCTGCTGTTTAATGTTGACCGTCAAGCCCGGCAAGTTTTGCTCAAGCTGCGCTTTGACGTACTCGCCGATTTTCTTCGCGTTGTCGGTGTCATAGTTCAGCAATTCAAGCGTAAATTTGTCTTTGCCCAGCTCTTTTTTCGCTTGCTCCCACAATTTTTTCGCTTCATCCGGATTGTAATTGACCAAATCGCCATTCACATCGCGGAAGTCTTTGCCATCCGGACCGGTGACGAAGTCTTTCGGAACGGTGAACTTCGCCGGAATCGAACCGTTGTTCAAGAGCGTATCGACCATCGCTTGCGTGTCGATGGCCATCGCAATCGCTTTGCGGGCGTTGACGTTGTTCAACGGTTCTTTTTTCGTGTTCATGCGCAGCCAATAGAGCGACGGATCCAATTTCGTATGGAAGTTTTTGTCGTTTTTGTACTTATCCACGAACTCCGCCGTCAAGCCGACGCGGTCCGCTTGTTTTGTTTCATACAAGTTGACGGCTGTCGCCGTGTCTTTCACGACTTTCACATTGACTTTTTCCAGCTTGACGTTGTCTTTGTCCCAGTAGTTCGGGTTTTTCGTATATACCCAACCTTGTTCGTGCTTCCACTCGCTCAACACGAACGGGCCGTTGTACAATGTTGTATTCGCCTCCAATCCATATTTGTCGCCTTGAGCTTTGACAAATTTTTCGTTTTGCGGCATAAACGTGCCAAACGCTGTCAAGCCGACGAAATACGGAACTGGGTTTTTCAGCTCGACTTTAAGGGTGTAGTCATCAAGGGCTTTGACGCCGACTTGGTCAAGCGGCACCTTGCCTGTGTTGGCTTCTTCCGCGTTTTTAATGTCGTACATGATGTACGCATATTCCGATTTCGTCTTCGGATCAAGCACGCGCTTCCAGGCGAATTCGAAATCGTGCGCCGTCACCGGATCGCCGTTGGACCATTTCGCATCTTTGCGAAGCTTGAATGTATACGTTTTGCCGTCTTGGCTCACTTCATAGCTTTCCGCGATCCCTGGCACCGGCTTGTTGTCTTTGCCTAAACGGTACAGACCTTCCATGACGTTGTTCAACACGATAAACGATACTTGGTCGGTAGCGAGCGCCGAGTCAAGCGACGGGATCTCTTGGCTTTCAAGCAAGTTCAGCACCTGCTCCTTTTTCTCCGCCGGCTTTTCGCCGCCCTGGCCGCCTTGAGCGTTGTTGTTGTCCTTGCCTCCGCCACACGCCGCGAGGAACGTTGACAGCGCGAGAAGCAGGACGAGGAAGAAAGAAAATCGCTTCTTCACTAAAAACCCCCCTTAGGTTTATGTAGTGTATTACAAATCTTCTGAACCGTTTGATTTCAGAAGATTGTACTTACATCGCTTATTATATCCTGTGATAGTATATTTGAAAAGGATTTTTTATTTCCTTAAAATAAAAAAATTCAAACTACTTACAAACGGGAGAGGATCGGATTGCATTTACACCTGCATTGTAACGACTTTTGCCACCATTGTAAACAAAAAAGTAAACAAAAAATTTCTGCCTACAGAAAAAAGAAAACGCTTACAATATGATTTTTTTTGCCCTTCCTTTCAGCTTCGAAGCAAATCTCTCCTGAACTTCCAGGTTATTCTATATTTTTCAATATAATTTTGTTAATAATTTTGACAATCTTCCCGCCCACATGATTTATGATAAAATAAGCAGTGAGAAGGGAAAGGCGGGAACAGACGATATGAAACAAACGGCTGTGCGGACTGGATGGCTCGTCGTTGCGATGCTGGCGGCAAGCGCACTCATCGTAATAGGGCAAGGAGCATGGAGTACGGTGGCCTTTATTAACGTTTCGTTTTTGCTCTCCCTTTTGCCTCTGTCGCTCGGCGGGCTTTTGTTTGTTTATGAACGCGGGTTTTTCAACGGATTCGCATACGGGTTTCGCCGATTGCGCAGAAGCAGCGCGAGGGTGGAGCGGTATCTTGAGGAAGCGGCAGCAGAACATGAATCGGATGAGCTGCTCGGTCCGCGGCGTTTCGCCATCACGTATCCGCTTCTCTTTTCTGGTCTGCTTCTGTTTTTGGCGATGATTGCCGCCGGATATGCCGTGCAATAAGGTTGCAACAGCTGAATGTTTTCCGTATAATATAAGGCAAATCTAGGATCAGCCGAGCGATGAGAAAGAAGAGTACATATTGGCGATGCCTTCAGAGAGCTTGTGGAAGGTGCGAACAAGCGGCTAGCCATATGGAATGGGCTTTCGAGCTTCCCGCCGAACCGGCGACGCAGTAGGCGAGGACGTTCCCCGCGTTACAGGGGGCCATGCGCAAAGCATGGGCTGAGCGATTGCGCTTTTCCGCGCAATAAGTAGGGTGGCACCGCGGTCCTACCGTCCCTATCAGAGGGCTGGCAGGGCCTTTTTTATTTTTGGCTTGAGGGAGTGAAGATCGATGAAAACCATTTTTTCCGGCATTCAGCCAAGCGGCGTCATCACCATTGGCAACTATATTGGGGCGCTGCGGCAGTTTGTCGAGCTGCAGCATGAATACAACTGCTATTTTTGCATCGTTGACCAACACGCCATTACCGTTTGGCAAGACCCACACGAACTGCGGCAAAACATCCGCCGCCTCGCCGCTTTGTATTTGGCCGTCGGCATCGACCCGACGCAAGCGACGTTGTTCATCCAGTCAGAAGTGCCGGCGCACGCTCAAGCCGCTTGGATGCTGCAGTGCATCGTTTATATCGGTGAACTTGAGCGGATGACGCAATTTAAAGAAAAATCGGCCGGCAAAGAGGCGGTCAGCGCCGGGCTGCTCACGTACCCGCCGCTGATGGCCGCTGACATTTTGCTTTATAACACCGACATCGTCCCGGTCGGCGAAGACCAAAAGCAGCATATCGAATTGACGCGGGATCTGGCCGAGCGCTTCAACAAACGGTATGGCGAGCTGTTCACGATCCCTGAGGCGCGCATTCCGAAAGTCGGCGCCCGCATCATGTCGCTTGTCGACCCGACGAAAAAAATGAGCAAATCCGACCCCAACCCGAAAGCGTACATCACACTGCTTGACGATGCGAAAACGATCGAGAAGAAGATCAAAAGCGCGGTCACCGACTCGGAAGGAACGATTCGCTACGACAAAGAAGCGAAGCCAGGCATTTCGAACTTGCTCAATATTTATTCGACCCTATCCGGTCAATCGATCGAGGAGTTGGAGCGGCAATACGAAGGAAAAGGATACGGCGTCTTCAAAGCAGACCTCGCTCAAGTCGTCATCGAAACGCTTCGACCGATTCAAGAGCGGTATCACCATTGGATGGAAAGCGAGGAGCTTGACCGCGTGTTGGATGAAGGGGCGGAAAAAGCAAATCGGGTTGCATCGGAAATGGTGCGCAAAATGGAGCAAGCCATGGGGCTCGGGCGGCGGCGGTAAATAGCCGCATCCAGCGAAGCCATACAAAAACGGGCAGGCGCCTATCGCCTTGGCCCGTTTTTTAATTGACTTTTGGTTCTTGCTCCATTTCCCACAGTTTTTCGAAAAATGGCTGCCCTTTGATCAAGTTTTCGCACAGCTGCTCATGCCGTTCGGACCACCCGTATTTCGTCTCGTTATACAATTGTTCCCACGCTTCATCAAAAGACATTTTTTGAATAGCGGCGTATTTTTCCGGCGCCCATTCCGTATACCAATAGCGCATCTGGGCAGTATTTTTTGTCGAATAAAGCTGGTCAAGCGCCATAAACAACAGCTGTTTCAACTGCCGCTCTTTGCGCGTGAGTCCGCACATCAGTTCCGGAGCCGGCGATAAAATGTGGTATTCTTTTTCATACCTCGGCAGCGGATAGTCCCGTTCCTCCGCTTCGGCCGCCACTTCGTAGACGAGTTGTTCCTGACGCGGAATGAGACGGCTTTTGCGAATCGGGATTTGATAACCGATTGTATCGACAGCCAAAACGCCGGCGCCGTCCGTGACAACGAAACAATAGTCCAGCTGAATGCGTTCATGGTTTTTGCGGACATACGCCTTCTGATGTACATCGTCTAGCAGCGGTTTTGGAAGATCGGACAAGCTGTTTTCAATGTAATGAAACAGGGCCGGGGATACTTTTAACAGCGGCACTTGGTCGAGCAGCTCGATTTGATCGTCCTTGCGCCATTCATGGAAATGACAGACGTTGTATCCGTTCTCTTCTCCTTCAAACCAGTTGACCCAAATGTCGTGCAGATAAAGCATGCGAGACCCCTCACTTCCAGACGTGTTTGTCCATCAGTATAGGCAGAGGGTGGGAATTTTATTCCATTTCGTCCTCTTTTCCCCTCTAGGGGCTGCGGCTTGGAAACGTCAAGCTCCCCCACATCAAAAGAAGGCCAATAGGGAATAAATAACATTCCACCCTTGTCGAAATATAAGATAAGTATTCGTAAAAACCACGCTCTGGAGTGATGATGTTCAAATAGGCGATCACCATCATGCCGCCGACGACTGAAAAACCGAAACCGACCAAATAAAAAAACAGGCGGACCACCGGGCTTTCCCTTCCTTCTTGTCCACGTCCTTGTTCTACATATATGTCGGCGCCATGGACAACATGCCTGTTTGCGCCCGATGCCCCTAAGATTCTTGTGATAACCGGACAGCGGCGTCCGCCATGCGGTTTCGAGCTAAGACGCTCCTTGCTGTTTGCCTGAAAAGCCCGCCAACTCCGCGATGTCTTTCGCTTCCATCTTCATCAATTGGGCGAGCGAATAGCCTCTTTCTAGGCAACGACGGATGATGGCATACCCAACGGCATAGCCCCCCATTTTCGGATGCCATCCAAGCCCGTACAAAATGCGGGAAGTATGCGGATGCGAAACGGGCAAATGTTGGTTCGGGACAATATAACGCCGCCAAAACCGTTCCATCTCCCGATCGGTGTAATACTTCGTCCATCCCGCACACTGCTTGACGCCGACTGTCTCGGTGACGGCATGCTCCGCCAATCCTTCCATCACGACGGCATCCAGCAACGTCGCATCTTCGCCTTCGTTCGGCAACTGCTTGAGACGGCATACATGGTTGTATTCATGCGCCACCAACGCGGCGATCTCCTCGTCGCCATGATCCGGCAGCAAGAAGAAAAACAATTTATCAGCAAACGCCACCCCGCCTTTTCCTTGGAATTCGCGCACAAGCTTCCAGTTTTCGTCATCGGCCGGCAGCAAACATACCGGAACGTCTGGCCCCTTCCATATCCCCCGTTGCCGTTCATACAAACGGCCAAGACGTTCCCAAAGACGGCGCTCTTTCATCTCCGGCAAAAGCCGCTCGGCCTGTCGAGTGCTTCGGTACATGCCATACAGCCGTAAATAGCTGTAAATCTCACGCGCCGACGCTCCTTTAAAAAACGAACTCAACCTCCCGCACAACAGGAGCGGGTCCCCCTCATCCTCTTCCAGCCATCGATCGGTTGGAAGCAATCCCATCGCTTTTCCCTCCTTTTCTCTTACGTTATGTCGGCAGGGAAAAGACGGTGAAACAAAACAAAAAAGAGAGCCTGACGCTGAACCGAACCCGCCGTTAGTCACGCGTTTTCAGCTCTGCTCAACCAAGGCTCTCCTTTTCATCCATTACACATATTTTTTAAAAATCAATGTCGCATTATGGCCGCCAAATCCAAATGAGTTGCTTAAGACCACACGCACGTCTTGCTTGCGCGCTTCATTCGGCACATAGTCGAGGTCGCATTCCGGATCCGGTGTTTCGTAGTTGATCGTCGGCGGAATGATGCCGTCGCGGATCGCCAGCACGGAGAAAATCGCTTCCACCGCGCCGGTCGCCCCGAGCAAATGCCCAGTCATCGACTTCGTCGAGCTGACGGCGAGCTTATAGGCATGATCGCCGAATACTTCTTTGATCGCCTCCGTCTCATACTTATCATTGTACTCGGTGCTCGTGCCGTGGGCGTTGATGTAATCAATGTCCTCCGGCTTCAAGCCGGCGTCTTGAAGCGCCTGGCGCATCGCCCGCACGCCGCCTTCGCCGCCCGGCGCCGGCGCGGTGATATGGTACGCATCGGCGGTCGCGCCGTAACCGACAATTTCGGCGTAAATCTTCGCGCCGCGGCGCAGCGCGTGCTCCAATTCCTCCAAAACAACGATTCCTGCTCCCTCACCCATGACGAAACCGTCGCGGTTTTTGTCAAATGGGCGGCTCGCCGTTTTTGGATCTGGATTGGTTGAGAGAGCCGTATTGGCGCAAAAACCGGCGAACGACATTTTCGTAATCGGCGCTTCCGTTCCCCCCGCGATCATCACATCCGCATCGCCGCGCTGAATGACCCGAAACGCATCACCGATCGAGTTCGCCCCGGTCGCGCAAGCGGTGACCGTGCACGAATTGATCCCTTTCGCTCCAAGGATGATCGATACTTGCCCAGCGGCCATATCCGGGATCATCATTGGCACGAAAAACGGGCTCACTCGGCGATAACCGCGCTGCTGGAAAATTTCAAACTGCTGTTCAAACGTCTCCATACCGCCGATGCCAGAACCAATCCAAACACCGACCCGTTCAGCGTTGCTTTCATGAATGTTGAGATTGGCATCTTTGACCGCCATAAGCGCCGCAGCGACGGCGAATTGGGTAAATCGGTCCATCTTCCGCGCCTCGCGGCGGTCGATAAACAGCGACGGATCGAAGTCTTTCACTTCCGCCGCCACTTTTGCCGGAAAGTCGTCCGGATTGACGCGGGTGACAATGTCGATGCCGGACTGGCCGGCGATGATGTTTTTCCACGTCGTTTCTGCGTCATTCCCAAGCGGGGTGACGGCGCCTATGCCTGTCACGACGACTCGTCTTTTTTCCATCGTTTCCGTCTCTCCTTTTTTTATTTCGATAATATCCGTGCCGTTAACGGCCCCAGCGCAAGGCGATCGCGCCCCACGTCAGCCCGCCGCCGAATCCGACCATAATGATGAGATCATCGTCACTGATTTTACCCGCTTCCAGCTCTTCTACAAGCGAAATCGGAATAGATGCGGCCGACGTGTTGCCATATCGGCGGATCGTCGTCGATATTTTCTCTTCCGGCAGCTCGAGCCGCTGTCTGGCCGCTTCGACGATGCGAATGTTCGCTTGATGAGGAATGAGAAAGTCGACATCGTCTTTCGTGAGCCCGGCTTTTTCAAGCACACGCACGCTTGATTCTCCCATTTGCCGGACGGCGAACTTGAATACTTCACGGCCGTTCATGACGATATATTCGTCTTTGTATAAATGTTTTCCTCCTGTTCCGTCAGCTCCCAACTCAAAAGATAAAATCCCGCGCCCGGGCGACACCGGACCCATGACGACCGCTCCGGCGCCATCGCCGAACAGCACCGCCGTGTTGCGGTCGGTCCAATCGGTGATTTTCGATAGTTTGTCTGCCCCCACTACTAATATATACTTGTAGGTGCCTGTGTCAATAAATTGGGCGGCCGTGACCATCCCGTACATAACCCCCGCGCAGGCAGCGCTAATATCAAGCGCAGCGGCGTTGACGGCGCCAAGCCGCTCTTGCAGCATGCAAGCGACCGACGGAAACGGACGGTCCGGGGTGACGGTGGCAACTAAAATGAGATCAATATCCTTCGCCTCAATGCCAGCGTCTTGAAGCGCCCTTTCTGCGGCAAAATACGCCATATGGGACGTATCGATGTCATCCGGAGCGATGCGGCGCTCCTCGATCCCGGTGCGCGTCCGGATCCATTCATCCGATGTATCCATCATTTTTTCCAAATCAAAGTTGGTCAACACTTTTTCCGGCACATAGCGGCCGACCCCGATAATTCCTGCTCCCATATCATTCATCTCCTTTTTCTTTCCCAAAATGGCAAAAAAACGCTCACGCTGACAACCAAACTTGAATGTACAATCAGTCTACATTACCAATTATTATTACTTGGTACTAATTTTAGCCGAAAGAGCGTGGATGCGCAATAAAAAACGAAAGTTGAACCAGCGTTTTCCGTTCCCCTAAGGCATTTGTCCAAACCGCTTTTTCCTTTCTGCCATACAATACAAATACGAGCGACCATCGCATGAAAGGGAGGATCGCCCATGGCCAACGGCGAAGCACAAGAACAACATCGCGAACGGCAAGACCATTTTTCCCGCCTAATGTTCGGATCTTTTCCTTCTCGCACAACCGGCGAGCGCGAAGATCAAGGGAGCGAGGCAGAACCGCCTTTACTGCCGAACATCGATTTCATGAAGCTGTTTGAAAACGTCAATACGCTAGCCGACTCATTGCAACAATTAAAACCGCTCGTGAAAAAGATCACCTCGCTCGTCGACTTATTGAAAAAATAGCAGAGGCTGATCCAAAAAAGCGGTAATACCCCTATCTGAGGCAACATGGAAAAATAGACCACCTTGAAAACCCGGTACAACCACGGGGGTCAGAGGTGGTCTTTTCAATACTTGGGTGAAATTTCATCAAAAAGGAGCTTTTGAGTCAGCTCCTGCCCTTGTCGTTTACGGGAGTTCATTGTATTGGCAGAAAAATTGCCCGATTTGCCGAGCCAGTTGGCGCCGTTTCTCCGGCAGCTCGTAAACGACGCGCACCCGGTTGTTTGTCGTTTTCATCCATTGTTCATATTTACGGCTATGCAAGGCGGATGGATACGGGCTCACTCCGGCCAGCTGCCAAATCGTCACCGGAACGTCATGAGGACTGAGAAAGAGGGACGGAACAGCCTCGGGCACCTCCTCTTCTTTCAAGCCATAGGCAGTCGCGATTTCCCTCACCATCCGCCGGTACACGAATGGATGTTCCTGTTCATAGTCAAGCTGGGCGCGTACGTCAAGGCAAGGGTTGATCATGGCGACGGCGCGGATTTGACTTGGCATGGCGCCAAGCAGTTGCAAAGCAACGAGCGCGCCCATTCCTTCGGCAACGATATAGATGCGCTGGTTCACAATTTCGCTTTTCAACACCGAGTAAATGAGCTGGCGCGCCAGCCGGACCGCTTTCGGACTCCCCCAATGCCAGCCGTACAAATGGGACGAAAAGACCGTATACCCACGTTCCAACCAATCTTCCAGCCATTGGCGCCGCCCCGGATGCTCGAGCCAAAAACTCGTCTGTTCGTTCACAAAATGGTCGCCGTCGCCTATTAAAAAAAGGGCAAACCCATTTGGGCGCTCCGGCACGTGAACGATGCACCCTTGCTCATCGAGTTGAAAAAACCGCCGTTGTCCTGCCATCGTTTCCATTCACCCTTGTTTGGCAATGCATAATGGTACAGTATACGATATGCGCGGCCAAAAAAAACGTCCGGGTATATGCCTACGCGACAAATTGTGATAAGATAAGAAAAGGAATGACGAGAAGACGGGAGGAACAAAGATGCGCTTGTTTTGGACGTTTTTTTGGACGTTTTTGCTCGTGCAAATGGCGACGTACGTCATGGGCTCGATGCAAGGGACCGGCTATGATTTCGCAACCGGCGCCTTGCTCGGCGTGATCGTGACCGTTTTAGTCCTTGTCGTCGCCGCTTTGATTCCGGACGAGCCGGCTGGGGATCATCGCCATTGATCATTCTCCTCATAAGACAACGCCTTGGGTTGAAAGTCCCAAGGCGTTGTTTTTGTCATCGAGAAGCCCCATTCCAACACGTATATAGGCGTAAGTCGAGGAGGGATTCCATCTTGATGGGTGTAGGTTGGTGTTTTCTGCAGCCGGCCACGTGCCCCACAATGCTCAATGAGATGGGCTTTATGGGGGCATAAAAACGTTTGACGCTGCCAGCAAGAAGCGCGTCTCTTCCCCCGGCTATCCCCCGCCTCTTCGACTCGTTTCACGCTGACGGGCGAATGACAAGCCGGCCGTTTTCGGCATCGACCGTGACGGTGCTGTAATCTTTCACCCGCCCAGCGATCAGCTCTTTCGCAAGCGGCGTTTCGATTTGCTTTTGCATAAACCGTTTGAGCGGGCGGGCGCCGTATACTGGGTCGAAGCCCGCTTCGGCGATGTATTGCTTCGCCGCTTCGGTCAGCACGAGTTCGATATGCCGATCGGCCAAACGGGCCGACAGCTCGCGGGCGAACTTTTCGACGATGCCTTTCACTTCATTCATCGACAATGGCTTAAACAAGACGATATCGTCGATCCGGTTTAAAAATTCTGGGCGGAAATGGGCGCGCAGTTGGTCAAACACTTGTTTGCGCGTTTCTTCATCGATGTCGCCCTGTTTGTTTTCCAACAACAGCGGCGATCCGATGTTCGATGTCATAATGACGACCGTGTTTTTAAAGTCGACCGTCCGCCCTTGCGAATCGGTGAGCCGTCCGTCATCGAGCAGCTGCAACAGGATGTTGAACACGTCCGGATGAGCTTTTTCGATTTCATCGAACAACAGAACGGAATACGGCTTGCGCCGCACCGCCTCGGTCAGCTGGCCGCCTTCCTCATAGCCGACATAGCCGGGCGGCGCTCCGATCAAGCGGGAGACGGCGTGTTTTTCCATATACTCGGACATGTCAAGACGGATGAGCTGCTCCTCACTGTCAAACAGCGCCTCGGCGAGCGCTTTGGCCAGTTCCGTTTTGCCGACGCCGGTCGGTCCAAGGAACAAAAACGATCCGATCGGGCGGTTCGGGTCTTTCATGCCGGCCCGCGCCCGCAAGATGGCGTCGGCGACAAGCTCGACCGCTTCGTCTTGACCGATGACCCGTCTATGCAGCAATTCATGAAGGCGAAGCAGCTTTTCCCTCTCTCCCTCGACGAGGCGGGTGAGCGGAATGCCAGTCCAGCGTGACACGATTTCGGCAATCTCTTCTTCCGTCACTTCCTCGCGCAGCAATTTCCCTTCACTTTGCTCACTGATTTCTTGCTCGAGCTGTTTGAGTTGCTTTTCCAACTGCGGAATGCGGCCATGGCGAAGCTCCGCCGCCTTGTTTAAATCATACTCGTTTTCCGCCTCTTCCAGTTCGCGTTTTGCCCGCTCGAGCGCCTCGCGCAAACGGCGGACGCGGTCAAGCGCCTCTTTTTCTTTTTGCCATTGCGCTTTCATGGCGTTCGCCTTTTCACGCAAATCGGCAAGTTCTTTTTGCAATGCCGCCAGCCGATCGCGGCTCGCTTCATCCGTTTCTTTGCTTAAGGCCGCCTCTTCAATTTCCAGCTGCATGACGCGGCGCATCACTTCGTCCAACTCCGACGGCATCGATTCCATTTCCGTCCGGATCGTCGCGCACGCTTCATCGACCAAATCGATCGCTTTGTCAGGCAAAAAGCGGTCAGAGATGTAACGGTCGGACAAAACGGCGGCCGCGACGAGCGCCCGGTCGTGAATTTTCACTCCATGGTGCACTTCATACCGTTCTTTCAATCCGCGCAAAATCGAAATCGTGTCCTCGACACTCGGCTCTTGGACAAGCACTTGTTGGAAGCGGCGCTCGAGCGCCGGGTCTTTTTCGATGTATTGCCGGTACTCATCAAGCGTCGTCGCCCCGATGCAGCGCAACTCGCCGCGGGCAAGCATTGGCTTTAACATATTGCCGGCGTCGATCGCCCCTTCGGCCCGGCCGGCGCCGACGATCGTGTGCAGCTCGTCGATAAACAAGATGATGCGGCCCTCGCTTTTTTTAATTTCGTTCAATACAGCCCTCAGCCGCTCTTCAAACTCACCGCGAAACTTCGCTCCGGCGACGAGCGCGCTCATGTCAAGAGCGAAAATCGTTTTGTCTTTCAACCCGTCCGGGACGTCTTTGCGCACGATGCGCTGGGCGAGCCCCTCGACAATAGCGGTCTTCCCAACGCCCGGCTCACCGATCAGCACCGGATTGTTTTTCGTCTTCCGCGACAAAATGCGGATGACGCGGCGAATTTCGCTGTCGCGGCCGATGACCGGGTCGATTTTTCCCGCCTTCGCTTCGGCGACAAGATCGCGCCCGTATTTGGTCAACGCTTCATAGGTTGCTTCCGGATGTGGACTCGTCACGCGTTGATTCCCCCTTACCTTTCTCACGGCTTCTACCAGTGCTTGCTCTGTCAAGCCAAACGATGCCAGTTGCTGGGCAACCGGCTCGGCGCCATGAGACAGCGCGAGCAGCACATGTTCGACCGATATGTACTCATCTTGCATTCGTTTCGCTTCGTTTTCCGCCCCCTCAAGCAGCCGCGCCAAGGCAGGCGCAACGTACATCTGTCCCTCTCCCGCTCCGTGCACTTCCGGCTTTTGGCGAATCCGGTCTTGCAGCCAGCGGATCGCCTGAGCGCGGTCGGCGCCGCAAAGGGCAAACAGCCGCGGCGCCAAGCCATCTTCTTGCTCGAGGAGCGCCAGCAGAAGATGTTCAACATCAAGCTGTTGATGATGCCGCTCTTTGGCGAGCGACTGCGCCGCCATGAGCGCCTCTTGCAGTTTTTCTGTCAAACGGCTTACGTCCATGCCGTCCCCTCCATTTGACCTTCTTTGACTATAAATCATTATAGCGGATCGCAAAGCGCACGGCAAATGAAAAGCCACTCCATGCTTGGAATGGCTTTTGTTCTGCTTCACGGTTTGCGCAAATACGTCCAATGCCGGTTATGGTTCGACGTTTCTGGAAACGTATCGCCGGCTTTCAGTTTCAGCTTTTTCGGGTGCTTTACATTGTCTCCCGTTTCGCCGATTTCAATATACACGCCGTTGTTCGGCGCTTTATCGCCTGGTTTGAAATGGCGCGGTTGGCCCATTTGTTTCATCCCCCTTGCTTCGATTGCATTTGTTATCATGCCCGGTTTCATCGCTGTTCATAAGAAGGAAAATGATGGAGGATCGCAAACGGAACGCCAAGCTGTTCACAACGAAAAGGAGCTCTCCCCTCGAAATCCTTTTCAAAGTGAAAAAGGAACTCCCGAAACGGGAATTCCCCCTTTGCTATAAAACGGACAACAAAATCGCTTTTTGCGCATGAAGCCGGTTGCCGGCCTGCTCAAAGACGACCGAGTTCGGACCTTCCATGACGCCGGCCGTCACTTCTTCGCCGCGGTGGGCCGGCAGACAATGCAAAAAGAGATAATCCGGTTTTGCCGCTTTGACGAGCTCTTCGTTGACTTGATACGGCTGAAACACTTGCAGCCGCTCAGCACTTTCGCTTTCTTGGCCCATGCTCGTCCAGACATCCGTATAAATCGCATCCGCCCCCGCCACCGCCACAAGCGGGTCGTGCGTCACCGTGACGGCGGCGCCTGTCTGTTCACCGATCCGGCACGCCGCCTCGACATATTCTTTCTTTGGCTCATAGCCCGGTGGACAGGCGATGGCGACATCCATGCCGACTTTCGCCGCGGCCACAAGCAAGGCGTTGGCGACGTTGTTCCCGTCGCCGACATAGGCGAGCTTGACGCCTTGGAACGTTTTCTTCACTTCATAAATCGTCAGCAAATCCGCCAACGCCTGGCACGGATGATCGTCGTCCGTCAGGCCGTTGATGACCGGAACGGACGCATATTCGGCCAACTCCTCGACTTTTTGATGGGCAAATGTGCGAATCATAATGACATCGACGTATTGCGACAAGACGCGGGCCGTATCGGCGATCGTTTCGCCGCGGCCAAGCTGCAAATGGTTTCCGTTTAAATACATCGCCTGGCCGCCAAGCTGAATCATGCCGACTTCAAACGACACGCGCGTGCGCGTTGACGGCTTTTCAAAAATCATCGCCATTGTTTTCCCGGAAAGCGGCGTATACGATACACCGGCTTTTTGTTTCGCTTTTAAATCAGCTGCTAACGCCAGCAAGTCCAAAATTTCTTCTGTCGTGAAATCAAGAAGCGTTAAAAAATCTCTCCCTTTTAATGACATCACTGCATTCATGCGATCACCGCCTGTTCTGCCTGTTTTTTCTTTTCCAACCAGCCATGGATCGGCTGCACGTCAAGATGATCGACATCGAGCGCCTGCAAGAAGAGCTTCAATGTCTCACGTTCCGTGAAGACGAGCAATTGTCGGGACAACGCAGTCATTCGTTTGTTCGCTTCGCCTTCCTCTTTGCCCAAGTCGATCACCGCGAGCGCCGTGTCGCGCTTCACCCAATCGGCAAACGGGACATCAGCGACGATGGTCAGCTGTTTTGCCGTCATCTCCGCCTCCAGCTCGGCATCGATGTTGCCAATGACATAGACCTCGTTCGCGTTCGCTTTCTTTTGCAAATACGGATAAAACGCTTTATACGCCGCTTCCTCCTTCGTTGCGGCGATGCTGATGCCTTCGCCGGTCGATTTCATCTCTGGCCCAACCACCGGGTCAACCCCCGGCAGCTTATGGGTCGAAAAGACCGGATACTTTAACACGGCGTACGGCATGACCGCCAATGCGCGAGCTTTTTCGTCAACGATGTCGACAAGTGATTTCCCAAGCAATAACTTTGTCGCAATTTGCGCCAATGGCACGCCGGTCGTTTTGCTGACGATCGGCACCGTCCGGCTCGCGCGCGGGTTCACTTCCAGAACATATACATTGCCGTCCGCAATGACATATTGAATGTTCATAATTCCTTTAAAGCCGAGTTTTTTCGCAATCCGGCCCGCATAGTCGATGATTTTCGCTTTTTCTTCACCTGTGAGCGTCTGCGCCGGCAGCCAAGCATAGCTGTCACCGGAGTGGACGCCGGCTTTTTCGACGTGTTCAATGATGACCGGCAGCACGATGTCTGTTCCATCCGTCACGATGTCCGCTTCTGCCTCTTTCCCGTCCAAATACGCATCAATCAAAATCGGATAGGTCAACTCGCCTTGCTCGATCAAAGCAGCGAGCTGCGCCTCGCTATGGACGATAAACATGCCGCAGCCTCCGATGACATACGACGGACGAAGCAGCACCGGGTAGCCGATCTCAGCCGCTTTGGCGGCGAGCTCCTCGGCATTGTTCGCCACCAAGCCCGGTACGTGCGGGATGTCAAGTTCCTCAAGCAACTGGTAAAAACGATCGCGGTCCTCGAGCTGGTCAATCATATCGTACGTGACGCCAAGCAGCGGCACACCTGCTTCTTCGAGTCCTTTGACCAAATTGATCGCCGTCTGACCGCCAAATTGAACGATGACATGCTTGATTTGTTCCGCTTCGATAACATCGAGGACGCTCTCAAGCGTCAGCGGTTCAAAGTACAGACGGTCGGCGACGGCAAAGTCGGTGCTCACCGTTTCCGGATTGTTGTTGATCATCACCGTTTCATAGCCCTCTTTTTGCAAGGCGAACACGCTATGAACGGAGCTGTAGTCAAACTCAATGCCTTGGCCGATGCGGATCGGTCCGGCTCCAATGATCAGCACTTTCTCTTTGCCGCTCGGTTGTTTTCGCTCGTCTTCGCCGAAATAAGTCGAGTAGTAATAATCCGTTTCTGAATGAAATTCGGCCGCGCACGTGTCGACCATTTTGTATGACGGCACGATGCCAAGTTCCTTCCGCTTGTTGCGCACGTCAAGCTCCGTCACGCCCCACGTTTCAGCTAAAAAGGCGTCGCTACATCCTTTTTCTTTCAAGAAACGGAACGTTTGCTCCTCAATCGTATCCAACGTTGCAGCCGCTGCCTGTTTTTCAAGGGCGACAAGCCGCTCGAACGAGCAAAGGAAAAAGCGGTCGATTTTCGTCCATTTGTGAATGGCTTCAACCGCCACCCCGCGGCGGAGCAGTTCCAAAATCGCGAAAAAGCGGCGGTCGTCTTTGTCGACAAGCAGCTGTTTCAGCTCATCATTCGTTTTCACCGAAAGCTCCGGCAACAACAGTCCGTTGTTTTTGCCTTCGAGCGACTGCACCGCTTTTTGAAACGCCCGCTCCATGTTACGGTCGATCGCCATCACTTCCCCGGTCGCCTTCATTTGCGTGCCGAGCTTCCGATCCGCGTGCGGAAACTTGTCAAACGGCAAGCGCGGAAACTTGACGACGACATAATCCAAGGCCGGTTCAAAGCTGGCGTACGTCGTTTTCGTCACCGGATTGACGAGTTCCGCGAGCGTATAGCCGACCGCCAGCTTCGCCGCAATGCGGGCGATCGGGTAGCCGGTCGCTTTCGAGGCGAGCGCTGACGAGCGGCTGACGCGCGGGTTGACTTCGATTAAGTAATATTGTTTGCTGTTCGGGTCAAGGGCGAACTGAATGTTGCAGCCGCCGATGATCCCTAATGCGGAAATGATCTTCACCGCCGACGAACGGAGCATTTGGTACTCCTCATCGGTCAACGTCTGCGACGGTGCGACGACGATCGAATCGCCCGTGTGGATGCCGACTGGATCGACGTTTTCCATATTGCAAACGGTAATGCACGTATTCGATTGGTCGCGCATCACTTCATATTCAATTTCCTTAAATCCGGCGACGCTCCGTTCGATCAAACATTGATGAATCGGGCTTTCGTTCAATCCTTTTTCCACGAGCGCGAGAAACTGCTCCATGTTTTCGGCAATGCCGCCGCCCGTCCCGCCGAGCGTATATGCAGGACGAATAATGATCGGAAAACCGATTTGTTCGGCGAACGCGACCGCTTCCTCGACGCTTGTAACAATTTCGCTTTCCGGCACCGGTTCGCCAAGCTCGTGCATCAACGCGCGGAACGCTTCGCGGTCCTCCCCGCGCTTAATCGCTTCAATCGGTGTTCCGAGCAGTCTCACCCCATACTTTTCAAGCACGCCGGCTTCATGCAGCTGAAACGCCAAGTTGAGCCCTGTCTGGCCCCCGAATGTGGCGAGCAGCCCGTCCGGGCGTTCTTTGGCAATAATCGCTTCGACCGCCTCAACGGTGAGCGGTTCAAAATACACGGCATCGGCATGGACATCATCGGTCATGATCGTCGCCGGATTGTTGTTCACTAAAATAACGCGGTATCCTTCTTCCTTTAAGGCGATGCACGCCTGTGTGCCGGAATAATCAAACTCAGCAGCCTGGCCGATGACGATCGGCCCCGACCCGATCAGGAGAATCGATTGAAGCGAAGAATCTTTAGGCATAGACGTTCTCTCCCTTGAACACGGTTTGCAAAAATTCGTCGAAAATATAGCCGGTATCGTGCGGCCCGGGATGCGCCTCCGGATGGTATTGCACGGACAAAATCGGTTTATGGCGATGGACGATGCCCTCGACCGAACCGTCGTTGACGTTGATGAAACGAATGTCAAACGGTTTGCCCACCAAACTGCCTTCTTTGACGACATAACTATGGTTTTGCGATGTCATCATCACGTTTTGTTTCACCGCGTCCCACACCGGTTGATTGGCGCCGCGATGCCCGAAACGGAGTTTTTCCGTATCCGCCCCGTACGCCAAGGCAACGAGCTGATGGCCAAGGCAAATCGCAAGCGTCGGATACCGGTCGATCAGCTGACGGATAGCGGGAAGCTGATGGCGTAACTGTTTCGGATCGCCTGGGCCGTTCGAGAGGACAAGCCCGTCCGGTTTCAGCGCGTCAATCGCTTCCGGCGCCGTATCATGCGGCACAACCGTCACCCGGCAACCGCGCGCAAGAAGCGACTGCAAAATCGATTTTTTATAGCCGAAATCGACGAGCACCAAATGCGGGCCGCCTTCGCCGTATGTTTCGATCGTTCTCGTTGACACCGCGCGCACGGGAAATACTGCTTCCACGCCTCCAACGGCTGAAATCGGCGACAAACTTAATTCCGCCATCATCGTTCCAGCGGTGCGGATTTCTTTCACAAGGGCGCGCGTGTCCATGTGCGTGAGAAGCGGAATGTTCCAATGCTGCAAGTATTCCGCCAGACTGTATTTCGCCCCGTAATGAAACCCTTCTCGGCTCGCTTCGTAGACGACGACCGCTTCGACGTGCGGCCGCTTGCTTTCAAAATCGTTTTCGTTGATGCCGTAATTGCCGATGAGCGGGTACGTAAAAACGATGATTTGGTTTTTATACGACGGGTCGGTCAACACTTCTTGATACCCGGTCATGCCGGTGAAAAAAACGATCTCCCCGCTCACCTTTTCTTCAAGCGGAGCGGCGAGCTCCCCGCTGAACGTTTTTCCGCTCGCCACATGCAAATACGCTTTCATTGGCGCCACCTCATCGTTTGAGTTTTTATAACCGTTCGGGAATTTTTATGCATGAACAAGAATAAAAATTAAGCCGTCGGCCGTCCGTTTACAAGACGGCTGAGGCGTTGGCGTTGTTCAACACGTTTGTCAAAATGTCCACCGCTTCATCGATTTCCGCTTTCGTCACGACAAGCGGCGGCAACAGGCGGATCACGTTCGGCCCCGCCGAAAGGACGAGCAAGCCGTTTTCGTGAATCAATGGCAACAGCGGTGCGACGTCCGTTTGGCACTCGATTCCGACCAGCAGCCCGAGTCCGCGCACGTCCTTGACGATGTCAAGCGAAGCGAGCGCGTCATGGAGGCGTGCAAGCAAATAGCGGCCTTTCTCCTGCACATCTTGCAAAAACGCCGGATCAAACACCACTTCTAACGTCGCCTTGGCGGCGGCCATCGCGATCGGGTTGCCGCCAAACGTCGACCCGTGCACCCCAGGTCCAAACGATTCTTTCAAAAACGCTTTGCCGATCATCGCCCCAACCGGAATGCCGCTGCCAAGCCCTTTCGCTGCGGTGATGATGTCCGGCTCCACATCAAAGTGCTGGTACGCAAACGGCTTCCCAGTCCGGCCGATGCCAGTTTGCACCTCATCGATGATCAAAAGCGCCCCGTGCTGTTGACACAGCTCCGACGCTGTCTGCAAAAACGCCGGGTCAACCGGGCGGACGCCGCCTTCCCCTTGGACGACTTCAAGCATGACTGCCGCCACTTCTTCGCTCATCGCCTGCTTGAGCGCGTCGACATCATTCAGCGGCAAGTGAATGAATTCCGGAAGCAGCGGACCAAAACCGCTATACACTTTCTCCTGCCCGGTCGCCGTCATCGTCGCGAACGTGCGGCCGTGAAACGACTGGCGGAACGTAATGACTTTATGTCTCCCGGTATGTTTGCGCGCCAGCTTCAGCGCCGCCTCGTTCGCTTCCGCCCCGCTGTTGCAGAAAAAAACATAATCGCCGGCGCTGTGGGCGACAAGCAAGGAGGCGACCTCTTCTTGAATCGGGATCGTAAACAAGTTCGAGACGTGCCAATATTGATTCAGCTGTTGTTCAATGCCCGTTTGGACATGCGGATGGCGATGGCCGAGATTGCAGACGGCAATGCCGGAAACAAAGTCGAGATATTGTTTTCCGTTCACATCGGTCACCACCGTCCCTTCGGCCGACTGGACGGCGATATTCCAACGGTTGTAAGTTGGAAACAGCGCGCTCATTATTTAGTAGACCCCCACTTCGTTTTCTTTCCGAATCGTTGTCCCATACCATGTTCCGTTCTGATAAAACGTTGTTTTGCCACTGACGATCATCACTTCCGGCAGCGCATCGGACAGGGCGGAGAGCGCCGCTTTCACTTTCGGAATCATCCCACCCGTGATGACGCCGTCTTCGATCAGTCGTTCAATCATTTCCACCGTCGCCTCAGCCACGAGCGCACCGTCTCGCAAAATGCCGGGTACGTTCGTCACAAACGCGAGCTGGCTGGCGCCGATGGCCGCTGCGACCGCCCCAGCCGCCGTGTCAGCGTTAATGTTGTACGTTTGCCCGTTTTGGTCGATGCCAAGCGGGGAAATGACCGGGATGTAGCCCGCCGCAAGCAGCGTGCGCAACAGCTGGGAACGAACGGTTTTCACACGGCCGACATAGCCGAGTTTGGCCAAGTCGATCGGTTCTGCTTCAAGCAGTCCCCCGTCCACGCCGGAAACACCGACCGCGGGCAAACCGTGCTGCCTGAGCATCGCGACAAGCTGTTTGTTCACTTTGCCGGAGAGCACCATTTCCACAACCGCGAGCACGTCTTTCGTCGTCTTCCGCAAGCCGTTGACAAACTCGCTCGGCACGGACAATTTTTTTAACATGTGTCCGATTTCCGGCCCGCCGCCGTGGACGATGACGACCTCCATCCCTTGTTTTCGCATTGCGTTCACGCTGGCAAAAAAGGCGGGAGACAACTCATCAAGCACGCTGCCGCCGCATTTGATGACGACCGTTTTCCCCATCGTTTTCTCTCCTTACGTCCGATAGCTGGCGTTAATTTTCACATAATCGTATGTCAAATCGCAGCCCCACGCAACGCCGACACCATCGCCTATATGCAAATCGACCTCAATGACGACCGTCTCTTGTTGCAAATACGCCGCCGCTTCTTCTTCCGAGAACGGCTGCGGCTCGCTTCCTTTCAGCATCACCATCGTCCCGATGGCGACATCGACGTTGTCCGGGTTCACTTCGGCATCCGAATAGCCGATCGCGCCGATGATCCGCCCCCAGTTGGCGTCCGCGCCGTAAACGGCCGTTTTCACTAAGTTGGAGCCAACGATTTGCTTGGCGATTTTTTTCGCTTCCTCATCCGTTTTCGCGCCGCGCACGCGCACTTCAATGAGCTTCGTCGCCCCCTCGCCGTCTTTGGCGATTTGCTTCGCCAAATCTTCGCACGTTTTCCGCAGCGCCTCGTAAAAGTATTCCCAGTCCGGATGATCCGGCGTCAACTCATCATTTCCAGCAAGACCGCTTGCCATCACGACGACCATATCATTTGTCGACGTATCGCCGTCGACCGTAATTTGGTTAAACGAAACGTCCGTAATCGACCGCAGCGCCGCGTGCAGCACCGGCGACGAAACATTGGCATCCGTCGTGATGAATGCGAGCATCGTCGCCATGTTCGGATGGATCATCCCCGATCCTTTCGCCGCTCCGCCGACGGTGACCGTTTTCCCGTCGATCGTTGTTTGGTAACAAGCGCGCTTCATCACCGTATCGGTCGTTAAAATCGCCGTTTGAAACGCCTCCGCATCCGCCATCGTCACCCCTGGAACAAGCTGTTTGATGCCGGCGCGAATTTTTTCCATCGGCAAATATTCCCCGATCACGCCCGTTGAAGCGACGGCCACATGGTGCAGCGCCAGGCCAAACTGTTTCGCGCACAACTCGCGCATTTCATAGGCGTCCTTGAGCCCTTGCGCACCGGTGCAGGCGTTCGCGCATGCACTGTTGACGATGACCGCCTGCAATTTTTGTTCTACAGCGAGGCTCGCCTGCGTCACTTTGAGCGGCGCCGCCTGAAAATGGCTTTGCGTATACACCGCCGCCGCCGAAGCGGGCACGTCGCATAGAATAACCCCTAAATCGTTTTTCGAATAGCGCAGCCCGGCACTCACCCCGGCCGCTTGAAATCCTTTCGGCGTAACCACTGTTCCATCGACGACCGCCGTTACTTGCGCCGTTTGTTTCGTTGCTGTCATTGTTCGTTCCCCTTCCCTCACGGATAGATCGGCAAGGATCGGAGGCCCTCCGCCTCATCCCAACCCATCATCAAGTTGAAGTTTTGCACCGCCTGCCCGGCAGCGCCTTTCATCAAGTTGTCGATCACCGACACGACCGTCACCCGTCCCGTCCGCTCATCGTAGGCGAGGCCGATGTCGCAATAATTTGATCCGTACACTTCTTTCGTCGCTGGAAATTGCCCGACCTTGCGAACACGGACAAACGACGAACCTTCATAACTTGTTTTATATAAATCTACCAAATCGTTTGGCGAAATCGATTGTTTCGCCTTCGCATAGATCGTCGCCATAATGCCCCGTGTCATCGGAATCAAATGGGTGCTGAACGTAATTGGCTCCATCGCTTCATTCCACGTTTGCAGCGTTTGCTCAATTTCCGGAATGTGCTGATGGACGTTCACTTTATAAATTTTCACGTTTTCGTTCACTTCGGAAAAATGCGTCCCAAGCCCTGCTTTCCGCCCCGCGCCCGATACGCCGGACTTGGCGTCAACGATGATCGAATCTTCCTGAATCAATCCTTCTTTGACAAGCGGCGCCAGGCCAAGCAGCGTCGCCGTCGGATAACAGCCCGGGTTGGATAGGAGCACGGCCTCGCGCACCGCCTCCCGATTCCACTCGGTCAGCCCGTACACCGCCTTTTGCAAATATTCCGCCGGCGCCGTCTGCCGCCCGTACCATTGTTCGTACACCGCTCCGTCTTTCAAACGGAAATCGCCCGATAAATCGATCACTTTCACTCCCCGATCCACGAGCGCCGGCGCCCACTCCCCGGACACCCCGGGCGGCGTGGCGAAAAAGACCGCATCGTAACGGGAAAGCGCCTCGATTTCAAGTTTATGCAACACCGCACCATCGACCGAACCGACGTGCGGGAAACTTTCCGATACATGAACCCCGTCCTGCGACGACGAGAACACGTCGCAACGGCTCACATGCGGATGCCCGTATAGCAAGCGGAACAACTCCGCGCCGCTGTACCCCGTCGCCCCGATAATGGCTACGTTCATCATGTTCCCCCTCACCCGTATGCCTCATGTAGTTCTCATTATAATACTGTATAAAAATAAAATCAAATGTATATTTAATAATTTTCAAGGATTTTTTTCTTGCCCCTCCCTCCGTCTATGGGAAACGAATACCGATTTGTCCCGGCAGCCAAGGTGCATCCTTGACTCCATCGCCCTCATGTTCTTGGGATGCAAAGACTTTCACAAACGATTCCACCGATGTTCAACAAGTTTTTTAATCTTTCCACTATCCTTATATTGACTTCCCTCTTTTTTCCTGTAAACTTTTATATAGCGATACATTTTACGTAAGGTTGTGATCGGATGAACGAGATGGAATCTCGTGAATGGCAGAAGTGGCTTACACCGCTTGGGCGCGATCTTCGCCTTGAGAAGGGAACGTACTTGTTTCAAGAAGGGGAAAAAGCAGACGATATTTACTATATCCAATCGGGGAAAATCCAAATCAGCAAAATGGACATGGACGGACAGGAGCTCGCGCTGCGCATTTGCAGCGAGGGCGATTTGATCGGCGAGCTGACACTGTTTTGCCCTGGCGCCCGCTACATGCTGACGGCGAAAGTGCTGGAAGACGGCGTCGTTTCCGCCATTAAGCGCGAGACGCTCGAACAAGAACTTGCCAACAATCCGACGCTGGCGATCGAGTTGATGAAATGGATGAGCCTCCATTTCCGCAAAACGCAGACGAAATTCCGCGACTTGATTTTACACGGCAAAAAAGGAGCGCTCTATTCAACGCTCATCCGTTTGTGCAACAGCTACGGCGTCATGAAAGAAGACGGCATTTTGATCGACGTGCCGCTGACGAACCAAGAGCTCGCCAACTTTTGCGGCACCTCCCGTGAAGTCGTCAACCGCATGCTCGGCGATTTGCGGAAAAAAGGCGTCATCTCCGTGCAAAAAGGCAAAATCCGCGTCCACGACCTGCAATACTTGCGCGACCAAATCGCCTGCGAAGGCTGCCCGCCCGAGCTGTGCAGCATCGACTGACGGGCGGGTGCGGAAAAAAAAGGAGCTCCTTTTTAATGGTTGGTTGCACTTTCATTTTAAGGGGATCCTCATGCAAGGGCTATTTTTATGCTTGTTTGAGTTTATCTAGCACCACGGGTAATATGCTATACCTCCTGAGCCGTCTGATCGACCGTATCGGACGTTTTGTGGGACGTAAATAAGGAAGAGCTTCATGATCATCAAGTATTTTCCGTTGAAGTAAAATAAGAAGGCGCCCTCAGACGCCTTCTTTTTAATCTACTTTTTAATCTACTTTTAACACGACGCGGCCGTTAATTTGCCCTTTTAACATACGATCGAATACGTCGTTAATGTTTTCAAGCGGTTGCACTTCGACAATTGTTTTTACTTTTCCTTCTGCTGCAAACTGAAGTGCCTCTTGTAAGTCTTTGCGCGTACCAACGATAGAACCAATAATTTTTACTCCATTTAATACTGTATCGAAAATTGGAATAGGTATTTCTTCCGGCGGTAATCCGACGAGTACGCAAGCACCACCGCGACGAATGGATTTGTAGGCTGATTCGAACGCGGCTTTTGAAACAGCTGTGACGACAGTCGCATGCACACCGCCCACTTTTTCTTTTATCCATTGTGCTGCATCATCATGTTTCGGATTGACGACAAGATCTGCACCAAGTTGTTTAGCAAGCTCAAGTTTTTCATCACCTAAATCGACAGCAACGACGTTTAACCCCATCGCCTTTGCGTATTGGACTGCGACATGTCCAAGTCCGCCGATACCGTAAATGGCTACCCATTCACCTGGTTTTGCGCCTGTTACTTTGAGCGCTTTATATGTTGTTACACCAGCGCAAAAGATTGGAGCGGCTTCTTCAAACGATAAGTTATCAGGAATTTTTACGACATAATCGGCTGCAGCACGGCAATATTCAGCATAACCACCATCGACGGAATAGCCAGCGTTTTGTTGATGTTCGCATAATGTTTCTTGTCCGCTTAAGCAATAGTCACAATGACCGCACGCCGAATAAAGCCAAGGGATACCTACGCGATCTCCAACTTTTAAATGTGTTACCCCAGGACCTACTTCTTCAATTACACCGACGCCTTCATGGCCAGGAATGAGAGGCAGTTTAGGCTTTACAGGCCAGTCGCCATGTGCGGCATGCAAGTCTGTATGGCATACCCCACACGCTTTGATGCGCACTAATACTTCCCCGTATGAGATCTTAGGTTTTTCCACTTCTTTCACTTGTAACGGCTTTTTAAATTGTTCCACAACTGCAGCTTTCATGATTATAATCCTCCTTCTAGGCAAAAAGGGACTTTTTGATCTGTACATATGTAGTGTAGCATACATTTAACTTGTGAAAAATATCGCAAATAAAATATTCACAAAAATGAAAAATATTTTTGGATAAAAAGTTAAAAATTTGGTTCGGGAGTTGACATCATATAAAGTTTCTGTTCTAGTCATATAGTGTAAATGGATTTACGTCAAATTTTTGGACACAAAAAAGTTAATTTTTTACTAAGTTCCTGCCCCTTTAAGAGTGGGGAGCGATGACGCTTGACATGGAGCCTCTGCGGGCATGATTCTACTGCCGAGAAGCCAGATGTTACAACATCAGCATCGCCAAACAAGGCTATCATGCCCGCCACTCCATGTAAAGCGGGTGCACAATCTTAATACAACCCGTGGTGCTAGATAAACTTGAGCAAGCATAAAAATAGCCCTTGCTGGCGGATCTCCTGTAGAATGAAAGTGCGACCTGCCATTCGAAAGGAGAATCCCCATGCAAGAGCACTTTCATTTTACTACAGATCGAGCCAAGATTCAAAAGCAATATGCCGCCATTTTCGTTTTTGTTTCTGCTCAACTTTCATGCATTCAGGTGCATCTTCATCGTCGAAATCGCCATTTGGTCAAGCAAGAGGACGCTGTCATCATCGCCATTCATCTTTTAGGAAAGCTGCTCGGTTTTACATCCGAACGGGCATGGCATCGTTTTGTCACGGGAAATTTGTTCACAAACGGCTCGTTTCTTGAACGCTCCCGATACAACCGCCGTTGCCGGGCGCTTGGTTTCGCCATCAAATGGATCCGTCATGAGCTGGCAAAACGCGGTCAACATCATGCCTATGCCGTCGTGGACAGCTTGCCGCTCCCGTTGTGCCATACGGCAAGAATGCATCGCGTCAAACGGTTTCAAGAGATCGCCGACATCGGGTATTGCGCTTCCAAAAAGCAATGGTACTACGGGTTGAAGCTGCACCTTCAAGTGACCGATCAAGGGCTGCCAATGGGGTATGTGGTGACGGAAGCATCTTGCCACGATCGAATCGCAGCCGAAAGCGTGATGACCCAAATTCCCCACCCGTATAACTTTGGGGACAAAGGATTCATTAGCCGTGACTTGCAAAAAAGGCTGTACGAAGAATACCAAATGGCGCTTTGGACTCCGTCTCGAAAAAACCAGAAACATCGTGCGTCTGAGACATGGGAGCAGTGGATCCAACAAAAACGCAAAGTGATCGAGACGGTGTTCTCGGTTCTGGTTGACCACTATCGCATCACGGGGATCCGAGCCAATTCGATTATCGGATTTGAAGTGGCACTAGACGGTATATTGTTAGCTTATTCCCTGGTTACACTTGGGCTAGTTGAGCGCTAAAGCTCAACTAGCACCACGGGTACAACGATATTTCGTTTGAAAAGATTCCACGCAATCCAGTGTGTGAGTAACCGCCTTCTTTATAAGAAGCGGTTCTCTTATACAACATATTTGCTCAATATTTCACAAAACTGACACACACAAACAGGCTTACCCCCGTTATAATGTGAATGTGAAAACAATCATATTTTTATTTTCAATTAACTTGTGAAAAACTTCACAAGGACAATACAGGAGGGGAAGGGTCTTATATGGCTGTTGATGAAAAAGTATTAGACCAAAAGAAAGAAGTTACAAAAATGATCGATACGCTCGTCGCGAATGCGCAAAAAGCGTTAAAAGCGTTTCGTGATTACGATCAAGAAGCGATTGATCATATCGTCAAGCAAATGGCGTTAGCTGGACTTGACAAACATATGTATTTAGCGAAGTTAGCGATTGAAGAAACAAAACGTGGCGTGTATGAAGATAAAATCATTAAAAACATTTTTGCGACAGAATACATTTATCATAACATCAAATATGATAAAACCGTCGGCGTTATTCGCGAAAATGAACAAGAAGGTATTATTGAAATTGCTGAGCCTGTTGGAGTCATCGCTGGGGTTACACCAGTAACAAACCCAACATCAACAACGATGTTTAAAGCGCTTATTTCAATCAAGACGCGCAATCCAATCATTTTTGCGTTCCATCCGTCCGCGCAAAAATGCAGCAGTGAAGCGGCACGCATTTTACGTGATGCAGCGATTGCGGCCGGTGCGCCAGAACATTGTATTCAATGGATCGAAACACCTTCCGTTGAAGCAACGCAACAACTTATGCATCACCCTGGTGTTTCGCTTATTCTTGCGACAGGTGGAGCAGGCATGGTCAAAGCAGCATATAGCTCAGGAAAACCAGCATTAGGGGTTGGACCTGGTAACGTACCTTGTTATATTGAAAAAACAGCAAATATTAAACGCGCGGTGAACGACCTTATTCTTTCAAAAACGTTTGATAACGGAATGATTTGTGCATCTGAACAAGCGGTCATTATTGATAAAGAAATATATGATGCGGTGAAAAACGAAATGATCGCAAACAAATGTTACTTTTTAAATGAAGAAGAAAAGAAAAAAGTCGAAAAGCTTGTCATTAATGAAAATACGTGTGCAGTAAACCCGAATATCGTCGGTAAACCAGCATATGAAATTGCAAAAATGGCCGGTGTGGACGTTCCAGTTGATACGAAAATTCTTGTCGCAGAATTAAAAAGCGTCGGTCCGCAAGAGCCGCTTTCTCGTGAAAAATTAAGTCCTGTATTGGCGTGCTATAAGGTGAATAGCACAGAAGAAGGGTTAAAACGAGCAGAAGAAATGCTTGAATTTGGTGGACTTGGCCACTCCGCTGTCATTCATTCAGAAAATCAAGACGTCATTCTTGAATTCGGTAAGCGAATGAAAGCAGGACGAATCATCTCTAATGCACCATCTTCACAAGGAGCGATCGGGGACATTTACAACGCATACATTCCGTCATTGACGCTCGGTTGCGGTACGTTTGGAGGCAACTCCGTTTCGACAAACGTGGGTGCGACACACTTAATTAATATTAAAAAATTAGCGAGAAGGAATGTAAACATGCAATGGTTTAAAGTTCCACCAAAAATTTATTTTGAAAAACATGCGACACAATATTTAGCGAAAATGCCAAACATCTCACGTGCCTTTATCGTTACAGACCCAGGTATGGTGAAGCTCGGCTATGTCGATAAAGTGTTATACTATTTGCGTAAACGTCCAGATTATGTGCATTGCGAAATTTTCTCAGAAGTTGAACCAGATCCATCAATTGAAACAGTGATGAAAGGTGCCGACATGATGCATGCGTTCCAGCCAGACGTCATCATCGCGCTCGGCGGTGGTTCGGCGATGGACGCGGCGAAAGCGATGTGGCTGTTCTATGAACATCCAAATACCGACTTTAATGGCTTAAAACAAAAGTTTTTAGATATTCGTAAACGCGTATTTAAATATCCAAAACTCGGTCAAAAAGCGCAATTTGTCGCGATTCCAACAACATCTGGTACAGGTTCAGAAGTGACATCGTTTGCGGTCATTACAGATAAGAAAAATAACGTCAAATATCCGCTTGCTGACTACGAGTTAACACCAGATGTCGCCATCGTTGACCCACAATTCGTCATGACGATGCCAAAACATATTACAGCGGATACAGGTATGGACGTATTAACACATGCGATTGAAGCGTACGTATCGAACATGGCAAACGACTACACAGACGGATTAGCACTAAAAGCCATTCAACTCGTCTTTGAATATTTGCCACGCGCATACAAAAACGGCAACGATGAAGTGGCGCGCGAAAAAATGCATAACGCATCAACGATTGCCGGTATGGCATTCGCGAACGCATTTTTAGGCATTAACCATAGTTTAGCGCATAAACTTGGCGCAGAATTCCATATTCCGCACGGACGTGCGAACACGATTTTAATGCCGCACGTCATTCGTTATAACGCGACAAAACCGAAGAAATTTGTAGCGTTCCCTAAATATGAACATTTTATCGCGGATAAACGCTATGCGGAAATCGCACGCATTTTAGGATTGCCAGCACGCACAACGGAAGAAGGAGTCGAAAGCCTCATTCAAGCGATTATCAAGCTTGCAAAAGAGCTTGAAATGCCATTAAGCATCGCGGAAACAGGCGTCAGCAAAGAAGAGTTTGAAAGCAAAGTCGAACAACTTGCTGAACTAGCTTTTGAAGATCAATGTACAACAGCCAACCCAAAATTACCATTAGTCAGCGACCTTGCCGACATTTATCGCCAAGCGTATAAAGGGGTTGAATGAAGAAACAGGGATGTCCCGCGGGGATGTCCCTTTTTATCATGATCAAAGACTTCTTCGCTTCCCTTGGTCCGTAAAAGTTGTTAAGAAAAGCGGTTCAAGGTAAACTAAACATGAAGCTACTTAATAGGTAGGGGAAATGAGATGAAACAAGCAAAAACGAACGCGATGCGTCTATTAGACCGAGAAGGCATCTTATATGATGTGTGGACATATGAAAACAACGATGGAAAAATCGATGGGGTATCCGTAGCGAAAAAAATCGGAAAAGACCCAAAAACCGTCTATAAAACGTTAGTGACAAAAGGAAGCAGCGGAACGATTTACGTATTTGTCATTCCTGTAGAGGCGGAACTTGATTTGAAAAAAGCAGCGAAAGCGGCACAAGAGAAAAAAGTAGAGCTTCTTCCTGTTCATGAGATTGAAAAGCACACAGGCTATGTTCGCGGCGGATGTTCACCGATTGGAATGAAGAAGCAATATGCCACGTTTATTGATGAAACGGCTCTTCAACTTAAAAAAATCATTGTCAGTGCAGGAAAGATTGGCATGCAAATCGAACTGTGCGTCGATGATTTGCAGAAGATGACGGGTGCAAAGCTCGTCGATCTTGTAAAAGAAAAAGAAAAAGACGGACACAACTAGGCGAGTCCGTCTTCAATTTCTACCTCTACTCCGAAATGGTCAGAAATGACATGGCCATTTTGGCCGTTAAAAATGGTTTTAGAGTATTTTACGTGTAAAAGCTTGTTTGATAGAATCAAATCAATGCGTAAGTTTTTTTCGTTTTCATTCCAACCATCAATTTTCCCTTGAACCGTAGTACCGCTATCCTTCTCTTTTGCTATATATATGCTCATTGAAAAGTTAACCTTCGTATAAGTGGTGCCCACTCCGGTTATACTGCTCCTAAGGAAAAGCATGGAAAAGGAGCGGAATTCTGCATGAAACGTCTCAAAATCACCAACGATCACGGATGGACACCTCGGACACTTCGCAAACAGGAACGGAAAATCAAAAACACCCTTCTTCGCCAACGGGTGATGGCGGTTCGCCTGGTCATGGAAGGCTATTTGGGCAAAGAGGTGGCCTCCATGGTCAACGTGTGCCGACAAACCGTTTCCCATTATGTGTCGCTGTTCAACGAAGGCGGTCTGGAGCTCTTGCTTCATCGGGATTTCGCCCCCGGGCGGGAGCCGTTTCTCACCGAAGAACAGCAGGAAGAGATCAAACAGCTTGTGTTGACCACCACTCCCGCGGAACTGGGCTGGGACGTCGCTTCGGCGTGGAACACCAAACTCCTGCAATCCTATGTCGAAAAGCACTTCGGTGTTTCCATTTCCCGCGAAGCGTTGCGAAAACTCCTGCACCGCAAAGGGCTGTCGTGGACACGGCCGACCTACACATTGGCGAAAGGCGATCCGGATCGACAAAAGAATTTTGAGAAACAGATCGACTTCATAAAAAAACTTAATGGATCCTGATTCGGTCTTGTTGTACCTTGATGAAACACATATCCGCTCTTACCATGTCTTGCGGTCCACATGGTCGGAAGTCGGCCGCCAAAAACAAGTGCCGACGTTCGGCCATCATGCCCACGTATCGCTGTTTGGCGCGGTCAACATCCACGATGGCGAAACGGTGCTTCATCAAACGACCGCTGCCAATGCCGCGACGTTCTTGGATTTCTTGAGAATGCTCAAAGAGCGCTATCCGGACCGTCTCATGGTCTTGGTGTTGGATAACGCCCGCATTCACCATGCCAAAATGGTCAAGGAGTTTTTGCAGGAAGAAGGGCAGTGTTTTCACTTTATTTACCTTCCTCCCTATTCGCCACAGCTGAACCCGATCGAACGCTTATGGAAATGGCTGAAAGATACGGTGATTGCCAATGTATTTCACAAGGATCGCAACGATATCATTCAAGCCATTACTCGGTTTGTCCACTACATCCACGAACGTCCGGAGGAAGTGCTGCAGCGCTTAGGGTGTGCAGGATGACTGAGAAGTTAACTCTTCATGTTGCATGTATATAGTACGTATGTGTCATAAAGCCCTCTACTCATCATGTAATCATAGCCCTCTCCACGAATGTGGGCGTCGTTATTAAAATCGCCCATGAGGAAGAAAGCGTCTTCATATTCAATTTTTTTAAGAAGTGTATCAAACTGATCGCCGAAAGGTTCTTCTTCATCATGCCACCAACCAAGATGACAAGAATAAAACGAGAGAGGGCGTCCATGCCAACGAATGGTTGCCCCAACGATTTTACGAGTTTTCCAAAATAAAGGATTCTGATTTTTAGAAACATAGAAAGAATGTTTCTTTATAATAGGATGTTTTGTTAAATGGCTAATCCTTCTTCATATTTCTCATAGCCGATATGAGCAAAATCCCAAACGAGAGAATAATCACGACAACCGAGTTGCTCAAGATTTTTTAATAAAATGAATGCAAAGTTATCTTCTTTTACCCGTGGTGCTAGTTGAGCTTTAGCGCTCAACTAGCACCACGGGTTTCCCTTCTTTCTTTATTTGAGAACGAGCATAGAAGAAGAGGTAGGCTTTTGAAACGACCCTTTGCAAAACCGTTACAAGGAATTCATGCCCATTTCACATCATGCTTGTGCAATGAAAAAGCAATCCCGCCTAACCAAACGAAAAACCCCAAACGGTCATGGATGCCTCCCGTTTGGGGTTCGCTCAAGAGTAGAGCACGATCATCGCGATGAAAAAGTACGCCGCGTTGGCGATTTCCAGCATGCCGAGTTTCATGATCGGCAGCGACTTGCCATATAAATAGACGGCGCGGATGACGCTCGGTGCATAGGCCAAGACGGCGAACGGCTCGCCGATGGCGATGAGGCCGACGATCAACAGGGCGTGGTAGCCCCATGACAGCCATTTGTACCGCTCGTTTTTCTTTTCGCGAATCATCGTTTTTACGTAAAACGTGCTGCCGATGAAAAAGAGGAAGGAAAACAGGGCGAGTTCAAACGCTTCAAGCGTCAACTCCCCGCGTCCGGCGTAAAAGGCGGCGAGGCCGCCGATGCAAAACGCCGCGATGGCCGCCGCGTCGTTCCAAAAGGCGCGCTCATTCTTTTTCTTGCTGTAGTAGGTGTTTACTAGGAAAAACGGCATCATGGCGAGCCCGAAGTAGAAAAGCGCCGGCTGCTGCCAAAGGGAAACGGCCAAGGCCGGTGCGGCGATGGCGCCATAGCGGGCGGCGGCGGGCACGTACGGGTCGTTCCGCTTCGTTTTCACCGCCATCAAGAGCGGATACGTCGCCAAATAGAGCGCAAGCCAGGCGACAAAGAGCGGCGCGTGAATCCACGAAAGCCCACCGGCGTACGCCCCGAGCCAAAACGGGATGATGAGCATCGCCCAGGCGCCGTGCTGTTTTGGCATCACCCATTTGCTTTTGTTCGCCATTGGTCTCATCCTCCGCTTACCGGTGGAATAAAGGCGACCGTGTCGCCGGCGTGAAGCGGCGCTTCGTCGCGGGCGTACTCCTCATTGACCGCAGTCATGACGCGCCCGAGCGAGACGCCGTAGCGCTCTTCCACTTCGTCTTTCAGTTGTTTCACCGTTTCCGGAACGTGCGGCCACATCACTTCCCGCTCGCCGATTTGTTCGCCTAAATGCGCGAAAAATAAAAGGCGGATCATTCCTCACTCACCTCCGGCTTTCCGGACGGATACGCCGTCGTTTCAAGCTGGTCGCCCACCCAGGCGCTTCCGTCCTCCCATTGCTCTTTTTTCCAAATCGGCACGATTTGTTTGATCCGCTCAATAGCGTAGCGGTTCGCCTCATACGCTTCGGCGCGGTGCGGTGAAGAAACGGCGATGACGACGGCGATGTCGCCGATCTTAAGCCGCCCGATCCGGTGGGTGATCGCCGTTTTCGCCCCCGGCCATTTTTCGGCGATTTCCGCCCCGATTTGCGCGAGCATTTTCTCCGCCATCGACACGTACGCCTCATATTGCAAAAAGAGCGTCCGCTTGCCGTTCGTCCATTCGCGCACCGTGCCGGCAAAGACAGCGACCGCCCCCGCTTCCGGACGCATCACTTTTTTCATCACATCTTCGACCGAAATCGGCCGGTCGGTAATGGCAAACAACGGTTCGGTCATGTTCGTGTTCTCACCTCGTTCATGAGCCATGGAATATATTCATCATCATCGGCCAGCGAAAACACCGGATGCACTAGCGGCCCTTCGAGTGGCTCCCAGGCGATGACGGCGCGGATGTCGGCGAGGTGCTGGAGCGACGCCCAATCTTTCGCGGAGCGCACAAGCACGACTTTTGGATACCGATCTTGTTTGTAGCCTTCAACCAACACGAGATCGAGCCGAAGCGGCGCATAAAGCGCCAACACGTCATCCAACCGCCATAGCGGACGGCGGAGATGTAGCTGCAACAGCCCGTCCCCTTCCACCGCCGTTGCCACCGCCCCGGCCCGCTCATGGCGGACGGAATCGACACCTTCCGGCCGCGCGGGCTCGCCGCCATGGCCGTGATGCTTCACCGTCCCGACGCGCCATCCTTCCCGGACCGCGGCCGCCACCCATTTTTCCATCAACGTCGTCTTGCCGCTATGTTTATAGCCGACGACTTGCCAGACGTTCATTCGCTTGACCCCTCATCGTCATCCAAAAGCCACACGTCGACCTCATCGCCAACCGCAAACCCTCTCGTTCCGCCCGGCAGCACCATCAAGGCGTTCGCAAAGGCAAGCGAGGTGACGATGTTCGACTTGTCCATGCCGACCGGCTTCACGACAAGCCGACCGTCAACCGCCTCGACCCGGCTGCGCACGAAGCGGGTGAACGGGTTCGGCTTTGGAAACTCGGCGCCAAGGGTGGCTTTCGCTTTTTTCAAATACGGCTTGGCCGAAAACAGCCGCGTGCGCACGACCGGGCGGACGAACAGCTCATACCCGACGTAGCACGCCGACGGGTTTCCGGATAGACCGAACAGCAGCTTGCCATCAATCTCGGCGACGGTCGTCACGCTCCCCGGGCGCATGGCGATTTTGTTAAACAACACGTTCGCTCCGAGCCGCTTGTAAATGGCGGGCAAATAATCGAAATCCCCGACCGAGACGCCGCCGGTCGTAATGAGCATGTCCACTTGATCGAGCGCCTGGCGCACAGCGTGAAAACACGCATCGAGGTCGTCGGCGAGCTGGCCGAAATAAATCGGCTCGGCGCCGCTTTTGAACACCTGCGCCTCGATCATGTAGGCGTTGCTGTTGCGGATTTTTCCCGGCACAAGCGGTTCCGAGACGTCGAGCAGTTCGCTGCCGGTCGCAAAAATGCCGATGCGCGGCCGTTTTGCCACTTTCACCTCCGCATAGCCGAACGTCGCCAAGAGCGCCGCCACCCCGGGATTGATGCGCGTCCCTTTTTCGATGAGCGGCTGCCCTTTTTTCGCGTCTTCCCCTTGAAACGAAATATTGTCGCCAGGGCGGAACGGGCGTTTAATGGCCATATACGTTTTTCCATCCCGCTCGTACTGTTTGGCGAGCTCCAACATGACGACCGCATCGCATCCTTGGGGAATTTGCGCTCCGGTCATCAAGCGCACCGCTTGAAACGGACCGACGGGCTGTTTCGCCACTTGTCCGGCGCCGATCGTTTCAATGACTTCAAACTCGACCGGATGGTCAAGTCCCGCTCCTTCCGAGTCGGCGGCGCGAATGGCAAATCCGTCATACGGCGAGCGGTCAAACGGCGGCACGTCATGATCGGCGCGCAAATCTTCGGCCAAATAGCGGCCGTACGACTGGCGAAGCGGCACCGTCTCCTCTTCCCCTCTCCCGGCGTAATGCATCACCCGGGCGATGGCTTCCGCGACAGGAATCGGGGTTCGTCTTTCGACCAACGGTGTTCTCCCCTTTCTTTCCCTCATTCACTTCACTAAGCCCATTTTATCGTTTTATCACAATGATTTCCAATCTTGCAGCTGCTTAATGATTTTGGCCAATTTTTCATCAACGACGCTGGCATCATCAATATGCTGCAAAATCATCTTTTTCTTCCTCCCAGCGGCTTGCCTTGGCCAGCAGCCACATGCTGACTCCCCCTCTTTTTTCGGCAGTTCACATCTTCTATGCAGCGCATTCACAATTTTTATCGTCCGTTTTATTGTACAGGAAAGAAGGGAGCCACTGTTGTGATGTTCATCACATTTCCTTGTTGTCTACTTTTTTCGTTTGTGTGAGATGTGTCACAACGTTGACGTCCAAAACAAGGTATGCTGAAGCTGTAACGATTTGGTGATGGAGGGATCCGAAATGGAACAGCGGTTTACCGAACAATCGTTGATCGGCGATATTGTCACTCAATTTCCGAAAGCAGCGGATTTGTTTAAAGCGCGGCGCATTGATTTTTGCTGCGGCGGGCAGCGCCCGTTAAAAGAAGCCATTGAAGAGCGCGGACTCGATGGCGAAGCGCTCCTTCGCGAACTGAACACCCTTTATGCGGAGGCGCAAAACAAACCGGCCGGAAACTGGAGCGAAGCGCCGCTAACCGACTTGGTCGATCATATCATCAACACGCACCACCGCTATTTGAACGAGGAACTGCCGCAGCTCAGCCCGTATGTCACGAAAGTATTGCGCGTGCATGGCATGCACCATCCGCATCTTTCCCACGTGCATAAACTGTTTCATGAGTTAAAAACAGAACTCGAGCAGCATCTCATTAAAGAGGAAACGGGAGCGTTCCCGCTCATTTTGCAATTTGCCGACAACCCATCGCCGGAAAACCAGGAGGCGGTCGAGCGGGCCGTTCGCGAACTGGTCAATGAACATGACGCAGCCGGCGATTTGATGAAAGAAATTCGTGAAATCACCAACGACTTCACCCCGCCGGAAGACGCGTGCGGCACGTACCGGCTCGTCTACAACCGACTCGCGGCGCTCGAAGACGATTTGTTTACCCACATCCATTTGGAAAACAACATCCTCTTCCCGCGCGTGTTGGCGGCGGTGAAGGCATAAGCAGACGAAGCCATTCCCCCATTTCTAAGGTAAAGGCAGGCGCATCGAGCGATAAAAAGCAGGGCTGCTTCTTTGACGAAAAGAGCAGCCCCGTTTCTTTGTTATCCCCCAATATACGACATTTCAATTTTCGGGCGCTGTTTCGCTGTCTCTGCCGTCCGTTCTTCCGAATAGCGGTCTGTCCGCTCGCTCCAAATGGCGGCGATCAACGCCTTCAGCTCTTCTTTCCCCGCGCCGGCGCGCAGTTTGTCTTTCAACGACACGCCCTCAGAAGCAAACAAACACGTGTACAGCTTGCCATCGGCGGAAATGCGCGCCCTCGTGCAGCTTTGGCAAAACGTTTCCGTCACTGAGGCGATAAAGCCGACTTCCACCTCCGTGCCGACGTAGCGGTAGCGGCTCGCCACTTCGCCGAAGTACGCTTTTTCAACCGGTTCAAGAGGGTGCATGGCGTTGATTTGTTCATACATCTCTTTTTTCGTCACGACATGGGAATAATCCCAGCCGTTCGTTGTGCCGACATCCATAAATTCAATCAAGCGGAGCGGAATGCCCAAGTCTTTAAAGTAGGCCGCCATCGGCACGATTTGCGAGTCGTTCCATCCTTTTTTGACGACCATGTTCACTTTCACGCCGAGCCCCGCCGCCAGGGCGGCTTCGATGCCTTTCAACACCGGGGCAGAGCCGATGCCAATGCCGTTCATTTTTCGGAAAATGTCATCATCCAACGCATCCAAACTGACGTTGACGCGCTTCAACCCGGCTTCTTTCAACCGCTGCGCCCATTTCACCAAATGAACGCCGTTGGTCGTCAATCCAATATCGCGCAGGCCAGGGAGCGCGGACAGCCGCTCAATGAGCGCATCGAGGTCGCGCCGAAGCAACGGCTCGCCGCCGGTCAGGCGGATTTTTTCAACGCCAAGCTCGACAAAACATTCCACTAAAAGCGCCATTTCGTCAACGGTTAACAGCTGGTCTTCCGCCAAAAAGCGAAAATTCGGCCCGAACACTTCCGCAGGCATGCAATAGACGCAGCGAAAATTGCATTGATCGATGACCGACAACCGCAAATCGCGAAGCGGGCGGGCGAGGCGGTCGGTGATCTTCACCCGGTCGCGCTCTTCCATGTCGCTCCCTCCTTTCCCTTTCATGGTATTGTCAAAAGTGTATCCTCCACACTCACGGTTTTCCCTTGAGTTTCAACGGTTGAACGAAAAAAAGCTTGCCACCCCCGTTGTTTTCGGCCATCATTGAGGTAACGACACCCAACAGCCAAAACAAAGGAGTGACAAGCTTTGTTACCTCAATTATTAGCCTATTTGCTCGAAATAATCAAGACCCAATATCAAATCATTGTGTATTTGATGGGTGTGATCGTGGGAAAATCCTTGAATCTCGAGGACTTGGACGAACCCATCCAAAAGCCGTACCGGAAACTTCAGGTCGATGACCTTCCGATCATCGATGTGCCGGAAACCCTTGATTACCGGAAGCTGTTGGCAGACTATGAAGCCCAGCACGGACGTCCTTTACGGCCCATCCAGCGCCGCGCGAATGCGAAACACCGTGTTCCGGATTCGTTGACCTGCCCTCGCTGCCAGGCTCCCTCTTCTTACCTGTACGCCAATAACGGCGGAAACGGGCAATACCAATGCAAAGTGTGCCAGTGCCGGTTCAACCACCGAAATCGGTTCACCAAGCAAGCGGTCTTTCGCTGCCCGCACTGCAAAAAGACGCTGGAAAAAATCAAGGAACGCAAAGAATACCACATCTATAAGTGCAAGAACAACGATTGCCCGTTTTACCAGGCCAACCTTCGCCGGATGACCAAGAAGGAGCGCCAACAGTTTCAACAGGATCCTCAAGCCTTCAAGGTGCGGTATTTGTTTCGAGAGTTCTTGTTTGACTTTCTCCCGTTGGCTTCCTCGTCGCCCATCCAACCGAAGGTCGATTTGTCCCGGCTGGCTGCGTCGCCGCACGTGTTGGGGCTCGTGTTGACGTACTACGTCAACTTTGGGATGTCCTCGAGGGAGACCGCCGCCGCCATGAAGGACATCCATGGCGTCTCGATCTCCCATCAGACGGTGCTCAACTACGCCAACAGCGTCGCGCTTTGGATCAAGCCCTTTGTCGACCGGTTCCCGTATGAGCTGTCCGGTTCGTTTTGCGGGGACGAGACGTATATTCGCGTCAAAGGGCGCTGGCATTACCTGTTCTTTATGTTTGATGCCGTCAAAAAGATCGTGCTGTCGTATCGCGTCTCGCCCAAGCGGGACACGCTCTCGGCCATCCAGGCCATCGATGATGTCCTGCGAAAGCTGCCGTCCCTCCCAGACGACTTGTCGTTTGTCGTGGATGGCAACCCGATTTACCGGCTGGCGCAACACTTCTTCGCCCAGCACGGGATTTCGTTTGACGTCCGCCAGGTGATCGGCCTAACCAACGAAGATCCGGTCTCGGAAGAGTTTCGCCCTCTCAAACAGATCATCGAGCGATTCAACCGGACCTTTAAAGGCAACTACCGCCCGACCCATGGGTTTGGTGCGGAAGAAGGCTCGGTGTCCTTTGTGACGCTGTTTGTGGCGTATTTCAACTTCCTGCGCCCGCATAGCGCACTCGAAGGCCGGGTCCCGGTCGTCATCCCGGAACTGGCGGATCTTCCGCATATGCCGGCCCGGTGGACGAAGCTCATCGCCATGGCACAAGCGTTTCTCCAACAAGAGGCGGCCTGACTTTTTTGTCCGCCGGAGCCCGTTGAACAGAACTCCTGCCGGATTCGGCGAAGCGAACCCTTGACCAACCGAACACCGCCAAAGGTAAAATTCGGTCATGGCAAGGGCGGCTTTCCTATTGCCTTCTTTTTGTCCCCGTCGCCCTTGACGACTCTTTCCCACCTTTGGCGGGTGTTGGTCAAGGGCGAATCCGGCCCTCCGCATGCCCCACGATGCTCAATGGGATGATCTGTGTGGAGTTTTCATAGAACTTTTGACGCTACCTGATTTACTCATTAGGAACGGCAGGGAGTTTTTCCCCTGCCGTTTTGCCTTTTACCATGCAATCGCTGCTGCTTTTCCTCGTTCCGCCACTATTTTTTTCACCGTCGCGACAAAAGCTGACCACCCAATTTCCAAAATGACGTCGACTCCACCTGACAAAATAGCGGTGATCCCAAGAATAATAGAAATGAGAGTGGAGCCGGTCAACACAATCGAAACAACCGTCGTCGCGATTGACTGTGACACGCCGAGCGTCCCGGCAACAAGCGCCAGCAAACTCATAACCTATCATCTCCTTCCAGTAAATGATAATCGATCAAAACTTTTTTCAAAAACATTCTGTGTCTATCTCATCCTTCGCACTAAACGAGAATAAACCCCGCCGTAAAGCAGCACCAATACAATAAATCCTATTTTGATGGGCATGCTGGCCGCTTTTAGGCGAAAAGCAACTCCAATCAACACAACAAGCGGCAGGCTAATCAGAATAAAATACGGCCACGACCATTGTTTCACCCACTTCACTCCTGTCTGCGATGCGGTTTCTAGTAAATTCCTTGTTAATATCATCCATTTTAATTATACACCTTGACTCTAAAAAAAAAAAAAAGAGAAATCGTTCGATAATTTTATCTTTTTTTACATATTTCGACATATTTCGTGCTATTGACATGAAACAGAGATGCTTTTAAGAGATTAGTACAAGGTAAGGGAGGAGATACAATGCTTCTTTTTTATTACGTCATCCCATGTTTCCTACATCATCATATGGTATAATAATCCCAACCAACATGAAACGAATGGAGAAGGAATCCACTTGAAAAGCATCAAACCCGGCCGCGTCCCGTCGATGCAAGGGCTGTTCGGCAGCATCGCCGCTGTGTTGTTCGGCATCTTTTGGATGGTGATGACCTTCTCCATCACCGCGGACTCGCCGTTTCCCGCCGCCCGCTTTTTTCCGTTTTTCGGCCTTGTCGTCATCGCCATCGGTGTATTTCAAGCAATTTACCATTACAAAAATGCGACGGGAAAACAACGCATGTCCTTATTGGACATTGTCGTCAGCGAGGAAGAGCCCGACCCACTGAACGTCCGATTTGGAGGCAAAGAGAAAACAAACAAGTATTGCCCATACTGCGGAGAACATGTGCAGCGTGATTTTCAGTTTTGCCCCCGATGCGGGAAAGCGCCGAGCCCTTGACGCGAGCCGCTCTTTTTATCTGAATCTCTTTAACTTTTGAAATTTCCTTCTTCACCGTATTGAATAATTTCGAAAAATACATTAAATTATATAGTAATCATCAAAACGTCACCGCACAATTGCATACCGGCATTCTTATCAAGAGAGGGGGAGGGACTGGCCCGGTGAACCCTCAGCAACCTGGCCCGCGGCCAAGGTGCTAAATCCAGACAGGCGGAAGCCTGGAAGATAAGAAGAAGCGAATGAAAAGTCTTCTTCTTATAGAAGGCTTTTTTCTTTTACTACGGAGAAACGGGGGAATCGAACGTGGGATTGCTGGATGAGTTGAAAGAGCGCATTCTCATCGCCGACGGGGCGATGGGAACGCTTTTATATTCGCACGGCATTGACCGTTGTTTTGAAGAATTGAATTTATCCAATCCAGATGAAATCGTCCATATTCATGAAGCGTATATCGCCGCGGGCGCCGACGTCATTCAGACGAATACATACGGCGCCAACTATGTGAAACTCGCCCGCTACGGCCTTGAAGATGAGGTGCCGGCCATCAACCGCGCGGCGGTGCGGCTCGCCAGGCAAGCGGCGAACGGGCGGGCATACGTGCTCGGAACGATCGGGGGGCTGCGCACGTTAAACAAAAGCGTCGTCACGCTTGAAGAAGTGAAACGGACGTTTCGCGAGCAGCTGTTTGTCCTGCTGGCTGAAGGAGTCGACGGCGTGCTGCTCGAGACGTATTACGATTTGGAAGAGTTGGAGACGGTGCTTGCCATCGCCCGCAAAGAGACCGACTTGCCGATTATCGCTCACGTCTCGCTCCATGAAGTCGGCGTCTTGCAAGATGGCACGCCGCTCGCGGACGCCCTTATCCGCCTGGAGGCGCTCGGGGCCGATGTCGTCGGACTGAACTGTCGTCTCGGTCCATATCATATGCTTCGGTCGCTCGAGGAAGTGCCGCTGCCGAAGCAGGCGTTTTTGTCGGCGTATCCGAATGCGAGCCTCCCGGATTACCGCGATGGCCGGCTTGTCTATGAGACGAACGCTGAATATTTCGAGGAAACAGCCAAAGCGTTCCGCGACCAAGGGGTGCGCTTGATCGGCGGGTGCTGCGGCACGACGCCGAAACATATTGAGGCAATGGCAAAGGCGCTCGCCGACCGGACGCCGGTGACGGAAAAAACGGTGAAGCGGCGCACGGCATCTGTATCGGTGCAAGCCGATCGGCCCGCGCCGACTCCGCTTCCCGAGCTCGCCCGCACGTACCGCTCGGTCATTGTGGAGCTAGATCCGCCGAAGCAACTCGGCATTGACAAGTTTCTTGCTGGGGCGAAAGCGCTCCATGACGCCGGCATCGATGCGCTGACGTTGGCCGACAACTCGCTCGCCACGCCGCGCATCAGCAACGCCGCTGTCGCCACGATCATCAAGGAGCAACTCGGCATCCGCCCGCTTGTGCATATTACATGCCGCGATCGCAATTTGATCGGCTTACAGTCGCATTTGATGGGCTTGCATACGCTCGGCATCACCGACGTGCTCGCCATTACCGGCGACCCGTCGAAAATCGGCGACTTCCCAGGAGCAACGTCGGTGTATGATTTATCATCGTTCGATTTGATCCGCTTGATCCGCCAGTTTAACGAAGGGCTGTCGTACTCGGGCAAACCGCTTGGGCAAAAAACGAACTTCTCGATCGGCGCTGCGTTCAACCCGAACGTCCGCCATTTGGATAAAGCAGTTGAGCGAATGGAGAAAAAAATTCAATGCGGCGCCCACTATTTCTTGACCCAGCCGATTTACTCGGAAGAGAAAATCGTTGAAGTGTACGAAGCAACCAAGCATCTTGACACGCCGATTTACATCGGCATTATGCCGCTTGTGAGCGCGCGCAACGCCGACTTTTTGCATCATGAAGTGCCGGGCATTACGCTCTCTGACGAGATTCGCGCCCGCATGGCCGCCTGCAGCGGCGACCCGGTGCAAGCAGCCAAGGAAGGCATCGCTATCGCCAAATCGCTCATTGACGCTGCGTTTGATTTGTTTAACGGCATTTATTTGATCACGCCGTTCTTGCGCTATGACATGACAGTCGAGCTCGTCCGCTACATTCACGAAAAAGAAGCGGCCGCCAAAGAAAGGAAAGTTGTTCATGGCTAACGTCACCTTAGAACAGCAACTGCAAAGAAAAATTCTTGTCATCGATGGCGCCATGGGCACGATGATCCAAAGAGCCAACCTATCGGCCGCCGACTTTGGCGGCGAGGCGTATGAAGGGTGCAACGAATATTTGACCCTCACCGCCCCGCATATCATCCGCCGCATTCATGAAGCGTACCTAGAAGCCGGTGCTGATATCATTGAAACGAACACGTTCGGAGCGACACGCATCGTGCTTGACGAATATGGCCTCGGTCATTTGGCGCTTGAGCTGAACATCGAAGCGGCCAAACTCGCCAAACAAACGGCTGAGTCGTTCTCCACCCCGGACTGGCCGCGCTTTGTCGCCGGTTCGATGGGGCCGACGACGAAAACGTTGTCGGTGACAGGCGGCGCAACGTTTGAAGAACTCGTCGCCGCCTACGAAGAACAAGCGCGCGGACTGCTCTTAGGAGGCGTCGACCTTCTCCTACTCGAGACGTGCCAAGATACGCTGAATGTCAAAGCCGGTTTTCTCGGCATTTCGAAGGCGTTTGAAGCGGTCGGTCGCCGCGTGCCGCTCATGATTTCCGGCACGATCGAACCGATGGGCACGACACTCGCCGGGCAGGCGATCGATGCGTTTTTCATCTCGGTGCGCCATATGAAGCCGATCGCCGTCGGCTTAAACTGCGCGACAGGCCCCGAGTTTATGACCGACCATTTGCGCACGCTCGCCTCGCTCGCTGACACGGCGGTCAGCTGCTACCCGAACGCCGGTCTGCCGGATGAGGAAGGCCGCTACCATGAAACGCCGGAGATGTTGGCAGAGAAAATCCGCCGCTTTGCCGAAAAGGGATGGATCAACATCGTCGGCGGGTGTTGCGGTACGACGCCGGATCATATCCGCGCCATTGCCGAAGCGGTGCGTGATCTCCCGCCGCGGGCGATCCCGTCTTCGTTTGATGTCCACGCCGTTTCCGGCATCGAGGCGCTCATCTATGATGAAACGATGCGCCCGCTCTTTGTCGGCGAGCGGACAAACGTGATCGGCTCGCGCAAATTCAAACGCCTCATCGCCGAAGGGAAATACGAAGAAGCGGCGGAAATCGCCCGCGCCCAAGTGAAAAACGGCGCCCATGTCATCGACATTTGCCTCGCCGACCCAGACCGCGACGAACTCCATGACATGGAACAGTTCGTCCGCGAAGTCGTGAAAAAAGTGAAAGTGCCGCTTGTCATCGATTCGACCGACGAGCGCGTCATTGAACGCGCCCTCACCTACTCGCAAGGGAAAGCGATCATCAATTCGATCAACTTGGAAGACGGCGAGGAGCGGTTTGCGAAAGTCGTTCCTCTCTTGCACAAATACGGCGCCGCTGTCGTCGTCGGCACGATCGATGAACAAGGGATGGCGGTCACCGCCGAACGGAAGCTGGAAATTGCCTTGCGTTCGTATGACTTGCTCGTTAACCGCTACGGGGTGCCGGCGCGCGACATCATTTTCGATCCGCTCGTCTTCCCGGTCGGCACCGGTGATGAGCAATACATCGGCGCGGCGAATGAAACGATCAAAGGCATCCGCCTCATTAAAGAGCGGCTGCCTCATTGCTTGACGATGCTCGGCATCAGCAACGTCTCGTTCGGCTTGCCGCCGGCCGGGCGCGAGGTGCTCAACTCCGTCTTTTTGTACCGTTGCACGCAAGCTGGGCTCGATTATGCGATCGTCAACACTGAGAAGCTTGAGCGGTTCGCCTCGATTCCGGAAGAGGAAGTGCGGATGGCCGAAGCGCTTTTGTTTGACACGAGCGATGAAACATTAAACACCTTTATCGAATTTTACCGAAGCAAAATCACCGCCGCCAAGCCGGCTGAGGAGAACTTGAGCCTTGAAGAGCGGCTCGCCCGCTACGTCATTGAAGGGTCGAAAGACGGGCTCATTCCCGATTTAGAGAAGGCGCTTGAGACCTACTCCGATCCGCTGTCGATCATCAACGGTCCGCTTATGGCCGGCATGGATGAAGTCGGGCGGCTGTTCAACAACAACCAGCTCATCGTCGCTGAAGTATTGCAAAGCGCGGAAGTGATGAAAGCAGCGGTCGCCTTTTTAGAGCCGTATATGGAAAAGAAAGAAGGAAGCACAAAAGGAAAAGTCATTCTCGCCACCGTCAAAGGCGATGTGCATGATATCGGCAAAAACTTGGTCGACATCATTTTAAGCAACAACGGCTACGAGGTGATCGACCTCGGCATTAAAGTCGCTCCGCAGCAACTCATTGAAGCGGTGCGCGAACATCAGCCCGACATCATCGGGTTGTCGGGCTTGCTTGTCAAATCGGCCCAACAGATGGTCGTCACCGCCCAAGATTTGCGGCAAGCCGGCATCTCAACGCCCATTTTAGTCGGCGGCGCCGCCTTGACGCGCAAATTTACCGAAAACAAAATCGCACCCGAATACGACGGCGTCGTCCTGTACGCGAAAGACGCCATGGACGGGCTTGCCCTTGCCAACCAAATCCAGCAGGGCGAGATTGACTACAAGAAAAAAGAAACGGCCGAAAGCGAGCCGACACGGCCAACGGCGGTCGCCACCGCGTTCAAATCGAACGTCTCGACCGATGTGCCGGTGTATGTCCCGGCCGACCTCGAGCGCCACGTGCTGCGAAACGTGCCGCTTGACCATGTGTTGCCGTACGTCAACTGGCAAATGGTGCTCGGCCACCACCTCGGCTTGAAAGGAAAAGTGAAGCGGCTGCTTGAAGAACGGGACGAAAAAGCGTTGGCGTTAAAAGCGGTCGTCGACGAACTCGTTGCCGAAGCGAAAGAACGCGGCTGGATTCAACCCGCCGGCGTCTACCGCTTCTTCCCGGCGCAAAGCGACGGCAACCGCGTCTACGTTTACGATCCGGTTGATCGCAAAACTGTGCTCGAGACGTTCGACTTTCCGCGCCAACCGCGGGCGCCGCATCTTTGCCTCGCCGATTATTTGAAATCGAAAGAAAGCGGCGAAATGGATTACGTCGGCTTGTTCGCCGTCACGGCCGGTCATGGCGTCCGCGAACTCGCCCAACAGTGGAAAGACGAAGGCGAATTTTTGAAAAGCCATGCCATCCAAGCGTTGGCGCTCGAGATTGCCGAAGGATTCGCCGAGCGCATCCACCAAATTATGCGCGACCGTTGGGGCTTCCCGGACGACCCGGATTTTACGATGGAAGAGCGCTTCGCCGCCAAATACCAAGGCCAGCGCTACTCGTTCGGCTACCCGGCCTGTCCGAACTTGGAAGACCAGGAGAAACTGTTCCGTCTGCTTCATCCAGAAGACATCGGCATCCGTCTCACCGACGGCTATATGATGGAACCCGAAGCATCGGTTTCGGCGATCGTCTTCGCCCATCCAGAGGCACGGTATTTCAATGTGTTATAAGCAAAATGAGAAACGAGCTGGGCTATGTGAACCAGCTCGTTTGCTTTTTTTACGCACCTTGGCGTTTCCCGTTTTGCAGCAAAAAAAGACGGGGATTGGCGCTCTGGGAAAATCGCGATGTTTGTTCAAGTGTCAACCATCATTGATTCAAATGATGGATTCAGGCATATAGCATTCCACGCCAAGCCGACGAAAATCTTTTTCGTTCCAGGTGATGATCCCTTGGATGGATGAAGTGTGCTGCGCCAGCGCCGAAAGATACGCGTCAGCAAAATCGACACTGCAACGGGCGTAATCGTCCAATGCCTTTCCAACAACTTCTTTGTCTATCGTCTTAATACAAGAAGCCTCCATGATTTGCTTCAGCTTACTTGCGATTTCTCCTTTCGTATACCCGTACCGTTTCGACTCGAGCACCCAGCAGCATTCCGCCACGACAAGAGGATGCAATAGGAACGCAAATTCACCGTTGACCGCCTTTTCAAATACCCGATAGGCAACCAAAGATTGTTCTTCATCGTCATTGGTTAAAAAACGAATGATGATGTTCGTATCTAAAATATACACCTTTCATCCTCTTCTCCCTATCATCTACTCCTCGTTCTTTTCCCTCTTGGACATCCGTTCCTCTTTCGCCTGTTTGCGAATATCCTCCCATGTCATCGGACGACTGTCCCCCCTAGGCGGCATGGTGCCGAACAAAGATAGCAACGCATCTTTCTTTTTCACCTTTAACGTCACCTCTTGATTTTCCCCATAAACAAACGCGACTTGGTCTCCCGGTTCTGCCCCAAGCACTTCTCTGATCTTCATTGGAATCGTCACTTGATGTTTCGAAGAAAGTGTGGAGTAATACGTATACGTTTCATGTGAGGATGGCTTCATCACAAATCCTCCTTCCCTCTTTGCTAATCATTTTATCTTTGCTTAATCAAAAAGTAAAGATTGTCTAATCCCCCAAGACTTCTATGGCAAGAAACGAAAAAACAGAAGAGAAAAACATGTTTCCCAAATTTCCAGATCTATTGAACAGCACGGTCCATCCCCTCTTGGCACATAATTCCCCTCCTCCGTCCCATACTAACGATGACAATACATGCTAAGGAGGAACAAACATGGTCACAAAGCAACAAACAACGCTGCCCCCGCAGCACCAGACGCGCCAGCCCGGCCTGCAAACGGAGATGAACCCGCAGCCGGTCACGATCAAAGATAGTTATAAAGGAAGCGGCAAGCTCAAAAACAAAACCGCCATCATCAGCGGCGGCGACAGCGGCATCGGCCGCGCGGTCGCGGTCCATTTCGCCAAAGAAGGGGCCGATGTGGCGATTCTCTATCTCAACGAACATGAAGATGCCGACGAAACGAAACGGCTCGTCGAGCAGGAAGGAAGACGGTGTCTGGCCATTGCGGGAGACATTGGCGATGAAGCGTTTTGCAAAGAGGCGGTGAAACAGACGATCGAAGCGTTCGGCAAGCTTGACATCGTCGTCAATAACGCCGCTGAACAGCACCCGCAGCCGAACTTTCTCAACATCACCGCCGCGCAGCTGGAAAAAACGTTTCGCACGAACGTATTCGGCTACTTTTTCCTAACGAAAGCGGCGCTCCCGCACTTAAAGAACGGAAGCGCCATTATCAACACCGCTTCGGTCACCGCCTACGAAGGAAACGAACAGCTCATCGACTACTCGGCGACAAAAGGCGCAATCGTCACCCTCACCCGCTCGCTCGCCAAAGCGCTCGTCGGCCAAGGCATTCGCGTCAACGGCGTCGCCCCAGGCCCGATTTGGACGCCGCTCATCCCGTCGACGTTCAAAAGCGAGCAAGTCGCCACATTCGGTGCCAACACGCCGATGAAACGTCCCGGCCAACCGTGCGAAGTCGCTCCGTGCTACGTCTTTTTGGCGAGCGATGAGTCGTCGTACATGACCGGACAAATGCTGCACGTCGATGGCGGAAAATTCGTCAGCGGCTGACCATCTCAGTCGCTGCGGTCAATCCTTTTTGACAAAACTTCGTTATCTTTTCTTACAAAAATATAGAATCATTGTAAAAAAACCGATACGATAAAGCTACGATGTTCCTCCACTTCTTTGCAAGGGCCCCTCTTCTCTCAGTCCGCCCCGGAATGGGGTGGATTTTTTTACGGTGAACTACCCACCACCAAAATGACGATCAATTGATGGATGCGTTCACGGTCGCCCACCCACTCAATAGGGATTTGCGCTTCGACGCTCATCGTTTTCTGCTGGTACGAAGCGATCTCGCTGTACTGTTCGCCAATGTCGCGGACCAATTCATCCAGCCGAAACGCTTCTTTTTGCATTTCCAACTGATTCGAGTCTGAACGCGCCAAGGTGAGCACATCATTCTTTCTTGCCGCCCTGGATTATTCGTACTGGAGGAAGTAGAAACGCTCGGCAACTGCACGATTTGCCCTTCGCTCAATCCATCGGTAATTTCAATGTTGTCTTCATTGCTAATGCCGGTTTTCACCGTTTGGCGCACAGCCGTGCAGCTGCTGGCGCTTCAATCGGATCGCTGCCATCAGTAAATGTAATGAGGTCTTCCCCCTTCGTCACGGTTTCCCCTTCGGAAACGAGCACTTCATCCACTTCTTTGCTGCCGTCAGCTTGAATGTCCGTGCTCGTTACGGACTCAACCGTTCCCGATCCACTCACTTTCACTTCCAACATGCTCGAAAACAAAAAAAAACGCCCGCCAATACGACGGACGTCTCTTTGCCAACACCGCTTCTTTCTAACGCTGTGCACACGACCCCCGTTCAACGAGACGATGGGGGATGATGATGCGCTTGATCGGTTCATTCGGGTTGGTGATTTTTTCGATTAAGTGTTTTGCCGCTTCATAGCCGAGCTGGAAAATGCCGATGTCGATCGAGGTGAGCGGCGGACGCGACATTTCGGCGAGCAGCGTGTTGTTGAAGCTGACGATCGATACATCTTCTGGGACGCCGAGGCCCATTTCATCAAGCGTTTTCAAGATGCCGAGCGCCATGAGATCATCGGCGACGACAAGCCCGGTCGGCGGCTCAGGCAACGAAAGAAGCTCCTTCATCGCCTCTTGGCCGCCTTCCTGCAAAAATTCTGCATGGACGACGTATTCCGGCCGGTACGGAAGCCCCGCCTCCTGCAAGGCCGCGGCGTAGCCGGTTTGGCGGTCGACGGTCACCAAATATTGCGGATTGCCGCCGACAAACGCGATGCGTTCGTGCCCGCGGGCGATCAACCAGTTTGCCGCATCTTTCCCCGCCTGGACGTTGTCGTTGTCGACATGGGTCACTTGTTCCGCTTTTTGGTGCGGTTTGCCGATGACGACGAACGGAAAGCCATGCTTTAACAAGTACTTCATGAGCTTATCGTTTTGCCGCGAGTAAAGCAAAATAACGCCGTCGACGCGCCGTCCTTGCAGCATCTCCACGACCCGTTCGTAAATCTCACCTTCTTTTTCCCCGGTCGACATTTGCAAAGCATATCGCTTTTCATGGGCGGCTTTGCTGATGCCGCGGATGACTTCCGGGAAAAACGGGTTTTGTAACGCCTGGTCGGCGGAGCTCGGCATGACGATGCCGATCACTTGCGTCATTTGGCTCGCGAGGCTGCGAGCAATAAAGTTCGGGTGATAGCCGAGCTCTTTCATCGCTTCGCGCACCCGCTGTTTCGTCTTCTCGCTGATGCGCGGGCTGTCGGCGATGACGCGCGAGACGGTTGACGGCGCAACGTTCGCGCGTTTCGCCACATCTTTAATCGTAACGGTCATAAGCTCCCTCCTTTCCTTCATTTATTCATGAATCCGTTTCGCCCGTTTTTTCACTAAGTACAAAAATAGGAGAAAGAGCGCGTAGACGGCGACAATCGCCGCGATAAATGGGATGTTGATCCCGGTTTTTTCCCGCAGTTTGTACACTTCCGCCGTTTCGCGGTCGAGCACAAGATCGTATCCGTCGCCATCGCCGCGGACGAGATCGTCCAATAAAAAGCCGCGCAGTTCCTTGTTTTTTGGCAGCTGGTCGTTCGTTAGGTGAACGTGCTGCGTTTCGCCCGTGTTGTTGATGGCGATAACCGTTGTTTCATCTTCATATTGCCGTTTCCACACCGCCATGCCGTCTTTTTCATACAGGAGCGTAAAATTGCCGCGCCGCAAAGACGGCAGCTGTTGGCGGAGCGGGCCGATTTTTTTCAAGTAATCAATGATCTCCGGATCGGCGCGGAAATCCATCAAGCGGCGGTTGTCCGGGTCTTCGCCGCCGTTCATGGCGATTTCCGTTCCGTAATACATGATCGGGATGCCGGGGGCGGTGAACAAATACGTCATCGCCAGCTTGATGCGTGAAATCGGATTGTTGCGGTTGTCAATCGAAAGTTTCGTAAACCGCACGGTATCGTGATTGTCCAAAAACGTCCCGAGCAAGTACGGGCGGTCGTAAAACGTTTTGTTGTATTCCCAGGCGTCATACAACGGCCGGAGCGATGCATCGCGCCTAGCAAGCGACTGCTTCACCGCGCCATACAGCGGATAATCGACAAAACCGTCGATGCCGTATTGGCCGTACTCGGCAATATAGCGCGGATCGTCGCTCCACACTTCGCCAAGAAGGAAAAAGTCTTGTTTCACCGATTTCACTTCTTTGGCGAACTCCTGCCAAAATGATTTTGGCACATGGCGCACCGTATCGAGGCGATAGCCGTCAATGTCCGTTTCTTTGATCCACCATTTGGCCGCATCGATTAAATATTTCTTGACTTCTGGATTTTCCTGCGCTAAATCCGGCAGCCCATACACCCATCCGTTTTCTAGTTGTGTTTGATCATTCCAGTCGAAAATCTCTTTTTTCGGATGGAACCAATCTTTTTTCGCCGGGTCGCGAAGCCATGGATGGTCGTAGCCGACATGGTTGGCGACAAAGTCCAAGATGACTTTCATATGGCGCTTGTGCGCTTCTTTGACAAGCGTCTTCAAATCATCCAGCGTGCCGAAATGCGGATCGACGCGATAAAAATCTTTGATCCAATACCCGTGGTATCCGCCCGGCATGTTTTCGAAAATCGGCGTCAGCCAAATGGCCGTAAATCCCATCTCCTTGATGTAATCGAGTTTCGCCGTCACCCCTTTCAAGTCGCCGCCGAAATACCCTTTCGGATCGTTGACATTGACGCCCTTGTCATTCGTCGGATCCATATTGTTAAACCGGTCGACCATAATGAAATAAATCGCTTCATCTTGCCACGTCCGTTCTTCTTTCTCCGCCGCCTGCACCGGCCAGGCATAAAAAAGAAGGAACGGAAGGACGAGCAGCATAAAGAGCCGGTTCCCCATTTCCATTCCTCCCTTCCCGATTCATTTGCTCATTCGGAAACGGGTAAGCCCACTATTCTATGACAGCGGTTCTTACCCTTTTGTGCCACCGGCCGTTAAGCCGGAAATCAAATACCGCTGCAGGAACAAAAAGACGACGGCGATCGGCGCGGCAATCAAAATCGAGCCGGCGGCAAAGCGGGTGAAGTTGTTCGCAAACCGGTCGCTGATGAAGTTAAACAGCCCGACCGCCAGCGTAAATTTGTCCGGGTCGCGCAACACGATCGACGGCAGCAAAAAGTCGGTGAACGGCGCCATAAAGTTGAACAACGCGACAACGGCCAAAATCGGCTTGGCTAAGGGCAGCATAATGCGGAAAAAGACGCCGAAATGCCCGGCGCCGTCGATGCGCGCCGCCTCATCCAGCTCGCGCGGGATCGTGTCAAAGTAGCCTTTGACTAGCCACGCGTTAAACGGAATTTGCCCGCCGACGTAAATGAGAATGAGCCCCCAAAGCGAATCGAGCAAATTGAGCATATTGAGCAAAATATAGATCGCGACCATCGCCATGAGCGACGGAAACATTTGCAACACTAAAAACAAATACAGCCCCGTTTTCCGCCCGACGAATTGGTAGCGCGAAAACGCATAGGCGATGAGCGCCGTAAACAAGACGGACAACGCCGCATTGGCCGTCGCAACAAACAAGCTGTTTTTATACCAAAGCAAATAATCGCTGTTCGGACTGGTAAGCAACCACTTATAGTGCTCAAACGACCACTTCTCCGGGATGAGCGACGCCGAATACAGGCTCGTTCCTGGATTGAGCGACATGCTGATCGTCCAAAGGAGCGGATAGGCGATGACGACAAACATGAAGGCGATAAACAAATAAATAAGCGCTACTTCCACGCGTGATTTCCATTTGCGGTTCATCAAATGTTCCCCTCCTCTTTAAAGGAACGGGTGCGCCGGAACTGGTAAATGGCAAACCCGCTGACGATCAAGCCGATGATGAGCGAGATCGCCGCCGCCATGTTGTAGTTGTTCGTCGTGAACGTCAAATCGTACACCCATGAAATGAGAATGTCCGTTCCGCCGGCGTTTTGCCCGCGCACCGCAGGCCCCCCGTGGTTGAACAAATAGATGATGTTAAAGTTGTTGAAATTGCCGGCATATTGCATAATCAACAGCGGCGCCGTCGCATACAAGACGTGCGGCAGCGTGATCGATTTGAACTTTTGCCAGCGCGTCGCTCCGTCGATGTCGGCCGCTTCGTACCAGTCGCGGGAAATGCTTTGCAAAACGCCGGTAAACAACGCAAAGACGAACGGGAAGCCAAGCCACGTTTGAATCAAAATAAGCGCCACTTTTGTCCAAAACGGATCGGTCATCCACGGGACCGACACCCCAAACAAACTCAACACTTCGCGGTTGATGGCGCCGAATTTGTCGTTGAACATCGCCGCAAACACCAAAATCGTGACAAACGCTGGCACGGCCCACGGCAAAATCAACACCGTGCGGATGAACCGCTTAAACTTGATGCGCGGGTCGTTGACAAGCAACGCCAAAAACAGGCCAAGGGCGATTTGCATCGTTGTCGCGACAACTGTCCAAACGATTGTCCACGCGAGGACGCTAAAAAACGTGCTTTTCCAAATCGGGATGGAGACTAAGTTTTTGAAGTTTTCCAATCCAACCCAATTCAGCAAATGCCGCGGCGGCGAGTGGTACAAGTTGTAATCGGTGAACGCGAGCGACACCATAAACAACAGCGGCAGCACAACGATAAACAACAGCATCACAAGCCCGGGCGTGACAAAGATGTACGGAAATCCTTTATCCCAAGCGTTGCGGCACGATTCCCACAGCGACGGAAACGGTTCGCCCCTTTGCCGGCGGCGGGCGTCGTTGCGCGCATCAATGATGTTCGCAATATGCAGGGCGGCCGCAAACACGATGATGATGACCGAAACCAATCCTTGAATCAAGAGAAAAATCGAATGATCAACCATCGGAATTTCGCCAAGCGTGACGAGTCCCCACAGCCCGATGTTCAAAAAGTTATAAAACGTCAGCAAAAACGAAGCTTCAATGATGATGAACAAGATGCCTTTGACATACCGGCGGTTGTACAACTGCCCAAGGCCGGCAAACAACAAAGACAGCGCCATCGCCACCGCCGGCCGATGGCGGACGTTTGCTTCCGGCATTCCAATCCCCCCTATCATATGGATAAGAATAGTGGATAGGGCTGATCCTATCCACCACGACATCACTCGTTATTTTCCAGCGCCGCTGGCAGCGATTTTATCTTGAATCGTTTTCACTGCCTCACTGAGCACCGCTTTCGGGTTTTCGCCTTTCGCGATAAATTGCAACGCATTGCCCATCGGCTCCCACACTTGCGACATTTCCGGCACGTTCGGCATCGGCTCGCCGTATTGGATTTGCTCCGCAAAACCGGCGATCAGCGGGTCGTTCGTAATTTTCTCATTCGTCAACGCTTTTTCGTTCGCCGGCATTTCGCCCGCCATTTCATAGTAATGAAGCGAATTTTCTTCGTTCGTGACAAACTTCATGAAGTCGACCGCCCATTCTTTGTTTTTCGAATAGGCTGATAACATCCATGTTTTCACGCCGACGAACGATTTCGGATGCTCGCCGTTGTCTAAGACCGGAAGCGGTGCGGTCGCTAATTTGTCGCCCAGCGCTTCTTTATACGACGCGATGTTCCATGGTCCGGTGATGGCAACCGCCACATTCCCTTTTGTAAACAGCCCGTTCATAATATCGCCGGTGATTTCTTTCGGAATGTAGCCGTTTTTAAACCACGATTGGACGAGCTCGGCTCCTTTGACGGCTCCATCATTCGCGAGCCCAATGTCGCTTGTGTCGTATTTGCCGTTTTCATTTTTAAACACATAGCCGCCGTAGCCAGCAAAGAACGGATAAACGAAATAGAAGTTCGCCGCTTCCATTAAAAAGCCGTATTGGTCTTTGGCCGCATTCGTTTTTTCCTTGGCGATCTTCATCAAGTCATCCAGCGTTTTCGGCGCTTCCGGCACTAAATTTTTATTGTAGAACACGCCGTATGTTTCAACGACCATCGGCACGCCATACGTCTTTCCGTCATAGGTGACCGCCTTGATGGCCGTCGGACTGTACTCGCCTTTCGCATCGCCAAGGTCGACTGGATCGGCCAATCCTTGCAGCACAATGTCGCCGATGCGGTCATGCGGCTGGTAGAACACATCCGGCCCTTTGCCAGCCGGTCCGTCGAGCGCTAGTTTTTTCGTTTGATCGAGCATGCTGACCGCAACCATCTCGATTTTGATTCCGGTTTTTTCTGTGTACTTTTTGAAAATATCTTTTAATGCTAGTTTCTGCTTTTCGTCGTCGTTCACCCAAACGACCAATTTGTCCGGTTTTTCCGCCTTTTCGGTCGTTCCTTGACTTTCTTTCGGCTGTTGAACGTCCCGTTTCGGTCCGCAGGCAGCGAGCACGCCCACGAGCAGCACAGCCATGAGAAACAAAGACAATGTTTTCTTCATGCTCTCCCTCCTCTTTTGATCGACTCTTTTTCGGTGCAACCGTAGCGAAACCGTTTGCGCATTAAAATCGCAATCACTCCAATGAAAACGATTGCACCTTTCAACTTCTATTATATCGTCTATTTTTCATTTTACAAGCTTATTTTTTATGAAATTTTGACTTTTTTTTACATTGGTGTACGCTTTGTTTAACGGAAGTCTATCATGCAAACGATTGCTTTCACCCAAATTGGATTCAAGAGGGGGAACGATGATGCAAAAAGAAGCCATTCACCACCGCCCGACTGACAACTTCGCCTATGCCTATGATGGCGAAACGCTTCATCTTCGGCTTCAGACAAAAAAAGATGATGTTGATCGGGTGGAGCTGTTGCACGGCGACCCGTACGAATGGCACGATGGCGCCTGGCAGTTTCAAACGATGCCGATGCGGAAAACGGGGAGCGACGGGTTGTTTGACTATTGGCTCGCCGAAGTCAAACCGCCATATCGACGGCTGCGCTATGGGTTTGTGCTTCGAGCTGGGGGCGAGAAACTGGTCTATACGGAAAAAGGATTTTACCATGAAGCTCCGAGCGACGACACCGCTTACTACTTTTGCTTCCCCTTTCTTCATCGGGTCGACCTATTCCAAGCGCCGGGCTGGGTAAAAGACACCGTATGGTATCAAATTTTCCCTGAGCGGTTCGCCAACGGCAACCCGGCCATCAGTCCGGAAGGAGCGCGGCCGTGGGGAAGCGAAGACCCAACGCCGACAAGTTTTTTTGGGGGGGATTTGCAAGGAATTATCGACCATCTCGATTACTTGGCTGACCTTGGCATCACCGGCCTTTACTTGACGCCGATTTTCCGCGCGCCGTCGAACCATAAATACGACACCGCTGATTATTTTGAAATCGACCCGCACTTTGGGGACAAAGAGACGTTGAAAACACTTGTCAAGCGCTGCCATGAAAAAGGGATCCGCGTCATGCTCGATGCAGTCTTCAACCATTGCGGCTATGAGTTTGCCCCGTTTCAAGATGTGTTGAAAAACGGCGCAGCCTCTCGGTATAAAGATTGGTTCCATATTCGCGAGTTTCCGCTCCAAACCGAGCCGCGCCCGAACTACGACACATTTGCGTTCGTGCCGCACATGCCGAAACTCAACACCGCTCATCCGGAAGTGAAGCGCTACTTGCTTGATGTCGCGACATACTGGATTCGCGAGTTTGATATTGATGGCTGGCGGCTCGATGTGGCAAACGAAATCGATCATCAATTTTGGCGCGAATTCCGGCAGGCAGTGAAGGCGCTAAAGCCCGATGTGTACATTCTCGGCGAGATTTGGCATGACGCCATGCCGTGGCTGCGCGGCGACCAATTTGACGCCGTCATGAACTACCCGTTCACGGACGGAGCGATTCGCTTTTTCGCGAAAGAGGAAATCAGCGCCCGCCAGTTTGCCGATATCATGGTCCGGTTGCTTCATTCGTATCCGAAACAGGTGAACGAAGCGGCGTTTAACTTGCTTGGCAGCCATGATACACCAAGGCTGCTTACGGTTTGCGGCGGCGACGTCCGCAAAGCGAAGTTGTTGTTTTTGTTCCAGCTGACGTTCACTGGTTCGCCGTGCATTTACTATGGCGATGAAATCGGCATGACGGGCGGAAACGATCCGGAGTGCCGGAAATGTATGGTGTGGGATCCAGAGAAGCAAAACAAAGAACTGTATGAACATGTCAAGCAACTGATCGCTCTTCGCAAGCAATATCGGGCGCTTCGACGCGGCGATGTCGCTTTTCTCGCCGCCGATGATGAATCGAACCATCTTGTTTATGAAAAAACGGATGGCAATGAAACGGTCATGATCATCATCAACCGGAGCAACGAAGCAGCAGAAATTCCCATGCCGATCGATGCGCGTGGAAAATGGCTGGTCAACCTTCTGACAGGGGAGCGATTCGCTGCAGAGGCGGAAACACTTTGCGTCTCCTTGCCGCCGTACGGGTTTGTGCTTTACGCGGTCGAAAGCTGGTAAGGCGACTGAGCGGGCGGTTACGGACAAACATATCGGTTGCCGGTGCAGAGGACAAGCTGCACCGGTTTGATCTTTTGCTGACCGTCCCCATCTATACCACCGGCATAGAAGAAGGTCAATTACGCCGCGCCATACGCCGATATTCGGTCGGCGTGATTCCTTCCACCTTTTTAAACAGGCGCGAAAAGTAGGCGCCATCGTCAATGCCAACCCGCTTGGCGATCGCCTCAATCGTCTCGTTCGTCTCCGCCAACCATTGCTTTGCCTTTGACAACCGATAATGTGCCAAGTAGCGGCTCAATCCCATGCCCATCGTTTTTTGCATGCAGCGTGTGATGTAGTCCGGGTGGAATCGGAGCTCCTGCGCGAGCATGTCCAGTGTAATCGGCTCGCTGAAATGTTTCTCGATATACGCAACCACCGCGGCGCTGATCTGTTCAGACGCACTCGGGACGGAAAGCTCTTGTTTTTGCAAGTGCCAAAGGAATTCGATGAACAACAGCAGCTGCCGGAGTGGCTGATCGATATCCCGCCGAATGTTTTGTTCCACGATTTGACTTAGCAGCTGTTCCACCCGCTCGCGCTGCTTGACTTCGCCATATTGACGGATGGAGAGCCGGTATTGGATCGGCTCGGTGTATGTCGCCTCCTTTTCGATCACGATCTGCCGGCTGACACCGCAATCGGAAACAACCGCAAAGTCTGGCAGCAAAAAATGAAGCCAAACCAGCTCCGTCCGTTCTTCGCATGGGCGGTGTCCGTAATGTTCCCTTCCCGGAATCAACAACAAATAGTGTCCACTGCCAACCGCAAACTCACGCCCGTTTTCTGTCATATACAAACAGCCTCGTTTCACGTAAAGCAAATCAAAGACGGAAAATGTGCGGCGGAAATGCTTCTTTCCTTCCAGAAATACACTTTCCGCCCCTTTGATGAACACCGGCAGCGGCGGCATGGAAAATGTGACCATATCCATCGGCCTCTCCCCTCTTTTGTCGGAAATGTGCAAGCAAAATCGCTTCTTTCTCTTTCCATTATGCAACAAACTAGCTAAACTGAATATATCGTTCAAGTCGGAATAAGAAAAAGGAGTTGTCTCAACATGCGCCATGAGGCCAAAACGCGGTCACTGTTTTCCTTGACGTGGCCAATTTTTATTGAAACGCTGCTCTATATGGTGATGGGCAACGCCGATACACTGATGCTCAGCCAGTATTCAGATCACGCGGTTGCTGCCGTCGGGGTGGCGAACCAAATCATCGCGTTAACGATCGTACTGTTCAACTTCGTCGCTTTAGCGACAGCAGTGCTTGTTGCTCAATATTTAGGCGCCCGCCGAGAGCAAGAAGCCGTTGACGTATCGCTTGTATCCCTCGTGGCCAATTTGTTGTTCGGATTGTTGTTAAGCGCCATTCTCGCCGCATTCAGCGAGCCGATTTTGCGAATGATGGACTTGCCCGCCGAGCTGCTCGATGAAGGAAAACATTATTTGGCGATTGTCGGTGGATTTTTGTTCATCCAAGCGCTGATGATGACGGTCGGCGCCATTTTGAAAAGCTATGGCTTCACCCGTGACACGATGTATGTGGCGGTTGGCATGAACGTTTTGCACGTCATCAGCAACGCGGTCCTCATTTTTGGCTTGTTTGGCCTGCCCGCCCTCGGCATCCAAGGGGCTGCTATATCGACCGCCGCCAGCCGTGGCATGGCCTTTCTCGCACTTCTTGCTTTGTTGCGCAAACGAACAAACATTTCGCTCGCACCAAGGGCGTTTCACCGCCTTCCGTTTCACTATTTGCGCTCACTGCTGAAAATCGGTGTTCCGGCAGCCGGGGAACATCTTTCGTACAATACGGCGCAAATGGTCATTACGTATTTCATTACATGGCTTGGCGCTGAGGCATTGACCGTCCGTGTATACACGCAAAACATTATGATGTTTGTGTTTTTATTCGGCATCGCCGTCAGCCAAGGAACGCAAATTCTCGTCGGCCACTTCGTCGGGTCCGGGCGATACGAGGAAGCCTACGCCCGCTGCTTGAAAAGTTTGTACAGCGCCATCGCCATCTCAGTGTTGCTGGCCGCAGCCGCCTATTGGTTTGCCGAACCGTTGCTGTCGCTCTTTACCGATGACCGCTCAATGATTGTTCTTGGCCGCAAACTGTTGCTGTTAACGATTATCCTTGAACCGGGGCGCTCATTTAATTTAGTGATTATCAGCTCGCTTCGTGCCGCTGGCGATGTGCAATTCCCTGTCTATATGGGCATTTTGTCGATGTGGGGCGTCGGCGTGACCATTGCTTACGTATTTGGCATCGCCCTCGGATTTGGCCTCGTCGGCATTTGGCTGTCGTTCATCGCCGACGAATGGCTTCGCGGACTGTTGATGCTTTGGCGCTGGCGGTCGCGCGTCTGGATGAAAAAAACGATGGTACCACAAGCAAAAATGGCGTAGCGCCGCCAAATCGAATAAGAGCTGCGCGTAGGCGCAGCTCTTATTCTTTAATGCGAATGCCGTAATGATCAAACCAAACGTGCACTTGGCCAAGGTAAGCGAGCAGCTGCGGACCGGTCATGAGCTGCCCAAACCACGGCACTTGGAACGACTTCCCTTCTGTTTCAATGAGCGCCAACAATTTTTCCCGGTCGAAAAACTCGTGCAAAACCGAAGAGCGGTCATGGAGCAACTGCTCAAGCCATTGCTTGACAAGTTTCGTATATAGAGGATGGTGCGTTTTCGGATAGGGGCTTTTTTTCCGGTAGAGCACCTCTTCGGGAAGCAATCCCTCGAGCGCTTTTCGCAAAAGGCCTTTTTCTCGTCCTCCATACATTTTCATATCCCACGGAATGTTCCAAACGTATTCGACAATGCGATGGTCAGCGAACGGCACGCGCACTTCCAAGCTTGCTCCCATGCTCATCCGGTCTTTCCGGTCAAGCAGTGTCGTCATAAACCAAATCATATTTAAGTAAAACAGCTCACGCCGCTTCGCCTCCTCGGCGCTTTCCCCCTCGAGACGCGGCACTTCAGCAAGCGTTTGTTCATAACGCATTTGCACATAGTCGTCAAGGCGAAGCTTTTGCCGCCACTCATCTTTTAATAGACCCATGCGCGCGTCGACCGAACGCATCCACGGAAATCCTTTCCGAGACAAATCGTCCGGCCGATGAAACCATGGATAGCCGCCGAAAATTTCATCGGCGCACTCCCCTGATAAGCTGACGACAAACCGGTTGCGAATTTGTTTGCAAAACCAAAGAAGCGAAGAATCGACATCGGCCATGCCTGGAACGTCGCGGACGATGACGGCTTCATGCAAATGGCGGAACAGCTCTTCTTGCGTGATCACACAGCGATGATGAACCGTTTGAAATTTGTTTGACACCTGTTCGATAAATGGCGCATCCGTGTTTGGTTGAAAAGCGTTGGCTTTGAAATACTGGTCGTTTCCTTCATAATCGATCGAGTAGGTGTGCAGCGGCCCTTTTCCAGCTGTCGCAAAGGCATTGGCGGCAATCGCCGTAATGGCGCTCGAATCGACCCCGCCAGAAAGGAAGGTGCAGACCGGCACATCGGAAATGAGTTGGCGCGTGACCGCATCCGTCAATAGAAAGCGCAGCTTTTCGACCGTTTCCTCGAATGAATCGCGATGGACGTCGCTTTCGACATTCCAATACCGCCAAATGCGAAGCCCGTTGCGTGAGAAAGTCAACGCGTGCGCGGGGCGCAATTCTTGGATGCCGCAAAACACGCCGTGCCCCGGCGTGCGCGACGGTCCGAGGCCGAACACTTCGGCGAGTCCTTCATAATTGACTTCTGCCTTTACATCGGGATGGGCCAAAATGGCTTTCACTTCCGAGCCGAACAGCAGCCCCCCGCCATCTTCTCGATAAAACAAAGGTTTTACTCCGAGACGGTCGCGCGCCATAAATAACAGCTCGCGCTCCCCATCCCAAACGGCGAAGGCAAAAATGCCGTTGAGCCAGTCAACACATTGTTCTTTCCATTCGATATAAGCGGCGAGCAGCACTTCCGTATCGGAGTGGCCGTCAAACCGGTAACCTTTATGCAACAGCTCCTTCCGGATGTCTTCCGTATTATACAGCTCGCCGTTATAGACGATCGTATAACGATGTCCGTTTTTTTGCCGGACCATCGGTTGTTTGCCGCCAGCCGGATCCACGACGACAAGCCGTTTATGACCGAAGGCGACATGAGTGTCCAGCCACGTATTTGTATCATCCGGTCCACGTTTGGCGAGCGTCTCTGTCATGCTGTCAATGACCGTCCGCTCGCGGCGCAAATTGCGCCCGAAATGGACACAGCCAGTAATGCCACACATACAAACCAATCCTTTCTTTTTATCAAAGATGGCAAGTTCTCACCCGTTTCCATCATTTCGTCCGTTCTTTTTTCACGATCGTTTCCAGCGATCGCTCCTTTGATTCATGATGGTTCTCCACGTCGGCATGATTCCATTTTATGCACCACTGGTCATTTCGATGAATTGTCCGATGTCAACAATAACGTGAATAAACGGACGAAAAGGTGGAAAAAAAGAGAAGTACAAGGAGGATGAGAGACATTGAATATTGAAGAGCGCCTGCAGTGCATTGCTGAACAGCCGCGGGCTTACGTGCAAGGAACAGCGGAGTTTGTCAACAATGAATGGGTGTTTTTTGATGAGGAAGCAGAGGAAGCGGTGTTAGTCGAGGAGATGGCCCAGCAAGGGATTAAACTGTTCCGCTATGGGCATTGGCTGTCCGGACGGTGGCAGGAAAACGGCACGATCGCGACCGACCTCGGCATCTTCCCCCTCACTGACGGCGACCGCATCCGCTTCCGCAAACAGCTGACATACGCGTACCGGCAATGGCTTGCCTCGCTTCCCAATCCGTCCTTTTTTCAATACGTCCAATGGCTGAACCATCTTGGGTTTTCGCTTTACGACTGCCTGTACTGCTACAACGGCTTATTGTTTGCCAAATCATCCGGCGTCAATTTTATGATCTATGACAATACAGAGCAAATCGCCAGCGTCCATCATTACTATGAACGCGGGCCGATGCCGGCCGACCGATTTGAAATAACATTCAACAGCGGCGAACGGGCGATTTGCGCCCAAATAGGCTGAGGACAAAAGCGGCAACCAATAGAAGGCTGCCGCTTCGCTTTAGAATAAGTCAAAACCAAGCGGCAGCAGCAGGCCAAGGAACAGCGTCACCACAAGGGCAATGACCCATTGCGTCCATCCTGCCGCCGCGCTTTTTCCTTTTTTTACAGCTGCTAAAACCATTTCCATCGCTCCGATCACCCACAGCCCGGCAAGCGCTTTTAGCCAATAAAGCGCGGATATCGAAGCAATGCTATGCAGCAAAAGCCCCCCCGTCGCGATCGTGAGAATGTAAAACAGCCGCAACACCATTTGCACGATCTTGGCTTTGCCCGCCCCTTGCCGCTCCATCGACACCGCAAGGAAAAACAAAACAATCGTGATGAGCCAGCTCGTAATATGGGCATGCGTCAACATCCATCCCTCCAACCATTCCTTGTTCCTTCCCATCATAGCACGGCGGGCGGACGGTTGACAAACTTCACGAAAACGAAAGACGCCCTTTCTTTCAAGAGGACGCCTTTTGAGCATCAATGGGGGCTTCCTCACTTTCGCCGTTTACTCTCCCACTTTGTTGCGCAACATGCCGATGCCTTCCACCGTCACCTCAATGACATCACCCGTCTGCAAAAAACGCGGCGGGTTCATCCCTTTGCCGACTCCAGCCGGCGTTCCTGTCGCAATGATGTCGCCCGGCTCAAGCGTAATGCCTTTGGAGATCGTCTCGATGATCGATTCAATGGAAAAAATCAACTGTTTCGTGCTCGCGCGCTGGCGCACTTCCCCGTTCACCCGCGTTTCAATGCGCAAGTCATTAGGATTCGGGACAAAACGGCGCGGCGCAAATGAACCGCCCGGTCGTCTCCTTGCGGCACGGCTCCAACAAACGTTTCTCCATCGAAAAGTGCGGTGATCAGTTTCATCGTGCCTCTCTCCCTTTCTTTGTTATGTAGCGGACGCTTCGTAAACTCTTCTCTTCCACCCGTCTTCGTCATTTTGGCGCGTTGAGGATGATATTCGCCATCGAGGCGAAAAAGTCCTGTTTTTGTAGAATTTTGTCTAAATTAGTAAATTTATCACTTATTTTCCCGAATCGCTTCCTCTTTTCGTCGGGATATGTATAATAATGTTTAGTTTCCACTAGGGCGTCGATTGCGACTTTCGTCATGCAACAAACGTCTTGCATCGACGCGGCATGTCTTAACCAACATTTCAAACAATTGATGGTGAAGGAAATGGTTCTGTTGCAAATTGAAGAAAAACGACAACAAATGATTGAATTGGCGCTCACGTATGGGTTCACGGCCAAAGAGACGATCGAATGCAGCCAAGAGCTTGACCAATTGATCAACCAATATTTGCAGCACACGAGAATGTTGGAATCGCCTTCCCCGTCCGTTCAGTAAGCGGGGGTTTTTATTGCCCCGGCCGGCGGCGAAACGGCGGCCGCGTTCCGTATGTCCCCCACCTCCACATCCACTCAACCGGACCATAATGAAAACGCGCAAACCAAAAGCGGCTTATCCACACTTGAGTCGCATACAAAGCAAACGCAATCAACATCTCCTGCCATGCGCTTGTGCGTCCGTACCACCCAAGCCCATAACCATAAAACAGCGACGTGCAAACGAGCGATTGCGCGAGATAATGAGTGAGCGACATTTTGCCAACGTCTTGCCACCACCGCCAAGCGCGCTGCCAACTTCGTTTCCCGCAGACGAACACGGCGGCCGCCGCGTAGAACACCGCCAATGCTGCGCCTCCAAAGCTGTCTTGGATGTACATGGTCAAGTCGTTGACCCCAGCCCAATACGGAATGGTTTTCAGTGCTAAACCAAAACATAGCGCCCACCTCATCAGGCGGCGCAGCTTCGCAGGCGAGTGACGATCGGCTTCAAGCGAACGTTGGTCGGCGGCATAGCCGCCAAGCAAACAAAACGGCAGCACGGTCAACACCGTAAGCAAAAGCCCTCCATCGTCGTTGATATACATCCAGTCGTTCCACCGTTGCCAAAACACGTCACGAAACGTTCCGTTTCGATAATGGCGAACCGCCGCGGCCGCCGCGGTCTCGTGGCCGCCGGCTGTCTCCATTTCTCCGGTCAATACATTGAGCGTTAACAACAGCGCCATGAGGCCGTGAAAAAGAAAAAAGACGGCAACAGCCGCCGTCCGCCACCAACGAGGCGGGGCGGCGAAAAAGAAAAGCATGATGAACCCGGCGACCGCATAGGGGATTAAAATATCGCCAAACCAAAGGCCAAACGCATGAGCAATGCCGATCCCAAGCAAAAGAAAGAAGCGGCGCAACAGAATCGGAATCGGCCGCTTTCCGCGGCTGCTGATCCGGCGGAACATGGTCATCGCCCCGAACCCGAATAAAAACGCAAACAACGGATAGGCGCTCGCTTCAAACAATACGTCGACGACCGCGTCCAAAACTCGGTCAAAAGCACCGCCCTTGACGCTTTCGTTGTATAACGCTGGCGAGGAAACATAACGCATGTTGACAAGCAAAATGCCGAGCAAGGCGAATCCACGCAACACATCCGCCGCAGCGATTCGCTCGGTCGATCTGATCATCGCTTTCTCCCTTCTTTCTACTGCCTAGTCGTCTGCGCAATCGGCGGCGCCTTACCGTCTTGCCGGCACGCCCGCCGCCTTATTCATTTCATTCGGCGCGCTCTCCTCTGTCCGTCTGAAGACACATGCCTGTATCATCAGTTGACATAGCGACCCGATTTTCCGATTGCATCCCAATATTGGCGGCGCAAGTGTACTTTCTGAATTTTTCCGGAGGCTGTTTTCGGCAGCTCATCAACAAACGTAACACCCGTAATGGCTTTGAAATGGGCTAGTTTTTCCCGTGAGAAAGCAATCAGCTCTTCCTCTGTCACATTGTACCCTGGTCGGACGACGACAAACGCATGCGGCGTTTCGCCCCATTTTTCGTGCGGCGCGGCAATGACCGCTGCCTCGAGCACAGCAGGATGTTCATAAAGCGCCCCTTCGACTTCAATCGACGAAACATTTTCTCCTCCGCTAATAATAATATCTTTTTTCCGGTCGACGATATCAATATGCCCGTATTCATCGACGGTCGCCATATCGCCGGTATGCAGCCACCCGTCACGGATCGTTGCGGCGGTTGCTTCTTCGTTTTTCCAATATCCTTTCATGACGCCATGGCTGCGGACGATCACTTCTCCAATCGTTCGGCCGTCCACCGGCACTTCCTCGCCGTTGTCATTCACCACCTTCACTTCGCAGCCGATCATCGGATAGCCGGCTTTTGCCTTGATCCGCTGCTTTTGCTCCACAGGCAGTCCGTCAAGCTGCGGACGAATGAGCGAAATCGTGCTGAGCGGAGATGATTCGGTCATGCCGTACACCTGGATAAACTCCCAGCCGAGCTTTTCCTCAACGCGTGCGATAAATGCCGGCGGCGGTGCGGAACCGGCGCTGACGACTGGGCGGCGAGCCATTCATCGTAATCGATTTCATCAATCGCCGCCTCTGTTTTATGGTGGACAATGATCTCCTCGACCGTTTCAAGCTTGTTTTTGACTGGTGCAATCAGCCCATACAGTTCCTGATCCACAAACAACACTTTCGTTTCGCTATGATTCAAAATAAAAACGTAATCATCCGATTTCAGCCGCGTATTCAGCGGCACCATCACCCCTCTCACCTCAAATACACCGTAAAACCCTTCCAGCATTTCCAGCATGTTCGGCGCGAGCTACGCCACGCGATCCCCCTTTGCGGATGCCGAGCTCACGCAACCCATTGGCGAGCCTCCGCACTCGTTCGCCAAGCTACCTGTATGTCACCGTCCGTCCGGAACAAATCATCGCCGGCTTGTCCCCGTACAGAGCGACAGCGCGGTCTAAAAAATGGGTCAGAACAAGCGGTGCGTTCATTCTCCCATCCCCCCCAAGCTTATATTTTAGAAAATTCATAATTATATTATAGATGAAGATGGACAAAAGAAAAAGACGGTCTTTTTGGTCATTCGGCCGTCTAATTGTTCCCTTTCGCTCCAGCGTCGAACACATCCGGGTCCACTGTATTGGTGACGCTGCAAAACGTATTCGTCTGCAAAAAGTCGCCCGTATTGCCGCCGCCGGCGCCTGAATTCGTCTTTGAGGTGCTTTTGGGAGCGATTTGCAGCACGTCGCCCATGTTCACCGTGCCGTTGCCGCCTACACTCGTTACTTTAATCCCGCCGATGACGATCGCTGGCATCGGTTGTCCCTTCCTTTCCATTCCTTCTCATTAGCATATGCTGACAACTTAACCTCCGATTGGACATCCGCCCCGCGTTGAACCAGTTACGTGTTTTTTTTATACAATATGCTATAACAATGGGAACAAAAGGAGGGGGAGCGAGTGCCTTCGTTTATCAGCGGACCGATTAAAATCACTCATGTGAGCGGAGATGGCACGGTCAATTTTGGCGATGTTTTGCAAATCGCCCCAAAGAGTACGTCCAAATCGCACACCGGCTCTGGGGGAAGCAACAACGGTGATTTCCTGCAAACGAACACATTTGTCAGCTTTACCAACACCGGCGATCCGGATATGATAGACGCGAACACAGCCGCGAACAATTAGGGCGAACGTCAGCCGGCTTGCGCCCATACACTATAGCAGCAACTGCGAAGCTGGGAAAGGAGCATGCCCCATGCCGGCTTTTGTCGGAATCGTGAAACTGAATAGCATCGGAAGCGGCGGCGTGTTCCATATCGGCGACGTGTTTGCGATTTCCCCGCAAAGCGTGACCAAAACGTTCGCCGGCGCCGGCTCGTTCAACACCGGCGACGGGCTTCATGTCTACAACTATTACAGCAATACGAATACGAATGACGCCGATGTCGCCGATGAAAATGTCGTCGGGAACGTATGAAGGAGGAGAAGGAGGTTGAATGTTTACATCAGCCAAAGCATTTGCATCCATCAATTGCGGATTGGCTCCGTCACCAACTCATCCGTTTCGCAAATCGGCAGCGCCGGCAGCATCCAAGCATTGTCAACGCTTGCCAACACCGGCGGTTTCACTGGCCCGGCTTCGCAAGCGACCGTGCCGCTTGGCACCGCCGCCCAGCCGTCCGCTCCTCTCGTTCCTCTCCATTCGGCCACCCGCTAAATGCAGAGAAAAAAAGTGATGAGGACGACAGGCCGTCCATATATTGAAGTAAGAGGGGAATGTAGAGAGGATGATGGTGCACCATGAGTATATACGACTATTTCGTCCAACTGCGCCGCTATTTATTATGGCAGACAAACAAAGTACGGACGCTCGAACGACGTCTTTCCGTTCTCGAAGCCCGGCTGCGGGAGCTGGAATCGCAGCCGCGCACTACGATCGAGCGGATTGAATACAAATTTGACCAGCTGAAAGTGGAAACGCTCGAAGGAACGCTCAATATCGGCATCGCCCCACCGGGGGCCGGCGGCACCATCGAAGATTTCGCTGTCGAACCGGTGAAAACCGTCGTCCCAAAGCCGGAGCCGGTGTTGATGCGCCCGATTCAGGAAAAAGTAGCCGCCTACTTAAACAGTGAGGCGGCAGAAACATTGAAGCGGCTTGAGCAGCAATACAACCGCCGCCTTGATGATACGTACCGGCAGTTTATTTTGCAAGATATCGCCCGACAGACGGATGAACGCATCCGCTTTTATTTGCAAGAGAAAGCAAACCAAGGCTATGTTCCCGCGGGCGATCGCGATGAAACGGTCGAAAACGAGATCTTCCAAAAAGTGAAAGCGGATATTGAACAATCGCTCGACGCGTTTTTGAAACACTTGCCTTCAGGGGAGGAATCAACGTGAATTATACCGTCATTAACCGCGATGTGCATGTCGGGGACATCCGCTTGACAGCCGTCGCCAGCGCCTCGCTGTTTTTAATCGGCGATGCTGATGCGATTCACTTGTCATCAGCGTTTGACACACCGCCCGAATCACTTATCATCGGCCCGTTCGTCCCGCTCGTGCCGGCTCGGGGTGGGGCATCGTGAAACGGACATCGATCGTTCAGGCGCTCCATGCCGAAACGTTGATTATTAGCTCTGTGCTGCAAATCGGCGACTCTGAACGGATTTCCGCCCGCACACGCGCTTTAGCCGTGCAGCGGCAATACGAGCTGTTTTTCGAGCCAGAAGGGGAACAAACATTCCCGATTTTTACCAAGCCGATTCCACGCTGGTCTTCCCCGCCGCCGGTTGCATCACAACAGACGCTCCACGAATCCCCGGTCATTTCCGTCCGGTCGATCCGCGTGCTAGGGATCTCCTCTTCGGCCGTTGTCCACATCGGCTCAACCTCCATCGCTGAAGGCGAAGCGCGCATCAAACATATCCGCCAGCTGGCCGGCCCGATGCCGTCAGCAGCAGATATATAGAGGCAACGAGGAAGTTTAACATGTCCCCTGACGGAAAAACGGTTTGCCCCTTTTCGACTGTCGAGGGAAAGCCACAGGCTTCTCCGTCACGCCTTGGCGTGACGGAGGACCGAACAACCGCCTGCTTCACAGACCTATATAATGGGTCTGGAAGTGGCGTTGTTCGGTCGCCCGACAGTCGATCAAATACTCGGTAAAAGTTGCAAATGGTAAATCTTCAAATTGCATCTATCCTGAAAATACCCGAACTTCAAAATGTGTAAAGTTGTAAAATTCAACATAGAGGTCTTTTCATCCTTCCGATGGTGACGAAATTTTTTTGTCATGGGAGTCTATATAGAAAGGAAGAGCTGTAATGCCTTCATTCGTCGGTCCGATCAAAATCAACAGCGTCGGCAGCGGCGCGGTCGTGCAAATGGGCGACTGCTTGTATATCGCACCAAAAGTCGCCACGAAAACGCAGGCTGGATCCGGCGGGTTCAACACCGGCGACTTTATCATGACAAACAACGCAATCAGCTTTACAAATGCGTTTGATCCCGATGTATCTGACCAAAACGTGGCCGCCAACAACTAAATGGGGGCAAGGACCGCCCCCTATCCCCCCGTTCCTTCAATCCAGTGGGCCGGACTAACCAGCCGGCGCAGCGGCCGCTGGCAACGCATCCGCCAAGCACTGCTCCCGACAGACGGGTTACATCCATTCAAGCCGGACGCGTGTGCCGGGGCCGGACGGCTCCGCCGGCTCGACAATGAGACGGCGCGGCAGCCGGTTGCGAATCTCTTGGACATGGCTGATGACGCCGACAGCCAGCTGCTGCGTATGCAACTTTTCCAAAGCAGAAACGACCGTATCGAGCAGCTCGGCATCCAATGTGCCAAACCCCTCGTCCAAAAAGAAAAACCGGAGCGGATATTCACCGCGCAACTGAATTTGCGCCGACAGCGCCAGCGCCAACGACAGCGATGTCAAAAACGTTTCCCCGCCGGACAGCGTCGACACCGGCCGCCGCACCCCCCCGTTGGCATCATCGCGAATCAAAAACCCGCCTTGCGAATCGAGCTCAAGCGCATAGCGATGGCGCGTCAACTGCTGCAGCCGCTCAGACGCCATGATGGTCACCTGTTCGAGTTGCTCTTCCGCCATAAATTCGACAAAACTATTGCCGCGAAGCAACGTTTGCAGCTGTTTGTACCGCTCAATTTGGCGGCCGAGAGTTGCCTGCCTCGCCTCCAATTCAACAAAACGGACATGTTTTTTTCTCAGCTCCGCCACTTTTCCGCGCACCGCGCCAAGCTGCTCGGTCATCATCTCAGTGTGCGCTTTCAACTCGTTGTATACTTGCTGCATCATCTCCCATTGTTCAGCGCTCACCGCTTCTTCGCCGATGACAGCCGCCAGCTGGGCGCGTCGGTGCTCAGCCTGCTCTACCTGGCGCCAGTAAAGGCGGATGGCTTCGTCCCATTCATCACATTGCGCTTTTGCCGCCCTCGACATTCGCACTTCTTCAGCATCAGCGAACACAGTGCCGGCCAAGGCGCGGCGCCAGCGAGCGAGCGCTTCTTCCTCGCGGCGGGCCGCTTCCTCGCACGCCTGCTTCGCTGCCTTCGCCTCACTTTCTGTCGCCTGGTATTGCTGTTGAGCGCGCTGCCATTCATCGTACGCCTGCTGTTCGCCGTTTTGCAGCCGGCGCCATTCGGCTTCCGCTTCCCGAAGCTGCACACCTGCCGGGCCAGGTCCGGCCTTCTCGCGCCGTTGCCGCTCATATTCTTTCCACAGCTCCTGTTTGGCGCTCATAAGCGATTCGAGGCGCACCCGCTCCGCCTCAAGCCGGCGACGCTCCTCAGCCGCCTGTTCTTTTGCTCTTTGTTTTTCTTCTAAAAATGGAACGCTGTCTTCAAGCCGTTTTTGTACATCACGCCACATTTTCTCTTGTTCGCGCAGCTGCTCGTAAACCACCGCGATCGTTTCCAGTGAAAAGGAAGGATGCGCCTCGCGCCACTGCCGTTCAAGCTGCTGTTTCTCCTCTTCAAGGCGCTGTTTCTCCGCTTGCAGCGCTTCGATATCCGCTGCCGCCCATCGGCAGGCGTTTTCCGCTTCACGCCGCGCCGCTTCCGCCTCATTCCACTGCGACAACGCCCGGTAAACCGCTTCCTTTCGTTCAATGACATCCTGCCCGAGCGCCCGGACTTCAACGGCCATATCGACGGTTTCGCCTGCCGGGCGGACAGCCGCCTGAACAGGGGGTGTCCCGTGGCTGGCCGCCAGCGCGGCAAGCTGCTCAAGCTGCGCCTTGAATGAGAACAGTGTCTGCAAATCTTGTTCGCAACGCTGCCGCTCTTGCTCGAGCTCAGACAACCGACCAGAGGCTACCGTCTGCGGCCTGGCGGACGGATGCGGGTGCTCACGCGAGCCGCACACCGGGCACGGTTCACCGGGACGGAGCCGCTCAGCCAGAACCGCTGCCAGTTCGGCCGTCTGCGCCTCTTCGATCCGTTGCTGCTCCGCCTCGATCTGTCGCCGCAAAACATGCAGCCGCTTTTCGATATCTTGTTGCCGGCTGCAGACGGAATGGTGCGTTTGTTCAACAAGCTGAAACAGTTGATGAAGGCGGGCGCCGGCAGCGGCGGCGCGGCACTCCCGCTCAGCCCGCTCTCGTTCGGCTTGGCGCCAGGCAGCTTCCTTTTGCTGGAGCTGCACATCGACGCGGGCGAGAGCGGACGCCGTTTGCTCAATGCGCCGCTTCTCTTCGCAGGCGCGCTCTATTTCGTCTTTGCCAGCGAGCGCAGCGGCATGCCGCTGCAACTCTTCTTTCAGCTCCTGTTGGCGCGCCAAGCCGCGCGCGTACCAGGCCTCCGCTTCCTCGAACTGACGCTGCACCGCTTTTTCCCGGTCCGCCAAGCGGTTCCACTCCTCATGGAGGGCGGCGAGCTCCGCCTTGAGTGTTTTCATTTGCCGTTCGAGCTGCTCCGCCTGCCGCAGCCGCTCCATTTGCACCAACAGCTCCGGCTCGCGCCGCGCTTTTTCCTGCCGCGCCTGCTCATAGCGGCGCACGGCATCCTCATAGTGGGCTTTGGCCGCCTCCAACTGTCGCAACGCCGCCTCCTGCCGCTGCAGCGCCGCGGCCTGCAGGAGGCGCATCTGTTCGTACTGCTCCCAGTACGGCCAAATGCGCTCCGCCTGCTCGGCCCGCCCTTTTTTCGCTTCAAGCGCCCGCACTTCGGGCTCCCGCCGGCGCAATGCCGATAATTCCGCTTCAACCGCTTCTTTTTCCTGCTGCCACGCCCGAAGCTGCCTCGCCCGTTCGACGTCTGCCTCGATTTTCTCAAGCTCTTTTTTGCGCTTGGCAAACAGCGCCGCAAGCTCCCGCTCTTCGGCTTCTGCCTGCTCAAGCGCCGCTTTCGAAGCATCGCCGAGTCCCGCTTTTTCCGCTTCGATTTTTTGCCATTCCTGCTCCGCGGCGGCGAGCCGCTCTTTTAACTTTTTATTCAACTCGTCACCGTATCGTTCAAGATGGAACAGGCGCTGCAGCATTTGCCGGCGCTCCGCCCCTTTGAGGGATAAAAACTCGGCAAACTTCCCTTGCGGCAAAACGACAGCGCGGGTAAAATCTTCCATAGTCAAACCAAGCAGCTGTACGACCGCCTTGTCTACATCAGAGAGCTTGTCCGCGAGCACGACCGGCTCGGCCTGATGTTCGATCAACCGGCAGACGGCGCTCCGCGTCCGCCATTCATCCGCCCTTTTCAAACTGCGTTCCACCGTGTACCGTTTTGCCCCAGCGGCATTTTCCAATTCGAACGTAAAGGAAACGAACAGTTCCTTTTCAGCGTGGTTGATGATCGCTTGTGTCCGATTGGCCGCCCGTCCGACACTTCCGAACAGCGCGAGCGTGATGGCATCCAAAATCGTCGATTTGCCGCTTCCGGTCGGTCCAAAAATGCCGAATACGCCGCCGTCGCAAAGGGCCGTAAAATCGATCGTTTGTTTTTCACGAAAGCTATGAAGCCCGGCGATCGTCAAGGAAATTGGCTTCATTCCTCTTCTCCTTCCCCTTCCTTCTCATCGGCCGCCAATTCCAAAAAAAGGCGCACGAGCTCTTCATCCGGTGTTTGTCCGCCGGTTTGACGTTCGTAAAAACGCCGGAACATTTCCACAAGGGAAAGCGGTTTGCAGTCTGTTTCAGCCGCCGCCTCCCGCTCCCGTTCCGGAAACACCGGGCGGATATGGATAAACCCTTGATGAAGCTTGCGCAGCCGTTGAATCTCTTCCATTGTCAACGGCTCGTTTACATGGACCTCTAAATCGATCCAGCACGACCGGTCTCTTCCTTCCTCGCACCAACGATACACTTGGGCAAGTCCGTCCGTCGCCTTCCAACGGACAAGCGGTTTGCCGGAAACAAGCGGAATCTCCGTCACGTTGGCCTTTCCGCCCGGATGGACGTCGACAACCGTCACCGACTTGGTGTGCCCAGCTTCGGAAAAGCTGTAAGCAAGCGGTGAACCGGCGTAGCGCGCCGCCGTCTCCGCCCGTCTGACGTCCTGCGGGCGGTGCAAATGACCGAGCGCCACGTATTGCGCCGCCCCGGGCAAACTGGCAGCCGCCACCGTATAGGCGCCGCCCACCTCAATCGGCCGCTCGGAATCGGACGTATGGCCGCCAGCCACGTATAGATGGCTCATCACAACATTGACAGTTTCATCGGCAAATGAGGCGGCCATCGCAGCGAACAACGCCCGGATGCGGTCGTCGTACCGATCGCGAAGCGCGGTTTCCTTATGGTCGGATGACAATAGCTCAGCGAGCCGCGATTCAGACGGGTACGCCAACGGCGCAAGCATCATCGCCTCGCCGCACGACGGAACGTCAATTCGGCAAACTTCCGCCTGTGGGCGGCCAAAAAGGAAAATGTTGTAGTCGGAAAGCAGCGGCCGGGCGGCGCTGATGCGGTCCGGATGGTCATGGTTGCCGCTGATGACCGCAACCGGACGCCGGCCTTTATCGGACAGTCGGGCCAAACTCTCGTAAAACAGCTGCTCCGCCGCCGCCGGCGGATTGACGGAATCGAACACATCGCCAGCCATCAAGACGACATCGATTTGTTCTTTTGCTACAATCTCGACAAGTTCGTCGATAAACGCCTCTTGCTCCGCCAACCGGCTTCGGCCTTCAAGCGTCCGCCCGAGATGCCAGTCTGCCGTATGCAAAATGCGCATCGTCTTTCCTCCTCCGCGTCATTCCACCGCGATAATGTATTGGCCGTCAAACGAATACAAATAGCACTCCGCTACCGGCACGCGCCAAATTTGCTCAATCGCTTGCCGATACAGGCGCATTTGCGTTCCGTAGCGGCCGAGCAAAAAGCGGGCGGCCTCCTCTTTCTGGCCGGCAAAACGGCCGGTCACCTCATCTGTTTTATAGTCGATCATCACATAACCGCGCTCATCCGCAAACACACAGTCAATCACCCCTTGGACAAGCACCCGGCGGTCGTCTTCCATCCCGTCATGCCCGTAAAGATGGGAAGCCGGAAGCCCTAGACTGAATGGCACTTCCCGGTGCACCTCGCGGGCGGCGCAAAGGCGGCGGCCGATATCCGTAGCGAAAAAGGCGGCGATCGCGGCCGCATCGACCGCTTCGGCTTGCTCGGCCGACAACAGCTCTTTTTCGATGAGCCGACCCATTTGCTCACGGATGGACGCTTCACTGACCGGCGCACGCAAGTCGAGATGGCGCATGACGATATGAAGCGCGGTTCCTTTTTCCGCCGGCGTCAACGTTTTTTCCTGCATAAAGCGCGGCCGCGAGAAAATCGGCGCTGTTCCTTGGCGCAGCGGCCATTCACTCGCCAGCTCGCCAAACAGCACCCGTTGCTCTTTCAGCTCCGACACCGACTGTTTGGCGCGCACAATCGTCCCTTTTTCATAGCGATACCGCCATAACAAACGCCGCTCTGCTTCCTCTTTCCAGCCGCCGCCAGCCGGAACAGGGCGGCCATGTTCAAGCGCAGCGAGCATGCTCTCGTCCGCCTGGCCGGCAGCCGCCTCGCCGCTGCGCAGCTCGGCCGCGGGCACAATGGCAATACGCCATACGGACGGATGGGAGGCGATTTCATCCGGCGCCTTCTCTCCCGCTAAAATGCGCCCGTCGCGGTGGCGAATGAGCGCCCGGCCGATCCAGTCTAAATAGGAACGGGCCGATGCCCGCACATCGTCGGGAAGCAGCCATTCGCGTTCTCCCGCAACGCCTTTCCATTTTTCGATCTCCTTATCGGCATCGTTGACCGCGGCGAGCAAATAAAGCTTCTCTTTCGCTCTTGTCAGTGCAACGTACAAAATGCGCATTTCCTCGGCGAGCAACTCGAGCCGCTTTTTCACTTGGATCGCCAGCAATGGCAGCGTTGGATAGCTGATGCGCAGCTGTGGGTGGACAAAACGGGCGCCAAAGCCGAGCTCTTTATCCAGCAAGTACGGATGATGCAAATCCCGCGTATAAAACGGGCGGGCGAGTCCGGCCAGAAAGACGACCGGAAACTCGAGCCCTTTGCTGCTATGGATCGTCATCACCCGCACGACATCTTCCTGCTCACCAAGCGGCCGGGCTGCTCCTAAATCATCGCCGCGCTCCTGCAGCCGCTCAATAAAGCGGAGAAAGCGGAACAGCCCGCGAAAGGCCGTCGATTCGTATTGGCGAGCGCGATCATACAAGGCGCGCAAATTGGCCTGCCGTTGCTTTCCACCCGGCAGCGCGCCGACAAAATCGTAAAATTGTGTATCGCGATACAGCTGCCAGATGAGGTCGGCCAACGAGCGGCGGCGGGCCATCGTGCGCCAGCGCCCGAGCTGCTCCAAAAACGCGGCCGCTTTTTTCTTGGCTGCCTCCTCCTCATCCGTTTCCGCCGGCTTTTGCCGGAACAACTGAAGCGCCTCATAAAACGTTCCTTTTGGATCGGCGAGGCGGATCATGGCCAGCTCGTTTTCATCAAAGCGAAACAACGGCGAACGGAGCACAGCGGCGAGCGGAATGTCTTGGTGCGGGTTGTCAATGACTTTCAGAAGCGACAGCATCACCGAAACTTCCGTCGCCTGAAAGTAGCCGGACGATAAATCGGCAGCCGCCGGAATGCCGTGCGCCTGCAGCTGCTCGATCATTTGCGGGGCGTTCGTCATCGAACGGACGAGCACAACGATGTCTCGGTACATGGCACGCCGCGGTTGCCCGCTTGAGCGGTCATGCACATAAAATGGCCGCGACACGATTTCTTTGATTTTCTCGGCCATTAGGCGCGCCTCCAGCTCGGAGCCCTCAAGCTCCGCTGCCTCTTCGTCCTCTTCTTCCGCCGCGCGCTGCCGGTTGATGATCATCACTTCCGGAACAGTATCCGCCCCATCCGGATAATCGGCGCCATACTTAAGCTGGGCTGCTTCATCGTACGCCATCTCCCCAACGGTTTCCCCCATGATTTGTGCAAAAAGGAAGTTCGTTCCGTCCAGCACCTCGGCGCGGCTGCGGAAATTGCGCGCCAAATCAATTCTCATTCCCCCTGCGTCCCCATCAGCGGCAAACCGTTTGTATTTGTCCAAAAACAGCATCGGCTCGGCGAGGCGAAAACGATAAATCGACTGCTTGACATCGCCGACCATAAATAAGTTGCCAGTCCGCTCGCTTCCTTTTTTAACGAGCTGCAAAATCGCTTCTTGCACAAGGTTCGTATCTTGATACTCATCGACAAGCACTTCATCAAACTGCGCTTGGTACTCCAAAGCGGCCGCCGATGGCTGCCATTCGCCCGTTTTCGGGTCGCGCTGCCGCAAAACATGCAGACAATAATGTTCCAAATCAGAAAAGTCGACGATCCCTTTTTCACGTTTCACGGCTTGAAACCTATCGGAAAAAGAGCGGACAAGCGCAACGATCGTCTCAACCGCCGGCTTCATCTCCCGCATATGGCGGATCCAGACAGACGGGGGCAGCGAAAATATGTTGTCGCGCAGCGCTTCCAGTTTCTTCTTCGCCTGGTCGCGAAGCGATTTCGCCTCATCAACGAGCCACTTATCATAGCCATCGCCGCGACAGCCCGGAAGCCGGCCGAACGCCAGCGACTGCAAAGCACGATACAGTCCTTCCCACGATTGCGACCGCCATCTTTCAAGTTCAGCGACAACGGCGGCATCCTCGCGCAGCCGTTTCTCATACGGCCGCGGCCCGCCCGGTTCCTGCGCAAGACGCAACGCCCTTTCGATGAGCCGTTTGGCCGCTGCCAGCTCCATCGCCGCATGTTGGTTGATATAGCGCGATGGCAAAAGCGACTCGGGCGGCGTCTGTTCATCGACCTCATACATGGATACAAGGCCTTTCAGCCATTCATCGGGCGCGGGGTGGGAGCGGGAGAAGTCATGCAACGCGAAAATCATGTCTTGCAGCTCGGCATCGCTCCGGTCTCCGGTGTAAGCATCAATGACGGCAAAAAAGCGCTCATTATCCGCCTTTCCATATTCCTCCTCAAGCAGCTCCTCAAGGACGTCCTCTTTCAGCAGTTCGATTTCTGTCTCATCAGCGATGCGAAACGACGGATCCAGATCGAGCAAATAATAATATTTGCGGATGACATCTAAGCAAAACGAATGGAGCGTCGAAATCGAGGCGCGGTTGAGCAGGCTGAGCTGGCGCCGCAAATGGAGCGAATGCGGCCGCTTGGCGAGTTCGCGCTCGAGCGCCTCGCCGATCCTTGCTTTCATCTCAGCCGCCGCAGCGTTCGTAAACGTGACGACAAGAAGGCGGTCAATATCGGTCGCCTCGTCTTCCGCCGTTACTTTTTGGATGATTCGCTCAACAAGAACGGCCGTTTTTCCAGACCCGGCCGCCGCAGCGACGAGAACGTCCCGGCCGCCGGCCACGATGGCTTTCCACTGTTCATCCGTCCACCGGCTTCCGGCCGGCTTCGGGCGAAACGCAACGCTCAAGACTCTCCCCTCCCTTTCGTTATATTCTTCATCACGTCTTCCCCCGTCTGTGGGGCAAGCTTTCGGAATTCGTTGCCGGACAGCGCCTCGTCAAATTGGCATATGGACTTAAAGGCGCAAAAGTCGCACGCTGTTTTGCTTTTCAGCTTGTACGGGGCAATCGATACAATGCCGTCAGCGATTTGTCCGCCAATATCGGCAAACAGACGGCGGACGTGCTGGCGAAGCGCATCAAAATCAGAAGCGCTCGCGACCGAAGACTGCGAATGAATCGCCCCGCTGCTCGTCAGCCTAACCGGCACAATCAGCGACCGCTGCCCTTTTTCCAATTGACTGTCCATCAGCCGGATTGCCTCCACATCGGCAAGCAGCAGACCGCGCATCCGAAACGGCTCAAGAAGTTGTTTCGCCATCTCCGCTTCATCGTCAAGCCACTGCTTCGCCTTCACAATCGGATTATGGACATGGAAATAGAGCACCCCGGCCGGCAGCGCCGGCTGTTTGACAAGTTGCTCAGCATACGTGAGCACAATGTCCAAATAGGTAAGCATTTGCAACGCCAAACCGTAATACACTTCCGTCAAATCAAGCGTTTTGGCGCTCGATTTGTAATCGATGATGCGAAGAAATACTCCTTCGCTGCTTTCTGCCTTTTCAACGCGGTCGATTCGCCCGACAAGCTCCATAACCGTCCCGTCGCGAAGTTGAAAGCGAAGCGGCGGCAAATCGCCGCCCGGTCCAAACGCCAGCTCGAGCCCGATCGGAACAAAGCCGCTCGCCCGCGCATGCTCGCTCAACACGTGGGTCGTGCGGGCGACAACGTGTTTTAATTTCCGTTTCATATATTCATAGCGAGACGAACTGGACAGCACTTGCTGTTGAATGAGGGGGGCAAGCCGTTCGACCGCTTCATCCGACAGACGCTCGCAATCCGGTTGGGACAGTTCGCTCCAATCAACGTGCTGTTCGCGCAGTCGGTCGGCGATTTGTTTAATGGCCGCATGGAACAACTGGCCGACATCCGGCGCCTCGAGGCGGAAAATGCTTCGCTCCTTCAAGCGCAGCCCGTGTGAAATAAAATGGGCGTACGGGCATTTTTGAAACTGCTCCATGCGCGAGACGCTCGCCTGAATTTTTTTTCCGTACAACCGCCGGCTCCATTGTTTTTTCAACGGCGCGGCTTTGTTTGTATAAAACAGCGCCGACACCGCCTTTTGCACCCTCTCGTTCCATTCCGGGCGGGCGATGAACACGTTGTACACATCCCACCAAAGCGGATCGATGCCATAGTTTCGCTTCCATGCGCGCAGCTGGCTGACCAAATACGTTTGTGTCGCCTGCGGCGCTGTCACAAACGCCTCCGCCTTCTCTTCCGGGGCATCGAACGGATCGTTGCCGCACAAGCGCACCTTCACCTTCGGGAACAGCTCCGACAATTGTTTAATCAGCGGCGATGGCATGAGCGCTTTCCCTTCGCCATCGGCCAGCGGGTATGTAACATACAGCCGTTCGCTTGGACAGGCAAGCGCCAGGTAGATAAAAAACGGGTCGTAAAACAGCTGTTCCCGGCTCCCCGGCGCAAGCGCCACACCGAGTTCGCGCAGCTGCTCCCGTTCGATTTCCGCCATAAGCCCATCCTCTTTCGCCCTGGCCGGAATGACGCCATCGTTGGCGCCAATGACAAACGCATACTTCACGCCGATGAGGCGCGAACGGTCGAGCTGGGCGACGATCACTTGATCGATGGCCGGCGGCACAAGGGAGAACTCAAGCCGGTCAAGCCCGGCCTCGATAATTTTAGCAAATTCGGCTAACGACAACGGTTCCGCTCCGAGCATTTCAACGTATTGGTCAAGCAAATCGATGACCGCGTTCCACACCTGCTCATGCTGGCGCGCTTCCACGAGGCGGCCTTCCGCTTCCGCCTGCGCGCTCATTTGTTCCAGCTTTTTCGGAATCTGCAATTCTTCTAACAAGAGATATAGCGCCGTGCAATACCCGCGCCCGTCCTTAGCCCGGCGCAAACGGCGCTCAAGGCGGCGGAGCGGGGCGGCCAGCGTCTCCCGCCATTCGTTCAACTTGTCCTCAAATTGCCGTTCTTCATCCGTCTGCGGCACATTCAACCCGTCAAGCGCCCGGTAGCGCCGATACGGCCAGCGCTCGCCGCTCGTCCATTTGTCCCCCTTCACCCCATAAGCAAGAACATAGTTTTCGAGTTTGTCGGCTGCCTCGCGCCACATGACCAAGTCACCGTCCAACGGAAAGAGCAAATCCGTCTTCACAGCGCGAAACACCGCCTCATACCGCCAGTTTGTGGAAATTGTTTCCAAAGCAGCGCGCACAAGTTCAATGAGCGGATGATGGTGCATCGGCTCTTTTTCATCCATAAAATACGGGATGCCAAAATCAAAAAACACCGTCTTCACAAGGTCGCGGTACGCCTCCGTTTGGCGGATGACGAGTGCGATGTCGCGATAGCGCGCCCCTTCGTCGCGGACAAGGCGGATGATTTCCCGGGCGACCGCTTCCAGTTCTGCGCGGCGGTTGGCCGCCTCATAAAGGCAGACCGCACCGTCTTCCGCTTCGTAAGGCGGCAGCGGGCGGCGATGAAACTGCGCCTCGAGATGGGCGAGCGCCCCGCTTTGATGACGTCGGTTTTCCGCGAGCACGACCGGCTCTTCAAGCAAAACATCGTTGGCCAAGGCAAGCTCGCGCAACTGGCGGTACGTCTGCGCCGGCAGATAAAACAAGTCGAGCTCGTCCGGCATCTCACCATCATACGGACGGTCGACCGTCAGGCAAACGGTGACCCGCCGGCAATGACGAAGAAGCTGCTCAATCACTATGTATTCTTGCGGGGCAAAATGATGGAATCCGTCGATATAAACATCGGCATCACGCAAATAGCAGGAGCGGGGGATTTGTTCGGCGAGCAGGCGCAAATAATCTTCCGAATCGAGGTAATGGCCGCTTAAGCTCCGCTCGAGCTCTGCATAAACGAGCGCGACATCGCTGAGCTTATCGGCCAGCAGGCGCCGTCCCGGCCGGCTCGGCCCGCTTTCCAGCTCCTCGACACGGCGGCGAAGCTCGTCCGGCGTTAAGCAATACCGCTTGCATTCGGCGATCATCTCATGCAGCTGCTCGACAAAACCGCTTTTGTCCGCCGCGCGGCCAAACAGTTTAAGCTCCTGTTTCCGCTGTTCAATAATTTTGCGAATCATCATTTGCACGCCGACATCGTGGACGTGGTAGCGGTTCATGCCTCCCGTCTCCTGCAAGACGCGCCAGGCGAGGCGGGGGAAGCTGAACACTTGGGCGCGGATCATTCCTCCTGCTCCCTCGGTATGGATTAAGGCGTATTCACATTGAAACGTCATCTGCTCCGGAACGAGGTAAACAATCGTCTTTCCTCTCGGATCTTCCTGCAGCTTGCGGCGGATTTCCGCAAGACACATAGCCGTCTTCCCGCTTCCCGATCGTCCAAGCAAAAAGCGAAGCGACACGGCGATCACCACCATTCGTTTCCTTTATCTTTTCTATTTTAGCACATATGTTCGTATTTGGTAAAGAAAAACTGCCTTCCTTGAAAGCAACCGCTCCCTTAGGCAAAACCGTCGCCGCACCTCGATGCGCCATTTTCTCAAAAATGGAAAGCAATCTCCCGAAACGGCCAATAGCGGAGGTCTACCTTGCCGACCACTTGGCTGATTTTGACGAAGCCGAAATGGCGGCTGTCCCAACTGCTGAGCCGATTGTCGCCAAGGACAAAAATGCAGCCAGCCGGCACCCGCTTTTCTCCCGTCACCTCTTCAAGGGTAAAACCGCCTGTCAGCTTCCCGCTAAGGAGTTGCTGCTTATACGGCCGCAAATACGGTTCATCGACCTGTCGACCGTTAATATACAGCACATCGTTTTTGTACTCGATCCGATCCCCCGGCAACCCGATGACCCGTTTCACGTAATCTTCCTTTTGATTGGCGTGAAACACGACGACATCAAACCGATGAATCGGGGCAATTTCATAACGGATCTTATTGACGATCAGCAAATTGCCGCTTTGCAGCGTCGGCATCATTGACTTTCCTTCCACCATATAATTGCTGAAAACGAAAAAACGGAGCATGGCGACAAACCCGACAGCGGCGAGCCATGGCCAGCGGCGTCCCCGCTTCTTTCCTTGTTTCCGTTTGGTCACTCCCTGTCCTCCTCGCTGCGTTGTTTTTCCGTCAACGAAAATCTTGCCTCTACTCGTTTTCCCGCATACCAAAGCAGCAGCACAACAACAGCGATCGCCGCCGTACGCAACGGCTGGCGGACAAGCGCCACCAAGTCATACCCGATAAAGCTGATCGTAAAAATCATGATCATCTTTCCAAGCAAGACCGCTAATACAAACTGCTGGCGGCTGATGCGTGACAGACCGGCAACGATATTGACAAGCGCCGACGGGGTGAAAGGAAAGCAATACAGCAAAAACAGCGGCCCGAATCCGTGCCGTTCAATCCAGTGCATAAACTGGCGCACTTTTGGATGGCGGCGGACAAAATGAAAGAAACGCTGCTGGCCGATCTTCCGCGTCAGCCAAAAGACGATGAGCGAGCCGAGCGAAGCGCCAATCCAAGAAATGAAAAACCCTTTCCACAACCCGAATGCCGCTGCGTTCGCCATCACAAACACAACCATCGGCAAAATCGGAAAAAACGACTCGAGCAGCGTCGCCGCAATGCCGGGAAATATGCCGAAGGAACGGTAATGGTCGAGTAAGGAAAGCACGTGGTCGAGCGTGAGCCATTGTTTCAAATTTTCCATATTCATCTTTCTTTCTCCATTCAAATGCCGTTTATATTTTTATTTTACACGCTCGGCCGCGCAATTTGAACTTTTGCTTGTGAAAACCCATTTTTTATCATGGCGGTTATTCCGTCACATGCTTTTCTTGCTGCATGCGATATATGTATTGCAGTTTGCGCTCTCTCGCCTCCATTTGCTCCGACAGTTTCGTCCGCAGCTGGGCTGTTCGGTGCAATTGGTTGATGAAAGATTTGCAGGACACATCGAGGACAACGCTTTTCCCGTTGCGGAAGTATACAACCGTCCGCTCATATTTCGCAGGCTCATACCGATAGACATGCATATGCGACAGCCAAACACAGCAGGAATCTTTCGGGGAAGCGGTGGGAAAGAAGTAAATTTCGTTGGACGGTTCAATGGCGATCGGCGCTTTGTGGGTGATGCCGATCACGGCCTTTGTTCCCTCTTTTCTGCCTTGAAAGCTGCAGCCATAATAATCGCAGCTATGTCTAATAATGTCGAGGGGCGTTTGTTTGACAATGTACTCGCCATCTTCCTCGACGACCTTTGCATACAGGTCATTGTTCAACAAATAAGGGAGAATCGCCATCGTATAACGGCTCACGACGAAATGGTTTAGGATGATAAATTCATTTACTTTCATCGTCTCATCTCCTCTCAACGAACTCACCACTCCTATCATACCACCAATAGTTATATTTTTCTATATTTTTAAAAAAGCCAGCGTTTTTTTGCGCAAAAAATCCCATGACGATCGTCATGGGCATTGTCAGGAGTTTTCAAACGTCTGGCCGATTTCTTTCATTGCTAAATACTCGTTCGCTTGCTCGAGCGCCGTATGTTCGCCGACCGAATCGCCTGCATACGTTTCCTCGTTCATCCACGATTGTTCAAAATGGAGATCGGTGCTGACGCGGAATTCGGCAGGGATTAGCTCCGGCAGACTATCTTTTTTCTTTTCCATTTCATCGCCTCCCTCCGTCTATAGAGTGCGCCAGCTTTTTCCTTTTATACGCAAAAAAGCCCGGTCAAACCGGGCTTCCGTCGATATACGGCAATAGCCGCCGTCAAGCGGTCGTAAACTGCTCCTCTTCCGTCGATCCTTTCAAGGCGACGGTGGATGCTTGACCGCCGGAGATGACTTGGGCGACTTCATCAAAATAGCCGGTGCCGACTTCGCGTTGATGGCGCGTTGCAGTGTAGCCATATTTTTCAGCGGCAAATTCTGCTTGCTTCAGTTCGGCGTATGCAGCCATGCCGCGTTCTTTGTAGCCGCGCGCCAGTTCAAACATGCTGTAGTTGAGCGCGTGGAATCCAGCCAGAGTAACGAACTGGAACTTGTACCCCATTTTGCCGAGCTCTTGCTGGAATTTGGCGATCGTTTCATCGTCCAATTTTTTCTTCCAGTTGAACGACGGTGAGCAGTTATAGGCCAGCAGCTTGCCCCGCCCCGGCATCAGCCACGATCGGAACAAAGTAGTCGATGTCTCCACTACCTTCCAAATATTGAATTTGATCAGCGCGCTGCAACGCCTGATTAATGCGTTTGACGACGTGCGGAACACTGTTGGACGGATACAAGCTTTGGTCCGGATACATTTGCCCGGCGAGGTTGGCGTCGGCTGCCACCTGCCATCCACTTAAATAAATGGCTTTCAACCCGGCTTTCACTTGTTGCACGGCCTGATTCCCCGTCAACACACCAAGCGCGTGGACATAGTCTTCGGTATGGAGCAGTTTCCATAGTTTTTCTGCGCCGCGCCGAGCGAGCGTATGCTCAATATCGATCGAGCCGCGCAGTTTAATGACATCTTCGGCGCTGTACGGGCGGACGATCCCTTTCCAGCGCTCTTCATTTTTCCAGCTTTCCTCTAATTGTCGGACACGTTCAGCAAATGACGCCATTTTTCCTTCCCCCATCTCTTTGTTATAATACATCATTTTTATTTACGGTTTTATTATATAACAAAAAAATGCAAGCTTTTTTGAATTAGGAAAATAGACACAAACTGTTCGTAAACAACACCGTTTTCCTATCCTTACTTTTGGTATGATCATGAATAGAGGAGTGATGGGAATGAGAAAGTGGTATACGATAGCAGCGTGCCTCGTACTGTTCGGAATCGGCGCCGGCATCTTTTACTTTACCGTTTATAAGCCATCTACCGCGCGCCTTCCCCATGATGTCACAATGGAAACTGCCTGGGGGCGTCCGTATGCGTTCGGCGACTTGCCGCCGAAAGTGCGGCTCGTTGAGTTTATTTATACAAACTGTCCAGATATTTGTCCGAATACGACAATGCAAATGGCGAAACTGCGCGACCGGCTGGAAAGCGCCGGTGTATTTGGGCGGGATGTCGAATTTATCACCATCACGATTGATCCGGCCCGCGACACGAAAGAAAAGCTGCAAACATATGCCCGCACGTTTGGCGTAACCGGCGACGGGCAAGGCTGGGTATTTTTGCGCGGCAGCGAGGACGAAACAAAAAAAACAGCCGACGCCTTCGATTTTCAATACCGAGACCCGGGCAACGGGATGATTGTGCATACAGCGCTCGCGTACTTGCTTGACCGCGATGGCCGCGTCATTGAGCAGGTCGGGATGGGGACTTCGCGGTTTCACGTCGATGACGTATATGAAACCATTATGAATGAGTTGCCGTAATATCGCCGCAACAAACAGGTGTCCCGATCACTCGGGACACCTGTTTGTGCTGGATGATGTGTGTTCCAGGGAAATCCAGCGCCTTTTGCCCCCTTGCCAAAGACAGCATCATTCAAACGACGAGCGAATACAGACTGAGGACCGCAACCGCGGCAAGAACGACGACCATGACATTGGCCCCGAACCAAGCCGCGATGACAGCCGCCGCAAAACCAATGGCTCCGAACACAACATCATCTTGGATGAAAAAAACGTCAGGAATAATGAGCGCCCCAAGCACTGCATACGGCACGTTTTTCAGCACCCCTTGCCAAAACGGCGGCAGCTGGATGCGGCCGAGCAGCACAAACGGCAGCAGGCGGGGCAAGTACGTCACGACTCCCATGCCGATGATCATCCAGACGATCGTGCTATTCATCGCCGTTTCCTCCTTCTTTCGCCAGCCATTGAACGATGACAGCCGACAGCAACGTAGCCAACACGATCGACCATCCTTTCGACAAGTGAAGAACAAACGTGCCGATAGAATTAAAATAAACGTCGTCAACACGATTTCCAACGCCCCGGTGCCGGCGGCAATCAAACTGAGGGCAATATATTGCGAAGCGCCAGCAAAGACAACAAGGCTCATCAGCACCGTTTCGCCAAGCATCAGCCCGGTCGTCTTGGCGAGTAGTCCAAAAGCGAGCGCAATCGGCGTATAGCCAATGGCGATCGCCACCCCCGCTTGCACTCCTTGGCGAAACGGCGCCATCTTGCTAGCTTCCCATGTCGTTTCCACTGATCATCCCCCCGTCTTGCTAGATTAATAGCTCCATTATGCAAAAAAGAACGATGTTTCGTAACCCGAAAATCCATCACAGTTTTTTTTTCCTCTATGATATAATCAAATTGATTGACGATCGATTTGTCACAAGAAAAGGAGTGCACGTCCATGACCGTAAAAGCATATGTTTTGACCGAACGCGGCCTCCTTCGTTCCGAACAAGTTGCCTATCCGATGGAAGAACGCGGCTTGCAGTTTGGCGACGGCGTCTACGAAGTCGTTCGTCTATACAGCGGCACGTACATCTGGCTCCATGAACATCTAGACCGCCTATACCGCTCGGCGGCGGCCATTCGCCTCGCCGTTCCGTTCAGCCATGAAGAGTTGGCTGAGCGGCTCGAGCAGCTGCGCCGCATGAACGATGTGCGAGAAGATGCCATTTTGTATTTGCAAGTGACGCGAGGGAGCTTCCCGCGCAGCCATGCATTTCCGGCCGAAAACCGGCCGAATTTGTACGCCTACATTCAGCCGATGGCGCGAAAAACGGAGGAAATGGCGCGCGGCGTGCGCGCGATTTTGACCAAAGACGTCCGCTGGGAGTACTGCTGCATTAAAAGCTTGAACTTGCTGCCGAACGTACTTGCAAAACAAGAAGCCGTCGAGCGCGGAGCGTTTGAAGCGATTCTCCACCGCGACGGCGTCGTGACCGAGGGAAGTTCATCGAACATTTTCCTTGTCAAACACAAAACCGTCTATACTCACCCAGCGACGGAGCGGATTTTAAACGGCATCGTCCGCACCAAAGTGAAGGAATTTTGCGCTGAACTTGGCATTCCGTTCATCGAAAAGGCGTTTTCCGTCAGCAGTCTCGCCGAAGCCGATGAATTGTTTTTGACGAGCACCACCTCGGCGATCACTCCGATCGTCCAAGTAGAAGAAACATTGATCGGAAACGTCGAACCGGGGGACGTGACGAAAGCGCTGCAAGCCGCCTATCAAAAGGCGACCAAGCCGCTTCCAACCGCTTGACCCGTTCCATTGCACCGAAAATGAGGCGCCCGCAACGTTGGGGCACCTCGTTTCGTTTTATGAACCGAGTACAGCGCGGTCGCTCGCAAACCGGCTGCCGCGGATGCGCTGAAACTCTTCCAACAGCCGCTCGACTGTCAATTTTTCTTTTTCCTCTCCCGCGGCCGTGAAAATAATTTGCCCGCCATCCATCATGATGAGCCGGTTGCCAAGGCGAATCGCCTGCTCCATATTGTGCGTGACCATCAGCGTCGTCAACTGATGCTGTCTGACAATTTCCTTCGTCAATTCGGTGACAAGCTCGGCCCGCGCCGGGTCGAGGGCGGCGGTATGTTCATCAAGCAAAAGCACATCCGGCTTTGTGAATGTGGCCATCAACAGTGAAAGCGCCTGCCGCTCCCCGCCGGAGAGAAGGCCGACTTTAGCGGCGAGCCGGTCTTCGAGCCCTAAATGGAGCGTTTGCAGCGTTTCCCGAAACCACTTTCGCTTTTCTCTTGTTACACCAAGACGCAGCGTGCGCCGTCTTGTTCGGTTGTAAGCGAGCGCCAAATTTTCCTCAATCGTCATATGGGGGGCGGTGCCGGCCATCGGATCTTGAAACACGCGGCCGATGTAGCGGGCGCGGGCATGTTCTTTGAGCGCCGTGACGTTGCGGCCGTTGATCCACACTTCACCCGTATCAGGGGACAACCGGCCGGAAATGATATTCATCAACGTCGACTTTCCGGCGCCGTTGCTGCCGATGACCGTGACAAAATCGCCGGGGGCCAGCGTTAAATCAATCCCCCGCAAGGCGACTTTTTCATCAGCAGTTCCTTCGTTAAATACTTTTGTAATTCGTTTTAGCTCCAGCAACCGTCTCTCCCCTCTCAAGCTGTGCTGCTTTCCGTTTTTTCCTCTGTACAAACGCCAGCACCGCCTCGCCGTAATCCGGATCCGGCACGCCGATCACAGCGGCTTCGACGACGCCTGGATGACTGTACAGCACTTCCTCGACCTCACGCGGATATACATTGTAGCCGCCGACGATGATCATCTCTTTTTTCCGGTCGACGATGTAGAAATAGCCCTCCTCATCCATCGCGCCAAATCGCCGGTGTGCAGCCAGCCATCGCGCAAGGCAGCCGCCGTTTCTTCCGGCATTTTGTAGTACCCTTTCATGACGTTCGGGCCGCGCACAACAAGTTCACCGACTTCGCCGGCAGCCAACACTTCTGCAAACGATTTTATTTCATCGGACAGCGTAATCCCTTTTTCCTTTCCTTGCGGCGTTTCACAAACGATGGCCTGCTTCAGCAAAGGCAGGCGCTGCTTCGCCCCGGCAAAGAGCGGAGCGAGCAAATCGAGCCCGATTACCGCTTTGACGTCGCCATTAAGCAAAATATACCCAATTTCTTCCGGCGTATAAATCGGATTGATCGGGATGACGGTCGCTCCGAGCCGCAGCGCCCCGTACAGGCCGATGACAAATTACGGCAAATTGCCAAGCAATAAGGCGATGTGATCCCCCCCGGCGAATGCCAAGCTGCGCCAATCCGTCGGCAAACCGCGACACCGCGGCGTCCAATTGTTGATACGTGCATCGTTCCCCCATAAACACGTACGCTTCTTTGTCCGGTAGTTGTTTGGCGATTTGCGCCAACCGTGTCGTTAAGTTCATCCAATCTCCCCCCTTAAAAATGAATGACCATTCATTTTTCAAGTAAAAAAATTCGAACTATAATTTATTATAAAAAAAGAACGGCGAAGGACAATCGAAAGCGCTTCCCTCGCCGTTTTTTCGCTACTTTTCGCTACTGCGCCCACACTAAGCCGGTGCGGGCAAGGCGAATAACGCCGCGGAACGTCCGCTCCGCTTCTTCAACGAGCTGTTCGTGCCTGCCAATGTGCGGCAAGTGCGTCAACCATAGTTCACCAACGCCCGCCCCCTCGGCGATGGCCGCCGCTTCCTCGCTCGTCATATGGCCGGCCGGCGCCGCGTTTTGTCCAGCGTAAAAATTGCACTCGCAAATGAGCAAATCAGCTCCTTTTGCAAACGGTGTAAATTCCGGCATGTAGCTCGAATCAGCCGTGTACACGACCGTGTTGCCGCCGGCAGTGATGCGCATCGCATAACACGGAACCGGATGGACTGTTTTCAAAAATGAAAGCGAAAACGGACCGACCGCAAGCACCTTGGCCGGGACATAAGGAATCCCTTCCGTAATGCCGCTATGCGTCAGGCGGGCGAAGGCCGCCTCATCTTCTTGGTGGCCGTAAATCGGCAGCACCGGCAAATCCGCCCCTACATTTTTATGAATGAGGCGCGCATATTGGAGCGGGCCGATATCGGCGATATGATCATAGTGATAGTGGGAGACGACAACCGCATCCAAGTTTTCTACAGCCGTGTAGTTTTGCAGCTTGGCGAGCGCCCCGCTTCCGCAGTCGACAAGCATGCGAAACCCGTCATGCTCAAACAAATAAGCGGATGTCGCTTCATTGGCGGCGGGAAACCCTCCCCAATAGCCGATGACTGTCACTTTCATTCCCTTTCCTCTCCTTCCACCCATTTTGTCTTCATCATACACGACGGCTGCCTTTTTTTCATCTTTGTTGATGTTGTTTTAAAACACCTATTGACATTTTTATCTGTGTTATAATACAATGAAATCACCAAGACAACGGAGGGGATCACAATGTTGATGAAAGTGTTAGAATTTTTCAAAAACATAGCACCGAAAAAGTGCTCGCAATGCGGCAAAACGATCGACGAGCAGCACGAGTGCTACGGCAACACATGCTCTGACTGCCTTGGCACCGCTTACCGCCACTAGGTGAGCGGACGCTGCCCTTGCGTCACGATGCCGGCTGCCCCGCCGGCAATAGGCTGTTCCCCGATGCAACCTGCCTTTTTTGCTTTAATGCCCCCCGTGTGGGGGCGTTTTTTTTTACACAAAAAACATCCATGAGTAAGCTTTTACTCGCCACCCAAGCATGAAAATAACCGCTCATGGATTCATTATTTTCACGGAAAAAAACGTATAAATCGTTCCCTTGCCGACATTGGCGAGCTTGGCGATTTGTTCCATCGTCGTCGCCTTGTAGCCGAATGCCGCAAACGATTGAGTTGCCGCCTCGATAATTTGCCGTTTACGGTCGCTTGCCATTGGCCTCATCCTTTAATTTGACTAAATGAACGATTCAGTCAATTCGTATCCATTATACTATGCGGCCGTTTTCCCGTAAAGCCCTTAAAAACGCCGCTCAGCTTCCCGAAACGGCGGCACCCCTTGTTCTAGGGAACAGCGCGGCCGGACAACGGAATACACGGGCCGCCTAACGGTACAAGGCGGCCCGCTAATGGGCGCGGCTGTACATCCCGACCGGCTGGTGTTATTCCGTTTGGCGCAAGTAGTCAAGCACATCACCGACCGCCTTCTCTCCTTGGTCGATGCAATCCGGCAGCCCGAGCCCTTCATACGAGCTACCGGCCAAAAACACTCCCGGCAACTCAGCCGCCATCTGTTGCTTAATTTTCGCCAGCCGCTCGCGATGCCCGACTGTATATTGCGGCATCGCCCGCTTCCACCGGGAGATGACGGCAAACTCCGGCCGGCCGTCAATTTTCATCACTTTACTTAAATCATCCAACACAACGCGGACAATCTCGTCATCCGGTTGATCGACGATCTCCTCATCGCCCGGGCGTCCGACATAGCCGCGCAGCAGCGCTTTGCCGGGCGGAGCCGTGTGCGGCCATTTTTTGTGCGTCCACGTGCACGCCGTCAGCGTGTAATCGCTGCGGCGCGAGACAACAAACCCAGTGCCGTCAATATCTTGACGGATCGCTTCCTCTGGAAAGGCAAGCGCGACCGTTGCCACCGACGTCAGCGGCACGGACCGAAACGGGGCGAAAAACGGATAATCAGCGAACATATCCGGCACGACATGGTGCGGCACCGCAACAATGACGCTGTCCGCCTCCCACGTTTCACCATTGCTGAGCCGCAGCTGATACGCTGAACCGACGCGGACGATCCGCTCGACGCGCGCCCCTTTGACGACGCTGCCTGGCTCAAGCCGCTTTTCCACCTCTTCGACGAGCGACTGCAAGCCGGTTTTTAACGTCTGAAATGCCCCTTTTCGCTCCTTCTGTTCCTTTGGCGTCGTCCGTTTCGCACCGCGAACGAGGCTGCCGTATTTTTGTTCCAGCTGAAAAAACTGCGGGAACGTTGCCATTAAGCTCATTTCGTCGATGTCGCCGGCGTAAATGCCAGACAGCAGCGGTTCGATCAAATTGTCCACCACTTCATCGCCTAAACGGCGGCGAAAAAAGCGGCCAAGCGGCATATCACCGGCTGTTTTCACCGGCGGCAGCACGAAGTCGAGCGCCGCCCGCAGCTTGCCGGCCGGCGAAAACAACCCGGTCGCCACAAACGGGGCGATGCGCGTCGGGATGCCCATCACCGCTCCGCCTGGAATCGGGTGCAGCTTGCCATTGACCAAAATGTACGACTTTCCGTTCGCATTATGAACGATTTCCCGTTCGAGCCCGACTTCTTTCACAAGGCGGAATGCGCTCGTTTTCCGCGCCAAAAACGAGTCCGGCCCCCGTTCAATGACAAAACCGTCACGAACGACCGTCTGCACTTTTCCGCCGAGCCGGTGCGTCGCCTCGACAAGTTTACACGTCACTGGCAGTTGCTGTTCTTTAGCCGCTTTTTGCAAGTAGTAGGCGGCCGCGAGACCCGTAATGCCGCCGCCGATAATCACAACCGTCCGTTTTCCTTCACTCATGCTTACCGCCTTCTTTTGCGAGCCGCTTTAACACGACCGTCGCCAATGCATCAATAAACAGCGGATCGGTATTCGGCATCTCCGGCCGGTAATAGCGGGCGCCAATTTCTTCGGTTACTTGCTTGCATTCAATATCGTTGTCATACAACACTTCCAAATGGTCGGCGACAAAACCGACCGGCGCATAAACGAACGACGTATAGCCGTGCTCTTCATGGAGCTGGCGCGTCAAATCTTGCACGTCCGGGCCAAGCCATGGCTCCGGCGTGCTGCCGGCGCTTTGCCAGCCGACGGCGTAATGCGAGACGCCGGCTTGTTTGGCAATACGTTCGGCTGTGTCTTGGAGCTGTTCTGGATACGGGTCGCCCGCTTGAATGATTTTTTCCGGCAAACTATGGGCCGAGACGATCAACACCGCCCGTTCCCGCTCTTGTTCCGGCATGGCATCAAAAATGGCTCTCACTCGTTCGGACCAATATTGCAAAAACTTCGGCTCGTCATACCACTGGTCAATCGTATAAATAACCGGGCCGCCAAGCTTTTCCGCCGCCGCTTTCGCCCTCTCGTTGTACGAGCGGATGCTGAATGTGGAATAATGAGGGGCTAGGACGATCCCAACCGCTTCTTTGATGCGGTCATCATGCATGCGCTCGACGGCATCCTCAATGAACGGCTCAATATGTTTGAGCCCTAAATACATGCGAAACTCGACTTCATCTTGCACTTCGTTCAGCCGCTCCTCGAGCCGTTTCGCCTGCTCTTCCGTAATTTTCGCAAGCGGCGACAGGCCGCCGATCGCCCGGTAGCGCGCTTTTAAATCCTCGATTTGTTCTTGCGGTGGCTTCCTCCCGTGGCGGATATGCGTATAATACCGTTCAATATCGTCTTCCTTGTACGGCGTGCCGTACGCCATCACAAGCAGTCCGACAATGTTCTTCATTGTGTTGCACCTCGTTTACTTTGCTGAAGTATACTCATGGATAAAAGCCGTCAGCCGCTTCAAAGTCGCCGGCTGCACATCAGGGAAAATGCCATGTCCCAGGTTAAAAATATAGCCCGGCTGCTCCATCCCCTCGTCCAAAATGCGTTTCACCCGCTCTTCGATCACATTCCATGGAGCGAGCAACACCGCCGGATCCAAGTTGCCTTGGATGGCTTTCACAATGCCTTGGCGGCGCGCCTCCCGAATTGACAGCCGCCAATCAAGGCCGATGACGTCAAGCGGCAAATCGTTCCACTCGCGCGCCAAATGGCCCGCCCCGACGCCAAACATAATGAGCGGCACGCCTTCCTCGCGCAAAGCGGCAAAAATGCGCGCCATCGCCGGCTTAATAAACGCCCGGTAATCGTCCGCATTCACCGCCCCGACCCAAGAGTCAAAAATCTGCACCGCGCTCGCCCCGGCCTGAATTTGCGACCGCACGTAGCGGATCGTCATCTCGGCGAGCTTGTCCATTAAGGCAAACCATGCCTTCGGTTCCGCATACATAAACGCTTTTGTTTTATGGTAATTTTTTGATGGTCCGCCTTCAATCATGTAGCTCGCCAACGTAAACGGCGCACCAGCAAACCCGATGAGCGGCACGTCAAGCTGCTCGTTGACAAGCAACCGGATCGTCTCCAGCACGTATGGCACATCATGTTCCGGATCGATCTCCCCGAGCCGTTCGACGTCTTGAAGCGAGCGAATCGGATTGGCGATCACCGGCCCGATGCCGCCCTGAATCTCAACATCAACGCCAATCGCCGGCAGCGGCGTCATAATGTCTTTATATAAAATCGCAGCATCAACGCCGTATTGTTCGACCGGAAGCCTCGTGACATAGGCGCACAGCTCCGGTTCATGCGTAATCTCAAACAGCGAGTATTTTTCTTTCAGCGCCCGGTACTCCGGCTGCGACCGGCCGGCTTGCCGCATGTACCAGACCGGCACATAATCCGTTTTCTCGCCGCGGCAGGCGCGCAAAAATGTATCGTTGATCCGTCTTGTCATCTCCATCCGCCTTTCTTTTCCCCAATCGAGCTGTCCGTTTCCGATTTTTTGCTTATCTATTTTTCACTATACAGGTTTCCCCGCTCTATGTATAGAGAAGGAAACAAACTGTCAAAAAATCGACCGATTTTCAGCCTATGACCATTATACCAAAAAAGCTGCCCTGGCCGCACAGGACAGCTTTTTTCGTCAGATCAGAAACATGGCGACAACGGTTGTGACCGCCAGACCGACCGCTACCGGAATCAAGTTGCGCCGCGCCAACTCAAACGGATCGACGCCGCAAATGGCCGCGGCCGGGATGAGCGCCCACGGAACAAGCGTGCCGCCGCCGACCCAAATGGCAGCGATCTGGCCGAGCGCCGTTAACGTGGCCGCCCCGCCGCCAATGGCGACCGTAAACAAATGGGCGACCGAACCAGCGAGCGAGATGCCGGAAAACCCGGAGCCGTCAAGACCGGTAATCGCCCCGACAATCGTGAGCGTCACTGCCCCGATTTCGTTGTTCAGCGGCACTGCATGAGCCAAGGCGACCCCTAAATCGTTGACAATGCCCTGTGACGCCTGCGGCAAGTAGTCGCCGATAATTTTTACAAATCCGGCATCGCCAAGATAGAAAAAGGCGGCAATCGGAATGACAGGACCGAACACTTTAAATCCGAACTGAAATCCTTCAATAAAGTAATTGGTCACTTCAGCAAAGCTCTCTTGCCGGTGGGCTAAAACGGAAATGAGGATCAAAATAAAAATCGCGGTTCCGCCGACTAAGGCTGTCGCCTCGCCGCCTTGCAAGCGCAAATAAAACATCGCGATGACGTCAAGGGCAAACAACACCGGAATCAACAGCGCCAGCCATTTTTTCGCCGTCTCGGCGAGCAGTCCTTCCGTTTTTTCGAGCGCCGAATCCGTGGCAGCAGCGATTTCTGCATCGCCGACCGCCAAACGTCCTTGCTTCATGTCGCGGCGCAGCAAATAAAACGCGGTGACGGTCGTGACCGCCCCCATGACAAACACGAGCGGCACACTAGCGGCGATGACGTCGCCAACCGGCAGGCCGGCTGCATCGGCGGTCAGTTTCGGCGCCCCTTGAATGATGAAATCGCCAGAAAGCGCGATGCCATGCCCAAACAAGTTCATCGCCATCGCCGCTCCGAGCGACAACAAAATAAACAATAAAAAAAGGCGGATCACTCCGCCTTCTTTTCTTCTTCCGTTGTTTTCAAACAACGCTTTCATTCCACATTTCTTCAAGCGCCTCTTCAAAAAACTCGCACGCTGCCAGCACGCCGCTAACAAATGCTTGTTCCCGTTCGTCACTCGTCTCCATCGCCGCATATTGCAGTCGGTGATCCGCGACGGTGACTTGCAGCAGGAGCAGTTTCACAAGGATGTCTCGATTCATCTTCTCGCCCCCTCTATACTTTCAATAAGCACTCACAAGGCACGCCGTACTCTTTGGTGATCGCTTCAACTTGCCGCTTCTTTACGGCTGATACAGTGTAGAACAACAAAACAGGTTCTCCTAGTTGCTGTCGCTGTATGAATCGGAAAAGATATGCGTACTTCTCGACCTTCCGTTTGTTCTCCACCATCTTCTGCGTGATGTCCACCTCAAGGAAATACATCTGATTGTGATACGTAAACCTAGCATCAGACACAATGCTGTATTCCTTCCCGCCTTCTTTCCAACGCGTTTTCGCTTCCGGCTTCCAGTCGCGCGGATAGTGGTAAAAAATATAGATGTCATTTCGCATGACGATGTGTTCAAGCGGGCTGTTGCGGCGAATCGTCGCTTCTCCACCTACCATTTCGGCTCCTTTTTTGTTCAAGTAATACACATCCTCGCCGATGCGTTTTGTATGTGTATACTCCCGGACGCCTTGCAGGATACGATTGGCGTTTCGTTTGGTTCCTAGATCAAACATGTGTTGAATCTGTGAGCGGCTAAGGGCTTGCAGGCTATTCAAAGTGTATAAAATCTTGAGTTGACGTTCGGTCAACTTCTCGGTGCTCCGGCTTTTCAATGCAGTACACCTCCAATCGCTTCATCATCTCATCATCGTCAATAAGGGGCGTTTGTACGATCATTTTCTCATGCGTCTTGACGATCGCCCGCCCTTTTATGTCGGACGGTAATTCCTCGGCTCCATAGTCGTCGATAGCCACTTGCGAAGCATAGCCAGTCGGCAGGCGGAATGTGATTTTCAAGTCTGCGTTCTGCTTCACTTGTCGTGGAAGTGTGTCGCTGGTTGGATACTGCGTGCAGAAGATAAGTCGGAACCCCAATGCTCCGCCGATCCGCGCGACTTCTCCCAAGATGTGCTGGCATTCCAATAGCATATTGCGCTCTTCTTTCGTCATGAAGCGATCCGGTGCCAATTGCGCCCCTTCGTCCACGATGATGAATAGACGCTCCAGCACAGGCGAATGCACGACGTTAGACCATCCACTTCGCTTGAATACGGCCTCCTTTCGCTCCATCAGTATTTTTACCCTCCGGAGCGATTCGAACGCCTCTACAGGGTTGCTAGCTACGTTCTCGACTTGTTTTAAATCGGCGTATCGACTGAACTCCAGGCCACCCTTTAGGTCAACAATGACAAACGATACGTCGTCCGGGTGGTGTTCGATAAGATAGGTCATCATGCTCTTTAGCATCACGGTTTTCCCGAAGCGTGTGACGCCTGCAATCGTGCAATGCGGCGTTTTGTCAAAATCATGGAAGTGCCAGCCTTTTTCGTTCAAGCCTAACGGGATCACCCAGCCTTTTTGATCCGGCACGTCTTTATACATCACTTTTCCCGGCATCGCATGATGGAACACGTCAATATACAACCACTTTTTAAACGTCACTTCCACATATCGGTCGATCGTTGCTTCCAGCACTTCCTTAACTGGTTCAAGCGTCTTTTTGGTCAATCCCAGCGGAACACGGTACACATATCGGGTGTACAAGTCTTTTTTCTCTTTTGCGACAAGCTTCGGATAGACGTGCTCACCGCGGACGGTTGTACCCACTTTTAAGTGTTTAAAGGTGGTTTCTATATCGCGCTCATAATCTCCTTGCCTCCGTCGGCCGAATGCGACGGCCGCTGCCCCCACCGTGAGAGGGAGGAGGAAAAATTCAAGCATAAACATCACCCCTGGAGAGAAAGACTATCCCAAGCATCGGGTATATTCCCGATAGCTTGGGTATACAATAGAATACAGGAACATGGACCTGCTCACCCGTGTTCTGTGAGGGAATATGCGAGGGTAGACATCATAAGAACCAAATGGACAGCTTATGGATGAAGTAGAGCAAGCTCCCGCATATTCCCGCCTGCATACCCACGTTGACGATGAAACCAACCTTCTCCCTGTCCAACCAACCACGGTTTTCCGCGAAGGCAATCCCGACTAAGACGAGACCGCCGCCGATCACTTCGATCATTTTCGCTTCCCCCTCATGTTGTATTTCGCAAAATGTTCATAAAGTGAGTAGTACCCTCTATACTCTTTGTCATTCACTTCGAAACGCTGATAGTCCGAACTATGCAAGTATGGTGTGCGATCAAGATATTCAAACTCATTCATCTTCCGGTGCCGCTTCCGATGTTCAGCATAAGCCTGAAAAATGCTTTGAAATACTCCCTCGCCTTCTAAACGCTGTTCCCCCCTCTCATTCCCTGTTTTTCTGAAAGACTTTAAGATTAACTAGATTTGAAGGAAATCGGGTATGCTGTGTGGAATTTTGTTTGGTATGGTAAAGAGTATTCGGGAGGGATTGTCCGATATATCTTGTCCACTTAAAAAATTTTTGTGATAATTTAGTTTTAAATGAGGGGATAAAAAATGGAGTTTAAATGCCGGTTGAAAGTAATATTTGCGGAACGGGGTATTAAACAAGGGGATTTCGCAAAGAAGATTGGTATTAGCCAAGCAGCATTGAGCGCCATCGTAAACAATCGCTCATTACCATCGTTCGCTGTGGCATATGCGATCTGCGAGGAATTAGGGATGTCAATCCATGAAATATGGATAAAAAAAGAGCTTACTCAAAGCGAGTAGGCTCATTCTTTCAATAATGCTGGATGCACAAAATATTGTGGAGCAATTTTTTCGAAGTTCTTGTAATAAAAGTTCTTCCAGTTGATTTTATCAGCTGTCGCACGATCCAGCCCAACTTTTAAAACAGTATCAACTGATTCATTCCCGTACTTATCGACAAGCGTGAGGTTCCACATTAAAACAGCTTCGCTTATCTCTTTGTGTTTAAACATTTCTTGAAACAAATCTTTGCTATCCATTAGGATCCCATCTCTTGTCATATTAGTCGTTAAATTTTCATCAGCATACAACTTTGCGATAATGATTTTATCTGTCTTATCAGGTGTTCCTAAATTGTCATTGACTTGTAGTTCGATGATACGTTTTTTCCCCATATTCGATTTTTTGCCGACTTTGTCATAGATGATTTCTTTTACAACCTCATCGATTGTTTTTTCTTGCTTTTTAGGTTCAGCCTTTTTAGCTGGCTCCTCTTTCTTTACCTCTGCTTTTTTTGGTTCCGATTTTTCCTCTTTCTTTTCCTCTTTCGGCTGAGCAACAGCTGGTTTAGATTTTTGTTCATCAGACGACTTTTCCGATTTTTGCTCTTTCGACTGCTCTTTCTTCGGTTCATCCGCAGCTTGTTTCGGTGGTTCTGTCGTCATCCCGAAAATAACGAACCCTACAAAAGATACTACCAAAGCGATAAGTGATCGTTTAAATAGCACTTTTGTTCCTTCTCTTTTTTTCGCAACCCCCGCGATGCCACGAACCAAATAAACAAGAAAAGCAACCACCGCAATAAGACTAATAACTAAAGCAACGTTGTCCATATTATCCCCCTTCTTTTTTATTCTCTCTTCCTATAATACCACTATTTTCCCTATTTTGTTTCAACAAAAATAAAAAAAGCCCTGCCAGTCGGCAGGGGTTATTTTACGCGCAATTTCTGCCCAACCCGAATCAAGTTCGGATTGCGAATCCTGTTCAGTTTTTGCAGCGCATCTACTGTTGTGTTGTACTTCTTAGCGATCTTAGAAAGCGTATCCCCTTTTTGTACTGTGTACGTTTTAGGTGTTGGTTTAGACCGCACTGCCTCTACTGCGCTTGTTGGTTTTATTACTTGTTGCGGCGGACGTTTTCCAGCCCTCAAATCAGCAAGAGAAAGGCCGAATGTGTATTGGAAGTGCGGATAATCAGGGAACGACTTCCAATCTCCGCCCCATTCGAGTCCAAACGACTTTCCAATTTGGGCAACACGTTTCCACTTCGCATCAACATTCCAGCTGATGCTACCATCCGGGTTCATTAATGCAAAGTCAATGGCAAGCCCATAATTGTGATAAGAGTCGCCGCCACGCGCGTTTGTGACAATTTTGCCAGGTTTGCTCCGACCTTGTGCATAGAGTGCGTCTTGCTCTTCTTTGGAACGATACCCTTGCGTGATGACAACATAAATGCCCTCATTGTACGCCTTCGTAATCAATTGACGAGCTTTATCTGCGACGACAGGATGAACATTTTGCAATTTTTGATTCGCTTTTGCCAATAATTCTTGTAAGCTGATAGCCATTATTTATCCTCTCCTTTCTCGCTTCTTCCTTTCAGCACCTCAACTGCCTGTTTGATTTGTTCAGGGACAGGCAAGCCCATTCGCCCTGCATTCTCAACGATACTCAACAGCTCATTCGCTAAATAAAAAAAGATCGTCGCGTCCCGGAATAACCCATTCGTTCCGACCGCACGATCAATCAAGTGCCCAACTGCTACAAGCACGAAAATCATGATTTTTTTTGGAATACGCTTGAACCCAACGGCGCTTCTCAACGTTCCTTCTTTTGATGCCGCCAGCACGCCCGTGACATAATCCATGATAACAAATGCCAGCAAGATGCCAAGCAGTTCTGACCATCCACCGAAAAGATACCCAACCACGGCCCCAATTGCAGCCACGCCGGTCTTGTATACCATATCTAATCGTTCCATCTTATCGCCGCCTTTCTAAACAAAAATAAAAAAGCCCTATTTTCGGACTTCTCCACTAATTTGAGCCAATTCCTGTTTCAATTTTTTCACCAGCGTTGGCCGACTCTCACCAAAAGTCGCCTCAATTTGAAAACCGCCTGGCTCATAAATTTCTTTTATCTCAGTTATGCGGGCATCCCGCGTCACTCCCCATTCTCGGTTTTGAATGGTCACTATATCGCCCAGGTCATAGTCTTTTTCGTACTCGAATGGTGAGTTGGTAAGAATCTGACCTTCAAGAAAGAATTCCTGGGCGAACTCCGCTAACTTTTGCTGTCCTCTCTGTTGCAACTTTGCGATGATTTCAGCTTCTGGGAGTGCTTGCTGATCTTCGTCTTGCTCCGATATATCCCTAGCATCAATGAAGGTTTCAATACGAGAAAGGCCTTCAGCCTCGCCAACTTCAACTACACGCCGATCCTCGCCCTCGCCTTGCCCGGCGATGTAGCCATAGTTGCGATAATTGAAGTCAGACTCAACAAATGACAACTGTTTCAGACTCTCGAATTGTGGACTAAAAATAATAGGAGGGTTAACCGATTGATTGACGGTTAAATCCCTCCCCACAAATATATCGAATACCCACTTTTTCCGTTCGAAATCAAGAATAACATCCCATCCAAGCCCGCTAGCTTTCGAGATTTCAATGAGCTCCTCGGCAAGATTTTTGAACCGCGATTCCCAACTGATTTGTGAACCGCGTTGCTGGTCCGAAGCAAGCACAACCATGTCAATTTTCCGTTTCACATCGACCGGATTGACAATGTGATTGTTGACATAGTGCTTCATAACCGTTTCTGCCGGACCATTTGCTCGGTCATGGCTATCACCAACAGGAGGAACCGTAATCCGTTGCGCCGCGACTCCTTTCAGCGCAATGCCTTTCACGAGCCAGTTTTCCGATGCCTTTCCATTCTCATCAAGTTCGATTTCACGATGCTTGATGATACCAACCTTGTTTCTGCTTGCACCGAGCATGATGAGATTGCCGCGTTGAAGCAGTTCCGTATGTCGCTTGTATCGGTTGATTCGCAGTTCAAATTCCCCGACTTCATGCCATCGCCTTGTGAATAGCAACGATTCATAGTCGTCAATTTCAGCGAGTAAATCCAGTATCGGTGTCAAAATCCGAATTGGTTTCATTTTTCACCACCTAATAAAAAACACCGCTATCAATCGGTGTTGTGTCGCGTTATCGTCCGAATGTTCATTTCTGCAAGCTATTGACTACTTGCGTAACTACTTCTTTGAGGTTAAATAAATTAGGAACTTGATCGAGCGTATATGTGCCATTCAAAACGAGGCTCACCCAAACTTTTACAAGACCGCTGTTTTCAGTGAATACCATTTTACATACCTCCATTCATTGTCGCTAATAGTAATGTTAATTCTACTACTGCTTGTTGCGTTTCTTTTAACTGTTCTGTAAGTGGTTTCTGATAAACAGGCTCTTGCGGCTCGGTTGCGTTCGGGTCGGGATACGAAAACTCTAATTCTAGCGTTTCGGGATTGACGCGGTATCCGTTACACTCCGCAAAATCCTGCGCGTATTGACCGTATTCAAGCTGAATAACGCCGACTGTATCACGGACACGCTCTTTCAACGCTTGGTATGTCTCGAAATCTTGATCGATGGTTGTTTCAATAACCGCGCCCATTTTTTCACCTGTGTCAAGAATGACGTTTCCTGTTGCTTTGTCGTAATAAATTTTACGCCCTATGCGATTATTCATTTTATCCCTCCTTATTCAATTGCAATCCAGGCATAGTCGTATAGTGTCCAGCCATTACTATATATAAGCAGATTAACTGTAAAACCATCATTATTAATTTTGTTTTGACTTGAATCACTAAGGCCATAGATAGTACTTGGTTTATATGTCCAATCAAGTTGGTTTATAGCAATATTTGATACAATCTTTCCGCTTCCACTAGGGTATACAGCGTAACTTGGTGTAACTCTTTGTATTAGTGAAATCATCCACCTTGCTGTGTTAATACTATTTACATATACAAGAACGATACTTGGTTTAAAAGCTAACCCAGATACTGTATAAGTTTTTTCTGATGTTGTAAATGTTCCACTCGCCCATCTTTTACCTTCTACCAATGTTCCTACAACACCAAAAATATCTACGCCCTGCTTGATATTTGCCGGGATTAAATCGGGATCACCTTTGACGATTCCGCTTCCATTGTGATACCCCGCCGGAATCGTTTGGTCTATTGTTGTAGGTGTAATTGTGATAGCGCCAATATTAGGCATCGTTCCTGTCTGTTCGCCACTATCATTCGTAAATGTTTTGCCACTCAATACATCAGAAGGCTGTGCGTTACCCGACCCCCCTTCACCCTGTAAGATAAAATTTGTGCCGTTGTAACGGAGTGTATAAATACTTCCTGCCTTTAAATTACCAGCTGATACATCGTTACCGTTAGGCTTCTTGATTGCTTTCGCGCCTAATCCGTTGACGTTAATAGTTGATGCTCCGGTATTGTCCATGTTGATTTTTACGGCAATTGCCATACCTTCGACATACGCTGTTGGCGCTGGATTTAAGGTAACTTCATAAGCATTCGCTGAACCGGTAGCAACCCCGTAACCGGGATGTTTCACATAATCAGCCAAATGTGCATCAAATTCCGTCCGCGGAGTAAAACCTTCATCCTGCACACTTGCCATAAAAGCATCCCATTCAGCTTGAAATTGGCTAGTTGGTATGCTAATGAGTGAATGAACCAAACCACACAAATTTTCGTCCAGCCGCTCATCGATTAAGTCTGCAGGATTCAACGTTGACGTATTCGCTCTTACACGAATTTGAGCAAGGGATAATTCGTAAATAAAATCGTCACGTTGCAGTTCTGGAGGAACCGGGTTCTCTGAGGGAGTGCCTTGTTTAACAAACGCTCTAATAAAACGAGACTGATTTCGTTTGTCCAATCGGAGCACGATCCGGTCGATCCGGTCATATGTCGCCTCCGGCAGCGCATGTTCCAGATACAGATTGCTTGTATTTTCATAGAGATAGCCCTGCATAATCGCTTTCCCCGGTGTTACATACGTCCGTAAGTCGTTACCATCGCATTTTACTTCTAGTGCAGGGATATTGTCCGTATGCAATAAACCTGTACTTAGCACACTTCCGAAATAATCCGCGAAATCACTAGCTTGATAGGCTCGTGGATCACCCGGCGCGCTATTAAAAAACTTACTGATTTCCGCCATATTCTCACCCCTATACAGCGTTATAAAGTTTTCTGTAGCTAATATTCACGATAGCTCCTTGAATATCGCTATCCGCTGAATATTCAATCTCGTTTTCTCCTACGACAAGTTGGAAAAAAGAACTGTTCAGGTCAATCCAATTGAAAACGTTTCGTTCTGTTCCGTCCGGTTGAACAAAATAAACAGATTTTCTGCCTGGCGTAGTATCAATTTTCATCACTTCGCCTTCTTGTAACGTTTGATTCACCTTAATAAACTCTCCGGTTGTTCGATTTATGATGATCGGGTTGACGGCAGGCCCGAAAAACTCGATATACAAAGGCGCAGGCGCATCTCCATCATTCACGATAATTCGATTGTCTCGTTGCATACCGATTTCAAATACACCCTCAAACGGGAATTGGAAAAGTGGTTCAAAGGTAGGTTCTTCTGTTATTTCAGGCGATTTCCAAAAAGGATTTGGACAGAGCAAGTTCACAAGTGCCTTTTGAAAGAATGGTCCACGATTTTCTCTTCCACTTGGAAAAACAGGTACACCATCCGGAACAGCCTCTATTTCGCGAATGGTTTCGCCATTTTCGTAGCGAAGTATACCTTGTCCTAGCTTTGGATTAAAAACAGAAGCAAGGAATTGACGACGTTTAAATAGTGTCGGTTTGTCCGATGCTAGAATCACAATTTCCAATGAGATAGCACGTTCTTGTAAAACAGAATCGATGTAGGTCGAACCATCTTGAAATGGGGCCTTCTGTGTTTGAATATCAGCGTCCACGTCACCAAGCCCATCAATGGACTGCAAAAGAAAAGGAGCTGATGATTTCAGCTCCACAGATTGTCCTCTTGCGTTTGTAAAGATGATTCGCTGCATATCATAGCCCCCATTCCATTGCGAGCTGGCGTGAAACTTGTAGATGTTTTCGTGCAGTTTCTGACGGCGTTGGCGCAGTTGAATGGAAATGGAAATGTTGTTCTATTTTCGCGCCAGCCATTTTTGGAACGTTGATTGTTGCCGTAGCAGGGACGACAGCACCGGAATATCCTGCAACACTCGGTATCGTTTCTTGTGCCATGTGATTCGTAGCAGAAACAACGGCATTGATGTTTCGATTGATTCCTTCTGCTAGTCCAGCAGGAATCCACTTTCCTAGCTCCATCATGACACGACTCGGAGACTTGATTTTGAGCGCATTTTTAATCGTTGCTTGTACAACATTAGCAATCTCTTGCGCCTTTTGCCGAAGTGGACCCATCATCGAATTCAATCCATCGATGAGCCCTTGCATGGTGTTTTTCCCGATGTCAGCCATCGATGCGGTCATAAGATTCAGTTCTGTTTTCGTCCCCTCCGTGATCTCCTTGATCTTTGCCATCCACTCATTTTTGTGCTGTTCAAGCTCGGCAGCTGCTTGCGCGCGCAACTGAGCGATTTTGTTTGTGTATTCAATCTTTACTTGCTCGAGTTCAGTGCTTGCAGTGGCTCGTAACTGTTGAATTTTCGATTGCGTTTCCAGCCTCATTCCTTCGAGCTCGTTGATCGCTTGCGTGCGGGCCAATGCGTTCTTTTCACGCCACAATTGAACGTACTGATTCAGCTCTTCGTCAGAAAGGGAATTGAGCGCTGCAATTTCGTCGACGGCTTTCGGCCCCATCTCCCGCAACTCTTGAAGAAGTCCTTCGTCGATACCACGGTTAGCCAAAGAAACAATATTCGCTTGCCAATCCTTGAACGCACTAACTTGGTCGGAAAGGTTTTTCAGCAGCCCTTGCCCAGTTACGTCATCCTTCCGCTTAATCTCATCAAAAATGCCGGCAAAGCTATACAATGCTTTAGTTCGGTCGTCGACCGCTTTTTGATATTCTTCGGTCAGTTTTCGCTCATCTTCTGCAAGACGGTCGTTGATTTCCTTTACTCTTGTTTCATACTCCTCTTTTGCTTTTAGCTCATCTTGTTGTAATCGCTCGTTAATTTCCTTGACCTTTTCGGCATACTCATTGTTCGCCGCTAAAAGCTTATCGTTGATTTCTTTCTTGACGCGATATATCTCTCGTTCCCAGTATATCCGTTCCTCCGTACCTTTTTTGTAACTTTTGGCGACAGTATTCAATGATTCAAGTTCTTGAACGAGAGAAAGCTGACCATAATATTTCTTTTCCTCGAACCACTTTTTCTCGTTCTCGAAGTTGCGCTTGGTGATTTCCTCTTTGACGCGAGCATATTCCTTCTCTGCTTCGATACGTTCCTTGGTACCTTTCTTGAACAGCTTAGCAAGGTTGTTCCACCATTGCAGCTCTTGTTCAAGGGAAACATTGCGGATTTGCTTTTGATATTCAATAGCTTGTTTTCCTTGTTCAAAGGTCTTTTTCGCGACTTCTGCCGCTTTTTTCGCCTGCTCATCTTGTGCTTTTTTGATTTCCAGGTTCACTTGCCGAACTTGGTCGGATGTTTTAGCGTAGTTTTTCAGGATATTGCGCAAGGCGGATATATATTGCACTTCATCAATTTTTCCAATTTTAAAGTTATATTGCGCTCGCTTGAAAGCTTCCTCAAAGGCTTTTTTAGCCGCCTCCGCATTCTTTTTAGATGCTCGTTCAACGTCCTTTTTCTTCGATTCAATCCCTCTCGCGAAACCTTCTGTTGTATATCTACCTAATCTTTCTGTTTCACGTGAAGGGGAATGAATATCGAGTACCTTTCTGATTGTTCTTGTGACGGAATTAGCTATGTCCCTTACTTTTTCTATAACAGCAGAAGCCATTGAGGAAATGCCTCGTGCTAACCCTTGTATGATGTTTTTACCAATGGAGTAAAGATCAATTCCCTTTAAAAAGCTCACGGCACTATTCCACATGCTTACTATGGTGGATTTGATGCCGCTCATGATAGATGAGACGGCATTTTTCATCGCAGAGAACGCGTTGCTTACCGCTGATTTTGCAGTATTAACCGCGTTGGAAATAGCTGATTTAATTCCGTTCCAGATGGATGATGCTAGCGATCGGATGCCGTTAAAAACAGATGATGTTGTAGACTTTATGTTCGACCATGCGGCGCTAACAAACCCTTTTATTGCAGAAACTGCGCCGGAAAATACTTGCTTGATTCCATTCCAGATAGAAGACAGGGCGTTTTTTAGGTTGTTAAAGATTGCTCTTGCATCGTTAGAAAGATTTTTAAAATCGCCTGTCACAAGGTCAATGATGAGAAGAACGGCACCAATAAAAATATTTTTAATCGCCTGCCACACACCGCTAAAGTATTGCTTTAATCCGTTCAAAATAGTTTGTAATCCACTTTTCATGCCATTAAATAGGTTAGTGATCCCGTTCACGAAAGGCATAATAATAGCAAGTGCTGCACTCTTAATGGTATTCCATACCGTAACAGTCACTTGCTTGATTGTTTGCCATGTAGAAGATGTGAAGCTTTTAATATTGTTCCATACGTTGTTAAAAGATTGTTTTATGCTCTCAAGTGTTGAGCTGAACCATTCTTTGAGCGATCCCCATATTTCCGTTGTTTTAGCCTTGATTTCATCCCAATTTTTATATATCAACACACCAGCCGCTACCAATCCGGCGATTGCTGCTATAGCAATACCGACTGGCCCTGTGATTGCTGCTATTGCTGCGCTAAAAACTCCTGCCATTCCTCCTGCCGCTGCAATAGCGCCTGATACCGCCCCAAACGCCGCCGTAAGGGCTCCGATTCCGCTCGCTGCTGTGCCAATAATAGCAAGCACCACACCGATAGCCGTACCTATACCGGCAAGCACAGCCGCTACCGCCGCCGCAGTCGCAATAAATTGTTGAGTAGACGGCGATAGATTATTGAACCAATCCACAAGCTGTTGGATATATCCAGCCACCTTTTGAATTGCAGGAGCCAGAGCATTTCCGATCGTGATTTGCGCCGTTTCAAATGCACCTTGTAGTTCTTCGAGCGAACCTTTGAGGTTGTCTTTCATTTTCTGTGCTGCTTCCTGTGACGCCCCGGCCGAATTTTGCAATGATTTCGTGAGTGCATCTAATTTTTGCGGTCCGGCTTCTACTACCGTTAGCATTCCGCTGGCCGCTTCTGTTCCGAATATCGTAGACAGTGCAGCGAGCTTCTGTGCGTTGCTCATATTTTTTGTTTTTTCGGCCAGTTGTCCGATGATATTGCTGAACGGCAACATTTTCCCATTGGCATCGGTTATTTTCACGCCCAAGGCTTCGAGTGTATTCGCTGCTTCTTTCGGCGGATCGGAAAGGCGAATAAGAGCCGCACGCAATGTTGTTCCGGCTTGTTCGCCACGGATACCGTTGTTGGCCATGATTTCCGTTGCGGCCGCGAGCTGTTCCAAGGAAATACCAAGGGATTTTGCAACCGGCGCCGCATATTTGAACGTGTATTGCATGTCCTGAATACCAGCCGCCGAATCATTCGCTGCTTGTGCAAGAACATCTGCTACTCTACTCGCTTCACTTGCAGCTAAACCGAACGAATTAAGCGCCGCAGATACCGTATCAGCGACCAGTGCCATATCTTCGCCCGATGCTTCCGCCGCCGCAATGATACCAGGCATTGCCGCAAGGATTTGGTTTGTGTTGTATCCCATTGCGGCCATAATTTCCATGCCTTGTGCAACTTCTGTTGCGGATTTAGATGTAGATGCACCAAGATCAAGAGCCGCTTTTTCCAACTTTTTTATTTCCGCTGGGGTAGCACCCGCAATTGCACCAACGCGGTCGATCTGCGCCTCGAAATCCATTGATTTTTTGACGGCAAATCCTAGCGCTCCGCCGATCGCTGTGGCTGCCGCACCCATCGACGTGGCCATGGATTGCCCGATCGATTGCATCCGTTGGCCTACATCACGAAGATTGTTACCGACCGTTGAAAGTCGTTCCTGTAATCTCCCCCATACGGTTGTGTGTCTGTTAATCGCGCCGTTTATTTCTTCAAGACGACTTTGTAGAGTACGGAGTTGTCCTTCCGTCTTCTCAACCTCGCGCTGGAATGCGCGATATTGCCCCTCCGAGATCTCTCCGCGCCGGAATTGTTCGTTTACCTGCTGTTGAACCGATTTCAGACGATTCAGTTTCTCACTCGTGTTCTCGATCGCTTTGGAAAGAAGTTGTTGCTTCTGTGCCAGCAAGGTCGTGTTGGACGGGTCGAATTTAAGAAGACGCTCGACTTGCCGCAACTCTGATTGAATACTTTTGCTTTTGGACTCGACATCAGCGAGAGCTTTTCCAAGCTTTGTGGTGTCCGCTCCAATGACGACGTTCAAGCCGCGTACACTTTCTGCCATATTCTCACCACCTTATTAAGAGAAGAAGCGATCTATATCCTCTTGAGTGGCCATTCTCGCCTTTTCCGCTTTCTTGCCTATGTAAATATCCGCATAAGCGAGAAGGTCACGGACACGCAATTCATTCATTTCGGAAAAAGAAAGACCGGTACGCTTCCCGATCGCGATCAATTCGAGATCGAGGCGTTCCGGCTGTTCATATGTCTCTATATCACTTTGCTCCTGTCCGGCTCCCTCGGCGAAAAAATCCGTCCGATGCTTCGCCCATGATTGCATTAATCACATCATCATCAGTAAAGTCGAACGATTCCAAATCAGCTACCCAGTTCATAAAATCCGGGAATTTTTTATCGACACCTTCATAAGCTCTTGCCATCGCCCATGTCACTTGCAAAAGGAAAACCGAGTCAATCTTTGATGGATCCTCCGCTATTTCTTGCATTTTCACAAGGTCGCCCACCAAATCACTGCCGAATGCCTGTTTATAATAAACAAGGGCCAAAGGCGTAGCCTTTAGCCCGATTTCTTTCTCGCCGATTCTAATGGTTCTCATTTATTACACCCCCACCTTTACGCCTGGAATAGTCACGCTCTTGAAGAAGTTATTATAGACCGTTGTGTTCTTGTCGTTCAACTCCAACACGCCACGAACAATGTTTTGGCCATTGACTTCGATCGGTAGAATACGAATGTTTAGGGTATCTGTGTCTGGCTTTATCGATTCGGCACGGGTGTTGAGCTCCTTGCTCGGACGGCTTGCTTTGCAACGATAGTAGACAAAGCGCCGGTTTTTCTTGTCGCCCAAGATTTGACCAAGCAGCGCGAATTCCTTCGGCTCGCCGTCTGTCGTTTCCACTAGCATCCCGTTCGCGTCAATTTCCCAGCCAAGCAATTCTGCAAGCACTTCGTCTGGAATGTTGGCTACTTCCAGTTCAGCTGTGTAGCCGTTGTTGCTAGTGTATGTCCAATATGGACCGTTATCAGCGTATAATGTAGTCTCATCGCCTTCTGGTTTCGGACTGAATTTCACCGCGCCTGGAATAGGGATTGGTGTATCCCAAGTCGGCGTTGGTGACGTTGTATTGAGATACGCAATATGAACTTTCTCTAAACCAAATGTAACTTTGTTTTGGCTCATAGATTTCTAACCTCCTAAAGTTTGGATTTCATAGAGTATTTGATACATTTTTTCAGTATCGAGATAGGTTTCGAATTTCCGATACGGCAAACCCAACTCTTTCAATTTGTCCTGCACTTTTTGTTCGGCAACTAAATCTTTTTTTGCTGTGTATAGTTCCACTTGAAAATCATCAATCGCGACATAGTTGATATTGTCGGCGATGAGGTCATTTGAATAAGCGAATTGATACGTAATAAACGGCGGCGTGACCGGACTGGAAAATGAACCGTAGGCGACGGGATAGCCAATACTTTTAAGTGCTTGATATAACTCCGCTTGTGTCATCTTAACCACCGTTTTCGATTACTCTTTTTAGCTCGTTCGGCAAGTCTGCCGCGTGTTTCTCATACGCTGGCCGTAAGTGCGGATAGGCAGGAACACGGCCACCGTTCACTTTCGCATGTCCAAACTCAAGAAGATGAACACGTCGATAGTGTTTTTTGTTCCACACGATGCGTTTAGTTGTGCCGTATCCGTCCTCTTTCGTGATTCCAAATGACTGCGCGTATTCACCCGTTCGTTTCGGAGCGAGCGCCTTGGTTTCTTGTAATACTTTCCGCGCAGTTTTGTCTATTGTTTTCCGAACACCTTCAGCCACATCGTCCGTGTATTCTTTTACCGCTTGCACCAATTCGTCGGCTAGACGATCAATCGAAATGTTAGCCATCCGCCGCCACCCTTTCCGTCGCGATGATAGTTAATGTTTTTTTACCCTCGTCGTCGTTCAAGACACTCTGTATATCAAACTTCCGTCCTTGATAGTCGATCCTCATTGTTTCATTGATTCCAGGAGTGTACCGAATGATAAAACGATAGGTTCGCTCCGCTTGGACGGATGCGGCGGCAAAGTATTCCCTGCCACTTACCGTCTTAATTGCCGCCCAACATGTCCGTACTGGCTGCCAATCCTCAACTTGTTGGCCGATCTCATCCTCTGTGACAACCATCTTCAACAGCGTGATACGATGCCTAAACAATCCCGGATTCATCGCTGTCACCACCGTAACTGTATGTGAGTTGAGTTAAGATGCTCTGGATGATCGGCCTTGTTTGATCGGTTGCTTTCCCGACCATTTCCCGGTTCTCGTACCATTCAGAAATCAATGTCATGCAGAATAGCTTCGCCAAGTGATTCGTCGAATCATAGGCGATGCCTGTGGCGTTTTTGAGGTACTGTTCAGCCGCGCTAATTAAGGTAGTCAGTAATGCGTCGTCATCCGTAAAATCCACACGTAGCCACGTCTTTACCTCGTCCAAAGAAACGATCATTCTTTCACCTTCGTTTCTTTAGACTTTTTCACTTCCTCCACGTATCCGAATCGGATAAGCTTTTCCGCTAGTTCTTTCGGCAAATTAGCCTCGTCGTCTTTTTTCAAGTCATAGCCGATGCCAACGCAATCAATGAGAGCCTTTACCTTCATGTCATCACCCCTTCAAAGAAAAAGAGGGGATTGCTCCCCTCATTAAGCAAGTTGTACCTCACCGAATACAAACGCTTCATCGTCGCGCATTTTTACATCCATACGCTCGATAGCACGCCATAACGTAGCGTCAGTTTCGAACGCGTCCATAGCGACATTCGACGACATGATTTCTGTGCGCTGACGATCGAACATGACAACAGCCTCTTTGAGGTCGCCGACAATGATCGGGGCGAAACTTTTTCCGGTCGTCCCATCCGTACGAGTCGTCAACGTTTTATTCGAGACAATGACTACCGGCAAACCGAGCAGTTGGCGGCCGGTCGGCGAAGAAACGGATGGTTGTAACAAGTATTGGCCGTTCGCGTCTTTCAGTGTGTCGAGCCAGTTATAGGCATCTTGGTTGACGATAACGCTAGACGTTGAACGGAATGCCGGGTCTAATTGGACGTTAATAACTTGTTTCAATGCGTCAAGGTTAGCGATGGCCGTTTTCGCTTTCGTACCTAACAGCGAAGTAATTAAATTATTGCGTGTTACGCGGGATTCGTCGCCAATCCAGCGAACCAACGTATTGACAATGGCTTCTGTACTGTCGTTTAACAGTTCGTTGGTGACACGGAAAAAGCCAGCGTATTTTTTCACTTGATAAGTGAGAACCGTGAATTGAGGAGTAGCTTTTTCCGGGATTTTACCGTTTTCCGGAACCTCAATAAATCCGGTTTGTTGCGAGCGCTTCTTAAATACACGCGAACCGCTCAAAGTCGTTACAGGCTCAACTGTAATAAGGTTTTGCAAAGCGTCTTTGCTTTCGCGAAGTTCGTTAATGCGTGTTTGAATGTCCTGTGGAACCGTATAACCGCCGTCCGTATTGCTCCCTTCACTCATCGCGTTGCGGAAGCGTGTACGGATATGATTGACGAATGTTTCCACTTCGTTTTCTTTGACTTGGACAGTTGCTTTTAACGGCTCTTTGTTCTCCACTTGCGCTTTTTCTTCCTCATACAACTCTTTTGCGATGTCAAATTTCTCTTGCAAAGCCACGATTTCTTCTTTCAGTTGCTTTGCTTCCTCAATTTTGTTTTCAGCTAACAGCTTGCGCGCTTCTTTCTTCTTGTTCTCGATTTGTTCTAACAGTTCACGAAGTTCTTTTGGCATGTGTATTCCTCCTTTGATTAAATAAGGTCTAATTCTAAGAGCAAGCGCTCTTTTTCGTCCTGTTGTTTTTGTTTGCTAACAATTTTCATAATGTCCTGCATAGACCGGTTCGCGCTGTTGACAATCGCCAGCCGGCTAAACGCCGCGACATCCGTCACCTCTGGCTTCCCGTCTTGGTATAGGATGCCGTCTGCAAAGCCCTCTTTGACCGCTACATTAGCCGACATCCATGTTTCATCGTCCATCATTTGCGAGATTTTGCTGCGAGAACGCCCCGTTTTTAATGCGTAGGCGTTGACGATGGATTCCTTGATTGTGTCCAAGATGTCCGCGACTTTCCGCAAATCATGCATATTCCCGTAGGCAGCTGTTAAAGGATTGTGAATCATCATCACCGCCATCGGGCTCATCAGTACCTCATCGCCAGCCATCGCGATGACAGACGCCGCACTCATCGCCTTGCTGTCAATCTTGACAGTGATCTTACCATTGTGCTCCTTCAATGCGTTGTAAATTCCGGCCGCCGCGAATACACTGCCACCGTAGCTATCAATCCATACGGTGATGTCCTTGCCTTTGTACTGACTCAATTCTTCTTTAAATGCGTTTGGAGACGTGGACGGCATCCCGAACCATTCGTATAGCCACGCTTCGTCATCGTCTACAATATCGCCCTCAATGCGCAGCTCCACGCTCTCATGCTCGGTTTCAGTCGCTTGGTTGACGATGAATTTCCAAAACGGCATCAGCCCTCACCTCCTTTCTGATACTGCTGACCAATCATCGTGATCGGAATATAGTTGCCGTTCACCATTAGGACGTCACCGCCTTCCTCGGCAGGCAAATCAAGGTAACTTCGGGCCTCGTTCGCCGTGTAAATCCCATTATTGACACCTTTAGACAAGGCTTCCATTTGCGTTTTAATGTCCGCTCGCAAGATGACATTTACATTGAACTTCCAAAAATACCCGTCTCTTATCATTTGGTCTGACAGTGTTTTGTAAGTGATTTCTTCCTCATACTGTTTCAGTACGTAAAGCAACGTATCCACATAAAAAGCCAAGTTCTGCGCTTCAGCTGACGCATAACTTGACTTCTCATAGTCATTGATTTGATTCGGTTTAATCCCGAACGCCGCTGCTATTTGAAGAGCCGTGTATTTCTTCAACTCAAAAAACTGACTGTCCGTCAGCTTAATATCCAGTGGAACAAGTTTCATCCCTAACGGCACCGGTATGATCTTTCCGGCGTTTTTTGAGCCGTTGGCAAACTGTTCAAAGCCTTTCACAAGACGGTCTCGTGCTTCTTGGTTAAGGTCGCCGGTGTACTCTAGCACGGCTTTTCCTGTCAGCCCTGTTTTATAGAGGTTGTTCATGAATTTTTGACTCTCGAGCGCGCCGTCAACCGTATGCTTCAGTACATCCCGGACAGACAAGCCGGTGATGCCGTCAAATGTTACGGACGTTTTGAAATGGAGAATTTCGTCATTACGGAAAACATATATTTTCCCGTCGTATGGGTCGTTATATCGGTACCATATCGCATTTTTCTCACCCAAAATACCCCCGTCGTCCACCACGATAGTGACATACTGGCTTGGGAGTATCCACATGTCTTGTAGCTGCGGACCGTTGTACCGGCACCATACATAAGCGTTGCCGTAATGGTTCCGGTTCATTTCCACTGTTGACCAAAAGATGCTGCTGGTCATGTAGGGATTCGGACGTAGCTTTAAAATGTTGTAGACATCCTCTTTATCACTTTTCACGATGCCTCGATCGGTACGCTGATACATCTTTAGTGGTAATTTTCCCAGGCTTTCAGATAAGATTTTCAAACAAGCAAAATAGGTTGCTTCGGACAATTGATCTTTTGGCGTGTCCGGATCAATGCCTAGCCATTGTAAAAGCATCGGGTTGTTCATGTCCACCGTCTCATTTCGCGGTCGGAAAAATCGCGTCAGACGACTCCACCATCCCATGCCCTCACCTCCTTACCATCCCATCATTTTAAGGTATTCTTCTGTCACCTTGTTAATATCAATATCATTCGCCCGCGTCATTGCCCTGACCATGGCGTTGATAACAGCCGCTAACGGGTCAATGCGGTTAGTCGATTTATCTTTATCCAGCATGATGTTCTCGTTGTGATCTTGTCGCACAACAGCATTCCCGACTGCCCAATTGAGCACAGGATTATCATCGTGCACAATCTTGCCCGAAAAAACCAACTCTCTGAAAAACTTCGTTGGCTCCGACAGCGTACGAATCCCTTGCCTAATTTCGATCATTGTATAGCCTTCCGCTTCCATCTCCTGAGCGAAGTGCGTGGCGTTATACGGGTCATAGCAAATCTCCTTAATGTCCCACAGCTTGTCATCAGCCAATTTCTTGATATACGACTGGATAAAGTGATAATCCACCACAGAGCCAGGTGTGACGGTGATCCAGCCTTGCTCTACCCATAAATCATATGGAACTTTATCCGTCCGTCGCTTCTCAGCCAGCGTATCCTCCGGAATGAAGCTATGCGACCATACATAAAAACGGCCGTCGCCTAACGGGACAACGCCGCTGATGCTCGTCAAGTCGATTTTTTTAGACAAGTCCACACCGATATAGCACTCTCGGACATCTAAATCAATTTTCTTCGATGTAGCACATGCACGCCATTTATCTAACGGAATATAGCCGTTGTCTTTTTGGTCTACCCATATATTCATGTTCTTCGTTAAAAAGCTCCGCATTTTTTCAGGCACATCTAAAGCTGTTTGCAGTTCGCTTCGCAAAAAATTCATGCCTTCCTCATACGTCGCGACGATCGGATTGGCTTTTATCCAATTCCGTTCGTCTTTGATGTCGTCGTCCTTGTCCAATTCACAAATCATTACGAAATACTCATCGTTTTCAATTGGCGAATCAGGATCGAGAATCTTTGACACGTACTGATATTCGGTATAGCAAGGCGAATCAAGGTTAAATCCTGCTGTTGTGATGACGACGATCAATGGGTTTTGACGTGCGACCATGCCGGAAACTAGTACGTCATATATCTCGCTCGTTTCGTGTACGTGGTATTCGTCAATAACAGCAAGGCTAGGGTTCTTCCCGTCCCCTGTTTTTCGCGCTTCTTTTGACAACGGCTGAATAATGCTGCCGCTCTTTTTATGCCGAATACGCCCGTAGGAATCGGTGTATTTGCCGTTTAACAATGAGCATGACTGGACTTGCGACAGCACCTCATTGTATACGATGCTGGACTGTTCCCGGCCCCATCCGGCAATATATACCTCGGACTGCTCTGGCGACAGAAAGCATTCATAACTAGCGATTAACGCGAGAAGTTGAGACTTTGCATTTTTCCTGGCAAGCTGGATATATGCTTTCCGAAACCGGCGCAGGTGATTTTCTTTTCGTTTCCAACAGAAGATATTACCGACGACGAACAATTGAAAATCGGTCAATTCGATCGGCCGGCCGGCCAATATGCCTTTGGTGTGCTTGAACATCCGTGCCCAGCGATAGAAGCGGTACAACTCTTCACCGTCAAAATAGTAAGGGGAATCGTCTTCTGTGATCCTCTCAATATCATTTAAAAAACGCTCACACGCCCATTTGTGTTTTTGACATGCTATCGTACGTCCGTCCACCACATCCTGTGCATAGTGGACGATCCGCTCAAGTAAACTCTCGATCATAACACATCACCGAAAAGACGCTCTTCTTCCGTTTTGGGCTTTTCATCTTTCTTCGGAATAGCAATTTTAGCGCGCGCGGCCGGTGTGAGTCCGAATTCTGATGCGATAGATTTCATCTGATCGTAAAGCTGTCTCTTTTTAGTCATCAACGGATGAGGGACTTTATTGGTTTCGGCCGCCTTATTGGTGTACTCAACCATCAACCCTTCTTCTTGAATGATTTTTGTGCATTTAATGTAGTCTGAGTACGCATCGCAATATGCAGCCAAGGCATTCACATCAATGTTGGTCAGCAACTCCAACTCCATGAGTTCGGCCGCGATCCGCTTGAACTCTTTTTTCGCTGTCGAGTCCAGCCAAGACGGCGGCTTCACTTTGTCAGTCTTAGGTTTGAGCCGCTGCTCCACTTCTAATCGCTGCTCAATCTGTTTTTTTGTCAGACGATTTTTATTCCCCTCAAGCAAGTGCAACTGAATCGGTTTTGCTTTTCTTCCCATCTTGTCGCCTCCCATTTTTACCCATTTTCAAAATAAAACGAATTTTGTGCGCGCGAAGCTGCCCCCGCCGGTCCCATAGGGCGCCGCAAAACTTTTTTCATACCCCCTGCCCATACCGTCGTTTGTCTTCCGCCGTTTTCCGGTTGTGGCAGCTAGCACACAGGGATTGTAGATTGTTCATGTCTAACCGTCTTTCCCAATCAACAAGCAATGGTCGTATATGGTCCACGACAACCGCCCTTGTAATCCGTTTCTCATTTAGACATCGCTGGCACAAGTAGTTATCCCTTGCTAACACAGCCAGCCTTGTCCGTTCCCATTCTTTACTGTGATAGAATGCCCTTGCTTGCTGGTTCCGTTTATACTTGTCGTACTCCTTATCATTCTGTCTTGATCGTTGTCTTTTTTCGGCTAGGTGTTTATGTTGCTCACAATATCTATCCCTTGTTAAGTTAGTACATCCGATCTTATTGCATGGTTTTAGTGGTCTGTTAGGCATCGGCGCTCCACCCGACTTCTATGACGCACCGAGGAAACAGGCATGAAACAATATAAGGCGTTTGCCATTTCGCCCATAAACAGCCTTTACACTTATGCTTCTCGTATTCCTCTTTCGCTTTTTCTTCTTCCTCGTCGTATCGTTCCATGCCTGTCACCTCGCTTTCTTCATCCGATCATCTCTATTCCGTTATACTCCCGTTGCACCGATTCCATGTATAAAAACGCCTGTCATTTAGACAGACGCCCACACTTATCGCATTCACAAAGCTCCAAGTAAGCCTCTCCGTCTCTGTAAAATGTGGTAGTTGCAATATTCCCGCCACACTCAGGACATTGCTCGTCATTTTGTTCATCAACGGCTTCTTTTAGCTTTAAAACCTTTTCTAATGCCTTTACGGTCTTATTCGCCTCTCGTCGTAACGCCTTCAATCCCTTCAATGCATCAGATACATCAACATCCACTTTCACAACCAATTTGTTCGACTCGCGCATTTCTGCCATGTCGCAACACTCCTTTTCAAATTTAAAATAAAAACGCCACCCGATCGGGTGACGCTCATGGAAGGGGGATTTGGTTGATACCATTGTAACACGTCTAAACAGAAATATTCTGTCATTTTTCCTTCATTTTTCTTTCAGTTTTCTGTCATTTTGTTCCCGGCCATCCGTCATCAATTATGTCAGTACTCCTTCATGACGGACGACATATTTTCCATCGTCACGCTGCACAAAGAGCGATCACGGCGCACTGGCCGTGAAAGCGCAATGTGGGCAGCTGTCGACTTGGTGGACAGTAACTTGCCGACGGCTGTTTTCGCAATAGACTTCGTCTCTGGACCAATCGCGCAGCAATTTCCCTCCGCAACGCGGGCAAGTCATCTGATCCAATCTATGCCACGGCTTCAGCGCCGCGGCGTCAAACCGATAGTCGCACGTTGGCGGCTCTACTTCAAGTCGGCCCGGAAGAACAACAAAGTCATCGTCGTAATCTTTTGCGTAGCGAGGCGCTCCGCAAGCCTCACAAGGCGAATATTCAACATACCCGAAAAACATGCCTTTCATTTTTCATTCTCCTTTCTCGGTTCTCCATATACTTCCCGAAGTGCCTGTTCCGTCAAATACCAATCGGATTTTCCGTTTTCATATTGGTACTGACGAACCAGACCTTTTTCGATCTGTTCGTCAAACAGCCCTCGATTGAGGGCTGCGATGATTGTGTTTCGTTTCAATCCCCATCTTTCCGCCGCTTCGCTTGGTGACATGACCGCGGAAAGGGGGAAAACTACTCCCCCGGTCGCCCTAATTCCTCCCATAATGCCACGACGCCATCAAAATCATCTTCTTCTGCCGGAAAATTGGCCGGGTTTTCGCCAGCCGAATACCAAATGTAATCGGCTTTCCGGTCCTCGAAATCGATCGTGACAAGAACAAGGTCATCATCCTTCGCACGTTCCAAACGTTCAGCGTCGACCTCAAAATATTTTTTGGCTTCCACAGTAAATTGGACTTTCATTTTTCATTCCTCCTAACTCACTCACGCAATTTTGTTCGCTGCTTCCTCTGCGGCGATCTCGATGATTTCGCCGTTTGCTACCGTCACGAAATAGCGCCCCGCATACGGCTCATTCACTTCGTAAACCTTCCCTTCTTGAAGAAGGAAAGTTGTCGTTCCCGTCTTCCCGCTGCTGCTCCAATTGCGAGCGATCGGGTTCAAAAAACGGCGCTCGAAGTTGTATTTCGGGTGGCGGCCAACGATTTCAGCTACCCACTCTTTTCCGCCTGACGGTTGATGACGAATCACTAGCGTCGCTTGTTTTGGCTCTCTCGCCTCCTTCCAAGCGAGCTTGAGAGCCGCTGCGAAATACTCTTTCACCTTTCCTCCGAATCGTTTTTGTCCTTCTTTCGCGATCTCCCAAGCCCGCTTCATGATTTTCTTTTTCATTTTGTTTCCTCCTTCGCATTTTTTGTTTTATCACCGTTTGGTGATGTTCTACTTTCATTATAGTCATCGTTCGGTGACTAGTCAACACTTTTTTTAAATTTTTTTTTCGATTTTTTCGTAAATAAAAAAGACACCTAAACAGGTGCCTCTTCTTTGTATACTTCGATTCTGAGCGCAAAGGCTAGTTTGTAAAACGCCTTCTCACGGATACGGTAAAACTTTGATTCGCTAATTCCCATTTCATTGTAAACTTCGTAATCATATGGCTCATCAATAGACATATATCGCTTTATAATTAGTTCGCGTTCTGTCTTATTTAGCCTGTTCACCGCGCGGCGTATTCTCTCCATGTACTCGTCTCTTTCACGCTCAAAGTCCACCTTCTTGATTGCCGCGCTCTCTGTTGATGAATGAAAAGCATTCGTGTTGCTTGGCGGCACAAGTGAATATGTCTGTGTTACGCGCGGGAGATACTCGTCTGGCACGGTCAACATGTACATCCGATATTTTTCAAGCGCTGCCTCGACTGCTTCTTTTGTTTTCTCGCCGTCCACATCGCGAAGGAATGACATCTGTTTATACTTTACCAACCGGACCACTCCCGTTATAATATTGTCAAGGATTCCCATTGTTCACCGTCTATTCACCGTCATTGACCGGGAGAAGTCCGGTCTTTTTTTATTTTTCTGTGGATCATACTTATTCACGAGCTTATACCCGCGTTGCTGGTATAACTTCACTTTCCGTTTGCGTTTTGTTTTGATCTCCGCATTTGTTTTCGGGTGGCGCAAGATGTAGATCATTCGGCTCCCTCCAATATCGATTTGATTCTTTTCGCAAACTCTTTTTGCGGAGGTGGTCTAAACCAATCTGCCAAAGTGTAATGTTTCTCACACTCTTCGCAAATTGAATCTATTCCATCCGCAAAAAGAATGCCGATTAAGACCTCTTTGTACTGCCCGCAATAATGACATCTGATCCCCTTTTCTGAAAAATCATCTGTAGTCATCTGCCGTGGTATTGTTTTGTTCCAAGGTAGATTCATTCCATCCCCTCTTTTCCCTCATAAAATCAAGAAAATGTTCACGAATTTTCCATGCTGTCTTTTCACCGATTCCCGGGATTTCCTCAATCTTCCCAAGCCATTCCAGCATGAGTTTTGTGTCCAACTCATTTTGCTGTTTGGCTCCTGCTTCAAATCCGCGATTCCATGCCGTCATTACATCTGGATGAAAGGGAGAAGAAATTTCCTCCCTTTCACGCTTGATTTTGCGCAGCGTTTTCCCCATCACGTCACTACCTTCCAGCCTTTTTTCAGCCGGCTTTTCAACTCGCACTTTTGCAACGGCTCATAGCGGTAGACGGCTTGTCCATCCTCACGTCGATACAGCAGATACCATCTCAGCCGGCGCTTACGCTTGCTCATGACTCGTATACATCCTTTTGTAGTTTTTGGAGAGCGTATAGTCTCAGTGCTCGGAGCTCTCGCGTCGCATCTGCCCAGCCTTCTTCGCTCCTATCTTTCCGTTCGCGCAGCTCGTTGACTAGCTCTTTCAGTCTTTGTATTTCATTTTCGAGGGCAAGGATTTCTTTATGCAGCCGTTCGTTTTCTGTCATTGCCTCTTCAAAAAGCTCTTTCCGGTGATCTGCTTCCCGTTTCAACTGTTCACACTTGTCGCCATCTGCCCCAATATTCGCTTTTAATTTCTCCAGTTGCTTCTTCAGCTCATCCCGTTCCGCCACAACTTCCTCATACTTCGTGTATGCGATCACTTTTGGCTTTTGTTGTTCCATTTCTTTTGCCTCCTTCAAGATATCATCAAGATTTTCACCAGCACGTAGCCTTTCTAATTGTTCCGGCGTCAGCTGATACGTTTTGACGCTCGTATCAATATTGTGCGGACGGTTGCCAAACCGTGGCGGTCCCGATCGATACGGAGAAACTTTCGTCAATGTTGCCATTTTCATCGCTCCTCTGCTTCAGCGCATGTTCCAATCAACTCCAAAAACTTTTCTAACTTCATTACCACAAGCCAATCTTTCCGATCTGCTTTCAAAGCCAGCGCGTCCGGCTTCTCCCTCTCGTCTTCGAGCCACTTATAAAGCGTCTGGAAGCCGTTTTTCCGCGCCTTTACCTCCCACCGAATACCTAACCCCTCGACGTCATTTTCAAAGCCTTCTTGGGCGCCGGAAAGGGGAATTCTGCGCCCTTCAATCAGCTTCGCAAACTCCCTTTCCCGGCGTTGGCCTTTGTTTCGTGATTTTCGTCCGCTCATAGTTTCCCGTCCCTCACGTCATCCAGCACGCTTTTCAGTACCTTTTGCGCGATGACACATTTTTCCCGGTCTACTTCATTTTTGGACGTCTCGATCATCCGGCTGTACATGATGATGCGTCGTGTGAGATACTCAATCAGTTGTTCCTTCATTCTCAGTACCACCATACCTGTCTGTCTTTTTCTGTTTTTGCGTCAGACAATAATTTCGCTGTTGTTTGCTTACGGGATTCTAAATACTCAATGAACTTATCGCTCATTCTTCTTCACCGCCTAATAGGTGATGGTGCTCGTATATGTTGCCGATGACTTCTATATGTGAAAAATCTTCATCGAATAAACCGATACGACCCTTAAAAAGTCCGATTTGATTATCAAAGCGCAAAAAGCCAAGAATCGCATTGTTCCATTTGACTGTAAATATTCTCGGTTTTAATGTAATAATGTTCTCTGTTTCTTCAGCGTCTAAATCTCTAATAATATCCCCTTCATAAATCTCTGTTCCGTTCTTGTCTTTTAATCCGGTGTATAGCATGATGATGCTATTTGGGTAATAATTAAATTGGTCGAAGTCATGGGCATTTACCGGTATTTGATAAGTTATACCACCATCGCTTTCTGGTGTAATGCCAACACCGTAAATCATTGTTTCACTATCTTTATCCCATGCACGTATTTTGATTTGCATTGCTATCACCTCACGATCTTGATAAAGGAATCTCGCATTTTATATCTTCATAAGCCCATTTCCCGTCCTTCTTTTTATCCAGCATGACAACCACTGTCCCGCTGGATTCACGAACCTCATAGCCGTACATAACGTACTCGTCGCCAACGCCTAGCTTTTCTCTCGCTATTTTTTCAGCTTCTTTCCATGTCAAAAGTTCCCACCTCACAACAACGCCCGCAATTCCGCGACAAACTTTTGTTTCTGCAATACAACGATTTCGCATATCGAATAAAGAACGTCATCCGGCTTCGTATTGCGCTTCGTTTCCAGCAATCTTTCAATCTCTTGTTCTTGTTCCCGGATGAGTTGCTGTATCTGTTCCTGTGTCATGCTCCATCTCCTATCTCACCTCATGTTCTGCCTTGCACTCGGTACATACGGCGATCAGTCCGTTTTCTGTTTTCTTGATTCGGAAAGCTGTATTGCTGCACGGCTTCCCTTCGCTATTTTTTGTCAGACAAATAAGGAATTCGCGCATACGCTACACCTCAATATCCACGTTCTTGCCGCGCGTAGTTCTCGGCATGTTTTCTCATATATGCCGCTTCAAGTTCGTGCTGTGTGAACCCGAGCATTTCTATCAATCCCGCGAACACATCTAATGATGCTTCCCACATCGTTTTCACATGCGCCAATCTTGCATACTCGTACAACATCATAAACTGTCTGTGTAACAGAATGGCTTTTGTAGGGATAATGATTATGTCATCCTCGTTTGCGCCAATGTCATTGCCGATGGACAGAAGAAAATGCAGCACGTCTGCGGCTTCTTCCAAGATTGTTTCTCGCGACGACGGGCCCTTGTTGCTCCAAAACTTAAAACAGCGTGTCTCGTTTGCCAATTCGCCGATTTCGACGAGAAGCGCAAGGATTTTCTTTGCAAGCCTGTCCTCGCCTTCTTGTTGTGGGTGTTGCTGTTCGATGTGTTCGTCAAGCTGGCGTTGCATTTCAAACAGTTTAGCTAAATTCAACACTTTTCACCTCGTTAGTTTTAATCTCGTTACGCGAAAACCAAATACGCCAAAACAACAAGGAGAACTACTATTCCTAGTACACACACAATTGCTGTAGCCGTCAAAAAGACGTCCCACATATATCGGTTCATCTCATTCCCTCCAGCTAGGCTTATAGACGCCTGTTTTTGCCCTGTACGGCGTTTTTCTCGTTCTGGGATACTTTCCTATTACCCTCGCAAGAAAAACGCCACAGAAGCCAAAATTTGAAGATTTCGAGCGTGTTAGTTTTTTAGACTCTGCAAAAGCTTCAATTGCTTTTCATGCTTCGCCCGCTTCTTGCTGTGCTTCGTGTACTGTATCAGCTTTTCCGTGCGCTCAATATGCCGATCTAGCGATGCTTGCCATACCAATTCGGATGCTTTTGCTAATATCGCATGTAGCGAGTCTGCTGTTGGTTCAAACATCTTCTTGCCTCCTTAATCTTTTAGTTTTTGCATCGCCAGCACGTGGCGTAATGTGTAGTAATCCAGATCGTAAACGGATTGCCCTTGATGTTCGGTGATCCCCATGTCTAACAGCTGACGAATCATCATTTGACGTTTGAGCTCCTGGGTGAGTTGAACTTTTTCATAGAGAATGCCCAACGCGATCACCTTCCTCCCAAGCAATATCCTGTGTGATTCCCAATCGCCCGCATGCCTCTGCCAGTCGTTTACGCCATTCTCGCAGCTTGTCCTCCTCTTCCTTCCGCACTCTCGCTGCATCCTCGCAGTCGCACGCTGTCACCAGCCACGCTCCGCTCATCACTCTTGTGTATAGCCGCCCCGTTCCATCGCACTTCACACACATGTTTTATGCCTCCTTCAACCGGAAATCTTCGCCTTCTACTTCCAAGAGATATGGACCGCACTGGCCGAGCAGCCGGCTGGCGGCCGCATAGCCGATTTTTTCGCTCAATGTTCCACGATCTTCGTTAGAATTGAACACGATTGGCTTTTGTTTTCTGTAGCGTTCGTTAATGATCTGATAGTACAGAGCTTCTTTCGCTTCCGACCACTTCGCCTTGCCGATGTCGTCCCACACAAGCACATCCGCATGGATCGCGCTGTATAGAAGCCGGTTCAACGTCTCGCCTTCGTCGTTCGTCATCTTGGCCTGGATCAGCTCGTCCATGAATGTGACATCTGAAACCACCAACACATTGAATCCGTCTTTGATCAGCCGTTTGGCCAGGGCGATTTGTAGATGCGTCTTACCTACCCCAAAATTGTTGTGCTGTTGCTTCATCTCCGCTCGTTTGCCGGCCGGTAGTTCTCGAAGACGTTGTTCCCCCAATACGGCAATGAAACCAAAATTTTTGTCAGACAGTTTTTTCGTTCCGTTCTCCGCGCCAAATTCTTGCAGGTAATTGACTGTCATGTCATACATATCCTGTTGATATGGCGTCGATCGTCTGAAGTTCTCGAAATTCGCGTGCACGAATTCGTCCGGAATGAGTGCCTGCTTGAACCGCCGTTTCCACGCCTTCCGTTCCCGGCATTCACAAGGCCGGGCGAATTCATAGCCGCGCTCATCCCGATAGAAGATGAACTCCGCATCTTTACACTTGTGACACTCGTAGTCACCCCTTCCATCCCCAAGCTCGTCTGGCTGCTTCAGCTTCTCGGAGGATTTGCTCATAAGACTTGCCTTCTTTTGTAGATCGGCTAACACCTCGGCGATGCTTGTGAACCGTGCCTCCATTGGTTATCCCCTCTCCTTTTTGACTAAAATAGCGATCAAGAATGGCCTTTTCTACATACTTGAAGCTTTTGATGTAATCTAACCGATGCTTTGGTTCGTACTCATCGAATACTTCATCGATGTATTTCAGAATGGTGTCTATAGGGATGTTGTCATCTAACAATCTATGGATAGCTAACTCATCTTCTGGGGATAAATCAAAGCCATGTGCTCTTCTTTGAATGAACTTGTTGGCGATTAACTGAAAATGGTCCATTCTATCTTCCTCTTCTTCTTTAATATTTTTTATATCTTTTATATCTTTATTACATCGGACGTTTTTGTCCGATCTCCCTACAAAAAATGTCCGCTCTGTTGGAACAGAGTGGTCATTTTTGTCCGCTCTCTCTGTATAAGATAGGACATTTCTGTCCAGTCTCTCTGTGTCAGATAGGACATTTCTGTCCAGTCTCTCTGTGTCAGATAGGACGTTTTTGTCCACTCTGGAATGATTAAATTTCTTCGACTTTCTAACTCTAAAAATCTCTCCATAAGGAGCTCTTTTTGAATCGATATAACCGTGCTCTTTGAGTTTGGCTAAATTACGCCGAATACTTCGCTCGTTCCCGCCTAAATCAGCGACTATTTCAGCTACTTTCACAGGTCTGCCACCGAGTACGATGCCCCAGGTTTCACCTTCCTCCTCTATTTCCTTTGTGACTTTAGAAATGAGCCATAAAAACTCCCAAATTGCTGGTCCGATCCGTTCTCGGTGTTCGGGGGTAAGAAGCCCCGTATAAACAGGGAAGTAAAAACTGTCGGGCATCGTATCACCTCGGCTTTCCTATTTCTTGATGCATATCGCAAACCCGTTGGTCACACGTTTGACGGTCAGTTCCGGGTACCTCCGCATATACTCTCGTACCAACTGTTTGAAATGCTCCTCGTCTTTGGCCTCCTCCCAAATCCATCTTGGGAGGAGGACTTTATATGTGGGCGGATTATTCAGCATCGAAGACGATCTCCTCTTGTTGCGGTTCCTCTGTCTGCGGCTGCGGATCGATCACCTCGTATGCCTCGGCTTCGATGTAGTCAACCGGTTCCGGATCAGCTGTGATGTCCTTCTTCACTGTCTCGTCTTGAACAACAGCTTGCTGAATCTCAATCGAAATTGGCAGGTACTTCCACATATGCCGGATGACAGTCTTTTTCGCCATTTCCTCATAGTCCGTGACCCATGGGCCGTTATTGGCAGCTCTAGAGCGCTTGCGACGTTTCTCGATCTCCTCTTTTGACATGAATTCGAACTGATAGCCGCCGTCTTTAAAATGTGCAACCGCATAGGCGCCAATGAAATCGCCGCGGTCTGTCATCGCTGGTTTATGCACGAGTTTCGGATGTAAGCCGTACTCATATTCGAACGTGTCATTTGCGTAGACTGCATGAGCGTAGATGCTTTCGATATTTCCACTTCGTCTAGCTAGGTCAATCATACCTTTGTAACCAATAATGAACTGAACGTCTGTCTGACCCGTTTTTCCGTTCTTGAATGGTACTAAATAGCAATGTCCGATGAGTCCTGGCTCTAATCCAAGCTGTGCTGCTTGCATCACCGCGCCAAGAAGCGATGGAACAGAACATTCAAGCAATTTTGGATTCGTCCGGATAGTTGTAAGAGCAATTCGTGCCATGCGATCGGCATCCATGTGCTTTGGAAGAGCTTTTTCGATCTCTGGTCCCATCTTTTTGAGATATGCTGCAATCGTTTGGGCTGGAGTAGGCGCTGCCGCCTCTGTTTTGTTCGCTTTATTTGCAAGCTGATTTTTTAAAGATTGATTTGTTGCCATACCTTATGACCTCCCTATTTCTTTTTGAATTGCTGCGCCGCAGGGCAAGTTGCCCAGTGAGGCATATGCCCTTTGACAACCTCGCCCTTTGCAGTCACTACGGTAATGATTTCAATATCAACCGGCATGGCTTTGCCGGCGGGCGTTTTAATCCACTCGATTTTCTTGCCACAACCTTTGCATTTGGCCATATCATTCACCTACTTGATGGAGAATCGCCGTGATACCGTTTCTTTGACGACCTCTTGGTATATTTCCGGATACTTCTCTTTGAGTAACTTCATATCAACTCGACTGCTGTGAACGTTTTTCCACGTGACGATACGGTCACCGGCAAATGCTCTTTCATAATCACCGAGCATAGCCTTGAGCTGATTTTCAGCTTCCTTGCGACGCTCGGCAGCTTCGGCTTCCTCTTGCTTGGCTTGTTCATATTTCGCAATCAACTCGTTAGCATGCGGTGGAAGTTCAATCTCTTCATCGAACTTCGCTGTCGGATATAAAGTTTTTAGTAAATCACTCGAAGCATCCGAACCGTCGAACATCGGCGGATTTTTCTTGAGAACGTGATTGTTCCAAAAGTCAATCTCCGCCTGGAAGATCATCTCGATCAATTCGTCGTCTCGCTCGATTTCCTTCCAGATGAACTTTTGACCGCCGATGAGGACCGCAAAATAGCCTTTTTTGTATTCCGGCCCCAGAACGCCAAGATAATGCTGCATTTGAACGATATAGGCCTCCGGGATGTCATCGCCTTCCCACTCCTTGGCTAGGAACGCTGAGGCAGTTTTGCATTCCAAAATGGCCTTTTCACCCACGATGAATCGATCAATATTCGCCAAGATGAATTCATGCTCTGGATGTTGAAACATCGCGTTCCGTTTCCGCACCTTCTTACCGGATCGCTTTTCGAATTCTTTTGCCACTAAGTCCTCCAAAAGCGTCCCGAAATAGGCTGCTTCACTTGTTGAAGATTGTGGAGTGACTTGTCCAGTTTTTTCGAGCCACAACTCAAATGGTGTTTTGTATCGATTCAGACCCAGCACCACAGAAGCATCACTGCCTCCCAATCCACAAGTGCGAGCTTGCAACCATTCTTCATGGCTCATTTCGCTTGTATTTGCCAAAATAACAGCATCCAAGTTTCACACCTCCATTTGATTTTTTCGAGGCGATCCTGTACTATGTAAGTAAGTTTTCACAGAGGATCACCTCTTGCTAAGTGCCTCGCTCCCTCCAGCGAGGCGTTTTTCATACCCGCATCGACCGGCCGAACTTGGCGCAATAGTCATAGGCGCACCACGCGTCTTGGTGGATCATCAGCCCGTCGACAAACTCAATGACGTCATCTCCCTCGACGATCTCACCGCCGCACCCCTCGCAGTATCCCACAACGTGCGGTTCCTCTTGCTGAATCGGGTGGCGGTCAGAGATGATCGGGTTCTCGATCATGCAGGTTCACCTCCTTTCCTGGCGCGCATCGGCAGGCGCAAGAACGCGGGGAGAGGGGGGGATCGCGCTCCCACGCCTGGCGACAGGCACCAGGCCTGTCCTTGTGTTGGGAAATGGAAATGTGCTATATTGTGATTGGGCTGGTTTTTCTTTTGTGTTGCAACGCCGCTTTGAGGCATTTGCGGCGGATTGCAACTTTTTGTTTTTCCCGTTTCAGCACGGACACTTCATTCCAATTTCGGCGTCGGATATGAAGCTCGATTTCTTGCGCCAAACGGGCTTCCCAGCACAAGAGATTCATATATTCATCCCAAGATGGATTGAAATAGTTAGGTGTATACATCACTCATTCCCCTTTCCGATAATGATTGCAATATCAACACCGCGTTCTTTCATCATCTCAACGACCTGAAGCAGTTTGTCGTGCTCCTCTTTCCGTTTGATGAGCTCGTCCAACTCACGACGACAGCGTTGGTATTCTTCGACCCAGCGATCGGCAGCGTCTACATCGCCTTGCTGTAGCTCCATATAGGCTCTCGATACGTAGAATTTGCAGTGTTCAAGCAGGCTGGCGCCGTGCTCTATGTCGCCAGGAAGAACGTTCATCATTTCACCTCCTTCACTCGAGACCGAAGCGTTCTGGATGCGCTTTGACCGCGTCGCGAACCGTATCCACTCCGATGCGGTTGACGTGTTCAACTCCCAGCTCGCTGACGCTCAGCTCTAGTATGAAGCTAGCGCTAATCGCGCCGATCTCGTAGTACACGCGCCCGTCACCAAAATCCAATTCAGTGACTCGAAAAACATTTCTGACTTTCCATTCCGCCATCGCCCGATCAGCTACTTCTCTGACGCCGCTAGGCAATTTATCTAGCGAGATGTTTTTGATTTGCATGAGTATCCCCCTTTTTCAAAAAGATGTCTCGAAAATGCTTTTGAAGAAATTCCTCCATCTTCGATGCGATGAAGCACCAGCGTTCTCCCTTTTTCTCTGGGTAGTACACGAAACCACCGTTTTCAATGTCGAGCATCGGCTTGTAGCGAGGATGAAGCAGAATGTGTTCCTTGAGCCAATCCTCGCTGTAGCCGGTGCGCTCCTTTAGGTCTTGCATTGACCACCAGACTTTGTTTCTCACTTCGTCTCCCTCCCTTGTAGGATTTTCCTCCCTTCGTGTCGAATAGTGATCTGGGAAGGGAGGTGAGTGCAATGACTACTGCTACTAGACCAAGTGTAGGACTAACACAGTTTATCGATTTCACCATTAAAAGCAGTTCAGCTAAAATAAACATGGTTCGCAGAATCAAGTATCAAGATGCCTACCATCCATCGTTTGATTATTGGAAACAACTTAGAGAGGCTATAATCACATTCCATGAACAAGGATTAAGCTTCGATTATTTTGAAACATTCATTAAAAGTGTCGATGTTAGAAAAAAAGAAAACTATACTTTTGCGATCAGACAGTATCGTAAATTTTTAAATGGCAAAAGAATTTCTTGGTTTAATCCAGGAAAAGCAACTTGGGTTAGTAACGAATTAGTGGTTCGTTCTTCGCCTGAGTTAGGTTTAATAATCGACGGCGAACCGCACCTCATAAAACTTTACTTTAAAGGCGAAAGAGAAAAAGTTAATCGCAGAAATATCGGTACAGCACTTACACTTTTAAACACATCCATATATGAAGAAGATCATGATCGTCACATTAACCGTTCTGTCTTGAACATTCACAAAAGCAAACTTTTTACAGACGATACAATTAACCAAGATAAACTAATTGCCTTACACTCAGAAGCAGCTCAGTTCATGTATATTTGGAATAACATCTAATGTAGTGACAGCTCGTGTCCTGCATCACTCATGTATTGGGCGCAATCTTCACAAATCCAATCATGATCATTGAGCTGTAGAGTAGCTTGGGAGCTATCGCAATTCACGCACCTTTTCTTCGGCCGCCGGTTTTTCGGTGGCTTCTTTTTCATTCCCCTCACCCCCTTTCTAACGCCGGTCAATTGACGCAGGAGGACAGGACAACTTGGCTGGTAAAAGGAAACTCCCGCGCCCACCGACAGGCGCTAGGCCTGCCAACAAGTTCCGGTTGTCTCACTCACCCATCCGTGCTACAATGGAGACGTCAACGCCGTTCCGTTGCATTTCCTCAACAAGTCGGACGAGCTTGTCATGATCTTTCTTCCGCTCAATGAGCTTGTCCAAGTCGCGTTTGCAACGGAGGAACTCTTTCACCCAGCGTTCCGCTTCCGCGAGGTCGTTTGAATACATCGCCGTGCGGGCGCGGAAAGTGGCGTAGTCGCAACAATCCAACAGTGTAGCTGCTAGTTTCATATCGCCTGGCAGGACGTTGAGGGCGTCCTGCCGGTTGTGTAGGCGGAATGTCATTACGATGTCACCTCCCCTTCGATCATGGCGATCTGAATATGTGAAGGAATCAAAGCCAGCGCCTTTTCAATATCGGGCTTGTATTTTCTTAACAACGCAAGCTCATGGTGCTGGCTATGTTCTTGTGTTGCTAACGCGGCGATTTCTCTATAATACTCTGTGATGTTTTTTCGAATCTCCGCATTATCAATGTCCGTAATCCCGAAGTTTTTGAGGTTTCGTCCGTATACACTGGCGTTTCGTTCAATCAATCGGCGCGTCAAGAAATTGATTTTCAGAATGGTTTGGGCAATCACGCTGCGAAGTCGTTTTTGTTCATACAGTTCCTCAAGCAGTTTAATGCCCATCACCGCCGCCGCTTTTGCCAGCCAATCCCGGTCATTGAATGACAGCTTGTACATCTCAGCTAACGAACGCGACTTGACGAATTGCTTGTCCGTCAATTTCTCATAAGCGAATTTGATAAAAGCAGGGAAATTGACCGGCTTCCACATACCGTTTTCAAAATGATCGGGACGCTCCTTTTTATAGCGAGTGATAATGCCCTCGCGAACCCCGTTTTTTGACGGCTTATCATTCAACCAAGCAATGAGACTATCTTTAGAAGCAAACCCCTTCGGAATGTTGTTCATCAAATCGGCATAGTAAATGCACGAGCATTGCTGGGCGAGATACACTTCAACCGCTAAACTGATTTCTTCCTCAACACTTTTCAGCACTTGGCGTTGTACATAATCAACGGGATTCAATAACGTAATATTCTGCATCAATTGTCCCTCCGTTCGATTGTTTTTTGATATGAAGCAGGTTGTGCAGGTCTTTGATCGCTTCCTCCAACACCTCAACACAAGCTCGAATCGTCCGGCTAACTTCAGCGTCTCCCTCGACTTCTCCCCAACGGTGAATGTCTAACCTCAACTTGTTCACCCATTTCCCAACATCACGGGAAAAATAGGACACATTTTCATAAATCATCCGTCGGTCTTTCATGCGCAATTGTTCTTGTGTCAACGCGAGAAGTTCATCGGTTTTTTCATTCAACTCTCGTTTGAGTTCGCGCAACTGACTTTCGTATTCAGCGCTTTTTGCCGCCTTTTTCTCCAGCTCTTCCCGTTCTTGTTTGAGCCGCTCGATGTCTCGTTCAAGCTGCTCGATTTTGCCGTAATCGGTGCGATCAACAACCTTTTCCACGACTTTTTCTACAACTTGAGGCGGTTTGTTGCGCTCTTGTTCAAGTTGGTAGGCGAGGCGGCGCTTTTCTTCCTCCGCTTGTTTTAATGCCTTTTTGACTTCTCTAAGTTCGCGAATGGTCATTTCATCGATCGTTTTCTGTTCACCCGTGCTCGGAATCGTGTGTTTTTGTTTAATGAATTCCTGGCGATCAATTGATTCAGGAAGAGATAGCATTTCGAAAATTTTGCCGCTCTCAATTTTCCACGACGTCGTGGAATTTCCAAACTGTTCATATGCACGCATAAATCGTCTAGCTTGTTCTTGTGAAAAATTAACGTGTTCCTCTAGCCATTTTCCCCACTGCCCATGCGTCAAATCGTTTTCTTTAACATGCTTCAACCGGCGTCCGATCTCGAAGATAGCTTGTCCGGCCATGTTTTTGTAGCTGTTGATCTCGGCTGTAATGACAGTCAAATCATTGGATAAGGCTAGTTCGTTGCTCAATAAAACCCCTCCATTCACCGAAGGAAAAGATGTTTCATCGCTTCTTCTAAAAGCGACTTTCCCGTTTTCTTGCGGTACAACTCCGACGTGGCCTTCATGAACGCTATCCCAACTCTGTGAACAAACGGGTTCTCATAACACCCCATCATAAGCAGGTTCAGAAAATCCTCCTTGCCGAAGCGCTCGCCTAAATCTTCCTCAATCATTTTCAAAGTGCTTTTATAATCCCACGTCCCGTCATCGGTGTATCGCTTAATCGGCGGAAATAGACGGAAGAAGTCTTCCACAGGCGTCCACAACAATTGCTCTTCGATCAAACTGATTGCCGCTATAATCTCTTCCGGTTCGTATTTGGCGCCAGCCTTTAGATTTCGTCCTAGCACCAACAGATTTCTGTATCCATTCTTTTGTCTGTTCACTATTTCACCCCGCTTGTCCATTTTCACCGTAAAAGGAATGCCCCTCACAGGGCAGCCGGATCATATTCCCGGTCGATGCGCTCATGCAGTTCCCGCTTGAACCGCATGATTTCGTCGTGCAGGCTGTAGTCACGGGATTTTGCCACTTCCGCAACAGTTCGCGTATAGAAAGCGATCGCTTCTTCAAGTTTGGCGAAGTCATACGCGCTGGGGAGTTGGTTCTTTTGCACTTGTGTTCACCTCCTTCCTCTGTTCTGAAAGGTGACGGATGAGACCCGGAATTAAATGTTTAATGACTGCACGAGCGAGCTTCTCGCTTGGCACTTCGATCGTTTTTGCCATTAGATCGCCCCCATTTTTTTGTTACAGTGTATGCGGAACGGATTGTCCTTTACGCCACATCTCTAACTACAGATTTTCTGTACATCTTTATCAAAAAAAATTATCTCATCCATTTCAATTCCGGTGATTTTTGAGAACTTGTATGCCATATCCATACGAAAAACCTTTCTGTATTTCTCGTAATCAATATACGTCTTCTCGGAAATCCCGAGCCTTTTTGCCATCTCCCTTTGAGACAACCCGGATAATGCTCTGGCTTGAGCGATTGTGTATTTCATTTTATTTATCACCTCCTCGTCTATTACTTTACTACAGATTTTCTGGAGTTGCAATAGTTTTTTTCAGAAATTATGTATTTTTTTACGTCTATACATTATTCAATTGGAGAATGTCTGTACAAAATTACAGAATAAATTTATAATGTTACCAGGAAGGGAGGTGATAAAAATGAAGTTGGGCAAAAAGATAAAAGAATTGCGAAAGAAGCATCGCATGACCCAAGCAGATTTGGCGAAGAAATTGAATGTCGCTCCCACCGCAGTTTCTGCCTGGGAACGGAACGAAAACCGTCCTTTAATGGATAAGATCGCGATCATGTCCGAGATGTTCGATGTTCCGATCAGTTACTTTTTTGAAGATTTTAATGAAAATCAGGTTAAAGAACCGCCACCCACTTATATAAATAAGGGAATAGAATTCTGTAAATTGCCGATTGTCGGTGCGATCAGTTGTGGGGACGGCGTCATTGCTTACGAGGAAATAAAGGGGTACGAAGAAGTGCCTAAGAGTTGGTTGAATGGTGGGGAATATTTCTTCCTTGAGGCAAAAGGGGATAGTATGATCGGCGCACGAATCATGGATGGTGATCTACTCCTCATCCGCCGCCAGGATGATGTAGAAAACGGAGACATCGCCGCCGTATTGATCGACGACGATGCGGTGCTAAAACGGGTGTATAAATCGGGGGACACTATTATTCTACAAAGCGAAAACCCGGCGTACAAGCCTATCATCCTGCATAAAAACGATATGAAAAACGTCAGGATTATAGGCAAACTCAAGAAAGTGGTCCTAAATTTCTAGCGCTAGGAATTTAGAGGGCGGGCGACGGCTCGCCCATTTTTTGTGAAATGTGAAGGAGTGGGGAAGTAATGAAAGCGGCTCTTTACGTCCGCGTCAGTACAGATGAACAAGCAAGGGAAGGATATAGCATCGAATCACAAAAAGATTCTATTATTCACTTCGTTAAGTCGCAAGGATGGGAAGTTTATCATCTTTACATTGATGACGGATACAGCGCAAAAGATTTGGATCGTCCAGCTATGCAACAATTGATTCGAGATGCAGAAGAAAGAAAATTTAATGTCGTGGTGTTTTACAAATTAGATCGGCTTGTGCGGTCTGTCGGTGACTTGGATAAGCTCCTCAAACTTTTTGATAAACATAACATCAGCATTCGCTCCGTGACAGAGCCTTTTGATACCACAACCGCAGTAGGAAGATTTTTGATAACCCTTGTCGCCGCATTGGCTCAGTGGGAGCGGGAAACGATTTCTGAACGCGTTGTGATTAATATGGCTAAAAAAGCCATGTCCGGCGAGCGGAATGGAGGGCGCGCCCCTTTTGGATATGATATTAAAGATGGACAGCTGGTGATCAATGAGGAGGAAGCGCGATTGGTTCGCGAAATATTCCGAATGTATATTAGCGGAAAAGGGATTCGCCAAATCGTTCTATACTTGCAACAGCTCGGTGTAGACAAAGATATTCGCACAGTGTCACGAATGCTTGAAAATCCGGTTTATTGCGGAAAACTTCGTTGGGGGAAAAATTCAAAAATGCATGAAATCGTTTCTTACGGCCCTCATCCAGCTATTATCGATGTAGAAACTTTTGAGAAAGTACAACAGCTACGCAAGCAACGATCCCAAGAAGGAAAAAGGGCCACGTCTCCATACCCCTTTAGCGGCGTTTTGCGTTGTGCACGTTGCGGATCGGCACTGTCCGGGTACTACAAGAAAGAACGCGGGACAAAACATTATATTTGCATCACTAAAAAGAATAAGGGTACATGCAATCTCCCGATGTTCACAGAACAGGCACTAACCAAGGTGTTCCTTGAAATGTTGTCACCTAAAGACCCGGAAGAATTTATAAAATTAATCCAAAACGCAGAAATTAAAACAGAAAACGAAGATCATACTGCGCTAATCGCAGAGCTTGAAAAAGAACTGTCCGTGATCAAAAAACGGAAAAAGAACTGGCTACTTGCGTTAGGAAATGGCGTCATCTCACCGGAAGACTATAGAGAGATGACGGCCGAAGACGCAAAGCGAGAAATGTTCATAAGAGAACAACTTGAACAACTAAATAAAAAATCGGTTTCGATCGATTTAGAGTCTGTTCTTAACATAGCACAAAATATTCCGGCGTTATGGGAGACAGCGAATGACTATGAGAAGAAAAGTTTTGTCAACGAATTGTTTGAAACCATCGTCGTCGACGTCCCACGCGATTATTACCGCGCGCGAGGAAAAACGCCGTCTGTCGTAATCAAAGAGGTGCGCTTGCGATAAAGATTCTTTTGTAGGCGCTAGCCGCTCCTAACGCCGGCAAGCCCACCCGGACCGCTGCCGGCAACAGCACCGCCCCCATTAAGGCAACGGCTGGAGACGGCCAGAAAAACCAGGAGATGACCATCATCAAAATCCCGATCGTCCAATACGCCCAAGCCGGCGTGCGGATCAAGCGGACAAACGGCGATACCATGACATCATTGATGCCGGTCGCCGACAACACTTTGCTCATCGACACAATGATTGAGATGACCAAAATCGGCGGCAGCAATTCGGTAATGGCGTAAATAAAACTGTTAAACACCCCGCTGACTGCCGCGCTCAGTGAATGGGTAGCGACCGCCGCCAACAAAAAGATCCCAGCAATGCAAACGAGCGATGTATCTTTGCGGGCAACCATAAACCCAATGATGAGCATGATAAACAGCAAGTAAATCCAGTGCAGCGCCACAAGCTCTACACCCATACACAATCCCCTTTCCCCAACTTCCAGCCCGGCCCGCCGGACATGCGCCTGGGCTGGTGTACTACAGCATATGAAGCGGGAAAGAAGGTGTGAAACAAAAAAGAAGCGCTGCGCTGGGAGAGCATCAAGCAGAAACAGCACGTTAAGGGCTTTCCGTCGCCCCTTTCAAAAAAGAAAGACGCCGGCCTTGGCTCGAAAAGCGCTAATAGCCGGCGTTGGCCCTCCGGCGCGGGCGTCCATAGCGCCCGGCCGCCCAGATCCCCCACGCGTTTCCGCCCACCCAAGTGGCAAGCCAAAGAAAACGGGGGGAGACAGCAGCCAATACAAGGTGAAACAACGTATTTTGCGCGATGAGCAAGATGGCGAACAGCCGCATGGCAGCGGCGGGCGATTCCGTCCGCGGCAGCGGGTACAGCCGCGTCCATAGCGAATAACGGTGGCGATGAGGAAGCGCCGCCAATTGAACAGCGGTCGCATACAACACCAAAAGCACCGTGGCCGCCCTCATGTATTCATGGTCGGCCGCCGCGAGCACGACGCATCCGATGGCGGTTAGCCGCACATACAGCCCTGCGTACTCGCCGGCGCGCAAAAACGTGCGTACATACAAATGGAAAAAGACGTGCCGCGGCCCGTACGGAATAAAGGCCAGCAACGGGTCGAGCCAACGCCGCCGCTTCGCCGTCTCCCGCCATTCCGGAACGTCCGTGAACAAGTTGGCCACCCGGTAAAACAATCGGGCTGCGCGCTGCTCTTCGGCGATGAGCCGCTCCCACTTCCATGTTTTCCCTTCTGTCCACCGCCATAAGCAGACGGAAAGAGCGGCCATCAACGCGGCGACCGTTCCGAAAAACGGCCACGGCGCCGCCGCCAGCCAAAAGTACACGACAAGCGCCGATGCGCCCAAGCGGACAAGCGCGCTCCAACGATGAAACGACGGTTCAGCGATGTAATTCCCCTTCCAACTCGCCCATAAATTCCATAGTTTTAAACAGACGATGCCTAGCAAAAAGAGTGGCCACGGCACCGGCGAAAACCGGACATGGAGCGGTCCGGCCGCCAAAAGAAGCAAACATAGGCCGTAGGAGTGCCACACTGCAGAGAAAACAAACGCCCGGCGAATATATGGACGCAGCCGGCGCTCGGCCGGCAGCAAAAACACCATATCCGCTTCACGAAACAAGGTGCGCACCGAGCCTGACGCCGCCGCCCAACCAAACACCGCCGCAGCGATGGCTGGGTACGGAAATGAGGGGGGGAGCTGTTCGATCGAGCGTTTATACACGACCGCCGCCCAGCCCAACACGATGAACAGGCCGACAAGCAAATGGTCATTGAACATGTAACGCAAGTACCGGAGCCTTCGCCTCCCCTCCGCTCGAAAGCGCTCCTGCCAAAGCTTGCCGGCGTCCATCATGGCGCATCATCCTTTGTTAATTCAATGTACACCTCATCAAGCGTCGCATGTTTCAACCCGGACTGGCGGCGGATGTCATCAAGCGTTCCTTTCGCTTTCACGCGCCCTTGGTGCAAAATGACAAACGAGTCGCAATACCGCTCGGCTGTTGCTAAAATATGGGTTGATAACAAAATGCCGGCTCCCTTCGCCTTTTGTTCATTCATCCGCTCGAGCAGCGCATGAATCGCAAGCGGATCAAGGCCAAGAAACGGCTCGTCGATCATATAAAGAGGCGGTTCAAGCAAAAAGGCGCAAACGATCATCACTTTTTGTTTCATCCCCTTGGAAAAATGGGCCGGAAACGAAGAAAGACGCCGCTCGAGGCGGAACTCGCGAAGCAAGGGAGGAAGGCGGCGTTCGTATTCCTCCTCGCTCAACCCGTACGCCATCGCCGCTAGACGCAAGTGTTCTTCCAATGTCAGTTCTTCATACAACACCGGCGTTTCCGGAATAAAGGCAAACTGCTTCCGGTACGCCTCCGGCTCGGCCGCGAGCGTATAGCCGTTGATCGAAACCGTCCCGCGGCGCGGCTCCATCAAACCGATAATATGTTTGATTGTCGTGCTTTTCCCGGCCCCGTTCAAGCCAATCAAGGCCACTATTTCGCCGCGCTCAACCGAAAATGTCACATCCTCAAGCACGTTTTGCGCTGTATACCCTCCGGATATATGATCCACTTGCAAAAGCGCCATCGTCCGCTAACCCCTTCCACCGCGAAATGGCTTTTGCCCCCATTGTATCAAAGAGAAGCGGTTTTTACCAAAAAAGTTTGTTGCCCCTCCCTGCATAAACACTGCCTCTGCGGGCATGATAAATAGCGAAGAGGGGATGGGGATTCACCAAGCAAAGGCTGATGAACGATCCATCTGAAATGGGGTGTTCGTCAAAGACACCGTTGTGAGCCGCAAGACGTTGTAAACCGTTCATGAACAAGGGCCATCTGTCTGTTGCTGAGAAGCAACGAACCTGTCCAAAGGGGATGGTCGCGTTGAACAAAGGAAGCGCTCACGCCTAAACGACTTTGTCGCAAATGGGGTGTTCATCAAACGCACATTTGATTGAATCATCCTCTCCCCTTTTCACCAGCCGGGATGTAACCGCATGCGGGATTACATCCCGGTTTTTTTATGGTAAAATGAAGAAAACGAAAGGAAAGGGTGACCGTTCCTATGAGTGATTGCATTTTTTGCAAAATCGTCAACGGTGAGTTGCCGGCGGCGAAAGTGTACGAAGACGAGCATGTGCTTGCCTTTTTGGATATCAGCCAAGTAACGAAAGGGCATACGCTTGTCATCCCAAAAGTACATACAGAAAACGTTTTTACGCTTACGTCGGAGGCAGCCGGCTGTCTGTTTCGCGCCGTGCCGGTAATCGCCAACGCGCTGAATAAAGCGTTTTCCCCCGTCGGGCTCAACTTATTGAACAACAATGGCGAGCAAGCGGGGCAGACGGTGTTCCATTACCATCTTCACCTCATTCCACGCTACGGCAAAGGGGATGGGTTTGGCGCGGTCTGGAAGTCGCATGCAAGCGACTATACGCCCGCTGACCTGCAGGCGATCGCGGCCGCCATTCGCGAGCAGCTCGGCTGATCTCCCGTTGTTGAACAGCAGAAAGGTCAAGCCCACAAATAAAAAAACGGAAGCAGGGATGTTCTGCTTCCGTTTTTTTACTGTTTTCCTTGCTGCTCGATCACATCTTGTAAATCTTTGTCTTTGATCTCAACACCGGCATCTTTCACCAATTTGTCCACTTTTGACTGCATCGTCGCAGGATCAAGCTTGTTCCGTTTGACTTCAAACACAATTTCGTCTTTCATTTCGTTGAACGACTTTTTCTTTTCTTTGTCCGTCACTTTAATGATATGGTAGCCGTAATCCGTTTTCACCGGATCGCTCACTTCGCCGACTTTCAGCTTATAGGCGGCTTCTTCAAACTCCTTGACCATTTTCCCTGGGCCAAACCAGCCTAAATCGCCGCCGTTGGACGCCGAACCTGGATCTTGGGAGTATTCTTTGGCCAACTTGGCGAAATCCTCGCCTTTATCAAGCTTCGCCTTTACTTCTTTTGCTGTTTTTTCATCTTTGACTAAAATATGGCTGGCACGAATTTTCGGCTTGTAGTTGTCATAATACTCCTTCAGCTCTTTCTCCGTCACTTTTATGTCTTCAACGGCTGCTTTCGTCCGCAGCAAATCGAGCTTGACCATTTCGCGGATCACTTTTTCTCCGTTCTGCTGCACGGCCAAATCATATTGCGTTCCATACGCTTCCTTGATTCGTTCGATTTCGCGGTCGATCTCTTCATCGGTTACCTTGTATTTTTGGCTCAACACTTTTTCGTCAATCAAATCACGAAGGACGGATTTGCCGACGCGCTCTTTCATCTCATTATAAAATTCGTCTTTCGTAATATTGCCGTTTTTCGTTTCCACAATCGCTTCCGAACCGTCGTTGCTGCAGGCCGACAAAGCCATGAGCGAAACGACGGCAGCGGCCATCATCCATTTTTTCATTCGCTTCACAACTCCTACATCTTTTTTCGATTGAATGTTCCCACGCTTTCAAGCGGCGCAGATCGAATGGCGCCCAAGCGCGCCCAAGAAACAACATGCTCGCCTCTTCAGCCACGACAATAATTATACCATATTTTCAATGAAAAAAAAACCTCTTTCCGCTTTAGTCATCCGCCCATAACATGCACGCTTGTCATACATATGATGAGGATGAAGCGCTCGACAGGCTTCTTCTTACGAAAGGGGGTGTTACGATGAGCACACCTTATTCCGGAGGCTTTGCGTTGATTGTTGTGCTGTTTATTTTGCTAATCATTGTCGGCTGCGCCTGCGTCATCTACTAAACAAAAGAGGGTGTCCCCCGAAACCGGGAACACCCTCTTGCTTCTTCTTTCCCGATCGGCCGCACCGGCTCCTCGTTATGTAAACAACACTTCAAAATAAGAAGAAATCAATAAAATCGTAATCAGTACGTTGATCGTCCGGAAAACCGCCGGCTGCTGCTCCTCCGGGATGTCTCGCTGCGCACAAAACGAGTGAGTGAGCTGATTCAGAAAAAATAAAACCGCCACTGCCAGAGGGATAAAGTAAAGCGCCAAAACTCTTCCCCTCCTTCTCATCTTCACCAAACACCGTCCATGGCTTTAACTTTACCTCGTCCGCCGCCGGAAATCAATCTTTTTTCTCTCGAAAAATACGGTGAAGCGATTTTCCCTATTGGTGAATGCGCACAAATCCGGTAAAATATACGTAAACACGGTTGCACTTTATGCCAGCCAAAGGAGCACGGTGTATGGAGTCGTTGGAAAAGCGAGTGGCCAAGCTCGAATTTCACCAGTCATTGTTGCTGGAAATGGTCGATGAAATGAAAAAACCGTTTTACTCCCTTGTGATCCGCGCTGATTTGACCAAAGAAGAAGTCGACGCATTCCTATCGTTTTGCCAAGAGCTCGCCGAGCAATATGAGCGGCAAAAAGCGGAAGGGTTGACGATTTTCACCCCTCTGCTCGTGCAGTTTGCCGGGATGCTCCATCCGAACCTTCCGCTCGAACAAACGGTTGACGCCATGTTGGCCCAACAACTGTTTGTGCCGCTGATGACCGAGCTGAAAATGCTCATTCAAACCGTCAATTAGCCTGGCTGGCCAGCTCTTTCTCCTGCTCTGTCGCTTTCGCCGTCCGCCTGACGAGCTTGCCGTCTTGCTCGACAAAGTCTTCCTTAATGTTCTCAAACGCCCGCTCAAAAATTTCCATGAAATCATCGCCATAAATATTGCGGACGATGCACATCATTTCTAAAATTTCCGGAAACTTTCCGTACAACTCGCGCAACGGCAGCACCCCATTAAAAACGGCATTTTTCGTCGGGTCATACGTCTCCATCAGCTTCATCAACACTTCTTCGCCTTTTTCGGTCAACTCAATGTACGTATTGCGCTTGTCGTCTTGCCTTTTGGAAAATGAAAGAAGTCCTTTTTCTTCCAGTTTTTTCGAAAAGTTAAAAGCTGTCGAAACGTGCATCACACCAAATTTGGAAATTTCTGATATCGATACTCCTTTAAAATGGTAAGCAATCCATAAAATATGATGCTCATTAATGTTCAAATCGAATGGCTTGATCCATTGCTGCCAGTCTTTTTCAATCGATTTCCATAGCGCCTTGCTCAGCTGGGCGATCCGTTGGCTAAATAGCATTGCCTCTTTAACGGAATAATGCTGTTCTGTCCCCTTCATCGTTCCACCCACTCTTTCCCTCACCGTATTTTTTATTTCCTATTATATCAATAAAACAAAAAAGAATAAAGACAAAAATATTTATTTTTATGATTTTTTTGCATATTCATAGTAATAAGCCTAAGGAGACTGCCGCATACAGGAGGGAAAACGCAATGATGTATATACAATGGATGCTTGCCGCAATCGGATTCGTATTTTTCTGTCTTTTTATAAACACTTTCTTTTCTTTATGGAAAGCGCGGGCGTACCCGCCAAAGGCGCTGCTCAAAGAGCAAGCTTTGCGCTATATTGGAATAGCATCGCTTTGTCTGTTTGCCGCCTGGCTTCTCAGCTACGCTTAGCATTTGTTTGAATTTTCAAATAAATAAAGACAGGGAAGGAGCTGCAAACCAGCATCGTTCCGCCTGTTTGATAGCAAAAAACCCGACCAGTCATGATCGGGTTTTTGCCGTTTACACGTGTGCTGTGACGTTCATCCGCCGGAAAATGGACGCCGCAATCGGATAGATAATGGCCATGGCCACCGCATTTAACGCCGCGGTTGGCAGCACAATCGTGACAAACAGCGCAGAAAAGGTCGTTCCACCCGGCAACCCAACAATAAGGAGCGCCGCGGTTAAAAACACCGACCCGGAAATGACGGTGCCGACAGCCGCCAGCACCGCCGCCCCGACCACGGTCTGGCTGTACTTTTTCACCGCAAAGATCAGGGCAAAGACGACGAAGGCCGTGATGATTTTGTCGATCATATTCGGAAGCTGCCCGCCCGGAAATGTCGTCGTCATGGCGGAAATCAACCCGGTGGCGACGCCGACAAGACCGGCTGCCTTGACGTTTGGAAACAGCAAAATCGCCAACACCATCATCGCCAGCATCATATCCGGCTTCATTCCGAAAAACAACCCCGGAATGGCGGCGTGCAACACGGCTCCGATTCCGACTAACAGCGCCATCAATACTAATGTTCTGGCATTCATGCTCATCTCTCCTCATCTATTCTCATCTATTCTCATGCTCGAGAATTTTCTATTATTATATCACTTTGCAATACAAAAGTGAAGAAGAAAGTTTCAGGCAAAGCGGCGGCGAAAATCGTTCATAAACGATGCGAGCGCTTCGCACGCCTCAAGCGGCACCGCATTGTAAATCGACGCCCGGCAGCCGCCGACCGATCGGTGCCCGCCGAGCCCGACAAACCCGCGTTCTTTCGCCTCGGCGAGGAACGTTTTCGTCAGCTCCTCATTTGGAAGCGTAAAGGTGACGTTCATGAGCGAACGGCTCCCCTTTTCGGCGTGCGGTTTGTAAAAGCCGCCGCTTTCATCAATCGCCTCATACAGCATGGCCGCCTTTTGCCGGTTGCGCTCTTCCATCGCCGCCACACCGCCTTGCTCTTCGACCCATTCGAGCACGAGCGACAGCATGTAAATCGCAAACGTCGGCGGCGTGTTGTACAGCGAATTGCTCTTCTGGTGCGTCCGGTAATCCAGCATCGTCGGCAGCCCGTCCGGAATGCGCTCCAGCAAATCGTTGCGGAGAATGACAACCGTGACTCCTGACGGGCCGAGATTTTTCTGCGCCCCGGCGTAAATGAGGGCAAATTGACTGACATCGAACGGACGGCTTAAAATATCGCTCGACATATCCGCGACCAGGTCAACCGGCGTGTCTGGAAATTCCTTCCATTGAGTGCCGAAGATCGTGTTGTTGGACGTAATATGGACATAGGCGGCGTTTTTCGGCCATTTCACATCATCGAGCGGCGGAATATACGTGTAGTTCGCTTCTTTGCTCGACGCGACAACCGTTGTCAAACCGATTTTTTGCGCTTCTTTCAGCGCTTTCTCCGACCACGCCCCGGTCAGCACATAACAGCCGATTTTCCCTTCCGTGAGGAGGTTCATCGGTACCATCGAAAACTGCAAGCTCGCCCCGCCTTGCAAAAATAAAACGTCATACCCGTCCGGCACATTTAGAAGTCGCTTGAGCCGCTCTTTCGCCGCATTGTGCACCGCCTCGTATTCCTTGCTTCGGTGGCTTAATTCCATCACCGACATGCCGGTGTTTTGAAAATTAAGCAGCTCTTTTTGCGCCCGCTCAAGCACCGGAAGCGGAAGCGCGGACGGGCCAGCGTTGAAGTTGTACGCGCGTTTCATTGTTATCCCTCACTTTGCCTCCTGGTAGTCCGTTGATATTACTATCCTAACACGATTCAAAAAAAAAGAAAGAGAATTTTTTAAAAAAGCGTTTTCAAAAATCAAAAAAAGAAAGCCCTTGGCTATTGCAAGGACTTCGCTTGCTTCCGCCGCTCCCGTTCTTGACGGATGCGCTCCATATAAATTTCGCCTTCTTTTTCTATAAACGCCTCGTCGATTTCCCGCTCGCGCGCCGCTGTTTTTACAGTCATGTAGCCGCTGAAAATAATGCCGGCCACGACCAAATAAATCCACCATGGCAAACTGAACATCGCCATCCCCTCCTTGTACGCTTGTCTTACTACACTATACGCGTGAACGGCCAGCTGTATGCATGAAGAAAGAGGCGGGGACACCGCCTCTTTCCTCGGGACAACGCTTATGCTTCGTTTCGCTTCTTCTTTGTTTTCTTCTTCGTTTTCTTCCACTGTCGGCGCAGTTCGCTCAACGTTTCTTTCGCCTGTTCGTGCTGGGATGTCGGGACGATTTCAATGATCGGTTCGATCATGATCCATCCCTCCCTTGATCCGCCCCCTACTCTTTACTACCCGCGTTTTTTGGCTTTGAAACAGATAAAAACACCGGCTTGTAAAACGAGCGATTGTCAAGGGCAAAGACGCGTTCGGTGAATTCACCTGGTTTTACTTTCTCAAGCGCACGGTCGATCATCGTAATTTTCGCATCCAAATTGTCAATGTAATGAAGCACCTCGGCTTCTTTGACAAGCGGCGGCTTCGGGCTGCCCCATTCCGCCTTGCCGTGATGCGACAACACGAGATGCTGCAAAATGACGACTTCCTCACCTTGAATGCCGAGCTGTTCCGCCGCCTTGCTGATCTCGCTCACCATGATCGAAATGTGTCCGAGCAAATTTCCTTCCAGCGTATACACCGTCGATACCGGACCAGATAATTCCATCACTTTGCCAAGGTCATGCAAAATGACGCCGGCATAAAGCAAGTCTTTATTGAGCGACGGATAGAGATGGACGAGCGCCTTGGCGAGCTCGAGCATCGACACGACGTGGTACGCCAGTCCGGAGATGAATTCATGATGGTTTTTCGTCGCCGCTGGGTACTCAAAAAACGCCTTTTCGTATTTTTTCAACAAATAGCGGGTAATGCGCTGGATGTTTGGATTTTCCATCGCAAATATGTATTCCATCACTTTCGCCTTCATTTCCTCGCGCCCGAGCGGAGCCGTCTCCAAAAAGTCATCGATGCGCACCGCATCGCCCGGATGAGCAGGACGGATCGAACGGATGCGCAACTGCAATTTGCCACGGTAGTTATGGATGTCTCCCGCCACTTTGACGATGCACTCCGGCACATACCGCTCTTCATCATCTGGCGAGACATCCCACAGTTTCGCTTCAATGTCGCCGCTTTTATCTTGCAAAATCAACGTTAAGAACGGCTTGCCATTGCTGGCGATGCCTTTCGTTGCGGATTTGATGAGCAAAAAGAGATCAACTTGTTCCCCAACCTCATAATGGATGATGCCTTTCGCCACTTCGTTCTCCTCCGTTTCTCTGTACGTACTTTCTAGTATATCATAACGGGCAAAGGGCAAAAAGAAAGCCTTGCCGAAACGGCAAGGGAACATTAGCCCAAACGGCCCGTCCACTGTTTATTTTTTTGTTAGCTGAATGGCCCGTTTTATCTTAATTAGGCGAGAAGACTCCCACTTCAACGAAGCGAAGCGGAGTAAGTGGGAGATGAATCGCCTTAACTATATTTTGCTGAAAATAGGATAGATTCAGTAAAATATAGTATAATATAGTTAGATGGGAGGTGAAAAAATGTATTTTTGTATCAAACAACAGCTAAATGGTTTGACCAAAGAAGAATACTTGACTCTTCGAGAACTGTGCCATATTGCCAAGAACATGTACAACGTCGGATTGTACAATGTCAGACAATACTATTTTGAACACAAGGAATTTCTTAATTATGAGAAAAACGATCATCTTGCAAAAACTAACGAAAACTATAAGCTGTTAAACAGCAACATGGCACAGCAAATTTTAAAAAAGGTCAATGAAGCCTTTAAATCTTTCTTTGGTTTGATCAGTCTTGCCAAACAAGGAAAATATGACCACAAGGCTATCAGTATTCCAAAATATCTTAAAAAAGATGGCTTTCATTCACTGATCATTGGCCAGATTCGTATAGACGGCAACAAATTCACGATACCGTATTCTCGCCTATTTAAAAAGACTCACAAGCCTATCACGATAACGATTCCGCCTGTGTTACTGGACAAAAAGATTAAGCAGATTGAAATCATTCCTAAGCATCATGCCAGGTTCTTTGAGATTCAGTACAAATATGAAATGCCTGAAGATCAAAGAGAATTAAACGACCAAAAAGCACTGGCAATTGATTTAGGATTAAACAATCTTGCCACTTGTGTCACATCAGACGGCAGATCATTCATCATTGATGGGCGGAGATTAAAAAGTATAAATCAATGGTTTAACAAAGAAAATGCCAGACTTCAAAGCATAAAAGATAAGCAAAAAATCAAAGGCACCACTCGTAAACAGGCTTTGCTTGCTATGAATCGCAATAATAAAGTGAATGATTATATCAACAAGACTTGCCGTTACATCATTAACTACTGTATTGAAAATCAAATTGGCAAACTTGTCATTGGCTATGCGGAAACATGGCAATGCAATATGAATCTAGGAAAAAAGACAAATCAAAACTTTGTCAATATTCCTCTCGGTAACATAAAAGAAAAACTATATACATGCAACATGAAGAGTTAACTTCTCAGTCATCCTGCACACCCTAAGCGCTGCAGCACTTCCTCCGGACGTTCGTGGATGTAGTGGACAAACCGAGTAATGGCTTGAATGATATCGTTGCGATCCTTGTGAAATACATTGGCAATCACCGTATCTTTCAGCCATTTCCATAAGCGTTCGATCGGGTTCAGCTGTGGCGAATAGGGAGGAAGGTAAATAAAGTGAAAACACTGCCCTTCTTCCTGCAAAAACTCCTTGACCATTTTGGCATGGTGAATGCGGGCGTTATCCAACACCAAGACCATGAGACGGTCCGGATAGCGCTCTTTGAGCATTCTCAAGAAATCCAAGAACGTCGCGGCATTGGCAGCGGTCGTTTGATGAAGCACCGTTTCGCCATCGTGGATGTTGACCGCGCCAAACAGCGATACGTGGGCATGATGGCCGAACGTCGGCACTTGTTTTTGGCGGCCGACTTCCGACCATGTGGACCGCAAGACATGGTAAGAGCGGATATGTGTTTCATCAAGGTACAACAAGACCGAATCAGGATCCATTAAGTTTTTTTTTATGAAGTCGATCTGTTTCTCAAAATTCTTTTGTCGATCCGGATCGCCTTTCGCCAATGTGTAGGTCGGCCGTGTCCACGACAGCCCTTTGCGGTGCAGGAGTTTTCGCAACGCTTCGCGGGAAATGGAAACACCGAAGTGCTTTTCGACATAGGATTGCAGGAGTTTGGTGTTCCACGCCGAAGCGACGTCCCAGCCCAGTTCCGCGGGAGTGGTGGTCAACACAAGCTGTTTGATCTCTTCCTGCTGTTCTTCGGTGAGAAACGGCTCCCGCCCGGGGGCGAAATCCCGATGAAGCAAGAGCTCCAGACCGCCTTCGTTGAACAGCGACACATAATGGGAAACGGTTTGTCGGCACACGTTGACCATGGAGGCCACCTCTTTGCCCAAATAGCCTTCCATGACCAGGCGAACCGCCATCACCCGTTGGCGAAGAAGGGTGTTTTTGATTTTCCGTTCCTGTTTGCGAAGTGTCCGAGGTGTCCATCCGTGATCGTTGGTGATTTTGAGACGTTTCATGCAGAATTCCGCTCCTTTTCCATGCTTTTCCTTAGGAGCAGTATAACCGGAGTGGGCACCACTTATACGAAGGTTAACTTTTCAATGAGCATATATATAGAATATCTTTGTGAATTTTACGGCATTGAATTCTTGAAACAGGAAGAATCCTATACGTCTCAAGCCAGCTTTTTTGACGGCGATGAGATTCCTGAATATAATGCCGACAATCCAAAAGAATATAAGTTCAGCGGCAAACGTATTAAGCGCGGCTTGTATCGAACAAAGTCTGGCAAACTAATGAATGCTGATGTCAATGGCGCATTAAACATCTTAAAGAAAAGTAAAGCTGTAGACCTGAGTGTCTTATGCTCTAGCGGCGAAGTGGACACGCCTCAAAGAATAAGGATTGCTTGAAGCAGTCAAACTTCTTTGGAAGCCCCCACTTCAAATTTTCGCTAGAAAATTAAGTGGGGTAGTTCACATCCTTGAAAATGTTCATTCGTCCATACATCAGCACACCGCCTCGATACACTTTGGCGCCAAAATAGATCAGCAAGGCAGTCGTCGCCGCTAAAAGCACAAGGCAAAGCGCCACTTCCCACCCCGGCACGGAAACGAGGCCGATGCGCAAAAACATGAGCATCGGAGCGAAAAAGGGAACAAACGAGGCGCCGGTCACGAACGCCGCCTCTGGCGCATTCAAGCCAAACATCGCGATCATAAAGGCAGCGACAACCAGCATCATGACCGGCGTAATCGCCGGCTGTACATCCTCAACCCGGCTGACGAGCGAACCGAGCACGGCAAACAGCACCGCATACAAGAGGTAACCGAGCAAGAAAAAAACGAGTGCATACACAAAGATCGAGGCCGGCAGGTGATCCAATCCGAGGAAACGCCACACTTCCTGCCCGCTCGTTTTTAACGCGGCGAACGCAACGGCGAAAAACACGAAAAATTGCGTCAAGCTGACAAGCGCAACGCCGATGATTTTGCCAAACAGCTGTTGGACTGGCGGGACGCTTGACACTAAAATTTCCATCACGCGCGACGATTTTTCCGTCGCCACCTCCGTCGCGATCATTCCTCCATACATCAAAACAAACATATACATCGCGCAATAAAGATATCATTCAGAGACGGTTCCTCCAAGGCAAACAGACGAACCGCGAAGTTTCAGATAAAAGCAGGAATTTGCCGATCCAACCTCTAAACGAAAGAGAAATGAATGATGATTCAGCGAAAGGAGATGGTGACATGCCGACGTATACGTTGACCGCGTTTGAGCGCGACGGGGAAAAATTGCTTGATGAAACGTTTGAAGCCGCCAATGATGAAGAAGCGAAAAAAATCGGCGAGCAAAAATTGCGTGAGCGCGGCTGTTGGGACAAAACACACCGTTGCGTCAATGCCAGCGGCAAGCTCATTTTATTTCACCGCTAATCAAAATACCCCGGGGTTGTTCCCGGGGTGTTGTTATTTATCCAAATATTCCCTTTAATAGATTGATTTTCTCTTCCGTATATTCGGCGAAATGTTCGTTGTACACTTTCGGCTCTTTTGGATTCGCCTGGCGGGTGATGTTCCGCGTTTTCGGATCGACGAATTTGCTTGACGCCCCGCAGCCAAGGCCGATGATCGACTGCTGTTCTTCCATGATCATAATGTTGTATAGGCTCTCGTGCCCCGGCAAGGCGTAGCCGACGTTTTCCAAGTTGCCGAGAATGTTTTTTTGTCGGTACAAGTAATATGGGACATAACCGTGCTCCTTTGTCCACTCCTGGGCCGCCTTCATCATCGCCTGCACTTCCTCGCGGCTGGCGACTTTGTACTTTTGTTTGTTCTTTGTCATTTCCGACGCCCGCTTAAACGACAGCGTATGAACGGTCAGCGACTCGGGCAGAAGCCGTTCCGTCTGTTCAAGCGTATACGTAAACTCTGGAAGCCCTTCGCCCGGCAGTCCGATGATTAAGTCCATGTTGATGTTGTTCATCCCCATCTGCCGCGCCAAGTGGAACTTCTCAATCGTTTCTTCAACGGTATGATGGCGGCCAATCGCTTTTAACGTCTCTTGAATGTACGACTGTGGATTGATGCTGATTCGGTCGATCTTCCATTTTTTCAATACGTCAATCTTCTCCGGCGTAATCGTATCCGGACGCCCGGCTTCGACCGTGATTTCGCGGACGCGGTCGACGTCTGGAAATACGTCATACATATGAGCGTATAACCGATCCATCTCGTCGGCCGTAATGCTCGTCGGCGTCCCGCCGCCGTAGTAGATCGTCGTAATGCGAATGCCGCGCTCGCGCAAAAAGCGGCCGACTGCTTCCATTTCGTAATGAAGGCCGGCCAAAAAGGCGTCGACCGACCCTTGGCGGCCGTTGATGGCGTACGCTGGAAATGTGCAATACGCGCATTTCGTCGGGCAAAACGGAATACCGATATAAATGCTCACTTCATGAGCCAAATCGTATAAATCCGGCACGACCGTGAGCTGGCGATCCACGATCGCCTGCATTAGTTCGATTTTCTCCTTAGTCACCAAGTACTCCTCGGCCAGCTTCCGATGCGCCTCTTCTTTCGAAAGGCCTGAGCGCAAAAGCTGATGAAGCAGCTTGACCGGGCGGACGCCGGTCAGCACGCCCCACGGCTGAATGAGGCCGGTAGAACGCTCAAGCAACGTCAAATAGACATGCAAAACGGCGTTTTTCAGCTGTTTTTCGTACGTTTTCCCGTCAGCATCCGCCGGCGTGCTGCGTTCATGACTTACTTCCTCCACGCGCCCCGACGTCTTGTCAAGCAGCGTCCCCGAAACAGCGATGCCCCCGTCTTTCTTGACGGAAAACATAACGGCCATATCGGCCTCGGGAAGCGGCACGAGCAACAGCTCCGGCGCTTCGAAGAACAGCTCGGTCATCACCTCAAGCGGGCGCTGAAACCGTTCCGGATGCGGCAGTCCTTGAATTTCGATCCGCACGTTCATCACCTTTTCTTTCAAACTTCTTTCAGTGTACTGAACGGCTGTTTCCTTCGTCAAGCGGAAGAATGCACCTTTGCCGCCGACTTTATGGAAATGACTCTCTCCCGGCCAACTAGATTAAAAAAAAAAGCCGGACATTCGCTCCGGCCTCATTTTTATGATTTTCGTGAAAACGGCAAGCGCCAGTTGTCCGCTCACGGTTCGCTCCCCGCTCAAGCCTCTTACTGTTTCGTTTTGAGTTTTTGCAAAAACTCGATTCGCTGCTGCTTGCGGAAATGTTCTTTCACCATGTAGGCGACGCCGAGCTGTTCGTTCGAACGCGTCACCCAGTCGGCCGCCCGCTTCACCTCAAGCGGCGCGTTGCCCATCGCGACGCCAAGCCCAGCCGCTTCAATCGCCGGCAAATCGTCAAGGCCGTCGCCAATGACAACCGTTTCTTTCAACGACACGCCGATATGTTGAGCCAGCCGGCGCAACCCCGCTAGTTTAGACACTCCTTGCGGGACAATTTCCATTTTTCCGTTTGGCTGCATAATCATATCAATGGACGGAATCGATTTCGTCAATAAAGCGGCCGCTGCATCCCTCTGTTCGTCTGTAGCAAAATATACATCAATTTTCGGCACAGCGATCGGTTCGTCGATCAGCACATCGCCAAGTGAATCGACAAATTGAGTCGGATAGAAAAACGGGTCGCTTGAGGAGAGAACCGTTTGCACGACAAGGTTTTTCTTCACTTTCTTCCGATTGCCGAGCGAATACCGCTCATGCATGAGGCGGATGTTGCAGTTGAAATTTTCCAAAATTTGCACGATATTAAACGTCCGCTCCTCAGGGATCACGGCGTCAAACAGCCTATCATCAAGCGTTCTGGCAATCATCGCTCCTTGGAATGCAATGAGCATCCCATCAAGCCGCAGCGCTTTCGCCACTTTGCGGGCGGAAAGCAAATTGCGGCTCGTGATTAACGTAACATAAACTCCTTTTTTCTTCACATAGTCGACCGCCTCTTTTGTTTCGCGCGGCAGGCGGCCGTTGTTTTTTAAAATCGTTCCGTCAATGTTGAGTGCCAACAGCTTATACACGGCTGTCTCCCCCTTTTGTCCGTCTCAACCTCTCTTGCCGCCGCCAGCAAGCTGGGGGCGGCTTTGCATTCCTTATCATTTTTATGACTATGACGAAACGGGCAAAAAAAGAACACCCGACCGGGTGTTTTTCCTACCTTCCTTCCATAAATGAACGATGCAGCTCTTCAAGCGGCTTCATGGCGATTTGTTGCACTTCCGCGATCGTCATGCTCATTTGCTGCTCGAGCGCCATCAGACGGGCCAGTTTCTCATTTTGCTGGGCAAGCGCCATCGCCTTTTGCGCCTGTTCAATTTCATCCGGCAAAATAGCGGCTCCACGCATTTGTTTTTCGTGTAGCCGAAGCTGAATGTCACGGAAGTTAGCAAATAGCCGATAGGCGGTGTCGTCGTGTCGGACATGATCGTACGCCTGTTTCAGCTGCTGAAACGGCTCGCTCGCCCAGATCGCCTGTTCAAGCTGTCTTGCGAGCGCACGAAGAGATTCGGACATAAGAAGAAGCCTCCCACTTCAATATCGTTTACGTTCTAGCGTATGCGCCAGTCGGCGGTCATATGACTCGCTGCTACAACCATAGGCCGATCATGCCCTGGACGGCGCCGATTATTGCGCCAAGCACAGCGCCTAAATAGGTGATCATCTTCAGCTCGCGTCGGGCGATGGCCAAAATGATCGCCTCCAGCCTTCGGAGCGAAAACGATTCGACTTGATCACGAACGACATCTGCCAATCCAAGCTGCGCCACAACCGACTCCATCTGATCGCCGAGCAGGCGGACAGCAGCGGCAACCGCCTGCGGAACGAACCGGTCGAGTACGTCCTGTTCATATGGCGCAAGAAGATCGGCGAGCGGGCGGTGCAGCCAGCCGCTTCCCCGGACGAGGCCGCGGGCTGCGGCCTGCACCGCCTCGCTCATGCGTCTTCGTCCGACCATCTCCTCCACCGTTGCCAGCGGATAGTCGATCCATTTGTTCCATTCTGTCCAAAGGAGGCGGGCGATCGCCGCCCTTGTGCCGGCATGGCGCAAAAATTTGCCGATTTCCGGCTGCACTTTATCCACTAAATTGACATTGCCAAGCAGCATTTGCAGCACGCCCCCGACCATTCCCCGCTCTTGAAAAAAGCGTTGGATCATGCCGGAAAGCTGTTGTTTTCCTTCCGCGCTGCTGAAATACTCGAGCGCCCGGTCGGCCAAGTAACCGGCCAGCTGCTCGATGCGCGCTTCCATCGTTTCTTTCAACTCAAGCGGCAGTATATCGCAAATCGGCCGCGTGCGCCACGTTTGGCTCCATCGCTCATACGCCTGCGCGGCTTGTCCGGCCGCCAACGCCTCAAGACGCTCATCCGGAGAACGAATGCCGAGGCGCTCAAGCAACTGCGCCGGCGTCTCCCGGCGCGCCAGCCACCGTTTCAGCCACTTCCGTCCTTCCTCGACCACCCCCGCCATGAAGGCTGAATCGTTGAGCTTGCGCCGGAGCCCTTCCGGCGTCACCAAATGCTCGACAACCGTTTTCCCAAGCTGTTCCGCCAGTTCCCGCCTCCGTTTTGGAATCAAGCCGGGCGTAAACGGCAGCCGTTTCCCAAACAAGTACATCGGCTCGTGCGGGCGGAACAACATGACAATGGCGATCAAATTCGTCACCCCGCCGATAAGCGCTCCAACCGCCACCATAAACGACAAATAAATGAACGTCCCCATCGCCTTCCCCTTTCATCCGCGCCGCTGTCACCAAACAGCGGCTCTCATCATACGATACGATATAAACGTTTGCCTAATTGTTCATTATAGAACTTGCCTGACAAATGCGCAAATGAGGGACTGCGATGAGCAACCAACGAACCGTTGCCGTATTGACTGAAATAAAGGAAGACCGGGAACGGGCCTCTTTTGGCTCCATCCACCTTTTTTGTGAGGAACTAGTAAAATATGGAGAAACGCACAACCTTTTTGTTTATGTCACATCGCCGTCACTCTATTTGCAGCACACCGGATATCGGTTAACCGGCAGCGAATGGATCAAGGGGGGCGTGCCGCGGGCGAACGTCGTCTACAACCGCCTTCACTCCCGCAAGTCTGAATATGCGCCTGCCTTTCAGCAGCTGCTCGCCCGGCTTGACGAGGAAGACGGGGCGATGTTCAACCGCCGCTTTTTGCATAAATGGGAGGTGCACCGTTATTTGGAGCGGCATGAGTACTTGCATCCGTACTTGCCGAAAACGGCGCTGTGGGACGGCCAAGACTCACTCGAGGCGTTTCTCGCCGCCTTCCCGTCCGTCTTTCTCAAGCCTGTGCACGGAAGCCAAGGGCGGGGGATTTTCCGCATTGAATGCACCGATGAAGGAATTTGTCTCCGCCGTTCCACCTCTTCGTCATCGGCGCTATACCGCTCGGTTGCCGCGGCCGTTTCTGCCTTGCAGCCACAAATCCGGACGCCGATGATCATCCAGCAAGGCCTTGAACTTCAAACGATTGACGGCCGCCCTGTCGATTTTCGCCTTCTTTGCCATCGCATCCGCCACAACGATTGGCGCGTCACGTCAGCGGTCGCCCGCGCGGCCCCTCCCGAGCAGTTTGTCGCGAACCTTGCCCGCGGCGGAGTACTGATGGCAGTCAATGATGTCTTGCGGAAGTGGTATACGAGAGCGGACGTGTTCCAGCAGAAACAGCTTCTGAAAGAAATCGCACTGGAATCCGCCGCCGTTCTCGCCTCGGAAGCGGAAGGACTGTATGGAGAGTTTGGCGTCGATCTGGCCATTGACGTCCATGGACGGCCATGGATCATCGAAGTGAATACAAAACCGTCCAAACAGGCGGAAATGACGTTTTCTCAACAAACGGTGCGCCCATCCGCGAAAGCCGTGATTGATTATTGCCTGACATTGATGGAAGAAAAGGAGTGAACGACATTGATTTCACTCGGTTTTGTCACCCTTGATGAGCAACAGGAAAGCGCGTACTGCACCGAAGTAGCCCGCCGCGCCAATCAGTATGGCATTTCCATATACCGTTTTTCGCCGCTAGCGATCGACCCGCGAACGGAAAATGTCCGCGGTGTCGTCTTTGATGACAAAAGTGGAGAATGGACCGATGCCGTCTTTCCCATTCCGCCGTTTTTGTACGACCGTTGCTTTTACGGCCACGACGACCGTTCCAAAAAAGCGAAACCGATTATGCATTGGCTGAAGCAACGCCCGGATGTCACGTTTTTAGGCTATGGCCTGCCCGGCAAGTGGAGCGTCTATGAGACGCTTTCCGCCCATCCGCTGTTGTCGGCATATGTGCCGCCGACCGTCCGTCTTGAGCGCGCCGATCACGTGCTTGATCTCCTTCGCCATGAACAAGCCATCGTCGCCAAACCGGTGCACGGCTCTGGCGGACGCGGCATTTATATTATCCAGAAGAAAGGGAAGACATTGTCCGTTCAAGACGGGTGCGGCCAAGAGCGGGCCGTGATCACCCGCCGAAACGAACTTGAACAATTCGTCGCTTCCTTGCAGCGCCGGGACGGCTATGCGCTTCAACCGCTTCTCTCCCTCTCCACCGAGGCAAGAGAACCGTTCGACCTTCGTTTTTTGCTGCAAAAAGATGAAACCGGACGCTGGGTTGAACGGGTGCGGGCTGTGCGCATCGGACGCCCTGGAACGTGGGTGGCCAATCTCCGTGCTGGTGCAGACATGAGCCCGTTCGCTGACTGGTTCGACCACCTTCCTTCTTCGAAACGCATCTTAGTGCTGGATGGCATTGACACGATCATCCGTACGTTGCCGGCTTATATGGACAATGAACTCGGTCCGCTGTTTGAAATCGGTCTGGATCTCGGCGTTGCTGACAACGGAGCGGTTTGGATTTTGGACGTCAATTCCAAGCCGGGAAGGAAAATCATCAGCCTTCTTCCGCCAGAGCAGCAAAACGATATTTACGAAGCGCCGCTTCAGTATTGCCGGTTTTTGGCGAGCGAGGTGGCCAACCGATGATCTATCCATTGGTCATTGATGACAACGAGTCCAATACAGTTATCCTTCCCTCCTCACTGAAAGCGGACGGACGAACAGCCGTTGCCTTTGGCAGCTTCCTCGCTCCATGCACGATCATCTCATCTTCCGGACCGTCCGACAGCATCATCGTCGCCGGCGATGTCGCCCAGCGTCTGTTGATCCCGTTTGCCGCTAAGGTGCACGTGTTTTTGACTGACGAAGCCGTCCATATCGGACCGCTCGTCGGCGTTTTCACTGCTGGATTTACCAAGTCGCCCCATCGTCCGGTCGGAGGGCGCAGTTTTTTCTTCGCCAAACTGTTAGCGCAAGAAAAACAAGTCGGCGGGTTCGCCTTCTTGTTTGGCCTTCCTCATATCGACTGGGAGCATGGAACGGTCAACGGCTATTTTTACACGGAACGCGGTTGGGAACGGCATACGGTTCCGTTGCCGACGGTGATTTACAACCGCCTGCCGAACCGGCGCATTGAAAATGACGACATGTTCCAAACCGTGACGAAAACGCTGCAGACCGCCTATGGCATTCCAGTGTTCAACGGACGCTTTTTCAATAAATGGGAGGTGTACCGCCGGCTTGCCGTCCATCGCGACGCACGTCCATATTTGCCGGAAACCTCCGCCTATGTCACGCGGCAGACGATCGAACAGTTTCTCAACCGATATACGGGAGCGTATGTGAAACCGGCTGATGGCAGCCTCGGGCGCGGCATTTACCATTTGGTGAAAAAAAAGGATGCATACGAATGCCGCTTTCGTGACGAACACGGCGAAACGAAAACAACGCTGTTTCCGACCGCCATGGCGCTATGGCATCATTTGCTCACCCACGCCCCGCTTCATCGTTACGTCATTCAGCAAGCCGTCCCGCTCATCACCATCAACGGACGGCCGACAGATTTCCGCGTCCATACGAACAAAAATGAAAACGGCCAATGGCAAGTAAGCGCCGTCGCCGCCAAAATAGCCGGGCGGCGAAGCATTACGACCCATATGAACAGCGGCGGCATGGTCAAAACATTGGAAGAAATTTTTCCAAACACCGCCAAGCGCGAAACGGTGCTCGCCCGCCTCCGCGACGCCGCCTTGACACTTAGCCGTTGCCTCGATGAAACATCAGACACGTTAATTGGCGAAATCGGTTTTGATTTTGGGGTAGATGAGCAGGGAAACATTTGGATGTTTGAAGCCAATTCCAAACCGGGGCGCTCCATCTTTAAACACCCGGGCCTCAAGGAGGCTGATGAGCGGACGGCGCTGCTGCCGCTTGCCTATGCGGTCCATCTAAGCAAAACGGCCATCATCGATCCAGAGGCGTTTGGACTATGATCACGATCGGTTACCGGCGCGACGCCAATGAATGGGTGAGCAGGCGGCCGGACGGCTTCTATCGGTTCGGCCGCGGCGAGCTTGCCGCCGCCTCCCTCCCCGATCTTACCTTTGCGGTCAACGAGCAAAACGGGCGGGTCGGGCCGCTTGTCGGCATATTGGTGAGCGAATCATCCATTTCGGCTTTGCTTGGCGGAAGGAAACCATGGGTGGAGACCGTCATCCGCTCGCTTCATGCTGATGGCGGCATCGCCATCGTCAGCACCGCGGCCGGCATTGGCGAGAATATGGTCTCCGGTTATGTATTCGCCCCGGCGCTCGAACGGTTTGTCGAATCGTCCACTCCGTTGCCGGACGTCGTCTACAACCGAGTCAAAAGCCGGGAAGAAGAACAAAGTGAGCCGTTTCAAACAGCAGCCGCCCGGCTTGCCTCCCATGGCATCCCGCTCGTCAACCGCTCTTTTTTCCGCAAATCGGACGTTTGCCGCGCGCTGCAGACGGACCGCCGTCTTTGGCCTCACCTGCTGCCAACGGCGCCGGTCCGTTCGTTGGCTGATATTCACTCTTGGCTCCATCAATACGGCTGTATTTACTTGAAACGAGACGACGGGGCAAGGGGGAGCGGATTGCTCCGTCTCACCGCCTCGCCTGGGGCGGGAGCCATATGCGAATCCCCCCGCGGCCAAAAACGGGTAAGGTCGCTCGACGAGCTAGAGCCGCTTGTCCAATCCCATCGTTATATTGTTCAAGCAGCCGCCTGTACGGACACATGGAACGGGCGCCGTTACGATTTGCGCGTGCTCGCCCACTGGCAGCGCCATCGCCATACGATCACCGGCGTCGGCGTCCGCCTCGCCGGCCCTCGGTCGTTGACAACCCATGTATTTCACGGCGGAACGATCCTTCCGTATTCGGAAATTCAAAGCCGCATTGATGAACAGGCGCTCGAGCGCCTCATCGCCTGGAGCGGCGAACGCCTCAACGAGCAGTTCGGCCTTGTCGGCGAATTTTCTGCCGACATCGGCGTCGGAAAACAGCAGGAGCTTTACATTTATGAAATAAACGCCAAACCGATGGCTTTTGACGAGCCGGATATTGAAGCACGTCGGCTTCAGCGGCTCAATCGACTGTTTGCCGAACTAGCTCATCTTGCGCCATAGCAAAAAATTCTTTGCTATAACGAAGTGCCTGCTGCAGCACACCGTCTGCCGCCTGCCGGACGGCTCCGCTTAAACGCTGACTTACTTGTCGGCACAGCTTCGCTTTTTTCCACTCATCGGCGGTCAGCGCTTGCAGCAACTCGAAGCGGCCAGTGCTGGCCGCTTCTTGCTGTTTCTTTCTCTCACCCCAGCCTGCACCGGTCATCAAATGGTGAACATACTGCCAAAGTTGACGTTGTCGCTGAACCTCGGCGAAATACGTTTCCCATGTTTGCCCGTCTTCTTCAAGCGCTGCCAACTGACGAGCTTTTTCTTCAGCCGCAGCGGTCGTTTCCAGCAATTGTTTGATCACAGCAACCACCCTATTTCCCTCCCTCTAGAAATGTTGATTTATCAAGGCTTTTCGGCTCCTCAGGGATGTCCAAAAAATATTTTTCGACAAAATCCCTTACACCCTCCTTCTTGCCAGTCCTCTTTCATCCATATGAGCGAAGCGGATAGTCTATGCCTGTTTCGGACAAACTAGGAAAAAACGATGAGGAAGGAGCGAAACCATGGAGCGGAACGAAGCGGGGCGCCAAGACGCCTTATATGAGGGGCGCGATGAATATTACATGGATATTGACCGCATGATTAATGAAGGGATGGCTGGCGGCGTCGTGCACGGCCGCGGTGATGAGGTCAACATCGAAGAAGCGCGCGACCTGGTCAAAGAAGAACCGCCATACGACGCCGGCGAGTAAACGGAGCCGATTTTCCTGTCCACCAGGAAAATCGGCCTTTCTGTTATAATGAATGAAAAAAGGTAGAAAAGGGGGCGCCGTGATGTTAAAAGAGCTCGAATCACTTTATAAAGGGGACATTATCATCAACGGTCAACCGGCCGATCCCGAGGCGTACGAATGGTTTTACACCGCCGGGGGCGATGAGGTGGGCATCGCCAAAGAGCGGTTGACGGAACGAGAGCGGCAGCTGTTGGCGCTGTTATTGACCCCAGCCAACCGCCGGCGGGAGCCGGAAAGCGAAGAAGAACGGGCGTGGAAACAATGGATGGCCACCGGCCGCCCCGACGCTCCTGCGATGCTCTCTGCCCCATACTGCCGGTTCATTCATTTTCTCGTCAATCGCCCGATCGCCAACAAACAGGAATTTGCCGAAACGATCCACAACCTATTTGCCTCGCGGGTGCTGATCGTTTGGAATGAAGACAAGCGCGGGCTGCTGATTGAGGCCAAACAAAAACGGACGGCCGAGCCGCTCTTGCTGGCCGAAATGGCGGATGCGCTCGCCGCCGATTTTTATGCGACGATGCATTTGCTGATCGGCCCCGTTCGCCCGGTGAACGGGGAGCTGTACGAGTCGTTCCTTCTCGAGCAGCAATGTTTTGCCGCCGCCCGGCGCTTTTGGCCGAAACAGACGGTGTACGAATGGGAGGACGTCATTCCGCTTCCACTCCTTGAAAGCGCAGCAGACGACGGCAAGACAGGGCAAATTTTATCGTTTCTCGATGGGCTGGGCGAAGAGGAAGTGCGCGCCATGGAAACATTTTTAGAGTGCAATTTAAACGTCTCCATGGCGGCGAAAAAACTATATATGCACCGCAATAGCTTGCAATATCGGATCGACAAATGGGCCGAGCAAACCGGCATTGACATCAAGCGGTTTAAAGGCGCCGCGGCTGCCTATTTGGCTATTTTGCACCAACGCCGTGCGTAGCAGCGGACGCTTCCCCGTCATGTTGCCGAAAACGGGCGACTTTTTTTGTGCACCTTGTCTATTCACGAATATTCACATTCATCTATATAATATGAGTGTGAGAAAACGATTTCAATAAAGGGGGATTCGTGATGGCGGAACTCGTGTTGGATCATGTGTATAAGATTTACGATAACAATGTCACGGCTGTAAAAGATTTTAACTTACATATTCAAGATAAGGAATTCATCGTCTTTGTCGGTCCGTCCGGCTGCGGCAAGTCGACAACATTGCGGATGATTGCAGGCCTGGAGGAAATTTCTAAAGGCGATCTCTACATCGATGGAAAACGAGTGAACGATGTACCGCCCAAAGACCGCGATATTGCCATGGTATTCCAAAACTACGCCCTTTATCCGCATATGAGCGTCTATGATAACATGGCGTTCGGCTTAAAACTGCGCAAGTTCCCGAAAGCGGAAATCGAGAAACGCGTCCGTGAAGCAGCTCGCATTCTCGGCCTTGAGCAATATTTGGACCGCAAACCGAAGGCGCTCTCCGGCGGACAGCGGCAGCGCGTAGCATTGGGACGCGCCATCGTCCGCGATGCGAAAGTGTTTTTAATGGACGAACCGCTTTCAAACTTGGACGCCAAATTACGCGTGCAAATGCGCTCGGAAATCGCCAAACTCCATCAGCGTCTTGAAACGACAACGATTTACGTCACCCATGACCAAACGGAAGCGATGACGATGGCCACCCGCCTCGTCGTCATGAAAGACGGCGTCATCCAGCAAGTCGGAACGCCGCGCGAAGTGTATGAGAAACCGGAAAACATCTTCGTCGGCGGCTTTATCGGCTCGCCAGCGATGAACTTTATTAGAGGAACGCTGCAAGACGGCAAGTTTGTCGTCGGCCAGACGACATTCGGCGTGCCAGAAGGGAAAATGAAAGTGCTGCGCAGCCAAGGGTACGTCGGCAAGGAAGTCATTTTGGGCATCCGTCCGGAAGACATTCATGATGAGCCGCTCTTCTTGGAGGCATCGCCAATGACAAAAATTACCGCGCATGTTGAAGTCGCTGAGCTGCTTGGCGCCGAATCGATGATTTATTCAAACATCGGCGGCCAGGAGTTTGTCGCCCGCATTGACGCCCGCACGGAAATCAAGCCGGGCCACCGCATCGACCTTGCGTTTGACTTGAACAAAGCGCATTTCTTCGACGTCGAGACGGAGCGGCGCATCCGGGCGGCGGATGAGAAGTAAGCTCCCCCCCATTGTTTGTATATAGACTTATTCGGCTCTAGCGCATCGCTAGAGCCTATTCTTTAATGAACCGCACCTCCTCCTCCCGGCAGTGCGGGCAATAGAACAGATGGACGCATTCATGGTTTCGATATGTGTGCGGGTAACCGTCAGCAAGCTTCATCACATCCGCATCCATGTACGGACTGTAGTCATCGAAATAATCCGTCACTTTCCCTTGGTCTTCCATCGGCTGCCGGCAATAGCTGCAATACACTGTCACCCGGCGCAGCCCGTTGCAAAGTGGACACACATTCATGCTGCTTCCTCCTCTAAGATGCCTCTTACTTTTACATATTTCCTAATGACGGCGTCGATAAAACGTAAAAAATTACCATATTATCGCAGTGAATAACGGGCAAAAAACGTTCCAAACTATGAGTACCGCCAGCGAAACAGGACGCATGCCAAAACACTTCCGCTGGCGAACGCAAAAGCAGGTGGGCCGTTGGGTTCAGCCAAGCTTGGCAGCACGCTTCTTCGCGTGCAGCGCTGGTGCAAATCCAGCCAACCCAGCCATCAAAATTTCTAAGGGGAGATGATCAACTATGGCACGCAACAACAACAATAACCAACTGCTCGTCGCTGGTGCCCAACAAGCGATCGACCAAATGAAGTACGAAATCGCCCAAGAATTTGGTGTAAACCTTGGCGCTGACACGACTTCGCGCGCAAACGGTTCGGTCGGCGGGGAAATTACCAAACGCCTTGTAGCGATGGCTCAACAACAACTCGGCGGCCAATTCGGCAACATTCAATAACCGGTTGACAGACAACTTCATAATAGATGGCAAAAGCCCCAGGCAGTCAGCCTGGGGCTCTTCTATATTCATGCGGTCCGAAAGCGCCTAGACGCCCCCCGCCTGCTCGGCGAGCGGTTGCTGGCTCAAGGAAACAAGCACTTTGCGGATGCGACGGTTGTCGACTTGGCGGACGGTCAACGTCAGCGGGCCGTATTGCAACGTTTCGCCGACCGCCGGAATGCGCTCAAACATTTCAAAAATCCAGCCGCCCAACGTATGCGATTCACTTTCCGGCACGTCGATGTTCATCACTTCGCAAAATTCGTCAAGCGGCAGTTCAGCGCTGAATTCAAAACTATGTTCATCGATTTGACGCACGGTTTTTACCGCTTCATCATGCTCATCCCATATTTCGCCGACGATTTGCTCAAGAATATCCTCAAGCGTAATCAAGCCGGCCGTGCCGCCGAACTCGTCAACAACGATCGCCATATGCACTTTGCTTTTTTGCAGCTCCGGCAGCAAATCGGACACTTTCATCGATTCGACGACAAACAGCGGCTGGCGCAACAGCTCGCGGACGCACACGTCACGCTTTTGGACAAGTTCGCTGAAAAAGTCACTTTCCGACAAAATGCCGATTACGTTGTCAATATCCCCTTCATAGACCGGGATTCGGGAATATTTTTCCTCCAAAAATACATCGCGAATCTCTTCAATCGGCTGGTTGACCTCGACCGCCACCATATCGGCGCGCGGCGTAAAAATTTCTCCGACTAAAATTTCATCAAAATCGAGCGAACGTTGAATCAGCTCTTTTTCCTTGTTGTCGATAACCCCTTCTTCTTCGCTCAGCTCGACCATCACCTTAATATCTTCCTCCGTGACGGCCGGCACGGCAGCCCCGTTGGCGAATCGCCGGGTCATACGCTCTTTCAGGGCTTGAAACAATGCCGTAATCGGCACCATGAGCTTCATCAGCCCATAGGCCAGGCCGGCATACCGGATGGCGAGCGGCTCCGCGTACTCTTTCGCCATCGATTTTGGCAAAATTTCACCGAAGACGACAGACAAAACGGTCATGACCGCAATGGCGACAAATAAACCGGTCTGCTCCCCAAGCAGAGAAGCAGCGATCTCGATAAATAGCGCCACCGCGATGATGCCTGTTAGACGGCTGGCCATAGCAAGCGCTAACAATGCACGGTCAAGATGCCCGACCACTGCTTGAAGCCGCTTGTTGTTTGAATGCTCTTCCGCGTAGTGTTTTAACCGGGCTTTGCTGGCGGATGAAAACGCCGCCTCAGCCGATGCAAACAATGCGTTCGCGAGCAAGAAAAGGAAAAACCAACCGAACAACCTTAACGGCCACTCTTCCAACGAATCTTCACACTCCTATCGGACCATGACTATGTTATTCATATCCATTCCTTTCCCAAAACATGCCTGCTGAAGCAAAACTTTCGGCATCGGGCGGAATGAGGCTGCGCGGCTATCGGCAGCTGTTTCCGTTCCTTACCTTAAATATAACAAATTTTTCGCCAGCTGACTATAGCGGGAGGAATTACTTTCCATATATTACCATAAATCCACCTCAAAAAACGCGCCGAGGTGCGCCGGCGCGTTTTACGATTCGATCCAGCAGGAGCCAATAAAGTAGACAAGCACTACCAACGAGGCGATGTTCAACGTGACGGACCACTCATCCATCCATCTCCCCTCCCTTTGCCTTCTTACCTTCATCGTACTATATGGATAGCGGGAAAAACAGGGAAAACAAGACGGCTTTTTGACAGTTTTGTGACTGAAAAAAACAGGGACTCAAAAAAAGAGGTCCCCGTTTTCATCCTAAATAACGGTAATAAATCGTTTTCGCCTCGTTCACATCCTTTGTGCCGTGCACAAGCGCGCGCCCGTCGGCGAATACGACAAGCCGCTTGGCGCCGAGCGATACGGAGACGAGATACGGATTCGCTTCGGCCCGGAGCCCTTGGCGGCGAAAAAGAGATGCCAATTCGTTTACATCGTACTGGCGCCGGGAAGACGGGCGAATTTGCACCGAGTCGCGCCCGCACAGCACAGCGGTCTTCGTCTGATGTTCATAAGAAAGAAACGGATAAGATGGACGATGTCCGCACGTCGGACAGTCGTCTCTTTTGACCGCGTCAATGCGAATCGCTGCGTATTCATTCGTCCAAAGATCAAACGAAACGAGCTTGCCGCGCAGCGCGGCCCAGTCCTCGACTAAAACTTTCAACGCCTCAGCCACTTGGTAACTGACGACCATCTGCACTGCCGGACTGATAATGCCGGCCGTGTCGCATGTCAATCCCCCTTGCGGCACCGTTTCAAGCAAGCAATATAAACATGGGGTACGTCCGGGAATAAACGCGTAACTTAATCCATAGCTGCCGACGCAGGCGCCGTAAATCCACGGAATGCCATATTTGTAGGCAACATCATTGATGATCATGCGCGCATCGAAGTTGTCCGTCGCATCGATCAATAGGTCGGGCCGCTGTTCGACAGCCAATGATTCCAACTGTTCGGCGTCAGCCTCACCGACTATCGCGTCGATCTTGACCTCGCTGTTGATTCGCTCGAGCCGCCGCTTGGCCGCGATCGCCTTCGGCAGCCGCTCTTTCGCATCCACTTCGCTGTAAAGCTGTTGGCGCTGCAAGTTGCTCCATTCGACATAATCGCGGTCAATGATCGTCAGTTTGCCAATGCCGGCGCGCACGAGCGCTTCGGCGTTTCCTGTGCCGAGCGCTCCGGCGCCGATTAAGACGACGTGCTTTTCCCGTATTTTCTTTTGCCCTTCCTCGCCAATCGGCGCAAATAGTTGTTGCCGGGAATACCGTTCATTCAAACAACACTCATTCCTTCCGTTGGGCTGCTTGCTGACGCGTATCGTTTTTTCGGGATGCGCCCGGCTTCATAACCGAGCCGTCCCGCTTCCACCGCCAGCTTCATCGCTTTTGCCATTTTTACGGGATCAGCTGCGCCGGACACGGCCGTATTCAACAGCACCCCATCCGCACCAAGCTCCATCGCCAGCGCCGCATCGGCCGGCCCGCCGATGCCGGCATCGACGATCACCGGCACGGTCGCTTGCTCGATGATAAAGCTCAAATTGAGCGGGTTAAGGATGCCTTGCCCGGACCCGATCGGCGATGCCCCCGGCATGACGGCATGGCAGCCAAGCTCTTGCAAGCGCTTGGCGAGCACGACGTCATCAGACGTGTACGGCAAGACGATAAACCCTTCTTCCAGCAGCATTTCCGCTGCTTTTAACGTCTCAACCGGGTCGGGAAGAAGCGTTTTGTCGCAGCCGATCACTTCTACCTTAATCATATCACATAGCCCCGATGCTTTGGCCAGTCGGGCGATGCGGACCGCTTCCTCAGCCGTTTTCGCCCCGGCGGTATTGGGCAGAAGCTTATATCGGCTTAAATCAAGCTGCTCTAAAAAATTCGGCTGCTCCGGCGCAAAAATGTTCATTCGCCGGACGGCAAAGGTCAAAATTTCTGCGCCGGATGCTTCCACCGCTTCTTTTTGCACCTCAAGGCTCGGATATTTGCCCGTCCCGAGCAACAACCGCGAAGAGAATTCATACGGACCAATTTTCAGCATTTCAACCGCCTCCTACAAAATGAACAATTTCGACTCGGTCGCCATCCGCCAACGCCGTCACCGCGTATTCATGCTTTTGAATAATGCGAACATTGACTTCGACAATGGCCAGCTTTTGATCAAGTCGAAAATGGGCGAGCAAATCGCTGACCGTTTTCACTTCATCCGGCACGGCAACGTTCTCGCCATTAATGACTAAATTCATTCAACCCCCACCTTTTCTTCCGCGTGACGCGTTAATGAAAACGGTGACAAGTCAAACGCCGGCTCTTTCCGCTCTACTAGGTCGGCAAGCAGCCGGCCGGTGAGCGGGCTAAGCAAAATGCCGTTCCGGTAATGGCCGGCAGCGACAAATATCCCGCGCCGCTTTGGATGCTCGCCGATATAGGGCAAACCGTCTTTCGTTTGCGGTCGGATGCCGCTCCATGCCTTCACCCATTCTGCCTGTTCGACATCTGGAAGCAGACGGGCGGCACGGCGAAGCAGGCTCATCACCCCCGCGATTGACACGCGCCGGTCGTACGTCCCCGGCGTGGACGTCGCACCGATCAGCAGCCGGTTGCCGCGCTTCGGCACGATGTAACAGCCATTTTTCGCAAACACCGTCATTTGCACGAGCGGGGTTGGCGTACGCACCATGATGCATTCCCCCTTGACCGGGAATACAAAAAGCGGCAGCTCGAGCGCGGCCCCCAGACGCGCCGCCCAGGCGCCCGAGGCGATCACGACAGCGGCAGCGGCGAACGTTCCGCTCGCTGTTTCCACGGTATGCCCGCCGACATCCGAACGAATGTCAAACACTTCCGTATGCTCATACAAATGCGCACCGGCGGAGACAGCGGCTGAAACAAGAGCGGCAGCCAAATCCGGGGTGCTCACTTGCCCGTCTCCGGGAATGTACATGGCGCCGGCCAGCGCCTCGCCCGCAAGACGCGGCTCCAGCTTAAGCGCTTCTTCTGTCGCCAGCCAGTGAACTGTCTCACCCATTTCCTTCCAAAATGTATAATGGTGGTGCAACTCCTCCGCTTCTTCCGCATTCGTCGCAACTTTGAGCATTCCTTTTTCGACAAGTCCGATGTCAATACCGGTTCTCTCCCGCAATTCCGCAGCGAGCGCCGGCACGAGCGCCCGGCTTTGCAGGGCGAGCGGGATGAGCGGACTCGGCGCGGCGAACTCCGATTGCGCCCCCAGCATACCGGCCGCCGCGCTTGACGCTTCGCCGGTCATTGTTCCTTTTTCGAAAATCGCCACGCGGTGCCGCCGTTTGGCGAGCTCAAAAGCTGTCGCCGCCCCGATCACCCCACCGCCGACAACGACGACATCATAATGTGCCCCCATTTTTCCTCTCCCCTTTCACGATTTGCGCCAAACGTCTTGCTTCCACAACCGGATCAGGCGCTAAAAAGACAGCCGATAACACCGCCACTCCCGCGGCACCGGCCTCCATCACCCGGCAGGCGTTGCCGGCATGAATGCCGCCGATCGCAATAACCGGGATGCAGACGGACGCGGCCATCTCCCGCAACGAATCGATGCTGCGCGGCGGCAATCCAGGCTTGCTGGCAGTCGGAAACATATGGCCGTACAGGCAAAAGTGAGCGCCGTCCTCTTCCGCCTGCTTCGCCTCCGTCAGGCTGTGCACGGAACAGCCGACTGTCAAGTCCGGAAACGAACGGCGGACGGCACGCACCGGCAAGCTGTGATACGCGATCTGCACCCCGCCGACACCGAAGACGGCCGCGACGTCAACACGGTCATTGACGATGATTTTTTGCGGCGGCACCCCGGTGTAAAGCAGCGCGGTGACAAACTCGGCCACTTCGCGCGCCGTTTTTTCTTTCTCGCGAATGTGAATGGCATCCGCATACGGATGGATACGCGCACAAATGGCCGCGAATTCGTCGGCTGTTTGCCGCCCGGTGGAAATGAAGTGAAGAGCCCCCATCACAATCCCTTTCTTTCTGCCTACCGTACATCATGGACTGAAATATACGGGTAATGGACGCCCGCATAATAAGCGGCAACCAACAACGCAACGGTCAAGACGACAAACCAAATATCGCATTTGCCAAACTTGATTTCATAATAAAACGTACGCTGGCCGCTGTTGGAAAATTGTTTCGCCTCCATCGCCACGGCGATGCGCTGGGCGCGGCGGATGCTTTGTGCCAAAAGCGGGATGGCATAACGCTTCACTTTGCCAAGGCCGCCGCGGTTTGGCACGCCGCGCACTCTCAGCGCATACCGGACCGTTTGAAACTCCTCAATCATGATCGGCAGCAGGCGGACCGCCGCCAAAAAACTGTACGCATACTTCGGTTTCAGCTTCAATTGCTGCATGAGCGAATAAAACAGCTGCACCGGCCGAGTCGTCAAGGAAAAAATCAAGCCTAACAGCCCGAGCGACAAGGCGCGAAATCCGAGATGCATGCCGCGCCAAAAGCTTTCCGCTGTTACGTGGATGAGCCCCCAGCGAAACCACGTTGTCGTCCCTTCGCCAAACATCATCATCGATGAAGCAGTGGAAACAAAGATCAGGAAAAACGGCAAAAACAGCCAAACAAGCAGCTTTGCTGGATACCCGGTGCCGAAGCAAAACAAAACGAACAGGGCGAGCGACAAATTGATGAGCACGTTCGGGTTATGAATGAACAACACCGCAAAAAAGAGCATGACGAGCACAATGAGCTTCAAACTCGGGTTCGCTTCATAAAGCCATGTCTCACGGCGCTGAATGTCCCAGTTCATCGCCATGTTCCTCCTTCAGCCAATACAGGCTCCACAGCAGCGAGGCGCTCATCGCGAACAAGCGCTCCGTCTTCCACCACCCATCGTCTCGTCGCAAAACGACGGACAATTTGTTCGTCGTGGGTGACCATGATGATCGCCGCCCCTTGCCTTCGGTATGACTCCAACATCGCCAACAACGCAAACGTGTTTTTCGCATCCTGTCCAAATGTCGGCTCATCAAGCAAAAAGAGGCGTTGACCGGCGACGATCGAAGCAGCCACGCTCAACCGCCGTTTTTGCCCGACTGACAGCTGGTACGGATGCACTTCTTCCTTTCCGTCAAGGCCAAACGCGCTGAGCAGGCGGGTGACCGTCTCATTGATTTCCTCTTCAGATCGCCCCTCAAGCCGCAGCGAATACGCCAGTTCATCGCGCACAGTATGGGTGACAAATTGAAATTCGGGATTTTGAAACACGAACGCGATATGGCGGTAAAGCGGCTGCCGGAGCTCGATATCCTCCCCGAACAATGTATATTCGCCTTCGGTGCGAATCAGTTGCATCAACCCATGCAAAAGCGTGCTTTTGCCCGCGCCGTTTCGGCCGGTGACGGCGATCCATTCTCCCGCCCGCACAACCGCCTCCGGTACGCTGATTTTCACCTCCCGGCCGCGAAAGCCGCGGAAACGGTGAAGGCGGATCAGCTCCTCGCCTTCCTGCCTTTCCTCCTGGCGCACGATCGGTCCGCATTCCTCCCAAACGTCCGGGTGCCAAATGCCTTCCGCCGTCATGACGTCCTTATATCGGGAAAATACTTCCCTCGCTCCTCCATCGGCGATGATGCACCCGTCGCTGCCAAGCAACACAATCCGGTCGACGAAGTCAAGAACATGGTTGATTTTATGCTCGACGATGACGACCGTTTTGTCCCGGCTCACATCCCGCACCGCCTGCCATACGGCTTTCGTCCCTTCCTCATCGAGCAAAGCCGTCGGCTCATCCAAAAACAAAACATCCGGCTCAAGCGCAAGAACAGAAGCGAGCGCCAACCGCTGCTTCATCCCGCCGGAAAGCGTATGAATGTCGGTGTGCGGTTCGATCGCCAACCCGACTTGGTCCAACAGCAAGCGGATGCGGGCGGGCATCTCGCGGCGCGGCACACTTCGATTTTCGAGGGCAAACGCGATTTCCTCATCGGCATACGGCATGCAAAACTGCGTATCCGGATCTTGAAACACATATCCCCATCGTTCCGGCCGCTCAAGGCGCCCGGCTTTCATCGGCACGTCGATCGAGTGGGGAATGATGCCGGCCATCACTTGCAAAAGCGTCGACTTGCCGCATCCAGACGGGCCGAGGAGAAGCACTTTCTCCCCGGCAGCAACGGACAGCGACAAATCGCGGAACAATAAGTCGCTATGCCCTGGAAACTTCAGGCGCAGCTGTTCGATGACAATGGCTTGCTTCATCGGTCATTCCCCTTACCGGTTCAGCGCATCATAGTCCTCTTTGGAAACCGGCCGCCACATTTGCGTCACCCCGGTTTTCTCAAGCGCCTTGGCCAACGAAACGGCGAACACGCCGGAGATAAGAACGGCGCCGACAAAACGCGCCAGCAAAAAGAGCGCCATGTTCCACGGGGCGAGCGCCTCGATATATCCTTTGTAAAAGTCCATGATCAGCGAACCGACCGTCGCGCCGACGGCGCTGAGCGACACGACAAACACGTCAAACCGCCGATAGCGGAACGCCGCAAAGACAAGCTCGGCAAACAGCCCTTGTACAACCCCATAAATCAACACCTCAAGCCCCCACTGCGACCCCATCACCAACTCGCCCGATGAAGCCGCGATCTCGGCAAGCAGCGCCACCCCCGGTTTGCGGATTAGCAAATACGCAAGCGACGACGCGATAAACCACATGCCATAAATCAGTTGATCGGCATGAAACCCGAATACTTTCACCACTTCATACAACGGCCCCCACACTTTGTAAATGACGCCGAACACAACGGCAATGACAATCGTCGTTAAAATATCGGCCAGTTTCAACCCTTTCGATGTTGTTCCCATGAAAACTCCTCATTTCGTGTTGTCGCCGTTTCACCGGCTCTTCATGAGTTCGGCCGATGGCCACCGCTCCAGTCGGTACGCCATCTCCCAAAACTGATACTCATAGTCACTGCTGATCAAAAAATGCTGTTCCATCCGGCGCCGATCTTCCTCAGTCACGGCAGCGGTAATGGCGTCAAGCCGGTCGATCTGCTCCTCAACAAGCGAGCGAAACCAATCGGAGCTGTATGTACTGATCCACTTTTCATAAATCGGATCGTTCGGCCGGCACGTTTTCAGCCGCTCACCGATTTCGTAATACAGCCAATAGCACGGCAAAATCGCGGCAATGACATCGCCCAAATGCCCTTCATACGCCGCCCGGTACATATGCGATGTATACGCGTAAGCCGTCGGCGCCGGCATGAACGCAGCCCGTTCCTCTTCGGTGATGCCAAGCAGTCCGGCAAACGTTTCATGAAGCGACAATTCCGCTTCGCATGTGCTTTGGGCATGGTGCGCCAGCCGGGCCGTCGTCGCCAAATCCGGCGATTTCGCCGCCCCGATCGCCTGCACACGGGCAAAATGGCGCAAATAGTACGCATCTTGCATGACATAATAGCGGAATTTTGCGCGATCCAACGTTCCTTCGCCAAGCTCTTTGACAAACGGGTGACGGAAACTCGCCTGCCAGATCGGATCAGCCGCCTGGCGCGCGCGCCTTGCAAACGACATTCGTATTCCCCCTTTTTCCAAAATAAAAGCGCCGCCTTCTTTACCGATTCGCGTAAAGAAGGCGGCGCGAGCATACAGATTTTCCAATGCGGCCAAAGCCGGCCTGCAGCTCCTCCACTTCCCTACGCTGGCATTACCCAGATCAGGTGCTAAGGGTCTCAAAGTCACACTTTGATCTCAGCCTGTTTACAGGCCCCCCTAGTGGATGTCTGATTGTGATGAAATTTTCTTTACATTTATCATATCACGGCCGCATCGGTTGTCAACCTTTTTTTTCGGCTGTCATTGCGCCGCGCTCCGCAATTCGCTATGATAAAAGCGCAACGATTGATTACCGGATGGGAGTTGGAACTGATGGCGAAAGTGATCTTGAAGCGGCAACGAAAAAAACGGCTCGAACAAGGCCATCCGTGGATTTTTCAGAGCGAAGTCGACCGTATCGAGGGTGACATCACACCGGGAGATTTTGTCGATGTCTATAACCATCAAGGGTACTGGTTGGCGAAAGGCTACATCAATCCAGCCTCGCAAATCATCGTCCGGGTGTTGACGCAAAACCCGGATGACGAGCTCGATGAGCGGTTTTTCATTGAGCGCATCCGCCGCGCTTGGGCGTATCGCGAACGGATGCTCCCGGGCGTCCGTTCATGCCGCGCCGTCTACGGCGAGGCCGATTTTCTGCCGGGGCTCATCGTCGATAAATATGAGGACGTGCTTGTGGTGCAAATTTTGGCGCTCGGGATGGAAGTGCACAAAGAGTGGATTTTGCGCGGCTTGCTTGACGTGTTCGCTCCAAGGGCCATTTATTTGCGCAACGATGTGTCCGTGCGGGAGCTTGAGGGTCTCAAACAGGAAAAAGGGTTTTGGTACGGGGAAGCGGAGACGGAGATGGAAATCGAGGAGAACGGCGTGAAATACATTGTCGACATTGAAAACGGGCAAAAAACCGGCTTTTTCTTCGACCAGCGGCAAAACCGCGCCGCCCTCCGCCCGCTCATCGGCCCGGAGACGACGGTGCTTGATTGTTTCACCCATACCGGCTCATTTATGCTGAACGCCTGCCTGTACGGAGCGAAGCACGCCACCGCCGTCGACATTTCCGAGCATGCAATTGAGACGGCAAAACGAAATGCGGCCTTAAACGGATTCACAAATGTAGAATTTGTCGTCGCCAACGCATTCGATTACTTACGCGAAGCAGTGCGATCCGGCAAACAGTGGGATGTCGTCATCATCGACCCGCCGGCGTTCGCCAAATCGGCCCACGCGGTGCCAAAAGCGCTGCGCGGCTATAAAGACATCAATTTGAACGGGTTGAAACTCGTCAAAGACGGCGGCTTTTTCGTCACGTCGAGCTGTTCGTACCATGTTCGCCCGCACATGTTCCAAGAGATGATCGCCGATGCGGCGTTTGACGCCAAAAAAGTGCTCCGACAAGTGTACTGGAACGGCGCCGGCTATGACCACCCGAAACTGCTTGCCGCCAATGAAGGCGACTATTTAAAATTTGCCATCTACGAAGTGCACTCGCGGCGCTAAAGAAAAACGCTTAAGGACAAACCTTAAGCGTTTCTTTCTTGCCGCGGATGAAAAGGTTGTTCTTTGCGCAGCACGCTCAAGTAAACGAGCATCGAAACAAGCACCGAACCGGCGGCGGTTACATAAATGCTCGGATAGCCGAACCAGTGGCTGATTTGGCCAAACACCATCGCCCCGATGCCAACGCCTAAATCAAAAAAGGAGAAAAACGTTGCATTCGCCATTCCTTTCCGATGAACAGGGGCCCGCTCAACCGACCACGCCTGCAGCCCTGGCTGCACCATGCCAAAACCGAAGCCATACAATACTGCCGCCAAAAGCAGCGCCCATTCCCCCGGCAGCCAGGAGAGCAGCAGCATCGCAAGCAAAATGAGCCCCGCACCTGGGAGAAAGACAGCCCGATGCCCTTTCCGGTCATACAGCTGGCCGGCGAACGTGCGCGTCACCATCAGGGCGAGCGCATAAAGCAAAAAATACAGCTGCAAACCGCCGATCCCTTTTTGCGCCGTATATAGCGGCAAAAACGAAGCAATGCCGCCGAACGTCACCGTTAAAAAGAAGAGAAGCACGGACGGAACGAGCGCCGTTTTTTCGTAAAGGTCCCACTTGTTCGTCTCATAGCGCGGCCTTCCCTCCACTTTTTTATAGGTGATGGCCGCCGCAAACAATACGGAAGCAACGCCAAGCAGAGCGCAAATCAGAAACAAATGGCTAAACGGAATCATAGCGGCAAGCACAAGTCCAAGCGACGGACCGAAAGCGAGGGCGATGTTTCCTGACAATCCGTAATAACCCATTCCCTCCCCGCGGCGGCTGGCCGGAATGATGTCCGTCGCCACCGTTCCGGAAGCGGTTGTCGAAAACCCCCAGCCAATTCCTTGGACGACGCGCATCAAAAAGAGAAGAAGCATGCTGGTGATGACACTGTACGAACCGACCGAAACGACAAAAATGAGCAGCCCAAGCAAAAAGACAAACCGCCGTCCCCGCGTCTCAAGCGCATGGCCGGCAAACGGACGGACGAGAAGTGCGGAAAAAGTGAAAATCCCGACGACAAGGCCGATGAGCTGGTCGTTGCCGCCTAAGTGTTCGACAAACAGCGGCAGTGTCGGCAGCGTCATTTGAAATCCAAGAAAAATGAAAAAGTTGGCCAAGCAAATCAAAATAAAATTGCGCGTCCAAATTTTTTCTTTCTGTTCCGCAACAACTTGCCTTTGTTGCGCATTCATACCGATCCCCCTTGTACGATATATATTTCGTGTCCCTTAATATTTGTCAGTATAGCATAACTGTATGTTTTCGTTTAACAAAAATGTTTGTCCAGCACGTTTTTTGAAAAAAGCCGCGCAAAGGCGGCTTTTCTCCGGAGCGAGCCTATATATCGGCCGCCCCAAGCGGTGCGGCCGATCGAGTAAGGGGCTGACCCAAAACGCGAATGCGTTTTGGGATCAGCCCCCACTTTTTTGCCTCAAATATAGAAGAATCGCCCTTTTTTCTGGTAGAATAGAGTCACCAAAACCACTACCACCGAAAGAAGGGCGATTCTTTTATGAAACATGATCATATTTCCTTTAAAGAGTATACCATGGACAACCTCTCTTTGCCAAGCAACATCGCCGATCTCATTCCACGGGATAACATGGCCCACGTGGTTCATGAGATGGTTGAACGCATCCCGATGGAGACGTTTCTTGCTTACTACAAAGGAGGGGGCGCCTCCGCCTATCATCCGAAAATGATGACCAAAATTCTCCTTTACGCTTACACCCAAAAAATGTATCATGGCCGTGAGATTGCACGGCAGCTCGAAGTCCACCTTCCCCTCATGTGGCTAAGTGGATTTCAAAAGCCGGACTTCCGCTCCATCAATCGGTTTCGTTCGGAGCGGATGAAAGACCTGATTGACGACCTGTTCCGGGAAATGATCACGCTGCTCGTGGCCGACGGCTATGTCAAGATGGAAGATTATTTTGTGGATGGAACGAAAATTGAAGCGAATGCCAACCGGTACACCTTCGTTTGGCGCAAATCGGCTGAGAAGTACCAGGAGAAACTCCAAGCCAATGTCGATCGGCTGATTGCCCAGATCGAGGTGATCGTGGAAGAAGAAAAGGCGGAAGACATCGACCCTTCGCCGGCCTTTACGTCAGAAGAAATCCGAAAGAAAACCGAGGAGTGGGAAAAACGGTTGGAGGCCGAGCCGGACAACCAACCGTTGAAGAAGGCCATCAAGAAGATGAAGGAGGACTACTTGCCCCGCAGTGAAAAGTATGAACACCAACTCCATGTATGCGGGGATCGCAACAGCTATTCCAAGACCGATGTGGATGCCACCTTCATGCGGTTGAAGGAGGATCACATGCGAAACGGCCAGCTCAAGCCGGCCTATAACGTACAGGTGGGTTCTTCCGGCCAATTTATTTTGGGGTATTCCCTTCATCAGAGGCCGGGCGACACTCGTTGTCTTCTCCCGCATTTGGAGACCGTTCGAGAGAAGTACGGCGTGGAACCCGAACGTTTGATCGCTGACGCGGCTTATGGCTCGGAAGAGAACTACGTGAAGCTGGAAGAGAAGCACATATCGGCCTTGATCAAGTACCATACGTATGAGAAGGAGAACACGCGCAAGGTCAAGAAAAATCCGCATCATCAGCAGAATTGGACCTATGTGGAAGAAGAAGACGTTTGGATTTGCGCCAATGGGAAAAAGCTGGTTCGCACCGGAACTTCGAAACAGACCACGGAATCAGGATACACCTCGGTCACCCGACACTACCAATGCCATGAATGCGAAGGATGTCCGTTCCGTTCGGCCTGCACGACTTCCAAGTATGGACGAACCACGCAATGGAACCCCATCTATCATGAACAAAAACAGAAAGCCCGCGAACGGTTGGAGAGTGAAGAAGGGCAAGCCCGATACCGCCAACGCCAAACCGACATTGAGAGTGTATTTGGGCAAATCAAACAAAATCGCGGGTTTCGTCGCTTTGTCCTGCGAGGCCTCCAAAAAGTTTCCATCGAATGGGGGCTGGTTTGTGCTGCCCACAATCTTCTCAAAAAAGCCGCTAGGGACAAGCAATTGTCCTTGGTGGCGTAAATGAGGGGGAGAACAGAGTCGGAATTTTGTTCCGTTTGGTAAAATATACAAAAACCAGAGAGGGCTGACTCCAAAAGTCCGCTTTTTGGCGGACTTTTGGGTCAGCCCCACCATCCTTTCCGTTTCCGCAATGACACAATTTGCGCCGTATGATGCCTGCCATGCCATGCATACAGCGCGGTCAATACGTACAGCGGCATCGGCCGCAACGCTCCTTCCGGTTGGATGAGGCGATGAAAATCGGCTTCTGTCATCGACTCGAGCAGCGTCGTCCACCGTGCATGCAGTCCGTCAAGCAATAAAAGCGACGGTTCAATGGGCAGCGAGCAAGCATCGGCCGTTTTCGCCCATTCGCTTTCCGCAAACGGCTTCACCGTTGGGTCGTCTTCCGTCACTCCCCATTTCGTGCGCAAAAACGCGTTCATGCTTGCATCGGCCAAATGGTGGACGACTTGGGCCACCGTCCAGCCGCCGTCGCGGTACGGCGTGTTGAGCTGCTCATCGTTTAAGCCGAAAACAGCGGCCCTTAAGTCGTTCGGCAGCCCGCGGATGGCAGCAATCCACTCTTGCACCTTCCCATCCTCAAACTGCTGCGGCGCTTGAAACGTTCCGATCGGGTAGCGAATCGGATCGACCGTCCCCGTGTTGATCATCTCCCTTCCGTATTCATTCCACACAGAAAGGCAAATTCCTTCTTATTCTTTCCAGATGTATACGCGCGCCTCGTACGGTTTCAGCTTAAAACGCGTCGCATTTTTATGCGGACGGACCGGGTAGTTCGAGAGCGCCAAATCGCTTGACTGAAGGCGGAAGCCGTCATAGCGGTAAAGTGACGGGCGGTCCGACAAGTTGACGACTACAAGCGCGCGATCACGTCCGAGCGTTCTTGTGTACGCGTAAATGGATGGGTGGTTTTCCAAAAGCAGATCGTACGTTCCGTAAACAAACAGCTCATTCGCTTTCCAAAGCTGAATCATTTGTCGATAAAACGACCATACCGAGTTCGGGTCGCGCCGCTCGGCCTCGACATTGATCGTACGATAGTTTTCGTTCACCTTGATCCATGGCGTACCTGTCGTGAATCCAGCGTTTGGGGCATCAGACCATTGCATCGGGGTGCGCGAGTTGTCGCGCCCGGTTTGCCAAATGATCTTCATCACTTCCTCATGGGTCCGCCCCTTCGCCCGTTCGAGTTCATACAGGCGAAGAGCGGACACATCACGATAATCACGGATGTCATCGAACCGCACGTTCGTCATCCCGATCTCTTGCCCCTGATAAATGAACGGCGTCCCTTGCATGAAAAAGTAGAGCGCGCCGAGCGCCTTGGCGCTTTCCGCCCAATAGTCGCGGTCATTGCCCCACGTCGAAACGGAGCGGGGCAAATCGTGGTTTTCCAAAAACAACGCATTCCACCCGCGGTTTTCAAGCCCTTTTTGCCATTTCGTCAACGTCCGCTTTAGGCGGCGGACATCGATGGAACCATCCGCACTCCTTTCCCATAGCCCTAGATGCTCAAACTGAAAAATCATATTGAACACGCCGTTTTCTTCCCCGACCCATTGTTCGGCCTCATCAACCGTTACTCCGTTCGCCTCGCCGACCGTCATAATGTCATATCGCGCAAACGTTCGCTCTTTCAACTCTCTTAAATATTCCATAATGCCAGGCTGGTTCATATGCCCGGCAAACGACGGTACATACTTCAGCCCCTTCGGGTTTGGCAAATCGGGAAGACCCGGCTTTTTCTTAATGTGGGAGATCGCGTCGATACGAAAGCCGTCGATACCTTTATCCAGCCACCAGTTGACCATCTCATAAAGCGCCTGGCGCACCTCACTGTTTTCCCAGTTCAAGTCGGGCTGTTTGACATCAAAAATATGCAGATAATATTGACCCGTCCGCTCATCATACTGCCACGCCGAGCCGCCGAAAATGCTTTCCCAGTTGTTCGGTTCGCGCCCGTCTTTGCCGTCACGCCAAATGTACCAGTCGCGCTTCGGATTGTCGCGCGATGACCGCGATTCGATAAACCACGGATGCTCATCACTCGTATGGTTGATGACCAAATCCAAAATGACTTTCAACCCGCGCCGATGGGCTTGGGCAAGCAATTCATCGAAGTCATCCATCGTTCCAAACTCATCCATAATGGCATAATAATCGCTGATGTCATATCCGTTATCGGCGTTCGGCGACCGGTAAATTGGACAAATCCAAACGATGTCGACTCCAAGCTCCACCAAATAATCCAGCTTTTCGATGATGCCGCGAAGATCGCCGATGCCGTCGCCGTTGGCATCCATAAAGCTGCGCGGATAAATTTGATAGGCGACGCCCTCTTTCCACCATGTTTTTTTCAAGGCTTCCTCCCCCTTTGTGCACACGTTTTCACTATCCACTGTACACTACATGACGGAAATATACAACTCTCTTTTTTCAAGACTAGCGAAAAAATGATTGATGAACCCGTGGTGCTAGTTGAGTCTTAACGCTCAACTAGCCCAAGAACAACAAGGGAGTAAGCCAGTAAAATACCATCCTGTGCCGTTTCAAATCCAGAAACCGAGTTCGCTCGAATCTCGGTGATCCGATACGAATCGACTAAAATCGAAAACACGGTTTCAACACTTTGCGTTTTCGTTTCATCCACTGTTTCCATGCGTCCGATTGGCGAATTCGCTGATTTTTTCGAACGGGCGTCCAAAAAGCGACTCGATGCTCTTCGTACAGCTTCTTTTGCAGCGTTTGGCTGATATACCCTTGTCACCTAGGTTATATGGATGTGGAATTTGCATCATGACGGTTTCAGCGGCCACCCGATCGTGACAAGACGCTTCAGTGACGACATATCCCATCGGAAGCCCTTGGTCAGTGACCTGCAGATGAAGTTTCAACCCATAGAAAGCGATCTTTTTCGAAGCACAATAGCCAATATCCGCAATTCCACGAAACCGTTTGGCGCGATACATTCGGGATGAATGACACAGCTCGATCGGCAAACTGTCCACGATCGCATACGCATGGTGTTGTCCACGCTTGGCCAGCTGGTGCCGCATCCACTTGATCGCAAAGCCAAGCGCTCGGCAGCGACGGTTGTATCGAGAACGTTCAGGGAACAAGTCCTTGGAAAACAAATTCCCGATCACAAACCGATGCCAAGCCCGTTCGGAAGTGAAGCCTAACAACTTTCCAAGGACATGGACGGCGATGATGACCTCGCCCTTCTGTTTCAACAAATGAAGATTTCGACGTTGAAGATGAATCTGGATACTCGATAGTTGAGCTGATACAAAACACAAAATCGATACATATTGTTTTTGAAGTTTGGCTCGATCTGTTCTTAAAATTTATGGTGGACTATGAAGAATATCTCTAGTATTCCATATATAGCTGCTCATTCTGGGAATTTTCTTGAATTTTGGGAAAAATAACAAGAGAAGTGAAAACGAACAGCTTACTTCCGTTTTGTTGTTTGCCAAAAAAGTTCATGTTATAAAGAAAAGGAAAGCGTTATCAAAAAATTTGAGAAGAAGGAGTGAGTGGGCATGATGCAAAAAATTCAGCGGTTTGGTGCAGCTATGTTTGTACCGGTGTTGCTTTTTCCGTTCGCTGGTATAGTCGTTGGCTTGACCATCTTGTTTAAAAATCCTGATATCATGGGATCCATTGCTGATCCGAACGGAATGTGGTACAAGTTTTGGACGGTAGTAGAAGAGGGTGGATGGACGGTCTTCCGACAAATGCCGTTATTGTTTGTTATAGGCATTCCGATTGCGTTGGCAAAAAAGGCCCATGCGAGAGCTTGTATGGAAGCGATTGTTACTTATTTAACATTCAACTATTTTATTAACGCTATATTGACTCTTTGGGGAGATAAATTTGGTGTAGATTTCAGCCAGGAAGCTGGCGGAGTTAGCGGTTTGACAATGATTGCGGGAATCAAAACATTAGATACGAGCATTATTGGAGCGATCGTTATATCTTCTATTGTTGTAGCGCTTCATAACCGCTTCTTCGATACGAAGCTTCCAGATTTCCTTGGCATTTTTCAAGGTTCATCATTTGTGGTGATTATTGCGTTCCTTGTGATGCTTCCAGTTGCTTTAATAACAGCCTATATTTGGCCAATCGTACAACATGGCATTGCATCTTTACAAGGATTTTTGGCAAGCTCAGGAGTGCTTGGGGTTTGGTTGTATACATTTTTAGAGCGCTTACTTATTCCAACAGGGCTGCATCACTTCATCTACGGTCCATTTGTCTTTGGCCCTGCGGTTGTTGAAGGAGGAATCGCTAAGTATTGGATCGAGCATTTACCAGAATACGCAACATCTGCGCATTCTTTAAAGGAAATGTTCCCGCAAGGCGGATTTGCATTGCATGGGATGTCTAAAATCTTTGGCATTCCAGGTATTGCATTAGCGATGTATGTTACTGCAAAGCCAGAAAAAAGAAAACAGGTTGCAGGGCTATTAATCTCTGCCGCTTTAACGGCTGTTATTGCTGGAGTTACAGAACCAATTGAATTTACTTTCCTATTTGTGGCACCTTGGTTATTTGCAGTGCATGCATTTTTAGCAGCCACAATGGCAGCGGTGATGTATGCATTCGGCGCTGTAGGAAATATGGGCGGGGGACTGTTAGAAATCGCTACTTCAAACTGGATTCCATTATTTAAATATCATAGCACGACTTATTTAATACAATGGGCAATCGGGTTCATATTTATGATCATTTACTTCTTTGTTTTCCGATATTTGATTCTTAAATTTAATGTTGCAACGCCGGGACGCGAAGCAGATGATTCATCAGAGATGAAATTATATACGAAAGCAGATTATAAAGCAAAAAAACAAGCTAACCAAGAGTCAGTCAAGACTTTGTGGAGAACATTTTTTCGGTTCACTACGGGCGTTGTCAATCACTAGTTAGCGAACCATTTTAAGGAATTCATATCGTAAGCGCTTTCGGACTCTCATCCCTCATCTTGAAGTGATGATATTGTATTCCATTTTTTTACACCCAACCACCATCCCGGAGCGCCGACAACGCTTGATGGATCGGCGTCCCGGATGACCGCTGCAGACACGGTAGATTCTGACGCACCACATCTGCCCATAACCGTCCGGCCTTCCGTTTGGCCTGTTCGATCCGCTTGGACTTTGTTGAGGCCGAGGCCGCCGTTCGGGTCTCTTCTTCCTCCACCAACTGCCCATTTCTCCGCCAAATCCCGTCGATTCGGGCCGCCATCGCCCTCAGAAACGCCCGAAGCCCTTGGTCTTTCCAGCTGCGGCGGGATTTCACCCGATGCGCAAACCGGCTCATCACGCTCTCGGCGTGGCCCATCGGACGCATGCCGGTCGTCTCCACCCCTTGCTCCGACAGCCACTCCCGATAGTCCCGGATGCATCCCGGCATCGACTCGATCCGGCGAATCAAGGCGGCCAGCTGTTGTTCTTTGCCTTCGTCCCCCAACGTGCCGACCGCGCTGTTCAGCTCGACCAAAAGTCCTTCTTCGTCTTGTTTCGCCAGCTTCCTCCGCACCTCCCGCCAACGCGGATGGCCGGACAGACACTGACGCAGCTCCCGCGCCACATGAAATCGATCCAGCTGAAAGCACGCCCGCTTCCCAAAATACTCCCGGCAGGCCGTGATCCACGACGCCGCGTCGCCGTTGATGATCAAAAGGTCCCGGCACGGATCATAGGCATATTCGTTCATCAGCCACTCTTCAAACCGTTCCCACACGTCTCCCGCCCCTTCATGGAGGTAGTGGCGCCGGTTCACGAGCTCGAGCTGCGAACCGTTTCGTTTCCATCCCTCGTGAACCGCCAGGATTTTCTCTTCTTTCGCCCGTTTCCCTTTCCCCTGGCGGGAAATGAACAGCCCATCCGCCTCCACAAATAGCACTCGGCCGTGCCGTTGGGAAACAGGGCGGTGCAGCGAGACAGGGGCCTCCAGCACCAGTTGGCGAATCGCCTCGTGGCTTAGGACCGCATACCCCACGATCGACTCCAACGTACGGGCCGCTTTGCGGTAGGAAGAGCACTCTACGGCCAACTCGACCGCCGTTTCCTCGAGGCAAGGGCTGATCGACTGCGCTCCATCAAAGCCCAGTTCGGCATCCAGCAAGAAGGTATAGTTCCCCGTTTGCCGGTCATAGTAGTAGTTCCGTCGAAACGTCACTTCTCCAAACAGCGTTTGGATCGTAGTCGGCCGTTTGTCTTTCAGCTGATACCGGCGCTTGTCCCGCGCTTCCGCCAGTTGTTGATCAATCTCCTCCAAAAGGGCCGCCAACAAGACAGCGAACACCTTTTGAAGAGTTCTGACTAATTGTTCCTCCAGCTCTTTTAATAAAGGCCATTCTGTGGTAAGATGTTTCATGGACTCTCTCCCTCCTGTTTTATGGATGTTGGTCATCACCATCATAGCAGGGAGAGAGTCCTTTTTGCATGACATTTGCTTTTTTCTACCGCGCTTCGCTTGGTGGCCCCGACGAGCGTCGCGAACAAAAGTTCGCAACCCTCGTCGGGGAATCATTCCGGAATGTCACCCACAAATATTTTACTCACACGCTAACCAAAATGGCAGTGGCAACAGCTATACGGTTCAAGCATTACAATTTTTAGATGCGCTTGGCGGTCCTGAAAATATCGAGGCGGTTACCAATTGTGCCACACGTCTTCGCGTTAGTGTGAATGATGAATCAAAAGTCGCGCCGGATAGTGTGTTCAAGTCTGCTGGAGCTCATGGTGTCGTTCGTAATGGCAAGGCAATTCAAGTGATCGTCGGTTTATCGGTCCCACAAGTGCGAGAGCAGTTTGAGAAAGCTTTGGAAGAAAAGGGATTTAAAACAGAATCGTAACGATCATCTCATAATGATGAAGCTGGGAAAATTCTTATCTAATGTGAAAAAGAACGGAAAGTGTGATTAGGTCCAGAATGGCTGGAATCCATTGTTCCCATATTTTCGATTTGCTATAACAGTAATGAAAGCGCTCATCATAATATAAAAAAGGAGCATTCCCGTTAGGAGCTTTTCCGGGGACTTGATCAAAAAAAGCCCTCTTGGTATGATGCAGGGGTGTCAACCACATCACTCACCATACCAAGGAGGACTTCAGATGAATTGTACACAAAACTATAAAATTGATCGCTGTTTTTTTAAAGCAGCCATTTACTTTTTTTATGCAGTGCCATTGATTTTTGTCACTTGCCTGTACTTAGTGACGCTTCATGCGCATCAAACATTTTTCACTCCGGTAATCCGCGAGCCGATCATCACCATTATGTTTGTTATAGCGATGCTAAATCCTTTTTTTGCTGTATTAACAAAAGTAGCGGTAAATGATTTAGAAAACAAAAGGCATGTCAAGTTATCATATGTAACATTGTGGATGGTAGCTGCATCTCAATTGCTTATTGGAAATCTCTTTGCCAGCATCATTCTCCTATTCGGTTTGTATCAACAAAGAAAAGAACAACCCACGAGTGTTGATTATCCAAAATTATACATACGCCTTCCATAAATTTGGGCATACTCAAACAAAGCAGCGGCCATCCCGGATTTCCAATCGAGAGGAAGCTGCCCAGAGAAAAAACGGCGAACAAACGAAATGAAGGAAAGAGAGACGTTCGTCCGTTTTTTGGTTTGATCATACAGCCATCGCAGCAACACATACGCAATGAACGCCCCAAACAGCTGATTGTATACCGCATTTTCCGTCGTGCCAAACAAGGTTGGGACATTCAGATATTGCTTTACCCAGCGGAAAAAGACTTCAACGGTCCAACGTTGTTGGTACATGTCGGCAATGGTTTCCGCAGACGCATGGAAGAGATTCGTCACGACCCGAATGTCGCGGCCATTTGCATCTCGAAAGATCACTACCCGGTGACGCTTGGTCGATCGGCATTGTTTCGTCCCCAACTGGCACGTGAAGTCGGCTTGAACCGATGAAGATGTGCTGGAAAGGCGTTTCAAGCTTTTTTTCTGATGAAGTTCGATGTTGTCCTTCATTCGAATGACAAAGAGCTGATGCTGCTCCACAAATCGATCGAGGCGTTCGATTTTGAAATACGCCCGGTCTTCCACCAGCACTTGTTGAGCGTTCGTCAACTGTTCTCCCACCGGGCCATCATGACGCAGTCCGATGGTTTCCACCACGTCTGCCGGCAACGAGGATTCCGGCGAATACGCGACGTGCAGCTTCACTCCGGCGCGTTCGCCGTGATACGGAGCCCATGGGAGGCGGTTTTTCCCGACCGTGACGGTCGTCGAATCCACCACCCGAAGCGGTTTGGGAAACCGAAGCGAACGGCGGGTTTGGCGGTTGCACTTGGAAATGATCAACGCCAACAAGCGTTTCATGATGTCATAGGGAACTTCTTTCGCTTTCTTGGATACTGTGGAATAATGGAATCGCGGCAATCCATACAGAGGCCCCACATCGGCTCCGTGGCGAAAGCTTTTCCATTGATGCATGGCGGCCAGCAGGAAGAAGTGAATCAACTCGCGCAACGTAAAGGTTCGAGACGAATCACGATACCCAACCGCTTCGGCAATCAGTTGAATCTCTTCATCCGAAACAAGTTTTTGCATCAAATTCGGGAGTGTGGTATGCTTGTTCATAGAGAGCACCTCCTGGGTTTGTTTGTGTCGTTACTCACATTCTACAGGAAAGGTGCTCTTTTTTCTATACCCTTTGGATTTTATTGGATAATCAACACGCCTGGTCAAAATCCTTTACACAACTATTATATTCATTATTCAGAAAAATTTAAAGTATTTTTTATCTTCAGCTAACATATCGTTTGGTTCTATAGGAAACCTGAATCCGTGATGGTTGGAAATCAACTTTGATTTTGGTGTTAGTTCTATGGATATATGATCCATACATCCCTTTTTTTGATGATTCCCTGCACCACTTTCATGTTTGAAAACGAGATAAATCCTCTTTTATGGAGATACAAACCAAAAAAGAGACAAAAAAAGTACAGGGGGGAGTGATGGATATGAGTACCCGAACATCTGTTTGTTATCTTGCCTCTTTCCATTTTTGATACACATTCAGTAGGAGTATACTGTACCCACTCCTTCGCGTCAGTTTCATCCAGATCTGTCGTGATCGGCGGACGAGTCGACCTGCCATCGTGATCACCGTCTGAATAATCGTCTTGATGCGACGGCGTTTCACTTTGTGGTGCAACGGATGTCTCGGATCGCTTAATAGATCTTGTCCAATCAGACGAAGAAGATTGTAAACGAAGGCTCCCATGACCAACACGAGCGCATTCGTTTTCATCTTCCCAGATGGAAGCCGCTCTAAATCTAAGTCGCTCTTCAGTTCGCTATGAAACTGTTCGCATGTCGCATGGTCATGATACAACGCGAGCACATCGCTCATTCGAACATGCTCGTATCCTTTGAGCCGCACCCAATAGCTTTCCACTTCATAATCAGGAACGAGCATCAGCTGTCCATTGCGTTCCATCGTCCGTTCCGTCACTTGGGTGACTTGAACGTACGTATACGTGTTTCCATCGATCGCTGCCTTCTGTGGAAGGCATAGCTCATAGGTTTGTACTCCTTCGCTTTGTCCATCATCGACGCGTCTGCCCTTTTGCGAAGCGATCTGGAACCAAAGCGCTTTCGATTCTCGGCGTAAGTTTCGCTTGATGACAAAGTCCACGTCTTCCTTTAGGCATACGTGCACATTCGCTTCTGCATCGTTTCCTGCATCCATGCGAACAAGCAGACGAGATGAAGTCAGTTGACGAGCTCGACGGATAGCGGTGACTAAAAACGAGGGCATGTTGTCTTGCACATGTTGTTTCCCTGGACGCAACTCGGCATGAACGAGATACCCTTCCTTCCCTGCATACGCAAACAACGGTGTAAAACCGTCAAATCCTTTATACGTTCGACTGACTCCTTCTTTTTTCGTATCGGAGTTGTCAAATGGGGAACCATCTATATCAAGGGGAAGCCATGTCGTCTTTCCTTTGGTCCAACAAGGGGACAAAGTGGCATGTCGTTGAATCAACAGACGTATGGACTCCTCCCAAAGAATCGTTTCGGTCATCGGAAGACAAGCGAGCTGATCGAGTCGTTGTCGCAAGGTTGGAGAGGAAGGCACGTGCTGAATCCCCATCGATGCCGAAAAGATATCGTCCTGACGATACGCTTCGATATGATCGAAATCCGTTTTTCCTGTGGCAAGCAAGCCAATCATCGAGCGAATGACATCGCTATGGGAAATGTGCACTTCTCGACGAACCGTTGGAAGCCGAAGTGCGTTTACCCGTTTATCCAGTTTCGTTTGGTGCAGTAAGTAGCCAACGAGAGCAAGCCCAGCACTTGGGGTAATCGCTTCATCTGTCAATACAAACCGAATCGGGAAATCTTTCATCATATCACCTACTTGATGAAGAATCGTCAACGTCGTTTTCCCTTATCGTATCAACGGTTTGCGACCATTGTAAAGATGTTTTGTCACGGATTCAGGTAGGAGAGTTTTCCTGCCTTCCTATTGCAAAAAAGTATAAAACAAGGCTCTTCACCACAAGTTGTACTTGATCATTTAAGGTAGGTGTGCATAGAGGGTACAAAAAATGCGAATTTTCCTGTATGGTAAAGGTGACCAAACCAAACCATGGAGGGAAATTCGCATGTACTCTCAGTTTATCAAAGAACTCATCGATTTACCAGATGTTTTGATTCAAAAGGTGCGAAAAGAAGGGGAACGTTGGATTTTCGAACTTTCTCTACCCGAACAATGCCCGTTATGTCCTGTCTGCTTGAAGCGCACGATCAAAATGACAGACAAAAAGAAGCAATGGATGCATGGCTATGCTCAGCGAATCGGAATTTTTTGGATCGAACTTCCTGTCGAGCGCAGACGTTGTAGCACGTGTGGCGTGACGTTCAGCACGTCGTATCCAGCCATCTCTCCTCGAAGTGTGGCGACGGATGCTTTTCAGCGATGGGTCGCGCAATCTTGCATCGGAACATCCATTCAGGCGGTGGCTCGTATGCTCAAGCTTCCTTACACGACCGTTGAACGATGGTTTTATACCCATGCCCCTTCCTTCCTATCGAATGACGTCCAACCAAAGGCGGTTTGTGTCGATGAGTTTGCTTTTCGAAAAGGGCACGACTATGGAGTGGCGATCATGGATGCCGAAACGGGAGAAGTGTATACCGTTGAAGCAGGAAAGAACGAGGAAGCCATTGGGCGTGCATTGGCTCATGTATCTCGTTCCGTTCAGTATGTCGTGAGTGACTTGGCTCCAGCGATGAAAAAAGCGATTCAACGGGTTTGCCCAGAGGCGACACATGTCGTCGACTATTTCCATGTCATTCAGCTGTTTACCGATGCGTTAGAACGTTGTCGCAAATATTTGGGCAAAGGAGGCAAGAAACACGGAAATGTTCGTTACGTTTGCCGTTTATTGAGCCAATGCCCAGAGAAATTGACGGAGGAAGAACGTCAAATCATACGAGAATGGTGTAATGAAAGCGATTACTTAAAGTCTGTTTACCAATCGCTCCAACATGTTCGCTATGTGTTCAAAAGCAAAGATGAGCAACAGGCGAAACGTCGTTTGAACGCCTGGGTTCATCGGTATTTGTTTTGTCCTTGTTCTGCTGTTCGCGCCATCGCAAAATCACTCGTCAAACGAACAGACGAAATCATATCGTGCATTTTATCCCCTTATTCAAATGGGAAAATGGAGGGAACAAATAACAAGATCAAGCTGATGAAACGTCGGGGATACGGATACAGAAATATCCAGCGTTTTGCATTGCGGGTTCGGCTAGAAACAGCTAACATACTTTCATGACAGGTGCAAGTACAACTTTTGGTGATGAACCATTTTTTTACTAAAAAGACTTGTTTTAGGCTCTTCACCACAACATGTACTTGACAAGCAATACGGTTTCCTGCCCAAAGATGTGCAAAAATCACTGATTTGTTGATTTTCCCTCACAAGCGTAAATAGAGTATGTTCAGAAAAAATCAAGTACAACTTTTGGTGATGAACCAAAAAAATGTAATTACACCCATCGATTGTCTCCAGGTCCATCTGACGGTGCAACGGACAAAGCAACGATCAACTAATACTATCTCAGTAAAGGGTTCGAAAAGGTGAAAGCGATCGAAGCATTGTTATGGAGCATTGCTTTGCCTGGATTCGGGCAACTGTTGAACAAAAAGTATATAAAAGGAATTTTGTTTATTGCGTTGGAATTTGTGATTAACACCCAATCCCATTTCAATGAAGCCATCCGCCTCAGCTTTTTGGGACGTACGGATGAGGCCGCCCGCATTGTCGATATCGGATGGCTGATGTTTTATCCATGTTTATACTTTTTTGCCATGTGGGATGCGTTTAAAGACGCTGGCGGCGGGCAAACGCCGTACTCGTTTTTGCCGTTTGTCGTCTCCGCCTACTTTGTGACGGTCGGCTTGATGTACTCGTCGCACGTGACGATCGGCGGCGTGTTTTTTGGACCGATTTGGCTGCCGATCTTATCTGTCATCCCCGGGCTCTCCATTGGATGGCTGCTGCAATTTCTGCTGCTGAAATGGAAATAGCCATCCGCTTGGTGATTGCCCAGCCACAAAAGCCGCCAATTATTCATTGGCGGCTTTCGGTTTCGTCTCTTTGGCGCTTTTTCGTTTTTTTATCGTTCCCGCCACAATGACAGCGGCAACAACAAGCAACTCAAATCCATACTTCACGGCAGGATTGGCAAAATACGCCTTTAAAAACGGCTCATCGACGATCATTTTCGCCGCCGTCCAGGCGAGGACACCGGCGCCGATCGTAATAATGATTGGGAAGCGCTCGATCCATTTTAAAATAAACGTGCTGCCCCACACCATGATTGGAACAGAAATGAGCAGCCCAAGGATAACAAGGAGAAAATTTCCATGCGCGGCACCGGCGACCGCCAACACGTTGTCAAGCCCCATCAACGCATCGGCAATAATAATCGTGCGCATCGCTTCCCATAAACTTCCCCCAGCCTCGATATCATCGTGCCCCTTTTCCTCAACGAGCAGCTTGTAAGCGATACAGACAAGTAAGAGACCGCCAACAAGCAAGAGGCCTGGAATTTTAAGAAGCCATACAACGAAAATCGTTGCTAACGCCCGAACAACAACGGCGCCGGCCGTTCCCCAAATGATGGCCTTTTTTTGCTGATGCTTTGGCAAGTTGCGAGCCGCCAATCCAATCACAATGGCGTTATCCCCTGCCAGCAAAAGATCGATAATAATGATCGACAGCAACGCCGTCCAAAACTCCGCTGACAATACATCCATGGAACAATCCCCCCTGAATCCGTGATAAAAACGCGTTCAAACTGCTGAGAAAGCTTGATAAATCAACAAATATCACACTTTTTGCTTTTCACTCAATAAGTGAACATCCGAAACTGGGCTAAACCCTTGATATGATTACGTTTTCCGGTGCTTTTGATGAGCTGCTGTCACGGATTCAGGTCCCCCTTCACAAGTTATATTTTTCCTTTAGCGAAATCGGCGCCATCTTGATGACTTGTTGCAAAATAAACAGGAAGACGGTCAAATCATCGATCAAACCAAACAACGCAATCCAATCTGGAATGAGGTCAAGCGGCAACGCTATATACAAAAGCAGCAAACCGACAGAAAACAATTTTTTTCGCATTGGCACTTCATGAGAAACGAAAAATTCGAACAAAAACGGTAGAAAACGCCGGACATGGACGATGAAGCGAAGTCGTTTCCACCATTTGCGCATGTCATCCCCTCCGCTTTTTGTTCTTTTTGAAGCTGAACCTATCTTCTTTTACGATTATCTTCCCCCTTTTGTTCCATGACATGAAAGAAGGCCTTTACCATCCTTGGTAAAGGCCTTCATAAGTAAAAGAGACCTTTACCAACATCGGTAAAGGTCTCGCTAACAACGTCGCCGTTGCCAACAAAGCCGAGGGCATGCGCCCTGAACTGACGACTTTGCTGTTAAAGCTACTCCCCTTTAACAAAAGAAACTATATTCGTTTTTATATTTTCATGATATTCAATATTTATACCTGTTGTCAACTCTTTTTCTTGGCAAGAAATGAATCCAATTTATTGCCCCGCCGTAAACTTCAAACCAATGACTCCGACAAGAATGCAAAGCAAAAACGCCACCCGCAGCGCGTTGACCGGCTCGTTTAAAAACAACATGCCGACCAAGGCCGCCCCGAGCGCTCCGATTCCCGTCCACACCGCATAGGCGGTGCCGATCGGCAACGTTTTTATCGCCAGTGATAAAAAGTAAAAGCTCGCCGCCATCCCCGCAATCGTCACAACAGAAGGCCAAGGGGGCCCCCATCCGTCTTACACCGGGTCGTTATCGACGCCACTGTACGATTCAATCGCTTGATCGAGCGCCCGGTAGGCCTCAGCGAAAGCGTTTGTCGCCGATTCATCTCCCGCCTCGGCCAGCTCCATTCGCGCATTGCGCGCGTGAGTCACCGCACGGATGACATCTTCGATCATTTGCCGTTTATCCCTGGCGCTCGCTTTTAACCGTTCAAGCTCATGAATCGCCCCATCAAGACTCGTCGAGCGCGGTTCGTCAAACGATTGTTCCAGCTGCTCTTTCACACGCTCCAATATTTCTTTCATGATCGCCCATCCTTTCTCTATTCGTTGTCATCCGCTAGTGTGGGCGATTGGCGGCAAACTATGCATTACCAAGACGCTGAAATTGTGTTTACTTATCTACGTGCACATCTTTCAAACCAGCCCAAAACGCGGCGATGATCGACAGGGCGACGATGATCATCGGCGCATACATGATCAAAAATGTTTGCATTATCCTTTTCCCCCTTCCCATTTTCCTTTAACGTACGCCTTGTTAAACACAAAGAGGCGCATAAGCAAATAAAGTGACGGAATTAATAACAGGAGGCCGGCAATAAACGCGACGATCAACGCCATAGCCATCGTCTCATTCGTAAACCCGTCATAAATCGTCAAATACGGGTATAACAAATACGGATAATGTGAAATGCCATAGGCGTAAAAGGCGAACGCGTATTGAAACACCAGCGCAATAAACGCCCAGCCGAACCGCCGCTGCCGCCAAAGCAGCCAAACGGTAATGACAAAACACAAAAAGGAAATGACCAGCATCCACGCCACATTCCATAGGTTGGCGTAATGCTCGGGATTATGGTAGCGGAGCTGGTAAATAATGAGCAGCGCTGACAACATCGTCGGCCCGCTCCAAAGAAGAGCGTAGCGGCGCAACAGCGCCCGCGCCCGTTCATCCTTGGCCTCGTCCGCATAGTACGTTAAGAAAACGGCAGAAATGTAAAGAACGCTCGTCACACTGAGCAGCACAATGCTCCATGACAACGGGCTTGCAAACAGCTTCCCATAATCCAGCGTAACGCCTGAGGCGCCTACCTCCACAAACCCGCCTTCAGAAATCGTCAACACGATGGACAGGGAGGCCGGAATAAACAACCCCGTCAATCCATAAGCGATTAAATACCAGTTCCGTTCCGTCCCCCCATACGTATGAAACGCATAGTACGAGCCGCGAATAGCTAACAAAATGATGGAGATGCTCGCCGGGACAAGCAAAATAGAACCGTAATAATACGCCGTTTTCGGAAAAAAGCCGACAATGCCGACAAAGAAAAAGACAAGAAAGACGTTCGTCACTTCCCATACAGGGGAAAGATAGCGCTGAATGATGCGGTGCAAAATATGCTGTTTGTTTGCCCAATGGCTATAGGCGCTGAAAAACCCAGCCCCGAAATCAATCGAGCCAACGATAATGTACCCGAACAAAAACAGCCATAACACCGAAATGCCAATGACTTCGAGCGTCATGGCGCCACCTCCCCATTATTGGCCCGCTCTGCCAGCTCCCGTTCAACCGGGTTGCGGCGGAACATACGGATGAGCACTATTGCGCTCGCAATTACTAACACCATATACAAAAGGCAAAACAACACAAGCATCGTATCCACATGCGCCGACGATGTCGCTCCTTCCGCCGTTTTCATATAGCCACGCAAAATCCACGGCTGCCGCCCGACTTCCGCTAAGTACCATCCCGCCTCAATCGCAACCATCGCCAGCGGCCCTCCCGCCACCAGCAGTCCAAAAAACCACTTTTTCGCCGTCCACTTCCAGCGGAAAATCGATCCGAGCCAATACGCGGCTGCGACAACCATTAAAAACACCCCGATCGTGACCATCACATCGAATAAGTAATGAATGTACAGTGGTGGGCGTTCATCTTCCGGAAATTCGTTCAGCCCGGTCACAACCGCCCCCGGGTGGTTGTGCGCCAAAATGCTTAACGCATATGGGATTTTAATGGCATACTTCACCTCGCCATCCTCTGTCAGCATGCCAAACAACACGAGCGGCGCGTGGGAGCTCGTTTCAAAATGCCATTCAGCGGCCGCCAGCTTTTCTGGCTGGTATTCGGCTAAAAATTTGCCCGATAAGTCGCCAATCAATACACTGGCTACCGAAAAAATAAAAGCTGTTTTCATCATTAAATGAAGTGCCTTGCGATGATAAATGTGACGATTGCCTTTCCATAAATGCCAAGCGGCGATCGAAGCAAGCACGAATGCTGACGTCATATACGAAGTCGCCAGCACATGGGCGACTTTCGTCGGCATCGCTGGGTTGAACATAGCCGCGATTGGATCGATGTTGACAAGCTCGCCGTTTTTAAATTCAAACCCTTGCGGCGTATTCATAAACGCGTTCACCATCGTAATAAACATGGCTGATGCTGAAGACCCGATTGCCACCGGGATAAGCAAAAGCAAATGTTTTTTCTGATTTTCGAACCGATCCCATGTATACAAATAAATGCCGAGGAAAATGGCTTCAAAAAAGAAGGCGAACGTCTCCATGAACAGCGGCAAGCTGATCACTTGGCCAGCCAGCTGCATAAAGTTCGGCCATAAAAGCGACAGCTGCAAGCCGATCGCTGTTCCTGTCACCACGCCGACCGCTACGGTGATGACAAAACCGCGCGTCCAGCGGCGAGCGAGTAAGATGTAATGCATATCATTTTTGCGAATCCCAACCCACTGGGCAATGGCGATCATCAGTGGAACCCCGACGCCGATCGTGGCATAAATGATGTGGACCGTCAGCGTCAATCCCGTCAAAATACGGCTAAGCAGCACCGGATCGTAACCGTTCACGATTCATCCCCCCTTATGAAAACAAGCGACCAATCAAGGAAAGCAAGACAACAGCCGCAACAGCAAAGCTAACGAACACAAGCGTTTTTTCATGCCGCTTCCACATATCTACCCCCCCCCGAGCGAACAAACAGTGGTGAAGAATTTGTGACAATCATCACAAATTATCCACTCCATATTATTTCATAAAATCGGGGACGCTATCCGGCATGATTTTGAATAATTTGTGTCATTTTTTCACATATTCATCGTGACAAACAAAAAAAGCAGGAGATCCCTGCCCTCATGTTATAAATATTTCCGATGCACCGTTTTCCCGTCATACGTAAACAACATCGGCTTTTCCTCGACGACCGTCTCCATATGGACCGGACGGCCCCACAACTGATAAATGTATGGGAGCACTTTTTCTAAATACTTCAGATCGAGTTCGATTCCTTCATACCAATGCTTCAAATACAACTCTCCGTTGCGCATATAATCGCCGTCATTGACCGTGATATACGGGAATCCGCCGTTTACCCGCATGCTGACGAGTTGGTCGCGGATATGATCCCAGTTTTTGTCGACGATTTTATATTCTTTCCCCTGTTTTTGGAACAAATACATATCTTCGCGCATAACGAGCTCTTTCGTTAAATAGTTGCGCAAAAACGAAATGTCGGATTCGAGTTCGCGCACTTCAAAAATTTTCGCCCTCCCCGACCCCGGCTTGACGCCGTATTTTTTCATCTCCTCAGTCGGGTTGTTCCACCGCTCTTCAATGTCTTCAAAAATTTTCAGTCCTAAATAATACGGATTGATGCCAGTGCGCGACGGTTGCACGACGTTGGCGTTCAGTTTCGCAAATTCAATCGCCTCATCGCTCGTCAAATCCATCTCGCGCAAAATGCGCTGATGCCAATACGTCGCCCATCCTTCGTTCATGATTTTCGTCTCCAGCTGCGGCCAAAAATAAAGCATTTCCTCGCGCATCATCGTTAAAATGTCGCGTTGCCAATCCTCCAGTTCGCGGCTGTATTCTTCAATGAACAATAGCACATCTTTTTCCGGTTGCGGCGGAAACTTGCGCCGTTTTTTTCGCGGCGGCGTTTTCAGTTTGTCTCGCTCGTCAAGCGACCATAAATCGTCGTACGGCGTCGATGTTTTCGGAGGCTCCTCCTCTTCGTACACTTCCGTATCTTCCCACGTCCATGACAGCTTCGGCCGCAGGAGCGAGGGATCGATATGCTCCTGAATGGCCAAGACGGCATCCAAAAATTTTTCCACTTCCAATTTTCCGTATTGATGTTCATAATGCTTGATCCGCTCCGCTGTCGCCGCCATGCTTTCCACCATATCGCGCTTCGTGTTGCTGAAGCGGACGTTGTTTTTGAAAAAGTCGCTGTGGGCCAACACATGGGCGACGATCAGCTTATTTTGGATGATCGTATTCGTATCGAGCAAAAACGCGTAGCAAGGGTCCGAATTGATGATGAGCTCGTAAATTTTGCTTAACCCTAAATCATAATGAAGCTTCATTTTGTAAAACTGTTTCCCAAAGCTCCAGTGGGAAAATCGCGTCGGCATCCCATAGGCACCAAACGTATAAAGAATGTCCGCCGGGCAAATTTCATAACGCATTGGATAAAAATCAAGGCCAAATCCTTCCGCAATTTCCGTAATTTCCGCAATCGCCCGTTCCAACTCTTTCAGCTCGTCCTGCCGCATCCATCTCCCCCCCTTTTTCCTCTTATCACAATGTATGAGGGAAACGGTGTTTTGATACGTTCCATCGTTTGGCATGAACGCGCAGCGCCCCATTTTCATTTGTGGACCGTTGGTTTATAATGGTCATATACAAGAAATCGCGGCAAAGCGTGGTGGTCATTTGCAGCACTATTTGCATTATCTTATCGAACACTTCGGCTACATCGGCATTATGGTTGCGCTGATGCTCGGCATTGTTGGGCTGCCGATCCCCGACGAGCTGCTGTTGACATATGCCGGTTACCGCGTTTCAACGGGGGCGTTTTCGTATCCGCTCGCTTTTCTTTCCTGCTGGCTTGGAGCCATCATTGGCATCTCGCTCAGCTATATGCTAGGGATTACGCTCGGGCTACCGTTTTTGCATAAATTCGGTCCCAAGCTCCATCTTACAGAAAAACGGCTCGAGCAAACAAAAGCGCTTTTTTCGAAGCTCGGCCCAGCGGTATTGTTCATTTGCTATTTCATCCCCGGCGTTCGGCATCTCGCCGCCTTTTGGGCCGGCATGAACGCCTACCGTTGGAGAAAGTTTGCTTTGTTCGCCTACAGCGGGGCGATGGTGTGGGTCGCTGTCTTTTTGACGATCGGCTCCTATTTTGAAAGCCGCTGGATGGCCGTCAAGCAGTACATCCATGCCTACCGTCCATTCTTATTTCCAGTCTTTTTGGTCGCTCTTGGTTTCGCCATCTTCTATTGGTACATCCAGCAAAAGCGAAAAACACCGAGGTAATCTCCGGTGTTTTTCATTCTCTATGCGCGCTATACGTTCTCGCGCGGGCCGCGATGGTACGTTTCCGTCAGCAGACCCATAAACAGGCCGAATACGAACATAAACATCGAGGTCCCGATAATGCCGAGACTGATGATCGTCAAGAAATAGTCTTTGTTGTAAGCGCTTGCGATAAAAATAAGCAAAAACAGTACAACTCCGACAATCAATCCCACTGACGCCATCCATTTGCACATGTTGATGATTTCTTGCCCTTCGTGCCGTTTGTTCATTCTCATCATCCCATTATTTTGAGGATACTATCCTTGTCACAAAATTGCAACATTTATTTTTCCTTTTTCGTTTTCATTTCGGTTACAATTTATATTTTGCCTTCTGTCGCAACATTTACAGGGCAACAAAACGCCCCGCCGTCATACACTAACAATGACTCCTTCTTGATAAAGGAGGCATGCCGCTTGAACACCGTCGACTATGATAAGGCGCTCTATTACACGCATCGCTCCGAATGGGACAATTTGCTCATTTTAATGGTGCGTACGCCTGATGATATTTTGTCGAAAAAAATCGAAAAGTTTCTCCACGCTTATAATTTTGAACATGATTACTCCGTCATCCAGGAGCGGTTGCACGCCTTGCTTCGCTATATTGACCATGCGCTTGAAGTGAGCGAACAAAAAATGGGAGTCGAGCAGTACGCGCAGTTTTACTCTAAGACGAACGGGGAATTGGCTGATGCCAATTCCCCGCAGATTGTGCTGATCATTGCGCATAAGAAGGAGAAACGGTGCTGAGCACATCCTTTACGCGCCGCATGACAGCTTCTGTTAAGCGGACTAGTTTTTCTTCGCTGTCCTCCAGCGACGTCCCTTTGACGCCGAAGTACGCCTTCATTTTCGGCTCCGTCCCTGATGGACGCAGACAAAACCACGAGCCATCCTCCAAGATATACTTGAGCACATTGGATGTCGGCAAATCAATGGCCGTTTTTTCGCCGGTCAACGTGTTCGTCCGCTCTTTCGTTTTGTAATCCTCAATCACCGTCACCTTTTTCCCCGCGGCCTCCACCGGCGGCTGTTGGCGGAACGACGCTAAAATCGCGGCAATTGCCTCTGCTCCTTCTTTGCCTTTCAGCGTGAGCGATCGCTGCTCCTCGCGATAATAGCCGTACTGGTCAAACAATTGCAAGAGCGCCTCATACAACGATAGCCCTTGCTTTTTATAAAACGCGCACACTTCCGCCGCGAGGACAGCCGCCTGCACGGCATCTTTGTCGCGGACAAAACCGCCGATCAGATACCCATAGCTTTCCTCATATCCGAACTGGAACGCATATTGCCCTGTTTGTTCGTATTCCTTCATTTTTTCGCCGATGAATTTGAAACCGGTCAACGTATCGACCGTCTCAAGACCAAACGATTGGGCGATCGCCCGACCAAATTCAGACGTCACGATCGTTTTTAAGACAACACCATTTTCCGGCAGAGTGCCTTGAGCTTTTCGTTGCGACAGCAAATAGTGGAGCAACAAGCCGCCGGTTTGATTGCCGGTCAGCACGACATAGTTTCCCTTGTCATTTTTAACCGCCACGCCCAGCCGGTCGGCATCCGGGTCGGTGGCGATCAACAGATCGGCGTTCACTTTCTTGCCCAACTCCATCGCCATGGCGAAGGCCGCGTGTTCTTCCGGATTGGGCGAGGCGACCGTCGAGAAATTCGGATCCGGCAACTCCTGCTCTTTGACGACAAAGACGTTTTGGTAGCCGAGCTCAGCGAGCGCGCGGCGCACCGGTTTGTTTGACGTGCCGTGAAGCGGCGTAAACACGATATTGATCGCCGTTTCCCGAGCGAGCTCTGGATGGATGGAAATCGTTTTGACCGCATGGATATAAGCATCATCGACTTCGCTTCCGATGATGCGAATAAGGCCTTTTTCTCTTAACGTTTTCTCATCTTCCACATGAATGGCGAGCTCATTTTCGACTTCATTGACATAGCGGATCACTTGGTCGGCGACAGCAGGCGGCAGCTGGCCCCCGTCCTCTCCATATACTTTATAGCCGTTATATTCGGGCGGATTATGGCTAGCGGTGATGACAATGCCGGCAAACGCCCGCAAATAGCGAACAGCAAACGACAGTTCCGGCGTTGGACGCAATTCATCAAACACGTATGTTTGAATGCCGTTCGTAGCCAACGTTTTCGCCGCCTCCATCGCAAATTCCGGCGACTTATGCCGGGAGTCATAGGCAATGACGACCCCGCGTTGCTTCGCCTCATCGCCAAACGATTGTATGTATCGCGCCAATCCTTCCGACGCTTTTCGCACCGTATACATGTTCATTCGGTTCGTCCCCGGGCCGATCTCGCCGCGCATGCCGCCGGTGCCGAATTCGAGATTTTTGTAAAAGCAATCCTCCAGCCATCGTTCATCATGGCGGCGTTGTTCCAACAACCGCTTCAATTCCGGATCGAGCTGCGGCTCACGCAGCCATTGTTCGTATTTTTGTCTCCACTCCATCGCTGTTCCCCCTTGATTTTCATTTTCCCCGTTTATATATTCGTTCCCATCATACAATATACCTGCCAAAAGAAAAAGGATACCCTGGAAAAATATGGGCATCCTTTTTCCTCATTACCCTTGCGGCTGCGACGGTTCCGAAATGTTCGTCAACGCCTGTTCAGCCGCTTCGTTTGATGCGCTGTTCGTCGCAATATCGCCTAGTGCAACAATGCCTTGTAGCTGGTTGTTTTCCACGATCGGCAAACGGCGAACTTGATGTTGGGCCATGACATTCGCGGCTTCCTGCACGCTCATATTCGGCGTACCGGTGACGACTTGATTCGTCATGACCTCCGCTACTTTGACGGTCGACGGGTCTTTTCCTTGGGACGAAACACGCAACGTAATATCGCGGTCCGTAATCATCCCTTTGACTTGCCCGTTTTCCACAACCGGAAGCGCCCCAATATTTTTTTGGCTCATGATTTGCGCTGCTTCTTGCACCGTTTGGTTCGGCGAAATCGTTGCGACGTTTTTCGTCATAATGTCCTGCACTTTGTTTCCGCTGTTGTTCGTCAATGTGATCCTCCCCTTTCACCGATTAGTATGGCTCGTTTGTCGAGCGATATAGATAGAAAATGTTGTTTTCTTTCCTGCCCTTTGCCAGTTATGAATGGACGTGCCGTTTTCCATCCCTTATAATGGAGCTGAACAGTGTAAGATCGGGCAACGGTGTCTGCAACGGAAGAAGGGGAGAAGGATGGAACAAGAAAAACGCGCGGAACACTTGCTTTTGGCCGCATGGGCGACTGCGCTCATCGCCACCCTCGGAAGCCTTTATTTTTCGGAGGTGCTTGGGTACATTCCGTGCGACCTGTGCTGGTTTCAACGCATTTTTATGTATCCGCAAGTCATCATTTTAGGAATCGCCATCGTGCGCAAAGACGCTGCGGCAGCTCGCTATAGCTTCACACTTTCATTGATTGGCGGGGGTATTTCTCTGTATCATTATGGATTGCAAAAAATTCCGCTGCTTCAAGAATACGCCATCAGCTGCGGCCGCATTCCGTGCACAGGGCAATATATAAACTGGCTTGGATTTATCACCATTCCATTTTTGGCGTTCACTGCCTTTATGATCATTATGTTGTTAAGTTGGACCGTCATGCGCCAGCAAAGAAAGGAGAGCGAACGTTGAAAAAACTGCTCGCATTTGGCGGCATCATTGTCGTCCTGTTCGCTGCGATCTCGTTTATTACGATGTACGAACAAAAAGAAGCCGCAAGCAACAATCCTTACCATAAAAGTGAGCTCAACCCAGCCACCATCGCCCAACTTGACGACCCGAACTACCGCAACATTATTTTGCCCGCGAAGTTGAAACAGCAGCTGGCTGACGGCAAGACGCTGACCGTTTACTTTTACAGCCCGACATGCCCTCACTGCCAGCGGACAACGCCGATCGTCGTTCCTTTGGCGAAACAGCTGGGCATCGACTTAAAATTGTTCAACTTGCTCGAATTTGAAGACGGTTGGGACATATACCATATTGAAGCAACCCCGACCATTGTCCATTATGAAAACGGCAAAGAGGCAAAACGCATCGAAGGATACCATGATGAAAAAACGTTTCGCCGATGGTTTGCCTCACTGCCAATGCCAAAAAAATAAGGAGCTGCGCCTTTTACAAGACGTAGCCCCTTGCCCTACATCACCCACTGGTTCACAGCGGGAACATACATGCTGCACGGCATCGCCCGCTTATGGATAAACTGCTTGGCCCGAAATGGAAAGGTAATGCCATGACGAGCCAAAATGTTTTGGTTGCGGGCAAACAGCCATTCATATTGGTCGCACTCTCCATGTTCCCCCATATATTCGATGACGGTAATGAGCGACTGCAGCGCCGAAATGATTTGGAAAGCCTCCTTCATTGTTCCATTATATGCCACATGTTCGTGGTCCAGCGAAAGAATGCCCCATTCCTCAAATTGACGGATTTGTTCATCATCGAAGTAATACGGGAACACATCGGTATAAAAGTAGTTGAGCAAATACTGCATGTAATGCTCTTGTTCCGGAGTCGCTGCATACATCATTTTCAACGTCCTACCACCTTTTCTCGCCGCAATGCTTGCGTTCTCCATCACTAAGACGATACTATGAGTGTACCATATCTCGCGCAAGGATAGGGGTAGAAAGTGTTTCCACAGCTAACAAACAATTGGGAGTGTGACAACCTTTGTGGACAAGAAAAGGCGATTGGCTGGAATGCATCATCCCTAGCTGGTGGAGCGGTTTGACGATTGAACAGCTCCTGAAAGACGTATGGGCCGCCTCGAAAAAGCTCGCCCACCGTTGGCGGATGGAACACGGCGTCAAACTGAACGGCCAGGCTGTTCCCTGGAAGACGGTGCTCAACGAACGCGACCGGCTTCAGCTTTACGCATATGAGCCGGAGCCGTCGTTCATCGTTCCAGAATATCGGGAGCTTTCGATTTTATGGGAGGACGACCATCTGCTCGTCTTGAACAAAGAAGCCGGCATCGACATTCATCCGTCCGAACCGGGGCAAACCGGCACGCTCGCCAATGCGGTCGCGTTTTATTTGCAGTCGCAGGCAATTTTAACAAAAGTGCGCCACATTCACCGCCTTGACCGCGACACGTCGGGAGCGATTTTATTTGCCAAACACCCGCTTGCCGGTGCGACGCTCGATCGGATGCTCGCCCACCGTGCCATCAAGCGGACGTACGTCGCCCTTGTTCACGGTCGTTTGTCCCCGGAATCAGGAACCATTTCCGCGCCAATCGGCCGCGACCGCCACCATCCAACGCGCCGGCGCGTCTCGAAGACGGGGGCAAAAGCGGTGACACACTATCGCGTCATCAAAACATTCCCGTCAACATCGCTTGTCGAGCTTTCTCTCGAGACTGGACGGACGCACCAAATCCGCGTCCATTTGGCCCATCTCGGCCATCCGCTCGTCGGCGATGTGCTTTATGGCGGCAAACCAGTGTTTCATCGCCATGCGCTTCATGCCGCTAAGCTAACGTTCCGCCATCCGTTTACAAACGAAGAGGTCATTTGTCTCGCGCCAACAAGCGATTTTCCCACCGACCTTTCGCGCATTTACAATTGATCTACTCCGCCGTCCTTCAATGGAGAAGGGGATTTCTCGGCCGAAACGAGAAAAGGCAGACGCCCCCGTCTGCCTTACAAACGCAACTCCTCCTCTTCGGCGCCTGCCGCCTCCTCCTCTTTGCTCGGCTCTTTTTTTGCCACTTCCAGCGATTTCACATGATGGCCATCCATTTCCTTCACCGTAAACAAGTAGCCATCGATTTCTACACTCTCGCCTGGTTTGATATCATAATGCTTCGTTAAAATCCAGCCGCCGATCGTATCGACGTCATCATCGTCAATGTCCAGCCCAAGCAAGTCATTCACTTCGCTGATCAACACTTTGCCCTCCAAGATCAATCGATCGTCCATTTTTTGAATCAGCGGCGTTTCATCAATATCAAACTCATCTTGGATTTCGCCAACGATTTCTTCCAAAATGTCCTCGACTGTAACCAGTCCAGACGTGCCGCCGTATTCATCGACCAAAATCGCCATATGGATGCGTTCTTTTTGCATTTTGACCAACAAATCGTGAATGGCGATCGATTCAATCACTTGAATGATCGGGCGGATATAGTCTTTCATCTGCTTTTCGTTGGACGGATTGGCAATAAAGTCCGTAAACACCTCTTTCACGTTGATGAGTCCAAGCACATGGTCTTTATCGCCGTCAATGACCGGATAGCGCGTATACTTTTCTTCGCGAATGATGTCCAAGTTTTCCTTGACGCTTTTGTTAATATCGAGCGCCACAATTTCTTTGCGCGGCACCATAATTTCCTTCGCTATGCGGTCGTCAAAACGAAAAATATTATTGACATAGCGGTACTCTGACTGATTGATCTCCCCGCTTTTGTAGCTTTCTGATAAAATGAGGCGCAACTCCTCCTCAGAGTGGGCGATTTCATGCTCCGCCACCGGCCTGAGGCCAAACAGGCGCGTCACGAGCCGCGCAGAGTTGTTGAGCGTCCAAATGAACGGATACATGATTTTGTAAAACCAGATGAGCGGCTGAGCCGTAAACAGCGTAATCGCTTCCGCCTTATGAATGGCAAACGTCTTCGGCGCTAATTCACCGACGACGACATGCAAAAAGGTGATGAGCGAAAACGAAATGATAAACGCTAAAAAGTGGGAGACGGATTCCGATAAATGGAGGCGTTCAAACAGCGGCAGCAACATCCGCGCCACCGTCGGCTCCCCGAGCCAGCCAAGACCAAGCGAGGTGAGCGTAATGCCGAGCTGGTTCGCCGATAAATAGCCGTCCAAATTCGAAATCACTTTTTTCGCCGCGACCGCCCGTCGATTCCCTTCATTGACAAGCTGATCGATGCGCGAGCTGCGCACCTTGACGATCGCAAATTCAGAAGCGACAAAAAAGGCGGTGCAAGCGATGAGAAACGCCACCAACAGCAAACTGGCTATATCCAATTCGTCTCCGAGCGCGGATGAAGCGCCCAGGTTACACCTCCTGCACACAAAGGTTTCCATTGCAGCTGATAGACGATGATGCCGCTGGGCCGCCTTAGGCGGCCCAATATGTTACGATTCCTCATTATTGTTCCCTTGGGTGAAAATGAGCACATATTTCAGCAGTTCAAATACGGCGATCAACGTTGCCGCGACGTATGTCAGCGCCGCCGCGCCAAGCACTTTGTTTACGCCTCGCGCTTCATTTGGGGCGATCAACCCTTCAGCCAGCATAAACCGCTTCGCCCGTGCGCTCGCGTTAAACTCCACCGGCAAGGTAATGATTTGGAAGGCCACCGCCAGCGAGAAAAACAAAATGCCGAGTCCAATCAGCGAAAATTGATGGAGCACAAATCCAACGAGCAACAACAACGGCGCAACGCCCGAAGCGAAGTTCACAATCGGAAACATCCGGTGGCGAAGGACGAGCGCCGCGTAGCCTTGCTGGTGTTGAACGGCATGGCCAACCTCGTGGGCGGCAACGGAAATGGAAGCGATTGAACGCCCATAAAAGACCGGCTCCGACAAACGGACCGTGCGGGAAATCGGATCATAATGGTCGGACAATCGTCCCGGAACGACCTCAACCGGCACATGGTACAACCCGTGGCGGTCTAAAATCATGCGCGCCACTTCCGCCCCCGTCAACCCCGATGAGGCTGGAACTTCAGACCAGGCATTGAAATTGCTTGATACCTTCCATTGCGCCCAAAGCGATATCAGGAAGGCGATAAAAATGAAAATATCCATCGGATGGAATAGCATCACAGCACCCTCCGTTTTTTCAATGTTCATCAAATGTGTATACTATTATTTATTGTACTTGCTCACCTTTTCATACGTCAAACGGCTCGCTCCGGTTTCAAAAAAAAAAAAAAACAGCACCTGCATCGAGGCGCTATTTGGCTGATGGGGACATCAAAAATTGAAATTGTCTGGGTCAGGACCGACCCGTTTGTTCAAGTTCAACGCGTCGATCTGTTTCATTTCTTCGTCGGTCAGCGAGAAATCAAAAATATCAGCGTTTTCCTTGATCCGCGCCGGCGTCACCGATTTCGGGATCGTCACGACGCTGTGCTGCAAATCCCAACGCAACACGACTTGCGCTGGCGTTTTCCCGTATTTTTTGCCAATTTCAACGATTGTCGGTTCGGTTAAAATTTCCCCGCGCATAAGCGGCGACCATGCCTCAAGCTGGATGCCGTTTTCCCGGCAAAACGTAAGCAACTCTTTTTGCGTCAGGCGCGGGTGATACTCGACTTGGTTGACCATCGGCTTAATTTCGCAGTCAGCCAGCACATCTTGCAAATGGTGAATTTGGAAGTTGCTGACGCCAATCGCGCGCACATAGCCGTCTTTATACAGCTTTTCCAGCGCTTTGTACGTCTCTTTATACTTCCCTTTCACCGGCCAGTGGACTAAGTACAGGTCAACATAATCAAACCCAAGCTTTTTCAAGCTTGCATCAAACGCCTTCAGCGTCGTCTCATACCCTTGGTCGGTGTTCCATACTTTCGTCGTCACAAATACTTGCTCGCGCGGAATGCCGGATTCACGGATCGCTTGCCCGACCCCTTCTTCGTTTTCTTGACACTCCACACGGCTAAAGCCGTGGGATTCTTGGGTCGTTAACGCCCTCATCCATTTCTGGTTCGGACAACGCCCAAGTTCAGGGCTGTGTCATCAGCCCGTCCTACGGCAGAGCGTATAGCTCCGTAGGCTGATGGACTTTCGCTTACGCTACTCCATCCATCACAGGTACACTCATAATATTTAATGCACCCACGCGATCTCGATGGGTCGTGTACCCACAGGCTTGACAACGGTATTGACGGTCTTTCGCTTTGTTCTTTGCTCCGCATTGCGGGCAGAGTTGCGATGTGTATTTCGGGTCCACATACACAACCGAGATTCCAGCTAATTTCGCCTTATATTCGATAAACTTGGAAAGTTGATAAAAGCTCCATGTATGCAAGTGTTTTTCGTTTTTACGGCTTGTTCTTGCCGTCTGACGAATGTTCGTCAGCTTCTCTAATTTGATAACAGATACCTCTTCTTGAATGGCCAGATTGACGATCTGGCGGCTGATTTTATGATTGATATCCGTCATTACACGATGTTCTTTATTGTTCAATTTTCGAATGGCAGACAACTTCTTGAGTTTTCCTAACTTCTTTCTCTGTTCTTGATATTTGCGGCGTATATATTTGTTCATACGGCCATTGCCAAAAAATCGAGTCTTTCCTGTGGAAGTGACCGCCACCGCCGGAACTTTCAATCCAAGATCGACACCCATGACTTTTTCATTGTCCTTTTCACTTACAGGGACGTCGATCGACACTTGAGCATACCATTTCCCTGACTTCTCAACGATTCGCATGAGTCCAAGTTTCGCATTCGCAAGAAACTTTTGATCACGTTCGGTGATCATGGCACGGAATTTCGTCTTTTTCACTTTCCCATTTTGCATAATAGGGAAAGCGATGATATCTTTGCCAATGGAATAGTTTTGATTATTGACAAAATAAACCCGCTTTTTGAGAATCGGACGTTTCCCTGTTTTTTTCATCTTTTTAAATACACTTCTTGCATCTCGAATCGCTTGATTTAACACAGCGGAAGGGAGATTGGCATTGACATGCTTCGTTGTGATTTTAGGAAAGGATTTTTGGTCTTCCATTTGTTCAGTCAATTCATTCACCACTCGAATATACTCTTCTCCCAACTGACGAAGCAGTTGAGGATTGTGGGGAAAAAAACGAATATTCAAGGTGATGGTTTGCAACTGAATCACCCCCTTTTTTTCTGCGCTTCAACATATCGCTTAATGGTTTCGCTTGATACATTTCCTGCTGTACTCACAAAAAATGAGCGTGTCCATAAACTTGGCAAATGAGCAAGATGCTTAAACTCTTGCCTTAAGATTCGAGATGTCACTCCTTTCACTTTCGCCATAATTGCTGAAGGAGAATCCATTGGAAGACAGTTTAGAAACAAATGACAATGATCCGGCATTACTTCCATTGCAAGGATACGCCAATCATTTTCTTTACAAATTTGTTGAACAAGCTGTTTGAATCGAATTTCAACTTCACCAACCAACACTTTTCTTCGATAACGCAGACAAAAAACAAAATGATAATTGATGAGAGAAACGGTCGTTTTGGTGCGTCTGTACTGTTCCATACTTAAATTGTATCAGTTTGATTATTAAACTGCAACAAAATAGACGTTTCATCCCACCTCTAAAGAAGTGGGCTTTCACGTCTATTTTTTTGTAATACAGCGCAGTCTTGCAAACTGTTCAATCTGCTTCCCCCTCCAACATCGATATAGCTTTATTATGGAAAAACGTCCAGGAAAAAGCAAAATATATGCACAAAAAACGAGGAAAATATCCCCTCTCCGTCTCGCTCCATCCTTTTTTCATCCGCCGATTTGCAATGTGCAGTGCGTTTCGGGGCTCGTTTTTCTATATTTTTTGCCAAAATAAAAAACCGCCCCCAAAGGCTGTTCATACAGCCCTTAGGGGCAGATTCCCGTTCCTCACTTCGCGATTGTCATCTTCCCTTCCGCTAGATTTTGTCCAGCAGAAGGATGAAACTGAGTCAGTCAAGACTTTGTGGAGAACATTTTTTCGGTTCACTACGGGTGTTGTCAATCACTAGTTAGCGAACCATTTTCAGGAATTCATATCGTAAGCGCTTTCGGACTCTCATCCCTCATCTTGAGGCGATGATACGATATTCCATTTTTTTACACCCAACCACCATCCCGGAGCGCCGACAACGCTTGATGGATCGGTGTCCCGGATGACCGCTGCAGACACGGTAGATTCTGACGCACCACATCTGCCCATAACCGTCCGGCCTTCCGTTTGGCCTGTTCGATCCGCTTGGACTTTGTTGAGGCCGAGGCCGCCGTTCGGGTCTCTTCTTCCTCCACCAACTGCCCATTTCTCCGCCAAATCCCGTCGATTCGGGCTGCCATCGCCCTCAGAAACGCCCGAAGCCCTTGGTCTTTCCAGCTGCGGCGGGATTTCACCCGATGCGCAAACCGGCTCATCACGCTCTCGGCGTGGCCCATCGGACGCATGCCGGTCGTCTCCACCCCTTGCTCCGACAGCCACTCCCGATAGTCCCGGATGCATCCCGGCATCGACTCGATCCGGCGAATCAAGGCGGCCAGCTGTTGTTCTTTGCCTTCGTCCTCCAACGTGCCGACCGCGCTGTTCAGCTCCACGAGAAGCCCCTCTTCGTCTTGTTTCGCCAGCTTCTTCCGCACCTCCCGCCAACGCGGATGGCCGGACAGACACTGACGCAGCTCCCGCGCCACATGAAATCGATCCAGCTGAAAGCACGCCCGCTTCCCAAAATACTCCCGGCAGGCCGTGATCCACGACGCCGCGTCGCCGTTGATGATCAACAGGTCCCGGCACGGATCATAGGCATATTCGTTCATCAGCCACTCTTCGAACCGTTCCCACACGTCTCCCTCCCCTTCATGGAGGTAGTGGCGCCGGTTCACGAGCTCGAGCTGCGAACCGTTTCGTTTCCATCCCTCGTGAACCGCCAGGATTTTCTCTTCTTTCGCCCGTTTCCCTTTCCCCTGGCGGGAAATAAACAGTCCATCCGCCTCCACAAACAGCACCCGGCCGTGCCGTTGGGAAACAGGGCGGTGCAGCGAGACAGGGGCCTCCAGCACCAGTTGGCGAATCGCCTCGTGGCTCATGACCGCATACCCCACGATCGACTCCAACGTACGGGCCGCTTTGCGGTAGGAAGAGCACTCTACGGCCAACTCGACCGCCGTTTCCTCGAGGCAAGGGCTGATCGACTGCGCTCCATCAAAGCCCAGTTCGGCATCCAGCAAGAAGGTATAGTTCCCCGTTTGCCGGTCATAGTAGTAGTTCCGTCGAAACGTCACTTCTCCAAACAGCGTTTGGATCGTAGTCGGCCGTTTGTCTTTCAGCTGATACCGGCGCTTGTCCCGCGCTTCCGCCAGTTGTTGATCAATCTCCTCCAAAAGGGCCGCCAACAAGACAGCGAACACCTTTTGAAGAGTTCTGACTAATTGTTCCTCCAGCTCTTTTAATAAAGGCCATTCTGTGGTAAGATGTTTCATGGACTCTCTCCCTCCTGTTTTCGGTTGATGTTGACAATCACCATCATAGCAGGGAGAGAGTCCTTTTTGCATGACATTTGCTTTTTTCTACCGCGCTTCGCTTGGTGGCCCCGACGAGCGTCGCGAACAAAAGTTCGCAACCCTCGTCGGGGATCATTTCGGAATGTCACCCACAAATATTTTACTCACACAAGCATGTACCGTGTACTGCTCATTGAAGACGATCCGATGGTCCAGGAAGTGAACCGGCAAATGATTGAACAAGTGGACGGCTTCACCGTCATCGGCCTCGCTGGAAACGGTGAAGAAGGACTCCACCTCATTCACGAGCTCCGTCCGGATTTAGCGATGATTGATATTTACATGCCGCAGCTGGACGGCCTTGAAACAGTAAAGCAAATCCGCGCCCGCGGCCATGAAGTTGATATCATCGCCATCACAGCGGCAAGCGACATTGAAACAGTGCGCCGCGTCCTGCAAAACGGCGCCTTCGATTACATTTTGAAACCGTTTAAATTTGAACGGCTCAAACAGGCGCTGGGAAATTACCGGGCGTTCCGCCAGTCGCTTGCAGAAAAGGAATCGCTCACCCAGGCAGAACTCGATGCACTACGGCAAACGGCTGAACAACCTGCCGCCTCGCTCCCTGAACTTCCGAAAGGATTAAACGAAGTGACGTTGGAAAAAGTCGTCGCCTACTTGCGCCAGCACCGCTTCCCTGTTTCCGCCGAGGAAGTGGCCGAGGGCGTCGGCATCGCCCGTGTGACGGCCCGCCGCTACTTGGAATACCTTGAGAAAACGGGACAAGTGATACTCGATGTGCAATACGGCGGCGTCGGACGCCCCGTCAACCGCTATCAGTTGAAACGACTATAGCCTACCCGGTAGCCCACACGATTAACCGGGTGGGCAACTCTTCTTGTTTTCGCGGAACATTTCCTGTCTCCAGCCAATGGTAAAGAAGGTGAAACGCTCTTTCCCCAAGCGTAAAATGGGGGAGCGCCACTCGTCGCCGCTGTTTGGCGCGGGGCGCATGTCGCCTTGCACACCAAACAACAAGCCAAAACGAACAAACAGAAAAAATAGGGAAACGAGTCTGTTTGTTTCCACCGTTTCAATTGGTATAATGGGGGGTATATGGAACGTAGGGAGGAATGAACATGATTCGATACTGGAAACTGTTGTTCTCTCTCGCTGTCGCCTTCGTCTTGCTGGTTGGCTGTGGAACGAAAGAGCACGAGACGACACAGGCGGCAAAGGAAGAGCAGACAGCCGCCGATCAAAAACCATCGTCTGATGCGCCGTCATCCAAGAACCCTTCTCCTTCGAAGGAAGCAAAAGAGCAAACATCAACGAAAAAGAACGAAGAAGAGCAACGAGCGGCAGGAGGAGGACAACCCGCTGCTTCACAACCGACCATTTCATTGTCCTACCAAGATGGAAACCAAACCGTCACGAAAACCGCAACGCTGCAAACAAGCAACAATCAGCATTTTTCCCTCTATGTTTTGGAAGGATGGACCCTTGACGCCGAAGAACCGGGCGCCGATGTCTTGCTTCATGGCGAAGCATTCGCCCGCATCCGCTTGCTTTCGGAGGGGGAAACAAACTACGAGCAACTAGCGCAAGAACATGCCCAAGCGGTTGACGCCAACGCCGCCCGCCAACAAACGAACGGATTGCCTAAGCCGTTCGCTGATGCCGTTTGGTACACTGCCCAAGCGGACGGTGTCACCGTTCATGTCATCGCCAGCGCCCAACCAGCGCCAATGCTATTGACCGTGCACGCTCCACGCAATGAAGACGTGCTTGGCGCCGTGCTCGCCATGGCGGCGACGCTGCAAAAGCAATAACTTATTTTAGGGAGGGCGATTGCCCTCCCTTTCCAAAAAGGGTATTGTCAAAAGTTTATCCTCCACACTCACGGTTTTCCCTTGAGTTTCAACGGTTGGAAGAAAAAAAGCTTGCCACCCCCGTTGTTTTCGGCCATCATTGAGGTAACGACACCCAACAGCCAAAACAAAGGAGTGACAAGCTTTGTTACCTCAATTATTAGCCTATTTGCTCGAAATAATCAAGACCCAATATCAAATCATTGTGTATTTGATGGGTGTGATCGTGGGAAAATCCTTGAATCTCGAGGACTTGGACGAACCCATCCAAAAGCCGTACCGGAAACTTCAGGTCGATGACCTTCCGATCATCGATGTGCCGGAAACCCTTGATTACCGGAAGCTGTTGGCAGACTATGAAGCCCAGCACGGACGTCCTTTACGGCCCATCCAGCGCCGCGCGAATGCGAAACACCGTGTTCCGGATTCGTTGACCTGCCCTCGCTGCCAGGCTCCCTCTTCTTACCTGTACGCCAATAACGGCGGAAACGGGCAATACCAATGCAAAGTGTGCCAGTGCCGGTTCAACCACCGAAATCGGTTCACCAAGCAAGCGGTCTTTCGCTGCCCGCACTGCAAAAAGACGCTGGAAAAAATCAAGGAACGCAAAGAATACAACATCTATAAGTGCAAGAACAACGCTTGCCCGTTTTACCAGGCCAACCTTCGCCGGATGACGAAGAAGGAGCGCCAACAGTTTCAACAGGATCCTCAAGCCTTCAAGGTGCGGTATTTGTTTCGAGAGTTCTTGTTTGACTTTCTCCCGTTGGCTTCCTCGTCGCTCATCAAGCCGAAGGTCGATTTGTCCCGGCTGGCTGCGTCGCCGCACGTGTTGGGGCTCGTGTTGACGTACTACGTCAACTTTGGGATGTCCTCGAGGGAGACCGCCGCCGCCATGAAGGACATCCATGGCGTCTCGATCTCCCATCAGACGGTGCTCAACTACGCCAACAGCGTCGCGCTTTGGATCAAGCCCTTTGTCGACCGGTTCCCGTATGAGCTGTCCGGTTCGTTTTGCGGGGACGAGACGTATATTCGCGTCAAAGGGCGCTGGCATTACCTGTTCTTTATGTTTGACGCCGTCAAAAAGATCGTGCTGTCGTATCGCGTCTCGCCCAACCGGGACACGCTCTCGGCCATCAAGGCCATCGATGATGTCCTCAGGAAGCTAGCGTCCCTCCCAGACGACTTGTCGTTCGTCGTGGATGGCAACCCGATTTACCTGCTGGCGCAACACTTCTTCGCCCAGCACGGGATTTCGTTTGACGTCCGCCAGGTGATCGGCCTAACCAACGAAGATCCGGTCTCGGAAGAGTTTCGCCCTCTCAAACAGATCATCGAGCGATTCAACCGGACCTTTAAAGGCAACTACCGCCCGACCCATGGGTTTGGTGCGGAAGAAGGCTCGGTGTCCTTTGTGACGCTGTTTGTGGCGTATTTCAACTTCCTGCGCCCGCATAGCGCACTCGAAGGCCGGGTCCCGGTCGTCATCCCGGAACTGGCGGATCTTCCGCATATGCCGGCCCGGTGGACGAAGCTCATCGCCATGGCACAAGCGTTTCTCCAACAAGAGGCGGCCTGACTTTTTTGTCCGCCGGAGCCCGTTGAACAGAACTCCTGCCGGATTCGGCGAAGCGAACCCTTGACCAACCGAACACCGCCAAAGGTAAAATTCGGTCATGGCAAGGGCGGCTTTCTTATTGCCTTCTTTTTTGTCCCCGTCGCCCTTGACGACTCTTCCGCACCTTTGGCGGGTGTTGGTCAAGGGCGAATCCGGCCCTCCGCATGCCCCACGATGCTCAATGGGATGATCTGTGTGGAGTTTTCATAGAACTTTTGACGCTACCCCAAAAAGAAAAACCCCCTTTTTTCAGCTGCCAGAGGGTCAAACGAGCTGCTTGCTCTCTTCTTTGCGGAAAAATGTTTTCATCGCGTGGAACACATCTGATTTTTGCTTCAAAATATAATAGCGGAACTTTTCATCCTTAATATTGCGATACGCCGACATGAGTGTGGAATGGCGGTTGTACTGGTTGACTTCTCCATACCCAAACATGTTCGACACTTTCATCAGCTCTTGAACAAGCTTCACACAGCGGGCATTGTCCGATGTCAAGTTGTCGCCGTCGGAGAAGTGGAACGGATAAATGTTGTAGCGCGACGGAGAATACTTCGTTTCGATCAGTTCCAGCGCCTTGCGGTAGGCGGATGAGCAAATCGTCCCGCCGCTTTCCCCTTTCGTGAAAAATTCATCCTCGCTGACAACTTTCGCTTCCGTATGATGGGCGATAAAGGCGATGTCCACCGTTTCGTATTTCGTGCGCAAAAAGCGGGTCATCCAGAAGAAAAAGCTGCGTGCCATATATTTTTCCCACATGCCCATCGAGCCGCTTGTGTCCATCATGGCCAAGACAACGGCCTTCGATTCCGGCTTGACGACTTCATTCCACGTTTTAAACTTCAAATCTTCACGGTAAATCGGATAAAAGCCTGGTTTGCCGTTCATGGCATTGCGCTTGAAGGCAGCGAGCATCGTCCGCTTCTTATCGATATTCCCCATCAGCCCGGTGCGGCGGATGTCGTTAAATTCGATATGTTGGGTTACATTTTGATCCAGCTCTTTTCGTTGCAAGTTGGGCAGCTCCAATTGGCTAAAGAACGCTTCCTCAATCTCCATCAGTGACACTTCAGCTTCGTAATAATCTTGGCCCGGCAAATCGCCAGCACCTTGGCCTTTTCCTGGCCCTTGCCCCTCCCCGCTTCCGTCTCGGGCCACGACATCGCCGACTTGGCTGTCTCCGTTTCCTTGGCCGACGTGTTTGTTTTTCTCATAATTGTAGCGAATTTTATATTCATCCAGCGAGCGAATCGGAATCTTAATTACATCGCGTCCGTTGGACATAATGATGCTTTCTTCCGTAATCAAATCCGGCAAATTGTTTTTGATCGCTTCCTTTACCTTTTCTTGATGCCGCTTTTGATCGTCATATCCTTTGCGGTGGAGGGACCAGTCTTCTTTCGATACAACGAAATTCCCTTTCATATTTTCCCCTCCCTCTAGAAATGTTGATCTATCAAGGCTCCTTTGTTAAAATGGTTCTCACACTTTTCACTTTCCCGCATATACTTATGTTGGCGTCATCAAAACGGACCATCACTATGCCAAGTTGTTTATTTTATCCTATGCAAAAATTCAAAATAATTGACAGATGAATGCCGAAAATAGAAAAGCGAACAACGGACGGACAAGCCCGATTATCGATGCAAAAAAGCATGCCCCGGCGCTCTAGGCATGCCTAGCGGTTCAACAAGCTGCCGACATAACGGAGCAATTCATTGGCTGACGTGGAGTTGTACCCGTATTCATCAATGAGGCGGGCGACGACTTCGTTAATTTTTTTCAACTGCTGCTCATCCGGTGTTTTCGTCGACGTTGTAATTTTGACAATGTCCTTTAAATCCGCAAACAATTTCTTCTGGATCGCTTCCCGCAACCGTTCATGTGAATTATAATCAAACCGCTGTCCTTTTCGTGCATATGCCGAAATGCGAATTAAAATTTCTTCGCGAAACGCTTTTTTCGCATTTTCGGAAATGCCGATTTGTTCCTCGATCGAGCGCATCAGCTTTTCATCCGGATTCATTTCCTCACCCGTAAGCGGATCGCGCAGTTTCGTCTTGTTGCAGTACGCCTCGACGTTGTCCAAATAGTTATCCATCAACGTTTTCGCTGACTCTTCATACGAATAGACGAACGCCTTTTGCACTTCTTGTTTGGCGATTTCATCATACTCCTTGCGCACGAGCGAAATGAAATTCAAATACCGCTCGCGGTCTTCCTTCGTGATCGACGGATGCTGATCCAACCCTTCTTTCAACGAACGAAGCACGTCAAGCGCATTGATCGACAGCACTCCTTTGCGAATGATGCAGGCAGAAATGCGGTTGATGACATAGCGTGGGTCGATGCCGCTCATCCCCTCGTCCGGATGCTCCTTTTTCAGCTCCTCCACATCGACCTCGCTGAATCCTTCGATCATTTCGCCATCATACAAGCGCATTTTCTTCAATAAATCCACATCCGGCCGCTTCGACTCTTTCAGCCGAGTCAAAATCGTAAACATGGCCGCAATCCGCAATGTATGCGGGGCGATATGCACGTCGGCGACATCGCTTTCGCGGATCATTTTTTCGTAAATGCGCTCTTCTTCCGAGACGCGCAAGTTGTATGGAATCGGCATGACGATGATGCGCGAATGGAGCGCCTCGTTCTTTTTGTTGGCGATGAACGACCGATATTCCGTTTCGTTCGTATGAGCGATAATCAATTCGTCGGCGCTGATTAAAGCAAACCGCCCAGCCTTGAAATTGCCTTCTTGCGTCAGCGACAGCAAATGCCAAAGAAATTTTTCATCGCACTTTAACATCTCTTGAAATTCCATAATCCCGCGGTTGGCTTTGTTCAGCTCGCCGTCAAACCGGTACGCGCGCGGGTCGGACTCGGAGCCGTATTCCGCGATCGTTGAAAAATCGATGCTTCCCGTTAAATCGGCGATGTCTTGCGATTTTGGATCAGACGGACTGAACGTCCCGATGCCGACGCGGCGGTTTTCCGAGAAGAAAATGCGCTCCACTAGCACGTCTTCAATGCGTCCGCCGTACTCTTTCTCAAGCCGCATCATATTGAGCGGCGACAGCTCGCCTTCGATGCGAATGCCGTATTCGCGGTAAAAATCGTCGCGCAAATGGTGAGGAATGAGGTGAAGCGGGTCTTCATGCATCGGGCACCCTTTAATCGCATAAACGGCTCCGCGCTCCGTTTTGGAGTACTCCTCAAGCCCGCGCTTCAGGAGCGTTACCAACGTCGATTTCCCGCCGCCGACCGGCCCCATCAGCAGCAAAATCCGTTTCCACACATCAAGCCGCTTCGCCGCCGGGTGGAAATATTCCTCAACGAGCCGCTCAAGCGCCTCCTCAAGCCCGAACAGGTGCTGGCTGAAAAACTTATATCGTTTCCGCCCATTCACCTCTTCGACCCCAGCATCTTTGATCATATTATAAACACGCGAATGAGCCGACTGGGCCACCCACGGCTTTTCTTTTAAAATCTTTAAATACTCGGCAAACGTTCCTTCCCATTTCAACTTTTCTTCCTCTTCCCGATACCGGGCGATTTTTTGCAAAATATCCATAAAGGACCTCCTCACCCTTGGATGTCTAACAGCAAGATTATTACAATTTATGCGAGGATGTCCCGTATCATTCGCCGCAAAAAATTTTGTCTCCTAACAACCAACTGCGGTCATTCACATGCTTAGCCATATTCGCTATAATAAAGAGGGAAACGCCTGCCACTTTCATTATGAAGGAGGAACAAACGATGCGCACGTTGCTTGTGCTAGGGGTTATCATTGCGTTTTTGACGGCCATTTTCACCGCTGGCTATGAAGACAAACCAGACGTCAGACAATAAGACCAAAAAAACGACCTCCAGAGCGAAGGTCGTTTTTTTTGTTTATGACAACCCATAAAACCGTTGTTGGCGCAACGCTTCGTACACTAAAATGGCAGCCGTGTTCGACAAGTTTAACGAGCGTACTTTGTCATTCATCGGGATGCGAAGGCAACGGTCCATATTGGCCTCAAGCAGCTCCTTCGGCAGTCCGGTCGTTTCACGGCCGAACACAAAGAAAATATGTTTTTCTGTATCGCTGAAATCAAACGAATCATAATACCGGCGCCCGAATTTCGTAATGAAATAAAACTCCCCTTCCGGAAAGCGGGCGAATAGTTCATCAAGCGAGTCATAATACGAAATATTGACATACGGCCAATAATCAAGCCCGGCGCGCTTTAACATTTTATCATCCGTAGAAAAACCGAGCGGGCGGATCAAATGGAGCGACGTATCGGTTGCTGCGCACGTACGAGCGATGTTTCCAGTATTGGCTGGAATTTCTGGCTGGTATAGCACTACATGAAGCGGCATTTCCTTCACCTCAGCAACGTTTATTTGCGATCGATGATGTGAAAAAACTTATAGCGAATGTTCGGCGTATAGGCGCTTGAATCTTCATACGACCAATAGCGCATTCGGCTGTTTGTCGTATGGGCGTTCACAAGCGGCATCCCGTTCTGATCTTTCGCCACCACAATCGTTGAGTGGTCGAAGCGTCCGTCCCCTTGAAAATCATAACAGATGACATCGCCTGCCATCAATTGCTCCGGCTCCGCCACTTCCACCGCCTGCAAGCCAATGCGCGACCCGCTCAAATACCAACGAAAGGAATGAGCGACAGCCCAGCTGTAACTCCAACTTCCGTTTTGACACCACCATCCCCTCGCCCGGTTCGGATAGCCCGTCATCGGTGCCCCGCCCGCATACAAGCATTGGGAAACAAAATTCGTGCAATCCACCGGAAACGACGGAAACACCGGGTTATGCCGATTCCACCACGTTTCCGCATACCGCACCGCCCGGGCGCGGTCATACTGGTAAGAAAGACGATCTCCCGTCCATTGCTCTCGTTCGACGCGCGGCTCCTCCATATCCCCCCCCAATCGGTTGATCGGTTCATCAGCAACAAGCTCACCGCCAACAAAACAGGCGCATCGCTCCTCAACCTGTTCTTCTATATATAGTGAACCCCTTTGCTTAATTAAAAATTGATGGTGGGCAATATACATCACTTTCGCTTCCCGCTCAATGGTCTGCCTGCCGACAATTTGCCCCCGGATCGTGCAACGAACGATCTCCGCACCGCGCTTTTGGCAAAGCTGTTGCTTTCTTGCCGCCTCTTCGCTTCGGATATTGCTTTCCGACACAAACGAGCGGGCTCGCTCATCCAACCACGCGCGCAACTGTTTTTTCATGCTGCTTTCCACCACTTTCGTTTTTGTTACTACCTTATGTGGGGAAGCTGCGTTTTTTTCCCTATTCCTTTGCCTCAGCCAACAGTTTTAGTCCTTTTTCAATCTCAGCGATCACATCGGCATCCGCCTCCATTTGCCGCGCGGCCTCCAAATAAGGCTTAGCGCTTGGATCCCCGATTTTCCCGAGCGCCCACGCCGCCGTCCCGCGGATGACGGGACGGCTATCCTCTTTCAACAAACGCAGCAAATGCGGCACCGCGGTTTGGTCTTTGTAATGGGCAAGCGCCAGAATGGCATTGCGCTGAATCGGCTTTTTCCCACGCCATGAACCCGCCATGGCCCCAAATGTTTCTTGAAATTCACGGTTGCTCATCTGAAGCAGCGGGATGAGTTTCGGCTTTACCGCTTCCGGATCCGGCTCGAATTCCGGATGCAAATGAAAGTCTTTTCCCTTATTTTCCGGGCAGACTTGCTGGCATGTATCGCAGCCATACAGCCGATTCCCGATTTTCTCTCGAAACTCGTCGGCCAAAAAGCCTTTCGTTTGTGTTAAAAAGGAAAGGCACCGCTGTGCGTTCAGTTGTCCCCCTTGCACAAGCGCCCCAGTCGGGCAGGCATCAATGCATTTCGTGCACGTGCCGCATCGGTTTTCAACCGGTTCATCAGGGGGAAATGGAATATTCGTAATCATTTCTCCCAAATACACATACGATCCAAACTCTGGTGTAATAATAGAGCAGTTTTTGCCACTCCAACCGATCCCTGCCCGTTCCGCCACCGCCCGATCGGCGAGCTCTCCGGTATCCACCATCGAGCGAACGCGGGCATGGGGCACTTTGGCCAGCAAAAACTCCTCGAGCTGCTGCAAACGTTCCCGCAACACATTGTGGTAGTCCTTTCCCCATGAAGCGCGGCAAAAAACGCCGCGCCGTTCCGTCTTTGTCCCCCGCGGCGCATTTTTCATTTTAGACGGATAGGCAAGAGCAATGGCAATAATCGATTTTGCTTCCGGAAGAAGCAATGAAGGATTCGTCCGTTTCTCAATATCTGGTTCCTCAAAACCGGACTGATAGCCGAGCTCCTGCTGGCGGCGCAGCCGTTCCTTTAATTCCACAAACGGATCAGCGCTCGCAAATCCGATTTTATCAATGCCGATTGACCGACTGTACTCAATGACTTCCTGCTTTAATGCCATAACATCCATCGTTTTCCCTCCTTTCGTCATATATGGTAAAATGAAATCCGAGGTGATCAAGATGAAATGCGTGATATCAGAACAACTAAAGCAACGCCTTCCTTCTGGTAAATTCGGCGTCATCCGCTATTATCATATCGAGGTCAGCGATTCACCGCAAATGTTAAGGGGGCGGCTTGAGCTGTTTCAAGAATCTCTTTACATCGAGCTGCAGGAAAAGTCGATTGCCGACATTCCTGAAATGGTCGAATGGCGCCGTACTTTCAAACAAATCGGAACGGACCCAAGCCGCTATCGACCGTCAAGTGAAAGCCTGTACCGACGCATCCAGAAAAAAAGCTTCATTCCGCCTATCCATTCAGCGGCAGACATAAACAACTTTTTTTCACTCTATTATAAAATTCCGCTCGGCATCTATGATCTAGACCGCATCAACGGGACAGTGACGCTCACGATCGGCACGGAAAAAGATGAATACATCGCGTTAAACGGCCGCACAGTCAACTTTGCCAACAAACTCGTCAGCAAAGATGAACGAGGGCCGTTTGGCAGTCCGATCGTCGATTCGGAGCGGACCGCCGTGACGAGAGAAACGAAAAACGCTTTGCAAATCGTTTACTTTCTCCCATCAACGCCAGAAGAAACCGCCAAGCGCCATCTTCAAGCCATCCAAACGATGTTTGTGCAAATTCATGGCGGCGAAGCCGACGCCCAATTGTTCGTTTGATCTTCTCCCCCCACTTTCCTGCCGTTGGAAACGGGGGACTCCCTCCCTACCTGAACTCTCTCCCTACGCTCACGCGTGGAAGTGAGGGTCTTCTCGGTTTAGGGTGGTAAATAAAAAAACGCAATGCCTCGTTCTTTAACGAAACGAAACACTGCGTTGTCCCCAACAATCATAACGTAATTTTAAAGCTAACGAGAGATATTATAACAGACTTCCACACGCATCGCAAGAAAAAACGCAAAAATCGACAAAAGAAATTGTACAAAAGGGCACCAGAATCTCTGGTGCCAGCAACCAGTGACCCGTACGGGATTCGAACCCGTGTTACCGCCGTGAAAGGGCGGTGTCTTAACCACTTGACCAACGGGCCATTATGGCGGAGAAGGCGGGATTTGAACCCGCGCGCCGCAAAACTGCGACCTAACGGTTTAGCAAACCGTCCCCTTCAGCCACTTGGGTACTTCTCCAAAGAAATGGCTCCGCAAGTAGGATTCGAACCTACGACCTACCGGTTAACAGCCGGTTGCTCTACCGCTGAGCTATTGCGGAATGATGAGTAAGAAAGCTAGCCCAATACTTGCCCTGTCCCTTCCTCTGCCAGCGCTAATTCTAGGAAGCGAGATGCGTCGAGGCAACTCGCAGCAAATTCGAAGATGTGAAGCTCGTCGCTCCGATTTTGCTGTGGAACAATGGGGCATTGTTCGCCCATTATTATAGCGAATGACCCAAAAATATTCAATGGAAAATAATGGGCCTAAGTGGACTTGAACCACCGACCTCACGCTTATCAGGCGTGCGCTCTGACCAGCTGAGCTATAGGCCCATCAAAAGCGGGTGATGGGAATCGAACCCACGACATCAGCTTGGAAGGCTGAGGTTTTACCACTAAACTACACCCGCATAATATTTGGCTTAACATCCGCCACGCTATTTCCATGCCCCTTCCTCTACCAGCTGATTCATAGAAGCCAGATGCGTCGGGGCAACTCGAAGCTAATTCGATGATGCAGATGCTCGTGGCTGAGGTTTTACCACTAAACTACACCCGCAAATATAGAATATAATATAATGAAAAGGGCGACTAGTGGGAATCGAACCCACGCATGCCAGAGCCACAATCTGGTGCGTTAACCACTTCGCCATAGTCGCCTCGTTCTGGTGCCGGCTGCAGGACTTGAACCCGCAACCTACTGATTACAAGTCAGTTGCTCTACCAATTGAGCTAAGCCGGCACATTTAACATGAGTTACTGGCTCATATGATCTGCTCGGTTGTGCCTCTTCCTCTACAAGCTGATTCGAGGAAGTCAAATGCTCGGTGTCCCTTCCTCTGCAAGCTTATTCAAAGAAGTGGGATGCGTCGGGACAACTCGAAGCAGATTCAACGATGCGAATGCTCGTCTCTACCAATTGAGCTAAGCCGGCACGATTTTAAAGTGCATGGCGGAGGAGGAGGGATTCGAACCCCCGCGCGCCTTGCGGCGCCTCTCGGTTTTCAAGACCGACCCCTTCAACCACTTGGGTACTCCTCCAAAAAAGCAACAATAATAATAATGGTGGACCTTGTAGGACTCGAACCTACGACCGGACGGTTATGAGCCGTCTGCTCTAACCAGCTGAGCTAAAGGTCCGATAATGGTGGCGGTGGAGGGGATCGAACCCCCGACCTCACGGGTATGAACCGTACGCTCTAGCCAGCTGAGCTACACCGCCAAATTTAAGTCAAAAGGTGGAGCCTATCGGGATCGAACCGATGACCTCCTGCTTGCAAAGCAGGCGCTCTCCCAGCTGAGCTAAGGCCCCATGATAAATCGGGAAGACAGGATTTGAACCTGCGACCTCACGGACCCGAACCGTGTGCTCTACCAAGCTGAGCTACTTCCCGACAAAACGCGCTCGAGAGGATTCGAACCCCTAACCTTCTGATCCGTAGTCAGATGCTCTATCCAATTGAGCTACGAGCGCACGTGCCGAGGGCCGGACTCGAACCGGCACGGTAGTCACCTACCCCAGGATTTTAAGTCCTGTGCGTCTGCCAATTCCGCCACCCCGGCGGAAGTGGAGCGGAAGACGGGGCTCGAACCCGCGACCCCCACCTTGGCAAGGTGGTGTTCTACCGCTGAACTACTTCCGCAAGACGATGAGCCATGGAGGACTCGAACCTCCGACCCTCTGATTAAAAGTCAGATGCTCTACCTACTGAGCTAATGGCTCATGGTTGGGTATACACTCACAGTGAACGATGTCCCTTCCTCTACTAGCATATTCGAAGATGCAAGATGCGTCGGGACAACTCGAAGCCAACTCGATGATGCATCGCTCGTTGCTCTACCTACTGAGCTAATGGCTCATGGTTAAGATAACACTCTAAGCTTCATTTCACTCTACCTGCCCCTTTCTCTACAAGCTTATTCGAAGAAGTCAAGTGCGTCGGGGCAACTCGAAGGCAACTCGAAGCCAACTCGAAGATGTATCGCTCGTTTCTGAGCTCATGTTTCGCTAGTTGAATTTTTTCAAAATGGAAGATGCCGGCTGCAGGACTTGAACCCGCAACCTACTGATTACAAGTCAGTTGCTCTACCAATTGAGCTAAGCCGGCACATTTAACATGAGTTACTGGCTCATATGATCTGCTCGGTTGTGCCTCTTCCTCTACAAGCTGATTCAAGGAAGTCAAATGCTAGGTGTCCCTTCCTCTGCAAGCTTATTCAAAGAAGTAGGATGCGTCGGGACAACTCGCAGCAGATTCAACGATGCGAATGCTCGTCTCTACCAATTGAGCTAAGCCGGTATAATTTATAGTTTGATGGTGGCTCGGGACGGAATCGAACCGCCGACACAAGGATTTTCAGTCCTTTGCTCTACCGACTGAGCTACCGAGCCATATATTATTTTTTAACTCGCTCGTTGAATTGCTCTGTGCCTCTTCCTCTACCAGCTGATTCAAAGACGCTCGATGCGTTGAGGCAACTCGAAGCGAATTCGATGAAGCAGATGCTCGTCTCTACCGAATGAGCTGCTGAGCCGTATTTTTCATCTTTCACAATTTTGAAAGAATGGCGGTCCCGACGGGACTCGAACCCGCGATCTCCTGCGTGACAGGCAGGCATGTTAACCACTACACTACGGGACCAATTTTGGTTGCGGGGGCAGGATTTGAACCTGCGACCTTCGGGTTATGAGCCCGACGAGCTACCGGACTGCTCCACCCCGCGGCGATAGGAAATGATTCAGTTTCGATCATGTTCTGAGTAAATTTTTCGTTGCCCCTTCCTCTACTAACTGATTCGAGGAAGCCAGATGCGTCGGGGCAACTCGAAGCGGTTTCGAGGAAGCAAAGGCTTGTTGCTCCACCCTACGGCGATAAGAATACACAATTGGTGTAAGTGGTGGAGGATGACGGGATCGAACCGCCGACCCCTTGCTTGTAAGGCAAGTGCTCTCCCAGCTGAGCTAATCCTCCACGAAATTGCCTAGCAGCGACCTACTCTTGCAGGGGCGCTGGCCCCAACTACCATCGGCGCTGGAGGGCTTAACTTCCGTGTTCGGGATGGGAACGGGTGTTTCCCCTCCGCTATCACCACTAGGCAAGCGATTCAGTTTCGACATCATTTATTATACTTAAAAAATAAATGTTGTCAAGAAGGAAAGTCATTCCTTCAAAACTAGATAACCGTTTCGGGAAGAAGCCGGGACGCTTTCACTTTTCATTGTCTAGCTCCGGCTCGCCGCCGCTCGCCTGCGCTTTTCACTGTCTAGTTCCGGCCGCCATCGGCTCGCGACGCTTCGGTCCTGCTGCGGCGGGCTAAGCCCGCTCGCAGGCCCTCCAGCGCGCCTCGCCGATAAGCAGGCGGCCTCCACTTTTCTTGTTAGGTTAAGCCCTCGATCGATTAGTATCCGTCAGCTCCACGTGTCGCCACGCTTCCACCTCGGACCTATCGACCTCGTCATCTTCGAGGGATCTTACCCGCCTGACGCGGTGGGAAATCTCATCTTGAGGGGGGCTTCACGCTTAGATGCTTTCAGCGCTTATCCCGTCCGCACATAGCTACCCAGCGGTGCCCCTGGCGGGACAACTGGTACACCAGCGGTGCGTCCATCCCGGTCCTCTCGTACTAAGGACAGCTCCTCTCAAATTTCCTGCGCCCGCGACGGATAGGGACCGAACTGTCTCACGACGTTCTGAACCCAGCTCGCGTACCGCTTTAATGGGCGAACAGCCCAACCCTTGGGACCGACTACAGCCCCAGGATGCGATGAGCCGACATCGAGGTGCCAAACCTCCCCGTCGATGTGGACTCTTGGGGGAGATCAGCCTGTTATCCCCGGGGTAGCTTTTATCCGTTGAGCGATGGCCCTTCCATGCGGAACCACCGGATCACTAAGCCCGACTTTCGTCCCTGCTCGACCTGTCCGTCTCGCAGTCAAGCTCCCTTGTGCCTTTGCACTCTCCGAATGATTTCCAACCATTCTGAGGGAACCTTTGGGCGCCTCCGTTACCTTTTGGGAGGCGACCGCCCCAGTCAAACTGCCCGCCTGACACTGTCTCCCACCCCGATCAGGGGTGCGGGTTAGAATTTCAATACCGCCAGGGTGGTATCCCACCGCCGCCTCCACCGAAGCTGGCGCTCCGGCTTCCCAGGCTCCCACCTATCCTGTACAAGCGATACCAAAATTCCATATCAGGCTGCAGTAAAGCTCCACGGGGTCTTTCCGTCCTGTCGCGGGTAACCTGCATCTTCACAGGTAGTATAATTTCACCGGGTCTCTCGTTGAGACAGCGCCCAAGTCGTTACACCTTTCGTGCGGGTCGGAACTTACCCGACAAGGAATTTCGCTACCTTAGGACCGTTATAGTTACGGCCGCCGTTTACTGGGGCTTCGGTTCGCACCTTCGCTTCCGCTAAGCGCTCCCCTTAACCTTCCAGCACCGGGCAGGTGTCAGCCCCTATACGTCGCCTTTCGGCTTCGCAGAGACCTGTGTTTTTGATAAACAGTCGCTTGGGCCTTTTCACTGCGGCTCGTTCGGGCTCTTCACCCAAACGAGCACCCCTTCTCCCGAAGTTACGGGGTCATTTTGCCGAGTTCCTTAACGAGAGTTCTCCCGCGCGCCTTAGGATTCTCTCCTCGCCTACCTGTGTCGGTTTGCGGTACGGGCACCTCTTCCCTCGCTAGAGGCTTTTCTTGGCAGTGTGAAATCGGGGACTTCCGGATGACTCCGTCGCCATCACCGCTTGGCCTTACAATCCGCGGATTTGCCTACGGATCAGCCTTGCGGCTTGGACAGGCTCTTCCAGCCGCCTGCTCGCCCTATCCTCCTGCGTCCCCCCATCGCTCAAACGGGAAGGAGGTGGTACAGGAATCTCAACCTGTTGTCCATCACCTACGCCTTTCGGCCTCGGCTTAGGTCCCGACTAACCCTGAGCGGACGAACCTTCCTCAGGAACCCTTAGGCTTTCGGCGCAGAGGATTCTCACCTCTGTTTTCGCTACTCATACCGGCATTCTCACTTCTAAGCGCTCCACCAGTCCTTCCGGTCTGGCTTCAACGCCCTTAGAACGCTCCCCTACCGATGACCAACGGTCATCCCGCAGCTTCGGCGGCACGTTTAGCCCCGGTACATTTTCGGCGCAGAGTCACTCGACCAGTGAGCTATTACGCACTCTTTAAATGGTGGCTGCTTCTAAGCCAACATCCTGGTTGTCTTTGCAACTCCACATCCTTTTCCACTGAACGTGCACTTTGGGGCCTTAGCTGGCGATCTGGGCTGTTTCCCTCTCGACCACGGATCTTATCACTCGCAGTCTGACTCCCGGGCATAAGTCGTTGGCATTCGGAGTTTGACTGGGTTCGGTAACCCGATGAGGGCCCCTAGCCCAATCAGTGCTCTACCTCCAACACTCTCCATCCCGAGGCTAGCCCTAAAGCTATTTCGGGGAGAACCAGCTATCTCCAAGTTCGATTGGCATTTCACCCCTACCCACACCTCATCCCCGCACTTTTCAACGTGCGTGGGTTCGGGCCTCCAGCCGGTGTTACCCGGCCTTCACCCTGGACATGGGTAGATCACCTGGTTTCGGGTCGACGACGACGTACTTTTCGCCCTGTTCAGACTCGCTTTCGCTGCGGCTCCGCCTCTTCGGCTTAACCTCGCACGCCATCGTCACTCGCCGGTTCATTCTACAAAAGGCACGCCATCACGCATGAACGCGCTCTGACTACTTGTAGGCACACGGTTTCAGGTTCTCTTTCACTCCCCTTCCGGGGTGCTTTTCACCTTTCCCTCACGGTACTGGTGCACTATCGGTCACTAGGGAGTATTTAGCCTTGGGAGATGGTCCTCCCTGCTTCCGACGGGATTTCCCGTGTCCCGCCGTACTCAGGATCCGCTCGGGAGGGAACGAAGTTTCGACTACAGGGCTGTCACCTTCTCTGGCCGGCCGTTCCAGACCGGTTCGTCTACCCCGTTCCTTTCTCACTCCCACAATGAGCGGTCCTACAACCCCAAGAGGCACGCCTCTTGGTTTGGGCTGTTCCCGTTTCGCTCGCCGCTACTCAGGGAATCGCGTTTGCTTTCTTCTCCTCCGGGTACTAAGATGTTTCAGTTCCCCGGGTGTGCCCTCCATGCCCTATGGATTCAGGCATGGATACTGCCCCATTACGGACAGTGGGTTCCCCCATTCGGACATCTCCGGATCAACGCTTGCTTACAGCTCCCCGGAGCGTTTCGGCGTTTGCCCCGTCCTTCATCGGCTCCTAGTGCCAAGGCATCCACCGTGCGCCCTTTCTAGCTTAACCTACAGCGCTCTCGGCTTCTTCCTTATTGTCTAGCGTCGGCTCGCCGCCGCTCGGGGTCAAATAACCTTCGCCTTCCGGGTGCAAGCACCCTTGCAGGCGAAGAACATTTGCCCATCGCGGCGACCCGCGAGCCTCCGCTTTTCCGGTTATCTAGTTTTCAAGGAACGAGACTACTTCTTGAATTTGCTTCTCTGCAGTCTTGCGTCGAGGAATCCAGCTTCTCTGAATTCACTTGTAGACGCAGACGCAAAGCAACTGAAGGAATTTCTCATTCCCTCAAAACTGAACGAAACGAAAGCGCTGTGTATCGACAGTTGGCCATTGCGGCCTCCACTTTTCGTCTTGTCTAGCTCCAGCGCCTGGCTCTCTTCTGCCAAATAACCTTCCCCCTCGGGGTGCCAGCACCCCTCCGGGTGAAGAACATTTGGCTTCGAGAGCCGAACGCGGCGCTTCCGCTTTTCGTCCTTAGAAAGGAGGTGATCCAGCCGCACCTTCCGGTACGGCTACCTTGTTACGACTTCACCCCAATCACTTGCCCCACCTTCGGCGGCTGGCTCCCTTGCGGGTTACCTCACCGACTTCGGGTGTTGCAAGCTCTCGTGGTGTGACGGGCGGTGTGTACAAGGCCCGGGAACGTATTCACCGCGGCATGCTGATCCGCGATTACTAGCGATTCCGGCTTCATGCAGGCGAGTTGCAGCCTGCAATCCGAACTGAGAGCGGCTTTTTGGGATTCGCTCCCCCTCGCGGGTTCGCAGCCCTTTGTACCGCCCATTGTAGCACGTGTGTAGCCCAGGTCATAAGGGGCATGATGATTTGACGTCATCCCCACCTTCCTCCGACTTGTCGCCGGCAGTCCCTCTAGAGTGCCCAACCGAATGCTGGCAACTAGAGGCGAGGGTTGCGCTCGTTGCGGGACTTAACCCAACATCTCACGACACGAGCTGACGACAACCATGCACCACCTGTCACCCTGTCCCCCCGAAGGGGGAACGCCCAATCTCTTGGGTTGTCAGGGGATGTCAAGACCTGGTAAGGTTCTTCGCGTTGCTTCGAATTAAACCACATGCTCCACCGCTTGTGCGGGCCCCCGTCAATTCCTTTGAGTTTCAGCCTTGCGGCCGTACTCCCCAGGCGGAGTGCTTATCGCGTTAGCTGCAGCACTAAAGGGTGTGACCCCTCTAACACTTAGCACTCATCGTTTACGGCGTGGACTACCAGGGTATCTAATCCTGTTTGCTCCCCACGCTTTCGCGCCTCAGCGTCAGGTGCAGGCCAGAGAGCCGCCTTCGCCACTGGTGTTCCTCCACATCTCTACGCATTTCACCGCTACACGTGGAATTCCGCTCTCCTCTCCTGCCCTCAAGTCCCCCAGTTTCCAATGACCCTCCACGGTTGAGCCGTGGGCTTTCACATCAGACTTAAGAGACCGCCTGCGCGCGCTTTACGCCCAATAATTCCGGACAACGCTCGCCCCCTACGTATTACCGCGGCTGCTGGCACGTAGTTAGCCGGGGCTTTCTCGTGAGGTACCGTCACCGCGCCGCCCTCTTCGAACGGCGCTCCTTCGTCCCTCACAACAGAGCTTTACGACCCGAAGGCCTTCTTCGCTCACGCGGCGTCGCTCCGTCAGGCTTTCGCCCATTGCGGAAGATTCCCTACTGCTGCCTCCCGTAGGAGTCTGGGCCGTGTCTCAGTCCCAGTGTGGCCGGTCACCCTCTCAGGCCGGCTACGCATCGTCGCCTTGGTGAGCCGTTACCTCACCAACTAGCTAATGCGCCGCGGGCCCATCCGCAAGTGACAGCCCAAAGGCCGCCTTTCAACCGAAGACCATGCGGTCTTCGGTGTTATCCGGTATTAGCTCCGGTTTCCCGGAGTTATCCCGGTCTTGCGGGCAGGTTGCCCACGTGTTACTCACCCGTCCGCCGCTGACCGAATCAAGGCAAGCCCCAATCCGGTCCGCTCGACTTGCATGTATTAGGCACGCCGCCAGCGTTCGTCCTGAGCCAGGATCAAACTCTCCAAAGAAAGTTGATTGGCTTTTGCTTCGGCCCATGCGGACCTCCGCTTTTCGTATTGTCCAGCTTCGGTCCGCCGCCGCTCGGGGTCAAATAACCTTCGCCTTCCGGGTGCAAGCACCCTTGCAGGCGAAGAACATTTGCCCGTCGCGGTGACCCGCGGACCTCCGCTTTTCGTCGCGCTTCGTTTCGTTCAGTTTTCAAGGAACGAGACCTCTTCTTGAACTTACTTCGTTGCAATCTTGCGCCGAGGAATCCAACTCCTCTGGACTCCCTCAAACGCAAATGTGTTTTCCGCTTCCTAAAGCGACCCTTACATCATAGCATTTTTATTGTTTATTGTCAACAGCCTTTTATTCATACCGCTCCGCAACATTTTCCCGGAGCGACAGCGATTTAAAATATATCATCGTTCGACAAGGAAGTCAAGAGCTTTTTTCGGCCGGGTTGCCTCCTTCCTTCAATGATCTTGGCAACTGACATTTGTATAAACACAATGAAATTCCTAATAGCATCCATCCTCTCACCGGCTCCCTTCCATTTTTGGGGATCAGCAGAAGGGGACCGTCAAAATTCTTTTTTTACAACGTGTAATACCGTTCGAGCATTGTATTTCCTTTTGTCGGCATTTCCACGACGGTTAGCACTTTCCTTTCGACAAGATACTCAAGCATGATAACAAGATCAACCGAGTAAGGCGCAAACTGCGGATGACCGGTCATTTCCTCAATGCTCCAAGCACCATTTTTTTCTTTCAGCGCTTCGCATAAATGAGAGGAACCTGATTCTACGTAAGAATGAATCAAAAATTCACTGGCCAGCAACAAAAGTTCCAGCCGTTTCGGAAGCGGTTCTTCACTTCCAACGAGTTCTTCATACAGTTTATAAATCCTTCCATCCATTCGCTTGACTTGATTCCATACGGTCACTTCCGGGTAAAGTCCGTGCTCGATTACGGTCAATCGCGCCAAATGATGGAGGGCTTGCACCATATGGTTGTATGAGTCGAGCCAATGCTTGGCGGCAAACAGCGCCTTGCCATCTGTATAATGGCGGATCAGTTTGGCAAACTCGAGTCCCATTTTCAATCGCCGTTCTTTAGGCGGGAATTGCTCAAGGCGCTGGCGCAACTGCTGAACATAGCCGTTTCGGTCAAACACGACTGTTCCGTTGAACACCCAGTCGACCGCCTTTCGATGTGACCCGAGAACAAGCCATTCATTTAACTGCCGTTCACTGACTGCATAAAGCACCGCCTTTTTCTCGTTTAGTGAATACTGTCTGAGAAGCATAGGCTCGCTTTGCGGGTCGACAATGACGAGCAGCACGACATCAAACGTATCCGTTGTTGCTGCATGGAAAGCCGTTTTTTCAATCATTAAAATTCCGTGCGTGTTGCAGCGGTTTGCCCATTCGTGACAGATGGGATGCAGCAATTCTTTCATACCTCGCGTCCGTTGCAGAAAACCGGCCGCGATATCCGGGCGGACAAATCCCTCAGATATCCCCACATATCGATTGACAGACAACCATACGTTCCTATTTTGAGACGGCTGTTTTTTCTGCAACGTTTTTTCCTCCCTTCCACCGTCATCAATCATCACATTGCGTTTGTGCAGATGTTCAAACAATGCTGTCAACGCCTGTTTCATTTCAGAAAGACCAGAATGCTTGCATCCATGAAGCTGTCGTTTGTTGCGTCATTCGTTATTCGACAAAAAACGAGGAATTCCTTTCTTTAAAACGTCGATTTTGTTGATTTCTTCTTCGCGATGGGACCCCGTTTTATGGTATAGTGGTCTATGTAGGAGGGACTGTGATGAGCATCAAATATTCGAGCAAAATCAACAAAATTCGCACTTTCGCCTTAAGCTTGATTTTTATCGGTGTCATTGTCATGTATCTGGGGCTGTTTTTTCGTACGTCCCCGGTCATCATGACGTTGTTTATGTTGTTTGGGATGTTGTTTCTTGTCGCCAGTGGCATTGTATATTTTTGGATCGGAACACTCTCGACGAGAGCCGTCCAAGTCGTTTGCCCGTCGTGCGGCAAAGTGACAAAAATGCTCGGACGCGTCGATTTATGCATGTTTTGCCGTGAACCGTTGACGTTAGACCGCGAACTGGAAGGAAAAGAGTTTGACGAAAAGTACAACAAAAAAAGAAAAAACTGATAGCCGCCTTGTGCTATCAGCCTTTTAATCCGAATGCGCCGGCGCCCCGCTTTTTTGACAGTCAGGGCAGACTCCGTACACTTCCATGCGATGATGGTCGACCTTAAAGCCGGTGACGTGAGCGGCAAGCTGCTCGACTTCATCAAGCGCTGGATAGTGGAAATCGACAATTTTGCCGCACTCTTCACAGATGACGTGATAATGATTGGAAGTGACGAAGTCAAACCGGCTTGATGAATCGCCATATGTCAGCTCTTTGACAAGCCCGATTTCTTTGAAGACGCGCAAATTATTGTAGACGGTCGCTACGCTCATATTCGGAAATTTCCCTTCCAGCGCTTTGTATATTTCATCCGCTGTCGGATGGGACATCGAGGTGATCAAATACTCTAATATCGCATGACGCTGCGGCGTGATGCGTATGCCCGTCTTTTTCAACATGTCAAGCGCTTCCTTCAGCTGCTCGTTGGTAGACACCGTCATGCACCTCACTCTCCGTATAAGATAAAAAAAATTATCATTTTATAATATTTGTAATTAGTCTACAAGGAGTATATGCCTTTTGTCAATATAGATACCATTAATATATGGGCTCATCCATCTTTTTAACAAAAAAAAGGGGGTGGGAATCACTTCCACCCGCCGCATTTCCTTCATTTGAGGAGGTTACTATGCATTGTACGCAAAAACGTTGTGATTGATTGGACACTCACCTAGACGATGCCAATCGGGCGACTTCCGCGAGCGCCTCATCGACGTGCCCCTTCACTTTCACCCCGCGCCATTCTTGAACCAACGTCCCATCGGGGGCGATAATGAACGTGGAGCGTTCGATCCCCATATACTCTTTGCCGAAGTTTTTCTTTTTCTTCCACACTCCGTACATTTCTGCCACTTCATGTCGCTCGTCGGAAAGAAGCAAAAACGGCAGTTTGTACTTTTCGATAAACGTTTCATGCCGTGCAACCGGATCCGGGCTCACCCCTAAAATGACAGCGTTCAGTCCGGCGAATTGCTCGTGACGGTCGCGAAAATCGCACGCTTCTGTCGTGCATCCAGGCGTCATATCCTTTGGATAAAAATAAAGGACGACATACTGGCCGCGGAAGTCTGAGAGCGAAACCATTTTCCCGTTGCTTGCCGGCAAGGTGAAATCTGGAGCTGGCTGGCCAATGGCGATCGTCATAGCGTTCCCTCCGTCTCCTTAATGTCTTCTTTTAGCGTAACGAAGACAGAGGAAAATTGCAACTGTCAACGGCGATCCGAGTCAAATACCGTGCGCGTGACGATAACAGCAGGCATAATGTAGCCAAGCAGCGCCTCGGCGATGGCGATCCACCGCCCGATGCCGACCGGGGTGACGTCTCCGTATCCGACCGACAGGAGGGTCATGCCGCTTAAATATAGACTGTCTTCCAGCATAGACAGGCGGTTTCCTGCTGCACTGCTTGGTGACGGAGTAAATACATGATGGCCGTTGGCTTGCAAAATCATATAAATCATCGCAAACCCTAGCAGCATCGTCCCATACCATTGAACGAGCACCCATAAACTGTCAAGGGAGAGGCGGTGCGTTGCTTGTACGCTCGCTGTCCAAAGCGAAGTGATGCTGCCGAGCAACACGGCGGTCACCACTCCGAGGAATGCGTAATCCATTCGCTTCCCTCCACAAATTGTCCGTAGTTCATATATACACCGTGAAACGGACAATTATGCGGGAATAAGCCGCCTTCCCAATCGGAACAGCGTGTCGCCCTCAGAGCCATACATCCCCCTGTTTGGACGAGAAAGACTGTCGGCACAACTTTTCGTTTGTTGCCTCATCGCGTAAAAGCACGGGCTAGCACGCTTTTTAATGTAGCTGCGCTATGATGGAATCGATTTTTTTCGTCATCATTCAATTCAATTTCGATCACCTCGCGGATGCCATTGCGGTTAATGACAGCCGGCACGCCGATGTAGACGTCGCGCTCCCCATATAGGCCATCGAGGTAGGCTGATACGGTCAAAATAGCGTTTTCGTTATGCAAAATGGCGCGCGTCACGCGGGCAAGCCCCATCGCAATCCCGTAGTACGTCGCTCCTTTTTTCTCAATAATTTGGTAGGCGGCATCGCGCACATTGACAAAAATGCGCTCGAGATCTTTTTGCGCTTCTTCCCCTTTGGACTCGACCAGCTTGCGGATCGGCATGACGCCGATATAAGCCTGGCTCCAGACCGGGAGTTCAGTGTCGCCGTGTTCCCCAATAATATAGGCATGAACATTTTGCGGAGCGACAGAGAAATACTCGCCCAACAAAAAGCGGAACCGCGCCGTATCTAAAATCGTCCCCGAACCGATCACCCGCTCATGCGGCAGGCCGCTGAATTTCCACGTCGCGTACGTTAAAATGTCGACCGGATTGGTGGCGACGAGAAACAGTCCTTGAAATCCGGATGCCATGACCGACTCAACGATCGAGCGGAAAATGGCAATGTTTTTGTCCACAAGATCAAGCCGCGTCTCGCCCGGTTTTTGGTTGGCGCCGGCGCAAATGACAACCAAATCGGCATCGCGGCAATCATCGTAATCGCCGTGCCAAATGTCAACCGGCTTCGGCGCAAATACTTTCCCATGGTTGAAGTCCATCGCATCGCCTATGGCCTTGCTTTCATTCGCATCGATGAGCACGATCTCATCGGCAATCCCTTGATTCATTAAGGCAAACACATAACTGGCGCCGACAAACCCGGCGCCGATGACCACTACTCGGGCTCCACCGTTGTTTTTCATTGCATTCATCCTCCCTCAATATAATGCGAACACAGGCGTGTTGATTATCCAATAAAATCCAAAGGGTATAGAAAAAAGAGCACCTTTCCTGTAACCCGTGGTGCTAGTTGAGCTTTAGCGCTCAACTAGCCCAAGTGTAACCAGGGAATAAGCTAACAATATACCGTCTAGTGCCACTTCAAATCCGATAATCGAATTGGCTCGGATCCCCGTGATGCGATAGTGGTCAACCAGAACCGAGAACACCGTCTCGATCACTTTGCGTTTTTGTTGGATCCACTGCTCCCATGTCTCAGACGCACGATGTTTCTGGTTTTTTCGAGACGGAGTCCAAAGCGCCATTTGGTATTCTTCGTACAGCCTTTTTTGCAAGTCACGGCTAATGAATCCTTTGTCCCCAAAGTTATACGGGTGGGGAATTTGGGTCATCACGCTTTCGGCTGCGATTCGATCGTGGCAAGATGCTTCCGTCACCACATACCCCATTGGCAGCCCTTGATCGGTCACTTGAAGGTGCAGCTTCAACCCGTAGTACCATTGCTTTTTGGAAGCGCAATACCCGATGTCGGCGATCTCTTGAAACCGTTTGACGCGATGCATTCTTGCCGTATGGCACAACGGGAGCGGCAAGCTGTCCACGACGGCATAGGCATGATGTTGACCGCGTTTTGCCAGCTCATGACGGATCCATTTGATGGCGAAACCAAGCGCCCGGCAACGGCGGTTGTATCGGGAGCGTTCAAGAAACGAGCCGTTTGTGAACAAATTTCCCGTGACAAAACGATGCCACGCCCGTTCAGAAGTAAAACCGAGCAACTTTCCTAAAAGATGAATCGCGATGACCACGGCGTCTTCCTGTTTGACCAAATGGCGGTTGCGACGCTGTAGGTACATCTGAATCGATGACAGTTGGGCAGAGACAAAAAAGAAAATGGCGGCATATTGCTTTTGAATCTTTGCTTGATCTGTAGTAAAATGAAAGTGCTCTTGCATAGGGATTCTCCTTTCAATGTTTGGTTGCACTTTCATTTTAAGGAGATCCTCATGCAAGGGCTATTTTTATGCTTGTTTGAGTTTATCTAGCACCACGGGTTTCCTGTAGAATGTGAGTAACGACACAAACAAACCCAGGAGGTGCTCTCTATGAACAAGCATACCACACTCCCGAATTTGATGCAAAAACTTGTTTCGGATGAAGAGATTCAACTGATTGCCGAAGCGGTTGGGTATCGTGATTCGTCTCGAACCTTTACGTTGCGCGAGTTGATTCACTTCTTCCTGCTGGCCGCCATGCATCAATGGAAAAGCTTTCGCCACGGAGCCGATGTGGGGCCTCTGTATGGATTGCCGCGATTCCATTATTCCACAGTATCCAAGAAAGCGAAAGAAGTTCCCTATGACATCATGAAACGCTTGTTGGCGTTGATCATTTCCAAGTGCAACCGCCAAACCCGCCGTTCGCTTCGGTTTCCCAAACCGCTTCGGGTGGTGGATTCGACGACCGTCACGGTCGGGAAAAACCGCCTCCCATGGGCTCCGTATCACGGCGAACGCGCCGGAGTGAAGCTGCACGTCGCGTATTCGCCGGAATCCTCGTTGCCGGCAGACGTGGTGGAAACCATCGGACTGCGTCATGATGGCCCGGTGGGAGAACAGTTGACGAACGCTCAACAAGTGCTCGTGGAAGACCGGGCGTATTTCAAAATCGAACGCCTCGATCGATTTGTGGAGCAGCATCAGCTCTTTGTCATTCGGATGAAGGACAACATCGAACTTCATCAGAAAAAAAGCTTGAACCGCCTTCCGAGCGCATCTTCATCGGTTCAAGCCGACTTCACGTGCCAGTTGGGAACGAAACAATACCGCTCCACCAAGCGTCACCGGGTAGTGATCTTTCGAGATGCGAATGGCCGCGACATTCGGGTCGTGACGAACCTCTTCCATGCGTCTGCGGAAACCATTGCCGACATGTACCAACAACGTTGGACTGTTGAGGTCTTTTTCCGTTGGGTGAAGCAATATCTGAATGTCCCGACCTTGTTTGGCACGACGGAAAATGCGGTATACAACCAACTGTTTGCGGCGTTCATCGCGTATGTGTTGCTGCGATGGCTGTATGATCAAACCAAAAAACAGACGAACGTCTCTCTTTCCTTCATTTCGTTCGTTCGCCGTTTTTTCTCTGGGCAGCTTCCTCTCGATTGGAAATCCGGGATGGCCGCTGCTTTGTTTGAGTATGCCCAAATTTATGGAAGGCGTATGTATAATTTTGGATAATCAACACTCGTGATGCGAACACTTTCATATAAATATTTTACGCGAAAGGCGCACCGCAATGCATGCGCGATTGTGGCGATTGTTTGACTATTGTTTGTCCATTTCATGACAGACGCCGCGGCAAACAACGGGAGCACTCAGCTCCCCGTCCCGCGGTACCTCCTGACCCCGGCGTTCCAGAGCATCACGGCGATGATGAAAAACAACATGCCGACAACCGGGGTCAAAAACGCATAACCATACCATTCCTGCTTATGGAGAAAATACGAAGCTGGATAAACGCCGACAAAGGCAAACGGCAGCACCCACGTTAATATATAGCGGATGACGCGGTGATAAATATCGACCGGATAGCGGCCGTAGCTGCTGATGTTGTACATCATCGGCATGATGGATGTGCGGGCGTCGGCAAAAAAACTGATCGTCGCCAGTGAAATGAAAATGCCGGCGTAAATCAATGCACCGCCAATCACAAGCAAAATAAACACGAAGACATCATACCAATGAAATGAAAGAGACAAGCGGCTGCCGGCATACAGCATAATGATCAGCCCGGGCACAGCGCCAAGCAACGATTCGAGCTCCATCCGCTCCAAAATGATCTGGAACAGGCTGTGAACCGGGCGCGTCAACACGCGATCCATTTCTCCCTGAACAATGTAGCGCTCGTTGAAATCCCATAGATTAAAAAAGGCGCCAAATACGGCGTACGGCACAAGGAAAAAGCCGTAAATAAACAACATCTCATCGCGCGACCAACCGTGAAGCAGCGTCGTATGGCCAAACACGACGAGCAAGAACACCAAGTTGACCGCCTGCGCCATGAAGTCGGACAACCATTCAATCAGCAAATCCGCGCGGTATTGCCATTTTGTCTTCATGTACTGGGCCATATATTGAAAAAAAAACGATACGTAAAACAAAGTCTACCCCCCTTGCACAACGAGCCGTTTTTTCGCCACCCGCCATAACAGCACAATCGGAAACCATAACAGCACGGACCATGCCGCCTGCAGAAGCAGGCCATCACGGACAGCAGCTCCTTGAAAACTTTCTGTGATGATCATGCTTGGAATGTAGCTGATGGCTTGAAACGGCATATACGCCATGAGCTGTTGCGCCCAATCCGGGTAAAACGACAACGGCAAAATCAGACCGGAAAATAGATCAATAATAAACCGTTTCGCCCTCAGCAGCCCTTCATTTCGGAACGTAAAAAATGTCACGACTCCCGCAAGCAAGTTCAGCTCCGAAAAGATGATAAAGCTGAATAGAAGCGACAAGCCGAAAGACAGCCATGTTTTGGCGTGTTCCGGAAACTCGAGCGGCAAAAAGAGCGATACAACCAGCAACCCCGGCAACGATAGGAAGAACAATCGGAACAGCCCTTCGCCAAGCCCTTGCACCGCTTTCATCCCTAAATAGCTGTACGGACGGATGAGTTCCGTCGCTATTTTTCCATCGCGGATTTCCATCGCGATTTCGCGGTCAAGGTTGTTAAAATAAAACGCCCGCGCCAGCCAGGAAATGGCGACATACGTCGTCATTTGCCCAAGCGACATCCCTTGCATCGATGATTTGCCGCCATAAATAGCCGACCAAAGGAAGTAATACGCTGAGATGTTAATGGCGTAAATCAAAATGCCAGTATAATAGTTTGTCCGGTAGGCAAGCATCATTAAAAAGCGGATGCGGATCATCTCGACATACTTACCCATTAGCCGCACCTTCTTGATAAATATTGCGGATGATCTCCTCCGTCGGCACTTCATGAATGTGGATGTCTTGCAGTGGATAGCGGGCGGCGACGCGGCTGACGACTTCCGGCACGCCTCCTGATGGAACGTGCGCCACCCAAACGTTCGGCTGTTCACCTTGTTTCCAATTAACATCCAATCCAGTTGTCAGCTCCTGCAAGGCAACGAGGGTGGCTTCTTCAACAAATGTAAACGAAATCCGTTTTCCTTGGCCCCATTTTTCTTTCAACTGCCCGAGCGAACCGTCATAAATGATTTTCCCTTCATCAAGCATAATCACCCGCTCGCAAAGCGCTTCAATGTCTGACATATCGTGCGTCGTCAGCAGGATCGTCGTGCCATACCGTTCATTCAATTGCTTTAAAAACTGGCGGATGTTCAGTTTCACCAGCACATCCAAACCGATGGTCGGCTCGTCCAAAAACAACAGCGGCGGGTTGTGAATGAGGGCGGCGGCGAGCTCGCAGCGCATCCGCTGGCCAAGCGACAGCTTGCGCACCGGCTTGTCAAGGAGCGGACCGATGTCTAGCATCTCGATGACTTCGCCCATATGACGGCGATATTGCTCATCGGGGACGCGGTATACTTTTTTTAACAGACGAAACGATTCTTGCACGGCGATGTCCCACCATAATTGCGAGCGCTGGCCGAAGACGACGCCGATCGTCCGCACAAATTTCTCCCGCTCTTTATGCGGATTCATCCCGTTGACGACAATGCGCCCGGATGTCGGCGTTAAAATGCCGGTCAACATTTTGATCGTCGTTGACTTGCCGGCGCCGTTTTCGCCAATATAGCCGACGATCTCTCCTTGCCTGACCGCAAACGAAATGCCGTCCACCGCCCGGATGGTCGCATAACGGCGCGTCCATAAATCGCGAAACGCTCCGACGAGGCCGGAGCGGCTTTTGTGCACTTTAAATTCTTTGCGCAATTGTTCTACTTCGATGGCGTTCATCGTTCTCCTCCTGCCTCTTCATCACATCAACATCAAAAAGGACGTCATCCGCCCTTCTCCTATGTTGCAATTATACATAAATCGTTGCTATTTTCACCTTTTTTGTTTTTCCAGACAAGTGTGCGCGCTATGGTAAAATAAAGAGGAAGTCATCGGGGACAGGAGGATGAAGCGATGCAATGGACAAAATCGGAGCAATTGTATGAAGAAGCGCTCCAGCACATCGTTGGCGGGGTGAACAGCCCGTCTCGCTCATACAAAGCGGTCGGCGGCGGTGCCCCAGTCGTGATGGAGCGGGCGCAAGGGGCGTATTTTTGGGATGTGGATGGAAACAAGTACATCGACTACTTGGCCGCCTACGGACCGATCATCGCCGGGCATGCCCATCCGCACATCGCGGAAGCCATCCGCCGCGCCGCCGAGACCGGTGTGTTGTACGGCACGCCGACGCCGCATGAGATTACATTTGCGAAGATGTTGAAAGAGGCGATTCCGTCGCTTGAGAAAGTCCGCTTTGTCAACTCGGGGACGGAAGCGGTGATGACGACAATCCGCGTCGCCCGCGCCTACACCGGACGAAGCAAAATCGTCAAATTCGAAGGCTGCTACCACGGCCATTCGGACCTTGTACTTGTCGCCGCCGGCTCGGGGCCATCGACGTTGGGGACGCCGGATTCAGCCGGCGTGCCGCAAAGCATCGCCCAAGAAGTCATTACCATGCCATACAACGATGTCGACTCATTCCGTGAAGCGATGAATGTTTGGGGCGAACAAGTCGCCGCCGTATTGGTTGAGCCGATCGTCGGCAACTTCGGCATCGTCCTACCAAAACCGGGCTTTTTAGAAGCGATCAATGAGATTGCTCACAAGGAAGGGGCGCTCGTCATTTACGACGAAGTGATCACCGCCTTCCGCTTTATGTACGGCGGAGCGCAAAACTTGCTTGGTGTGGAGCCCGACTTGACGGCGATGGGGAAAATTATTGGCGGCGGTCTGCCGATTGGGGCGTACGGAGGACGCCAGAACATTATGGAACAAGTCGCTCCGCTCGGACCGGCGTACCAGGCCGGGACGATGGCCGGCAACCCGGCATCGATGCTTGCGGGCATCGCCTGCCTTGAGGTGTTGAAACAAGAGGGCGTCTATGAGCATCTCGACCGATTGGGAGCCATGCTGGAAGAGGGCATCCTTGCCCATGCTCGCCAATGCGGCCTGCCGGTGACCGTCAACCGCTTAAAAGGCGCGCTCACCGTCTTCTTCACGGACGAAAAGGTGGAAAACTACAAGCAAGCCCAGCGCAGCGACGGCGAGTTGTTTGCGAAATTTTTCAAGCTCATGCTCAAACAAGGGGTCAATCTCGCGCCATCGAAATATGAAGCATGGTTTATCACCCTCGCCCATACAGAAGACGACATCGCCTATACGATCGAGGCGGTCGGCAAGGCGTTTCGGCAGCTATAAGCGCTTGCGCCTCCGTCCCCCTCGTCAAACAGCGCCCGCGTCAGGCAGGCGCTGTTTTGTTTTCACTGCATTTGTTGACAATTTTGTGAACAAAGAAGGAGAACAGGAAAGGGTCATTGATTTCCACCTGCCTGCATGATATGATAAACATCAAATTCTGAAAATTAAGACTCGTATTTTTCATCCAGCAAGCAGTGGAGGAGGTGACCGGCGCCGAGGGGAGAACGCCCTCCCGACCGCGCCTAAGTATACATGGAGCAACGTACATATCGTTCGGCAAACGAAGCGAACCAACGCGGCGCCATACTGTTGGCGGCAATGGAAAAGCGGAACATCCCGACCAACGAACATGTCCAAACTGTCCTTCAGGCGCTTGCCCAATGGGGCGCAAAAGGAAACGCTGCGATTCAGCTGGACATCCCGCGCAAACTATGGATGGAAAAACTCGCGAATGCTGGACAAAATCCGGAAATTGCAACAAACAGCTATTTCACCGTCGGCCATATACACGTTGCGCCTTCCGCTGACGCTGAGCGGGTTCGGGCGCACCTTCGCCAATTGTGCAAACAGTTCGGCTTCATTCTTCTGTTCGAAACCATCCGGCCATCCGCAGATGAAAGCGCCTTGTTTTGGCAAATCGCCATGCTGCCAGGCGATGTATTTTCGTTATCAGACCGCTTGTTTCGACTGACGGCCGCTATGGAACGCGAGCCGCACGTCCGCGTTGCTTCGCTCGGCCACACTCATGTGATCTATCAAGCTTATACACTGGCTGATTTGTTGCGCGAACCGGATGTATCCCATCCGTTTTTCGCCTCAGCCGCTTCGTTCGCCTATGCCAATGGGGCGGAGTCTTTCTTTTGCCATCAGCGGCTCGGTTCAGCCGGCATGCTTGTCCATTGCGGGGAAATGTCTGTTGGCGCTGTGGAAACGCTTATTTACGACCACGGTTACAGCCTGCTCGAGGCAGCCGGAGCTGCCTTTTGGCCCGACGCGGCCAAACGACACAGCTTGCCGTCTATCGGACAGCTGCCGGCATGTTTGGCCGCCAGCTTCGAACAAGAAGCCGTATGGGTCGCCGGAACAGCCGGAGCGCTTTGGAAAACGGATGATTCCTCCCGTGTATTCATCGCCTCTCGTCCGCAGGGCGGCCATGCTGAACCGCTCGCTCCCGGCCAGCCGCTGGCGCTCATCCGTTCCACAACGGGGCGAACCCAATGGCTGAATGGCGACCATTTCCTCCAAGAGATGGCAATCCGCCTCTCCAATCGGCGCGATGCACATGCTCCGATCACCTTTTGATCCTTCACGCCCTGCTGATTTCGGCAGGGCGTTATATTTTTTTCCTTGCACTTATATTTTTTTCCTTGCACTCATATCTAAAAGTGTGTATAGTACTGAATGGTCTACGAAAATGGAAAAGGAGAGGTTTCCATAGATGAAGCTCGGTGCCCGCATTTTCAAAACGGGGATCGCGGTGGCGCTCGCCTTGTTTTTGGCGGCGCTCTTTCACTTTCCGTCACCGGTGTTCGCCGGCATTTCCGCTGTATTTGCCATGCAGCCAACCATTTATCGCTCATATTTGTCACTCATCGAACAAGTGCAGGCGAACGTGATCGGCGCCTTGTTCGCGATTGCGGCGGTTCTTATCCTCGGCCGCGACCCGCTGGTCGTCGGCTTGACGCTCATGATTGTGATCGCTCTTTGCCTAAAAATGCGCCTTGAATCGTCGACAATTTCCGTGGCGCTTGTCACCGTCATTGCCATTATGGAATACACGGATCGCCAATTTATCGAATTTGCGGCCATCCGCTTTTTAACGATTATGTTCGGCATTTTCGCCGCCTTTCTTGTCAACTTGATTTTCTTGCCGCCAAAGTATGAAAAGAAATTGTACGAAAAAATTCGCGATGAGACGGAAGCGATTTTGAAATGGATTCGCCTTTGTCAACAGCAGGCGACCGATCATCATCACTTAAAGGACGAGATCGAAACGTTGCACGAGAAAATGACGAAACTGGAGCACTTGTATTTAATGTATAAAGAAGAACGCACCTATTTTCGACGCCAACGCTTCCAAAAGTCGCGCAAGCTTGTGCTGTACCGGCAAATGATTGCCTCAGCCGACCGGGCGCTGTCCGTATTAAAATGGCTCCACCGCCTTGAGAATGAGTTGGGCCGCCTGTCCGACCCGTTTCGCCATGCCATCTTCCTGCACCTTGGCAGCCTGGTTGGGTATCACGAGCAAATGTTGCTGAAGTTTGTCCATCAAGCAAAGCCGCTTCCCCATCACATGTGGGCAGAAGGCATCGATCGCGAACGGGGGCAGCTCGCTTCCATGATTTACGCCGACGGGCAGCCACCTTCCGATTACCGCCTATTTTCGTTACTCGGCGCCATCATTGATTATGGAGACCGGCTTGAGCATTTAGACAAGTTAATTGATAGTTTTCACCATTACCATTACGATGACGAATTGGCCAAACAGCTCGAAAAGTCGGCAGGCGGCCGCTCCTAGCAGGCCGCCTCTCTCAATTTTTCATCCGCGGGTCAAGCGCGTCGCGCAGCCCGTCGCCCATTAAGTTAAAGCCAAGCACCGTCAGCATGATCGCCAATCCAGGGAAAATCATCGTCCACGGTGCTTGGGTCAAGAAGTCTTTGGCATCAGACAACATTTTCTTAATATTTTTGCTTACTACTGCAACTGCTGGATCGTCAACAAATGATAATAGCTTCCTCCCTTTTCCATCAGTTCCTCATGCGCGCCTCTTTCGACAAAAAAGATCCATGGGCAATGGTTTGCCCTCCACCCAGGGATGAAAATCCCCCTTTTCTTCCCATAATGAAGAATAGGCGCAAACAGTTCAACAGGACGTTATGCTTAATGGTGGCTTAGACCCTGTACGGAAAAGTGTTTGAATCCACTGGGTGCACCACCCATTGTCCGCCCTTTCCCGATGCGGAGGAAAGGTGACGACGAACGGAAAACTGCCGCATTTCTCCCGTGGATTCGCTGTTTGCGCACTCGATCATCGAAAAGGAGGATTTTCATCATGGATGTCATCTATCCTCGCTGCGCAGGATTGGATGTTCATGCCGAAACCATCGTCGCCTGCGCGCTATGGGAAGAAGATGGACACATTCAAAAGGACATTCAAACCTTCTCCACGTTCTCGAAGGGACTTGGCGACCTGCTTGAGTGGCTCGAAGAACATGGCGTCACCCATGTCGCCATGGAATCCACCGGCGTGTATTGGAAACCGGTCTTCGCCTTCCTCGAGGGCTATGTCGACTTGACACTGGCCAATCCGCAGCGGATCAAAAATGTCCCGGGAAGAAAAACCGATGTCTCGGACGCCGAGTGGATCGCCAAGCTGCTCCGCCATGGACTCGTTGAAAAAAGTTTCGTCCCCCCAGCGGATATTCGCGAATTGCGGGATTTTACCCGCCTCCGCAAAAAGTGGGTCGGACAGCTGACTTCGGAGAAAAACCGGATTCAAAAAGTGCTCGAGTCTTCCAATGTCAAACTCGGCTCGGTCCTCTCCGATCTCTTCGGCGTTTCCGGAAAAGACATCCTCGCCCGGCTGCTGGAGAAGGGATACGTGGACAAGGACGAGTTGGATGAATGCCTGCGCGGAAGGCTCAAAAAGAAAAAGCAAGCGGTGTACGATTCGCTGCTCGGCACCTTGACCGAACACGAGCTCCGTCTCCTTCGCCTCTTGTGGAAACACGTTGAGGAATTGGAGCGGCTCATCGAAGAAGTCGACCAACACATCGACCGCCTGCTCGAGCCGTATCGCGAGGAAGTGAACCTGCTGATGACCATGCCCGGAGTGAAAAAACAAACCGCCGCCGTCATCATCGCCGAGATGGGAACCGACATGAGCGTCTTTGAAACGCCGGAACGGGCGGCTTCATGGACTGGATTGTCCCCCGGCAACCATGAAAGCGCCGGAAAGCGAAAGAGCACGCGCACGACAAAAGGCAATCCCCATCTCCGATCGGCGTTATGCGAGGCGGCATGGTCAGCAGCTCGATCCAAGACGCATCCCTTGTCCCGAAAGTTTTGGTCGTTGGCGGCCCGGTGCGGGAAGAAAAAAGCCCTCATCGCCATTGCTCGGCGGATGTTGGTGATCATCTTTTGCATGATCTCCCGCAAAGAGCCGTTCCGCCAACCACAACTTATTTAGTCTAGCCAAAAGGCAGACAGGTTATACGAGATGCCTAAAATCGGGCACCTCTGCTTTCCTATTGCCTTTTTTGGCCATTTTCAGTATACCCTCACGGATCAGGAGCGTATACCGCACTCACCAAGTGGTGGGGATTTTCACGGAAAAGCAGAAAAAACCTGCCAGCGATGCCGAACAGGCTTTTTTCACGCCGCTATTTATTTTTGGTAAGCTTGAAACATCGCGTACCATTTGTCGATAAACTCGGGCGCAAACGGCCCTTTTCGCTCTTGAATCCAGCCGACAAGCTTATGGACGTTGTCTTTTAAAATGCGGTCAATCACATCCGGATAGTGCATCTCGCGGCGGTGCCGTTCGTACTCATCCTCATCGAGCAGCATATACGTCATGTCCGGAAACACTTTAATGTCTAAATCGTAATCGATGTATTTGAGCGCTTCCTCATCCCAAACAAACGGTGAACTTAAATTGCAGTAATAATACACCCCGTCCTCGCGGATCATGGCGATAATGTTAAACCAGTGCTTAGCATAAAAAAAACAAATCGCCGGCTCGCGCGTCACCCACGTCCGGCCGTCTGCTTCCATGACGAGCGTCTTGTCGTTGCCGCCGATCACATAGGATGGCGTTCCTTTTAACACGATCGTTTCGTTCCAAATGCGGTGAATCATCCCATTATGTTTGTAGCTATGGATTTGAATGATTTTCCCTTCCCGAGGATATGCCGGCATCATTCTTCCCCACTTTCCGACGGGAGCTTTTCTTCTGTATTATACCGTATTATACCGTGTTCTTTTGGCAATGAAAAGAAAAGCAGGCCGATTTGCCCAGGCCGGAACGGCCAAGCGGCGCGCTCCGTCTAGGCTCTGGACGCCATCTGTCCGAAAAATGCGCGGCGGATGTCTTCGACTTGCTGCTTCATTCGCCGCACTTCCTCGCGAAGCGCGGAGGTCGGCGCTTCGCGTTCGAGCTCGTCCAACTCGCGAGCAAGCTGGTCGCAACGCTCCATCTCATGTCGCAAAAACAGCGCTTCGTCCCCGGCATTCATCCACCCATGCCCCATCATTCTTCCTCCATTCTCCCTTCCCCTTTTGCCTCCTGGCTTTAACAAAACAGTTCGCTCCTTAAGCCGTTAATCCCTTTCGCTAATCTTGCAAAAGAGTGGCGGTTTTTGTCGCAAAAAAAGCAGGGGCGCGCTGCCCCTGCTTTTTCCTTCCATCTTCGGCCTATCGCCTGCGCTCTTGTAGCAACATACGCCGTCGTCACAACCGCCAGGCGTCAGCCATGGATGATCGTTGGTTACTGATTGACATTTTGCGCTTTGCGAGCTTCCGCTTGCGCATTTTGTTGTTTTACTTGTTGCACATTCGTCTCAGCCGCAAATTCCGTTGCGAATTGGCCTGCTTGAGCAGCTTGAGCCGATTGGGCATTTTGTTGTCTTACTTCTTGAATGTTCGTGCCAGCTGCTGTTTTGTTCGGTTGTTTGGCCATTGTTCTCACCTCCACATGCCTTACTATGCCCCGGAGGTGACGGACTTATCCGTGGACACTACAAAAGCAAAGATCTTCCACCATCAACAATAATCGTCTGCCCGCGAATCATCTCGGCGGCATCGGATAATAAAAACAAAACGGCGTTGACGAGATCGTCCGGTTTGACTGGGCGCCCAGCTGGCGTGTTGGCCGCCGCATCGGCGAGCAGCTCGTCGCGGTTCGGAAAATGCTTCAACGCCTCCGTATCAACTGCTCCGCCGGAAACGGCGTTGACGGCGATGTTTTTCGGCGCCAGCTCGACAGCTAAGTAGCGGGTCAGCGCTTCCAGAGCGGCTTTCGAGACGCCGACCGCCGTATAGTTTTCCAAATAGCGGATCGACCCAAGCGAGCTGATACTCACAATTTTCCCGCCGCCAACCCGCTCCATCCGTTTCGCCGCTTCTTGGGCGCAAAAGAGAAGCGCTTTGCTGTTGATGTTCATCGTCCAGTTCCAATGCGTTTCCTCAAGTTCCAGCGCCGGGCGCAGCACGCCGGAGGCAGCGTTGTTCACGAGCACGTCGACCCGTCCGAACGTTTCATCAATTTTGGCAAACATCGCCCGGATTTTCTCGACATCGCCAACGTTCGCTTTGACGACGAGCGCTTTTCTCCCGAGCGCTTCAATTTCACGAGCCGTTTCTTCAGCAGCGGTTTTGCTGCGGGCATAATTGACCACGATATCATATCCTTCTTGCGCCAGCCGCATCGCAATGGCTTTGCCGATGCCGCGGCTGCTTCCTGTCACGACCGCTACTTTTCCACTCATGTTTTTCCGCCCCTTTACGTATAATATAGCCGAATTCCACCGCGAAGGAGGCGCAGCCTATGTACGTTGGCCGCGATATGACAGAATTGTCCATGATCCCGAAAACGGAATGGACAGACGACGAACTCGCTCATTTTCACCATTCATTCCAGCAAATCGCTCCGTATTTAAACGCCGAAGGGCAAACGATCTACCGCGAAATTCTCGAAGAAATCGAAGCGCGCGGCGGCCTTGGGCGCCGTGAAGCGACGTATACAAACGGCACGATGACAGTGCCTGACTAATGCAGGCGGTGCGCTTCGCCTGCCTGTTCTTTGTACTTACGCCAAATACGCTGATGTGACACCGGAAACACATAAGACTCAAGCTCGTCGCCTGGCACGAGCCGGAGCGGCTCTTCCACCGGTCCGCCGTCAACTAGACGCCCGCGATACACCGTCAGCCGCCAAACTAGATGGGAAAACGCGTGATCAAACGAGGCAAACGGCTCGGCCAGCTCGATTTGCAAACCGTACCGCTCATGCAACATTTGTCCGAGCTTCTCTTTCCCTTCTTCCCCGCCTGTTTCACAGCCCGGGAATTCCCATAAATTCGCCAACAAGCCGGTGTTGCTGCGCTTGCGGATGAGAATGCGTCCTTCATCATCGGCCAGCACCGCTACTGCGAGCGCCACTTGTTTGACCGCTGTTTTTTTCGTTTTCACCGGCAGCTCTTCCGGCACCCCTTCGGCGAACGCTTGACAGTAGGCTTGCACGGGACAAAGAAGGCATGATGGGCGGCGCGGCGTGCAAACAAGAGCGCCAAGCTCAATCAGCGCCTCGTTAAACGCTCCCGGGTTTTCGTACGCCATAATCTCGCGGACGATTTGTTCAAACCGTTTTCGCGTCGATGGTTTCGCAACATCATCCGTCACGAAAAACAAGCGCGACAACACGCGCATGACATTGCCGTCCACCGCCGGTTCCGGCACGCCGTAGGCAAGGCTCAACACCGCCCCGACTGTGTACGGACCGACTCCTTTTAGCTTCGAAAACTGCTCCGGATCGTCCGGCACCTGCCCGCCGTACCGTTCCTTTACTTCCTTGACCGCCGCGTGCAAATGGCGGACGCGCGAGTAGTAGCCAAGCCCTTCCCACGCCTTCAGCACCTCGTCTTCTTCAGCCTCGGCGAGCGCCTCCAGCGTCGGAAACTGTTCTACAAACTTTTCAAAATACGGGATCACCGTCTCGACGCGCGTCTGCTGCAGCATCACTTCCGACACCCATACTTTGTATGGGTCTCGGTCTTTTCGCCATGGCAAGTCGCGGCGCTCCCGGGCGAACCAGTCAAGCAAATCGCGCTGAAACTCGCACGCCGGAAACCGCTTAGTCCACGTTGTGATTTTCACTATTCTTCCCCCATGATGCCTATTGTCCATCCCATTATACCAAAAAGCCCTCGGCGTGGCTTGCCGCACGCCGAGGGGAAACGGAAGGAAATCGTTCTCAACTTTCCTTAGCCGCCGAAACATAGGCGATTTGTTCATGCTGGGCTCGCAATCGCCGCAGCAAACCCGAACCCCATAATCGCCATCCCTGTAGCCAACCTGCGCCGGTCCGGGAACCATTTCACAAGCGTCGACACCGGCGCAATGTATCCGACGCCAAGCCCAATTCCTCCCAACACCCCGTAAAACAAATACAGCAAGTATTTCGAACCAAGCGCCACGGCCAAACCAGACCCCGTCACCCCGAGGCCAAAGAAGACGGCCGCCAATAGCCCGGATTTCCGCGGCCCGTGCTTTTCCACAAAATGGCCAAGGAACGCAGCCGACAAACCTAAAAAGCTGACAACTGAAACCTCTTCTTCCAAAACCAACAGCGTCCTGTGCAAAAGCAGGGCGCTGTTTTGTTTGCCAAAACACCATCCGCTGCCGGCTTGCGTCGGCAATGAATTTTAGTGATTCCGCCCCTCCCCAGCTGTCGGCGTCGTATGATACAATAGCCATACCGTTGTTTGCCCCAACTGGACAAGAGAACGGTTATTGGCCCGACCCCGGACGGGATATACTAACAAACGACGCTGACAAAGGAGGCGCCTTCACGTTGGATACAGGCACACATGTTTTGATGGGAGTGGCGCTCGGCAGCTTAGCATCGCTCGACCCCACCATTGCCCATGACCCGTTTTTATCCCATGCCGTATTGATTGGCACGCTCGCCGGATCACAGGCACCCGATATCGATACAATTTTAAAGTTGCGCAATAACGCCAAATATATTCGCAATCATCGCGGCATCACCCATTCGATTCCCGCCGTTGTCATTTGGCCGCTGTTGATCGTCGGCATCATGGCCGCCGTCTATCCGGAAACGGACTGGCTCCGCGTTTGGCTTTGGACGTTTGTGGCTGTTGCCTTTCACGTGTTTGTCGATATTTTTAACGCTTACGGGACGCAAGCGCTGCGCCCGTTCACAAAAAAATGGATCGCCCTTGGCGTCGTTCATACGTTTGACCCAGTTATTTTTGCGCTTCATTTGCTCGGCGTCGGCGCCCTGTTTCTCAACGTCCACCCCGGTTATGCGTTTCTCGTCGTTTATGCGCTCGTGGCCGCGTATTATGTGTTCCGCTTCCGCGAACAAGCCAACATTAAACAGCTCGTGCACGCCTCTATACAAGGAGTGACGGACATCATTACTGTGCCGACGTGGCGGCCGCGCGAATGGCATTTAGCCATTTCAACCTGCGACGAATTTTACGTTGCCCGCGTCAAACACGGCGAGCTCATCATCCTCGACCGCTTCCAAAAACGGCCGCTTCCCGACCACCCGGTGATCAACGCCGCCAAGCGCGATGAAAACGTCGCCGCCTTTTTGTCGTTTTCCCCGGTGTACCGTTGGGAAATGAACGAATACGACGACTATTATGAAGTGCGCTTTACTGATTTGCGCTACCGGAGCAAAGGATACTATCCATTCGTGGCCGTCGTTCAGCTAGACCGCAACCTCAACATTGTCAGCTCATACACGGGCTGGATTTTCAGCGAAGGAAGGCTGCGGAAAAAGCTCGAGGTGACGCCAAACTGACAGAGCGGCTTGTTTTGATCCAACAATTTGCACACATAAGCGCCGCCCTTCGTTTCATAATAAGAATACGTGTTGGCCATCCAACACGAGCTCGCCTCAAAAGGGGGAATGGGCCGTGCGAAATAAGGAACGCAACTTCCCGAACCAAAACAACAACAAGCTCGAAGGCGAGCCGCGCGCCAAAGCGGAATACGCGTCCAAGCGGGCTGACGGGACGACCAACACTCACCCACAAGAGCGGATGCGCGCTTCAGGCAAGCGCAGCGACTTCTTCTAAAGAGAGAAAAACCGGGGAGCATGGACACATTCGCCTGCTCCCCGGCACATTCAGCAGCGAGGTGAACGGTCATGAGTCACCATCAGCGCAAAAAATTTTATGACAACTTTTACTCGAATCCGTTCCAGCAGCCGTGGGCCAATCCGAAACACGCTCATTCGCAGGTGAACGGTGAAACGCAGCAAACGCTCGACCTCATCATTTTAGAGCGGGAGACGCGCAAGCAGTCGTAGCGAAAAAACTTAGGGGTTGTTCCCCCTAAGTTTTTTCTTTCGACTCGCTTTCCGTCTGGCTGCAAATTGATCCCGCCTGTCATGAGGAGGGCAAATTCGGCTTGCGGAGAAGCGAAATCGGCAACGCTTCTTCCTCCCCGTTTCCTTTCAGCCGCCAGCCCCAGGCAAACACTCCTTTTAAATAGCGAACTTTGAAATATTCCCCAGGTGCTCCTTCAATTTCATAAATCTCTCCCGGAGGAAAATCAGCAGGGTTAAGCATATACGCTTTCGCCATGGCCATTTTTCGCTCATAGACAGCATATTCATTCACCATGCCCATCTGCTCCGCCTTGCGCGCTTTCTCAGCCAACACGGCGATTTCCCGCTGCAACTCCTCTTTCGTCATCTCGCTATACCGTTTTTGGTCCTCTCTCATGGTCACGATCCCCCTTTTTGGTTTTCACCGCTGCCTTGCCCGCGCAGCCATTCATCGATCAAGTCGAGTGAAAACCCTTTCCGATAAAGGGCTTGGCGCATCTTTTGCTCATAAAGCGGCCGCGGGTGGTGCGCATAACGGCGGTGCGCTTTCTCCGCCTGAACACTGAGCGCCTCCCGTTCTTCTTGTTCAGTATGAGCGCCGCCATCCGCCAAAACGGCGGCAATCACCTCATGCGGAAACCCTTTGCGCATCAGCTGCTGCCGCACCCGTTCCAAAAACGCGCGAGCCGATTCAGCCCGGCGCTGTTTTTTCGCCTTTTCGTAAAGCGAGCGGGCGATGGCCATCTGTTCATCCAACGTATACTCCGCCAAACTCTGCTCGATCAAGCAGCCCAAAACACCGAGCCGTTCCAGTTCAGCGCGGATGAGAAGCGGCCCTTTCGCCGCCGTCTTTTTTTGCGTGCGCACGTAGGCGGCCGCAAACGCCCCGTCATCAACATACCGCTCAGCGCGAAGTTTTTTGAGCACTTCATCAATCACCGAATCCGGAGCGCCTTTTTTTCGCAAATGTGCAGCGACCTCATGCTCCGAACGCATCCGGTGCGCCAAAAAGTAAAGCGCCTGTTGATACGCCTTTTTCACCTCATCGGCATACACAATATGTTGAAGCAGGTCGTCGCTGATCTCCAACCCTTTTTTCAAGCGGAATTGAAGCAATACATCTTGATCAACTGTCAATCTCAACGACGGTGCGCCGTCACGGTGCACGACAATCCAAAATCGTTCAGCATTTTGTTCGGTTGCGACAATGTCGGCAATCGTTCCCATTGTTTGTCCCCCTTATCTTTTATGGTATCATAAGCAGGAACTTCTGACACCAAAAGCGAAGTCATAAAATAAACCAGTCGTACGGTCTCCCGCCTGCTTCGCCGCCCGCACTGGCTTCCGGTTCCCGCCTGGGCACTTCGCCTTCTCCTCGGCGAAATGAGCATGCTTGTTGCCGAAGGGCAACGCGTCATTCCGGAAAAGCTGCTGCAAGCTGGGTTCCGCTTTTCGTTTCCAACGTTAGAAGATTGTCTCACGGATTTGTTTTTGCCGCAAGGCTGACAAAAAATATCCAAAAAAATTAACAAAAAAGCAATTCCCTTTTTTCATCTAATCGTGTATGATAAAGAAGACTTCAGGGCAGTTGTGGTTCATAACCGCATACGGACAGGAATAAGGGGAAGGTAAATGGTGCGCCACCAGCGCTCGCGCTGGTTCTAGTGGGTTCCCGCTGGGAGGCTGCCCTCGGCATCCAAAGGAGGGATTGGCCATGTTGAAAAAACGCGAGCTGCAAGACTGCCATGCGCTGTACGAGCTGATGGTGCATCCGGACGTCTTCCCTTTCGTGCGCCAAAAAGCCAGCTCGTACGAAGAGTTTTTATTCATGACAAAACAGCTCATGGAGGCGGAAGAACGCGGCGAATTGATTTCGCGCACGATTTTAGACGAATGGGGAAACCCAATCGGCACGATCAGCCTCTTTGACATTCAAGACGGCGCCGGCTTTTTAGGAACGTGGCTTGGCAAACCGTACCACGGGCGCGGCTACAATCAGCGCGCCAAGGAAGCGTTTTTCCACGAACTGTTTTATGAGCTTTCCATCGAAACGGTGTTTTTGCGCATCCGCAAAGTCAATGTGCGCTCGATCAAAGCGGCGGAAAAACTGCCGTACGTCACGCCGGCCAATGAAACGCGGCGGGCGCTGCTCGAGCAAATCGGCGCGGATGTATACAATTTGTACGAAATTACAAAAGACAACTACACGCTTTATACGATGCGCCATCCCTCCTTTACGCTGGAAAAGGAACAACGAAAAGAAGCGTAAGCGCGGAAGGACGCATGACGATCGAAAAAGAGGCTGTCCGTTCGGACATCCTCTTTTATTTATGTATGCATAAAAACGGCTGGCCTCGTCCAAAATGGAACTAAAGGCATATCATGCAAAGCGAGGGAACGAGCGATGGAGGAAAAACGAAAACGCGAAAAAGTGAAGCATACGTTGACAAGCGCCCAAGAAGTAAGCTATGCCCGCGATTTTAAAATGGCGGACCAAGCGGGCGGTTACACTGCCAAAAAAGCGCGCCATTAGAAATGATTGCTATTTATATGGCGGCGCCGTCCATGCCATGCTAATGAATGAATCGTACGATTCACACTTCTTTATAGGGGGCATGGACGATGGGCCGATCTCGCGGACAACGGACGCGCGACAAAAACAAAGCAACTTTGCCGCAGGTTCCCAAACAATTGAAATCTGACGGCATTGACGTCGAATATTCGGCGGAATTTGCCGACCATGAAGACCTCGAGGCGCAGGCGCGCGCGGCCGCTGCTGGCATCCGCCGGCAAGAGCGCAAACGGTAACGGAAAGAGGTGTCCTTTCAATGGGACACCTCTTTCCTGTGCAGACCGCACCGTTATGTCGCCGCCTCCCCCGCCGGTTCGAGCACTTGGCTGTATCGCCTGTAAAAGAGGCCGAGCTCCCCTTTGTAATTGTCTTTCCATGGTTTTTCTTTGCCGCAATAATGAATAAAGACGGTGTTTTCCTCGATCCACGCCAAATTATGTTTTGGGTTGGGCAACAGCTGCAAAAAATCGTAATAACGGGCATCATAGTTGTAACGGTAGCCATCGACCGGTTTGATTTTGTCCCAATACAGCCCATTGAGCACATCTTGGTCAGGAAGGACAAGCTTAAACCGGTTGTCGCGGATAAACTGGTAAATGTCCGCGAGCCGGACGTGTTCGCGCATCGCCGCGATGTTCATCATCATGACGCCCGTGTTGAAATAACCTTTCGCATTCGGCGTTTTCAAGCGAAGTTTGTTGAACAAATTAGCCACTTTGGTCGAATGCGTATGCTCGGCGGCGATAAACCAGTTCCCCTCAAAGTCCATCTCATACAGCTCATCGATCGGATTGATGGCGACAATGTCCGGATCCAAGTACAGCACCCGGTCGACATCGGGCGGAAGAAACAAATGCGCCGCCAGCCGGTAGTACATCTCAGCCGTATAGTGGCGAAACACCGGAGCATCATGAAACAGCTGCGGGTCGACATAAATTGGCACCAGTTCATGCCCTTGCTTGCGAACGAAATCACTAAGCGCCCGAATCTCCTCCTCCGCAATGCGCGAATAAAGCAAATAAAATGTAAACGGGCGCCGGTTATTGCAAAATAACGAATACATAAGCACTTTCAGCGGTGGAAGATAATTGGCGTCTGCCGTCACTAAAATGCGGAACATGCATCATCACTTCCTTTGCGTCATCGTTTCCCCTTTCTCTAATTATATCTGAACGCAGGCAAATGTTGCCCCTTTTGGCCTTGGACAGCAATGTTTTCCTATCATCCTTTTCGTTGGATCATATTTCCTGTCCATGATATAGTGGAAAGAGAACAGAAAAAGGGGGATTGGAAACATATAGGGAATGTTCGTTGGGTGTTGGCTCTCATTTCGTTTTTAGCAATCACACTTTTCTCCTGCAGCAAACCGCCATCGCCGCACGATGCATTAAAAACGTACACCTCCTACTGGACGAAACAGCAATTTGCGAAAATGTACGACATGCTCTCAGAAGAAACGAAAAAAACAGTCGGCAAAGAGCAATTTGTTGACCGCTATAAAAAAATTTACGGCGACATCCAGGTGTCTCACTTATCCGTTGCCCCAGTCCCTGTTCATTCAGTAGCCAGTGTGCATGATGCCTCCACGATCCCCCCGTACTTTTTATCAATTTCCGCCGTAATCGTCAGCGTATCGTAAAGGCTTTTGGCCGCCATTCCGGCCGGCAGCCGCGCATGGCCGGCGATAAACTGCGTTTTCATCCGCTTTCCCTCTTTCCTCGTCTTTCTTGTTGCTGTTATACCAACTATTATCTTGTTTCGCGGCGTACATCTATTTTCCCTGCCTCGTTTGGCAGGCAGCAAAAAAAGCCGCCCGCCAAGCAAACTCGGCAAGCGGCAAATCGTTGCTTTTTAGCGCTTCTGCCTTGATGCAAGACGGCCTGCCTCCCAGTTCACCCACGCCCCGCTGTCTGGGTCAATCGAGGCGAGACGGAGCCAACCGTTTTGCACTTTGCGACGAAACTCTTCATTTCTGTCGAGCAGCTGCTCGATATAATAGGACGGCGCTTCGATGATGACAAGCAACCGAAGCGGGGCATGAAACAGTTCGCGATCGGACGCGGCGACCGACTGCCATGGAAAGCCGGCTAACAAGTCGCTCCCGTTCCCTTGCATGACGCCGATGCCGCCGGTCACCGTCTGGGTCGTTTTATCGCCGCTCCCGTAGTAGTGCGGTGCGACTGTTGAAGCGTAATATTGCAAGTTAATCCATTGTCCGACGGTCGCCGGCCCGGCGATAATGCCGGCGAGCGCCTCACCGGTCGGATCTTCGCGCCAATCGTAGCTATGCAAAAACACCCGGCCGTCTAAGTCCTTTCCTTTTGTCAACTTGCGGCGGCCGATCAAGAACGCAGCGTTCCGGGCCAATCCCCATTCTGGACGGATCTCGCTCCAATCAATGGCGCGCCGTTGCGCTTCCGCCACCGGATCGCGCGGCGTCTGTCCGACATGGGGGAGCTTTGCCATCCGCTCAGCGTTCGCACGGCGGCTCGCTTCGCCAAGCGCCTGCTTCAGCTGTCGAAACGCCGCCTCAGCCGCTGCGGACAACGGCGGCATATCAAGCCAGCGGACTTCATCGACGGTCGTAATATGTTCCGCAGCGACAAACACCGTTTCATCCGGAATGTTGATCCCTTCAGCCGCCAGTCCAGCGCGCACTTCCGGCAAGTTGGCCAACGCGGCGAATACGCGGGCGTTGAACGCTCCGGCCGCACCACCGCACGCCCCGCAATCGAGCGCCGAAGCGTACGGGTTGTTGGCCGTCTCGCTTTCATGGCCGCAAACAACCACAAGCGGAGCGAACGAAGACGTCAAGCCAATGTTGACGAGCAGCTGCTTCACGTATTGCACTTGTTCCTCGGTTGTAAAGCCGATCGGCAGTCCAGACGATTCATCCTTTCCATGGCGGTGGAGCGACAAGTCCGTCTTCGGCTTATGTTCGGCTGCCGCTTCCGCCTGGCGGACGACCCGGCCAGCCCAAGCCGGCGCGGCGCTGCGGGCGAAGGTATGAAGGCCGAGCCATGGTCCGCTCATTTCCGGAAGCAATAAGCCGGCCAACATATGCTGTTTGATCTTTTTAAACGTCTGGCCGACAAAGCGGAATGCATCGCGCCGGCGACGGTACGGACGCGCCGCTTCCAAAGCGGCGGTTTCGTTGATTTCATGCTGCGGCGCGACGATCGCCGGGCATGACGGGTGAGCGTCATCGCTGTCAAGTGCGCGCGTTTGAATCGGCAAGCCGAAAAAGCCGGCGCAGCCATACGTTTCAAACGGTCCGGCCGCTTCCAAATGGCGGCGGAACGGCTCGGAACGGACGTCGATGCAAAACAATAGCTGCGCTACCGCCTTCTTCGTCTCATCCATCGGCTGATGCGCCAATACCGCTTCTTTCAATTTCGCTTCATACGTATCTTCCCACGCTTCAAGCCAAAGATGACACCGGTCAATTCGCCAAAACCGATCGATAAACGCCAACCGGGCGCGCTGCTCTTTGCCGGACAGGTTCCGCCAGTCTTCCAGCGTCATCCCTCCCCAATGCAGCCAAGCGGCCAACAGTGAAAGAGCAGCGCCGATGTCCGCATGATCCTCCCGTTCAAGCGGCAAATATGGCGCCACAAGCGTCCATTCAAGCGACAGACGGACCGCCAAATAGTCAATCAATCCCCGCAATTCGTCGCCCGTCCGGCGCGACTGCCATACAACCATGCCAGCCCAGCCGGGCAACGCCAACAAATGCGCCTCCAAGTAAGCGGCGGTCTCTTCCTCCTGTACGCCAAGCTTCATCAACGCTTGACGCAGCGCCTCTTCCCCGTCGTGCGGCCAATCGGCAAGCCGCTTCCGTTCCTCTTTCGAGAGCGCCGGGTCGGCGGCGATGAGCCGGCGCCATGCTCCGTAAAACCCCAGCTCACGATGTGGAAGCGCCCATGGCGCCGTGTTCGAACCATAAAACAGTTTGCACCATTTGACGGTTTGTTGGTCAAGGCGTTGGCTTACGCCGTGCAACGCGGCGCCCGCCGTCCGAACAGCCGCCGGACGCCATGCCGCCGCATGCGCCAGCTCCGCCAGTTCCGGCAGACGAAGCGCCTCCTTGGGCACCGTCTCATTCCAAAGGAGGGCGCGGCACATTCGCTCTGCTTCTTGGCGCCGCACCGGGAGCGGCTTGTTGTCAAGCCAACGCTGCAGCCGCCGCTCGACGAATACAAGGTCAATCTCCCCTTTTGCCATCGCCGCATGGAAAACCGCCATCGGCGGATACAAATCAATTCCATGCGCCTGCTGCAGGCGGTCGGCTGCGTCGGCAAACGTCTGCTCTTCAAGCCCCATCCACGGATGGCGGGCGATAAAGGCGGAAATCGGCCAAAGCGGCGCAACCGCCTTTGCCGCTTCGCTGACAAGCATAGCAAGCGGGAGGGCTTCTGCGCCGGTGGGCTTCGATTCCCCCGTTAGCCGTTCAAGCGGCATTGCACTTTTACTCATGAGCCATTCCCTCCTTCAGATAGGATGCCAAATAACGGGGATGCGCCTCCATAGCCGCTGGGCGCGGCTCCCCGAGATGAACGAGATGCATATACACCCGAACGGCAAGCGCCGATGTGCACCGGTTTGCCAGCCAGGCGGCGGTCAATGCCGCCATCGCAAACAAGACGACTACTGTCCATTCAAACGCGGCAGGCGGCACAAAAACCGTCGCTTCCCCCTGGCCGAGCAGCGTCAAAAACTGATGGCGCACCGTTTCCGAACCAAACGCCAACACAGCCACCGCCGCCAGGCCCATCCAGCGGCCTTCGCGGAAATCGGCTAGCCGTCCCCAAGCGACCGCCGCCGAGGCCCCAAGCAAAAGCGCGCTCAGCAGGCGGGCCTGTTCATTCGGGGAAGCGAACCAAAAAGACACCCCAAGCAGCACGCCAAGGAGAAGACCTCCCTGCCATGACCCGCTTCCTCGTTGGAATCCCGGCCGGCCGATCCTCGGAACAACCGAACCGGACTGCAGAAAAAGCGTCGCTTTAAACAGCCCGTGCAGCACCAAATGCACAACCGCCGCCCCGTAGGCGCCGAGGGCGCATTGCACAAGCATAACTCCCATTTGCGCCATCGTGGACGCGACCAGCTGGCGTTTATAGTCCGCCTGCACCAAACTAATGCCCATACCAATCAAAATCGAGCAAAAGGAGATCACAAACAATGCGATATGCGCCCCCGTCCCGCTAAAGAGCGGGGAAAAGCGCCAAAGCAGCAGCCCGCCGGCATTGACGAGCCCCGCATGCATCACCGCCGACACCGGCGTCGGCGTCACCGCCGATTCCATCAGCCAACGATGGAACGGCCATTGTCCAGCCGGGATAATGGCGGCCAAAATAAGCAGTCCGTTCATCACCGCCTTCTCCCAGGCGTCTAGGCGGGCAAGGCGCTCCGCCGACAGCGCAGAAGCAAGCTGCCATTCGCCGGCCGCCGTTCCGAGCCAGACGGCAGCGATGACGACGGCCAGCCAACTCAGGCTGAACACGACCGCCATTTGCCGGGCGACAAACTGCGCCGGCCTCCATTCTTTTTTCAATGCCGTTAACGCCACAAGGCCCATCAATGGAAGCCCCCAGCAGACGGCAACGAGGCGCATGTCGCCGCTTGCCCATGTCAGAGAAGCGGCCGACACCGTCCACGTCAACAAGGAAAAATAGCGCCGGTAAGCGCGGTCGCCATGCAAATAGCGAACGGCAAACCGTTGAATCGCCCAACTGAGAAGTGAAATATAGACGGCCACCAACCAACTGACCGCATCAAACCGCCACGGCCCGGCCTCTGCGTTGCCGGCGCCGATCCATCCGGCGGCAGCCGCCGCTCCCGGAAGAAGCAACAGCCAGACGTGCACATGCACATACCGCTCCGGCATGCGCGGATGCAGCCATGCGGCTGCGCTGATGAAAACGATGGCCACTGCGGCGAGCCATCCCCATATGAACCATTGTGCTGCCATCACATTCTCCTCCCCTCGTCCTTTGTCTTCGTTCGGGAGAAAAAAGAAAAAACCGGCTATGTCAATCAGGCAACGCGACCAAAAAGGCCGCACCATTGCCTATAGATTGCCCATAGCCGGTTTACCTTCAACCAATCGTGAGGCGATTGTTTGAAGATCTCCCGCTGTGCAACAGACACCGGTCGGTTTCCCTTCAACGAACTTACACTGGCGTAAGTTTTTTGAAGGGCTCCCGACATGCTGTCCTTTATGTTTATCCTATACTTACTATACAAAAGTTGTTTCAATTATACAATAACTTTATAAAAAAATGCCTTCTTCAACTTTATAAAAAAATGCCTTCTTCGTCCGGAGCGCCGTTTTATGGCGATGCGGGCGAACATTTAGCCCGTCAGCTGTTTTTCTAAATCGTTGAACAGCTTAAAGACGATCACCCGCTCGCCCGTTCGGGTGCTTAAATCCGTATGGAAGCTCTTCACCTTCTCGCCGGTGATTTCAAAAATCATTTCTTTCAAGTCATCGACTCCAGACTCCACTAAACTCGTCCGCGACCGCTTCACCGATAACATTCCTTCTTTTGATTCGCAAAGCGCGTACTCGGCGGGCGTCAGGATGCCGTGCAACGAAACGATGATCATATCGCGCAAAATATCGGTTTTCACCGATACCGAACCGCGGCCAAGAAAATCTTTTTCCCATTTTGTCAATGCTTTGCTGATTTCCGATTCAATCGAACCTTTTGATTTGCCCATGCCTCGATCCCCCTTCAGCCAAACCGCGGCCTCCCCGCCGCCATCCGTTTCATTGAACTGATAAACATAATTATAACGATAATCGAAAGGGGACGCTAGACAAAATCAACGGAAACGAAAAGCGAAAGCAGGTTCAATCCGCTTCCGCCCGCAATGGTTCAGCGTTGGCGGCAACGGAGCGTCCGCAGCCGATTGAGCGCCGCCGCCAGCTCGAATCGGCGTGGTCGGGCAAGTTCACCCGGATGCCCTTTTCGGAACGAAACGGAGCCCAAGCCTTGGCGATCCCATTGTTCTTCGATCGCATCGAGCAGTTGGCGGACGGTTTTCTTTCCGTCGAACCATCCTTTTCGTTCCATATACAGCAGCGCCGCGACAATCGCCCGCGTTTGGCTGTCATCGACCAGCTGCTCAAGCGCATAAAGCAATAGATCGGTTTGCCCGTACTGAATGACGTGCCGTCCGCGCGCGACCGCTTTTTCTTTTTTTCCTTTTTGGCTGTTTAAACTCCCAGGCAGCGGAATGCGCTCATGAATGCAGCCGAACGACTCGCCGCCTTCCGCTTTCCGTCCCGACGGCATCTGCAAGGCGATTTGTTTTGCCTCTGCCGTCACATCAAACGGGACGTACTGCTCCATTTTGATCACGCAATCCGCGATATCCAAGTAATCCCCCAATCCGCCGACGACAAGAACGGTCGAAATGCCGTAATCGCGAAATAGTTGACGCGCCTTGTCGATATACGGCGTGATAGGTTCGGCATCTTTCGCCACGAGCGCCTGCATGCGTCCATCTCGGATGAGCAAATTCGTCGCGCTCGTATCTTCATCAATCAAAAACGCCGATGCCCCCGCTTCAATCATTTCGATCATGCTCGCGGCCTGTGAGGTGCTGCCGCTCGCGTTTTCCGTCGAAAACTGTTTCGTCTCTTTTCCATACGGCAGCGTGCCAATGAGCGGGGAAATGTCAACACTGGCGACGCTCCGGCCGTCTTCGGCGCGAATTTTCACCGCCCCGCTGTCCGTGATGACAAACTCCCGCCCGTCGCCGGCGACATGATCATACACGCCGTGCTCCAGCGCCTGCAGCAACGTCGATTTGCCGTGATAGCCGCCGCCGACAATCAGCGTAATCCCTTTGCGGATGCCCATGCCTTTGATCGGTTCAGCGCGATGCGGAACGGGGATCGCAATCTCCAGCTCTGGCGGACTTTGAAACGGCACCGCTCCACGTCGAAGCGGCTTGTCGCTCACTCCGCTCTCCCGCGGCAAAACCGCACCGTTCGCGACAAACGCCACCAATCCGTGTTCACGCAAATAGCGGCGAATGGCGTGCTGCTGATCGGCAAGCTCGACTGCCGCACGAATATCCTCCTCCCGAAGGCCGTACACCGCCCGCTCGATGACGGATGGAATTTGCTCGAAAAAGATGGCCTCGGCTTCTTTCGCCAAAATGCGACGCCCGTTCGCCGGCAACCCGACCGACAAACAGACAGTGACCGTCTCGTCTGTCACTTGCACTGCTGTCCGCTCGAGCACCTTCTGCTCCGGGGCATCGATCAAGACGAGCCCGCTTTTTCCCGATCCACGCGCCCGCAGCGGCCATTGCCGCAATTCATGATAGACGCGGCGCGCCAGCACATCTTCACAGCGGATGCGGCGCGGTTTCGTATTCATCCACTCCGCTGCCAACGCCGTTTTCGCCCGCGGTATGATCACGCGGACCTTGGACGGCTCAGCGAACGGATCGCCCTGCACGTGGTCAATCGCGAGCGTAAACAATGGAAACGAATACGTCCCTTCGATCGTTTTATACGCTTTATATCCCTTTTGATCAATGGATCGCAGCCGTTGTCTGAGCGTTTCCATGAAACCAGCTCCTTTTCCTCTTCATTCGTTGCCTCAACATACCCGAGTATGGCAAGACGACCTATATTGCCATTTTAAACGGGTAATATCCGTTCGAATCGACACGTATTGATACGGCTTTCCTCGTTCATCCAAAAAGGGGACAATGGTAGACTGAACCCAGTAGTAACTCCCGTCTTTCGCTTTATTTTTGATCTCTCTCCTCCATATCTTCCCTGTCCCGATGGTTTTCCACATATGACAAACATCTTCCAATACTCAACTTTCTTTCTCGTGATGAACGGTTATGTTTTCAGTGGAACGAGTTTATTTTGTGTTTACAACTTTAATACTAATCGAGCTACACTTTCTACATGCGCCGTGTGCGGAAACATGTCGACCGGCTGGATGTAGTCGACGCGGTATTGGGCCGCCAAGGCGTCGAGGTCGCGGGCGAGGCTCGATGGGTTGCACGAGACGTAGACGACCGTTTTCGGGCGGACGCCAAGGATCGTGTCAAGCAGCGCCCGGTCGCAGCCGACGCGGGGTGGGTCGACGATGATGACGTCCGGCTTCCAGCCTTCGTTCACCCATTTGGGCAGCCAATATTCCGCTTTGCCGACGACATAGTGCGTGTTCGTAAAGCCATGTTTGTCTGCGTTTTTCTTGGCGTCTTCAATCGCTTCGGGGATCGTATCCATGCCGCGCACTTCTTTCGCATCGCGGGCGAGCCACAGCCCGATCGTGCCGACGCCGCAGTAGGCGTCAACGATCCGCTCCGTTCCGGTGAGGGCGGCCGCTTTTTTCACTTCTTCGTACAGCTTGACCGTTTGGATCGGGTTAAGCTGGAAAAAGGCGCGCGCCGACAGTTCAAATGACAAGTCGCCGAGCGTTTCTTGAATGTACTCGTCGCCGGCGAGCACTTCGGTTTCGTTGCCAAAAATGAGCGACGTTTTTTCGCCGTTGATGTTTTGCACGATTGATTTCACTTCCGGAAGGCGGCGGCGAATTTCGTCAATGAGCAGCTGTTTGCGCGGAATGTCTTTTGTCGCTGTCACCAGCACAAGCTGGATGTCGCCCGTATGGAAGCCGACACGGACGACGATCGTCCGCACGACGCCCGTTCTCGTCCGCTCGTTGTAAATCGGGATGCGCAAGTCTTGCAAAATCGTTTTCACGATGTTCGTCACGCGCGTCGTTTGCGGATGCTGGATGCGGCATTCCGATAGGTCGACGAGTCGGTGGGAGTTGAGGCCGTACAGCCCGGCGAGCACCTTCCCTCTTTTCATCCCGACTTGAAATTGGCTTTTGTTTCGGTATTGCCACGGGTCGGCCATGCCGATCGTCGGGCGGATGTCAAGTTTGTCGACATCGAGGCGGCGGGCGTGGCGGCGCAATGCTTGGATGACGATGTCGCGTTTGGCTTCAAGCTGCGCTTCGTACGATAAGTGCTGGAGCTGGCAGCCGCCGCACTGGTCATAGAGCGGGCATGGCGGCTTGATACGGTTTGGCGAGCGCTTGCGGATGCGCTTGATTTTCGCCTCAGCGTAGGTTGGATGGATGTCCGTCGCTTCGACGACGACTTCTTCCCCCGGCAACGCGCCGGGGACGAAGACGACTTGTTTTTGGAAATAGCCGACCCCTTCGCCGTTAATGCCGATCCGTTGAATGGTCACAGGAAATTGGTCGCCTTTTTTGATTTTGATGTTCGTTTGTTGCTTTTCCATATCGGTCCCTCTCATTCAATGCTTCGCCACAAATAAAGCGCCGCATAGCTGGCGTACGGTTTCCACCGCTCGCCGAGCGCCGCCATCTCTTTTGCGGTCGGCCGCTTCGGAAGCCCGAATTGTTTTTCAACCGCCCGCTGCAAGCCGATATCCGCCGGCGGGAAGACGTTTGGACGACCAAGGCCGAAGAGGAGGAAGTTTTGCACCGTCCACGGGCCGATGCCGCGCACGGCCGTCAGCCGCTCCATCACCTCGCCGTCTTCCATCTGCTTAAGTTCATCAAGCCGCAGCTTTCCGTCAGCGATGAGGCGCGACACATCGACGATATATTCCGCTTTCCGCCCGCTCAGCTGCAAGGCGCGCACATCCTCGTACGAACGGGCGGCCACTTCTTCCGGGCGCGGGTAAAACCAAACGCCATCCACTTCTGTTCCGAACGTTTTCACAAACCGCTCCGTCAGCCGATAGCCGACTTTGAGATGAAGTTGCTGATGGATCAAACATTTGATGAGGCAAAAATATAGATCAAAATCGAGCACAAGCGGCATTCCTTCATACTCGGCAAACAGCGGCGCCAGGTCAGTGCGGCGGAAATGCTCGTGAATGGGCCCGAGCGGCGTCCGCCATTGAAACAGATGCGAAATCCGCTCCATCACCTCGTCTTGCCGCTCGGGAAAAGGAGCTGAAACGACAAATCTCGGGTCATCTTTTGTGCCGACGCCTTCCACCGTTACGGGCACGAAACAGCCGTCGAGGGCGAGCGGCACGGTGATGCGCTGCCGTTCCCGATCCACGGCCAACAGCGGGTCGAGCGAAAGCCGCTCAAGGGCGTGGGCGAAATCGTACGGCGCCGGCACCGTCACTGTTTTTGTCCACATCGCATTCACCTGTTTCTTTCGTCCGTATCCTCATTATAACGAAAAACACCCGCTGAACCAAACGGCTCACGGGTGGGGCTATTTTTCAAACGAAACCGCTTATGGGCGAAACAGCCACGGATGGAGTCCCATCTTTTTCGCCATCAATTCATCTAAGCTGGCAAACGTATACCCTTGTTTGCGCAAGTCGTCGATCACCTTCGGCAGCGCGTCGGCGTTGTCTTTCGATACGGAGTGCAGCAACAAAATCGCGCCTGGGTGAATTTGTTTCATGATTTGGTCATAGGCATATTGCCAGCCGCGCTGACGGTCGGTTTGCCAGTCGACGAACGCCAGCGACCAAAAGACGTGGTAATAGCCGAGCTCGCGGGCGAGAGATAACGTCCGTTCGCTGAAAATGCCGCGCGGCGGGCGAAGGTACATCATCCCTTTTTGCCCGGTCAGCTCTTCTGTCTTTTCCTTGACTTTTTCGAACTCTTCGCGCACCCGCTCATCGCTGGCGGTCGTTAAATCGGGATGGTGCCACGAATGGTTGCCGATGATATGTCCTTCGGCAGCCATTCGTTTCACTAAATCAGGCGCGGTTTGCAAATAATGGCCGGTGACAAAAAAGGCGGCCGGCACATGTTTTTCTTTCAAGATGTCCAAAATTTGCACCGTATAGCCGTTTTCATAGCCGTTGTCAAACGTCAAGTAAATCGTTTTTTCACTCGTATCGCCTAAATAAAACGCGTCATATTTGGCAAGCAGCTCATCGAGCTCTTTTCCCGCCGACGGGGGCTCGTGGTTTTCGCTCCGCTTGAATCCCCAATGGATCGCTTGATTGCTTGCGGCAAACGCAGAAGCGGGAAAAAGCGCAATCGCTAAAACGAGAGAAATAAGCCATCTCATGCCTGGTTCCTCCTTGGCCGCCGTCTTTTCCTCTTTTTTATTGTTTTCGCCCTCAGCTGCTTTACGCACGCCATTTTTTGCAAAAAAAGACCCCAAAAGCGGATGCTTTTGGGGAGTCACGCTGCCAATCGTTTCTTCACGTTTATTTGAACACCGGTTCTTTGAATTGGGCCAGTTTTTCCAACGATGATTTTTCTACATCTTCATGCAAGCTGTTGCCGTGCGAGTCCATCGTAACGACGGCGGTGAAGTTTTCAACACGCAAATGCCACATGGCTTCTGGAATGCCAAATTCCATGAGATCCACGCCTTCGACTGATTTGATACAGTCCGCATAATATTGGGCCGCGCCGCCGATGGCGTTTAAGTACACGCCGCCGTGTTCTTTTAACGCTTGCAGCGTCTTTGCGCCCATGCCGCCTTTGCCGATGACAGCGCGGACGCCGAATTTTTTCATAATGTCGCCTTGATACGGCTCTTCGCGGATGCTGGTCGTCGGGCCGGCGGCTTTGGCGTGCCAGCGGCCGTCTTCATCTTTTAGCATGACCGGGCCGCAATGGTAAATGATTTGCCCGTTCAAATCGACGGGGGCATCGTGATCCATCAAATATTTATGAATGGCGTCGCGGCCGGTGTAAATGACGCCGCTGATGCGGACGACGTCGCCGACGCGGAGCTTCCGCACTTGTTCTTCCGACAGCGGCGGAACGAGATCGATGACGCGCGTCTCTCCTTGTTCAAGCGCCGCGGCCGCTTCCGCTTTTTCCAACTCTTTTGCAAAATCGACGTCTTCGCCGTCTTGGTACAGCCATTCGATGATCTCACCGGTGGCCGGATCGATTTTCACGCCCATGCGCCGGAACGCCCAGCAGTTGTAGGCGACGGAGACGAAGAAGCTCGCCGGGATGCGATGCATGACGCCGATTTTACAGCCAAGCAGCGTCGATTCGCCGCCAAAGCCCATCGTGCCGATGCCGAGCTTGTTGGCGTTTTCCATAATGTATTCTTCCAGTTGGCGCAATTCTTCAATCGGGTTGACGTCATCAACCGGACGGAACAGCTGTTCTTTGGCGAGCTCATAGCCGGATGAGCGGTCGCCGCCGATGCCGACGCCGATGAAGCCGGCGCTGCACCCTTGCCCTTGCGCCTGATACACCGCATGCAAAATGCATTTGCGGATGCCGTCCAAATCGCGGCCGGCGCGGCCGAGCCCTTCGAGTTCACACGGCAGGCTGTATTGGATGTTTTTGTTTTCACAGCCGCCGCCTTTTAAAATAAGGCGAACGTCAATGTAATCGCTTTCCCACTGTTCAAATTTAATGACCGGCACGCCTTCCCCTAAGTTATCGCCGCTGTTTTTGCCGGTGAGCGAATCGACCGAGTTCGGGCGCAGTTTGCCATTTTTCGTCGCTTCGACAATGGCAGCCCGGATCGCTTTTTTCATTTCGATTTGGTTGACGCCGACCGGCACTTTGATTTTAAACGTCGGCAAGCCCGTATCTTGGCAAATCGGCGATACGTTTTCGTCCGCCATTTGAATGTTGCCAACGATTGTATCCAATGCCATCGCCGCCCGCGTGCCGGCGTTTTCGCGCGCTTTCGCCCGAGCGATCGCTCGACGGACGTCCTTCGGCAGCTTCGTCGACGTCTCGACGATCAAGTCGTACATGCTTTGCTGGAACTTTTCCATTTGTCTAAACGCCCCTTCCCATGCTCATCGTGCATAGGCAGTTGTCCTTATCTTTTTCTATTATACTCCGTTTCTCGCTGTTGTGTAAAAAATCTTTCTTTCCCATCTCATGATGGTTCCTTTCTCATCATACGAATGGGGTAGAGGCAAAACAGCTAAAACGATTGACAAGGGCTTATAAGGCGGCTAATAATGAAGGATGGAACTTTTTTATATAGAGAGAGGAGAAAGCGATGCGTTCATTCGCCATGCCGGCCATTACGCCAGCGTACGATCCGTGGGAGGCGTACGTTGATCTAGAAGAGTATGGAAAGTTGGAACTGACGAACGTCGAGTTTACGACAACGACGCTTTGCAATATGCGCTGTGAACATTGCGCCGTCGGCTATACGTTGACAGCGAAGGATCCCGAGGCGCTGCCGCTTGAGTTGTTGCTCCGCCGGCTTGAAGAAATTCCGCATTTACGCTCATTAAGCATCACCGGCGGCGAGCCGATGCTGTCATTAAAATCGGTTGAACAATACGTCGTTCCGCTTCTCCGCTATGCACATGAGCGCGGGGTGCGAACGCAGCTGAATTCGAATTTGACGCTTGACTTGTCCCGCTACGAAAAAGTGATTCCGTATTTGGATGTGCTCCATATCTCCCACAACTGGGGGACAATCGACGATTTCATCGACGGTGGATTCGCTATGATGGAGCGGAAACCGACGCGCGCCCAACGCGAGAAATACTTCCAGCGCATGCTTGACAATGCAAAAGCGCTGGCCAATGCCGGCGTGATGGTATCGGCGGAAACGATGTTAAACAAACGGACCGTCCGCCATTTGGAAACGATCCATCGCCAAGTCGTTGAGGAAATGGGCTGCCGGCGCCATGAAATTCACCCGATGTACCCAAGCGATTTTGCCAGCGCCTTAGAGACGCTAAGTCTCGATGAGCTGCGCGCGGCGATCCACCATTTGCTTGACATTCGCGATGAAAACGTCTGGATGTTGTTTGGCACGCTGCCATTTTACCCGTGCAGCGACAATGAAGACGATCTTCGCCTATTAAAGCGGCTGTATGAAAGCAAAAACGTCACCGTCCGCAACGACCCTGACGGCCGTTCGCGGCTTAATGTCAACATTTTCACCGGCGATGTCATCGTCACCGATTTCGGCGATGAACCGCCGCTTGGCAACATCGTCCGCGATTCATTGCCGGATGTGTATAACCGATGGCGGCGCTCGAAACTCGCCAATGAACTTCTTTGCCGCTGCCCGGCCGCTCGCTGCTTAGGGCCCAATGTGCTCGTCAAGCAGACGTATTACCGCGGCGTCGATTTTACAAAACGGGCGGCGCGCATCGCCCGATAAACAGCAACGCCGCAGAGGCAAGCGCATCATCGGCCATGCGCATAAAAAAGAGTCGGGCCCAAAACGCGCCTGCTTTTTGGGCCCGACTCTTTTATCTCGGCTGCTCGCTGACGACATAGGACATATACAGCCGGTCTTGCACCGGAATCCATGCCCCGACCCCTCTTGTCGTCACGTTTTTGACGACGATTTTCTTTTTGTTTCCTTTCAAGACGATATACACTTCCCCGTACGTCACTTTCCCTTTTTCATTCACAGCCGGAGCATACGCATACAAATAGCCCATTTTTTTCGCCGGCACGTTGTACGGCTGATCCTTTTTCGTGCCAAGACCGACAACGGTGCTGAAAGCGAGCGGTAAATTTGTTTTTTCCATGGCCTTGTTCAACATCATCCGTTTGACGGCGTCTTCATTCGGCACTTTCACCGTCAAGCCGCCACGGACGTATTTTTGCATTTCCTGTTTGTAATACAGTTTTTGTGCTGTGTCGCCGCCGCGGTTGTCGAGAAAATTCGTATTGACCTTTTGATACTCCCAATTTGTTGATGTTTCGAGCGATTGGTAGTTGAGTGGCCATTGGCCTAAATAAATCGTCGCCCGGTAGCCGATGGCCCACGGCGCGTTCGTTGCCGAAGATTCATTAAAGAGATGAACCAATTCAGGATTCTCAATGTTCACATTGGCTGATTTCAGCAGCTGTTTCGTAAACGAGCTTGGCTCTAGATGCGGCAAGTCTTGCGTTGGATTCGGGTATGTGTTCTCTTTCGAGATATCGATCACCGCACCGGGCGCCGGCTTTCCGGAAGCCGCCAATGCCGGGAACGCTGCCGCATACAGAAGCAGTGCGCTCGCAAACAGCGAAACCGCCCATTTTTTCATCGCATTCGCTCCTTTCTATCTCATATTCACTGTTATTTTCCGTCAAAACGCACCGTTTATCCGTGACAGTGAAAATTTCTTCCGTCCCGGCGCCGTGCCTCTGTCCAAAAAACCCGAGCGCCAACCGCCCGGGTGAATCCGTCAAAGCAAATAAAAACCAATGCCCATAATGATATAGGCCGCCAGCAGCGTCGCCCCTTCAAACCAGTTCGTATCGCCGTCGTTGGACAATACGATCATCAAGAGCACCGAAGCGGCCATCGCGACGAGTTCGGGAAGTGAAAAGACAAGCGGCATTTTTTCCGGAAACAAAAGCGAAACGAGCACAAGCACCGGCGCGACGAACATGGCGATTTGCAAGGTCGAGCCGACGGCGATCTCGACGGCGACGTTCATTTTATTTTTGTATGCCATCATGACAGCCGAAGCATGCTCCGCCGCATTGCCGACGATGGCGACGATGATGATCCCGATAAACAGCTCGCTCCAGCCAAACGACTCCGCCACGGTTTCGAACGTATGGACGAGCCGCTCTGACAAGTAGGCAACCGCGAGCGTAGCCAGTGCCAAAATGGCGGTCGCTTTTCCTTTTCCCCATTCCGGCTCCTCATGTTCTTCCGCTTCGTCCGATTTATGCTGGTATACGCCGCGGTGGGTGACAAGCCGGAAGTAAAGGGCAGCGATGTAAAGCAAAATCATAATAATCGAAATGCCGACGCTCAACGCAAGCCGTTCGCCGCCGTCCATTTGCATTGTAAACACTTCCGGAATGACAAACGCGACGAAAATGGCAAACGTCAGCAACCCGGCGTTATGGCGGGCGTCATAAATATTGAATTCTTGCCGTTTATATTTCAAACCGCCGACAAAAAACGATAACCCGGCAACCAACAGCAAATTTCCCAGCACCGAGCCGGTCAAGGAGGCGAGCACGACATCCACGAGTCCGGCTTGCAAGGCAAAAATCGAGATGATCAACTCGACCGCATTGCCAAAAGTGGCGTTTAACAGCCCGCCGATGCGCGGTCCGGCGACGATGGCCAAACTCTCTGTCGCCCGCCCCATATAGCTGGCGAGCGCAATGATCGTCAAACAATACAGCCCAAACATCAAGACGGTCGGCCAGTGAAGAAAGCCGCCGATTACTGACACCGGCACGCCGATCCATGCCATCCAGGCAAACAACCTGTTCATTTGTGTTTCTTCCACCTTTCCCATCAACATTTTTTCGTTGCATTGATCGTTGCTTGTATGTACGATGGAATACGGGCCAGCCGTTCCGCCGTGAAAAGACGGATTCTGTTTGTTCGCGGGCTGGCCAATTTAAAGAAGTGAGGATATGACGATGCGTTTTGCCATTTTAACTGCGGTCGTGGCCATCTCTGGCTTGTCCCAAGGAATGTTGCTTCCGCTGTTAGCCATGTTGCTTGATGAACAAGGCGTCCCTTCGTCCGTCAACGGGGTGCATGCTGCTGCTCTATATATCGGCGTGCTGGCCATTTCACCGTTTCTGGAGCGTCCGTTGGTGAAGTATGGGTATCGACCCATCATTCTCCTTGGTGGTTCTATTGTAATATGTTCGCTCACTCTTTTTCCACTTTTTTCTTCATTTTTTATTTGGCTGGCTCTCCGTTTTTTGATCGGCGTCGGCGACCATATGCTTCATTTCGCGACGCAGACATGGATCACCGACTTTTCGCTGCCGGCTAAGCGCGGGCGGCGTCTGTCACTGTATGGTTTGGCATTCGGCCTTGGTTTTACAGCCGGCCCGCTTCTCGCTTCGCTCGCCTCGATCAATGAGGCGTGGCCGTTTTATTTGGCCGCTCTCCTCAGTTTCAGCGGATGGGTGGCCGTCTTTTGGCTGCCAAAAGAAAAACCGAAGCCGTTTGAACGCTCTTCCTCAGCCGCCGGCCGGTGGGTCGGTGCATGGAAACATGCATGGCCAGCGCTCTTGCTGCCGCTTGCCTACGGCTTTTTGGAAGCGTCCCTTCATTCCGTGTTCCCGCTGTATGCCTTGCGCAAGCAGATGAGCGCTGAACAGATCGCCTTCATTTTGCCGTTTTTCTCGTTAGGCGGCATCGTCTTTCAGCTCCCGCTCGGGGCGCTCAGCGACCGGTTCGGGCGGCGGGCGGTAATTCGTTTTGCCTTGCTGGCCGGCGCCAGCTGTTTTTTGGCCGTGCTCACGGTCGGTGCGTCCACTGTCGGGCTTGCTGCCTGTCTGTTTGCCGCCGGCATGTTTACTGGCTCCCTTTTTTCCCTTGGCATTGCCTATATGACCGACTTGTTGCCGAAAGCGCTCCTCCCGACCGGCAACTTGTTGTGCGGAATGCTGTACAGCCTCGGCAGCATGGTGGGCCCGCCCCTTGCCGGAAGCGCCGTCGATGCGGCAACGAACGCCTTTTTTCTAACGGTCACCGCTGTTCTTCTCATCCCCGCCGTCTGCCTTTCCGGACGGAAGGAACAGGAAAAAGCGGCTTGACCGCTTTTTTATTTTTTGTTTTTTTAAAAAAATCATTGACCATTTTATTTTCAGTGTTATATAATAAAACAAGATAACAAGTTACTGTTTTAAAACAGAAAAAAGGAGTGGCGATGATGAGCAGAGCAGAACGGAAAAACATGATCGATTTTATCGAAAAAGTGCGGGGTTGTCGCGGGAAGAGCTCGCCTGCATAACTGACGCCGAGATCGAGTACATTTACGAGCGGTATTACCACCATCATGAAGAAATTGTGGAGTAAAGCGCCGTTCGCTGACCGCCCCAGCGAAAAAGGTGTCCCGCATTGGGACACCTTTTCTAATGATAGCCGTTTTGGCCGTTGGCGCTGCCGCTCGTTTTATGTTTCGGCCTGTTTTTCCCTTTTTGCTTCGTACCCCCGTCTTTTTTCGTGTGCTTCGTCATCGCAATCCCCCCTGTATCAAAATCCCCCGCATCGTTACGTTATCCGGTTTGCGGAGCATTTATGCACATCAACGGAGCCGCTTTCTTCCTTCACGTTCACAATCGAAAATGGCGTTCATTTCCCCTCCTAACACGAGAATCATGCCCGATAAATAAAACCAAATCATCAGCACAATCATCCCGCCGAGACTTCCGTACATGGCTGTATAGTCAGCAAAATGGTTGACATAATAGGCAAACGCCCATGATATCGCAATCCAGCCGGCGGTGGCGAACAAAGCGCCGCGCACGACATTGACGCAACGCAGCTGTTTGTTCGGGGCAAAATAATAAAGGGCGGTAAAAACAACAAACAAGATGATCACACTCGTCACCCAGCGAAATGTGTTCCATATCGTCAAAAACGGCTGCGACAACCCGAGGGTGGAAAACAAAAACAACCCGATCATCCGCCCGAATACCGGCAATACAAGCATAACGATAATGACCGCGATCATCCCGAGCGTCAGCACAATCGACAGGCCCCGCACAACCCAAAACGGACGGTCCTCTTGTACGTCATATGCGCGGTTTAACGCCCGCATAATGGCGCTCATGCCGTTCGATGCCGACCAAATGGCGCCGATAATGCTTAACGACAGCAGCTTTCCGTTTTGCTCATCCATCAGACGGTGGACATTCGTCTCGATCAGATGAAGCGCTTCTTTCGGCGCATACTGCCGCACAAGCATAAGCACATCTTCGTGCGGGATCGGCAAGTAAGCCAGCAGCGTCATTAAAAACAATAAAAACGGGAACAACGACAACAGAAAGTAATACGCCAATTCCGCCGACAGCCGCGGAACTTCATCCTCCGTAAAGCGCCGGGCCAACTCGCGGATGAACGTCATATCCACCAACACGGGTCGCCCTCCTTTTCCGTTTTTTCATCATTTTCTTTCCCTAGGGGCCAGCCGATGATCGCGGACGATCGCGTCAAGCAAATGCTCGCAGCCGGAGCGAATCAAGCGGTACACTTCGGCAAAATTCCCGGTATAATACGGATCCGGCACATCGTCTTTTTCCCGATCCGGGACAAAATCAAGCAGCCGGGCGATCACCGCCGGCGAATTCGGCCCGGCGAGCCGGCGCAAATCGCTCAAATTGGCGGCGTCCATGGCGATGATGTAATCAAATTCCTCCAAGTCGCGGCGCCCGACTTGCCGGGCGCGGATGCCGGAATAATCAATGTCGTTTTCACTCAAAATCCGCCTTGTCCCCTCATGCGGCGGCTCCCCGACATGCCAGCTGCCCGTTCCCGCTGAATCAACGACAATCTGTCCGTCAAGCCCCCGTTCGTTCACCAAATGACGGAATACCGCTTCCGCCATCGGCGAACGGCAAATGTTGCCGAGGCAAACAAACAACACTTTGACCATCGAAGCAGCCACTCCTTTCCATCCCGTTTTCTTGGCATTAGTTTTCCCTTTTCATCCAAGCGCTTGATAGCCGCTTTCTAGCAGCTCGTGCACATGCACCTATATTTTACCACCTAACGCTGGCGTGGACTATATTGCCTCTCCCCTTTTTCACCGCCGGTGTGGTACAATACATGATAACCTGCCACGAAAGGAGCGAAACCATGGATTTATCGAAACCGTCCGCAGAAAACGTCGAATATATCGTTGAACAGCTGAAGAAAAAATTAAAAGTGCTCAATTTTGATGCGATTAAGCCGGCCCATTTTTCCGAGGCATGGTATGACGAACTGAAAGACATTTACGACATGGTCATGAAGCGTGAAACGTTCAGTCCAAGCGAAATACAGGCCATTGTTGAGGAGCTCGGAAGCCTGCGCAAGCGGTAATCCTCTCCTTCCGTCACCGGATGGAAGCATCGCGAAGCTGCCTATGTATATAAAAAAATTCCTATCGAAAAACTAGGATTGACATTAGCGCCAATTGTGTTAAAATTTTAATCAATATAAATTGCATACGCTTATCAAGAGCGGGGGAGGGACTGGCCCGATGAACTCCGGCAACCTGCCGCGTTTGGCAAGGTGCTAATTCCAGCAAAATGGGATCCATTTTGGAAGATAAGGCGTCCCTCGTTCTTCCGCTCTTTCCGAAATGGAAGGGGCGTTTTTATCGCCAGGCTGCCCGTTGCCGGATGAATATCCGACTAATTATGTTGATTTTCTTTGTTTTTAAGGAGGGGGAAACGATGCTCACGTATGACCAATGGGAAACGGCCGAAAAACCGTCTTTTCCGTCCGATGATGAAACGAAAGGGGCGTTGGCTGTCCTTGCTTGGGCGTACCGCGAATACGGCGATGACATTGTCTATGCGTGCAGTTTCGGCATTGAAGGGATTGTGCTCATTGATTTGATTTCCCAAGTCAAGCCGGATGCGGAAATCGTCTTTTTGGATACAGGGCTGCATTTCCAAGAGACGTACGACACGATCGCGAACGTACAGGAAAAATACCCGTCGCTCCGCATCGTGATGAAACAGCCGCACTTGACGCTGGAGGAGCAGGCTGCACAGTTCGGCGATGAACTATGGAAACGCGATCCGAACAAATGCTGTGAGTTGCGCAAAGTCATTCCGCTGCGGGAAGTCTTGACCGGCGTCACCGCCTGGATTTCCGGCTTGCGCCGCGAACAGTCGCCGACGCGGCGCCATGTCGAGTACATCAATAAAGACGACAAATTCCGCTCCATTAAAGTGTGCCCGCTCATTCATTGGACGTGGAAAGACGTTTGGAATTACGTATATAAACACGGTCTTCCGTACAACGTGCTCCATGACCGGGGCTACCCGAGCATCGGCTGCGCCCCTTGCACAGCGCCGGCATCGGATCCGAACGATTTGCGCTCCGGGCGCTGGGCCGGCCAGGGGAAAACGGAGTGCGGGCTCCATCTCACATAAGGGGAGAACAACGATATGCTCCTTGCCATTGCCTTTATTGTGTCCTTTTTCTTCGCCATGAACATCGGGGCGAGCGGCGCGGCCGCCTCGATGGGCGTCGCGTACGGGTCGGGCGCCATTCCGAAAAAGTCGATGGCCCTCCTTCTTTGCGGCATCGGCGTGTTTCTCGGCAGCCTCGGCGGCGGAGAAGTAGTGAAAACGATCGGGTCGGGCATTATTCCGTCTTCGATCCTCACCGTCAAAATCGTCGTCATCATTTTAACGGCGGCGGCCATTTCACTTTTTGCGGCGAACATCATGGGCATTCCGCTCTCGACGAGCGAGATCACCGTCGGATCAGTCGTCGGCGTTGGCATCGCCTATCAGGCGTTGTACTTTCATAAGCTGCTGTTTATCGTGTCGGTATGGATCGTGATCCCGATCGTCGCCTTTTCGTTTACGCTGGCTGTCGGCAAATGGTTTTTGGCGCTCAAGCGAAAATATCCGCAGCTTGAACAAGGGCGCTGGCAAAAAACATTCATGGCCTTGCTCGTTGTCACCGGCTTTCTCGAGGCGTTTTCCGCCGGCATGAACAATGTGGCCAATGCCGTCGGGCCGCTCGTCGGCGCCGGGCTGATGGCGGTCGGGCCGGCAACTATCTTCGGCGGCTTGTTTGTCGCTGCCGGCGCCCTGTTGCTTGGGCATCGCGTGTTAGAAACAAACGGAAAGAAAATTACAAACTTCTCCCCGTTTGAAGGAAGCGCCATTTCCGGCACGGGAGCCGTGCTCGTCATCATTTCGTCGCTGTTTGGTTTGCCTGTTCCGCTTACGCAGATTACGACATCGGCGATCATCGGCATCGGCACGGCGAAAAGCGGGATGTCGATTTGGCAAAAGCGGATTGTCGTGCAACTGTTGAAAGTGTGGTTTGTTTCGCCAATATTTTCCCTTGTCATTTCGTACAGCCTTGTGAAACTGTTGCTTGACAGCGATGTTTACACGGTGATTGCCATCTTCAGCGTCTGCCTGGCGACGCTTGGCGTCATCAGCTTAAAAAAAACAGTCGCCGAAGAAGAGCGTTCGCTTCATGAACATGGCGGCGGCATTTAATGAACATCTATCAATCTAGGAGGTTATGAACATGAGTTTGAGCATTCCGCATGGCGGCACATTGATCAACCGTTGGAATCCGGATTACCCAATCGATGAAGCAACGAAAACGATCGAGCTGTCCAAAGCCGAACTAAGCGACCTTGAGCTGATCGGCACAGGCGCCTACAGCCCGCTCACCGGGTTTTTAACGAAAGCCGATTACGATGCGGTCGTAGAAACGATGCGCCTCGCTGATGGCACTGTCTGGAGCATTCCGATCACGCTGGCGGTGACGGAAGAAAAAGCGAGTGAACTCGCTGTCGGCGACAAAGCGAAACTCGTTTATGGCGGCGACGTCTACGGCGTCATTGAAATCGCCGATATTTACCGCCCGGATAAAACGAAAGAAGCCAAGCTCGTCTATAAAACCGATGAACTCGCTCACCCGGGCGTGCGCAAGCTGTTTGAAAAACCAGATGTGTACGTCGGCGGAGCGGTTACGCTCGTCAAACGGACCGACAAAGGCCAGTTTGCTCCGTTTTATTTCGATCCGGCCGAAACGCGGAAACGATTTGCCGAACTCGGCTGGAATACCGTCGTCGGCTTCCAAACACGCAACCCGGTTCACCGCGCCCATGAATACATTCAAAAATGCGCGCTTGAAATCGTGGACGGCTTGTTTTTAAACCCGCTCGTCGGCGAAACGAAAGCGGACGATATTCCGGCCGACATCCGGATGGAAAGCTATCAAGTGCTGCTGGAAAACTATTATCCGAAAGACCGCGTTTTCTTGGGCGTCTTCCAAGCTGCGATGCGCTATGCCGGTCCGCGCGAAGCGATTTTCCATGCCATGGTGCGGAAAAACTTCGGCTGCACGCACTTCATCGTCGGCCGCGACCATGCGGGCGTCGGCAACTATTACGGCACGTATGATGCGCAAAAAATCTTCTCGAACTTTACAGCCGAAGAGCTTGGCATTACACCGCTCTTTTTCGAACACAGCTTTTATTGCACGAAATGCGAAGGCATGGCATCGACGAAAACATGCCCGCACGACGCGCAATATCACGTTGTCCTTTCTGGCACGAAAGTCCGTGAAATGTTGCGTAACGGCCAAGTGCCGCCGAGCACATTCAGCCGTCCGGAAGTGGCCGCCGTTTTGATCAAAGGGCTGCAAGAACGCGAAACGGTCACCCCGTCGACACGCTAAAGGAGGAGCGAGATGAGCACGAATATCGTTTGGCATCATACATCGGTGACAAAAGAAGATCGCCGCCAACGCAACGGCCATCATAGCGCCGTCCTTTGGTTCACCGGCCTGTCCGGATCCGGCAAATCGACGGTGGCGAACGCCGTCTCCAGACGGCTGTTTGAGCTTGGCATTCAAAATTACGTTCTCGATGGTGACAATATCCGCCACGGGCTCAATAAAGACCTCGGCTTTTCCGCCGCCGATCGGACAGAAAACATCCGTCGCATCGGCGAAGTCGCCAAACTGTTTGTCGACAGCGGCCAGTTCGTGTTAACGGCATTCATTTCGCCGTTTGCCGAAGACCGGGCGCTCGTTCGCCGCTTAGTCGAGGAAGACGAATTCATTGAGATATATGTCAACTGCCCGATTGAGGAGTGCGAGAAGCGCGATCCAAAGGGGCTGTATCAAAAAGCGCGCCGCGGGGAAATCCGCGAATTCACCGGCATCGATTCGCCGTATGAAGCGCCGGAAGCGCCGGAGCTGACCATCGAAACGCATCGTTATTCGGTGGACGAATGTGTCGAGCAAGTGCTCGCGTATTTGCGGGAGCGCGGATTCATCCCCGCATCGGAAACCCATTAACGATACCGTGTCTCCCACTCGAAAAAAGAGTGGGAGACGATTTTACAAAGTCGTTTTCATGCCACGGCCAGGCGTTTACAATGAACATCAACGGAACGTTTGCGCTGCTGCCGGCAGCTGACGGGATCACGACAGAAAGGGCTGAAACAACGATGGGGAAAGTATATTTGGTCGGGGCCGGCCCCGGCGATCCGGAACTCATTACCGTCAAAGGGTTGAAATGCATTCAACAAGCCGACGTCATTTTGTACGACCGCCTCATTAATGAGGACTTGCTGGCATATGCCAAGCCAGACGCTGAACTCATTTTTTGCGGCAAGCTGCCCGGCTACCATGCTATGCAGCAGGAAACGATCAACCGTTCACTCGTTCTGCATGCAAAAAAAGGAAAAACAGTTGTCCGTTTAAAAGGCGGCGATCCGTTTGTGTTCGGGCGCGGCGGTGAAGAGGCGGAAGCGCTCGTTCAGCACGGGATCGAGTTTGAGATCGTCCCTGGCGTCACATCGGCCATCGCGGCGGCCGCTTACGCCGGTATTCCTGTCACCCATCGCGAGTTCAGCTCCAGCGTCGCCTTTGTCACGGGGCATCGCCGCGACGGAACCCGCGAAGACATTAAGTGGGAAAGCCTCACCAAAGGCATTGATACGATCGCCATTTACATGGGCGTCCACAATTTGCCATACATTTGCGGTCAGCTGATTAAATACGGCAAGGCGCCGGATACGCCGACGGCGATCATTCAGTGGGGAACGACCCCCATCCAGCGCACGGTCACCGGCACGCTGTCGACAATCGCCGCTATTGCCGCCAAAGAACGCATCGAAAATCCAAGCATGGTCATCATCGGGGATGTCGTCCGGCTGCGCGCCAACATTCAATGGTTTGAGCGGTTGTTGTCATCATCGGCAGCCGCTGGCGCCACCTCGTGAGGCAATGGCGATGGAAGCCATTTTGTACGTCAGCCACGGCAGCCGGGTTCCGGCTGCGCGCCGAGAAGCAGCCCGCTTCGTTGAACAATGCAAGGCGGCCATCGACATCCCGATTCAAGAACTGTGCTTCGTTGAGCTGGCTGAGCCGGATATTGCGACCGGCGTTGACCGTTGCGCCGCCCAAGGGGCAACCCGTGTGATCGTCATCCCGTTGCTGCTTCTATCCGCCGGACATGCCAAACAGGACATTCCGGCTGCGCTTAAAGCAGCGAAACAGCGCCATCCGTCTTTGGAGATCGTCTGCGGAGCGCCGTTTGGCGTCCACGATGCAATGATTGACATCATCATCGACCGCATCGGCGAGCAGCCGGCGCCGCTTGACCATGAATCAATGGTTCTGCTGATTGGCCGAGGCAGCAGCGACCCGGATACGAAGCGCGACATCGCCGCTATCGCCCGGCGCTTGCAAGAAAAAACGAGCGTGCCGCACGTTGACGTTTGTTTTCTCGCCGCCATCCGCCCGACGCTTGACGAAGGGTTCAAGCGGGCGCAGGCATCCATATACCGGCGCGTCTTTATCGTGCCGTATTTGCTGTTTACCGGCGTTTTAATGAAAACAGTCGAACGGAAGCTGCAAGCGATGCCTGTTTCCGATCAACAGTGGCATTTATGCTCATACTTAGGGGATCATCCGCGGCTTGTAACGCTCATTCAACAACAGGTGCAGGCGCTGTCGGCAGCGAAAAAAGGAGCTTGAGCAGACAAGCTCCTTTTTTCATGGTATGATGGAAGCGAAGCGACCGCAGCGAAGGAGGTCTTCAATCATGATGAAACGGGTTCATGTCATGGTCGAAGGGCGCGTGCAAGGCGTCGGGTTTCGCTATTTCGTCCAACACGAAGCGCTCAAACGCCAGCTGACCGGCTGGGTGAAAAACAACGATGACGGGACGGTGGAGATGGAAGCCCAAGGGCATGAAAGCGAGCTCCAACTGTTTTTGGATACGATTGAAGCCGGCACGATGTTTGCCAAAGTTTCCCGCATGCACGTTGAGCCGCGCCCCGTCCGCCCTGACGAAACTAAGTTCCGCATTGTGTACGGAAGCGGCATTTGACTGTTGCACCGCTTTGGATCTATTCCCAGCGCAGACGTTGTCCGTCTGCCGCCAAGCGCTCTTTCCACCAATGAAAAAGCGCGATCACCATCCGTCCTGCTTAAGCCGGCCGCAAATGCGGCGCCGCATATTGAAAACACGTCTCCAAAATGGCCGTATTCGCACGCTCATTTTTTTGCTGCGCTTCACGGCAAAACGGATGGAATACATCGACAGCCGCTTGCGGGTACTCCCCGCATATGTCCACGCCGAGCACTTTTTTATAGAATAGCAGAAGGCGCAAACAAGCGAGCAGCCGGGAAAGCGGCATCATCCCCTGATCCCAGTTCGTCACGGCGTCTTCGCGGCGCAGCGCATCTTTATCAATGCTGATATAGACGCTCCCGGTCGGAATAGCGTCCAAAAGCGCCGTCGGCCATTCATCGTGATCATCGAAAGGAAGAACTGTAATCTTTGGAGATAAACGAAGATGGCTTGGAGAACATGACGGACCAACAATGATGACTTTTTGCAGCTGCGGATGTCCGAGTGCGTAAGCGACCCACGAGCCGCATGAAATGAGGCGGTCGCTCCCCCCTTCGGCATCGGTATGATGGTCAAACAAGACGAGCGTAAACGGCTCTTTCATCTCCTTTATGAGCAAATAGCTTACATAATGGAAGTTGCCGTTCCCGATTAAAACCGCTCCGCGCATCCGCCGACGGCGCAGCCGCCGTTCGATTTCGGCGAGAGCCTCCCCGCTGCAATACAAATTCGTCTCCGGCACATCCGACAGATCGATCCATTCGTGCGGAAAGCGGAACAATCGCTTTTGCGGCCGGTAAGTGCCGTCAAAATTGAGCATCGTGACACCATTGCCTTGAAACCCCATCGATCATCACCCTTCTTTCGTTGAATCATCATTCAACGCTTTGTAGGTGCGGATGAGTCCAAGATGTGTCTCTTTTTTTATTATACAATAGAAGTCGAAATAGTTCCGCTCACACGCCTCGGTCATGTACAATAATAGAAAAACAAACAGCAAGGAGGGAGCCGCTTGCAACCGATCGACACGGCCGCCGTACAAGAGGCGCTGAATCGTTTTGCCAATCGCGACGTATATATTCATTTGGAAACGACGAACGGAGCATACGCCTCCCATCATAACGATGGCTTTTATTCCGTCGGCGCCTACATCCGCAACGCCCGCATCCGCTTCACCCGCGGCAAAATCACCGGCCCGGGGCCGTACCGCGTCGGGCTGAAGCTTCAAATCGGCTGGGTGTACGCCGAAGGGCTGACCCATTGGGAATGGACGAACGAAGGACAATTGTTGTTGGCCGGACACGATTACGAAGGGAAACTGGCTGTCGCTCTTGAGCTGAGCGACACGCCGTTCGCATAAGGAGGGGCTTGCGATGAAGGAACGACACGTACTTGTTGTGTTTCCCCACCCGGATGATGAGGCGTTTGGCGTTTCGGGCACCATCGCCCAGCATGTGCAAAGCGGCACACCGGTGACGTACGCCTGCCTGACCCTTGGGGAAATGGGGCGAAACATGGGCGTGCCCCCGTTTGCCAACCGCGAAACGCTTCCGCTCATCCGCAAGCAGGAGCTGGAAGAAGCGTGTCGCGTTCTCGGCATTCGCGATTTGCGCCTGCTCGGGTATCGCGACAAAACGGTCGAATTTGAGGATGAAAACGAACTCGCTGACCGGATTGCCGCCATCGTGGCAGAAACAAACCCGTCGCTCGTCATCACGTTTTACCCCGGCTACAGCGTTCACCCTGACCACGATGCATGCGGCGCTGCAGTCATCAGCGCCTTGACGCGCTGGCCGAAAGAAGAACGGCCGACCGTCCATTGTGTGGCGTTTGCGAAAAACTGTGAACAAGATCTTGGCCAGCCAGACGTCATCCGCGATGTCAGCCCGGTGATCGAGACGAAGCTGGCCGCCATCCGCGCCCACCGTTCGCAAACCGAAGGGCTGATGCAAGCGGCATCCAAACGCGGCGATGCACTTGCTTGGCTCAAAACAGAACGGTTTTGGACGTATCGGTGGGATGACTAAACGTATACAGGCGCCGGCCGCACCTCCAAGCTGGCTGAACCGGCACGGCCGGCCCGCCGCCGAAAAAAGGAAGCCCGCCTTTCACGTGAGGCTTGGGCGCCTTTTTCGTTGGCATAGGCAGTGAAGAAAACACCAGCCCGCCCAACCGGATCCGGAACAGGCATTGTTTCCGCTGGAATGTTTCAGATGGGTTGCAATCCGAAAGCGGCCTCGGCGGCCAGATCCCCTTTCAGCACGGTGACGGCTTTTCCTTCGAGCTGAACCCTCTCGCCTGCCACCATCACCCGCACAATGCCGCCGCGGGCTGAAGCTTGGTAGCCGACTAACGTCGTTTTCCCAAGCTTGTCCGCCCAATACGGCCCGAGGCAACAGTGGGCGGAGCCGGTAACCGGGTCTTCCGGCACACCGAGAGCTGGAAAAAAGGACCGCGATACAAAATCCACTTCTTCTGCCGCTGAACGGCTTGTCACAATGATGCCGCGCGCATCTACTTCTTGAAGCAGGCGGAAATCCGGGGTCAGTCTGCGCACCTCCTGTTCTGAGCCGATTTCCACCAAATAATCGAACCGGTTGCGCCCGATAAACAGCGGTTCAGCTGGCAAGGCACCAACAAGCGCAGCAGGAGGCGACTCAACCCGCACTGGCGTTTCGTTCGGAAAATCGAGCCGAATCCAACCATCGTTGTTTATAGCCGTCAATACTCCGCTGTTCGTGAAAAAGGCAATCGCTTCATCTCGGCGGTGTTCCCCGCGCTCCCACAGCACATGGGCACTCGCCAACGTTGCATGGCCGCACAAATCAACCTCTGCTTTAGGGGTAAACCAGCGCAGACGATAGCCGCCCTCATGTGGAACTATATACATGCAACATGAAGAGTTAACTTCTCAGTCATCCTGCACACCCTAAGCGCTGCAGCACTTCCTCCGGACGTTCGTGGATGTAGTGGACAAACCGAGTAATGGCTTGAATGATATCGTTGCGATCCTTGTGAAATACATTGGCAATCACCGTATCTTTCAGCCATTTCCATAAGCGTTCGATCGGGTTCAGCTGTGGCGAATAGGGAGGAAGGTAAATAAAGTGAAAACACTGCCCTTCTTCCTGCAAAAACTCCTTGACCATTTTGGCATGGTGAATGCGGGCGTTATCCAACACCAAGACCATGAGACGGTCCGGATAGCGCTCTTTGAGCATTCTCAAGAAATCCAAGAACGTCGCGGCATTGGCAGCGGTCGTTTGATGAAGCACCGTTTCGCCATCGTGGATGTTGACCGCGCCAAACAGCGATACGTGGGCATGATGGCCGAACGTCGGCACTTGTTTTTGGCGGCCGACTTCCGACCATGTGGACCGCAAGACATGGTAAGAGCGGATATGTGTTTCATCAAGGTACAACAAGACCGAATCAGGATCCATTAAGTTTTTTTTTATGAAGTCGATCTGTTTCTCAAAATTCTTTTGTCGATCCGGATCGCCTTTCGCCAATGTGTAGGTCGGCCGTGTCCACGACAGCCCTTTGCGGTGCAGGAGTTTTCGCAACGCTTCGCGGGAAATGGAAACACCGAAGTGCTTTTCGACATAGGATTGCAGGAGTTTGGTGTTCCACGCCGAAGCGACGTCCCAGCCCAGTTCCGCGGGAGTGGTGGTCAACACAAGCTGTTTGATCTCTTCCTGCTGTTCTTCGGTGAGAAACGGCTCCCGCCCGGGGGCGAAATCCCGATGAAGCAAGAGCTCCAGACCGCCTTCGTTGAACAGCGACACATAATGGGAAACGGTTTGTCGGCACACGTTGACCATGGAGGCCACCTCTTTGCCCAAATAGCCTTCCATGACCAGGCGAACCGCCATCACCCGTTGGCGAAGAAGGGTGTTTTTGATTTTCCGTTCCTGTTTGCGAAGTGTCCGAGGTGTCCATCCGTGATCGTTGGTGATTTTGAGACGTTTCATGCAGAATTCCGCTCCTTTTCCATGCTTTTCCTTAGGAGCAGTATAACCGGAGTGGGCACCACTTATACGAAGGTTAACTTTTCAATGAGCATATATATAAAAAGGCCGTCTCAGACAAATTCATTTCTGCGGCAACACGCTGCATCCACTCATCACGGGCCGGCTGCGGCAACAAGCAGACGGCCGCCGGGTTGCCGGCAAACGGCCGGTCAGTGAACGCATCGACAATATACATCGGAATGTTTATGGCTCTTTCCCTCTTTCCCCGTTTCGTTCTTTTTCGTTCACCAATAGCTGGGCCAACTCTTCATCCCATCGGCCGCGCTGCCGGAAAGACTCAGCAGCGAGCGCCCGAAACAGCCGCTTTCGTGCGGCATCGTCCGCCACCTCACGCAAAATGATATCGCGGGCCTTCTGCAAAAACTGAAGATACGGCTCATACTCTTCACCATACTTCTCCTCAAGCTCGCGGCGGATGCGACGGGCAAGCGCCGGACTTGCTCCCCCGGTCGACACGGCAATGGTGAGCGGACCGCGGCGGATGACAGCGGGAACGTGAAAATCACACCGTTTCGGGTCATCCACGACATTTACGAGTTGGCCGGGCGCTGCTGCTTGCGCCACCGCTTCGTTCACATTCCGGTCGTTTGTCGCCGCAATGACAAGAAACGCTCCTGCCAAGTCGTCTTCAGCGAACGTTTTCTTACGCCAAACGATCTCTCCTTTGGCCGCGAGCGCTTCAATGTCCGGCACCGCCTCCGGGGCGATTACCACAACGTCCGCTTCTGCTTCAAGCAAACCGTAAACTTTCCGCGCCGCCACCTTCCCGCCGCCAACGACGACCGCGCGGCGGCCGCGCACATGAAGAACAATCGGATACCCCACGGCGCAACCCCCCATTCCGGCATCCATCAGGCAGACTGAGTCGGTTTCTGCGCACAAACAGGCGCAATCTTCCCCGACCGCCTGCCTTGGCTGACAACAAAAAGTAAAAAAAGAAGCCGTGCATCGAACACGGCCTTTTTCTTCATTATATCATCCTTGTTTCACTTCTTGAAGCCATTTCGCCAACCGTTCATTTTTCTTTTTCATATGCTCAAGCCATTGCGGGAGCAGTTTTTTCATGGCCTGTAAACTAGCACATTATTTCAGAATCCCTTTTTCAAATTATTTCAGGCGGATTCGGAAATAATGTGCAAAATTTTTGCGGATTGTTCCGGATTTTGCACATTCTTTCGGAACGTTTGCACGCTCTTTCAGATGAAGATTTCCAGCGCGCCTGATGGACCTATGGAAAAGAGAAAGCACAAAAGAGGCCGATTCGGCCCCTTTCGTGCTAATACCCCATTTCCTCTGCGGCCATGCGCACCACTTCTTCGTCAATGGCGTCCTTTTTCAGCTGATACCCGTATAACAGGCACGTCGTGGCCAACGTGTTGATCACCCGAGGCCATCCCCGCGACTGCAGGGCAATCGCCTCTAACGCCGATGGGGTGAAGATCGGATGCTTCGCCCCGGCCTGTTTCATCCGATGTTCGATGTAGCCCGCCACCTCTTCCTTCTCCAGCGGCCCCATCCGGTATCGCATGATGATCCGCTGGTCGAGAGGGCGGTGCTGATTGAGCCGCAGCTTCCCCTGTAAATGGGGCAGCCCGGCCAAAATCAAGACAAATGGGTTGGTCGAATCCATCTCAAAGTTGAACAAGATCGCGATGTCCTGTAAAAATGCATCCTTCGCTAAATGCATCTCATCCAAAATGAACACCGGCGTGATCCGCCGTTCATGATACAATCGCTCGATCGCCTGCTGGATTTGGCGGAAGAGGTCTACCTTGCGGTACTTCGGTTCCTCTCCTAATCCCAAGGCCAGTCCACGGTAAAAATCCATCACGCCTCCGGTGGATAACGGAAAGTAGACGACATGATACAATGATGGATTCAATGACTCTTTCAGCGCCCGAAGGGCGAACGTCTTGCCCGCCCCCGGCTCTCCGATCAACAGCCCGATCCCCCGGGTTCGTTTCACGTACTCCAGCGCCCGCAACGCTTCCTGAAATGACGCCCCTTGATACGCCTCGGACGGGTCTGTTTCTTTCGCAAACGGCTCCCGCGAAAGGGAGTAAAACGATTTATACACCGTGTTCTCCCTCCTTCGCCGGAATCGCCGCAAACGGGGACCGATGGCGTTTTACATAGGCATTGTCCTCCAAACGCACCCGAATGGCTTCCGCCACCCGTTTGCCCTCTTCGTACACATAGACGCCTCGTTCGTCATAGCGGAGCTCAATCGATTGCCCAATGAACCGAGGCGGCACTTCGTATAGCTGTTTATTCAGGGTGATTGTGCCATCGGCTTTCACCTTGCGGTGCTCCCGTTTCAGAAAAATCGCATCCAGCCAATCGCCATCTTCGATGAACGACACGAGATGCACTTGCGATTGAAACACCTCATGCGGCGTTTTTCCGTCCAGTGAGGCGTGCGGTTTTCGATGATACTCCTCTTCAAGCCACTTCCAAAAACGCTCGTTCAACTCGTCAAGCGATTTCGGCGGATTCAGCTCCAACAGTGGATAAAACCGTGTCTGTACGGTGCGGAAGAACCGTTCGATTTTTCCCTTGCTTTGCGGGTCATACGGCTGGGTGTGGATGAGTGTAATCCCCATCTCGGCGCACGCATACTGCAGCACCTCGGACCGATAAATTTTCCCGTTGTCCGAGTAAATGCGTTTCGGCTTCCCGCAACGAAGCACCGCTTCCTTCGTGACGATCCGCAGCCCGTCAAACTTCTCCGAAGGGAAAAATTGGGCATATGGCACTAACCGCGAGCAGTCATCGATATACGCGATCAAAAACGTTTTCTGGGCTTTCCCATGGACGCGAATCGTGGGTCCATGGGATAAGTCCCCTTGCCATAGCTCATTGATCTGGTCATACGCAAAACGCTTTCGCTCCGGCATCGGCAAGATTTCTTTTCCCACCAGGTTGTGTTTTTTCAACAATCGGTATATAGTAAAGTAAGAGGTATGATTTTCTGGGATTTCCCCCTGCTCGATCAGGTGTTCGTAGAACACCGTCACGGGCATGGTGGGATGTTCTTTTCTTAGGGCTAAAATATGATCCTCATCATCGGGCGACAGACGCCTTGAGTGGCCGCGGTCCGAACGGCGCTTCGGCTTTAAGGCGTCAAAGCCCCCTTTTTTGTATCGGGTGCACCAATCGAGGATCGTCTTGGCTGCGATTCGTTTGTCGCCCTGGTGGGGAACATGGTGCACTCGCTCGCTCACCTCTTTCAGATACGTCTTCGGTTCCACCTGCCCATTCACCAACGGAGCGATTAGCCCGTACCGAAACAGGGCAATGTCGTGTCTCATCGACTCATTCATTCAAATCTCCTCCTGGTCTCACTTGGAATCAGGACCGTTCCGGTCCGTCTGCCCTTATCGTACCGGATCGCTTCTTCTCCGTCGATAGGAAAGGTTTGTGGGAACCTCAACCATTTCCAATTTAGGATATATATGTAAAATCAGGATCCCATTTAATTCGCAAAAGGGTGTCGGAATCCGTCCTCCCACATGTCTCTGATGACCGAATCAAGACCGTGTTTCTCCAACGTCCGGATCCACCAGGAAGCCCGTTCCTTTTCTTTTTTCACGATAGGGCCTATGATCCTCCACCGCCTCGCAAAAAAACTATGAAGGCTTGATAGGTTTCGGTAGAACCGTCGGACATAAAAGATGATGCCGTCCTTTGTCAGGAGGAACGGAGCCCGGTTCGTCCCCTCGGTCAATCCCAACTGCTCTTTCACGACTTGCCATATGGCGGACAACGTATACTGAAAATACGGGAGGAGAAAGGAAGGCAGCACACTCACCGTCTTCAAGCATTCCCGACAGCGATACCGGACAATCCAAATGCGATAATCACCATGTGGGGTCAATGCGTTTCGCTCATAGTAACCGTGGCGGTGCAACGGGCGCTTGGCCCGGCAATGCGGACACTTTTTCAGAAGAGGGAAGTCGTTTTCTTTTCCACGCTCTGCATACGTTTGGACGTCAATGCCAAAGTCATGAAATTGAATCACGTCCTCTTCCCCCTCCTATGAACCGATGGATTTTCTCTTCCGAAATAATTCACAAAAAATTTAGCACATTCTTTCAGAAAAGGGGAGAGGGCTTTCTGAAGGAATGTGCAAAAAAATGTCTCTTTTGTTCCGAAATAAAGTGATAATTTACAATGGCCTCCTGATCATTGTTCTCCATCGCTTGCCTCGTTTGTTCATGAAGCTGATGAAGCTGTTGTTTTTCTTCTTTCGTCATCCACCGTTTCATTTTATGCAACTGTTTCAGCTCTTGTTTAAAAAAAACGTTTAGCGAAATTTCTCTTCAATACGCCGCCCATAGTCGCGCAACGCCTTCGAGTTTGCCCGTTGCCGTTTTTTCATCAGTTCGGAAAAACGAAGCTGTTTTTCCGTCCATTTTTTCGTAAGTTCCTGCTTTTTCTCGTCATCCTCGCAGCAACGAAGCAAGTCCTCGAGCGTCAAAAGCTCTTTGCGCAACTCCGCTTCTTCCCTCACATAGCCGGCGTTTTTCAGCAACAAATACCCGAGCCGCAGCTCCTCTGGAATGCGGGAAAGGTCTTCAATCTCAAGCGGTTTGCCGAAGCCGGGCAAGTTGTCAAACTCGCCGTTTTTCATCGCCTCGCGAATTTTCTCCTCGGCGATGCGCCAAAATCCGTCCATTTCACGTCAACTCCTGCGCCCGCCGCCTCACATGCTGCTCTTTCAAAAAGCGAACAAACTCATCATACGGAAGCGGTGGGGAAAAGTAGTAGCCTTGCGCCTCATCGCACCGTTTTCCTTGCAAATAGGCCGCTTCGGTCTCCGTTTCGACCCCTTCGGTCAACACTTTGACACCTATATTATGCCCGAGGCGGATGATCGCCGGCAAGATGACATCTTTTTTTCCTTGAATGCTCCTTCCCCATTCATCCGTTGTCGGATGCTGTTCCAACGCAAACCGGCCGTGGAACGCCTCTTCGATCTCTGGAAAATGGCGGCGGTAAACTGTCCCAGGTGGAACCGCTTGTTCCTTTTCGCCGTCGATGCGGCCGTTCCGATTGTAGTCAGTCGCTGGCACTGCCACGAAATATATATAAGTTGGAACTTTGTTTTACATCCAGTAGAGCACCCGCTGCATTCTATCAAAATGACTTGTTATGAAGGAAAACAGAATCGAACAATCGGAAAATCTTTATTGCAACTTAATATAACCCGTGGTGCTAGATAAACTTGATCAAGCATAAAAATAGCCCTTGCTGGCGGATCTCCAGTAGAATGAAAGTGTCACCCAACATTCGAAAGGAGAGATCCCCCATGCAAGAGCACTTTCATTTTACTACAGATCCAGCCAAACTTCAAAAACAATATGCCGCTAGAGTCAGTCAAGACTTTGTGGAGAACATTTTTTCGGTTCACTACGGGCGTTGTCAATCACTAGTTAGCGAACCATTTTAAGGAATTCATATCGTAAGCGCTTTCGGACTCTCATCCCTCATCTTGAAGTGATGATATTGTATTCCATTTTTTTACACCCAACCACCATCCCGGAGCGCCGACAACGCTTGATGGATCGGCGTCCCGGATGACCGCTGCAGACACGGTAGATTCTGACGCACCACATCTGCCCATAACCGTCCGGCCTTCCGTTTGGCCTGTTCGATCCGCTTGGACTTTGTTGAGGCCGAGGCCGCCGTTCGGGTCTCTTCTTCCTCCACCAACTGCCCATTTCTCCGCCAAATCCCGTCGATTCGGGCCGCCATCGCCCTCAGAAACGCCCGAAGCCCTTGGTCTTTCCAGCTGCGGCGGGATTTCACCCGATGCGCAAACCGGCTCATCACGCTCTCGGCGTGGCCCATCGGACGCATGCCGGTCGTCTCCACCCCTTGCTCCGACAGCCACTCCCGATAGTCCCGGATGCATCCCGGCATCGACTCGATCCGGCGAATCAAGGCGGCCAGCTGTTGTTCTTTGCCTTCGTCCCCCAACGTGCCGACCGCGCTGTTCAGCTCGACCAAAAGTCCTTCTTCGTCTTGTTTCGCCAGCTTCCTCCGCACCTCCCGCCAACGCGGATGGCCGGACAGACACTGACGCAGCTCCCGCGCCACATGAAATCGATCCAGCTGAAAGCACGCCCGCTTCCCAAAATACTCCCGGCAGGCCGTGATCCACGACGCCGCGTCGCCGTTGATGATCAAAAGGTCCCGGCACGGATCATAGGCATATTCGTTCATCAGCCACTCTTCAAACCGTTCCCACACGTCTCCCGCCCCTTCATGGAGGTAGTGGCGCCGGTTCACGAGCTCGAGCTGCGAACCGTTTCGTTTCCATCCCTCGTGAACCGCCAGGATTTTCTCTTCTTTCGCCCGTTTCCCTTTCCCCTGGCGGGAAATGAACAGCCCATCCGCCTCCACAAATAGCACTCGGCCGTGCCGTTGGGAAACAGGGCGGTGCAGCGAGACAGGGGCCTCCAGCACCAGTTGGCGAATCGCCTCGTGGCTTAGGACCGCATACCCCACGATCGACTCCAACGTACGGGCCGCTTTGCGGTAGGAAGAGCACTCTACGGCCAACTCGACCGCCGTTTCCTCGAGGCAAGGGCTGATCGACTGCGCTCCATCAAAGCCCAGTTCGGCATCCAGCAAGAAGGTATAGTTCCCCGTTTGCCGGTCATAGTAGTAGTTCCGTCGAAACGTCACTTCTCCAAACAGCGTTTGGATCGTAGTCGGCCGTTTGTCTTTCAGCTGATACCGGCGCTTGTCCCGCGCTTCCGCCAGTTGTTGATCAATCTCCTCCAAAAGGGCCGCCAACAAGACAGCGAACACCTTTTGAAGAGTTCTGACTAATTGTTCCTCCAGCTCTTTTAATAAAGGCCATTCTGTGGTAAGATGTTTCATGGACTCTCTCCCTCCTGTTTTATGGATGTTGGTCATCACCATCATAGCAGGGAGAGAGTCCTTTTTGCATGACATTTGCTTTTTTCTACCGCGCTTCGCTTGGTGGCCCCGACGAGCGTCGCGAACAAAAGTTCGCAACCCTCGTCGGGGAATCATTCCGGAATGTCACCCACAAATATTTTACTCACACATGCCGCTATTTTCTGTTTTGTTTCTGCCCAACTGTCGTTGATTCAAATGTATCTTCATCGCCGCAACCGTCACTTGGTCAAGCAAGAAGACGAAGTGGTCATGGCGGTTCACCTTTTGGGGAAGCTGCTGGGCTTTTCTTCCGAACGAGCCTGGCATCGTTTTGTCACGGGAAATTTGTTCACAAACGGCTCGTTTCTTGAACGCTCCCGATACAACCGCCGCTGCCGAGCGCTTGGTTTCGCCATCAAATGGATCCGTCATGAGCTGGCGAAACGTGGCCAACACCATGCTTATGCGGTCGTCGACAGCTTGCCTCTTCCGTTGTGCCATCCCGCAAGAATGCAGCGCGTCAAGCGATTTCGAGGGATCGCGGATATGGGGTATTGTGCTTCCAAAAAGCAATGGTACTACGGTTTCAAGCTGCATCTTCAAGTGACCAATCAAGGGCTGGCCATGGGCTATGTCGTGACGGAAGCGTCCTGCCACGACGTCAAAGCCGCTGAAACGGTGATGACTCAAATCCCTCATCCCTACAACTTTGGGGACAAAGGGTACATCAGCCACGCTCTTCGAGAAAAGCTGTACGAAGAACACCAAGCTGCGTTCTGGACACCGTCTCGACACAATCAAAAGCACGGCCCATCCAAAGCATGGGAAGAATGGATCCGAAAAAAACGCAAAGTCATCGAGACGGTGTTTTCGATTCTCGTAGACCAATACCGGATCACCGACATTCGAGCGAATTCCATGGCCGGGTTTGAAGTGGCACTCGATGGCATCTTGTTGGCGTATTCCTTGGTCACACTAGGGCTGGTTGAGCGCTGACACTCAACTAGCACCACGGGTTTAATATATATTTGTAATCACACTGTAACATTATTTAATTCAACTGTAAAAAACAAGACTGTTTTCCTCTGTTATACTGTAATCAAACAACGTCGAATGGAAAATGATTTTGTCGGGGGTTCGGGAAAATGAAAAAATGGCTCACTCTTGTTTCTGTAGCATTCATCGTTCTTTTTTCCTGCTTCTTTGTAAGCACTCCCAGTTCTGACGCAGCCGCCAACAAGACGAGGCTGATCGCCGAGGCCAAAAAACTGGTCGGCACTCCGTATCGGTATGGCGGCACAACGCCAAAAGGATTTGACTGCTCCGGATTTGTTTACTATACCCATAAAAAAGTCGGCGTCACGTTGCCGCGCGCGTCCAAAGAAATGTATAAAAAAGGAAAATACGTACATAAATCGAAATTGCAGCCAGGGGATTTGGTGTTTTTTGACACTTCGAAACAGACAAAAGGCGTCTCCCACGTTGCCATCTATATTGGGAACAATCAAGTTATTCATGCCGTTTCCCGCGGTGTCAAAATCGACAGCTTAAACAGCAGCTATTGGAAAACAAGATATGTCGGAGCCAAGCGTCTGTAGCGGTTCATTGCAAAAGCTCTCTGTCATATTAAGCGCGCTTAATAGGCAGGGGGTTTTTATTATGCCAAAAAAGCAGCCCTCCGAAACCGGAGGGCCTAATATATATTCATAGGGGATCGGGGGAATACCTGGAAACGTTACGCTATTATTCATTTCCTCCCTTTTCGTCTTTTATACATGAAAACAAAAAAATTTTTTATGATCCCCAGCCGCAACGGCTGCCCCCTCCCGTTTCGACAATATGGACATAAAGCCGCGGCTCTTGTCGAATGGTATAGATGATGACTAGTTGTCCGTTCATCGATTTTTGACAAAGGCAGGTGTTTCCGTTGTTCGCTTCCTCACAGCTGGGCGTTGATTTAGGGACGATGAATGTCAGGCTGTTCAGCCAGACGAAAGGGCTTCTGTTTGACGAACCAGCAACGGTCGCCTATAACCGCCAGGCGGACAAGCTCATGGCAATCGGCCAAAAGGCAAAACAAATGATCGGCAAGACTCCTCCCCATGTTGGGAGGCGCCTTGCTGCATGGCATCGAGCAATGGCTGAGCACGGAACTGCACGTGCCGGTGCATGTCGCGCCCAATCCGGCTGAAGCGGTCGCCATCGGCACGGGGAAGGCGCTCCAGGCGATGCCAAAGCGCCTCGATGCAGCGCTGTAGCTCATTTCCAACTCCCGATCATTGAATCAACTCAAAACCCCCGCGCCATCGCGGGGGTTCTTGTTAGACCAGCTATGGGCATTCCTGGCACGGAGAGGCCGCCCACTGTGGTGTTAGGACGTCTGCCGAATGCGCTCCTCCCCTTGCGTTGCTTGTGCTCCCTCGGCGGCCTCAAGCAGCAAATCCACAATATGGACGGCGCGGACGCTTCCTGACAGCCCGGCCCGTTCAATGCCAAGCTTCATTTGTAGCAAACACCCCGGGTTGGCGGTGACGATCGTCGTCGCTTTCGTTTGTTTCGCCATTTCCATTTTGTGGTCTAAAATTTGCATTGACATCTCCGGTTCCACAAGGTTGTAAATGCCGGCCGATCCGCAGCAGCGGTCAGCATCGTTCATCTCGCGGAACTCGACGCCGTCAATCGCCCGCAACAAACGGCGCGGGGCGGCCGCCGTTTTCATGACGTTGCGCAAATGGCACGAATCTTGGTAGGTGATCGTTTGCGGCGCCACGCGAAGCGGTAGTTGGTGAAACCCGAGTTCAACCAACACTTCAGAAATGTCTTTGATTTTCGCCGCAAACGCCTCCGCCCGGTCGCGCCATTCGGGATCATCCTTTAACAGGTGGTCATATTCAAGCAAAAACGCACCGCAGCCGCCGGCGTTCGTCACAATGCAGTCGACATCAAGCTGCTCAAAAGCGGAAATGTTTCGCTTGGCCAACTCTTTCGCCATCTCTTTTTCCCCGCCATGGCCGTGCAGCGCCCCGCAGCACCCTTGGGACGGCGGGATGATGACTTCGCAGCCGGCGAGCTGCAATAGACGCAGCGTCGCATCGTTTGTTTCCATAAACATCGTATCCATCAAACAGCCAGCGAAAAAGGCGACCCGCTTTTTCACCGTACCGTCCGGATTCAAACGATGCGGCCGGTTTTTCATCTCTTTTGCCGTCGGCACGTCCGGCAGCACGCGCTCCATTTGCCGGAACGAGGCCGGAAGCAGGCGAAGCAGCCCCGTTTTGCGGGCAAGCGTCCGCAAGCCGGAACGCTGATACCAACCGAGAAGCGCCGTCGCCTTCCGCATCCGTTCTTGATGCGGAAACAGTCCGGCAAACACAAGCTTACGGATGAAGCGAACCGGAAGCGGCATTTTTTTATGCTGGGCGATAATGTCGCGCGCCTCTTCCAGCAGATGGCCGTAGCGGACCCCGGACGGACAGACCGACTCGCATGCCCGGCAGCCTAAACATAAGTTGAGCGCCCGCTCCACCTCTTCGTCCGGCTCAATCAGTCCATCGACGACCGCCTTCATTAAGGCAATCCGTCCGCGCGGCGACTGGGCTTCTTGCTGCCCCGATTCGATGTACGTCGGACATGATGGCAGGCAAAAGCCACAGCGCATACAGTTCATCAGTTCATCCTCATCCATCCGTTCTTGAAACGCTTTCTGAATGAGCGCTCGTTCTATCTTCGTTGTCATCGTGTCACCACCACCCGTTTTCTCGTGCTTTTGGCGAACACTTTGCCCGGATTCATAATATTGTTCGGGTCGAGCGCCTGCTTGACCGCTTTCATGGCAGCGATGCCGGCCGGACCGAGCTTCCATTCCAAATACGGCGCTTTCATTACCCCGACGCCGTGTTCGCCGGTAATCGTGCCACCCAATTCAATCGCTTTGGCGAAAATTTCTTCAAACGCTCGTTCCACCCGCTCCATTTCTTCACGATTGCGGGCGTCGGTCGGACAGGTCGGGTGCAAGTTGCCATCGCCGGCATGGCCGAACGTACAGATCTTCAACTGGTACTTCTCGGCAATTTCATTGATTGCTTTGACCATTTTGGCGATTTCCGAACGCGGCACGGTTGCGTCCTCTAAAATCGTCGTTGGCTTTAAGCGCGCCAACGCCGACAGCGCCGCCCTCCGCGCCGTCCGCAGCGCCTCTGCTTCTTCCTCCGAACGGGCGAGTTGAACGGACACCGCCTGCTCGGCCCGGCAAATATCGGCCATCTTTTTCATATCGCGCTCTACCACTTCCTTCGGCCCATCCTGCTCAATGAGCAAAACGGCTTTCACATCGGTCGGCAAGCCGATGCGGGCGAAATCTTCGACCACTTCCAATGTCGGCTGGTCCAAAAACTCGAGCGTCACTGGAATGATCTTGTTGGCGATGATTTTCGACACCGAACGGGCGGCCGCCTCCAAATCTTGATAAAGAGCGAGCATCGTCTGCTTCGCCTCTGGCATCGGAATAAGTTTTAACGTCGCTTCGGTGACAATGCCAAGCGTTCCTTCCGATCCGACAAACAGACGGGTTAAGTCATAGCCAGCTACATCTTTTGCCAGCTTGCCACCGGTGCGGATGACATCGCCGTTCGCCAAGACGACTTCCAACCCGAGCACATAGTCGCGCGTCACCCCGTATTTCAGGCCGCGCAAGCCGCCTGAGTTTTCGCTGATGTTGCCGCCAATCGTTGAAATTTTCATCGACCCCGGGTCCGGCGGATAAAACAATCCTTTTTCTTCAACGGCTTTCGCCAAATCAAGCGTCACCACTCCCGGCTGAACGGTCGCGGTTAAGTTTTCCTCATCAATTTCCAAAATGCGGTTCATATGGTTAAACAGAAGAACGATCCCGCCTTCGACCGGACACGTGCCGGCGCAAAGGTTCGTTCCTGACCCGCGCGGCACGATCGGGATGCGATACTCGTTGCAAATTTTCGCAATTTCCGCGACCTCTTTCGTATTTCGCGGCGCAATGACTGCATCGGGGAGCGACTGAAACTGCGGAGTCGCATCATACGAATAGACGAGCCGCCCCGTTTTCGTGTCATCGTAGTTTTCAGCTCCCACGACTTGAATCAACCGTTTTTTCGCTTCATTTGGAATCAATGGTCTCACCCTTTCCACATCCATTTGCATTCGCCGACAGCGGAAAAGGGGCCGGGCTTGGCGTCTGTTTCCATCCAGGCCAAGCCTCGTCCCCCTTCGCTGCCGTTACGGAATCATCCACGATAATACCGTCGATTGCAGGTACACGAGAATACCAACCAAGATAATTAAGAATATGCTATGTTTGACCGTAAAGCGGAACAAGTCGGACTCTTTGCCGGTCAAGCCGACGGCCGCGCAGGCGACCGCGATCGACTGCGGCGACATCATTTTCCCGACGACGCCGCCCGATGAGTTGGCCGCCAACGCCAGCACCGGATCCATGCCGATCGATGTTGCCGTCACTTTTTGCAAATTGCCAAACAATAAGTTCGACGACGTATCCGAACCGGTGATAAACACGCCGAGCCAGCCTAAAATCGGCGAGAAGAACGGGAACAACGGGCCTGTTTTGGCCAACGCCATCCCAAGCGTCGTGCTCATGCCTGAAGAGTTGGCGATGTAGGCAAAGCCGACGACCGAAGCGATCGTCACAATCGGATATTTCAGCTCGTTAAGCGTTTCCACAAACGTGCGTCCCCAATCTTTCCACGAGATGCCGATGATGAACTTGGTGACGACCGCCGCCAACAAAATCGCCGTCCCAGCCGAGCCGAGCAGCTCAAGCTTATACACCGCCGCAATCGGCTGACCGCTTGGGTTCAAAATTTGGTTATTGAGCCCCGGCACAGGCGGCATAAACGTCAAATGGGCTCCGATGGCATTGACAAGCTTGAGCAAACCGTTTGTTCCTTCATAATGGCCGGTGAGCGCCGCTTTCACCTGCGGGATGCCCCAAAGCGAGATCAACGCCGTCAGCACGAGAAACGGCGACCAAGCGCGGAACACTTCCCCGCCGCGTTGCGTCGCGCGAGCAACTTGCCCAGCAGCCGCCACTTCCGACTCCGTTGAAAAGCGGAATGTGCTTTTCGGCTTCCAATATTTCAAAAAGACAGCCAATGCGACGATCGAAACGAGCGAGGACAAAATGTCCGGCAGCTCCGGTCCTAAAAAGTTCGATGTCAAATATTGCGTGAGCGCGAACGAAACGCCGGAGACGATAATGGCCGGCAACACTTCGACTGTCTTTTTCCATCCTGCCATAATCAAAACGAGATAGAACGGAATGAACACCGATAAAAACGGCAGCTGCCGCCCGACCATTTTCGAAATTTCCATCGCCGGCACACCGGTCGGCCCTTCCATCGAGATGATCGGAATCCCGACCGCCCCGAACGCCACCGGCGCTGTGTTGGCGATCAAACAGATGCCTGCGGCGTACAGTGGGTTAAACCCCAATCCGGCCAGAAGCGCTGCTGAAATCGCCACCGGCGCGCCAAACCCGGCCGCCCCTTCCAAAAACGCCCCGAACGAAAAGGCAATGAGCAGCGCCTGCAGCCGCCGGTCTTCGGTGAGGGAAACGACGGAGTTGCGAATGATGTCAAAATGGCCGGTCTTCACCGTCAGCTTATATAAAAAGACGGACGTAATGATGATCCAGCCGATCGGGAGCAGCCCGTACACCGCTCCTTGCGTCACCGACATGACCGCTTTGCCGGCCGGCATCCTGTAAGCGATTACAGACAACACCAAAGCAAGCAGCAACGTCGTCAGCCCGGTGACATGCCCTTTCATCCGCTTGACGGCCAAAGCCCAAAAGAAATACAAAATCGGAATGAGTGCGACAATGGCCGATAACCAAAGCTGGTCGGCGATTGGCGTAAAATCTTGCTTCCACTGCATGCGGTTTTCTCCTCCCCTTTATGTCCGACTTATCGGCGTTTGCAAATGATCGCCCACTGATCTTTCTGTTTCACTCTTCCAGTCATCAGATGACCGGATAAGAAACGCCGTCTGTCTCAAATTATAAAAGCGTTTTCTCCAAAAGACAATAGGCATTTTTTCATTTTTTTGAACTTTCCACTCACTGCTTCCTCTCCCCAGCTGCAAAAAGCGCTTGTCTCTTCCCATGATGCTGTATCATAATAGACATTGCAGGAGATTTCCCCTACAATCGGAAATCTATTTATCGTATTGAGGTGGATCCATTGGCATTTAAACGGATCAAAACGAAAAAAATTTACGAAGAAGTGGCCGAAGCGATTTTTGATATGATCAAAAACGGCGAGTTGAAGCCCGGTGATAAGCTCGATTCCGTCCAGCAGCTCGCCGAGCAGTTCCAAGTCGGACGGGCCGCCATCCGCGAAGCGCTCACCGCGTTAAAAGCGATGGGGCTGATTGAATTGAAGCAAGGCGATGGGACGTACGTGCGTGAGTTCGATCCAACGATGATGGCATTTCCGCTTTCGATCGCCGTCTTAATGAACAAAGAAGATATTTGGCACTTGCTTGAGGTGCGCAAACTGCTCGAAGCAGGCGCCGCCTCGCTCGCTGCTGCCAAACGGACAGAGCGCGATCTTGAAGCCATGGCGGAAGCGCTCCGACAAATGAAAGAAGGCATCGGCAACGATGAGCTTGGCGAAAAAGCCGACTTGGCGTTTCATATGGCCATCGCCGAAGCATCGCAAAATCCGATGCTCACAAGCATCATGAACAGCGTTTCCGGGATGATCGTTGAAACGATGCGGGAAACGCGCCGCATTTGGCTGTTTTCGAAACAAACGACGACCGAAAAACTGCTTGCGGAACACCAGGCCATTTTTGAAGCCATTCGCAAACAAAATCCAGACGCCGCCCGGGCACGCATGCTCGACCATTTGACAAACGTCGAAAACGTGTTGCGCCGCTACGTTCGCACTCAGCAGCCAAACTGAGTGCGTTTTTTGCAAAAAAGAGCTACGAATCTGAAAAAATGGTTTATAATAGACATATAGTCATCAGATGACCAGTTCACTGAATCTTCAAAAAACAGGAGGGAAACGAATGAAAGTGTCCTTGTTCGTCACTTGCCTCATCGATCTTTTTTATACGAACGCCGGCAAGGCGACCGTCGAACTGCTCGAGCGGCTCGGCTGCGAAGTAGATTTTCCAGAAGCGCAAACATGCTGCGGCCAGCCGGCGTATAACAGCGGTTACGTCAAAGAGGCGAAAGAAGCCATGAAACAGATGATGCGCGCGTTCGCCCACGCTGATTACGTCGTCACCCCATCCGGCTCGTGCGCGGCGATGGTAAAAGAATATCCACACCTTTTCCACGGCGACCCGGAATGGGAAGAGGAAGCGAAACAGCTTGCGGCGAAAACGTACGAATTGACGCAATTTCTCGTTGATGTCCTAAAAGTCGAAGATGTCGGCGCCTCGCTCCACGGACGGGCGACGTACCATACGTCTTGCCATATGACCCGCCTTCTTGGCGTCAAAGAAGCGCCGCTTTGCCTATTGAAAAACGTCAAAGGGCTTGAGCTCGTTCCGCTGCCGAACGCCCACCAGTGTTGCGGGTTTGGCGGCACATTTTCCGTCAAAATGGGGCCGATTTCCGAACAAATGGTCGATGAAAAAATCGCACATATCGAAGAAGTGGACGCCGACTATTTAATCGGCGCCGACTGCGGCTGTTTAATGAACATCGGCGGGCGCATCGAGCGGCTCGGTAAGCCGATTCGCGTCATGCATATCGCCGAAGTGCTCAATCAACGAAAGTAAGAGAGGAGGATCCCGGACATGCCGATGAAAATTGAAAACGGTCCGTTTTGGAAGCGGGTCGAAGAAAACTTGCACAACGATTTTATGCGCGGGGCGGTCGCCGGCATGCAAGACCGCGGCTATGTGCGGCGGCTTGGCGTCATCGAAGAGCTCGGCCATTGGGAAGAGTGGCGGTCGCTTGCTGAACAAATCCGCAAGCATACGCTCGAAAACTTGGACTTTTATTTAATGCAACTCAGTGAAAACGTTGCCAAACGGGGCGGCCACGTCTTTTTCGCCCAAACAGCCGAAGAGGCGAACGACTACATCCGCCGCGTCGCTTTGGAAAAGCAAGCGAAAAAAATCGTCAAATCGAAATCAATGGTGACAGAAGAAATCAACTTAAATCCGGTGCTTGAGGCCATCGGCTGTCAAGTGGTCGAAACCGACCTCGGTGAGTACATTTTGCAGATTGACGACCATGACCCGCCGTCGCATATCGTCGGTCCGGCGCTCCATAAAAACAAAGAGCAAATCCGCGATGTCTTTCAACGGAAGCTGGGCTATACGAAATCGTCCGACCCCGTTGAGCTTGCGCGCCACGCCCGTGAAATGCTGCGGCGCGACTATTTGACGGCTGACATCGGCATCACCGGCTGCAATTTCGCCATCGCTGAATCGGGATCGATCACGCTTGTGACGAACGAAGGCAACGCCGATTTGGTGACCGCATTGCCGAAAACGCAAATTACCGTCATGGGGATGGAGCGGATCGTGCCGACGTTTGAGGAGATGGAAGTGCTGGTGAGCATGCTCACACGAAGCTCTGTCGGGCAAAAACTGACGAGCTACATCACCGTTCTCACCGGTCCGCGCGATGAAGGCGACGTCGATGGTCCGGAAGAATTCCATCTCGTCATCGTCGACAACGGGCGTTCATCAATTTTAGGCACGGAGTTTCAACCGGTGCTGCAGTGCATCCGCTGCGCGGCTTGCGTCAATGTCTGCCCGGTCTACCGCCATATCGGCGGCCATTCGTACGGTTCCATTTACTCCGGCCCGATCGGTGCGGTATTGTCGCCGCTGTTGGGCGGCTACGACGACTACAAGGAGCTTCCGTACGCCTCCTCGCTGTGCGCCGCCTGTACCGAGGCGTGCCCGGTGAAAATCCCGCTTCACGAGCTGCTCATCAAGCATCGCCAAATCATCGTCGAGCGGGAAGGAAAAGCGCCGGTCGCAGAAAAACTGGCGATGAAAGCGTTCCGCCTCGGGACAGCCTCATCGTCGCTCTACCGCTTCGGCACAAAATTCGCACCGAGCGCCTTCGCTCCGTTTGTAGAGGACGGGCGCGTCACAAAAGGACCTGGGCCGCTGAAAGCATGGACGGAAAGCCGCGAATTTCCGGCGCCGAGCAAAGAACGGTTCCGTGACTGGTTCCAAACACGCCAAAAAGGAGGGAATCCATCATGACGCGTGGCACCATTCAAAACCGCGATGCGTTTTTGCAAACCATCGCCGAGCGCCTTGGGAGAAGCCCGCGCCTGTCCGGCGTCTCCCGGCCGCAATGGGATTATGCGCCGCAATGGACGGTGTTTGCCGGCTATAGCCAAGACGACTTGCTGAACGTGCTGCAAAAACAATGCGGATTGATCCATACCGATTACATCGAGACGACAAGCGCCGAACTTGCCGGCGCGCTGAGGCGGCAAGTGGCCGCCTATGGCGGCGGTCCGGTCATCGTGCCGGATGACCCGCGCTTTGCCGAGTACGGGCTGTCCGCCTTGCTTCGCGACGAATGGCCTGCGGAACAAACGACCGTCCATATTTGGAATCCGGCGCTTGGACGCCAAAACATTGACGCCGCCGAGCAGGCGAACGTCGGCATCGTCTTCAGCGACATCACGCTCGCGGAATCAGGGACAGTCGTGTTGTTTTCGCGCAATGAACAAGGGCGGGCCATTCACTTTTTGCCGAAAACATATATCGCCATCGTCCCGAAAAGCACGGTCGTGCCGCGCATGACGCAAGCGGCGGCGGTCATTCACGAGCAAATCGAAAAAGGCGGGCTCGTCCCGTCGTGCATCAACTTCATCACCGGCCCAAGCAACTCGGCCGACATTGAAATGAACTTGGTCGTCGGCGTCCACGGGCCGATGAAAGCGGCGTATATCGTCGTCACCGACCGTTGACCAAAACGAAACGGTGCCCCTTCTTGATATCATGGGGCACCTTTTTTCCTTCAATATTGCCGGCTGACATCGACCGCATTGGCAAGCGGTTCGCCGGTTTCGATGCAACGGAGCGTGTCTAAAATGCTTTGGGCGGCGTCTTCGGCTGACGTGAGCGCCGCGATATGCGGGGTGATGATGACATTCGGATGAACCCAAAGCGGCGAGTGCGGCGGCAGCGGCTCTTCTTCGAACACATCGAGCACCGCCAGGCGGACATTTCGGTTTTCCAAGGCGCCGATAAGCGCCGTCTCATCAACCGTCGCCCCACGCCCAACATTGATAAAGCCCGCGTTGTGCAAACAGGCAAAAAACGTCTCGTCAAAGAGATGATGCGTTTCCTCGGTGAGCGGAAGGGCCGCGATCACCCAATCAGCGCAGGCAAGCGCTTCCCCCGCCTCTTCATGGCGGTAAACAGCCGAAAACGGCGGCGTGTCTCGGCCGCTTCGCGAGACGCCGATCGGGGAAACCCCAAATAAACGAAGCGTTTCCGCGATGCGCCGGCCGATCTCACCCGTCCCATAAATGACAATCCGCTGTTCACCAAGCCGTTTCGGAGCGAGCGGCTTCCACTGCCGCTGTTCTTGATACCATGCATACACGTCATGACATTGGGCGTCGCGCAGCAAGTAGCTGAGACAATATTCGGCGATCTGCTCGCCGAACGAGCCGACCGTCCGCGTCAGCAGCACGTCCTTCTTCCATTCCCGCTTCCATAAAAACGCGTCAACGCCCGCGCCAAGCGAATGAACCCAGCGCAAGTTGGCAAGCGAAAACGGCCCGGCCGGCCGAAAGCCGACGTACGCATCCGCCCAGACGAAATCATCGTCCGTCAGTTCTTCCTCCGCCACAAAGCGAAACGCTTTATCGGACCGCTTGTCCGGAAGAAGGGCGGCAAGCTCGGCATAAAGCCTTCCCGTCACGAGAATGCGTCGGATGTTCATGGCATCACACCACCCCCAACCGCTCAAATCAACGTCCCTTCTTCACGCTCGGCTCTTTTATTCGTGATGTAGCCGGCAGACACGACCAAAATCGTCACGCCGGCGGCAACCGCGTAGACGAACGGGCCATAAGAAAGGTGAAACCAATGCAGCACCCCTTCATCCCCCGCCATCATCTTTCCGGCCGTCCACGCCAAAATGCCGGAGCCAACGTACGCGATCCATCGATGTTGTTCCATCACCCGGACGATCGCTTTGGAGCCGAAAATCATAATCGGGATGCTGATGGCTACCCCGAGCGCCAGCATGCCAAGATGCCCTTCGGCCGCCCCGGCCACAGCAACAACGTTATCAAGGCTCATCACTGCATCGGCAATGATAATCGTCGCAATCGCCTTCAACAACCGGTCTGATGATTGTACGTTCGCTTCCTCTTCCCGTTCGACAAGCACTTTATAGGCGATCCATACAAGCAGCAATCCGCCAACGAAGTGAACGAACGGGATGTTCAGTAAAAAGACAATGATGGCTGCAAACAAGATGCGCAGCAACACCGCCCCCGCTGTTCCCCAAAAAATCGCTTTGTTTCGCTGGTCGTTCGGCAGCCGCCGCGTCGCCATCGCAATGACGACCGCATTATCCCCAGACAAAATGATATCAATCGCAATAATCTTCCATAACGCCAACAGCGCCGCGGCAGAAATAGTCAACAAAAGCCCCCCTCTCCCCTTTGCTTTTCTTCTTCATCATACTGCAAATTTCAGTGGGGGACAACTATCAACCCATCCACTGCCTCACTGGAAATCAACCGAAAATCTCGGATGAGATGATACACAATGGGCGATGATCCCGCTGCCTACACTGACACTGAAAGCAGAAGCTTCACGAGTCCATCTCGTGAAAAGTCGCAGAAAACGGACTCTCTTCTCAAACGGACTTCTCTTTCAGCCGAAAGCAGTGGGTTTGGCGAAATCGGTCATCTTTCACCAACCTTTTTGGCTGCGCTTAGCCAACATTCGTCTCCCGTTTTCTAAAGAGACGTGAATGGACGGTCCAAGGCCCATGAAGTCGTCTCTAAAAAAGGATGAAGTCCGTTTGCACTTCTGGGGAGTTGCAAGCCTCCACTTCAAGCGTGAGCGAAGTGGGGGTAGTTGACTGGTTTTCCCAATCAAGCTCCTTTCCCAATTAAAAAGGAGGCGGCCTGCCATATGGCAGTGTTCGCCTCCTCATGACTCATCGCTCTAGGCATGGAGCGTGCTTATATATGATTGATTCCAAGCCCCGCCGCCTCGTGCTCGAGCCCGCGCACCGGGGCGCCGATCGTCCCGTACAACGCAACGGCGATCCATTCCCCTTCGTTCGGCTGTTTATACGGCATGCCGCGCACGACGGCGAAACGAAGGCCAGCGGTTCTCAACAAATCTCCCAGCTCTACCTGCCCCCCTCGTCACGCCATGCACCGCCTCTAAAATCGCATGGTATAAGGCGTGCATCTCGCGGTACAAGCCGCCGTCCACCACTCCATGCCGCTTTGCCGCCGTCTCAATCGCCGCGACGATTTTGTGCGGCTCCATCGCCCCGACCCGCCCTTGGCAATAGCGCCACGAAAGCGCCTCAAGCTGGCTCAAGACCGGGCCTTCCTCCCCCTCATCCAGCATCGCCAGCAGCAACGCCTGCCGGCCGATGCGCGCTTGTCTTGGTTCCATGGCTTCTACACACCTATCGGTCTTTTTTTCTATTGTATGATGACAATGAAAGCGATGTCAATGATGGATTTCCATTTTTTAGTTCATTAAAACAGTAACAGGATGAATGATCGCCGTTGATGCCTCTGGATGAAAAATTAGGGGAAACATGTGCTTCGCGGCGAGCCATCAACCACTCCACCTTCTCATCTTCAGCTTTCCATTTTTTTGATTATATGATATCATATAAATATCCAATCGACATTATAAGGGGGATAGGGATGAGAGAACAAGAAGCATGGCGCATAGATGGATTTATCGGCATCGGATGCGTCGCCCTTTTCGTTCTGGCTGGTTTTGTCAGCCTCATTCAAGCGCAGCTCTTATTGGCCGTTTTCTGCTTCGCCCTTGCCGCCTTCTTGGCGACTGGCATCACGATCGTTCAGCCGAATCAAGCAAAAGTGATCATTTTTTTCGGCCGCTACTTTGGCACGATTCGCGACAGCGGGCTGTTTTTCACCGTGCCGCTCACCGTTCGAAAGAAAGTATCGCTGCGCGTGCGCAACTTCACGAGCAAGAAGCTGAAAGTGAACGATGTTCAAGGCAATCCAATTGAAATCGCCGCCGTCGTCGTCTTTCGCGTCATCGATTCAGCCAAGGCAGTGTTTGACGTTGATGATTATGAACAATTTGTTGAGATTCAAAGCGAAGCGGCCATCCGCCATGTCGCAACGAAATATCCATACGACACGTTTGAAGACGACAACGAGATCACGCTGCGCGGCAATGCGGATGTCATTTCTGATGTGCTTGCCCAAGAATTGCAAGACCGGCTGCGCATTGCCGGAGTTGACGTGATGGAAGCGCGCCTCACCCACTTGGCCTACTCGCCGGAAATCGCGGGCGCCATGCTCCAACGCCAGCAAGCCGCCGCCATTTTGGCCGCCCGGAAAAAGATCGTCGAAGGCGCCGTCTCGATGGCGCGCATGGCGATCGAACAGCTTGACAAAGAAAACGTTTTAGAGTTAGATGATGAACGAAAAGCCGCAATGGTGAACAACTTGATGGTGGCGATCGTCTCCGAGCGCGCCGCCCAGCCGGTGATCAATACCGGCAGTCTATACTGATGGTTGTGGAGTGCGATGGCAGCGAAAAAACAATTCCCTTTGCGCATTGATTATGACCTGTACGCCATACTAGAGCAATGGGCGCAGGACGAGTTTCGCAGCGTCAACGCCCAAATCGAGTATTTGCTGCGGGAGGCGGCAAAGCGCGCTGGACGGCTCGGAAAAGGAAAAAACGATCCAAAACAAGGAAGCTAGCCGATGACGGCTGGCTTCTTTCCTTTTTCAGTCATGGGCATTTGTTGCCGAAATATAATGATAGCAGAGCTCTTTTTCGAAAGGGGGACGACCTGATGGCCCACCCGCTGCCGCCGCTTACAACCATTACGAAATCTTATGGATCGTCCGTCCCACCGCGCTTTCAACAGCTCAGCCGCCTTTGGCGCAATGCGAAAGGAGGATGAGCCATGGAGAGTTCCCATGCTGTGCTCGAGGCGATCGCCGCCGCGCCGGGCGACGGTGTGTTAGCCATCATCATCAGTGTGGAAGGCTCAGCCTACCAAAAAGAAGGGACGTGCATGTGGATTGGCGCCAACGGAGAAACAGTCGGGCTGCTGAGCGGCGGATGCCTCGAAGAAGCGGTGGCGGCCTACGCGCGTGACGTATTGGCCAACCGCCAGGCAGCTGCTGTCTCGTTTGATTTGCGGATCGAGGACGATTTGTCGTGGGGGCAGGGTGCTGGTTGCAACGGCCTCGTCCACATTTGGCTCGAGCCGGTCACAAGCGACGCAAAACTCGATTGGCTGGCGCTCAAGCGTTGCCTTGACCGCGGCGAACATGTACTGATGGTCCGAAGCATCATGTATCCAGACGAGCGGCCGTTTTTCCAAAGTGAAACAGGCGAACAATTCGGCGGTTGCCGTCGGACGCCGCATCGGGAATGGCGCGAATGGCTTCACAAAACGCCGTTTTATCAAGGGCGAAGCGGTTTGTACGAAGTGGACGGGGAAACATTTTACGTTCAGCACTTTTGGCCAAAGCCGCGCCTCGTCATTTTCGGCGCCGGTCCGGACGCCCCGCCGCTCGTCGCGGCGGCCAAAGCGGCGGGATTTTCCGTTACCGTGAGTGATTGGCGCCCAGCGTTTTGCCATCCATCCCATGTGTCCGACGCTGATGAATGGGTGGTTGGCTTTCCGCATGAAACGGTGCCAATGCTCCATTTGAATGAACGCGATTTTGTCATCGTGATGACCCACCAATTTGAACGCGACCGCGAACTCGTCTCGCTGCTGGCTGACAAACCGCTCGCCTACCTTGGCGTGCTCGGCCCGCGGCGGCGCACCGACCGCCTCTTTCCTTCCGGCTCCGCCCCGCCGTTTGTCCGTTCGCCGGTTGGGCTGTCCATCGGCGCGCGCAGCCCACATGAAATCGCCATCAGCATCACCGCCGAGCTGATCAGCGTGTTGCGCAGGCATGGAGCGGAGGCCGCCCAATGAAGGACATCACGATCGCCGCCATTTATTTAGCGGCCGGACAAAGCAGGCGGATGGGGGCCGATAAACGCGCCCTGCCATGGGGGGATGGGACGCTTGGCGCCTCCGGCCTGAAAGCGGCGCTTCATTCTTGCCTTGCGCCCGTCATCGTTGTCGTCCCTCCAGACGATGCGCTCGCCTGGCTTCCTGACGCGCTGCTAGTCCATGACAAATGCCGCCTTGTCCGTTGCGCCGCTTGTCACCGCGGCCTGGCTCATTCGCTGGCCTGCGGGTTGCGCCGAGCGATGGAGGAAAGAGCGGACGCCGCTGCTGTCTTATTGGCCGACCAACCGTTCGTCACATCCGACACGATCAATGCGCTGGCCGGCCTTTATCGACGCCATCGTCCCGATTACGCCGCCTTCTCCTGCTCCGGTGTGCCGATGCCCCCAGTTATTTTTGGAAGCCCAATGTTTCCCGCTCTCTTGGCGCTGGACGGCGATGCCGGTGGGCGCACGCTCTTTCGCGATCCCCACTGGCATGGTCTTTTGTACGAAGGTGATGCGTCAACCGGTATTGACATCGACACAAAAGACGATTATGAACGCGCCACCATCTATCGAGAAGAAAAGGAGGGACGCCCCCATGGCCGTCGGTAAAAGCATTATCCGCAAAGAAGCGTGGGATAAAGTGACCGGCCGGGCGAAATATACGAACGATTTCAAAGAACAGGGGATGCTTCATGCCTCTTTGGTGACAAGCCCATACGCCCACGCGCGCATCCTCTCGCTGGAGGCACGCCGCGCGCTCGCCGCCCCCGGCGTCCATGCTGTTGTGACCGGCGAGGGGCTGCCGCTTACCGGTGAAGACATGCGCGACCGCCCTCCGATCGCTTTCGACAAAGTGCGCTACTATGGCGAAGTCGTCGCCGTCGTCGTCGCCGATACACTCGTTCAAGCCGAACAGGCGGCCCGCCTCGTCCGCGTCGCCTACGAGCCGCTTCCGGCGGTCGGCTCGCCGCGTGAGGCGCTGAAAGAAGGCGCCCCGTTGCTGCACGAACATCTCGACCGCTATGAAAAAAACAAAACCACTTATCCTGAGCCAGGGACAAACGTCGCCCACCGGACGAAAATCCGAAAAGGCAACATTGAACAAGGGTTTGCGGAAAGCGACGTCATCGTCGAAACAAGCGTATCGTTCGCCCCTTCCGATCATATCGCGATGGAAACACGCTGCGCCACGGCAGAAATTTGGCCGGACGGCACGATCCATATTTCCGCCTCCTCACAGTCACCGTTTATGATCAAGAAGTTGCTTCATACGTATTTTGGCGAAGAAACCGGCAAAGTCATCGTCCATACGCCGCTTGTCGGCGGCGCCTACGGAGGAAAAGCGCCCGTCCAGCTTGAGCTGCTTGCCTACCTTGCCTCCAAAGCGGTCGGCGGCCGAAAAGTGAGCGTCTGGAACAGCCGCGAGCATGACATGGTCACTTCACCCGTCCATATCGGTTTGGAGGCAACCGTCAAAATCGGCGCGACAAAAGAGGGCTTGTTCAAGGCCATGGAAATCTTATTTCTATTTGACGGCGGGGCTTATTCCGACAAGGCGATCGATGTCAGCCGCGCCGCAGCCGTCGATTGCACCGGCCCGTACCATGTCGAAAACGTCTTTTGTGATTCATTGTGCGTCTATACGAATCGCCCGTACGCGACGCCGTTTCGCAGTTTTGGCCATTGCGAACAGGCATTTGCCGTCGAGCGGGCCATCGATGAATTGGCACGAACGCTTCAACTTGACCCATGGGAGGTGCGGCGCAAAAATGCCATCCGCCCGGGGCATACGACCCCGACGCAAGTGCGGCTCACGAAAAGCAACGTCGGCAACATGCCAGCCTGCCTCGACCGGTTGCGCGAGCTGATGCGCTGGGACGAGTGGCAGCGCGTCGAAGTGGACGCTTATACGGTAAGAGCAAAGGGAATCAGAAGCGGCTGGAAAACATCGACGATCGACACAGATGCTAGCTCGGGCGTCATCTTAACGTTCAACTCCGACGGCAGTGTCAACGTCATCTCCGGCGTCGTCGAAATCGGAACCGGAACGAAAACGGTGCTCGCGCAAATCGTTGCTGAACGGCTGAAGATGGACGTCGATTGTGTCCATGTCAAAATGGATATTGATACGCAAACGACGCCGGAACATTGGAAAACAGTCGCCAGCCGCGGGACGTTTATGGCCGGACGTGCGGCGCTTGCCGCTGCCGACGACGCCATCCGTCAGTTAAAAGACATCGCCGCCTGCGTCTTGCGGGCCTCGCCGGACGATTTGGAAGTCGGGTTCGGGCGCGTCTTTTTGCGCGATGACCCGTCCATCTTTCTTCCGATCAAAGACATCGCCTATGGCTACAAGTTTCCGAACGGCAACGCCATCGGCGGGCAAGTGATCGGGCGCGGCCGCTACATTTTGCGCCACTTGACCACGCTTGATCCAAAGACCGGCGCCGGCAAACCGGGACCGGAATGGGGCGTATGCGCCGAGGGAGTGGAAATTGAATTCAACCGCCGCGACTACACGTATCGCATTGTCAAAGCGTATGCGGTCATTGATGCCGGCAAAGTGCTCAACCCAAAGGCAGCGCTTGGCCAAGCGATGGGGGCGATGAGCATGGGTCTAAGCTTTTCCAGCCGCGAAGGGTTTCTGTTTGACAACGAACAGCGCGTGTTAAACCCACAGTTGCGCACATACCGGCCGATTCGCTTCGGCGAACATCCAGAGTACATCGTTGAGTTTGTCGAAACACCGCAAATCGATGCCCCATACGGCGCTCGCGGCATCGGCGAACATGGCTTGATCGGCATGCCCGCCGCCTTGGCAAACGCCTTGTCTCTCGCTGCCGGCGTGCCGCTCAATGAACTGCCGCTTGTGCCTGAACTCATTTGGCGGACACAGAAAGGGGACTCCTATGGTTCCGTTTGACTTTGCCTACTACCGGCCGCAGTCGATCGCTGAAGCGACAGCGCTGTTTGCGGCGCTCGAGCGGGATGGAAAACGACCGCTCTACTACGGCGGCGGCACGGAAATCATCACGTTGTCTCGGTTGAACCTTGTCCGCACCGCGGCCGTCATTGACATAAAATCGATCCCTGAATGTCGGTCGCTTGATGTCGACAATGGTTCTCTCGTGCTCGGAGCGGCGCTCTCCCTCGGCGAGCTCGAAGAAGCAAATCCGTTCCTGTTATTGACAAAAGCGGCGCGAGAAGTCGCCGACCGGACAGCGCGCAACCAAATTACGCTCGGCGGCAACATCTGCGGACAAATTTTTTACCGTGAGACCGCACTACCGCTATTCGTCGCCGAGGCGGATGTCATCATCGCCGGACCATACGGCATCAGGCAATGCCGCTTCCTTGACTTGTTTCATCAACAGCTGCAGCTTGGCCGCGGTGAATTTGTCGTCCAGTTCAAGGTTGACCGTGCCACCGCCACCCTGCCCCATTTCCACCGCAAGCGCCGCAAGCAAGGGGAAGTCGGCTACCCGCTTGTGACGATTGCAGCGCTGAAAAAAGACGGGACGGTTCGCGTTGCCCTAAGCGGCATCTGCCCGTTTCCGTTTCGCTCGGCTGACGTTGAGGCGCACCTCAACGACCGGAACCGCCCAGTTGGTGAACGAATCCAAGCAGCGGTTGACGCCTTCCCGCGCCCGATTTTGCACGATATTGAAGGCTCGACAGACTACCGGCTGTTTGTCGTCGCCCAGTTGCTTGAAGATATGCTTCGTGAGCTCGGAGACGGAGAAACCGTCTAAACAGGAGGTGAGCATGCGGACATGGAGGAAACGACAAAGCGGGAGCTTGTGCTGCACGTTAATGGAGAACGAAGATCGATCGTCACTCGCCAAGCCGAAACGCTGCTGTTTGTTTTGCGCGATGGGCTGGGGCTGACCGGGGCCAAGCCAGGCTGTTTGAACGGCGACTGCGGCGCCTGCACCGTCTTAGTCGACGGCACGCCAATCAAATCGTGCATGATGCTCGCGATTGAGACAGTCGGCAAAGAAATCACCACGATCGAAGGGCTTGATGATGCCCCCATTCAGCACGCCTTCGTCCGCCACTTCGGCTTTCAGTGCGGCTATTGCACTCCTGGGTTCATTATGAACGCCCACGCGCTCATCGAGCGGCACCCAAACGCCGATGAGGCGACGATTCAAGAATGGCTGGAGTCGAATATTTGCCGCTGCACAAGCTATCAAGAAATTGAAGCGGCGGTCAAAGAAGTGCTCGAAGCCAAAAAAGCAAAACCAACAGATCCTTGACGAGCAATGGATATCCCGCACCCAATCGGGATATTCTTTTTTGATGCGGTATACATCTCATCGAAAAGGCCGGTGATTTACTAGGGCAACAGCTTCCCGGAATCGCTTCTCAAGTAGAAAAAGCTTGTAGCATCGACCCTATTTTCACACGTTCACCCATCGATCAAGGCAAACAGCGGTTTTTCACCAGCCTTCTGGAAAAACGCGATCCAACCATCTGAAACCCGGCCCTTTCGCCATAAAAAGAAGCGGCCAGCATCATCCACGGTTCGATGACGCAACTGGCCGCTGTCTATGGAAGCGAAGCACCGGCGAAGGCGCCGCGATAGACTGCGCAGTTTTCCCCTCATGATCATTCTATGATTCAAAATTTGCACCTTATGCCATTATCATAATCCATCTGAAACGATTTGTAAATATATTTTTTGAAAATTATATATTTTAAAAACAATAAAGAACCACACCCATTTGCACAACAAACAAGAGGGGCGATGAACGTTCGCCCCCCTCCGCTGCTTCGATCAGCACTGAGCGCTTTCCAGCTCATGCTTTTTCCGTTGATCGAACTTCCATATTCTCTCCACCATGCCGAGCATCGCAGCCCGCTTCTTGTCATTGATACAGCGACGAGCCTTGCCGAATAAATTGTTGCGCTTTTTCTTTCATCCCTCCCTCTAGAAATGTTGATTTATCAAGGCTTTTCGGCCCCTCAGGGGTGTCCAAAAAATATTTTTCGACAAAATCTCTTACATCCTTTTTCAGTTTTGTGTATATCTTACAGACCTAGGGTGCGCTTCGCGGCCACGGCTGGTTATATTTTCCTGCCGTGGGGGAAGCGTATTCGATGCACCCTTTGGATCTCCGCGTCGCTGATGAGGACGAACCCTCCCATGTCTCCGGGCGTCTTCGCGCCAACATTCCCTCGTTCGGTCTCGTCATCAGGCGGAGGCCGGCCAAGCTCCTTTGGGGACTCAAGGTCGAATGGATAAAATCACGCCAGCTTCTCCGGTGTCATCTCGTTGTCCAACGATTCTTCCGTTCGCAGGGGGAGGCCTTAGGCCGCCCGTTGCACCTGGGACAAGACGTCCTGTTTCATTCGCTCCGCGTCAAACGCTTGTTTCTTCGTACAAATCGCAAACAGCACATTCAACAGCTTCCGGCACAAGGCGACGATGGACTGCTTTCCGGTCAGCGGATTGACGGATCGGGTCGTATAATACTCATGCAGCTCGCGAAACGCCTCGTTGTGCCGAATCAGCGGAATCATCGCCCGAAACAGCACCGAGCGCAGCCGTTTCCGTCCCCGTTTGGAGATGTGCTTTTGCCCTTTGCGCTGGCCGGAGGAGTTCTCCTTGAGCGTCAGGCCCGCCAACTTCACCAATTGGCGCGGGTCCCGATAATGGGCGAAGCTGCCGATCTCCGCCAGCAGATCGATGATCGTGGCGTCTCCCAACCCGTCGACCGTTTTCAACCATTGGTACTCCATCGTCGTTTGAACCAATGCCTTCAACTCGGCGTCCAGTGCAGCGATCTCCGCCTCCAATTGGCGGTATCGGCGGACGAGCGCGGCGATCTCAAACCGGGCCATCGCTGTCCCTTCCGTCACCCCAATCGAGTCCTTCGCGGTGTTGATCAACGCCTGAATTTTGGCCTTCTGCGGGCATTTCATCCCTTCGCTTTGCCGGTACACCTCAAGAAGCTCCTCCACCGTCCGGCCGGCCATATCAGCCGGAAGCGGCGTCCACTCCAACACCGAAAGCGCCGTTTTCCCCAAGTCACGAAACACGGTCCAAAACTCTGGAAAATACCGATCCGTCCAGCGGACGATCGCGTTTTTCACCGCCGTCTGTTCCTTGCGGAGCTTCTCTTTGAGCGTGCTCCCCACGCGCAAATCGGCTTCAATCTCGTGCAGCAGCCGGGGAACGAGGAATCGTCCGTCTTTTGCCAGTCTGGCAATGACCAGGGCGTCTTTGGCGTCGTGTTTCGTCGGCAGGTTGTCATCAAGTTCTTTCGACCGGCACACATGCGCCGGGTTGACCATGACCAACGGGATCCCGTGCTCCTCGAGGAAGTAGGCCAGGTTCAACCAGTAGTGCCCGGTCGGCTCCACGGCGACGATCACCTCTGACTTCCCGAACGCTTGCATCGCCCCCTGAATCGCTTTATACAGCTGTTGAAACCCCTCTTTCGACTGGAAGATCGGGAACGATTTGCGAAGCACGCGCCCCCGGTCATCCACGAAGCAGGCGTAGTGGGTTCGTTTCGCGATATCGATGCCCACGACAAGCGTTTGTTCCGTAACTTGATCAATTTTATAGTTTTGTGTACAATTCATCTGAAGTCCTCCTTGGCATGATGGTAGGTATTGTTTGACACCCCTGCATCATACCAAGAGGGCTTTTTTTGATCAAGTCCCCGGAAAAGCTCCTAACGGGAATGCTCCTTTGGGAAGCCCGCCGTTTTTCATTGTTTACGCCGCCGGTTTGTCCGTCGTCACATATGTGCCGGCGATAAAATCGTGAATGGAGCGTTTGTCTTCTCTCGCCGCGACCATAATCGCACTAATGATGAGACCTATGCCGAACGTGATAAAGTATACGAGTCCGCCAACGAACGAGCGCAAAAACATTGTGCCGATGCCGACTTTGCCGCCGTTCACTTTCGCAATCCGGATGCCAATCATCCGCTTGCCGACCGTATATCCGTACCAAACAGCAGGAACGATTAACGCGTAAAGGATGTTCGCCAATGACGTAAACCAGTTCGTTTCCCCACTGCCCGTGATGAAATAGCCGATGATCGAAATCGGAAAGCCAACGACAATCGCATCCAATATATTAGCCAACAACCGCTTCCAAAACCCCACCGGGTTCGTCACCGCCATACGGTTTTCCCTCCTCCTGCCTTTTCTATCATTGTATTCGCTCCTGACAGCGAATTGCCTTTATTTTAGCCAAATTTCAAAAAGAAATCTACATCCGTCCAAGGCGGCCCTCCCTTGAATTTTCCCCGCCTGTTTGGGGTGTGAGCGTTGGAGGGCTCAAGAAGGACGGCGATTTGAGGGGAAACACCGCTCTTCAATAAGTTTCTTAAAAGACCTTACAACGCCACCGCTTCGTTGGGTTTTATCCTTATCTATTATGGACAAACCATTTGCAAGAAATCAAGCATGAGCCCCCTCACAACAAAAATAAACCGGCGTGGGATCCCTACGGACGACCCACGCCGGAACGAATCTTTTGAAACGGACAAAGGGCGACAAGCGCAGACCATTCGGAGAAAAGGCGTCACCAGTCAATGCGCAATTCAAGGGTGGCGAGGCAATCAGCCAGCTGCCGCTTAATCTCCGCCAATGCAGCCTCCGTCTTGGCTTCTGCACGCAACACAAGAATCGGCTGCGTGTTCGACGGCCGCACCAACCCCCAGCCTTCCGGGAACTGGATGCGGGCGCCATCGACGTCAACAACCGGATAGCGGCCAGCGAACCGGTTTTTCACCGCGGCAATGGCAGCTGGTTTTTTCTCTTCCGGGCAAGCAACGCGCGTCTCCGGCGTCGCCGCGTACCGCGGCACATCGGCAAACCACTCGGACAGCGGGCGCTCATCGTGCGACAACAGCCGAAGCAGCCGGCCGGCGGCGTACAACGCGTCGTCATAGCCGTAAAATTCATCGTTGAAGAACAAATGGCCCGACATTTCACCGGCAAACGGGATCTCCGGACGACGGCGCAACGTCGCTTTGACGTGCGAATGGCCGGTGCGATGGAAGAACGGTTTCCCGCCGAGTCGCTCAATTTCCTCAACGAGCGCTTGCGAACATTTCACTTCGACGGGCGCGTCGGCTCCCGGATGGCGCTTCAAAATTTCGCGCCAGAACAGCACCATCAGTTGGTCGCCCCAGCGGATCGCACCTGTTTCATCCACGACTCCGATCCGGTCGCCGTCGCCGTCAAACGCGATGCCAAGATCCGCCTGCTCCTTGCGCACCATCTCAATCAAGTCCGTTAAGTTCTCCGGCACGACCGGGTCCGGATGATGATTCGGAAACGTCGGATCGGATTCACAGTAAAGCGGGATGACATCGCATCCCCACTCTTTGAGCACTTGTGGCGCAATGATCGATGGGGTGCCGTTGCCGCAGTCGACGACGACCTTCAGCTTGCGCGGACCGAGCTTAATTTTCTCCTTCAACATCTTGATATAGGCCGGAGCAAGGTCAAGCGTTTCCTCGCGCCCCCGCGCTGTTTCAGGACGCGGCTGTTCCTGGCTGAGCCGCTCCATCGCCCGCCGCAGCGCTTGGATGCGCTCGCCATAAATTGTCGTTTTCCCCATGGCGATTTTAAATCCGTTCTCATCCCCTGGGTTATGGCTGGCGGTGATGATCATGCCGCATGGAATGTTCGTGTAGTATAAGCTGTAGTAAAACATCGGCGTCGTCGAAAGCCCAATATCGACGACATCGCAGCCGCCATCGAGCAGCCCATCTTTGAGCGCCCGATGCAAGCCAGGCGATGACAGACGATTGTCATGACCGACAACCGCCCTCTTCTCGCCTTCCTTTTGCATCATGTCGGCAAAGGCCCGTCCGAGCCAATACGCAAACGGCTCGTCAAGCTCCTCTCCGGCTCGTCCGCGGATGTCGTATTCTTTAAACACGTGTGCTGGCCATGTGAATCGTTTCGTTGCTGAAAAGCTCATCCATAACCACCTCCACCGAAATCGATTGAGCGATTGCTGCGGTTAACAAGTAAGATAATGTCGATTCTGCCCCCCGATTCGGGTTCGGGCCGTTCGGGCCAAGCCCGTCGCAGCAACTGCCGTCGCTTGGGTCCGCAAGCGGCGCGTTGCCGTCGTTTTGTCCGTAAAACCAAGCGAGGCAGCGGCGGACGACGCCGCGATAACGCTCGTCGTCCGTTGCCCAATACGCTTCGCGCGCCGCCAAAGCGAGCTTCATCACATCAAGCGGCTGTTGATCCCAATCGGCACGGTAGCGGCGGCTGCACCAGCCGCAGTTGCCGACCGGACGGATGACACCTCCCGGTCCGCTCATTTTTTCAATAAGGAAAGCAAGGCTTTTTTCCGCCACTTCCTTCACCTCATCCCGCGGCGCGCGCCGATATGCCGTCCAAAGCGCCCACGGCAGCACCCCGTTGGCGTACGTCAACTCCGGCTCATACCAATGCCAATCGTCGCCAGCATGCTCCCAATACGCCGCAAGCAGCCGCTGCTCAAGCCGTGCAGCCAAAGCTGCCACTTCCTCTTGATCGATGCCAAGCGGGCGTCCTTCTGTCAATAAGACGCCGCAAGTGGCCAGCCCCCAGGCGACGCCGCGCAGCGAGCGAAGCTCCCATGCCGCCGGCAGCGCCCTCCTCAACATGTCCGCAGCCGCCTCGCGCCGCGCCGCATCATCCAATTGCCTATACGCGATCGCCGCTGCCCAAAACGACCGCCCGAAGCAGTCGTCTGAGGGCGTCTCTTCCTCTTTCGTCCGATCGAAGAAAAAGTTGTTATGGAACGTCCCGTCATCGTTTTGCGCCCAAAGCAAAAACGCCAAATATCGGTCAAGCAGACGATACAGCCGCTCCTTTGTTTCTTGATCGTCGAGCAACGCCAGCCACTCGAGGCACGCCCATACGGCGCGGGCGTTGTCATCGGTCGAATACCCTTCGCGCCGCCGCGGAATGCGGCCGAGGCTATGCTCGAGCAACCCGGTGTCGTCAGTCATGCGCTCGAGATGGTCGAACTTAATGACCGACGAAGCCAACCGCCTTCACCTCCCCGCGTTTTGCGGCGCACACGCGCTCAAATAAGGCGACATGCTGTTCGCCGACGCGCGGCCAATGCGTGTTCGCCCCAATTTGGCGCACGGTTTCTTCCCAGCGTTTTAACGCCGCCTCATCGGCCAACAGCTGCCCAAGCCGCTCTTCCCATCGGGCGGTATCGCCATACGGCAACAGTAGCTCCTCGCAGCCCCGCAACAAATCGCGCGCATGCTCATACGGGGTCGAAACGACCGGACGGCCGACGCCGACCGCATAGGCGAGCGTGCCGCTTGTGATTTGCTGAATGCCCGGGTACGGGGTGACATACAAATCGCACGCCGTCAAATAATCAATCAGCTCTTCTTCGCTGAAATACCGGTCCTCCATGCGGACATGGCCGTCGAGTCCAAGCCGATGAATCAACGCTTTCAGTTCATCGCGGTACGCCTCGCCCTCCCGTTTTTTCACTTCCGGATGTGTCTGTCCGGCGATGACATACAGCGCTTCCGGCACCTTGCGCACGACGCCCGGCAATGCGGCGAGCACCGACTCGATTCCTTTGCCGCGGCTTAGAAGCCCGAACGTCAACATCACTTTGCGGCCGCTGAATCCGAGACGTCGGCGAAGCGAATCGCGATTTTCGCTGCTTGGGCCTGGAGCACCGTGCGGAATGTAGACAATTTTTCCTTCCGGCAGGCCAAACGCTTTGACCAAATACGGGATCGCCTGCCGGTTCATGACGATGATGGCGTCGCTTGCCGCCGCGATTTTTTCTTGAATCGGGCGGTACGGCAGCGGCGGTTCGGCAAACACCGTATGGAACGTCGTCACGAGCGGCTTTTCGAGCGCCGCGATGAAATCGAGAATGTATTCGCCTGCCTCGCCGCCGAAAATGCCAAATTCATGCTGTAGGACGACAACATCGATGTCGCTCTCATTCACCCGTTTCGCCATTTCGGCATACGCCGTGCGGTTTTGCGCCGGGAGCGGCCAATACGCCGGGTTGTGGCGATAGGCGTCATCGCCGTCGCTTTCGTTGTACAACACGATGACGCGGTCGCCATCGGACGGTCCGCGGACGCCGTCAATACTTTGCCGCAAATGTTCCGTAAACGTCGCCAGCCCGCACCGCCGCGGCGGATACGTGCTGACGTAGGCAATTCGAATCATGCTTGCACCGCCTCCTTGAACTGATTAATAATCGAATCTTCGAACACTTTTCCCGCCGGCGTCACCGTCCGATAGCCGAAAATGCTGTTTTGCAAACGGCTGCGGTCACGAATGACAGAGCGGTCCCAAACGATGGTTTGCGCGCAATGGACGCGGGCGCCGATTTGGCAGTGGTCACCGATGACCGCATTCGGGCCGATCACAGCCTGCCGTCCGATTTTCACATGGTCGCCGATGAGCACAGGCGGTACAAACAAGACGCCCGACCCAATCTCGACATGTTCGCCGACAAATACCCCTGGCTGGATTTCACGGCCTTTCAGCGGAATCGGAAACTCCCGACGCAACGCATCCCAGTGAACTTGGCGGTAGCGGGCCGGCGTCCCCATATCACGCCAGTATCCGTTGCTGACGATGCCATAGACACCGACATTCTTCTCGATCAGCAGCGGGAATGTTTCGCGTTCAATCGATACTTCCCGCTCAGCCGGAATATAGCGCATCACGTCCGGCTCGAAAATATACATGCCGGCATTGATGCGGTTCGATGGCGCTTCTTCGCGGCGCGGCTTTTCGACAAAGCGTAAAATTCGCCCGCTGTCGTCTTGTTCTACGACCCCATAGGAAGAAGGATCGTCTACTTCCGTTAAAACAATGGTCGCCAAACCGCCATGTTGACGATGGAAATCAAGCAGCGGGATCAATTGCGGCAAATGCACAATGTCGGCGTTAAACACGAGAAACCGTTCCTTCAGCCAGCGCTCGGCGTTTTTGATCGCCCCAGCCGTTCCGAGCGGGAACGGTTCGAGCGCGTATGTAATCTTGACGTTCCAGCGCTTCCCATCTTCGAAATAGCGACGGATCACTTCTGAACAATGATGTGCGGCGATGACAAATTCGTTGACTCCTTGGTCGCGAAGATGAACGATAAGGTGTTCAAGCCATGGCCGATTCGCAATCGGGGCCATCGGTTTGGGGATGTTTTCGGTCAATGGACGAAGACGCGTACCTAATCCTCCTGCCAGCAACAATGCTTTCATTTCGTCATCCCTCCATATCTTTTTTTCACAAAAATAGACACCTTTTTTGACGGATGAACGAGAAAATGAAAGTAGTTCATAGATTGCTAGCACTCGGCTGTGATGGTTGCTAATAATAATATACATAATATTCCTCCTTCTATGCAAGCGAAATAATTGTCGGATGGTGTCGATGAGGAATGATTGATGCTTGCAAATTTCAAAACTTTCATTTTCTCGTTCTTCTTTTTCTTTGCGGTATAATGAGTATCGTTAATGCTATATATATGTGAGGGAGGAGGAGAATACGCCATGATTTCTTCATCATCTTTCCGTTACCATGTTGGCATTGCCGGTGCCGGTGCGTTCGCTGAATTTTTAGCCGGCGCGCTCGCCCCGCTTCCTTCCTTCCATCTCGCCGCTGTCGCCGGGCGGACGGACGAAAAACGCCAGCGCGTCATCGACGCCTATCGCCGCCGTCAGGCACAGGCGGGCGACGTGCGCGAATACCGCGAAGCTGAACAATTGATCGTTGACCCGCATGTTGACATCGTCATTCTCACCACCCCGCCGCATTTGCACGCCCCGCTTGCCGAGCGGGCGCTTGAGGAAGGCAAACATGTGTTGCTTGAAAAGCCAGGCGGCCTCACCGCCGAGGCGCTGCGGGCGAACATCCAGCTCGCCGCCCGCCAAAACCGGGCGTTGGCGGTCAATCTCGTCCTTCGCTACCATCCGCTCGCTGAAGCTGTCAAGCAACTCATCCACCGCGCGCTTCTTGGACCAGTGGACTACGCAAGCCTTCACAACGCGGCTCACCGCGTCGCCAAAGGCCATTGGTTTTGGGACGAGCGGCGAAGCGGAGGCATTCTCATTGAACACGGCGTCCACTTTTTTGAAGTCGGCCGCGATTGGTTTGGCGAAGCGGTTTCCGCCCACGGATTCGCGCTTCAGGAAACAGACGGCACACGGCCGCGCGTCGGCGCTACGGTGATTCATGAAGGCAACGGACGGCGCATCCCCGTCCATTATTACCACGGCTTTACGATGGACCCTGCCGCTTCGGAATCGACGCACTGGGACATTCATACGAAACGCGGCCGCATCGTGCTTGACGGCTGGATTCCGACGCAGCTGTCCGTCTCCGGCCTCGTCACTGACGAGGAGGCAGCCTGCATTGACGCCTGGCTTGACGCCATCCCGACAAAGCCGTCGGCTGACGCTATCGAACAACTGCAGCAAGCGGCCGACCGGCTGTTGCCGCCCACGGAACCTTCAGCCGCTCCGCGCCGCCCATACGAGCGCACCGTGGTGCTCTCGGACCGCCACGGGTGGTACGAAGCGATTGCCCAAACGCGCTTTCTTGATTTTTGCCGTTTGATCGAGAACCCGAGCTGGCGCGTCCTCGTCACTGCCGAAGACGCCGCCGCCGACCTCGCTTTGGCGGAAGCGTGCACCGTGACGGATAAAGCAGTCGACCCACTTGACATCCGCTAACTGCTGACACCAAAAGAGCCTGGTGCGGCCACATGGCAAACGGCCGCAACCAGGCTTTCTTCACCTCAATCGTCGATAGATCTCGGTCTCATCAGAACGTCCAAAACGCCCTTCTGCGCTTCCCCCTCAACCAACAACGCCTCAACAGTCGGAATGTCCGCCGGCGCCCACTCAAGAGAGCGCAATGCTTGAAGCGGCACCCACCGAAGCTCAGCATGCTCCCGCGCCCGCGGCTCCCCATCGACTAAGCGGGCTTCATACGTCCGCAAATGCACGATGGCGTGTTCATACTCATGGAACACATCAGCCAACAACTCACCGACCGAAATGGTGCAGCCAAGCTCCTCGCGAATTTCCCGAACTAAAGCGTCTTCGGGCCGCTCCCCCTCTTCCACTTTGCCGCCCGGAAACTCCCACACGTTGGGCAGCGACATGTCGGGAGCGCGCAAGGCGCATAGGATGTCCCCGCGTTCATTGCGAATGGCTGCCCCGACGACATAGATGGTTCGTTTCATGACGACCGGCTCCTTGTTATGATCTCCCAACCATTGTAGCAAAAACTTGGCTCTTCACCAAAAGTTGTACTTGATTTTTTCTGAACATCCCCTATTTACGCTTGTGAGGGAACATCAGCACTTTTTTCCTATCCTTGTCAGGAAACCGTTGTCAAGTACATGTTGTGGTGATTAGCCAAAAACTTCCCTATTTTCCAAAATAATGTAACCATTTTCGGTGTTATGTTACTCTCAACAGTAGAATCATGACAGGCAAAGGTCGGGACGGCATCGTTCCCGCCTTTTTAATTAAGAAGGACGGAACCTTTTCACCAGGTGCTCCGTATTCTCAACTGAAATCGCTGACAAGGGGGAGAACGTGTTGTTCAAAAAACTGTTAAGTTCGATCGGCATCGGTGCCGCCACTGTTGATACGAAGCTCGCCAAAGCGCAATATGTCCAAGGCGAAACCGTCGAAGGGGTTGTCGACATTCGCGGCGGCAGCGTCGAACAGCACATTGATGAAATTTACTTGGCATTAGTCACAACGTACATCCGCGAAATCGATGATAAGAAATTTGAAGAAAAAGCCGTGCTGGCGCGCTACAAAGTGAGCGGCCCGCTGACGATCGCGCCGAACGAAACGAAAACGATCCCGTTTCAATTCGCCTTGCCGTACGACGTACCGGTCACGCTCGGTTCTTCGCGGGTATGGCTGCAAACCGGCCTTGACAATGAACCTCCCCCACTTATCGAAGTGGGGGTTTCCTGTTTCCCCTTCGGAGGTGGATGCATGATAGGCTGGTTGGCAGCCTATCTGCAGGCAACACCTGGCACCCGTCCCGTTGGGAGCCACAGGCAACATGAGTATCCATGATACTCAAGGGCGGGAACTCGCCATCTACGACTTCATACCTAAGCAATCCGTCGATACGTAAACGGTTTGACCGTAAATTCCAATGGGCGGATTTCACCATAATATACTTTGGCAAATAAATTCATTGCCCCATGGATATCACGGTGTCGTTTGTACCCGCATTGACATGTATAATTTCTAGAAGAAGATTTATTTTTCTTCCCGCAAACAGGGCATGTTTGCGAGGTATAACTTTCATCTTTTTTCTCGATTTGAATTCCTTCGGCATTCAATTTGTATTTGAGATAATCAAATAATTTTCCAAACGACCAATTGGATAATTTCTGATTGGTCTTTTTGTTTCGTTTCTTTTTCGTATTCCGTTGGATTCCTTCGATATCTCCAATGACGACTTCTTTCACTTGGTTTTCCAAACACCAACGAACAAATTGTCTCGTGGTTTTGTGCAGTGCATCCTTTAGTTGTGCCTCTGATTTCGAAAGTACATATTGTTTCGCCCGATTGTACTTTTTCCATTGTTTGGAGCCTTTTTTGCATCTGCTCATGAGTTTTTGCAGTTCTTTTAATTTCTTGTTTCTCAACCGATGAATGCTTCTTATTTTTCTTCCCGTGATAATGAGGCTTTCCCCATTTTCACAAATGGCTGCGATGGTGTGAATTTCCCCTGGGTCAATAGCAACACGGTTTTTACATGGATTTTCTTTTGGTTTTTTCCCATCTTCATACGATAAACAAAGCCACAAACCACGGTCATAGACCAACTCGATTTCTTTGACTTTTCCGTTTGGAAGTTTCTCTTTGTCGATTTTCACCACCAAAGGAGATTGTCGTTTTCGATTCCAAATTCCTAGCGACAGTTCCAACGTTCCGTCTTCATGCAAAACAAACCCATCTTTTGCCCACTTCGTGTTGAAATGTTTTTTCTTTTTGTATGGATATTTGATTTTTTCTCCTTTTTTCCGTGCTTCTTTTGCCCCATCACGGGCAAAGATATATTTATGCACAACCGCCTGGATGCTTTGGCTGTGGATAGAAAAACGACCTTTTGTTGCTTTTTGCAGTTCCGTTTTGGTTATCCATTTTCCTGTTTCCAAATGATGTTCTTTTGCCAAACGAAGGCATTCGTTCCAAACTTCTGCGGAGATACGATTGCATTCAAATAGTTTTTGGATAACTTCTTTCTTTGCCCGAAAACGGGTTTTCAGCGTTCGATACATGGTTTCACCTCCTATGTTTATTGTATTCTATTGCCATCCAAAGAAGAAAGAAAAAAACAGAAAAACCGAACGCCATTCATCCCCCACCTGTAGAGGTGGGGGACTTCTGGCTGATTTATGTTAAAACGGCGCTCGACCCGCAAGACCGCGACCATCTCGCCATCGAACCGCACCCGCTTGTCGCCGCGTTTCTCGAGGCGGCCCGCCAATTAGGTTTCCGCCTTCGCCATGTGCAATGCGAACAAGCGCCGCGCTATTGGCAACAGCGGCTGCCGTTTGTCCAAGAGTTTGAATTCAAGCCGGCAAGCGGACCGTTTAAAGGCCGACTTGACGAACTGGAGGCCATTTTCTTTGTCTCCGAGCATGGGGTTGAAGCCATTTTAGAGATTGACCGCAAAGCGCGCGGGTTTGCTGGATTGCTTTCCGAGGCGCTTGATATGGACGAAACGCTTGTCCGGTTCACCTATGGGCCGAGCGATGTCGCTTCATTGGCGCAATGGTTGGCGAATGCAATTAGCCGGTATAGCTGAGCGAAAAGGGGCAAAAAACGAAGGGGCCACTCGGCCCTTTTGTACTATGTGCTATACGGATGCAGTGAAAAGCTTGTCTATCTTCCCTGCAGTCGACCCAACTGTTCTGCAAAAACCACATTACTACAATTTCAAATTGCACCACACACTCCTTTTGTTTTGATTCATACGGCTAGGATTCAGTGAGCTTTTTGCTTTGCAACCGATGTCAACCCCATCGCGGCTGGCTTCTTTTTCGACCTTGCCATAAGCGCAAAAGGCAATGCAATATTTGGACAATTCAAGCTATTCTAATATAACAATCTATTCGTTAATCACTAATATTCATGCTAAAATAGTGTTTGTTCACCACTAGAAAACACTTGTGCATGTACGGTGAATTTCATTCTTGATCATCCATGAGTGTCAGGAGGAACGTTATGAAGCAACTCATTGTAAGGTGGAATCAGCTTAGCCTTGTCAGACGTATCCTTGTCGGTATCATCATCGGGATTGTCCTCGCCATGGCCGTCCCGGAATCAACAAAATGGGTGTCCATTTTTGGTTCCTTGTTTGTCAACGCTCTAAAGGCCGTCGCACCCGTATTGGTGTTCTTTCTCGTGGTCTCCGCCATTTCCCGCCATCAAAGCGGCCAAAAAACAAATATCCAACACATTCTTGTCCTATACGGGGCCAGCACGTTCTTAGCCGGTCTTACCGCCGTCGTGGCCAGCTTCATCTTTCCGGTTCATTTATCTTTAGCTGAAGGGATGAAAGATATCTCTCCCCCTAGCGGCATAACAGAGGTACTTCAGTCATTGTTGCTTAATATTGTTGATAACCCTATTCATGCACTGATCAATGCGAATTATATCGGTATCCTGACTTGGGCGGTGCTGCTTGGCATCGCATTAAGACCTGCGCCGGAGACGGTCAAAAACGTCATCGCCAGTTTTTCTGACGCCATTTCAAACATTGTCACATGGGTCATCAATTTGGCACCCATCGGAATCATGGGGCTTGTTTTTGACGCGATGGTCACCAACGGGCTTTCCGCTTTCATCGAATACGGAAAGTTATTGGCCGTTCTTCTTGGGACGATGTTTTTCGTGGCATTCGTCATAAATCCGCTGATTGTCTTTGTGAACATTCGCCAAAATCCGTACCCGCTCGTGTGGAGATGCATTCGGGAAAGCGGAATGACCGCCTTCTTTACGCGCAGCTCGGCCGCAAACATTCCGGTGAATATGAATTTGGCTGAAAAACTCGGATTAAACAAAGATACGTATTCGGTCTCGATCCCTCTCGGTGCAACGATTAATATGGCTGGCGCCGCCGTTACGATTTCCGTGTTGACGCTTGCTGCGGTTCACACATTGGGGATTGAAGTCGATCTAGGTACAGCGCTGATTCTTAGCATTCTTTCCACCATCGCCGCTACAGGGGCATCCGGCGTCGCGGGCGGCTCGCTTCTCCTTATCCCGTTGGCATGCAGTTTGTTTGGCATCCCAAATGATATTGCCATGCAAGTAGTAGGGGTTGGTTTTATCATTGGCGTGTTGCAAGATTCATGTGAAACGGCCCTGAACTCCTCTTCCGATGTTCTTTTCACCGCAACAGCGGAATATGCGAAGAGACGCAAAGAAAAAACCGCCGTCATCATCGAATCTGAATTTCATGCAAAACGAGCGGGTGGCAACTGAAACCCTTCTTGTATAAAGCCCGTTTCCCTCTCACTTGGGGGAACGGGCTTTTCCTGATTTATGATGATTTGACAAGCAACGCACAGCACTCGACATGCGCCGTATGCGGAAACATGTCCACCGGTTGGACAGTTTTCAACACATAGCCAAACGGGGCTAGCTCCGCAATATCCGCCACAAACGTCTCCGGATTGCAGGAGACATACACCACCCGCTTCGGTTGCGCTCGGCCGATTTTGCGCATCACTTTTCCGCCTGCGCCAGAACGTGGAGGATCCAAAAGCAGCAGCTCCGGCCGCCCGAACTGCTCCAACACGTCATCAATCCCGCGCCGCGCATCCCGCGCCAAAAAGTACGTATTGTCAACGCCGTTGTCTTTCGCGTTTCGTTTCGCCGACTCGATCGACGTTTCCACAATTTCAATGCCCGCCAACGCCTTCACCCGCTTGGCGAACGGCAAGGAAAACGTGCCGACTCCGCAGAAGAGATCGATCATTTTCTCATGGGGCTTGGGCTCGCCCATCTCCAACGCCAGTTCAACCAATTTGGCCGCCTGCACCGGGTTCGTTTGGAAAAACGTATCAAACCAAAGACGGTAGCGGAACCCGCACAATTCATCGTAAATGAAATCCCGTCCGGCCAGCACGTGCGTTCGTTCCGCCTGGGTGCGGTCGGCCCACGCCCGATTCTCCAGCCAAAGCAAACTTTTCACGTCCGGGAGCGCCTTCGTGATCCGCTCCGTCAAATCAGCCGCCGCTTCTTTCAACTCCCCTTCCGGCGCCTCGGTCGCAAAGAGCGCCACCATCACCTCTCCTGTCGCAAACGACTCGCGCACCATGACGTGGCGAAGCAGCCCTTCATGGGTGTCTTTGTGATACCCAGGCAGCTGATGATCGCGCGCCCAACGCGCCACTTCCATAGCGGCTTTGACGATCTTCTCGCCGGCAATGAGACATGTCTCCAACGAAACCACTTGCCGGAAATTCCCTTGCTCGTGCAGTCCAAGCAGGCCCTCAGGAGAGAACGTAAACTCCATTTTATTGCGGTAATGCCACGGATGTTCCATCCCGATCGTCTCGCGCACAACGTCCGGATCAAATCCGTGCTGGGCAAGCAGCGCCTTCACCTGTTCGGTCTTATGCCGCAGCTGTCCCTCATAGCGCCAGTGCTGCCAGACACAGCCGCCGCAGCGGTCAAAGTGCGGACACGGCGGATCGAGCCGCTCTGGATGCCGCTCAATCACTTCTTCCACTCGGGCATGGGCCCTCCGGCGTTTCGGCCAATCGATCAAAACCCGCACCCTTTCACCAGGAAGCGTGGACGGAACAGTGAGTTTGAGCTTTTTTCTCCTCCCTTCTTCTTCCTGCCAAACGACCGCTTGTCCCGCTCCTTTTTTATCCAACTGATGAATGTCCGTAATGAACGATTGTTTTCCGCTGTCTGTCAACGGCTTTCCTCCTTCCGAGATGAACGATGTTGTCACCCTTTATGTATTGTACACGATCAGTGGACGAATCCAAAGAAACTTCGCGCAGGGGAAAAGATTGGGAATGAAAAGCATTGGAAGACGGAAAAACGGAATTCACCTTGATTCATTCCGGATGGGATGCGGACAAAGCAACCGAATTTGGGCAGCCTCACACAGTCGTTCGCAAGATTATGGATGACGGGTGGGAGAACATTGTCAACCAAAAACTTCCCACATATCTCGAAGGATAAACGAACCGTTTCCACGCCGAAGCACGATGTGTTTCACACCATCGCCAATCCAACCCGCCGCCAGATGTTGCAGCTGCTCGCGGACAACGAATTGTCGATTGCCGCGATTGCCAAATCCTTCCCGATCAGCCGCACAGCTGTCAATAAACATCTTCGTGTGCTTTCGGAAGCAAGGTTGGGCAGCTGTCGGAAAACGGGACGCGAAACAAGGTACAGGCTGGAGCCCGAACCTCTCGTCGAACTGAAAACGTGGCTTTCCTTCTTTGAAGGGTATTGGATGAACGGCTTGCGGCTCTCAAGCGTATGGTGGAAGCGGATGAGGAGCCATCATAATGGCAAAATCGCATGAATTCACGGGGGGCAAGATGGTTCGAGGATGCCCATCCTAGAGAATGTCTAACGAAAGTGTTCCTTATCCATATAGATGATGATGAAAAAAGGGTGTCCCGCTGCATCCGGGACACCGTCGACTCCAACCAATCAACCTGTTACAATGTCTTCTCTTTCTTTTCTTCCCATCTCTTATATCCATTTTCCCAGAATTTCGCGTTCTTGATTCCGTATTTCGACGCGTTGAACTCCGGATCTTTCCCTTGCTTCAGCTGTTCTTCATAATCTTTCAAGGCCATATAGGCCGGTTTAAACAACAACAAGATCGCAATCAAGTTGAGCCACACCATGATGCCAAGCCCGATGTCGCCCATCGCCCACGCCGTCGTCGCCGTTTTGACCGTTCCATAGAACGTGGCCGCCAAAAAGACGAGCTTCAAGGCAAAGAAGGCCGTTCCCCTCTTTTCACTGCGCACCAAATAGGCGAGGTTCGTCTCGGCAATATAGTAATACGCGTACATCGTCGTAAACGCGAAGAAGAACAGAGCGATCGCAATAAAGGCCGACCCGAATCCCGGGAAGAGCGTGTCCACCGCCGCCTGCGTATACCCTGCGCCCGGTTCCACCCCTTTCAAATGCTCGACAATCGTCTCTCCCGTTTTTTCATTGATCACATTGTATTGACCTGTAAACAAAATCATCAGCGCCGTCGCCGTCACGACCAAGAACACATCCAAATAGATCGAAAATGCCTGCACAAGCCCCTGCTTCGCCGGGTGGGACACTTCCGCCGCCGCTGCCGGGTGGGCGCCCGTCCCTTGCCCCGCTTCATTCGCATAAAGGCCGCGTTTGACCCCCCACATCACCGCCGAACCAAGAATGCCGCCAAACACTTGATCAGCGCCAAACGCGCTTTTGAAAATCAAACCAAACACATCCGGGACTTTTTCAATATTGGCCGCAATAATGGCAATCGCGACCAACAAATAGCCAACTGCCATAAACGGCACGACAATTTCCGCCGTTTTCGCGATCCGCTTCACTCCGCCAAAAATCGTAAAGCCAAGAACGGCAATCACGAAAATTCCCGTCACCAATTTCGGAATGCCAAACGCATTCGAAAAGCTGTCGGCAATCGAGTTTGCTTGAATTCCCGGCATCAGCACCGCCATCGAGAGAATAATCGCCGCGGCGATCACCACCGCAAACCATTTCCAGCCAAGGCCTTTTTCAATGTAGAACGCCGGACCGCCGCGGTATTGTCCGTCTTGTTCCTCTTTATAAATTTGCGCCAGCGTCGACTCGACATACGCCGTCGCCGCTCCGATAAAGGTGATCACCCACATCCAAAAGACCGCGCCCGGCCCCCCGTACGCAATCCCCGTCGCCGTCCCGGCCACGTTCCCGACGCCGATGCGGCCGGACAACGACATCGTCAACGCCTGGAAAGAAGACACCCCGGCCTCAGAACTTTTCCCCGTCGTCACAAGCCGGACCATCTCTTTCACATGGCGGATTTGCAGAAAACGGGTGCGAATGCTAAAATACAAACCGCAACAAACAATGAATGCAATCAAAAAAGGACTCCATAGCCACCCGTTCACCGTTTCTACAAGCTTTTCAATCAACCCAATCCCTCCTATGCCAGCTGATTATTTTTGTTGTACAACACACAGATAATATTATAAATATTACACATTTCAGCTTCAATAATTTTTTCATATATCATTCTTTTCTGCATTTTCTTTATATTTCCTGCGCTTGTCCTCGTGTAGAAAAATGAACGACTTTCTTCGCTTTTTTTAAAATAACTTTGAAGCCCAAAAATGATAGATGAGGCAAGACAGAGAAATCCGCCTCGAACGGTCCCCTAATGCCAGTCCTTGAGGCCTTGAGCGCGAGCCCCATCTCCCCCAATGATCCCCATCTGAATCGCCGCAAACGCAAAGCCGAACACACAGAACAGCGTGTTCGTCTTTGACTGTTGTTACATATAGCCGATGAGAAACACGACAAAACCGGCCAATCCGACCGATGCGACGAAGAGGCCAAAGGCGATCCGTTTCGCGGCTTTGCTCTTTTGGACAACACCATACACGAGCAACACGATCGACATGATCAACAAAAGCAAAATGAGAGACGAAATGCTCACGTTCAGCGCTCCTTATCATGCACTGCCACTTGTGGTGAAGAGCCTATTCTTTAACTTTTAGCAATCGCATGCTGTTTAATGTTACGATTAATGTTGCTCCCATATCGGCAAATACCGCTAACCATAGCGTTAACCAACCAGGCACAATTAACAGTAATGCCAATGCCTTAATCCCTAAAGAGAAAGTAATGTTTTGCTTAATAATCGCTAAAGCTTTGCGGCTCAATTTAATCGTATATGGCAATTTGCTTAAATCATCAGACATTAAGACAATATCGGCTGTTTCTAGGGCTGTATCGGTTCCAGCACCACCCATTGCCACACCAACGGTTGAAGCTGCAAGAGCTGGTGCATCGTTCACACCATCTCCAACCATCGCCACGCTTTGATGCTTGTCACGAAGCTCTTTGATGAAATTCAGTTTATCTTCTGGAAGTAAATCGGCTTTAATATCGGAAACGCCGACTTGTTTTCCGATGGCTTCGGCTGTTCTTTGGTTATCTCCCGTCAGCATCACCGTTTTTTCAATACCGACTTGATGAAGTTTTCGAATAACCTCTTTGGATGATTCTCTTATTTCGTCTGCCACGGCAATTAACGCCAGAATTTCTTTTTCCGTCCCTAATATCATGACCGTTTTCCCTTGTGTTTGAAGGGTTGTAATTTGTTCTTTTATTTCTGATTGGATGCCATTTGGAAGAAGTTCTTCAAAAAGACCTGGACTTCCGACATAATACATTGCGTTATTTACTTTGGCTTTGACCCCTTTACCTGTAATGGATTGGAATTCTTCAACCGATACATCATTAAAATTCAATCCATCTTCTTCTGCTTTTCTTATAATGGCGGAAGCAAGTGGATGTTGTGAGCCTTTTTCAATGGCTGCTGTAATGGTCATTAGTTCATTTTCATCGCCATTATAAGTGACCACATCGGTGACGGAAGGAACACCTTTTGTTAATGTTCCTGTTTTATCAAAAGCGATGACTTTTAGAGATCCTGCTTCCTCTAAATAAATACCACCTTTAATTAACACACCGTTTTTCGCTGCATTTCCAATGGCAGTTACAATCGAAACAGGCGTGGAAATAACCAACGCACACGGACAACCAACCACTAATACAGCTAGACCTCGATAAATCCATTCGCTCCAATCAGCACCCATAAATAATGGAAGAATAACGGCTAGTAAAAGAGCAAAAATGATAATGGCTGGTGTATAGTATTTGGCAAAACGATCTACAAACGCTTGAGAAGGTGCTCGTTCTGCTTGAGCTTCTTCCACTAAATGGATGATTTTCGAAAGAGTTGTATCTTCCACTCGTTTTGTAACTTTTACTTCCAATAACCCTTCTTCATTCAATGTTCCTGCAAAGACTTCATCACCGACTGTTTTGGTTACTGGAACACTTTCTCCCGTAATGGCAGCCTGATTTAGCGTAGATGTACCCTTGATGACGATTCCATCCATCGCTAATTTCTGACCAGGCTTTACGATCATAATATCTCCGACTTGAATATCGTCAACAGGGACCATCATTTCTTCATTTCCGCGACGAATTAATGCTTCTTTTGGAGCAATATCCATCAACGATTCAATGGATTGACGAGCTTTATCCATGGAATAACGCTCTAAGGCTTCGCTAATGGCGAATAGAATAACAACCGTTGCACCTTCTCCCCATTCACCAATCGCTGCAGCTCCTAAAATCGCCACTGTCATCAGCGTATTCATATCAAAATTCAATCGAACTAGGTTTTTGAAACCTTTTATAAATAACGAATATCCACCGATTAAAATTGCTGCAGCATATCCAATTGTCGCAAAGATATGCTCTTCTCCGTATTGCTTCCCTAAAAACCAACTGATCACAAGCAAAACGGCGGAAATATACACTTTAATGTTCTCTTTTTGCTTCCAAAAAGGTTCACGCTTGACTGCTTTTTCTTTATCTTCCCGAACCTTTAAGTTTTCAAAAGCTCCTGCTTTTTCTAATTCTTCGATGGTTGTTGTACCCCAAACGGTAATTTTAGATGCTCCAAAGTTTACTTTAGCATCTTGAACACCTGGCAATGATTTTACATTATTTTCAAACTTTGCCGCACAGTTTGCACAAGTAAATCCTTGAACACGGTAGGTTTTCGCTTCTGATTTAGATAATTTTGCTTGTTGTTCAGACACGGACTTTCACCTCTTTCTCATGTACTAACGCAATCATGATTAACTGCTTAATATGGTCATCATCCAGCGAATAAAATGCTAGCTTTCCTTCTTTTCGATACTTTACAATCCCTTGTTTATAAAGAGTCCGTAAATGATGGGAAGTTGTTGCAACAGAAGCCCCGATGATATTAGCAATATCACATACACATAACTCTTCATCTTGGCAAAGTGAATAGACAATTTTTGCCCTATTTTCATCTGCCAGTGCTTTAAACAACAGGACAACACTGGATATATCTTCTTTTTGCAATTCCCCTTGTATTCGATTGACTTTTTCTTCGTCATAACAATAAATTTCACATGTATCTTTCTTACTCATTCATTATCCCCCTTTCATATTCAAATTTCCGTTTGAATATATTATACCCCCATTTCTTTATATTATTCAATATTTATTTGAATTAAAAACAAAAAAAGAATGGAATTTAAAAAAATCAACCCAATATTTGTCAAGGCCGATTATTTTTTCCCCAAAATCGCCGGTTTAAAATTCCCCAGAAGGACCTTTCATTGATCCTTCTGTTTTTCTTCTTGGAGCCTCTTTTCCCGTAATCGATAGCTTTCCCCCTTTAGGTTGAAAATGATGGAATGATGCAGTAATCGATCTAACATCGCTGTCGCCAAAACCGAGTCTCCCACGATTTCTCCCCATTCCCCAAAGCTTTTGTTGGAGGTGAGGATAATCGGGGCATGCTCGTACCGCCGGGCGATCACTTGAAATAAGTAATGAGCGCTGTTCGGGTCCAGTTTTAGATACCCCATTTCATCAATAATGAGAACGGTTGGCTTCACAAAGACACGAAGCTTTTTCTCCAACTTTCCTTCCTGGTCGGCTCTTCTTAACTGATTGACCAAATCGTGGGCGGTAATAAAATACGTTTTATATCCTCTTGCGATCGCCTCCATTCCAATCGAAATTGCCAGATGTGTCTTCCCAATCCCCGGTGGACCGAGAAAGAGGATATTTTCTTTCCGGTCAATAAAGGACAACGTAAGCAGTTCTCGAATCCGGCGCTCATCCACCGAAGGCTGCGCGGTAAAATCAAACGTATCGATCGTCTTGCGATACGGCAGTTTGGACAGCTTGATGAGCGTTTGGATCGATCGTGCCTGTTTTTCGACGATTTCTGCCTCTAATAAGCGGAATAAAAACTCTGAATATGATATATTATGAGTAGAGGCGTATTCTGCCATGGCGGACCATCGCTCCGCCATGACAGGCAAATGGAGTTGGTGGCAATACTCGTGTATTCGTTCTTTCATGAGCTTTCCCCTCGCAGGAATGCGTCATAAACGGACAATGGACGAGTATCCACTTCCACCGAAATAGGCGAAATGGTGGCGGCCATTTCCGTCTGTTTCTTTTTTATTTTTTCGGCGAATGAAATCACTTTTTTCTGTTGGTCCACGTGAGAAATCTCCTCCCCTCGAAAGTACAATCGAATATCTCCATTTAATCGCTCCTTCACCAGAATTTCTTTGCCCGCATACTCCGCCGATAAGAGCCATTGTTCCCCTTTGTAGGAGAAACTGCCATCCCAATGCACCTTCCGATAGGAAAGATAGCTCGTATCGTAATCTTTCAACGGGAGAGGTTTCAGCTGTTCCTCTGCCCAACGCTCTTGCGGAGGAATGCCGGTAGTGGCGTTTGGCTTCCGATTCGCCACTTGATCGAGCCAACGATGTAAAAGGAAATTTAATTCTTCGATGCTTTCAAACGATGTTCCTACATAGAAGTGATCCATAATATACTGAATGGCTCGTTCGACTTTTCCCTTTGTCTGGGCCCGGTAAGGCCGGCATACTTTTGGAATAAATCCGTAGTAACTCGCAAATTCGGAAAATCGTTGATTCCATTTCACCACTCCTTGTTCTCGCCCGTCTGTAACGGTCTTCATATTGTCAAATAACACCTTCTTCGGAACCCCGCCAAAGTACTTGAAGCTCTGAATTAGGCATTCCATTAAGTGTTCCTGATCCTGGCTGACCGTAAATACCGCGTATTTCATCCGCGAATAGCCTAACACAGCCACAAATAGCGATAACTTGACTTTTCTCCCTTCGATCACGACCTCCCCGACTTCTTTCCAATCGACTTGCATTTGTTCGCCAGGAAGCGTTTCATAACGAACGGTGTATTTCTTTTTCGCCGTCTCTCGGAAAGGTTTCATATAGTCTTTTAAAATCGTCTTTCCTCCCGTATAGCCCTGTTGTCGAATTTCAAAAAACAACTTTTCGCTATTAAACACCCCATCTTCTAACATTCGTTTTTGAAGATACGGCTTAAATGGATCTAACTTGCTTTTTCTTTGTTTTCGCTTGGATTTGGAAGGAGGATTGGGGGAGTGAATATATTTTCGGACGGTTTTCCGATCGATCCCCAATTCCCTCGCAATATCGGAAATACTCATTCCCCTTTCATACATCTCTTTGATCATAAAAAATTCCCCTCTCGTAATCATGAACCATAGCTCCTCTCATTGACACTATGGTTCTATTGTAAGTGGGGAATTTTATTCCGGCTATATTGGGGATTTTATCATCGGCTTTAACAATATTTACCGTGCGATTCATTTAATTAGCTACATCAAAAAATTCTATTAGCTAAAAACAATAAACCTCATTATCCGCAAAAAGATAATGAGGTTTACTATTTCTTAACCAAAGAATGTTTGGAACAATAAATATGCGTTTAAGCTGATAATCACCATCGCTACCATCCAAGCAAGAACTTTCAACCATAATGGATTTGCGAACTCGCCCATTTTCTTTTTATCGCTAGTGAATTGAACGAGAGGCACTACCGCGAAAGAGAGCTGTAAAGAAAGAATAACTTGGCTCAAAATAAGTAATTGAGCCGTTCCGCTTTCGCCATAAAGAGCAGTTACAACAACGGCTGGGACAATGGCAATCAATCGAGTGATCAGCCTTCTTAACCAAGCAGGAAGGCGAATGTTTAGAAAACCTTCCATCACAATTTGACCAGCTAAGGTTCCTGTTAATGTGGAGTTTTGACCAGAAGCCAACAAAGCAACTCCAAATAAAATACTTCCAAGTGTTGTTCCAAGCAGTGGAGCAAGCAAGTGATAAGCATCTTCAATCTCCGCAACATCTTTCATTCCTGCTTTATGGAATGTAGCAGCAGAAACAATAAGGATAGATGCATTAATAAATAAAGCGAAAAAGAGTGCAATGGTTGAATCCCAAGTGGCATATTTGATCGCTTGTCGTTTACCCGAGCTGGTTTGTTCGTATTGACGTGTCTGCACAATGGAAGAATGCAGATAAAGATTATGAGGCATTACGGTTGCACCTAAAATACCGATTGCAATATAGAGCATGGATGGATTGTTAATAATCTCTGGGCTTGGAACAAATCCCTTCAATATGCCACCTACATCTGGCTTAGAAAGAAAGATTTCAGTCACAAAGCAAGCACCAATGGTTAGAATTAAAACAATTACCAACGTTTCAATATAACGAAACCCTTTATTCTGTAATAGCAATACGACCAGTACATCCAGAGCTGTAATAATCACTCCATATATTAACGGAATGCCAAACAACAATTTCAAAGCGATTGCCGAACCGATCACTTCGGCTAGATCACAAGCTGCGATTGCCAACTCGCATAAAACCCATAAGATCATTGCTACAGGCTTGCTGTAATGGTCGCGACAAGCTTGGGCTAAATCCCTTCCCGTTACAATTCCCAACTTGCCAGCCAATGCTTGAAGCAATATTGCCATTAAATTGGAAAGCAAAATAACGGAAAGCAACGTGTATCCGAACTGGGAACCTCCTGCGATATCAGTCGCCCAGTTTCCCGGGTCCATATACCCCACGGCAACTAAGTATCCTGGTCCAGCAAACGCAAGAAACTTTTTCATCCAAGAACCCGTTTTTGGTATACGCAAACTTCTATATACTTCGGGCAACGTTGGTTGCGTCCGTTTATTTCTCCAACCTTCTTCAACTGCTAACGGCAGTTTTTTTATATTTTCACTCATGATGATCACCTCATGATTGGTTTTTGCTAAATATTTTGCATAAGGGAAACTTTTAAGGTAAAAAAATTTGCTCCTACACTTAGAATTAGATATATGTAAGAGCAAAGAAAATGTTGCCTAAATAAATTGTACATCAGAAACTTTTTTAGTCAATGGAAACTTTTATCGCTTATTAGTCTAGGCTCGCTAAAATATTGAACAAGGTACTGACCTTGCTCTATATTGATCATATTTTTCGTTAGACTTTCATTTCCCCATGATGGATTTGAGAGGTTTCAATTTGAATGGTTGTATGCTGAATTTTAAAGTGTTCCTCAATAAAATGGATCGCTTCTTGTAAAACCTTTTGGCTGTCTTGATGATCTTCAATCAAAATATGGCAACTTAACGAGTCCAATCCTGAAGTAATGGTCCAAATATGAAGGTCGTGAACGTTAATCACTCCTTCAATACTTTCTAAGGCTTTTTTCACTTCATTTTGGTCAATGGTAATTGGCGTTCCTTCCATCAAAATGTGAACCGTATGTTTAATCACTCCCCAGGCACCTTTCAAGATTAATAAGGCAACCAAAACGGAAATAATGGGATCTGCGACATACCAACCAAAGAGCCACATGACGAGTCCTGCAACAATGGCTCCAACAGAACCTAAAGCGTCACCGATTACATGAAGATAGGCACTACGAAGATTGACATTATTTTTCACATCCCCTTTTCTCATTAACGCCCAGGCACTTAAAAGATTGGCAAACAGACCAATGGAAGCAATCAGCATCATAGAGCCGCTAGCTACGGTTGGTGGGTTGTAAAAACGCTGAATCGCTTCCCATACGATAAATCCAGCGATAACAAACAAGGTAACTCCATTAAATAAAGCGGCTAAGATTTCAAAACGATAAAAACCATACGTTTTATTCGGCGAAGCTGGTTTGGTGGCAAACCAAATAGCCACTAAGCTAAGAACAAGTGAACTGGCATCACTAAGCATATGACCAGAGTCAGAAAGAAGGGCTAGGCTGTTTGTAATTAAACCTCCGAAAAACTCTAATAACATAATTCCAGCGGTAATGAGAAGGGCAATCATAAGCCCTTTTTTATTCCCTTCTCTGCCGTGATCGTGGTGATGATGGTGTCCGTGGTGATGATGGTGACCATGGTGGTCGTGAGAATGATGGTGATGATGATGCATGATAAAACGCCTCCCTCTAGAAATGTTGATCTATCAAGGCTTTTCGGCCTCTCAGGGGTGTCCAAAAAATATTTTTCGACAAAATCCCTTACATCCTTTTTCAGTTTTGTGGATATCTTACAGACCTAGGGTGCGCTTCGCGGCCACGGCTGGTTATATTTTCCTGCCGTGGGGGAAGCGTATTCGATGCACCCTTTGGATCTCCGCGTCGCTGATGAGGACGAACCCTCCCATGTCTCCGGGCGTCTTCGCGCCAACATTCCCTCGTTCGGTCTCGTCATCAGGCGGAGGCCGGCCAAGCTCCTTTAGGGACTCAAGGTCGAATGGATGAAATCACGCCAGCTTCTCCGGTGTCATCTCGTTGTCCAACGATTCTTCCGTTCGCAGGGGGAGGCCTTAGGCCGCCCGTTGCACCTGGGACAAGACGTCCTGTTTCATTCGCTCCGCGTCAAACGCTTGTTTCTTCGTACAAATCGCAAACAGCACATTCAACAGCTTCCGGCACAAGGCGACGATGGACTGCTTTCCGGTCAGCGGATTGACGGATCGGGTCGTATAATACTCATGCAGCTCGCGAAACGCCTTGTTATGCCGAATCAGCGGAATCATCGCCCGAAACAGCACCGAGCGCAACCGTTTCCGTCCCCGTTTGGAGATGTGCTTTTGCCCTTTGCGCTGGCCGGAGGAGTTCTCCTTGAGCGTCAGGCCCGCCAACTTCACCAATTGGCGCGGGTCCCGATAATGGGCGAAGCTGCCGATCTCCGCCAGCAGATCGATGATCGTGGCGTCTCCCAACCCGTCGACCGTTTTCAACCATTGGTACTCCATCGTCGTTTGAACCAATGCCTTCAACTCGGCGTCCAGTGCAGCGATCTCCGCCTCCAATTGGCGGTATCGGCGGACGAGCGCGGCGATCTCAAACCGGGCCATCGCTGTCCCTTCCGTCACCCCAATCGAGTCCTTCGCGGTGTTGATCAACGCCTGAATTTTGGCCTTCTGCGGGCATTTCATCCCTTCGCTTTGCCGGTACACCTCAAGAAGCTCCTCCACCGTCCGGCCGGCCATATCAGCCGGAAGCGGCGTCCACTCCAACACCGAAAGCGCCGTTTTCCCCAAGTCACGAAACACGGTCCAAAACTCTGGAAAATACCGATCCGTCCAGCGGACGATCGCGTTTTTCACCGCCGTCTGTTCCTTGCGGAGCTTCTCTTTGAGCGTGCTTCCCACGCGCAAATCGGCTTCAATCTCGTGCAGCAGCCGGGGAACGAGGAATCGTCCGTCTTTTGCCAGTCTGGCAATGACCAGGGCGTCTTTGGCGTCGTGTTTCGTCGGCAGGTTGTCATCAAGTTCTTTCGACCGGCACACATGCGCCGGGTTGACCATGACCAACGGGATCCCGTGCTCCTCGAGGAAGTAGGCCAGGTTCAACCAGTAGTGCCCGGTCGGCTCCACCGCGACGATCACCTCTGACTTCCCAAACGCTTGCATCGCCTCCTGAATCGCTTTATACAGCTGCTGAAACCCCTCTTTCGACTGGAAGATCGGGAACGACTTGCGAAGCACGCGCCCCCGGTCATCCACGAAGCAGGCGTAGTGGGTTCGTTTCGCGATATCGATGCCCACGACAAGCGTTTGTTCCGTAACTTGATCAATTTTATAGTTTTGTGTACAATTCATCTGAAGTCCTCCTTGGCATGATGGTAGGTATTGTTTGACACCCCTGCATCATACCAAGAGGGCTTTTTTTGATCAAGTCCCCGGAAAAGCTCCTAACGGGAATGCTCCTTAATGATGTTCAGCATGGTCAATGGCTTGTTTTAATAGTGAAATAACATGTTCGTCATCGCAGGAGTAAAACAGTGTTTTTCCTTCACGGCGATACTTAACCAGTCTCAGATTTCGTAACAGACTAAGCTGATGGGAAATGGCTGATTGAGACATTTCCAACACTTCTGCAATGTGATTGACATTGCACTCTTCTTGCGATAACAAATAAAGAATTTTGATTCTTGTTGGATCGGATAATACCTTAAATATTTGCGATACATTTTCGATGGTTTCAGATTTTAAGAACGAATGGTCTTCAGTCTTCATGATGATTTCCCTCACTTTATTTATTATATATGAGCATATGTTCATACGTATGTATCATATTTTACATTCATTTTTTTGTCAAGTTTAGGAAATGTTTTTTAATGAAAATGGATGATTTAGCTCATAATGAATGGAAGGAGGCTGATGATATGGGACACAATCATAATCATTCCCACGTACCGGATAACAAAAAGGGATTAACGATCGCTCTTCTTATTACTTCGGGGATAACGGTTTTGGAGTTCTTTGGTGGACTATTGACGAATAGCCTAGCATTACTATCAGACGCAGGGCATATGTTAAGCGATATTGGCTCTCTAGCTTTGAGCTTGGTCGCTATGTGGTTCGCCGCAAGACCGCCTTCTCCACGAAAAACATACGGTTTTTACCGATTTGAAATACTGGCAGCTCTGTTGAATGGACTTCTCTTATTCGTCATTGCGGGATTTATTTCTTACGAAGCTTATAAACGTTTTTTTGAACCTCCAACGGTCGCAAGTGGTACAATGATGCTCATTGCTACTATTGGATTGTTGGCAAATATCACCAGCGCATTTATTTTAACAAAAAAGAGTGATACCAAAGAAAATGTAAATGTGCGAAGTGCCTATTTGCATATTATTTCTGATGCATTAGGTGCGGTTGGGGCAATCGTGGCAGGGATTGTAATGTACTTCTTCGGCTGGTATGTGGCTGACCCCATCATCAGTGTTGTCGTGTCGCTATTAATCCTAAAAAGCGCTTGGGGTGTGGTAAGCAACTCCTTCCACATTCTGATGGAAGGAACGCCGATTACCATTGATATGGAGAAAGTAAAGCAAACGCTTCAATCCATTGAGGGGGTAAAAGATGTTCACGATTTACACGTCTGGACAATCACCTCTGGGTTGGATTCGCTCAGTTGCCATTTGCTCATCGATGATACCAAGGATAGTCAGGACATTTTGAAACAGTCCATCCAACGGATTGAGGAAGAATTTCACATCTTGCATACGACCATTCAAGTGGAAAAATCGGACTTGCAACATGCCGATTTAAGGATATAAAAAGGACAGCAGTAAGCTGTCCTTTAAAATATCAGCACATCTTTTGTAAATTCTTCTTCAAATTCCCGTATGACCTTGTTAAGTTCTGTATACCATATAATCCCCGCATTTTAGTTGTGTCACATCCGCTTTCATACTTTTAGCGATGTCTTGAGTCATTTGCTTTTGTTCTTCTTCATCGGTTGCGAGTAAAGCCAAAACATTTCCGCTTATAACACGATTTTGATTTAACGTAATATAAGCCAGTATTTCATAATTTGGTTTTGGATTTGTTTCTTTGCCCATTTATTTTCCTCCTAACCAATTGGTTTTCATCACAGAATGGCTCTTTTTTACACTTTCAAGTAAAGGCGTTTTCTTTATTGCTTCAATAAACGCATCTTCTCTTCGAACAAGCGGAACTAATGTAACAACCACACGCCCTTGTTCATAATCCTTGCGTGTAAAGTTATACCGTTTCACCCCAACAGCTCTTGTTGCTTCAAAAAGGATGGCTTGTCTTTGACCAAAGTGATCTAATGTAATACGAAAATGTTCTTCACGGGGATAAATAACCGCTGCGATCCCCTCTTTCCGGTAAAGTTCTCTTGCATTATCCGTTCCTAACTGGTTCGTAACATAAATACCATCAACAAACAATTCCGAATCTCTGACTTCCACTTTCCCTAATTGAACATCCGCAATATCCCCAACTGTTTTCCCTTTGGAAAAACGTTTCAATATAAACAAGACGACTAACCCAGCTAATGACCCGATTAAAATATTCACCCATTGTATCTTATGGGATACAAGCTGCATTGTTATGCCCGTAACTAAGGCGACAACCAACGCAAAATAATTTCTTGCTTCAAAGGTCTTCGCAATCCCGTCTATGTAAGCATCTCCTCTTGGAGTAAATTCGGTATTCTCCAAGTCCTTTAAACTGTCCCGTTCTGTCCTCCGAACATCCCTAAATTGCTGTATGGCTAATGCTAGAAAGGTTACTGCAACAAAATTTTTGGTCATAATCGCCGGAATAGTCACTGCACCTAGAGCTGCGGCTACAAATCCAGTCACCAAATGGATTAAATATCCGTTGGGGTAGCTTGGATACTGTCGATAATCTTCTTTAATGGTTATAAGACGAGCAAAAAAACCTACAACCAACGCTGTTATCATAAGAACCAAATGCTCCGATGCAATAACATCGTTTTTCATAAAACCTCCCAAGAGAACCATTTTTGGATTATTTTCTTTAAACATCCGCTAAATTATTCTTTGGGAGAACATACAAAAAAGGCACAACTTAACGTGCACCTTTTTAGTAAAGTCTTCTACAGAAAAAATAAGTAAAATGAAACCAATACAAAACCGATTACAGCCATGATAACGCAGTATAGTTTTGTAGATGTGCGTAAAGCTGTTCCAAAAATTTCTTTTCCCGTCACGGAAAGCATGACCCCCATCGCCAATGCGATAATCATTGCTACTAGCCAAGGGACCCCCATTCCATAATTGCTTCCAATGAAGGCTCCAACTCCTACGGGGGCGGAGGCTATGGTTGCCCCAAGTATGATGCTGAGAATTCCAAACCCAGCCATCAGCAAGGGAGTAAAAACAGCAATCCCTTCTGGAATATTGTGAAGCATGATCGTCGTCATCATTGGTTTAGTCAATGAATCGTGAGTATTGGCTCCAAGTGCGATACCTGTTGGAAAATTGTGCAGGGCAATACTGAATGTTAAAAATAGACCAGAATGTACAAATAAGTCTTTTTTAGCGTCATTGGTAATAATGATCACATGATGGGAAACCTTTTCTAGATGCTTATAAATAAAATAACCAAAAATCAATCCGACAATAGCAATAAACCAACCTCCAATTTCTATGCTTTCAGGCAAAATTTCCATCGTGACCAGTCCAAATATCATACCACTACATACTGAAAAAATGGTTGGCGTTCCTTTTTGCCAGCCTTTAAACAACCAAGCAATCACTCCGCCAGATAACATTCCAATAGCAGAAGCAGAAAACCCTAAAAGCCAAAGTGAGTTCATCCATCATCCCCCTTGTACTAAGTTGTCTTTACTTTTATATCTGCCAAACTTATAAAATATGCCTTAAGAAAACAAAAAATCCTCCACCGTGGGAGGATTTTTTGGTTCATCACCAAAAGTTGTACTTGCACCTGTCATGAAAGTATGTTAGCTGTTTCTAGCCGAACCCGCAATGCAAAACGCTGGATATTTCTGTATCCGTATCCCCGACGTTTCATCAGCTTGATCTTGTTATTTGTTCCCTCCATTTTCCCATTTGAATAAGGGGATAAAATGCACGATATGATTTCGTCTGTTCGTTTGACGAGTGATTTTGCGATGGCGCGAACAGCAGAACAAGGACAAAACAAATACCGATGAACCCAGGCGTTCAAACGACGTTTCGCTTGTCGCTCGCTTTGGCTTTTGGATACATAACGAAAATGTTGAAGGGATTGATAGACAGCCTGCAAGGAATCGCTCTCTTTCTGCCACTCCCGCACCGTTTGGCGCTCCTCCTCGGTGAGTTTCTCGGGGCACTGGGTCAATAAGCGGCAAACATGCCGAACATGCCCATGTTTCTTGTTCCCTTTTCCGAAGGATTTGCGGCATCGATCCAACGCTTCCGTAAACAATTGAATCACATGAAAATAATCGACCACATGCTTCGCTTCCGGACACACCTCTTGAATGGCTTTTTTCATCGCTGGAGCCAAATCACTCACGACATACTGAACAGAACCAGACACAGGAGCCAACACACGTCCAATGGCTTCCTCGTTCTTTCCTGCTTCAACGGCATACACTTCTCCCGTTTCGGCATCCATGACTGCCACTCCGTAATCATGTCCTTTTCGAAACGCAAACTCATCGACACAAACTGCCTTTGGTTGGATGTCATTCGATAGGAAGGAAGGGGCATGGGTATAAAACCAGCGTTCAACGGTCGTGTACGGAAGCTTGAGCATACGAGCCACCGCCTGAATGGATGTTCCGATGCAAGATTGCGCCACCCATTGCTGAAACGCATCCGTCGCTGCACTTCGAGGGGAAATTCCGGGATAAGACGTGCTGAATGTCATGCCACATGTACAACAACGTCTACGCTCCACAGGGAGTTCCACCCAAAAGATGCCGATCCGTTGAGCATACCCATGCATCCATTGCTTCTTTTTTCCTGTCATTTTGATCGTGCGTTTCAAGCAAACAGGACATAACGGGCATTGTTCAGGAAGAGAAAGTTCGAAAATCCAACGTTCTTCTTCTTTTCGCACCTTTTGAATCAAAACATCTGGTAAATCGATGAGTTCTTTGATAAACTGAGCGTACATGCGAATTTTCCTCCAATGGTTTGGTTTGGACACCTTTACCATACAGGAAAATTCGCATTTTTTGTACCCTCTATTTTCTCTATGCACACCGATCTTCAATGATCAAGTACAACTTGTGGTGAAGAGCCGATTTTTTGCAGACTGTTGAAAAAGTCGGACGTCAAGAAAAAGTTCACGAGGAGTGTGAACTTTTTCTTTTCTTTTTCTCTTCCATTTGGTAGGTTAGATATAGACCATATTGTTGGAGTGATCGCAATTTGGTCCACTTTTTGAGGTTTTGGATCATGGCGGTGATCCAAACCTGAATTTGTACTTGCTGGACTCCACGGTATCGTGTGAAACGAAGACCGTGGAGTTCTTTGCTTTCGGCGAAACTTCGCTCCATCGTCGATGGACGTACCGATCGCAACACTCTTCCTCTCATCGATAACCGTTGTTTCCGCATTCGTTCGTAGATATCTTGATGAACGGAAACTCGAAATACACGATCCTTTGCGCCTTGTGCGGCAGGACATCCCACACAACTTCCTTTCACTGCTAGTTTATACTCATGATATCCAGAACGGGTGGACGTCGAATACATGAACTTTACGCCACAGGGACACGCATACACATCGTCTGTGACTTGCTGGAACTTTACGGAACGACAATCGGGATGTTCCTTTCGATGAAAACGTCGATACGACATATACGCCAAAATCCCTTTTTCTCTAATTCTCTTGCTAGTCGGGCGTTATAATAGCCAGCGTCTAACACTATTTCCTTTAGGAGAATATCCTACTCGATGTTCAACACGCTCGATTCGCCCCATCAAAATACGATGACCAGGCACGGTGGCGGCAGTCACGTAAGCATCCAAAATAAAATTATGCAAGGTGTCAACGATTCGATGATCGTGGAACGCAAAGAGACCACGCGGATCATGTTTGACCGATAGCCCAGCATCTGGATCTGTGGTGCTACATATCATCTTTTTGGTTGCCAGCTTCTCTGCTTTGGGAGCTAACGGTTTTTTTCCATGTTGTTGTCGTTTTTCATTGACCAGTTGTAACACGTCCTCGTCTTCTTTCACCACCATCGTCTGAATCACTTGGATGCGTTTTCGTTTATTGGCATTCGCTTTTAACTCTGTTTCATCCGCTGCCCACGTGTCCGGAGACAAGAACCCATCTTCTTGAATCCATTGAAGGACATGATCAAATAACGCTTCCCATACACCGGGATCGACCCGATGGCGAAGAAACTTGGAAACGCTGGAGTGGCAAGGGACTTTATCGGTGGGGGAAATGCCTAAAAACCAGCGATACGTGGCGTGTTGCTGGATTTGTTTACAGGTAAACCGAACGGATCGAAACCCTTCCAGATATTGAATCATGAGGATTTTTACAAAAATCAACGGATCAATCGTGGGGCGACCAATGGTACTTGGATAAAACGGTTCAAGTAACTGATATACATGATTCCAATCCATCAATTTGTCGATTTGAACCAAGATATGGTTAGGATCATACATGGATTCATAAGCTTGACGATTTTGTTGAATCTCTAAGTTCGATTGGTAGTAGTACATAAGTGGTTTCTCCTAATCAGTTGTTTTCTCAACATATATCATAAAAAAAACGATTTTGTCCCTTGACAAAATCGTTTTTCAACAGTCTGAAAGCCCTTCAAAAAAGAAGGGCTTTTATCGATTTTTACACGACGGTTTTATTCAGCTTTATTATAAGATTCCATGAATTCTCCGCATGCCTTCATCATTTTTTGTCCTTGAGGAGAATTCATCGCTTCCATCATCTTCATCATACCGTTTCCATTCATCATGTTCGTCATGCTGTCTGGCTTTTCCGCATAAGAAAACTGTCCGACTACTAACAATGTTGCTAGCGCAAATGAAGAAACAAATGCAATTTTCTTTTTCATCTATGATCCCTCCCTTCGTTTTAAGGTATTGTCAAAAGTTTATCCTCCACACTCACGGTTTTCCCTTGAGTTTCAACGGTTGGAAGAAAAAAAGCTTGCCACCCCCGTTGTTTTCGGCCATCATTGAGGTAACGACACCCAACAGCCAAAACAAAGGAGGAAGGGCGATTCCTCCCCGACTTTCGCTCTCGCTTAGAAGTCGGGGTCTCCTCGCCAAAGATGATGAAAATTGGAAATCGGGTGGCTCATTTTTTATGTGATCGAACCGTTGAAAAGTGGCTCAATTTTAGATTATCAAATACCCGTGGTGCTAGATAAAACTCAGACAAGCATAAAAATAGCCCTTGCTGGCGGATCTCCAGTAGAATGAAAGTGTCACCCAACATTCGAAAGGAGAGATCCCCCATGCAAGAGCACTTTCATTTTACTACAGATCCAGCCAAACTTCAAAAACAATATGCCGCTATTTTCTGTTTTGTTTCTGCCCAACTGTCGTTGATTCAAATGTATCTTCATCGCCGCAACCGTCACTTGGTCAAGCAAGAAGACGAAGTGGTCATGGCGGTTCACCTTTTGGGGAAGCTGCTGGGCTTTTCTTCCGAACGAGCCTGGCATCGTTTTGTCACGGGAAATTTGTTCACAAACGGCTCGTTTCTTGAACGCTCCCGATACAACCGCCGCTGCCGAGCGCTTGGTTTCGCCATCAAATGGGTCCGTCATGAGCTGGCGAAACGTGGCCAACACCATGCTTATGCGGTCGTCGACAGCTTGCCTCTTCCGTTGTGCCATCCCGTGAGAATGCAGCGCGTCAAGCGATTTCGAGGGATCGCAGATATGGGGTATTGTGCTTCCAAAAAGCAATGGTACTACGGTTTCAAGCTGCATCTTCAAGTGACCAATCAAGGGCTGGCCTGTCGTGACGGAAGCGTCCTGCCACGACGTCAAAGCCGCTGAAACGGTGATGACTCAAATCCCTCATCCCTACAACTTTGGGGACAAAGGGTACATCAGCCACGCTCTTCGAGAAAAGCTGTACGAAGAACACCAAGTCGCGTTCTGGACACCGTCTCGACACAATCAAAAGCACGGCCCATCCAAGGCATGGGAAGAATGGATCAGGAAAAAACGCAAAGTCATCGAGACGGTGTTTTCGATTCTCGTAGACCAATACCGGATCACCGACATTCGAGCGAATTCCATTGCCGGGTTTGAAGTGGCACTCGATGGCATCTTGTTGGCTTATTCCTTGGTCACACTAGGGCTGGTTGAGCGCTGACGCTCAACTAGCACCACGGGTTATCAAATACATGGATATTTGCCGAACCATTTCGACTCAATATGGGCTATCTACACAACATTTATACTCGTTTCGTTCTATATGTATAAGAAATAGAAGGCACCTTTGAGATACTTCACTCTCAAAGATGCCTTAACACCAAAGAAAAACAGAATATATTGAAACGTTAGCAACAACACCCAACGGCTAACTAGATACCACAAAGAACGCTTTTGCTACGCCCCCACAATATCTTCTGAATTTCTGTTAATCTCATCGATAATGCGAATAATCTTCCGCGCATCGTCCATGTTGTCTTGAAAGAGTTCAACAATGCTGCCGACGGTTTTAAACGGTTCTTCCTGCAGCACCCGCTTGTCCATGACTCCGTTTTTCACAAAGTAATCGACGATTAGTTTGACAAAACGGCTTTGTTGGATGTTCAACCGTTCGCTTGATAAAAATTCAGAAAACGCTTCGTTGGCTGCCTGCGGGTCAAGGCCGACGATTTGGCGGACGAGTTTTGTAATCGGTGTGTCTCCGAATTCTCTTTTATAATCTTCCTGTGTGCCAAGCTCATTCCAAAGAATATGCTCCAACGTTTTTACGTCTTGGACGGTTAGCTTTTTATTATTTCGCAACTTGTAAATGGCCATCTGGTCGCGGTGTTCGTGCAGATAATGTTCCACCTTTTTCCGATAATTTTTCAGATCATTGACAGTAAACATCGGACCGTTTTCTTTGACCTCTAAAACTTGGTCTTTAAAGTTCGTATAGTAAATTTTTTGCGTTTCTTTTTCAAGGAATTTGACTAAATCACGCAACGCTTCGCGAACGGCTTCCAATTCGAAAATATCGGCTTCGCTCCAAAACTCTTCCGTCTGCACCTTTTCGATGATGTATTTTTGCTCCATCACTTGCGGAATCGAACCGAGTTTCGACAATGCCTCTGCAGTACGAATCACACTCCGAATCGGCTTTGTGGCATTTTTCGTTTGCAGCTTCGCCAACTCAATCGTATACATAAGCAAATCAAACCGTTTCGCCAATTCATCATCATTCAACGGAACAATCAGCGGCGAAATATGTTCTTTAATTTCATTGACATCCATCGCCGTTAAGGAATCCCATTTAGCCCGGCTTTTAAACTTGTGTACGTATTGAATATGTTGGCGTACACGGAAGTTTTCTTCGTTTAACTTATTGATTTCCGCCAGCACCTCGTCAATCAATTCATTGCGATAGGCAATATACTCTTCTTCTTGGTACTGTAAATGCTGCAGTTCTTTAATGATTTCGACTTTGGCGTTAAATAGACGCTCGGTCAAACTTTCCACCGCTTTTCCTTCGATTCCCTTTGGATTTTCGCGGAAAAACTCGAAGTTGCCGCAATAGTCAAAAATAAGGAAATGCGTTTTATCTTGCCCGACTCCGAATAAGTCTTTGCATAAACGGGTTCCGCGTCCGATCATTTGCCAAAACTTTGATTTGGAGCGTACTTTCTTGAAGAACACAAGGTTGACGACTTCCGGAATATCCACTCCTGTATCGAGCATATCGACCGATACCGCAATTTGCGGCCATTTGTTACGGTCGGAAAAATCATCGATTAAGGTTTGGTAGTAGTTCACGCTGTAATCAATGACCCGCGCAAAGCCGCCCTTGTATTCAGGGAACAATTGATCAAAGCGCTCCACAATCCGTTCCGCATGACGATGATTTTTCGCAAAAATAATCGTTTTGCCGAGTTTGTCCCCGCCTTCGACGCGAATTCCTTTTTCCATTAAATCTCTCAGTACCGTATCAATCGTATCGTCATTAAACAACCATTCATTTAACGCGGCACTGTCAATGTCCTCGCCCACTTCATCATCAAACGTTTCTTCATACCGCTCTTTTTCTTCATCCGACAACTCATCGTAATGAATGCCTTCTTCAAGAAATTTAAGCTTTGTTTCAATCGTCCGATAATCGACTAAATAGCCGTCCTGAACGGCTTGATCTAACTCATAGGCATAGGTCGGCACGCCGTTTTCTAAATCAAACACTTCATACGTATTGCGATCAATGTCATCTTTCGGCGTGGCGGTCAGCCCGAGCAATATGGCATCGAAATAGTCGAAAATGGCTCGGTACTTCTTGTAAATGCTCCGATGCGACTCGTCGATGATGATGAGATCAAAATGCCCGACCGTAAAAAGCCGTCTGCCGTCTTTTCGCTTCGCTTCGTCAATCGCGTTCATCATTGTCGGGTACGTCGAAAACACCATGCGGCTTTCCTCTGGATTGTCTTTGTTATCGAGCAAATTGCAAAGCGTCAAGTTCGGCAACAAATGGCTAAAGCTATTTTTCGCTTGCGTTACAAGCGTTTTGCGATCCGCTAAAAACAAAATATTTTTTACCCAATTATGACGGGTAAGAACATCGACAATCGAAATCGCCGTCCGGGTTTTGCCGCTCCCTGTTGCCATGACAAGCAACGCTTTGCGCCGTTTGTTCTCAAGCGCGTCGCATACGGCTAACACCGCTTCTTTTTGGTAATAGCGATTCGTTATGTTGTCATTGATTTGCACATTTTTTAGCGGCTTCTTCATCGTCCGACGATCAATAAGCAAGCTTAATTCTTCCTTATTGTAAAAGCCGGAAACTCTCCGCGCCGGATAGTTAAGGTCGTCCCACATATACGTTTCAAAACCGTTTGTGTAAAAAATAATCGGACGTTGGCCGTGCATCTTCTCAATACAGTCGGCATATAGCTTGGCTTGTTGCTTTCCTCTGTTCGGGTCAGCGGTTGTCCGTTTCGCTTCGATGACCGCCAGCGGCTTCCCGTTGTCGCCAAAAAGGACGTAATCGACATAGCCGACTCCTTCCTGATTCCGCATGCCAACCACAGGATATTCCACAACAACATCCTTTTTAAATTCCCAACCCGCCAGCTTCAAATCTAAATCGATATATTTCTTTCTTGTTTCCCATTCGCTCAGTTCATCGACTTGGAAGTGGTACTCTTTTGTATTCGCTTCCCGTTTGGCGGTGAGAAGGGCGCGGAGCTGTTCGTTTTCTTTCATCATTTCCTCAAGACGCTTGTCTTTGGAGCTTAACCGTTCGTATAAATCTTTTAATTCTTCCGGACGCTCGCGCTTTTCCTCTCCGATTGGCAGCAATGATTCATCAAAATCCGTAGCCGTATATTCATCTGAATAACAATAATCAATCCAAGACACAAACTGATGAAGATGATGCAGGGAAAGAATCGCTTCTTCCCTCGTAATCATCGAGTTCGTATGAACCGCGACATTCCCCAGTTTGACAATGTAACGCAACAATGGCAACAAGTCTTCATCAATAATGGACAAAAAGACGTTGTCATGAATCAAACTGGAAAGATTATCTTGATACGGAACTTTCAACGCGCTGTCAAAGCTGTACACCCACTTAACGGCAAGCTCCAGCGCACGGCGCGTCAAAATCGCGCACGTCGCCGGACTCACCACCAAACTTTTCTCTGCCTCTAAACACGCATTCGTAAAGTTCTCATAATGAGGTTTTCCTATTAGAAAACTAAAGTTGGATAGCAACAAACACCCCTCCCTTGACCAGCACGAATTCCTTTTACACTTACTAATCGTTGAATAATTCTCCCTTAAATGCACGTTGCATGAGGGAATTAAACATATTTTGTATCTCTGCTTGACTTTTTAAAAGAAGTTCTTTCTTTAAGTTTATTTGTTGTATAGTAGCTGCAAATAATTCCTGTAACTCTAAAGGTGGAATAATGATCTCAAGTTCTTTTAAATTTTTTAACGGAAGCTGCGGTTGAGAAGATCCTGTTTGTGTTTTCTTTAAAACTAATTGAAAGCTATTAGATGTATAAAGTTGCTGGAAAAAAATTCGATTAACATTTTTCAATCTAAGAATCGCCATTTGAGCATTTATGAACCCTGTGTCATAACCTTCTTCATCAAAAATGACTATATTCCCAATGGATCCCCTCAGTGTAACAATTAAATCTCCCCGTCTTAATTTTCCTTTTCTCAATTGACTAAACTTTTCCTTTGTAATATACGTTACTTTCGATAAGTCTAATTTGTTGTTCACAAAGTTTGAGGTAGACAAAAAAAGTATACCTTCACTAACAAGCTCATGTTGCTTCGGATAGTTTTCACCTCGATCTCCATCCTCAATTTCCGCAATATCTTTTAATTTCTTAACATCCCATCCCTTTGGATTACTTACTGGATCCCCAAACATCTCCAAAAACACACTTTGCGTTAACTGGTCTAACGCTTCAATTTGGGCTTTTCGTTTGTCGATGAGTTCTTGGGATTTGTCTAATGCATTTACAATTTTATTTTGAGTACTATAATCAGGAATTTTAACTTCTATTTTCTCTAATGCAGACTTAGTTAGTTTACCTCTTGTTGTCCCTGTAATATGTTTACTTAGATCAGCATAGTTTAAATAGTAACATAAGTACTTAACATTAACGTTTTCTTTTGCTACTAACACATGAGCATGGTTATTTACCCAACACGGTTCATTCATGATGTAAGCACACTTTTCTCTAAATCCCCAACTTCCTCCGTCTTCTGCTATACATAGAATTTCTTGGTCGAAAATGAATTCATCAATATAGTCTAACACTCCATTTGCACCACAATATGGATATAAACCTTTCTTTTTTAGAGATTTTCTTTCTAACTCATTCAAGGGCTTTCTTTTATTATCTAAATTAATAGTTAAATCTTTTAGTTTAACCGTCTCAAATCCCATGTTACACACTACCCTCTAATCATTTCTTTCAACTCTTGTAATCCCTGCATAATCTCTTTTTCCAACGTTTCCACTCTTTCAAGTATCACACTCGGCGCTTCATACTCCACCTCTTCATACTCAATCTCTTTATACTTGTTAATCGAAAGGTCATAGTCGTTTTCCCGGATTTCTTCCACCGGCACGAAGAACGATTGCTCTGTCCGTTTCCGGTCTTTTTCCGCTTCACGGTTATGGAAGCGGGCAATGATATCCGGGATGTCGTTGTCTTCAATCGGCGTGCGCTTGTCATCCAATGAATAGCCATCGGCTTTCATATCATAGAACCATACTTGATCCGTACCGCCGACGCCTGTTTTGGTGAAAATCATAATCGCCGTCGAAACCCCGGCATATGGTTTAAATACGCCGCTTGGCATGGAAATAATGGCTTCTAATTTATGATTTTCCACAATTTCTTTGCGGATATCTTTATGCGCCTTCGAGCTGCCGAACAATACCCCATCTGGCACGATGCAGGCACAGCGTCCGCCCGTTTTTAAGATGCGCAGGAATAAGGCCAAGAATAAAAGCTCTGTCTTCTTTGTTTTAACGACTCTTAATAAGTCGCTGGAAACGGCTTCGTAATCCAACGAGCCTTTAAACGGCGGATTGGCAAGGACAAGGGTGTATTTGTCCTTATCTTTGTTTTGTTCCGACAAGGAGTCGCGATATTCGATATTCGGATTTTCAATGCCATGGAGCATCATGTTCATCGCGCCAATCCGCAACATCGTACGGTCCATGTCAAAACCGTAAAACATATGATTATTAAAATGCTCTTTTAAACTTTGCACTAAAAATAAGTCACTGCGATGTTTGCGCAAATATTCGCCCGCCGCCACCAAAAACCCCGCCGACCCCGCCGCCGGGTCGACGATGATGTCTTCCGGCGTCGGTTTCATCAGCTCGACCATCATGTGAATGATATGACGCGGGGTGCGGAATTGGCCGTTTGTGCCTGCGGTGGCGATTTTCGATAACAAATACTCGTACAAATCGCCTTTCGTATCGCGGTCTTTCATCGGAATGCGGTCAATGCCGTCGACGATTTTGACGAGCATTTGCGGCGTCGGGATCATGAAAATGGCGTCGCCCATATATTTTGCATAGGCCGATTCCCGATTGCCGTGCAAGTTTTTGATGAACGGAAACACTTCATTGGACACGACATCGTACATATGGGCGGCTTCAAAATGTTTGAATTTGCTCCAGCGCAAGTGTTGCTTATCGGGAGGAAAGATGCGTTCCGATTCAATGCCGAGCAGCGCATCCTCCTGCTCGCGCTGTGTTTCGACTTCATCCAAGCCTTTGATGAACAATAAGTAGGTAAACTGTTCAATAACCGTCAGCGGGTTCGTAATGCCGCCTGTCCAAAACGTTTCCCATATTTTATCGACTTTATGGCGCAATTCGCCTGTGAGCATGGCTTCTATGTACCTCCTTGTGATTTCCAATCTCCATTATATACGGTTTTCGATACAAAAAGGGGAAGAAAAATACGTTTTATGCCGGTTGACGCTCAGGAAGACGGAGAATGTCTTTCTTTGTGGAACAAAGAAACTCCCACTGTGCATTCGTGTCGTCATGGCCGTTTGCCCAATTCGACTGCAAACAACAAGGCCGGATCCACCGGCCCGTTGTCTTATCTCAACCGAATTTTCGCCACACACTCCACATGCGCCGTGTGCGGAAACATGTCCACTGGCTGGACTTCGATCGTTTCGTAGCCGCCGTCTTCTAGGATGCGCAAGTCGCGGGCGAGCGTCGCCGGGTTGCACGAGACGTAGACGACGCGGGGCGGTTTCATGGCGATGATCGTCTCAAGCAGCGAGGCGTCACAGCCTTTGCGCGGCGGGTCAACGACCAAGCAGTCGGCGCGGATGCCTTCTTGATACCAACGCGGGATGACGTCTTCGGCGGCGCCGACTTCGAAGGTGACGTTTTGGATGCCGTTGAGTTTGGCGTTGCGCTTGGCGTCTTCGATCGCTTCGGGGACGATTTCGACGCCGTAGACGTGTTTCGCTTTACGCGCCAAAAAGAGCGAGATCGTGCCGATGCCGCAGTAGGCGTCGATCACCGTCTCCCGCCCGGTCAGCTCCGCGTATTCGAGCGCTTTGTCGTACAGCACTTTCGTCTGTTCCGGGTTGACTTGGTAAAACGAGCGGGCCGAGATGGCGAATTGGATGTCGCCGATGCGGTCGGTGATGAACTCGCTCCCCCATAACACCCGCGTTTTGGCGCCGAAAATGACGTTCGTCCGCTCGGGGTTGATATTTTGCACGATCGATGTCACGTCCGGGATTTCACGGACGATGGCGCGGACGATTTCTTGTTCATGCGGCAAATGCTCGGTGCGGGTGACGAGAACGACCATCACCTCGCCTGTTGCCGCGCCGTAGCGGGCGACAATATGGCGAAGAACGCCCTTGTGCGTGGTTTCGTCGTATGGGGGAATACCATAGCGCTCGGCGATGCGCTTCACGGCCTGGACGACGACATCGTTCGCCTCTTGCTGGATGAGGCAGGCGTCCATATCGATGATTTCATGCGTCCGCTCCTTGTAAAAGCCCGCGACCAAGCCCCCTTCGCGCTCGCCGACCGGCACTTGCGCCTTGTTGCGGTAGCGCCATGGGTTCTTCATCCCGATGACGGGATGGACGGTGACGCCGTCAAGCTTGCCGATGCGGGCGAGCACTTCTTTCACCTGCTTTTCCTTCGCTTTCAGCTGGCCTTCGTAGCTGAGGTGTTGCAGCTGGCAGCCGCCGCATTGGCGATAGACGGGGCACGGCGGCTCAACGCGGTCGGGGCTTGGTTCGTACAGCTCCACGAGGCGGCCGTACCCATACCCTTTTTTCACTTTGATCGCTTTCACCTTCGCCCGCTCGCCGGGAAGCGCGTGTTTCACAAACAACGGAAAGCCGTCGACTTTCGCCACCCCGAGCCCGTCGTGGGTCAAATCCGTGAATGTGACGTCATAATACTCGTTTTTGGCGACTGGTGCTTGCTGCTTGGTCATGTCCGTCTCCTTTCTGCCGATCGGTTTATACCGTTAGCGTTCCCTTATTGGCTTAGAGGCATAAGAAAAGAACAGGCTCATCGTCCTGTTCTCACTTGTTCCGCCTTGTCTTTCGGCATGATGACTTCCAAATGGCGGTACAAATTGACAAATTCCCCTGGAAGCATGCCGCCGAATTCGCCGTCTAAGTTTAGCTGCATCGGCGAGTGCACTTTCACCCGGTTCGCTTTCGTGTAAATGACGTGTGGGTCGTTGATGTGCTCGCCGCGCGCGGCGAGCGTGACAAGGCGAATGAATTCGGCCAAGTTCGTTTTTTTGACGATGATGAAATCGAACAGACCGTCATTGAGCGACGAATCGGGCGCCAGTTTTTCAAACCCGCCGACCGAGTTCGTGAGCGAAACCAAAAACATCATAATCTCGCCTTCAAACAGTTTGCCGTCATACTCAATTTGCGCTTCGGTCGCCTTGATGGACGGAAGCATCTCGATCCCTTTTAAGTAATAGGCCAGCTGGCCGAGCATCGTTTTCAGCTTGCTTGGCACTTCGTAGGTGAGCTCCGTCAGGCGCCCGCCGCCCGCGATGTTGATGAAATAGCGTGTTTTGTCTTCGTTCGTCACACAGCCGATGTCAATGGGTACGGGCTCGCCCGTGGCGATCACGTCGCACGCCCCTTCGATCGAACGCGGCACGCCGATGGCGCGGGCGAAATCGTTCGTCGTCCCGACAGGAATGACGCCCAGTTTCGGCCGATACGGCTGATCGGCGATGCCGTTGACGACTTCATTGATCGTTCCGTCGCCCCCTGCGGCGACAACGAGATCAAATTCCCGCAGGACGGCCTGGCGCGCTGCTTCCGTCGCATCCCCCGGCCCTTCGGTGGCGTGGCACGACGTTTCATAGCCCGCCTTTTCCAACCACGCGAGCACATCAGGCAAATGGCGCTTAAACAACTCGCGACCCGATGTCGGGTTATAAATAATTCGAGCTCGTTTCATTATTCTCAACCTACTTCCTTTTTTCCATTCCACCCGTTCCCATCATAACGAAACAACGCTTCATGCGCAACTCCGACGAATGTCGTGAACAAGGCGGCGAGAAACAGCGCCCTCGGGTTCAAACGAAGGGCGCTGTGGGAGGATAGGCATCATTCTGTTGTCTTCGCCTCTTGGGACGATGCTGGCGCACCGAGCGGCTGGGCATGGGCGGGTGCGCCCCCTTGGGCGATGTTCTCAAGCAACTGCTTCACATCGATGCCGGTTGACGCTTTCAACGTCTCCTGCAAGCTCGCCATTAAGTTCGTCGCATAGCCCGTGACGCGGTTGGCGCCGCCTCCCGCTCCTGAGCCGGTGTCGACGATCGTCAGCTTCTCGATGTTCGCAAGCGGGCTCGCCACTTGTTTCGCATACTCCGGAAGCATCTTGATGATCATGTCGAGCACCGCAGCCTGGCCGTAGCGCTCGAACGCTTCGGCGATCTTTTGTTTCGCTTCCGCTTCGGCGAGGCCTTTCAGTCGGATGATTTCCGCTTCCGCTTCCCCTTTCGCTTTCTCCGCCTCGGCTTTTGCCAACCCGTCGAGTCGGACGCGCTCCGCTTCCGCTTTCGCCAGCGTTTCGACGCGGTATTTTTGCGCATCGGCTTCGGCGATTTGCTTCGCCTTTTCCGCCGCCGCTTTTTGTTCGATCGCATAGCGCTCGGCATCGGCTTTTTTCTTCACTTCCGAGTCGTATTGGCGCTCGCGGCGCAAAATTTCTTTTTCTTCGAGCTCGATTTGTTTTTGCCGCTCGATGATTTTGATTTGCATTTGTTGGGCCATCACTTCTTGTTTCGCCTTCGCTTCCTCCAAATGATACGCCTGATCGGCGCGCGCTTTGGCGATGTCTTGCTCGCGGCGGAACTCAGCGAGCTTCAACTGGTTGATTTTCTCCGCCTCCGCGATTTCCGTCAGCCGCTCGAGCTCCGCCTTGCGCGCTTCCTTGTCTGCTTCAGCCCGCTTGATGCGCGTCTCTTTTTCCGCCTCGGCCGTGGCGATGTCAGCATCGCGCTTCACTTGGGCGATGCGCGGCTTCCCGAGCGCATCGAGGTAACCGTTTTTGTCGCGCACGTCTTTGATCGTGAACGAGACGATGACAAGCCCCATTTTCGCCAAATCTTGCGAGGCGACACGCTGCACTTCTTGCGAAAACTTGTCGCGGTTTTTATAAATTTCTTCAACCGTCATCGACCCGAGAATGGAGCGAAGATGGCCTTCAAGCACTTCACGCGCTTCGTTTTCCATATCTTGGCGTGTTTTCCCTAAAAACTGCTCGGCCGCGGTCGCGATTTCGCCGATTGAGCTGCCGACTTTAATAATGGCCACCCCGTCCGCCATCACGGGCACGCCTTGTTCGGTGTACACCTCGGGCGTTTGCACGTCAAGCTTGATCGACAATAGGCTCAGCGGCTCAGCCTGTTGGAAAATCGGCACGACGAACGTGCCGCCGCCGCGGACGATTTTGATTTTGTTTCCCGATTCATCGACATGAACGTTTTTGCTTCCTAAGTAGCTGCCCGTCACAATGAGCGCCTCGTCCGGCCCGACGGTGCGGTAGCGGGCGATAAAAATGGCAATAAGTCCGACAAGAAGCAAGACGACGACACCAATGACCATCAACCATGGCGCAACCATGACAAGTCCCCTTTCTTTGTTTTAGATGGAAAGGTGATACGGATCGTGCCTCGCCACCACAGCGACGCCGTTTTCCATTTGTACGATGATGACCTCTTCCCCTGACGGAATGGCCTCATTATTTGCGCTTTTCGCCGCTTTGGCCACCGCGCCGCTTTTACGGGAGATGAGAATTTCGCCCAACCCGTCAGGCGGCACCGAGACGATCACTTTAGCAAGCGCCCCCTCCAAATCGGCGTCCGTATACCCAAGTGACGCCTCAGCCGAACGGAGCGGCAAAAAAACGAAAAAGTGCAACAGCAACACAGCAACAAGCGCCACGCCGATGGCAAGCCACAGAACCAAGCTCGATGCCCAGTCTGTGTACCATTCCGCCAGCAATCCGACCGCGCTGCCAACAATGAAAAACGATAAAACTAACTGCGGACTGAACAGCGGATGATCAGCCACATCGAACAAACCGTCAAGCACATCGCTGAAGAAAAAATACAAAACCGTCAACAACGCACTGACGACAAGCACCCATCCGTACACAACTTCAGGCGAATGGCTGAACAACTCCCCTCCCTCCTTTCCCCTTCACTTATACATACGGCGAAGGCAGCCGTTGGTTTCATCATTTTTCCAATGTCATCCACCGTTTCGTTTCCGTTTTTGACCGTTCTCGATTTCCGTTTTTTGACGGTGGAATTGTCCAAACTCCCATGGCGCACATACATCCGCCATGACAACCCGGTCGCCGCCGCCCTGTTAAGCAAAATGGGGTATAATGAAGAGGAGAAGGTGGAAGTGAAAAAGGAATTTTTGCGCATGCTCACCCGCCTCGAGCTCGATGAGGCGAGACAGCGTCTGTTGTTCGGCTTTTTCGAAACGTATTTGCGGTTATCGGAGGAAGAAGAAGTCCGACTGCGAGATGAGGTGAAGACCATGGAGGAAAAGGAGGCTGCCAAAGTCATGGAACTCATCGTTTCATACGAGAAGAAAGGCATGGAGAAAGGAATAGAAAAAGGAATAGAGAAAGGAATAGAGAAAGGAATGGAGAAAGCAAAGCTAGATGTTGCGAAACGAATGTTGGCAAAAGGATTTGATGCTGACACGATCCATGAACTGACCGGACTGCCGCTAGAAACGATTGAACAATTGAAGCCATGAGAAGGCAAACCCCTTCTCCCTGAATCATTCGAATGGCCGCCCCCACTCCTTCGAACTTTGAAACATCTTCAGGGAGAAGGCCTTTTCATCGTTCTTCGCTTTATTCCTCTGAAATCCCCAGCCGCTCCAATTCCCGCCAAAGCTGCCCCGTAAGCATGAGCCTGTACATGCGAAAATCGGCCCGAAGCGACCCAAACGGATGGCCGAAGGTGGCGGGGTTGTTTCCTTCGATGAAAAAGTGGCTGAACCAGGCAAGCGCATAGGCGGCGATTGGCGCGCCGAGCAACCACCACGCATTCCTCGTCGCGATCGCGATGATCACAAACAAAAACACGAAGCTCGTTCCGACAAAATGCCAACGCCTTGTCGCTCGTTTCCGGTGCTGGGTCAAATAAAAGGGCCAAAACTCTTCATAATCACGGAATTCCATCTCCCTTTCCCCCTTCGACGGATGCGGCGCGCCGCCACGCCAGCGATGAACGTGGCGATGCCGACAGCCCAGTATCCAATCAACATCCATAACGGCATGCTCGGACCTATCGTTATCCCCTACTCCTATTGTATTTCATCCATCACCTGAAATGTCTGCAAGTTGTGCTTTTGCTTCGGCACGGTAAACTTGGCGGCAAGTTGGCCTGTACGAAGATGGAAAATGTTCATTTCTCCAGCATGGTCCGCCTTGTTCCCCTCCTGCGGCTCAAACAATGCATACACATAGTCGCCGTAAAACCGCGCTTCCCAGTATACCGACGGCAGCTCATGCTTCTCCATCACCGTGACATACTCCCACCACCTACGCTTCGCTTAGAGGTGGGGGCTTCTCGGGTAATCCCATCTCATGATGGGAAGTTGACCGAGCGATCCCCGTGTGCCCCACGGTTCGAGGACAAATTAGACGATCGCCAATCGTTTCATGCCCTCATGTTTGATATTGATAGCCGCATTGACGTCCCTGTCGCTCTCGAATCCACATTCACAACGGAATGTCCGTTCAGAAAGCGATAGAGACTCCTTGACTCGACCGCAGCACGAACACGTTTTGGACGAGGGGAACCATTTGTCGATTTTGATCAGCTTCTTCCCCTGTTCGGCCAGCTTGTACTGAAGGAAAGTGGTGAACATGCCCCAGCCGTTGTCATGAACGCCTTGACCGAAATGGAGGGCTTGTGACATCCCTTTCATGTTGAGGTCTTCGATGACCACGCAATCATACCGTTTCGCTAATTTGTGCGACTCCTTATGCAGAAAGTCCTTGCGCTGGTTGGCAATTTTCTCATGCAGCTTCGCTACTTTCAGACGCTGTTTGTGCCAACGATTCGAGCCTTTCTTTTTACGAGACAATTTACGCTGTTCTTTCGCTAATGTTTCCAATGCTTTGCGATAGAATCGAGGATAATTGGCTCTCTTACCCTCGCTATCGACATACAACGTACTCATGGAAAAATCAAGCCCAACAACCGTTTGTACTTCTTTTGGGGCAGGTTGATGTTCGTACTCTGTGAGAATAGAAATATAGTATTTTCCTGTTTTGGTTTTCGTGATCGTACAAGACTTGATGATATGGTGGGCAGGGATCTCCCGATGTTGCTTGAGCTTGATCCATTTCAGTTTGGGCAGCTTGATATAGCCATCTGAAAGCTTGATGTTGCCATTTACCATATTTGTGGTGTACGACTGTTTCGCCTTGCGGTTTTTGAACTTGGGAAATCCAGCGCGGCCAGAAAAGAAGTGTTGAAATGCTTTCTGCAAATTCAATTGGGCGTTTGCCAGCGCAAGGCTGTCCACTTCTTTTAGCCAAGGAAACTCCTTTTTGTACTTGGCAGGGGTCGGACATGTTTGCTGTTTCAAGGATTCTTGATCGTCCTTGAACTTTTCAAACATTTGTATGCGCTCTTCAAGCATTTTGTTATACACGAAACGGACACAACCGAAGGTTTTGGCGAGCAGTTGTTCTTGTTCTTTTGTTGGGTATAGACGGAACTGATAGGCTTTGTTTGCCATATCGACACCACATCACTTCATACCTTGATTTTCGATATATTTTTTCTATAACTGATTATATTGTAATACACAAAAAAGAGACAATTTTAGGCTATACCTAACCGAAATTCATCTCCCACTTTCACTTCGTTTAGAAGTGGGAGACTTCTTTCGGAAAGATGTTAAACTGATCATTCAGCGCAAGCCATCCTGACTTTCCCCTCTGGACATAGCTCACCCACAGCGTGTCTCCCTTCACGTAAAGCTGATCGAACTGCGTCTCTTCTTGCCCCATGCCCCAATAGGCCACTCGCCATGAATGCGGATCCACGATGGTGAGGCGAGGTTTCGTGGCGATGACAAGGCGGCCGTGAAAGACCGCCATGGAGCGCGCGAAGGACGTAGGCAACGAAATTTCCTTCACTACGGAACCGCGCTGATCCAACACATACAATACACCGTGCTCCTGTTCCATCGCATCAGCAAACACATATATAGATGCAACGAAGAAGTTTAACATATCCTTGACGGAAAAGCGGTTTGTCCATTTTCGACTGTCGAAGGCAAGCCTATGGCTTGCCCCGTCACGCCAAGGCGTGACGGAAGACCGAACAACCACCGCTTCACAGACCCATATATGGGTCTGTGAAGCGGTGTTGTTCGGTCGCCTGACAGTCGATAAAAGCTGCAAATGGTAAATCTTCAAATTGCATCTATCCTGAAAATACCCGAACTCTAAGTTGTAAAATTCAACATAGAGGTCTTTTCATCCTTCCGATGGTGACGAAATTTTTTGTCATGGGAGTCTATATAGAAATGCGGCCCTGCGCGCAAAACTTGAAGAATGTAAGGAGGGAACCGCTTCGAAAATAGCAATTTTCCCCCTTTCCGGACTTCTAGTTTATGGGTGTTGACATCTTGATTCAGTGAACGAATCTCCCACTCCCCCTCCATCGAGGCAAACGAAAGAGGGCTGGAGACCGCTTCTTGATCGACCAATGTCCATGTGTCTCGATTCAGTCGATAGACATGCCGTCCCGTATAATCTGACCACAACAACAGTTCCTTCGTTGATGAACCACGCGAAAGCTGGGACACCCCAGCAGCTTCTAGCGTCACCACGTTGCGCACGTGCAGTCCATCCGCCTCCACGATATACGAATCTCGCGCAAACGGGTGAGAATACAAAAAGAAGATGCGTCCAAGCGGTTCGTTCGCCGAGCGGCTCTCAGACGGCTCATACGTCCTCACTGAGGAGACGACGGAATCATCCAAACTCTGCACCCCATACACAATGACAGGCGCGGCAGCCGCCAGCACCACCCATATCCATTGTTGCCGCTTCCACCAAACTTGTCCTTCCTTTTGACCTCCTATGCGTTGGACAAGCCATCCCCAATACCAGACGATGTAAAGAAACAACGCAAGCGACAGCCACGCCCACCATTGTCCTTCGATGAGGGATTGCTGCCAGTAGGCGAACGGATCGACGCCGACCCTGGCGATGGTGTGAAAATTGTTCAGAAAAAAGAGCGGCACTGCGATCACTGCAACGAGCGAATACAAGCGGCGAACCGTTCCTTTCACCAGCATCGCCATACCGACAATCAAGGTGGCTATGCACATAATGTAGTACAACACGGACATCCATAGCGGCGCACTCGGGCCCATTTCAAATCCCCTTTCATCCGTAGTGATGGCCATATTCGATGAGAACCAAAAGAGTTCCTTCCTGTTAGAACGATGTTCCCTTCCTCTGTGAGGGAGCGGCTGCTCAAGTTCAACACACATTTGGCCTGCACCCACAAAGCTCCCCTTCATAATGAATTGTGTTTTCAAGTTGCGGGAAAGAGTGTGGGAACACAGAAGGACGTAACTCTTAGAACGGGATCTCCTCCATTTTTGGGATCATGCCCGCTCAGCTGCAGTCAGTTCGCTTTTGTTATGTTTAGCACTTGAGAATCAATACCTAATTCTATATACATGCAACATGAAGAGTTAACTTCTCAGTCATCCTGCACACCCTAAGCGTTGCAGCACTTCCTGCGGACGTTCGTGGATGTCGTCCGCAAACCGAGCAATGGCCTGGACGATATCGTTTCGATGTTTGTGAAACACATTGGCGATCACGGTGTCTTTCAGCCATTTCCACAAGCTGAATGCGGGCGTGATCCAACACCAAGACGATGAGATGGTCTGGATAGCGCTCTTTGAGCATTCTCAAGAAATTCAAGAACGTCGCGGCATTGGCGCGGCAGTCGTTTGATGAAGCACCGTTTCGCCATCGTGGATGTTGACCGCGCCAAACCGCGATACGTGGGCATGATGGCCGAACGTCGGCACTTGTTTTTGGCGGCCGACTTCTGACCATGTGGACCGCAAGACATGGTAAGAGCGGATATGGGTTTCATCGATGTACAGAAGAACGGCATCTTCTGTCTCCTTGGTGATCAAGTTTTTTGATCAGATCCATTTGCTTTTCCAATTGCTTTTGCTCATCCGGGTTCCCTTTCGCCAGTGTGTACGTCGGTCGTGTCCACGACAGCCCTTTGCGGTGCAGGAGTTTTCGCAGCGCTTCGCGGGAAATGGAAACACCGAATTGCTTTGCGACATAGGATTGCAGGAGTTTGGTGTTCCACGCCGAGGCGACGTCCCAGCCCAGTTCGGCGGGAGTGGTGGTCAACACAAGCTGTTTGATCTTTTCCTGCTGTTCTTCGGTGAGAAACGGCTCTCGCCCGGGGGCGAAATCCCGATGAAGCAGGAGTTCAAGGCCGCCTTCGTTGAACAGTGAGACATAATGGGACGCCGTTTGTCGGCACACGTTGACCATGGAGGCCGCTTCTTTGCCCGAATAGCCTTCCATGACGAGGCGAACGGCCATCACCCGTTGGCGAAGAAGGGTGTTTTTGATTTTCCATTCCTGTTTGCGAAGTGTCCGAGGTGTCCATCCGTGATCGTTGGTGATTTTGAGACGTTTCATGCAGAATTCCGCTCCTTTTCCATACTTTTCCTTAGGGACAGTATAACCGGAGTGGGCACCGCTTATGCGAAGGTTAACTTTTCAATGAGCATGTATATACAATGAATGGTCAAAACATCAGCAACAATCTGCTGATCCATTCATGCAACGAACATACCAGGACACTGACCGCTCGCTTTCGTAAGCGTAAATCACGAATCATGCGGAAGACAACAACATGAGTCATACAAAAACGGGTCTCTTAATCATACGGTTCCTCTCCTACATGAATGATCGTTATCCGTTACATGTGAGGAAAATATTGTAGGTCATATTCATGTTCCCCAACAAGCGCAGTGGAGTGAAAAAAGAAAAAGATATACAAAACGAACCTGTCCCTGCTATAATGTCAATTGAAAAAAGAACCAATATTGGAGAAAAACGTTCATGAACGTTCAACAACATGCCATTGTCAACCACCTACATGTAGAATGGACGAATTTCGTTACCAATGGGTGTTAGTGGATTTACTTAAGTGATAAGTGATAAATAATGACTAGGGGTTTTCTTGCACTTTTTCAACTAGACAGGGGGAGCAACAGATGCCAGATGTGACTATATCGATTTGGACTGCTGCAGTCGGCTTTTTTCTCGGTTTCTTGGCATACTTTTTTAAAAAATGGTGTCCTTCTTTATATGTACATATCCTCACTGCGATACTCGGAATCGGATGGATCGTCTATGTGTTCTTAGATCAAGGGTTTATAAAAACGGTGTCCATTTTTTTTATATTTGGATTTAGCTTTTTTAGCTCTCCGGTACCGGAAAGAAGCAAAACCCAATTGAAAGAGATCATCGATCAACTAAAAGAACAAGGTGCGAGAGAAATAGTCTTGTCTAAAAATAAAGAGCGCCTATTAGCGGATTTGTTATTTTCCGGATTTTTCATCGTCATTGCTGTTCTTTATTTCCTTTTCGGGCCGAATTCCGCGATTACGTTCATCCTTTTATATAGCTTCATCTCTCTTTTTGTTGGGCTGACAAAAAGAGTGGGACTGCTTCGCTCTCTCCGCCTTTTTTACGCAGAACACGAAGAAGCATTATATGCTGTATCTTTGTTTGAAACCAAAAAATATCCATTGAAGGAACTTTCAGAAGTAAGCGTTCAGACAAGGCCGGATGTGTTGCAACTATTCCAGCTTTTTTCTTTGTTCTCTCCTAATATCGACTATACGACCAGCATGGGGAAAACGTGGAAGTTATCTTTTTCCGGTGAAAAAGTTTATCTCACCCCTGATCCATTAGAATCGATGGATTTTCTCCTTAAAGGAGAAATACATAAAATGGAAGAGTTCGAAGTAAAGCCTTTTTATCATCCGAAAAATTGGAAACGACTTTTAGGAAAATGGTATTTTGCAGCAACGGTGAAAGGGGTGGGAGCTTATGCAGCCCTTCTCACACTGTTTACTTTGCTGGGGATCGGGCCGATCGCAACAACCGCTGTTATTATACTATTTTGGATATTCAATCTATGGATTTCGGATCGCGTATTGAAAATCGCTTTAGATATGAGGAAAATAGACGATCCCGATTTGCTGCCCATCATCGAGAAAGTCTTTTCACGTGCCGGCCTTTCTCATGTTGATATTTATGTTACGGAATCGGCCGAATATAACGGTTTTGCGATAGGTGCGAATATTGGTCGATCATTGGTAGCGTTAACTTCAGAAACGCTGAAACTTCCCCATGAAGCCATTGAAGGCATTTTGGCTCATGAGGCGATTCATGTGAAAAAGCGAGATGTCTTGATAGGACAGTTATTGCGATTTGCGTTGATTGGGTTAGTTTTTGCTGGTGTTTTCCTTATCCATGAAGCCTTTCCAAATTGGCTAGAACATAATCAAATCTTTGTTTTTCTCGGCCTATGGCTCTTGATTTTTCTGCTTCCTGCTTTCCAATCTCTATTCACACAGTGGATGGAAGTCCGGGCAGATCATTTAGGAGCAACGCTGTTGGACGGTGGGAATGCTCAAATGGCTAACAGTTTGACGATCCTGTGTGAATATCAAGATCGAGCATTGGAAAAGTCTGTAGGATACCACATTGATTTTAAAAACGAGCAAGAAGCAAATAAAAAGGACAAAAAAATCTCTTCCTTAGAAAGAGATTCTTGGTTTTTTCACGAGTGTTGATTATCCAAAATTAGACATACGCCTTCCATAAATTTGGGCATACTCAAACAAAGCAGCGGCCATCCCGGATTTCCAATCGAGAGGAAGCTGCCCAGAGAAAAAACGGCGAACAAACGAAATGAAGGAAAGAGAGACGTTCGTCCGTTTTTTGGTTTGATCATACAGCCATCGCAGCAACACATACGCGATGAACGCCGCAAACAGTTGGTTGTATACCGCATTTTCCGTCGTGCCAAACAAGGTCGGGACATTCAGATATTGCTTCACCCAACGGAAAAAGATCTCAACAGTCCAACGTTGTTGGTACATGTCGGCAATGGTTTCCGCAGACGCATGGAAGAGGTTCGTCACGACCCGAATGTCGCGGCCATTCGCATCTCGAAAGATCACCACCCGGTGACGCTTGGTGGAGCGGTATTGTTTCGTTCCCAACTGGCACGTGAAGTCGGCTTGAACCGATGAAGATGCGCTCGGAAGGCGGTTCAAGCTTTTTTTCTGATGAAGTTCGATGTTGTCCTTCATCCGAATGACAAAGAGCTGATGCTGCTCCACAAATCGATCGAGGCGTTCGATTTTGAAATACGCCCGGTCTTCCACGAGCACTTGTTGAGCGTTCGTCAACTGTTCTCCCACCGGGCCATCATGACGCAGTCCGATGGTTTCCACCACGTCTGCCGGCAACGAGGATTCCGGCGAATACGCGACGTGCAGCTTCACTCCGGCGCGTTCGCCGTGATACGGAGCCCATGGGAGGCGGTTTTTCCCGACCGTGACGGTCGTCGAATCCACCACCCGAAGCGGTTTGGGAAACCGAAGCGAACGGCGGGTTTGGCGGTTGCACTTGGAAATGATCAACGCCAACAAGCGTTTCATGATGTCATAGGGAACTTCTTTCGCTTTCTTGGATACTGTGGAATAATGGAATCGCGGCAATCCATACAGAGGCCCCACATCGGCTCCGTGGCGAAAGCTTTTCCATTGATGCATGGCGGCCAGCAGGAAGAAGTGAATCAACTCGCGCAACGTAAAGGTTCGAGACGAATCACGATACCCAACCGCTTCGGCAATCAGTTGAATCTCTTCATCCGAAACAAGTTTTTGCATCAAATTCGGGAGTGTGGTATGCTTGTTCATAGAGAGCACCTCCTGGGTTTGTTTGTGTCGTTACTCACATTCTACAGGAAAGGTGCTCTTTTTTCTATACCCTTTGGATTTTATTGGATAATCAACACGCCTGTGGTTTTTTAGATTTTTGGAATTCCAGTTTATGCCCCATCCGCCCATGTATTGGCGTGTTCATGCGCTTCAAACAACAGAAACCGAATGGAGCATCAGGAAAATCAAATTATGGTGGTGCAGCCGCTTCCGAGAGTCGTTGCCCAATTGAAACCGTAGGTGAGCAAACTTACTCATCTCCATGGACAACTGAGATCCCTTCGTGAGACTTCGCTGTTGTACATATGAGGCACGAACGTCCTTGTGGCTCGTAGTAGGCACGCCTATTCTAGCCAAGGAATTCGGTCCTTGTGACAACAGCAAACGAAGCCCTTCCTCCAACATCATTCCGAGCGAAGTGATGATTCGGATCATGGGGCCCCCTGTATTGCGGGCGCACCCACTCTCGGACATGCAACGGCTGCACGTCGTCCTGCCAGCTCTCGCAATATGAGCAGACTCGATACAAAAAGTGCTGACGACACGGAATCAACGTACAGCCGTCTCATTTCGCTTTATACTCCAGCATCATGAGCAAGCGCCGCACACGAAAATGAACATCGCCCCTTCCCCGCCGATTCGCTGGAAAAGAGGCGATGTCTTCTTATGACTGGCTGCTGTCTCTCGCTTTTAAGGTGACGGATACGGTCGTCTCAAACCCGTCGCGATAGATCGTCAGTTTGATGCGATCACCGACCGCTGTTTTCGTATACAAATATTTGCGCAACGCGCTGACGCTGTCGATTTTCTCCCCGTTGATCGCCGTGATGACGTCTTTCGATTTCAATCCGGCCTCGGCGGCTGGGGAGAACGGTTCGACGGACGTGACGGCCGCCCCGCTTGTGATGTTCGACGGCAATTTCAATTCATTCGTGCGGACGTCATCGGACAAATCCGCCACATCGACAAGCTGGACGCCAAGGTACGGGCGTTTGATTTTCCCATCTTTCATCAGCTGTTCGACGATCGGTTTGACGTTTTCGCTCGGGATCGCAAAGCCGAGCCCTTCGACGCCCGTTTCGGCGATTTTCATGCTGTTGATGCCGATCACTTGCCCCGCGCTGTTGATGAGCGCCCCACCGCTGTTGCCCGGGTTGATCGCGGCGTCCGTTTGGATGACGTCAATTTCCCAATCGCCCGCTGAGGTCGAAACAGGCATCGTCCGCTTGCCGCTGACGATCCCTTCCGTCACCGTCCGCGACAAATCAAGGCCGAGCGGGTTGCCGATTGCCGCGACAGGCTCGCCGATTTTCACCTTCGACGAGTCGCCGAAGCTCGCCACTTTCGTCACCCCTTCAACGGGGATTTTCAAGACGGCAAGGTCGGTGAGTGCATCCGCGCCGACGATGTCGGCTTTCACTTTTTTGCCGTTCGGAAGCGCCACTTCGACTTTGTTTGCCCCTTCAATGACATGGTTGTTCGTCACAATGTAGGCCGCATTGCCTTCTTTTTTAAAGATGACGCCCGACCCCGTCCCCGCTTCCGTATCTTGCGCTTGTTCGGAGAAAAAGTCGACTTGTTTTTGAATGTTGACGACGCCGACGACCGCATCGGCCACTTTATTAATGGCAGCGATCATGTTCGTGTTGACGTTCGCCGTCGGCTGCAGCGGCAGCGCCTCGCTTTTTGCGGTCGTTTCCGCTGTTTCCGTTTGGGAATTCGTTTCTTCATGCATCCATTTCGGCGCCACATACCACGTCGCCGCGCTCCCAATCACCGCCCCTGCGACGGAAGCGGCGAGCCACGATACGAAGCGGCCGCGGCGTTTCGGTTCTGGCGTTGGGGTTGGTTCAAATGGCATCATGTCCATTTGTCCTCTCCTCCTTCATGATCCATGATGGAATATGCAGCATCTTCGAGCGAATGGCCGCCAAGCAGTGAAATGGCGGGCGAAATACGACGATGCCACCGACATCGATCGGTCTCGCATAAAGGGAGGACCAGCGGCACTGTTTCTTTCGGTTGTTCCGATGCATCGTTTCATCCCTTTCTGCATACGTTATGTCGTCTCCGGCGCTGGCGTCATCCGCTTCTGCTTCCGCCTCCGCCCGGCTGCGAGCGTGCGGATCGACAGGAAAATCCCCGTCGCGGTCAAAATGATCATCGCCACCGCCGCGACATCAACCGCCCAGCGGATGTCAAGCGAACCGATTCTCCCTTCGTGCAGCTGGCGGACGAACATCATGAGCGACGATCCGCCTCCCTCGGCGCGCGGTGCCATCGGGGCCGTAGATGCCCCCGCTCCCGACGTCTGCCCCGCCCCGAACGCGTTCATTCTTTCCTGCGCGGCGCGGTGCATCTCGCCGCGCTCCGCCTGGCCGATCAGCCACGGCTCGGATAGAAGGAGCCCCGTCACCGCCTCAACAAGCAAAAAGATCGAACTGATCAGCCCAATCCAAAGATGCAAATTCCTCATTTTCCTCATCGCCGTTTGCCTCCTTTTCCTCTTCGTCCATCATGATAGCCAAGGAAGGTGAAAAAATGGTGAAAATTCTTTTTGAGAGAACAGCCTTCTGCGCGGCGAATGGGCTGCGTTTTCACCGTTTTTTCACGAACGATTTGATATGATTAAGAAGGAAGAGAGACAGAACGGGAGGAATGGCGATGAAAATTTTGCTGGCCGAGGACGATCTTCACCTAGGGGAGCTGATCGTTCACTTATTGAAAAAGAAAGGGATCGACCATATCGATTGGGTGCAGGAAGGAGAAGATGCGTACGACTACGCGCTCGCCGAGTTTTACGATGTCGTCGTGCTCGATTGGATGCTTCCAAACGGCGATGGGGTGGACATTTGTCGACGGTTGAGGCAAAACGGCTACACAGGCGCGATTTTGATGCTGACGGCGAAAGACGCCGTCCACGACCGCGTCACCGGGCTTGAGGCGGGAGCGGACGATTACTTGGTCAAACCGTTTGAAATCGACGAGCTCGTCGCGCGGCTCAAGGCGCTCGCACGGCGGACGTTCGTCCCGCTCCAAGAGGAAAAAGTGGCGTTTCACGGCTTCACCTTAAACCGGACAAGCCATACGCTCCATCGCGGCGATGAAGAGATTTTCCTCACTCCACGCGAGTTTCAGCTTCTCGATTTGCTCGTGCAAAACCAAGGGCAAGTCGTGCCGCGCGAAACGATATTGGACCGCGTTTGGGGGTGGGATGCCGATGTGTCAATGAAAACGATCGACGCGACAATCAAGCTATTGCGCAAAAAGTTGAAAGACGATGTCATCCAAACCGTTCGAGGAGTGGGGTATAAAATTGAAAAATAACTGGAGGGAATGGCGCGGCTGGCTGCGCCGCCTAGGAAGCGCCGACTTGTTCCGCCGCGCCCATTGGCGGCTGACAGCGCTCTACAGCGGCATTTTCACGTTGTTTCTCGCCTTGTTTGTCATGATCGCCGCGGCCTTGTTTTACTGGATCGCCACTTCTGACCAAGAGCGGCGCATCAGCCGCCTCGCCGAGCAAGAGGCGAATACGATCGAGCAGTTTTTACTGAAGCAGAGCGATTTTGACTTGTTTCATGACGAAAGCGTCGTCCTGCTTAGTGAAGATCAACTTTTCTTTTACGTAATCGGCCCAAACGGCGATCTGCTTGCTGGGGATGAAATTCATCCGCGCCTGCGCCCGTATTTTTTGAACGTCTTGTCCCGTATGGACACAGGCGAGCGCACCCCTGTATATGTGACCGTGTCGCTGCCCGAGCATATGCCTGGCCTCGCGCGCGAAGCGGCCCGCGACTGGCGCGTGCTCGCCGCCGCCCGTCCGCTCGTCATCCACGGCGATTTCGTGGGCATGCTGTATATCGGCATGGACGTCACGTCGTTTTTCGGCGTGTTCCATTGGCTGCTCATTGTGCTCATCGGCTTATCGGTGCTGTTTCTTGCCGTCGGCGTGGCGCTCAGCTTCTTTATGTCCAAGCGCGCGCTCGCACCGATTGAAGAAGCGTACGAGCGGCAGCGCCAGTTCGTCGCCGACGCCTCTCATGAGCTGCGGACGCCGCTCAGCGTCGTCTTCTCGTCCGTCGAGGCGCTTGCGCTTGAGGAGGATGTGATGAAAAACGACTTTGCCCACCGCCTGCTCGACCGCCTGCGTGACGAATTGAAGCGAATCACGAAACTGATGAACGACTTGTTGACGCTCGCCCGCGCGGATGCGAAACACGCCGCGCTGGAGCTTTCAAAACAAACGTTCGATTTCCGCCCGCACGCCGAGCGCACGTTCCAGCTCATGTCGGAACTGGCGGCGAAAAAACAGATTACAATGCATTTTCACGCTCCCGAGCAAGCGCTCGTCACCGCTGACCCGGACAAATTGACGCAGCTATTGTACATTTTGCTCGACAACGCGATCAAATACACCCCCGAAGGCGGCGAGGTGACGCTGTCGATCCGCACCGAGCCAAAGCACGTGTTCCTTTCCGTCAAAGACACCGGCATCGGCATCCCGCCGGAAGACATCGGCCGCATTTTCGACCGCTTTTACCGCGTCGACAAAGCGCGCTCGCGCCAACAAGGCGGCCACGGCCTCGGGCTGTCGATCGCCAAATGGATCGTCGACGCCCACGGCGGCGCGATCCACGTCCATAGTCAAATCGGGGAAGGAACCGAATTTCTTGTTCGTCTTCCTTGCTAAATCCGGGGGACAAAACAGCAAGGCCAAGGCTTCCTTCCCCCAACAGAACGCGCCGTCGAGTGAGAAAAATGAAACATAAATATTGCTGTTGCGAATCGAACGTATTCATGTTATGATTTAAAACGTGATGACCAAATCGTCCATTTAGTCAAAACAAAGGATGAATGCCCATGTCGGATAAAAAACAACAAATTATTGATGCCGCCACCAAATCATTTTCGCTGTTCGGCTACAAAGCAACGACAATGGATCAAGTAGCGAAGATGGCTAATGTCGGGAAAGGAACGATTTATACATTTTTCAAAAGCAAAGAAGAGCTGCTTGACCATATCGTTTCCTCTGTTATATCCGAAATTAAGCATGAAGCGGATGCGGCTATGGATGATCGTTTGTCGTTCAGCGAAAACGTCCAACGCGCCTTGCAACGTATTTTTACGTTCCGCCAGGAACATGAATTAACCATCAAACTTTTGCAGGAAGTTCGCGATATTGGCACCGCAGCTGTACGAGAGGTGATGAAACGCCTTGATCGCGAAATGATTGCCTATATTCGCGAAAAAATTGAAGAAGCGATGGCAAAAGGGGAAATTCGCCCTTGCGATCCTGAGTTGACGGCATTTTTCATGTTTAAAATGTACATCGCACTAAGCATTGAATGGGAAAAAGAGCACGAACCATTGTCTCAACAAACCATTGCCGAACTGTTTGATCTGTATTTGCTGAAAGGATTGTCTCCATGATAATCCTTCACTTTTTGGGCTAAAAATGACTAAATGGACGAATCAGTCATAATTATACACAAAGGAGGTTCGGGCATGCACGCATTTCAATTATGGTTGAAAGAATGGAAGGCCATTCTGACCAACCGCAAAGTACTGATTCCTGTCATAGCTGTATTATTCATCCCTCTTCTATACAGCGGCATGTTTCTATGGGCATTTTGGGATCCATACAATCATTTGGATGAACTTCCCGTCGCTGTAGTCAACCAAGACAAAGGGGCAATGCTCGACGGAAAGGAGATTCATCTTGGAAAAGATCTCGTCGAGAAGTTAAAAGAGAACAAACAGTTTGACTGGCATTTTGTAACCGAACATGAAGGGGAAAAAGGGTTAAAAGAACAAAAATATTATATGCTCATTCAAATCCCTGACGATTTTTCCCGGAATGCGACAACGCTGCAAGACGATCATCCGAAAAAACTGGAGCTCATTTACAAACCGAATGAGGGATTTAACTTTCTATCGGCACAAATCGGTCAAACTGCAGTTGAAAAAATAAAAAACGAAGTAGCGAACGCCATAACAGAAACATATGCCGAAAGCATGTTTGATACGATTCAAACCGTCGCTGACGGATTGACAAAAGCGAGCGACGGAGCCGCACGACTGCATGACGGACTCAGCCAAGCACAAAACGGAACAAACCGACTGTATGATGGCATGAAAAAAGCACAAGACGGAAGTGAAACGTTATATCACCATTTAGCGACACTCGCGGAAAAATCCGTGAGCTTTACTGACGGACTGCACCAAGCTGCCAGTGGCTCATTGCAAGTTCAAACCGGAATCGAAACGCTTTACAACGGGATGAAACAAATGACCGCTGGGCAAGAGAAACTCCTCTCCGGAGCCAAGCAGGCTCAACAAGGAACAGCGAATCTTGCTTCAGGGACAAGACGCGTATATGAGGGAATGCAAGCGCTCGACGCCCGCATTCCGCAGCTTTTGCAGGGTTCGGAACAATTAAGCGGGGGAGCCGAAAAGCTAGCATCGTCGCTTGCGCAATGGCAACAAGGCGCGGCTCGGGTTCAAACAGGGGCGACCCAAGTAACAGGCGGGCTTGAACAGTTAGCGGCGCAGCTTGATGCACTCATTGCTCAAACCCCCGATCCGACACAAAAGGCGGTGTATGAGCAGCTAAAGGAAAATGTTGGGAAATTATCATTCGGAAGCAAAAAAGTCGAAAACGGCATTGCACAGTTAAATAGCAGCGCCCAATCGTTGCACTCTGGAGCCTCTTCTTTGCACGAAGGAGCCCGACGGCTGCACGAAGGGCATATCGCTCTCGATCGCGGAATCGACAAACTGCTTGCCGGTCAACAACAACTTGTCAATGGCGCAGACGCACTGGCGAATGGCCAAGAACAACTCGTCAGCGGCATGAACACAATGTATGAAAAAATGCAAGAAGCTGCACAAGGAGCAAGCCAGCTTGCCCATGGCAGTGGAACACTTTCTTCAGGCCTGCAAACATTGGCTCAAGGAGCAGATCAGCTTCAAGATGGCACGCGTCGGTTGGCAAACGGTTCACAACAAGTAGCGGATGGAACGAAGGAATTAACGAACGGGACAAAACATTTGCAAGATGGTGTCAACCAACTGACAGACGGCTCAAAAGAATTGGCGAATAAGTTGAAAGAAGGAGCCGAACAAGCAAGCGATGTCAAGGCCAATGAGGCTGTCTACGACATGTTTGCCCAACCAGTGAATCTCCACAAGGAAGAAATCAATAAAGTGCCGAACTACGGAACAGGGTTTACGCCGTACTTCTTGTCACTCGGATTGTTTGTGGGTGCGCTGTTGCTTTCCATCGTCTTTCCGCTTCGCGAACCAGCAGGGGTTCCACGTTCGCCATTGCATTGGTTTTTGGCTAAATTCGGCGTCTTGATCGGCGTTGGGATTTTGCAAGCACTGCTGGCGGATGTCGTGTTGCTGGTTGGACTCGATTTACACGTAAAAAGCGTCCCGCTCTTTATCGTGTTTAGCATTGTCACTAGCATCACATTTTTATCTGTCATTCAATTTCTTGTTACCGTGTTCGGCGATCCAGGAAGATTTATCGCGATTTTCGTGCTGATTTTGCAATTGACAACAAGCGCGGGAACATTCCCGCTCGAACTGATTCCACGCTCGTTGCAACACTTTAACGCATGGCTTCCGATGACGTATTCGGTTTTCGGATTGAAAGCGGTCATCTCAAGCGGTGATTTCTCGTTTATGTGGGAAAACATCGGCAAGCTGCTACTATTTGTTGTTGCCATGATGATGGGAACACTCGTTTATTTGACTATCCAACATCGCCGCCAATTTGCAACAGTCATCGAACAAGCTTCTGAAGCGTAATGCTTCAGAAGCTTGTTTTTTTCTATCGACCCTTGCCATCGTTATCATTCTTTCATGATTTCTCTCTGATGCAAGGGACAATGATGGAGAACAGTTTTTCATGTTCTTCCTCACATTTCAACTAATAATTCTTGAACGGTGAGACAGGCGTTATGAGCCGCTTCAGCGTTTTTTCGCAAACGGAACGTCGCCCTGCTTCAGGCGATGCAACAGGTGGAGGGCGTGGAGAATGCCAAATATATCAACGCATTCACAACCGCGTTGATATACTGCATAACCAAGTCTCCGACATCTCGGATTTCGATGGGAAACAGGCGGATGATGAGGACAGACACCGCGATGATGAGGAACGAACCGATCAGAGTACCGCCGAACCGCGCCTGCGGATGCCATCGAATTCTCGCCAGGCCGACGATCAACGAACCGATGGCAACCCCCAAAAACGAGCCGTACGCATAATATCCAACATAAAACGTCGGAAACAAAAAGGAAAACCACAACACCAACAAAGCGCCGCCCACATCAACCCCATACGACCGAACCACGTCTTTCCTTCCTCCCCCGTCATGTCATGCGAACATCACCGTTCATCTCGCAGCTCCCCCTAATGGATGATATGCTCAAAACCCCTTCAAAAAACATTCGCTTTTCACCTAATTTTCTCCTTCCCCTTCTACAATACAAACCGTAAGCCAGTCCACCACACAAAAGGAGGTGACGAGATTGAAGAAAGCTCGGGCAGTTTTTCTGCTCGCCCTTGTTGCCCTTGCAGGGGTCAGCCTGTTTCACATTCTCGCTCCGCATGAAGTGATGGCGCACGGGCGGCCGGGCGCTCCGTTTGACGGCATGCCGGGCGGATTCGGTCATCCCCATCGGGAGTTCATCATGGAGCAGCGTGGAGGCTGGATGATGCCGATGTTGTTCCTAAAGTGGCTCATCCCTCTTTTGCTTGCCGCCGCCGGGGCCGCATGGCTCGCCGCGGCGCGGTCGAAGCGCTGGATCGGCTGGGTGCTCGTCACACTCGGAATTGCGGCGTTGCTGCCGAAATGGGTGTTGCTTTTGCTTGCACTGGCCGCGGTGTACGCCTTGGGACGTCGCCAAGCGCGCAAACCATCTGCTGTTGAGGTGTTGATGCCAGCGGCGCCATCCGTTTCCGCCGATTGGCTTGATGAATGGGAAAAAACGATTCAAAAGGAGGCACAAACAAATGGGCATTTTTCGCCGAATGAAGACGATCGTTCTCGCTGAAGTGAACGAACAAATCGACCGCTGGGAAGACCCTGTCGCCATGACGAAACAATATTTGCGCGAACTTGAAGAACAGCTCGAACGAGGGCGCCAGGCGCTCGCCCAGCAATGGGTCGCCGAGCGGCGCTATGAGACGCTCATCGCCCAAGCGGAGGCGACGATTGAAAAACGGAGCCGCCAAGCGAAACTGGCGCTCGAGCGCAACGAAGAAGCCGTCGCCAAACTCGCCTTGCGAGACAAGCTGTTGTATGAGAAAAAACTGGAGGCGTACAAACAACAATACGACGCCATCAAAGCGAAAACAGCCGAAGTCGCCAACCGTCTAAACCAACTGCGCGAGCGGTACGACGAGCTCGCAGCTAAGCAGCTGGAGCTCGCTACCCGCGTTAACGCCGCGCAAGCGTTGAAGCAAATCGACTCGGCGCTCGCCTCCTTTTCCGCCGACGAGGCGCTGCGCGGCTTTGTCCGCATAGAAGAGCGCGTCATCGCCTTAGAAGCCGAAGCGGCAGCCGCCCGATTCGGAACGAACGCCGTGTTGTCCCCTGTGCCATTTGATGAAGAAGTCGAACGTGAACTGGCGAAATGGAAAGACGCCCAAGCGCATAACGCCTAATTTTCCCCTCCCCCCTTTTGACATAGATCACCCCCTTGCCGAGTTGGCAAGGGGGATTCGTTTGTTTCGCACCCTTGGACAAGCGGCGGCCAAAAGCACATGCAGCCCGCGACAAGCCTGAACGATGCCCGATGCCATGGTCTTGCCCCATTGATAAGCAAAATAGTTTCCTTTGTTTTTCCATCGTGCTAAAATTAATTAGAGAGACGAAAGAATACAGGAGATGACCTGCCTTGAACTGGAAACGAAGCGTCCGCGTTCTTTGGCTGTGCAATTTCATGGTGTCGGCGGGAATGACGATGGTCATTCCGTTTTTGTCACTGCTGTTGTGGGAAATGGGCGTCACCGAGCACCATTCGTTGAGCGTCTGGACCGGTCTTGTCTTTTCGGCGACGTTTTTGTCGGCGGCCATCATGGCGCCGATTTGGGGCATGTTCGCCGACAAGTACGGCCAGCGCGCCAACCTCATCCGCGCGGGGATCGGCATGGGCTTGATCACCGGATGCATGGCGTTCGCCGCCTCACCGATGGCGCTGCTTGCTCTCCGATTTCTTGTCGGCTTTTTCTCTGGATTTATCACTGTCTCGTTTTCATACTTGGCGCGCGTTGTGCCGAGAGACCATAGCGGCGAGGCGCTCGGGACGCTGCAGACGGGAAGCATCGCCGGCAACATCATCGGACCTCTCATCGGCGGCGCCTTATCCGATTGGTTCGGCTTCCGCCCGGTGTTTCTCGTGACCGGGCTTTGCATTTTACTGACGCTCTTACCGGTCATTTTTTGGCTCGAAAAAGATCCCGTCGTGCCGCAGACAAAAGAAAACAAGGCCAGCTTCAAAGAAGTATTCAGACACCGGCCGCTCATCGTCTTATTTATCGCCACCTTTCTCGTGCAAATTGCGGTTCTTGGCGTCAACTCGATGATGACGATTTTTGTCCAGTCGCTCGTCGGCCATTCTCGCAATCTCGCCTTTCTATCCGGCCTCGCCTCGTCGATCACCGGCATCGCGACGATCATCGGCGCACCGTACTTAGGGAAACTCGGCGACCGGATCGGGCAGGAGAAAACATTACCGATACTGCTTGTGCTGTCCGGCTTGTTCGCCTTGCCGCAAGTATGGACGGACCATCTTTGTGAATTGTACGTCTGGCGCTTCTTGCAAGGGCTTGTCGTCGGCGGGGTATGGCCTGCCCTTCAAGCGCTGATCAACGCGCAATGCCCGCGCCGCATCCAAGGCCGCGTGTTCGGCGTCACAGCCAGCTCCCGCTTTCTCGGCAACCTCGCTGGTCCGACGGCAGCGGGAGCCATCGCAGGATTCGCATCCATTTCGGCCATTTTCGCCTTGTCAGGGCTGCTCCTCATCGCCACAGGGGCTTTGGTCGGATCCACCACCCACGACCGCGCATGGCGTGAAGACATGAAAGAAAAAATCGCCGCCTGGGCGCACCGCCTTCACATCCGCCACTGACAGCGCGGCCAAGATCATAAATAAACGACCTGAGAGGAATCCCTTTCAGGCCGTTTTCGATCATTCTCCCATCCGTCGAAGCAGCGAATACGGAATCTCCTCCCCCACCCGCCCGTTGCGCCCGGTCGTCGTCTCGGCCATCGTAAGCGAATTCCAAATCGCTTCCTCGGTCGCCTCAATCGCCGCCTGGAACAGCTCATTCATGAGCGGCGCGTCATCACGGACGAGCGGAGGGAACGGTTGAAGAGCAGAATCCGAAAAATGGGGAATGGTATAAGCATTGGAAAACGCAATGACAATGTCGCCGCTCCCGTGATGGACGCAGCTTCCCGTCCGCCCGAGCCCCACCGCCGCCCGCTTCGCCAGCCGCTTTAACTGCCGCGCATCAAGCGGCGCATCGGTCGCGACGATCATCACAATCGAACCAGCCGGCACATCCCGTTCATCAAACGACGGCGGCACATACGGCGTAAACCGCAGCTCTTCACGCCGGCCGAAATTGCTCACGACCAGCGCCCCGACCGTATATCCCCTGCTCACGACCCGCGATGAGCTGCCAACGCCCCCTTTCCAGCCGAAGCACATCATACCCGTCCCCGCGCCGATCGCCCCTTCTTCCATATCGACGCGCGCCGCGGCAATCGCCTCTTTCGCATGCTCCTTCGTCACCGAAAGCGCCCGCGCCGTATTCAAATAGCTGTCATTGCATTCCCCGACGACAATGTTGACCGACCCGGTCGTATCTCCGATCTCCGGCGTCATCGCAAGCATATACTCAAGCGTCCCTTGCCAGACAGCGCCGACACTGAACGTATTAGTCAGCATAATCGGCGACTCGATCAACCCAAGTTCCTCGACCTGCACCAACCCGACCGTTTTCCCAAAACCGTTCAAAACAAAACAAGCCGCGGGCACCTTCTCCAAAAACCAGTTGCCCCCATGCGGCAACACCGCCGTCACCCCAGTGCGGATCACTGTCCGCTCATTCATATCTTCCCGAATCGTCACATGACCGACCCGCACCCCAGGCACATCGGTGACTTGATTGCGCTCCCCTGTCGGAAGCGTGCCGATGGAAAAACCGAGATCGCGAAGCTTGCAGCGCATAACCGTTCCCCTTTCTTTCCTTTGCTTGCCCCCATCGTGAAAAAGCAAAAACAAACGCCCATCCGGAAGCAAACAAATGTTGCTCCTTCTATCCAAGTATAGCGCATCGAACAAAGCTGCCGCGAGAAAAACAGAACGAAGAAGAAGTTTTGCGCGTGGCGAGGGTCAAGGAAAGATGGTGGGTCATCTCCACATTGCCAGCGAAGACAGCACAAGAGGTGAAAAGATCACCAAATTGCGCGGGTGAAAACGCGATTCAGATATGTGTGGAAGACGGGGAGTTGGATAAGTTTTAATCCCTCATAGGTACGATAAAAACATAAGATCGGATAGTGTTTCATATGTGCGATGCCCGTTTCAATCCCTCATAGGTACGATAAAAACAAGCGATGATTCAAAACAAATTAAATGGAGGTAATGTCGGTTTCAATCCCTCATAGGTACGATAAAAACCCCACACAATGCGCATAAAATCAAGCTTTTCCCCTTTTGGCTGTTTTCAGAATATCACGTTTCAAATATTCTGTCAATATCGTTCAGCCGTGTTGGCTGTAGGATTTTGGCGCAAAAGAACATTGTCGTCGATCCCCCGGGGTTTTGGCACGATTGGAGGTCGACGACAATGTGGGGCTTGACGGCGAAGGGCCGTCTCACCCCTTCATCCTTTCAATCTTCTCCATCGGCAGTCCGGTCAGTTCGTGGATCGTGTCGACGTCGTATCCTTTCGCCAGCATTCTCTTCACCACGTCGAGCTTCCCTTCCTCGATCCCTTCTTGGCGTCCTTGCTTCATCCCTTGCTTTAACCCCTGTTCGATTCCTTGTTGGATTCCCTTTTCCATCCCCCGCTGTTCGTATGAGACGATGAGCTCCATCACACGCTTTGCTTCCTTCGTTTCCATTTGGCTCCCCTCGTGTCGCCGTTTTGCTTCCTCCTCTTCGGATCGCCGCAAATACGTCTCGAAAAAACCGAACAACAGCCGCTGTTTCGCTTCATCCAGCTCGAGACGGATGAGCATGCGCAAAAATTCCTTTTTCACGTCGACTTTCTCCTCTTCATTATACCCCATTTTGCTTAGCAAGATGGTGGCAACCGAATTATTTGGTGGATGCAGCGCTAGGGCAGACCCATACGAGTGGGTTTCCCTCCACTCAAAATGATCTAACTTTTGAAAAAAATGCTTGCGTTTTCTAAAATTCCCCATTATTATAGTAATAGGATCATACCACAGCAATGATCTCAGGGTTACTATGATAAGGGCTTTCTGCCTAAGGCAGACTGACCCGCGGCGTTGGGGATCGCCTGTCGCCCGCTTTTGGCGGGCATTCCCCATCCTTGCGCAAACTCAGACCTTGGCGGAAAACGCTAAGGTCTTTTTTACTACATATCTCTATTAACGGGAGGGGATCGACATGAGATACAAAATCGGCCTTGATATCGGCATTACCTCTGTAGGTTGGGCAGTCATGAACTTGGATATTCCCCGCATCGAAGATTTGGGCGTCCGCATTTTTGACAGAGCCGAAAATCCGCAGACGGGAGAATCCCTAGCTCTTCCCCGACGCCTCGCCCGCTCCGCCCGGCGTCGATTGCGCCGCCGCAAGCATCGGCTGGAGCGCATTCGCCGTCTGGTCATTCGCGAAGGAATTTTAACGAAAGAGGAACTGGACAAACTATTCGAGGAAAAACACGAAATCGACGTCTGGCAGCTGCGTGTTGAGGCATTGGATCGAAAATTAAACAACGACGAGCTGGCTCGCGTCCTCCTTCATCTAGCCAAGCGGCGCGGCTTCAAATCCAACCGCAAAAGCGAGCGCAGCAACAAAGAAAACAGCACGATGCTCAAACATATCGAAGAAAACCGGGCCATTCTCTCAAGCTACCGGACCGTCGGCGAAATGATTGTGAAAGATCCAAAGTTTGCGCTCCATAAGCGCAATAAAGGAGAAAATTATACAAACACAATCGCCCGCGATGACTTAGAACGCGAGATCCGACTCATTTTCTCCAAACAGCGTGAGTTTGGAAACATGAGTTGCACGGAAGAGTTTGAGAATGAATATATCACCATTTGGGCTTCCCAGCGTCCTGTCGCTTCCAAAGATGACATCGAGAAAAAGGTCGGCTTTTGTACCTTTGAACCGAAAGAAAAACGGGCGCCAAAAGCAACTTATACATTCCAATCGTTCATCGCCTGGGAGCACATCAATAAATTGCGGCTCATCTCCCCATCAGGCGCACGAGGGCTCACCGATGAGGAACGACGCCTTTTGTATGAACAGGCATTCCAAAAAAACAAAATCACCTACCATGATATACGGACGTTGCTCCGTTTGCCTGATGACACTTACTTTAAAGGCATTGTGTATGATCGAGGCGAATCACGAAAGCAAAATGAAAACATCCGATTCCTTGAACTCGACGCCTATCATCAAATTCGGAAAGCCGTCGATAAAGTGTATGGAAAAGGGAAGTCAAGTTCATTTCTCCCAATCGATTTTGATACATTCGGTTACGCCCTGACATTGTTTAAAGATGATGCCGACATTCACAGCTACTTGCGAAACGAATATGAACAAAACGGAAAACGGATGCCAAATTTAGCGAACAAGGTATATGACAACGAGCTAATTGAGGAACTATTGAACTTGTCATTCACCAAATTCGGCCATTTGTCGCTAAAGGCGCTTCGCAGCATTCTCCCGTACATGGAACAAGGAGAAGTCTACTCTTCGGCTTGTGAGCGGGCGGGATACACATTTACAGGGCCAAAGAAAAAACAAAAAACAATGTTGCTACCAAATATTCCGCCGATCGCCAATCCGGTCGTCATGCGTGCATTGACACAGGCGCGGAAAGTGGTGAATGCTATTATTAAAAAGTACGGTTCGCCGGTATCCATTCATATCGAGTTGGCCCGCGATTTATCACAAACGTTTGACGAACGGCGGAAAACAAAAAAAGAACAAGACGAAAACCGGAAGAAAAACGAAACCGCCATCCGCCAACTCATGGAGTATGGCTTGACGCTAAACCCAACCGGCCATGACATTGTCAAGTTCAAACTTTGGAGTGAGCAAAATGGGAGGTGCGCCTACTCGCTTCAACCGATCGAAATCGAGCGGCTGCTTGAACCGGGGTATGTAGAAGTGGATCACGTCATCCCGTATAGCCGAAGCTTGGACGACAGTTATACCAATAAAGTGTTGGTATTGACAAGAGAAAACCGCGAAAAAGGCAACCGCATTCCTGCCGAATATTTAGGCGTCGGAACCGAACGCTGGCAACAGTTTGAAACGTTTGTGTTAACGAACAAGCAGTTTTCCAAAAAGAAACGGGATCGGCTGCTCCGACTCCATTATGATGAAAATGAAGAAACAGAATTTAAAAATCGAAATTTAAATGACACCCGGTATATTTCACGCTTTTTCGCCAACTTTATTCGCGAACATCTGAAATTCGCCGAAAGTGATGACAAGCAAAAAGTCTATACGGTCAACGGCCGCGTTACCGCCCATTTGCGAAGCCGCTGGGAGTTTAACAAAAACCGTGAAGAATCGGATTTGCATCATGCCGTCGATGCCGTGATCGTCGCTTGCACAACGCCAAGCGATATCGCCAAAGTCACCGCCTTTTACCAACGGCGCGAACAAAACAAAGAACTGGCCAAAAAGACAGAACCGCACTTCCCGCAGCCTTGGCCGCACTTCGCCGACGAACTGCGGGCGCGTTTATCCAAACATCCAAAAGAGAGTATAAAAGCTCTCAATCTTGGAAATTATGATGATCAGAAACTCGAATCGCTACAGCCGGTTTTTGTATCCCGAATGCCGAAGCGGAGCGTTACAGGGGCGGCTCATCAAGAAACATTGCGGCGCTACATTGGCATCGATGAACGGAGCGGGAAAATCCAAACTGTTGTCAAAACGAAACTGTCCGAAATCAAGTTGGATGCGAGCGGGCATTTTCCGATGTACGGCAAAGAAAGCGACCCAAGGACATACGAAGCGATCCGCCAGCGTCTGCTTGAACATAACAATGACCCGAAAAAGGCATTCCAAGAGCCTTTGTACAAGCCGAAAAAGAACGGCGAACCCGGGCCTGTCATTCGGACCGTAAAAATCATCGACACAAAAAACCAGGTCATCCCGCTCAATGACGGCAAAACCGTCGCCTACAACAGCAACATCGTTCGGGTTGACGTATTTGAAAAAGATGGGAAATATTATTGTGTCCCTGTCTACACCATGGACATCATGAAAGGGATTTTGCCAAACAAAGCCATCGAGCCGAACAAGCCGTACTCTGAGTGGAAGGAAATGACGGAGGACTATACGTTCCGATTTAGCCTGTACCCGAATGATCTCATTCGCATTGAGCTTCCGCGGGAAAAAACAGTGAAAACAGCCGCAGGTGAAGAGATCAACGTTAAGGATGTGTTTGTCTACTACAAAACGATTGACTCAGCCACAGGGGGATTAGAGTTGATCAGCCATGACCACAGTTTCTCGCTCCGCGGCGTCGGTTCAAGAACCCTCAAACGATTCGAGAAATACCAAGTAGATGTGCTCGGCAACATCTACAAAGTGAGAGGGGAAAAAAGAGTTGGGTTGGCGTCATCTGCTCATTCGAAAACCGGGGAAACTATCCGTCCGTTACAATCAACTCGTGATTGAACAGGAAGAAAAAGTTTCGATCCCGCTCGAGGATATTTGTTCCATTATCATCGAGGAGCAAGCTGTCAGCGTGACAGCAGCCGCTTTAAGCAAAATGGCCGAACATAACATTACATTATTCACCTGTGACCAAAAACGGCTTCCCAATGGGGTGCTGCAGCCGTTCCAAAAACATTCCCGCCAAGTGGGCGTGCTGCACATGCAGTACGCCTACTCCAAGCCTTTTAAAAAGCGAATTTGGCAGCGGGTCGTGATCCAAAAACTCATCAATCAAGGAAAGTGTTTGGAGTTCCTGAACAAAGAAGGAGCCGACGAGCTATACCGCATCAGCAAAACCGTCGACTCTGGAGACAGCAATAACCGTGAAGCGTATGGAGCGAAAAAGTACTTCCAGTATTTATTTGGCAGTGAATTTACCCGACGAAGCGACTCCGTGGTGAACGCCTCTTTAAATTACGGATACGCCATTATGCGGGGACTCGTCGCCCGCTCTCTCGTTGGGTATGGTTTTTTCCCATGCTTAGGAATTTACCATGATAACGAGTTGAACAAATTTAACCTTGCCGACGACTTTATGGAAGTATTGCGTCCGCTCGTTGACCTATACGTGGCTCAACATATTCAACCGGATGATGAATTTTCTCCATCCATTCGGGCAGACTTATATAATTTAGCCAACATGGACATACTAGTGAATGGAGAAAAACTGACCGTCGTGAACGCGGTGGAAGAAATGACAAAAAGCTTCGTCACGGCAAGCCGAAGCCAAGACCCTTCGTTGTTGAAATTGCCGGAACTTCTCCCGTTGCAACTGCACGTGTATGAGTAAGTTTATGCGGTTGCTCGTCTTTTTCGATCTTCCCGTCGTGACCAACCGGGAGAAGCGCGAATACCGGCGATTTCGCACATTCCTGCTGAACGAAGGGTACGATATGTTGCAGTTTTCGGTCTACAGCCGCGTCTGCCACGGACATGAAGCAACGGACAAACACTTGGCAAGATTAAAACGCAACTTACCTCCTCGAGGATCGATTCGGGCGATGGTCGTAACGGAAAAGCAGTACGCAAAAATGCAGCTGCTTCTTGGGGAACCAACGGCGCAAGAAAAGAAAGTGACATCCACCCAGCTGACGCTTTTTTAAAAAAAAACAGAAATGGTTCCTCTTTTTGCATAAGCGCCTTTGCATTTTTTGAAAGCAAAAAAGCCTGCGATCCTTGAGATTGCAGGCTTTTTTGGATACGTATTATACCACAGCGATAATCTCAGGGGAACTATGACTCCGTTGACTTTTGAAAATTTTACACTACCATTATACCACAGCGATAATCTCAGGGGAACTATGACGAACATTTTAACGGCTTCTACCATGGCCTTATTATACCACAGCGATAATCTCAGGGGAACTATGACCTCTATCGTTGCATCCGGCGCAACTTGCGTATTATACCACAGCGATAATCTCAGGGGAACTATGACCCATCGTATCCCCCTTAATACCCATGATCTATTATACCACAGCGATAATCTCAGGGGAACTATGACTTTAAACTGTGATGTAAATATAAAAATTTATTATACCACAGCGATAATCTCAGGGGAACTATGACTCACATCGAATCGTTCCATATGCATCCTCCATTATACCACAGCGATAATCTCAGGGGAACTATGACACTGTAAACTAGCACATTATTTCAGAATCCCTTTTTCAAATTATTTCAGGCGGATTCGGAAATAATGTGCAAAATTTTTGCGGATTGTTCCGGATTTTGCACATTCTTTCGGAACGTTTGCACGCTCTTTCAGATGAAGATTTCCAGCGCGCCTGATGGACCTATGGAAAAGAGAAAGCACAAAAGAGGCCGATTCGGCCCCTTTCGTGCTAATACCCCATTTCCTCTGCGGCCATGCGCACCATTTCTTCGTCAATGGCGTCCTTTTTCAGCTGATACCCGTATAACAGGCACGTCGTGGCCAACGTGTTGATCACCCGAGGCCATCCCCGCGACTGCAGGGCAATCGCCTCTAACGCCGATGGGGTGAAGATCGGATGCTTCGCCCCGGCCTGTTTCATCCGATGTTCGATGTAGCCCGCCACCTCTTCCTTCTCCAGCGGCCCCATCCGGTATCGCATGATGATCCGCTGGTCGAGAGGGCGGTGCTGATTGAGCCGCAGCTTCCCCTGTAAATGGGGCAGCCCGGCCAAAATCAAGACAAATGGGTTGGTCGAATCCATCTCAAAGTTGAACAAGATCGCGATGTCCTGTAAAAATGCATCCTTCGCTAAATGCATCTCATCCAAAATGAACACCGGCGTGATCCGCCGTTCATGATACAATCGCTCGATCGCCTGCTGGATTTGGCGGAAGAGGTCTACCTTGCGGTACTTCGGTTCCTCTCCTAATCCCAAGGCCAGTCCACGGTAAAAATCCATCACGCCTCCGGTGGATAACGGAAAGTAGACGACATGATACAATGATGGATTCAATGACTCTTTCAGCGCCCGAAGGGCGAACGTCTTGCCCGCCCCCGGCTCTCCGATCAACAGCCCGATCCCCCGGGTTCGTTTCACGTACTCCAGCGCCCGCAACGCTTCCTGAAATGACGCCCCTTGATACGCCTCGGACGGGTCTGTTTCTTTCGCAAACGGCTCCCGCGAAAGGGAGTAAAACGATTTATACACCGTGTTCTCCCTCCTTCGCCGGAATCGCCGCAAACGGGGACCGATGGCGTTTTACATAGGCATTGTCCTCCAAACGCACCCGAATGGCTTCCGCCACCCGTTTGCCATCTTCGTACACATAGACGCCTCGTTCGTCATAGCGGAGCTCAATCGATTGCCCAATGAACCGAGGCGGCACTTCGTATAGCTGTTTATTCAGGGTGATTGTGCCATCGGCTTTCACCTTGCGGTGCTCCCGTTTCAGAAAAATCGCATCCAGCCAATCGCCATCTTCGATGAACGACACGAGATGCACTTGCGATTGAAACACCTCATGCGGCGTTTTTCCGTCCAGTGAGGCGTGCGGTTTTCGATGATACTCCTCTTCAAGCCACTTCCAAAAACGCTCGTTCAACTCGTCAAGCGATTTCGGCGGATTCAGCTCCAACAGTGGATAAAACCGTGTCTGTACGGTGCGGAAGAACCGTTCGATTTTTCCCTTGCTTTGCGGGTCATACGGCTGGGTGTGGATGAGTGTAATCCCCATCTCGGCGCACGCATACTGCAGCACCTCGGACCGATAAATTTTCCCGTTGTCCGAGTAAATGCGTTTCGGCTTCCCGCAACGAAGCACCGCTTCCTTCGTGACGATCCGCAGCCCGTCAAACTTCTCCGAAGGGAAAAATTGGGCATATGGCACTAACCGCGAGCAGTCATCGATATACGCGATCAAAAACGTTTTCTGGGCTTTCCCATGGACGCGAATCGTGGGTCCATGGGATAAGTCCCCTTGCCAAAGCTCATTGATCTGGTCATACGCAAAGCGCTTTCGCTCCGGCATCGGCAAGATTTCTTTCCCGACAAGGTTGTGTTTTTTCAATAATCGGTATATAGTAAAGTAAGAGATATGGTTTTTTGGGATTTCCCCCTGCTCGATCAGGTGTTCGTAGAACACCGTCACGGGCATGGTGGGATGTTCTTTTCTTAGGGCTAAAATATGATCCTCATCATCGGGCGACAGACGCCTTGAGTGGCCGCGGTCCGAACGGCGCTTCGGCTTTAAGGCGTCAAAGCCCCCTTTTTTGTATCGGGTGCACCAATCGAGGATCGTCTTGGCTGCGATTCGTTTGTCTCCCTGGTGGGGAACATGGTGCACTCGCTCGCTCACCTCTTTCAGATACGTCTTCGGTTCCACCTGCCCATTCACCAACGGAGCGATTAGCCCGTACCGAAACAGGGCAATGTCGTGTCTCATCGACTCATTCATTCAAATCTCCTCCTTGTCTCACTTGGAATCAGGACCGTTCCGGTCCGTCTGCCCTTATCGTACCGAATTGCTTTTTCTCCGTCGATAGGAAAGGTTTGTGGGAACCGAAACTATTTCCAATTTAGGGTATGTATGTAAAATCAGGATCCCATTTAATTCGCAAAAGGGTGTCGGAATCCGCCCTCCCACATCTCTCTGATGGCCGAATCAAGACCGTGTTCCTCTAACGTCTGGATCCACCAAGAAGCCCGTTCCTTTTCTTTTTTCACGATAGGGCCTATGATCCTCCACCGCCTCGCAAAAAAGCTGTGAAGGCTTGATAGGTTTCGGTAGAACCGTCGGACATAAAAGATGATGCCGTCCTTTGTCGGGAGAAACGGAGCCTGGTTCGTCCTTTCGGTCAATCCCAACTGCTCTTTCACGACTTGCCATATGGCGGACAACGTATACTGAAAATACGGGAGGAGAAAGGAAGGCAGCACACTCACCGTCTTCAAGCATTCCCGACAGCGATACCGGACAATCCAAATGCGATAATCACCATGTGGGGTCAATGCGTTTCGCTCATAGTAACCGTGGCGGTGCAACGGGCGCTTGGCCCGGCAATGCGGACACTTTTTCAGAAGAGGGAAGTCGTTTTCTTTTCCACGCTCTGCATACGTTTGGACGTCAATGCCAAAGTCATGAAATTGGATCACGTCCTCCTCCCCCTCCTATGAACCGATGGATTTTCTCTTCCGAAATAATTCACAAAAAATTTAGCACATTCTTTCAGAAAAGGGGAGAGGGCTTTCTGAAGGAATGTGCAAAAAAATGTCTCTTTTGTTCCGAAATAAAGTGATAATTTACAATGACACAATTTCGGACTTGCCTTTGATTTTGCGAATTATACCACAGCGATAATCTCAGGGGAACTATGACAATGTTTTAAAGTGGTGATTTTAATGTTTATTATACCACAGCGATAATCTCAGGGGAACTATGACAGTGACATTAACGGGATATGCACAAATCAAATTATACCACAGCGATAATCTCAGGGGAACTATGACCTGAGAAGCAGAATCCCATACTTGCCTAGAATTATACCACAGCGATAATCTCAGGGGAACTATGACAACGCGCGGAGAAGGAAGTTGACGCGGAGGATTATACCACAGCGATAATCTCAGGGGAACTATGACAGAGGGCAATAGCTGCCCATTCCGCGTTTGATTATACCACAGCGATAATCTCAGGGGAACTATGACCAATCTCAACTATGGCGTTATTTAGAGGTTATTATACCACAGCGATAATCTCAGGGGAACTATGACATTATAAAAATCAAATTGTAATTTGTCATAATTATACCACAGCGATAATCTCAGGGGAACTATGACTATACACATAATATGTACCTGAATCCGTGACAAAACATCTTTACAATGGTCGCAAACCGTTGATACGATAAGGGAAAACGACGTTGACGATTCTTCATCAAGTAGGTGATATGATGAAAGATTTCCCGATTCGGTTTGTATTGACAGATGAAGCGATTACCCCAAGTGCTGGGCTTGCTCTCGTTGGCTACTTACTCCATCGAACGAAACTGGATAAACGGGTAAACGCACTTCGGCTTCCAACGGTTCGTCGAGAAGTGCACATTTCCCATAGCGATGTCATTCGCTCGATGATTGGCTTGCTTGCCACAGGAAAAACGGATTTCGATCATATCGAAGCGTATCGTCAGGACGATATCTTTTCGGCATCGATGGGGATTCAGCACGTGCCTTCCTCTCCAACCTTGCGACAACGACTCGATCAGCTCGCTTGTCTTCCGATGACCGAAACGATTCTTTGGGAGGAGTCCATACGTCTGTTGATTCAACGACATGCCACTTTGTCCCCTTGTTGGACCAAAGGAAAGACGACATGGCTTCCCCTTGATATAGATGGTTCCCCATTTGACAACTCCGATACGAAAAAAGAAGGAGTCAGTCGAACGTATAAAGGATTTGACGGTTTTACACCGTTGTTTGCGTATGCAGGGAAGGAAGGGTATCTCGTTCATGCCGAGTTGCGTCCAGGGAAACAACATGTGCAAGACAACATGCCCTCGTTTTTAGTCACCGCTATCCGTCGAGCTCGTCAACTGACTTCATCTCGTCTGCTTGTTCGCATGGATGCAGGAAACGATGCAGAAGCGAATGTGCACGTATGCCTAAAGGAAGACGTGGACTTTGTCATCAAGCGAAACTTACGCCGAGAATCGAAAGCGCTTTGGTTCCAGATCGCTTCGCAAAAGGGCAGACGCGTCGATGATGGACAAAGCGAAGGAGTACAAACCTATGAGCTATGCCTTCCACAGAAGGCAGCGATCGATGGAAACACGTATACGTACGTTCAAGTCACCCAAGTGACGGAACGGACGATGGAACGCAATGGACAGCTGATGCTCGTTCCTGATTATGAAGTGGAAAGCTATTGGGTGCGGCTCAAAGGATACGAGCATGTTCGAATGAGCGATGTGCTCGCGTTGTATCATGACCATGCGACATGCGAACAGTTTCATAGCGAACTGAAGAGCGACTTAGATTTAGAGCGGCTTCCATCTGGGAAGATGAAAACGAATGCGCTCGTGTTGGTCATGGGAGCCTTCGTTTACAATCTTCTTCGTCTGATTGGACAAGATCTATTAAGCGATCCGAGACATCCGTTGCACCACAAAGTGAAACGCCGTCGCATCAAGACGATTATTCAGACGGTGATCACGATGGCAGGTCGACTCGTCCGCCGATCACGACAGATCTGGATGAAACTGACGCGAAGGAGTGGGTACAGTATACTCCTACTGAATGTGTATCAAAAATGGAAAGAGGCAAGATAACAAACAGATGTTCGGGTACTCATATCCATCACTCCCCCCTGTACTTTTTTTGTCTCTTTTTTGGTTTGTATCTCCATAAAAGAGGATTTATCTCGTTTTCAAACATGAAAGTGGTGCAGGGAATCATCAAAAAAAGGGATGTATGGATCATATATCCATAGAACTAACACCAAAATCAAAGTTGATTTCCAACCATCACGGATTCAGGATGTATTATACTTAGTAAATTATACCACAGCGATAATCTCAGGGGAACTATGACCAGGCTCAACTATGGCGTTATTTAGAGGTTATTATACCACAGCGATAATCTCAGGGGAACTATGACCACATACGGAAAGGAGCATGACGCAAGAGTATTATACCACAGCGATAATCTCAGGGGAACTATGACTCGAGATCAAGAGCTAAAACTTTTTCGAGATTATACCACAGCGATAATCTCAGGGGAACTATGACGTTAGGATGATACTTGTGTTAGAAGGAAAAATTATACCACAGCGATAATCTCAGGGGAACTATGACCGTTCCTGGGCCGTCGTCGAATCACTGCACATTATACCACAGCGATAATCTCAGGGGAACTATGACCCAGCTGGTTTTTAACCCATTCGTCGATTTATTATACCACAGCGATAATCTCAGGGGAACTATGACTTCCTCCCGATCAAGTGGATGCCCATGAAAATTATACCACAGCGATAATCTCAGGGGAACTATGACAAACGCATAAAACCATTGTCGTCGATCCCCCGGGGTTTTAGCACGATTGGAGGTCGACGACAATGTGGGGCTTGACGGCGAAGGACCATCTCACCCCTTCATCCTTTCAATCTTCTCCATCGGCAGTCCGGTCGGTTCGTGGATCGTGTCGACATCGTATCCTTTCGCCAGCATTCTCTTCACCACGTCGAGCTTCCCTTCCTCGATCCCTTCTTGGCGTCCTTGCTTCATCCCTTGCTTTAACCCCTGTTCGATTCCTTGTTGGATTCCCTTTTCCATCCCCCGCTGTTCGTATGAGACGATGAGCTCCATCACACGCTTTGCTTCCTTCGTTTCCATTTGGCTCCCCTCGTGTCGCCGTTTTGCTTCCTCCTCTTCAGATCGCCGCAAATACGTCTCGAAAAAACCGAACAACAGCCGCTGTTTCGCTTCATCCAATTCGAGACGGACGAGCATGCGCAAAAATTCCTTTTGGAGAAGGAGACCCGATCGCTCCGGGCTCCTTCTCTGGCTCGTGGATGGACTACCCGTTGATATCCTCTGTCAGCCTCCCGATAATTGCCTCTTGATACCCCGCTTTTTTCGTTTCCGCCATCTCCTCTTTCAGCGGCTGCAGCGGCGTCGACGTTACGGATGCGAGCTTGGCGAGGCGCTCGGGGGTGAGGTCGACGACAGGGTTGGCGGCCCTATAATCCTCGACGGAAAAGCGCCAAAGGGTGACGGCCTGTCCATACCGCTCCTGCAGCCGCTCTGCCATGGCCAATCCTTCTGGGTCGAAGTCGCCGGAGTAATACAGCTTGGCGCCTGAAGAGGCGAGAAGATCGAGCAGCTTCATCGTCGCCACGTTCATTTGCCCGTTCGTGCTGACAAGCGGGGCGCGGGTGTCAAGCAGCGTCGAAAAGACGCCCGCGTTTTCGACAATGTACACCGTCCCCCCATGGGCAGGGCGGGCGCGGACAAGCGACAGCACATCTCTAAGCGGCATGTTCAGCGCTGTGTTCGCCTCCCAGGCAGCGGAGAAAACAGGATGCGGTCCGTCCTTGGTTTCAGCAAGAATGTTGGCGCATGTGACAAAGTTCAGGATATCCTCACGGAGCAAGCCGACGGACTGGAGCAACTCGTTGACGCTCTCTACAGATGCCATGTCCCAATCCCCGGGCACGGTCGCTTGCAACGCCGAAAGCAACAATCTCCCCGGTAGCGTGGACAAATCGAACGCATGCGGGTCGCCCGCCACTTGCTGGGCAAAGAGCGGGAGGCGCATGTATGACGGGAGCGGGAGGCGGCCCAAAGCCGCGCTGACAAGGCGGATGGCCTCCTCCAGGCTGCGGCGGTCGGTTTCGTACGCCGTTTGGACGAAGCGCTGAGGGCGGACCGACTCAACCCAATGATGCTCCTCGGTCAGACGCGCAAAAAAACGATCCCGTTCCTCTTCCTCCGCCTGGCGCCGTTCTTTGTTTGAGACAAGCGGGGCGCCGAAGTACTGTTCAAGCAGCTCGACAAGCCCAACGCCCGCAAACCTCGTCTGTCCGAGCTGTTTTTCAAACGCGATAAGGGAGACGCGGGAGACGTCTTTGCCGAAAAAGGCGGCCACCGCCTCCCGCTCTTCATCGGTGAACACCTCTAAAGACACCGCGCCGCCGACGCGGCCGAGCGACTCGTACTTGCGTTTCATTTCGGCAAACAGCCGCTTGAAGCCCGGTTCGGATCGGAAAAAGGCAGCCGCCTCCTTGGCCGTGCTCACGTTTCGATCATCTCCCATTCTTTGTCATCGACCATGAGCTGTTTGACGCGCCCGTTCCAACGGTAATGAATGACGGTCACAAACGACGCATTGCGCGGGCGGACGAGTTCGCAAATGGACAACGCGGGCACGGTGTCGTAGTCGCCCCAAAGCGCCTGCGAGTTCATGATGTAGTTAAAGCCGAGCTGTTCGACAAGTCCGAACAGGTTGCGGATGTTGTTTTCATCGACGCCGGCGAACGCCTCGTCGAGCGAAATGATGTACGGGGCATCATCGCCCGCTTCTTGGTAGCGCGAATACGCCGCGGCGAAAAGGGGAATGTACATCGCCATCGCCTTTTCCCCACCGCTGAATTGGTAAAAGCGGTGGTTCGTCAGCTCGCGTTTCGGCTCGTTTGTTTTTTCATAGTACAAAGTGAAGGAAAACCATTTCCGATAGTCGAGCACTTCTTTAATGATTTGATGGAGCGTGCTGCCTTGGCCGCGCTCTTCAAGCAATTCGCGGGCGCGGGCGATTTTCGAGCGGAAATGGTTCGTCACTCGCTGTAAATCTTCCTCTCTAAGCAGCCGCGGATCAAGCCGCAACAGGCGCACCAATTCTTTCGTATCGAGCTCCGCTTCCGTCTCCGCCGTTTTTGGCTTCCATTGAATGGACAGCACAAGCCCTGATGATGTGTCGAGGCCGCCCATCAGCTTGTTCATCTCATTCACCCACCGTTCGGCGCGCTGGATGCGGCTGCGCAAAATGCGGCCGACTGATTTTAAGATGACGTCCTCATACAGCTCGCGGTCTTGTTCTTTCATATACTCGTGCTGCAAGACGATGTCGCGCTCCACTTCCGCCAGCACCGCAAACGGCGTGGCGCGCTCGCCTTTGTAGTCGAGGTAAATGACGTGCCGTTCTTGTTTCTCCCGCCAGTCCGCGGCTTTCATGGCCATCTCATCGTCTGGGGCAGCGGCGGTCCATTCGGGCTTCGTTTGTTCTTCCAGCGGCTCGAAGGACGCCCGGTATTCGGTCAAGTTGGACGACTCTTGGAAAAAGACGGTGTTCAGCCGCGCCAGAAGCGAGGAACGCGTCTCTTTTAACACTGCTTCGTACCGTTGTTTCGCTTCTTTCGCCTGCTCCAGGAGGGATCGGGAACGATCAAGATCCACAAGCCCAAGCGCCGCTTCACGGGCAAACGACTTTTCCCACATCGCGGCGAGCTCGCGGGCGAACGCTTCCCGCTGCGCCCCTTTTTCCCGCTCTTCGACTAAGCGCATGAGCCGCTGTTCCGTCCGCGCCCGTTCGTTGACAAGGCGCGGAATTTCTTGGCGCAAAAACGCCAATCGTTCTTGAATGCGGGCGATTTCGGCGCGAATGTCATCCGCCCCCATTTGCGCGAGCGTCCGTTCCATCTCCGCGATTCGCAAGGCGAGCCGCTCGGTTTCATCCCGAAGCCGATTTCGTTCGCCTTTCGCTTCGTCGATCTCCGTTTCCAGCGCCGCGAGCCGCTCGCGCTGTTGGGCGATCATCGCCTCGGTATGGCACGTTTCGCGGTAAAGCACTTCGAGTTCGTGCACATGGCGGACGTACGATTTCATGGCGAGCTGGGCTTGTTCACAACCGTCTAAAGTAAAGGCCAAATCGAGCTCGGCCGACTCGTCGTGGAGCTGTTGTTTGATTTGTTTCCATTCGCGCGCCAAGAGAGCGGCTTTTTCTTCTTGCCGCTTCCATTCCCGTTCTTTGCTTTCGGCTTGGCGGCGCGCTTCTTGCGCTTCGTCAAACGCGGTGCGCACATCGCGGTCCGATGGGAAGGACGCCAACCAGTCGGCGAGCGCTTGGATGGCCGCTTCCACCGCCTGATGCGCCCCGCGCAGACGGTCGATCTCTTGCCCCACAGCGGCGATCTCGGCTTCCAGCGCTGCGATGTTCTCAAGCCGCCACCGTTCGCGCGCCGCACGGCCAATGAACATCGCCTTCGATCTCCGCGGCGCATGGCCGCGGACAAGGCCGAGCGAATAGCGCCCCGTTTCATCGATCGTCATGCCGCCTTCTTGGTCGGCATCGGTGATGACGATGCTTCGGAGCACTTCGTCAATCCGCTCCATTGACACAGGGGCATTGGCATCTGGGCGCAAATAATCAGCAAGCGTGTGCGCCATATGGACCGGTTTCGGAATGAGCACACGGTCGCAGGCGACGTCGATCTCGCGAGCAGTAATGAGGGCGTCAAGCAGCCCCGCGTGTGAAAGCGCCGATTCGATTCGCTCGCGCACATCGTCAGGCACATCGTCGACAAATTCGACCGCGGCATAAAGCGGGACAAACGGAATGCCTTTCTCCTCCAGCGCCAACCGGGCGGCAGTGGTTTGTTCATCCCGTTCAGGCTCGGGGTCGCGTTGTTCCCGCCATTGACGCAGTTCGGCCTCGCGCTCTGCCCGTTTTTCTTCCAACATACGGATGTCATGCTCGAGCCGCCATTTCTCATCCTTTTTCTTGCCGACGGCATCGTAATACGCTTGCACGAATGGGCGCTTCAAATCATCGAGCGAATACTGTTCATAGAGGGCGCCCATTTGTTGCAAAAACGCCTGAATGTCCGTTTCGGAAACGTCGATTCCTCCCTGCTCGACCCAGGCAAGCACGGCTTGTTCAAACCGCTCTTTCTCCTCTTCGAACAGCTCTTCCCATTTCCATTGCTGGTGGCGCCATTCGTCCATTTCCCGCCGCCTTTCGCCCGCTTCGCTGCTCGCTTCTTCATAGCGTCGTTTCACCTCGTCATGCCTGCGCCAAAGACGCGCCAACTCCTCGAGCTGCTCGATATGGCGGTCGGCTTCCTGTTTCCACGCGGCAAACGAAAACTCTTGTTGCTTTTGGCGATGGCGGTGAAAATCGTCTTCGTTCGTTTCATGCAAGGAAAAGGATCCTTCGTCGGCATCCATACGCAGCTGCTCCAGCTCGTCTTCAAGCTTCCGCTCAAGGTCATCCAGCCGCGCTTCCGCTTCATCGAGGCGGCGGCGGTGCTGACGTTCCTGTCGTTCTTTTTCCGCAATCGTCTGCTCGTGCCGCTCCCGCCGTTCCTCTAGGCGCTGCCGTTCGGCTTTCAGCTGTTCATACTTTTCCGCCTGCTGGAACACTTCATGGCCAGCCAAGTCGATTTCGCGCGCTCGCAGCACGTCTTCTTCGCGGCCGAGGCGGGTGATGGACTCCTCAAGCTCATCAAGCGCCTTTCGCGTCTTTTCTTCTTCATCGTGAAGGCGTTGTTGCTCGGCGGCGAGCTGTTCGGCCTGCTTGACCGCTTTTACGTATTCTGCCGCCTTTTCGGCGATCATATATTCGTTGTACAGGCGGTATTGATCGCAAAGGCGCTTCAACGCCCGTTCGTCGCGTTCGAGCTGCTCAAGCTGCTGCTTGGCTTGGTCCATGTTTTCAATCGTTTCGGATAAATGGCGGAGCTCGTCATCGGTCAACGGAGGCAGCGAGCTTTCCAAAATCTCATAAATCACCGTCGGCTTAAAGTCTTTCGACAGCTTCGGGCTGCGCAGTTGAATGAGCAGTTCGATCAATTCTTGAAACGCCTCGAGCGATTCAAAGCGAAACACATGCTTATTGACGAGCTCCATATACTCTTTTTGCGTCTCGACGACCGTCCCGCCCGCACCGAGCAATGCGGCGAGCTCGCGTTTCGTCAGCGGGATTTTTTCACCTGTTTTTTCTTGTTTATACAACTGAAAGTCATAGCCGATGCGGCGGTTGTCGAACATGACAAACCCCCAAAAGTCGAGGCTTTTTTGCCGCTTTGCCCGCAGGCCGATGCCCGTTGTGACGTATTGGTCGGATGCTTTTCGTTTGTATTCCAAAAACAAATACCCCGTCCGCTCATCGCGATTGACGACGTCTTTTTCCCCAAGCAAGTAGTCTTCCATGCGCCGCGCCCGTGAGCCGAACGGATCGAGGCGATCGGGCGTCTTCTTGCCGTCTAAAAGCACCGGGATCAAGCTTTGCATCGTCACCGACTTGCCCGCCCCGTTGCTTCCCCGCAACAGCAGCTTGCCGTCAGCGAAATGAAAATACTGCTCGTCGTAATACCAAAAATTAATCAGCCCCGCACGATGAAGCACCCATGGATTCGCCATGTTCTCCTCCCTCTTTCGCGTCAAAATCATCTGGATACCGTCCCGACACCCGCCCGAGGAGGGGGTAAAGGACGATCATTCCGGTGTCGTGCTCCACATCGGCCATGCGCCATTCGTTGAGCGCCGCAAGCACTTCGCGGACAAGCTCGGCAGCCGACATGTCGCGGTACGTTTTCCCCCACCCCGCCCCGTAACGGCGGCGGCAATCGGCAAGCCAGGCGGAAAATTGTTCAGACGTCAACCGGATGCGGCCGTATTCATCCGGTGGATATTCCCCAAGCCGCTCGCGCACCAAGGCGGCAAAATGAAGGATGATCTCCGACGTTCCTTTCTGATCAGGAAATACGGTGTACGGCGCCTGCCGCTCAGGCAACATCAACATGGCGGCGTTTTTGTACAACTCGTACCGAAACGGCGTATGCGCTTCGATGTCATCGCGCAGCCGATGGCGGAAGTTGCGCAAGTAGTAAAAATCTTGCTCGTCCCCTTCTGTCCGATGCACCGCCGGGGATAAAAACAGCTTCCGATACAGGCGATGGCGCCGATAATCTTGCGGCGAGGCTTTCCACTCCTCGGCGAGCAATTCGTCGATCGATTCATATTGCAACAAATCTTTCGGATGCGTACGCATAAAATAGCGGGCGAGCACCGGCACTTCGTACAGCGCTTCTTCCTCCACATGCTGGGCGAACGCTTCAATCTCCCCATCCATCCGGCGGACAAGACCGATTTGTTCCGCCGTTTTCAACACGCGGATGAGCGCGCGCCGATGCGCGTAGTTCGTCCAATCGACTGGTAGATCCCCCGGGTACATGGCGCGAATTTCTTCGCATACGTCAGAAAGCAAAAACTTGTCCTCCACCGCCTTGCCTTCCAAATACGCCATCAAGCAGCAAAACAGCGCATAATCGAGCGGCTCTTGAAACGACTCGATGCCCATCCACGGCTCGGGATCGGCGGGAATTTTCTCGAGCTTGGCGAAATAGCGGTGGACGATGAGTCGATACCCAAACTTCTCCTCCACATACCGTTTCAACACATGTTCACGCTCGCGGACGAGCTGGTACAAATCCGGCTCTTGGTCGCGAATGATCCAAAACTGCTCAAACAGCGCGGCGAGCGCTTCTTTCGCCTTGTCGTCAAACGCCGTTTCCATCCTCACTCACCTCCCGAAAGCACATGAATTTCGTAGTTCGGCATCACGAGTTCCCCATCTTCTGCACGAAGGCAAATCGTCCCCTCTTTGTTCACCACTTTGACCACCCACCCGTTTTCCGTCTTCATTGCTTGCCCCTCGCGCCCCATCGCCTTGGCGATCCAACCGAGCAGCGTTTTTCGTACATATGGAGTCACCTCGGGAAGGTCAGCCAGCACGATTTTTCCATCGGTCACAAGCTGTCTGAGCGCCGCTTCCTCGCGCTCTTTTTCTTCCAAATAGCGAAGGCGCGCTTCTTCTTTCTCCCGTTCTTTGTCTTCAATCGCCTGCGGCTTTTTCTTTTCCCCGTAATGGCGGACGCGCGGCTTCGTCACCCACTCGGCTGGCGGCTCGTCCCATACGTCGCGGTATATGTTGTCGGTCGCCTCCGCATCAGCGACGAGATGTTTCGTATGGAAGCAGCCGAATACGACCGCTGACAGGCAGTGCGCCTCTTCAATCGATTCAAGGCGGGAAAACCAGCGCGCCAAATGCAAGTAGTCGCCTTTGCGGCTGCGAAAATGATGATGCCGCTCGCCAAGCCGCTGCACGACGCGCGTCAGACGGCGAATCGCCTCATTTGTCTGGTATTGCAAAAACGAAAGCTCGCTCTCGCGCCCGTTGCGGCCTAAAAACCATTCACACAAGCTGCGCCACGTCTCCCATTTTTCTTCAATCTGCACAGCGCGCGGCGGCGGTGCATCGGCAAAGCGCGGGATCGACCGCTCATAGTCGACGACATGCCCGATGAACTGCCGAACCCCTTCTTCCGGCAGATCTTCAAGCAATTGTTCAATCTGCATCGACGTTTTTTGCAAGGCGACGATAAAATCGCGCAAGTACGCCGTAAACTGCTCTTTATAGACGAGAAACGACTCGGACGTCATCCGCTCTTCCACGTTTTCGCTATGTAAATAGGCCATATAGTCTGCGGAATTTTGGATGATTTTCTTGAAATAATCGAACGTCTCTTCCCATACTTGGTACATTTCATCTCTCTGTTCCTGAAACCCGGAGGCGATGATCGCCTCGATGCGGGAAAGGGAAGCATACAAGCGGTCAAACCGCGTTTTCTCAAGCGATCCTCCGAACGAATCCCCAAGCTGCTCAAGCGTGCGGATCATCCGCTCGATCTCCACCGTGTACGGACTGCATTGGTAGCGGAATCGCTTTTTCTTAAACTCTTCAATCGTCCGCACGTGGGACGTCTCTTGACGGGCGATCAAGTTGTTCCATTTCACGAGCTGGTCGAGGTCTTGCTGCAAGTCATCTTCTGTGTAATCGGCAAACTCCTCGTGCTGCTTTAAAAAAGCGTACACTTCTTCTGGAAACAAATATTGGCGCATCCGCTCGTGCTGAATATAGAAATAGCGCAAAATCGCACGGTAGCGGTGCGCGTTTTCGGTCGATAAATATTTGGTTTCGACAATGGGTTTGAGCCATGTGGCATCCATCTCCGTCCACCTTCGCTTCGGTTTTTTCCTACTGTTTATTGTAACGATTTTCTCCGCTCTTTTTCTAGCAAAAACCGTTTTCCTATTTTTTCTCGCCATCGGCGCGCGTTTTTTGTAAAATAGAGGGGAAAAGGAGGTGAAACGAATGGAAGCGTTGCTGCGGGAAATTTTGCATGAAGTGAAAGCGACACGCACGGCGGTCGAGTCGCTCGAGCAGCGGGTTGGCGCCTTGGAGGGACAAGTAGCCAATCTCAATGAAAGAACGGGTGCCCTTGAAGTGCTGGCGGCCAACCTTAATGAACGAACAGGCGCTCTCGAAGCGCAAATGGCCCAGCTCAATGAGCGGACGAGCGCCCTTGAGCAACAATTCACTCAGCTGAACGAGCGGACAAGCAACCTCGAACACCAAGTCGCCCAACTGAGCGAACGCATGGGCACCGTCGAACACCAAGTCGCCCAACTGAACGAATGCATGGGCACCGTCGAACACCAAGTCGCCCAACTGAACGAACAGACGAACACGCTTGCACAGCGAATCGACCTGCTTGATGAGCGCACAAGCGAAACGAAGGCGATCGTTGAAGCGCTCCGCCATGGGCAAGAAGTGCTGACCGCCAAATACGAGGCGATGGCGCACGACCTCCACCATATGAAAGGCGACCTCACCCGTATCACTTCCATCCTCGAAGACAAAGTGCTGCCTGCCCTCGCCGAACATGAAGCGGGACTGCACGTCTTGAACGCCCGCGTTTTCAAAACGGAAAGCACCCTTCATCGCCTTGTTCATGCCTAATGCGTTCCCCATAAAGAAACGTTCCACATTGATTCCCTTTTCACCCGGCAGCCGTGGGCTGCCGTTTTTTGTTTTCCCCTTCCCTCACGGGTCGCTGCTCCAAGGCATCAAGCAGGAGCATCCCCCATTCTCGGTCCACGGCTTGGGGCAGCTCTGGCTGGCGCATCAACGGATGAGCAAAAACTTTATTCGAACATCTCGAATTCGGAGCATTCTGAAGGATTCGCCAGCATTCCGGAGCATTTTTTAGGATCAAGGAGGAGAGGGCCATCATCACCGCGAGAGCAGGCGAGAGGCAAACATATCGGCTGATACCAAATTTGCCAGTTGCACCCAAATTGCGGTATCCTTTGTTTGTGACGCTTTTTCATCCCCTCCGCGTCTTGTTGCCGCCTTTTTTCATCCCCCTTTATTTGTATGACAACAGCCGAAAAAGAAGGAATGGTGTTGCGAAAATGGATTCGATCTTTGCTCGCTGTCGGGCTTGTGTTTGGGTTAGCGGCCTGCAGCGAAACGAGTGATGCGAAAGGGAAAATCGTCATTAGCGGGAAGAAGTTTACCGAGCAGGTGATTTTGACGCATTTGTTGGCGGAATATGTAAAGGCCAACACCGATTTGGATGTGGAAGTGAAGGACAGTTTGGGCGGCGCGTTTATGCTCCAGCAAGCCATTGAAAATGGCGATGTCGACATGTACGTTGAGTACACCGGAACGGGATACTTAAACATTTTAAAACAGCCGTACGATCCTAAAAAGACGCCCGAACAAATCGACAATGAAACGAAGAAATTATATAAGAAAAAATACAACATCGCTTGGCTCAAACCACTCGGATTTAACAACACCTACGCCTTGGCCATGCGCAGAGACTTGGCGGAAAAGCTCGGGTTAAAAACGTACTCCGATTTGGCCAAACACTCGTCCTCCCTCACCTTCGGGTCGGACGCCGAGTTTTTTGAGCGAAGCGACGGCTATGATGGGCTTGTCGATGCGTACGGATTTCAGTTCAAGAAAAAAGTGACGATCGATCCAGACCTGCAATACGAAGCGGCGAAAAACGGGGAGATTGACGTCATCACCGCCTATACGACTGATGCAAGAATCAAAAAATATGATTTGGTCGTGCTAAAAGATGATAAGAACTACTTCCCGCCATACCACTCCGTGCCGATCATCCGCCAGGAAGTGCTCGATGCCAATCCCGGGCTTGAGGAGAAACTAAACAAGTTGGCCAACATTTTGACCGATGAAAAAATGATGGAACTAAACGGCCAAGTGAACTTGGAAGGAAAACAGCCACGTGAGGTGGCAATCAACTTTTTGAAATCGGAAGGACTGATCGACTAGAAAGCGAGGAATGTCAATGATTCGGTTTGAAAACGTGACGAAACAGTATGAGGACGGCTTTGTCGCCTTAAAAAATATGAATCTTGAAATCCGCAAAGGCGAGCTGGTCGCCTTGATCGGGCCGAGCGGGTGCGGGAAAACGACGACAATGCGGATGATCAACCGCTTGATCGAGCCGACATCGGGCAAAGTGTACATCGACGGGCAAGACATTTCCCAGCTTGACCCGGTTGAGCTGCGGCGCAACATCGGCTACGTCATCCAGCAAATCGGCTTGTTTCCGCACATGACGATCGCGGAAAACATCGCACTCGTGCCGAAACTAAAAAAGTGGGAAAAACACGCCTATGAAAAACGGGTCGACGAATTGCTTGAGCTCGTCGGATTGGATCCAGCGACGTTCAAGCACCGCTACCCGTCAGAGCTCAGCGGCGGCCAGCAGCAGCGCGTCGGCGTCGTCCGCGCCTTGGCCGCCGAGCCGGATATTATTTTAATGGATGAGCCGTTCAGCGCTCTCGACCCGATCAGCCGTGAACAGCTGCAAGATGACATCATCCGTCTGCAAGAGGAGATTCAGAAAACGATTGTCTTTGTCACCCATGATATGGACGAAGCGATTAAAATTGCCGATCGGATTGCGCTGATGAAAGATGGTGAAATCGTCCAGTTTGCGACGCCCGACCAAATGCTTCGGCGGCCGGCGAACTCGTTCGTACGCGAATTTATTGGTGAAGATCGGCTGCAAATGCGAACTCGCCAAACAGCCGTGCCAACAGCGGAAGATTTAATGTCCGATGACGTCGCAACGATTTCGCCACGGCGTGGCTTAGCCGAAGCGTTCCGGCTAATGAAAGCGAGAAAAGTAGACAGTTTGGTTGTCGTCGATAAAAAGCACTCGTTTCTCGGCATCGTGACACTCAAACAAATCGAACAACGATACAATGAGGAACATTTGCTTGTTGCGGACATCGCTGATTACGATGTGACGACATTACAAAAAGAAGCGGGTGTCACCGACGTCGCTGCTTTGTTCCAAGACTCGGATGTGCGCATCATTCCGGTGCTCGACGGCGACCGTCTTGTTGGCGGTATTACGCGCTCGAGCATGATGCGTGCACTCGCTGAGTGGACGTTCCAGCAGCACGCATAACGGGCAACGGAACATGCGCAGGCAAATCACAGCCGGAAAACTCGATGCCGCAATCGCCTCGCTTGAACAACATGCCTCATGTTGAAAAGGAAAAATGGCCTCGAGCGGTTTGTCAACGGAATTCGTTCTGCTTGCGAATAAAAAGGGATGACCGTTTTTATCTGAACTTCTCACGACGAAGCAGCAGCCATCCGCTGCCGCTTTTTCCGCCAAGGAGGGATACAATGGAATTATTGCAGACGTTTATCGAACGACAAGAAGAGATTTGGATCGCTTTTCAAGAGCACGTACTGTTATCCGCTATTGCCATGGGCATCGCCATTGCGGTTGCCGTGCCGCTCGGTGTGGTGTTGGCGCGGTACCGCAAACTTGCCGAGCCGATTATCGGCATTGCCGCCATCATTCAGACGATTCCGAGCCTGGCCTTGCTTGGATTTATGCTTCCGATTTTCGGCATCGGCAAACTGCCGGCGATCATCGCGTTGACGCTGTACGCCTTGCTTCCGATTTTGCGCAACACGTACACGGGCATTCTCGGCGTTGACCCGGCGCTCGTTGATGCCGGACGAGGAATGGGGATGACATCGCGGCAAATTTTATGGATGGTCGAGCTTCCCCTCTCGCTTCCCGTCATTATGGCTGGCGTGCGCACGGCGACGGTGCTGACGATCGGCGTCGCCGCCTTGGCGACCTTCATCGGCGCCGGCGGTCTTGGCGACTTGATCGACCGCGGCTTGCGCATCGCCGATAAAAACTTGATTTTAGCCGGGGCCATTCCTGCGGCGATCTTAGCGATTGCCTTTGACTGGCTGCTGCGCAAAGTGGAAAAGAAAGTGACGCCAAAAGGGTTTTGACAGGCCACCAGATGTTGACTTCTTCCATACGCTTCAGGCAACCAACAAACACAGTGGCCCTGACGCAAAACTTCCTAAGATGGAAGCCGTCTTGAAAAAGGTGTCCTCCAACAACTATTGTTGAGCTGATTTTTCATTCAATCACCAGCCTTCTAGGCATGAATATGCCCCATTAAGGCACGCGTATTTTCACTGAAACAAGTTCCTTGGAGAATTTTCTCTCCAAGGAACAGCTCCAAGATATAAGCCACTAAACTTGAGTATGGTCTGTAGATGAGCAAATTCACTAACATAAATAACATAAATTGACAACCAAACAAAAAAGGGGTTCATCACCAAAAGATGTACTTGACTTTTAAAGATAAACATGATAGCAATGTTGCTCAAAGAGATGTGTGGTATAAAAAGGAAAAATGCTATTTTGATTGTCTTTATCATAATCGTCTTTCTTTGTCAAGTACACTTTGTGGTGAAGAGCCAACTTTTTCATAGTGTGAGTAAAATATTTGTGGGTGACATTCCGAAATGATCCCCGACGAGGGTTGCGAACTTTTGTTCGCGACGCTCGTCGGGGCCACCAAGCGAAGCGCGGTAGAAAAAAGCAAATGTCATGCAAAAAGGACTCTCTCCCTGCTATGATGGTGATTGTCAACATCAACCGAAAACAGGAGGGAGAGAGTCCATGAAACATCTTACCACAGAATGGCCTTTATTAAAAGAGCTGGAGGAACAATTAGTCAGAACTCTTCAAAAGGTGTTCGCTGTCTTGTTGGCGGCCCTTTTGGAGGAGATTGATCAACAACTGGCGGAAGCGCGGGACAAGCGCCGGTATCAGCTGAAAGACAAACGGCCGACTACGATCCAAACGCTGTTTGGGGAAGTGACGTTTCGACGGAACGACTACTATGACCGGCAAACGGGGAACTATACCTTCTTGCTGGATGCCGAATTAGGCTTTGATGGGGCCCGATCGATCAGTCCTTGCCTCGAGGAAACGGCGGTCGAGTTGGCCGTAGAGTGCTCTTCCTACCGCAAAGCGGCCCGTACGTTGGAGTCGATCGTGGGGTATGCGGTCCTAAGCCACGAGGCGATTCGCCAACTGGTGCTGGAGGCCCCTGTCTCGCTGCACCGCCCTGTTTCCCAACGGCACGGCCGGGTGCTGTTTGTGGAGGCGGATGGACTGTTTATTTCCCGCCAGGGGAAAGGGAAACGGGCGAAAGAAGAGAAAATCCTGGCGGTTCACGAGGGATGGAAACGAAACGGTTCGCAGCTCGAGCTCGTGAACCGGCGCCACTACCTCCATGAAGGGGAGGGAGACGTGTGGGAACGGTTTGAGGAGTGGCTGATGAACGAATATGCCTATGATCCGTGCCGGGACCTGTTGATCATCAACGGCGACGCGGCGTCGTGGATCACGGCCTGCCGGGAGTATTTTGGGAAGCGGGCGTGCTTTCAGCTGGATCGATTTCATGTGGCGCGGGAGCTGCGTCAGTGTCTGTCCGGCCATCCGCGTTGGCAGGAGGTGCGGAAGAAGCTGGCGAAACAAGACGAAGAGGGGCTTCTCGTGGAGCTGAACAGCGCGGTCGGCACGTTGGAGGACGAAGCGAAAGAGAAGCAGATGGCTGCCATGATCCGCCGGATCGAGTCGATGCCGGGATGCATCCGGGACTATCGGGAGTGGCTGTCGGAGCAAGGGGTGGAGACGACCGGCATGCGTCCGATGGGCCACGCCGAGAGCGTGATGAGCCGGTTTGCGCATCGGGTGAAATCCCGCCGCAGCTGGAAAGACCAAGGGCTTCGGGCGTTTCTGAGGGCGATGGCGGCCCGAATCGACGGGATTTGGCGGAGAAATGGGCAGTTGGTGGAGGAAGAAGAGACCCGAACGGCGGCCTCGGCCTCAACAAAGTCCAAGCGGATCGAACAGGCCAAACGGAAGGCCGGACGGTTATGGGCAGATGTGGTGCGTCAGAATCTACCGTGTCTGCAGCGGTCATCCGGGACACCGATCCATCAAGCGTTGTCGGCGCTCCGGGATGGTGGTTGGGTGTAAAAAAATGGAATATCTTATCATCGCCTCAAGATGAGGGATGAGAGTCCGAAAGCGCTTACGATATGAATTTCTGAAAATGGTTCGCTAACTAGTGATTGACAACGCCCGTAGTGAACCGAAAAAATGTTCTCCACAAAGTCTTGACTGACTCCTTGAATAAGAAAGCCTGGTAAAGCGATCAAATCTTTGATAAACTGAGATTGTATGCGAAATTTCCTCCGTGGTTGATGGTTTGGTCACCTTTACCATACAGGAAATTTCGCATTTTTTGTACCCTTAATCAGAAAACAACCTGATTGTCAAGTACATTTTGTGGTGAAGAGCCTTTTTAATGTAATTAGTCCATAATATGTAAAAATTAAGTTTTGATCATATCTATCGCATCCCTAGATGTCCGATCAAAGAAAATATCTTCTAGTGTAGCTTTTTCCGTTTTTACTTCATATATATCAATGTTTTGGCTGGATAAATAATGAATCAATTTAGGTATATCAGCTTCCTTATACAGATAACAATATAAATATTGGTCTTTTACTTGTATATCAGAAACATAATCGACTAAATTATTTTTCATGGAATGGGCAATAAAAGAATCCTCTTTCTTTATTTTGATGGAAAGTCGTATAGTACGTTGATGTAAAGCTCTTAATTCTTCCATGCTCCCGATTTTAGATATTATACCGTTTTCCATAATAGCTATTCTGTCACAGATTCTCTCAACTTCAATAAGATTATGTGAAGTTAAAAAAATAGTCATGTGATCTTGAGATAGCTCTTGAATAAGTTGCTGAATTTCAACGGCTGACTCCGGATCTAAACCAGAGGTAGGTTCATCCAGAAAAACGACTTGTGGCTTCCCTAGAATAGCCTGGGCAATTCCTAGCTTTTTTTTCATACCAAACGAATAACTGCCAACCTTTTTCTTTTCATGACCTTTCAGCCCTACTCTCTCCAATATAGCAAGCAAATCACTATTTTTCATTTTTAATTTTTTTAATTTTGAAAAAAATATGAGATGTTCAATAGCAGTTAAATCATAGTAATAGTTTGCAGCATCAGGCATTACTCCAATGATCCTCTTGATTTGATCGATTTCTTGATTCGTTTTTCCACCTATAGTAAAACTGCCCTCAGTGGGCAAAATAATACCTGTTAACATATTCATTGTTGTCGTTTTTCCCGCTCCATTTTTACCTAAAAACCCGAAAATTTCACCTTTTTTTACATCAAAAGTAACACCTTTCACGACATAATGATCTTTAAATTTCTTTTTTAGGTTATATACCTCTATGATTTTCACTACAAATCTCTCCTTTGAAATATAGCCAAAGCTATCAACAGCATAAGAATAGAGAGAAAAAACGGAAAAATGATATAGTAACCGCCTTTAAGAATATAGTAATACGGGAGTATATACTTAATGATTTCCGATATGAATTTAGTCGAGCTAACAGACCACAATCCTAAAACAGGTAGCGCAATACCTAACAAAATACTTACAAATGTAGTATGAGACGGTTTTTTTATTACTAAAGATATCAAGATGGTTAAACTGACAGCATAGGCAATGAAACACATAATTTGCAGAAAGTCAAAAACAAATATCTGCTTAGCAAATAAACCAATAACAATAAATGAGCATAAAATACAAATCAGCCAAAACAAAAAAATCCCTAAAAACTTTCCAATAACAATAGAACTTCTAGAGGATTTAGTAACCAAAAAGCGGATCGTTTGGTTTTCAACTTCTCGGTTGATTGCATCATGGGATAAAGACAAGACAAAGAGAAACCCTAAAAACATAACTAGCCCTCGAATACTAGAGACGTAAGCTGATTCAGCATGATCTTTTTGTAATATATCCAGGTTATTACTGAAAAATTTAGAAGCAGCAAAACACACTACAAGAAAAAATGCAATCACAGCAATAGACTTAAAACCTTTGAACAAGCTTTTAAATTCTTTCTCGACAATTGCTTTCATAATAGTCACCTATTTTTGCTTTCCTTTGGAATTAAATACAGATATTAAAAGTAACGCAATAATTGCTATAAATATAAAATTTTGTGGAGACTGGTTACGATAAATAAAATAGGCAATGGTAGCAGCAATTAGTAAAACGTACTTCATAGTGTATTTTCAGTCCTCTCTTCTCTATATATTTTGTAATAAGTGAAAATACATAAGATTATTAAAACTAAGATATTGAAGAATATCCCTAGTTCCAACAACATTAGACCAATAAATAGGCATAAAACAATATATTTAATTGAAGTAATAATTATCCCTTTCTTTGTTGCAGATTTTCGTACTTTAAAATAAACACTGATAATATAAAAAACACAAGAAATTGTCAAATTAGTTAACATAATAGATAAATCGACTTTTAACAAAATGCTATAGAAGGCCAAAGCTAATAAACTAAACAAGATATTTAAACAACCTGCAATAAAATCGATTGAAATAGTTTTATAGCGATTTAATATAGGAAAAAAGTCATCAAGATCATTCGAATAGAGTAATCCTAACATTCTAATTTCATAGAAAAAATAAAAATTCATCATAAGAGTTAAATAAAAGCTAGAAATTTTATCTTCAGAACCTTGAAAAGTGTAACTAATCCAAGAATATATTATAGATAAAGTGGTGATTACTAAATATTTAAAGAGTACGAATTTATCTCTTATGTATATCTTTATGTAAGTTTTAATAATGTTCTTTAACTGCTTATTAAATAATACTAGACTGCTCACTCCTGCTATAATATTACTTAGCTTTATAATTGGTGTAGGGATACTAGTCTTTTTAGTGTTTAACAATTTATTAACAAAAAACGGACTTATAACTAATAATATAATAAATCCTAATAAAATGATATCATCGTATAATTTTATTAAATTCTTTAATAAAAGATTAATACTAAAAAAGTATGGTTCTTTTTTCCCTAATAAAAATAAAATAAATAATAGAAGCAAAGGAACCAAGAAGCGGGAAAAATATTTTTCTTTTACTACGCACACCATATACTCTATAACTTGAGAAATCATTATTAGAAAAAAGATTCGAAAAAAATAGAGTCCTATTAATGATAATGGGATTTTAAATGCAATCAACACAAAAAAGCTACAGAAATAAAAACGAATTTGGTCTTTACTGAATAATTTACACAGAAAGTTAAAGACAATAATAGTAAAAGGGGGTATAGGAGTTGTCTTTAAAAACGCAAATAATAAGTTGATACTTTCTCTTTGATTTTCATTCATAAATATTGCAACTAGATGTAAAAGGAAAATGACTGCTGGAACACCCTTTAATACAATGTCATCTTCAAACATATATAACATAACGGCTAACATTCCACCAAAAAGGAAAGCTGTACCCCACGATAGTAATTTATTAACATGCCCTTCTACTAATTTCGAGTAAATTTTAAAATATTGGTTTATGAGCATGCTATCCTATAGCACTCCTTTTTGTGAAGTGTCAACTTCTATAATTTTTCTATCCACTATTTGATAACATTTATCCGTAATAGTGATGGCCTCATCATATAAATGAGTGGTAAAAAGAATAGAATGTCCGATTTTTTTCTTGTTTAAAAACAAATCTTGAACTTCTCTTACAGATTGTTCATCCAATCCTTCGAAAATCTCATCACAAACTAGAAGAATAGGATCATACAATAAGGTGCCTATCAACACAATTTTTTTTCTTGTACCAAAGGATAAATTCTCAATGAGTTCATCTAGATAGGGCTGTACTGCTAACTTCTCAGCTAAATATTCAATTTTTTTCCTTGTTTCTTTATAAGGTAAGGAAAAAACACTTTGTATAAACGAGAAATATTCATTAGGGGTTAACAATTGGCAAAATGAGTAATCATCACTTGGAACAAATCCACTGTATTTTCTTATCTGCCGTCTTTCCCGTATATTATAATCTCCAATCTTAACCACACCAAAATCAAAATCTGTATAACCTAGTATACATTTTAAAAATAGGCTTTTCCCCGTACCATTTTTTCCAAAGAGGGAACATATCTCTCCTTTTTTTATTGTAATGTTACACTCTTGTAAAATAACTTTATTATTTATGGATTTTGTTAAGTTGCGTACATATAATACATTATTACTCATTGACATATTACAAAAACTCCATTATAATTATTAATAATAAATGGTTTATATTTAGATGTAGGCTAGAACGCATCGTTTTTTGTGAATTAATTGTGAGTTAACGATGTGTTCTAGTTATTCCGGCAAATTTGGATTGGCTCAAAAGAACTTTCATAGAGTTCTTTTGTAGCCAATTTTTTTATAGACCTAATAATTTTGCAATAGCTTCGATAACGGCAGATGATAAGGTAGAAAGATAATTAATGAGCGCATTAAGACCTCGAGCAATCGCGTCTACAATTGCACTACCCGCGAGAGTGATGATAGCCTGTTTTAGCCAGTTGCTCATTTTAGGCCAGTATTTGAGTAAGTATTCTGCGATCTTTCTAATTACACTTGACATTTTTCATCCTCCTATTAAGATGCGTTCATAGCCTACGACTACAATTTACTACATTTAAAAACAAAAAACATCCGTATTTTCCGTAAATTTGATTGCGGAAAATACCTATTTTTTTAGAAAGTGATGACAAAAGCTGTAATATAGTGTAAAATTTTGATAAAAATATTGGTTGGAGGTAGGTATTATGAACCAAAACTTATGGAATGTTCTTCAAACACTACTAGGGAAAGATTCCATCGGAACAACGGAACTTGCGTTAGCAAGGGAGAGTTTAAGTCCAGAAGTCTTCTCAGCATTGGTAGAGTATCTGCAAGATGGATTGAAAGCGAAAGGAAATCCGTGGGTGTAAGGTTGAATGAATATTGTTGGAAGAAGCGAAATAAAGACCTTTTTGCAAAATCACTTGTCCACTAATTGTATGTTAGAACAAGAGATCATACAATATATTTTCCATATGCTGCACCGCAAAGGAAAAATATTTAATAATGATGGAACTTATTTTTCTTGGGGAGAGTTTTATGCATACGTATCCTCATTCCATTTTGATGAGGATACGTGCAGCCAATCTGTTATCACTCACGCTGCTGCTATTGAACTTCTTATTTTAGCAACAGACATTTTTGATGAGATTTCCGATCATGATCAAAGTGATGAGATAATAAGTCAGTTATCTATAGGTGAAGCGGTCACCATTGCCAATGCGAGTATGATGGAAGCGTTTCGACTCATTCTTCATAATTCTAAGACAGATGTGTATGAAAAATTCGCTATTATCATCTATGAGTTGCAAAACGCTTGTAATGGACAGTGGAGAGATTTACATTTTGTCATTTCTGAACATGTTCCGACAGAAGATGATTATTTTCGTATTATCAAACAAAAGTCTTCGTCCTTAGTAAAACTAGTTTGCGAACTCAGCGATATCCATAACCAAAACATATGGGGTCCCATTGCGACTGACATCGGCATTGCCGGTCAACTGAAAAATGATGCAAAAGATATTCTTTCTGATTATAAGAGTGATTTAACGAACAAAAAGGCCACTCTTCCTTTCATTAAAGCCGTTGAATATAGTATCGAAAAAGATAATGGGTGGCTGCTAAAGAAACTTCATCAACTGAAAGCAAATGATCACAACTCTCTATTAATGCAGGAGATTAAGAACTATATACGTAAAACCGGAGCAATCGATTACTGCTTCATTCTTTCCAAAGTCTATATGAATAAAGCAGTGGACCAGCTTACTGCCCATTTTCCGGAAAAACAAGTTCAAGTAAATCGTTTAAAAAGTTATTTGGAAAGCTAGGGATAATATGAACAAAAAAGTTTTTCCCTTTGTCATGCCACTCATTTTTGTCCTTATTATTTGTTATACTCTATTGAAAATGTACAATGAGCACTTTTCGTTCCAGCATTATTTCACGATGTTCATTGGAATGGCGTTTTTTTTTATTGGCATCTATAGCTATGTGCAAAAACCGAACTCGATCGTTGTTCAACATTTTTTAGCGTTAATGTTTATTAGCGGGCTTGCTATTGCTTTGTCAACACCTTCTAGCTGGAATATAAAACCGGCAAAAGAATTGGAAGTAATTGTTGTCTCTTTTGCTCCCTATATTCTTATGAAATTTTTTGAGCATTTCCCTTCATCAACAAAACCGACATTTTTTCGTCAAGTGCGTATGATCACATTATTGATTGCCATCTTCGCAACGCTCATTTATTTCTTAATAGGCATTCGTCACGATGTCATCGTCAGCACGATCGTTCGGCCATTCATTGTCGCGAACATGGTTCTATCGTTACTATCTTGTATTGTCATCTTTTATTTACACCTTCGATCTAATTCCGATAAAATAAAAAATCAAATGTATCTTTTAATCGCTGGCCTGATTCTATCGTTTGCTCCTGTTGTCATTCTTAGCTTAATTCCAGATGTATTTTTTTCTTTTTCGGGCGTTCCTTTTCATTATAGTCTTAGCAGCATCATCATCTTTCCTATGACACTGTCATATCTATTAACGAAGCAAGAAATCGTTGATTTTCGAGAAATCTTTCGAAAAATTAGTTTTCAATTATTAGCAGTGATTTTGAGTTTAGTTGCATTTAACCTATTATTGTCTATGTTTTACAATTTCAACTTAAAGTCAGCGATTTTAATGAACACCTTACTCATATGCACCTTCGTTGTTTGCGACCTGATCCACAAAGGGTTGGAACCTTTAAAAATGAAAAAATGGCATCTTAAGAATCAAGAAATACAAAAAGAAAAATTGCTCATCCTTCAGCAATTGCTGAACGGGAAGCATTTGGAATATTGCGCAAAGCTCATTGCTGATTTAATACATAAAACGATCGATGTTAGCGGAGTATGCCTGATATGGAAAAACGATAACATCCCTATGGTCTTGCATAAAACAGGAGTTTTTCTCCATTTTAACGATGCGGAACTACTGACTTGCGTTCATCAGAGCTGCCATCCTGAAAAAATGAATATCAATGGAAAGAACTTCTTTTTCTATCCTATGAATATGGAGGATGTAACGATCGGATGGGTCATCATCGGAGAGAAAACGAACGCGACGGTTTTTGAAAAAGAAGAAATCAAACTCATCGAAAAAATTCGAACCGACGCGACAGAATTATTTTCCAGCTCGAAATCGTTACAGCAAATCGAAAAACAGTTAAAGGAAACAATGAAAGAATCTCAAGATTATAAACAATTTCATTTGCTACTGATTAATGAACAAGAAGAGGAAAAAAAGAAGCTATCTGTTTTTCTCCATGATGAGGTGTTGCAAAATTTAATCCTGCTTTTTAATAAACTTGAATTGCTAAGCAAAAATAAAAAAATGGATAACGGAGTTTTCGAAGACATCAAAGAGTCGCTCCGCAACAGTATTTTTGAAATAAGGGAAATGTGCCATGAGTTATATCCGGTTATAGTAGAAGATTTGGGATTGGAGAAAAGTCTCTATTCATTAAAAAGAAAATGCCAAACGAACCATAATGTTACCATTGAGATTGATTATAATACGAATCTGAGAGTCATTCCCGCTTCCCTCTCTATTCAAGTGTTTCGAATGATCAAAGAATTGGTTTACAACGCCATAAAACATTCTTCGTCAAAGAAGGTTTTCGTTTCTGTTGTAGAAACGAACAATTTCCTAAACATAAAAGTAAAAGATCATGGTATTGGATTTAAGGTGCCGAATCGTTTATCAGAGTTATCGCAAAACAATCATTTAGGATTGATTACGATTCAAAAACGAGTCAATCAGTTCAAAGGCACACTTGACATACAGTCTGAACCGGGAGCTGGAACTTGCGTTTCGATAACTCTGCCAATAGATGGGGATGGAACAAATGAAAATCAAAGTATTACTAGTGGACGACCATTTATTAGTGATGCTCGGGATTCAACAATTGTTAGAAAATGAAGCTGATTTAGAGGTTGTAAATACGATTTGTCATCCCGCCCGTTTAGAGGAGGAAATCATCAAGCACAACCCTGACGTCATTGTCATGGATATAAGAATGAAAAACGATAACGGAATTGAATGGACGAAGAAAATCACTGAAACATATCCAACATGTAAAGTCGTTATTTTATCAGGGTATGACTATGACGAATACATTCACGCTGCTTACGAAGCCGGGGCTTATGCGTTTGTGACAAAAGAAAATTCCGCCTTTGAATTGGCCAATGCGATTAGGCAAAGCCATTTAGGAATCAAATCTTTTCCGATTGAGCGATTATCCAATTATAATTCTCCTCTCACAAAAATAGAATTAAACATTCTCCAACTCATTTCCGAGGATAGGACAAACGCAGAAATCAGCGAGCTGTTAAACATCAGCAGAAGAACGGTCGAACACCACGTATCTTCGATTTTGCGAAAATTGGATGTCGACTCACGGGTGGGAGCGGTTGTCAAAGCGATGAAGCTTGGGATATTGGAATAAAAACAGCCCGATGGAACGTTGTCCATCGGGCGTCAGTTAAATAATTTCTAGAAATACACGATGTAAATAACAAGCGCCAAGACAATACGGTACACCGCAAACGGCACGAGGCGGATTTGGTTAATAAGCTTTAAGAAAAAGCGAATCGAAACGAGCGCGAACACAAACGCGCTAATAATGTTAAAGCCGATGATAAAATCCCCAATATAGCCGGAATAAAATTCCCCACTTACAATAGAACCATAGTGTCAACGAGAGGAGCTATGGTTCATGATTACGAGAGGGGAATTTTTTATGATCAAAGAGATGTATGAAAGGGGAATGAGTATTTCCGATATTGCGAGGGAATTGGGGATCGATCGGAAAACCGTCCGAAAATATATTCACTCCCCCAATCCTCCTTCCAAATCCAAGCGAAAACAAAGAAAAAGCAAGTTAGATCCATTTAAGCCGTATCTTCAAAAACGAATGTTAGAAGATGGGGTGTTTAATAGCGAAAAGTTGTTTTTTGAAATTCGACAACAGGGCTATACGGGAGGAAAGACGATTTTAAAAGACTATATGAAACCTTTCCGAGAGACGGCGAAAAAGAAATACACCGTTCGTTATGAAACGCTTCCTGGCGAACAAATGCAAGTCGATTGGAAAGAAGTCGGGGAGGTCGTGATCGAAGGGAGAAAAGTCAAGTTATCGCTATTTGTGGCTGTGTTAGGTGTAAACTAGCACATTATTTCAGAATCCCTTTTTCAAATTATTTCAGGCGGATTCGGAAATAATGTGCAAAATTTTTGCGGATTGTTCCGGATTTTGCACATTCTTTCGGAACGTTTGCACGCTCTTTCAGATGAAGATTTCCAGCGCGCCTGATGGACCTATGGAAAAGAGAAAGCACAAAAGAGGCCGATTCGGCCCCTTTCGTGCTAATACCCCATTTCCTCTGCGGCCATGCGCACCACTTCTTCGTCAATGGCGTCCTTTTTCAGCTGATACCCGTATAACAGGCACGTCGTGGCCAACGTGTTGATCACCCGAGGCCATCCCCGCGACTGCAGGGCAATCGCCTCTAACGCCGATGGGGTGAAGATCGGATGCTTCGCCCCGGCCTGTTTCATCCGATGTTCGATGTAGCCCGCCACCTCTTCCTTCTCCAGCGGCCCCATCCGGTATCGCATGATGATCCGCTGGTCGAGAGGGCGGTGCTGATTGAGCCGCAGCTTCCCCTGTAAATGGGGCAGCCCGGCCAAAATCAAGACAAATGGGTTGGTCGAATCCATCTCAAAGTTGAACAAGATCGCGATGTCCTGTAAAAATGCATCCTTCGCTAAATGCATCTCATCCAAAATGAACACCGGCGTGATCCGCCGTTCATGATACAATCGCTCGATCGCCTGCTGGATTTGGCGGAAGAGGTCTACCTTGCGGTACTTCGGTTCCTCTCCTAATCCCAAGGCCAGTCCACGGTAAAAATCCATCACGCCTCCGGTGGATAACGGAAAGTAGACGACATGATACAATGATGGATTCAATGACTCTTTCAGCGCCCGAAGGGCGAACGTCTTGCCCGCCCCCGGCTCTCCGATCAACAGCCCGATCCCCCGGGTTCGTTTCACGTACTCCAGCGCCCGCAACGCTTCCTGAAATGACGCCCCTTGATACGCCTCGGACGGGTCTGTTTCTTTCGCAAACGGCTCCCGCGAAAGGGAGTAAAACGATTTATACACCGTGTTCTCCCTCCTTCGCCGGAATCGCCGCAAACGGGGACCGATGGCGTTTTACATAGGCATTGTCCTCCAAACGCACCCGAATGGCTTCCGCCACCCGTTTGCCCTCTTCGTACACATAGACGCCTCGTTCGTCATAGCGGAGCTCAATCGATTGCCCAATGAACCGAGGCGGCACTTCGTATAGCTGTTTATTCAGGGTGATTGTGCCATCGGCTTTCACCTTGCGGTGCTCCCGTTTCAGAAAAATCGCATCCAGCCAATCGCCATCTTCGATGAACGACACGAGATGCACTTGCGATTGAAACACCTCATGCGGCGTTTTTCCGTCCAGTGAGGCGTGCGGTTTTCGATGATACTCCTCTTCAAGCCACTTCCAAAAACGCTCGTTCAACTCGTCAAGCGATTTCGGCGGATTCAGCTCCAACAGTGGATAAAACCGTGTCTGTACGGTGCGGAAGAACCGTTCGATTTTTCCCTTGCTTTGCGGGTCATACGGCTGGGTGTGGATGAGTGTAATCCCCATCTCGGCGCACGCATACTGCAGCACCTCGGACCGATAAATTTTCCCGTTGTCCGAGTAAATGCGTTTCGGCTTCCCGCAACGAAGCACCGCTTCCTTCGTGACGATCCGCAGCCCGTCAAACTTCTCCGAAGGGAAAAATTGGGCATATGGCACTAACCGCGAGCAGTCATCGATATACGCGATCAAAAACGTTTTCTGGGCTTTCCCATGGACGCGAATCGTGGGTCCATGGGATAAGTCCCCTTGCCATAGCTCATTGATCTGGTCATACGCAAAACGCTTTCGCTCCGGCATCGGCAAGATTTCTTTTCCCACCAGGTTGTGTTTTTTCAACAATCGGTATATAGTAAAGTAAGAGGTATGATTTTCTGGGATTTCCCCCTGCTCGATCAGGTGTTCGTAGAACACCGTCACGGGCATGGTGGGATGTTCTTTTCTTAGGGCTAAAATATGATCCTCATCATCGGGCGACAGACGCCTTGAGTGGCCGCGGTCCGAACGGCGCTTCGGCTTTAAGGCGTCAAAGCCCCCTTTTTTGTATCGGGTGCACCAATCGAGGATCGTCTTGGCTGCGATTCGTTTGTCGCCCTGGTGGGGAACATGGTGCACTCGCTCGCTCACCTCTTTCAGATACGTCTTCGGTTCCACCTGCCCATTCACCAACGGAGCGATTAGCCCGTACCGAAACAGGGCAATGTCGTGTCTCATCGACTCATTCATTCAAATCTCCTCCTGGTCTCACTTGGAATCAGGACCGTTCCGGTCCGTCTGCCCTTATCGTACCGGATCGCTTCTTCTCCGTCGATAGGAAAGGTTTGTGGGAACCTCAACCATTTCCAATTTAGGATATATATGTAAAATCAGGATCCCATTTAATTCGCAAAAGGGTGTCGGAATCCGTCCTCCCACATGTCTCTGATGACCGAATCAAGACCGTGTTTCTCCAACGTCCGGATCCACCAGGAAGCCCGTTCCTTTTCTTTTTTCACGATAGGGCCTATGATCCTCCACCGCCTCGCAAAAAAACTATGAAGGCTTGATAGGTTTCGGTAGAACCGTCGGACATAAAAGATGATGCCGTCCTTTGTCAGGAGGAACGGAGCCCGGTTCGTCCCCTCGGTCAATCCCAACTGCTCTTTCACGACTTGCCATATGGCGGACAACGTATACTGAAAATACGGGAGGAGAAAGGAAGGCAGCACACTCACCGTCTTCAAGCATTCCCGACAGCGATACCGGACAATCCAAATGCGATAATCACCATGTGGGGTCAATGCGTTTCGCTCATAGTAACCGTGGCGGTGCAACGGGCGCTTGGCCCGGCAATGCGGACACTTTTTCAGAAGAGGGAAGTCGTTTTCTTTTCCACGCTCTGCATACGTTTGGACGTCAATGCCAAAGTCATGAAATTGAATCACGTCCTCTTCCCCCTCCTATGAACCGATGGATTTTCTCTTCCGAAATAATTCACAAAAAATTTAGCACATTCTTTCAGAAAAGGGGAGAGGGCTTTCTGAAGGAATGTGCAAAAAAATGTCTCTTTTGTTCCGAAATAAAGTGATAATTTACAGTTGAACCTAAAAGAAATAAAAAAACAGGCAGATGAAAAAACTCATACCGATAGAGCAAGATAAAATCTTTAAGGCTGTGCCATTTCCCCACTACCACCATTCCTAGCGGCAAGATGCTCACCACCATCAACAGAGCCATGACGCCCAAAATCATTCGGATAACGGTGCGATGCAACAGCAAATCTTGCCAAACAAAAAAAACAATCTGTCTAGAGAACATCTTCACTCTTCTTCACTCCATATGAAAATACCCCTACCGCGATCAACAATTGGAGGATAAACACGATGACGATTTTCCAATAGGACAATCCTTCCACTGGTTGTGAAGGGATTAAAAAATTAAACGGATCCCAGGCCAATTGGTTGGTAATGGTCAGCGCTGCCCAACAAACCATATAAATGATTTGTGGCATCAACGTGATCAAATACCGATTTTTCAAGAATAAAGAAAAGGCTAAACCGAGACAAACGTAGCCACCGGCAAACAACCCGCCAATGACATAATACGCGAGAACATACCAATAAGGGGAGATCTCCAATAAAGGAGAAAAAAGGCTTTTCTTTTCCCCTTCAAATGAATTGTCCGGCAACGGCAACGTGCCATGGACCAATTGCCGATAAGCCTGGGAAAAGCTCGAATAATCCCAATGGTTCGTCAAAAGATTCACCAGCACAACTCCCAGCACAAGAGGAAGAAGGAATAAGAAGAAAGCGCTGATATAGGAAAACACAAATTTCCTTCGAAAATAGACTCCCCTTCCCATCCGTGTCAATTGATAATGAATATTTCCGCTCTTTCGCTCACGATCAATCGAATCCACCAATGGAATCGACAACAATAATGGAAAAAGGAAGTAATATAGCACGAGTGTTGATTATCCAAAATTAGACATACGCCTTCCATAAATTTGGGCATACTCAAACAAAGCAGCGGCCATCCCGGATTTCCAATCGAGAGGAAGCTGCCCAGAGAAAAAACGGCGAACGAACGAAATGAAGGAAAGAGAGACGTTCGTCTGTTTTTTGGTTTGATCATACAGCCATCGCAGCAACACATACGCGATGAACGCCGCAAACAGTTGGTTGTATACCGCATTTTCCGTCGTGCCAAACAAGGTCGGGACATTCAGATATTGCTTCACCCAACGGAAAAAGACCTCAACAGTCCAACGTTGTTGGTACATGTCGGCAATGGTTTCCGCAGACGCATGGAAGAGGTTCGTCACGACCCGAATGTCGCGGCCATTCGCATCTCGAAAGATCACCACCCGGTGACGCTTGGTGGAGCGGCATTGTTTCGTTCCCAACTGGCACGTGAAGTCGGCTTGAACCGATGAGGATGTGCTGGAAAGGCGTTTCAAGCTTTTTTTCTGATGAAGTTCGATGTTGTCCTTCATCCGAATGACAAAGAGCTGATGCTGCTCCACAAATCGATCGAGGCGTTCGATTTTGAAATACGCCCGGTCTTCCACGAGCACTTGTTGAGCGTTCGTCAACTGTTCTCCCACCGGGCCATCATGACGCAGTCCGATGGTTTCCACCACGTCTGCCGGCAACGAGGATTCCGGCGAATACGCGACGTGCAGCTTCACTCCGGCGCGTTCGCCGTGATACGGAGCCCATGGGAGGCGGTTTTTCCCGACCGTGACGGTCGTCGAATCCACCACCCGAAGCGGTTTGGGAAACCGAAGCGAACGGCGGGTTTGGCGGTTGCACTTGGAAATGATCAACGCCAACAAGCGTTTCATGATGTCATAGGGAACTTCTTTCGCTTTCTTGGATACTGTGGAATAATGGAATCGCGGCAATCCATACAGAGGCCCCACATCGGCTCCGTGGCGAAAGCTTTTCCATTGATGCATGGCGGCCAGCAGGAAGAAGTGAATCAACTCGCGCAACGTAAAGGTTCGAGACGAATCACGATACCCAACCGCTTCGGCAATCAGTTGAATCTCTTCATCCGAAACAAGTTTTTGCATCAAATTCGGGAGTGTGGTATGCTTGTTCATAGAGAGCACCTCCTGGGTTTGTTTGTGTCGTTACTCACATTCTACAGGAAAGGTGCTCTTTTTTCTATACCCTTTGGATTTTATTGGATAATCAACACGCCTGGTAATATAGAGATGAAAATACGTTAAAGCGGAAGCCTCCTAGACCAACCCATTCAAGGTGAGGCGATGCCAAGGCGGAAACATTTGGATTGTCGTGGTAAATTCGTTCAAGCAACTGCACATTTTCACGATAATCTTTCACCCCCAACACGACAGCGCCAATGACGAGCAACAACAGGCAAGCTGCGCTGATATAAAAGTTCTTATTTTTCAGAAGTTTAAGCAATTCCATATACATACAATCATCTCCTAATTCTTCTGTTTAAGGACGGTTTTCTTCATTGAAATTGAAGAAGACCGTCCCTGACGAAGAAAACCTCTCTCTTGTCCAAGTTGACTGAACATATCTATAAAATCGATCAATTGTCGGGGTAAAATTTGCCTGCGATATCAACTGTAACGTAAGTGAAGGATGCATTTTCCGCCACTAATGAAACTTTTTTGCCAACAGCGCTTTGGTCGACAGTGAAATAACGCGTGTCATTATCGGTTACATTCAGCGCGGTTGGCGACACTTTCGTGGAGCCTTGCTGAATCCACATATTCGCTTTATAATCGCTCCCACATTGCTATCATGTTTGTCTTTAAAAGTCAAGTACATCTTTTGGTGATGAACCTTAAAATACAGGACCGGTCCCATGGGATATTATAACAAAAAAAAAGAAGTAAATACGAAAAATTAAAACAAAATGGGTGCATCACTGTAACCTTGAATCGGTGATCAAGACGGGTTCACGCCCCCACAAGAAAATTTGATCAATCAACCAAATATTACATCTCGGTTCTTCACCTAATAGGTGAACATTCGAAATAGAGTAGAGGCCTCTGCATAATTGAGAGTTTCCCGGCATTTCGGGTACACTTCTATCACGGATTCAGGTGGAACGTACTTGACAAGCGAGGATAGTCTGGAGTCTCCGTGTCCGGAAAATCTGATGTACTGATTTTCCCTTGCAAGTGCAGAGAAGGCGTGTTCTGAGATAGCTTTGCTCTGCAAATCAAAAAAGAGCGCCCTAGTTTGTCGATTAGGGCGCTCTTTCTATTTTCTAAATGGTTCTCGCTTCGTTGCTTCTACTTCACCCCCACCGTCTGGCTTTGGCGGATGGCTTGACGCAAGTCGTCCAAAATGTCGTCGATCGACTCCGTGCCGACGGACAGACGCACAAGGCCCGGGGTGACGCCGGCGGACAATTGCTCGTCCGGGCTCAGCTGCTCGTGCGTTGTGCTGGCCGGGTGGATGATGAGCGATTTCGAATCGCCGATGTTGGCCAAATGGGAGAACAGCTTGACCGAGTCGATCAGTTTTTTCCCGGCTTCGACGCCGCCTTTGATTTCAAACGTGACGATCGCACCTTGCCCGTTTGGCAAATACTTTTTCGCGAGTTCATGTGACGGATGGCTTGGAAGCCCTGGATAGCTGACGGATTCGACGGCTTCTTCCTCTTCTAAAAACTTGGCGACGGCAAGGGCGTTTTCGCTATGGCGCTGCATCCGTAAATGAAGCGTCTCTAATCCTTGCAAAAGCAAAAACGCGTTAAACGGCGACAGCGCCGCTCCTAAGTCGCGCAACAGCTGGATGCGCGCTTTCGTGATGTACGCCGCTTCGCCGACGGCATCCACATACACCAACCCGTGATAGCTTGGGTCTGGCTCGGTGAACTCCGGAAACTTGCCGCTCCCTTTCCAGTCAAACTTGCCGCTGTCGACAATCACGCCGCCGATCGAATTGCCGTGCCCACCGATAAACTTTGTCGCTGAGTGGACGACGATGTCGGCGCCGAATTCAATCGGCCGCAATAAGTATGGACTGGCCACCGTGTTGTCGACAATGAGCGGAATGTCGTGGCGATGGGCGATGTCGGCGACCTCTTCAATGTCAAGCACATCGTTTTTCGGGTTGCCGATCGTTTCCGCAAACAACGCTTTCGTTTTGTCGGTGATGGCCTTCTCAAAGTTTTCCGGATCGGACGGATCGACAAACTTCACCGTAATGCCAAACTTGCGCAGCGTATGAGCGAACAAGTTGTACGTGCCGCCGTAAATGGACGACGACGACACGATTTCATCGCCCGCCGAGGCGATGTTGATGATCGAATAAAACACCGCCGCCTGCCCTGATGAGAGCGCAAGCGCCCCGATCCCGCCTTCAAGCGCCGCGATCCGTTTTTCAAGCACATCGTTCGTTGGGTTCATAATGCGCGTGTAAATAAACCCTTCCTCTTTCAAGCCAAATAAATTGGCTGCGTGCTCGCTGTCGCGGAACACATATGAGCTTGTTTGGTAAATCGGCACCGCCCGCGCGCCCGTTTCCGCATCCGGTTTTTGCCCGGCGTGGATGGCGAGCGTCTCCGGGCGGAAGGTTTGTTCATTGCTCATCGTTTCCTCTCCCCCTCTTTGATCCCTCGAGATCTCATATCCTACTAAATCAATTGGTTTTTCTTATAAAGAATCTATCACTGGATCACAACGTTTGTCAATTATATTTTTTTAATAGTGAAAAAATTTTTATTGAAAACAGAGCCTGCCGGTGGGCAGGCCTCCTATTTGTTTCATCACCGTTTTCCAATTTCCTCTATTAACAGCTTATTGACAAGCGGCGGATTCGCTTGCCCTTTTGTTGCTTTCATCACTTGGCCGACAAGGAAACCGAGCGCGCGGTCTTTGCCGTTTTTATAGTCTTCCACCGACTGCGGGTTGGCGTCAAGCACTTCGAGCACGATTTTGCGCAACGCTCCTTCGTCGGAAATTTGCACGAGCCCTTTTTCTTTGACGATTTTCTCCGGGTCGCCGCCTTTTTCAACAAGCTCTTTGAACACTTTTTTCGCGATTTTCGACGAAATCGTGCCGTTTTGGATGAGTTTGATCATGCTTGCTAGGCTTTCCGGCGTCAAGGCGATGTCATGCAGCTCTTTTTGTTCGGCGTTTAAGTACCCGGACACTTCGACCATGAGCCAGTTCGACGCCAGTTTTGGATCAGCGCCGTTGGCGACCGTTGCTTCGAAGAAGTCGGCCATTTCTTTGGTCAATGTCAGCACTTTGGCGTCGTATTCCGGCAGGCCCCATTCTTCGACATACCGCTTCCGTCGGGCGTCCGGCAGCTCCGGAATCGAGGCGCGGACGCGCTCTTTCCATTCGTCGTCAATATAAAGCATGACCAAGTCCGGCTCCGGGAAGTAGCGGTAGTCTTCCGAGCCTTCTTTGACGCGCATGAGGATGGTCGTTTTTGTCGCTTCGTCAAAGCGCCGCGTTTCTTGACGGATGACGCCGCCCGAGAGCAAAATTTTCTCCTGCCGCTTCGCTTCGTACTCGAGCCCCATGCGGACGAAGTTGAACGAGTTTAAGTTTTTCAACTCCGTTTTCGTGCCGAATTGGTCCGATCCGATCGGCCGGAGCGAAATGTTGGCGTCGCAGCGGAGCGATCCTTCTTCCATTTTGCAGTCGGAGACGCCCGTGTATTGGATGATCGCTTTTAATTTTTCCAAGTAGGCGTACGCCTCTTCCGGCGAGCGGATGTCTGGCTCCGAGACGATCTCAATGAGCGGCGTCCCTTGGCGGTTAAAATCCACGAGCGAATAGCCGTCGCCTGTATGCGTCAATTTGCCCGCGTCCTCTTCCAAGTGAATGCGGGTGATGCCGATTTTTTTCTTTTTTCCGTTTACTTCAATTTCAATCCAGCCATTTCGGCCAAGCGGCTGATCGTATTGCGAAATTTGGTACGCTTTCGGGTTGTCCGGATAAAAATAGTTTTTGCGGTCGAATTTCGTCTCGGTCGCGATTTCGCAGTTTAACGCCATCGCTGCTTTCATCGCAAACTCGACCGCCTGGCGGTTCAACACCGGCAGCACGCCCGGATACCCTAAGTCAATGACGTTCGTTTGCGTGTTTGGGGGCGCTCCGAACGCGTTCGGGCTGCTGGAGAAAATTTTCGATTTCGTTTTCAGCTCGACGTGCACCTCAAGTCCGATGACCGTTTCAAAGTTCATCACCTAACCCCCCTTACAACACCGGTTTTTGCTTATGGTAGTCAGTCGCCTGTTCAAAGGTGTGGGCGACGCGATAGACCGTGCTTTCATCAAAGTGCTTGCCGATGATTTGCAAGCCGACCGGCAAGCCGTCGACAAAGCCGCACGGCACGGAAATGGCCGGCACGCCCGCCAGGTTGACCGGAATCGTTAAAATGTCGTTTGCGTACATCGTCAGCGGATCACTCGTTTTCTCACCGATTTTAAACGCCGGAGTCGGCGTTGTCGGGCCGATGATGACGTCATATCGTTCAAATACGTTTTCGAAGTCGCGCTTGATCAACGTCCGCACTTTTTGCGCTTTTTTGTAATACGCATCGTAATAGCCCGAGCTTAACGCGAACGTCCCGAGCATAATGCGGCGCTTGACCTCCGCCCCGAATCCTTCGCTCCGTGTGAGTTTATACATATCGATCAAGTTTTTCGCGTTGTCCGTCCGGTAGCCGTAGCGGACGCCGTCAAAGCGGGCGAGGTTCGCCGAGGCTTCCGACGAAGCGAGCAAGTAGTACGTCGCCAAGGCATATTTCGAATGCGGAAGCGACACTTCTTCCCACGTTGCACCGAGCTTCTCAAGCACGGCAAGCGCCGCCAGCACCGACTGGCGCACGCCTTCGTCGACGCCTTCCCCTAAATATTCGTTCGGCACGGCGATTTTCAATCCTTTGATGTCCCCGGTCAACGCCTCCACATAGTTCGGCACCGGCACGTTTGCCGATGTCGAATCCATCGGATCGACGCCTGCAATCGCCTGCAATAAGTAGGCGTTGTCTTCGACCGTGCGCGTAATCGGACCGATTTGGTCCAGCGACGACGCAAACGCGACAAGCCCGAAGCGCGAGACGCGGCCGTATGTCGGCTTCAAACCAACAACCCCGCAAAACGCCGCCGGCTGGCGGATCGAACCGCCCGTATCCGAACCTAAAGCAAACGGCACTTCCCCTGCCGCCACCGCCGCCGCCGAACCGCCGCTCGAGCCGCCCGGAACGCGCTCTAAGTCCCACGGGTTGCGTGTCAGCTGAAAGCCAGAGTTTTCCGTCGACGAACCCATGGCGAACTCGTCCATATTCAGCTTCCCGATCGTAATGGCGCCCGCAGCGTTCAGCCGCTCCATAACGGTCGCGTCGTAAATCGGGTCAAAGTTGTATAAAATTTTGCTGGCGCATGTCGTGCGCAATCCTTTTGTGACGATGTTGTCTTTAATGCCGATCGGCAAGCCGAACAGCGGGTTCGTTTCTTCGCCTTTGGCGAGCTGGTCATCCAACTCTTTCGCTTTCGCCCGCGCCTGTTCTTCATTTAATGTTAAAAACGCTTGCACTTTTTCTTCCACTTCGCCGATGCGTCGGTACGATTCGTCGACTAAATCGGAAATCGACACTTCTTTTTTCTGCAGCAACGTATGTAATTCTGATACGGAATGGTCAAAAAGCGACATAAATCCCCCTCCTTACTCTAAAATGGCCGGCACACGGAACTGGCCGTCTTGCTGATCCGGCGCGTTTTTCAACACTTCCTCGCGCGGCAGCCCCGGTTCTGGAATATCCTCGCGCATCACATTTCTCATATCAAGCACGTGCGAAGTCGGCGGAACGTTCTCCGTATCCAATTCATTCAACTGCTCGGCAAACGTAATGATCGCATCGAGCTGTTTCGTAAACATCTCCGCCTCTTCATCGGTAATCGCCAACCGCGCCAAATCGGCGACATGTTTCACTTGGTCAATGGAAATTCGCGACATAGTTTCACCTCCAACGAGTTCGACCTATCACAATACCATGATGATACCAAACTTTTATCCAATGAAGCAACCGTTGTCACGTGTTCTGGGCGAGAATCAATCTATATATTCACGATGCAAACGAATATACGTTCTATAACCTCTCCCAATAGCGAAGGCAGGCGTGAAACCGGGGGGATTTGATGTTTGATGTAGGAATATTTCGTTTTCCTGAACAGAGCACGATGGGATGGCACACGCATGAGTAAACGGTTGATGGGAGGAAAAGGACGCGCTCCTATTTTAGACACAGGAAGGAATCGCTCGTGACGCCTTTTTTTATTCAAAGAAATACGATAAAATGAAAGCACAAGGAGGGAAATTGCATGTCGCTGCCAAATCAAAATCATCCATGGACATATGCAGATTACGTAATCTTCATCGCATTGCCAAAAGTATTCGCTTCCATGTGAGAACCCTCCTGACAAAAATCGGGAGGATTTTTTTGCACCGATATGGAATAAATCCTTGACAAACAAGGAATGTGAAGGAGTTTGTCCGCCATGGATGTTCAAATTTTCTTAATTGACAATCCCGAACATATGTACTATAATGACTGTAACGGACGAAAAAGGGGGAATCATGACGATGAGTGACGCTTTGCTCACCCAAGTGCTCGACCGCCTAAGCGCCATGGATGGCACGCTGCAAAAGCTCGTAGAGGGCCAAGAGCGGCTCGAGCGGGAACAAATCGCCATTCGCCAAGAACAAGAAGAAATTCGAAAAGAGCAACAAGAAATCCGAAAAGAACAACAAGAGATTCGAAAAGAACAACAAGAGATTCGAAAAGAGCAGCAGGAAATCCGCCTGGAACAACAGCGTCTGCGTCAAGAACAAGATTCGCTTCGCGCTGGGCAAACGGAATTAAACGGCATCGTGGCTGCTCTCCTCCACCGCCAAGACGAAACAGACGCCAAACTGGAAGCTCTCGCCGCTGACGTCCACCAGCTTCACCGGGAATTTTCCTCATTGAAACAAACGGTGGACCGCCTCGAACAAAAAATGGACTCCCGTTACGAACAATTGGCTGCCCAAATCGAAGACATCAAGCTGGACTTGAATTTTATCGCCCACCGCACCGTCGACAACGAACGAATCATTTACAAGCTGAAAGAAATGCTGTTCCGCTGATCGATTCATCTAAGAGGAGGCCGCTGCCATGCATATCGCGTTTGACCATCTCGTCCACTTGACCGAACGGCCCGAGCAAGTGAAAATGGCGTTTGAACAATGGGGGCTTGTGGCCATCCACGGCGGCCGTCATCCATCATGGGGAACGTACAACGCCTTATGTTACGTGGAGCATTTGCGCTACATCGAGTGGATCGGCATTGCCGATATACAGACGGCGAGAACGTGCGGAAACCCGCTCATCACTCAGCTTGTCGCCGACCGCCAAGAAGGAAGCGGCTTCTCCCAGTTTGCCTTTCGCACGAACGACATCGAAGCGGTGGCGGCGCAGCTCAAAAGCAAAGGATTCGCCCCAGTCGGTCCGCTCCCCGGCAGCCGCGAGCGCGATGACGGCAAGCAGCTCACATGGTCGATGCTGTTTATCGAAGACGACACAGACGGCGCGTTTCGCTATCCGTTTTTCATTCAATGGGGCGACCGTGATGACGTACGCATGAACGAGCTGGCGCCGCTCATGAGACACCCGATTGGCTCTGTTTCGCTGTCGTCAATTAGCCTCTACACCCTCGATCTCCAGCGGACGGTCAACGGCTACCGCCGGCTGTTTGACTTGCCCGAACCCGATGTCGGGCGCGATGAAGCGGGAGCATACGCGGAGCTCGCTGTCGACGGCATTGCGATTCGGTTCTATGAGGCTGACCGCCGTCATCCATCGACGCGCCCGTTTTCGTGCCGGCTTGTGGGCGTGCAGAAACCGCGCCGCATCGAAATCGAGGGCGCCACGTACATCATATCTGGCTCTTGACGGCCATTGTATTGCCACATGCTGCGCCCCCTCGCGCTAGGCGCCGTGCCAGCCCTTGGCGAATGCATTCCCACATACTCCCCTTTGCCGCTGAATAAGATGGAGTAACCGCTTCTTGATTATCGCAAACCATAGATGGCAAAGGGGGAGTCCAACCGTGTCCCACCCGTATGTTTCTCCAAAACTTTCAGTGGAATGATCCCAACCACGCGCCCTTGATGACGCAGCGCCGCCTCAGCAACCTCTCCCATCAAGCCCCGTGTCCCTCCGCCGTAAATGAGCGTAATGCCGCTTCGGGCTAAAAACGTTCCGAGCGCTTTCGCCGCTTCCTTATATCTCCCATCGTTTCCATTGCTTGATCCGCAAAACACGCAAATCGCCTTCAAGTCTCACACCCGCCTCCTGCCATAACCTGTTGCTCGTTTTGCATCCGTTTTCGAGTGCTGCGCTCATTTTCCTACCGTCATTATACAATGCTCTCCCTGTTCTTTCCACCATCGTTCAGACGGCCTTTTCGCGCAAAAAAGGGCCGCTGCTGCAGCCCTTTCCGCTTCCTTCATTTTTGGAGAATCAAATGTTCGGATCACTCCGTTCGCCGTATCCCAAATAACGCGATGATGCCGACCTTATTGATAAATATGCACAAACGGCTCGTCTGCTTTCGCCTGGCGCACGATGAGGCTTTCCGGCTGGCCGGCTGAGGCGATGTAGACATTAACGGTGATGTAGTCCGGGAATTTTTCCATCACCAAGCCGGTCACGTATTGGGTAAAGCCGATCACTTCCGCTTTGCCGTAAAACGGCATCGTAATGTTGATCGTTAACTTCTGAAGCTGGTCGTTGACGTACAATCCTCTGCCGACGATGCCGGTGTAGTTCGGGAAAAAGTCTTCAACGTCTGATTTAAAATTATTGAATTTGATCCAGTCATCGCGATGGTTCTTTTCCGCCTCATCGGACGGGAATAAATAATATTCCTCGTTCACCGCTTCCCAATCATCGATCGTGGCGCTTCCGTCGTCAACATGGGTGACCGCGAAAAAGTGGCCCGGAATCACGGACGAGCGCGGCGCCTGTTTGTACAAGGCAATCGTGATCGGCACGTTGCCGAGCCCTTTGATATTTCGCAGCCGCTTCAACACCTCGGCGGCGATCCGCTTTCCTTCCCGTTCGATGACATCGTCTTTGATTTTCACTTCGCGTGGATACCCTTGCTCGGTTGAGTAGTAGTGGACGGAATTCAACGCCAGGCCGATGGCGACGCCACCAAGCTTCACCTTGCCGTTATCGACTTTCACTAAGTAGTCGTGCTCCAAAATGCTGGCCAGGTAAATCGGGCTTTGTTTGTTTTTTTGCTCATTCGTTCCTTTGTCGCTGATCGGCGGGTTTAAGCCGATGTTGTCTTCCGGTTTCATTTTCTCTGCCTTCAGCTGGCTTTCCGTCCGCTTGCGGGCGAGCCAGCGCCCGATCGTTTCGCTGTCCAAATATTGCCCTTCCTGCAACAAATATTCATCCGGGGAAAATTGCTCAGATGCCAAGCGCATCAGCCCGGTTTCAAATTCATCGACATCAAGCCGGGTGTTGACGTCGTTGACGACCCGCCCGCGCGCCCCGGACGGCTTAAAAGGCAAGACAACGCGGTAATACGAATCAGAAATGTTGTATTTCGGGATGACCGCTTCTTGCTCTTTGCTTCCTTTGTCTTGCACGACTTCCTCACCTTTGTCAAACTTCGGCGCACACGCAGACAACAAACAAATCGAAGCGAGCCCGACAACGGCCAACCGTTTTCGGGCCCGATTCGTCCAACGACAAGCAACGAAACTGCGCAGTAGTGAGATTTGTTTCATCGTTTCCCCCTGTTGATCTCTTGCAAAAATCGTGGTTCGTCCCAAATCTCAATGCCAAGCTGCTGGGCTTTCTCCAACTTCGATCCGGCATCCTCGCCGGCGATGACAAGGTCGGTGCTGCGGCTGACGCTGCCGGTGACGCGCCCGCCAAGCCGCTCAATTTGTTCTTTTGCTTCATTGCGCGACATCGACGCGAGCTTGCCGGTCAAGACGACCGTTTTGCCGGCGAAGGCAGAGTCAGCAGGCGCTTCAGCCGACCGCTTCGGCCCTTTGTAAGCCATATTGACACCGTAAGCGCGCAGCTCCTGGAGCAGCTCAGTTGCTTCGGGTTGGGCGAAGAACGCCGTGATCGCATCCGCCATTTTCTCTCCGATTTCGGGGATGGCCATCAACTCCTCTTTCGTCGCCCGTTCGAGCCGCTCCATCGTTTCAAAATGCTCAGCCAAAAGTTGGGCGGCTTTCGCTCCGACGTAGCGAATGCCAAGGCCAAACAGCAGCCGTTCAAGCGAGTTTTGCTTCGACGCCTCAATCGCCGCAAGCAAGTTGGCCGCCGACTTTTCCCCCATCCGTTCCAACCCGACAAGCTGTTCCTTCGTCAGGCAGTACAAATCGGCGACATCGCGGACAAGGCCGGCGTTAAACAGCTGGGTGACGACTTTTTCGCCCAAACCCTCGATGTTCATCGCCGCCCTTGAGGCAAAATGGATGAGCCGCTCGCGCAGCTGGGCCGGGCAGTTCGGGTTCAAGCAGCGGAGCGCCACTTCCCCCTCGAGACGGACGAGCTCGCTTTCGCATTCCGGGCAGTGCGTCGGCATCGCAAACGGCGTTTCATCCCCATCGCGCCGGTCAACGACGACGCCGACCACTTCCGGGATGATGTCGCCCGCTTTTTTAATGATGACCGCATCGCCGATGCGAATGTCTTTTTCCCGTATAAAATCTTCATTGTGAAGGGTGGCGCGCTGCACCGTCGTGCCGGCGACGCGCACCGGCTCTAAAATCGCCGTCGGCGTGACGACACCCGTGCGACCGACGTTCACCTCAATGCCGATTAACGTCGTCACCACTTCCTCGGCTGGGAACTTGTAGGCAATCGCCCAGCGCGGGCTTTTCGCCGTCGCGCCAAGCGCCCGTTGCTGGGCGAATGAGTCCACCTTAATAACGATGCCGTCAATCTCATACGGCAGCTGCGGCCGCTTGTCGTGCCACTCGCTGACAAAGGCGATCACCTCATCGATATTGGCGCAGCGCCGTCGCTCTGGGTTTACTTTAAACCCGAGCGCCTGCAAATAATCAAGCGCTTCGCTGTGTGAAGCGATGCCGAGCGCCTCGGCGTCGGCTAAGCCATATACAAACAAATCCAGCTGGCGCGAGGCCGCCACTTTCGGGTCGAGCTGGCGGAGCGAGCCAGCCGCGGCGTTGCGCGGGTTGGCAAACAGCTCCTCGCCGCGGGCTTTTCGCTCCTCATTCAAGCGCAAAAACGACGCTTTCGGCATAAACGCCTCGCCGCGCGCTTCAAGCGACACCGGTTCTTTCAGACGGAGAGGCAGCGAGCGGATCGTTTTCAAATTTTCCGTAATGTCTTCACCCGTCGTCCCGTCGCCGCGCGTCGCCCCTTGGACGAAATAGCCGTCTTCATAGCGGACCGAGACGGCGAGGCCATCGATTTTCAGCTCGCATACGTACGCCGCTTCCCCGACTTCCTGACGGACGCGGCGGTCAAAATCGCGCAAGTCTCCTTCGCCAAACGCGTTCGCCAAGCTCATCATCGGAACGCGATGCGCCACTTTGCGAAACGCCTCAAGGGGCGGACCGCCGATGCGCTGGGTCGGCGAATCGCTCGTTTTGAGCTCCGGATATTGTTCCTCAATGGCGATGAGCTCTTGCATCAACCGGTCATACTCGGCATCTGGAACAGACGGGCGGTCAAGCACATAATATTCGTACCCGTAGCGGTTCAACAGTTCGCGCAGCTCGGCCGCGCGCCGTTCGGCTTGTTGGCGGTCCATACGTTCACCTGTTCTCCTTTCCTACACTTTCTCAATCGGCGCAAATTTGGCAAGCAGTCGTTTAATGCCGATCGGGCTCGGGAAGGCGATGTCGAGCTCTTGGTCGTCGCCGCCGCCGCGGACGCTGACGACGGTGCCGATGCCCCATTTCCGGTGATTCGCCCGATCGCCGACTTTCCACGATCCCACGGCGCCGCTTGCCTGCGGGCGCGAAACGGCCGAGCGGGAGGCGCCCGCTTGGCGGCGCGAGGCTGTCTCAAGCAAATGCGCCGGAATTTCATTCAAAAAGCGCGACGGCGGGTTCATTTGGATGTTGCCAAACAGCGTCCGCATTTGCGCGCTCGTCAGCACAAGTTCTTCCTCCGCGCGGGTGATGCCGACGTACGCCAGCCGCCGTTCTTCTTCCATCTCATCGTCATCCTCGAGAGAGCGGTTGTGCGGGAAAATGCCTTCTTCCATGCCGATCAAAAAGACGACCGGAAACTCGAGCCCTTTGGCGGCATGCAACGTCATCAACATGACGGCATCTCCTTCAGCGGCCTGTTCCGTCCCGTTCAGCTCGTCCAAATCGGAAATGAGCGCCAAGTCGGTTAAAAAGGCGATGAGCGATTTATCGTCGCTCACATTTTCAAAATGCTTCGTCACCGACAAAAACTCATCCAAGTTCTCGAGCCGGCTTTGTGCTTCAATCGTCCGCTCCGCCTTGAGCATCTCGCGGTAGCCCGATTTGTCGAGCACTTCTTCGACGAGTTCGGTGACGGAGACGTATTCTTGCAGCTGTGTCCATTGCTCGAGCTGGCTGCGGAACGCGGCGAGCGCCCCGGCCGCTTTGGCGCCAAGCCCGATCATCTCTAGCTCGCCGAGCGCCTCAAACAAGGACAGCTCATGATCGGCTGCATAGCGGACGAGTTTGTCGATCGTCGAGGCGCCAATGCCGCGTTTTGGCACGTTAATGATGCGAAGCAAGCTTAAATCATCGTCCGGATTGGCGATGACGCGCAAATAGGCGAGAATGTCTTTAATTTCTTTCCGGTCATAGAACTTTAAGCCGCCGACAATTTGATACGGAATGTTCGCTTTCAGCAACATTTCCTCCATGACACGCGACTGGGCGTTCGTCCGGTACAAGACAGCAAAATCACGGTAGCGGCGTTCGCCGCGCTCCACCGCCTCGCGGATGCGTCCAGCGACAAACTGCGCTTCGTCCGCTTCGTTCATCGCCTCATAATAAAGAATCGGCTTTCCTTCCGGGTTTTCCGTCCAAAGCCGTTTCGGCTTCCGGTTGACGTTATGCTCGATGACTTCGTTCGCCGCTTGCAAAATGCGCTTCGTCGAGCGGTAGTTTTGTTCAAGCAAAATGACTTTTGCGTTCGGATAGTCGCGCTCGAACGACAAAATGTTTTGGATGTCCGCCCCGCGCCACCGATAAATCGATTGGTCGGCGTCGCCGACGGCGCAAATGTTTTGAAAGCGTTCCGCCAGCTTTTTGACCAGCGTATATTGAGCGCGGTTCGTATCCTGGTACTCATCAATATGGATGTACTGAAACTTATATTGGTAATAGTGAAGCACATCCGGCACGCGGTCAAACAGTTGGATCGTCGTCATGATCAAATCGTCAAAATCGAGCGAATGATTGCGAAGCAGGCGCTGTTGGTATTCTTGATACACATCGCTGACGACTTTTTCGTAATACGTCGAGGCCCGCTTCGCGAATTGCTCCGGAGGCAACAGCTCGTTTTTCGCCGCGCTGATCGTGCCTAAAATCGTCCGCGGCTCAAATTTTTTCGGGTCTATGTTTTTTTCTTTTAAAATCGTTTTCATGACTGAAAGCTGGTCCGTCGGATCAAGGATGGAAAAATTGCGGTTGATGCCGATGCGGTCAATGTCGCGGCGCAAAATGCGGACGCACATCGAGTGGAACGTCGAAATCCAGACGTCTTCCGCCGCCCCACCTAAGAGCGACTGCACACGTTCCCGCATTTCGCGCGCCGCCTTGTTCGTAAACGTAATGGCCAAAATGTTCCACGGCGCCACATGCTTTTCCGCCATCAAATAGGCGATGCGGTGCGTCAACACCCGCGTTTTCCCGCTTCCCGCCCCCGCCATAATGAGCAGCGGGCCTTCCGTCGTCCTGACGGCTTCTTGTTGCTCTTTGTTTAAATGGGCGAGCAGCTGTTCCGATAAAAAGTTCATTGTTTTCACCACCAATACACCATATGTTCTATTTCGCCTCATTCGCCCGCTTTACGGCGTCCACGGTCAGCAGCGCCTGTTCAAACGATTCGTAAACGGCGTTGCCGACGACAACAGTATCCGCCCGGCGCGCCATCTCAGCCGCCTGCTCCGGTGCGGTGATGCCGCCGCCATAAAACAGCTGCGTCTCGCCGAGCGCCTGTTTCACTTTTTCCACCAAGGCGGGGTCGCCGTATATGCCGCTATATTCAAGATAAAAGATCGGCAGCTTGTACAAATGTTGAGCGAGGCGAGCGTAGGCCACCACATCGTCTTCGCTCAGGCCGGCGTCGGCTTCGGTGAGCTTCGCCGCCTTGCATTCCGGATTTAAAATGCAATACCCCTCGGCAAAAATCTCATCCCAATTCATGATCTCGCCATATTGTTTCACCGCCTCATGATGGCGGCCCACCACCCAGTCGACATGGCGGCTGTTTAACACGATCGGAATGAAATACGCATCAAACCCCGGCGTCAAGGCCTCAAGATTTGTGACTTCAAGCGCGCATGGCACCGAAAAACGGCGGATGCGGGCCAATAAATCGAGCACACCATCGAGCGTCACCCCGTCCGTTCCGCCGACGATGACGGCATCCGTCCCCGACTCGCAAAGGCGCTCAAGGCGCTCATCATCGATCGGTTTGTTCGGATCGAGCTTAAACACATGGCGCCAGGCGCGAATCTCTTCCATGACAATACCCCTTCCACTCTGTTCTCCATTGTTTCATTATAACAAATCCGCAAAAAGAAAAGGAGTTCCTTTGCGAATGGAAGGAATCTCCTTGCCTGCTTAGTCTGTCACCGATTCATTCTCTTCTTGCGGTTGTTCCTCTTTAATGCGGTCAAGCGCCATGGCATAGGCATCGTTTCCATAGTTGAGGCAGCGTTTGACGCGCGAAATGGTCGCCGTGCTCGCTCCGGTTTCCGTTTCAATTTTATGGTACGTATACCCTTCCCGCAACATGCGGGCGACTTCCAGACGTTGGGCAAGCGCCTGAATTTCGTTGACGGTGCATAAATCATCGAAAAAACGGTAACACTCTTCCAAATCGCGCAGCGACAAGATGGCTTTAAACAGTTGATCAAGCTCTCTGCCGCGCAGCTTGTCGATTTGCATGTTTGTCTCCTCCTTGCTTTGGCGAAAAACGATTTGGTGGACTGTTGGCGCTCTCCTCTTTATGTTTATGGTTTGGAAAACCCGCCGGCGGCCGTTTTCGGGTCACCGCCATTGCACGATCGCCAGTTCCGGAACGATATTGATCCACGTTTTGCCTGGCACGAACCCGACCGGCGCCCCATCGCGGTATGGCAGCAGCCGGCCGTCGACATTTTTCCATTCAATCGGCTGGATGATGCCGTTTTGCAGCAAATAGCCTTGGCCGCCGGACGTGAGGTCAACGTCGCGCCGCCCATGGCTGTCGATCACTTGATGGCGGGCGGCGATGATCATCACGTTTTGCGCCACAACCGGGTCGCGCGTATCGTAATCGACCGTCTGCTCGCCGCCGCTGTATCGGTAATACCCATGCCGTTCCGGAGCATAGCGGTATTCCACTTGGGCGTACGAGCGGTGCGAATAGGCGATGTGGACCGTCCCTGCCTTTTCCCCGCTCGGTTTGTCCGCGCGAAACGGCAGCGGAGCGACATCGTCCGTCCAAGCATACCCGTTTTGTTCCGCCCCTTTTTTAATGTTGGCAAACGTAATGTACGAGTTGTGCGGCGCCTTGCGGAAGGAAACGCGCTTAAACAGCGTTCCGTCATAAAAGAGCCCGTTCAAATAATCGGTTTCCCCCTGCTCGAGCCGCGCTTTCGCTTCCGGGCTCCATCCATGGCAAACATAAATGGCATTGTAGCCCTCGCTCAAATCAATATAATAATCACGCGCACTCCGCACCGGTCCGACTCGTTCCGGCTGTTCGCTTTGGTAAAGCGCCAAAAAGCGGGTGATATCCCCCTCAGCGAGCACCTCATACACGATGTCCGCCTTGCTTAATCCCGACTGTGGGCGCGCCTTCGGATGGTTGTTGACCATCACGCCGACGACCCGTTGATGAACGTTCCCTTTCGCCGGCAGCCCGGTCAGCGGGAACGTTTGTTTTTCCTCCGCCGGAGGCTTGGACGGCTGCTCCTGCCGAGGAGCCGGTTTGGCTGGTTCAGCCTGCTTCGGCTCGCTTTTGGTCGTGCAGCCTCCTAACAACAATACCGCGCAGCTGATGACGAACAGCCAATGTTTCAATGGACACACAACCCTTTCTTTTTTATTTTACCGCATTATCGAAGGAAAGAGTACCGTTTTGTGCATGACATCGTAAATGCCGCGCTGGGTGATGCGCACATACGGCAAATGGGTCGACTGCAAAAAGAGCAACGAATACACAGGGTCTTCAAAGCGGTATCCCCTCTCCCGCAACAGACGGACGAACTCTTTTTCCTTGTCGATCAATGACTCCATCTCCAGCGCGGACATCATGCCACCAAGCGGAAGCGGAAGCTCAAATACGATTTCGCCATTTTCGGCAAGCACCAAGCCGCCGCCGATTTCCTTCATCCGTCGGAAAGCGAGCAACATATCTTCCTTATGTTTGCCGATTAAAACCAAATCGCCCGTATTCGAGTACGAGCTCGCCAATCCGCCGAGCGCTGATGAAAAGCCTTTGAGCATCGTGTTGACGTGCCAGCGTCCATTCCGGTCAAGCAGCACCGGCAAGTCCGGACGAATCGAAGAATGGCGGAGCGTGACCGTATAACCGTGCCAAAGACGGGTTCGCACCTCTTTTCCCGTCATGGCCTCATGGTCGCCATCCACGCCAAACAGCGCCATTTTAACAAGCGTTTTTTCCGACGCTCCCGGAAAATGCCCTTCGATTTTGCGACGCCGCCGTTTCGCCTCTTGCATCCAATACAAAACGATGTCATCGCCGCTGACGAGTCTCGACCATGATGTCAGCTCGCCGCCTTGGAGGACCGTTTCCTGGTCAAGCCATCGTTTGATCCGTACGTTGGACAATTGCTCATCCTCGCGCTCCAGCTCCGTTTGGCCATCAAACCGGCACCACCAATACATCGAAGTTGGAAGCGTATTCATTTGTTGCAAAAACAAAAGCGCCTCGTCATCATTCAGATGCAAAAGGAAAAACAAGTTATCGTTCACTAGCGTCGTCGTCCCGCGCGCCGCTGCATAACGGGCAAAGGAACGGGGATTATATAATTGAAATGGATGGACATGCGGCTCGATGTAGCCGGGAACGAGCACATACCCGCGGCAGTCGACGACTTCGCATGCCCCGTCGACCCGGTCGGGAAGACGCTCTCCGGCATACACGATGCGGTCACCATTAATCCATATATTTCCTTTTATCCATTCACGAAAATACGAGTGCAAATACGTCGCATTCACCAATACTTTCGTTGGTGATTATTTGCCTTCAATCACTGCTGCTTGTTCACGCAGTTCGCTGCCTTTCCAGCGGTAACGTTGTTCGCCCATTGACACCCCGTCCCTTGTTTCCTAATCGTTCCATATAACCATTTTAACGTACGAAAGCGATTTTCACAATAAAAAGATGAGGAGGGGCAAGCCAATGGCAAATATCGGCATTGTGAATGCGCTCATTCGCATTACGCTCGGTTTGACTGTCGTAGCATGGGCGACCGCCCGCCTGGCCCGGCGGCCATGGTGCACATCGTACTTGTTCGCCGCTTTGCTTGGGGCCATGAAAGTCGGTGAAGGGATTACCCGTTTTTGCCCGCTGACGGCCTTGTTTGACAACATGCAGCGCCAGCAGCTGCTTGAAGAACAAAAAGAAGCCGTTGTCAATCCAACGTAACGAACATCATGCGGTCAACTTGGAACAAGGTTGCATATGGCACCTGTTTCCTGTCGTGCTGGCGTGTGTTGCGCCGGCGGACGAAGATGCTGCGACCTCGTCTCGTCAAGTTCGGAGGCATCCACTTTGCGGGGAACTGGCTTCGGCCTTGTCGTCCATTTACTTGGAACTTGCGTCTTGAGCCGCCCGGACTTCTCAGGAAAGTTGGCTTCGACCCCGCCCGAATTGTTCCATTATCACGCCAAAAAGGGGCTGACCCAAAAGTCCGCCAAAAAGCGGACTTTTGGAGTCAGCCCTCTCTGGTTTTTGTATATTTTACCAAACGGAACAAAATTCCGACTCTGTTCTCCCCCTCATTTACGCCACCAAGGACAATTGCTTGTCCCTAGCGGCTTTTTTGAGAAGATTGTGGGCAGCACAAACCAGCCCCCATTCGATGGAAACTTTTTGGAGGCCTCGCAGGACAAAGCGACGAAACCCGCGATTTTGTTTGATTTGCCCAAATACACTCTCAATGTCGGTTTGGCGTTGGCGGTATCGGGCTTGCCCTTCTTCACTCTCCAACCGTTCGCGGGCTTTCTGTTTTTGTTCATGATAGATGGGGTTCCATTGCGTGGTTCGTCCATACTTGGAAGTCGTGCAGGCCGAACGGAACGGACATCCTTCGCATTCATGGCATTGGTAGTGTCGGGTGACCGAGGTGTATCCTGATTCCGTGGTCTGTTTCGAAGTTCCGGTGCGAACCAGCTTTTTCCCATTGGCGCAAATCCAAACGTCTTCTTCTTCCACATAGGTCCAATTCTGCTGATGATGCGGATTTTTCTTGACCTTGCGCGTGTTCTCCTTCTCATACGTATGGTACTTGATCAAGGCCGATATGTGCTTCTCTTCCAGCTTCACGTAGTTCTCTTCCGAGCCATAAGCCGCGTCAGCGATCAAACGTTCGGGTTCCACGCCGTACTTCTCTCGAACGGTCTCCAAATGCGGGAGAAGACAACGAGTGTCGCCCGGCCTCTGATGAAGGGAATACCCCAAAATAAATTGGCCGGAAGAACCCACCTGTACGTTATAGGCCGGCTTGAGCTGGCCGTTTCGCATGTGATCCTCCTTCAACCGCATGAAGGTGGCATCCACATCGGTCTTGGAATAGCTGTTGCGATCCCCGCATACATGGAGTTGGTGTTCATACTTTTCACTGCGGGGCAAGTAGTCCTCCTTCATCTTCTTGATGGCCTTCTTCAACGGTTGGTTGTCCGGCTCGGCCTCCAACCGTTTTTCCCACTCCTCGGTTTTCTTTCGGATTTCTTCTGACGTAAAGGCCGGCGAAGGGTCGATGTCGATGTCTTCCGCCTTTTCTTCTTCCACGATCACCTCGATCTGGGCAATCAGCCGATCGACATTGGCTTGGAGTTTCTCCTGGTACTTCTCAGCCGATTTGCGCCAAACGAAGGTGTACCGGTTGGCATTCGCTTCAATTTTCGTTCCATCCACAAAATAATCTTCCATCTTGACATAGCCGTCGGCCACGAGCAGCGTGATCATTTCCCGGAACAGGTCGTCAATCAGGTCTTTCATCCGCTCCGAACGAAACCGATTGATGGAACGGAAGTCCGGCTTTTGAAATCCACTTAGCCACATGAGGGGAAGGTGGACTTCGAGCTGCCGTGCAATCTCACGGCCATGATACATTTTTTGGGTGTAAGCGTAAAGGAGAATTTTGGTCATCATTTTCGGATGATAGGCGGAGGCGCCCCCTCCTTTGTAGTAAGCAAGAAACGTCTCCATCGGGATGCGTTCAACCATCTCATGAACCACGTGGGCCATGTTATCCCGTGGAATGAGATCGGCGATGTTGCTTGGCAAAGAGAGGTTGTCCATGGTATACTCTTTAAAGGAAATATGATCATGTTTCATAAAAGAATCGCCCTTCTTTCGGTGGTAGTGGTTTTGGTGACTCTATTCTACCAGAAAAAAGGGCGATTCTTCTATATTTGAGGCAAAAAAGTGGGGGCTGATCCCAAAACGCATTCGCGTTTTGGGTCAGCCCCTTCCACCCAAAGGAGTGATTGACCATGTTGCTGGAATATATGACCGATATGTCGTTCGTATTGGCCGCGTTAATCGGGGGAATTATCGCTCTTTCATACGTGTATATGCGGCGGAGGCGCGTTCGATAGCGCGCCGGCCGATGTCGCGGCGGTAAAACAGCCCGTCGCTTTCGATTCGCGTCAACTGTTCATACACTTTTTCCTTCGCCTCAACGAGTGTACTCCCTTTCGCTGCTGCCAGAAGAACGCGGCCGCCGTTCGTGTACAGTGCACCGTCTTCTTGCTTCGTCCCGGCATGCAATAGCAGCACATCGGAATCAAGCCGATCCACCCCCCGAATGGCCGCTCCGCGCTCATAGGCGCCCGGGTAGCCTTTGGCAGCCAGCACGACACCGAGCACCGCTTCGTCCGTCCACTCAAGCGCCAACTCTTTTCCTTCCATCACCGCGAGGATCGCTTCAACCAAATCGGTTTTCAGCCGCGGCAGCACGACTTGCGCCTCGGGATCGCCAAAACGGGCGTTGAATTCGATCACTTTCGGCCCGGCTGCCGTTTCGATCAGCCCAGCATACAGCACGCCGGTAAACGGCCGGCCTTCAGCCACTAACGCTTTGGCGGCCGGGCGCAAAATCGTTTCCAGCGCTGTTTCCACCGTCTCCGCTGAGATTTGCGGCACTGGCGAATACGCTCCCATCCCACCGGTGTTCGGACCTTCATCCCCGTCATACGCCCGCTTATGGTCTTGGGCGATGGCAAGTGGATACACTTTCTCGCCGTTGACGAACGCCATAAACGAAAATTCTTCGCCTTCCAAATACTCCTCGATCACGACTTGGCAGCCGGCTGTGCCAAACTGGCCATCGACAAGCGCTGCCTTCGCGGCGGCCAGCGCTTCTTCCACCGTTTGGGCGACGGTCACGCCTTTTCCGGCAGCCAATCCGTCCGCTTTCACGACGATCGGCGCGCCTTTTTGTTCAATGTACGCTTTCGCCTCTTCATACGACGCAAAGGTCGCATGATCCGCCGTTGGGATGCCGTATTTCTTCATCAGCTCTTTGGCAAACGCCTTGCTTCCTTCGATGAGCGCTGCCGCTTGAGTTGGGCCGAAAATGCGAAGCCCCTCGGCCATAAAACGGTCAACAATGCCGGAAGCAAGCGGCGCTTCCGGCCCGACGATCGTCAAATCGATTGCGCGTTGCTTGGCAAACTGCACAAGCGCGTCGATATCGAGCTCATCAATGTCGACGAGCTCCGCCACTTCCCCGATGCCCGGGTTGCCTGGCGCCGCGTACAGTTTGTCCACAAGCGGGCTTTGCGCCGCTTTCCAGGCGATGGCATGCTCGCGCCCGCCGCGTCCGACTACCAGAACGTTCATTGTCTTCCTCTCCTTTTTGCCGCCGTTTAATGTTTGAAATGGCGCACACCGGTAAACACCATGGCCATGCCGTACTCATCCGCTTTGCGAATCGAGTCGGCGTCGCGAATCGAGCCGCCCGGCTGAATGATCGCGGTAATGCCGGCTTTTGCTGCTGCTTCAACCGTGTCGTCCATCGGGAAGAACGCATCGGACGCCAACACAGCGCCAACCGCCTGTTCCCCGGCTTGTTCAATGGCAATGTTGGCCGCGCCGACTCGATTCATTTGCCCGGCGCCCACGCCGACCGTCATCCCATTTTTGGCGAGTACAATCGCATTCGATTTCACATGTTTGACAACCTTCCAAGCAAATCGAAGCTGTTCGCGCTCTGCCTCGGTCGGCTCGCGTTTCGTGACGATGTTCCATTCGGCGTCTTCAAGCGTATACTTATCGGCCTCTTGCACAAGCAAGCCGCCATTGACGGAAACGAGCGTTTTTTCCTTAACGTCCGGCGCGGCAAAATCAAGCGTCAACAAGCGGATGTTTTTCTTTTTCGTCAAAATGGCGAGCGCCTCGTCGCTGAACGATGGGGCGATGACGATTTCCAAAAAGATGTCGTGCATCCGTTCGGCTGTTTCTTTGTCCACTTCCCGGTTGACGGCGACAATGCCGCCGAAAATCGAGACCGGATCGGCCTCGTACGCTTTCGTAAATGCCTCAAGAAGCGTGGCACCGACCCCGACGCCGCACGGGTTCATATGTTTGATCGCCGCTGCGGCTGGCTCTTGAAATTCGCGAATGAGGTTGATGGCCGCATTGGCGTCGTTGATGTTGTTGTACGACAGCTCTTTTCCGTGCAGCTGTGCCGCTTTGGCAATCGAGAACGCCGCGCCGAGCGGTTTGGCGTAAAACGCCGCCGATTGATGCGGATTTTCGCCATAGCGCAACGACTGTTTTTTCGTGTAGGTGACGGTGAGCGTTTCCGGATACTCTTCGCCGGCAAGACCGGTCAAATATTCGGCGATCATCGCATCATACGCCGCCGTATGGCGGAACGCTTTCGCCGCCAGCTGCTGCCGCGTCTTTGCTTGGATCGAACCGGTTGTTTTCAGCTCTTCGATCACCATTGGATAGTCGGCCGGGTCAACGACAATCGCGACATCGGCATAGTTTTTCGCCGCCGCCCGCACCATCGTCGGGCCGCCGATATCGATGTTTTCAATCGCCTCGGCCAGCGTCACGTCCGGTTTGGCGATCGTTTGCTGGAACGGGTACAAGTTGACGACGACCAAATCGATCGGACGGATGCCGTGCTCTTTAAGCGCCGCTTGGTGGCGCTCATCGCTGCGCACCGCCAAAATGCCGCCATGGATGGCTGGATGCAGCGTTTTGACGCGCCCGTCCAAAATTTCCGGAAACCCGGTGACATCGGAGATCGAAATGACCGGAACGCCGGCCTCTTCAAGCGCCCGTTTCGTCCCGCCGGTCGAAATGATGTCGACGCCAAGTTCCGCCAATTGCTTTGCAAACGGAATGATCCCTTCTTTATTGGACACGCTGATCAATGCTCGTTTCACTGCCATCATTCTCGATCCTTTCTTCCTGTTGTTCCTTCTCCCCTAGCAGCATGCGCAACACCGCTGGATACAGCTCATGTTCAACTTGATGGATGCGCGCCTCAAGCACCTCGATCGGCTCACCGGGCACGATCGGGACGGCGCACTGGGCGATGACCGGCCCGGTGTCCATCCCTTCATCAACATAATGGACGGTGACGCCTGTTTCCAAAACGCCCGCCCGGTACGCCTGGCCGATCGCATCTTTGCCCGGAAACGCCGGCAGCAGCGATGGATGAATGTTGACGATTTTCCCTTCATAGACGGAAAGCAACGTCGGCCCGATCAAACGCATATAGCCGGCGAGCGCAATCCAGTCGATGCGCCGCTCCTTCAGCTCGCGCAAAATTTCGCTTTCAAACGCCGCCTTCGATGGATACTCTTTCGGCGAAAACACGAACGCCGGCACGTTTTCGCGCGCCGCCCGTTCAATGACTTTCGCCCCCGGGCGGTCGCACACCAAAAGCGCTACTTCCGCGGGCACCTCACCGCGCTTGGCTGCGTCGACGATCGCTTGAAAGTTCGTGCCGCTCCCGGACGCAAAGATCGCCAACCGTTTCATGCGCCGTTCCCTCCGGCAAACGACACGCCTTCCCCTTCGACGACTTCGCCGATAATGTATGCGGCCTCCCCTTGCTGGGCCAGCGCATCGACAACCGAGTCCGCCGCCTCCGGGCTGACCGCCATCACAAGGCCGATGCCCATATTAAAGACGGAAAACATCTCTTCTTCCTCAAGCCCGCCGTTTTGGCGCAACAAATCAAAAATCGGCAGCCCCGGCCATGAGCCGCGCTCAATGCGCGCACCCAGCCCGGAAGGCAGCATGCGCGGAATGTTTTCGATAAATCCGCCGCCGGTAATATGAGCCATCCCTTTGATCGTAAACGTCTGCAGCAAAGAACGCAACGGTTTCGCATAAATGCGTGTCGGCTTCAATAACTCCTCGCCGAGCGGAACCGCAAGCGGCTCGTAAATGCGGTCAACGTCCAACTTCGCTTGGTCAAACACGATGCGGCGCACGAGCGAGTAGCCGTTGCTGTGGAGACCGCTTGAAGGCAGTCCGATCAGCACATCGCTCGCTTGAATCGTTTGCCCGGTCACCAATCGTTCTTTTTCCGCAATGCCGACCGCAAACCCTGCCAAATCATACTCATTTTCCTCATACATTCCCGGCATTTCCGCCGTTTCCCCACCGATCAAGGCGCAGCCGGCTTCGACGCAGCCGTCGGCCACTCCTTTGACGATGGCGGCGATTTTCTCCGGCACCGCCTTGCCGCAGGCGATATAGTCAAGGAAAAAGAGCGGTTCCGCTCCTTGGACAAGAATATCGTTGACACACATCGCGACGCAGTCGATGCCGATTGTATCATGTCGGTCAAGCAAAAACGCCACTTTCAGCTTCGTGCCGACGCCATCCGTGCCGGAGACAAGCACCGGCTGGCGATAGCCAAGCGCCGATATATCGAACAAACCACCAAAGCCGCCGATCCCGCCCAGCACTTCCGGGCGCATCGTTTTTTGTACGTGCTGTTTCATGAGAGCGACCGCTTGGTAACCCGCCTCAATGTCAACCCCTGCTTCTTTATATGCGTTTGCCACATTCCATCCTCCCTTTGGCCGCCATGCAGCCAACTTCACACCGAATCGCGTTCTCCATCGCGATGTTATTTCACCGTCAAGCACGGTCGGACAGCCCGGCCGATGCGGGTTGGGTATTGGCCAGTGAAACATGCCAAACATTGCCCGCGCTCTGGCGAGATGTCCGGGCGCCCGATCGCCTCAAGCATCCCTTCCTGGCTGAGAAACGCCAGTGAATCCGCACCGATCAAGCGGCGAATCTCTTCGACCGAATGTTTCGCCGCGATCAATTCTTCCCTTGATGACGTATCAATGCCGTAAAAACAAGGATGGGTGATCGGCGGGGCGCTGATGCGCACATGCACTTCCACGGCCCCCGCTTCACGGAGCATCGTGACGATGCGCCGGCTTGTCGTCCCGCGCACGATCGAATCGTCGACCATCACGACCCGCTTGCCGGCCACAACCCCGCGCACCGGTGACAGCTTCATTTTCACGCCTTGCTCACGAAGCGCTTGTGACGGCTGGATGAACGTCCGGCCGACGTAACGGTTTTTGATGAGCCCTAATTCATAGGGGATGCCGCTCGCTTCCGCATAGCCGATGGCGACCGAAATGCTCGAGTCCGGCACGCCGGTGACGATGTCGGCCTCTGCCGGCGCCTCAAGCGCCAGCCGTTTCCCTAAGTTTTTGCGGGCCGTATGGACGTTGATGCCGTCGACATGGCTGTCCGGGCGGGCGAAGTAAATGTATTCCATGCTGCAAATCGACCGCGGCTGCCTAGGAGCAAACCGTTCCGAATGCACCCCTTCATGACTGATGATGAGCAATTCCCCAGGCGCCACTTCCCGCTCGTATGTGGCGCCGATGACGTCGAACGCGCACGTTTCCGATGCCACGACATACGCCGAGCCGAGCCGGCCGAGCGACAGCGGCCGGAAGCCGTGCGGGTCAAGCGCCACATAGAGCGCTTCTTCCGTCAGCAGCAAAAACGCAAACGCCCCTTCGATCTGGCTTAGAGCCTCTTTCATTTGCCCGACAAACGTCGGCGCTTGGCTGCGGCGGATGAGATGGGCGAACACTTCCGTATCCGATGTCGTCTGAAAAATGCTTCCTTGTCCTTCAAGCGCGAGCTTCAACTCGATGGCGTTCGTCAAGTTGCCGTTATGGGCGAGCGCCATCGATCCGGTTTGCGAGCGGAACAAGAGCGGCTGCACGTTTTCATAGCCGCCCCCGCCCGCCGTCGAATAGCGGACATGACCGATGGCCGCCGCCCCTTTGAGTGCATCGAGCGTGCCGCTTTGAAACACGTCCGTCACCAGCCCCAGCCCTTTATGACCGGATAAGCCCCCGTTATGCGCCGCCACGATGCCGGCCCCTTCCTGCCCACGGTGTTGCAGGCTGTGAAGCCCGTAATATGTGAGCCGGGCGGCGTCTTCATGCCCCCAAATGCCGAAAATGCCGCACTCCTCGTTCAATCCTTTGATTTCAGCAAGCATGGAATAGCCCCTTTCCAGACGTTTCGCATCTCGTCAACCGAAAGGCGGATGACCGTTTCCCCCTGTTCCCCGTTCACTGTCAAGATGCCGTCGTCTGTCACTTCGCCGATTCGCTTCGCTTCCACGAGCTGTTCAAACGCTTCCTGATGTTCTTTTTTCACTGAAACAACAAAGCGCGATTGCGTTTCGCCGAACAGTTCACTGACGAGGTCGCCGCCGACCGTCACCTTGGCGCCAAGCCCTAAAGCCCCCATCAGGCACTCCGCCAACGCGACCGCCAACCCACCTTCCGCCACATCATGCGCCGACGCCACGACCCCAGCGCGGATCGCCGCCAGCAGCTGGCGCTGGCGTCTTGCCTCCACCTCTAAGTCAATCTCCGGTGCTTTTCCGAAAATGCGGCCTTCCAGCCATTTTTGCAGCTCGCTGCCGCCAAACTCCGGCTTCGCCTCGCCGATCACGTAAATGAGGTCGCCCACTTGCTTAAATAGCTGGGTGGTAATATGCGAAAGGTCCTCAATGAGCCCGACCATGCCGACGACCGGTGTCGGGTAGACGGCCACACCGTTCGTTTCATTGTACAGCGAGACGTTGCCGCTCACGACCGGCGTCCCGAGCACCCGGCACGCCTCGCTCATCCCGTCGACCGCTTTTTCGAGCTGCCAGAAAATCTCCGGCTTTTCCGGGCTGCCAAAGTTAAGGCAGTCCGTAATCGCGAGCGGCTTCGCCCCCGAACAAACGACGTTGCGCGCCGCCTCGGCGACGGCGATTTTCCCGCCCACTTCCGGATCCAAGTACAAGTAGCGCGAATTGCAATCCGTGGTGAGCGCAAGCGCCTTATTCGTGCCGCGGATGCGCACGACGGCCGCGTCCGATCCTGGGGCGACGACCGTATTCGTCCGCACCATGTAGTCATATTGGTCGTACACCCATTCTTTGCTCGCAATCGTCGGTTGGGCGAGGAGCCCGAGCAATGTTTGGTTGTAGTCTTCGATGTGCGGAATATACGGCGGCATCGCTTGAAATTCGCGGTAGTAAACCGGCTCTTTCGACGGCTTATGGTAAACCGGCGCGTCTTTCGCCAGCGCGTCCACCGGAATTTCCGCCGCCACCTCGCCGCGGAACCAGAGACGAAGCATTTTGTCATCGGTCACTTTGCCGATTGCTTTGGCCTCTAGGCCGTATTTGGCAAAAATCGCAGCGATTTCGTCTTCCCGCCCTTGCTTGACGACAAGCAGCATCCGCTCCTGCGATTCAGACAGCATCATTTCATACGGCGTCATGCCGGTCTCGCGCTGCGGGACGAGATCCAAATTCATTTCAATGCCAAATCCGCCTTTGCTTGCCATTTCGGCGGATGAACTCGTGAGCCCTGCCGCCCCCATATCTTGAATGCCGACTAACGCATCCGACTTGACTGCTTCCAAACACGCCTCCAGCAGCAGTTTTTCCATAAACGGATCGCCGACTTGCACGGCCGGGCGCTTTGCTTCCGACTGTTCGCTCAACTCTTCCGATGCAAACGTCGCCCCGTGGATGCCGTCGCGGCCCGTTTTCGCCCCGACGTACATGACCGTGTTGCCGACTCCCGTCGCAATGCCGCGCTGAATATCCTCATGGCAGATGATCCCGACGCACATGGCGTTGACAAGCGGATTCCCTTCATACGACGGATCAAACTGCACTTCACCGCCGACCGTCGGGATGCCGACGCAGTTGCCGTACCCGGCAATGCCGGCGACGACCTGCTCGAACAAATATTTGACGCGCGGCGACGTCAGTTCGCCAAACCGAAGTGAATTGAGCAGCGCGATCGGCCGCGCCCCCATCGAAAAGACGTCGCGGATGATGCCGCCGACCCCGGTCGCCGCCCCTTGATACGGCTCGATCGCCGACGGGTGATTGTGGCTTTCGATTTTAAACACCACCGCCAACCCGTCGCCGATGTCGACGATCCCGGCGCCTTCGCCCGGCCCCTGCAGCACGTGCGGGCCGTCGGTCGGGAATTTTTTCAGCACCGGCTTCGAGTTTTTATAGCTGCAGTGCTCCGACCACATTACCGAAAAAATGCCGGTTTCCGTGTAGTTCGGCAGTCTTCCTAAAATCGCCTCAATGCGCGCAAATTCGTCATCCGTCAATCCCATCTCGCGGTACAATTGTTGTTCTTTGATCATCGCCGCGCTCGGCTCAAGCAGTAACGACATGCGTCTCCCTCCAATAGTTGACGATCGATCGAAATAGTTTCAGCCCGTCCGCGCTGCCGAGCAAGGCGTCGACCGCCCGCTCCGGATGCGGCATCATGCCAAGCACATTGCCCCGCTCATTGACGATGCCGGCAATATCCATGAGGCTGCCGTTCGGGTTTTCCCCATGGTAGCGGAACACGATTTGCTTGTTTTCCACTAAGCGCTCGAGCGTCTGTTCATCGCAATAATAATTCCCTTCACCATGGGCGATCGGAATCGTAATGACTTCCCCTTTTTCGTAGGCGGATGTAAACATCGTCCCATTGTTTTCCACCACAAGCTGCACCGGCCGGCAGATGAACTTCAACCCTTGATTGCGGCGCATCGCCCCAGGAAGCAAGCCGGCTTCAAGCAAAATTTGAAACCCGTTGCACACGCCAAGCACCGGTTTTCCGGCATCAGCCGCCTGTTTGACGGCAGCCATTACTTTCGAAAAGCGAGCGATCGCTCCGGAACGCAAGTAATCGCCGTACGAAAATCCGCCCGGAAGCAAAACGGCGTCAAACCGGTCCAAGTTGTCCTCATCATGCCAGACGTACTCGACTTCCTCGCCAAGCTCATCGGCGATCGCATGATACATGTCGACGTCGCAATTCGATCCCGGAAATACAACGACGGCAAACTTCATCGGGCGACGGCCTCCTCAATTTCATAGCGGTAATCTTCAATCACCGGATTGGCGAGCAGCTTTTCGCACATCTCGCGAACGATCTCGTTGATGTCGCGGCCGCTCTCTTCCATCACAAGCTCCATGAACTTCCCGATTCGTACATCTTTCACTTCCGTATATGACAAGCTGTGCAGCGCCCCTTTCACCGCGGTCCCTTGCGGATCCAACACACTTTCGCGCAGCGTCACATATACTTTTACCTTGTACATGCCGATTCTCCCCCTAATCGTTGTAAAATGACTTCATACGCCTCCGTCAAGCTGCCGAGATCGCGGCGAAACACGTCTTTATCGAGCTTCTCGTTCGTGTCAGCGTCCCACAGCCGGCACGTATCGGGCGAAATCTCGTCGGCTAAAACAATCGCCCCGTCCGCCGTGCGGCCGAACTCCAGCTTAAAATCAATTAATCTCACCTTTCGTTCCGCAAAATGGGCGCCCAGCACGTCGTTCACCTTGAGCGCTTCGCGTTTCAACTGGTCAATCTCCTCGCGGCTGGCAAGTTTTAAAATCGCAATATGGTCTTCCACGAGCAGCGGGTCGCCAAGATCATCGTTTTTGTAGTAAAACTCGACAAGCGGCACCTCAAGCGGCGTTCCCTCCGCCAAGCCGATGCGTTTCGCTAAGCTGCCCGCTACAACATTGCGCACGACCACCTCAAGCGGAATGATCGTCACCTGTTGGACGAGCTGCTCGGTCGGCGACAGCTTTTCAAGAAAATGATTGGCGATCCCGGCTTCGCGCAGCTTCAAAAACAACAAGCTGGAAATCTCGTTATTGAGCCGCCCCTTGCCGGCGATCGTCGCCTTTTTCCCGCCGTTAAATGCGGTCGCGCTGTCTTTGTACTCGACCCAAAGCACGCCCGGCGCATCGGTCGCGTAAATCTTTTTCGCTTTTCCTTCGTACAGCAGCTGTTGTTTTGTCGGCATGATGAACGCCTCCGTTATCCAGAAGATTGAAAATTTTCCGCTCGGACAGCCGGCCCAAAGCCAGCCGTTTTCTGCTCAATCCAATCCTAAGCGGGCAAAAATCGTATCGACGTGTTTCAAATGATGGCGGTAGTCAAAGCAATCATCGAGTTCCTCTTTGGTGAGCCGGCTTGTAATCCGCTCATCCGCCTCAAGCAGCGAGCGGAACGGCACTTGTCGCTCCCACGCTTCCATCGCTTTCGGCTGCACCAAATCGTACGCTTCCTCGCGCGTCATCCCTTTGTCAATCAAAGCGAGCAACACGCGTTGCGAGTAAATGAGCCCGAACGTGCGCTCCATATTTTTCTTCATATTTTCCGGGTAGACCAACAAGTTTTTCACAATGTTCGCGAACCGATTCAGCATATAGTTCAACGCGATCGTCGCATCCGGCAAAATGATGCGCTCAGCCGACGAATGGGAAATGTCGCGCTCATGCCAAAGCGGCACATTTTCATACGCCGTCACCATATACCCGCGAATGACGCGCGCCATGCCGGTCATATTTTCCGAACCGATCGGATTGCGCTTATGCGGCATCGCTGATGAGCCTTTTTGTCCTTTGGCAAAAAACTCTTCGACTTCGCGGACTTCGCTTTTTTGCAAGCCGCGAATCTCGACGGCAAATTTTTCAATCGATGTCGCAATTAAGGCCAATGTCGCCATATAGTAAGCGTGGCGGTCGCGCTGCAGCGTCTGCGTCGAAATCGGCGCTGGCGTCAAGCCGAGTTTTTCACACACATACTGCTCCACAAACGGATCCACGTTGGCGTACGTGCCGACTGCGCCGGAAATTTTCCCGACTTCCACCATCTTGGCAGCTTGTTCAAACCGCTCCAAATTTCGCACCATCTCGGCATACCAAAGCGCCAGCTTCAGCCCGAACGTCGTCGGTTCGGCATGAACGCCGTGCGTGCGCCCCATCATGACCGTGTATTTATGTTCGCGCGCTTTCTCTTTCAGCACTTGAATGAAGTTTTCCAAATCACGCCGCAAAATCGCGTTCGCCTGCTTTAACAAGTAGCCGAGCGCCGTATCGACGACATCGGTCGACGTGAGACCATAATGCACCCATTTTCGTTCTTCCCCAAGCGTCTCAGAAACGGCGCGGGTGAAGGCGACGACATCGTGGCGCGTTTCTTCTTCGATTTCCTTAATGCGGTTGACGTCAAACGACGCGTTTTCACGCAGGCGGCGGACATCTTCTTTTGGGATGACGCCAAGCTCGGCCCACGCCTCGCACGCGAGCAGTTCCACCTCAAGCCATGCCTTAAAGCGGTTTTCCTCGGTCCAAATCGCTCCCATTTCCGGTCTTGTGTAACGTTCAATCATCCTCGTTCCAGCCTCCGATCATGCCAAATTTGCCACGATTCGATTCTCGCCAACGCCGCCTCGACATCGTCTGCCAGCACCGTCACATGCCCCATTTTCCGCTTCGGCTTCGCTTCGTGTTTGCCGTACAGATGGACGTAGGTCCCCCCGTCGAACGCACCGATATGCCGAATGACCGGCTCGACGTGCTCGCCTAAAATATTGACCATCACCGCCGGCTTCAACAATTCGGTCGATCCGAGCGGCCAGTTGCAGACGGCGCGGATGTGCTGGGCAAACTGCGACGTCGCGCATGCATTGATTGTATAATGTCCGGAGTTGTGCGGTCTAGGGGCCAGCTCATTAATATAAATATCCCCGTCCGCCGTCAAAAACATTTCCACCGCCAGCGTCCCAACGAGCGAAAACGATGCGGCCAACACTTCCGCGTAGCGAATGGCCCGCTCTTGCACGCTTTCCGGAATTCGAGCCGGAACGATCGTTTGATGCAAAATGTTCTCGATATGAATATTTTCCGCCACTGGAAAAACAGCCGTCTCACCATCGAGGTTGCGGGCGACAATGACCGACATTTCCTTCACAAACGGCACCCAGCCTTCCAAAATGCATGGGCCAAGCCCAAGCAAATCAGCCGCTTTGGCTAGATCGCCTTCGCCGCGCAGCACATATTGTCCTTTGCCGTCGTAGCCGCCGCGCCGCGTTTTCAAGACGCACGGAAAGCCGGTCATGGCAACGGCCTGTTCCAACTCATCCCATCCGTCCACTTCCCTATACGGCGCCACCGGCAACCCGGCTTCGACAATCGCCGCTTTCTCCAGCGCCCGGTCTTGCGTCACCGCAAGCAGTCGGCTTCCTTGCGGGACATAGGCGTTTGCCTCCAGCCACTCAAGCGCTCGCGCATCGATATTTTCAAATTCGTACGTAATGACATCGCTCACGCGGGCCAGTTCAGCGATGGCGTCCAAATCATGATAAGGCGCCGTAATCTCCACATCGGCCACTTGCCCGCACGGGGAATCAGGCGTCGGATCCAGCACGGCGATGCGAAACCCCATCTCACGCGCCGCCAAAGCCATCATCCGCCCGAGCTGCCCCCCGCCGATGATGCCGATCGTCTGCCCAGGAACGATCCGTTGCTTAGTCAAATTGATCACTGCTTTCTACGATTTGTTTGCGAATCGCTTCCCGCCGCGCTTTGAGCGCCTCCATATAGCGTGGCTCAAGCAGTCCAAGAATCGATGCGGCGAGCAGTCCGGCGTTGGTCGCCCCCGCCTTGCCGATCGCCACCGTCGCCACCGGCACCCCGCCTGGCATTTGCACAATCGACAATAACGAATCCAGTCCATTCAATGCTTTTGACTGCACGGGCACCCCAATCACCGGCAGCGTCGTTTTCGCCGCGATCATCCCCGGCAAGTGAGCCGCACCGCCGGCCCCAGCAATAATGACTTTAATGCCCCTCTCCTCCGCCGTTTCTGCATACCGAAACATCTCATCCGGCGTCCGATGCGCCGACACGACTTTTTTCTCAAACGGAATCCCCAATTCCTCAAGAACAGCGCAAGCATGCCGCATCGTTTCCCAATCCGAATGGCTTCCCATCACAACCCCGACGATCGGGCTCATACGTTCCACCCCTTTAATGCAAAACAATAAAGCCCAGAACATACATTCCCTCTTATAAGCGAGGGAAAGCATCGTTCTGGGCTTTGACAGTTGCTGATCGAAAAAAAGCCAAAACCGATCCTTTCCCTCATAGTCCAATCATTTACGGTGATTGGGTAGAGACTTTTGGGCCATATTCCCAAAATTATATGAGGGACATTGCGATACACTATGAAGCTACTTTTATATTAACAAGTTTTGAAACAAAGTGTCAAGGCAAAATCGAACATTTAATATTTTTGAAAAGGAAATGTTCGTATTTTATCAATCACCAAACAGACGGGGCGGCATATGATGAAGGAGCAGAGGAGGGAAACGCCATGGCTGATCAAAACCCGTTCACACCGTTTTCCGATTGGACAAAGCATTGGGAGCAGTTTTTCCAAACCGATTTTTGGGGGAGCATTCAGCCGTTGCTGCCGTCGGCAAACAAATCATCATCCGGCATGAACCTATACAAGAAAGACAACGAACTGCTCATCGTCATTAGCCTTCCCGGACTGAAAAAAATCGAGGACGCGGAAGTGTATGTATCATACAAAACGCTGGAAGTGAAGGCGACAGTCAATCTCAACTTTAAAGGGTTTGAATTAGTAGAAGAAGGCATTTTCCAAGGCCGGTTTGAAAAAACCGTTCCACTGCCATTCCCGGTCAAAGAGGACCGCATTGAAGCGACATACCATCACGGCCTGCTCTTCATTCACTTGCATCGCCTCATTCCCGAAGAACCCAAAAAGAAAATTATGATTAAAAAAGGGGAATGATCGTCCCAATAGGCAGCAGACCGTCAACCGCCGCATATAAAAAAAGAGGGTGTCCCATGGCGTGCAGGACACCCTTTCGCGAGTTTCCGTTTCCTATCGCTTTTATGAAAAAGGGGGTCTAGGAAACGATGATCACGCTTTACATTTTGGGGGAGAGGATTAAAAATGGCGTCATTCAAAATGACTCATTTGAAATAGGCAAAAAAATGAGAGAACCAAACAGCTCCCTCATTTTTGCCTGCCTAGCAGCGACCTACTCTTGCAGGGGCGCTGGCCCCAACTACCATCGGCGCTGGAGGGCTTAACTTCCGTGTTCGGGATGGGAACGGGTGTTTCCCCTCCGCTATCACCACTAGGCAAGCGATTCAGTTTCGACATCATTTATTATACTTAAAAAATAAATGTTGTCAAGAAGGAAAGTCATTCCTTCAAAACTAGATAACCGTCGGAAGAAGCCGAGGCGAACCGCTCGCCTCCGCTTTTCTTGGTTAAGCCCTCGATCGATTAGTATCCGTCAGCTCCACGTGTCGCCACGCTTCCACCTCGGACCTATCGACCTCGTCATCTTCGAGGGATCTTACCCGCCTGACGCGGTGGGAAATCTCATCTTGAGGGGGGCTTCACGCTTAGATGCTTTCAGCGCTTATCCCGTCCGCACATAGCTACCCAGCGGTGCCCCTGGCGGGACAACTGGTACACCAGCGGTGCGTCCATCCCGGTCCTCTCGTACTAAGGACAGCTCCTCTCAAATTTCCTGCGCCCGCGACGGATAGGGACCGAACTGTCTCACGACGTTCTGAACCCAGCTCGCGTACCGCTTTAATGGGCGAACAGCCCAACCCTTGGGACCGACTACAGCCCCAGGATGCGATGAGCCGACATCGAGGTGCCAAACCTCCCCGTCGATGTGGACTCTTGGGGGAGATCAGCCTGTTATCCCCGGGGTAGCTTTTATCCGTTGAGCGATGGCCCTTCCATGCGGAACCACCGGATCACTAAGCCCGACTTTCGTCCCTGCTCGACCTGTCCGTCTCGCAGTCAAGCTCCCTTGTGCCTTTGCACTCTCCGAATGATTTCCAACCATTCTGAGGGAACCTTTGGGCGCCTCCGTTACCTTTTGGGAGGCGACCGCCCCAGTCAAACTGCCCGCCTGACACTGTCTCCCACCCCGCTAAGGGGTGCGGGTTAGAATTTCAATATCGCCAGGGTGGTATCCCACCGCCGCCTCCACCGAAGCTGGCGCTCCGGCTTCCCAGGCTCCCACCTATCCTGTACAAGCGATACCAAAATTCCATATCAGGCTGCAGTAAAGCTCCACGGGGTCTTTCCGTCCTGTCGCGGGTAACCTGCATCTTCACAGGTAGTATAATTTCACCGGGTCTCTCGTTGAGACAGCGCCCAAGTCGTTACACCTTTCGTGCGGGTCGGAACTTACCCGACAAGGAATTTCGCTACCTTAGGACCGTTATAGTTACGGCCGCCGTTTACTGGGGCTTCGGTTCGCACCTTCGCTTCCGCTAAGCGCTCCCCTTAACCTTCCAGCACCGGGCAGGTGTCAGCCCCTATACGTCGCCTTTCGGCTTCGCAGAGACCTGTGTTTTTGATAAACAGTCGCTTGGGCCTTTTCACTGCGGCTCGTTCGGGCTCTTCACCCAAACGAGCACCCCTTCTCCCGAAGTTACGGGGTCATTTTGCCGAGTTCCTTAACGAGAGTTCTCCCGCGCGCCTTAGGATTCTCTCCTCGCCTACCTGTGTCGGTTTGCGGTACGGGCACCTCTTCCCTCGCTAGAGGCTTTTCTTGGCAGTGTGAAATCGGGGACTTCCGGATGACTCCGTCGCCATCACCGCTTGGCCTTACAATCCGCGGATTTGCCTACGGATCAGCCTTGCGGCTTGGACAGGCTCTTCCAGCCGCCTGCTCGCCCTATCCTCCTGCGTCCCCCCATCGCTCAAACGGGAAGGAGGTGGTACAGGAATCTCAACCTGTTGTCCATCACCTACGCCTTTCGGCCTCGGCTTAGGTCCCGACTAACCCTGAGCGGACGAACCTTCCTCAGGAACCCTTAGGCTTTCGGCGCAGAGGATTCTCACCTCTGTTTTCGCTACTCATACCGGCATTCTCACTTCTAAGCGCTCCACCAGTCCTTCCGGTCTGGCTTCAACGCCCTTAGAACGCTCCCCTACCGATGACCAACGGTCATCCCGCAGCTTCGGCGGCACGTTTAGCCCCGGTACATTTTCGGCGCAGAGTCACTCGACCAGTGAGCTATTACGCACTCTTTAAATGGTGGCTGCTTCTAAGCCAACATCCTGGTTGTCTTTGCAACTCCACATCCTTTTCCACTGAACGTGCACTTTGGGGCCTTAGCTGGCGATCTGGGCTGTTTCCCTCTCGACCACGGATCTTATCACTCGCAGTCTGACTCCCGGGCATAAGTCGTTGGCATTCGGAGTTTGACTGGGTTCGGTAACCCGATGAGGGCCCCTAGCCCAATCAGTGCTCTACCTCCAACACTCTCCATCCCGAGGCTAGCCCTAAAGCTATTTCGGGGAGAACCAGCTATCTCCAAGTTCGATTGGCATTTCACCCCTACCCACACCTCATCCCCGCACTTTTCAACGTGCGTGGGTTCGGGCCTCCAGCCGGTGTTACCCGGCCTTCACCCTGGACATGGGTAGATCACCTGGTTTCGGGTCGACGACGACGTACTTTTCGCCCTGTTCAGACTCGCTTTCGCTGCGGCTCCGCCTCTTCGGCTTAACCTCGCACGCCATCGTCACTCGCCGGTTCATTCTACAAAAGGCACGCCATCACGCATGAACGCGCTCTGACTACTTGTAGGCACACGGTTTCAGGTTCTCTTTCACTCCCCTTCCGGGGTGCTTTTCACCTTTCCCTCACGGTACTGGTGCACTATCGGTCACTAGGGAGTATTTAGCCTTGGGAGATGGTCCTCCCTGCTTCCGACGGGATTTCCCGTGTCCCGCCGTACTCAGGATCCGCTCGGGAGGGAACGAAGTTTCGACTACAGGGCTGTCACCTTCTCTGGCCGGCCGTTCCAGACCGGTTCGTCTACCCCGTTCCTTTCTCACTCCCACAATGAGCGGTCCTACAACCCCAAGAGGCACGCCTCTTGGTTTGGGCTGTTCCCGTTTCGCTCGCCGCTACTCAGGGAATCGCGTTTGCTTTCTTCTCCTCCGGGTACTAAGATGTTTCAGTTCCCCGGGTGTGCCCTCCATGCCCTATGGATTCAGGCATGGATACTGCCCCATTACGGACAGTGGGTTCCCCCATTCGGACATCTCCGGATCAACGCTTGCTTACAGCTCCCCGGAGCGTTTCGGCGTTTGCCCCGTCCTTCATCGGCTCCTAGTGCCAAGGCATCCACCGTGCGCCCTTTCTAGCTTAACCTACAGCGCTCTCGGCTTCTTCCTTATTGTCTAGCGTCGGCTCGCCGCCGCTCGGGGTCAAATAACCTTCGCCTTCCGGGTGCAAGCACCCTTGCAGGCGAAGAACATTTGCCCATCGCGGCGACCCGCGAGCCTCCGCTTTTCCGGTTATCTAGTTTTCAAGGAACGAAGTTGCTGCCTTGAACCTGCTTCTTCGCTGGTTTGCGTCGAGGAATTCGGCTTCTCCGAATCCGCTTGTAGACGCAGACGCAAACGAGACTACTTCATTGAATTCACTTCTCTGCAGTCTTGCGTCGAGGAATCCAGCTTCTCTGAATTCACTTGTAGACGCAAAGCGACTTCTTTGAACAAACTTCCTTGCGGCTTTGTGCCGAGGAATCTTGCTTCCCTGAACCTGCTAGCAGACGCAGGCACAGGCGCTTTTGAAGGAATTTCTCATTCCTTCAAAACTGAACGAAACGAAAGCGCTGTGTATCGACAGTTGGCCATTGCGGCCTCCACTTTTCGTCTTGTCTAGCTCCAGCGCCTGGCTCTCTTCTGCCAAATAACCTTCCCCCTCGGGGTGCCAGCACCCCTCCGGGTGAAGAACATTTGGCTTCGAGAGCCGAACGCGGCGCTTCCGCTTTTCGTCCTTAGAAAGGAGGTGATCCAGCCGCACCTTCCGGTACGGCTACCTTGTTACGACTTCACCCCAATCACTTGCCCCACCTTCGGCGGCTGGCTCCCTTGCGGGTTACCTCACCGACTTCGGGTGTTGCAAGCTCTCGTGGTGTGACGGGCGGTGTGTACAAGGCCCGGGAACGTATTCACCGCGGCATGCTGATCCGCGATTACTAGCGATTCCGGCTTCATGCAGGCGAGTTGCAGCCTGCAATCCGAACTGAGAGCGGCTTTTTGGGATTCGCTCCCCCTCGCGGGTTCGCAGCCCTTTGTACCGCCCATTGTAGCACGTGTGTAGCCCAGGTCATAAGGGGCATGATGATTTGACGTCATCCCCACCTTCCTCCGACTTGTCGCCGGCAGTCCCTCTAGAGTGCCCAACCGAATGCTGGCAACTAGAGGCGAGGGTTGCGCTCGTTGCGGGACTTAACCCAACATCTCACGACACGAGCTGACGACAACCATGCACCACCTGTCACCCTGTCCCCCCGAAGGGGGAACGCCCAATCTCTTGGGTTGTCAGGGGATGTCAAGACCTGGTAAGGTTCTTCGCGTTGCTTCGAATTAAACCACATGCTCCACCGCTTGTGCGGGCCCCCGTCAATTCCTTTGAGTTTCAGCCTTGCGGCCGTACTCCCCAGGCGGAGTGCTTATCGCGTTAGCTGCAGCACTAAAGGGTGTGACCCCTCTAACACTTAGCACTCATCGTTTACGGCGTGGACTACCAGGGTATCTAATCCTGTTTGCTCCCCACGCTTTCGCGCCTCAGCGTCAGGTGCAGGCCAGAGAGCCGCCTTCGCCACTGGTGTTCCTCCACATCTCTACGCATTTCACCGCTACACGTGGAATTCCGCTCTCCTCTCCTGCCCTCAAGTCCCCCAGTTTCCAATGACCCTCCACGGTTGAGCCGTGGGCTTTCACATCAGACTTAAGAGACCGCCTGCGCGCGCTTTACGCCCAATAATTCCGGACAACGCTCGCCCCCTACGTATTACCGCGGCTGCTGGCACGTAGTTAGCCGGGGCTTTCTCGTGAGGTACCGTCACCGCGCCGCCCTCTTCGAACGGCGCTCCTTCGTCCCTCACAACAGAGCTTTACGACCCGAAGGCCTTCTTCGCTCACGCGGCGTCGCTCCGTCAGGCTTTCGCCCATTGCGGAAGATTCCCTACTGCTGCCTCCCGTAGGAGTCTGGGCCGTGTCTCAGTCCCAGTGTGGCCGGTCACCCTCTCAGGCCGGCTACGCATCGTCGCCTTGGTGAGCCGTTACCTCACCAACTAGCTAATGCGCCGCGGGCCCATCCGCAAGTGACAGCCCAAAGGCCGCCTTTCAACCGAAGACCATGCGGTCTTCGGTGTTATCCGGTATTAGCTCCGGTTTCCCGGAGTTATCCCGGTCTTGCGGGCAGGTTGCCCACGTGTTACTCACCCGTCCGCCGCTGACCGAATCAAGGCAAGCCCCAATCCGGTCCGCTCGACTTGCATGTATTAGGCACGCCGCCAGCGTTCGTCCTGAGCCAGGATCAAACTCTCCAAAGAAAGTTGATTGGCTTTTGCTTCGGCCCATGCGGACCTCCGCTTTTCGTATTGTCCAGCTTCGGTCCGCCGCCGCTCGGGGTCAAATAACCTTCGCCTTCCGGGTGCAAGCACCCTTGCAGGCGAAGAACATTTGCCCGTCGCGGTGACCCGCGGACCTCCGCTTTTCGTCGCGCTTCGTTTCGTTCAGTTTTCAAGGAACGATCAATCTCTTCATCGCCAGAAGAATTACTTCCTCAAAAGCGACTATTATAATGTATCATCTTTTCGTTTTTTTGTCAACACTCTTTTTTGTTTTTTTTGCCGCATCGAAGCGGCTTTATTAATATAGCATCTCCATTTTGATATGTCAAATGTTTATTGCAAAGGGAGTCGGTCAAGATCCCTTAAAGATGTGCATGGCTTTTCGGCACTACCACTACCATGATGGCATTGTTCACAATGGAATCAGACATGCAATCCCTTATGGGGGAAGAGCCATTTTTCCGCATCCCCCAAACCCCCTTATTCACATTTCTCCCATTCTCTCGCTAGCATCCCGTACACAACATGGTCGACAAAACGATCGTAAAGCCACTCCGCGTCTCGAATCGTTCCTTCATTTGTAAATCCCAGCCGTTCTGGAATCGCTCTGCTCCGGTGATTTTCTGTTGCACAGCGGATTTCAACGCGATTCATCCCTTGCTCTGTAAACAAATAGTCGATGCACGCCTTGCATGCTTTCGTCATCAGCCCCATTCCTTGAAACGATTCGCCAAGCCAATAGCCAATGCTCGTTTTTCGATTCGCTCGATCCATATAATGAATTCCGATCACACCAGCCAATTGGCCGCGGTGCCAAATCCCGGCCTCAAAGCCGTTTCCAGCAGCAAACTTCTGCAACCCTTGAAAGATAAACGTTTTCGAATCCGCTACTGTTTGGGTTGAATCCACCCATGGGAGCCATTGACGCAAATGTGGGCGGCATGAATCAATTAACGCAAAAAGCGATTCCGCATCTTCCATTGTGAGCAACTTTAGCCATGAATGTTCCTCTAAGCGATGGATAAACATCGTTCATTCCCCTTTCATCATTTCTTCCATTATAGCACATCACCTTCCACACTCTGTCGTCCCCGCTACGCTCTTGTCAAAAAAAAGACTGTTCCCACGGCAGCCAATCCGCCTTAGGAACAGCCCTTTATTCCTCTTCTATTCCCGCAAAAAGACGAAGTAACAGATAAAGACGACAAACAGCACATATAACAGCGGATGCACGTCTTTGGCGCGGCCTTTTAAAATCATCGTGATCGGGTAGAAGATGAAGCCAACGGCAATCCCAGTGGCGATGCTGTAGGAAAGCGGCATCGTGATGAGCGTGAAGAATGCCGGTACAGCGACTTCGAACTTTTTCCAGTCAATTTCGCCGATCGACGAAGCCATCAACACCCCGACGATGATGAGCGCTGGTGCGGTGACCGGTGCGGTAATGACGCTCAGGAGCGGGGAGAAGAACAGCGCCAGCAAGAACAAAATCCCCGTCACGACCGCGGAAAACCCGGAGCGTCCTCCAGCAGCGACGCCGGCCGACGATTCGATATACGATGTCGTCGTCGATGTGCCAAACACCGCCCCAACCATCACCGCTGTCGCGTCAACAAGCAACGCTTTGCCGGCGCGCGGCAGTTTATTGTTTTTCAACAACCCGGCTTGGTTGGCGACAGCTAGAAGGGTGCCAGTCGCATCGAAAAAGTCAACGATAAAGAATGTCAAAACGACGCCAAGCATTTTCCACGAGAAAATGTCCGGCAAGTGTTCAATCGCGACGCCGAACGTCGGCGAAATATCCGGAATCGCGCCGACAATTTGCTTCGGCACTTCAATTAAACCGAAGATCATGCCGACGACAGCCGTAATGACCATGCCGTAAAAGACGCCGCCGTTTACCTTTTTCACCATTAAAACAACGGTGATGAACAATCCGAAAATGGCGAGCAGCGTATTGCCGTCTTTCAAATCGCTCAATCCGACCAGCGTGGCGTCGTTATTCACAATGATCCCGGCGTTTTGCAGGCCGATGAACGTGATGAACAGCCCAATTCCGGCGCTGACGGCATATTTCAGTTCAACGGGAATGGCATCGATGATTTTTTCTCGAACGCCGGTGAGCGATAAAATCGTAAAAATGATGCCGGAAACAAACACTCCCGCCAAGGCCGTTTGCCACGGAATGCCCATATGCAAGACGACCGTGAAGGCGAAGAAAGCGTTCAGCCCCATCCCCGGCGCCAAGGCGATCGGGTAGCGGGCCAGCACTCCCATTAAAATCGACCCGTATGCCGCCGCCAAAGCCGTGGCGACAAAGACAGCTCCTTGGTCAATGCGCAGTTCGTCAGGAAAATCTTTCACCGCCCCTAACGACAAGGTAAATGGGTTGACGAACAAAATGTACGCCATCGACAAAAACGTCGTCAGCCCGGCGATGATCTCCGTCCGATAATTCGTGCCGAGCTCATCAAACTGAAAATACTTTCTCACGTCTGTCCCCCCTATAAAGAATAAAAACGCTTCTGCAGCTACCAGAAGCGTTGACTAAGAAGGAATGACGAACAGAGAGAGGACATCGGCTCTCTATTTCACATCCCTCGTAGTCAAGCTATTTACGGTAGCTTGGTAGAAACTCCCGAGCCATATTCCCGGGATTATACGACGGAATTCGACAATATTCATGATTCCACGGCTATTGTATCAGCCTGTCGGTCGCTTGTCAAGAAAAAAAGACGAACATTTCTTTGGAAATGCTCGTCTTTTGTTCGTTTTTATTCCCACTCAATCGTCGCCGGAGGCTTGCTTGTAATGTCGTAGACGACGCGGTTGACGTGCGGCACTTCGTTGACGATGCGCGTTGAAATGCGTTCCAGCACATCCCACGGAATGCGGGCCCAATCGGCGGTCATCCCGTCGATCGAGGTTACGGCGCGGATGGCGACCGTATAATCGTACGTGCGGGCATCACCCATCACCCCGACGCTGCGGATGTCGGGAAGAACAGTGAAATATTGCCAAATGTCGCGGTCCAACCCCGCTTTTTTCACTTCTTCGCGCAAAATCGCATCCGATTCGCGGACGATTTCCAATTTTTCTTCCGTCACCTCGCCAAGGACGCGAATGCCAAGCCCCGGACCCGGGAACGGCTGGCGCCAAACGATTTCGTCCGGAATGCCTAATTGTGTGCCAAGAGCGCGCACTTCGTCTTTAAACAGCGTATTGAGCGGTTCGATCAGTTCGAATTTCATATCTTCCGGCAAACCGCCGACGTTATGGTGCGATTTGATCGTTTGCGCCGTCGCCGTGCCGCTTTCGATAATGTCGGTATAGAGCGTCCCTTGCACTAAAAATTCAATGCCTTCAAGCTTCGCCGCCTCATCGTCAAAGACGTAAATAAACTCGTTGCCGATGATTTTCCGCTTTTGTTCCGGATCTTTGACCCCTTTTAGTTTCGCCAAAAAGCGGTCTTTCGCATCGACTTTGATGACATTCATCTGGAATTGCTCACGGAACGTCTTCATGACGCTTTCCGCTTCGCCTTTGCGAAGAAGGCCGTGGTCAACAAAAATGCAGGTGAGCTGATCGCCGATGGCGCGGTGCACCAATACAGCCGCAACCGACGAGTCAACCCCGCCGCTTAAGGCGCACAACACTCTTTTTTCGCCCACTTGTTCGCGGATGCGACGCACCTGCTCATCGATGAAGTTTTCCATCGTCCAGTCGCCCCGGCAGCCGCATACATCGAAAACAAACTTCTTCAACAAATCGTTGCCGTAGACCGAGTGGCGCACTTCGGGATGAAACTGCACTCCATACCACTTCCGCCGTTCATCGCTCATCGCTGCGATCGGGCAGGAAGGGCTTGTGGCATCTACGACAAAGCCGTCAGGCAGAGCGGTAACCAAATCGCCATGGCTCATCCAGACGACTTGTTCGTCCGGCAAACCGTGGAACAACAGGGAGTCATGTTTCACTTGAATGAGCGCCTTCCCGTACTCGCGGTGCGACGCCTTTTCCACTTTGCCGCCTAAGTGGTGCGCCATCAGCTGCATCCCGTAGCAAATCCCTAAAATCGGCAGCCCGAGCTCAAAAATCGCTGGGTCGCATGTAAACGCTTGTTCATCATACACGCTGTTTGGACCGCCCGAGAAAATGATTCCTTTGGCGTTCAGCGCACGAATTTCCTCAGCACGGATCGTGTGCGGATGCAGTTCGCTGTAGACGCCAAACTCTCGGATGCGGCGGGTAATCAGCTGGTTATATTGACTGCCAAAGTCCAAGACGACGATCATTTCTTGGTTCATGTTTTCCACCCCGTCAAAAAAATAACGCTGCCGTTGCCCAAAACGTGGATGAAGGCAGAATAGCAGCGTCTTCTGCCTTCATAGTCGGGCCGTTTACGGCGGCCCGGTAGAGACGCACAAGCCATATTCTTGCGCTTATGTCAACTACCCCCACTTCGCTAACGCTTGAAGTGGGGGCTTGCAACTCCCCAGAAGTGCAAACGGACTTCGTCCTCCTTCCTTGACTTGGGGTTGCATCAGGGGGCAGGTTGACGACTACCCAACGACGCAGGTCATGCCTGCATCGTTACCGATTCTCTCGGTGTGTCTGTTGGCAGTACTTGGCTTCCACACACAACAGACGGACCTACGCTCGATGTTTTACGGTTACAACGTTTCCTGTAACCAACTCCATACATCGAGTAGCCGTGATTGGAGTGCCTTTATTGAACGGTTTTCTCCACGCCTTTATTCTATCATACACAAAAGAAAGGGGGAACGCGCATTCCTCTCCCACTTACTCCCTTTGGTCGTTGAAGTGGGAGTCTCCTGCGCGAAATAGGATGAAGGGCTTTCGTCTATCCGTATGCAAATTTGAATTCATTCTATCAACTTGCCGGCAGGCGGTCAAGAGATCGTCCTTTTTATTAAATTTTCCCACAATTGGCGCGCCTCACGGATGTCGATCCGGCTGCTGTTTGCGCCGTAGACCGCTTGTTCATACGATTTGGTCAAACGTTCCATTTCATCGGTTTCAAATAAACGATCCACTTGAATGGCGTACTGCCGCAACGTTTCATCTTCTTTTCGCCTCAGCCCGTAGTCATGCAGCTGACGCAACAACGCCAAGTAAGCGGGGACAAGCCATTCCGGGCCGTCAACTTGGCGGCGGCGGAATCGAAGGAGCGTAAGGCGCGGCCACCATTTTCGTCTTGTCGTGTAAATCGTTCCGCCCAATGCCGCCAGCATCGCGAACACGCCCAGCACCATTTGCCATGACCAACTGTCGGCCAGCTTCTCCCACCAATGGCGGTCTTGCTCTGGCGATGATCGTTTGATCAATTGTTCGAGCGGCACGCGCGGCTGTTCCTGTGGTTCCGGCTGCGAGGGCTGCGCTTGTTGCTCCTCATTCTGTTGAGAAAGTGAAAACGCATACGGGTTGACAAACCCCCGCGTTGGCTCAAACGGCACCCAGCCGACGCCTTCAAAATACACCTCAACCCACGCATGAGCGTCATGGTTGCGGATTTCGTAAAGATTTTCCCCGTCTTGCTCGCTGACAAGCCTTCCGGACGTATAGCCTTTCACCCAGCGCGCCGGAATGCCGAGCGAACGCACGAGCACGACCATAGAAGTCGAAAAATTGTCGCAATACCCCCGTTTTGTTTCAAATAAAAATTGATCGACGTAATCTTCGTTCTCTTTTGGAACGGCGACATCCTTTGTTTCGTACGTATATTGCCCAAGTTGAAAATATTGCTCAATGGCTCTCACTTTGTCGTAAGCCGTCTGTTCTCCGACGACGATTTGCTTCGCCAAGTCGCGCACCCTTTGCGGAAGCGTCTTTGGCAACTGCGTATATCGTTTCAACAGAAGAGGGTCTCGAACTGGGGGCGCGGCGCGCAACGCCGCAATCGGAAAATCCGGCTCCCAATAGGTCAATGAATACTTGCCAACAGGGAACGCATTCGCCCTGTCATCGGTCGTATAAATTTTCTCTGTCGCCACATCCATGCGGTACACGACCGGTTCGGCTACTTCCACCCGCCGCAACCCAAGCGGATAAACGAGATGAAACCCTTGATTGCGCCGCTCGATCTCCGCCTTTTGCTCCACTGTCTCAACTTGATCGCTCCACCATTCATACTTGAGCTCTTCGCCGTTGGCAAACGAGCGGACTTGCTCGCTCGGAAACACTTCCCATCCCTTGCCGGTGTAAATATCTTTCGTCTCAATCCGCCAGTAATGAAGCCCTCGATCTTTCGCCGTAAAGACGACGGTATCATCAGCAATAAACGGCCCGCCGAGGCGGGAATCATTCTGTCCGTATCCCACTTTTGCCACGCCAGGAGAAGGCGAGTCGTCGTTCGTTTCTTCCGGCTGGGCGTGATCGCTGTGGATAAACGCCACCGGATCCGGCCATTGCGGCGGCAGCTTCGGTCCCGCATACCCAGCCGCCAAAGCAGCAGCCGGAATGAACAGAGCGGCCGCCCGCCACGTTCCGATGCGAAAAGACGGCACTTTTGCCTGCAGCCGCTCGCCATGCAGCCAAACGAAGGCGAAAAAGCCAAGCGCCACAAGGCGAACGATCGCGTCGTTCCCGCTATACGGAAAAAACGTATCAAGCACAGCGATATACCCAACTGTCAATGCGTATGGGACAAACCACCGTTTTTTCTGGACAATCAGCCAATGAAACAGAAACGAGATGGCCCATAGCAGCAGAAAAAAGGCAAAGGTGCGCACGGCATCGCTCGGCATGGACAAGCGTCCCCCCTGCAGCCAAGCCGCGCCATCCCGCCATAAGGCATACGGCAGCGAGGCGGCCGAATGGAACGAAAACAGCCAAGCGAGCGACCACCATATATATCCCGCTTTCCCCAAAGCGGACAGCCAGATCGGAAGGCGGAGCCAATACATCCCGAAGCAAAGGGCGACAAAGGCCGCAAACACTCTAATATGCGCTGTATCCGTCACGTCTTCCAACGGCCAAAGCCATTCCGTGAGCAGCCAAGCCGCTAGGACGTTGGGCAGCATAGCAGACAACTTCCTTGTCCCTAACCGCCTCATCCGTCTTCTCCTCCTTGCCGGACAGTTTGCCATGATTGAGGGGGCATGTGGGATACGTGCACCCCCGCATGGCGGAGTCCGTCCGCCCACCTCCGCTCGTCCTCTCCCCATTCACGGTTGACCACATACAACACTATGCAGCGTTTTGACGCCATCGCTCGCAGCTGCGCAGCCAACTCGGCGGATAACCTCGACGTCACGACCACGCAACCGGCCGCTGTTCTCCAGTTCCCCTCCTCCGCCAATTGAGACGCAAGCGGCGCTGATCCGTTCGCCTCCGCTTCCGCCAGACAGAGAAGGAGCGACGGCCACTGCTCCTCGCTTCGCCGCGGCGCTAAATAAGAACGGGCTTTTCCAGTCACGAGCAGGCCGACTGGGACTCCTTCATTGATCAACGCTTTCGCGATGGACGCCGCCAGCGTGACAAGCTCCTCAAACCATGGCGATGCGGCGCCGTCGAGCACGACGATCCAATCGTCATTGCGCTGCTCATCGAACTCTTTTGTCATCAACGCTTGCCTTCGCGCTGACGCCTTCCAATGCACCCACGACATTTTGTCACCGGGCGCGTACTCGCGGGCGCCGGCCGCCACCGCCAGATCGCGGCGGTAAGCAAGCGGGCGGGCCTCTTTTCCATAGGCGAACCATTCACGCACCATTTCTGCCGGCCAAGGCCAATAGCGGGGATACACGATGATCGTGCACGGCGCCGAAAACGATTCTGCTTTGTTCACAAAGCCGAGGGCGTCAGAAGCCTCGAGGCGCACGATGTCCAACTGATGGCGGCCGCGCGGCAACGAGAGCGACCACGCACAAGAAAGGCGGCGTCGAAACGGCCACGCGGCCATCGCCCCTCCATGCCGCGGCTCCTGGCCCGAAACGGTGAGGGCAGCGGGCGGAATCGCCCAAGGCAGCTCCATGCGGACCGTCACCGGAATCGGTTCTCCTGCATGATAGCGCTTCGCCGGCACCGTCCGGCTTACCGCAACGCGTCTGATCGGATACAAGGCGACGGCAAACGCATGCAGTCCAAACGGCAAAAAGCTGTAAAACAAAAACCAGCTGACAAATCCGCCTTGAAACATGGCATAGGAAAACAAGATGGCGGTCAACAGCAACAATCCAACAAGCGGGAGCCAACGCCTCCCCTTCTTCATTCGCTTCGCGTTCATCGCTTTTATCGCCGTCCTTGCACCGGCACCGGCGTACGGGCAACAAGCTGACTGACGACCATTTCAGCATCAAGCTTGTCCCATTTCGCTTCCGGACGAATAAGCAGGCGATGAGCCAGCACGTAGGGAGCAAGGTGCTGCACATCATCAGGGATGACAAAATCGCGGCCATGAATGAACGCGTACGCCTGCGCCGCCTTCATCAAAGCGATGGCCCCGCGCGGGCTGACGCCCAAATAGACCGCTTCGTGCACACGGCTTTGCTGGATGAGATCGACGATATACCGCTTCACGGTGTCGCTCACATGCACGCCCATCACCTTTCGCTGCAGAGTGAGCAGTTCATCAAGCGGCATCACCGGCCCGATCTCCGAAAGCGGCGCCGCTTTTTCGAGACGGTTTAACATTTCGATTTCCTCATCGGGAGACGGATAGCCCATGTGCAGTTTCACTAAAAACCGGTCAAGCTGGGCCTCGGGGAGCGGATACGTTCCTTCATATTCAATCGGATTTTGCGTCGCCATCACCAAAAACGGCTGCGGCAGCGCCCGGGTGACGCCGTCAACAGTCACGCTTCCTTCTTCCATCGCTTCCAGGAGCGCCGATTGCGTTTTCGGAGACGTCCGGTTGATCTCGTCCGCGAGCACGATGTGGGCGACAATCGGTCCGGGTTTATACTCAAATTGCTGTGTTTTCGGATTGTAGACGGAAACGCCGATCACATCGCTCGGCAGCAAATCCGGCGTAAACTGAATGCGCTTCAGCTCCACGTTGAACGATTTCGCCAGCGCACGCACCAACATCGTCTTGCCGACGCCGGGCACATCCTCGAGCAGCACATGGCCTTTGGCCAATAACGCTGTTAAGCTGAGGATGATGACGTCGCGTTTTCCGACAATGACTTGCTCAATGTTGCGGACCACCTTTTCAAAAGGGGGGAGCAGCGGCTCGTAAATCGCCATGACATCAAACTCCTTTTATAGTAATGAATGGGTCTTTCAGCGGTAGACAAGGTGAAGTTTATACTATTACTATAATATCGAATATACGGAACTTTCGGAACCTATTTGCAACAAGGGGGAAGAGAAAAAAGGGAAATCGAAGTGGACGATGATCGGCCCGGGGCTGATCGGCGGCGTCGGCGGCTCTATCACCATGGCGTCATACGGATATTGGCTACAGGAAAACGGCTGGAAAGGGCGAGCTTACGTATCGCCGATGCGCTATGATTCCGCTGTCGCTTATATTGTCACCGCCATCTTTATGTTGTCGCTTCTCGTGCTTGGGGCGCCGCCTTGTTGTACGGCACTGACACGACGATCAGCGGCGAGCAGGGGCTTGTGTCATTCGCTTCGATCATGGGCAACGAGCTGCACCCGGCTGCCCGTTGGCTCTTTTTGCTCGGCTTTTGGTCGGCGTCATTTACATCGGTCATCGGCGTTTGGAACGGCGTTTCGTATTTGTTCGCCGATTTTGTTCGCAACATGCGGAAAACGCCGGTTGGCGCTGAATCGCTCAACCAGTCAAAAGCGTTCCGCTTCTACGTCTTTTGGCTCACCTTCCCGCCGATGCTCTTGCATTTCATCGGCAAGCCGGTCGGACTCATCATCGCCTACGGGGCGCTCGGCGCGCTGTTTATGCCATTTTTGGCTGTGACGCTTCTTTATTTGCTCAATTCGAAAAAAGCGCTTCCAGAAAAAGGGCGCAACCATTGGCTCTCGAATGCGCTGCTCGTTCTTTGTCTGGCGCTGTTTGCCGTCTTGTCGATTAATGAACTCATTCGCCTGTTTGCTTAACATTTTCCCGGTGCAAAGCAGCCAGCTGGCGGCAGGAGGCTGTCTCAATGGAAAAACGCTCATCCCTTGAATCGGGATGAGCGTTTTTGGCCCGCCTATTCGCTCACGGCTGATCTACCCGTCGTTTTGTGCCGCTAAATCATCTTCTCCGGCCTCACCCATTCTTCGTACTGCTCAGCTGTCACATACCCGGTTTTCAATGCCGCTTCCTTGAGCGTCAACCCTTCGCGATGGGCGAGCTTCGCGATTTCCGACGCCCGGTCATAGCCGATATGCGGGCTCAGCGCCGTCACGAGCATGAGCGACCGCTCTACGTATTCTTTCATTTTCGCTTCATTCGCCTCCAACCCTTTGGCGCACCGCTCATCAAACGAACGAATCGCATCGCCGAGCAGCTGCACGGACTGAATGGCGTTATAAGCGATGACCGGCTTGAACACATTTAATTGGAAGTTGCCTTGGCTTGCCGCAAAACCGATCGTGGCGTCGTTGCCGAACACTTGAACAGCGACCATCGTCATCGCTTCGCTTTGCGTCGGATTCACTTTCCCCGGCATGATCGAGCTCCCCGGTTCATTGGCTGGAATCGTGATCTCCCCGAGCCCGGAGCGCGGCCCGCTCGCCAGCCAGCGGATGTCGTTGGCGATTTTCATCAAATCGGAAGCAAGCGCTTTCAATGTCCCGTGGACGTAAACAATCTCGTCATGGCTGGTCAACGCATGGAATTTGTTTGTTGCCGAACGGAATGGATAGACGGTTTGCGCCTTCAGCTGCTCGGCCACTTGTTCGCCAAATCCCGGCGGCGCATTGATTCCGGTTCCGACCGCCGTGCCGCCGATCGCCAAATCAAGCAGCTTCTCACTCGCTTCGGTGATCATGGCCTTGCTTTTTTCCAGCATCGTCCGCCAGCCGGAAATTTCCTGCCCAAATGTAAGCGGCGTCGCGTCTTGCAAGTGGGTGCGCCCGATTTTGATCGTCTTTTCATATTGGCGTTCTTTTGCAGCGAATGTTCCGATCAAGCCATCAAGCGCCGGCAGGAGATGTGTTTGGATTTTCATGTAGATCGCGATATGCATCACCGTCGGGAATGTATCATTCGAGCTTTGCGACATGTTGACATCATCGTTTGGGTGAATGCGCCCCTCCCCGTCACCTAGCAGCTCGCTCGCCCGTCTCGCCACGACTTCATTGACGTTCATGTTCGTCTGCGTCCCGCTTCCCGTCTGCCAGACGACGAGTGGAAAATGGTCATCCCATCGGCCCGCCAAAATTTCCTCGCACGTGGCCACAATCGCCCGCTGCTTCGCTTCGCTCAGCTTTCCAGCCTGATGGTTCACGATCGCCGCCGCTTTTTTCAGCTCGGCATAGGCATAAATGAGTTCAAGCGGCATTGTTTCTTTGCCGATGCGAAAGTTTTGCCGGCTTCGCTCCGTCTGCGCCCCCCAGTACTTATCAGCCGGCACCTGCACCTCACCGAGCGAATCGCGTTCAATCCGCACGTTCATTCCATTCTCCTCCTTTGGATATCGCCTTTCCATTTCTAATTTTACCCAAAATCACAATCGACAATGAAACAAATGAGCAGGCAAAACGTCTAACTGAGAAAGGGGGAAACGACATGAAAAAATAGATGGCTATGGCTCCTCATCGCTGTATGGCTGTCCGGTTGCCAATCGGGCGACATCCAACCGCCTGACTTACGATTGGCCGTCGACGGAGAGACAATCGACCACCGCCTCGGAACATATACATGGTCAACAGGCGGCCGCGGAGTCGTGGCCGACGTTGCCGCCCCGCCGCTGCTCGTGAAAAACATGAATCCCCATCCGGTTGCCCCTGGGGCAAAATTACACCTCCAATTTGACGACCGCCCGTTGACGATCGAAGCGGGTGTATGGAACGGCGGAGATGCCGACTGGCGCTCGGTGCAAAACGGAATCATTACTCTTCCGGAAAAGAAAGAGGCATACATTTATGCCATTCACACCTCTTGGAAAAAAGGGAATGCGATTTATGCGTTTTTCATTGAGGTGCGATAACTAGCACAGCGGAGGAAAAGGTGCAATAGAATAGCGATATGAGGGAGAAACAACAGCTGCCCTTCACCCGATCAGCGGCTGTAAGAACACCTGGCTGAGGCATATATAGTCAAAAAGAAAAAGAACACCGGGGAAACCCCAGTGTTCCAAGGCTTTTGCGGCGAGATTACATCATGCCACCCATATCCGGCATGTTGTTGTTGCCTTTGTTTTCTTCCGGTTTGTCGGCAACGACCGCTTCTGTCGTCAAGACCATGGCGGCGACAGAGGCAGCGTTTTGCAGCGCCGAGCGAGTGACTTTCGTCGGGTCAACGATACCAGCTTCGATCATGTCGACCCATTCGCCTGTTGCCGCGTTGAAGCCAATGCCCGGTTTTTCGTTTTTCAGGCGCTCAACGATGATCGAGCCTTCCAGACCAGCGTTTTGCGCGATTTGACGAACCGGTTCTTCGATCGCGCGCAAGACGATTTTCACACCCGTTGCTTCATCGCCTTCCGCTTCGATGGCCGCAACTTTGCTGTAGACGTTCATCAACGCCGTGCCACCGCCAGCGACAATGCCTTCTTCAACCGCAGCACGAGTCGAGTTGAGCGCATCTTCAATGCGCAGTTTGCGTTCTTTCAATTCCGTTTCTGTCGCTGCGCCAACTTTGATGACCGCTACGCCGCCAGCGAGTTTCGCCAAGCGTTCTTGCAGTTTTTCGCGGTCGAATTCGGACGTCGTTTCTTCAAGCTGCGCACGGATTTGGTTGATGCGCGCTTTGATGCGCTCCGAATCGCCAGCGCCTTCGACGATCGTCGTCGTTTCTTTCGTAACAACCACTTTTGACGCACGGCCGAGCGACGCGATCGTCGTCGATTTCAGTTCACGGCCAAGCTCTTCCGAGATCACTTCGCCGCCTGTCAAAATCGCAATGTCTTCGAGCATCGCTTTGCGGCGATCACCGAAGCCAGGCGCTTTGACAGCAACCGCATTGAACGTGCCGCGCAGTTTGTTGACAACAAGCGTTGCGAGTGCTTCGCCTTCGACATCTTCCGCAATGATCAGGAGCGGACGGCCTTGTTGCACGACTTGCTCAAGAACCGGTAACAGCTCTTGGATGCTCGATACTTTTTTGTCCGTAATCAAGATGTACGGATTTTCGAGAACAGCTTCCATTTTTTCCGTATCTGTAATCATGTACGGCGAAACGTAACCGCGGTCGAATTGCATCCCTTCGACAACGTCGAGTTCCGTCGTGAAGCCTTTCGATTCTTCAAGCGTGATGACGCCGTCATTGCCGACGCGTTCCATCGCTTCAGCGATCAATCGGCCGACTTCTTCGTCAGCAGCCGAGATCGCAGCCACTTGGGCGATCGATTCTTTTCCTTTGATCGGTTTGGAGATGGCTTTTAATTCTTCAACCGCTACCGCTACCGCTTTTTCAATCCCGCGGCGGATGCCCATCGGATTGGCGCCAGCTGCCACGTTTTTCAATCCTTCACGGATCATCGCTTGAGCCAATACGGTAGCCGTTGTCGTCCCGTCCCCAGCGATGTCGTTCGTTTTGCTGGCGACTTCAGCGACCAGTTTCGCGCCCATGTTTTCAAACGGGTCTTCGAGTTCGATTTCTTTCGCGATCGTTACCCCGTCGTTCGTGATGAGCGGAGAACCGAATTTTTTCTCCAATACGACGTTGCGGCCTTTCGGACCTAATGTGACTTTCACTGCGTCTGCGAGTTTGTCCACCCCGCGCAACATCGCACGGCGCGCTTCTTCGCTGAACTTAATTTCCTTTGCCATACCCCGTTACCTCCTTATGAATTTATTTCACTGCATGCCGTGAAAAAGGTAAGTATTCGTGTCATAAAGTTAAGGATATGTCAGTTTTCCGGAATGTTTATGTGGTAAACGCAATATATTAGCGGATGACAGCCAAAACGTCGCTTTCGCGCAAAATTAAGTATTCTTTTCCGTCGTATTTTACTTCCGTGCCGGCGTATTTCGAGAAAATGATGCGGTCGCCGACTTCAACTTCCGGCGCAACGCGTTGGCCGTTGTCAAGCACGCGGCCTGCACCGACAGCGACAACGCGGCCTTCTTGCGGCTTTTCTTTCGCCGTATCCGGCAGCACGATGCCACTAGCCGTTTTTTCTTCAGTTTCCACGACTTCAATGACAATGCGATCGCCTAATGGCTTCAACACGGGAAACAACCTCCTTAACGATAGTTTTCGCCGTTCTTATTAGCACTCATCATTATTGAGTGCTAACACACTTATAATATTAATGAACTCTTCTCCGTTTTGCAAGTAGGAAATACAAAAAAATAACTGTTTTTCTTTCATGCGCGAAGATAAGGAGAAAATGGGATAACAAGCTGTCAGGCCCCAGATCAATCGGCGCACAAAATCCATTTTCATTATTGCACATTTCTAACATCAATAAACAACGCTAGGCAATTTTTTTGTGGCGGCCGCGCCAACCACGGCCGGCGCGCTTTTCTTATCATTTCGCCGAACATGTGCTACAATACGGATATATTTGAAATAAAGGGGTAAAACGATTTGAAGCGCCGTTACTGGTATGTCATCATCACCTATATCGCCATGCAGCTGTCTTCCTTTGTCGGTGTGCCGCTCCTTCGCTCCCTCGGCGTCGGCCAAGGCGCGCAAACACGTCTCGAAGCAGCGAAAATTGCCTCCGGCTATTGGGCGGTCATCAGCTTTTTATTGGCTTTTGCCATCATTTTATGGCTGCTGCGCGGCGACCGCGATGAACGGACAATGCGGCGGCTGCCGCTCGCCTCGTCATGGATGTGGGCGATCTCGGGCGTCTTTTTGGCGCTTGCCGCGCAAAGCGTTGCCGCCAACATCGAATGGCGTCTATTGGGCATTGAGCCGGGCTCGGAAAACACAAGGCAAATCATCGACATCATCCGCCTGACGCCATTGCTCGTCGTCGTCACGTCGGTCATCGGCCCGGTTTTGGAGGAACTCATCTTCCGCAAAATCATTTTTGGCTCGCTTTATGAAAAATACAACTTTTGGTTGGCAGCGCTGGCCAGCTCGCTTCTGTTTGCTCTCGCCCACATGGAGCCGGAGCATTTGCTTTTGTACACATCCATGGGGATGGTGTTCGCCTTTTTATACGCCAAAACCGGACGCATTTTCGTGCCGATGTTCGCCCATGTAGCAATGAACACGTTTGTCGTTGCCGTTCAAATTTTGTTGGCTGATGAATTGGAAAACATGATGCGCCAAGCGGAACTGCCGCTGGCCATTTGGAGGATTTGGCTATGACGCGCCATCCGCGGCTGTTTTCTGTTCCGTATTTCATCTTGGGCTTCCTGTTTACGTATTTGGCGATCGAAAGCGTTCATGAAACGATTTGGAACGTCTCAACCATCGCGTTGGCGGCGCTGGCCGCTTTTGATTTCGGCACCGCCTTTCGCTTGTTCTTCACACCGAGACAATAAAGGGGCTGACCCAAAACGCGAATGCGTTTTGGGATCAGCCCCCACTTTTTTGCCTCAAATATAGAAGAATCGCCCTTTTTTCTGGTAGAATAGAGTCACCAAAACCACTACCACCGAAAGAAGGGCGATTCTTTTATGAAACATGATCATATTTCCTTTAAAGAGTATACCATGGACAACCTCTCTTTGCCAAGCAACATCGCCGATCTCATTCCACGGGATAACATGGCCCACGTGGTTCATGAGATGGTTGAACGCATCCCGATGGAGACGTTTCTTGCTTACTACAAAGGAGGGGGCGCCTCCGCCTATCATCCGAAAATGATGACCAAAATTCTCCTTTACGCTTACACCCAAAAAATGTATCATGGCCGTGAGATTGCACGGCAGCTCGAAGTCCACCTTCCCCTCATGTGGCTAAGTGGATTTCAAAAGCCGGACTTCCGTTCCATCAATCGGTTTCGTTCGGAGCGGATGAAAGACCTGATTGACGACCTGTTCCGGGAAATGATCACGCTGCTCGTGGCCGACGGCTATGTCAAGATGGAAGATTATTTTGTGGATGGAACGAAAATTGAAGCGAATGCCAACCGGTACACCTTCGTTTGGCGCAAATCGGCTGAGAAGTACCAGGAGAAACTCCAAGCCAATGTCGATCGGCTGATTGCCCAGATCGAGGTGATCGTGGAAGAAGAAAAGGCGGAAGACATCGACCCTTCGCCGGCCTTTACGTCAGAAGAAATCCGAAAGAAAACCGAGGAGTGGGAAAAACGGTTGGAGGCCGAGCCGGACAACCAACCGTTGAAGAAGGCCATCAAGAAGATGAAGGAGGACTACTTGCCCCGCAGTGAAAAGTATGAACACCAACTCCATGTATGCGGGGATCGCAACAGCTATTCCAAGACCGATGTGGATGCCACCTTCATGCGGTTGAAGGAGGATCACATGCGAAACGGCCAGCTCAAGCCGGCCTATAACGTACAGGTGGGTTCTTCCGGCCAATTTATTTTGGGGTATTCCCTTCATCAGAGGCCGGGCGACACTCGTTGTCTTCTCCCGCATTTGGAGACCGTTCGAGAGAAGTACGGCGTGGAACCCGAACGTTTGATCGCTGACGCGGCTTATGGCTCGGAAGAGAACTACGTGAAGCTGGAAGAGAAGCACATATCGGCCTTGATCAAGTACCATACGTATGAGAAGGAGAACACGCGCAAGGTCAAGAAAAATCCGCATCATCAGCAGAATTGGACCTATGTGGAAGAAGAAGACGTTTGGATTTGCGCCAATGGGAAAAAGCTGGTTCGCACCGGAACTTCGAAACAGACCACGGAATCAGGATACACCTCGGTCACCCGACACTACCAATGCCATGAATGCGAAGGATGTCCGTTCCGTTCGGCCTGCACGACTTCCAAGTATGGACGAACCACGCAATGGAACCCCATCTATCATGAACAAAAACAGAAAGCCCGCGAACGGTTGGAGAGTGAAGAAGGGCAAGCCCGATACCGCCAACGCCAAACCGACATTGAGAGTGTATTTGGGCAAATCAAACAAAATCGCGGGTTTCGTCGCTTTGTCCTGCGAGGCCTCCAAAAAGTTTCCATCGAATGGGGGCTGGTTTGTGCTGCCCACAATCTTCTCAAAAAAGCCGCTAGGGACAAGCAATTGTCCTTGGTGGCGTAAATGAGGGGGAGAACAGAGTCGGAATTTTGTTCCGTTTGGTAAAATATACAAAAACCAGAGAGGGCTGACTCCAAAAGTCCGCTTTTTGGCGGACTTTTGGGTCAGCCCCTTTTTGCCTGGCGCCGTATGAACCGTCCTCTTGATGCTGCCCTCAATATGGATCGCCGCTTCCTTCCTCCGCCGCTAATTGCGCCTTTCGATAGCCGATTTTGGCAACCCAGATGCTCCCCTCATACAAAAGCGTCAGTGGAATCATGACGATCACTTGCGACAACACATCCGGCGGCGTAATGGCGGCCGCTAAAATAAGCAGCGCCAAATACGCATACTTGCGGATGCGAACAAGAAGCTGCGGCGTAATAAGCCCTAAGCGGGTGAAAAACAGGACAACAATCGGCAGCTGAAACACGATGCCAAACGGCAGCACGAGCTGCAGCAAAAACTGAAAATATTCATTAATGCCGATCATCTGTTGAATGCCGAGCCGTTCCGCCAGCTGATTCATAAACCGGACGACAAATGGAAACAAGACGAAATACGCAAAACCAACCCCGGCTAAAAATAGAATGATCGATGCTGGAATGTAGCTGAGCGTTGCTTTCCGCTCTTTTTCATACAGCCCCGGACTGACAAACGCCCAAATTTGATACAACAGCACCGGAGCAGTCAGTACAGCGGCGATGACAAAGGCAAACTGAAAATACACTTTAATCGGATCGGTGAGGCGGAACGCGTTCATCGTCAGCTGTTTCGCTTCCGCAGTGTGCTGCAAATACACAATGACGTCATCGACAAAAAAGAAGCTGGCTACAAGCGCCGCAACGAAAAAGAGAAGCACGATGATCAGCCGTTTCCGCAGCTCTCCGAGGTGTTCATACACGGACATTTCTTTGTCATTCATCGTTTCCCCATCCTGCCTTGTCATCGGTCGGTTTTTGTTTCTTCGTCATCAGCGAGCCCTTTTGTGGCGTCTTTAAACTCGCGAAGCGACTGGCCGAACGACCGCCCCAACTCCGGCAGCTTTTTCGTGCCAAACAGCAACAAAATGACAAGAACGAGCAACAAATATTTCATGTGTTGTTCTCTCCTTTTTACGATGGCGATGGATAGTTTTTCAAAAAATAGACGAGCGACTGCAGCTCAATGGCTAAATCGATATGATGGACACGAATATGGTTCGGCACGTTCAACCGCGCCGGAGTAAAGTTTAAAATGCCTTTAATTCCTTGCGCGACAAGGCGGTCGGTCAGCGCTTGAGCCGCGGCGGCCGGCACGGTTAAAATCGCGATCGGAATGTCGCCGCGAAGCCGCTCCTCCAGCTCATCGAGATGATAGACCGGCACCCCGCCGACTGTCGTTCCGACCTTCCGTTCATCGACATCAAACGCCATGACAATTTTCGTGTTGTTATTTTTCGAAAAGTTGTAGTTTAAAAAGGCGGTGCCTAAATTGCCGACGCCAAACAAGGCGACTTCGGTCACCTCATCCTCTTCAAGCGTCTGGCGGAAAAACGACAACAAATAATTGACATTATACCCGTATCCTTTTTTGCCGAGCGCGCCAAAATACGAAAAGTCGCGGCGAATTGTCGCCGGATCGACTTTCACCGCCTCGCTCAGCTCGGCGGAGGACACGCGCTGCTTCCCTGAGGCATGTAAATTTTTCAAAAACCGATAGTATAACGGCAGACGCTTGGCAGTCGCCTGCGGGATTTTCGGTTGTTCGTTGCTCATCGTTTCATCCCCCAGCTAATCGGTTTTCCGTCGATAATGGCCGGACTTCCCGCCCGTTTTTTCGACCAAATACGTTGGACCGATCGTCATTCCTTTATCGAGCGATTTGCACATGTCGTACACAGTCAATGCGCATACCGAAGCCGCCGTCAGCGCTTCCATCTCCACTCCTGTGCTCCCTTTCGTTTTGACCGTCACGGTAATCACAAGTTTATACGCTTCCGCCTCTTTTTCCCAAGCAAAGGCAATATCGACGCCTTTTAACATAAGCGGATGGCACATCGGAATAAGATCGGCCGTTTTTTTCGCCGCCATGACCCCGGCCACCTGGGCTACCGCCAGCACATCACCTTTCTCAATGGCATTGTTCGTCATCTTTTCGTAAATCTCTTCATTGACGGTGACGCTCGTTCTCGCCACCGCTATCCTGATCGTATCTTCCTTGTGTGTAATGTCGACCATTTTCGCCCGGCCTTGTTCATTGAAATGCGTAAACGATGACAAGACAATCTCCTCCATTTATCACTATACACCATTTTTCGTTATCTGTCTTTGACCGTTTTCGCGACTTACGTTAAACTATTCGCGAGGTGACGGACATGATCATTTTGCAAGTGAATGGACTCACGAAATATTTTGGCGCTGACCTTATTTTATCGAATATAAAACTAGAAATACAGTCCCGCGCCCGCATTGCTCTTGTCGGCCGCAACGGCGCAGGCAAATCGACGCTGCTGAAGATCATCGCCGGCGAACTTTCTTCCGACAGCGGTGAAATCATCAAGCCAAGCCATATCAAAATCGGCTATTTGGCGCAAAACAGCGGGCTCGACTCGTCACGCTCCATTTGGGACGAGATGCTGGACGTATTCGCGCCGCTCCGGGCGATCGAAGCGCAGCTGGCAGAGCTCGGCGCCCAGCTTGGCGACCCGGATCTGCTCGCCGATCCGTCCCGCTACGAAAAAACGCTTCAAGCGTATGACAACTTGCAAGAGCAATACAAAGAACAAGGGGGCTATCAGTATGAAGCCGACATCCGCTCTGTTTTGCACGGGCTGCAATTTTCGTCATACGATTACCAAACAACGCCCGTTTCCTCGCTAAGCGGCGGACAGCGGACGCGGCTCGCCCTTGGAAAACTGCTGTTGGCCAAGCCGGACTTGCTTATTTTAGACGAGCCGACGAACCATTTGGACCTCGATACGCTCACATGGCTCGAGCAATATTTACAGGCATACCCCGGCGCCGTTCTGCTCGTTTCCCATGACCGCTACTTTTTGGACAAAGTCGTCACCGAAGTGTACGAGCTGTCCAACGCGACGCTTAAGCGGTATAGCGGCAATTACAGCCGCTATTTGGAGCTTCGGGCCGAGCAATACGAACAAGAGCTAAAACGATACGAAAAGCAACAGGAGGAAATCGCCCGCCTCGAAGACTTCATCCGGCGCAACATCGCCCGCGCCTCGACAACGAAACGGGCGCAAAGCCGGCGAAAGCAGCTCGAAAAAATGGAGCGGCTTGAACGCCCGGCCGGAGATGAAAAATCAGCTTCTTTTTCTTTTGCGATTGAGCGGCCGAGCGGCCATGAGGTGCTCACCGCAGAGCAATTGACCGCCGGCTATCGCGAAGGCGCACCGGTCATCCGCCAAATCAGCTTTCGCATCACACGGGGGGAGAGTGTCGCCTTGGTCGGACCAAACGGCATCGGCAAGTCGACATTGTTGAAGACGATCGCCGGAAAGCTCCCAGTCCAATCCGGAAAGCTCCGGTACGGTGCAAATGTGAAAATCGGCTATTACGACCAAAACCAGGCGGAACTGTCGACAAACAAACGAGTGCTCGACGAGTTGTGGGACGCCTACCCGGACAAAACCGAAAAAGAAATTCGCACCGTGCTCGGCAACTTTTTGTTTTCCGGCGACGACGTCTTAAAACCGGTTTCCGCCTTAAGCGGCGGAGAGAAAGCACGCCTGGCGCTCGCCAAACTCATGCTGCAAAAAGCCAACGTTCTCTTGTTGGATGAACCGACCAACCATCTCGACCTTGACAGCAAAGAGATGCTCGAGCAGGCGCTTGTCGACTATCCGGGAACGATCTTGTTCGTCTCCCACGACCGCTATTTCATTAATCGCATCGCGACAAAGCTGTTTGAACTCTCGGGCGATGGGCTTGTCGAATATTTAGGAGACTATGACTATTACGTGGCGAAAAAAGAAGAAATGCGCGAATTGGCGCGCCTGGACTCCCACCCGCCCGCATCACCGGACAGCGGCGAAACAGCCAAATCCACATACGAGCAAGAAAAAGAGGAAAAAAGACGACAGCGCCAACGGCAGCGCCGTCTGGAAGAGATCGAAGCCGAGATCGCCGCACTGGAAGCACAAATCGCTGAAACCGAGCAGCAGCTGTGCGACCCGTCTGTATACGGCGATTATGAAACCGTGCAGCAGCTCACGCAAGAAAACGAAAAGCGGAAACAGCAGCTTGAAACGTTATTGGCCGAGTGGGAACAGCTCTACGCCTCGTTTTGAGCCAATCCGCTGCCAGGGAACGCCAACACGGGCATCTAGCGGCTTCATGTGCACTGCTCGTGCGCATCACCGCGCCAGGCCGATCACAGGCCAAACTCATTTAGCAGCCTTTTGCCTTGTTCATGAAAGCTGCTTCTTAGGTGAAGGACGATGACTGACAAGAGGGTGTCCCCAAAGGATTGGAACACCCTCTTTCGTTGCATATATATGCTTGCTGTTTCTGCCGCACTAGACGTGCGCCTATCTTGAAGGCAGGCGACCTTTTAGGTCAGCCCCGTTTTTGTGTTAATCACATTATACACAAAGAAATCCACACTTTTCTGTGCAAAACAGAAGTTATTCACCGACTTTTCCACATTATCCACAACCAATCCCTTTCCTCATATGAAAAAATGATTGTGTATTGCACTCCTCGCCGTTATCATGTTTTTTTTACTTTCCCACATTGTCCACAACCTATGGATAAAAATATGCACAACAAGTCCCCACCCGACGGCCGTTCCGCTTGCCAAACAAAAAAGAGCAGACCACCTGCCCTAAGCGATCCGCTCTATGAAATCCCCAACCTCCTAGAAGGCCGGTGACAAACTGCTGTCACGAGCAAATCAACGGCATTTCGCCAAAAAAGAAGGCTGATTCCACAGTTTTTCTCTAATTGAGAAACAAGTGGAGCTAGCAGTATTTTGTACTAAATCACCGACCTTCTAGACAAGCGGCAAGCTTGGATTGGCGTTGAGCGCCAAATCAGCCCGCTTTCCTTGTTGATATAACACAGTTCCCGCAACGGCAATCATCGCCGCATTATCAGTGCATAGCGATAACGGTGGGATGACAAGCTCCACATCGGGAAGCTCTTTCATTTTCTCCTGCAGTGCAGCCCGAAGCCCGCGGTTGGCCGCCACTCCGCCGGCGAGCAGCACTTGTCGTACGCCGTATTCTTTGGCGGCCTGCACCGTTTTCGTCACCAGCACATCGACGACGCTGGCCTGAAAGCTCGCGGCCATCTGTCTCGGATCGATCTCCTCGCCGCGCTGCTTCGCGTTGTGGAGCGCATTGAGAACCGCTGATTTTAAGCCGCTGAAGCTGAAATCATACGAACCTTCCTCAAGCCACGCTCGCGGCAAATCAATCACGGGCTCGCCCTCATGAGCCAGCCGGTCGATGTGCGGTCCTCCTGGGTACGGAAGGCCTAAAGCCCGCGCCACCTTGTCATACGCCTCACCAGCAGCGTCGTCGCGCGTCTCGCCAATGACTTGAAACGCCCCGTGGCCTTCCATGTAAACAAGCTCCGTATGCCCGCCGGAAACGACAAGCGCCAACAGCGGAAATTTCATCTCCGCCACGAGCTGGTTGGCGTAAATATGACCAGCAATATGATGCACCCCGACAAGCGGCAACCCGTGGGCAAACGCGAGCGCCTTTGCGGCGTTCACCCCGACAAGGAGCGCCCCAACCAACCCCGGTCCGGCCGTCACCGCAATGGCATCAAGATCGGAAAACGATACGCCAGCCTGCCGCATCGCTTCCTCCATGACGAGTGTAATTTGTTCGACATGATGGCGCGAGGCAATTTCCGGCACAACACCGCCAAACCGCCGATGGCTTTCCATTTGCGACGCCACAACATTCGATAAAATCTCTTTTCCGTTTTTCACCACGGCCGCCGCTGTTTCATCGCAGCTCGTTTCAATACCTAGTACATGCACGTTTTCATTCATGTCAGTTTCACCCACATCACTAGCGCATCTTCAAAATTGTCCGGATAATACCGTTTGCGGATGCCGCCATTGCGAAACCCAAGCTTTCGGTACAACGACTGGGCGACATGGTTCGAGACGCGCACTTCCAGCGTCATCGTCGCCGCCCCATGCTGCTTGGCTGTTTCCATAAGGCGGCGCATAAGCGCTTCGCCGAGTTTTTGTCCGCGAAACTGTGGCAGCACAGCGACATTCGTCACATGCGCTTCATCAATCACGAGCCACATCCCCGCATACCCGATGATCCGTCCGCGGTGCACCATGACAATATATTTCGCGTAACGATTGTACATCAGTTCATTATAAAAAGATTCCCGGGTCCACGGCGCGGTAAACGACGCCTGCTCGACTTGCACGACCTCATCGATATCATGAATGGTCATCGGCCGGAATTGCACATCGATCCCCATCGTCCCCGTCCCCTTTTTGTTTCGCAAGCCATTTCGCTTCCGCTTCCGCAAGACGGATGTAATTCGGCACAAACGTATGCGGATTCTCATGTTGTTTCTCTTTTCCGAGCATGATGAGCTCACTTGGCCGCGGCAATGTCAACGGCGGCGGCGTCATGAAAAACCGCCCGCCCAAGCGGCTTCGAAACAGCTCACTATATACCGGCGCATCGGCCCCGATGAACAATACATCCTCTCCCCGTCTGCGTAAATGATCGGCCCACTCGTCCGCCGCCACAATACGGTCCGCTTCAAGGCATCGGAGCGCGCCGTCCTCGTACCGGTACAACCCGGTGTAAATTTGTCCGCGCCGCGCGTCAAACAGCGGGACGAGCAAACCGGGGAAATACCGGCCATTAGCGGCGAGCACCTCTAAACTCGAGACGCCGGCTATCGGAATGCCGAGCGACCAAGCGAGCGTTTTCGCAATGGTGACACCGATCCGCACCCCGGTATAAGATCCAGGGCCTTTCGCAACAACAACTAAATCAAGCTCATTGGGCGCCATTCCGCACTGCCGAAGCAGCGACTCAATGGCCGGCATCGCCCGGACAGAATGATCTCTTTTGACACTCGTAACGAATTCCCCTTTAATAACATCCCCATCCGCCACAGCAATGCCTAGCGGCATATTCGATGTATCAATCCCTAATATTTTCATGACGCAAAAATCTCCTTGCATAGCTGTTCATAGCGCCACCCTGACGGCTCAAAGACAAGTCTCCGTTCATCGCCGCCATGGCGAAACAAAGAAACGGTCAGCCGCTCCTCAGGCAGCTGCCCCGCAATCAAATGGGCCCACTCGACAACCGCAACACCATCACCGTTAAAATATTCATCAAATCCGAGATCCTCCCATTCGTCTTCAAGCCGATACACATCCATATGATAAAGCGGCAGCCGCCCATCATACTGCTTGATAATCGTGAAGGTCGGGCTGTTGACGTTTTGTACAATGCCCAGCCCCTCGGCAATCCCTTTCGTAAACGTTGTTTTTCCCGCACCTAAATCTCCCTCTAACGCGATGACCATCCCCGGCTGAAGCCGTTCTCCGAGCCGGCGTGCAACCGCCTTCGTCTCTTCCGGAGAATGCACGGTAAGTTCAAACTGCTTCATGGTGTTCCACCTTATTCCATTTTATCATCTTTGCTTCCGCTTTTGAAATTTTACCATAAGGAACGGCAACGTTGCCACTGCCGGCGCCAAAAAAACAGCCATACAAAACAAAAGGACTGCCCTGCTAAGGCTATATTGAGCCTCCCGGGCAGTCCTGAGATCAAACTCGCAAAACAAAAAGAAAAAGGGAATTAGGCGTGTTGCTACTCCCTGGTGAATAAGATTGCCTAGCAGCGACCTACTCTTGCAGGGGCGCTGGCCCCAACTACCATCGGCGCTGGAGGGCTTAACTTCCGTGTTCGGGATGGGAACGGGTGTTTCCCCTCCGCTATCACCACTAGGCAAGCGATTCAGTTTCGACATCATTTATTATACTTAAAAAATAAATGTTGTCAAGAAGGAAAGCCATTCCTTCAAAACTAGATAACCGTCGGAAGAAGCCGGGGCGAACCGCTCGCCTGCGCTTTTCGCTGTCTAGTTCCGGCCGCCATCGGCTCGCGACGCTTCGGTCCTGCTGCGGCGGGCTAAGCCCGCTCGCAGGCCCTCCAGCGCGCCTCGCCGATAAGCAGGCGGCCTCCACTTTTCTTGTTAGGTTAAGCCCTCGATCGATTAGTATCCGTCAGCTCCACGTGTCGCCACGCTTCCACCTCGGACCTATCGACCTCGTCATCTTCGAGGGATCTTACCCGCCTGACGCGGTGGGAAATCTCATCTTGAGGGGGGCTTCACGCTTAGATGCTTTCAGCGCTTATCCCGTCCGCACATAGCTACCCAGCGGTGCCCCTGGCGGGACAACTGGTACACCAGCGGTGCGTCCATCCCGGTCCTCTCGTACTAAGGACAGCTCCTCTCAAATTTCCTGCGCCCGCGACGGATAGGGACCGAACTGTCTCACGACGTTCTGAACCCAGCTCGCGTACCGCTTTAATGGGCGAACAGCCCAACCCTTGGGACCGACTACAGCCCCAGGATGCGATGAGCCGACATCGAGGTGCCAAACCTCCCCGTCGATGTGGACTCTTGGGGGAGATCAGCCTGTTATCCCCGGGGTAGCTTTTATCCGTTGAGCGATGGCCCTTCCATGCGGAACCACCGGATCACTAAGCCCGACTTTCGTCCCTGCTCGACCTGTCCGTCTCGCAGTCAAGCTCCCTTGTGCCTTTGCACTCTCCGAATGATTTCCAACCATTCTGAGGGAACCTTTGGGCGCCTCCGTTACCTTTTGGGAGGCGACCGCCCCAGTCAAACTGCCCGCCTGACACTGTCTCCCACCCCGCTAAGGGGTGCGGGTTAGAATTTCAATATCGCCAGGGTGGTATCCCACCGCCGCCTCCACCGAAGCTGGCGCTCCGGCTTCCCAGGCTCCCACCTATCCTGTACAAGCGATACCAAAATTCCATATCAGGCTGCAGTAAAGCTCCACGGGGTCTTTCCGTCCTGTCGCGGGTAACCTGCATCTTCACAGGTAGTATAATTTCACCGGGTCTCTCGTTGAGACAGCGCCCAAGTCGTTACACCTTTCGTGCGGGTCGGAACTTACCCGACAAGGAATTTCGCTACCTTAGGACCGTTATAGTTACGGCCGCCGTTTACTGGGGCTTCGGTTCGCACCTTCGCTTCCGCTAAGCGCTCCCCTTAACCTTCCAGCACCGGGCAGGTGTCAGCCCCTATACGTCGCCTTTCGGCTTCGCAGAGACCTGTGTTTTTGATAAACAGTCGCTTGGGCCTTTTCACTGCGGCTCGTTCGGGCTCTTCACCCAAACGAGCACCCCTTCTCCCGAAGTTACGGGGTCATTTTGCCGAGTTCCTTAACGAGAGTTCTCCCGCGCGCCTTAGGATTCTCTCCTCGCCTACCTGTGTCGGTTTGCGGTACGGGCACCTCTTCCCTCGCTAGAGGCTTTTCTTGGCAGTGTGAAATCGGGGACTTCCGGATGACTCCGTCGCCATCACCGCTTGGCCTTACAATCCGCGGATTTGCCTACGGATCAGCCTTGCGGCTTGGACAGGCTCTTCCAGCCGCCTGCTCGCCCTATCCTCCTGCGTCCCCCCATCGCTCAAACGGGAAGGAGGTGGTACAGGAATCTCAACCTGTTGTCCATCACCTACGCCTTTCGGCCTCGGCTTAGGTCCCGACTAACCCTGAGCGGACGAACCTTCCTCAGGAACCCTTAGGCTTTCGGCGCAGAGGATTCTCACCTCTGTTTTCGCTACTCATACCGGCATTCTCACTTCTAAGCGCTCCACCAGTCCTTCCGGTCTGGCTTCAACGCCCTTAGAACGCTCCCCTACCGATGACCAACGGTCATCCCGCAGCTTCGGCGGCACGTTTAGCCCCGGTACATTTTCGGCGCAGAGTCACTCGACCAGTGAGCTATTACGCACTCTTTAAATGGTGGCTGCTTCTAAGCCAACATCCTGGTTGTCTTTGCAACTCCACATCCTTTTCCACTGAACGTGCACTTTGGGGCCTTAGCTGGCGATCTGGGCTGTTTCCCTCTCGACCACGGATCTTATCACTCGCAGTCTGACTCCCGGGCATAAGTCGTTGGCATTCGGAGTTTGACTGGGTTCGGTAACCCGATGAGGGCCCCTAGCCCAATCAGTGCTCTACCTCCAACACTCTCCATCCCGAGGCTAGCCCTAAAGCTATTTCGGGGAGAACCAGCTATCTCCAAGTTCGATTGGCATTTCACCCCTACCCACACCTCATCCCCGCACTTTTCAACGTGCGTGGGTTCGGGCCTCCAGCCGGTGTTACCCGGCCTTCACCCTGGACATGGGTAGATCACCTGGTTTCGGGTCGACGACGACGTACTTTTCGCCCTGTTCAGACTCGCTTTCGCTGCGGCTCCGCCTCTTCGGCTTAACCTCGCACGCCATCGTCACTCGCCGGTTCATTCTACAAAAGGCACGCCATCACGCATGAACGCGCTCTGACTACTTGTAGGCACACGGTTTCAGGTTCTCTTTCACTCCCCTTCCGGGGTGCTTTTCACCTTTCCCTCACGGTACTGGTGCACTATCGGTCACTAGGGAGTATTTAGCCTTGGGAGATGGTCCTCCCTGCTTCCGACGGGATTTCCCGTGTCCCGCCGTACTCAGGATCCGCTCGGGAGGGAACGAAGTTTCGACTACAGGGCTGTCACCTTCTCTGGCCGGCCGTTCCAGACCGGTTCGTCTACCCCGTTCCTTTCTCACTCCCACAATGAGCGGTCCTACAACCCCAAGAGGCACGCCTCTTGGTTTGGGCTGTTCCCGTTTCGCTCGCCG
>NZ_JBBOUF010000001.1:1402500-3082505 GCF_038005945.1 Geobacillus sp. FSL W8-1251
AACTACACCCGTATAGCAATTGATGAAGATATTCAAATCGGGAAGACAGGATTTGAACCTGCGACCCCATGGTCCCAAACCATGTGCTCTACCAAGCTGAGCTACTTCCCGATCATGGCGCGCTCGAGAGGATTCGAACCCCTAACCTTCTGATCCGTAGTCAGATGCTCTATCCAATTGAGCTACGAGCGCATTTTTAGCGACAAATTTTATTATAACAACTACTCATTCTTTTGTCAACATAATGTTTGGGTTTAGTGGAATGCGGTCGAGAGGACTTGAACCTCCACGGGGTCGCCCCCACTAGGCCCTCAACCTAGCGCGTCTGCCATTCCGCCACGACCGCATATGGACTAATCAGTGCGGGTGGAGGGACTTGAACCCCCACGCCGTGAGGCGCCAGATCCTAAGTCTGGTGCGTCTGCCAATTCCGCCACACCCGCTAATATGGTGAGCCATGGAGGACTCGAACCTCCGACCCTCTGATTAAAAGTCAGATGCTCTACCTACTGAGCTAATGGCTCATGGTTAGGTATACACTCACAGCGAACGATGTCCCTTCTTCTACTAGCATATTCAAAGACGCACGATGCGTCGGGACAACTCGTAGCAAACTCAGCGATGCAAAGCTCGTTGCTCTACCTACTGAGCTAATGGCTCATGGGTTCAATAACACTCCGAGACAACGATGCCCCTTCCTCTACAAGCTTATTCGAAGAAGTCAAGTGCGTCGGGGCAACTCGAAGCAAACTCGATGATGCATCGCTCGTTGCTCTACCTACTGAGCTAATAGCTCGTATTTAACACATAAAATGGCTGGGCCAGCTGGATTCGAACCAGCGCATCACGGAGTCAAAGTCCGTTGCCTTACCGCTTGGCTATGGCCCAGCGATTGGTGTAATGGCGGTCCCGACGGGACTCGAACCCGCGATCTCCTGCGTGACAGGCAGGCATGTTAACCACTACACTACGGGACCGCAATCCGCGGGAAACCCCCGCGCTGTAAGTGACCCGTACGGGATTCGAACCCGTGTTACCGCCGTGAAAGGGCGGTGTCTTAACCACTTGACCAACGGGCCATGCGACTATCGAAAGTGGCGGAGAAGGCGGGATTTGAACCCGCGCGCCGTTAAGTCACGACCTAACGGTTTAGCAAACCGTCCCCTTCAGCCACTTGGGTACTTCTCCAAACACTGGCTCCGCAAGTAGGATTCGAACCTACGACCTACCGGTTAACAGCCGGTTGCTCTACCGCTGAGCTATTGCGGAATGATGAAGAAATTATGCTATACTTTACGATGTGCTCGTTACCTCTTCCAGATAATTCAAGGAAGAAAGATGCGTCGAGACAACTTGTGGTGAATTCGATGATGCTAATGCTCGTCGTTGAACTATTGTGGAACGGCTCAGATTTCCTACACTTTCACAATCGACATTGTCTATTATATTGAGCTGTCGACTCTTTGTCAACATGTTTTTTGCTGTTTGTTTCATCGCCGTTTGGCGACGGCTTTTATAATTTAGCATATGGCCAATTTAATTGTCAACCACTTTTTTTGCAAAATGTGATACTGCTCTCTTTTCGAAGAGGACGTTCGCATATCCGGGCCGTGATACAAGAGCTCCATAAAAAGCTTCGTTTCCTTCGGGAAAGACACGGCGGATGTTCCTAATAGGGTTCGGCATAAGCAAGGAAGCGTTCAACGGCGTTGGTTCGCTAGTTTAAGCCGCCCGCGGCAGTTCCCGCAGACGTAGCGGGCGGTGTTCATGCGCTTTTTTCGAGTGTACGTCAGGCCGCAAGATGTGCAAATGTATGTATAGATCGTTTTCGACCTGTCTGTTTTTTGGCCGATTGGACGACAATAGCGAGGCGCCCCCACTTTTTGCAGCAGTTCGCGGAAGTCGCGGTCGCGATGGCGGTAGCCTTTTCCCTCAAGGTGCAAGTGGTAATGGCAAAGCTCATGTTTGATAATGGCGATCAATTCTTCCTCGCCGAACTGCTCGTAATGTTTTTGATTGAGCTCAATGTTATGCGTCTGCAACATGTAGCGCCCGCCGGTGGTGCGCAAACGAGGGTTGAAGAAAGCGGTATGGCGGAACGGCTTGCCAAATGTGCTTATGGAAATTTGTTCAACGAGCGCTTGCAAGCGTTTTTGATCCATGACAGGCGCCCCCCTTTTATGTTTTCAGCACAGGACAATGCGTAGCTACATACATTATATACTACCTTTCCGTATGTTAGGGAGGTGACTGTTTTGCCTACGTGGCTAAAAAATCAGATGAGACGAGCCTATTATGAGAAAAATCTTGATCAAATTAAGCTGTTAAACCAATGCTGGTTTTTTTATCAAAGGAAGCACTGTCCGTAACATATGTTTGAGGCTGTCCCTGCTGTTCATTGGGCAGTACGGGACAGCCTCTCCAGCTTATTCCGGCGGAAGCATCGATAATGAAATTCTTCCTTTCGCTGCATCAACCCTTTCCACCCACACTTTGACGACGTCGCCGACGGAGACGACATCAAGCGGATGGCGGACGTATTGTTTGCTTAGCTTGGAAATGTGCACGAGCCCGTCCTGTTTGACGCCGATGTCGACAAAGGCGCCGAAGTCGACGACGTTGCGCACCGTTCCTTCGAGCTCCATGCCTGGCTTTAAGTCTTCCATTTTCAAAACGTCTTTTCGCAATATCGGCTTGGGCAGCTCGTCGCGCGGGTCGCGCTCTGGGCGGCACAACGCGTCAATGATGTCGCGGAGCGTCAGTTCCCCGATGCCGAATTCGGATGCCGCTGCTTTCACATCGATGGCTTGCAGCGCTTGGCGAAGCTCATTGCTGCCGATGGCGGCGGTTGTAAATCCTAACTTTTGCAACAACTGCTTCACTTCCGCGTACCGTTCGGGATGAATCGGCGTGCGGTCAAGCGGCTCGTCGCCGTCGACAATGCGCAAAAACCCGATGCATTGCTCATACGTTTTCGCCCCAAGACGCGGGATCGTTTTCAGCTCCTCGCGGCTGCGGAATTTCCCTTGCTCTTCGCGGCGTTTGACAATGTTTTCGGAGACGGTTTTCGTCAGTCCCGAGACGTATTGGAGCAGCGAAACGGACGCCGTGTTGACGTTGACGCCGACTTGATTGACGACCGTCTCCACGACGAAACGGAGCGACTCCGCCAGCTTTTTTTGCGACACATCGTGCTGGTATTGGCCGACGCCAACCGATTTCGGGTCAATCTTCACCAGTTCGGCGAGCGGGTCTTGGACGCGGCGGGCGATTGAGACGGCGCTCCGCTCTTCAACTTGCAAGTCGGGAAACTCGGCGCGTGCAAGGTCGGAAGCCGAGTAGACGCTCGCTCCTGCTTCATTGACAATCAAATAAAAGATATCGCGTTGCACATGCTTCAGCGTGTCGGCGACAAACTGTTCAGTTTCCCGAGAGGCTGTTCCGTTGCCGATGGCGATCATATCCACATGATAGTCGTCAAGTAAACGAAGAATCTTTGTCCTCGCTTCATCCTTTTTCTCTTGCGGCGGGTGTGGGTAAATGACATCGATATGAAGCAGCTTCCCTGTTTCATCAACAACGGCAAGCTTGCATCCCGTTCGGTAGGCTGGGTCGATACCGAGCACCGTTTTTCCTTTCAATGGCGGCTGAAGAAGCAGTTTGCGTAAATTCTCGGCAAAAATATGGATCGCCCGCTCTTCCGCTTTCTCCGTCAACTCGTTGCGGATGTCGCGCTCAATGGCGGGCTCCATCAGCCGTTTGTATCCGTCTTCCACCGCTTCAGCCACGAGCCGGGCGGCCGGGGACGCCTCGTTGACGATCGTTTGCCGCTGCAAATAGCGGATGATTTCTTCGGCAGGGGCTTGGACCGAGACGCGCAGCACCTCCTCTTTTTCGCCGCGGTTCAGCGCCAAGACACGATGGGGGACGATTTTCGCCACAGGTTCTTCGTAGTCGTAATACATCTCGTATACGTTTTTTTCGTCCTTCTCCGACGCCTTCGCGGTGGACACGATCATCCCTTTCCGCCACGTCTGTTCCCGCGCCCATTGACGAAGAGCGGCATCGTCGGCCACCCGCTCGGCGATGATGTCCTTCGCCCCTTGCAGCGCCTCGTCTGCCGTTGCGACCCCTTTTTCTGTATCAATGAACGCCCGGGCCTGCTCTTCCGGAGTTGGGGCGGCAGGGCAGGAAAGAAGCCAATCGGCAAGCGGCTCAAGCCCTTTTTCTTTCGCAATCGTCGCCTTCGTGCGCCGCTTTTGCCGGTACGGGCGGTACAAATCTTCGACTTGCTGCAGTTTCGTGGCGCTGATAATCGCGTTTTTCAGCTCTTCGGTCAATTTCCCTTGCTCATCGATCAGCCGAATGACTTCTTCTTTCCGCTGCTCTAAATGCTGCAAATACTCCCAGCGCTCAAGCACCGCACGAATTTGCACTTCATCGAGCGCCCCCGTCATCTCTTTCCGGTAGCGGGCGATAAATGGAATCGTATTTCCTTCCTGATGCAGGGTGATGACGTTTTCAACTTGTTTGGCTGCCAGCCGTTGTTCATCAGCGATCGTTTGAATCAAACGCTGTTCAATCGCCAACACGTTCCCTCCTTATGCACAGCCTTGCACGTTCTCCCATCTACACTCGCTCCTGAAAATGAGCAATGTTTGCAAACAGCTGCCCGCTAGACCGTCTCTGCGTATTCCACACTTCGGCCGCCTTCCGAAGACGGCAAGCGACGTTTCTTCACGCAACATATTCCCGGCAGCACGATGTCCCAGCCGCAACCGCACCGCAATCCGGACGCACCCGCTGATCTTTTGTCCATTCGAAGCAAGAGGAAGCCATCATTCCCCGCCGGTTGCACCGAGCTTGGGCAGGGAGAGAGTTCCGGACCGGGGATGACAAAAAAAGAGCTACTTATTCGTAGCCTCTTTGTGAAAGAATACACATAAATGCCAATAGAGGGGACAGACCGTTCCATGAGCCGATCTGCCCGTTTGGCCGGTGAGCCGACATCGCTGCCATGAGACGTTGCGCACCCATGCTGCTTCCACGCGCATCGATTGATCTTCCCACAGCAACACTTGCTGTTTTGGCGTCCCTCACGCTGAAGCGGAAAGATTTCCTTGCGCTTGCTTCAAAAGTCGATCAGCCCTAAGCTGATTTGCAGCGCTTCATCGACTTTGTCCATCATCTCATCATCCAGATGGGTGATTTTGTCAGTCAGCCGCTGCTTATCAATCGTACGGATTTGTTCAAGCAAAATGACCGAGTCCCGCTCAAACCCGTAGCGCTTCGCATCGATCTCGACATGCGTCGGCAGCTTTGCCTTTTGGATTTGCGCCGTGATCGCCGCTACAATAACCGTTGGACTGAAGCGATTGCCGATATCGTTTTGGATCACCAACACGGGGCGGACGCCGCCCTGCTCTGAGCCAACAACCGGGGAAAGGTCCGCAAAATACACGTCGCCACGTTTGACAATCAAAGCATTACCCCCCGCTAACTAAGCGTTCAACGGTGTGATCGGCCTCGTATTCAGCATGAAACGCTTCAGAAGCAATAGATAAATTGATTTTCGCCATTTCCATGTAGCCACGTCTCATCGCTTCGCGAATTTGCCGCTTTTTCCGCTCCCGGATATACATTTTCGTCGCCTGGTAAATAAGTTCATTGCGATTGCCGTTCTCCTGTTTGACGAGGACGTCGAGCTCCGTCAGCAGCGACTGCGGCAAACGAACGATGATTTCCGTCGTTGCGCCAGATTCCGACACAAATATACACCTCCACGAACTGCAGCCATTCATTGCTTCCACTTCATGATACCATTAAACAACGGCGCTGCAAAGTCATTTCTCCATTTTCTATCCTTTGTCTTTTGAAGCAGATTATGCACTGCTTTCCCCGCGGCCAATGGCGTTTCTCACTTCCATTATACGCTTATGGCGGAAAAAAATACGGGGCACTCGATAACTGATCGTGCAAGGCACTTCGTAGTTGATCGTTTCCAAATGGCGAGCGACATCATCAATGGAAATTACCTCGTCCCCTTGGCGACCAATCAGTGTCACCTTCGTGCCGACCGGCAGCGGACCAGGCAGGCGGATCATGCACTGGTCCATGCAAATGCGGCCGACAATCGGCGCCTTTTGTCCGTCAACAAGGACATGAAAGTGCTGCAGGCGGCGGAGCCAGCCGTCCGCATAGCCGATCGGAATCGTCCCGATCCACTCCTCCGTCTGCGCAGTGTACGTCGCACCATAGCTCACCTTTTCGCCTGGTTGCAGTTTTTTGACGTGTACGAGGCGGCTATGGAGCGAAAATGCTTCTTTTAATGGATACGGCAGCAGCGGCTTGATGCCGGGCGACGGGGCAAGCCCATACATGGCAATGCCGAAGCGGACCATATTGAACGTCCGGTCAGGGAAACGGAGCGACGCTGCGCTGTTGGCGCAATGGACGAGCGGCGGGCGCGACGGCAGCCATTCGAGCATGTGCAAAAAACGGGTATACTGATAGGAAAAATAATCGGTGTTCACCTCATCCGCAGTCGCAAAATGCGTGTACACCCCTTCAAGCACAAAATGCGGATGGCGCTCAATCAGCGCTACGATTCGTTTCGTCTCTTCCTCGTCTTTCACTCCAAGCCGTCCCATGCCGGTGTCCATTTTCAAATGGAAATGAATAGGAAAAGGGCCGCTGTAAAGGGCGGACGCTTCTTCCAACCAGTCGGAGCGGAACACGGTCAGGGCAATGCGCTGCTGGGCGGCCAGCGCCGCATCAGCTGGACGGGAAGCCCCGAGAACTAGAATCGGCGCTTCGATTCCTTTTTCCCTTAAAGCGAGCGCCTCATCCAAAAAGGCAACCGCCAGGCGGGAGGCCCCCGCTTCGAGCGCTGTCCTTGCCACCTGCACATCCCCATGTCCATAGGCGTTCGCCTTCACGACCGCCATAATGTGCGTGTCGTCCGGCAGCAAACGGCGCAAATTCGCCACATTGTCGTAAATGGCGTCCAAATCCACTTCCGCCCACGTATCGCGATGAAAGTCGTTCATGGTTTCTCGCTGCCTTTCCTGTTGCGCAAACTTGAAAGCGCTCGAAATCATTTTTGTCCTTTTTTAGTTTACCATGCCATTGCGGAAGAAGGAATAGGGGAAAGCGTACAAAGACAGTGAAAAACGTTGGACGGGCGCTGCGGTTGGCTGCACCGGTGCGCAACTCCAATCGGGCAATAGAAAAAAGACGGCTCCCCTGCTTTCGGAAGCGGGGAGACACGCCTTTTTTTTCGGATGGCATCGTTATTTTGCCGCTTTTTCCTGCACTGTGCTGGCCACCATTATCATTTCTTGTGGAGTCAAATCGTCCGAGGCGAGCGTAAACTCCACCCCGTTGTACGACCATGTCAGCGTTCGATCGGTGAGAGCGCCGACGGTGAAGCCTAAATCGACGGGATCGCCGTTCACCAAGACGGGCATGCTCGTTGCCGGAAGCACTTCCGCTTTTTCTTGAACGAGCGTAAATGATTTTTTGCCGCCAAACGTCATAATCACTCGTTTGCCACTCTCACTTTTGACCTCTTTTTCCTCGAGCATTTTCACTCCTTCAGGCAGCCGGCTCAAATCAGGGTACATGACTTCCATCACTTGTTCTTTTCCTGCGGCCATCGTTGGCACCTCAAGACGCGCCCCGGTCATGTTTTTGGACGTGTCGAACGCATCGTCATCAAACTTTTTGTTAAATTCAACATTGGAGAATTCGACCGTCAACAATGCTTTCCGGTCGGTATCCATCACTTTGACCGAGACCGGCGCCAAATCTTTTTTGCGCAGTGTAATCTCCTGTGTTGGGACGACCTCACTGTTCGGGTAGTTCGTTTTTGTCTCGAACACGTAATAATTTTTCGTTTCCTTAAACTTTGCCTTTGGATCGCTCAAAATGTCTTTGACGAGCGATTCGTACAAATACGCTTGGCTGCTGTTTTTCGGCCAATCGCTGACAAACTTGAAGCTTTTGTTGAGGGCGGGTGTAAAGACGAATACCCCCTCATCATTGCGCAAAATCACTTGGCTTTGCCCTTTGTCGGCGTTTTTCAAGCTGACGCGGTAGTACGACGGCTGCTTATGCCACACTTCCACATGGTATACTTGCGGCTCGGCGCCGGTGTGGAACGTCATTTTCGTTTCCGCTTGGTAACCTGTCATCTCATCCATCTTTTCATTCAGCGCCTTGAACACTTCCTCCTGCGATTTGGATCCGCAGCCAGCTAACACAAATAGAAAGATGATGCCGACCAATGCCATAAGCACCTTTCTGCCCATCGCTTCAACCCCTTTGCCTCATATATCGGTTTCTGTCCATGCACTACAATATATGAGACAACACCCGGGAATATGCAGACTAGCTATGACAAAGATCGAACGGCTTGAATGGTTCCAACCGCTCGATGACGACTTGGGCAACCGCATAATCGCGGCTATGGGAAATGGAAAGATGAACGACTTCGCGGTCGCAGTCAGCAGCAATGCGCGGTTTCCCGTAGGCATCTGTGGCGATTTCAATATCCTGAAATGACAAATGCCGTCCAATTCCTGTCCCGAGCGCTTTGGCGTACGCTTCCTTCGCCGCAAACCGTCCGGCGAGAAATTCCACCTGCCGGGCAGGCGGCAACTCATCAAACTGCGCCTTCTCCCGCGGCGTTAAAATCCGCTCCGGGAGTTTGCGGCTGCGGGCAAGGATGGACCGAATGCGCTCCAATTCCACAATGTCAATGCCGATGCCGATGATCATCGCGTTCCCCCCCTGCTATCGGTTTGCCGGCCGCGGACAAATTTTTTCCGGCCGTCGCGCATAAGATGGCTTATAGCAATAACATATGTTTGGTTTCCTGCCAAGAAAGGAGGCTCGTTCATGTTTCACCGTACCGGGGACGGTCGGCCGCTGCCTCGCCTTTGCCCCGCCGTATTCATCCTGTTGCTCGTCCATGTTGGCTTATGGGGGTTGTTCACGCTTCCTCTTCCGGCGCTTGAGCCAGTCTGGCAGAGCATCGTCGGAACGAACGGCGCCATCCGCCATGGGGAGTATTGGCGGCTTGTCAGCTCGCTTTTATTGCACCTCGATTTCGATCATTTAGCCGCGAACAGCCTCTCCTTATGGTTGTTCGGCTCGTGGCTCGAGCAAGCGCTTGGGAAAAGGAAGTTTTTGCTTCTTTATATCGGGGGAGGCGTCGGCGCCAACCTTGCCACCGCCTTGCTTCTTCCGCCGATGTACAGCCATGTTGGGGCGTCGGGCGCCATTTTCTCCTTATTTGGCATGTACAGCTATCTCGCCCTTTTTCGCCGCGACCTCATCGCCCCCCGGCACGCCCAGTTGCTGTTGGCCGCTATGGCCATCAACCTGTTGCTCGGCTTGATGGAGCCGGACGGCAACCTCATCGCCCATCTGTTTGGCTTTGTCACCGGCGGGCTGCTCGCTCCGTTTTTGACCGTCCGCCCCGAGCCGCCGTCGTTTCATGTCGTCCGGCCATGAAAAAACGGCGCTTAATGCGCCGTAATCCGCCGTTTTTTCGTCCGTCCGCGCGCGGAGCCGTCCGGGCGGCCGCCCCGTTTTTTCTCCCGCTTGACCGCTAATGGCGGCTCTTCGGTCAGTTTTACCGGCGTAGTATCCGGCTCGCGCGTCAACATTTTCAAGCAGGCGGCGACAAGCGTCACCGAATCATGCTCTTCCAGCAGCTCCTCGGCGGCCCGCTTGTAAAACGACAAGTTTTCCGTTTCCGCCACATTGAGAAGCTTCTCAATGGCAATGCGCTGTTGGCCTTCCAGCGCCTCATCGAGCGTCGGCGGCTTCATCCGCTCCATTTTCCGCTTCGTCGTCCGCTCAATATGGTGAAGTTGGCCGATCTCCCTTGGCGTGACAAACGTCATCGCCACACCCATTTTCCCGGCGCGACCTGTCCGCCCGATCCGATGGACGTAGCTTTCCGGATCCTGCGGGATGTCGAAGTTATATACGTGCGTCACGCCGGAAATATCCAATCCGCGCGCGGCAACGTCGGTTGCGACTAAAATTTCGATCGATCCTTCTTTAAACTTGCGCAACACCGACAGGCGCTTCGCCTGGCTTAAATCGCCGTGGATGCCTTCCGCCGCATAACCGCGCAAGTTGAGCGCCTCGGCAAGTTCATCAACGCGCCGCTTCGTGCGGCCGAACACGATCGCAAGCTCCGGCGCCTGAATATCGAGAAGCCGCGTCAAAATGTCAAATTTCTTTTTCTCGTGCACTTCTAAGTAGTACTGTTGAATGTTCGGCACGGTCATCTCTTTCGCCTTGACCTTCACGAGCTCCGGTTCATTCATGAACCTCTCGGCGATGCGGCGGATCGGATCCGGCATCGTTGCGGAAAACAGGAGCGTCTGCCGACCGGTCGGCACATGGCTTAAAATCGCTTCAATGTCCTCGATAAACCCCATGTTGAGCATCTCGTCCGCCTCATCGAGCACGACGGTATGCACGTGCTCAAGACGCAGCGTGCCGCGGTTGATATGGTCAAGAATGCGGCCCGGCGTGCCGACGATGATGTGCGGATGTTTTTTCAAGGCGCGAATTTGCCGTTCAATATCTTGCCCTCCATAAATCGGCAGGACGCGCACCCGCTTCACCGCGCCGATTTTATACAGCTCTTCCGACACTTGAATGGCGAGCTCCCGCGTCGGCGCGACAACGAGTGCTTGAACGGCGCCGTTTTTTACGTCCACTTTTTCCACAATCGGAATACCAAACGCCGCCGTTTTCCCAGTTCCGGTTTGCGCTTGGCCAATGACATCTTTGTTTTGCAGGCTGAGCGGGATCGTTTTTGCCTGAATCGGGGTCGTTTCTTCAAATCCCATCCGCTCGACAGCTTTCATCACTTCTTGGCTTAATCCTAATTCTTGAAATGTCGTCAATGTTATCCAAACTCCTTAAATTCAAAATCGTCCCTGATTCGTGAGAAAGGTTTGACAGTTATCATACCATGTTATGCGGTGATTTGCAATGATGGGCATGGGCAGCGCGCAAAAATGTTTCCACCTCAGCAAACAGAACGTGCCGATCGATACTATGACAAACATGATGGAACGAATTGGGCAAAAGCAACAGCTTTTTTTCCGCCGATCCAATCTGCTCATATAAATAATAGGCGCTTTTTAGCGGCACGATCCCATCTTTTTCTCCTTGCACAATGAGCGCGGGTGCCGCGACGCGCGGAAGTCGGGGACGCACATCGCGGACGAGTTTGCGAAACTCCCTGACAGCTGAAAACGGCGTCGCCATCATTTTGTTTCGATAGCGGAGAAACAGTGGGTGCTCCCGCGCTCCTTTCCATCCATTGGCAAACATCTCGCGGATGTCGCGCCATAATTGGCGCGGGTTGACATAGTAAAACTCACATTTCGCACCTTGAATAAAAATTCAAAATAAACCTGATTTCATCGAATAAAAATTAGTTATTTTACAATATCTGTATAAAAGTTTATTTTTATGCGAATATTTTGGTCATTTTTTGTATATTATGCAAAGGTTGCGAAATATGAGGTAAAACGCAGCGCTTAGCAGCACGAGTTTGGCGACCGGGTATTTTTCCGCCAAGTAGACGGCGATCACTCCACCCATTGAAAACCCAATGACATACACCACACTGCAACGGTGATGGAGCGCTAAAAACGCTTGTTCCGCCGCTGCGATCCATTGGTCGTATGTAATTCCTTTCAACCGCAGTTCGCTTCCGTGGCCCGGCAAGGTCGGCGTTTCGATCATCCAATCGGTCCGCTCTCGCAAATAATCGGCCAGCGGCGCCACTTCTTCTGGACTTCCCGTAAACCCGTGAATACATAAACAGCCGATCATCATTTCCACCCCCGCCCGAATGAAAAGCGGCGCCTGTGACGCCGCTTTTAGTTTCTCTCGGGTTGCTTGATGTTACACCCAATATCGAAGCAACTCTTCCAATTTCATGCCGCGCGATGCTTTCAATAAAACAATGTCATCCGAAGTCGCGACGGAACGCACGGCCTCGGCCAACGCTGCTTTATCGTCGAACTCCCTCACCCGTCCATCATCAAAAAATGGGGCGGCCGCCGCGGCGATATGGTGCGAAAGCGGCCCGTAAGTGAACACATAGTCCACCATTCCCGGCCGCAGCACCTCCCCGATCTCTCGATGAAACGCCACTTCTTCGTCACCAAGCTCCAACATATCGCCCAATACGGCGATTTTTTGCCGGTAGCCGCCTAATTCCCCAAGCAGCGTCAAGGCGGCGCGCATCGATGTCGGGCTAGCATTGTAGGCGTCATTAATGACGGTAAAGCCATATTTCGTCTTGACGACTTCCGTACGCATGCGCGTCACTTGCAGGCGGGAGAGAGACGCATCAATGCCTTCCCAATCGACGCCAAAAAAGCGGGCTACCGCGATGGCTGCGAGCGCGTTGTATACGTGATGTTTTCCCAACACCGGCATAAAGAGCGTCCGACCCGGAAGCACGTTAATGGCAAATGACGTCCCCCCCGCTTCAATGCACACATCGGTCGGGTAGTAGTCGTTTTCCGCTCCCGCTCCAAATGTCACGACGTGGCGGGGAAGAGATAAATGCGGGACCCGCTCGGCCAACAGCGGTTCGTCGCCATGGTAGACGAACAAGCCATCGTGGTGCACCCCTTCCAAAATTTCCAATTTGGCTTTGGCGATGCCTTCCCGTGAACCAAGCTCTTGCAAATGTGATTCCCCGATGTTGGTAATGACGGCTGCATCCGGTTTGGCAATCAACGTGAGCCGCTCGATTTCGCCGAATCCGCTCATCCCCATTTCGACAACGGCAATCTCTGTGTCTTCCTCGAGCGAAAGCAGCGTCAACGGCACGCCGATATGATTGTTAAGGTTGCCTTCTGTTTTTTGCACGCGGTAGTTGGCCGCCAACAACGCAGCAATCATATCTTTTGTCGTCGTTTTGCCGTTGCTGCCGGTCACGCCAACCACTTTCAGCCCAAGCTGTTGGCGGTAACGGGCGGCAAGCCGCTGCAACGCCGAAAGGGTATCGTCAACGATAATCGCCGGAACACCTTCTGGCGGCGTCCCTTCCGCTTCCGCCCACAGCACTGCTGCCGCTCCTTTTTGCACCGCCTCGTTCACAAAGGCATGGCCGTTAAACTTCGCGCCAATAAGCGGAACGTACAAGTTGCCGGCTTGGATCGCTCTCGTGTCTGTCGATACGCCGCTGACGGCAATCGTCTCCCATTCCGACTTCACGCACCGACCGCCTGACATCTCCGCAATTTGCCGCACCGTCCGTTTCATCATCCGCTTTCACCCTCTTTATTTTTCAAATGTGTACGTGATCGTCTGCTTTTCTTGATGCCGTTCCAACGCCAGCGCAATGAGGCGCTCGATCAGTTCCGGATACGGCACGCCGCTGTGCTGCCAAAGAAGCGGAAACATGCTGTACGGGGTAAATCCCGGCATCGTATTGATTTCGTTAATATACACAGTGCCATCTTCAGCGAGGAAAAAGTCGGCACGCACGAGCCCGGACAAGTCAAGTGCTTTAAACGCGGCAATGGCCATTTCCTTAATCGTTTCATACTGCTCTGGCGTCACCTTAGCGGGAATAATCAGTTCCGTTTGTCCGTCTTCATATTTTGCCTCATAGTCGTAAAATTCCTTTTTTGGCACAATTTCTCCGACGACCGAACAAATCGGTTCATCATTGCCGATGACGCCGATCTCGATCTCCCGGCCGACGATCGCTTCTTCAATGATGATTTTCCGGTCATACTTAAACGCTTCGGCAAACGCCTTGTGCAAATCGCCGCGCTGTTTGCATTTCGAAATGCCGACGCTCGAACCGGCGTTGGCCGGCTTGACAAAGCACGGGTAGCCAAGCTCTTGTTCGATCCGGTCGTAAACGGCTTCCCCGCTTTTTTGCCAGTCATATTTGGTCACCGCCACATATTTCGCCTGGCGCAGCCCGGCTTGGGCAAACAAGTTTTTCATAATCACTTTATCCATGCCGACGGCCGAGGCAAGCACACCGTTGCCTACGTACGGGAGGTTTAACATTTCGAGCAGTCCTTGCACAGTTCCGTCTTCGCCGTTCGGCCCATGCAAAAGCGGGAAGATGACGTCAATCGTTTCCTCGCTGTCCGCAGACGACGATTCCGACGCCGGCACCTGGTTTAAAGATACCGGGATCATGGCCGTCGCTGTCGACGTGAACTGCAGCTGTTTCACTTCTTTGACCGGTCCGGTCAATCGCTTTCCTTTAATCCACTGCCCTTGTGGAGTAATGTAAATCGGAATCACATCAAACTTATGGGGATCGATGGCGTTCATCACTGCCATCGCCGTTGACAACGATACTTGATGCTCCGGCGACTTCCCGCCATACAACACTCCGACTCTCGTTTTCATCTTCGTTCCTCCTCTTTCCTTGGCCATCGTTCCTATTGTAACACGTTTCGCGCCCAACGGTCTGATATTTTATATGTACGGTGCAGCTTGTTTCGCTACTCTTGGGGCATCCACCCGGCACAAAAAAATGCTATCTAACGTCCGTTAGATGGCCCACGCTACGGGTGAAGCACACGCTGGGCGCGACGCCTCGGCATCGCCGCCACCATTTCGGCGAGCGCTTCCTGCCCCGTTTTCTCCACCCCGGCGAAATAGTCGGACACACGGCGGAAAAACCGGTTTTTCTCAACATCATCATTGAGCAGGCGCAACATGGCCCGCTCGCCGCGGTCTGGTTCAGCTAAATGGTAAATCAAGCCGTTCCGCTGCAAATATTGCAAATTGATGCGCTCCTGACCCGGCAGACAATCGATCGTAAACATCGGAATGCGTTTATGAAGCAGCTCGCTCACCGTCACTCCACCCGGCTTTGTCACCACCGCGTCCACCTCATCATACAGCCGGTTCATTTCTTCCGGGTCGGCAATGTACGGGAGCGGACGGATGTGCGGGAGATTCCAGCTGGAAATTTCGTCGTATAACTGGCGGTTGGCGCCGCATAGCACGGAATAGCGAAACAGCGTCGATGCCTGGGCCGCCCGCAAAAAGGCCATCATATTGCCAAGCCCTTGGCTTCCGCCGGCGACAAGTATATGGGCCGGCCACCTCTTTCGCCGCGTTTCCGTCGTGATCCGAAACGCATCATGAACCGGAATGCCTGTGACCACGATGCGCCCTTCGTCAATCCCGTATTTTGTGACCAGTTCCCATTTCGCCTCTGGATGGGGGACGAAGTGATAATCGATAAACCGTTTCCCCCAGACGCTGTTCATGAAAAAATCGGTATAGACGTTCACCACAGGAACAAACAACGCCTGTTTCCGCTTAAGCTGCTGCAAAATGCGAGACGGAAACGAGTGGGTGCAAACGATCAAATCCGGCCGTTCCTGCTCGAGCATTTTTTTCATTTTGCTTTCGAAATATGGCAGCCATGGCTCAAATGAAACAAACTCGAACCGCGGCGGCTCTTGATACATAAACGTTTTGTACACGCGATGATAGGAAGCGGGATGTGAACGAATCCAGCGCAAATACGCTTCTGACACCATTTTTTCCATCAGTTCATTGCAATAGCTCAAAAAATCGATTTTTTTGCTTTCGACCGCCGGAAACTGGCGCCGCAAAAAATCGATCAACGTATCCGCGACTTTATGGTGTCCCGTGTTCATTTGAAACAACGGCAAGAACAACACTTTCATCATCGATCGCACCCTTTAGCTTTCGAAAGATTTTTGCGCCTCCGCTGTCCGATCCACGCCGCAAGCAAAAACAGCAAAAACAACGCCAATCCGACAAGCGGGAAAGAAACGAGGGGAATATGGACATGCCGGCCGAGCAGCAGCCCAACGAACATCATCGGGGCGACCCATCCAGCCGTTCCAAGCGCTGCAAGCAGCAAAAACGGCCGAAACGGAAACCGGCTTACCCCCGCCATATACGGGAAGATTTGCCGGACGCCTGGCGCATAACAGCTGAACAAAATGCCCCATTTCCCATAACGGCGGAACCAAAGCTGAGCCCTCCCCCACCGCTCGTCCGTAATTCCCACGTATTTGCCGTACTTTTTCATAAACGGCGCCCCCCACCATCGTCCGGCGCCATACGCCGCCACCATGCCGGTCATCGCTCCTCCCCAGCATGACGCGAGCGACGGCCAAAGCAGCAGCTGCTCCTTGGCGACGATCAAACCGACGAAAAAAAGCAAACTTTCCTCCGGCGCTGGGATGCCGACAATGCCGCAAAATAAAAACAAAAACAGCGTCACATATCCGTACGACTGAACGTACGGCAACCATACACCTGTTTCCATGGCTCCCCCATCACATCGACGAGATTCGTTTGTTAGTTTGCGCGTTTCTCATTTCTGTAATCGTCACCCAGCGCATCTTTCTCGCTGCTTCATCTTTCAGCAGCAGCTCAAGCGCTGACAACATTTGCTCCGGCGCATGCCGGTCGGCCCCCAACGCATCGCCGTTGTCATGAAGAACAATCACAGCTCCGCCGCGCAACGCTCCTTTTAACCGGCGGAACAACTCCATTTCCCCCAGTTTGGCGTTCCAGTCGCCAACAATATGCGTCCATAACACGGTCGTATACCGTTTTTGTACGATCGGTGCCCATGCGTTAAAATGCCCCCACGGAGGGCGGTAATAAATCGGTCGTTGGCCCGTCGCCCGCTCAATCGCCGCAGCGGCGCGGCGCACCCCCCAATCGAGCCAAAACGGCGGCACAAGCCAGTTGCTTATATGGCGATAGTTGTGAATGCCGACTTCATGGCCTTCCTCCACCATGCGCCGCACAATGTCCGGATAACGTTCCGCTTTGCGGCCGACGACGAAAAACGTCGCCTTGACACCGTGTTTCTTTAATAAATCCAACAGTTTTGGCGTATAATACGGGTCAGGACCGTCATCAAACGTCAAAGCAAGGCAATCGGGCGCTGTTCCTTCCCGAAACAACAGTACCCGCTTTTTGCGAATGACGATCGTCGGCACAACCCCGTAAACGATGATTCCAGCGATCAGACAACCGAAAAGCCATGCCAACATCGTCCTCACCTCGCAATATTTTTTCCTTTAAAAAATCACAACGTGCGAACAGACTACTAAATTTATAATAAATAATATATAATACAGACTACTAAATTTATAATAATAATATTATAATTTCGATGAAAAAAAAATCAAAAGAAAAACAATGAAATTTTCATGTGACGCCCAAACGTTCCCTTTTTCTATACGAAACGTCCAGCCGATCGGTTTCCTCCATAAATGACATTGCATCTGCTATAATACATAATCGGTATGAAACTCTAGCCGCAAAGAGCAATTCATCGGCATATCCGTTCCGCCGGACGGCCGGAACGGCACGGCCGCATTGTACGTTATTCATCTTGCAAAAAGACAGGTGATCTGCATTGCGAAAGAAAATCGTCTTAACCGGCGGCGGCACGGCTGGCCATGTGATGGTCAACGTCGCCTTGATTCCGAAACTAAAAGCACAAGGCTGGGACATCATCTACATCGGCTCTCTCGAGGGAATTGAACGGGAGATCATCGGCCGCATCGACGGCGTACCGTACTATTCGGTTTCGACCGGAAAACTGCGACGCTATTTTGACTGGAAAAACTTTAAAGATCCGTTCAACGTGCTAAAAGGCGTTTGGCAGGCGTACCGCCTTATCCAAAAAGAAAGGCCGGACGTCGTGTTCTCCAAAGGCGGATTCGTCTCCGTTCCCGTCATTCTTGGCGCCTGGCTGAACGGTGTACCGTCGGTGATTCATGAATCCGACTTGACGCCCGGTCTTGCAAACAAAATCGCCATGCCCTTTGCGACGAAAATTTGCCTCACCTTTCCGGAAACGAAGCAACACGTCAGCGCCGATAAAGCGGTCTACATCGGCGCCGTCGTCCGCGAGGAACTGAAGCACGGCAGCGTTGCCCAAGGGCGGAGGATGTGCCAGTTCGACGGCAAAAAACCGGTGCTGCTGGCGATGGGCGGCAGCTTAGGCTCGAAAAGAATCAACGACGCCTTGCGCGCCAACTTATCAACGCTGCTTGCCGAATTTGACATCATCCACATTTGCGGCAAAGGAAACATCGACCCAAGCCTCGCAGACCAAAAAGGATACAAACAGTTCGAATACGTCAACGAAGAGCTGCCACACTTGTTGGCTTTGGCCGACATCGTCGTCTCTCGCGCGGGCGCAAACGCCATTTTCGAACTGCTCGCCTTGCGCAAGCCGATGCTGCTCATCCCGCTCTCGAAAGCGGCAAGCCGCGGCGACCAAATTCTCAACGCCCGCTCGTTTAAAAACGCGGGCTATGCGGAAGTGCTGATGGAAGAAGACTTGACAAACGAATCGTTCTATGCCGCCATTCGCCGCCTATATGAAAACAAAGAGCGCTACCGGAAAAACATGGAGAAAGCCGGCGGAAGCGATCCGCTGCAAACATTGCTTTCCATCATTCAAGACACCGCCCGCCGGTGAAAGCAGGCGATGCCTGACGCGGCTAACCACGGCCGTTTTTTCGGCATCGCCTTATTTTGCATAGGCATGGAAATAAGCAACTCGACTAAACGGCTTATCCGTATTATAATCCATAGTATAGAAAGCAACAACTATTTTTTTACTTTTCTTAACATTTTTTAGAAGACGGACTGGCGAAAAACAACGAATTCATGCGGTTTAGGGAGCTCGCCCAAAAGCAAATGATGATGTTTCAAGACTTTTCTATTTGAAAAACCTTGTTGAAGCACAACATTTCCCCTTAAATCCTTGGTCTTCTACAATCCATCATCTTTTGTTCCCCTAAGCGGAATGCATGCCAGCCAACAGAGTAAAAGTAGAAGATAACAAACAACCGCCCGGCGGAACACCTCCGCCAAGCGGCGCGACTAAAAGTATAACAAAGAAATAACAACGGCTAGCACGATCCGATATACCGCAAACGGCACGAGGCGGATGCGGTTGATGAGCTGCAAGAGGAAACGGATCGCCAGCAAGGCAAAGACGAAGGCGCTCAAAAAACCGGCGATGAAAAACGGGATGTCGGCAGCCGTGACGTATTGCCAGTTTTTCAACAGCGACAGCCCGCTCGCCCCAGCCATGATCGGAACAGCCATAATGAACGTGAAATCGGCGGCGGCGCGATGGCTCATGCCGACGAGCACCCCGCCGGCAATCGTCGAACCGGAGCGGGAAAAACCGGGCCATAACGATAAGCATTGCACCAATCCGACGAGAAACGCCTGTTTGTACGTAATTTCGTCGACCGTCTGCGCCCGCGCAGCTCTTTTCGCGAATTTGTCGGCGGCGATCATGAGCAGCGCGCCGAGCACAAGGCCGATGAGCACCGTTTTCGTAGAAAACAAATGTTCGTCGATGTAGTCTTCAAACAAGACGCCGAGCACCCCGGCTGGAAGCAGGCCGACGATGACGTGAAGAAGCGTCAGCCGCGGATGTCCGCCCGGATGGCGGCCGCGGAAACCAAGCAAATCGAGAAATCGGTCTTTAAACACCACAACAGCGGCCAAAATCGAGCCGAGCTGGATAACGACTTTAAACGTATTCGCCGCGTACTTGCCTAAAAACTCGGTCGATTTCAACCAAAGATCGTCCACAATGATCATATGCCCGGTCGAAGACACAGGGGCAAACTCGGTCAGCCCCTCGACCATCCCTAAAATAACCGCCTTCAACAGCTCGATCCAGTTCATTCGTTCCATCCTTTCTGCGCGGGGTCGTCCTTTTTATACATATGGGCCGGGCGGGCGAAATAACACCCTGCTTCGGCCGTGCCTGCTCTATTGTACTACAAATCATTCGTTTCTACTACCCGCACGTTTTTGGATGGGTGTGATGCCGGGAAGAGCGTCAGTCATCAGTCAGCGGGCGGAAATGGGCCTGCCCCCATCTCCCCACGCCGTTCTAGGTAGTGGTACAAAGCGCCGCACAGTTCGCATCATTTTCCAGCTCCACCGGCAGACCCGTCGCCCCGCCGAATACGTCTTTAAAGTTAGGGCCGTGAATGCACGGCAAGGCGCTGCTTCCGCCAATGACACCGATGTCGCTGTCGACGCTGCCTGCCGAACTGATCGCGATGCCAGAAAGTTCGTAACTCGCCTGCGCGTGGCGGACGACGCGAAGCAAGTCGTCGCGAAACCGTTGAAAGTCATGACGCTCCGAACGGTAGCGCCCCTTTTCCAAAAAATCACCGCGCTCGTTCATGACGGCATGTTTCACATACGTGCCGCCAATGTCGAAAACGATATAGCAACGCATCGATGGCGCCTCCTTCATTCTTTTCACTATTTCCTTGCTTTATTTTATGCTTTATGTATTCGTGATCCAATCGTCTGCACCTCCCTGCCGCAATGAAAGAAGCCGCTCCGTTGGCGGGAGCGGCTCGTTTCCATCATCGTTCATATCCCATTGACAACGCCTTTTGCGCATTACGGACATCATGATAAAGAAGCTGGGCGAGGTCGTACGCCGGATAGTAACCACGTTCATACATATAGTTGAACGCTTTTTCGTGCGTGTCAATGGCTTTGAGCAGATGTTTGACAAACGTTTTGCGCAACACCGGCGTCGCCGCCTCGGTAATGGCAGCAGCATAATTACGCACTGCCGTTTTTGAAAAGCCAAGCAAATCGCCAGCGTGCAAGGCCCGGTCGCCATCATCATGGTCGCGGCTTTCTTCCATCATCGGTGCCGCCGGAATGAAGGCAAGCAGCTCGCGCAAGTTCGTTTCCAATCCTTGAATCGTTTCCGTATAAAGCCCTTTCAACTCAGGACAGTCGATCTTGCCGACAGCCTTTTTCATTTTCATTAACGCGTTGGCCTGAAAAGCGATCAATTCATGCAGCTCCAACGTTTCATGCCATGCCAAATGGCGATGGCCGTGCATTTGCCCATGCATATGGTTCATCACGCTTCCCCCTCGTTTTTTATCAGTTCATTTCCATTTACTGTTATATGCCTATAAAAAGGAAACGGTCACCATTGTACGGGCCTTCCGTATCGGCAAAAAAGGCGTCTCGCCTCAGGCGAAACGCCTTCCTCCATCCTGTTTACAGCCAATCCCCGCCATCAAATCCATCGCCGCCGTCAAACCAGTCATCGACATCCAGACCGTCAGCCACATCATCAACTGCATCGTCGAGCAACTCCTCCGCTACCATTCCCGCCAACATGCCAGCCGCGAATCCGCCAATGGCTCCGGCCCATCCATGTCCGCCATGGTGCGAATGATGGACGGGTGAATAATGGCCTACGGGATGGCTATAGATTGGCGAATGTGGCGTTGCCAACGGATGCCCACTCAGCTGGCCGAACGCCCCAGCCGCCTGCACCGCCTCTTCGATGGCTTCTCGAAGCAGACGGGCTGCCGCCGCCGAATCGCGAAGCTGTTCGTGAGTAATCAACAGTTCCCGTTTCATTTCGCGTTCCCCGCCAAAGCCGTGGCGGACGTCGATCTCCATATACAAACGCACCCCTTCTCCCTCGACAAGGGCAAAAAACTCAACCTCCTGGACGATCCCTTGAAACTCACCCGTTGGGAAGAATGAAAATTCTTGTCCGTACGGTGTAATGCTCCCAGATGCCGGTTTCTCCCGGAATCCTAAGGCAGCCAATGCGGAAAACACTTGATCCAAGGCGGTCGGCGGCAAAATGTGAATGGCGTCTTGGTCATATGCATCCACCCCAGCGGCAATATCGAGCCGGGTGACGAACGTATAACGAACCGTGGGGCGGCTGATCGGCAAATGGTGCGGCAGTGTGTACGAAAACGGGAGCACTTTCCGCTCGCTAGGCTGAATCGTAAACGAAGACGCGACCGGGATCACCGCCGCGGTTTTGCGATATGCCTTCCCTTCCGCTTGCACTTCTAATTGCAATACGACATCTAAGTTCCGAATGTGTTGGGCGACTGAACCACCTTCCAGCAAAAATTCCCCTTCCAACGTTTCACCAAGGCGTACATGCGAGCGATGCAGCACGAGATCCACTTTGGCAGCGCTGATGCCGAGTCTCGATAAAAACTTTTTCCACATCGGACCTCTCTCCTTTTTTTCATCTTATTCACACTTGAATTACGAACAAGCCGCCAACATGGTGTCACCGAAATAATTTGATCAACCCCAAGACGATCAATACAACCCCAGGCAGCATGGTCGCCCTTTTCATGATTCTTGTTTTTGACACCATATACCCCAACGATAAGCCGAGTCTGATGAACACAAGATTGAACATACCAACCAGCAAGGCAAACGAAAGCGGCGGAAAATGCAAAAGCGACGAACTGATCCCGGCGCCAAAGGAATCCATCGAAAGAGCAATGCCGATTAATAACGCTTCTTTTTGACTGATCGTGCCTGAACGATCAAGATCGCCAAGTTCGGGGCGTTTCAATACTTGAACAGTGCCGCTGAAACGGTTAGCCCCCCCTGCTTCATCAGGCTCCATCGAAAACTCGCTCCCGTCTCCCTTTGGTTTATAGACGTTATAAATCGCCCAACCGCCAAGCGCCATGAGAATGACCGAAGCAAGCCCTCGCTCGACTTGCAACGGCAAAAAAAGCGCCAACAGGCGGCCGATGTTCATGGACGCAAACACCACCGCCCCGGACATGAATGCGATCAGCACCAACGAAACAAAGGAGAAACGGACACCTCTCATTCCATACGTCATGCCTACGCTCAAACTGTCCATGCTCACGCTGAAAGCGAGCAAAATCATGGACACCCATAACCACATAGGAATCCCCCCTGCCGTACGATATGCAATTCCGTACAGAGAGGGGACTTTCTTGCCATTCGACACGCATCGATTTCCGGGGAAATGTTTCCCCTTTTCTCGACATTATTCCCGCAAATGATACGGCAGCGTCGCAATGACCACATCTTTTTTCATGATCAAGAAAAAGCGCAAGATGATGGCGGTTTGGTTATGCAAAAATGTATGCCACCATTTTTTCACAATAAATTGCGGCAAGAGCACTGTCACCGGCGCGCGGTCTGCTTCTTTTTCCGCTTTCGTGATGTATTCTAATAATGGCGACAAAATGGTTCGGTACGGTGAATAGATGACTTCCAACGGAATGTCCGGATAAAACTTCTCCCACTTTTGCCGCAGCTTTTGTTCGTCTTTTTCGTCGAAAATAATCGACAGTGCCGTAATGTCGTCGGAAATGCTGCGAGCGTACTGAACGGATTGGGCGACCACTTTGCTGACGCCGGAAATGGGAATAATGACTTTTGGTTTCAACAGTTTCTCGCGCTGTTGCCACTCCCGTTCGTCAAGCCGCAATTGCTCGCCAATTTTTTTGTAATGCTCGTGAATTCGGATGAACATCCAGACGAACAGCGGAATCGCCACGATGACGCTCCAGGCCCCTTGCGTAAATTTAGCGATCATCGTGACGAGCGTGACGATCCCGGTGACCACCGCTCCCGTTTCGACGGTGAGCAGCACGCCGAATTTCCGTCCTTCTTCCCGATTCCATAATTTTTTAATCAACCCACTCTGACCGATCGTAAAGGAAAGAAAGACGCCAACCGCATAAAGCGGGATGAGCGAATGGGTTTTGGCATGAAACGCGATGATCAATGCGATCGCCAGCACGCTCAACAATATAATGCTATTGGAAAACACAAGGCGATCGCCCCGGGCCGCCAAGCTTCTCGGCAAAAAACCGTCCTTCGCCATAATCGACGTCAACTGCGGAAACCCGGCAAAACTCGTATTCGCCGCGAGCACTAAAATGACCATCGTCGCCAGCTGAAACAAGTAAAACAAAAGACCATTCCCAAACACATGGCGTCCGATTTGCGAAATGACCGTTTGATGCTCGGTCGGAGTAACGCCGAATCCCGCCGCCAACACGGTGATGCCTAAAAACATCACGCCAAGCAATGTGGACATCCATCCCATCGTAATGGCGGCGTTTTTTGAACTGTCTGGCCGGAACGCCGGCACGCCGTTGCTGATTGCTTCGACCCCAGTCATCGCCGAACATCCCGATGAAAAGGCGCGCAGCAAAATAAACAAACTGTAACCGGACGCAAACATGTGAGCTGTGGAAGCATGCTCATGCATCGTAAACCCATGCCATCCTTCCTGCCACAACTGACACCCGCCGACAGCGATCATCACAAGAACGAAGCCAATGAACACATACGTCGGGTAGGCGAAAACCGTTGCGGATTCGGTAATGCCGCGTAAATTGAGCACCATTAAAAGCAAGACAAGAGCGACAGCGAGCTCCACTTTCCACGGCAGCAGCCCCGGAAACGCCGATGTCAGCGCGGCGACGCCGGAGCTGATGCTGACGGCGACAGTTAAAATATAATCGATCATCAGCGCCGCCCCGGCCACTAAACTAATTTTCGTCCCCAAATGGTCGCGGGCGACGACATACGCCCCGCCGCCGGACGGAAACGCGTAAATGATTTGCCGATACGACAAGGTCACTAACAAAAGCAATACTAAAATCGCCACCGCGATCGGCAGCGAATAGAAAAAGACGCTTGTCCCTAATAAAGCAAGCACAAGCAAAATTTCTTCCGTCGCGTAGGCCACCGATGACAGGGCATCGGAAGAAAAAACGGCCAACGCTTTCCATTTCGGCAATTTTTCATGTTTGAGCCGTTTTGTCTCCATCGGTTTCCCAATCAACAAACGTTTTAACGAAGCCATGCTTCCGTTCCTCCCAAAGCATATTCGAGTTGATTCAAAAAGAAAAAACCGCTGAGGACGCGCTCAACGGCTACGTTTGGTTCAAAACCATACTCGTCCTCCCCAAAGCGCTTGCGAGGTTAGCTGTCGGGTTCGGGCTTGGAGAGATGCCCGTCCTTTCGGATTCACCCCTAGCAACGAGCGTTGCAACAAGTGGGTCCCCCGCTCCATGACGGATTCAGCGCTAAATATTCAGTTGTTTCTGCTTCCATATATTACTCCTCCTCCTTTTCTCCGTAAACAGTGAAAAAGCGGAAAAAACAACAATTTTCTGGCTCTTCACCACAAGTTGTACTTGATCATTGAAGATCGGTGTGCATAGAGAAAATAGAGGGTACAAAAAATGCGAATTTTCCTGTATGGTAAAGGTGTCCAAACCAAACCATTGGAGGAAAATTCGCATGTACGCTCAGTTTATCAAAGAACTCATCGATTTACCAGATGTTTTGATTCAAAAGGTGCGAAAAGAAGAAGAACGTTGGATTTTCGAACTTTCTCTTCCTGAACAATGCCCGTTATGTCCTGTTTGCTTGAAACGCACGATCAAAATGACAGGAAAAAAGAAGCAATGGATGCATGGGTATGCTCAACGGATCGGCATCTTTTGGGTGGAACTCCCTGTGGAGCGTAGACGTTGTTGTACATGTGGCATGACATTCAGCACGTCTTATCCCGGAATTTCCCCTCGAAGTGCAGCGACGGATGCGTTTCAGCAATGGGTGGCGCAATCTTGCATCGGAACATCCATTCAGGCGGTGGCTCGTATGCTCAAGCTTCCGTACACGACCGTTGAACGCTGGTTTTATACCCATGCCCCTTCCTTCCTATCGAATGACATCCAACCAAAGGCAGTTTGTGTCGATGAGTTTGCGTTTCGAAAAGGACATGATTACGGAGTGGCAGTCATGGATGCCGAAACGGGAGAAGTGTATGCCGTTGAAGCAGGAAAGAACGAGGAAGCCATTGGACGTGTGTTGGCTCCTGTGTCTGGTTCTGTTCAGTATGTCGTGAGTGATTTGGCTCCAGCGATGAAAAAAGCCATTCAAGAGGTGTGTCCGGAAGCGAAGCATGTGGTCGATTATTTTCATGTGATTCAATTGTTTACGGAAGCGTTGGATCGATGCCGCAAATCCTTCGGAAAAGGGAACAAGAAACATGGGCATGTTCGGCATGTTTGCCGCTTATTGACCCAGTGCCCCGAGAAACTCACCGAGGAGGAGCGCCAAACGGTGCGGGAGTGGCAGAAAGAGAGCGATTCCTTGCAGGCTGTCTATCAATCCCTTCAACATTTTCGTTATGTATCCAAAAGCCAAAGCGAGCGACAAGCGAAACGTCGTTTGAACGCCTGGGTTCATCGGTATTTGTTTTGTCCTTGTTCTGCTGTTCGCGCCATCGCAAAATCACTCGTCAAACGAACAGACGAAATCATATCGTGCATTTTATCCCCTTATTCAAATGGGAAAATGGAGGGAACAAATAACAAGATCAAGCTGATGAAACGTCGGGGATACGGATACAGAAATATCCAGCGTTTTGCATTGCGGGTTCGGCTAGAAACAGCTAACATACTTTCATGACAGGTGCAAGTACAACTTTTGGTGATGAACCAATTTTCTCTGCCTTTGAGCCGCTTTTTCGCATAAACCGTCCTTATCTTTACACTTTCTTTCTTTTTCCTGTCTTGCCTCTATCCAATCATAATTTTCCCTTTCGGATAGCGGAACGGATCAGGCTGACGGCGCAGCGTGACCGCGTACGCGATCGTCAGCGGACCGACGCGGCCGGCAAACATCGTCAAGATAATGACCGTCTTTCCAAGCGGAGACAACTCTGGAGTCAGTCCCATCGACAGTCCGACGGTCCCAAACGCCGACGTCGCTTCGAATAAAATCATGAGAAAGTCTTTTCCGCTTTCGGTGATCGTCAACACCATCGTTACAAACATGACGATAAACAGCCCGCTCATGGTCACGGTCAGCGACTTGTATACCGTATCATAGACAATTCGTTTTCGGAACAAAATGACGTCTTCCTTCCCGCGAATTTGCGACCAAACCGCGCCGAGCAACGTCGTAAAGGTCGTTGTTTTGATTCCGCCGCCCGTCGAACCCGGGGAAGCGCCGACAAACATGAGAAACACGATCAAAAACAGCGTCGGCTGCGTCAAATCCGGGATGTTAAGCGTATTCGAGCCCGCCGTTCTCGGAGTGACCGCCTGGTAAAACGCGGACAGAAACTTGCCTGAGAGCGACAGCGGCCCCATCGTCTTCGGATTGTTCCACTCCAGCAGCAATATCAGCGCCATGCTGGCTACTAGCAGCCATGCCGTCGTAATGGCGACGACCTTCGTATGAAGGGAAAGGCGGCGCATCTGCCTATACTCGTACACTTCATTCATGACAATAAAGCCGATTCCACCTAAAATAATCAAAATCGGCACAACAAGGCTGACGACCGGATCGTCCACATAGCCGGTCAAGCTGCGGAACTCACCCATTAAATCAAACCCGGCGTTGTTAAAATTCGAAATCGCATGGAAAAAGCCAAAGTAAATCGCCCGGCCGAGCGGCATGTCAAAGGCAAAGCGGATTGAGAGCAACACCCCGCCGATCCCTTCAATCACAACAGTAAAAAGGAAAATGCGTTTGACGAGCCGAACGATGCCCTCGATCGTCAAATTATTGAGCGCCTCTTGGAGGATGAGCCGTTCTTTCAACGAAATGCGTTTGCCAAACAAAAAGGCAAACAGCGTCGCAAACGTCATAAATCCGAGCCCACCGACTTGAATGAGCGCCAAAATGACAAGCTGGCCAAACAGGGTAAACGTCGTCCCGGTGTCGACGACAACAAGTCCAGTTACGCACGTCGCGGAAGTCGCTGTAAACAGCGCGTCTAAAAACGGCAACCCCTTTCCATCCACGGTCGCAACAGGAAGCATCAACAGCAGCGCTCCAATCAAAATAATGAGCGCAAATCCGGACACGAGAATTTTCGGCGGATCAAAAAATTTGCCTTTCGGATTCATTGGCATGGCTTACCTCTTTCCCTTCATCCAGTTCTTCCTTATAGTTTGTGGATAATGCATAGAAAAAATATACCAAAAACAAGCCGATTCCGGTACAGCCAATAATTTTTATCATAATGTCCTCGTTGTCTAATAAAATGGGTAAAGGGCATGGCCACGCGCATCGGGACGTTTTCAGAAGGGCAGTTGAAACCTTTTCGATTTCCATTCGTCATATATGAGTGGCAGTCCATCGCCATACAGGGAAACGAGGTGGCAAGGAGGGAGGCGCCCGTCAATCCTTAAAAAACATTCCATTGACTTTTGGCAAAAGACGTATTATGCTACTTGACATGGAGACGTTCCGATGTAAAATGATGTCAGGACAAAATGCTGGCTGCTATGCGCGGAAGCTGTTCATAGAAGAATAGAAATAGAAATGGATCTTTCGAGAATACGAGACAAAGGAGGAGAAGAGAACGTGAAAACGATTGGAAAGAAATTGTTGACAAAATGCCGTTCTCTCCCTAACCAATATATTGGTTTTTTTATTTTGGCGGTGCTCTTGTTTTGGCTGAAGACGTATGTCGCCTATCTAGCGGAATTTAACCTTGGCATCAGCAACTCCATGCAGGAGTTTTTGCTGTTGATCAATCCGATCAGCTCGGCGGTGTTTTTCTTTGGCTTAGCCCTATTGGGCAGAGAAACACGGGTATATAGGCGGCTCGTTACTATTAATCTCATTTTGTCGTTCATTTTATACGCCAATATCGTCTATTATCGCTTTTTCAGCGATTTTATTACATTGCCGACGTTGACGCAAACGAAAAACTTTGGCGATCTCGGCGGCAGCATTTTGGAATTGCTCAGATGGTATGACCCGCTTTATTTCTTGGACACGATCATTTTGGCAGTGATCGTGTTCTCGAAACGGTTCCCGCTTCCGCCGGTGCGGGCCGGTCGCGTCAAAAAAGGCGTTATTTTTGCTTCGGCCATTTTAATGTTCAGCGTCAACTTGGCGCTCGCGGAAGCCGACCGCCCGCAGCTGTTGACTAGAACGTTTGACCGCAACTATATCGTCAAATATTTAGGGGTATACAACTACTTGATCTATGACACGATCCAAAGCATGAAATCGTCGACACAACGGGCGTTCGCGAACAAAAGCGACATCACAACCGTATTGAACCATGTGCAGGCGACATATGCCGAGCCGAATCCGAAGTATTTCGGCGTCGCCAAAGGAATGAACGTCATCTATATTCACTTGGAGTCATTCCAAAACTTTTTAATCAACTACAAACTGAATGGCCAGGAAGTGACGCCGTTTTTAAACTCGCTCACCCGCGATCCGAACACATTCTATTTCGATAACTTCTTCCATCAAACGGGTCAAGGGAAAACATCGGACGCAGAGTTTATGCTCGAAAACTCGCTCTATGGCCTGCCGCAAGGGGCCGTCTTCACGACGAAAGGGCAAAATACGTACCATGCGGCTCCTGCCATTTTGCGCCAATACGGTTACACAAGCGCGGTTTTCCACGGCAACTACAAATCGTTCTGGAACCGCGATGAAATTTACAAATCGTTCGGGTTCGATCATTTCTTTGACGCCAGCTACTATGATATGAACGACGAGGACGTCTTGAACTACGGGTTGAAAGACAAACCGTTCTTCCGGGAGTCGATCCCGCTGTTGGAAACGTTGAAAGAGCCGTTCTATGTGAAATTTATTACACTGTCGAACCACTTCCCGTACCCGATCAGCGAGGAAGATGCCACAATCCCGCCGGCAACGACGGGAGACGGAACGGTCGACCGTTACTTCCAAACGGCCCGCTACTTGGATGAGGCCATCAAAGAGTTCTTTGATTACTTGAAAAAATCCGGTCTGTACGACCGCTCGGTCATTATTTTGTACGGCGACCATTATGGCATTTCGGAAAATCACAACAAGGCCATGTCGCAAATTTTAGGCAAGGAAATCACGCCGTATGAACACGCCCAGTTACAACGAGTGCCGCTGTTCATCCATGTCCCAGGCATAAAAGGCGGCGTCATTCATGAATTCGGCGGCCAAATCGACTTGTTGCCGACTTTGCTGCATTTGCTTGGCATCGACACGAAAAATTACGTCCACTTCGGAACGGACTTGTTGTCGCCGGACCATCAAGAAATCATCCCGTTCCGCAACGGTGACTTCGTAACGCCAACCGTGACAGCGGTCAACGGCAAGTACTATGATACGAAAACGGGCGAGCCGCTTGAAGAAACGCCGGAGATTCAACGTCTCGAACAAATCGTCCGCACGAAGCTCGACCTGTCGGATAAGGTTGTTTACGGCGATTTGCTCCGGTTCTATACCCCAAAAGGCTTCGAACCGGTCGATCCGTCGAAATACGATTACAACAAACGCGAAAATGAAGAGGGAAGCGCACAATAAGCGCTTCCCTCTTTTTTTCTAGAAGGCCGGTGAAAAACGGTGACTTTCGCTTAATCAGTGTTTGGGGACGCGAGAGAAGGCCTGGTTTTAAAAGGCTTCTCAACTTGAGAACACCGTGTTTTTCGTGTTTTTTTCACTCCATCACTACCCTTCTAGGACAAACGGACAAAAAAACGCTCGCCCAGCTGAAACTAGGCAAGCGTTCCCGTCATTCCCCGACTTGTTCAAGCACAATCCGCTTCGCTCTTCCTAAATAACGCTCCACTTGACGCAGCACATTTTCCTTCTCCGCAAATGCCTCGACTTGCGTTCCATCCACTGTCACACGCGTTAAAAAGAGGTTTGATTTTTTGTCAGATCCAATGCCCGTGCCATTCCATTCACATGCCCACGGGCGACTGTTCGCAAAAACTGGGTGTCATTCAATTTTTCTGCATCCTCTTTTCGATCAATAAATCCATTCTCCGTGAGCACCGCCGGCATCACTGTTTCGCGCAGCACATGGAAGTTTGCTTTCTTTTTCCCACGGTCGCGAAATCCTGTAGCCTTGACGACTTCTTCATGAATGGCATCGCGGATGCGGGCTGTTACCGAATCGTCATCAAGCCGATTATAAATATAATCTTCATACCCCGTGCCGCCACCGGCATTCACATGAATCGACACGTATAAATCCGCCCCCCATTGATTGGCCCGATCGGTCCGCTCCTCAAGCGGCACCGTTTCATCTTTTGTCCGACTCAGCTGCACCAACACTCCTTCATACTCATTTTGCAGCAGACGGTTGATTTCAAGAGCGATAAACAACGTAATGTCTTTCTCCAACAACCCGTTGCCGATCGCTCCGGTATCTCTTCCCCCATGACCGGGGTCAATAAAAATTTTCGGCATCGTCGTTTTCTCCCCTTCCTTACATGTCCGGCGTTTTTCACGAAGACAATATAGGGACATCCACTCCACATTTTTCCTTATTTTATTAATAGAATAAGCATTTGAAAGGAAAAGGTGACAGGCAAAGGACCAAAACAAGGAGAAACACTAGCCGCCAACATTTCCTCTATTTGTGGTATAATAGGACGAGGAAATAAATTCCAAAGGAGGAATACGCATGTCCCGCGCACAACAATGGGTGCAATATTTCCTTTCCCACCGCCATGTCACGATGGAATTGATCCACAAAATCGACGAGGCGCATTATGATTACAAACCGACGCCGACCTCGATGACAGCAAAGCAGCTGGCGACACATATGCTGTTCAGCTTCTACAATTTCGCCAACACGGCGAAACACGGCGATCCATCGCTGTTCCGGCAAAAAATCGAGGAATCGGAGACGAATTTGGCCAAGCTGGCGGAGTCGTATACGGAAAAAACGAAGCAGCTCATCGAATCGATGCGCGATGACGACTTCGACCGAACGCTCGATTTAACATCGATTTTCGGCATTCAAATTCCAACCAAACAGTTGTTGCAAATGGCAATGGATCATGAAATTCATCATAAAGGCCAGCTGTTCGTCTACGTCCGCGGCATGGGGCATACGGACTTGCCGCTGTTTGTGAAGCGCGGTTAATCTTCTCTCCCATTGTTTCATTATGGGGCTTCGCAAAAAAGCCGGCTAGGCATCCCTAACCGGCTTTTCCTTTTGATTTATTTTCTTAAATAGAGCACCCTTCGTCGGTGCACGTCCCGCCTTGATCAGTCGACAGCGGCTGCAGCGGCCGCGATTGTTCTTCCTCCCATACCTTCTCCAGCGCCCGCCGGAACACCTCAACCGGCTGGGCGCCGGAAATCGCATACTTCCGGTTCAGAACGAAAAACGGCACGCCGCGGACGCCCAACGCCGCCGCTTCTTCCTCATCGCGGCGCACCTCTTGTGTGTAGCGGTCGCTAGCCAACACTTCTTCCGCTTCCGTCCGGTCAAGCCCGGCTGCTTCGGCGATCGCAAGCAGCACATTGCGGTCGCTGATTCGCTTCGACTCCGTAAAATAGGCGTAAAACAACCGCTCGACGACATCTTGAAGCTTTCCTTTTTCATTCGCATATTGAGCCAACCGGTGGGCGTCAAACGTATTCGTCGGCTTCATCGTGTCAAAGCGGAACGTCAAACCGACCGCCTCCGCCTGCCGGCCGATATCGGCGTTCGCCCGCTTCGCTTCCTCGAGCGAAATGCCGTATTTGTTGGCGATGATTTCATGAATCGTCAATGGGGTCTCGTTTGGTGCGTTTGGATCGAGTTCAAAGCTGCGGAATACGATTTCAACGTCTTCCCGGTGCGGAAATGGCTCAAGCGCCTGTTCCAATCGGCGTTTGCCGATATAGCAAAACGGGCAGACAAAATCGGACCATACTTCAATTTTCATGGCCATCCTCCTCTACTTTTGACGCGCTTCCCCTCCATTGTAACCCATCGCTAGTCAAATGGCGAACGAAAGGCACGGGGGCGGACCCACCCGCATACATTGTACTACCATGCTGTTGGGACAAGGAGGGAGAATCTCATGCATTCCCAGGAATTCGGCGCCTTTCTGTTGCGGATTGTCACCGGGTTCATCTTTTTCGCCCATGGCTGGGTGAAATGGCAGCGGGGGCTTGAGGCGGCGGCCGATTCGTTTGCGGCGATGGGGCTTCCCGGCTGGCTCGCCTACATCGTGACGATGGTGGAGCTTGCCGGCGGCTGGGCGATGATGCTTGGCCTTGGCACACGGCCGATTGCGGCGGCGTTCGAGCCGGCGCTCGGCTCGGTTAAGGCAAAGGCGCCGATCCATTCGCCTGTCGCCATTTTTGGCAAGTAGCGCCGCTTTTGTTCCTCGGTGCCGAGCTCGACGATGCCGACCGTACCGATGCCGGTATGAGCGCCGATTAATGTCGTATAGCCGTTATGCGTTTTCCCGAGTTCTTCATAAATGGCGCATTTGCCGACCATCGACAAGCCAAGGCCGCCGTATTCTTCCAGGATGCTTAAGCCGAACAGCCCCATGGCTTTCGATTTTTCAATAATATCTTCTGGAATGTGGTCGTTTTCTTCAATGTCCATGGCCACCGGTTCCACGACTTCTTTCACAAATTTACGGACGTTTTCTTTTAAAAATTCAATCTCGGCTGGCAACGTAAAATCCATCTTCTTCCCCTCCCCGTGATTCGATTCCATATTTTTGCGCCTTGCGCACAAGGGTCGACGCATCGACACCCAACAGCTTCGCCGCCCGCCGATACGTGCGCGCATGATGAAGCGCTTTGATGATGAGCTGGCGCTCGACGTCCGCCACCGCTTGTTTGAGCGGAACGACCTCGCTGACTGACACCGGATCGGCAGCCGTCGGCGGCTCAAGATGAAGCCATTTCGCCACGTGATCTTCGTCGACGACGGGCGCGGCAGACGTTACAAACATGCGCTCAATGGCGTTGACGAGCTCGCGGACGTTGCCAGGCCAATGGTAGTCCATCATCATCGCAAGCGCCCTGTCGGTGAACACGAGCTGTTTTTGATACTTTTTAGCAAACCGCTTTCGATAATGGTCGACCAACAGCGGGATGTCTTCCTTCCGGTCGCGCAACGGCGGAATGGCGATCGGCATGACGTTCAGCCGGTAAAACAAATCAGCTCTGAACCGCCCGGCGGCGACCAGCTCTTCAAGCGGTTTGTTCGTTGCGGCGATGATGCGGACATCGATCCGTTTGGGCGCCTCAGCCCCCAAGCGCATAATTTCCATCGACTGAAGCACACGAAGGAGTTTTACTTGCAGGTGGAGCGGGATTTCGCTAATTTCATCGAGAAAAATCGTCCTGCCATCCGCCTGTTCAAAGTAACCCTTTTTTCCTTTTTTCGCCGCACCGGTGAACGCCCCGGGCTCATAGCCGAACAGCTCGGACTCCATCATCGTCTCCGGAATCGCCCCGCAGTTTACCTTCACAAACGGACGGCCGCTGCGCGCGCTCTGCTTCCAGATGAAGTTCGCTAACTCTTCCTTTCCGACGCCCGACTCTCCGGTCAAAAGCACGGTGACATCCACGGCCGCCGCCTGGCGGGCAATGGCGATCACATGCGCCATCGCCGGCGCCCGGTAAATAAAACTTGTTTTTTCGATGAGAAAATTCATTGTCTTTTTTAAGAATTTCGTTATAATAAAGATTGTTAATGATAGTGATTTTCATTTTCTTAGTCCAAAAGGAGGTGGCCGCATGGTTCGCTTGTATGCCGAGGAGCTCACCGTCCGCTATGACGACCGGACGATTTTTGAACGATTGTCCGTCCGCATTCCCGATCGGCAAATCACTGCCATTATCGGGCCGAACGGGTGCGGCAAGTCGACGCTGCTCAAGACGTTGACGCGCATCATTTCCCCACAATCGGGCGCGGTCATTTTAGACGGTCAAGCCATTTCCCAGCAACCGACGAAAGAGCTGGCGAAAAAAATGGCCATTTTGCCGCAGACGCCGGAAGCGACAAGCGGATTAACGGTCGCTGAGCTCGTCTCGTACGGCCGCTTTCCGTATCAAAAAGGATTCGGACGGCTGACAAAGCGGGATTATGAAGCGATTGACTGGGCGCTTGACGTCACCAAAACGGCCGACTTAAAGCACCGGCCGGTCGATGCGCTCTCGGGCGGGCAGCGGCAGCGCGTCTGGATCGCCATGGCGCTCGCTCAAGAGACCGACATCATCTTTTTGGATGAACCGACGACGTATTTGGACATCGCCCATCAGCTTGAGGTGCTCGAGCTGCTTGAGCGGCTGAACCAAGAAGAAGGGCGGACGATCGTCATGGTGCTTCATGACATCAACCAGGCGGCCCGCTTTGCCGACTATATCATCGCTATGAAAGCAGGAGCCATCATCAAGTCCGGGCGGAGCGAAGACGTTATCTGCCGCGAAGTGCTCCGCGACGTGTTCGGCATCGACGCCGACATCGGCCGCGACCCGCGGACGAACAAACCAATTTGCTTCACTTATCAATTGCTCAGGGAGGTTTATTCATCATGAGGAAAACATGGCTTGCATTGTTGCTGATGTTCGCGCTTGTGCTAAGCGCATGCGGCAACGCGGCGGACGATCAAAAGAACAACAGCGCTTCACCAAAAGAAAAAAAGACAGAAACGATTACATACCAATCGGAAAACGGACCGGTGGAAGTGCCGGCTAATCCGAAGCGCGTCGTCGTCTTATCGACGTTTGCCGGACATGTGCTGGCCTTGGACGTCCCCGTTGTTGGCGTGGATTCGTGGTCGAAAATGAGCCCGCTTTTTCAAGAAAAACTGAAAGATGCCGAAGTCGTGACCGATGAAGACATTGAAAAAATTATGGCGTTAAAACCGGACTTAATCATCGGATTATCCAATACGAAAAACGTCCACAAATTAAGCAAAATCGCGCCGACCGTCACCTTTACATACGGCAAAGTCGATTATTTGACACAGTTTTTGGAAATCGGGAAACTGTTGAATAAAGAAAAAGAAGCGAAAGCGTGGATCGACGATTTCAAACAACGGGCGCAACAAGCCGGGGAAGAAATCCGGGCCAAAATTGGCGAAAACGCGACCGTCACTGTAGTCGAAAACTTTGATAAGCAGCTGTATGTGTTCGGCAACAACTGGGCGCGCGGCACTGAGATTTTGTATCAAGAAATGAAGCTGAAAATGCCAAAAGCTGTAGAAGAACAGGCGCTCAAACCGGGCTACTATGCCGTTTCCCTTGAGGCGCTCCCGCAGTTTGTCGGCGATTATCTCATCTTAAGCAAAAACGACGACGGCGACACATCGTTTATGGAAACGAACACGTTCAAAAACATCCCTGCTGTCAAAAACGGCCATATGTTTGTCGCCGATGCGAAGGCATTTTATTTCAACGACCCGATTACGTTAGACTACCAACTCGATTTCTTTAAAAAACATTTTTTAGGCCAATAACGACGAGACGGGGCGTTCATGGGCAGTGAATGTCCCGTCCTTCTTTGTGTCAAAGGGGGAGTCACCAATGGACGCAGACCGCCGGCGTTGGCCGTTTCGTTATATGTTTTTTCTGTCGCTTGGCCTGCTTGTCGCCGTTTGGTTTGGCTCGATGCGAGTCGGCGTCGCCGATACGACATGGAGCGACGTATGGCGGGCGTTGTTTTCCGATCAACAAAGCAAACAGCTTGATCTCATTCGCGAGCTCCGTCTGCCGCGCGAAACAGCGGCCGCCTTTGTCGGCGCCGGCCTTGCCGTCGCCGGAGCGATCATGCAGGGGGTGACGCGCAATCCGCTTGCCGACCCCGGTCTCCTTGGCCTCACCGCCGGCGCAAACGCAGCGTTGGCCATGACAATGGCCTTTTTCCCTTCCGCCCATTATCTTTTGATCACGGTCGCCTGTTTGCTTGGTGCGGCCGCCGGGGCAGGGGCCGTCTTTGGCATCGGCGCCGCCCGCAAAGGAGGGTTTTCACCGCTTCGCATCGTCTTGGCCGGCTCGGCGGTTTCGACGCTTTTATTCGCCATCGCCGAAGGAATCGGACTGTATTTCCACATTTCCAAAGACGTCTCGATGTGGACGTCAGGCGGGGTGGCCGGAGCTTCATGGAAACAATTGTCGGTCGTCATCCCGCTCATCACGACCGGGCTCGCTATTGCCGCATGGTATTCACGGCAGCTGACGATCCTTAGTTTGAGTGAAGACGTCGCGGTTGGCGTTGGGCAAAAAACAACGACCGTCAAAACATGGCTGTTTTTCGCTGTGTTTTTATTAACAGGAGCGTCGGTCGCCATCGCCGGCAATATCACCTTTATCGGCTTAATGGTTCCTCACCTCGTGAGGGCAATAGCCGGCGCCGACTACCGGTTTGTCATCCCGCTGTCAGCGACTGTCGGCGCCAGCGCCATGGTGCTGGCCGACACGGCGGCGCGCACGGTCAATGCCCCGTTTGAAACGCCGGTGGCCGCCATCATCGCCGTCATCGGCTTGCCGTTTTTCCTCTTCGTCGTGCGGAAACAAGGGAGGGGCTTTTCATGAGAAAAAAAAGTTTTTCGCTCTTTGCCGTGCTTGCGTTGCTCATTGCCGCAACAGCGGCCGTCGCCTTAAGCACCGGCGATGCGCCGCTCTCATATAACCGCATCGTCCCGACACTATTGGGCTACGGTTCGATGGAAGAGGAATTCATTTTGTTTTCCCTTCGCCTGCCGCGCCTTTTCATCACCTTGTTGGCCGGCATGGCGCTCGCCTTATCCGGGGCCGTATTGCAAGGCCTCACGTGCAATGACCTCGCCGACCCGGGCGTGCTTGGGATCAACGCCGGCGCAGGCGCGGGCGTCGCCTTGTTCTTTTTGTTTTTTCCGATTGAGGCCGGAACATTTCTTTACGCCTTGCCGCTCGTTGCCTTCACCGGGGCGATTCTGACAGCAGTTGCCATCTATGCCATCTCCTACAAGAAAACAACCGGGCTGCAGCCGGTGCCGTTTATCTTAACCGGCGTCGGCATGTCGATGGCGCTATCTGGGCTGATGATCGTCCTCATTTCCGCCGCCGACCGGACAAAAGTCGATTTTATCGCCCGCTGGCTTTCCGGCAACATTTGGGGCGATGATTGGCCGTTTATTTGGGCCGTGCTGCCGTGGTTGGCTGCGGGCACACTGGTGGCGCTATATCGGGCGAAGCATCTCAATATTTTGCACTTAGGCGACCCTGTTTCGATCGGGGTCGGCGTCCACGTCCGCCGCGAGCGGCTCGTGCTTATGACAACAGCTATTGCCGTCGCGGCCGCCGCCGTCTCTGTAACCGGGAGCATCTCCTTTATCGGCTTAATGGCGCCGCATATCGCCAAGTCGATCGTTGGCCCACGCCATGAGCGGGTCATTCCGGCCTCCATGCTCATTGGCGGCTGGCTGCTGCTTGCAGCTGACACGATCGGGCGCAACGTTCTCGCCGAGCCGCTTCCCGCCGGCGTCATCGTCTCCTTGATCGGCGCGCCGTATTTCATTTACTTGTTGTTAAAGCGTTGACATCCGCTGCCCGTTATGAGAACGGGTTCGAGCGATGACACCCGCCAAACAAAGACGCCGGTTCATAAAACCCGGCGTCTTTTCCAAAAGCGGACAACCGCAACCACAATGACAATCGCGATGATGATATAGACAACATCAGCGTACGCGCCAATCACATCGGATACTTTTCCCCACGACTGGCCGAGCGCCGCGCCGACGGAGATTAAAATCGTATTCCAAATGAGCGTCCCCAATACCGACAGCCAGACAAACAGCCCGATATTCATCTTCGCCATGCCCGCTGGAATGGAAATCAAGCTGCGTACAAGCGGAATCATGCGTCCGAAAAAAACGGCCCACACCCCGTAGCGATGAAACGTCCGGTTCGCCTTGGCAATGTCTTCCGGCTTCACCCGCAGCCATCCGCCCCAGCGGTCAACGATCCGCTCAAGCCGCTCAACGGACAACAGCCGGCCGATCCCATACAGCACGATCGCCCCAACGATCGATCCCGCTGTCGCTGCCACAATGACGCCTGGCACCGTCAAAGACGTGTACGTCGTCATGAACCCGCCAAACGGCAAAATGACTTCCGACGGAATCGGCGGGAAAATATTTTCAAGCGCGATCATCAAAAAAATACCGATATATCCGAATTGCTCCATAAAATCAGTGATCCAAGCCTGCACGCGTTCTTCCTCCATTCACTCGTCCTTCGCTTATGTAGGATGTTTATGCAGCGTCAATGCAATCCTTTCCCTATCTTAACAGAAAACCGCCATTCCCCGCAAAACAAAAAGGCGCCCCGCTGTACTTTCGGGACACCTTTTTTCCACTTTTTTAAACCGCAGCCGGTTGGGACAGCACCTTTACAATCCGCTCAATCGCCCAGTCGAGCTCTTCTTTCGTAATAATGAGCGGCGGCGCAAAACGGATGACCGTCTCATGCGTCTCCTTGCAAAGCAGCCCTTGTTCTTTCAGCGTTTCGCAATACGGACGCGCCGGTCCATGCAGCTCGACGCCGATAAACAAGCCGCGGCCGCGGATTTCTTTAATGTCCTTGTTTTCGATTTGCTTTAACTTTGCCAAAAAATATTCGCCAAGCTCAAGCGACCGCTCCGCCAGCCGCTCTTCTTCGATCACCTCAAGCGCCGCGATCGACACCGCGCAAGCGAGCGGATTGCCGCCGAACGTCGACCCGTGCGAGCCCGGTTCAAACACCAACAAAATGTCGCGGTTGGCGACGACGCACGAAATCGGGAACACCCCGCCGCCCAATGCTTTCCCTAAAATATACATATCAGGCACAACATTTTCCCAGTCGCAAGCAAACAACTTCCCCGTCCGTCCTAGCCCGGTTTGGATTTCATCGGCGATGAACAACACGTTGTGTTCTTTGCACACGTCATAGGCCGCTTTTAAAAAGCCTTGCGGCGGGATGCGGATGCCGGCTTCCCCTTGGATTGGTTCGACAAGAAACGCCGCCGTATTCGGTGTCATCGCTGCCTTGAGCGCTTCGATATCCCCGTACGGGATGATTTTCACCCCGGGCAAAAGCGGACCAAAACCGCGTTTATAAGCCGGTTCGGACGACAACGACACCGCGGCGAGCGTCCGGCCATGGAAATTGCCTTCACAAACGATGATTTCCGCCTGATTGTCAGGGACGCCTTTCACGTCATACGCCCAGCGGCGCGCCGCCTTGAGCGCCGTTTCTACCGCCTCGGCGCCGGTGTTCATCGGCAGCACCATCTCTTTTTTCGTCAGCCGGCACACTTTTTCGTACCATGGGCCGAGCTGGTCGTTATGGAAGGCGCGCGATGTGAGCGTGACGCGGTCAGCTTGCCGCTTCAACGCCTCCACAATTTTCGGATGACGATGTCCTTGGTTGACGGCCGAATAGGCGCTTAACATGTCCATATAGCGGTTGCCTTCCGGGTCTTTCACCCATACCCCTTCCGCTTCCGAAATGACAATCGGCAATGGATGATAATTTCGTGCTCCGTATCGCTCCGTCTGTTCAATGAGCTGTTCGGACTTCGTAGCCATCATCAACCGCTCCTTTCCTTATCTGCGTTTCTTCGCTATAAAAGGGCGGACGCCGCCGCCCTTTTTTGGTTTAAAACATTTCCGATACGGTTTTCGCTTGCATATGGAGGATCAAATAGTCCGGGCCGCCCGCTTTCGAGTCAGTGCCTGACATGTTGAAGCCGCCAAACGGATGATACCCGACGATCGCCCCTGTGCAGCCGCGGTTGAAGTACAAGTTGCCGACATGGAACTCGTGCCGCGCTTTTTCAAGATTCGCCCGATTGCGCGAGATGACGGCTCCTGTCAGACCGTATTCGGTGTTGTTCGCAATCTCAAGCGCATGGTCAAAGTCGCGCGCTTTCGCAAACGCCACGACCGGTCCGAAAATTTCCTCCTGCATGATGCGCGCGTTCGGGTCGACATCCGCAAACACGGTCGGCTGGATGAAGAACCCTTTCGAGTCGTCTCCTTCCCCGCCGGTCATGAGACGGCCTTCCTGCTTGCCGATTTCGATATACTCCATAATTTTGTTGTACGCCCCTTGGTCGATGACAGGTCCCATAAACGTCGCTTGCTCCGCCGGATCGCCGACGTTGAGCTGCTTCGTCAGCTCGACAACGCGATTCAACACTTGGTCATACACATCTTCGACGATAATGGCGCGCGAGCACGCCGAACATTTTTGCCCAGAGTAGCCAAACGCCGACGCCACGATCGATTGCGCCGCCAGTTCGAGGTCCGCTTCTTTATCGACAATGATGCCGTCTTTGCCGCCCATTTCCGCGATGACGCGTTTCAGCCAAATTTGCCCTGGGTGCACTTTCGCCGCCCGCTCATAAATGCGGATGCCGACATCCCGCGATCCGGTGAAGCTGATAAATCGTGTGCGCGGATGGTCGACGAGATAATCCCCGACTTCGGCTCCGCTGCCCGGAATATAGTTCAACACACCAGCCGGAAGCCCCGCTTCTTCCAACACTTCCACAAATTTATACGCCACGACCGGCGTTGCGCTTGCCGGTTTCAACAGCACCGTATTGCCCGTGACAAGCGAAGCGACCGTCGTTCCGGCCATAATGGCAAACGGGAAGTTCCACGGCGAAATGACAACCCCGACGCCAAGCGGAATGTAGAAAAACCGGTTCGTTTCCCCCGGACGGCTCTCAACCGGAATGCCGTCTTTCAGCTTCAGCATTTGCCGTCCGTAATATTCCATAAAGTCGATCGCTTCCGCGGTATCGGCGTCCGCTTCACGCCACGGTTTGCCCGCTTCTTTCACCAGCCAAGCGGAAAACTCGTGCTTGCGCCGGCGCACGATCGCCGCCGCCCGGAACAAAATATCGGCCCGCGCTTCCGGGCTCGTCCGGCTCCAAGTGCGAAACGCCTCATCAGCGGTTTTCATCGCCCGCTCCGCCAGCTCTTTGGTCGCTTTCGCCACCCGGCCGATGACTTCCGCTTTGTTCGCTGGATTGATCGACGTGATTTTGTCTTCCGTCATCACCCGCTCGCCGCCGATCACAAGCGGATAATCGCGCCCAAGCTCCGATTCCACTTTTTTGAGCGCTGCTAAAAACGCCTCGCGGTTTGCTTCCACGGTAAAATCTGTGAGCGGTTCGTGTCTGTACGGCTGCACCATTTCGTCATCCTCCTTTTTAAAGGCAAAAAAATTTTTCGTTATAAAACGGTTTCATAGTTATATTATGCAAATGATTATGGCTTTTTTCAATGATTTTTACTTGGCGCCTTGAGCTCCCCTTTTTCTGCGGCTAGGGGCTGAACCCGTTTTTTCGCCACAAGGTGGTAGTCACGTAGCAAGCGAGCAAAAACGGAATGCCGCAGTAAAGAGCGATCCGTTGATCTGTATAGATGCAATTTGAAGATTTACCATTTGCAGCTTTTATCGACTGTCAGGCGACCGAACAACGCCGCTTCACAGACCCATATATGGGTCTGTGAAGCAGGTGGTTGTTCGGTCTTCCGTCACGCCTTGGCGTGACGGGGCAAGCCTATGGCTTGCCTTCGACAGTCGAAAATGGACAAACCGCTTTTCCGTCAAGGATATGTTAAACTTCTTCGTTGCATCTATATGGAATAAACGCCAGCCCGATGATCGTCGCCATATTCAACACAAACGCCGCGAGCGGCACGAACGGATACAACGGCGTCCGGTATTTCAGATCGCGCACATCGCCGCCTTCACGCAAAAACGCTTTTCGTCCAAAATAGCTGGACAGCGCGATGGAAGCCCACACCGTGACGGCGCCAAATCCCGCGATCGCCGTCAGCCAAACGTACACTGTATCTTCAGCGTAAATGCTGCACAAAAGCGACAAGCAGCCGATGGCAATGCTGGCAATAAGTGCGTTGATCGGCACACCGCGTTTCGATAGCTTGCTGAAAAACGGACTGACCATGCCTTGGCGCGACATCGACCAGAGGACGCGCGACGTCGCGTATAACCCTGAGTTGGCCACCGACAGCACCGCGGTAATGATGACAAAATTCATGATATCGGCTGCATACGGAATGCCAATGTTGTCAAACACCTCAACAAACGGGCTTTCCACAACGCCGGCTTTCTCCCACGGAAACTAACCACCCAGCACAAAAATGGCCAAAATAAAGAAGATCAAAATGCGCCATACGGTGTTGCGCAACGCAACCGGCACCGTTTTTTCCGGCTCGCGGCTTTCCCCTGCCGCCACGCCGACCAATTCCGTCCCCTGGAACGAAAAGTTCACGAGGATCATCGTCGTAAAGATGGCCCAAAACCCGTTTGGAAACAATCCGCCATGATCAGTAAAATTCGGGAAAAACGGATCGGGCTGTATACGCAACGACGGCCCCGCCTGGCCCCGCCTCATGAATCGTATAACCCGATCCTAAAAACAAACCGGTGCCGATCACCCCACCTAGCGCGATCATAAATCAATGCCTGCTTTTTAGCTCTCGTTTCAGTTCTTGCACGGGTTGCACCCGAAAACTCTCCCCTCTCTATGATCGATTTCGCAACCGCTTACATTCCGAGAAAGGGAACAGAACCTCCCTTACTGCAAATCTATTTGTCAATTTATAATAAACTATAACTTTATTATGGAACTATTTTTGTCTATTTTCAATATATTTAGCAAAAAAATTTTTCACATCTTTCTTTCCTTCCTGTCTCCCGTCCGCCTTATGCTATAATACAAAAAAGAGAGGTGCTGATCGTGAACCGGGATATGGAAACGCTTTTATCAATGTATGAGCAAATTCTCGAACTGATTGACCTTGGCGTCCATGCCGTCGATCAACATGGGAAAACCGTCATTTACAACCGAAAAATGCGGGACATCGAGGGTATGAACATCGAGGACGTGCTCGATAAAAACATTTTGGACGTCTTCCGCTTCAACCCGGAGCAGCCGAGCACATTGCTTGAAGCGCTGCGCACCGGTGAAAGCATTCTGAACAAGCAGCAAACCTATTTCAATAACAAAGGACAAGCCGTGACAACGGTCAATCAAACACACCCGCTGCAAAAAGACGGGCGCATCATCGGCGCCGTGGAAATCGCCAAAGACATCACGAAGTTCCGCAAACTGATCCAAGAACACCACCAACGCAAGGAAGCCAGCCGCACGTTTGCCGATATCATCAGCCAAAGCGAAGCGATGCAAAAGGCCATCCGCCTTGCGCGTCATGCCGCCCGCTCGGAAGCGCCTGTGCTGCTCATTGGGGAGAAAGGGACAGGAAAAGACTTGCTCGCTTCCTGCATTCACCATGAAAGCGAACGGCGGGCCAAGCCGTTTTTTGCGCAAACGTGCCTGTCGCTTCCGGACGATTGGATGGAAACGATGCTGTTTGGCAGCGAAGAAGGCGGCGAGATCCAGCCCGGCTTGTTTGAACAAGCGGACGGCGGCACCGTCCTGCTTGACGATATTGACTCGTTAAGCCTGCCGCTTCAACAAAAACTCGCCCGTTTCCTGCAAGAAAAACAGTTTGTCCGCGCCCATGGCCAAGAACCGGTTCGTGCGGACGTTCGCCTCATCGCCTCGACAAGCGGCGACCCGATTGACGCGGTCCAAAACGGAGAATTGATCAAATCGCTTTACTACCAAATTGCCGTCCACTGCATCGTCCTGCCGCCGTTGCGCGAACGGAAAGAGGACATTTTGCCGCTCGCTATCCATTTCATCCGTCAAGGCAACGAGCGCTATGGCCTACATGTCGAAGGACTCGGCGATGACGTGCAAGAGGCGTTTCTTGCTTACAGCTGGCCCGGCAACGTGCGCGAGCTTGAGGCCGTCATGTTGGAAACGATGGCGACGATGGAACAAGAACAAACCATCACCCTCGCCCATCTGCCTGCCCCTTTTCGAGCCAAGCTGGCGCCCGACGAAACGAAAACGGACTTTTTATTTGATACGGAAGACATTTTGCCTCTTGACAAATACATGGAAGAAGTCGAAATTTACTACATCCGCAAGGCGCTGCAGCATCACGGCTTCAACATCACCAAAACGGCCAAAGCGCTCGGCTTAAGCCGACAAAACTTGCAATACCGCATCCGCAAGTACCAGATTGATAAGGAATGGGGATAAGCTGCAGTTGGCGATCGTACGGCCAAAAGGACAGGGGAGGTCGCTGTGGATGATCGACGCTCATATTCATCTCGACCAGTACACGGACATCGATGAACAAATCAACCGTTGGCAAGAAGCGGGCATCACCGGCGTCGTCGCCGTATCCACCGATTTGCGCTCCAGCTGCCGAACGCTCGAGTTGAAACAGCGATTCCCTTCCTTCGTCTACGCCGCCATCGGTTTTCATCCCGAGCAACCGCTGCCAAGCGAAGCCGATTGGAACGAATGGACAGAGCTTGTCAAGCAAGAGCGGCCGCTGCTCGCCGCCATCGGCGAAGTCGGGCTGCCATACTATTCAGCGGAAGCATGCGCCAAGCTGCCCGCGTATCAAGAACGATTAACCGAAATCGCGGCCATCGCCGCGGATGCTTCCTTGCCGCTCGCCCTTCACGCCGTCTACGACCGCGCCGAAACCGCCTTGGCCATCTTGCAGCAAGCTGGCGTACGACACGCCCATTTCCACTGGCTGAAGGCCGAGCCTGCCGTGGTCAAACAAATCGTCCAATGCGGCTACTACATCTCCGTCACGCCGGAAGTGTGCTACCGCGAGCGCGACAAGCAGCTGTTATCCCTCGTTCCCATCGAGCAGCTGCTCCTTGAAACCGATGGCCCATGGCCGTTTGCAGGCCCGTTTGCCGGAAAACTGACGACGCCGTTATGGCTATTGGACTCCGCGCGAGCCGTGGCGGCACACTATGGCCGAGATATCGAACAAGTCAAAACCATGATCACGGCGAACACAAAACGGCTTTACGGTTGATCTTCCTTATCGTACGATGAACAAGGCTCCACGCCTTCGCCTGGTTTGGATATTGCCAAGCGCCAAAAAAGGTGGCGATGTTTTCCGCGATCCAGATGAAAAATCCGATCAGCAAAAACGACAAAACAAACGGCATCCGGTAGCGGATTCCCCCGACCTCATACGTCACCCATGACCGCCAAAAGACAAGCATGACGAGGCTTGAGAGCCACCAACGAACGTCCACCCAATAATGGTGGGTGAAAAAATTCAAGTAAATCGCCGAAGCGAGAGGAACGACCATCCAAAACGGCGGCCATTGCACCAACTCCACCTTCAGCCTTCGCCACGCCTGGCAAAGATAGCTGGCGACGCTCGCATACATAAAGCCGCTGTACAAGGGCACGCCAAAGATTTTCGTATACCCCTCTTCCGGATACGACCACGAACCCATGCGCACTTTAAACAGCTCGAGCGCAAGTCCAATGACGTGGAACAAGGTGATCACTTTGAGTTCATCCCGCGTTTCCATCCCTGACCGCACCATCCACCATTGCATGAGCAGGCAAATAACAAGCAGCCAATCATACCGCGGCAATAGCGGAAGCGGCGCGATCTTCGTCAGCGCCAATGAGGCAAAAATGACAACCGGAAACACGCAAGATTGCGCCTGCGCCCAACCGAAGCGAACAAGCTGCACAAACGCTTTGATCAGCCGCGACGTTCTGCCAAACGAACCCCTAAATGTTGCAGGCGGCACCCCTCGTTTGAAAGCAAAAACCGCAGAACACCCCTGACGAAGGGCTCTGCGGCTACTTTTTCCCATAATCAATTGAAAACCTGACATAACTCTGGTTTCCAACGAAACTGCCAAATCAGTCACCGATCATCGGCCATGGCCTCGGCTTTCGTCCTGTGAACCGTGCCAAACGGATGCTCGGGCGGAGCATAAATGGAATATAGCTTCAAGGGAACATGCCCTATATTGGTCACATTATGCCACGTCCCAGCTGGAATCATGATCGCGTCATCTTCGGACACTCTTCTTTCAAAATCCAGACGGTCTTTTCGTTCCCCCATCTGCACAAGACCCTGTCCTTGTTCAATACGAATAAACTGGTCCACATTCGGATGAACTTCCAGTCCGATATCTCCTCCTACCTCAATGCTCATCAACGTCACTTGCAAATGTTTTCCTGTCCATAATGCGGTTCGGAAATTTTGATTTTGCTCGGCGGCTCTCTCAATATTGACAACGAACGGTTTTCCGCCGTAATCTCTCAATTTGATGGAAGGAAACCTGTCGTTCCTTGCATGTTGTAGCATACCATAAGCATACGGTGACCAGCTCCACCAGCCATAATGAGGGGGGAAGTAACTGGACATCGGGTAGGGCCACTGAGTGCTAATATACGGATGGACGTAATTCGGATTCAATTGCCTGTTCACTCTCCTCACACTTGGAATCTGCCACTATCTTATGCAATGGCTCAGTCTGGCGTGACAAGAGCACACGGGCAAACGGAAACATCGCGAGGAAAAGAAACCCTCAAAAAGCGGTGGCCATTCGCCGCCATGAAACCCGAACAGGTTAGATCCTTATAGATATTATGTTGCATTCAACAATTCCCTACAAAACTAGAAAAACCCCTTGAATATAAAGGGGTTTTTCCTTTTTCTCGACTTCGGAAGGAGTTTCAATGCAACATATTGAATTCATTTTTTGTAAATTATACCATATTTTTTATCTTAATAAACCCCCTTATATGTAAAATTTTTGTTTCGATTCTAATTTATCTCTTTGCTAAGCCTTGCTTGATCAATTAACTAACATTCACGATCCATTTCTCCTCTTTTGGCTCCAAATAAAAAATCGAGAAAAGCACCTTTAGGTACCTTTCTCGATTCCCTTCAATCCTATTTCCTTCTCCCTAATTGGAATCCCATCCTCGTTGCCAATCAAACTGAATTGAATTTGTTTCGCTTCGATACGATCGCGAGTATAAGGCTTTTTTTGTCACTCAACAACAGCTGTTAGTGAAAAATAAAGTTGGTAACCAATAGTTCTTTTATTCCAAGGTTTCTTTACTTTGTTAAAGTAGTACGTCTTTTATTAAAGTTGGTAACTGATCATTAAGCATTGTAATTTCGAATAAAAAATAAAGTTGGTAACCGAACATCATGGTTGTAACAATGATTTTTCGTGATCATAATCAATTCTGTATGTACAAATTAAAAACGACCTTTGAATAGGTCGTTAAACTTCTTCGTTACTCAATAATTTTTTAAATCAAACCAAAGGTTGTTCCGAGTGTTAATAATGATGCGGAATTTGTTAATATTTTCTCCAACCAGCCATATAATTTCTTTGCTTTTTCAATATCATTTTTTTCGATGGCGACTTTCAGTTCATTGGCGAAATGCTCAGCCTGTTCGCGTTGCATCTCGTCAGCAATATTTTTAATTTCAGATAATAATTCCTTAAAAATTTGTTCTGTTAAACCATAGTTTATGGTTTTCTCTTGTTTTACATTGTCCCCAAAATTGACATTGTCTCCATGAAATTGTGCTCCATTGAAACCTGAAATATTTCTTTTATATTGCTGTAAACTAGCACATTATTTCAGAATCCCTTTTTCAAATTATTTCAGGCGGATTCGGAAATAATGTGCAAAATTTTTGCGGATTGTTCCGGATTTTGCACATTCTTTCGGAACGTTTGCACGCTCTTTCAGATGAAGATTTCCAGCGCGCCTGATGGACCTATGGAAAAGAGAAAGCACAAAAGAGGCCGATTCGGCCCCTTTCGTGCTAATACCCCATTTCCTCTGCGGCCATGCGCACCACTTCTTCGTCAATGGCGTCCTTTTTCAGCTGATACCCGTATAACAGGCACGTCGTGGCCAACGTGTTGATCACCCGAGGCCATCCCCGCGACTGCAGGGCAATCGCCTCTAACGCCGATGGGGTGAAGATCGGATGCTTCGCCCCGGCCTGTTTCATCCGATGTTCGATGTAGCCCGCCACCTCTTCCTTCTCCAGCGGCCCCATCCGGTATCGCATGATGATCCGCTGGTCGAGAGGGCGGTGCTGATTGAGCCGCAGCTTCCCCTGTAAATGGGGCAGCCCGGCCAAAATCAAGACAAATGGGTTGGTCGAATCCATCTCAAAGTTGAACAAGATCGCGATGTCCTGTAAAAATGCATCCTTCGCTAAATGCATCTCATCCAAAATGAACACCGGCGTGATCCGCCGTTCATGATACAATCGCTCGATCGCCTGCTGGATTTGGCGGAAGAGGTCTACCTTGCGGTACTTCGGTTCCTCTCCTAATCCCAAGGCCAGTCCACGGTAAAAATCCATCACGCCTCCGGTGGATAACGGAAAGTAGACGACATGATACAATGATGGATTCAATGACTCTTTCAGCGCCCGAAGGGCGAACGTCTTGCCCGCCCCCGGCTCTCCGATCAACAGCCCGATCCCCCGGGTTCGTTTCACGTACTCCAGCGCCCGCAACGCTTCCTGAAATGACGCCCCTTGATACGCCTCGGACGGGTCTGTTTCTTTCGCAAACGGCTCCCGCGAAAGGGAGTAAAACGATTTATACACCGTGTTCTCCCTCCTTCGCCGGAATCGCCGCAAACGGGGACCGATGGCGTTTTACATAGGCATTGTCCTCCAAACGCACCCGAATGGCTTCCGCCACCCGTTTGCCCTCTTCGTACACATAGACGCCTCGTTCGTCATAGCGGAGCTCAATCGATTGCCCAATGAACCGAGGCGGCACTTCGTATAGCTGTTTATTCAGGGTGATTGTGCCATCGGCTTTCACCTTGCGGTGCTCCCGTTTCAGAAAAATCGCATCCAGCCAATCGCCATCTTCGATGAACGACACGAGATGCACTTGCGATTGAAACACCTCATGCGGCGTTTTTCCGTCCAGTGAGGCGTGCGGTTTTCGATGATACTCCTCTTCAAGCCACTTCCAAAAACGCTCGTTCAACTCGTCAAGCGATTTCGGCGGATTCAGCTCCAACAGTGGATAAAACCGTGTCTGTACGGTGCGGAAGAACCGTTCGATTTTTCCCTTGCTTTGCGGGTCATACGGCTGGGTGTGGATGAGTGTAATCCCCATCTCGGCGCACGCATACTGCAGCACCTCGGACCGATAAATTTTCCCGTTGTCCGAGTAAATGCGTTTCGGCTTCCCGCAACGAAGCACCGCTTCCTTCGTGACGATCCGCAGCCCGTCAAACTTCTCCGAAGGGAAAAATTGGGCATATGGCACTAACCGCGAGCAGTCATCGATATACGCGATCAAAAACGTTTTCTGGGCTTTCCCATGGACGCGAATCGTGGGTCCATGGGATAAGTCCCCTTGCCATAGCTCATTGATCTGGTCATACGCAAAACGCTTTCGCTCCGGCATCGGCAAGATTTCTTTTCCCACCAGGTTGTGTTTTTTCAACAATCGGTATATAGTAAAGTAAGAGGTATGATTTTCTGGGATTTCCCCCTGCTCGATCAGGTGTTCGTAGAACACCGTCACGGGCATGGTGGGATGTTCTTTTCTTAGGGCTAAAATATGATCCTCATCATCGGGCGACAGACGCCTTGAGTGGCCGCGGTCCGAACGGCGCTTCGGCTTTAAGGCGTCAAAGCCCCCTTTTTTGTATCGGGTGCACCAATCGAGGATCGTCTTGGCTGCGATTCGTTTGTCTCCCTGGTGGGGAACATGGTGCACTCGCTCGCTCACCTCTTTCAGATACGTCTTCGGTTCCACCTGCCCATTCACCAACGGAGCGATTAGCCCGTACCGAAACAGGGCAATGTCGTGTCTCATCGACTCATTCATTCAAATCTCCTCCTTGTCTCACTTGGAATCAGGACCGTTCCGGTCCGTCTGCCCTTATCGTACCGAATTGCTTTTTCTCCGTCGATAGGAAAGGTTTGTGGGAACCGAAACTATTTCCAATTTAGGGTATGTATGTAAAATCAGGATCCCATTTAATTCGCAAAAGGGTGTCGGAATCCGCCCTCCCACATCTCTCTGATGGCCGAATCAAGACCGTGTTCCTCTAACGTCTGGATCCACCAAGAAGCCCGTTCCTTTTCTTTTTTCACGATAGGGCCTATGATCCTCCACCGCCTCGCAAAAAAGCTGTGAAGGCTTGATAGGTTTCGGTAGAACCGTCGGACATAAAAGATGATGCCGTCCTTTGTCGGGAGAAACGGAGCCTGGTTCGTCCTTTCGGTCAATCCCAACTGCTCTTTCACGACTTGCCATATGGCGGACAACGTATACTGAAAATACGGGAGGAGAAAGGAAGGCAGCACACTCACCGTCTTCAAGCATTCCCGACAGCGATACCGGACAATCCAAATGCGATAATCACCATGTGGGGTCAATGCGTTTCGCTCATAGTAACCGTGGCGGTGCAACGGGCGCTTGGCCCGGCAATGCGGACACTTTTTCAGAAGAGGGAAGTCGTTTTCTTTTCCACGCTCTGCATACGTTTGGACGTCAATGCCAAAGTCATGAAATTGGATCACGTCCTCCTCCCCCTCCTATGAACCGATGGATTTTCTCTTCCGAAATAATTCACAAAAAATTTAGCACATTCTTTCAGAAAAGGGGAGAGGGCTTTCTGAAGGAATGTGCAAAAAAATGTCTCTTTTGTTCCGAAATAAAGTGATAATTTACATCAAGCACAAATGTATCGTGTTTTTCAGGATGTGTACGATTTAATCGCGATAGCGTTTGTACCGCTTTGACGCCTGATAATTTTTTATCAACGTACATTGTATGAAGAAGTGGTTGATCAAAACCTGTTTGGTATTTGTCCGCCACAATCATGATTTTATAATCATCTTCTTCAAATTTAGACTTCGTTTGGGATTCAGGGAACCCGTTCATTTCTGATTCCGTTTTTGTTTCGCCTAATTCTTCATCATGTACTTTTCCTGAAAAAGCAACTAATACATATAAATCTTTATAATTCTTTTTCTTTAGATACTCTTGGAATGCATCCATGTATCGTTTCGCATGAAGACGTGAGCTTGTGACAACCATCGCTTTTGCTTTACCGCCAATTTTATGGCGAGTAAAGTTTCGAAAATGTTCAATGATTATTTCTGCCTTTTGAGATAAGTTAGTCGGATGCAATGATACAAAACGAGCAATTCCCTTCATGGTCGTTTTCTTTTCTACTTCTGGATCATCATTGATTGCTTTGCATATTTTAAAATATGTTTCGTATGTAACGTAATTTTTTAACACATCTAAAATAAAACCTTCTTCAATAGCTTGGCGCATGGAATACAGATGGAATGGTTCAGGTTTTCCTTCTTCATTTATTTGCCCAAACATCTCTAATGTTTTTTTCTTTGGTGTCGCTGTAAATGCGAATAAGCTTAAGTTTTGTTTTCTTTTATAAGCCGATAAAATGCTAGCAATCTGATCATCAATATCCGGCTCATCGCTTTCTTCAAGAGCATCTGCTTCGGCTGCTTGGTTTAAATTTTTGTAGGATAGAATATCCTTCATTTTTCTGGCAGTTATCCCTGTTTGAGAACTATGAGCTTCATCCATAATGATGGCATATGTTGCATCTTCAGGCATCGATTGAATTTTCTCGATCACAAACGGGAATTTTTGAAGGGTTGTTACAATAATTTTAGATCCTTTACTTAAAGCTTCAGCTAACTGGTTAGAATCTTTATCGATATAAGCAACAAAGCCTGGAGTGGAATCAAATTGGCGAATAGTATCTTGAATTTGTTCATCTAAAACAACTCGATCGGTAATTACAATAACCGTATTAAAAATGACATTACCTTTGGCGTCTGCTAGTGATGCTAGTCGATAGGAAAGCCATGCGATCGTGTTACTCTTTCCGCTTCCTGCAGAATGTTGAATTAAATAGCGTTTTCCTGGACCATTTGCTAATACATCATCTACAATTTTCCTTACAGCATCCAATTGATGAAAACGAGGGAAAATTAATTGTTTTTTATTTTTTTTCTTATTCTTTTTGTCTTTTTCAATTTTTAGCTCGATAAAGTTTTGTAAAACATCAAATAAGCTATCTTTTTGTAAAATTTCTTCCCAAAGATACGAAGTTTTATATCCAGATGGGTGTGGCGGATTTCCTTTACCGTATTCATATCCTTTATTGAATGGTAAAAAGTACGTCTTTTCTTTTTTTAATTCTGTTGTCATATGAACTTCATCTGGGTCGACTGCAAAATGAACGAGAGAGCGCTGATTAAACAAAAAGATCGGCTCGTTTGGATCTCGGTCTTTGTATTGTTCAATAGCATCTTCATAGGATTGACCAGTTAAATGATTTTTTAATTCCATTGTGATAATTGGAAATCCATTCAAATCAATTACCACATCAATGGATTCATTACTTTTTGTGCTGTATTTCACTTGTCGTGTAATCGTTAATCGATTTTTATGATAATTAGCTACTGCATCTGGATTTAAATCATTGTCTGGTTTTAAAAAGAATAATCTTATTGGAATACCGCGGTCTTTATATTTACCCTTAGCACTATCACGCAATAAACCAATTAATCCTTTTGGATGCGTTTTAATTGCTCTTGTAAGGGATGTAAGAAAACTATTTTCAACATTTGCCCCATAAATCGTTTCAAGCGCTTCCCAAGCCTTTGGCTGTGTATCTTTAATAAAATTGATTAATCTGGTTGGAAATAGCCCTAAATAAGGATTAAATTCAGCAGGATTACCTTTCAGATAACCCTGCTGAAGTAATACATGTTCTATCGCTGATTCAAAAGCCACTTCACGATGATCGACGGTCATGTTTATTCCCCCTTTCGAAATCCACGAACATCGATTTTTCCGGTAACGGCTTCATAAATTAAAGATTCTCGAAATTCATGCAACTTCTTTATTTGATTATTTATTGCTTCAATTAAATTTTCATATTCTGTATATATTCTTTCAACATAGTTTACAATTTGTACTTGTTCATCATAAGGTGGTTTTACTACAAAAATTGATTTAAATTGTTCTGGATATATTCGCCATCTCATCATCATAATTCCTTTTCCAAACCTATAGCAATCACCTTTGAAATAATGAGATCTAAAATAATAGTGATAAAATCTTGGTTCAATTTCTTCATCTATTTTTCTGTAAACATCATAATCTGGGCTACAAACCCCTTCGTAATCTGAAATTGAAATTGCCCCCATCCATGCTAATAATTTATTAACAACAATGTCATTCTTCTTAACAATTTTGTAATCAATAACGGTTTGTGCTTTATTTCCCTTCTGTTCTAGTTCTTTTCTTGGTTTGACACCTATATCAGTATAAAGAGATAATAATTCAGCGTCTTCCGAATTATTTCTCTCATCAATCTGCTTAAATAAATATTTTATTTTTTTGATTTCCCAATGCTCAGGTACTTCTCCAAGCCATTCAATCCCTGAATCCTTCATCTTAGTTGTTTCTGGCGATAATCCTTTCGTGACTGCTTCGGTGATGATGGCTTGGCGCTGTTCTTGAAGGAGCTCAATGAGTCGTTCTTTTCCTTTGATGATAACGTCAATTTGAGATGTTTTATAATCCAAGAAATCTGCAATTAACCTCTGTTCATCTAATGGCGGGACTGGGATTTTCGTCTTTGATATTATTGCTGGTTCTACCCTTTGATGGCTATTAGTTGCTGATTTTACAAACGAATTATAATAATCAGCTAATTTACTATTGCTTAGAATATAATACAGGTATTTGCCCATTATTTTTTTCGGATAAAATGGGACAAATTCAGTTGAACAAACTATATCTTGTTTTCACGAGTGTTGATTATCCAAAATTATACATACGCCTTCCATAAATTTGGGCATACTCAAACAAAGCAGCGGCCATCCCGGATTTCCAATCGAGAGGAAGCTGCCCAGAGAAAAAACGGCGAACGAACGAAATGAAGGAAAGAGAGACGTTCGTCTGTTTTTTGGTTTGATCATACAGCCATCGCAGCAACACATACGCGATGAACGCCGCAAACAGTTGGTTGTATACCGCATTTTCCGTCGTGCCAAACAAGGTCGGGACATTCAGATATTGCTTCACCCAACGGAAAAAGACCTCAACAGTCCAACGTTGTTGGTACATGTCGGCAATGGTTTCCGCAGACGCATGGAAGAGGTTCGTCACGACCCGAATGTCGCGGCCATTCGCATCTCGAAAGATCACCACCCGGTGACGCTTGGTGGAGCGGCATTGTTTCGTTCCCAACTGGCACGTGAAGTCGGCTTGAACCGATGAGGATGTGCTGGAAAGGCGTTTCAAGCTTTTTTTCTGATGAAGTTCGATGTTGTCCTTCATCCGAATGACAAAGAGCTGATGCTGCTCCACAAATCGATCGAGGCGTTCGATTTTGAAATACGCCCGGTCTTCCACGAGCACTTGTTGAGCGTTCGTCAACTGTTCTCCCACCGGGCCATCATGACGCAGTCCGATGGTTTCCACCACGTCTGCCGGCAACGAGGATTCCGGCGAATACGCGACGTGCAGCTTCACTCCGGCGCGTTCGCCGTGATACGGAGCCCATGGGAGGCGGTTTTTCCCGACCGTGACGGTCGTCGAATCCACCACCCGAAGCGGTTTGGGAAACCGAAGCGAACGGCGGGTTTGGCGGTTGCACTTGGAAATGATCAACGCCAACAAGCGTTTCATGATGTCATAGGGAACTTCTTTCGCTTTCTTGGATACTGTGGAATAATGGAATCGCGGCAATCCATACAGAGGCCCCACATCGGCTCCGTGGCGAAAGCTTTTCCATTGATGCATGGCGGCCAGCAGGAAGAAGTGAATCAACTCGCGCAACGTAAAGGTTCGAGACGAATCACGATACCCAACCGCTTCGGCAATCAGTTGAATCTCTTCATCCGAAACAAGTTTTTGCATCAAATTCGGGAGTGTGGTATGCTTGTTCATAGAGAGCACCTCCTGGGTTTGTTTGTGTCGTTACTCACATTCTACAGGAAAGGTGCTCTTTTTTCTATACCCTTTGGATTTTATTGGATAATCAACACGCCTGTCTTGTTTTTTCTTTTCTGTTAATACCACTGTTTTTTTTCTTGGATTTAATTTGGAAATTAATACTTCTCCACCTTTTAATTTATATTTGTTACTTTCTATGTTATCTCCATTTTCTAATCTGCCATCATTAACACTTTGTACTGTTGGTATATCATAGTAAAATAATTCTTTTCCTTTCATATCTTTGGTGTCTATTGAATTTAGTGTTTTATTAGCAACATATTCTATTCTCGACACCTTCCAATGTTCAGGTATCTTACCTAACCACTCAATTCCTGAATCTTTATATTTCGTATAAGATGTGTATTGTTCTATCTGTTTTAAATCTTTCATGCCAACAACCCCCGAATCTTCTCCACAATACTTGCTTCAAGCTCTTGAATTTCTTTGGCAATTTCGGAGGATGGACGAAGTTTTTCGAATTTGTAAAAGTATCGAGTAAACGGAATCTCATAGCCAACTTTTCCAACGAATCCATCTTTATCATCGGTTATCGTTTCATTAATCCAGGCATCCGGAACATAAGGTTTTACTTCTTGTTCAAAATACTCGTAAATATCTTGTTTTAACGGTACATTTTCATAATCGCGAAGTTCTGGATCTGGTTCTGGATTTCCGTCTTTGTCTAAACAAATATCCGCATGTTCATCTCGTTCGGATAGTGCAGTTAAAATCGCTTTCATGACCGATGCTTTTATGGATAACCCCGCTTTTTTTATTACTTTTTTAAGTTCCTTTTCAAATTCGTCCCGATTTCGGAAAAGTTTTGAATCATCAATATCTCTGATTGCATTAATAATTGCCTCTTGTTCTTCTTTTGTTAGTTTTGTAAATGATTTTTGCTCATAAAGTCTTTCTATTCGCTCTTTGCTCGTTTGGAAATTCAAACGTAATGGTCGTTCAATGGTAATACGTCGATAGCCAAAGTCTTCGTTATCAAAAATTTTGCTGTATTCATTTTCCTCGAAGAAACTGTATAGCTCTACGATTTTTTGAATATGTTCTTCAGTAAGTTCATTTCTTTTATTTCCTAAGCTCTTACGCATTTTTTGGTAAAAATCTACGGCATTAATCAGCTGGATCTTTCCTTGTCTTTCTGGACTTTTATGGTTGCTTAAGATCCACACATAGGTTGCAATACCGGTGTTATAGAAAAGATCTGTCGGAAGAGCAATAATCGCTTCAAGCCAGTCGTTTTCAATAATCCATCTCCGTATTTCGCTTTCCCCTGAACCAGCTCCACCAGTGAACAACGGACTTCCGTTTAAAACAATAGCAATACGACTTTCTCCTGGTTTCATTTTAGAAATCATATGTTGTAAGAATAATAATGATCCATCACTTACGCGAGGAAGACCTGCCCCAAATCTTCCTGAGTAACCCAGCTCTTTATGTTCTTTTTCAATTTCTTTTTGAACTTTTTTCCAATCAACTCCAAATGGCGGATTAGAAAGGAAATAATGGAATTGTTCATTCTCTAATCCATCTTGAGTAAAGCTATTTCCAAACTTTATATTAGACGCATTAAGCCCTTTGATAAGCATATCTGCTTTACAAATGGCATAGGATTCCGGATTTAACTCCTGTCCGAAAACTTCGATATTCATCGTAGGATTTAACTTTCGTAGATACTCATGAGCTACTGCAAGCATTCCTCCTGTTCCACAAGCTGGATCATAAATTTTACGAACAACTTTTTCTCCGGTTAACGCTTCTTTATCGGCATCAAACAAGATATTTACCATTAATTTGATTACTTCTCGTGGAGTAAAATGTTCTCCGGCAGTTTCGTTGGATTGTTCAGAGAAACGACGGATAAGCTCCTCAAATATGTACCCCATTTCAATGTTGCTTACGACATCCGGATGAAGATTAATTTTTAAGAATTCATCTAATACTAAATACAACAAATTTGATTCGCTTAATCTCTGAATATGCACGTCAAAATCAAAATGTCGGAGAATTTCCCGGACGTTTTCGGAAAATCCGTTCAAATATGTACGAAAGTTATCTGCTAACAAATTAGGATAATTCTTTAGGCTCTTCAAGGTAAAAGGGCTAACATTATAAAACGGCGCATTCGCTACACGGTATAAAATCCTTTGATTAAACAAGGTTAAAGGTTCTTGCATCGTTTTATATTTTTCTAATACTGCATCCTTAGTAGGCTCAAGAACACAATCTAATCGACGAATGACCGTAAGCGGTAAAATGACTTTACCATAATCGGATTGTTTATAATCACCACGTAATAATTCGGCAGTATTCCAAATTAAACTTACTTTATCAGAAAAATTCATAACACCCTCACTCCCTTTATATCAGCATAATCCTTTTAAATGCTTCTTCGTTTTTAGTATAGACCCCTTCATTTTGGGTTTCCATATGAATTTAACCGATTTATTTTAAAAAACAATAAAAGTGTTGGCAATGCTTTATTGCCAACACTTTTATCTTGGTTACCAACTTTATTTTTCAGTTACCATCTTTATTTTCTAGTTACCAACTTTATTTTCCGCGGACAACAGCCTTTCCGACCAACGAACCGCTCACTCCACCGTCACGCTCTTCGCCAAGTTGCGCGGTTTGTCGACGTCGCAGCCGCGGTGCAAGGCGGCATAGTATGCGATCAGCTGCAACGGCACGACGGACACAAGCGGCGTAAGATCCGGATGGACAGCCGGGATGATGAAGCGGTCGCCGTCGCCTTCCAGGCCGCGCATCGAGATGACGCACGGGTTCGCGCCGCGGGCGACGACTTCTTTTACGTTGCCGCGAATGCTTAAGTTGACGTGCTCTTGGGTGGCGAGGGCAATCACCGGCGTGCCGTCCTCAATCAAGGCGATCGTGCCGTGTTTCAGCTCGCCGCCGGCGAACCCTTCCGCTTGGATGTAAGAGATCTCCTTCAGTTTCAGCGCGCCTTCTAGGCAGACATAGTAGTCAACGGCGCGGCCGATGAAGAAGCAGTTGCGCGTCAGGGTCAAGTAGTCGCTCGCGATTTTCTCCATTTCCTCTTTCGCATCGCACAGCATTTCCATCACATTGGCGACGATGGCAAGCTCTTTCGTCAAGTCAAAGTCCAGCTCAAAGCCTTTCGCTTTTGCCGCCGCGGCGGCCAAAATCGCAAGCACAGCAATTTGCGCCGTATAGGCTTTTGTCGAGGCAACGGCGATTTCCGGGCCGGCGTGCAACAGGAGCGTATAATCGGCTTCCCGCGACAGCGTCGAACCTGGGACGTTCGTGATCGTAATCGCTTTATAGCCGAGTTTGTTCGTTTGCACGAGCACGGCGCGGCTGTCGGCCGTTTCGCCGCTTTGCGAGATAAAGATGAAGAGCGGCTTTTCCGACAACAGCGGCATGTTGTACGAAAATTCGCTGGCGATATGCACTTCCACCGGAATTTTCGCCCACGATTCGATCAACTGCTTGCCGACGAGACCTGCATGGTAGCTCGTTCCGCACGCGACAATGTACAGGCGGTCAGCGTTCAGCACTTCGTTGATGATCGCTTGGTCAATCGTCAATCCGCCGTTTTCGTCTTGGTATTTTTGAATGATGCGGCGGATGACGAACGGCTGCTCGTCAATTTCTTTCAACATGTAATGCGGATACGTTCCTTTTTCAATGTCGCTTGCATCGAGCTCGGCCGTAAACGACTTCCGTTCGACTGTCTCGCCGTTGAGCGTTTGAATCGTGACGTTCTCGCTCGTGACGATAACGAGCTCCCCATCCATCAGTTCGACGAATTGATTCGTCACTTGAAGCATCGCCATCGCGTCGCTCGCCACGACGTTAAACCCATCGCCCAAGCCGACGAGAAGCGGGCTTTTGTTTTTCGCCGCATAGATGGTGTTTTCGTCTTGCGCATCGATCATGGCGATGGCGTACGATCCTTTTAGCAGCGAGAGCGTTTTTCGGAACGCCTCTTCCGTTGTCAGCCCGTCACGGACGAATTTTTCCACGAGCTGGACGATGACTTCCGTGTCCGTGTCGCTTTGAAACGTAACATCGGCTAAATAATCGCGCTTGACCATTTCATAGTTTTCAATGACACCGTTATGCACAAGCGTAAAACGGCCTGAAGCGCTTTGATGCGGGTGGGCGTTCACTCGGCTTGGCGCCCCGTGTGTCGCCCAGCGTGTATGGCCAATGCCGACCGTCGCGTTGACGTTCGGGTCGACGATGCGGCGCAAATCAGCAATCCGTCCTTTTTCCTTAAACACATGCACGCCGCTTTCGTTCAACACAGCGATCCCCGCCGAATCGTAGCCGCGATACTCGAGTTTTTCCAATCCGCGCAATAAAATTTCCTTCACATCTTGATTACCGATATAGCCAACAATGCCGCACATGGCAAATGTTCCTCCTTTTCATCTTGGAGGCTGCCGCTAATGAGATCCTTCCATGTTCAGTTGTCAAAGAACAACGGGGCCTCGCCGATCCACGGGCGGCAGACTCCCTTCTTCGTTTCGCGCGATGACATCCTCCCCTTTGTGCAAAGGGTCACCCCTTTGTTTTAAGAGAGGACTTGCGGCTGTCATCGCTCCAGCCGGGAGGCATCCGCCGAAAACCTCGATAAACCTCCTCCTCGTCAACTAAGCGTTCTTCCGTCCAACGCTTAGTCCAGGCGCTTTTGTCGTCAAAACGATTGCAACAACCAACCGGTTTTTCTTTTTGAAACGTTCCATCCGCTGGAACAACTGCTGTTCCTGATCTCCTTGTTCCGCCCTGCCATCGCCTCCTTTCAAGAAAAAAGCAACAATGTTAATATTACAGGACATTCCCAGCGGCGTCAACTATCATCTATCCATCCCTTTATATAAAATAACCTATGCATAAACGGAAGCGAACGTTCCGTCTATGCATAGGGTGGTTGTCCAAGCGGTCGGTTATTCCACTCCCATTTCACGGCGAACGACATCCGCGATCCGCTCCACGTAGGCGCGGCACGCTTCTTCGGTCGGGGCCTCCGCCATAATGCGCACAAGCGGCTCAGTCCCCGATGGGCGGACAAGAACGCGGCCGTTGCCGTTCATCTCTGCCTCCACTTCCTGGATCACTTTTTTCACTTGCTCATTTTCCATCGCTTTTTCTTTATCTTTTACCCGGACGTTCACAAGCAGCTGCGGGTATTTTTTCATTTCCCCCGCCAATTCGGAAAGCGGCTTGCCTTTGATTTTCATGATGTTGACAAGCTGGAGCGCCGTCAACATTCCGTCCCCCGTCGTGTTGTAGTCAAGGAAAATGATGTGTCCGGACTGCTCGCCGCCGAGATTATAGCCGTTCTTCTTCATTTCCTCGACGACATAGCGGTCGCCAACGGCCGTTTGTACACTTTTGATTCCCTGCGCCTCAAGCGCCTTGTAAAACCCAAGGTTGCTCATGACGGTTGAGACGACGGTTTGGTGCTTGAGGCGGCCGGTTTCTTTTAAATATTTGGCGCAAATGTACATAATTTGGTCGCCATCGACGATGTTGCCGTTCTCATCGACGGCAATGAGACGGTCGCCGTCGCCGTCAAAGGCGAGCCCGACATCCGCTCCTTTTTCTTTGACAAATGCGGCGAGCGCTTCCGGATGGGTGGACCCGACCCCTTCGTTAATGTTGAGCCCATTGGGCGAAGCCCCCATTGTCACGACATCCGCATCCAAATCGGCAAATAAGTACGTCGCAAGCGATGACGTCGCCCCGTGCGCGCAGTCGAGGGCGATTTTCATCCCGGAAAAATCTTCTTCATCAATCGTTTGTTTTAAATACTGCAAGTACTTTTGCCCGCCTTCGAAATAGTCGTTTACTTGCCCAAGCCCAGCCCCGATCGGCCGCGGCAGCATATCCTCCGCGCTGTCGATCAGCGCCTCAATTTCCGCTTCCTGCTCATCCGACAGCTTGAACCCGTCCGGACCGAAAAATTTAATGCCGTTATCTTGCACCGGGTTGTGGGAGGCGGAAATCATAATGCCGGCCTGCGCTCCAAGCGCCTTCGTCAAATAGGCGACGCCTGGCGTGGAAATGACACCAAGGCGCATCACTTCCGCCCCGATCGACAAAAGCCCGGCGACAAGGGCGCCTTCCAACATATGGCCGGAAATGCGGGTGTCGCGCCCGATCAGTACTTTCGGGCGCTCAGCGCTTTTGGTCAGCACGTATCCGCCGCAGCGGCCGATTTGAAACGCCAACTCTGGCGTCAATTCACGATTTGCGACTCCTCGTACACCATCAGTGCCAAAATATTTGCCCATTCGTTCACTCTCTCCTTACTATGCAGTTTATTGTGCAGTTGCTTTGTCGCGAATATGGACCATCGCCGTTTCCGCCGACGGTTGCCATTGGACTTGTTTAGGGTGGTTCCATTGAATGGGAACTTGATGTTCGCCGGTGTCAAGTCCACCGACATCGACATACAAACGAATATCGTCTTTTGTCAACCCGCGGACGACATCGGGCGGACCGACAAGGCGGACCGTAATTTTGCCTTCAAGCGGTTTGACAAATTCAGCTTTGTATGAATCCGGCAAGCCGACGACAGCGATCGGCACGTCTTTCCACGTTTGCGTGACGTCTTTTTCCACATCAATATGGACCTTGATTTTGTCTGGGTTGACGCTTTTTGCGCCATCAGGGAGCGGAGCGTCAAGTTCTACCGTCGCATCATCCGTAATATCGTCCAAATCAACGGTCAATCCTTCCAGCTTGTCAATATGGTTCAACACTTCCTTCGGTCCATAAATCGTCACTCGATCCGGCTCCGGCGTGATGCTGACAAGATGCACACCATCCGGCAACTCCCCAGTTGTTCGCACTTGAACCGGCACCGTCTTGCTCGGGCTTTTCACCGGCACGGTTACTTCCACCGACGATGGCTCTGGCTCAATATCCAACTCATTTCCCCGTCGATCGTACACCCGAACGCGCGCTTCTCTCGTCAGCGTTTCCGTCGCCCCATCTAAGTCGACGATGGCTTTGACAAACGCAATCTCGTCGATTAGTTCCTTCGCCCCGGTAATCGTCACGGCATCTGGTTTCACAGTCGGTTCTCCAACGGAATAGCCATCCGGCATTTTGTTTCGATTGAAAAATTCAACACCGACAGGAAACCGTTTCGACACTTTTTCACGAATCGTCACTTTGGCCGAGGAAGGCTGAATCGTCACTTTCAACTTGTCAGAGATGTCCCTGTATTTGATCGGCACCGTGTATGTCCCTAACGGCAATTCCGTTAAATCGACATACACCTCGAAATTTCGCTGCAGAGCCGTCGGTTTGACAATGCTGGCCGGCCCTTGGAGCGTAACGTTCACGTATTTCGGGACGCCAGATACGACCAAGTTGTCTTCATCATAGTAAGCGACCACCGGAATATCGATCAACGTTTCCGTATCTTCCTGGCCAAACGTGTTGCGCGTTTCACCGGTTTTCGCCCCGACATTGGCTGACATATACAGCATAATCGCCAGCAATAAGGAGACAACGCGAATAAACCAAGGATGGTCCATCAACTTATCCATGTTTCTTCCCCCTCCATTGCCAACGGGAAGAAGCGGGCGCCTTCGTCGCTGGAGCAAGTTCGCCGGTCAACAGCTCCCGAAACTCATCGATCGTTAAATCGCGGTGCAGCTCGCCGTTTTTCGTCAACGATACTGCTCCCGTCTCTTCCGACACGACGACGGTGACGCTGTCCGTCACTTCGCTGATGCCGAGCGCCGCCCGATGGCGTGTTCCGAGCTCTTTCGAAATAAACGGACTTTCCGATAATGGTAAATAACAGGCCGCCGCAGCGATTTGGTTTTTTTGAATAATGACCGCCCCGTCATGAAGCGGCGTGTTCGGAATGAAAATATTAATGAGCAGTTCCGACGACACATGAGCGTTTAACATAATGCCGGTTTCGATATAATCGTTCATTCCGGTTTCCCGCTCAATGGAAATCAGCGCGCCGATGCGTCGCTTCGCCATATACTCGGTCGCTTTGACAATGGCTTCCACCATTCGCATCCGCTCTTCATCTTCATTGACCGTATTGCGGGTGAACAGCCGTCCGCGGCCGAGCTGCTCCAGGGCGCGCCGCAATTCTGGTTGGAAAATGATGATGATCGCGAGAAATCCCCAAATGATCGCCTGATCCATCAGCCATTGCAACGTCGTCAATCCGAGGTAATTGCTCACGAAACGAACCAAAATAATTAAAAAAATGCCTTTTAACAGCTGAATGGCCTTCGTCCCGCGAATCATCATGATCAACTTGTAAATCACATACCAAACGACAAGGATATCAACCACTTTTAACAAATATGACACGATGGGGAGCTCTCCGAAGGACATCTTCACACTTCCTTTATCTCTAATTCCAATCTGTTGATGGCCACGGAAAAAGCCATCGAACGATGGCTGCCATCATTCAATCGATTGGAGCGCACGATTGAACCTTTCTTTAATATTATACCAAATCCATTCAAACACTTGATTAATTTCCTCCACTTCCCCTGTCACTTGCCCGGCGGACGCCATATATTTCTTTCCATGGATCACAGTCACGTCCCCATCAACCGTTCCTTCAATCCGAATCGAGCCATTGCGGACGACAATATCCCCTTTGACCGTTTCTCCTTTCGGCACGATGACAGTATGATCGCGGATGATGACATGTTCATCAGCTGAGACGGAAAACGCGCCTCTTTCCCCCCATGAAGAAGCTAAGCTGCCGAAAGTGAGCGCTAAAAACAACGAGGCAGCCGTAAGCAGCGGGTGGCGATGCAGGAAGCGGCGCAGCCGCGCGGTCTTTCTCTCTTTCGGCATCGCCTCCATAACCTTGGCTGCAAACGACGACGGCGGCGCAACGTGGGCGGCATATTGGAGGAAAGCAACCGTCTTTTTCAGCTCGTGAAAATGGGCAGCGCACGCAGCGCACGAACGCAAATGTTCTTTCAGCTGCTGCTCTCCTTCTGGCTGGAGATCTCCATCAAAATAGCTGTGCATGAGCAACACGATTTCTTTCGGACATTCCATAGTCTCCCACCCTCTTATAAATGACCCAATTGCCTGCGCAACGCTTCGCGGCCGCGATGCAGCCGCGTTTTCACCGTGCCGACCGGCAACCCTAAAATCTCGCTGATTTCTTGCAACGACAAATCTTCCATATATTTCAACACGATCACGCTCCGGTATTTTTCCGGCAACTGCTCAATCGCTCGCTGCACCGTCTCTTGCAGCTCCAGGCTTTCCACTGCCTCCTCCGGGGATGTTTCGAGGGAAGGAAGCTGAGCCTGCATCGTCAACCCGTCCGTGCCTCCGACCTCTTCATCTAAATACACGTCCGGCTTCCGTTTCCGCAATTTATCGATCGTCAAGTTCGTCGCGATCCGGTACAGCCAAGTGGAAAACTTCATTTCAGGATTGTACGTATCAATATGGATGTAGGCGCGGATGAACGCCTCCTGCGCCGCATCTTCCGCCTCATGCCGATTGCCCAACATTCGATAGCAAAGGCGGTAAATCTTGTCCTTATACAAATCGACAAGATCCGCGTATGCGTTTTGATCCCCTTTTTGGATCGCCTTAATTCTCTTTTTAATAAATAGATCCATAAAATACAATACCCCCGCCTCACGGCTTACTGTATATTACGGCGCTCGATCAAGAAAAGTTTCATGCAACATATTTATTGTATCATACAACTGAAAAAGAGGAGACACCAAACAAATGGCAGCCCCTCTTTCACAAACAGCGGGAACAAATCATCATCAGGCGTGTTGATTATCCAATAAAATCCAAAGGGTATAGAAAAAAGAGCACCTTTCCTGTAGAATGTGAGTAGCAACACAAACAAACCCAGGAGGTGCTCTCTATGAACAAGCATACCACACTCCCGAATTTGATGCAAAAACTTGTTTCGGATGAAGAGATTCAACTGATTGCCGAAGCGGTTGGGTATCGTGATTCGTCTCGAACCTTTACGTTGCGCGAGTTGATTCACTTCTTCCTGCTGGCCGCCATGCATCAATGGAAAAGCTTTCGCCACGGAGCCGATGTGGGGCCTCTGTATGGATTGCCGCGATTCCATTATTCCACAGTATCCAAGAAAGCGAAAGAAGTTCCCTATGACATCATGAAACGCTTGTTGGCGTTGATCATTTCCAAGTGCAACCGCCAAACCCGCCGTTCGCTTCGGTTTCCCAAACCGCTTCGGGTGGTGGATTCGACGACCGTCACGGTCGGGAAAAACCGCCTCCCATGGGCTCCGTATCACGGCGAACGCGCCGGAGTGAAGCTGCACGTCGCGTATTCGCCGGAATCCTCGTTGCCGGCAGACGTGGTGGAAACCATCGGACTGCGTCATGATGGCCCGGTGGGAGAACAGTTGACGAACGCTCAACAAGTGCTCGTGGAAGACCGGGCGTATTTCAAAATCGAACGCCTCGATCGATTTGTGGAGCAGCATCAGCTCTTTGTCATTCGGATGAAGGACAACATCGAACTTCATCAGAAAAAAAGCTTGAACCGCCTTCCGAGCGCATCTTCATCGGTTCAAGCCGACTTCACGTGCCAGTTGGGAACGAAACAATACCGCTCCACCAAGCGTCACCGGGTAGTGATCTTTCGAGATGCGAATGGCCGCGACATTCGGGTCGTGACGAACCTCTTCCATGCGTCTGCGGAAACCATTGCCGACATGTACCAACAACGTTGGACTGTTGAGATCTTTTTCCGTTGGGTGAAGCAATATCTGAATGTCCCGACCTTGTTTGGCACGACGGAAAATGCGGTATACAACCAACTGTTTGCGGCGTTCATCGCGTATGTGTTGCTGCGATGGCTGTATGATCAAACCAAAAAACGGACGAACGTCTCTCTTTCCTTCATTTCGTTTGTTCGCCGTTTTTTCTCTGGGCAGCTTCCTCTCGATTGGAAATCCGGGATGGCCGCTGCTTTGTTTGAGTATGCCCAAATTTATGGAAGGCGTATGTCTAATTTTGGATAATCAACACTCGTGAATCATCATCATATCCGTAAATCCCGCAACCAACCCTCTTTGCTCACATGCATTAAATGAGTTTTTCACCAAACAACGACCCCATCAGCGCTACAGCCACTGATGCTGTTTTGTTCCGCTCATCCAAGATCGGGTTCACTTCGACAAATTCCGCTGAAGTGATGATTTGTGCTTCGGCCAGCATCTCCATCGCCAAATGGCTTTCGCGGTATGTCAATCCTCCAATGACAGGCGTTCCGACTCCTGGTGCGTCGCTTGGGTCAAGGCCATCCAAGTCAAGCGACAAATGAACGCCATCCGTTCGTTCTTTTAAATAGGTGATCGTTTCTTCCATCACCCTTGTCATTCCGAGCCGATCAACCTCATGCATCGTGTAAATTTTGATTCCTTTTTCGCGAATAAACTTCTTCTCCCCTTCATCAAGGGAACGGACGCCGATCAACACGACATGTTCCGGCTTGATTTTGGGGCTGTATCCGCCGATTTGCGTCAGCGCCGGATGGCCAAACCCGAGGCTCGCCGCCAGCGGCATGCCATGAATGTTTCCAGACGGCGACGTTTCCTCGGTGTTGACGTCGCCGTGCGCGTCATACCAGATCACTCCAAGCCGCTCATAATGTTTCGCCACCCCGGCAAGCGTGCCAATGGCGATGCTATGGTCGCCGCCCAGCACAAGTGGGAAGCGCCCCCGCTGAACGACTTGGTCAACCGCCGCCGCGAGTTTCTCATTCGCATCCGCAACCGCTTTCAAATTGCGCAACCGTGAATCTCCTTGCTCGTGCAACCGCTCTGCTTTCCCAATTGGAATATCTCCCAAATCTTCAATATCGTAATGAAGACGTTCCAGACGTTCGATGATGCCTGCATAACGCATTGCGCTCGGCCCCATATCAACGCCGCGGCGTGTCTGCCCTAAATCCATCGGAACCCCGATAATTGAAATTGGCTTCATGCTGTCTCCCACTCCTTTCGTTACGTCTTTATTGTAGAGGAAAGAAAGGGGATGACTCAACTTGACAAAATTTTGAATATTTATACCGATATAACAAAAAAGAGCAGACTGCTTGTGGTTGTCAAGCAGTCTGCTCTTGATGGAGCCTATCGGGATCGAACCGATGACCTCCTGCGTGCAAAGCAGGCGCTCTCCCAGCTGAGCTAAGGCCCCGCCCAAGCGGAAGACGGGACTCGAACCCGCGACCCCCACCTTGGCAAGGTGGTGTTCTACCACTGAACTACTTCCGCGCTATGGTGAGCCATGGAGGACTCGAACCTCCGACCCTCTGATTAAAAGTCAGATGCTCTACCTACTGAGCTAATGGCTCATGGTTAGGTATACACTCACAGTGAACGATGCCCCTTCCTCTACAAGCTTATTCGAAGATGTCAGATGCGTCGGGACAACTCGTAGCCAACTCGATGATGCAACGCTCGTTGCTCTACCTACTGAGCTAATGGCTCATGGGTTCAATAACACTCCGAGACAACGATGCCCCTTCCTCTACTAGCATATTCGAAGATGTCAGATGCGTCGGGGCAACTCGAAGCCAACTCGATGATGTAACGCTCGTTGCTGAACTAATGACCCATAGCATGTAAATTTTATGTACAAAAAATAATGGCTGGGCTAGCTGGATTCGAACCAGCGCATCACGGAGTCAAAGTCCGTTGCCTTACCGCTTGGCTATAGCCCAACGCTGTGAAACGATTCGATATCCGGTAATTATTATGTCACTGTTGCCATGTGGCTATACATTTTCAAATCAACCGCCCTTCGAAGGGCGGTTGATTTGAACGAAAGTGACCCGTACGGGATTCGAACCCGTGTTACCGCCGTGAAAGGGCGGTGTCTTAACCACTTGACCAACGGGCCAGTGAGAAATGGAGCTTCCAACCGGGCTCGAACCGGTGACCTCTTCCTTACCATGGAAGTGCTCTACCTACTGAGCTATGGAAGCATAAAAATGGCTCCGCAAGTAGGATTCGAACCTACGACCTACCGGTTAACAGCCGGTTGCTCTACCGCTGAGCTATTGCGGAATGATGAATAAACTATATGTCATGCACATCTTCTCAATGTGCTTGTTGCCTCTTCCTCTGCCAGCCAATTCATAAGGAGTCAGATACATCGGGACAACTCAAAGTAAATTCAACGATGCTAAAGCTCGTCGCTGAGCTATTGCGAAGTGAATAACATTGCCTAGCAGCGACCTACTCTTGCAGGGGCGCTGGCCCCAACTACCATCGGCGCTGGAGGGCTTAACTTCCGTGTTCGGGATGGGAACGGGTGTTTCCCCTCCGCTATCACCACTAGGCAATGGATGATCGATTTGCTTTAGACAATAATTATTATATCCACCTTGCTTTATTTGTCAACAGGAAGTTCATTCCTTCAAAACTAGATAACCGTTTCAGGAAGAAGCCGGGGCGCTTTCACTTTTCATTGTCTAGCTCCGGCTCGCCGCCGCTCGCCTGCGCTTTTCGCTGTCTAGTTCCGGCCGCCATCGGCTCGCGACGCTTCGGTCCTGCTGCGGCGGGCTAAGCCCGCTCGCAGGCCCTCCAGCGCGCCTCGCCGATAAGCAGGCGGCCTCCACTTTTCTTGTTAGGTTAAGCCCTCGATCGATTAGTATCCGTCAGCTCCACGTGTCGCCACGCTTCCACCTCGGACCTATCGACCTCGTCATCTTCGAGGGATCTTACCCGCCTGACGCGGTGGGAAATCTCATCTTGAGGGGGGCTTCACGCTTAGATGCTTTCAGCGCTTATCCCGTCCGCACATAGCTACCCAGCGGTGCCCCTGGCGGGACAACTGGTACACCAGCGGTGCGTCCATCCCGGTCCTCTCGTACTAAGGACAGCTCCTCTCAAATTTCCTGCGCCCGCGACGGATAGGGACCGAACTGTCTCACGACGTTCTGAACCCAGCTCGCGTACCGCTTTAATGGGCGAACAGCCCAACCCTTGGGACCGACTACAGCCCCAGGATGCGATGAGCCGACATCGAGGTGCCAAACCTCCCCGTCGATGTGGACTCTTGGGGGAGATCAGCCTGTTATCCCCGGGGTAGCTTTTATCCGTTGAGCGATGGCCCTTCCATGCGGAACCACCGGATCACTAAGCCCGACTTTCGTCCCTGCTCGACCTGTCCGTCTCGCAGTCAAGCTCCCTTGTGCCTTTGCACTCTCCGAATGATTTCCAACCATTCTGAGGGAACCTTTGGGCGCCTCCGTTACCTTTTGGGAGGCGACCGCCCCAGTCAAACTGCCCGCCTGACACTGTCTCCCACCCCGCTAAGGGGTGCGGGTTAGAACTTCAATACCGCCAGGGTGGTATCCCACCGCCGCCTCCACCGAAGCTGGCGCTCCGGCTTCCCAGGCTCCCACCTATCCTGTACAAGCGATACCAAAATTCCATATCAGGCTGCAGTAAAGCTCCACGGGGTCTTTCCGTCCTGTCGCGGGTAACCTGCATCTTCACAGGTAGTATAATTTCACCGGGTCTCTCGTTGAGACAGCGCCCAAGTCGTTACACCTTTCGTGCGGGTCGGAACTTACCCGACAAGGAATTTCGCTACCTTAGGACCGTTATAGTTACGGCCGCCGTTTACTGGGGCTTCGGTTCGCACCTTCGCTTCCGCTAAGCGCTCCCCTTAACCTTCCAGCACCGGGCAGGTGTCAGCCCCTATACGTCGCCTTTCGGCTTCGCAGAGACCTGTGTTTTTGATAAACAGTCGCTTGGGCCTTTTCACTGCGGCTCGTTCGGGCTCTTCACCCAAACGAGCACCCCTTCTCCCGAAGTTACGGGGTCATTTTGCCGAGTTCCTTAACGAGAGTTCTCCCGCGCGCCTTAGGATTCTCTCCTCGCCTACCTGTGTCGGTTTGCGGTACGGGCACCTCTTCCCTCGCTAGAGGCTTTTCTTGGCAGTGTGAAATCGGGGACTTCCGGATGACTCCGTCGCCATCACCGCTTGGCCTTACAATCCGCGGATTTGCCTACGGATCAGCCTTGCGGCTTGGACAGGCTCTTCCAGCCGCCTGCTCGCCCTATCCTCCTGCGTCCCCCCATCGCTCAAACGGGAAGGAGGTGGTACAGGAATCTCAACCTGTTGTCCATCACCTACGCCTTTCGGCCTCGGCTTAGGTCCCGACTAACCCTGAGCGGACGAACCTTCCTCAGGAACCCTTAGGCTTTCGGCGCAGAGGATTCTCACCTCTGTTTTCGCTACTCATACCGGCATTCTCACTTCTAAGCGCTCCACCAGTCCTTCCGGTCTGGCTTCAACGCCCTTAGAACGCTCCCCTACCGATGACCAACGGTCATCCCGCAGCTTCGGCGGCACGTTTAGCCCCGGTACATTTTCGGCGCAGAGTCACTCGACCAGTGAGCTATTACGCACTCTTTAAATGGTGGCTGCTTCTAAGCCAACATCCTGGTTGTCTTTGCAACTCCACATCCTTTTCCACTGAACGTGCACTTTGGGGCCTTAGCTGGCGATCTGGGCTGTTTCCCTCTCGACCACGGATCTTATCACTCGCAGTCTGACTCCCGGGCATAAGTCGTTGGCATTCGGAGTTTGACTGGGTTCGGTAACCCGATGAGGGCCCCTAGCCCAATCAGTGCTCTACCTCCAACACTCTCCATCCCGAGGCTAGCCCTAAAGCTATTTCGGGGAGAACCAGCTATCTCCAAGTTCGATTGGCATTTCACCCCTACCCACACCTCATCCCCGCACTTTTCAACGTGCGTGGGTTCGGGCCTCCAGCCGGTGTTACCCGGCCTTCACCCTGGACATGGGTAGATCACCTGGTTTCGGGTCGACGACGACGTACTTTTCGCCCTGTTCAGACTCGCTTTCGCTGCGGCTCCGCCTCTTCGGCTTAACCTCGCACGCCATCGTCACTCGCCGGTTCATTCTACAAAAGGCACGCCATCACGCATGAACGCGCTCTGACTACTTGTAGGCACACGGTTTCAGGTTCTCTTTCACTCCCCTTCCGGGGTGCTTTTCACCTTTCCCTCACGGTACTGGTGCACTATCGGTCACTAGGGAGTATTTAGCCTTGGGAGATGGTCCTCCCTGCTTCCGACGGGATTTCCCGTGTCCCGCCGTACTCAGGATCCGCTCGGGAGGGAACGAAGTTTCGACTACAGGGCTGTCACCTTCTCTGGCCGGCCGTTCCAGACCGGTTCGTCTACCCCGTTCCTTTCTCACTCCCACAATGAGCGGTCCTACAACCCCAAGAGGCACGCCTCTTGGTTTGGGCTGTTCCCGTTTCGCTCGCCGCTACTCAGGGAATCGCGTTTGCTTTCTTCTCCTCCGGGTACTAAGATGTTTCAGTTCCCCGGGTGTGCCCTCCATGCCCTATGGATTCAGGCATGGATACTGCCCCATTACGGACAGTGGGTTCCCCCATTCGGACATCTCCGGATCAACGCTTGCTTACAGCTCCCCGGAGCGTTTCGGCGTTTGCCCCGTCCTTCATCGGCTCCTAGTGCCAAGGCATCCACCGTGCGCCCTTTCTAGCTTAACCTACAGCGCTCTCGGCTTCTTCCTTATTGTCTAGCGTCGGCTCGCCGCCGCTCGGGGTCAAATAACCTTCGCCTTCCGGGTGCAAGCACCCTTGCAGGCGAAGAACATTTGCCCATCGCGGCGACCCGCGAGCCTCCGCTTTTCCGGTTATCTAGTTTTCAAGGAACGAGACTGCTTCTTGAATTTGCTTCTCTGCAGTCTTGCGTCGAGGAATTCGGCTTCTCCGAATCCGCTTGTAGACGCAGACGCAAACGAAGCTACTTCCCCGAACCTGCTAGCAGACGCAGGCACAGGCGCTTTTGAAGGAATTTCTCATTCCTTCAAAACTGAACGAAACGAAAGCGCTGTGTATCGACAGTTGGCCATTGCGGCCTCCACTTTTCGTCTTGTCTAGCTCCAGCGCCTGGCTCTCTTCTGCCAAATAACCTTCCCCCTCGGGGTGCCAGCACCCCTCCGGGTGAAGAACATTTGGCTTCGAGAGCCGAACGCGGCGCTTCCGCTTTTCGTCCTTAGAAAGGAGGTGATCCAGCCGCACCTTCCGGTACGGCTACCTTGTTACGACTTCACCCCAATCACTTGCCCCACCTTCGGCGGCTGGCTCCCTTGCGGGTTACCTCACCGACTTCGGGTGTTGCAAGCTCTCGTGGTGTGACGGGCGGTGTGTACAAGGCCCGGGAACGTATTCACCGCGGCATGCTGATCCGCGATTACTAGCGATTCCGGCTTCATGCAGGCGAGTTGCAGCCTGCAATCCGAACTGAGAGCGGCTTTTTGGGATTCGCTCCCCCTCGCGGGTTCGCAGCCCTTTGTACCGCCCATTGTAGCACGTGTGTAGCCCAGGTCATAAGGGGCATGATGATTTGACGTCATCCCCACCTTCCTCCGACTTGTCGCCGGCAGTCCCTCTAGAGTGCCCAACCGAATGCTGGCAACTAGAGGCGAGGGTTGCGCTCGTTGCGGGACTTAACCCAACATCTCACGACACGAGCTGACGACAACCATGCACCACCTGTCACCCTGTCCCCCCGAAGGGGGAACGCCCAATCTCTTGGGTTGTCAGGGGATGTCAAGACCTGGTAAGGTTCTTCGCGTTGCTTCGAATTAAACCACATGCTCCACCGCTTGTGCGGGCCCCCGTCAATTCCTTTGAGTTTCAGCCTTGCGGCCGTACTCCCCAGGCGGAGTGCTTATCGCGTTAGCTGCAGCACTAAAGGGTGTGACCCCTCTAACACTTAGCACTCATCGTTTACGGCGTGGACTACCAGGGTATCTAATCCTGTTTGCTCCCCACGCTTTCGCGCCTCAGCGTCAGGTGCAGGCCAGAGAGCCGCCTTCGCCACTGGTGTTCCTCCACATCTCTACGCATTTCACCGCTACACGTGGAATTCCGCTCTCCTCTCCTGCCCTCAAGTCCCCCAGTTTCCAATGACCCTCCACGGTTGAGCCGTGGGCTTTCACATCAGACTTAAGAGACCGCCTGCGCGCGCTTTACGCCCAATAATTCCGGACAACGCTCGCCCCCTACGTATTACCGCGGCTGCTGGCACGTAGTTAGCCGGGGCTTTCTCGTGAGGTACCGTCACCGCGCCGCCCTCTTCGAACGGCGCTCCTTCGTCCCTCACAACAGAGCTTTACGACCCGAAGGCCTTCTTCGCTCACGCGGCGTCGCTCCGTCAGGCTTTCGCCCATTGCGGAAGATTCCCTACTGCTGCCTCCCGTAGGAGTCTGGGCCGTGTCTCAGTCCCAGTGTGGCCGGTCACCCTCTCAGGCCGGCTACGCATCGTCGCCTTGGTGAGCCGTTACCTCACCAACTAGCTAATGCGCCGCGGGCCCATCCGCAAGTGACAGCCCAAAGGCCGCCTTTCAACCGAAGACCATGCGGTCTTCGGTGTTATCCGGTATTAGCTCCGGTTTCCCGGAGTTATCCCGGTCTTGCGGGCAGGTTGCCCACGTGTTACTCACCCGTCCGCCGCTGACCGAATCAAGGCAAGCCCCAATCCGGTCCGCTCGACTTGCATGTATTAGGCACGCCGCCAGCGTTCGTCCTGAGCCAGGATCAAACTCTCCAAAGAAAGTTGATTGGCTTTTGCTTCGGCCCATGCGGACCTCTGCTTTTCGTATTGTCCAGCTTCGATTGTCCAGCTTCGGTCCGCCGCCGCTCGGGGTCAAATAACCTTCGCCTTCCGGGTGCAAGCACCCTTGCAGGCGAAGAACATTTGCCCATCGCGGCGACCCGCGGACCTCCGCTTTTCGTCGCGCTTCGTTTCGTTCAGTTTTCAAGGAACGCTGTAAATTGTCCTTTGTAAACAGCTCTTTTATATTATCATAACAATTTTTTGATGTCAACCACTTTTTTGCTTCGCTGTTGCCAAGCTGCTTTTCCGAACAGCGACGTTTAAAAATATACCACTTTACCTCCAAAAATGCAAGATAATATTTTTAGGAAGTTTGCGGATCCCAATCCATGTTTATCCTCACCCCCGCTTTTGCCTACTCTGGCGCCAAGGAGTGGCAATTATGTTTCATAACCGCCATAGACCGCCGCATAAGATGTACATAGGACAACTGTTTAGGGAGGGATGGAAGCCATGTTTTACGCACTAAATGGGCGGACATTGAAAAAAGCTCTCATTATTATTTGTTCTGCTTTTTTCACTGCGTTCATCCTATACGCTTATGAAATGAACCGACCCGTGTTTTCGCTTTCCTCTGGGCCTAAGGCCGTGTACAAGGTGGACAATGACCGCGATGAGGTGGCATTGACGTTTGACATTAGCTGGGGGGATGAGAACGCGGAAAAAATTTTGGACGTATTGAAGCAACACGGGATTAAAAACGCAACCTTTTTTTTATCAGCCTCATGGGCTGAACGCCATCCGTCCGTCGTAAAGCGGATCAAAGAGGAAGGGCATGAAATCGGCAGCATGGGGTATAATTTTGTCAATTATGCAGAACTCGAGAACGCTAAAATCCGCCAAGATTTAATGATGGCGGAGAAAGTGTTCGACATGTTAGGTGTGAAAAACGTCGAGTTGCTGCGCCCCCCGGGAGGGAATTTTAACAAAAAGGTGCTAAAAGTTGCGGAGTCTCTCGGCTACACGGTTGTGCATTGGAGCGTTGACTCGAAGGACTGGCTGAATCCCGGTACAGAGCAAATTGTCGCCAACGTTACAAGCGATTTGGAGCCGGGCGATATTGTGCTCCTTCACGCGTCCGACTCAGCCAAACAAACGGCAAAGGCGCTGCCGAAAATTATTGCAGCCATGAAAGAAAACGGCTATAAAAACGCCAGCCTCTCTGAGCTGCTGGCCAACGGTGAAGCAGAAAGCAAAGGGATCGACTAAAAAGGGCGGGAGGCGGGTTTTCGCCTAAAAGCCGCCAGCCTTCCCTCAAGACTTTAGCATGGCCGTTGCAGTTGGATGATATCCTGATCATGTTTCCTTTTAGAATGAGCGGCCCGACAAAAAAGAACAGGCGGCGCTTTACGCGGACGATCCTGCGCCGCCTGTCAATTTATGCAGTATAAGAAGTTGATATGCATTGCATACTAATAACGGAATCAGCATCAAATATAACCAGTCTCGGTCATTGATGCGCAAAACGGGAAACCATTCAATCACCGTTACCACGACCATAAAGAACAGCGCCGGGACGAATGCCCCTTTGTTCGTCTGCGCGCTTTTTATGTAGGCAACGGCTAAGCCAACCGCCAAAATAAACAAGGCGGTCAATACATACGGGATGATCGAATCGCCTTTATCCGCAAACACCATGTAGCGGAAATAGACTAGATCGAACAGCACGAATATGATCAAAACAAGCTGGACAGCGTTCCAGAGGGAACGGAACATGCCAAGTCCGAACCGATGGACGGTCAAATAGGCAAAAAAGCCCGCCTGGCTGATGACGCTGAAAATAAAGCCGACGCCGACATGCCAAAGCAATACGGCAAGAAATTCAATGACCTCGAAACGTACAAGGAGATGTCCAAACTCTTTCCAATTCAAAACTATCCCGACGGCTGTTGTCGCGATTCCGCCGATCAGCAGCGTGGTCAAAAATAAACGCACCCATTTGCGGCTGTTCACAGCTTCATCCTCCATCGTTTCAGCATAACCCGCTTACCATTTTACCAGCGCCCTTGTGAAAAAGCCAGCTCCGATCTCCCCCATGTATATTTTTTTCGCCAACATTCATATTAAGGGTGAGGGATTTTTGCAGAAAGGAGCTCACTTTCATGAACAAATGCCTACCGCTCCTCTTGCTCAGTTTTCTCGTTCTTGGTTCCTGTGCCCCTCAAGAAACCAGCCCCCCTCCCCCGGATTATGACGAAACGAAAAAGATGGTTGTTGACATTTTAAAAACCGACGAGGGGAAAAAGGCGATTCAAGATATTATGTCGGAAGATCAGATGAAGCAGCAACTAGTCATAGATCAAAAAGCTGTAAAAGAAACGCTGCAACAAATGCTGACATCCGATCAAGGAAAAAAGTTCTGGGAAAGTGCGTTAAAAGACCCGAAATTCGCTGAAAGTTTTGCCAAAGGGCTGCAAGCAGAACATGAAAAAATGATGAAGGCGCTCATGAAAGATCCCGATTACCAGGCGCTGATGATCGATATTTTAAAAGATCCAGAAATGGAAAAAGCCATGGTCGATGTCTTAAAAAGCAAAGAGTTCCGCCAGCATTTGCAAAAGGTGATCACGGAAACGTTGAACAGCCCGCTGTATCAGGCGAAAATTCAAGATATGTTGATGAAAGCAGCTGAAAAGGTTCAGCAAGGCGGAGAAAAACAAGAAGAAGGCGAAGGGGAAGGGGGAGAGTGAGAAGAAAGCACCGGCAACCAACAAGGCGGAGGAGATTAATCAAGCAAAAAGCGTCCGTGCGCTGAAAACCGCCAACGCTCTAATCGGCGGTTTCTCGCCATCGGACGCTTTTTGTGAAACCGATTAATATTTTGCAACGATTTTGCGGGCGATATCCATATAAATTTTCCCGATCGGATGATCTTCTGCGTAAACGGACGGAGCGAAGTCGTCGTCGTTCCAATCCGGCTGCTGAAGCGGCAGCTGCCCTAACAGCTCGGTTTGCAGCTCTTTGGCCAGCTTTTCTCCGCCACCCTTGCCGAAGACATACTCCCGCTCTCCTGTTTTCCGGCTCTCGTAGTACGACATATTTTCGATCACGCCGATAATTTCATGTTCGGTGCGCAGCGCCATTGCCCCAGCGCGGGCAGCGACAAACGCGGCGGTCGGGTGCGGAGTGGTGACGATAATTTCTTTGCATGACGGCAAAAGCGTGTGCACGTCTAACGCGACATCGCCGGTGCCTGGAGGCAAGTCGAGCAGCAAGTAATCCAAGTCGCCCCACTCAACTTCTTTGAAGAAGTTGTTCAGCATTTTTCCAAGCATCGGGCCGCGCCAAATGACCGGAGCATTGTCCTCGACGAAAAAGGCCATCGAAATGACTTTCACCCCAAACCGCTCGACGGGGATGATTTTATCGCCCCGCACTGTCGGACGCTGAGTAATTCCCATCATGTCTGGAACGCTAAACCCATAAATATCGGCGTCGATCAACCCGACTTTTTTGCCAAGCCGGGCGAGCGCGACCGCTAAGTTGACGGAAACCGTTGATTTTCCGACGCCGCCCTTGCCGCTGGCGATGGCGATATACGTCGTTTTTTGCGGATTGTCGCTATATTTCTCAACCACTTCGCGCGGCAGTTCGGCAAACCGCAAGCCGACGGATGCAGCGCCAGCCTCTTTCAGCTGCTGGACGATCGCCGTTTGCACGCGCAGTTGGTCAGGCGTGCCGGTTTTGGCAAGCGCGATCTTTACGCTGACATGGTTTTTCTCTTCCTTAATTTTAATTTCTTGAATGGCGTTTGTTTCCTTAAAGGTCTTGTTTAAAAACGGGTCTTTCATGTTTTCAAGAATGGCTCGCACTTCGTTTTCCGTCAGCATCGTATTCACCAACCCTTTTTCAAATCAATAGTTCCCTTATATATTTACTATACCATAAACCGCCAGATGGCTTCCATTTCGGCCCCCTGCCTGTCCCGGCTTTTCGACATTCGTTACATTGAGTGTTCTTTTCAGATGTATGAATGGCGATGGCGCGCTTTTGGACGGGGGAGAACGGTTCTCTCGCCTTGGCCGTTCTTCCCCGCTTGGAAGCAGGGCCTTTCCCGCTTCGGGACGATAAAAAACCTCGCTATTCGCGAGGGGTAGGTTCGTTCGAAAAGTAACGCAGCACTCCTTTGTAAATCGAGGCGGCGAGTTTCGTCTGGTAATGGTCATAGGCGAGCAGCTCCCGCTCGTCCGGATTCGATAAAAATCCAACTTCAACGAGCGCTCCGGGCTTTTTGGCATGCTTTAGCAAATAAACGGTATCAATCATTTTCGCTACCCGGTGGGTGTTTTCCAAGTTGCGCCGCAACTCGGCTTGGATGAATTTGGCGAGCCGCTCGTTTTCGATGAGCGAGCCGTAATAAAACGTCTGTGCCCCCCGCCAGTGCGGGGATGGAATGGCATTGAGGTGAATGCTGATAAACAAATCCGCATCGGAATGGTTAATGAATGATGTTCGTTCGTGCAAATCTTCCGTTTTCCGCCGGCTGTAGCCGCGCGTGGACGGGCTGGCCAAATCGCGGTCTGTCTCCCGCGTCATCAGAACGAGCGCTCCTTGTTGCTGCAAGTAGTCCCGCAATTTTTTCGCGACGTTGAGCGCGATTTCTTTTTCCAGCACCTCGCCGCCGACCGCCCCGCCATCCGGCCCGCCATGGCCGGGGTCTAGGACGATAATTCGCCCGGACAATGGGAGATTCCACGGTTTTGTTGAGGTCAGATCAGAAAATAAAGACGGAAATAACAAAATTCCCGCAATGGCAGCCGCGGTAAAGGCGACAAGCCACTTCCATTTTTCTTTCATCGTTTCTCCTCCCGCACGTTTCCCTTCTCTATCTTATATGGGACAAGGGGCGGGAATAGAACTTATTCAGTGAAGTTTTAGGCGGCGCCGTTTTTTTCCCCGTTCAAACCCTTCGGTCCACCAGTCGACGATATATTGCTCGCAGGCGTAATAGAGCGACTGGCCGAGCAGATCGTCGTCGATGTTGCCCCAAAAGCAGAGAAAATCAAAAAGTGTGTCAATTAAATATTTCTCCTCTTGCGCGCAACGTCGGCGCACGCTGTCCACAGACTCCCCATAATAGCCGAACCGGCTGTAATGGGCGCCGAGCAAATACGCTTCAATGGCCAGGTCAATGCAGCCTTCCTCAACAGTAGATGGGAAAATCCGGTACATTTGATAGAAAGGGGCAAAATGTTCCAACACTTTGGCCCGCAATTTCTCCAGCGACAACTCCCGCAGCATTTTCCGCTCATAGCGGAGCTGCTTTTCCTGCCTTTTTTCCGCGAATGAAGTGATGACTGTCATCGTGTTTCACGCTCCTTTACGATGTAGTGTTTAACGATCGAACGCAAACATGCGCGCGGGCCAAAGGCAGAAATAAGCAAAAAACCCAGCCAAACTGGCTGGGTTGGACAACACGGTTAACGTTTCGAGAACTGCGGAGCGCGGCGGGCGCCTTTGAGCCCGTATTTTTTCCGCTCTTTGACGCGGGCATCGCGCGTCAGCAAGCCAGCGCGCTTCAATACGGTGCGGAATTCCGGATCGACTTGAAGCAACGCGCGGGCGATGCCGTGGCGAATGGCGCCCGCTTGGCCGGCAAATCCGCCGCCGTGAACGTTCACCAACACGTCGTAGCTGCCGAGCGTTTCTGTCAGTACAAGCGGTTGCTTTACCATTTCGATAAGCGCTTCTGTCGGAATATATTCACGAATGTCTTGTTTGTTGACGATGATGCGTCCATCGCCCGGGACGAGGCGGACGCGAGCAACCGAGCTTTTGCGACGACCTGTACCGTAATATTGTACTTGTGCCAAAATAAATACCCTCCCTTGTCAATTATCCGCGAAGTTCGTATACTTCCGGTTTTTGCGCTTGATGCGGGTGTTCGCTTCCGCGGTAAACATGCAGTTTTTTGAACATTTGACGGCCAAGGCTGCCTTTTGGAAGCATGCCGCGCACCGCCCGTTCAATCATTTTTTCCGGATAATTCGTGCGCATTTCGAGCGCCGTTCTCACTTTCAAACCGCCTGGATATAAGCTGTGGCGATAGTACAATTTTTTCGTTAACTTTTTCCCTGTCAGTTCCACTTTGTCAGCATTGATGACGATCACATGATCCCCGCAGTCAACGTGCGGAGTGAATGTCGGTTTATGTTTGCCGCGCAACAGCGCTGCGACTTCGCTGGCCAGACGACCCAACGTTTTGCCGGCTGCGTCGACAACGTACCATTTACGCTCTACTTCATTCGGTTTCGCCATATAAGTCGTACGCAATGTAGTTCCCTCCTAAAAAGAAAAATGAACAAGTAAAGTTGTTTATTTCAACACGATTGCTGTCCGGGGCTAATCGTGGAAAATACATGCCATATGATATAATAGCTTGCCGGAACGCCAATGTCAAGAAGATGTTACACGGGGACTCGTTGTCTTCACTTATGGCGCCCCGGTTTTTTGTCATCTAAAAGCGTGAGACGACTTTCGAACACGGTGTTTACCACCGGTCAACTGACGGCGAAAAACTCATCATCATAGTACACCCGCCATAAATACAATCCTTCCGCCGGCGCCGTCGGGCCAGCGAGTCTCCGGTCTTTGGCTGCAAGCAATGCTGCAATGTCTGCCGGGGACCGCCTCCCTTGGCCAATTTCAAGCACTGTGCCGACGATGATGCGCACCATGTTGTACAAAAAGCCGCTGCCGATGAACCGGAATTCCATCATCGAACCGTCGGTTTCCACCTCTGCCTGGTAAATGGTGCGTATGCGATCCTCCATTTCCGTTTTGGCGGAGCAGAAGCTCGTAAAGTCATGCGTCCCGATCAGTTGGCGAAGCGCTTCATCCATGGCGCCGATATGCAGCGGGTATGGATGCCACGCGCAGTAATGGCGGCGAAAGACGTCGCGGTCGGCGGCAGTCCACACTTTGTAGCGGTACTCTTTTGCCTTGGCCGAAAAGCGGGCATGAAAGGTGCTGTCTGCCTCCTCTGCCGAACGAACGGCGATATCGTCCGGAAGCTGGGCGTTTAACGCTCTTTTCCACTGTTCAGGAGAAAGCACAAGCGCCGTATCGAAGTGGATGACTTGCCCATAGGCGTGAACCCCGGCATCCGTCCTCCCGGAAGCCGTTACACGCACGGCTTTCCCTTTATGCATCCGTTTGAGCACTTCCTCAATCTCGCCTTGCACCGTCCGTTTTCCCGGCTGAATTTGATAACCGGAAAAATGGGTGCCGTCATACGCTACCACGCATTTGATCCGTCTCGTCATGGCCTTCCTCCGCTATGAGCGTAATAAAAAGAGCAACAGCGCCAGCAGGGCCGTAGCGGCTAACAACACGGTGTCTGCCGGCTTCCAAGCAAGCTGGCGGAGTTTCGTCCGCCCTTCGCCGCCGCGGTAGCCGCGCGCTTCCATCGCCGTCGCCAGCTCATCCGCCCGCTTGAACGAACTGATAAACAGCGGCACAAGAAGCGAGACGATCGCCTTCATCCGCTCAGAGAACCGGCCGCCGGAAAAGTCGACGCCGCGGGCGGCTTGCGCTTTCATAATTTTTTCTGTTTCTTCCATTAAAGTTGGAATGAAGCGGAGCGAAATCGCCATCATTAAGGCGAGCTCATGAACCGGCACGCGCCATTTTTTCAATGGACTAAGCAAGCTTTCGACGCCATCGGTCACTTCAATCGGCGTTGTCGTCAGCGTCAGCATCGTCGTTATGAGCACAAGGAGCAAAAATCGCATGGAAATAAAAATTCCTTGCCGAATGCCGCCTTCGTAAACGGACAGCGCGCCAATCCGGTAGAGGACATCCCCTTCTTTCGTCATCAATACATGCAATAACAACGTAAACAACACGACCCATAAAATCGGCTTTAAACCGCGCAAAATGAAAGAAAACGGGATGCGCGACAGGGCTGCAAAAGCAAACGTAAACAACGACAGCACCGCATACGTCACTGCATTATTCGCCAAAAAAACGATGAAAACATAGGCGAATACGATCAGCAGCTTCGCCCGCGGATCTAAGCGGTGAATGAGCGAATGGCCAGGCACGTATTGGCCGATAATGAAATGATTAGTCATGAATGCTCACCCTAGAAAACAGTTGCTGGATGGCCTCCACCGTCTGTTCGATCGTCAAACACGGAGAGGGAATGGCGACCCCAAACCGCGCTTCCAGCTCCCGCTTCAACTTGACCGTCTCCGGTACGCTAAGGCCAATGGCGGCAAGCCGATCGGCATCGCGGAACACCTCTTCCGGCGCTCCCTGTCCCCACACCGTCCCTTCATGCATGACGATGATTTGGTCGGCATAGCGGGCGGCATCTTCCATACTATGAGTCACGAGCACCGTTGTTAACCGTTTTTCGCAATGAAGACGGTAAAACATCTCCATAATCTCTTTCCGCCCGCGTGGGTCCAGCCCAGCGGTCGGTTCATCAAGCACCAGCACTTCCGGTTCAAGCGCCAGCACGCCGGCAATGGCGACGCGCCGCATTTGCCCGCCGCTTAAATCGAACGGCGATTTGGCCAACACATCCTCGCTGAGCCCGACTAGTTTGATAAGCTCTCGCGCTTTCCGTTTCGCCTCTTCTTCGGAAACGCCGAAATTAAGCGGGCCAAAACAAATATCCTTCTCGACCGTTTCCTCAAACAACTGGTGTTCCGGAAATTGGAACACAATCCCAACCTTTTTGCGCAGCGGTTTGAGCTGCTTCGGCCGCTTGTCGCCGGTGATGATCTCATCGCCGATTTTTATCGTGCCGCTTGTCGGTTGCAGCAAGCCGTTTAAGTGTTGAAGGAGCGTCGATTTGCCCGAACCGGTGTGGCCAACGATGGCGACGTATGCCCCGCTGGGAATCGACACATTCACATTATACAGCGCCCGGCGGGCGAGCGGCGAACGGGCATTGTATACATGTTCTACTTTTTCGAATACAATGTCCATAGCTCTTCGACCAACTCCTCCGTCGTCAAGTGTGCGGAACGAAGCGGAATGCCTTGTTCCCGCAAACGGCTGCCCATTTTCACGGCAAACGGCAAATCAAGGCCGATGCGCTCGAGCTTGCCCCCAAGCCGAAAGATTTGCTCCGGCGTTCCTTCCGCCATGACCTCACCTTTGTTCATCACGATGATGCGGTCGGCTTTCGCCGCTTCCTCCAAATCGTGCGTGATCGACAATACTGTAATGCGCTGTTGCCGGTTCAAGCGGCGAACCGTCTCGAGCACCTCTTCCCTTCCCCGCGGGTCGAGCATCGATGTCGCTTCATCCAAAATGATCATATCAGGGTGAAGCGCCAAAATGCCGGCGATAGCGACACGCTGCTTTTGCCCGCCGGAAAGCCGGTGCGGCTCGTGTTCGAGAAACGCCTCCATATGCACCAGGCGGATGGCTTCACGGATGCGCTCAATCATTTCATCGCGCGGAACACCATTATTTTCAAGGGCAAAGGCGATATCATCCTCGACAGTTGTCCCGACAAATTGGTTATCTGGATTTTGAAACACCATGCCGACGCGCCGGCGCACCTCCCAGACAGTCGTTTCATCGAGAGGGCGCCCAAACAGGCGAATGACGCCCCTCTCCGGCCGAAGCAAACCGATTAACAGCCGGGCAATGGTCGACTTGCCGGATCCGTTATGGCCGACAATCGCCAGCCACTCCCCGCGTCCGGCCTGGAAGCTCACGTTTTGCACTGCATACTCCGATTGGTTCGGATAACGGAAATACACTCCTTCGATCGAAAGGATCGGTTCGGCCATGATTGTTTCTCCTCGCCTTGGCACGTTCCCGGCCGTGCCTTGCTAAATGATGGTAAACAAAAAAAGGGCATAGATCCAGTTCAAACGAAACTGTCTCGCCCTTGTTGAAATGAAACCGTTACACGAGCTCAATAATGACCATCGGCGCCCCGTCTCCGCGGCGAGGACCAAGTTTCATAATGCGCGTATAGCCGCCTTGGCGGTCTTGGTAGCGCGGCGCAATGTCACTGAACAGCTTTTGCAGTGCATCTTGGCCGGTTTCACTGTTGGCGACTTCCTTGCGGATAAATGCCGCTGCTTGACGACGGGCATGCAAATCGCCGCGTTTGCCGAGCGTGATCATTTTTTCGATAACCGCGCGCAATTCTTTTGCTCGCGCTTCCGTCGTTTCGATGCGTTCATTGATGATTAAATCTGTCGCTAAATCGCGAAGCAATGCTTTCCGTTGAGAAGTCGTGCGTCCTAGTTTTCTGTACGACATCAAATGTCCCTCCCTTTTAAAATGATGTGTTCCTCATTGCTGTCGTAGTCGATCGGCGCTTAACGCCAAATCTATGGCCAACGCGCATGTCCGCCCCACCGGGCGGGGCTGGCGCTTAATCGTCTTTACGGAGGCTAAGCCCCAGTTCCGCTAACTTCGCTTTCACTTCTTCGAGCGATTTGCGGCCGAGGTTGCGCACTTTCATCATATCCTCTTCCGTTTTTTGCGTCAGCTCCTGAACGGTGTTAATGCCGGCACGCTTCAAGCAGTTGTAGGAACGGACAGACAGATCGAGCTCCTCGATCGTCATTTCCAGCACTTTTTCTTTTTGATCGTCCTCTTTCTCTACCATGATTTCAGCATTTTGCGCTTCATCCGTCAAGCCGACAAAAATGTTCAAGTGCTCGGTTAAAATTTTCGCCCCAAGGGAAATGGCTTCTTTCGGCCCGATGCTCCCATCGGTCCAAACGTCGATCGTCAATTTGTCATAGTCGGTCACTTGGCCGACCCGTGTATTTTCGACCTGATAGGAAACACGGGAGACCGGCGTATAGATGGAGTCGATCGGAATCACGCCGATGGGCTGGTCCTCGCGCTTGTTCTCCTCGGCCGGGACATACCCACGTCCCCGTCTGGCGGTCATGCGCATGCGCAGGCGACCGCCTTCCGCCAGCGTAGCAATATGAAGGTCCGGGTTTAAAATTTCTACATCGCTGTCGTGAGTAATATCGGCAGCCGTGACAACTCCTTCACCCTGCACATCAATTTCCAACGTTTTCTCTTCATCTGAATAAATCTTCAACGCCAATTTTTTGATATTCAAGATGATGGCTGTCACATCCTCGACGACGCCGTCAATCGTTGAAAACTCGTGCAGTACACCGTCGATTTGCACCGATGTCACAGCCGCACCAGGGAGTGAAGACAATAGGATACGACGTAAGGAGTTCCCTAAAGTTGTACCATATCCACGCTCAAGCGGTTCGACGACGAATTTGCCGTATTTGGCATCTTCGCTCAGTTCGACCGTTTCAATTTTCGGCTTTTCAATTTCAATCATCGATTATTATACCCTCCTTCAAAACGTCGAGACCCCGACCAAACGGTACACGCCTAACAACATTCCCCCATGAATCTCTCTCTTTCAGCTTGCCGGCGGCCAAAGCCGGCTTCCCTGTCACGGTCTTTATCATATCCCATTATTGACAGTGGTTCAAATTCTATACAGGGGCGTTACACGCGGCGACGTTTTGGCGGACGGCATCCATTGTGCGGGATTGGAGTGACGTCTTTGATCGCCGTAATTTCCAATCCGGCTGCCTGCAACGCCCGGATCGCTGCCTCACGGCCAGCCCCCGGACCTTTGACGTTCACTTCGACCGTTTTCATGCCGTGTTCCATCGACGCTTTCGCTGCCGCTTCGGCTGCCATTTGCGCCGCAAACGGCGTCGATTTACGCGAGCCTTTGAATCCGAGCGAACCAGCGCTCGCCCAGGCGATGGCGTTGCCATGAACGTCCGTAATCGTCACGATCGTGTTGTTGAAAGTCGAACGGATATGAGCGATGCCAGTGTCAATATTTTTTCTCACCCGGCGTTTGCGAGTGTTTGTTCTGCGTGCCATTCGTCAAATGACCTCCTTTGCGTGATTATTTTTTCTTATTCGCTACCGTACGGCGCGGACCTTTGCGCGTGCGGGCATTGTTTTTCGTGTTTTGGCCGCGAACCGGCAATCCGCGGCGATGGCGGAGTCCGCGATAGCAACCGATTTCCATCAGCCGTTTAATGTTTAACGATACTTCGCGGCGCAAATCCCCTTCCACTTTTAAGCGGCCAACGATTTCGCGAATGCGGCCAAGCTCTTCTTCCGTTAAGTCACGGACGCGCGTGTCTTCCGATACTCCTGCTTCTTTTAAGATTTTTTGCGCCGTTGGTTTGCCGATCCCGTAAATGTATGTCAACGAAATGACTACGCGCTTGTCGCGCGGAATGTCAACACCTGCAATACGTGCCATCGTAGTACACCTCCTTGGAAATTACCCTTGACGTTGTTTGTGTTTTGGGTTTTCACAAATGACCATGACTTTTCCGCGTCTGCGAATAACTTTGCATTTTTCGCAAATCGGTTTGACAGATGGTCTCACTTTCATGTTGTTTACCTCCTTATTAAACGGAGTGCAATCTTTTATTTATACCGATACGTGATTCGTCCACGCGTCAAATCATAGGGCGACAATTCCACCGTCACTCGGTCGCCGGGCAAAATGCGGATGAAGTGCATGCGGATTTTGCCGGACACATGGGCCAATACCGTATGCCCATTTTCTAATTCTACACGAAACATCGCATTTGGCAATGTTTCAATGACGGTGCCTTCTACTTCAATGACATCGTCTTTTGCCATCGAGCGGCTCCCCCTCCTTCGAATGAGTAACATTGTGTTACGCAAAACCGGACGGACATAAGGCGGCGCAATTGTCCACGGTGAACGGGAAGGTCGGTAAGCGGACGCCTTGATCGCGGAATCGGCGAAACAGCTTTAGACAACTGCAAACGTTGAAAACGGTTCGCCGATCTGCCCGAGCGCCTCGAGGCGGCTCTGCCTCGATCCGTTCACGTTAAAATTTCATAGCCATTTTCCGTAATCACAATCGTATGTTCAAAATGGGCACACCGTTTTCCGTCCGCCGTCACGACGGTCCAGTCATCAGCCAACGTTTTGACATGGCGGCTGCCCGCATTAACCATCGGTTCGATGCATAGCGTCATCCCCGGACGCAAAATCGGCCCTTTATTCGGCGGCCCATAATGTGGGACTTGCGGGTCTTCATGTAAGTGTTGACCAATTCCATGCCCCACATACTCGCGAACGACGGAAAAATGGTGCGCTTCAACATACGTTTGAATCGCATGAGAAATGTTCGTCAAACGAGCGCCTGGCTTCGCCTCGGCGAGTCCGACATACAACGATTGTTCTGTTACGTCGAGCAGCCGCTTTGTCTCCGCATCGATCTCCCCAACGGGATACGTCCAGGCGGAGTCGGCGTGATACCCTTCATACTGGGCGCCCACATCGATCGTAATAATGTCGCCCTCGCATAACACACGGTCGCCGGGAATGCCGTGCACAAGCTCCTCATTGACTGAAGCGCAAATGCTTCCCGGGAACCCTTGGTATCCTTTAAACGATGGAACGGCGCCATGGGAACGAATCACTTCCTCCGCGATGGCATCCAGTTCCTTTGTCGTGACCCCGGGGCGAATATGGTTTTTCAACTCTTCCAACGTAGCGGAAACAATTTTTCCAGCCTCGCGCATGAGGTTGATTTCGTGCGCGGTTTTGCAAATGATCATCGAGCAAGTCCCCCGAGCAATTCACGAATATCGGCAAACACCTTTTCCATGTCCTGTTCGCCGTTAATGTTGCGCAAATAGCCTTTTTGTTCGTAAAAGTCAACGAGCGGCTTCATTTGTTTCATATTCACTTCGAGCCGGTTCGCCACTGTCGCTTCGTTATCATCGGCGCGCTGGTACAATTCCCCCCCGCACTTATCGCAAACACCCGGTTTCGCCGGCGGATGAAAAACAAGATGGTACGTCGCTCCGCAGTTGCGGCAAATCCGTCTGCCGGTCAAGCGCTCCATTAAAACGTCTTGGCGGACATCGATATGGATGACATAGTCAAGTTTGCGGCCAATGTCGGCCAACATCGTTTCCAGCGCCTCCGCTTGAGCGACCGTGCGCGGGAATCCATCGAGCAAAAAACCGTTTTGGCAATCGTCTTTGCTCAGCCGTTCACGGACAATGCCGATCGTCACTTCATCCGGAACAAGGTCGCCGCGGTCCATATATTGCTTCGCTTGAAGCCCTAGCGGCGTTCCTTCCTTCATCGCCGCCCGAAACATATCGCCCGTTGAAATGTGCGGAATACCGTAAGCCGCTACGATTTTCTCGGCCTGCGTGCCTTTGCCGGCACCCGGCAGCCCCATCAGCACTAAATTCATCCTAACTCCCCCTATCGGCAAGGGACGCCCGCTCTTGCCTTCTTTATTTGATGAATCCACGGTAATGGCGTTTCACCAGCTGGCTCTCAAGCTGTTTCATTGTCTCCAGCGCCACGCCGACGACAATGAGCAAGCTCGTACCGCCAATTTTCGCAGAAGGTGGCAAGTTCGCAACGTTCACGAAGAACACCGGCAGCACGGCAATGACCGCTAAAAAGACAGAGCCGACGAGTGTCAGCCGGTACAAAATTCTCGTTACATACTCTTGTGTATTCTTTCCAGGACGGATGCCTGGAATATAGCCGCCTTGCTTCTTCAAATTCTCCGCCATTTGCTCCGGGTTGACTTGGACGAACGCATAAAAGTACGTAAACGCGATAATAAGCACGACGTAAATCGTCATGCCAATCGGATGGGTATAATCAAACGTTCGGCGAATCCACAATGTTACATCATTCGTGCCAAAAAACGATGCAATGGTCGGTGGTGCAATCAAAAACGATACAGCAAAAATGACCGGAATGACTCCCGCTGGGTTCACTTTGAGCGGCAAATGAGTCGAGTGGCCGCCCACCGGGCTTCGGCCCTCAAGCCGCTTTGCGTATTGAATCGGAATTTTCCGGAACGCCTGCTGGATGTAAATGACACCAACAATGACGGCAACGATCGCCAACGCCACAAGCAGGAGCCGGACGATGCGCAAAAACACATCTTCCCCGACATTTTCAAACTGTTGAGCGTAAATTTGGTTCAAGACCGTCGGAATGCCTGAGACAATCCCGGCGAAAATAATGATCGAAATGCCATTGCCCACGCCTTTCGCGGTGATCTGTTCGCCGAGCCACATTAAAAATGCAGTGCCGGCGGTCAAGACAACCGCGATCAACAAATACGTGCCGATGCCCGGATTTCGAATGAGCATCCCGCCAGCTAAATTGTTGAAGCCGTACGACATGCCAAGCGCTTGGATAAACCCGAGCACGACCGTGAAATAGCGGGTAAACTGAGCTAATTTACGCCGGCCAACCTCGCCTTGCTTCGACCACTCCGTAAATTTGGGAACAACGTCCATTTGCAGCAGCTGGACGATAATCGACGCGGTGATGTAGGGCATAACCCCCATGGCAAAAATTGAAAAATTTCGCAGCGCCCCGCCGCCAAAAATGTTCAGGACGCCGAACGAATTTAATTCATCTTGCAACTTGAGCACATCGGTGTTCACGCTCGGAACCGGGATGAACGTTCCGATGCGGAACACGATCAGCATAAGAAGAGTGAAAATGATTTTGTTTCGAATATCACTGACGCGCATAAAGTTGGAGATTGTCCGAAACATTAAATCACCTCAGTTTTACCGCCAGCCGCTTCAATGGCCTCTTTCGCCGATGCTGAGAATTTATGTGCTTTGACCGTCAGTTTTTTCTCGATTTGGCCTTTGCCTAAAATTTTCACACCCGATTTCAACTTGCTAATAACGCCCGTTTCAAGGAGCAATTCCGGCGTTACTTCCGTTCCGTCTTCAAAACGGTTCAGTTTTTCCAAGTTCACAACTGCATATTCTTTCCGGTTGATGTTCGTGAAGCCGCGCTTCGGCAAACGGCGGAACAACGGTGTTTGACCGCCCTCAAAACCGAGGCGAACCCCCCCACCCGAGCGGGCATTTTGACCTTTTTGACCACGTCCGGACGTTTTGCCGTTACCTGACCCGATCCCGCGGCCGACACGAACCGCTTTCTTCCGGGAACCCGGCGCTGGTTGCAATTCATGAAGTTTCATGGCGAAGCACCTCCTTACGATTATTCCTCAATTTCTTTCACTTTGACCAGATGAGCGACTTTGTTGATCATCCCGCGGATGGCAGGATTGTCGTTATGGACGACCGTTTGATGCATTTTCCGCAAGCCGAGCGTTCTGACGGTAATGCGCTGATCTTCCGGACGGCCAATCACGCTGCGCGTGAGGGTAATCGCCAGTTTTTTTGCCATGATCGTTCCCTCCTTATCCTAACAGTTCCTCGACTGTTTTGCCGCGCAATTTTGCTACGTCTTCGGCGCGTTTTAATTGTTTCAACCCATCGAACGTGGCGCGCACCATGTTGATTGGCGTGTTCGAGCCGATTGATTTTGACAAAATGTCGCTGATGCCCGCCAGCTCTAATACGGCACGGGCCGGACCGCCGGCGATAACCCCGGTACCTTCAGAGGCCGGTTTTAAAATGATTTCCCCAGCGCCGAAGTGGCCGATGACTTCATGCGGAATCGTTGTGCCGACGATCGGCACTTCAATTAAGTTTTTCTTCGCATCTTCAATGGCTTTGCGGATCGCTTCCGGAACTTCTTGCGCTTTCCCGGTGCCAAATCCGACGTGGCCGTTTTTATCGCCGACGACGACGAGAGCTGAAAAGCGCAGGCGACGTCCGCCTTTCACGACTTTTGCTACACGGTTGACCGCGACTACACGCTCTTCGAGTTCGAGTTTATTTGGATCGATACGACGCATCGTTGTCCCTCCTTTGTGATTAGAATTCCAGACCGGCTTCGCGGGCGGCATCCGCTAGTGCTTTCACCCGGCCATGGTACAAATATCCGCCGCGATCGAAAACGACTTGTTTGATGCCTTTTTCCAACGCCCGTTTGGCGACAAGTTCGCCGACTTTTTTCGCCGCCTCAATGTTGTTCGTCGAATCTAAGCCGAACTCTTTATCCAATGTCGACGCGCTGACAATCGTTGCTGATTTTGTATCATCAATAATTTGTGCATAAATATGTTTGTTCGAACGGAACACGCTCAACCGCGGACGTTCAGTCGTGCCGAAGATTTTTTTCCGGATGCGCGCGTGTCTTTTTTTGCGGACCGCGTTTCGGTCAACTTTTGTGATCATCGAGTGTCACTCCTTTCGCTTCGCTATGCCGCGTTATTTACCAGTTTTGCCTTCCTTCAGGCGCACCAATTCGCCTTCGTAGCGAATGCCTTTGCCTTTATACGGCTCCGGCGGACGTACAGCACGAATGTTGGCTGCCAATTCGCCGACGCGTTGTTTGTCTGCCCCTTTGACGATAATTTTCGTTTGGGACGGCACTTCGATTTCGAGCCCTTCCTCTGGCTCAATTTCTACCGGATGGGAGTAACCGACGCTCAACACAAGCTTTTTCCCTTGTTTGGACGCCCGGTACCCGACACCAACGAGTTCGAGCGCTTTTTCATACCCTTTCGAAACGCCTTCGACCATGTTGGCGAGCAAGCTGCGCGTCGTGCCGTGGAGCGCGCGGTGATGTTTTTCATCGCTTGGGCGCGTAACAGTGATCACATTGCCCTCAACGGTGATCGTCATATCCGGATGGAACGTGCGGGTTAATTCCCCTTTCGGCCCTTTGACCGTAACGGTATTGCCGTTCACAGTAACGGTGACACCGGCAGGAATTTCAATTGGTTTTTTGCCGACACGTGACATGTCAAACACACCTCCATTCTTGAGCAAATAAATTACCAAACGTAGGCGATTACTTCGCCGCCCGTGCCTTTTTGCCGTGCTTCTTTGTCCGTTAAGACGCCTTGCGATGTCGAAAGAATCGCGATGCCTAAGCCGTTTAAGACGCGCGGCACTTCATGAGCCTTGACGTATACGCGCAAACCGGGTTTGCTGATGCGTTTCAGCCCTGTAATGACGCGTTCATTGTTCGGGCCGTACTTCAAGAATATGCGGAGAATGCCTTGTTTGTTGTCTTCGATATATTCATAATCACGAATAAACCCTTCGCGCTTTAAAATTTCGGCGATTTCCCGCTTGATTTTCGAAGCCGGGACTTCGAGCTTTTCGTGACGAACCATATTCGCATTCCGAATGCGGGTCAGCATATCAGCAATTGGATCTGTCATCACCATTTTGTTTTACCTCCTTCCCAATCAATGGGTTGATTACCAGCTGGCTTTTTTGATGCCAGGAAGTTGACCTTTATATGCGAGTTCACGGAAACAAATACGGCAAAGTTTAAACTTTCGGTAAACCGAATGCGGGCGGCCGCAGCGCTCGCAGCGGGTATACGCTCTTACTTTAAACTTCGGCGTCCGTTTTTGTTTCGCGATCATCGATTTTTTAGCCACGATTTCGCCTCCCTTGCCTTATGGGATCATTATTTTTGGAATGGCATGCCCAGCAACGCCAGCAGTTCACGCGCTTCTTCGTCCGTGTTGGCCGTTGTGACGATCACGATATCCATGCCGCGCACTTTGTTCACTTTATCGTAGTCAATCTCCGGGAAAATGAGCTGCTCTTTAATGCCGAGCGTATAGTTGCCGCGGCCATCGAACGCTTTTTTCGATACCCCGCGGAAGTCGCGCACGCGCGGGAGCGAGACCGAGATCAACTTATCAAGAAATTCATACATCCGTTCACCGCGCAACGTTACTTTTGCACCGATCGGCATCCCTTGGCGGAGACGGAAGCCCGCAATCGATTTTTTCGCGCGCGTCACAACCGGACGCTGGCCGGCGATCAACGTCAGCTCTTCAACGGCGCTGTCTAATGCTTTCGGGTTTTGCACCGCGTCGCCGACACCCATGTTGATGACGATTTTTTCGATTTTCGGCACTTGCATGATCGATTTATAGTTGAACTTGCTCATCAGAGCAGGAACGACTTCTTTTACATACTTCTCTTTTAGGCGGTTCATAAAGGTACCTCCTTTCCTGCGTCACGATTATTTATCTAAAATCTCTCCGGATTTTTTCGCGTAGCGCACTTTTTTACCGTCGACAATTTTGTAGCCGATGCGCGTCGGTTCGCCTGTTTTCGGATCTAACGGCATCACTTTCGACACATGGATCGGCGCCTCTTTTTCGATGATGCCGCCTTGCGGATTCGCTTGCGACGGTTTCGCATGCTTTTTCACAATGTTGACGCCCTCAACGATGACGCGGTTTTTCTTCGGAAACGCCGCCAGGATGACGCCTTGTTTACCTTTGTCTTTACCGGAGATTACTTGCACTTTGTCACCTTTTTTTACATGCATCGCATTCGCACCTCCTTGAAACGTGCTTCCGTCCCATTAGATAACTTCCGGGGCTAACGAAATGATTTTCATGAAATCTTTGTCGCGCAGTTCGCGGGCAACCGGCCCAAAAATACGCGTGCCGCGCGGGCTTTTGTCATCACGGATGATGACGCAGGCGTTCTCGTCAAAACGGATATATGAACCGTCCGGACGGCGCACCCCGCGTTTTGTACGGACGACCACCGCTTTTACGACTTGACCTTTTTTAACAACGCCACCTGGCGTCGCATCTTTAACCGTAGCGACAACAACATCGCCGATGTTCGCATAGCGGCGGCCCGAGCCTCCGAGCACTTTAATGACAAGCACTTCGCGTGCGCCAGAGTTATCAGCTACTTTTAAGCGAGATTCTTGTTGAATCATCGACGAAACCTCCTTTCGGACTTATCTCCCCGAACTGGAATGAAATGATTACAGAACAACTGCTTTTTCAACGATCTCGACGAGGCGGAATCGTTTCGTTGCCGACAGCGGGCGGGTTTCCATGATTTTGACGATGTCGCCCACTTTCGCTTCGTTATGTTCGTCATGCGCTTTATATTTTTTCGAATATTTCACGCGCTTGCCGTATAACGGATGTTTTTTGTACGTTTCAACCAAAACGGTAATCGTTTTGTCCATTTTGTCTGATACGACCCGTCCGACGTACACTTTTCGTTGATTGCGTTCGCTCATTCCGCAAACCTCCTCTCAAACATTATTTATTGGCAGCGAGCTCACGTTCGCGAATGATCGTTTTCATACGGGCGATGTCTTTGCGCACTTGGCGGATGCGCGCCGTGTTTTCCAGTTGGCCCGTCGCCAGCTGGAAGCGAAGGTTGAACAACTCTTCCTTCAACGCTTTAATTTTTTGTTCGATTTCGGCAGTGGTTAATTCACGGATTTCTTTCGCTTTCATTACGCTTCACCACCAGTTTCTTCACGTTTTACGAATTTGCATTTGATCGGAAGTTTGTGAGAAGCCAAACGCAACGCTTCACGTGCCACTTCCTCGGAAACACCGCCCACTTCAAACATCACTTTGCCTGGTTTGACAACGGCAACCCAGCCTTCCGGAGCCCCTTTACCGGAACCCATCCGCACTTCAAGCGGTTTCGCTGTGTATGGTTTCGAAGGGAAAATGCGAATCCATACTTTTCCGCCCCGTCTCATGTAGCGGGTCATTGCCCGACGGGCGGCCTCAATTTGCCGGTTCGTAATCCAAGCCGATTCCAGCGCTTGCAGGCCGAATTCACCAAAATGAACTTCCGTACCGCCTTTGGCGCGGCCTTTCATCCGTCCGCGATGTTCACGGCGATATTTGACGCGTTTTGGCATTAACATGATTATTTTCCTCCTTCCTCAGCTTTTTTCTTTGTCGGAAGGACTTCCCCACGGTAAATCCATACTTTCACGCCGATTTTTCCGTACGTCGTATCGGCTTCTGCCGTCGCATAGTCAATGTCAGCGCGCAGCGTATGGAGTGGAACCGTCCCTTCGCTGTAATGTTCCGAACGTGCAATCTCTGCACCGCCTAAGCGGCCGGACACCATCGTTTTGATCCCTTTCGCCCCGGCGCGCATCGCCCGTTGAATCGCTTGTTTTTGCGCCCGGCGGAACGATACGCGGTTTTCAAGCTGGCGGGCAATATTTTCCGCAACAAGTTTCGCATCCAAATCCGGTTTTTTGATTTCAACGATGTTGATGTGAACGCGTTTGCCGGTCAATTGCGTGAGCGCTTTGCGGAGCGCTTCCACTTCCGAACCGCCTTTCCCGATGACCATGCCCGGTTTCGCCGTATGGATCGTCACATTGACGCGGTTGGCGGCGCGTTCAATCTCTACGCGGGAAACGGCTGCGTCCTGCAAACGTTTGTTGATGTATTCACGGATTTTTAAGTCCTCATGCACGAGGTCTGCATAGTCTTTTTCCGCATACCATCTCGATTCCCAGTCACGAATGATGCCGATGCGCAGACCGATCGGATTGACCTTTTGACCCACGGATTATCCCTCCTTCTTTTCTGACACGACGATTGTAATATGGCTTGTGCGTTTATTAATGGCGCTTGCCCGGCCCATCGCACGCGGACGGAAACGTTTCAACGTTGGACCTTCATCAACGTACGCTTGGGAAATGACCAAGTTGTTGACGTCCATGTCATAGTTGTGTTCAGCGTTGGCAACAGCCGATTTCAACACTTTTTCAATGATCGGGGAAGCCGCTTTTGGCGTGTGGCGCAAAATCGCGAATGCTTCGCCCACTTCCTTCCCACGGATCAAGTCAATGACTAAGCGCGCTTTACGAGGAGCGATGCGAACGGTTCTCGCAACAGCTTTAGCTTGCATATCCAGAACCTCCTCTCATTACCGTTTTGTTTTCTTGTCATCGCCAGCATGGCCGCGGAACGTGCGCGTCGGCGCAAATTCACCCAATTTGTGCCCGACCATGTCTTCTGTGATGTATACCGGTACATGTTTGCGGCCGTCATATACGGCGATCGTATGGCCGACAAACTGCGGGAAGATCGTCGAACGGCGAGACCATGTTTTGATCACTTGTTTTTGCCCAGTTTCATTGAGCTTTTCGATTTTTTTCATCAAATGTTCATCGCAAAACGGACCTTTTTTCAAGCTGCGACCCATAAGTGAACCTCCCTTCTGAATTGCGCTCGTTCATTATTTCTTACGGCGGCGAATGATGAATTTATCCGATTTGTTTTTCTTTTTGCGCGTTTTGTATCCGAGCGTCGGTTTGCCCCACGGCGTCATCGGCGACTTGCGTCCGATCGGTGCTTTCCCTTCACCACCGCCGTGCGGATGATCAACTGGGTTCATAACCGAACCGCGAACAGTCGGACGGATGCCTAACCAGCGAGCGCGCCCTGCTTTCCCGATGTTGACAAGTTCGTGCTGCTCGTTGCCGACTTCACCGACAGTAGCGCGGCATTTGCCCAAAATCATGCGCACTTCGCCCGAAGCGAGGCGAACGATGACATATTTGCCTTCTTTCCCGAGCACTTGCGCCGACGTTCCGGCTGCGCGCACCAATTGCCCGCCGCGTCCCGGCTTCAATTCGATGTTGTGGACAAGCGTACCGACCGGGATGTTTTCAAGCGGCAATGCATTCCCGATTTTAATGTCCGCATCCGGACCCGACATGATTTCCATGCCGACTTTTAAGTTTTTCGGCGCGATGATGTACCGTTTTTCACCGTCTGCATAGTTGATGAGCGCGATGTTCGCCGAGCGGTTCGGATCGTACTCAATCGTAGCAACGCGTCCTGGAATTCCATCTTTGTCACGCTTAAAGTCGATGATCCGGTATTGACGCTTATGACCCCCGCCTTGATGGCGAACGGTAATTTTCCCTTGGTTGTTGCGGCCTGCTTTTTTCTTTAATGGAGCAAGCAGCGATTTTTCCGGCTGGTCTGTCGTGATCTCCGAGAAATCAAGCACCGTCATGCCGCGACGGCCGTTCGATGTCGGTTTGTATTTTTTAATCGCCATCGGAATGTCCCTCCTTCGCTTTTAGTCTTACACTTCAAACAGTTCGATTTCTTTGCTGTCTGGCGTCAGCGTAACGATCGCTTTGCGGCGGCGGTTCGTATAGCCGCTGTAGCGGCCGACGCGTTTAAATTTCCCTTTATAGTTCATGATGTTGACTTTCTCGACTTTGACGCCAAAAATTTTCTCGACCGCGTCTTTCACTTCCGTTTTGTTCGCTTTGACGTCGACCTCAAACGTATATTTCTTTTGCCCGATCAAATTCATTGTGTTTTCCGTGATGATGGGGCGCTTAATAATGTCGCGAGGGTCTTTCATTATGCAAGCACCTCCTCTACTTTCTCCACGGCCGCCTTCGTAATGACGAGCTTATCGTGATTTAACACGTCAAGCACGTTGATGCCGTTGGCTGGAACGACTTTGACGCCCGGGATGTTGCGCGCCGACAAATATACATTCTCATTGAGTTCGTCGGTCACAATGAGTGCTTTCCGATCCACCGAGAGATTGTTTAAAATTTTGACCATTTCCTTCGTCTTCGGTGCTTCAAGCGACAATTGGTCCAGTACCACGATGTCGTTTTCGAGCACTTTTGAAGACAATGCCGATTTGATCGCTAAACGACGGACTTTTTTCGGCAATTTGTAGCTGTAGCTGCGCGGAACCGGACCAAAGACCGTACCGCCGCCGCGCCATTGCGGAGCGCGAATCGAACCTTGGCGGGCGCGTCCTGTCCCTTTTTGACGCCACGGTTTGCGGCCGCCGCCGCTCACTTCCGCGCGGTTTTTCGTTTTGTGCGTTCCTTGGCGCATCGAGGCGCGCTGCATAATGACAGCTTCGAACAATACGTGTTTATTCGGTTCAATCCCAAAAACGGCATCGTTCAGCTCGATTTCTCCGACTGTCTGCCCGTTTTGGTTATATAATGCTACTTTTGGCATTACGTAGTTCCTCCTTTCTCGGCCAAATGTTATTTCGCCTTCGCTTTCGCTTTAACGGCGCTTTTTACGATCACTAATCCTTTTCTCGGGCCCGGTACGTTCCCTTTGATGAGCAACAAGTTACGTTCCGGATCGACCTTGACAATTTTCAAGTTTTGAATCGTCACACGCTCGCCGCCCATGCGTCCCGGCAAGTTTTTCGTTTTGAATACGCGGTTTGGCGCGATGGCACCCATCGAACCCGGGCGACGATGATAGCGAGAACCGTGAGCCATTGGCCCGCGCGACTGGCCGTGGCGCTTAATGGCCCCTTGGAATCCTTTCCCTTTGGAAATGCCTGTGACATCGACGATGTCGCCTTCGCTGAAAATGTCCACTTTTACTTCTTGGCCAACTTCATACTCATTGATGTTGGCGCCGCGAATTTCACGAATGAAGCGCTTAGGTGCCGTGTTTGCTTTGGCAGCATGGCCAATTTGCGGTTTGTTGGCGCGTTTTTCGCTAATATCTTCAAACCCTAATTGGATCGCTTCATAACCGTCGTTTTCGATCGTTTTCTTTTGCAACACGACGTTTGGCGTTGCATGGATGACAGTAACCGGAATCAAATCGCCATTTTCCGCAAATATTTGCGTCATACCGATTTTTCTGCCTAAGATTCCCTTCGTCATTCGTCACACCTCCTAATCGATTAAAGTTTAATTTCAATATCAACGCCCGACGGCAAATCCAGCCGCATCAACGAATCAACCGTTTGCGGAGTCGGATTGATAATGTCAATCAAACGTTTGTGTGTCCGCATTTCGAATTGTTCACGAGAGTCTTTGTACTTGTGAACGGCACGCAAAATCGTATAGACCGTTCTTTCCGTCGGCAGCGGGATCGGCCCCGACACTTTCGCCCCAGAACGTTTTGCCGTTTCGACGATTTTCTCTGCCGATTGATCTAAAATTCGATGATCATAAGCCTTTAAACGAATACGGATTTTTTCTTTTGCCATTTTGGTTTCCCTCCTTCTTCGCCTATTTTGAAAATAGACTTCTCCATGGAAATTTCCTGCACACCGCCGTGGCAAAGCGGCCGGGTGTGTCAGCAACCTTCCACTTCATCGCAGTCAAAGACCAACATTTGATATTATACTCGTATGTAAGCGAGATTGCAAGTGATTTCTTCGCTTTTCCCACACTTCCTCATTATACATAGCGGCGGCCTCATTTTCAACAAGACACCCAAACGGTGAAGTTTGGCAAAGCCGCGTCAAAGATTGAAAGAACGGTGATGAATAGGATTCTCTGGCAGCCAGGATAAAGAAAAAAGGATGTCCAATCGTTGGACATCCTTTTTTCTTGATTACTCGATGATTTCCGATACGGAACCAGCGCCAACTGTACGGCCGCCTTCACGGATCGAGAATTTCGTTCCTTCCTCGATCGCGATCGGTGCGATCAGCTCAACCGTCATCTCAACGTTGTCGCCAGGCATAACCATTTCAACGCCTTCCGGAAGCGTGATGATGCCTGTTACGTCCGTTGTGCGGAAGTAGAATTGCGGACGATAGTTCGAGAAGAACGGAGTATGGCGTCCGCCTTCCTCTTTCGTCAGAACGTAAACTTGTGCTTTAAATTTCGTATGCGGCGTGATTGAGCCCGGTTTTGCCAATACTTGGCCACGCTCAACTTCGTCGCGCGATACACCGCGGAGAAGCGCACCGATGTTGTCTCCAGCTTCTGCTTGGTCAAGAAGTTTACGGAACATTTCAACACCCGTAACCGTCGTGGCTTTCGGCTCGTCAGAAAGACCGATGATTTCAACCGGGTCACCGACTTTGAGCGTACCGCGCTCAACACGGCCCGTCGCAACCGTACCACGGCCTGTGATCGAGAAAACGTCCTCAATCGGCATCATGAACGGTTTGTCAACTTCACGTTGCGGAGTCGGGATGTACTCATCAACCGCGTTCATCAATTCAATGATTTTTTCTTCCCATTTCGGATCGCCTTCGAGCGCTTTTAATGCCGAACCTTTGATAACCGGCACTTCATCCCCCGGGAAGTCGTATTCAGAGAGAAGGTCGCGAACTTCCATTTCAACGAGTTCAAGCAATTCTTCGTCGTCCACCATGTCGCATTTGTTCAAGAAAACAACGATGTACGGAACGCCGACTTGGCGGGAGAGAAGAATGTGTTCGCGCGTTTGCGGCATCGGACCGTCAGCTGCCGATACAACAAGGATTGCACCGTCCATTTGCGCTGCGCCCGTGATCATGTTTTTGACGTAGTCAGCGTGGCCCGGGCAGTCAACGTGCGCGTAGTGACGAGCATCTGTTTCATACTCGACGTGGGCCGTCGAAATCGTGATCCCGCGTTCACGCTCTTCCGGAGCTGCGTCGATTTGGTCGTACGCTTTTGCTTCGGCTTTCCCTTGTTTCGCAAGAACCGTCGTGATCGCAGCTGTCAACGTCGTTTTCCCATGGTCAACGTGGCCGATCGTGCCAATGTTGACGTGCGGTTTCGTGCGCTCAAATTTCGCTTTAGCCATGAGAAAGATCCTCCTTAAAAGTAAAATATGAATTTGTATAGTTAGGTAAGTATAGGATGCTTGGGAACAAAATGTTCCCAAGTCTTACTTACATAAGTATTTATAGCGGAACTAGCAAGAGAAATCAATTATTCGCCTTTATTTTTTTTGATAATTTCATCGGCGATGTTTTTCGGAACTTCTTCGTAGTGATCAAATACCATCGAGAATGTTCCGCGCCCTTGCGTGTTCGAACGGAGCGATGTCGCATAACCGAACATTTCGGCCAGCGGTACCATCGCGCGCACGACTTGGGCATTCCCGCGCGCTTCCATCCCTTCAACGCGACCGCGGCGAGACGTGATGTCACCCATAATGTCGCCGAGGTATTCCTCAGGGATGACAACTTCGACTTTCATGATCGGCTCAAGGAGAACCGGCTCACACTTCGTCGCGGCGTTTTTCAGCGCCAATGAAGCGGCGATTTTGAACGCCATTTCACTCGAGTCGACGTCGTGGTACGATCCGTCGAACAGTTTCGCTTTAATGTCGACGATCGGATAGCCAGCTAAGACGCCATTTTGCATCGCTTCTTCCAAACCAGCTTGGACGGCCGGCACATACTCTTTCGGAACGACACCGCCGACAATGGCGTTTTCGAATTCGAAGCCTTTGCCGCGTTCGTTCGGCGAGAATTCGATCCAAACGTGACCGTATTGACCGCGACCGCCGGACTGGCGAACGAATTTGCCTTCGACTTGGGCCGATTTGCGGAACGTTTCGCGGTAAGCAACTTGCGGCGCGCCGACGTTCGCCTCAACTTTGAACTCACGGCGCATCCGGTCAACGATGATGTCAAGATGCAGCTCGCCCATCCCGGAAATGATCGTTTGCCCTGTTTCCGGGTCGGTGTGAGCGCGGAACGTCGGGTCTTCTTCTTGCAATTTTTGCAGCGCTTGACCCATTTTGTCTTGGTCTGCTTTCGATTTCGGTTCGATCGCGACCGAAATAACCGGCTCTGGGAACTGCATCGATTCTAGGATGACGAGGTTTTTCTCATCACATAGAGTATCGCCGGTTGTCGTATCTTTTAAACCTACTGCTGCCGCAATGTCGCCGGCGTATACTTTCGAGATTTCCTCCCGATGGTTGGCGTGCATTTGCAGCAAGCGGCCGATCCGTTCGCGTTTGCGTTTCGTCGAGTTCATGACGTACGAACCGGAATCGAGCGTTCCCGAGTATACGCGGAAGAACGTCAATTTCCCGACATACGGGTCGGTCATAATTTTGAATGCCAGCGCCGCAAACGGAGCGTCGTCGCGCGCTTCACGCGTTACTTCTTCTTCCGTATCCGGAATCACCCCGCGGATGGGCGGAATGTCTACCGGAGACGGCAAGTAGTCGACAACGCCGTCAAGAAGCAGCTGAACACCTTTGTTTTTAAACGCCGAGCCGCAGAAGACCGGGAAGAATTCAACGCTGATCGTCGCCTTGCGGATGGCGGCTTTCAGCTCTTCTTTCGTGATCTCTTCACCTTCCAAATATTTCATCATTAATTCTTCATCCAGCTCAGCGACCGCCTCAACCAACTTGTTATGGTACTCTTCTGCCATATCGCGATATTCTTCCGGAATCTCAATGCGCTCAATGTTTTTGCCGAGCTCATCGTGGTAATGGTATGCACACATTTCAACCAAGTCGATAATGCCAGAGAACTGGTCTTCAGCGCCGATCGGCAGCTGCACCGGGTGAGCGTTTGCTTGCAAGCGGTCATGGAGCGTTTTCACCGCATACAAGAAGTCCGCACCAATCTTGTCCATTTTGTTGACGAACACGATCCGCGGAACGCCATACGTCGTCGCTTGGCGCCAAACCGTTTCCGTTTGCGGCTCTACACCTGACTGCGCGTCTAAAACCGTGATAGCTCCATCCAATACGCGCAACGAACGTTCAACCTCAACCGTGAAGTCGACGTGCCCCGGCGTATCGATGATGTTGATGCGGTGGCCTTTCCATTGTGCCGTTGTCGCCGCCGACGTGATCGTGATCCCGCGCTCTTGCTCTTGCTCCATCCAGTCCATCGTGGCTGCGCCTTCATGCACTTCCCCGATTTTATGAACACGGCCTGTATAGAACAAGATCCGTTCGGTCGTCGTCGTCTTCCCGGCGTCAATGTGCGCCATGATCCCGATGTTGCGAGTATTTTCCAAGGAGAACTGTCTTGCCATAGTGGTTATTTTCTCCTTCCTTCAAAATAAAATAGATAGATGGCGCCTCCATCCTCTTGTTCTGCAGAGAAATGATCGCGCACGCGGCCAAAAAGCCGAAATATGTAGGAAGATAGGTGAACAGGCCGTCGATTGCGCCTTTTCACCTATTCCTTTCAAGCAGCTATTCTTACCAGCGGTAGTGGGCAAACGCTTTGTTCGCTTCGGCCATTTTGTGCGTATCTTCGCGTTTTTTCACCGCTGCGCCCGTGTTGTTGGCAGCATCCATAATTTCGTTCGCCAAGCGTTCTTCCATCGTTTTCTCTCCGCGAAGGCGGGCGTATTGCACAAGCCAGCGCAATCCGAGGGAGACGCGGCGATCTGGACGGACTTCGACCGGAACTTGGTAGTTCGCTCCGCCGACGCGGCGAGCGCGCACTTCCAACACCGGCATCACGTTTTTCAGCGCTTGCTCAAACACTTCCATTGGATCTTTACCCGTTCGTTCACGAATAATATCAAAGGCAGTGTAAAGAATTTTTTGCGCTTTTGATTTTTTTCCGTCGATCATAATTTTATTGATCAAACGGGTAACAAGTTTTGAATTGTAAATTGGGTCTGGCAATACGTCACGTTTAGCAACAGGGCCTCTACGTGGCATAGTTTTTCCTCCCTTCAGGAAAACATTCTCTTCACTTCATTACTTTTTCGCTGCTTTTGGTTTTTTCGCACCGTATTTCGAACGACCTTGCATCCGGTTGGCAACGCCAGCCGTATCAAGCGCACCGCGGATGATATGGTAGCGCACCCCTGGCAAGTCTTTAACACGTCCGCCGCGGATCAGCACAACGCTGTGTTCTTGCAAGTTATGGCCGATCCCCGGGATGTAAGCCGTTACCTCGATCCCGTTCGTCAGACGGACACGGGCATATTTCCGAAGCGCCGAGTTCGGTTTTTTCGGCGTCATCGTGCCGACACGCGTGCAGACGCCACGTTTTTGCGGAGACGCCACGTTTGTTTGTTCTTTTTTGAAGCTGTTGTACCCTTTGTTCAACGCAGGGGATTTCGATTTAAATACTTTTTTCTCGCGTCCTTTGCGGACTAATTGGTTGATTGTAGGCATGAAAAAGTTCCTCCTTTCACATGTATCGTTTAAGCCCACATATCCAGGTGGTTCATCATGTATGCAAACAAAGGTTTAAAGGCAAACTGGTCAACGGAGAATCGCCACCGCAGCCGCGCCGACTTGGATTTTGCATGCTTTGCCGAGCTTTTTCATCGAGTCGACTTTCGTGACCGGCACGTTCGCTTCATTGGCAGCAGCGGTCACTTTTTCGATAATCGGCAAATCGGCATCTTCCGCTACGATCACTTCCGTTACTTTCCCTTCCTTTAAAGCCCTTATCGTTTGTTTGGTTCCAATGACGATTTTCCCAGCCTGCAATACTTTTTCATAAGACATGTAACATATCCTCCAAAGTACCAGGTTGTTGGAACACCTTTATTAGACTACCATTTTCTTTGTTCATTGTCAACTGGATTTTTTTCATCAAGGACCGGCCGGTCAAAGGTTGCCTTGAACCGACCGATCTCTACTTTTTACTTCGATGGAACCGTATCGCCAGCCGTTTCCTTCTTGACGGCAGGTTTTACTTTTCGATAGCGGGCCATGCCCGTTCCGGCTGGGACAAGTTTGCCGATAATGACGTTTTCTTTCAAGCCGAGCAGCTCATCCCGCTTCCCTTTGATGGCGGCGTCGGTCAGGACGCGCGTCGTTTCTTGGAACGAAGCCGCGGACAAGAACGAATCCGTTTCAAGCGACGCTTTCGTAATACCCAGCAGCACCGGGCGGGCTGTCGCCGGTCGCTTTCCTTCGCGGATGGCTTGGGCGTTGACATCGGTAAACTGGTGGACGTCCAAAAGCGTGCCCGGCAGCACATCCGTATCGCCGGCATCGACAACGCGCACTTTGCGCAGCATTTGCCGCACCATCACTTCAATATGCTTATCGCTGATTTCAACCCCTTGCATCCGGTATACTTTTTGCACTTCGCGGAGCAAGTATTCTTGCACAGAAGTAATGTCGCGCACGCGCAACAACTGTTTCGGGTCGACCGAGCCTTCTGTCAGCTCCTGACCGCGCTCGACGCGCTGTCCTTCTTCCACTTTGATCCGCGCGTTGTATGGAGCAACGTACGTGCGCGTTTCGACCTCGCCTTGAACAACGATCTCATATTGGTTGTCGCGCGTTTCGTTCACGGAAATGACCGTGCCGTCGATTTCGGAAATGACCGCTTGCCCTTTCGGATTGCGCGCCTCAAACAGCTCCTGCACCCGCGGCAAACCTTGGGTAATGTCGTCCCCGGCGACGCCGCCCGTATGGAACGTCCGCATCGTCAGCTGCGTGCCCGGCTCACCGATCGATTGAGCGGCGATAATGCCGACCGCCTCGCCAACTTCCACATCCATGCCCGTCGCCATATTGCGGCCGTAGCATTTTTTGCATACGCCATGGCGCGTGTTGCAGGCAAAGACGGAGCGGATCCACACTTCCGTAATGCCCGCCTTAATAATTTCGTTTGCAATGTCTTCAGTGATCATTTCATCTTTGCGGACGATCACTTCACCGGTTTCCGGATGGCGCACCGTTTTGTGCGCATAGCGGCCGACAAGCCGTTCTTCCAGCTTGACGACGACCTCGGTGCCATCCGTCAATGCGCGTGCCAAAATGCCGCGGTCGGTGCCGCAATCCTCTTCGCGGACGATGACATCCTGCGCCACATCGACGAGACGTCTCGTCAAATATCCCGAGTCGGCCGTTTTGAGCGCCGTATCCGCCAACCCTTTTCGGGCGCCGTGCGTCGAGATAAAGTACTCCAATACCGTCAGCCCTTCGCGGAACGACGATTTGATCGGCAGTTCGATGATCCGGCCGGCCGGGTTGGCCATTAAGCCACGCATCCCGGCGAGCTGCGTAAAGTTCGACGCGTTCCCCCGCGCTCCGGAATCGCTCATCATAAAGATCGGGTTGCGCTTATCGAGCGATTTCATCAAGCGGTCTTGGATTTTATCTTTCGCCGCGCTCCAGATGGAGATGACACGCTCATACCGCTCTTCGTCGGTGATCAACCCGCGGCGGAACTGCTTTAAGACGGTATCGACCTTCGCTTGCGCCTCATCCAAAATTTCTTGTTTTTCCGGCAAGACGACAATGTCAGCGACGCCGATCGTAATCCCGGCTTTCGTCGAATATTGGAAACCGAGGTCTTTCATGCGGTCCAGCATTTTTGACGTCTCGGTGATTTTGAACCGCTTGAACACTTCAGCAATAATTTGCCCGAGCACTTTTTTCTTAAACGGCGGCACAGGCTCGCGCTTGCGAATCTCCTCGCGCACGTCGACCCCTTTGTCAAGGAAATACTTGTCCGGCGTCCGCCCTTCGATGTTTTCCGTTGTCGGCTCGTTAATGTACGGGAACGAGTTGGGCAAAATTTCGTTGAAAATCAGTTTGCCGACCGTCGTTAAGAGCAGTTTGTTGTTTTGCTCCTCGGTAAACGTTTCATTTTTCAGCGAGCCGGCATGGACGGCGATGCGCGAGTGGAGATGGACATAACCGTTATGGTAAGCGAGCAGCGCTTCGTCCGTATCTTTGAACACCATGCCTTCGCCGATCGCCCCTTCGCGTTCCATCGTCAAGTAATAGTTTCCTAACACCATGTCTTGGGAAGGTGTCACGACCGGCTTTCCGTCTTTCGGGTTCAAAATGTTTTGCGCCGCCAGCATCAACAGGCGCGCTTCCGCTTGTGCCTCGGCCGACAGCGGCACGTGCACCGCCATTTGGTCGCCGTCGAAGTCGGCGTTGTATGCCGTACAAACGAGCGGATGAAGGCGGATGGCCCGGCCTTCGACGAGCGTCGGCTCAAAGGCTTGAATGCCGAGACGGTGAAGCGTCGGGGCGCGGTTGAGCAGCACCGGATGCTCTTTAATGACGTCTTCAAGCACATCCCATACCTCAGGGTGGACGCGCTCAATTTTCCGTTTCGCGCTTTTAATGTTGTGCGCCAACCCCCGCTCCACAAGCTCCTTCATGACGAACGGCTTAAACAGCTCGAGCGCCATTTCTTTCGGCAGGCCGCATTGATACATTTTCAAGTTCGGACCGACGACAATGACGGAACGGCCGGAGTAGTCAACGCGTTTGCCGAGCAGGTTTTGCCGGAAGCGCCCTTGCTTCCCTTTCAGCATGTGGGAAAGCGATTTTAACGGGCGGTTCCCCGGCCCGGTCACCGGACGGCCGCGGCGGCCGTTGTCAATCAAGGCGTCGACCGCTTCCTGGAGCATCCGTTTCTCGTTTTGGACGATAATATTCGGCGCGCCAAGGTCAAGCAGGCGCTTCAGCCGGTTGTTGCGGTTAATGACGCGGCGGTACAAATCGTTTAAGTCCGATGTCGCAAACCGGCCCCCATCGAGCTGGACCATCGGGCGCAATTCCGGCGGAATGACCGGCAATACATCTAGCACCATCCACGCTGGGTCGTTTCCGGAGCTGCGGAACGCCTCAAGCACTTCAAGCCGTTTAATGATACGGGCGCGCCGCTGTCCTTGCGCCGTCTTTAGTTCTTCTTTCAACGCCGCCACTTCTTTATCCAAATCAATGTCCTGAAGCAGCTTTTTGATCGCTTCCGCCCCCATCGACGCTTGGAACGACTGGCCGTATTTCTCGCGATAGGCGCGGTATTCCTTTTCCGACAGCAGTTGTTTTTTCTCCAGCGGCGTATCGCCGGGATCGGTGACGACGTAAGAGGCAAAATAAATCACTTCTTCGAGCGCCCGCGGCGACATATCAAGCACAAGCCCCATCCGGCTCGGGATGCCTTTGAAATACCAGATGTGGGAAACCGGAGCAGCGAGCTCAATATGACCCATCCGTTCGCGGCGGACTTTTGACCGCGTCACTTCAACGCCGCAGCGGTCGCAGACAACCCCTTTGTAGCGGACGCGCTTATACTTGCCGCAATGGCATTCCCAGTCTTTTGTCGGGCCGAAAATGCGTTCGCAAAACAAGCCGTCTTTTTCCGGCTTTAGCGTCCGGTAGTTGATCGTTTCCGGCTTTTTGACTTCACCGTACGACCAAGAACGAATTTTCTCCGGGGAAGCGAGCCCGATTTTCATGTACTCGAATTTATTGACATCTAGCAAGGGGTATACCTCCCTCTTTGATCCGTCGGTTTTGCTCCATGGCTTGTTCGTCATCCGTTCGCCTCAATGGCCGCGGGCGGGGAAACGCTCCCCGCCTTTTCGCCATTGCCGGTTACTCTTTCGTTACCGCATCTTTTTCTTCGCTGGCTTCTTCCGGTTCAGCCGGTTTCACATCGACCATGATCGCATCCGGCGCATGATCATCATCGTCGTCAAAGTTTTCCATGTTGATTTCCTGTTCGTCGCTCGTCAAAATCGTGACGTCCATCCCTAGACTTTGCAGCTCTTTGATCAACACTTTAAACGACTCCGGCACGCCCGGTTCCGGAATGTTTTCCCCTTTGACGATCGCTTCGTACGTTTTGACGCGGCCAACCACATCGTCAGACTTGACGGTCAAAATTTCCTGCAGCGTATACGCCGCACCGTACGCTTCAAGCGCCCATACTTCCATCTCGCCAAAGCGCTGGCCGCCGAACTGCGCCTTACCGCCGAGCGGCTGCTGGGTGACAAGCGAGTACGGGCCGGTCGAGCGAGCGTGGAGTTTGTCGTCGACCATGTGGGCAAGCTTGATCATGTACATGATCCCGACCGACACGCGGTTGTCAAACGGTTCGCCCGTCCGCCCGTCATACAGCACCGTTTTGGCATCGCGCGCCATGCCGGCTTCTTCAAGAATGTTCCAAACATCTTCCTCCGTCGCTCCGTCAAAGACTGGGGAAGCGATATGCAAGCCAAGTTTTTTCGCCGCCATGCCAAGATGCAGCTCAAACACTTGCCCGATGTTCATCCGCGACGGAACGCCGAGCGGGTTCAACATGATGTCAATCGGCGTGCCATCCGGCAAGAACGGCATATCTTCTTCCGGAAGAATGCGGGAGATAACCCCTTTGTTTCCGTGGCGGCCTGCCATTTTATCGCCTTCGGAAATTTTCCGCTTTTGCACGATATAGACGCGCACCAACTGGTTCACGCCCGGCGGGAGTTCGTCGCCGTCTTCGCGGTTGAACACTTTGACGTCAAGGACAATGCCGCCGCCACCGTGCGGGACGCGCAGCGACGTATCGCGCACCTCGCGCGCTTTTTCGCCGAAGATCGCATGCAACAGCCGCTCCTCAGCCGTCAGCTCGGTCATTCCTTTCGGTGTCACTTTGCCGACGAGCAAATCGCCGTCTTTCACTTCTGCACCGATGCGGACGATGCCGCGCTCATCCAAGTTTTTCAACGCATCTTCACCGACGTTCGGGATGTCGCGTGTAATTTCTTCCGGACCGAGCTTCGTGTCGCGCGATTCGGCTTCATACTCTTCAATATGGATTGACGTATACACGTCTTCTTTGACGAGCCGTTCGCTCATGATGATCGCATCTTCGTAGTTGTAGCCGTCCCATGTCATAAAGGCAACAAGCACGTTGCGACCAAGCGCCAATTCGCCTTTATCCATCGACGGGCCATCGGCCAAAATTTCGCCCTTCTCCACGATATCGCCTTTTTTCACGATCGGCCGCTGGTTGTAGCACGTGCCTTGGTTCGACCGGACGAATTTCAGCAACCGATATTTATCTAGATCACCCTTGACTTCTTTGCCGTCCACTTCAATCAGCCGACGCACCCAAATTTCCTTTGCTTCGACGCGCTCGACGATGCCGCGATGCTTGCAAATCACCGCCGCGCCCGAGTCTTTCGCCGAAACATACTCCATGCCTGTGCCGACGATCGGCGCTTCGGGTTCCAACAGCGGCACGGCTTGCCGCTGCATGTTCGCCCCCATCAAGGCGCGGTTCGAGTCGTCATTTTCCAAAAACGGGATGCACGCCGTCGCCGCCGAGACAACTTGCTTCGGCGAAACGTCCATGTAGTCGACGCGATCGCGCTTGACGACGATGTTCTCGCCGCGGAAACGGGCGATGACGTTTTCTTCAAGGAACGTGCCGTCCTCCGCAAGCGGTACGTTCGCCTGCGCTACAACGTAATTGTCCTCTTCATCGGCTGTCAAATAATCGATTTGGTCCGTTACCCGACCTGTTTCCGGATCGACGCGCCGGTATGGCGTTTCAATAAAGCCGAACTTGTTCACTTTCGCGTAAGTGGACAGCGAGTTGATGAGTCCGATGTTCGGACCTTCCGGCGTTTCAATCGGACACATCCGCCCGTAGTGCGAATAGTGAACGTCGCGCACTTCAAACCCGGCGCGCTCGCGCGTCAATCCACCGGGGCCAAGCGCGGACAGACGCCGCTTGTGCGTCAGTTCGGCCAATGGGTTCGTTTGATCCATGAACTGCGACAGCTGCGAGCTGCCGAAAAACTCTTTGATCGCTGCGATCACTGGGCGGATGTTGATCAGCTGCTGCGGCGTGATCGTGTTCGTATCTTGAATCGACATGCGCTCGCGCACGACGCGTTCCATGCGCGACAAGCCGATGCGGAATTGGTTTTGCAGCAGTTCGCCGACCGAACGGAGGCGGCGGTTGCCCAAATGGTCGATGTCATCCGTATCGCCGACGCCGTGGAGCAAGTTGAAGAAATAGCTGATCGATGCAATGATGTCCGCCGGCGTAATATGTTTGACATCTTCCGCAATAAAGCCGTTGCCGATGATGTTGATTACCTTTTCGTTGTCCGGATCATTCGGTGCATAAATTTTCACGGTCTGCACCTCAATCGGACCATCCGCCACTCCCTCAGCCGGACGGTACGTCCGCAGCCCGACTCCTTTTTCCAAATACGGCAGCAGGCGGTTCAGCGTCCGGCGGTCGATCATCGCTCCAGCTTCAGCGATGACTTCTCCCGTTTCCGGATCGACGATCGTTTCCGCTAGCCGCTGGTTGAACAAACGGTTTTTAATATGAAGCTTTTTGTTGATTTTATAGCGCCCGACGCTCGCCAAGTCATAGCGCTTCGGATCAAAAAAGCGCGACGCCAGCAAATTTTTCGCATTCTCAAGCGTCGGCGGTTCTCCCGGACGAAGACGCTCGTAAATTTCAATCAACGCTTTTTCCGTGCTGTCGGTATTATCTTTTTCAAGCGTATTGCGCAAGTATTCGTTGTCGCCGAGCAGATCGATGATTTCTTGGTCGGAGCTGAACCCAAGCGCACGGAGAAGCACCGTAACGGGCAGTTTACGGGTACGGTCGATGCGAACGTAAACGACGTCTTTCGCATCGGTTTCATATTCAAGCCATGCGCCGCGGTTCGGAATCACTGTCGCCGAGTAGCCGCGTTTGCCGTTTTTATCAACTTTGTCGCTGTAATAGACGCTTGGCGAACGGACGAGCTGGGAAACAATGACGCGTTCCGCCCCATTGATAATAAACGTTCCGGTTTCCGTCATGAGCGGAAAATCGCCCATAAACACGTCTTGTTCTTTCACTTCGCCCGTTTCTTTATTAATCAAGCGAACTTTGACGCGAAGCGGCGCCGCATATGTAACGTCGCGTTCTTTCGCCTCTTCGACCGTATATTTCGGTTCTCCTAAACTATAGTCGATAAATTCAAGCGAGAGATTGCCGGAAAAGTCTTCAATCGGGGAAATTTCCCTAAACATTTCCCGCAGCCCTTCATCGAGAAACCATTGGTAGGAGGACGTTTGAATTTCGATCAAGTTCGGCAATTCCAGCACTTCGCTGATGCGTGCATAGCTTCTGCGTTGGCGGTGTCGCCCGTATTGAACTAGTCGGCCTGTCAAGAGTGATTCACCCCTCAAATGTAGACATTAGTGAAAACCGGAAGCGGAACATCGCATTGATCCAGCCGCCTTGGCGGCATATGCCGCCAAGGCCGTCGGCCGCTCCGCCATTCCGGGGCAAAGCGCTAGGCATGCATGCGGCTGGCCCCCGCCATCCGGACGGAAACGGTTCAGCTATGACGCCGCCGTTTCGGTAAGGGGATTTCACACGCTCCCGGTGCGAGGAAACCAGGCGTTGGATGGAGAAAAAAAGAAAATGGTTTCTATCCAGTAGAAAACCATATGTTTAGCTGTATATTGATTTTATCATTTTTTCCATCATATCCAAAAATATACGTCATCCCCTCATGTGGGAAATGTGCATATTTAGCATTTTATAATGTTACCACAACCAAAAAAGAGTGTCAACATTTTTTTGCCTTTATGATATAATATCCTTTTTTCTTGGAAGCCACCTCAACAAACGGAAACAGTTCTTTCAGCTTTTCAAGCGCTGATGGCGCCCCTTGTTTTTTTTGAATGACGACCCATAGCTCCCCGCCGTCAAGCAAGTGGTCCCGGCTTTGTTCAAAAATCGCGTGGACAACCCGCTTGCCGGCCCGGATCGGCGGATTGGTGACAACGGCCGCAAACCGCTGTTCCCCGACTTCTGAAAACAAGTCGCTCTGGTAAATGCGCACATTATCGATATGGTTTGCACGCTTGTTTTCCCGCGCCAGCTCCAGCGCCCGCTCATTCACATCGATCATTTGGACGAGCCGGTTCGGAAACGATTTGGCCAGAGCGAGGCCGATCGGTCCGTATCCGCAGCCGACATCCAATAGGTCGCCGGCCACTTCCGGCTCCTCAAACGTTTCGATCAGCAGCTGCGTGCCAAAATCGACACCGCGTTTGGAAAACACCCCGCTGTCGGTTGTAAAGCGAAATTCATGCCCCCGGAGCGTAAACGTCCACGTTTGCGGGTTTCGCTCCGACGTGGGAGCAGCTGAATAATAATGTTCGCTCACCATCATCCCTCCTCTGTCGGCAAGCCGCTTCGGCTCCCGATATATAGTGTAACAAAAAAGAGGCTTTCCCTTGCTTGGGTCAGCCTCTTTTTTGCAATGACGCCATTACTTCACTTCAACTTTTGCGCCAACTTCTTCAAGTTTGGCTTTAATTTCTTCTGCTTCTTCCTTCGAAACGGCTTCTTTGATCGGTTTCGGCGTGTTGTCAACCAAGTCTTTCGCTTCTTTCAAGCCGAGACCAGTGAGTTCGCGGACAACTTTAATAACTTTGATTTTTTGCGCGCCAGCATCAGCGAGAATGACATCAAATTCTGTTTTCTCAGCTGCTGCTTCAGCGCCGGCTGCCGCACCGCCAGCGACAACAACCGGAGCTGCCGCCGTTACGCCGAATTCTTCCTCGATTGCTTTTACCAGTTCGTTTAATTCCAATACCGTCATATTTTTCACAGCTTCAATGATTTGTTCTTTCGTCATCATCATTTCCTCCTTGTTTGGTTGATGGTGTGTTACGCACATCGGTATACACGATTACGCGCCTTGTTCTTCTTGCTTGTCAGCCACCGCTTTGACCGCAAGCGCAAAGTTGCGGATCGGGGCTTGGAGAACGCTAAGCAGCATCGAAAGCAACCCTTCGCGGGACGGGAGCTTCGCCAACGCATCGATTTCTTCTTTGCTGGCGATGTTCCCTTCGATGACGCCGCCTTTGATCTCCAACGCCTCATGCGTTTTCGCAAACTCGCTTAAAATTTTTGCCGGCGCCACAACATCTTCATTGCTGAACGCGATGGCGTTCGGGCCGGTAAACATCTCATCCAATCCTTCCAGGCCGACTTCCGCGAGCGCCCGACGGGTCATCGTGTTTTTATACACTTTGAACTCAATGCCTGCTTCGCGCAGCTGTTTGCGCAGCTCGGTCATTTCCGCCACGTTCAGGCCGCGGTAATCGACGATGACGGTTGCCTTGCTGGCGCGGAATTTGTCCGCAATCTCGGCAACCACTTGTTTTTTCAGTTCAATCGCGCTCGACACGTCCTGCACCTCCTGCAAAGAAAATGGTGGAATACCAGTTATACCGTTTGGCGGCTCAATAAAAAACCTCCATGCCGCGTAGACATGGAGGTAGCGTTCAACGCACGGCCGCCGGCTGCTGCCGGCCTATGGCGCGCTGCTTATCGTCCACATACCTCGGTAGGAAATTAAGCCGGGAACGGCACCTACTGTCTACGGTATAAATGATATTCGTTTGTTCAGCCAAATGGCATTTTATCAGACTCGACACAGAAAGTCAACCGTTACTGTGCAACAGCCACCGTCGTCGGGTCCACTTTAATGCCAGGACCCATCGTTGACGTAATCGTCACGTTTTTGACGTATGTCCCTTTCGCTGCCGCCGGTTTGGCTTTCAAAATCGCCTCGTAGACGGCGGCGAAGTTTTCGACCAGTTTCTCGTTGTCGAACGATACTTTGCCGATCGGCACATGAATGTTGCCGGCTTTATCAACGCGGTATTCCACTTTACCAGCTTTGATCTCCTGCACAGCTTTCGCAACGTCAAACGTGACCGTGCCGGTTTTCGGGTTTGGCATTAACCCTTTCGGACCCAAAATACGACCGAGTTTCCCGACCTCGCCCATCATATCCGGCGTGGCAACAACGACGTCAAAGTCAAACCAGCCTTGCTGGATTTTATTGATGTATTCTGTATCGCCGACATAGTCAGCGCCAGCTGCTTCTGCTTCTTTCGCTTTTTCCCCTTTTGCGAACACTAACACGCGCGCTACTTTCCCCGTGCCGTGCGGCAGGACGACAGCGCCGCGAATTTGTTGGTCCGCTTTTTTCGGGTCAACGCCCAATCGGAACGCAACTTCCACCGTCGCATCAAATTTCGCGACGTTCGTTTTTTTCACGAGCTCGATCGCTTCTGCAACCGGATAAGCCTTGAAGCGATCAACGAGCTTCAACGCTTCTAAGTATTTTTTTCCTCTTTTCGGCATGTAAAATCCTCCTCAATTGTGGTTTTAGCGGAAAAAACCTCCCACGATCAAACAACCTTCGCTTCTTTCGAAGGCGAACCATTCAGCAGACAGCGACCTTCTGAAAAGGACTGTCCTTCATTCATAAAAGACTTTTTTGCCCATGGAGAGAGAGGTTGCGGAATACGCAACCCCCCGGACAACAAACCAGCCTTAGTCTTCGATCACGATGCCCATGCTGCGAGCCGTGCCTTCAATCATACGCATGGCTGCTTCAATGCTCGCTGCATTCAAATCCGGCATTTTCAATTCAGCAATCTCGCGCACTTTGTCACGTTTGATCGTCGCTACTTTGTTGCGGTTCGGTTCGCCGGAGCCCGATTCGATGCCCGCCGCTTTTTTCAACAGTACAGCGGCCGGCGGCGTTTTCGTGATGAATGTAAACGAACGGTCTTCAAAAACCGTAATTTCAACCGGAATGATCAAGCCTGCCTGGTCAGCGGTACGGGCATTAAACTCTTTGCAAAACGCCATAATATTAACACCGGCTTGACCTAACGCAGGACCTACTGGCGGCGCCGGATTTGCTTTCCCTGCAGGAATTTGCAGTTTGACGATCTTGATTACTTTTTTCGCCACGAGACACACCTCCTTAAGTCCGTGATGTGGTATTAGGGATTGCCCCTCCCACTCCATCCGGCTCCGATCTGACGAGCCGCTTTCATATCTCCCGTTTCGGCCGGGAGGATTAGCGCATCAAGCACGTTCGCTCCCTTATACAGCACGTATAAGTTCATCGCTGCATGCCTTGTCTAAGATTCAAGACATACTGACTTTAAAATAGTATCACTTTTCAACAACGATTGCAAGTTCTTTTCCATTAGATTTTTTCTATTTGCGAAAACTCCAATTCCACCCGTGTTTCGCGGCCAAACATATCGACAAGCAGCTTCACCTTATGTTTGTCGAGGTCAATCACCTCAATTTTTCCAGTGAAGTTGGCAAACGGCCCTTCTTTAATCCGAACCGTTTCATTCACCTCGTAGTCGACATCAATCTCAGTAAGCGGCATGCCCATCCGCTTCAAAATCATTTTGACTTCTTCCTCCATGAGCGGCGTCGGTTTCGAACCAGCCCCGCTCGAACCGACAAATCCGGTCACGCCCGGCGTGTTGCGCACGACGTACCACGAATCGTCGGTCATGATCATTTCGACAAGCACATAACCGGGGAACACTTTCTTTTTCGTCGTTTTCCGTTTGCCGTTTTTGATGTCCGTTTCCGTTTCTTCCGGGACGACAACACGGAAAATCTTGTCTTGCATTCCCATTGATTCAACGCGTTTCTCCAAATTGGCTTTCACCTTATTTTCGTATCCCGAATATGTATGGACGACATACCAGTTTTTCTCCATCAGCGAGCCTCCCTAGGGCGGTTTTCATTTTGTTTTCTGCGCAAAACAAAAACCCGTTTCCGGGTTCCATGTTCGCACGATTATCTTTCATTATAGCATATCATCCGCCCGCTTATTCAAATACAAGGCGAATCAACTGCGAAATGCCGAGGTCGACAACGGCGAAAAAGATGGTGAAAAACGCCACCGTAGCCAATACGATTCCCGTATAGTTCACTAGTTCTTTCCGGCTCGGCCAGCTCACTTTTTTCAACTCCCGCACGACTTCTTTGAAAAAGTTGATTACTCGCTGCATCCCTCGTACCTCCACGATTGATCAAAACTGTCCCCACCGCCTGCTTCGTCTCGCGATGGACGGTATGATTGTTGCTCATCGAACAAAACTTGTTGGCCGCCAAGCGCCTGCACCAAGGCAACCGGCCTGTTTTGCAGCCGTGCAGTTTCGGCTCCCGCATTGCGCGCGAGCCAACGTTGCTCGTTAACATAAACGTTTGACCGTTCCCGCGAGATGTCCATAAAAATTTATCATATCAGCATTTCCGCTGTCAATGCCATCTTTTGGCCTCCGTTCGGCCATCGGCCGATGCACCGCCTACAAACTGATTTCCCGATATTCCAAATATTTCTCCAACTTCCGTTTGACGCGCTGCAAGGCGTTGTCGATCGATTTGACATGGCGGTTTAACTCTTCGGAAATTTCTTGGTACGAGCGCCCGTCCAAATACAACGCGAGCACTTTCCGCTCCAAATCGCTGAGCAATTCCGCCATTTTCAGCTCAATATCGTCAACTTCCTCGCGGTTGACAATCAGCTCTTCCGGGTCGGTCACCTGCGTGCCGGACAACACGTCCATCAGCGTCCGGTCCGACTCGTCGTCGTAAATCGGCTTGTCCAAGGAAACGTAAGAGTTGAGCGGAATGTGCTTTTGGCGGGTCGCGGTTTTAATCGCGGTAATCATTTGCCTCGTGATGCATAGTTCTGCAAACGCTTTAAATGAAGAGAGCTTGTCCCCCTTAAAATCGCGGACTGCCTTGTACAGCCCGATCATCCCTTCCTGCACAATGTCCTCGCGGTCAGCCCCGACTAAAAAGTATGAGCGGGCTTTGGCGCGCACAAAGTTTTGGTATTTGTGGATCAAAAAATCAAGCGCTTCTCCATCCCCTTCGTGAACAAGTGTAACAAGCTGTTCATCCTCTAAATGTTTATAATCCTTTGGCTTGTCTACTTTTAAGCATTCCCCCACGCTGATCCCCCCCGACCGCATCAATCGCTAACATTTATTATACAGTGCAAATTTTTACAGCGTCAACCGCTCATTTTTGCCCTCTCCGCCATTTTTCAAAAATTTCGGCAACTCTGTCATTGAGCGGCACTTTCAAGGTCGGTGTATGCTGCTTCATTGACTGCAACTTTTTTGAAATATCCCGCTCCACCTCTTCGATTTCGTGCAGAAGTTCGCGCGCCGATTTGCGCAAGGCGCCTTGACCGAACACCGTCCATTGTTCCGTATAATCCGATGTCGCGACATACACTTTGGTGCGCGCGTTGATGAGCGTTTTCGCCAACCGCTCAATCCGTTCGTCCGCTGTCTCATTTTCCTTTGTAAAAATGACATCGATATCGTAGTTTTTATACTTTTTCTCGTTTCCCTGCACGAGATGGGCGTCAAACACGACCACGACGTGATCCCCGGTGAACCCTTTGTAATCGGCCAGTTTGTCAATCAACAAATCCCTTGCCGCTGCCAGATCGCCTTCCTCTTTCAGCCGGCGCAGCGCCGGCCATGCCCCGATGATGTTGTAACCGTCGACAATTAAAACGTTCATCGGCTATTCCCCTAGCGGATACCGCTTTCGGTACACCTCGTACATGAGCAAACTGGCGGCGACAGAAGCGTTGAGCGAAGTGACGTGCCCCCGCATCGGCAGCCGAAACAAGAAATCACACTTTTCCCGCACTAACCGGCTGATGCCTTTTCCCTCGCTGCCGATGACCAGCGCCAACGGCATCGTGCCGTCAAGGAAGCGGTAGTCATCTTTGGCGTCTGCATCGGTGCCAGCCACCCAAACGCCCCGCTCTTTCAGCTCGTCGATCGTCCGCGCCAAGTTCGTCACGCGCGCGACCGGAACGTGCTCGATCGCTCCGGTTGACGCCTTCGCTACGGTCGGCGTCAACCCCACCGACCGCCGTTTCGGGATGATGAGCCCGTGCGCTCCGACCGCATCTGCGGTGCGCATAATGGCGCCCAAGTTATGCGGGTCTTCGATTTCGTCCAAAATGAGGAAAAACGGCGCTTCTTCCCGTCGGGCGGCGCGGGCAAACAAATCGTCGACCTCGTAATAGCGGTATGCGGCCGCCTGGGCGATCACCCCTTGGTGCACCCCGTCAACCATTTGGTCAAGCTTGCGCTTCGGAACATATTGGACGAGCACGCCCCGCCGCTTCGCCCATTCGAGGACAGGCTCGACGGCGTGGCGCTGCGCTCCTTCCGCGATCCAGATTTTATTGATGTCGCGCCCGGATTTGAGCGCCTCGATGACCGGGTTTCTGCCGATAATGTAATCCATCATTCCAACGCCCTTTCTTCCCTTTCAATAATCGCAAATGAACGGCCGATTAACTCGTCGACCCGCCGGCCGTTGTCCTGTAAAAAATGATAGCCGATCAACGCTTCGAACGCGGTGCTGTGCCGGTATGTCTGCACATCCGTATTTTTCGGAATCGTGCCTGATTTCGCGTTGCGGCCGCGGCGGACGATGGCTTGCTCCTCTTCCGTCAACACGCCTTCATCAAGCAAGGTTAAAATGACTCTTGCTTGCGCCCGGGCCGACACGTAGCGGATCGCCCGCCGATGCAGCTCGTGCGGCCGTACGCTGCCCATCGCCAGCAAGTGGCGGCGCACGTACACTTCATAAACCGCATCGCCAATATAGGCGAGCGCCAAGCCATTTAATTGTTTGACATCATGAACGGTCTCAAACTGCGCCATTGCTTATGATCCCCGTTTCCATCTTGTCCCTTGAGGCGTATCTTCCAAAATAATGTTTTTGGCCTTCAACTCGTCGCGAATGCGGTCAGCCAGCGCGAAATCGCGGTTTTTCCGCGCTTCGTTGCGCTGTTGGATCAGCGCCTCGATTTCCTCATCAAGCAGCTCTTCTTGCTTTGGCTTTGGATCGAGGCCAAGCACGTCCATCAACTGTTCAAATTCACGCAAAAAGGCGCCAATAACGGTTTCCGATGTCGTCTTTTCCTGCAAATACAAGTTCGCTTGTTTCGCCAGCTCAAATAGAACCGCAATGCCGTTCGCCGTGTTGAAATCGTCGTCCATTTCGCGGATGAACGATTCGCGGACCGCAGCGATGCGCGACAGCCATTTGTCATCGTCGTCGGTTAAATTCGTGCTCGCTCCGAGCCGGTGCTGCAAGTTGCCATATGCCGTCCTTAAGCGTTCGAGCCCGCGCCGGGCGCTCTCGAGCAGCTCTTCGCTGTAGTTGATCGGATGGCGATAGTGCACCGACAACATAAAGAAGCGCAGCACTTGCGGGTCAATCTGCCGGATGATATCGTGGACGAGCACGAAGTTGCCGAGCGACTTCGACATTTTTTCGTTGTTAATATTTAAATACCCGTTGTGCAGCCAATATTTCGCAAACGGTTTGCCGGTCAAAGCCTCTGACTGGGCGATTTCGTTTTCATGGTGCGGGAACGTCAAATCTTGGCCGCCGGCGTGGATATCGATCGTATCGCCTAAATATTTGCGCGCCATCGCCGAGCATTCGATATGCCAACCCGGCCGCCCTTTCCCCCATGGACTGTCCCAACAAATCTCTCCTTCTTTCGCCGCTTTCCAAAGGGCGAAATCGAGCGGGTCGTCTTTTTTCTCGCCGACTTCGATGCGCGCTCCAGCCTGCAATTCATCGATCGATTGGTGCGACAGCTTGCCGTAACCGGGAAACTTGCGCGTCCGGTAGTAGACGTCGCCATCCACCTCGTACGCATACCCCTTGTCGATGAGCGCTTGGATGAATTCGATAATCGTCCCGATATTTTCTGTCACGCGCGGGTGGATGTCCGCCTTTTTGCAGCCAAGCGCCTGAATGTCTTCAAAATACGCCTCGATAAACCGCTCGGCAATCGCCGGAACGCTTTCGCCAAGCTCGCGGGCCGCCTTAATCAGTTTGTCGTCGACATCGGTAAAATTGGATACGTACGTCACGTCGTAGCCGCGGAACTCCAAATAGCGGCGGATCGTGTCAAAGACGATGGCGGCCCGGGCGTTCCCGATATGGATATAGTTGTAAACGGTAGGACCGCATACATACATTTTGACCTTGTTGGGCTCAAGCGGCTCAAACGGTTCCTTTTTTCGCGTCAACGTATTATAAAGCCGGATGCTGCTCATACTCGCTCTTCCTTTCTTGCTGTTTCAATGCCTCCAACTCGCTTTTCAGCCGGACGATCTCCTCTTCAAGCTCCCGGAACCGGTCAGCGATCGGATCTGGCAGGTCGGTGTGGTTCAAATCTTTTTTCACTTTCACTCCATCACGCACAACCACGCGGCCCGGAATGCCAACGACGGTTGAGTTGGGCGGCACGTCTTTTAACACGACCGACCCGGCGCCAATTTTCGAGTTTTCGCCGATCGTAATCGACCCGAGCACTTTCGCGCCGGCAGCGATCAAACAGTTGTCTTTGATCGTCGGGTGCCGCTTCCCTTTTTCTTTCCCTGTCCCTCCTAATGTGACCCCTTGATAGACCGTGACATTGTCGCCGATTTCGCACGTTTCTCCGATCACCACACCCATGCCGTGGTCGATGAAAAAGCGGCGGCCGATTTTGGCGCCCGGATGAATTTCAATGCCGGTGAAAAAGCGGCTGATTTGCGAAATCAACCGGGCAAGAAAGTAAAATTTCCGTTTGTAAAGCGCATGAGCGATCCGATGCGCCCAAATGGCATGCAGACCGGAGTACGTTAAAATGACTTCCAGGTAGCTTCTTGCCGCCGGGTCTTGCTCAAAAATGACCTCAATATCCTCTTTTAACGTTTTAAACATCATGTCCTCCCTCCATCCCTCTAAGTTGTTTTGAATAAAAAAGCGTCCCTGTGCCGAAGACACAGAGACGCTTTTGGCGCGGTTCCACTCTGTTTAGCGAAACGGGAAAACGCCGTTTCACTCACTCGAGTCCGATAACGGAGAGGCTCCGCTCCTCTCTACTGCAGAACGTCTCTGTTCCGGTTCGAAAGGAGACTCCGAGGCGCATTTCGGATAACGCCGGGCATAAGCCGCTTCCAGCCAAGGCGACTCTCTCTGGGATGACGGCGTTTCCTACTTCTCCTCGTCAACGCTTTTTCACTATGCGCTTGTTCAACCGATAAACTTTGTATTATTATACCACACGCACTACGCAAACGTGCACACCTATTCCGCTAAAATTTTTCTTGCAGCGCCCGCTCGAGCCGCTCGATTACTTTTTGTTTGCCGAGCAGCTGAATGGCAAACGGAAGCTCCGGCCCGTGCGTTTGCCCGGTCACCGCGGCGCGAATTGGCATAAACAGCTTTTTCCCTTTTTGTCCGGTCGCCTTTTGCACCGCCTTAATCGCCGCTTTAATTTCGTCGGCTGTAAACGGGTCGAGGTCCCGCACATGGGCCAAAAAGGCCGAAAGCACGTCGGGCACTTGTTCTTCGGCGAGCACTTGGCGCGCCTCATCTTCGTATTCGACTTCTTCCTTAAAGAACAACTCGGACAACGGAACAATCTCCGCCCCGTAGCTCATTTGCTCTTGATACAGTGCGATTAAATCGCGCGCCCACTGCCGCTGTTCGTCGCTCATGTCCGCCGGCAAGCGCCCGGCTTTCACCAAATGCGGCAAAGCCAATTCGACGAGCCGGTCCAAATCGAGTTTTTTGATGTATTGATTGTTCATCCATGTCAGCTTTTTCGTGTCAAACATCGACGGCGACTTTGACAGCCGCGAAACGTCGAAGATGCGGATGAGCTCGTCTTTCGAAAAAATTTCTTCCTCCCCTTCCGGCGACCAGCCTAAGAGGGCGAAAAAGTTGAACATCGCTTCCGGCAAATAGCCGAGCTCTTTGTATTGCGACACGAACTGAATGATTGACTCATCGCGCTTGGACAACTTTTTCCGCTGTTCGTTGACAATCAACGTCAAATGGGCAAACTGCGGCGGCTCCCAGCCAAAATATTCATACACCATCAGCTGCTTCGGCGTGTTGGACAAATGCTCCTCACCGCGGAACACATGGCTGATCTCCATAAGGTGGTCGTCGATGACGACGGCAAAGTTGTACGTCGGAATACCGTTCGCCTTCACAATGACCCAATCGCCGATATCTTTCGATTCAAACGTCACTTTGCCGCGCACCAGATCGTCGACTTCGTATGTTTTCCCTTCCGGCACCTTGAGGCGGATCGTATACGGCTTGCCTTGCGCCTCAAGTTCCGCGACCTGTTCCGGCGTCAAACGGCGGCACTTGCCGCTGTATTGCGGAGCGGCGATGCCGGCCGCACGCTGCTCCTCCCGCTCCCGCTCAAGCTCTTCCGGCGTGCAAAAACATTTGTACGCATGTCCTTGCTCGAGCAGTTCGTCCACATACTTCCGGTATATATCAAGCCGCTCCGTCTGGCGGTACGGCCCATAGCCGCCATCTTTATCAACGGACTCGTCATAATCGATGCCGAGCCATTGTAAGTTTTCGAGCTGCGACTGTTCGCCGCCTTCCACGTTCCGTTCGATATCCGTATCCTCGATGCGGACGATCATTTTTCCGCCGTGATGGCGAGCAAACAAATAGTTAAACAGCGCGGTCCGCGCCCCTCCGATATGCAAATGGCCGGTCGGGCTCGGCGCATAGCGCACGCGCACATCTTTTGCCATCGTCCAACCCTCCACTTTCATCCAAACTTGTACCCTTATTGTACCGTTTATCGCGGCAAAGTTCAAAACGGACGGCTCGCCCCATTCGGCGCCTAACGGTTGCGCCTTACTCCCCGCTCTTTTTAAGCAACACGACCGCTTGGGCGGCAATGCCTTCCCCGCGCCCGGTGAACCCGAGTTTTTCCGTTGTCGTCGCCTTGACGTTCACTTGTGTGCGCTCGGCTTCAAGCAGGCGGGCGATCACGGCTTTCATCTCCTCAATGTACGGAGCCATTTTCGGCTTTTGAGCGATAATCGTACAGTCGGCGTTCACCAATGCATACCCTTCCTTCCGGACGAGCGTCCATACGTGCGCCAACAATTCGGTTGAGTCCGCGTCTTTATAGCGCGGGTCATCATCAGGAAAATGCCGTCCGATATCGCCGGCGCCAATCGCTCCAAGGCACGCGTCCGCCACCGCGTGGAGCAGCACATCGGCATCCGAATGGCCGAGCAGCCCTTTCTCATGCGGAATATGTACGCCGCCAATGATAAGCGGACGCCCTTCAACGAGCTGGTGAACGTCAAACCCTTGTCCGATGCGAAACATGTCTTCACCTCCGTTTACTCTGCGACGCGGCTCGCTAAAATCGCCTCGGCAAACAAAATGTCTTCCGGAGTCGTCAGTTTAATGTTGCGGTAGTCCCCTTCTACAATTTTCACCGGCTTGCCGAGCCGCTCGACGAGGCTGGCGTCGTCCGTGCCAAGATAGCCTTCCCGTTTCGCAGCCTCATGCGCCTCGGCGATCAAAGACAGACGAAAAGCTTGTGGCGTCTGCACCGCCCACAAGCTGGAACGATCAATCGTCTGTTCGACAAACAAACCGTCCACTTTTTTGATTGTGTCTTTCACCCGCACAGCCGGGACCGCTGCCCCGTATCGGGCGGCTGCATCCGCCAGCTCATGCAAATGGCGGACGTGAATAAACGGGCGGGCGCCGTCGTGGATCAGGACAATGCCCCGTCCCTCTAACGCCTGCAGCCCGTTATAGACGCTATGTTGCCGCTCCTCGCCGCCCTCAGCGAACGCTGCCACTTTTTTGATACGAAAACGAACGACAAGTTGCTCAAAGCGGCTTCGCTCCGCCGGATTCACGACAAGCACGACGCGGGCGCACCGTTCATCGCGGTCGAACACCTTCAGCGTCCGGACGATGAGCGGTTCGCCGCCTAGTTCAATAAACTGCTTATTCATACCGGCGTTCATCCTCTTTCCTTGTCCGGCCGCCAAGACAATCGCTTCGTAGTTCATTGGACGTTTCCCCTGTTCTGTTTACAGCGCTTTTTGCAACAACTTCAGCTTGGCAAAAATCATTCTCCCCGCAGATGTTTGTAACACGCTGGTGACTAGGACGTCAACCCGTTTGCCGATATATTCTTTGCCGTCTTCGACAACAATCATCGTTCCGTCATCCAAGTAAGCAACGCCCTGGTTATGTTCCTTTCCGTCCTTAATGACATGCACATTCAGCTCCTCGCCCGGCAGGACGATCGGCTTGACGGCATTAGCCAAATCGTTGATATTAAGGACGCGCACGTTTTGCAGCTCACACACTTTGTTCAAGTTGAAATCGTTTGTGACGACGACGCCTTGAAGCTGTTTGGCTAGTTTGACGAGCTTGCTGTCGACTTCTTGCACATCGCTGAAGTCGGCCTCATGAATTTCCACCTTCATCGCCATCTCTTTTTGAATGCGGTTTAAAATATCCAAGCCGCGGCGGCCGCGGTTTCGCTTCAGCACATCGGAGGAGTCGGCGATATGCTGGAGCTCCTCTAACACAAAACGGGGAATGACAAGCGGGCCTTCCAAAAACCCGGTTTGGCAAATGTCCGCAATCCGCCCATCGATGATGACGCTTGTGTCCAAAATTTTCACCGCTCCACCTTTCGGCGCCTCGTTCTCGGTTTCTCCGCCTTTTTTCTTTGTCATTCGATTGGAAAGAGAAAATAAGTTCATCAGCTCATTCCGTTTCTTTAAGCCGACACGAAACCCTAAATAGCCAAGCAAGATCGTCAAAAAAATCGGCAGCACCGTGTTCAACACTTGAATTCGAAACGATTGCAGCGGCATGACGACCAAAAACGCAATAATAAGACCAAAAATCAGCCCGAGGCTGCCAAACAGCACGTCAGCAGCAGGCGCCCTTACCAATGTTTCCTCGACCCAGCGCACCATGTCCACAACATAATCCACAAGCCAAAACGTCAACAAAAAGAAAAGAACAGCGCCCAACACCGCCAACGTATAGGAATTATGGATGAGCGGCATGTCGCTTACATTCAACAGCGCAAGCAAATCAGGCAAAAACATGGCGCCCAGCGTTCCGCCTACGGCGAGAAAAAATAGTTGTACGACACGTTTGACCATCGGCTCATCTTCACCTCCCTATCTAACATTATAAACAGTTTCCAATGTTTGAAACCAACCGAAACCCAATTTTTAACCATTTTTGAACATTCGACATCCGCTTGTAACAATTCGCGCTGGACGCCCGTGCACAGCGGAAGGACGTTGCCCCCCTATATATATTTACGTTGTTCGAAACAAAAAGTTCGGTCATTTCATGCAAAACATGATCGGGGCGGAGCAAGAGGATGCTTTAGCGAGCGCCCCCAGCCGTTTCCTATTTGCCCGTTCCCCCGAAGAAAGCATTCAAATCATCGTATGCTCGAGCGCCTCAGCCACATGGGAAACGCCGATCACCTGAACGCTTGCCGGCGGCTGCCAACCTGCCAAATTGTTTTTCGGTACAATGACACGGGAAAAACCTAGTTTGACAGCCTCTTGCACACGCTGTTCAATGCGGGAGACACGCCGCACTTCCCCGGTCAACCCGACTTCACCGATAATGACGTCGGTCGGATTGGTCGGCCGATCGCGAAAGCTTGAGGCGATGCTGACGGCGATGGCTAGGTCAATGGCCGGCTCATCAAGCTTCACTCCGCCCGCCACCTTCAAATAGGCATCTTGGTTTTGCAACAGCAGCCCGACCCGCTTTTCCAATACGGCCATAAGCAACGACACGCGGTTATGATCGAGGCCGGTCGCCATCCGCCTCGGGTTGCCGAAGCTTGTCGGCGAAACGAGCGCTTGAATTTCCACCAGAACCGGGCGCGTCCCTTCCATGGCCGCCACCACCGTCGAACCCGCCGCCCCGTGCGATCGCTCTTCCAAAAACACTTCGGACGGATTTTCCACTTCCCGCAGCCCGATGTCGCGCATTTCAAAAATACCGATTTCATTCGTCGAACCGAAGCGGTTTTTCACCGCCCGCAAAATGCGGTACGTATGATGCCGCTCCCCCTCAAAATAAAGGACGGTATCGACCATATGCTCGAGAATGCGCGGCCCGGCGATCGCCCCTTCTTTCGTCACATGGCCGACGATAAAAATGGCGACGCCTTTTGTTTTGGCGATTTTCATCAACTCAGCGGTGCACTCGCGCACTTGGGCGACACTGCCCGGCGCTGACGTAATATCCGTCCGGTACACCGTCTGGATTGAATCAATCACGACACAGGAGGGCTGAATCGTTTCAATCGCTGATACAATATATTCCAAATTCGCCTCCGCTAACACATACAGATGATCGGACTCGGCGCGAAGGCGCCCAGCGCGCAGTTTTACCTGTTTGACGGATTCCTCGCCCGATACATACAACACTGTATGCCTAGCCGCCAGTTGCGCTGAGGCCTGCAGCAACAGCGTCGACTTGCCGATGCCGGGGTCGCCGCCGATTAAGACGAGCGACCCTTTGACGATCCCCCCACCGAGCACTCGATTGAACTCTGCACTGTTCGTTTCGATGCGCGGCTCTTGCACCGCGGCAACGGCAGTAATCGGAACCGGTTTAGCGGACCCGGACGGCTCCGAATGGAGAAATGCCCCACGCACAGCGGTTCTGACCGGCTCGATTTCCTCGACGAATGAGTTCCACGTTTGGCATCCCGGGCAGCGGCCGAGCCACTTCGCCGATTCGTATCCGCACTCTTGGCAAACAAATTTCGTCTTCTTTTTCGCCATTGAACTAACCCTTTCTCTCTTGTGTTCCATATGGAAAAAAGGTATGGGCAGCATCGTGCCGCATACCTTTTTTCATCACATCACGGCCTGTTTTGCCAATACGACAAATTCCCCATCTTTCACATCAACGACGACTTTTTGTCCTTTGGCGATCGTGCCTTTTAACAGTTCTTCGGACAAACGGTCTTCAATATGTTTTTGCAAAGCGCGGCGCAACGGGCGAGCCCCGTATTCCGGATCGAAACCTTCAGCAGCGATTTTCTCAATCGCCGCCTCCGTCAATTCAAGGTCAATATCTTGCTCTTTCAGCCGTTTCACCAGCGTATCAGCCATCAGACGGACAATTTGTTTTAGATGGTCTTTTTCAAGCGAATGGAAGACGATAATTTCATCGATCCGGTTCAAAAACTCCGGACGGAACGCTTTTTTCAGCTCATCCATGACCTTGCTTTTCATGTCTTTGTATTGCTGGTTTCCATCCTGGATGTTAAAGCCGACATACTTGTTCCGCTTCAAAGCATCCGCGCCGACGTTCGATGTCATAATGATGATCGTGTTGCGGAAGTCAACCGTCCGCCCTTTCGAGTCAGTCAACCGCCCGTCTTCGAGCACCTGCAGCAAGATGTTAAACACGTCCGGATGCGCTTTTTCCATCTCATCCAACAGAACGACCGAGTATGGCTTGCGACGCACTTTTTCGGTCAGCTGACCGCCTTCTTCGTAGCCGACATACCCCGGCGGCGAACCGATGAGCCGCGATGTCGAGTGTTTTTCCATATACTCGGACATATCGATGCGAATGAGGGCATCTTCATCTCCAAACATTGCCTCGGCCAATGCACGGGCCAATTCCGTTTTCCCGACGCCGGTCGGGCCGAGGAAAATGAACGAACCGATCGGGCGTTTCGGGTCTTTGAGGCCAGCCCGGGCGCGGCGCACCGCTTTGGCCACCGCTTTGACCGCCTCGTCTTGGCCGACGACGCGCGAATGCAAAATTTCTTCCAGTTTCAACAGCCGCTCGGTTTCCGTCTCGGCCAGCTTCGATACCGGAATCCCGGTCCAACTCGAGACGACCGCGGCAATGTCTTCGACCGTCACTTCCAAATTTTCTTGGCCTTGTTTTTCTTTCCACGCACGTTTCGTTTCTTCAAGCTCTTCACGCAGCCGCTGCTCCATATCACGCAGCGACGCCGCTTTTTCAAATTCTTGGCTTTGCACGGCCGCATCTTTCTCTTTTCGCACTTCTTCAAGCTTTTGCTCCAGTTCTTTCAGTTTCGGCGGCGCCGTGAACGAACGGAGACGCACTTTCGAGCAAGCTTCATCAATCAAGTCGATCGCTTTATCCGGCAGGAACCGGTCGGTAATATACCGGTCGGAAAGTTTGACTGCCTGAATGATCGCCTCATCGGAAATCGAGACGCGATGATGCGCTTCATACCGGTCGCGCAGCCCTTTTAAAATTTGAATCGACTCTTCAACTGTCGGCTCATCGACGTGAATCGGCTGGAAGCGGCGCTCGAGCGCAGCATCTTTCTCAATGTATTTGCGGTATTCATCAAGCGTTGTCGCACCGATACATTGCAATTCTCCACGCGCCAAGGCCGGCTTTAAAATGTTCGACGCGTCGATGGCCCCTTCGGCTCCGCCAGCGCCGATTAACGTATGGAGTTCATCGATGAACAAAATGATATTGCCCGCCTGGCGAATTTCGTCCATCACTTTTTTCAGCCGGTCTTCAAATTCGCCGCGGTATTTCGTCCCGGCGACGACCGTCCCCATATCGAGCGTCATGACCCGTTTGTCGCGCAGCGTTTCCGGCACTTCGTTGTTGACGATTTGCTGGGCCAATCCTTCCGCGATCGCTGTTTTTCCAACCCCCGGTTCACCGATGAGCACCGGGTTGTTTTTTGTCCGTCGGCTCAACACTTCAATAACACGCTGAATTTCTTTGCTGCGGCCGATGACCGGATCAAGCCGCCCTTCGCGGGCAATCGCCGTCAAATCGCGGGCAAGGCTGTCAAGCGTCGGCGTGCTTACATGCGAAGCCCCCCCACCGCTGTGGCCCGATACCGATTCATTGCTGCCGAGCAGTTGCAACACTTGTTGGCGCGCCTTGTTCAAGCTCACCCCGAGGTTGTTCAGCACGCGAGCGGCCACGCCTTCCCCCTCGCGGATCAAGCCAAGCAAAATATGCTCCGTGCCGACATACGAATGGCCAAGTTTCCTCGCTTCGTCCATTGACAGCTCGATCACTTTTTTCGCCCGCGGCGTGTAATGGAGCGTATGGGACACTTCATTGCCGCGGCCGATGAGCGATTCGACTTCTTTTTGGATTTTATCCGGGTCAAGTCCAAGCGCCATGAGCGCTTTAGCAGCGATTCCTTCCCCCTCACGGATCAGCCCAAGCAAAATATGTTCGGTTCCGATATTGTTATGGCCGAGGCGGATGGCTTCCTCTTGCGCCAACGCCAGCACTTTTTGCGCCCGTTCCGTAAATCTGCCAAACATCATCGTTCATCACCCTCCATCTTTCTTCGTGTTTCCATCCTTAAGCGTTCCCGAATCAACGCCGCCCGGCGGACATCCCGTTCCTCAGGGCGAAGCACCCCTCCGGCATATTGTTGCAAAAATCCTGGCTGCGTCAAAATCATCAGCTCATTTAAAATGTTGCGCGAGACGTTTTTGATATATCCTAAATCGATCCCTAAACGCACATCCGACAGGCATTGCGCCGCCTCCTTCGAATCGATGACGCGGCAGTTGGCCAATATGCCGTATGAACGGAATACCTTGTCTTCTAATTGTATGCCCAACGTTTTCACTAATGCCTGGCGAGCCGCCCTTTCTTGGGCGATGAGCTGCTCAACGATCGTATGCAAATCAGCGACAATATCTTCTTCTGATTTTCCGAGCGTAATTTGGTTCGAAATTTGGAAAATGTTCCCTAAAGCCTCACTTCCTTCCCCGTACGTGCCGCGGACGACGAGTCCCAACTGGTTGATGGCAGGGATGATGCGGTTGATCTGCTGCGTCAGCACCAGCGCCGGAAGATGCATCATCACCGACGCCCGCAACCCCGTTCCGACGTTCGTCGGACAGCTCGTTAAGTAACCAAGCCGTTCATCGAACGCATAGTTGACATGCCCTTCAATCCAATCATCCAACTCGCTCGCCGCCTCAAGCGCCTCGGCAAGCTGAAGCCCTGGAAACAGACACTGAATGCGGATATGGTCTTCCTCGTTGATCATAATGCTGATTTCCTCATTTTCCGAAAGCAGGCAGGCGCCAAACGGCGAATCTTCAGCCAAATGCGGGCTGATTAAGTGCTTTTCCACCAATACCCGTTTTTCAATCGGTTGAAGCTCCGACATTTTCAACAGTTCAAACCGTCCCGCTTCCCCATACGGACGATGGACGAACGCGCGCTCAAACAAGGCAACGATTTGTTTCGCCTCTTCGCTGCTAAACAGCGTTGGGAAACGAAAATCAACAATATTGCGCGCCAGCCGGATGCGGCTGCTCAACACGATGTCCGAATTCGGCCCCTCCTGGCTCATCCAAGCGCTGACCGCTGTGTTGAAAAACTTTCCAAATGACATACCGCTACATCTCCCCCTCTCCACGTCGGCGAAGTTCGTCCTCTAACGAACGAATCTGGTCGCGCACCTCGGCCGCCCGCTCAAATTCCTCGCGGGCAACTAATTCCTGAAGCTTTTGTTTCAACGTGGCCAGCTGCTTCCGCAAATGGAGGACGCCGCCTTTTCGCTTCGGAATTTTCCCTGAATGAGCAGTATTTCCGCTATGAAGCCGTTTTAAAATCGGCGGAAGGTAACGGGCAAACGTCCGATAGCAGTCGGCGCAACCGAACCGCCCAATTTGCGTAAACTGGTGGTATGTCATTTGGCACGTCTCGCATTGAAGCAAATCCGGATTCGGGAACGCATTGGCCGTCACTTCTTTCATCGGAGCTTGAAAGTTGAGAAGCCCCGCTAACAAATTGTTGAGCGGAAAGTCGTCATGGCCATAGAGCATAAACGTATGACCATGTTCTTTGGCGCATTGCTCGCAAAGGTGAAATTCCGTTTTTTCCCCGTTGACTATTTTCGTAAAATGCATCGTCGCCGGGCGTTGCTTGCATTCTTGGCAAATCAATGCCTCCCCCTCCCCTACTTATACTTTAGCGACGTCAGCATCGCCTTTAACATGCGCGCCCGCAGTTCATCCCGCTCGGGCAAATCGATATATAAAACGGAGCGATCCATCACGCTCAACATCATTTTCGCTTCCCGCTCCGAAATCACCTTTTCTTCCATAAGTCGTTTTATCACATCTTCGGCGCTCGACTGGCTGATGCGGTGGTCGATCAGCTCGAGCAACTGGTCAATCAGCTGCGCCTCGCTTTTCGTCTTTACTTTCATAATGCGGATATAGCCGCCGCCACCGCGCTTGCTTTCAACAATATATCCGCGCTCGAGCGTGAATCTCGTGTTGATGACATAGTTGATTTGCGAGGGAACACATCGGAATTTATTAGCAATTTCACTTCGTTTAATTTCAACGATGTCTTGGTCGCTCATATTGAGTACTTGCTTCAAATATTGCTCGATAATGTCGGAAATGTTTGGCACTCTACCTCCCACCTTCCTCACAACCAAGCTGCTTGGCGGTCAAGCTGCTCCCTGCCCAATAATAAACGGGCATTCCTTGGGAGGAAGCATCACCGCCATCTTGTTGACTTTGACTATATTTGACCTTGCTTTTACTATACAATGTATGACGAAAAATTGCAAGGGCTACCGAAACAAGGGAGACTATCTATAGCCTGAATCCGTGACAGCAGCTCATCAAAAGCACCGGAAAACGTAATCATATCAAGGGTTTAGCCCAGTTTCGGATGTTCACTTATTGAGTGAAAAGCAAAAAGTGTGATATTTGTTGATTTATCAAGCTTTCTCAGCAGTTTGAACGCGTTTTTATCACGGATTCAGGTATAGAATATCCGTTTTTTCGCCCAGTAAAACGCTTCTCGGTCAGATAAACGAAAAAGCACGCTTTTTCTCCTAATGAAGAAAAAGGCGTGCTTTCTGCTTAGCCTAGCAGCGACCTACTCTTGCAGGGGCGCTGGCCCCAACTACCATCGGCGCTGGAGGGCTTAACTTCCGTGTTCGGGATGGGAACGGGTGTTTCCCCTCCGCTATCACCACTAGGCCATATGAGGTTGTCAGGAATTCGTTCCCTGAAAACTAGATAACCGTTTCAGGAAGAAGCCGGGGCGCTTTCACTTTTCATTGTCTAGCTCCGGCTCGCCGCCGCTCGGGGTCAAATAACCTTCCCCCTCGGGGTGCTAGCACCCCTGCGGGTGAAGAACATTTGCCCGTCGCGGCGAACCGCTCGCCTGCGCTTTTCGCTGTCTAGTTCCGGCCGCCATCGGCTCGCGACGCTTCGGTCCTGCTACGGCGGGCTAAGCCCGCTCGCAGGCCCTCCAGCGCGCCTCGCCGATAAGCAGGCGGCCTCCACTTTTCTTGTTAGGTTAAGCCCTCGATCGATTAGTATCCGTCAGCTCCACGTGTCGCCACGCTTCCACCTCGGACCTATCGACCTCGTCATCTTCGAGGGATCTTACCCGCCTGACGCGGTGGGAAATCTCATCTTGAGGGGGGCTTCACGCTTAGATGCTTTCAGCGCTTATCCCGTCCGCACATAGCTACCCAGCGGTGCCCCTGGCGGGACAACTGGTACACCAGCGGTGCGTCCATCCCGGTCCTCTCGTACTAAGGACAGCTCCTCTCAAATTTCCTGCGCCCGCGACGGATAGGGACCGAACTGTCTCACGACGTTCTGAACCCAGCTCGCGTACCGCTTTAATGGGCGAACAGCCCAACCCTTGGGACCGACTACAGCCCCAGGATGCGATGAGCCGACATCGAGGTGCCAAACCTCCCCGTCGATGTGGACTCTTGGGGGAGATCAGCCTGTTATCCCCGGGGTAGCTTTTATCCGTTGAGCGATGGCCCTTCCATGCGGAACCACCGGATCACTAAGCCCGACTTTCGTCCCTGCTCGACCTGTCCGTCTCGCAGTCAAGCTCCCTTGTGCCTTTGCACTCTCCGAATGATTTCCAACCATTCTGAGGGAACCTTTGGGCGCCTCCGTTACCTTTTGGGAGGCGACCGCCCCAGTCAAACTGCCCGCCTGACACTGTCTCCCACCCCGCTAAGGGGTGCGGGTTAGAATTTCAATATCGCCAGGGTGGTATCCCACCGGCGCCTCCACCGAAGCTGGCGCTCCGGCTTCCCAGGCTCCCACCTATCCTGTACAAGCGATACCAAAATTCCATATCAGGCTGCAGTAAAGCTCCACGGGGTCTTTCCGTCCTGTCGCGGGTAACCTGCATCTTCACAGGTAGTATAATTTCACCGGGTCTCTCGTTGAGACAGCGCCCAAGTCGTTACACCTTTCGTGCGGGTCGGAACTTACCCGACAAGGAATTTCGCTACCTTAGGACCGTTATAGTTACGGCCGCCGTTTACTGGGGCTTCGGTTCGCACCTTCGCTTCCGCTAAGCGCTCCCCTTAACCTTCCAGCACCGGGCAGGTGTCAGCCCCTATACGTCGCCTTTCGGCTTCGCAGAGACCTGTGTTTTTGATAAACAGTCGCTTGGGCCTTTTCACTGCGGCTCGTTCGGGCTCTTCACCCAAACGAGCACCCCTTCTCCCGAAGTTACGGGGTCATTTTGCCGAGTTCCTTAACGAGAGTTCTCCCGCGCGCCTTAGGATTCTCTCCTCGCCTACCTGTGTCGGTTTGCGGTACGGGCACCTCTTCCCTCGCTAGAGGCTTTTCTTGGCAGTGTGAAATCGGGGACTTCCGGATGACTCCGTCGCCATCACCGCTTGGCCTTACAATCCGCGGATTTGCCTACGGATCAGCCTTGCGGCTTGGACAGGCTCTTCCAGCCGCCTGCTCGCCCTATCCTCCTGCGTCCCCCCATCGCTCAAACGGGAAGGAGGTGGTACAGGAATCTCAACCTGTTGTCCATCACCTACGCCTTTCGGCCTCGGCTTAGGTCCCGACTAACCCTGAGCGGACGAACCTTCCTCAGGAACCCTTAGGCTTTCGGCGCAGAGGATTCTCACCTCTGTTTTCGCTACTCATACCGGCATTCTCACTTCTAAGCGCTCCACCAGTCCTTCCGGTCTGGCTTCAACGCCCTTAGAACGCTCCCCTACCGATGACCAACGGTCATCCCGCAGCTTCGGCGGCACGTTTAGCCCCGGTACATTTTCGGCGCAGAGTCACTCGACCAGTGAGCTATTACGCACTCTTTAAATGGTGGCTGCTTCTAAGCCAACATCCTGGTTGTCTTTGCAACTCCACATCCTTTTCCACTGAACGTGCACTTTGGGGCCTTAGCTGGCGATCTGGGCTGTTTCCCTCTCGACCACGGATCTTATCACTCGCAGTCTGACTCCCGGGCATAAGTCGTTGGCATTCGGAGTTTGACTGGGTTCGGTAACCCGATGAGGGCCCCTAGCCCAATCAGTGCTCTACCTCCAACACTCTCCATCCCGAGGCTAGCCCTAAAGCTATTTCGGGGAGAACCAGCTATCTCCAAGTTCGATTGGCATTTCACCCCTACCCACACCTCATCCCCGCACTTTTCAACGTGCGTGGGTTCGGGCCTCCAGCCGGTGTTACCCGGCCTTCACCCTGGACATGGGTAGATCACCTGGTTTCGGGTCGACGACGACGTACTTTTCGCCCTGTTCAGACTCGCTTTCGCTGCGGCTCCGCCTCTTCGGCTTAACCTCGCACGCCATCGTCACTCGCCGGTTCATTCTACAAAAGGCACGCCATCACGCATGAACGCGCTCTGACTACTTGTAGGCACACGGTTTCAGGTTCTCTTTCACTCCCCTTCCGGGGTGCTTTTCACCTTTCCCTCACGGTACTGGTGCACTATCGGTCACTAGGGAGTATTTAGCCTTGGGAGATGGTCCTCCCTGCTTCCGACGGGATTTCCCGTGTCCCGCCGTACTCAGGATCCGCTCGGGAGGGAACGAAGTTTCGACTACAGGGCTGTCACCTTCTCTGGCCGGCCGTTCCAGACCGGTTCGTCTACCCCGTTCCTTTCTCACTCCCACAATGAGCGGTCCTACAACCCCAAGAGGCACGCCTCTTGGTTTGGGCTGTTCCCGTTTCGCTCGCCGCTACTCAGGGAATCGCGTTTGCTTTCTTCTCCTCCGGGTACTAAGATGTTTCAGTTCCCCGGGTGTGCCCTCCATGCCCTATGGATTCAGGCATGGATACTGCCCCATTACGGACAGTGGGTTCCCCCATTCGGACATCTCCGGATCAACGCTTGCTTACAGCTCCCCGGAGCGTTTCGGCGTTTGCCCCGTCCTTCATCGGCTCCTAGTGCCAAGGCATCCACCGTGCGCCCTTTCTAGCTTAACCTACAGCGCTCTCGGCTTCTTCCTTATTGTCTAGCGTCGGCTCGCCGCCGCTCGGGGTCAAATAACCTTCGCCTTCCGGGTGCAAGCACCCTTGCAGGCGAAGAACATTTGCCCATCGCGGCGAAACACTCGCCTCCGCTTTTCCGGTTATCTAGTTTTCAAGGAACGATTTTTTGTCATTGAGAGAACATGACTCGTTCCCTCAAAACTGAACGAAACGAAAGCGCTGTGTATCGACAGTTGGCCATTGCGGCCTCCACTTTTCGTCTTGTCTAGCTCCAGCGCCTGGCTCTCTTCTGCCAAATAACCTTCCCCCTCGGGGTGCCAGCACCCCTCCGGGTGAAGAACATTTGGCTTCGAGAGCCGAACGCGGCGCTTCCGCTTTTCGTCCTTAGAAAGGAGGTGATCCAGCCGCACCTTCCGGTACGGCTACCTTGTTACGACTTCACCCCAATCACTTGCCCCACCTTCGGCGGCTGGCTCCCTTGCGGGTTACCTCACCGACTTCGGGTGTTGCAAGCTCTCGTGGTGTGACGGGCGGTGTGTACAAGGCCCGGGAACGTATTCACCGCGGCATGCTGATCCGCGATTACTAGCGATTCCGGCTTCATGCAGGCGAGTTGCAGCCTGCAATCCGAACTGAGAGCGGCTTTTTGGGATTCGCTCCCCCTCGCGGGTTCGCAGCCCTTTGTACCGCCCATTGTAGCACGTGTGTAGCCCAGGTCATAAGGGGCATGATGATTTGACGTCATCCCCACCTTCCTCCGACTTGTCGCCGGCAGTCCCTCTAGAGTGCCCAACCGAATGCTGGCAACTAGAGGCGAGGGTTGCGCTCGTTGCGGGACTTAACCCAACATCTCACGACACGAGCTGACGACAACCATGCACCACCTGTCACCCTGTCCCCCCGAAGGGGGAACGCCCAATCTCTTGGGTTGTCAGGGGATGTCAAGACCTGGTAAGGTTCTTCGCGTTGCTTCGAATTAAACCACATGCTCCACCGCTTGTGCGGGCCCCCGTCAATTCCTTTGAGTTTCAGCCTTGCGGCCGTACTCCCCAGGCGGAGTGCTTATCGCGTTAGCTGCAGCACTAAAGGGTGTGACCCCTCTAACACTTAGCACTCATCGTTTACGGCGTGGACTACCAGGGTATCTAATCCTGTTTGCTCCCCACGCTTTCGCGCCTCAGCGTCAGGTGCAGGCCAGAGAGCCGCCTTCGCCACTGGTGTTCCTCCACATCTCTACGCATTTCACCGCTACACGTGGAATTCCGCTCTCCTCTCCTGCCCTCAAGTCCCCCAGTTTCCAATGACCCTCCACGGTTGAGCCGTGGGCTTTCACATCAGACTTAAGAGACCGCCTGCGCGCGCTTTACGCCCAATAATTCCGGACAACGCTCGCCCCCTACGTATTACCGCGGCTGCTGGCACGTAGTTAGCCGGGGCTTTCTCGTGAGGTACCGTCACCGCGCCGCCCTCTTCGAACGGCGCTCCTTCGTCCCTCACAACAGAGCTTTACGACCCGAAGGCCTTCTTCGCTCACGCGGCGTCGCTCCGTCAGGCTTTCGCCCATTGCGGAAGATTCCCTACTGCTGCCTCCCGTAGGAGTCTGGGCCGTGTCTCAGTCCCAGTGTGGCCGGTCACCCTCTCAGGCCGGCTACGCATCGTCGCCTTGGTGAGCCGTTACCTCACCAACTAGCTAATGCGCCGCGGGCCCATCCGCAAGTGACAGCCCAAAGGCCGCCTTTCAACCGAAGACCATGCGGTCTTCGGTGTTATCCGGTATTAGCTCCGGTTTCCCGGAGTTATCCCGGTCTTGCGGGCAGGTTGCCCACGTGTTACTCACCCGTCCGCCGCTGACCGAACAAGAGCAAGCCCTCGTTCGGTCCGCTCGACTTGCATGTATTAGGCACGCCGCCAGCGTTCGTCCTGAGCCAGGATCAAACTCTCCAAAGAAAGTTGATTGGCTTTTGCTTCGGCCCATGCGGACCTCCGCTTTTCGTATTGTCCAGCTTCGGTCCGCCGCCGCTCGGGGTCAAATAACCTTCGCCTTCCGGGTGCAAGCACCCTTGCAGGCGAAGAACATTTGCCCATCGCGGCGACCCGCGGACCTCCGCTTTTCGTCGCGCTTCGTTTCGTTCAGTTTTCAAGGAACGATAATGGAGCCTATCGGGATCGAACCGATGACCTCCTGCGTGCAAAGCAGGCGCTCTCCCAGCTGAGCTAAGGCCCCATGCGGACGCTATCGGGAAGACAGGATTTGAACCTGCGACCCCATGGTCCCAAACCATGTGCTCTGCCAAGCTGAGCTACTTCCCGCTAACGCGCTCGAGAGGATTCGAACCCCTAACCTTCTGATCCGTAGTCAGATGCTCTATCCAATTGAGCTACGAGCGCAAGTGCCGAGGGCCGGACTCGAACCGGCACGGTAGTTACCTACCCCAGGATTTTAAGTCCTGTGCGTCTGCCAATTCCGCCACCCCGGCTAATAGGAAAATAAATGGAGCGGAAGACGGGACTCGAACCCGCGACCCCCACCTTGGCAAGGTGGTGTTCTACCACTGAACTACTTCCGCCCAAATCATTATGCGGGTGAAGGGACTCGAACCCCCACGCCCGTAAAGGGCACTAGACCCTGAATCTAGCGCGTCTGCCAATTCCGCCACACCCGCAAATATATAGTTGGTAGTGAGCCATGGAGGACTCGAACCTCCGACCCTCTGATTAAAAGTCAGATGCTCTACCTACTGAGCTAATGGCTCATGGTTGGGTATACACTCACAGCGAACGATGCCCCTTCCTCTGCTAGCGTATTCGAAGATGCAAGATGCGTCGGGGCAACTCGCAGCGAACTCGAAGATGCAACGCTCGTTACTGAGCTAATGGCTCATGGTATATAAATGGTGGAGGATGACGGGATCGAACCGCCGACCCCTTGCTTGTAAGGCAAGTGCTCTCCCAGCTGAGCTAATCCTCCACGCTGTTGCCTAGCGACGACCTACTCTCGCAGGGGCGCTGGCCCCAACTACCATCGGCGCTGGAGGGCTTAACTTCCGTGTTCGGGATGGGAACGGGTGTTTCCCCTCCGCTATCATCACTAGGCAGTCAACAGAACAGACAAGTTATATTATAATCAAATTTGTTTGCTTGTCAATATCCTTTTGTTCGTCATTATTGACGTCTCACGTGCTATCATAATATAACACACTGAAGAAAGCTTGTCAACTCATTTCGTTTTTTGTTTTGTTCTCAAAAACAACATTGCTCATTATATACATTCTATGACTAAAAGTCAATCGTCGAACGAAAATTAGCGTTGGTACGTGTTATAGGCAAATGCGAGTGGTGTATGATGCAAATATGATTTGCCAAGACGATAGTAATGATCAACGATTTTCCGGTTTAGATCTTTCCATTTGTCTAGGACGGGCGGCAAATTGAGAAACTTTGCAACACTATAACTTCGTTCCTTTCGATTTCTCAAAAACCAAACGAATCCGTTGTTTTTCACCGGCCTTCTTAGGGGCTGGCAGCAGCCGGCTTTTTCTTGAATCGAGTTCTCATAACAAACTGTCCCCTGCCGTTGTTCGCAACAGGGGACGATCGTGGTTATTTATGGCGCATTTGCGGGAAGAGCAATACATCGCGAATGGACGGTGAATTGGTCAAAAGCATGACTAACCGGTCGACCCCGATCCCGAGTCCGCCCGTCGGCGGCATGCCGTATTCGAGCGCTTCGAGGAAATCTTCGTCCATTTCGTGCGCTTCATCGTTTCCTTGTTCGCGCTCCTTCAGCTGCTCCTCAAACCGTTGACGCTGATCGATCGGGTCGTTTAGTTCCGTAAAGGCGTTCGCATGTTCGCGCCCGACGATGAACAGCTCAAACCGATCGGTAAAGCGCGGGTCGTCTGGGTTTTTCTTGGCTAATGGCGAGATTTCGACCGGGTGGCCGTAAATGAACGTCGGCTGGATCAGTTTATCCTCTACTTTTTGTTCAAAAAATTCATTGACGATATGGCCGAACGTCATGTGCGGCGCGACTTCGACACCGTGTTCTTTGGCCAGCTCCCGCGCCTCTTCGTCGCTCATCTGCCGCCAGAAATCGACGCCGACATATTCCTTGATCGCATCGACCATATGGAGGCGCCGCCATTCAGGCGTCAAGTCGACAAGATGTTCGCCGTACTGGATTTTTGTTGTGCCAAGCACTTCCGTGGCAATATGAGCGATCAAGTTCTCCGTTAATTTCATGATATCGCGGAAGTCGGCATACGCCTCGTACAATTCGAGCATCGTAAACTCCGGGTTATGGCGGGTGGAAATGCCTTCATTCCGGAAAACGCGCCCGATTTCATACACTTTTTCCAAGCCGCCGACGATGAGCCGTTTCAAATGCAGCTCGATGGCGATCCGCATATACAGCGTCATATCGAGCGCATTATGATGCGTAATGAACGGGCGCGCCGCCGCACCGCCTGCTACGGCGTGCATCATCGGTGTTTCGACTTCTAAGTAGCCATGGCTGTCAAGATAGCGACGCATCGATTGAATAATGAGACTGCGGGTGATGAACGTCTTTTTGCTCTCCGGATTCATAATTAAATCGAGGTAGCGTTGGCGGTAGCGCTGCTCGATATCTTTTAAGCCGTGGTATTTTTCCGGCAGCGGACGCAGCGCTTTTGTTAAAAATTCATACGACGATACTTTGATCGAAAGTTCGCCGACCTTTGTTTTAAACATCGTGCCGCGCACGCCGACGATGTCGCCGAGGTCGGAGATTTTAAACAGCTCGTATTGCTGTTCGCCAACATCGTCTTGGCGGACGTAAATTTGAATTTGTCCCGTCACGTCCTGGATGTGAGCAAAGCCCGCTTTTCCCTTGCCTCTCTTTGTCATGATGCGGCCGGCGACGGCGACTTCGATTTGTTGCTCTTCGAGTTCCTCTTTTGACAAATCTCCGTACAGTTCAAACAGCTCTTCCGCTTTATGCGTGCGCTCGAACCGTTTGCCAAACGGATCGACACCCAATTCCTCAATTTTTTTCAGCTTTTCCCTGCGGACGCGCAGTTGGTCGTTCAATTCTTCATGGCTCATACCTCATTCACTCCATTTAGCGATTTTTTACGAAAAATACTGCCAGCACCCGCTGGCAGTCTTCCGCTGCATGAACGTCATCTCCGTTGTGTGAACTACCCGCTACCTACGCTTCGCTTAGAGGTGAAGGCTTCAAGCGACTTGTGCGTGTTCGCCGAACGGTAAGCCACACACCAGAACCCTTTACGCTTCCCTTCGTTCCGAAGGTGTCCGTTCTAGCCATATTCTATCCTATTCGTTGGCTAACGCCAACCAACATTCATCTCCCACTTACTCACTGGGTTACACCCTTCGCGTTCCTTGAGGTGGGAGACTTCTTTCGGAAATCCGTTAAACGGCTTCGGCGTTCGCCGCCCGGCTTTCCGCTTCTTCGGCGACTTGAAGCAAGAGCGCGGCCAATTCGTCCCGCGTCTCGCACTCGTTGATGGCGTTGCGGATTTTCGCCGCCCCGCGGATGCCTTTTAAATACCAAGCCGCGTGCTTGCGCATTTCTTTCACCGCAATGTACTCGCCTTTAAGGGCGATCAGACGGTCCAAGTGCAGCAGGCAGACATCGATTTTTTCCCTTGGGGTCGGTTCGGGAATGAGCTCCCCTGTTTCTAAATAGCGGACCGTGCGATAGATTATCCACGGGTTGCCGAGCGCCGCCCGCCCGATCATCACGCCGTCAACCCCAGTTTCTTCGAGCATCCGCTTGGCATCCTGCGGCGTTTTGACATCACCGTTTCCGATGACTGGAATGTTGACGGCCTCTTTGACTTGCTTAATGATGTCCCAATTCGCCTTCCCTTCATACATTTGCACCCTTGTCCGTCCATGGACGGCGACGGCTTTGCCGCCGGCGCGTTCGACCGCTTGGGCGTTTTCAACAGCGTAAATATGTTGGTCATCCCAACCGATTCGCATCTTGACCGTGACGGGTTTTTCGACGGCGTCGACAATGGCGGCGACGACATCGTAAATTTTGTTCGGGTCGAGGAGCCATTTCGCTCCGGCATCGCAATTCGTAATTTTCGGCACTGGGCAGCCCATGTTGATGTCGATAATATCGGCATTTGTATTTTTGTCGACAAATTTCGCTGCTTTGACAAGTGTTTCCTTTTCACCGCCGAAAATTTGCAAGCTGAGCGGCTTTTCGCGTTCGTCGATATAGAGCATATTTAACGTCTTTTCATTGTTGTATACGATTCCTTTATCGCTCACCATCTCTGCGCATACAAGACCGGCGCCGAACTCCTTTACGGTCAGGCGGAAAGCCGAATTGCACACGCCTGCCATCGGCGCAAGGACGACACGGTTTTGAATTTCCACATCACCAATGCGAAACATAAAAACGCCTCCTTTCTACCTGTTTGATTCGAACTTTGGCGGTTCCAGCTCCTCAACCGATACGTTCAGCCGCTCGGCGATCTGTCCGACAAGCGTGTCGGACGGCATCCGGTTCCCCCGTTCAATTTCGCCGAGAATCGAAACGGAAATGCCGAGTTCCTTGGCCAACTTTTCTTGTGTATATCCTTTCAGCTTTCGAAAAGCGCGAATACGTCTTCCCCATCTTTCTGCTTCCATACACGAACTCCTTTTTTGTCGGGTAGTCGGTCAATAATGTCTGCTAACGGTTCCGAAACGTTCGGTATTGTCAAATGGGAATTGATCTCGAGCAACGGGATTAAAACAAACGCCCGCTCCGCCATGCGCGGATGCGGAATGACAAGTCGCTCTGTCTCAATATTTTCATGATTGTACAACAAAATGTCAAGGTCTAACGTGCGCGGCCCCCAGCGAGTTTCCCTTTTCCTGCCAAATTCCTGTTCGATTTGTTGCGTCACGTCAAACAAAGCAAATGGCGACAAAGCGGTCGCCACCTCAATCACCATGTTTAAAAACTTGTCTTGGTTGACGTAACCGACCGGGTCGGTTTCATAGATGGACGAACCCGATGTGACAAAAATTCCCTTATGGCGATGAAGCGCCGCGACGGCTGAACGCAAATAGTACGCACGATCTCCAAGGTTGGAACCTAAAGCAATATACGCAATGTTTTCCATCTTACCGCCCCCTGTAGATTTCAACGGCGACATGCTGATAATGGCCGCGAATGGGCGGATTCGGCTTGATTACTTTCACCGTGCACCGCTGAACGGCGGGGAAAGCGGCAAGCAGCTCATCCGCGATCGCCTCGGCAACCGCTTCGATCAAGGCGAGCGTCCTCTCTTCCACGATCGTCCGACAGCGCTCGTATACTTCCGCATAGTTCACCGTATGCTCGAGACGGTCGCTCCGGCCGGCTGGACGCAAGTCGAGCTCAAGGGCCACATCGACCAAAAACCGCTGGCCGAGGACGTTTTCTTCTCGGAGCACTCCGTGATAACCGTAAAATTCCATACCTTGAATATAAATTTTATCGATGGCCGCTCTCTCCTTTCCCGAGCATCGCATCCATCATTTTCGCCATGCGGGCGATCGGCAATACGTCATGGACGCGGACGATATGCGCCCCCTTCACGATGCCAAGGCAAACCGTCGCCCCCGTTCCTTCGACCCGCTCCTCAACCGGCACATCGAGCACATGGCCGATAAACCGTTTGCGCGATGTGCCAAGCAAAAGTGGGTATCCCAAAGCAGCAAACTCATCGAGACGCCGCATCACTTCCAGGTTATGTTCAACCGTTTTGGCAAATCCGATCCCCGGATCTACAATAATGTTTTCCTCTTTTACTCCCGCCTGTTTGACAATACGGATGCTCTCCTTCAAGTCGGCGATCATGTCGGAAATGAGATCGCGGTATGCCATATCGTGACGGTTGTGCATTAAAATGATCGGCACTCCGTACGAAGCGGCGACGTGGGCCATATCCGGATCGGCTTTGGCGCCCCAAACGTCGTTGATGATATGCGCTCCCGCTTCAATGGCCTGCCTTGCGACCTCGGCTTTATACGTGTCGACGGAAATCGGCACGTCCACCGCATCGGCGATCGCTTTGACTGCCGGAATGACGCGCTGTAGCTCTTCATCAAGCGGCACTGGATCCGCCCCCGGACGAGTTGATTCACCGCCGATGTCAATGATGTCGGCTCCTTCCGCCACGAGCCGTTTCGCATGCTCGACCGCTTTTTCCACTTCATAAAACCGGCCGCCGTCGGAAAACGAGTCAGGCGTCACATTGACAATGCCCATGATCAACGTTTTTTGGCGCAAATCCAGCTCATGTCCGCGGCATTTTAATACAAAGGAACGCGTCATCGTTGCCATCATTCGTTCATCCTTTCTTTCAGTTCGTTCCTCGTCCATAATGTATCGGTAAAGCGGCGGTAATGATGTTGCAGCGCACAGGTCACCGGGCCATGTTTTCCGCTATAAGAGCGGCGGCCGATGCGGTGAAGCGGCACAATTTCCTGCAGTGAATTCGTAATAAAGACCTCATCAGCCTCCTGCAAATGGGACAGGGGATACGCTCCCTCTTTAATCGGGATATGAAGCCGTTCGAGCAAGGCGATGACGAACTGCCTCGTAACGCCGTTTAATATGCCGACAGACGGCGCCGGGGTGTAGACAACGCCGTCCTTGACCCAAAAAATATTCGAAACGATTCCCTCGGCTACTTGCCCGTCCCGATTTAAAAAAATGCCTTCCACATCCACACGGCGGCCAAGCTCCCACTTTCCAATTATATTGTTTAAATAATGATGCGATTTTAACCGTTCATCGCCTTCAGGGCTGTTCCGCCTCGTTGTTAAAACGACCCCTTCTTTCCCTTCTGGAGGGGCGGATGGCGGCAGCGGCTTCATATAGACGATCACCGTTGGATGGCTATACTGCTCCATCGACAAGCCAAGACCGCCAACCCCAGCCGAGACGTTGAAACGTACATAGGCGTCCTGAAGACCATTGGCCCTGAGCAACCGCTCGATGATCCCGAGCGCCTCCGCACGGCTTACCTGCTTTTGGATGCGCAACTCGGAAAGCCCGCGATTTAGCCGCGCTAAATGATCGTCAAGCAAAAACGGATGTCCCTCATACGTGCGGAACGTCTCAAACAAGCCGATCCCGTATAAAAAACCGTGGTCAAACGCCGAAACCCTCGCCTCCTCATACGGGACAATCTCCCCATTGACATACACATACATATGCCCATCACGCCTTTTTGTACGTATCAATAAAATTTTTCAGCAGCTGCATCCCATGGCTGGTCATAATCGACTCCGGGTGGAACTGCACTCCTTCGATTGGCAATGTTTTATGGCGAATGGCCATCACTTCGTCTTCGTCCGTCCAAGCCGACACGATGAAACAGTCTGGAAGCGTCTCTTTCTCAACGATAAGGGAATGGTAGCGCGTCGCTGTAAACGGGCTTGGCACGCCGCGGAAAATCGTTTCCCCGTCATGGTAAACGGACGACGTTTTCCCGTGCATCAGCCTTGGGGCACGGATGACGCGGCCGCCAAACGCCTGGGCGATCGCCTGATGGCCGAGGCAGACGCCAAAAATCGGGATGCGGCCGGCGAAGCGATCGATAACGGCCAAGCTGATTCCCGCCTCATTCGGTGTACATGGGCCGGGGGAAATCATGATAAAATCGGGATGAAGCTGCTCAATCTCGTCCACCGTAATTTCGTCGTTCCGCTTTACGAACAGCTCTTCGCCTAAAACCCCTAAATATTGCACCAAATTGTACGTAAACGAATCATAGTTATCGATCATGACGATCATCCTTCTCACCTCATGCTCTGAAATAAAGTCTCTGCTTCGCTCAGCTCTTTCGCTTTCCAGAGGGCAGCGGCTTTTTTCAAACATTCTTTGTACTCGTGCTCCGGGTTGGAATCGATGACAATGCCTGCGCCTGCTTGCACATGGGCCAGCCCGTTTTTCACAACCATCGTGCGGATGGCGATGTTTAGCTCCATATTCCCTTGAAAATCGATCCAGCCGATCGAACCGGTGTACAAACCGCGGCGAACCGGCTCCAATTCTTCGATGATTTCCATCGTCCGCACTTTCGGAGCGCCGGTGATCGTTCCGCCGGGAAACATCGCACGAATAACAGAAAACGCATCATGTTCCGGAGCCATGATGCCGGATACGTGGGAAACAATATGCATCACATGCGAATACTTTTCCACCGTCATCCACTCATCGACACGCACCGTCCCATAGACACAGACACGCCCAAGGTCATTCCGCTCAAGATCAACGAGCATGGCGTGCTCGGCCCGCTCTTTTTCGCTGGCTAGCAGTTGGCGGGCGATTTGCCCGTCTTCCGCTTCCGTGCGTCCGCGCGAGCGGGTTCCGGCTATCGGGCGTGTTTCCAGCCGTTCTCCCTGCTTGCGGACGAGCAGCTCCGGCGAACCGCTGACAATTTGACATTCAGGGGTATGCACATACGCCATGTACGGCGACGGGTTAATGGTCCGCAGTTGTTTGTACACAGCGAACGGGTGGGTCAACAGCGGACGGGACTGGCGCACCGACAAATTAACTTGGAACACATCGCCCGCTGCAATATAATGTTGAACGCGGCGGACCGCTTCCATAAACTGCTCCTTTGTCATGGAAACCGATGGACAAGCCGATGAGACAACGGACGGCCAAACCGGCGGGCTGCTTCGCTCTTCAAGCCACAGCCGTTCATACATCTCCAACCGCCGCTCCGCTTCTCCTTCTTCCCCTTCATCTGCATAAGCGAGCAAATGAAGGCGATCGGTTTGATGATCGTAAATCGCCACATCGTCAAATACAAAAAACTGCATAGACGGTAGCTGCAAATCATCTACAGCCAGCGATGGAAGCCGTTCGATATAACGAGCGGCGTCATAGCTGATATAGCCGACCAACCCGCCTTGGCACGGGAGCGGCTCCCCCTCCCCCGGCGCCACACGTTGTGAAAACCATTGCTGCAGCAACTCGAGCGGTGGCCCGTTCAGCACCGTTTCTTTTCCACGATAGATAATGGACAGCTGATGCCCGGCGGCACGAATGATCCCGCTCGGATTGAGGCCGATGATGCTGTATCTTCCCCCTTGTCCGCTCTCCAGCAACACGTGGTGCCGCCGGCCGTATGCCAGTTGCTCATACTGATAAAACCAATCCCGCCCGCTGTAATGAATGGTCCGCTTCAGCCGCCTTCGTCTTTGTTTCATCACAGCCAACCCCTTTACGACGCTCATCATTATCCTTATTGTACAATGAGTCGGCGCTCATATCACCCATAAACATAAAAAAGTTCGACAGGGTCACCCCTGCCGAAAGTAAAGCTGCTTAGTCTTCGAATTGGTAAAGCGGCGTGCTCAAATAGCGCTCCCCATTGCTCGGGATGATGGCAAGCACTTTTTTTCCTTTGCCGAGCTCTTTCGCCACCTTCAATGCCGCATGAATGGCAGCGCCGGACGAAATGCCGCCAAGGATGCCTTCTTCGCGGGCGGCGCGGCGGGCAGCCGCAAACGCTTCGTCGGTTGTGACGGTAATGACTTCATCGTAAATGCTTGTATCCAAAATATCCGGGATAAATCCGGCTCCGATTCCTTGAATTTTATGCGGGCCCGGTTTGCCGCCCGACAAGACCGGCGAATCAGCCGGCTCAACCGCATAAATTTTAATGTTTGGATACGCTTCACGCAACACTTTGCCGGCGCCTGTGATCGTTCCGCCCGTCCCGATGCCGGCCACAAACGCGTCAAGCTGGTCGCCCATTTGTTCGACGATTTCTTTGCCCGTTGTCAAACGATGAATTTCCGGGTTGGCTTCGTTTTTGAATTGCTGCGGCATAAAATAGCCATGCTCGCGAGCGAGCTCTTCCGCTTTTTCGATCGCACCACGCATTCCTTGAGCGCCCGGCGTGAGCACCAGCTCAGCTCCATACGCCCGCAACAGGTTGCGGCGCTCTAAGCTCATCGTATCCGGCATGACCAACACTGCTTTGTATCCTTTCGCCGCCGCGACCATTGCCAGCCCGATTCCGGTGTTGCCGCTTGTCGGTTCGACGATCGTATCGCCTGGCTTCAGTTTTCCTTCTTTTTCCGCCGCCTCAATCATCGCCAATGCAATCCGGTCTTTGACGCTGCTGCCCGGGTTCATGAACTCCAATTTTACATAAACATCAGCGCTGTCCTCATCGACGATACGATTTAGTTTCACGGCTGGTGTATCGCCGATCAGTTCCGTTACAGAATTGACTGTGCGTGCCATGGTTCCACCCCTAATCCCGATTAATTTTATCGAATTTATCTCCAATGTATCAGCTATTAGTGAAATTGTCAATCATTTTCGCGTTTTCACCGTTTTTCGGCAAGTTGCTTCAGCTGTTCGAGCTCTTCTTTCGCAAAATGGTATGTTTCATTGCAAAAATGGCATGACGCTTCCGCCTGCCCTTCCTTGTCGATGATATCTTGAATCTCCCCTGGCCCCAGGCTGATGAGCGCATCCGCGATCCGCTCGCGCGAACAGCGGCAGACAAATGACACCGGCATCGTCTCCAACACCCGGACGCCGCCGCCTAATTGTTCCAATATTTGCTCCGGTGTTAGGCCGTTTTCAATCATGCGCGACACAGGCGGAATTTGTTTCAACCGCTCCTCAATGCGGCTGATCGTTTGTTCTTCCGTTCCAGGCATCAATTGAATGATAAACCCTCCCGCGGCCCGGATCGTGTAATCGGGGTTGACGAGCACGCCGACGCCGACGGACGACGGGATTTGCTCGGAAGAAGCGAAATAATAGGTGAAATCCTCACCGAGCTCCCCCGAGATGATCGGCACTTGACCGGTGAAAAAGTCGCGCAGCCCGAGGTCTTTGACGACCGTCAGCATCCCGTTTTTGCCGACCGCCCGCGCGACATCGAGTTTCCCGTGTTCATTCAGCTCGAAATGCACGTGCGGATTGGTCACATAGCCGCGCACTTCCCCTTTGGCATTGCTGTCGATTAAAATCGTGCCGATCGGCCCGCCGCCATCAATTTTGATGGTCAACGTTTCATCCCCTTTTAACATTGCTCCCATCATAACGCCGGCCGTCAGCGCCCGTCCGAGCGCCGCCGAGGCGGTCGGCCACGTTTGATGGCGGCGCTGCGCTTCCGCCACCGTCTCCGTCGTCCTTGCCGCATACGCCCTCACCTGTCCGTCATAGGCGAGCGCTTTGACTAAGTAATCTCCCATCTTCACCAAACCCTTCATCCTTTTTTCTCGGTGTTTTTCTCGTACAACAATTTTAAGCCTGTCAGCGTCAAAAACGGATCCACGACATCGATCACGTCCGATTCGCCGGCAATGAGAGGCGCAAGGCCGCCAGTGGCGATGACTTTCGGCGGAACTTTGCTTTTCGCCTTCATGCGCGACACGATGCCTTCCACTTGTCCAACATATCCGTATAAAATGCCGGCCTGCATGGCGCTGACTGTATTTTTGCCGATGATATCGTCCGGACGGGCGATTTCAATGCGCGGCAATTTTGCTGCCCGCGCAAACAGCGCCTCCGTCGAAATCATAATTCCCGGGGCAATAGCCCCTCCCATATATTGTTTATGTTCGTTAATATAACAATACGTGGTCGCCGTGCCAAAATCGACAATAATGAGCGGGCTGCCGTACAAATGGATGCCCGCGACCGCATTGACGATCCGGTCGGCGCCCACTTCGCGCGGATTATCGTATTTAATGTCCAGCCCGGTTTTAATGCCCGGTCCGACAACGAGCGGCTTTACGTGGAAATATTTTAAGCACATGCGTTCAAGGGCAAACATAATCGGCGGCACAACCGAAGAAATGATGATGCCGCGGATGTCGGAAAACTGCAAGCCGACATGGCTCAAGAGCGCCTTGATGGTCATGCCATACTCGTCTTCCGTTTTCGCCCGGCTCGTCTCGATGCGCCAATGGTGTTTTAATTCATCGCCGTCATAAACCCCCAACACGGTATTGGTGTTGCCGACGTCCAACACAAAAATCATGGCCTCATTCCCCACTTTTCTTCAATAAGTTCCTTTCTCTATCATATCATACTTGATTTTCCCGCGGAAAAAACAGCGCCAACCTACGGGGCCGCGGCTAAAAAAAAGATGCCTCTGAATAGAGACATCGATTACTCCTCTTTCTTTTGAATATTGATTTTCACGTCGATGTCGCCCTTGCCTGCTTCATCGCGGCCTTTGCGGTCGGGCGGCAGCGTGCCGTGCTCAAATAAATGTTTAATTTGTTCCGCATCAAGCGTTTCGACTTCCAACAGCGTTGTGGCGATTAGATCCAGTTTGTCACGGTGCTGCGTTAAAATCTGCTTCGCCTTTTCGTAGCACTCTTTAATGATGCGCTGGATTTCCAAGTCAATTTCGTAAGCAATTTTATCGCTGTAATTTTGCTCATTATGCAAGTCGCGTCCTAAAAACACTTGCCCGCTCGGTTGGCCGAATTGCAGCGGACCAAGCTTTTCGCTCATGCCGAACTCCGTCACCATCCGGCGCGCGATGTTTGTCGCCCGCTGAAAATCGTTGTGGGCCCCCGTGCTCACTTCGTTGAACACGATTTCCTCGGCGACGCGCCCGCCGAGCAGGCCGGTGATTTTATCCATTAATTCGGCTTTCGTCATAAAGTACCGGTCTTCTTTCGGCAGCATGACCGCATAGCCTCCGGCTTGGCCGCGCGGAACGATCGTCACTTTATGCACCATTTCCGCGTCGGCAAGCACCATGCCGATGACCGTATGCCCAGCTTCGTGAAACGCGACGATCCGCCGCTCTTTTTCCGAAATGACGCGGCTTTTTTTCGCCGGTCCGGCAATGACGCGGTCGGTCGCCTCGTCGATGTCGCTCATGTCGATTTTCTTTTTGTTGCGGCGCGCTGCAACGAGCGCCGCTTCGTTCAACAAGTTTTCCAAATCGGCGCCGGAAAATCCCGGCGTGCGCATGGCGATCGCCTTCAAATCAACCGACTCATCGAGCGGCTTGTTGCGGGCATGCACGCGCAACACCGCTTCGCGCCCTTTCACATCCGGCCGGTCGACGGTAATCTGCCGGTCGAAGCGGCCCGGGCGCAACAGCGCCGGGTCTAAAATGTCCGGCCGGTTTGTTGCCGCAATAATGATGATGCCTTCATTGCCGTTAAAACCGTCCATTTCCACAAGCAGCTGGTTGAGCGTCTGCTCCCTCTCATCGTGGCCGCCGCCAAGGCCGGCGCCGCGCTGGCGGCCGACGGCGTCAATCTCGTCGATGAAAATGATGCACGGTGCGTTCTTTTTCGCTGTTTCAAACAAGTCGCGCACGCGCGAAGCGCCAACCCCAACGAACATTTCTACGAAATCCGACCCGCTGATCGAGAAAAACGGCACGCCCGCTTCCCCGGCAACCGCGCGCGCCAACAACGTTTTCCCGGTCCCCGGCGGCCCGACAAGCAACACCCCTTTTGGAATGCGGGCGCCGAGTTCGGCGAATTTGCGCGGATCTTTCAAAAACTCAACAATTTCCACGAGCTCTTCTTTTTCCTCGTCCGCTCCAGCCACATCGCGAAAACGGACCTTCCGCTTGTCATCCGTATACAGCCGCGCCCGGCTTTTGCCGAAATTCATCACCCGGCTGCCGCCGCCCTGTGCCTGGTTCAAAAGGAAGAAGAACAAAATAAAAATAATAACAAATGGGATGATGGAAGTGAAAAACGTCACCCATCCGCTCGTTTCATCCGCAGGCACGACTTCCACCCGCGTCCGCGCCGCCGCCGCATCGATGCGGTCAAGCACTTTGTCACTGTTCATGACGTAGGTGGAAAAGTACTGCCCTTCGCTATATGTTTTCAACTGGCCTTTGATTTCATATACGCCGCGCTCCGGCTTAATAGAAAACGACTTAACGTCCCCGTTTTCCAGATGAGTGATAAACGCATCGTACGTCATCGGCTCAGTCCGCTGGTTCGTGCCGTTAAAAAAGCTGACGACGCCGATCACGACGAGGAAAATCAGCAAATAAAAGATGGTGTTGCGGAAAATCCGGTTCATTTCTTGCCTCCTCCCATATGAAACACACTATACTCAATACTAGCATAGAAATTTGCTTAAATACAAACAATTCGGCCGGTGCACGACAATCGCTTCACTTTTGGTACACTTCTGGCTTTAAGACGCCGATAAACGGGAGGTTGCGGTATTTTTCAGCATAATCGAGGCCATAGCCGACAACGAATTCGTCGGGGACGGTAAATCCAGTGTAATCAGCCTGAATATCCGCCTTCCGGCCCGACGGCTTGTCAAGGAGGGTGACGATTTTAATCGAATTCGCTTTCCGGTAGCGGAACAAATCCACCAAATAACTGAGCGTCAATCCGCTGTCGATAATGTCTTCAATGATCAAAATGTCGCGGCCCTCAACCGATGTATTTAAGTCTTTGACAATTTTCACTTCACCGGATGAAACAGTCGCATTGCCGTAGCTTGACACATCCATAAAATCCATTTCCAAGTATGTATCGATATGTTTGAGCAAATCGGCCATAAACGGCATCGCCCCTTTGAGGACGCCGACGGCGAGCGGAAAACGCCCCTCATACTCTTTCGTCAACAAGCCGCCGAGTTCTTTGACTTTCGCCTGAATTTCCTCCTCAGTGATCAACACTTTTTGAATATCGTCTTTCATTCCCATCTTTTTTCCTCCTAGCTGTTCATCGCCTCATAATGGAGCAGGATATAACGGGCTTGCCCGCGGTCTTCGGCTTCAAAAGCCGATTTTTTCAGCCCTGGCACCCAGAGAATGCGGCCGTCGGCATCTTCGACGATCGGCCAGCCATCCCTTTCCGTCCGCGGAACTTTGGCTTCAATGAAAATCTCTTTAATTTTTTTCGTGCCTCCCGTCCCTTTCAGCACCATCCGGTCGCCCTCGCGGCGCGTCCGCACGCGAAGCGGAAGGGACACCGCATCGGGGTCAACCACAAACGAATCGTTTCCCAGCCGTCCCTTCGGATAGTGTTCCCTAAATTCACTCACGATTGCACCACCGGTTGGGAGGGGCAATAGCGCTGGAACCGGCAAGTCAAGCTGATAGCTTGGAGCGCCGCTTTGGACGCCAAACGTAAACAAACAGCGGTCATACGAGCGGATCGCTTTGAGCCCTTTTGGCAAATCAATTTGTCCGGAAGGGTGGGCGCGTTCGCAAAGCATCAGTATATGACCGATATGTACAAAAGTCAACGCCGCCGGAACGGCGTCGTAAAGGCGAAGCAGCAAAAGCTGCAACACCCGACGCTGCAACGGCCGAGGCAATGCGAGAAACGGGCGGAGATGCAACACAACTTCATTATATTGTTTTTCCATTACTTTATTCAGCGCGTCGATTGCCAATTCCTCCAAGAACTGCTCATCTTCCGCCATCATTTCACTATATTGTTGAAATCGCTCATGCAAGCGCGGATTTTCCTGTTTCAGCAACGGAATAATATAGCGGCGGAACCGGTTGCGCGTGTAGTCGTCTTTTTCGTTACTTGGGTCGCGGCGCGGGGCGAGCCCTGCCTTTTCGCAATACTCCTCGATGTCCGCCCGGCTGACGGCTAAAAACGGGCGGATGAGATACCCGCCGTGAAACGGCCGCTTGACGGGGATACCGGCATATCCTTTTCCTGTGCTGCCGCGCACAAGCCGCATTAAAATCGTCTCGACTTGGTCATCGCCGTGATGGCCGACAGCGACATACTGGGCTTGATGTTTTTTCACCAGTTCGGCAAAAAAGCGGTATCGACAGTTGCGCGCCGCCTCTTGGGCGCCAAGGCCCGTGCGGCGCTGGAAAGCAGGAACGTCGATTTGCGCCGTCTCACATAAAATACGGTGTTCGGCGCAAAAATGTTTCACAAACTCCATCTCCTCTTCCGATTCCCGCCCGCGAAACATATGGTCGACATGAGCCGCTACAAGGCGAAGCTTCCACTCATCGCGAAGCGAAAGAAACACGTGCAGCAGAGCAAGCGAGTCGGGGCCCCCGGAAACGCCGACAATGACTGTCGCCCCTTTTGAAAGCAGTCCGTGCCTGTCAATAAAGGCGCGCACTTTATCCATCATCGCCGAAACCCTCTTTACCCTCTTTTAGCTTCATCGTAACACGACCGCCCCATTTTCTCAAAACTTCCGTTTCTTTATTATTTTACTAGGTTACATCGACAGATGCCAGTATATATAAAAACCGTACGCGCCAAGCAGCAAAACAGCGATCAGCACCGTTTCGGCAACCCTGCCCGTTTTGCGGCGCTTGGCGGCCCGCCGACCCGACCGGCGGTTCGGTGCGGCCGCTGCTGTCTTGACCTCATAGTGTGCCGCCACGCGGCGGGAAGAGGCAGCCAATAAGTCGCGGCGCATGTCCTCGGCCTTCGCATACCGGCCGTCAAGCGCATTTTGCAAAACTTCTTTATATTGGGCTAAAAAACGATCCGTTTCAATGATGGACAAAAGTTGCGCCCTCCCGTTCCCTTTTTTCTCGAGCGGCCCCGGATAACAGGCGGCAATCATCACCATCGCCGCCGCAAACAAATCGTACGACGGCTCTGCTTTGCGCGACCCGAGCCCCCAATAGCCGCGGTCATACAGCTCGGTAAACTCTTTGATCGCCCGCCCCTGCATCGTCGTCCCCCCGACATCCAACAGTCGGACGGACGGCGGCGGCCCGGTGACGATCAAATTGTCCGGCTTCAAATCACCGAATACCCATCCTTCTTCATGAAGCCGTCCGAGCACAGACAAAAGCTGCATAAGCAGCACCGGCGCCCATTCTTTTCCGCGCCGGCGGACGAAAGCGGAGAACTGCTCCCCTTCAATGTACTCCATGGCATAAAACGGAACCACCCTCCGGGCAAACGGGCTTTGCCAATCATCGGCTTCCAGCAAAGAAGGCCCGAGGGCGGCTCCCTGGACCTTGGCAAAACGGCGCAATATATTCATTTCCGAGGCTAGCGACGCATAGTCGTCGCTCAGTTTCAGCGCAACGCGGCGGCGGCCGCTCTCCGCCAGATAGACGACGCCGTTCGCCCCGCTGCCGAGCCGACGCAGCAACCGGTACGAATGGCCGTGCCATTTGCCAGTGATGACCGTGCCGGGCGGAAGATTACCAAGACGATCCTTCGATGTATGGCTCATCGCCATCATGAATCCAACTCCTTAGCGACCGATTGCGGCCGAAATAGGCCATCGCTTCACGCAACGCCGGTCCGGTCGGCGTCAGCCCGCCTGATGAAAGCTTTGGAAAGATGGTGGACAGCTCTTCAATTTTCGGCGTCCAATCCATCATTTTCTCAGCGTAATTCCGTTTGCCCGGGAAAATAAACACAGAAAAGCGATTTTCGCCCATGCGCGCGTTTAAACTGAGCGACAAGTCAAGGAGCGCCTCTTTGACCATCGGCAGTTTCGTCTTCATGCTTCCGCTCGTATCGATTAAGATGAGCACATCAAGTGCGGCCGTTTCCCCAAGTTCATCGACGACTTCCATCACTTGGCCGCGCTTGTCCGGCGGCAAGTCCTCAAGCGAAACGTCAGAACCAAAGATTTGTTTCAACTCGCGATTGACGAGCCCTTGCAGCGTCTGCGTCATCGCCTGGCGCGTCACCATTTGCACCGTCTGCGACAGCTGTTTCGCGTACACGATTTGGCTCATGCCGCCGCCGGCGGCAGCGATCGCTTCAATTTCCCGCCGTCCGTTTTCGTCAATCGTGTCTTGATCCAACACGCCGATTACGTTCACTGTAATGCCTTGTTCGCGAGCCAATGCCGCCATCGCAGCCGGGTCCTCGCCATGGTTTGAGCAGCCGTCCGTAATCAACAAAATTTGCCGCAACGTTCCTTTCCGCATGTTCGTTCCCCTCCTTGGCGAATAAGTATTACCATCATCGCCGCCAGGGAACATTTTTATACGCGCATTACTGCGCCTTTTTCATATACATATACGCGGGAATCGTCGCCCATTTTGGCGTGTTGTGCCGCACTTTCGCGACAACGACCGTCATATCGTCTTCAATTTCCCCGCCGCATTGGCGGATCACTTCTTCTATGATCAAATCAGCGACTTCCTGCGGGTCGTTCGTTTTTAACTCTTGAATTTTTCGCTTCATCCATACATCATGGTTCTCTACGTTCATCGGCCCTTCAAACACCCCATCGCTCATCATGATGAGCAAGTCGCCCGATTTTAACTGTTCGCTGACGACATCAAATTCGACCTCTTTAAGGATCCCCATCGGCAAGTTGCTCGCCTCTACCTTGATCACTTTGTTGCCCCGCTTGATGAAACTCGGCATCGACCCGATTTTCAAAAACTTTGTCGCGGCGTTTTGCAAGTCGATGATGGCCAAATCGAGCGTCGCATACATGTCCTCTGTCGTCCGCAGCGCCAGGATCGAATTGATCGATTTAATGGCAATCGATTCGTCCATCCCTGTCTGCAAAATTTTTTGCAGCAGGCGCAGCGTCTCGCGGCTTTCGTAGTGCGCCCGTTCGCCGTTGCCCATGCCGTCGCTGACGGCAACCGCATATTTGCCGGTGCCAAGCTCAATCGTCGCATAGCTGTCGCCGGAAATGAGCTCGCCCCCTTTAGCCGCAAACGCGACTCCCGTTTCCACGACAAACGCTTTGGTTGAACCAAAGGCAACACGGCAGTAGCCGTTCGGGTAAGCGGCGCACTCTTCACGCTTGACAACAATTGTTTCCCCTAAAATGTCCGACAGCATCGGCGCGATCAGTTTTTCGCACTCGCCGCGCCCATCGCAATACGGAATGCTCATTTCAATATCGATATTTCCCTTTTCCAAACTGTAAATATCGACGTGGCCGATTTCAATGCCAAACTCTTGCAAAGCGTGGTAAATTTGCTCTTCCTGCAAATAATGGTTTTCCTGTTCCTTTTGCATTTCTTTGGCGAAATCGTCCATCACCTGGGAAATGCCCAGCAACTGCTCGGCGACGAGTTTTCGGCTTTCATAAATTTGCTGTTTGAGTTTGCGATTCGCCTGATAAATGACCATCTCCTTTTCCATCGCGTCAACGACTTTGCCTGCTTTTACGCAATGGCGCTCCCATTCGCGCAGCAGCTGATGGTTGTGCGCCAATGTTTTTTCTTCGGCTTCATGCATCATTCGCTTCATATACGCATAGGTTGTACTAAAGTTTGTCACCCAGCACTGGGCCTTTTTGAAACACGTTTGGCACGTTTGCCCCGTAATATCGCCAAGAAAGTAGTCTTCTTCGCGCTCCTGATGTTCACTGTCATCTGACAATGGTTCGGGTGAAAAACTTTCCGCCAATGCTTGGAAGACGTTCGAAAACTGTGAAACGCGCTGGGCGGTCACGTCGCGAATTTTGCGGACGTATTGTTGCTGCTCATTGATATATTCGGCCGTACCCGGAATGTATTTGGCGATTTTCTCTGTCAAGGAGTGGGCCGTGAACAAAAACAGCACAATGGCGATGCCTGATTCAAGCAACGTCGGCACAAGCTCCGCCTTTCCATTCCCGTATAAACCCATTAACAACGTCGCGACGATAAGCCCGAACGCGACCCCAAGCTTTCGCCCTTCTTTAAGCAGCCCACCGAGCAGCCCAGCGAAGGCAAGCAAGCTCATTTCCAACAAGTTGCCGACGTTCGCTAAGCTCAAAATGAGGCCGGTGACCACTCCGACAGTCGAACCGGTCGCCGCCCCGGCGACAAATGCGAACAGCAGCACGAGATAACGCGACATCACATGCTCAAGCGACAAGCCATACGCCGACCAACCGATCATCCCTGTCAACATCGAGGCAAGCAAAATAATCAATGAAATGATTTCCTCAGCCCGCAAGGCATGTTTGTGTTTCCGGACCGTCAGCAAAGGGATGCTTTGCATAAAAATCAGTGTAAGCACAAGCGAAAGCCCGGCTTCGACAACCGCCATGGCCGTCCCGTAAACCGTCCGCTCCCCGACCCAGTAGTAGGAGATCAGCCATTTCGCTGCCAATGAGACCGCAAAGACGACGAACGGGACGATTTTTAACGATTCGCTGATCACCCTGCGCACCCATCCGTAAATAAAGAGAAAGCCGAAAATGGAAACGCCGACAAACAGCAAAACATCGAACGACAGTGTCAATGCGCCGGCCATTAGGGCAATCAAAGCAAAGGCCGCCTTGTCACGGCGCAACATATAGACGGAAACGAAAAACGGCAGCGCAAACGGGGTCAGCTTCGCCAAAATGAGTGCTCGTCCAAGCAAAAAGCCGACGAGAAGAAGCAAAAATCCTTGATGGACGAACAAGTGGCCAAGGCGCAGCTTCACATGGCGTATCCAACGCGATACGGTCGCTTGCGTGTCATGAATCGGCACTTCCGAAATACGGCGCAACGTCCCTCTTTCTACTCTTTCCATTCCCGATCCTCTCCTTTGCTTTTCTATTACCCCCTATTATATATTTGAAATTGCCAAAAATTTGTCAAAACAACGGAGAAAAATAAAAAATCGTTCGACGTTTTTCCCGACAATGTGCAGGCAACGTTTTTGTTCCGACAGAAGCAGACAAAAACGAAAAACGAGCATGTCGCTTCATGGCGCATGCTCGTTCGTCAATGATGATGACCCGTACGGGATTCGAACCCGTGTTACCGCCGTGAAAGGGCGGTGTCTTAACCACTTGACCAACGGGCCATATTGAATTTTGGTGGCGGTGGAGGGGATCGAACCCCCGACCTCACGGGTATGAACCGTACGCTCTAGCCAGCTGAGCTACACCGCCGTGTGGCAACATTTAATATAATACTGGAGCCCATACCGATTGTCAATATGTATCGTTCCGGAAAATACATCCTTTCTTTCGCCAAACCCAACAAAGAAGCATCCATGACCATGGATGCTTTGTTGTCCCCCTATTCGTCATCTTTCCGGCATTCATTCAGCAGCAAGTTACCCGCGTCTCGATCCACGACCTCCCCGCTTCGATTCGGTATGGCGGCGCAACGACGCCAATCGGTCTTCACTCTCTTTCAGGAAACGGCTGATTTTTTGCTCTAAGCTGTCAGCCGCAGAGCGGTCATGCGCCCGGCGCGGCCGCTGCGAAGAAGGCGTATCCTTTGCTTTGCGAATGGACAAGCCGATCTTTCCGTCTTGGCCGACGTTAATGACTTTGACATACACCGTGTCGCCGACTTTCAAATGGTCGTTGATATCTTTGACGTAGTTATCGGCTACCTCGCTGATATGAACGAGTCCTGTCACACCTTCCGGCAGCTCCACAAACGCCCCGAATTTCGTAATGCCTGTGACTTTGCCTTGTAACTTGCTGCCTACTTCAATCGACATAAAAAAAGTGCTCCTCCTTAAAACGCTTTAAAGATGGTGTTGATTTCATTATAGCGAATAAAAAAAATAAGTGTCAATATGACGAATGCCCGTATTGAACGGGCATTGGAGGGATTTGTTACTTTTCGGGCAACACAAAAATAATTTCCCCATCCTTTGACAAATAATATTTTTTTCGCGCCAGCTCAGCGATGTAGTCATCATCATGCAGCCTTTTCATTTCCTCTTTCATCTGCTTTTTCTGGCGTTTCAGTTCCGCAAGCTGTTTGGTCAACCTTTCTTTTTCCGCCCTTTTCGCATCAACCGTCTTTGCATGCAGGTGCAAAGCATAGACAAGGACGGAGGCGACCACGGCCAACAGCAACGACCAAAAGGCAAAACGGATGGCCAAAATTCGCCGTCTTCGCGACGCCCTCCGCTGTTTCTCCTCCTGCTCGGCCGCATACGTCGATGCCAGCTTCGTCACGTTTGTTCTCCTGGGCATGTTCATTGCCTTTGCACCTCTTTTACTTTCGCCATTTCGCCAGCCACATGCCTATTTTCTCTTGTGTATTCTTGATTTGTCCAGCAAATCCCTTCAAACGGCGAAAAAATTTTTCCACCCAGGCCCGGCGGGACGGCGGAATCCGCCGCCAAACGGCGATGCCCGTCCAACGAAACGGGGCAAACAGAAGAACAACGGCTTTCCAAACCGCAAGCAACAAAAATCGTCCCATCCATATCACAAGCCGCCAGGCAAACAAAAGAAGCGCAAGCGCCATTTGCCCGAGAAGAACGAGCGGGCGGATCACGATGTAACGGAACAGCTGGGCGATGATGTTTCCGGTTCTGACCGCCAGCTGAATGAGCCATTCCAGCACCCGAACGTACAACGAACGGAGCAGGCTTTGATAGGCGGCATAGCCGCACAACAGCGCCAAAAACAGATAAAAGCGAAGCTCGCCATTGTTGACGAGCAGCAACACATAAAATACGAGAAGCGCCTGCACCGCCCAAAACAGTACATCGTTCACGAAAACGAGCCAGTGCGCCCGTTCACGCCGGTTGAGAAACCGATTGTACGTGTCCAGCGCCATGCCGAGCCAGCCCCCCATGCCAATCATCGCGAGCATGGTGAGGAACTGTGTGGTGATGGTCATTTGAACAACTTGCTAAAGAATCCTTTAGCCTTCTCCTGATGATCGTCTAAGTAAACGAGGTCAAAAATGCGCCCTTTAATCGAAACGACGCCTTTGTCGACATCTAAGTTTTTCATTTGCAAATTCTGCCCGCGGATCGCCAAAAAACCCATGACCGTCTCAAGCAAAAACTCCTCATTGTCAAAGCTTTCCACTTGTTTGACCCCGGTAATGTCAAGGAGGCGCCGGCCGCGCATGATCACGTCGTGTTCTTGGACCGGGCCTTTGTTCGTGTTTCCGCCAAATTCCTCATGTCGGTTCATGTTCATCCCCCGCATTTCCGATTTAGAATGAAAGCCGGCTAGGCCGCCCGTTGTTTCTCATCCGCTGTCTGTACCATATGTATGTCAGCGGGGGATCGTTTAGAACAAGCCTTAAGGACAAAGTGAACCCCCACCGCCTGCGCTTCACTTAGAGGCAGGGGCTTCCAGCGCCTTGTGCGTGCTCCGCTGAACGGCAGCCCTGCACAGGAATCCTTGACGCTTCCCTTCGTTCCGAAGGCGCCCGTTCGAACAAGAACCGAATGATATTCAATTGGCGATTGCCGGCCGAAATTCACTTCCCCCTATTCACTAGGCTTCGCCCTTCGCGCTCCCTGAGACAGGAGACGTCTTTCGGAAATCCGTTAAACGCCGCCTTGATCCGGATCAGGGGCCGTCCGTTCCTCGCGAACGAGCTCGTACATTTCGGCTGCCTCTTCTTTTTTCACCGTTTCTTTTACACTAGTCACTTTTACCGTTACCCGTTTTTGCCCGAACTGAATCGTCAGTTCATCGCCGATTTTTACATCTGAACTTGCCTTCGCGACGTGGCCGTTGATCCACACCCGGCCTTGGTCGGCGACTTCTTTTGCCAATGTGCGGCGTTTAATGAGGCGGGATACTTTTAAAAATTTATCAAGGCGCATGCCCTTTCCCCCCTTACTGTTCGTTTTCTTTTGCTTCTTCCCAAAAGCGGTCGAGCTCAGCGAGCGAGAACGATGTGATCGGTCGGCCGCTTTTTCGCACTTGCTCCTCAATGTAGGCGAAGCGGCGGGCGAATTTGTCGTTCGCCATCTGCAATGCTTCTTCGGGCTGAATATCATAATAGCGGGCAAGGTTGATAAGCGCAAACAATACGTCGCCGAACTCGCTGACGAGCGCCGCGCGGCGGCCGCCCGAAGCTTCAGCCCGGAACTCCGCCATTTCTTCCTCTACCTTTTCCCAAATGGGAGCGGCATCGTCCCAGTCAAAGCCGACGTTTGCTGCTTTTTTCTGCAGCTCATACGCCCGCATCGTCCCCGGCAGGCTTTTTGGAACATCCGCTAAAATCGACGCTGGCCGGCCGGTCCCTTTTTCCTTCTCCTTAATTTTTTCCCAGTTCGCTGTAACTTGCTCAGCTGTTTCAGCCGTCGCATCGCCAAATACGTGCGGATGGCGGCGAATCATCTTCGCAGTCAATGTCCGGATGACGTCATCAATCGAAAACATCCCACGGTCAGCGCCGATCTGGGCATGGAGCATCACTTGCAGCAGCACGTCACCGAGCTCTTCGACCATATGGTCATCGTCATCATCGTCAATGGCTTCAAGCAACTCATACGCCTCTTCAAGCAAGTACCGCTTCAGCGACGCATGCGTCTGCTTCCGGTCCCACGGGCAGCCGTGCGGCCCTCTCAACGTCGCGATGACGCGGCGCAACGTTTCAAACCGATGGTATAGCAGCGGCTCATCCTTGACCGGCGGCACATAGACGCTCGTTAAATTGTCAAGCGCCGCCTGACGGTCCAATTCATAGAGCGGCACTTGCTTCACTTGTTCGCTCTTCGTCCCGGCCGCGGTCACAATATAGACCGGATAGTCGTCCGGAAGCTGTTCCATCAGCGACAGTTTCACATTCGAAGCGACGAACGGGTCGTACACTTGGCAAAAGACAGCATGCAGCGATGGCGACCATTCGTCCCCTTGGAAAGCGGTCGCATCCAACAGCTGGAACCCCTCGATTGGATCAATGCGCACCGCTGTAAACAACGCATCTAAAAAGCTTTGCCCGCCCTCGATGACCACCCGGCAATCGCCGCGTTGCTCCGCTTCCAACAACAGCTGCACCGTCCGTTCGGCGACAAGCGGATGGCCAGGGACAGCGTAAAACACATCCCCGTGTTTTGCCTGCTCGATGAGAGTGCCGGCAATTTCTTCATATACATCAGCAAATTGCTCATGCTTTTCGTAAACATCATCAAACGATGTAAACGCGATGCCCTCTTCTTGAAGCCCTTCGGCCGCCGGATGCTCCTTCGTCCGCAAAAAAAGCGGATGCGCCTTTTTTAGCTTTCGATACACGCCGACCGTCAGCTGCTCCACATCCCCGGCGCCAAGGCCGAAAATATAAATCGTATTCACCGCTGATCACCTGCTTCCTAATCGTAAATGAAATTTGTGAACGAACGGGAGAGCGGACAACTCTTGTTCGGAAAATACACTCCCCCTCACGATGCATGCGATATAGACAGCCGCGCCGAGAACGACGCCGCCAAGCGCCTCGGCGGACGCCCATAGGCGTCCCCCGCCTGAAGCGTCCATTAACCATGTATACAACTTCAGCACCGCCATCATGGCGACAGCCGCCTTCACAATTGGATATATGCATACTCGGGCGCGCGCTGACCGGCATTCACGCGGCAAACGCACGTATAAGAAGCCTGCCATAAGCGCATAAGCCCCTGTTGTCGCCAAGGCGGCGCCAAGGGCGCCGAACGACGGCACAAGCCAGCGCATAAGGACGATTTTCCCTGCCAAAGCCGCCGCCACGCTGGCCGCCGCTGTCCACTCTTTCCCCATTCCTTGCAATAAAGCGGAGGCAGTCAACGCCATCGTCGCAAAAAAGACAGAAGCGGACAAGACGGCAAGGACCAACGAACCGCGGTCGTTTTCAAACAGCATGGTGTTGATCGGGCGAATGAGGCAAATGAGCCCCGATGAAGCGCCGACGCCGATGACCGCGGCGAACCGGATCGGCAACATGCTGTGCAGAAAGGACGGCTCCCGCCCGCGCCGCATGCCGGAAACGAACGGAACAAGCGCCAATGAAAGCGATGTGCCGACAGCCGTGCCAAGCTGAATCAGCGGCTGGCCGCGGTCGTACACCCCTTTTAACTCTTTCACCTCATTCAACTCCAGCCCGGTTTCTTGGAGAAGCGGGACGAACAAAAACGAGTCGACGAGCGGAACAAGCGTCAACACCATGTTGGTGAAACAAATGACCGTTCCAACTGTAAGCAAATGCCATCCCGCCTGTCGCACCGAGCCGGGCGGCGTATGCCCGGCCGGTTTTTGCCGTCCGCGCCGGACCAGATAAAAGAGCAAGATGAGAAGCGCGGCCGCCATGCCCGCCAACGTCCCGCCGACCGCAGCCATGCCGCACGCATAGGCGTCAGCGCCGCGCTTGATCGCCCAATAAGACAACCCTAAAATCGCCGTCACACGCACCGTCTGCTCGCCGACTTGGGACACTGCCGTCGGCGCCATGTCATGGCGCCCTTGAAAAACGCCGCGCAACACCGCAATGAGCGGAAAGAATAAGCATGAAAATGAAAGCACCCGCACCAACCCTTCAAGCTGCCTGTCGCCCATCCATAACGAAATGGCGCCGGCTCCTATATATAACACGGCAAACAACACCGCTCCCGCCCCGCCCAACAGCAGCAGCGCGATGCGGCCGACAGCGGCCGCTCCCGCCTCGTCCCGCGCCGCCAGCCGCTCAGCGATGAGCTTCGAAATGGCAACCGGGTAACCGGTCAGCGACAGCGCGACAACGATTCCATAAATGGGGTAAACTTGTTGGTAAATATAAAAACCGACATCCCCGACCATATTTTGATACGGGATGCGGTAGAGCGCGCTTAACAGCTTCGTAAGCAAAGTGGCAGCAGTCAAGGCAGCTGCACCTTTCCATACGTTTCCCATGCCCCTTCTCCTCCCGCTTGTATGGCGCCAGATGGCGAACAGTCCATCAAGAGCACTGGCCGCACAAACCGTCAACATTACCGCAACAAACGGCTACGCTCGATATTATAGCGCAATGCAGGCGATGAGACAAAAGCGGGAGCCGCCCATCGGCCATGGCCTCAGTCCAGCGGAACGGGAACGGACCAACCAACATAGCAACCCCATTGCAGACAAAGCAGAAAGGAAAAGATCCCGACCTTCTCCCATCAACGATAAATGTGCGGCCCGATCAAAAAGGGTGTCCCGATCTTTTGGGACACCCTCTTTTTGCGTTCCATTTATTGTTCCATTTGCCGGGCCAAAAAGCTGGCCGCTGTTTCCACTGCTTTATGTTCAACTTCGCCGAGCGTTTTCTCGCGCGATAAAATGATGACGGCTCCAATCGGATCGCCGTTGGCCACAATCGGGCCGATCGTATACGACTTCAACGTTTCCGTCATCCCGTCGACCAGCTCGACCTCGCCCTCCTCCGTATGGAGAACGGAGTTGCGATCTTCCATGGCTCTCTCCACTAACGGGCTGACGCTTTTGTTCATGTATTCTTTTTTCGAAACACCGGCAACGGCAATAAATACGTCGCGGTCGCAAATGAGCACCGGCTGTCCGAGGCTGTCAAACAGCGCCTCGGCGTACTCCTTGGCAAAGTCGCCGAGCTCACTGATCGGCGAATATTTTTTCAAAATGACCTCTCCATCGCGATCGACAAATATTTCGAGCGGATCTCCTTCGCGAATGCGTAATGTTCTGCGAATTTCCTTCGGAATTACAACCCTGCCTAAGTCGTCAATCCGACGAACAATACCGGTTGCTTTCATGCCTTTTATATCCTCACTTTCATCTAGGATTTGAAGGATACTCCGATGAACCCTGTTGTAATGGGGAATTCACCATTGTTGTCATTAGTATCCTTCACAATCCACGTTCTATGCACGATGAAAGTGATTTTGGCCATTTTAGATAAAATTGCCCATCCTTCACTATCGCCACATCAGCAAAACCGTAAACGTATAAAATGAACATAACGCCTCATTTTTTCTTTATAGCTAGGCGATGATCGACTTTTCGTTTTTCACTTCGGACAATTCCCTCAACGTCTCATATAAAATCGCCAGCCACTCGTGCGCTTTCATTTGCTTAATGTAAAGCACAATTTTCAGCTTCACCCCCTCCATGCCAAACCCAAACAGGCGCCCGTACTGCCGGCCGACGCCGGACAAGCGCTGAATCTCCACCGTTTTCGACGCTTCTTCAGTGAATAGAATGTCAACTTGCTGCTTATGTTGCTTAATCGATTCAACACCGAGCTGTTTCGCCAGCGCTTTGATCTCGGCAATCTGCAGCAAATAGGCGACGGCATCCGGATAATCGCCGAAGCGGTCCACCATCTCTTCGCGCAGCGCTTCAACATCTTCGAGCGTCTCGACCGCTTTAAACCGCTTGTACATCTCGATTTTTTGCAACCCATCGGAAATGTAGGCATCCGGAATGTAGGCGTCGACTTCCACGTCGATCGTCACTTCCGGCCGCTCGTCTTCCCGTTTCAAGCCGCGCCGTTTTTCGATCGCCTCTTTCAACATTTGCGAATATAAGTCAAATCCGACCGAGTCGATAAAGCCGTGCTGTTCAGCGCCGAGAATATTGCCGGCGCCACGGATCGACAAGTCACGCATGGCGATTTTAAAGCCGGAGCCAAGCTCGGTGAACTCTTTAATGGCTTGCAGCCGTTTTTCCGCCGTTTCATTCAGCACTTTGTCTTTCCGGTAGGTGAAATACGCGTAGGCAACGCGGTTCGAACGGCCGACGCGCCCGCGCAGCTGGTACAGCTGCGACAGCCCCATCCGGTCGGCATCATACACGATGAGTGTATTGACGTTTGGAATATCGACGCCTGTCTCAATAATCGTCGTCGTCACGAGCACGTCATATTGTCCTTCCAAAAACGCTAAAATCGTTGATTCAAGTTCGGTTTCTGACATCCGCCCGTGCGCGAACGTGACGCGTGCTTCCGGGACAAGCTGGGCGATTTCTTCCGCTTTCAAGTCGATGTCTTCAATATGGTTGTAGAGGAAAAACACTTGCCCATCGCGGGCGAGCTCACGTTCAATCGCCTCTTTGACAAGCTCCGGCGTATACTCCATGACATACGTCTGCACCGGGAACCGGTTTTCCGGCGGCGTCTCGATGATCGATAAATCGCGCACGCCGATCATCGACATATGAAGCGTCCGCGGAATCGGCGTCGCCGTTAAGGTGAGCACGTCGATATTCGCTTTCAGCTGCTTGATTTTTTCTTTATGCGCCACGCCAAACCGCTGCTCCTCGTCGATGATGAGCAACCCTAAATCCTTAAACTTGACATCCTTCGACAGCAGCCGGTGCGTGCCAATGACCATATCGATTGTGCCGTCTTTCAACCCTTTGATCGTCTCCGCCTGCTGTTTTTTCGTGCGGAACCGGTTGAGCAGCCCGACGTTAATCGGAAATCCTTGAAACCGCTCACGCACCGTTTCGTAATGCTGCTGAGCCAAAATCGTCGTCGGCACAAGAAAAGCGACTTGCTTGCCGTCCATAATGGCTTTAAACGCCGCGCGCAGCGCCACTTCCGTTTTCCCGTAGCCGACATCGCCGCAAAGGAGGCGGTCCATCGGCTTTTCGCTTTCCATATCGCGCTTAATTTCTTCAATCGACCGGAGCTGGTCTTCCGTCTCTTGATATGGAAACGCGGCCTCAAATTCGCGCTGCATTTCCGTGTCCGGCGAAAACGCGTACCCCTTGCTCGCCTCGCGCTCGGCATACAACTTGATCAAATCTTCCGCGATATCTTGAACAGACGATTCCACTTTCTTTTTGACTTTTTTCCATTCCGAGCCGCCAAGCTTATAAATTTTCGGCTCTTTTCCTTCCGAACCGACGTACTTTTGCACTTGATCCATTTGGTCGACCGGGACGTACAGCGTGTCGCCGCCTTGATATTGGATATGGATGTAGTCTTTATGCACTCCATTGATTTCTAACGTCTCGATGCCTAAATATTTTCCGATGCCGTGGTTGACATGGACGACGTAATCGCCGACTTGCAGTTCAGCGTAGCTTTTGATCCGCTCGGCGTTGGACAGCTTTTGCCGGCGCACCGGGCGTTTCGCTCGCTTCTTAAACAGTTCCTCTTCCGTAATAACAGCCAGCTTTTGCAGCGGCAGCTCAAATCCTGTATTTAAATCGCCTTCGAGAAGTTGGCATTTGCCGTAAAGCAGTGCGGCCTCAGGCGGAAGCGGCGCTGCATCGACCCCATAATCTTCCAAAACTGACTGCAGCCTTTTTGCCCGTTCGGCATCCGGCGCCAAAAAGACGACGGCGTAATTCGCTTTCTTCCAACGCTCGACTTCAGACTGGAGAAGCGCCATTTGTCCGTGGAAGTTTTGCATTTGCTTGCACGTAATATTGACGACATTTTGCGGATGGGTATAAGGCGCATAGCGCAAAAACAAGGACAAATAAACCCGCTGGAATCGATGTTTTTTCAACAATTCAGAAAGTGAGTGTGAAATGGGCACATCATGAATGATTTTCCCGCTGTCAAGCAGGCTTGTATACCAATCCGCTTCTTCGCGGTCGAGCCGCTCCGCCGTCTCCTGCAACCGGCTCATTTCATCCATCAGCAGCACGCCGTCTTCCGGCATATAATCTAGCAAACTTGAAACGTTCTCATAGAAAAGGGACATATATTTATATTGTTGCTCGATTTCCCGGCCCTCGCGCAACTGTTCCAATTCGGCATGGATCTGTTCGTACATCCGCTGCTTGGCGGCGTCATCCTTCATTTTTTCGAGGCTGGCCGCCAAACCGGCTTCAATTCGTTCAATCCCCCGCTGCCGCGTCCCCTCGTCGAGAATGATTTCGTCGGCTGGGCTGATGGCGATGCTCTCTACTTGCCCGTGCGAGCGCTGATCATCGGGGGTGAACGTGCGAATCGATTCGATTTCCGTATCAAACAGCTCGATCCGGTACGGGAGCTCGGCCGTGAGCGGATAAATATCCACGATGCCGCCGCGGATGCTGAACTCCCCAGGGGCGGAAACAGTTGCCACCCGCTTGTATCCCATTTGGACAAACCGCTGTTTATACTGCTCGAGATCCAGCTCTTGTCCAACCGTGAACGTGAACAAATACTGTTTCCAAAGCGATGGCGGCGGCAGCAAGCGCCGCAGGCCGGCGACCGGACAGACGACGATCCCCTTCCCGCCTTGCACCCAATGGTTCATAATTTCGAGGCGTTGTGCCTTCAGCTCCGGACTGGCGACTGCCATTTCGGCGGCGATCACTTCATCGACGGAATACAGAAACACCTCGTCCGGACCGAGCAGCGAAACGAGGTCATCATACATTTTTTGCGCCTGAAACAAGTTGTAAGCCACTACGAGCAACGGGCGTCCCGTTTCCTTATAAAGCGTGGAAACAAAAACAGACCGGGCCGACCCCGACAGCCCGGCGACAAGCTGTTCTTTCAGGCGGGCGTGGATTCCTTCTATGATGGTGCGAACATCTTGGTTCTCAGCTAAATAGCGATGCAATGAAAGCACCCCTATTCTCCCTCCTCTCAATGCTAGTTTCTTTCTCTTTCCGCGTTCAGCCAAAACATAAAAATGCTTTGGTCGCCCAAAGCTGCGCCTAATGGATAAATTTTTCGTATTGATGCCACTCCGGATTTCGCGCCAACACTTCTTGACAGTCTTCGCAAATGGTTTTGACGTGAATATCCCCGTTCGGCTTGTACGAAATCATATCAAGCCGTTCCTCTTCCGTTAAATGGTGGAATCCGAGCTTTTCGCTATAGACGGATACCTGTTCAATAGTTCCGACTCTGGCGCCGCAATGGCGGCAATAGTAATGCAATGCCATCGAAGCAAACCTCCTCACTGGGCTGTTCCGTCCGCAGGGCGGATGGAGCCGGCGCCCCATGCCTTCCGTACTCACATTGTGCACCAGTTTGGAGGAAAATATTCACTTGTTAAACTCGTTCATCACCTGGGTAAACGGCGCCGCCACCGCCTGTTCGCACGCATCGGCAGCCCGCAAAACCGCTTCAGCGACCGCCGGCTTCTCCTCCTCCGTAAAACGGCTGAGCACATAATCCGCCACCGGCTGCCCGCCGGCCGGCCGGCCGATGCCGATGCGAATGCGCTTAAACTGCTCGGTGCCGAGGTGATGGATAAGCGATTTGACACCGTTGTGACCGCCGGAGCTCCCTTTCAAGCGAAGACGGATTTTTCCTGGCGGAAGATCGAGGTCATCGTAAATGACAATGACATCTTCAATGGCGATGCCATAGTAATCGATGAGCGGGCGAACACATTCCCCTGATAAATTCATATATGTCAACGGTTTGCATAATGCCACTTTTTCGCCGGAAACGGACGCCGTTCCGAACAGGCCGCGGAACTTGGCGGTTTTCAACGAAACGTCCCAACGTTTGGCCAGCTCATCAATGACGAAAAAACCGATGTTGTGCCGCGTTTGCTCGTATTCCTTGCCCGGATTTCCAAGCCCGACAAACAGCTTCAATCGTTGCGCCCCTCTCTATGCATGATACTACAAAAGACGTAACCGAAACGGTTACGTCTGTCACTTTTCTGGCGTCGTCTCTCTTCCTTCCTCGGCATCAGGCTGCCCCGACTCTTGCTGCTCGCCGCTATGGATTTCCTCTTCCTGCTGCGGCGGCAAGATCGTCGCAATCACTTCGGAAGGTTCATGGTTAATTTCAAATTTTCCATCTGTCTGCACATCGCCAACCGTGACGGTATCGCCGACTTGCAAACCGGAGATGTCCACTTCAATCGCTGGCGGAATGTTCGCCGGCAAGACGCGGATCGACAACTCATGCAAGTTTTGCTGCAACACGCCGCCGTCTTTTACCCCCGGCGCTTCGCCCACCAATCGGACTTCTACGTCAATATCGACTTCTGTCGACATGTCGACCGCTTGAAAATCAGCGTGAAGGAGCTCGCCGCGCAGCGGATCGCGCTGCAGCTCGCGCAAGAGCACCGAATAGTCGTCGCCGCCGACTTTCAATGTTATCAAGCTCGTGCGCCCACCTTCACGAAGCACCTTCTCCAATTCAGCAGCGCTGACAAAAATCATTTTGTTTTCGACTTTTTTGCCGTACAAAATCGCTGGAATGCCCCCTTGCGAACGAATACGCCGCAATGTCGAACGTTTTTTGTCTGTGCGTTCTTTCGCTTCCAACACAATCGCCATGTTTCTTCACCTTCCTGAATTAGAATCTATTGACTACTTTATCCTAAAACAAGAAGGGCTAAACATGTTTTCTTGCGTTAGTCGAACAGGACGCTGACAGACTTCATTTCATACACGCGCGTAATCGCTTCAGCAATGAGCGGCGCCACCGACAGCTCTACAATTTTATCAATTTTCTTTTCTTCTGGCAAGGCAATCGAATTGGTGACGACCAGTTCCTTAATTTTGGAACTTTGAATGCGCTCGATCGCTGGACCAGACAGCACCGGATGGGTGCAACACGCGTACACTTCCTTCGCCCCATGTTCAACAAGAGCGTTCGCCGCGAGCGTAATCGTGCCGGCCGTGTCGATCATGTCGTCAATCAAAATGGCCGTTTTCCCGCTCACTTGCCCAATAATGTTCATCACTTCCACCGCGTTCGGGCGCGGCCGGCGTTTATCGATGATCGCCAATGGCGCTTTCAGACGGTCGGCGAGTTTGCGCGCCCGCGTTACGCCGCCGTGATCCGGGGACACAACGACAATGTCATCCAACTGTCTGCTTTTAAAATAATCAGCCAAAATCGGCACGCCCATTAGATGATCGATCGGGATATCAAAAAACCCTTGGATTTGCGGGGCATGCAAATCAAGCGTAATGACGCGCGACGCCCCGGCCGTCTCAAGCAAGTTCGCCACCAGCTTGGCCGTGATCGGCTCGCGCGCCCGCGCTTTCCGGTCTTGGCGGGCATAGCCGTAATACGGGATGACGATATTGATCGTGCGCGCGGACGCCCGCTTTAACGCATCGATCATAATGAGCAGCTCCATTAAATGCTCATTGACCGGGACGCTCGTCGATTGAATGACAAATACATCGGCGCCGCGGATGCTTTCCTCAATGTTAATTTGGATCTCCCCGTCGCTAAAGCGGGAAACGGAACATTTGCCAAGCTCGATCCCCATGATTTCCGCAATTTCTTTCGCTAGCCTCATGTTCGAGTTAAGGGCGAACAACTTTAGTTGGTGCTGGCATTCAGACATGATAAACCTCCATTAAGATTTTTTCTTGCCTGGCAGGCGATCAACATAATGTTCTTTATTGACTTGCCGGGCGCGGGCGATGGCGAGGGCGCGGCCGGGAACGTCGTCGGTGATCGTCGATCCGGCGGCGACGTAAGCGCCCCGGCCGACCGTAACCGGGGCAATCAAGTTGACGTTGCAGCCGATGAACGCCCCGTCTTCAATTTTGGTCATATACTTATGCACGCCATCATAGTTGACGGTAATCGACCCGCAACCAAGGTTGACATCGGCGCCGACTTGCGCGTCGCCGATATAGCTTAAATGCGAGGCTTTGCTTCCTTTGCCGAACGTCGATTTTTTCACCTCGACAAAATTGCCGATCCGCACCTCGTCATCAATTTTCGACAGCGGGCGGATATGGGCGAACGGGCCGATCGTGACATCGTTGCCGATCTCGCTGTCATGGGCGACCGAATGGCGGATGGACGTGCGGTGGCCGATATGACAGTTTTTAATTTCCGCATGCGGTCCAATCGTGCAATCCTCGCCGATCACTGTTTCGCCTTCGATGACTGTGCCGGGATAAATGACCGTATCGCGGCCAATCGTCGCGTCGGCGGAAATATACGTGCAGCCCGGGTCGATGATCGTAACCCCGTTTTCCATATGCCGGCGGCAAATGCGCTCGCGCATGATCCGCTCCGCCTCGGCAAGGGCGATGCGGTCATTGACCCCGATCGTTTCCTCAAATGACGGCGCCTGATAAGCGGATACTGTGCCGCCGCCCGCTTTGATAATTTCAATCACGTCGGTTAAATAATATTCCCCTTGGGCGTTGTTGTTTGTCACGTTTGTAAGCGCTTGAAACAATGTTTGGTTGTCAAAGCAATACGTTCCAGTGTTAATCTCGCGAATAGCCCGTTCCTCTTCATTCGCATCTTTATGTTCAACAATTTTTTCAACGCCGCCGGCACTGTTGCGGACGATGCGGCCATATCCAGCCGGGTCGTCAGCGATGGCTGTCAATACCGTCGCCTTCGCTTTGGCGGCCAAATGGTGCTCGACGAGCGCCTTCATCGTCTCAGCTGTGATGAGCGGCGTGTCTCCGCAGACGACGATCGTCACCCCTTCGAGGCCTTGCAAATATGGGGCTGCCTGCATCACCGCATGCGCCGTCCCAAGCTGTTCCTCTTGCAATGCGTACTCGCATTGGGCGCCAAGCTGCTCTTTCACCTGCTCCGCCCCAAATCCAACGACCGTGACGGTTTTTTCCACCCCAAGTTTGGATACTTGGTCCATGACGTGCTGAACCATTGGCTTGCCGCAAACGGGATGAAGCACCTTATACTGCTTCGACTTCATCCGCGTTCCTTGTCCGGCCGCCAAAACGACCGCATATCGCTTCATGTGAAAAGCCTCCAATTATCCTTTTAATCATAGTCCCAAGAGAAGATCCCCCCGCTTCAAGCGCGTGAAAGACGAAGCCCCACGACCAGCGGGGGAATGCCGGTGGCATCAGCCAAAACACATAATCAAATCAATGTATATCATGTTCTTTGTAAACTTAGATATAGCGAGTTGCATGGAGAACATTCAATGCGAAAACAAGCGAAGCCTTCCATGCGTACCATATTCAAAGGCGCGAAAAAAACCCCAAATCGTCGAACCAGGGTTGGGACGACCCGAAGTGACGCTCAGGGAGACGAAAAAATGCCTTTCGTCATGGAACTGAGAAGCTCCCTCTTCAAGCAAAGCGAAGTGGGAGTAGTTCGCCCATAATTGAATATATATGAATCAACAGCACTTTTCAAGGAAACAATGCGGATGGCAAAAAATAAGGAGCTTGGTGAATTTCACCTAAGCCCCCTTTCATATGTTTACGAAGCGCCCGCTTCTTCAAGTTCTTCTTCCAGCTTCCCGAGGCGGTGGTACTCAGCTAAGATCGCCTCTTGAATTTTTCCGCGCGTAGCGGAGTTGATCGGATGCGCGATATCGCGGAACTCCCCGTCCGGTGTACGCTTGCTTGGCATCGCGACAAACAAGCCGTTATTCCCGTCAATGACGCGGATGTCATGGACAACGAACTCATTGTCCAACGTAATGGAGGCGATCGCTTTCATCCGTCCTTCGGTGTTGACGCGGCGTAATCTTACGTCTGTCACTTCCATTATGTTCACCACCTTTTCCCCTATATAAGACTCGATGTAATTAATTCCACGCCTTTCGGCAATTTCCTTCCTTTTTCAAAAAATTTTTTCTAAATTTCAGCAAGGGAAAAGATGGATGCGCCCCTCTTTATCGCACGAGGGCAACGACTTCGATTTCAACTAGGGCGTCTTTCGGCAGCCGAGCCACCTCAACGCATGAGCGCGCTGGTTTATGGTTCGGGAAATATTGACTGTACACTTCGTTCATGGCCGCAAAATCATCCATGCTTTTTAAAAAAACGGTTGTTTTCACGACTGTGTCGAGTGAGGCACCGGCGGCTTCCAGCACTGTTTTCAAATTTTGAAACACTTGATGCGTCTGCGCCTGAATGTCGCCTTTTACCATTTCCCCCTCTGGAGTGAGCGGAATTTGCCCAGAGCTGTAAACCATATTGTTGACGATGATCGCTTGCGAATACGGGCCGATCGCTTGCGGCGCATTGGTCGTTTCCACTTTTTTCATTGAAAGAAATCCCCTTTCTAAAGTTTTATAATCAGGCAGCAGGCTGCCTAAAAAAACGCTTTGTAATTGCCTTCCTTGACGGCGATCCGCTTTTCTTTCACGTCCACCGCCAACAGTTTGACGAGCGAGATGTACTCGTCGACAAGCCGCTCTTTTGCTTCCTCAGACTCAACGAGCACACCGATGCCGGAGACGTTACCGTTAAACTCTTGCAATAAGCTGACCATACCGTTGATCGTGCCGCCCGCTTTCATGAAGTCATCGACAATCAGCACGTTGGCTCCCTCCGCCAGGCTGCGCTTCGACAAAACCATTGTTTGGATGCGTTTGGACGAGCCGGATACGTAGTTGATGCTCACCATCGGCCCTTCCGTCACTTTATTGTCATGGCGGACAATCACAACCGGCACATACAAAAAATTGGCGATCGCATATGCGAGCGGAATTCCATTGGTGGCAATGGTCATAACGACATCCACCGGACGGTCGGCAAACATCGAGGCATAAAGGCGGCCGATTTTGTTCATAATACGGGGGTCGCCAAGAATGTCGGTCATATACAAATATCCGCCGGGAAGAAGCCGGTCCGGGCGCGACAATTGCTCGCACAAATAGGCGATCACTTCCTCCGCCTCCCCGGCAGCCATTTTCGGAATGTATTGCACGCCGCCGGCCGCGCCGGGCAGCGTCCGAACCGTCCCGATTCCTTGCCGCTCAAACGTTTGTTTAATAATCGTCAAGTCTTCGCTGATCGATGATTTGGCCGATTCGTACCGATCGGCAAAAAACGTCAGCGGAATGAGCTGATGTGGCCGTTCGAGAAGATAATGCGTCATATCGACTAAACGGCCGCTTCGCCTAAGCTTCATAGCCGACCTCCTAAAACCGAATATTATAAATTTATTTTAACAAAAATGTACGTGTTTAATCAAGCGAATGCCGCTCCCCCAACAGCCTGACCGCAAACACTTGATCGCAAAAGCCCCGCAGTCCGTTATACACCCGCTGCATTCTCGAATCATGCTCGATCAGCCCAAACACTGTCGGCCCGCTTCCGCTCATCAGCACCGCATCAGCTCCGAACCGTTTCATTTGCTCTTTAATATGCGCAACTTCCGGATATTTTTTTAAGGTCACTTCCTCCAACACGTTGCCGACCAACCGGCAAATGCCCTCATAATCTTGCCGTTCGATCGCTTTCACCATTGCATCGACATCCGGATGGCAGACATGCTCAAGCTGCAAATTTCGGTACACATCGGCCGTCGACACGCCAATTGGGGGCTTGGCCAACACCACCCAGCATGGCGGCGGCGACGGGATGGGGGTGATGATTTCGCCACGCCCGGTCGCCACAGCTGTTCCGCCGTAGACGCAAAACGCAACATCCGAGCCGATTTGCGCACCAAGCTCAGCCAATTCCCGGACGGTCAATCCGAGCTGCCAAAGCTTGTTGAGCCCGCGCAACGTTGCGGCCGCGTCGCTGCTTCCCCCTGCCAGGCCGGCCGCCACCGGAATATGCTTCGTAATCGAAATGGCCACCCCTTGGCGGATCGAAAACGTCTCCTTCATCAGTTTCGCCGCCTGGTACGCCAAATTGCGGCAATCATCCGGCACAAAGCGGTTTTGCGACACAATGCGGATCACATCCTCCTCAGGAAGCGGAATAAGCTCAATGCGGTCCGCCAAATCGATCGTCGTCATCACCATTTTCACTTCATGGTAACCATCGGGGCGTTTATAAAGAACATCAAGTGATAAATTAATTTTTGCCGGCGCTTTGATCGACAGCCTCACTCATCTTCACCTACTTCCACGCACATTGATGATAAACGGCTTCTGGCCAGCCGCCTATCCGCCCGTTGTTTCCTATTTTCAGCGTTTTCCCGCGTGACATTCGTGCTTTTTTCATCAATCCATTTTACCATATTAACATGTCCTGGTGCCGTCGCCAAACGATATATGTAAAAAGGGCGCCCCTGCTAGGGCACCCTTGCCGCAGCGCGCCATCGCCGCCGGCGCTATTCCGTTTTTCCGGCCAGCTGCCGTTCCGCCCGTTCAATCGCCAATCTTACCATGTTTCCTGCGTCTTTCGCGCGGATGGCTCCCCACCCTTCACGCTGCACGACATCGTAAAAGCCCAGCTCTTTTGCCAGCTCTTCTTTTAAGCGTTGCGACATAACCCCGCGGCGTCGACCCAATGTCAGCAACCCCTTTCCATGTTCGTTGGCGTTAAGGCGCGAAACGTTGTGCAACCCGCCGGCGCAACAGCCGGCTGACCCGCCTGGTCATGGGGCAGATGAAAGGCGGCTGCGGCAGTTTTAGTATGAAGTGGGGAAGGCGGCTTTATGTCCGCCTATTTATGACAAAACAAAAAGCAGCAAACAAATTTGTCTACTGCCCCCCTGCTTGCTCATCGTCCCAAAACGTCAGCTTTACGGTCTCTGTCAACACGTCGGCGTAGCTGAACGATACACGTTCAAACGAGTTTTCTTTTTGATCCAGTTCAATGACAAATACCGATGGGTAAGTCTCCGCCAAAATGCCGCAACGCTCGATCATTTTTCTGCGTCCGCCGTTGGCCCGCAACGTTAAACGTCTCCCGATATTAGAGTCCAGCGCTTTTTTAATATCGGATAAAGTTTTTGGCATTCGTCATCCACCTCACTATTTGCAATTATAACAAAGATGGTCTTCAAAGTCAAAAAAAATAAAAATTATATCAGCGTGTTTTTATTGCTGTCAATGAATATTTTTCTACAATATCCTTCTTTTTATGTACCTTGTGGAACTTTTTTGTAAAAAATATGGCGAAAGACATAAAAAAACCGCCCGTCAATTGCGGCGGTTTTCCCCCCGTTCTTCGATCAGGCGAAACGGCATCCCGGTGCGGAGCACACCTTTCGTCTCGACTCCACCCAGCCCTTTTTCCCCGGTCAGCGTGTTGCGAAGCACATCCCACACATCGACCGTTTCCGTAAACGGGGTAAAACTGAGACGAGAAACGATATAAACCGGATCTAAGGCGTGAATGTTGACCCGCGCCGGCGAACTGGCAAAATTCGCCCCCGCGCGGATGAGCGATTCAAAATGCGATTGGCAGGCGCCGGCGAAAATGATGAGCTGATCGAGATGCGGCACTTTTTTGCGCGCTTCTTTCACTGTTTGAACAAAATGGCGTGAATGGCGGTACGCTTTCAAATCATGAAGCTTCCCTTTTGACTTTGAATACGAGTCATGACCGGTAATGACTAAAATATCCGGACGAAACTGCTCAATCAAGGAGCCGACTTTTTCCGGCATCTCGCTTTCCTCACAGTAAACGCCGTGCACCGGCACCCCAATCCGTTCATACAAATCCATGCATTTGCGCAAATATAACGGGTCGCCGTCCAAATGAAGGACGCATCCCGGAATTTGAAAAAAATCTTTCTCCACCCGGTACCCGCCGGTTGCCCGATACTCGACTTTTTGCTTGATCATCTGATAATCTTGGCGAAACAGCCAGTATGACTGTTCAATCAGTTCGATTTCCCGCCTTTTTCGTTCTTGTTGCCCCCGCTCATCGATAATGACCAAGTCGCTGCACGGGGCGTCGGCCACAAGCCGCACGTCCTCGCCATATAAAATGGCTTCCCATTCCCCGTTCTTTTCTTTAAGGTCAATGACGCGGAACAATACGTCGCATTGGTAAGACTTGCGGGCGACAATATCGCCGATTTTGACGTCCATCACCGCTCACTCCATTGCATAATCGTTGTCATCCATACGATATGCAGACGCGGACAATAGGTGATAGACGCCTGTTTTCAACTGCTGCGGCCTCAACGGCGAAAAAGCGGCGCCAATGCGTTGCTTAACGAGGCAAACTCGGTTATATGAAGCGTTTCCCCGCGGCGGCGCGGATCGATGCCCACCGCAGCAAGCGCCTGTTCGATTTGTTCTTTGTTCTCTTTTCCGCCTGGCAAGCTGCTCACTAAATTATTGAGCAGCGTTTTGCGGCGCTGAGCAAAGCTCGCCCGCACCACTTGGAAAAACACATCCTCATCCTCAACAGCGACAGGCGGATGGGCCCGTTTCGTCAGCCGGATGACGGCGGAATCGACGTTTGGCTGCGGCATAAACACGGTGCGCGGCACCGCCATCACGACTTCCGCCTCTGTGTAATACTGCACAGCAATCGTCAGCGAGCCGTAATCTTTCGTTCCCGGCCTGGCAGCGAGGCGGTCGGCCACCTCTTTTTGCAGCATGACGACGATGCCGCGGATTGGGAGCCGGTCGGTAAGCAGCTTCATAATGATCGGTGTGGTCACATAATACGGCAAGTTAGCGACCACCATCCGGTCGTTCACATCGGCCAGCTCTTCCGCAATGACCGCATGCAAATCCGCCTTCAACACATCTTGGTGAATAATGCGCACATTGTCGTAGGGGGACAATGTATCCGCCAAAATCGGCAGCAGCCGGCCATCGATTTCAAAGGCGACGACCTTTTTTGCCCGCCGTGCGAGCTGTTCGGTCAACGCCCCGATGCCGGGTCCGATTTCAATCGCCCCCGTATCGCTGGAGACGCCGGCAGCATCAACAATTTTCCGCAAAATGTTCGCGTCAATCAAAAAGTTTTGTCCGAGGCTTTTTTTAAACGAAAAACCATACCGCTCCAAAATTTCTTTCGTCCGCCCCGGTGTTGCAATGTCTTTATGCATCGCCCGCCTCCTCCCGCATCACTTGCGCCAGCGCGGCGTAAAAGGCGTCTCGGGAAATGCGGAACACTTTCAGCCGCTTATGAAACTGTCGGCCGTTGGCATAACCGATTTTCAGCTCCTCCCCGAGCCGCTGCCGGCGCCGGCGCGCCATCTCCCCGCCAACCAGTCCGGCTTCAATCAATTCTGCAAACGTAATTTCTTCTTCCCAATCGGCTGTCTCTTCATACACGTTCGCAAGCGCCTGGCGAATGTCGTCGGGGGAAGCGTGCTCGACCCCAATGCCCTTCCCACTTCTCGCTTTCGCGGCTTCGCGCGGCAAAAAGGCGTGTTTGCATCCCGGCACTTGCTCGGCAATCGTGCGGCGGATTTTCTCGCCGGGGAAGTCGGGATCGGTGAAGATGATCACCCCGCGCCGCTCTTTCGCCAGCTTGATCCGTTCGATGACTTCCGCCCCCACCGCCGCCCCGTTTGTTTCGATCGTATCGGCATCAACGGCGCGCCGGATCGCCGCTGTATCATCTTTCCCTTCCACGACAATCACTTCTTTAATCTTCATCCCATCATTGCAGAAACAGCGGAATGAGCGATTTTTCCTATTTCTGCAATGCCTCCTTTCCGGTAAAATAAAGGGTAGAGCGAACCGCCGCCGCTCCATGCCCCTATTTTATTTTTTCAACTTTGTTGAAACTTTTTTCTGCATCAGAAGTCTAATTAGACAGATGGAGCAATACGCGCATTGTTGCGGCCCAATGCCATTATAGCGAAAAAAAGCAGAGGGGAAAAACCCCTCCGCTTGCATTCTCCAATCGCCTTTCTATGGCAGCACCCGTATTTTGACACGCTTTCTGCCCCAACCAAACGCATCCGACCGTTCCGGGAAAAACACGTCGATTTTATATCCGCGAATGCTTGAGCCGGTGTCAGCGGCAATAGCATATCCGTATCCTTCCACATACACCTTCGACCCGAGGGGGATGATGGACGGGTCGACGGCAATCACTTTGACGGAAGGATTTTGGCGCAAATTGATGCCTGTTCTCGTTATGCCTGAGCAACCCTCACAATAGGCGGTATAGGCGGTGGCGGTGACGTAAAACTCCTTCGCGGCTTGATCGGCGCCGCGCGAGGACGGCCGGCCGGATGATGCAACCGGGTGCACCGTTTTAGTGCCAATGGCGACAATGCGCGGTTTGCTCTCTTTTATCGTTCTTGTCGCCAGCAATTTGCGCGCCACTTCTTTGCCGTTTTCCAATGTCACTTCATACGTTTTTTCGATTTTTCCCTTTTCCCCGGGTGCAATGACGCGCCGCTCTCCTTTTGGCAGCGAATCGTCCCGCTTCGTCACCACGGCAAAGTCGACGGGCTCTTCCACTACATCGGTGACTTTTTTAATCCGAACGATGTAAACCGTCATCCCAGCTTTGACTGTTTCTTGCAAGGAAGGTTCAATTCGGTCCCATTGGCCCAACGGGATCCCTTGCTGTTTCAAAAAGTCAGCGACCGTAGTCGAAGTGGTCCATACCTGTTGCTGTTTGCCGCCGACATTTAGACGAACCGGAAACGCCCTTTCAATGCCGATGTTCATGCCTTTTTGAACTTTGGCGGAAAGCGACGGCGCCACTTTGTCATGCGGCCCGACTGCCACGTGTTGCGAACGGAGCAATTCCCCGACCGTATCGGCCGTCGTCCATATTTTTTTCTTTTTTCCATCGATCGTCAATGTCACTTCTTTGCTTGCTTCCCAAATGATGTGAAGATCGTCGGTGATCGGTGTATTTAGAGACGGATAGACGTAATCTTCCTTGCGAGGCTGAATGCCTTGTTCCTCAAGCAGTTCCTCCACATCCTTCGCATAAGTGCAGATTTCCTGCTTTTTTCCGTTGATCGTGAGTGTTACATCATCTTTGGCCATCTCGTAGCCGGCCACCCCTGTGGTTGCCGAGATGGCGAGAAATCCGCTCGCCGTAACGGTCGCATTTTTCCTCCATAAGTCCAGCCACTTTCTCCTGTTTGGCAACATCGGAAACGCCTCCTTTTCCTCTGAAATCCCCTCTCCCTCTAACATGTACGCGCGAGCATACTCTATTATGCGGAAAATTCAGTGAAAAAGGAAGGAAGACTTGTCGACACGCGGTTGGTTCATATCGGCTGAATTTGTAGAATTTTATCGTCTTCGCCGCACCTTCGACAAGCCTCCCCGCTATTCGACGCCTAATTTTAGCGGTCGATGGCGAACAATTTTTTGGCATTTTCCGCCGTTGTTTCCGCTACTTCGGCAAAAGAAACGTTTTTAATTTCCGCGATGGCCTCGGCAACGTATTTGACATAGCTCGGCTCATTTCGTTTTCCACGGAAAGGGTGAGGCGTTAAATACGGGCAATCCGTCTCGATTAACAAATGGCGGAGCGGAATTTCTTTCGCCACTTCTTTCGGCTTTTTCGCATTTTTAAACGTGACCGGGCCGCCAAGGGAAATGAAAAAGTTCATGTCAATGCATTGTTTGGCCACCTCAACGCTGCCGCTGAAACAATGCATAATCCCACCGACTTCAGCAGCGTTTTCCTCTTGCAAAATTTTTAAAATATCGGCTGTTGCCTCACGGTTATGGATGATGATCGGCAGCTTCACTTTTTTCGCCAGCGCGATTTGCCGGCGGAAAACGTCTTGCTGCACGTCTTTCGGCGATTTGTCCCAATGGTAATCGAGTCCCATCTCGCCGAGGGCCACCACTTTCGGATGGGCGGCGAGCTGTTCAATCATCTCCAAGTCGTCATCGGTCATATCAATCGCATCGACCGGATGCCAGCCGACCGCTGCATAAATAAACGGATATCGCTCAGCGAGCTCGATCGCCCGGTCAATCGTCGGCCGGTCAAACCCGACAACCACGATGTGCGAAACTCCTTCAGCGCGGGCGCGCTCGATCACTTGCTCCAAGTCTTCCTCATATTGGACGGCGTTCAAATGAGCATGAGTGTCAAAAAGCATACGAAGTCCCTCTTTTCCACCTTGATGTTAAGTGTAGCATAGAAATTAGTTACGTATGTCACAATTTAGTAACATTTCCATTACAAAATAGCAACAAGGAGGTGTCAACGACGACACCCCCTCATCCGTTCGTTGCATTATTTGATTTTTGTGCCGTTTGGCACGTGCTGGTCGACGGTTGCCAACGAAAAGCCGCCGCCGCTGCCTCCGGCCAAAATCATTCCTTCCGACCATTCGCCGCGCAGCTTGGCCGGTTTTAAGTTGGCGACGCAAATGACCTTTTTGCCGATGAGTTCCTCCGGCTTGTAAAACTCGGCGATGCCGGAAATCACTTGCCGCTTCTCGCCGCCGAGATCAAGCTGGAGCTTCAACAGCTTGTCGGCGTTTTTCATTCGCTCGGCGTGCACGACTTCGGCGACGCGCAAGTCGACTTTCGCAAAGTCGTCGATGGAGATTTCCTCCGCCCGAGCCGCTTGTTTTTCCTCTTTGGCCGCTTCCGCCGGTTTGCCGCCTTGCATATGCGCCTTAATGTACTCGACTTCAACGCCGATATCCAAGCGTGGGAAGAGCGGCTCCCCTTTCTGCACGTTCGTCCCTTCCGGAATAAGGCCGAAATCGTACAGGCTGTCCCACTCTTTCAATGAACGGTCGCTGATGCCGAGCTGGGTGAAGATGCGCTCCGGCGTGCGCGTCAAAAACGGCTGCAGCAACACCGCCGTATAGCGGAGCGATTCGGCTAGATGGGCCATGACAGAGGCAAGTTCCTCCCGTTTGCTTTCCTCTTTCGCCAACACCCATGGCTGCGTTTCGTCGATATATTTGTTCGTTCGGCCAATCAGCTGCCAAACGGCGGAGAGGGCAACGGAAAACTCCATCCGCTCCATTGCCTCTTCATATTGACGGACAACCTCGCGCGCCGTTTCGGAAAGATCTCGGTCAAACGGCGTTTTCGGGCCGCGGTACGGCGGAATCGCGCCGCCAAAATATTTCTCAATCATCGCGACGGTCCGGTGCAACAAATTGCCTAAATCGTTGGCCAAATCGTAATTGATGCGCTCGATAAACCCTTCCGGCGTAAACACCCCGTCAGAGCCAAACGGCACTTCCCGCAGCAAATAGTAGCGGAGTGCATCAAGCCCGTAACGATCAATGATCATCACCGGATCCACGACATTGCCTTTCGATTTCGACATTTTCCCATCTTTCATCAGCAGCCAGCCATGTCCGAACACTTTTTTCGGCAGCGGCAGGCCGAGCGCCATCAGCATGATCGGCCAGTAAATCGTATGGAAGCGGACGATCTCCTTGCCGACGAGATGGACATCCGCCGGCCAATATTTGCGAAACTTTTCATCGTTGTCCGTACCGTAGCCGAGCGCTGTGATGTAGTTGGCCAGCGCATCGATCCAGACGTAAATGACGTGCTTCGGGTCACCTGGCACTTTAATGCCCCAGTCAAACGTCGTCCGCGATACAGCCAAGTCCTCGAGCCCCGGCTTGATGAAGTTGTTGATCATCTCGTTTTTCCGCGATTCCGGCTGGATGAAATCTGGATTTTCTTCGTAATATTGCAGCAGGCGGTCGACGTATTTGCTCATCCGGAAAAAGTACGACTCTTCTTTCACTTTTTCAACAGGCCGGCCGCAGTCTGGGCAGTTGCCGTCAACAAGCTGCCGTTCGGTGTAAAACGATTCGCACGGCGTGCAGTACCAGCCTTCATACTCGCCTAAATAAATATCACCTTGTTCGACAAGACGGGCGAAAATCTTTTCGACAATTTTTTTATGCCGCTCCTGTGTCGTCCGGATAAAATCGTCGTATGAAATGTCCAATTTTCTCCACAACTCTTGGATGCCGGCGACAATGTCGTCGACATATTGCTGCGGCGTGACCCCTTTTTCTTGCGCCTTGCGCTGAATTTTTTGCCCATGTTCGTCCGTTCCGGTCAAATACATGACATCATAGCCGCGCAGCCGCTTATAGCGAGCCATCGCATCCCCCGCCACGGTCGTATAAGCATGGCCAATGTGCAATTTGTCGCTTGGGTAATAAATCGGCGTCGTCAAATAAAACGTCTTTTTCTCCATCGGTTAGGCCCTCCCTCGTACTGTTGCGCACAAAAGCCCCTGTCCTGAGGACGAGAGCGGCGTTACTTCTATTTTACATAATTTTTTCATTGTACAAAAACATCTATTTCTCCATGACGAAAAAAATATACGCAAATGGGCAAAAATACCTCCTTATTTTGGGCAATCGCCGCGAATTTATTATAGAGGGATAGAGTTTTGGCAAATAAAATGGTTCATGTTCCTTTATACCCAACCACAAACTTTTTTCCACAATAACAATATACATTTTTTTAAAATTTTACATATTAAAGGATTGACGCATAATGGAAACACTGATATGATTAGGGTGTAGGAAATTTGTCGAATATTGACGAATAAACGATAAAAATCATTGCGGAGAGGAGAGCAGACGATGAAATCGACGGGGATCGTACGTAAAGTCGATGAGTTGGGCCGTGTCGTCATCCCGATTGAGTTGCGCCGTACACTGGACATTAACGAAAAGGATGCATTGGAAATTTACGTCGATGACGATCGCATCATTTTGAAAAAATATAAGCCGAATATGACATGCGTCGTCACGGGGGAAGTATCGGACGACAACTTTAAATTAGCGGGCGGCAAAATCATTTTAAGCCGCGAAGGCGCGGAAATTTTGCTGCAGGAAATCCGCCAGCATTTGCAAGAAGCGGCGGACAACGAGTAAAAAAAGAGTTTCTCTGGTTTCAGAGAAACTCTTTTTTTTCTTGCTGCTGATGGTACTGTTGATAGACGTCGCGTTTGGACATATGCCGATCAGCCGCTGCCTGCTTTGCGGCTTCTTTTACGGAAAGGCCCTGCTCTTGAACATAATAGTCGACATGTTCGACAATCGACAGCGGCTGCCACCATGCCCCCTCCTCTTGCATGGCTTCATGTCCACCGCCGCGCGCCCCTTCGACAATGAGGCAAAATTCGCCGCGGATGTCCGCCGTCTCGGCCCAAGCAACCGCCTCGCTCAAATCGCCGCGGATGAATTCCTCAAACCGTTTCGTCAGCTCACGGCAAAGAGCAATGCGCCGTTCACCGAACACGTCGTACATGACAGAAAGCGTTTCTTTCAAGCGATGGGGCGCCTCATAAAAAATCAACGTTTCCCGCGCTGTTTTCAACGACAGCAGCTGCTCTCGTTTTTCTTTTTTCGACCGGTCCAAAAAACCGACGAACAAAAAACGCTCCGTTGGCAGCCCGGAGGCGACGAGCGCCGTCACTGCCGCGTTGGCTCCGGGAAGCGGCACGACGCGGCACCGTTCATCCAGTGCAGCAGCAACAAGCTCATAGCCAGGGTCGGAAATGCCGGGCATGCCGGCGTCGCTCACCAGCGCCACCGTTTTCCCTTCTTTCAGCCATTCGACAAGCTGCCGGCCGCTCGCATATTTATTGTGTTCATGGTAGCTGACGAGCGGCGTATGAATGTCGAAATGCGACAACAGCTTTTTCGTCTGCCTTGTGTCTTCCGCAGCGATCACGTCCGCCTCCCGCAGGATCCGCACAGCGCGAAACGTCATATCGTCCAAATTGCCGATCGGCGTCGGCACGATGTACAGCGTTCCTTGTTTATCTCGGTCAGCAAAGCTTTTTTGGTGCCAAAGCATCCGTCTCCCGCCCCTTTACGATGAAATGATGCCGTATAGAATGCGCTTCGTTTCTTCGGTATATTCATCATCCTCGCCATACACGATGAGCGGGGGCAACACTTTTAAGTCCGGGTTCGCATCTTTCATCCCCTCGATTAAAATCATGTTCGCTTCTTTGCCCGCTTTTGGATATACAAACCGAATCCGTTTCGGCTCGAGCCGGTATCGGCGCATAAACGTCACAAGGTCGGACAGCCGTCCAGGCCGATGGACGAACGCCGCCTTTCCGCCTTGTTTCAGCAGCTGGCTGCTGACACGAACGACATCCTCCAGCGTGCAGTAAATTTCATGGCGGGCGATGGCAAAATGTTCATTTTTGCTTAGCTCCTCTCGGCCAACAGTCGGAAAATACGGAGGGTTGCATGTGACAACATCATACTGGCTGTAGCCGATGCGCTGCGGCGCCTCTTTAATGTCACCGTGTATGATTTCAATTTGTCCTTCAAGTCCGTTGTATGCGACGCTCCGCCTCGCCATGTCGCAAAGCCGCTCCTGAATTTCGATGCCGATAATCTTCCCCTTTGTCCGCCGGCTTAACAGCAGCGGGATGACCCCATTGCCTGTGCATAAATCGACAATCTTCCCCTTTTGAATCGGCATGTAGGCAAAATGGGCAAGCAGCACGGCATCAAGGGAAAAGGAAAACACAGACGGACTTTGGATAATGCGAAGCTCCTCATTGAGCAAATAATCGAGTCGTTCATCTGCGTACAATTCCACCATTTTGCGCACAATCCTCCATAGAAAAAAATAACCTTTCCGAAATGGAAAGGGGAGCACTGCCTTTATTTTTTGTTCAAAAACGACAAGCAAAACAAACAATCGCCTTCCGTGCGAACGCTTCCGTAGTGGACGTGGCAAATATGGAATCCTTCTTGGTAAAGGCGTGCCAAATTGTCATACCCTTCGCCAATGTCAAGCAGCTTTTTGCCCTGTTTCGTTTCTTTTTTCTTCTCCTCATCCCATGCTTCCGACATCTGCTCGAGCCGCCGGCGCAAATGGGCGTTTTCAATCTGCAGCTGATGGTTCTCCTCGAGAAGTTCTGATACGCGTTGCTTCAGCTGCACAAGCTCACGGTAAAAATGGCTCAGCTGCTCCTCCATATTGGCCACCAATTGAAACACTTCTTTTTTGTCTACCTTTTCCACATGGCCCCACCCCAAATTAATCTGCGACACGAATGGACAGCGTCCCGTTCTTCATCAGCTCATCGAGCGTATATTCAACGACCCGCCCGTGCTCCGGCAATTCGATCTGCAACACCCGCTCCAAAATGTTTAACCCGACGACTTTGCCAAAGCCATACGGCGTTTCGACATATTCCCCTAAATCAGGAAGTTGTTCTTTCGCTGTTTCGTACTCCTCGCTCTCATATTTTAAGCAGCACATGAGACGTCCGCACAACCCGGAAATTTTCGTCGGGTTGAGCGATAAGTTTTGATCCTTCGCCATCTTGATCGACACCGGCTCAAAATCGCCAAGAAAGGTCGAACAGCAAAGCATGCGGCCGCACGGTCCAATGCCGCCAAGCATTTTCGCCTCATCGCGCACCCCGATTTGCCGCAGCTCGATGCGCGTCCGGAAAATCGAGGCCAAGTCTTTGACAAGCTCACGGAAATCGACGCGGCCATCGGCGGTGAAATAAAAGATGACTTTGTTGCGGTCAAACGTATATTCAACATCAACAAGCTTCATTTCCAGCCCGTGCTCTTCCACTTTGCGCAAACAAATGTCGTACGCCTCGCGCGCCGCTTTTTTATTTTCTTCAACGACCCATTTGTCTTTTTCGTTCGCGACGCGGATCACTTTTTTCAGCGGCAGCACCACATCGTTTTCATCGACTTGTTTATTGGCGATGACGACTTTTCCGTATTCAATGCCGCGTGCCGTTTCGACGATGACAAATTCGCCGACGGGAATGATGAAATCACCTGGATCAAAATAATAAATTTTCCCCGCTTTTTTAAAGCGGACACCGACGACAGTATACAACGCTCTCCCTCCTTTACCGCTTTAATTGAAGAACGAGCTGCTCCATCAACAGCGCCTGGCTCATGTTCGTTGTATTTAAACGCGCTTTCGCTTGCAAAATCGCTTCCATGCTGTCCAAAATCCGCCGCTGCGGGCAAGAAAGCGCCCACTGCTGCAGGCGGTCAAGATGGTCGCGATAGAGGGCGCCCTCGCTCCGTCCCACCTGAATATGCAATAAATCGCGGTATATATATAAAAGCAAATCGAGGCCAAGGTCAAGCTGGTGTTTTTCCGAAAAGTGCGGAACCACACGATCGTGGATGAAAAACAGCAACTGCAGCTCCGGTTTGCCGAGCATCTCATACAATTGTAGCACTAACGTTCGCGCATCAGCAAACCAACGGTCTTGACTGATCGCCAACGCCTCATCGTAGCTGTTCGTCACGTGGGCCGCCAGCAACGCCAACGAAGGCGGCACGCGCTCCTCCATGAGCCGGGCCGCGAGTTCCGCCGGCGGCAGCGGTCGGAAAGAAAGAACTTGACAGCGGGAAATAATCGTTCCTAACATTCGGTGATATTGCTCGGTCAACAGCACGGCCACCGTTCCCGGATGCGGCTCCTCCAGAAACTTCAGCAGGCTGTTGGCTGCGCTGGCTGTCATTTGATCGGCGTGCTCGACGATATACATCTTCTTATCCGACTCAACGGCTGTTTTTGTAAACTCTTGTTGCAGCCATTCGATTTGCTCTTTCTTGATCGACCCTCCATCCGGGCTGATCATCCGAACGTCCGGATGGTTGCCGGAATCGATGCGCCGGCAGTTGCGGCATTCCAAACACGGGGCGATTCCTGACGGGGACAAGCAAAACAAGCTTTTTGCCAACAACAAGCTAGCGGCTTTTTTTCCCGTCCCCCTCTGCCCTTCAAACAAGTACGCATGGGAAATCCGCCCTTTTTCAAGGCCGCTTTGCAGCATTTTCGCCGCCACCGGCTGATGCTTGGCCAGCTGCTCCCATCGCATCGCCATCACTCTCTCTCATTTCTTACCTTCTATTCTATCATGTTTATGGCAAATCATCACGGCCGGATTCATGGAAATCGCGCTTTGATCTTCCTTCCAGGCAGGCGAGCACTGCCGCGGCCGTCTCGTCAAACACGACATCGAGCGGCCGGCTCGCATCGATCACCACGATTCGGTCGGCAAACCGCTTGGCGAGCTTCCAGTACCCCTCCCTGACTTTCGTATGGAAAGACAACGCCTCGAGATCGAGCCGGTTGACCTCCCGCCCCGTATGTTTCCGAATCCGTTCGAGCCCGATTTTTGGGTCAAGATCGAAATAAATGGTGAGCGATGGCATATATCCATCAATGGCAAACTCGTTAATTTTCCATACCTCCTCAATGCCAAGCCCACGGGCAAACCCTTGGTAAGCCAACGAACTGTCCACAAACCGGTCGCAAAGAACAATGCGCCCCGCCTCAAGCGCCGGCACGATCTTCTCGAGCAAGTGTTGGCGCCGGGCCGCCGCGTACAGCAATGCTTCCGTCCGTCCATCCATTTCCGTATAATCGCGATTCAAAATAATGGCGCGAATCGCCTCGGCGATGCGCACCCCGCCCGGCTCCCTCGTCGCCATCACGTCAAATCCACGCTTGCGCAACAACGATTCGAGCTTGCCGACCATCGTCGTTTTTCCAGCCCCCTCCGGCCCTTCAAACGAAAAAAAATACCCGTTCATCGTTCACGGCATCCTTTCTCTCATTCGAGTTCATAGACGACCAGCTGCCCGTGCCTAAGCCGGCTCCCTCCTTGTATATGCGCCCGATGGCCGAGAAGACGGCGAATCTGCTCAATATGGCGCCCGTCAATCCGCTCCCCAACCCAAACGAGCGGCACCCCGGGTGGATACGGAATAACCGTTTCCGCCGCTATGCACCCTTCCGCCTCCTCGATCGCGACGGCTTTTGTCCGCACATGGCGCAACTCATCGTATGGAACCACTGTCGACATCGGAGGATGTACGCAAGGGATGAAGTCAAACGGCGGCGTTTCCTCAACCGGCAGATCGCGCCACGCCCATTTGATTTTCTCCGCCGCCTCCATCAACCGTCCAGTGGCAGCAAGCGGGCAAATGAGCAAAACATTGGAAGGATCAGCCAGTTCGGCAAACACTCCTTCTTCCTCAAGACGCCGCTGCAGTTCATAGCCCGTCAGCGAGCTGCGCGTCTGCACCGTCACCTTCAGCGGATCGGTTTGAACACCGGGCTGACGGGAGGAAACGACCGCCACCCCGCTAATACGATCAAGCGCTGTCTTAAATCCGTCAATTTCAGCGACAATCGCCGCGACATCGTCCACCGTCAGCTGAGCGACGTAGCGCCGCGCCAAATCGAGCGAGGCCATAATCGGGTAAGACGGGCTGCTTGACTGAAACAACTGCAAAAAATATTTCAACCGTTCAAGATCAACCCGCTCGCTGTTTACATGCAAAAACGCTCCCATCGTCATCGCCGGCAGCGTTTTATGCGCCGACTGGATAACGACATCGGCGCCGCAGGCAAGCGCTGACTGAGGAAACGGCGGGCCAGCCGCAAAATGGGCGCCATGCGCTTCATCAACTAGAACGGGAACGCCGCGTTCATGGGCAAAGCGGACGATGTCCGTTACATCAATAGACATCCCGTAATAGTTTGGATTGGTCAACACAACAGCCGCCGCATCGCGATGAAGCTCAAGCGCTTCCTTGACAGCTTCGGCACGAACATGCGAGGCGACGCGTACATCGCTGTCAAATTCGGGGGAAAGGAGAATCGGAGCCGCCCCCGCGATTTGCAGCGCATGCATCACTGACTTATGGCAGTTGCGCTGTACGATGACTTTCTGTTTATTTTTATCGCATACAGCGGCAATCATCGCTAAATTGCCCGCTGTTGACCCGTTGACAAGGAAAAATGTCTTAGCAGCCCCATACAGTTCAGCCGCCAATGACTGTGCCTCAGCGATAACCGATTCCGGATGATGCAAATCGTCAAGCCCCCCGATCTCCGTCGCATCAAGAGCCAGCAACGGCGCAAAAAATTCCGTTGCCTGCGGCGGAAACAACGCCCCATACTTATGCCCCGGCACATGGAAAGACACGGGGCGGCGGGCCCAATGCCGTGCCAATGCATCATATAAAGGAGTTTTCGCTTGATCCATCATGATCCTCTTTCCTAATCATCATTTACGAAGTGCAACGGCCACATGCACCAAAAGTACACAGACACCCGATATGTATGAAGGCTGATGATTGGTTGAACCATCGGCCCCAAACGTGCTTTTTCCAAGATGAGAAACCTTTTCAAAACAGCTCTTCCCTTGCAGCCCAAAACACGGGTCGGCCGAAATCATTGTGTTTCGCCAGCCTGATGGGAAATGCTAAAAATAATATTAACATGAACCAGCCGGAAAGAAAATGAACAGACAACGGCCGCCATTTTTCCCGAAGAAAAATAAAAACAGGCCCTGTACAGGCCTTCATGAGTAAATTTTCGACGCAACCATTTTCCGAAGCTTCTGCACATAAAATGCGTAATTTGGGTCATCCGTATTCGTTTGTACAATCGCTTGGTTACAGTCAATACAAAGAAAACGGCCAAAAAGGAAAATGCCCTTCTCTTTTTCTTGCTCACAAACGAGACAAACTTTTTCACGTCGATTTTTCCCAATCACCGGCGCCCCCACGCTTTTCACCTCCCATTCTCTATGTTTCCCACACTGATAACATTCTATACTAGTAGACGATAAAGGGTAAAAAAAAGCACCCCATTGCGCGTTATGCACAATGGGGTGCTCTGTTTTCCGCCTAGCAGCGACCTACTCTTGCAGGGGCGCTGGCCCCAACTACCATCGGCGCTGGAGGGCTTAACTTCCGTGTTCGGGATGGGAACGGGTGTTTCCCCTCCGCTATCACCACTAGGCCATATGAGGTTGTCAGGAATTCGTTCCCTGAAAACTAGATAACCGTTTCAGGAAGAAGCCGCGGCGCCTCCACTTTTCTTGTTAGGTTAAGCCCTCGATCGATTAGTATCCGTCAGCTCCACGTGTCGCCACGCTTCCACCTCGGACCTATCGACCTCGTCATCTTCGAGGGATCTTACCCGCCTGACGCGGTGGGAAATCTCATCTTGAGGGGGGCTTCACGCTTAGATGCTTTCAGCGCTTATCCCGTCCGCACATAGCTACCCAGCGGTGCCCCTGGCGGGACAACTGGTACACCAGCGGTGCGTCCATCCCGGTCCTCTCGTACTAAGGACAGCTCCTCTCAAATTTCCTGCGCCCGCGACGGATAGGGACCGAACTGTCTCACGACGTTCTGAACCCAGCTCGCGTACCGCTTTAATGGGCGAACAGCCCAACCCTTGGGACCGACTACAGCCCCAGGATGCGATGAGCCGACATCGAGGTGCCAAACCTCCCCGTCGATGTGGACTCTTGGGGGAGATCAGCCTGTTATCCCCGGGGTAGCTTTTATCCGTTGAGCGATGGCCCTTCCATGCGGAACCACCGGATCACTAAGCCCGACTTTCGTCCCTGCTCGACCTGTCCGTCTCGCAGTCAAGCTCCCTTGTGCCTTTGCACTCTCCGAATGATTTCCAACCATTCTGAGGGAACCTTTGGGCGCCTCCGTTACCTTTTGGGAGGCGACCGCCCCAGTCAAACTGCCCGCCTGACACTGTCTCCCACCCCGCTAAGGGGTGCGGGTTAGAATTTCAATATCGCCAGGGTGGTATCCCACCGCCGCCTCCACCGAAGCTGGCGCTCCGGCTTCCCAGGCTCCCACCTATCCTGTACAAGCGATACCAAAATTCCATATCAGGCTGCAGTAAAGCTCCACGGGGTCTTTCCGTCCTGTCGCGGGTAACCTGCATCTTCACAGGTAGTATAATTTCACCGGGTCTCTCGTTGAGACAGCGCCCAAGTCGTTACACCTTTCGTGCGGGTCGGAACTTACCCGACAAGGAATTTCGCTACCTTAGGACCGTTATAGTTACGGCCGCCGTTTACTGGGGCTTCGGTTCGCACCTTCGCTTCCGCTAAGCGCTCCCCTTAACCTTCCAGCACCGGGCAGGTGTCAGCCCCTATACGTCGCCTTTCGGCTTCGCAGAGACCTGTGTTTTTGATAAACAGTCGCTTGGGCCTTTTCACTGCGGCTCGTTCGGGCTCTTCACCCAAACGAGCACCCCTTCTCCCGAAGTTACGGGGTCATTTTGCCGAGTTCCTTAACGAGAGTTCTCCCGCGCGCCTTAGGATTCTCTCCTCGCCTACCTGTGTCGGTTTGCGGTACGGGCACCTCTTCCCTCGCTAGAGGCTTTTCTTGGCAGTGTGAAATCGGGGACTTCCGGATGACTCCGTCGCCATCACCGCTTGGCCTTACAATCCGCGGATTTGCCTACGGATCAGCCTTGCGGCTTGGACAGGCTCTTCCAGCCGCCTGCTCGCCCTATCCTCCTGCGTCCCCCCATCGCTCAAACGGGAAGGAGGTGGTACAGGAATCTCAACCTGTTGTCCATCACCTACGCCTTTCGGCCTCGGCTTAGGTCCCGACTAACCCTGAGCGGACGAACCTTCCTCAGGAACCCTTAGGCTTTCGGCGCAGAGGATTCTCACCTCTGTTTTCGCTACTCATACCGGCATTCTCACTTCTAAGCGCTCCACCAGTCCTTCCGGTCTGGCTTCAACGCCCTTAGAACGCTCCCCTACCGATGACCAACGGTCATCCCGCAGCTTCGGCGGCACGTTTAGCCCCGGTACATTTTCGGCGCAGAGTCACTCGACCAGTGAGCTATTACGCACTCTTTAAATGGTGGCTGCTTCTAAGCCAACATCCTGGTTGTCTTTGCAACTCCACATCCTTTTCCACTGAACGTGCACTTTGGGGCCTTAGCTGGCGATCTGGGCTGTTTCCCTCTCGACCACGGATCTTATCACTCGCAGTCTGACTCCCGGGCATAAGTCGTTGGCATTCGGAGTTTGACTGGGTTCGGTAACCCGATGAGGGCCCCTAGCCCAATCAGTGCTCTACCTCCAACACTCTCCATCCCGAGGCTAGCCCTAAAGCTATTTCGGGGAGAACCAGCTATCTCCAAGTTCGATTGGCATTTCACCCCTACCCACACCTCATCCCCGCACTTTTCAACGTGCGTGGGTTCGGGCCTCCAGCCGGTGTTACCCGGCCTTCACCCTGGACATGGGTAGATCACCTGGTTTCGGGTCGACGACGACGTACTTTTCGCCCTGTTCAGACTCGCTTTCGCTGCGGCTCCGCCTCTTCGGCTTAACCTCGCACGCCATCGTCACTCGCCGGTTCATTCTACAAAAGGCACGCCATCACGCATGAACGCGCTCTGACTACTTGTAGGCACACGGTTTCAGGTTCTCTTTCACTCCCCTTCCGGGGTGCTTTTCACCTTTCCCTCACGGTACTGGTGCACTATCGGTCACTAGGGAGTATTTAGCCTTGGGAGATGGTCCTCCCTGCTTCCGACGGGATTTCCCGTGTCCCGCCGTACTCAGGATCCGCTCGGGAGGGAACGAAGTTTCGACTACAGGGCTGTCACCTTCTCTGGCCGGCCGTTCCAGACCGGTTCGTCTACCCCGTTCCTTTCTCACTCCCACAATGAGCGGTCCTACAACCCCAAGAGGCACGCCTCTTGGTTTGGGCTGTTCCCGTTTCGCTCGCCGCTACTCAGGGAATCGCGTTTGCTTTCTTCTCCTCCGGGTACTAAGATGTTTCAGTTCCCCGGGTGTGCCCTCCATGCCCTATGGATTCAGGCATGGATACTGCCCCATTACGGACAGTGGGTTCCCCCATTCGGACATCTCCGGATCAACGCTTGCTTACAGCTCCCCGGAGCGTTTCGGCGTTTGCCCCGTCCTTCATCGGCTCCTAGTGCCAAGGCATCCACCGTGCGCCCTTTCTAGCTTAACCTACAGCGCTCTCGGCTTCTTCCTTATTGTCTAGCATCGGCTCGCCGCCGCTCGGGGTCAAATAACCTTCCCCCTCGGGGTGCCAGCACCCCTGCGGGCGAAGAACATTTGCCCATCGCGGCGAAACACTCGCCTCCGCTTTTCCGGTTATCTAGTTTTCAAGGAACGAATCAAGAAAAGTGGTGGAGCCTATCGGGATCGAACCGATGACCTCCTGCGTGCAAAGCAGGCGCTCTCCCAGCTGAGCTAAGGCCCCGCAACCGATGGGCCTAAGTGGACTTGAACCACCGACCTCACGCTTATCAGGCGTGCGCTCTGACCAGCTGAGCTATAGGCCCATGGAGGGAAAGTTCCCTCAAAACTAAACAAAACGACAAGCGTCATTATAATCAAACCGGAAAAGTTTGTCAATACATCCTTAGAAAGGAGGTGATCCAGCCGCACCTTCCGGTACGGCTACCTTGTTACGACTTCACCCCAATCACTTGCCCCACCTTCGGCGGCTGGCTCCCTTGCGGGTTACCTCACCGACTTCGGGTGTTGCAAGCTCTCGTGGTGTGACGGGCGGTGTGTACAAGGCCCGGGAACGTATTCACCGCGGCATGCTGATCCGCGATTACTAGCGATTCCGGCTTCATGCAGGCGAGTTGCAGCCTGCAATCCGAACTGAGAGCGGCTTTTTGGGATTCGCTCCCCCTCGCGGGTTCGCAGCCCTTTGTACCGCCCATTGTAGCACGTGTGTAGCCCAGGTCATAAGGGGCATGATGATTTGACGTCATCCCCACCTTCCTCCGACTTGTCGCCGGCAGTCCCTCTAGAGTGCCCAACCGAATGCTGGCAACTAGAGGCGAGGGTTGCGCTCGTTGCGGGACTTAACCCAACATCTCACGACACGAGCTGACGACAACCATGCACCACCTGTCACCCTGTCCCCCCGAAGGGGGAACGCCCAATCTCTTGGGTTGTCAGGGGATGTCAAGACCTGGTAAGGTTCTTCGCGTTGCTTCGAATTAAACCACATGCTCCACCGCTTGTGCGGGCCCCCGTCAATTCCTTTGAGTTTCAGCCTTGCGGCCGTACTCCCCAGGCGGAGTGCTTATCGCGTTAGCTGCAGCACTAAAGGGTGTGACCCCTCTAACACTTAGCACTCATCGTTTACGGCGTGGACTACCAGGGTATCTAATCCTGTTTGCTCCCCACGCTTTCGCGCCTCAGCGTCAGGTGCAGGCCAGAGAGCCGCCTTCGCCACTGGTGTTCCTCCACATCTCTACGCATTTCACCGCTACACGTGGAATTCCGCTCTCCTCTCCTGCCCTCAAGTCCCCCAGTTTCCAATGACCCTCCACGGTTGAGCCGTGGGCTTTCACATCAGACTTAAGAGACCGCCTGCGCGCGCTTTACGCCCAATAATTCCGGACAACGCTCGCCCCCTACGTATTACCGCGGCTGCTGGCACGTAGTTAGCCGGGGCTTTCTCGTGAGGTACCGTCACCGCGCCGCCCTCTTCGAACGGCGCTCCTTCGTCCCTCACAACAGAGCTTTACGACCCGAAGGCCTTCTTCGCTCACGCGGCGTCGCTCCGTCAGGCTTTCGCCCATTGCGGAAGATTCCCTACTGCTGCCTCCCGTAGGAGTCTGGGCCGTGTCTCAGTCCCAGTGTGGCCGGTCACCCTCTCAGGCCGGCTACGCATCGTCGCCTTGGTGAGCCGTTACCTCACCAACTAGCTAATGCGCCGCGGGCCCATCCGCAAGTGACAGCCCAAAGGCCGCCTTTCAACCGAAGACCATGCGGTCTTCGGTGTTATCCGGTATTAGCTCCGGTTTCCCGGAGTTATCCCGGTCTTGCGGGCAGGTTGCCCACGTGTTACTCACCCGTCCGCCGCTGACCGAATCAAGGCAAGCCCCAATCCGGTCCGCTCGACTTGCATGTATTAGGCACGCCGCCAGCGTTCGTCCTGAGCCAGGATCAAACTCTCCAAAGAAAGTTGATTGGCTTTTGCTTCGGCCAATGCGGCCGAAGTTTTTTTCATGACGCTTGCGTTTTGTTTAGTTTTCAAGGAGCTTTCGATTTAGTGTTGCGCACTTTTATTATTATAATTACTGTTCAATTCGCTGTCAACATGTTTTTTATGAACAGCGACGTTTATTAATATACTTTATATCTATACAAAAGTCAATAGTTTTTCATAAAAAAATGAAAAGGCATTTTGACTAGACGATGCCTTTTCATTATGAATCATGACAGAATATATTGGTCAATCACAATTAATGCCGCAGCCCCTGGAAGGCCAAGAAATCCGCAAACGAGCGAGGTGATAAGGTTAATCGGAATATGAATGCTGAACTGCCCGCCGATCGCGTTAATGGCAAACAGCGCCAGCGCCCCGACGATCAGGCGGATAGCGGCATGGCCGATAAAGCGAAGCGCCTTAAGGCGGGCGCCAACAACGAGCAACACGGCAATGAGCGCCGACAATACGGTAATCACCACTTTCGGCTCCAACGTTTCATGCCCCCTTCTATGCTTGTACTACAAGCATATGCGCCTTTGGGGAAAAAAGAACAAAAAAGGAAGTCAACGCACTTCCTTCAGTGTAACACGACGGTGCTTCGCTTCGCGGAGAAGAAAAAAATACTTGGCCTCCGCCAGTTGGAGCGCGCTCAGCACCTCTCGAGACGGGTCAACGCTTTTTTCAATGAGCTGTTTTTGTTCAAACCACTCCGCTCTTGCTTGTTGCAGTTCGGCCATCAACTTTTCGTCAAATTGTCTTTTTAATTTCCCCTTCCGCCGCCATAACAAACCGATCCCCACCTTCTTTCTCTCTACAGTTCGCGGCGTCCTTCCAACGCTTTTGACAACGTCACTTCGTCCGCATATTCCAAATCGCCGCCTACCGGCAAGCCGTGGGCGATGCGGGTTACCTTGATTCCTGTTGGTTTGAGCAGGCGTGAGATATACATCGCTGTCGCTTCCCCTTCAATGTTCGGGTCAGTCGCTAAAATCACTTCTTGGATCGTCTCATCCTGCAGCCGCGCCAGCAGCTCGGCGATCTTAATGTCCTCCGGACCGATGCCTTCCATCGGAGAAATGGCTCCATGCAGCACATGGTACAAGCCATTGTATTCTTTCATTCTCTCCATAGCGATGACATCTTTCGGGTCTTGGACGACACAAATGGTCGTCCGGTCGCGCCGTTCGTCTTTGCAAATGTAGCACGGGTCCGCATCTGTAATATGCCCGCAAATCGTGCAATAATGAATATGCCGCTTTACGTCGACGAGCGCTTTGGCGAATTCAAGCACAACGTCTTCTTTCATCGCCAGCACGTGAAACGCGAGGCGGGCGGCCGTTTTTGGACCGATTCCGGGCAATTTCATAAAACTGTCAATCAGTTTGGATAACGGTTCTGGATAATGCATAGCTTCCCCCTAGAACAGCCCTGGAATGTTGAGTCCTTTCGTAAACTGCCCCATCATATCGTTGGCCAGCTCATCAGCTTTTTTGAGTGCATCGTTTGTCGCTGCCAAAACTAAATCCTGGAGCATTTCAATATCGTCCGGGTCAACGACTTCTTCTTTAATTTTCACTTCTAAAATTTGTTTATGGCCGTTGGCGATGACCGTCACCATGCCGCCGCCTGCCGTGCCCTCCACTGTTTTTTCTGCCAGCTCTTCCTGTGCTTTTTGCATTTCTTTTTGCATCTTCTGCATTTGCTTCAGCATTTTTTGCATATTTCCCATTCCGCCACGCATCATGGTTGGCATCCTCCTTCAATTCGTTTATTCTTTGATTTCAATCAATTCCTCGCCAAACAGCCGTTTCGCTTCGGCGATCAACGGGTCTTCCTGGCTTTTTTCCGCTTTCGCTTCTTTGCTGCGGATAAATTCTTCCCTTATTTTCCCCCATTCCTCTTCCGGAATGGCGATCATTTCAAAACGGCGGTTCGTCAGGTCAAATAAAATTGCTTCGACATTTTCCTTGACCGAACTCGCCGGGTCGGTCGCCATCTTGCAGTGAATTTCATACTTAAACTTTAACACAAATGCTGAAGCGCTTGCTGCGACCGGTTCACTCTCCTGCAAGAGAGCGGCGTGCGACACTTTATGCTGCCGCTTCAGCGCATCAAGTACGTCGGCCCAGCGGCCTTTCACCAAGGCTAAGTCTTCATGCGTCGCCTGCTTCAACAATTCGTAAATGCGGCCGACCGGTGCTTTATATCCCCCGGTTTTCACCGCTTTCGCCGTTTTTTTCGCAGAAGGCGCCTCCGGCGGGACGGCAGGCGCCTGCTCTTTTAGGCGGCGCAGCTCGATTTCCAGCGTTTCAATCCTCTTGATCAATGGCCCAAGTTCAGAAGCGTTCGGCGATGGAGCAGCAGCCGCTGGCTGATGGCAAAGCTTGACGAGCGCCACTTCGAGGAGAAGACGCGGGTGGTTCGTCCACTTCATCTCCTGCTGGCTTTTGTTCAACAGCTCAATCGCTCCGTACAAATCGGAAAGAGGAATCGCTTCCGAAAGCGAGGTGAACGCTTCGTCAACGACCGCAATTTGGATGGCTCCTTCCACATGAGGGGCCGTTTTGTACAGCAACAAGTCGCGATAATACAAAATCAAATCTTCAACCAAACGATTCGGATCTTTTCCTTGCGCCATCATTGCTTCAAACTGTTGCAAAACAGCCGCTGTATCTTTCCGATGAATGGCGGCAATGAAATCAGCCAACGCGGCAAATGATGCCGCTCCGGTCATCGCCAACACGTCATCAAGCCGAAGCTTCCCATCGCTGAATGAAATCGCCTGGTCAAGCAAACTGAGCGCGTCGCGCATCCCTCCATCGGCAGCGCGGGCGATAGCCGACAGCGCCTCGTCGGATGCTTCTACGCCCTGGGCGTTCGCCACATATTTCAACCGCGAAACGATGGAGGCCAGCGGGATGCGGCGAAAATCGAACCGTTGGCAGCGGGAAATGATCGTCGCCGGGATTTTATGCGGCTCGGTGGTGGCCAAAATGAAAATGACGTGTTTGGGCGGTTCCTCAAGCGTCTTCAACAACGCGTTAAACGCGCCGATTGACAGCATGTGCACTTCGTCGATAATGTACACTTTATAACGAACCGAGGTCGGCGCAAATTTCACTTTTTCACGGATGTCGCGGATTTCGTCGACGCGGTTGTTGGAAGCAGCGTCAATTTCCAACACATCGGGAATCGTTCCGTTTGTAATGCCGAGGCAAGCGGGACATTCATTGCACGGCTCGGCCGCCGGGGCCTGTTCACAGTTGACCGCCTTGGCGAACACTTTCGCCGCGCTCGTTTTGCCTGTCCCACGCGGTCCGGAAAATAAGTAGGCATGCGATATTTTATGTTGAAGCAGGGCGCTTTGCAACGTTTTCGTCACGTGTTCTTGGCCGACCATGTCCGCGAAACGCTGCGGCCGAAAAACACGGTATAACGCTTGGTATGCCACGGAAAACGGCCCTCCTCTTCCTCTCATCTCCACTATTATATAACGTTCTGCCCTATTTTAAAATAAAAAGAGGCTGTCCCAAAAGATCGTCTCTCTATGTAAAAGAGATACAATATGATCGTGTTGCCGAAGCAAATTGCCTCTGCATCTTGTCAATGAAGAAAGGGTGTCCCATTGCTTTTGGGACACCCTCTTGCTGCTTATGTAAGGCCGTGCACCTTCTGTCGATTAGCTGCCCCGAGCGTTGCTCAAGCAGTTGGCTCAGCCCAGGCGCCCCCGCGGCACATGGGAGCATCCGCTTACTGCTGCTTCCTTCCGGACCTGACAGGGTTCACGGAATCCCATTGCGCGGGACCCAGACGTCAACACCACTTACTTGAGACAGGCCTCACAACAGACTAACCTCGAGAAGGGATTCAGCCTCGCTAGAGCGGATTGCGAGTACAGGGCACCGCTACCTCCCCGCTTAGCACGGCACTATCAGTATAGCGCGTTTATAGGGAAAATGCAATGTACACAGGCCGAATTTTAGTTGGAACTTCCGCCAACATTTCTCTTTTGTTCGCGCAATCGGCGGAAAAAGCCGCTCAGCAGCGCCCCACACTCCTCCGCCAACACGCCGCTTGCAACCTCAGCCTGGTGGTTGAACCGGTTTTCCTGCAATAAGTTCATTAACGTCCCGGCGCATCCCCCTTTTGGGTCGCTAGCTCCAAATACGACCCGCTCAATGCGGGAAAGAACGATGGCCCCCGCGCACATGGCGCACGGTTCAAGCGTCACGTATAACACCGCCCGTTCAAGCCTCCATGAGCCGGTCACCCGGCACGCTTCGTCAATGGCCAAAACCTCCGCATGGGCGATCGCGCGCTGTTCCGTTTCCCGTAAATTATGGGCGCGGGCGATGACGCGGCCGTCTTGAACGATGATGGCCCCGATCGGCACTTCGCCGATCCGTTCAGCTTTTTTTGCTTCTTCAATCGCCAACTTCATGTAATACTCATCGTTGCTCATCATATACCCCTTTGCACAAACGGTCATTTCTCTTTCTTTTCCATCATAAAATATGGAGAATGAAGACGCAACTAGGAGGTCAAGCGATGCAGATCCATGTCGTACAGAGAGGACAAACGTTAAGCGGGATCGCTAAAGCATATGAAACGACGGTCGAGGACATTGTTCGGGCGAACAAGCTGCCAAATCCCGACCGTCTTGTCGTCGGTCAGGCGCTCGTGATTCCGATCGTCGGTCGTTTTTATTGGGTGCAACCCGGAGACAGTTTATGGTCGATTGCCCGCCGGTTTTCCATTCCGATGCAGCGTCTCGCGGAAGTGAACCGCCTCTCGTTAAATGCGCCATTGCGGGTCGGCCAGCGTCTTTACATTCCGCCCGGAGCCAAGCGGAGAGCGGAGTTTAACGCCTATATTGAACCGCGCGGTGCGACCGTCAGTCCGGCGTTGGAAGCAAGCGCCCGCGAAGCCGCTCCACATTTAACGTATTTAAGTCCCTTTTATTTTGCCATTCGGCGCGACGCGACATTGCAAGAGCCGCCGCTTGACGACTTTCCGGATATCGCCCGCGCCAACCGCGTCACGCTCGTGATGGTTGTCGCCAACATTGAAAACGGGCAGTTCAGCGACGAGCTGGGCGCGCTTATTTTGACGAATGAAACGCTGCAAAATCGTCTACTCGACAACATTGTCGCCACCGCCAGACGGTATGGCTTCCGCGACATCCATTTTGATTTTGAATATTTGCGCCCGGAAGACCGTGAGGCGTATAATGCGTTTTTGCGCAAAGCGAAACGGCGATTTGAACGGGAAGGATGGATGATGTCGACCGCCCTGGCGCCAAAAACGAGCGCCACCCAGCGCGGACGTTGGTACGAAGCCCATGACTACCGCGCCCATGGACAAATTGCCGACTTTGTCGTCATAATGACGTATGAGTGGGGCTACAGCGGCGGTCCGCCGATGCCGGTCTCCCCCATCGGCCCTGTCCGCCGTGTCCTCAAGTACGCCGTCTCGGAAATGCCTCCCGGAAAGATTTTAATGGGGCAAAATTTGTATGGTTATGATTGGACACTGCCGTACGTACCGGGCGGACCGTACGCCCGCGCCATCAGCCCGCAGCAGGCCATCGCCCTCGCCGCGAGGTATAACGTCGCGATTGAATACGACACCGAGGCGCAGGCGCCGCATTTTCGCTACCGCGATGAAAACGGGCGCGAGCACGAAGTATGGTTTGAGGACGCCCGCTCCATTCAGGCAAAATTCAATCTCGTGAAAGAACTTGGCCTGCGCGGAGTCAGCTATTGGAAACTGGGCTTCGATTTCCCGCAAAACTGGCTGCTCCTTTCCGACCAGTTTGCAGTCGTCAAAAGATAAGGCCGCCCGCGCCAAAGAGATAAAAAAACCCGCCTTTCTCCCGGCGGGTTTTTTTATGGCTGGAAACGGCGATTCCGATCAGCCGTTCCAGATGACAATCTCCTCTTATGCGCGTCAGTACTGTTCTTTATCGCTTTGGCAGAGAAGCATTCGAGGCCGGCGTCCGCCGCCTCTTTTTCTCCGTCGCCAACGTCATTCACTATAACACGGCTGCCGGGAAAAGTCAACCAACGATTTTAACGGATGACGTCCCGGTTTCCCATGTATGGGCGGAGCGCCTCTGGGATGATGACCGATCCATCTTCTTGCTGGTAGTTTTCCAAAATGGCGGCGACCGTCCGCCCAATGGCTAGCCCCGAACCGTTTAATGTATGCACGTACTCCGGTTTCGCTTTTGGATCGCGACGGAAGCGGATGTTGGCACGGCGCGCTTGAAACGCCTCAAAGTTGCTGCACGACGAAATTTCCCGGTACGTTCCGTAACTTGGCAGCCAAACTTCAATATCGTACGTTTTCGCCGCCGAGAATCCAAGGTCTCCGGTGCACAAGGCGACAACGCGGTACGGAAGCCCGAGCCGCTGCAAAATCGTTTCCGCCTGCCGTGTCAATTTTTCCAGTTCCTCGTATGAATCTTCCGGTTTGACAAACTTAACAAGCTCCACTTTGTTGAACTGATGCTGACGGATGAGCCCTCTTGTGTCGCGGCCGGCCGAACCAGCTTCAGCGCGGAAACAGGCGCTGTACGCTGCATAGTAAAGCGGCAAATCATCTGCAGATAAAATTTCATCGCGATGCAAGTTCGTCACCGGCACTTCCGCTGTCGGAATGAGAAAATAGTCTTCGCTGTCCAAATGAAACGCATCCTCGGCAAATTTCGGCAATTGCCCGGTTCCAATCATGCTTGCCCGGTTCACCAAATAGGGGGGCAGCACTTCTTCATAGCCGAATTCATCGAGATGGATGTCAAGCATAAAGTTGATTAACGCCCGCTCAAGCCGGGCGCCCAACCCTTTATAAAACACAAACCGGCTTCCTGTCACTTTAGCCGCCCGCTCAAAATCAAGCAGACCAAGCTGGTCGGCGATATCCCAATGCGGTTTCGGTTCAAACGAAAACGAACGCGGCTCCCCCCATCTCCGCACTTCGACATTGTCCTCTTCCGACTGGCCGACCGGTACGGATTCATGCGGAATATTTGGAATCGATAACAACAGGGCGTTGAGTTCCTCTTCCAGTTGGCGAATGTGCTCATCCATTTGCTTAATGCGGTCGCCGACTTCGCGCATTTGGACGATCAGCGGCTCCGCATCCTTTTTCTCGCGCTTAAGGGCGGCAATTTGCTGCGACACATCATTGCGTTTGCTTTTTAGCTCTTCCACCTCAGCAATCAAACGGCGGCGTTCTTTGTCCAACTGTTCAAACCGGTCGATGTTCGCCAAATCTCCGCCGCGCTGCATTAGTTTTTCTTTCACTTCTTCAAACTGGGCGCGCAATATTTTCACATCCAGCATGGCTTTTACCTCCTTTTCCATTCAATATTATACATAAAAAAGCCCCCGTCCCCAAAAGGGACGGGAGCGACCCCGCGGTGCCACCCTTATTGAAGGCTTGCGATGCCTTCCCTTTTTGCCGTTCACGGCGGCTACCGAAAACGCCTACTGACCCGCTTTGGCGTTCAACGTTTTGCTCGAGGATGGATTCACAGGCGCTTCCTGCCGGTTTGCACCACCCACCGGCTCTCTGAAAGAAAGGGGGTCTGCTGCTTGTTCCTCTCATCGCTTTCGCTTGATCACTTTACTTAAGGCTTGACGTCATTTTCGCTTCTTTGACCATGTTGAGAAAGTATTGCATCAATCGATGATCGTCGGTCAACTCTGGATGGAACGAGCAACCAAGAAACTGGCCTTGCCGGGCCGCGACAATGCGGTCATTGTATGTCGCGAGGACATCGACCCCGTCGCCGACCTCGACAATGTGCGGAGCACGGATGAAGACGCCGACAAACCCGTCGCCAACCCCCTTGATCGACAGCTCCGCCTCAAAGCTTTCCCGCTGCCGCCCAAACGAGTTCCGCTCGACTGTAATATCCATCAGGCCTAAGTGAGGCTCATCATACCCGACGATTCGTTTCGCCAGCAAAATGAGCCCAGCGCATGTCCCAAACATCGGCTTGCCATCAGCGGCAAATTGCTTCAATGGCTCCATCAATCCGTACCGGTCCATGAGGCGCCGCATTGTTGTGCTTTCGCCGCCCGGGAGCACGAGTCCGTCGAGTCCCGAAAGCTGCTCCGGTTTCTTCACGACGACCGCCTCGGCGCCGCACGCCTCGATGGCGCGGACATGTTCCTGCACAGCTCCTTGCAGTCCAAGTACACCTATTTTCATTGTGATCTTGCTCCTTTGTCCGGCTTACCAGCCTCGTTCTTGCATCCGATGCTCCGGCAGCAGTGTCGCGACATCGATGCCGCGCATTGCGCCGCCCAGCCCTTTCGATAGATGAGCGATCAGCTCATAGTCTTCATAATGAGTCGTCGCTTCAACGATCGCACGAGCGTATTTTTCCGGATTTTCCGATTTAAAAATGCCCGAACCGACGAAGACACCGTCGGCGCCTAAGTGCATCATGAGCGCGGCGTCAGCTGGTGTCGCGACACCGCCAGCGGCGAAGTTGACGACCGGGAGGCGGCCAAGCCGTTTGATTTCACGCAGCACTTCAACCGGAGCCCCAAGCTGTTTCGCCTCGGCGACAAGTTCGTCTTCGCTCATGCTGACAACTTTGCGGATTTGCGCGTTGACTTTGCGCATATGGCGAACGGCCTCGACGATGTTTCCTGTCCCTGGCTCCCCTTTTGTCCGCAACATCGATGCCCCTTCAGCAATGCGGCGGGCGGCCTCTCCTAAGTCGCGGCAACCGCATACAAATGGGACCGTAAACTGCCGTTTGTCAATATGGAACTCTTCATCAGCCGGCGTCAATACTTCACTTTCGTCAATATAGTCGACGCCGAGCGCCTCAAGGACGCGCGCTTCCACATAGTGCCCGATGCGCACTTTTGCCATGACTGGGATTGATACAGCGTTCATCACTTCTTCAATGATCGTCGGATCAGCCATGCGCGCGACACCGCCAGCGGCGCGAATGTCTGCCGGGACGCGCTCGAGCGCCATGACTGCGACAGCCCCTGCCGCCTCAGCAATCTTCGCTTGCTCCGCATTGACGACGTCCATAATGACGCCGCCTTTTTGCATTTCCGCCATGCCGCGTTTGACGCGGTCTGTACCTGTCAATGCCAACGTTGATTCCCCCTGTTCCTATCCTTATGCTTTGCTATATACGCAAAAGGATGATTCCACCGTTTCATTTTACCTCAATTTTTACAAAAATCACAATGGAAAAAAGGGGCTGACCCAAAAGTCCGCCAAAAAGCGGACTTTTGGAGTCAGCCCTCTCTGGTTTTTGTATATTTTACCAAACGGAACAAAATTCCGACTCTGTTCTCCCCCTCATTTACGCCACCAAGGACAATTGCTTGTCCCTAGCGGCTTTTTTGAGAAGATTGTGGGCAGCACAAACCAGCCCCCATTCGATGGAAACTTTTTGGAGGCCTCGCAGGACAAAGCGACGAAACCCGCGATTTTGTTTGATTTGCCCAAATACACTCTCAATGTCGGTTTGGCGTTGGCGGTATCGGGCTTGCCCTTCTTCACTCTCCAACCGTTCGCGGGCTTTCTGTTTTTGTTCATGATAGACGGGGTTCCATTGCGTGGTTCGTCCATACTTGGAAGTCGTGCAGGCCGAACGGAACGGACATCCTTCGCATTCATGGCATTGGTAGTGTCGGGTGACCGAGGTGTATCCTGATTCCGTGGTCTGTTTCGAAGTTCCGGTGCGAACCAGCTTTTTCCCATTGGCGCAAATCCAAACGTCTTCTTCTTCCACATAGGTCCAATTCTGCTGATGATGCGGATTTTTCTTGACCTTGCGCGTGTTCTCCTTCTCATACGTATGGTACTTGATCAAGGCCGATATGTGCTTCTCTTCCAGCTTCACGTAGTTCTCTTCCGAGCCATAAGCCGCGTCAGCGATCAAACGTTCGGGTTCCACGCCGTACTTCTCTCGAACGGTCTCCAAATGCGGGAGAAGACAACGAGTGTCGCCCGGCCTCTGATGAAGGGAATACCCCAAAATAAATTGGCCGGAAGAACCCACCTGTACGTTATAGGCCGGCTTGAGCTGGCCGTTTCGCATGTGATCCTCCTTCAACCGCATGAAGGTGGCATCCACATCGGTCTTGGAATAGCTGTTGCGATCCCCGCATACATGGAGTTGGTGTTCATACTTTTCACTGCGGGGCAAGTAGTCCTCCTTCATCTTCTTGATGGCCTTCTTCAACGGTTGGTTGTCCGGCTCGGCCTCCAACCGTTTTTCCCACTCCTCGGTTTTCTTTCGGATTTCTTCTGACGTAAAGGCCGGCGAAGGGTCGATGTCTTCCGCCTTTTCTTCTTCCACGATCACCTCGATCTGGGCAATCAGCCGATCGACATTGGCTTGGAGTTTCTCCTGGTACTTCTCAGCCGATTTGCGCCAAACGAAGGTGTACCGGTTGGCATTCGCTTCAATTTTCGTTCCATCCACAAAATAATCTTCCATCTTGACATAGCCGTCGGCCACGAGCAGCGTGATCATTTCCCGGAACAGGTCGTCAATCAGGTCTTTCATCCGCTCCGAACGAAACCGATTGATGGAACGGAAGTCCGGCTTTTGAAATCCACTTAGCCACATGAGGGGAAGGTGGACTTCGAGCTGCCGTGCAATCTCACGGCCATGATACATTTTTTGGGTGTAAGCGTAAAGGAGAATTTTGGTCATCATTTTCGGATGATAGGCGGAGGCGCCCCCTCCTTTGTAGTAAGCAAGAAACGTCTCCATCGGGATGCGTTCAACCATCTCATGAACCACGTGGGCCATGTTATCCCGTGGAATGAGATCGGCGATGTTGCTTGGCAAAGAGAGGTTGTCCATGGTATACTCTTTAAAGGAAATATGATCATGTTTCATAAAAGAATCGCCCTTCTTTCGGTGGTAGTGGTTTTGGTGACTCTATTCTACCAGAAAAAAGGGCGATTCTTCTATATTTGAGGCAAAAAAGTGGGGGCTGATCCCAAAACGCATTCGCGTTTTGGGTCAGCCCCAGCGTTACAACCAACCTTTCACCGTTTTGGCAACGCTTGTCCATAAATCAGCAAACAGTCCGCCAATCGCACGCATCGAGAGAACGAACCAGTTGGCTTTCTCCACCTCGGTTGTCGTAACGAGCGGCACCCGGATGTTTTTTTGCATGTCCGGGCTTAAGAACGCGAGCGAGTCATCGCCTTTGTATTCAAGCGTCATATATCCGACCGTCTCTCCTTTTTTCAACGGAGCGATCAATTTTCCTTCTTTCGTCATTTTTTTCTGATCCAATACATAAACCGGCTTGTACTGTTTTTCCTCGCCATTTTTGATGAGCAGAGACAGCTTTTTCGCCGTTGCGACGCGAACTTCTTTTTCCTTCCCTTTCACGACTGGAATCGTCTCTTTCCCCTTCAGCTGATACCCTTTCGGATAGAGAGTTTGGAGCGAGTATTGATGAAATCCATAGTTAAATAGTTTTTCTGTCTCCTTAAAACGCGCCTCTTTCGTCGTTTTTCCGCTTGCATCCTTGGCATTCATCACGACGGAAATTAGACGGACGCCGTTCCGCTTCGCCGTCCCGGTGAAACAGTTGCCGGCAAATTCCGTATAGCCGGTTTTCAACCCGTCTACCCCTTCGTATCCGTACACAAGCCCTGGTAGCATCCAGTTCCAGTTGTCCATTTTAATTTCGTCCTCTGTTCCTCCTCGGAACATTTTATGGGGAATGCTAGCCGTTTCCAGCACCTCTGGATGGTCTTTCAGCAGCCGGTAGGCAAGGGTGGCCATGGCCCGCGCAGACATGACATTTTCCTCATCCGAGTTTGTCCCTTCCGGGTAGATTCTTTTTAAGTCTTCGTTGCTTAACCCTGTCGCATTCACGAATTTATAATCTTTCAACCCGAGCTGTTTCGCTTTTTCATTCATCATTTTCACGAAATTTTTCTCTGACCCAGCAATGATTTCCGCAATCGCGACCGTAGCCCCATTGGCCGAATAAATGGCCATTGCCTCGTACAGTTCGCGCACTGTATACTTGCCATCTTTGCGCAGCGGAACGTTGGACAGCGCCCGGTCTTGCGACAACCGGTACACATACTCACTCGGCGTATACGTCTGATCCCACTTGACACGTTTCGCCTTAACGGCGTCAAGAAGCAAATACTCGGTCATCATTTTTGTCATGCTGGCAATGCCAAGCACCGTATCAATGTTTTTCTCATATAAAATTCTTCCCGTCTTCGCGTCCACTAAAATCGCGGCGTCCGCCCGGATGTCAAGCGGAGCGCTTTCCGCCTTCGCCGTCTGTTGAAACGGCCATAGTGTTAAGCAAAGACAAACAGACAGCAGCCAAAACAACCACTTTCGTTTCCTATTCACATCGAAACCCTCCTCACACAACCGTTATTGTAACATACAGGCGGCCAAAAAAATAGACGGAGAATCTGTCTCCGTCAAAGTTAGGCTGATGGACGCAGCCTTGATCAAAACGCGGAGTAGTTCGGCGCTTCTTTCGTAATTTGCACGTCATGCGGATGGCTTTCGCGAAGCCCTGCGCCCGTCATGCGGACAAATTGCGTTTTCTCCCGCAGCTCATCCAAGTTCCGCGTTCCACAATAGCCCATACCGGCGCGCAAGCCACCGACAAGCTGATAAATCGTATCGGCGAGCGGCCCTTTGTACGGCACACGCCCTTCGATGCCTTCCGGGACAAACTTTTTCGCGTCTTCTTGGAAATAACGATCTTTGCTGCCGCGCTCCATCGCCGCGACCGACCCCATGCCCCGGTATACTTTAAAGCGGCGGCCTTGGTAAATTTCCGTCTCGCCTGGGCTTTCCGAGACGCCGGCGAGCAAACTGCCGAGCATGACCGCATGAGCTCCGGCGGCAATCGCCTTCACGATGTCGCCAGAGTATTTAATGCCGCCGTCAGCGATGATCGGGACGCCATGTTTGCGCGCCTCAGTCGCACAGTCATAGATCGCCGTAATTTGCGGCACACCAACCCCGGCGACAACCCGGGTCGTGCAGATGGACCCCGGACCGATTCCGACTTTAATAATGTTCGCCCCAGCCTCAATCAAGTCGCGCGTCCCTTCAGCTGTCGCGACATTGCCGGCGATGATGTTCAAGTCCGGGTATTGGCGGCGGATGTTGGCCACCGTCTCTAGGACGCCTTTCGAATGGCCGTGCGCCGTGTCAACGACAATGACATCAACCCCTGCCTCAACAAGCTTTTTGACGCGAATCATCGTGTCCGCCGTCACCCCGACGGCCGCCCCGACAATCAGCCTCCCTTTCGCATCTTTCGCCGAATTCGGGAACTCGATCACCTTTTCGATGTCCTTAATCGTAATAAGCCCTTTTAAAACTCCATTTTCATCGACGAGAGGCAATTTTTCCACTTTGTGCTTTTGCAAAATTTTTTCCGCTTCTTCTAACGTAGTCCCTACCGGGGCTGTAACCAAGTTCTCCTTCGTCATTACCTCGGAAATTTTAATCGAGTAATCCTGAATAAAGCGCAAATCGCGGTTCGTGATAATGCCGACAAACTTTTGTTCCTCGGCATTGTTGACGATCGGCACGCCGGAGATGCGATACTTGCTCATTAAATGTTCCGCATCATACACTTGATGATCAGGCGTTAAGAAAAACGGATCCGTAATAACACCGCGCTCTGACCGCTTTACTTTGTCGACTTGTTCCGCCTGTTGCTCAATCGACATGTTTTTGTGAATGACGCCAAGACCGCCTTGACGCGCCATCGCAATAGCCATTTCCGCTTCGGTTACTGTATCCATGCCGGCGCTAATGATTGGGATGTTCAACTGGAGCGTATCGCTTAATTTCGTCGTGACATCAACATCACGCGGTAGCACGTCCGATTTTGCTGGAATGAGAAGAACATCATCAAACGTCAAGCCTTCCTTTGCGAATTTCGCTTCCCACATGTTTTCTCCCCCTTGTCCGGAAATATTATTAGTAGCTTAACAACTGGTTAAACTACTGTCAAGGAATCAAAAAAATGTCCAACTTTTCAGTTATCTTCTTACAATTCCATGGCAAGGGGGGTAAAAATGTTCGGAAATCCCGGTAAAGCTGTCAACTTTTCTATTTTCCGCTCCGCTGACGTCGCCCAGCGCTTTTTGCTGCAATGCTACAAACAGCAACAACGGGAAGACGCTGTTCAGCGCAGTTATACAAACTGTTATCCATTTTTATATTATTTGGAGCATGGGCAAAACTTTTATGCCGCCGCCAGGCAGTCGCCATTGTCCATTAAACCGGTTCTTTTGTTTTATGGCATGGTGCAGCTGATAAAGGCGTGCCTGCTCACCGTCGATCCGGACTATCCTGAATCGACATCCGTTTTAGCCCATGGAGTGTCAACGAGAAAGCGCAAAAAACAAGGCTATGAATTTTTAGATGACGAAGTCAAAATCCAAAAAAACGGTTTGTTCACTCATTTTTCTGAAAAAATGTTTCATGTGAAACAAGAGGCGGGGGAAAAATTTCGCATGGGCATGCTGTTGCAACGAATCTGCGAACTGCACGAAACATTTTTTTGTTTAAGCGACCGAAAAAAGCCATTGTCGTTGCCGGTCGTACATACGGTTTCACCGCCCATGCTGGCCATTCCGAAGGCGATTTTGGACCATTACCATATGTCGCAGCTCCGCTTCATCCAGTACATGAGCGAGGAAGGGCACGAAAAACAGCTGACATTCGCCAAGGAGGAAGGGGAATTTCTTTATTTCAAAATGGAATCGCCGCTATCGCCGATTAAGGAAGGGCCGTTTTTATTCCATTCGAACGGAACATACCATATCCCAACGAAGAAGGAAAAAATCTTTGCGCTCCCGGAAATCCATGCCCATTATTTGCTGCTGTACAATTTGAGCATGATCTCCCGCTACGAAACAGAGTGGTGGAGCGAACTTCTTCACTCTTACTCAAGCAAGGCGTACATTTTTATTCTTCAATTTCTTTCCATATCGGCGGACAAAGTGCCCCTGCTGCTAAACGAATATTTAATGCATAAGTTTTGGGCCAAGCCAAATGATTGAATGCTCTCCCACCTGCACGAACACGCGGGAGTAAAGGCTTCCCAGCGCGGGTTGATAAAAAGCACCCCATTGCGCGTCATGCACAATGGGGTGCTCTGTTTTCCGCCTAGCAGCGACCTACTCTTGCAGGGGCGCTGGCCCCAACTACCATCGGCGCTGGAGGGCTTAACTTCCGTGTTCGGGATGGGAACGGGTGTTTCCCCTCCGCTATCACCACTAGGCCATATGAGGTTGTCAGGAATTCGTTCCCTGAAAACTAGATAACCGTTTCAGGAAGAAGCCGGGGCGCTTTCACTTTTCATTGTCTAGCTCCGGCTCGCCGCCGCTCGGGGTCAAATAACCTTCCCCCTCGGGGTGCTAGCACCCCTGCGGGTGAAGAACATTTGCCCGTCGCGGCGAACCGCTCGCCTGCGCTTTTCTAGGTTAAGCCCTCGATCGATTAGTATCCGTCAGCTCCACGTGTCGCCACGCTTCCACCTCGGACCTATCGACCTCGTCATCTTCGAGGGATCTTACCCGCCTGACGCGGTGGGAAATCTCATCTTGAGGGGGGCTTCACGCTTAGATGCTTTCAGCGCTTATCCCGTCCGCACATAGCTACCCAGCGGTGCCCCTGGCGGGACAACTGGTACACCAGCGGTGCGTCCATCCCGGTCCTCTCGTACTAAGGACAGCTCCTCTCAAATTTCCTGCGCCCGCGACGGATAGGGACCGAACTGTCTCACGACGTTCTGAACCCAGCTCGCGTACCGCTTTAATGGGCGAACAGCCCAACCCTTGGGACCGACTACAGCCCCAGGATGCGATGAGCCGACATCGAGGTGCCAAACCTCCCCGTCGATGTGGACTCTTGGGGGAGATCAGCCTGTTATCCCCGGGGTAGCTTTTATCCGTTGAGCGATGGCCCTTCCATGCGGAACCACCGGATCACTAAGCCCGACTTTCGTCCCTGCTCGACCTGTCCGTCTCGCAGTCAAGCTCCCTTGTGCCTTTGCACTCTCCGAATGATTTCCAACCATTCTGAGGGAACCTTTGGGCGCCTCCGTTACCTTTTGGGAGGCGACCGCCCCAGTCAAACTGCCCGCCTGACACTGTCTCCCACCCCGCTAAGGGGTGCGGGTTAGAATTTCAATATCGCCAGGGTGGTATCCCACCGGCGCCTCCACCGAAGCTGGCGCTCCGGCTTCCCAGGCTCCCACCTATCCTGTACAAGCGATACCAAAATTCCATATCAGGCTGCAGTAAAGCTCCACGGGGTCTTTCCGTCCTGTCGCGGGTAACCTGCATCTTCACAGGTAGTATAATTTCACCGGGTCTCTCGTTGAGACAGCGCCCAAGTCGTTACACCTTTCGTGCGGGTCGGAACTTACCCGACAAGGAATTTCGCTACCTTAGGACCGTTATAGTTACGGCCGCCGTTTACTGGGGCTTCGGTTCGCACCTTCGCTTCCGCTAAGCGCTCCCCTTAACCTTCCAGCACCGGGCAGGTGTCAGCCCCTATACGTCGCCTTTCGGCTTCGCAGAGACCTGTGTTTTTGATAAACAGTCGCTTGGGCCTTTTCACTGCGGCTCGTTCGGGCTCTTCACCCAAACGAGCACCCCTTCTCCCGAAGTTACGGGGTCATTTTGCCGAGTTCCTTAACGAGAGTTCTCCCGCGCGCCTTAGGATTCTCTCCTCGCCTACCTGTGTCGGTTTGCGGTACGGGCACCTCTTCCCTCGCTAGAGGCTTTTCTTGGCAGTGTGAAATCGGGGACTTCCGGATGACTCCGTCGCCATCACCGCTTGGCCTTACAATCCGCGGATTTGCCTACGGATCAGCCTTGCGGCTTGGACAGGCTCTTCCAGCCGCCTGCTCGCCCTATCCTCCTGCGTCCCCCCATCGCTCAAACGGGAAGGAGGTGGTACAGGAATCTCAACCTGTTGTCCATCACCTACGCCTTTCGGCCTCGGCTTAGGTCCCGACTAACCCTGAGCGGACGAACCTTCCTCAGGAACCCTTAGGCTTTCGGCGCAGAGGATTCTCACCTCTGTTTTCGCTACTCATACCGGCATTCTCACTTCTAAGCGCTCCACCAGTCCTTCCGGTCTGGCTTCAACGCCCTTAGAACGCTCCCCTACCGATGACCAACGGTCATCCCGCAGCTTCGGCGGCACGTTTAGCCCCGGTACATTTTCGGCGCAGAGTCACTCGACCAGTGAGCTATTACGCACTCTTTAAATGGTGGCTGCTTCTAAGCCAACATCCTGGTTGTCTTTGCAACTCCACATCCTTTTCCACTGAACGTGCACTTTGGGGCCTTAGCTGGCGATCTGGGCTGTTTCCCTCTCGACCACGGATCTTATCACTCGCAGTCTGACTCCCGGGCATAAGTCGTTGGCATTCGGAGTTTGACTGGGTTCGGTAACCCGATGAGGGCCCCTAGCCCAATCAGTGCTCTACCTCCAACACTCTCCATCCCGAGGCTAGCCCTAAAGCTATTTCGGGGAGAACCAGCTATCTCCAAGTTCGATTGGCATTTCACCCCTACCCACACCTCATCCCCGCACTTTTCAACGTGCGTGGGTTCGGGCCTCCAGCCGGTGTTACCCGGCCTTCACCCTGGACATGGGTAGATCACCTGGTTTCGGGTCGACGACGACGTACTTTTCGCCCTGTTCAGACTCGCTTTCGCTGCGGCTCCGCCTCTTCGGCTTAACCTCGCACGCCATCGTCACTCGCCGGTTCATTCTACAAAAGGCACGCCATCACGCATGAACGCGCTCTGACTACTTGTAGGCACACGGTTTCAGGTTCTCTTTCACTCCCCTTCCGGGGTGCTTTTCACCTTTCCCTCACGGTACTGGTGCACTATCGGTCACTAGGGAGTATTTAGCCTTGGGAGATGGTCCTCCCTGCTTCCGACGGGATTTCCCGTGTCCCGCCGTACTCAGGATCCGCTCGGGAGGGAACGAAGTTTCGACTACAGGGCTGTCACCTTCTCTGGCCGGCCGTTCCAGACCGGTTCGTCTACCCCGTTCCTTTCTCACTCCCACAATGAGCGGTCCTACAACCCCAAGAGGCACGCCTCTTGGTTTGGGCTGTTCCCGTTTCGCTCGCCGCTACTCAGGGAATCGCGTTTGCTTTCTTCTCCTCCGGGTACTAAGATGTTTCAGTTCCCCGGGTGTGCCCTCCATGCCCTATGGATTCAGGCATGGATACTGCCCCATTACGGACAGTGGGTTCCCCCATTCGGACATCTCCGGATCAACGCTTGCTTACAGCTCCCCGGAGCGTTTCGGCGTTTGCCCCGTCCTTCATCGGCTCCTAGTGCCAAGGCATCCACCGTGCGCCCTTTCTAGCTTAACCTACAGCGCTCTCGGCTTCTTCCTTATTGTCTAGCGTCGGCTCGCCGCCGCTCGGGGTCAAATAACCTTCGCCTTCCGGGTGCAAGCACCCTTGCAGGCGAAGAACATTTGCCCATCGCGGCGAAACGCTCGCCTCCGCTTTTCCGGTTATCTAGTTTTCAAGGAACGAATCAAGAAAAGTGGTGGAGCCTATCGGGATCGAACCGATGACCTCCTGCGTGCAAAGCAGGCGCTCTCCCAGCTGAGCTAAGGCCCCGCAACCGATGGGCCTAAGTGGACTTGAACCACCGACCTCACGCTTATCAGGCGTGCGCTCTGACCAGCTGAGCTATAGGCCCATGGAGGGAAAGTTCCCTCAAAACTAAACAAAACGACAAGCGTCATTATAATCAAACCGATAGGTTTTGTCAAGAAATTCTGTCTAGCTCCGGCTCGCCGCCGCTCGGGGTCAAATAACCTTCGCCTTCCGGGTGCAAGCACCCTTGCAGGCGAAGAACATTTGCCCATCGCGGCGAAACGCTCGCCTCCGCTTTTCGTACTGTCTAGCTCCGGCCGCCATCGGCTCGCGACGCTTCGGTCCTGCTGCGGCGGCAACAGCCTCCTCGCAGGCCCTCCAGCGCGTTTCGCCGATAGGCGGGCGACCTTCGCTTTTCCCCTTAGAAAGGAGGTGATCCAGCCGCACCTTCCGGTACGGCTACCTTGTTACGACTTCACCCCAATCACTTGCCCCACCTTCGGCGGCTGGCTCCCTTGCGGGTTACCTCACCGACTTCGGGTGTTGCAAGCTCTCGTGGTGTGACGGGCGGTGTGTACAAGGCCCGGGAACGTATTCACCGCGGCATGCTGATCCGCGATTACTAGCGATTCCGGCTTCATGCAGGCGAGTTGCAGCCTGCAATCCGAACTGAGAGCGGCTTTTTGGGATTCGCTCCCCCTCGCGGGTTCGCAGCCCTTTGTACCGCCCATTGTAGCACGTGTGTAGCCCAGGTCATAAGGGGCATGATGATTTGACGTCATCCCCACCTTCCTCCGACTTGTCGCCGGCAGTCCCTCTAGAGTGCCCAACCGAATGCTGGCAACTAGAGGCGAGGGTTGCGCTCGTTGCGGGACTTAACCCAACATCTCACGACACGAGCTGACGACAACCATGCACCACCTGTCACCCTGTCCCCCCGAAGGGGGAACGCCCAATCTCTTGGGTTGTCAGGGGATGTCAAGACCTGGTAAGGTTCTTCGCGTTGCTTCGAATTAAACCACATGCTCCACCGCTTGTGCGGGCCCCCGTCAATTCCTTTGAGTTTCAGCCTTGCGGCCGTACTCCCCAGGCGGAGTGCTTATCGCGTTAGCTGCAGCACTAAAGGGTGTGACCCCTCTAACACTTAGCACTCATCGTTTACGGCGTGGACTACCAGGGTATCTAATCCTGTTTGCTCCCCACGCTTTCGCGCCTCAGCGTCAGGTGCAGGCCAGAGAGCCGCCTTCGCCACTGGTGTTCCTCCACATCTCTACGCATTTCACCGCTACACGTGGAATTCCGCTCTCCTCTCCTGCCCTCAAGTCCCCCAGTTTCCAATGACCCTCCACGGTTGAGCCGTGGGCTTTCACATCAGACTTAAGAGACCGCCTGCGCGCGCTTTACGCCCAATAATTCCGGACAACGCTCGCCCCCTACGTATTACCGCGGCTGCTGGCACGTAGTTAGCCGGGGCTTTCTCGTGAGGTACCGTCACCGCGCCGCCCTCTTCGAACGGCGCTCCTTCGTCCCTCACAACAGAGCTTTACGACCCGAAGGCCTTCTTCGCTCACGCGGCGTCGCTCCGTCAGGCTTTCGCCCATTGCGGAAGATTCCCTACTGCTGCCTCCCGTAGGAGTCTGGGCCGTGTCTCAGTCCCAGTGTGGCCGGTCACCCTCTCAGGCCGGCTACGCATCGTCGCCTTGGTGAGCCGTTACCTCACCAACTAGCTAATGCGCCGCGGGCCCATCCGCAAGTGACAGCCCAAAGGCCGCCTTTCAACCGAAGACCATGCGGTCTTCGGTGTTATCCGGTATTAGCTCCGGTTTCCCGGAGTTATCCCGGTCTTGCGGGCAGGTTGCCCACGTGTTACTCACCCGTCCGCCGCTGACCGAATCAAGGCAAGCCCCAATCCGGTCCGCTCGACTTGCATGTATTAGGCACGCCGCCAGCGTTCGTCCTGAGCCAGGATCAAACTCTCCAAAGAAAGTTGATTGGCTTTTGCTTCGGCCAATGCAGCCGAAGTTTTTTTCATGACGCTTGCGTTTTGTTTAGTTTTCAAGGAGCTTGATCTTTACTTTAATGATGACAGCTATTACATAATAACTGATGGACGATGAAAAGTCAATAGTTTTTTATTTCGTTGTTGCCGTCGCAAGCAAAGTTTATTGTATCATGTTGATGTTGTTTATGCAACGGTATTTTTTTGGACGGTTGGCAATTTATTTCAAAAAACAATGCGAAATGCGTTATTCTCAAGCTGAGAAACCTGCTGAAATCTGCTTCCTCTTTCGGCGATGAACAACAGCAGCAAGAGAAAATGATTGTTTTTCACCGGCCTTTTCGGTCGACTATTCATCCATTGGTGCACGCAAAACCTCCTCAATATATATATCATGTTGAGTGCTTAACAGAAGCAATCGTCCCGTCCTCGCTGCTTTGACAACCGGCCGGGTTGGCTCGTCTGGCTGAATCGACATGACTTCGGCTGTCTCACCGTTGGATAGTTTGACGACGGCTCCTGTTTGCAGGCCGACGAGACGGTTCAACAGTACAGCGACGGCGTCTGCGCTCAATCTGCCGGCTTGCTGCCGCAACATCGTTTCAATAGCCCGAAGCGGCGGTTGTTTGCGCCGATACAAGCGCTCTGACGTCATGGCGTGGTACACATCCGCTGTTGCGACGAGTTGGCTGTAGGGGTGAATTTTTTTCGCTTTTAACTTGAGCGGATAGCCGCTGCCGTCGTTTCGCTCATGATGTTGCAAAACGGCTAGCTTCGCTCCATGGCTTAACGCTGTGATCTTCTGCACCATGCGGTAGCCGAGAATCGGATGTTGCTTCACTTCGTGGAACTCCACTTCAGTGAGCGCCGACGGCTTCGTTAAAATTTGTTTGCTCATTTTTGCCATGCCGCAGTCGGACAAGACGCCGGCTAAAACGACTTGGTGGCATTCCCCGCGGCTATACCCGAGCTCCATGGCTAAAAAGCCGGCGAGCAATCCTACACTGACGGCGTGATGATATAAATATTCCTCTTTTGTCGCATAATGGTGCAACGCAAGCAATTCCCGCTTGCAGCCTGTCATGTGTTCAAAAAGGGGAATGACAGCTTCCCTTATTTCATTGATGTCGACCGGCAAGCCGGACCGCCAAGATTGAAACCATGTCTTGTATTGGCGGACGGTCTCTAAATATAAAGAGAGCGACCGTTGATCCTCCGCCGCGGCCGAATCCCCCGGCGAAAATGGTTCGCCGTTTGCGAGAAACGGCTCAATCTCCACTTCCTCTACAAGAAATTTTTCAAGCACTTGCAACAACGGTGTTGTAATAATAGTGCTTTTTGTCATAATCGGCCGTTTCGTTTTGCCGATTACATCTTCAGCAAGCACACAGCCTTCGCGAAGCTGGGAGCGCTTCACGCGAACCATATCCATGTAGCCTCCCCCCCGTCTTTTTGTGGTATTGTCAAAAGTGTATCCTCCACACTCACGGTTTTCCCTTGAGTTTCAACGGTTGAACGAAAAAAAGCTTGCCACCCCCGTTGTTTTCGGCCATCATTGAGGTAACGACACCCAACAGCCAAAACAAAGGAGTGACAAGCTTTGTTACCTCAATTATTAGCCTATTTGCTCGAAATAATCAAGACCCAATATCAAATCATTGTGTATTTGATGGGTGTGATCGTGGGAAAATCCTTGAATCTCGAGGACTTGGACGAACCCATCCAAAAGCCGTACCGGAAACTTCAGGTCGATGACCTTCCGATCATCGATGTGCCGGAAACCCTTGATTACCGGAAGCTGTTGGCAGACTATGAAGCCCAGCACGGACGTCCTTTACGGCCCATCCAGCGCCGCGCGAATGCGAAACACCGTGTTCCGGATTCGTTGACCTGCCCTCGCTGCCAGGCTCCCTCTTCTTACCTGTACGCCAATAACGGCGGAAACGGGCAATACCAATGCAAAGTGTGCCAGTGCCGGTTCAACCACCGAAATCGGTTCACCAAGCAAGCGGTCTTTCGCTGCCCGCACTGCAAAAAGACGCTGGAAAAGATCAAGGAACGCAAAGAATACCACATCTATAAGTGCAAGAACAACGATTGCCCGTTTTACCAGGCCAACCTTCGCCGGATGACCAAGAAGGAGCGCCAACAGTTTCAACAGGATCCTCAAGCCTTCAAGGTGCGGTATTTGTTTCGAGAGTTCTTGTTTGACTTTCTCCCGTTGGCTTCCTCGTCGCCCATCCAACCGAAGGTCGATTTGTCCCGGCTGGCTGCGTCGCCGCACGTGTTGGGGCTCGTGTTGACGTACTACGTCAACTTTGGGATGTCCTCGAGGGAGACCGCCGCCGCCATGAAGGACATCCATGGCGTCTCGATCTCCCATCAGACGGTGCTCAACTACGCCAACAGCGTCGCGCTTTGGATCAAGCCCTTTGTCGACCGGTTCCCGTATGAGCTGTCCGGTTCGTTTTGCGGGGACGAGACGTATATTCGCGTCAAAGGGCGCTGGCATTACCTGTTCTTTATGTTTGATGCCGTCAAAAAGATCGTGCTGTCGTATCGCGTCTCGCCCAAGCGGGACACGCTCTCGGCCATCCAGGCCATCGATGATGTCCTGCGAAAGCTGCCGTCCCTCCCAGACGACTTGTCGTTTGTCGTGGATGGCAACCCGATTTACCGGCTGGCGCAACACTTCTTCGCCCAGCACGGGATTTCGTTTGACGTCCGCCAGGTGATCGGCCTAACCAACGAAGATCCGGTCTCGGAAGAGTTTCGCCCTCTCAAACAGATCATCGAGCGATTCAACCGGACCTTTAAAGGCAACTACCGCCCGACCCATGGGTTTGGTGCGGAAGAAGGCTCGGTGTCCTTTGTGACGCTGTTTGTGGCGTATTTCAACTTCCTGCGCCCGCATAGCGCACTCGAAGGCCGGGTCCCGGTCGTCATCCCGGAACTGGCGGATCTTCCGCATATGCCGGCCCGGTGGACGAAGCTCATCGCCATGGCACAAGCGTTTCTCCAACAAGAGGCGGCCTGACTTTTTTGTCCGCCGGAGCCCGTTGAACAGAACTCCTGCCGGATTCGGCGAAGCGAACCCTTGACCAACCGAACACCGCCAAAGGTAAAATTCGGTCATGGCAAGGGCGGCTTTCCTATTGCCTTCTTTTTGTCCCCGTCGCCCTTGACGACTCTTTCCCACCTTTGGCGGGTGTTGGTCAAGGGCGAATCCGGCCCTCCGCATGCCCCACGATGCTCAATGGTATGATCTGTGTGGAGTTTTCATAGAACTTTTGACGCTACCCTTTTTGTTTTTATCGTAGCACGATTTATCGTGACGGAGGCAAGCCTACGGCTTGCCTTCGACAATCAAAAATGGATGAGCCACTTTTCCTTCAAGGATATGTTAAACGATTTCGTTGCATCTATATAGGCTGCAATAACAGCACTTTCGCAATCGGAAAGCCCAATAAGCGCGTTTCGCTTTCCGATTCGCCGTAAAAACAGACGCACGCATTTTCAAACGAAAGGGCGCCCCGCACCTGCAGGCGGAACGCCATTCAATTAAGCGGGGGTCCCTTCTTCCTCTTTCTCTTCTTTTTCTTCCTCTGGCACTTTGGCAACTGTCGCTACACACTCATGTTCGTCTTCGTCCGAGAGGCGAATGAGCTTGACGCCTTGGGCAATTCTCCCTGTCCTGGAAATATCGTTGACAGCGATGCGGATCAGCACGCCGCCTGTCGTAATGACCATTAAATCTTCATTGCCGACGACTGTTGTCACTGCAACAACAGGACCGTTCCGTTCCGTGACATTGCATGTTTTCAACCCTTTTCCGCCCCGGCTTTGCACGCGATACTCCGAAGCTGGGGTGCGTTTGCCGAACCCCTTTTTCGTCACAACAAGAACATCATGATGGTCTTCCAAGATTTCCATGCCAACGACTTCATCGCCGTCATCGAGTGAGATGGCCTTGACTCCCGTCGCACTGCGGCCCATTGTCCGCACATCCGTTTCTGGAAAACGGATGAGCATTCCTCTTTTCGTGCCGATAATCAAATGTTTTTTACCGTCCGTCAACTTGACGGAAATCAGCTCATCCCCCTCGCGCAAGTGAATGGCGATGAGCCCATTGTTGCGGATGTGGGCGAAAGCTGAGAGCGGAGAGCGCTTGGCGATCCCTTGCTTTGTCGCAAACACGAGATAAAGCTCATTATCAAACTCATTTTCAATGGGAATCATGGCGTTGATCCATTCATCCTTGTCGAGCTCAAGCAAGTTGATGATCGGCAGCCCTTTGGCGGTGCGTCCGAATTCCGGAATTTCATAGCCTTTCGCCCGGTATACTTTCCCTTTATTTGTAAAAAACAGCACGTTGTCATGAGTAGAAGTGACGAGCAAATGTTCGACAAAATCATCCTCGGCTGTATGCATGCCTTGCACGCCCCGGCCGCCGCGTTTCTGGCTTCGATACGTCGATAACGGCAGGCGCTTAATATATCCTTTATGAGTGAGCGTAATGACGACATGTTCGTGCGGGATTAAGTCTTCGTCGTCAAACTGTTCGACAGCCCCCGCAATGATCTCTGTGCGCCGCTCGTCGTTAAACCGCTCTTTGATTTCGGCCAGCTCATCGCGAATGATCTGCAATACTTTCTCTTCGTCAGCCAACACCGCTTTCAACTCAGCGATGAGGCGGAGAAGCTCTTGATACTCCTGTTCAATTTTTTCCCGCTCGAGGCCGGTCAGCCGTTGCAGGCGCATATCTAGGATCGCCTGCGCCTGCCGTTCGCTGAGCGAAAACCGCTCCATCAACCCTTCGCGCGCTATTTCTGTCGTTCGCGAACGACGGATGAGGTCGATCACTTCATCCAAATGGTCAAGGGCAATGCGCAAGCCTTCAAGAATATGGGCGCGCGCTTCAGCCTTTTTCAGCTCAAAGGCAGTTCGCCGGCGGATGACCGTTTTCTGGTGGTTCAAATAGTGCTCCAAACATTCTTTTAAGTTCAACACTTTCGGCTCGCCATCCACCAAGGCGAGCATGTTGATTCCGAAACTCGTCTGCAAGGCGGTATGTTTGTATAAGTTGTTTAACACGACCTTCGCGTTCGCATCGCGCCGCACTTCAATAACGATGCGCATTCCGCTCCGGTCCGATTCATCGCGCAAATCGGTGATGCCGTCGATTTTTCTCTCGCGCACCAATTCGGCGATCCGTTCAATCAGCTTTGCTTTGTTCACTTGATAGGGGAGTTCGCTTACAATAATCGTTTCCTTGCCATTGGCATGCTGCTCAATTTCAGCCTTGGCGCGCAACGTAATGGATCCCCGTCCCGTTTCGTACGCCTTGCGGATGCCGCTGCGGCCGATGATTTGCCCGGCCGTCGGGAAATCCGGACCAGGAATGTATTCCATCAAGTCGGCAACGGTCATCTCCGGGTTTCGGCTTAACGCCAACAGCGCATCGATGACCTCGCCAAGCTGATGCGGAGGGATGTTCGTCGCCATCCCAACGGCAATGCCTGACGAACCATTGACAAGCAAGTTTGGAAACCGTGACGGCAGCACAACCGGTTCTTTTTCTGAACCGTCGTAGTTATCTTGGTAATCGATCGTGTCTTTATTGATGTCGCGCAACAGCTCCATGGCGATTTTCGACATGCGGGCTTCCGTGTAACGCATGGCCGCTGCTGCATCGCCGTCGATCGACCCGAAGTTGCCGTGCCCGTCAACGAGCATGTACCGGTAGTTGAAGTCTTGCGCCATGCGCACCATCGTATCATACACGGCGGCGTCGCCGTGCGGGTGGTATTTCCCGATCACTTCGCCGACGATGCGGGCTGACTTTTTATACGGTTTATCAGCGGTCATGCCGAGGTCATGCATGGCATATAAAATGCGGCGGTGCACCGGTTTCAGCCCATCGCGCACATCCGGCAAGGCGCGGGAAACGATGACGCTCATGGCGTAGTCAAGGAACGACGAGCGCATTTCCTGGCTGATATTGACTTCGCGAATGCGCGATTGTTCATGTTCTGCCATTCATATAAACCTCCCTTTTGAGCCTTCTTCGGCCCGGTCTGCCTTTACAGGGAGCAGACATAGGCGGACGGCGGGCGCCGCTTCGTTTGCGCCCCGGTTGGCCCCGTCGGCAAAAAGAAGCGAGGAGGGCGGCCCCATCCCTCTCTTTTCATCCTAAATGTCCAAGTTTTTCACATAACGGGCGTTTTCTTCGATAAATTGGCGGCGTGGCTCGACTTTGTCGCCCATTAAAATTTCAAACGTTTCATCTGCGTCAATGGCATCTTGCAAACTGACTTGAAGCAATGTTCGCTTTTCCGGGTTCATCGTCGTCTCCCAAAGTTGCTCTGGGTTCATCTCGCCCAACCCTTTGTAGCGTTGGATTGTCGGCTTCGGTTGTTCCGGCAGCTCAGCAAGAATTTTTTCGAGCTGGCGGTCGTTGTAAGCGTAGCGCACTTGTTTTCCTTGTTCGATTTTATAAAGGGGCGGTTGGGCGATGTACACATAGCCGTGCTCGATAAATTGACGCATGTAGCGATAAAAGAATGTCAAAAGAAGCGTGCGGATATGAGCGCCGTCGACGTCCGCATCGGTCATAATGATGACTTTATGATAACGCGCCTTTGAGATGTCGAACTCTTCGCCAATGCCGGTGCCAAGAGCGGTGATGATCGCCCGCACTTCGTTGTTGGACAAGATTTTGTCGATTCTTGCCTTCTCAACGTTGAGAATTTTCCCACGCAACGGCAAAATTGCCTGGAAATGGCGGTCGCGCCCTTGTTTCGCTGAACCGCCCGCCGAATCCCCCTCCACGATATACAGCTCGCTGATCGACGGATCTCTTGACGAGCAGTCGGCAAGTTTGCCCGGCAAATTGGAGACTTCAAGCGCGCTTTTGCGCCGCGTCAGTTCGCGCGCCTTTTTGGCCGCTAGGCGGGCGCGGGCGGCCATCATCCCTTTTTCGACAATTTTTCGGGCAATGGTCGGGTGTTCGAGCAAAAACGTTTCAAATTGTTCAGAAAAGACAGCGTCCGTCACCGTGCGCGCATCGCTGTTGCCGAGCTTTGTTTTCGTCTGCCCCTCAAATTGCGGGGAGGGGTGTTTGATTGACACAATGGCCGTCAGCCCTTCCCGCACATCTTCCCCCGTCAAATTGGCATCATTGTCCTTGAAAATTTGCTGTTTGCGGGCGTAGTCATTGATGATGCGCGTCAACGCCATTTTAAAGCCGGATTCATGCGTGCCGCCTTCGTGCGTATGGATATTATTCACGAATGAATAAATGTTGCTCGTATAGCCGTCGTTGTACTGCAAGGCGATTTCGACAGCGATGCCGTCGCGCTCGCCGGCAATGTAAATCGGCTCTTCGTGCAACACTTCCCGCGTCCGATTCAAATGGCGGACGTAAGAGCGGATGCCGCCTTCATAAAAGTATTCACTTTTCCGGTTGTCAACCCGTTCATCCGTCAAGGTGATTTTCAAGCCGCGGTTCAAAAAGGCGAGCTCGCGCAGCCGGGCGGCCAACGTTTCGTAATCAAACTCGGTCGTTTCTGTAAAAATTTCCGGATCCGGCTTAAAGCGGGTCGTCGTCCCGGTTCGGTCCGTCTCGCCGATGACTTGCAGATCGGTGCACGGCTTGCCCCGCTCGTATTTTTGATAATGGATTTTCCCATCTCGGTATACGTAAACTTCCAGCCATTCCGACAAGGCGTTGACGACCGAGGCGCCGACGCCGTGCAAGCCGCCGGATACTTTATAACCGCCGCCGCCGAACTTCCCGCCGGCGTGCAGAACGGTCATGATGACCTCAACAGCCGGCCGTCCGGTTGCCTCATGCACATCGACTGGAATGCCGCGCCCGTTGTCAGCGACCGTGATGCTGTTATCCTTTCCGATCGTCACATGAATTTCCGTGCAATAGCCGGCTAATGCTTCGTCAATGCTGTTGTCGACGATTTCCCAAACGAGGTGGTGCAGCCCTTTAGGCCCCGTCGAGCCGATGTACATCCCCGGGCGCTTTCGAACTGCTTCAAGGCCTTCGAGCACTTGGATTTGGCTCGCGTCGTACGCTCGCTCAACCCGTTGTTCCATTGTCATGCCAGATCACCTACGCTTTCTTTGAAAACGTTCAACGTTTTGCGGTCAAGAAGGAGCAGCTACCGAACCGGAGTGGACTCGATAAATAGCCGCTTCTTGAATGATATCGTGCTTAATGCCGTCAATGCTCGTTGTGGTCACGAAAGTTTGCACTTTTTTTCGGATCGCATCTAAGAGGTGGGTTTGCCGAAAGTCATCAAGTTCGGACAGCACATCATCGAGCAACAAAATGGGGTAATCACCTAACTCGGAAAAGATGAGCTCAATTTCCGCCAGTTTCACCGCCAGCGCGGTTGTGCGCTGTTGCCCTTGGGAACCGAACGTTTGGACGTTTTTTCCGTTGACGATAAACGCGATGTCATCGCGATGCGGGCCGGCAAGCGTCGTTCCCCGCTCGATTTCCCGTTTTCGCAAGGAAGCGAACGTTTCGCAGTATGCTTCTACTATTCTCGACAATTCTGCCTTTTCTGATACGTCGACCGACGGTTCATACCGAATGCCGAGTTGTTCAGCTCCGCGGCTGATTTCACGGTGGATCGGCATCGCCCACTGCTCAAGCAGCGACAAAAACTGGCGGCGCCGCAACGTAATCTTCGCCGCCAGCACGGCGAGCTGTTCGGTTAATACGTCAAGCACCGCCTCGCCGCCCCTCTCGCGCGTCTGCATCATCTTCAAGCAGTGGTTGCGCTGCTGCAACAGTTTTTGGTATTGCCCCAAATCATGTATATAAACGGGGGATACTTGTCCGATTTCCATATCGATAAACCGCCGCCGCACTTGCGGACTTCCTTTGACCAGATTCAAGTCTTCCGGAGCGAACATGACGACATTTAACTGCCCGACATATTGGCTGAGCCGTCGCTGCTCAATATGGTTGCATCTCGCTTTTTTCCCTTTTTTTGAGATAAGCAGTTCAAGGGCAAGAGAACCGCTTCGTTTTTCCGCTCTTCCTTCTATTTTAGCATACTCTTCATTCCAACGGATAAGGTCTTTATCGTTCGATGTGCGGTGCGATTTCGCCATGGCCAATACATAAATGGCCTCCATCATGTTTGTCTTCCCTTGGGCATTTTCCCCGAGAATGACGTTGACCCCTTGGCTGAAATTCACCATTTCATGTTCGTAGTTGCGGTAGTTCGTTAACACTAAGTCGGTTAAAAACACCCGATCTTCACCTACTCTGCCCGTACAACGACAAACGTGCCGATTTGCTCCACATCCACCCGGTCGCCGTCTTTTAACTTCCGCCCGCGCCGGGTCTCTCTTTCGCCATTGACGAGCACGTTGTATTCCTGCAAAAACCATTTCGCAGCGCCGCCTGTATCAATTAACTGCACAAGCTTCAACAGCTGTCCTAACGTGATCGTTTCCGTTTTAATCGTCACCGTTTGTTCCATCCGTTCATCGCTCGCTTTCCTCTAAGTCGCCTATTTCTTTATTTTATCGAAAACATCGCCCGCCCGCAAAGAAAGCCGATGAAGAGAGTCAGTCAAGACTTTGTGGAGAACATTTTTTCGGTTCACTACGGGTGTTGTCAATCACTAGTTAGCGAACCATTTTCAGGAATTGATATCGTAAGCGCTTTCGGACTCTCATCCCTCATCTTGAAGTGATGATATTGTATTCCATTTTTTTACACCCAACCAAAATCCCGAAGCGCCGACAACGCTTGATGGATCGGCGTCCCGGATGACCGCTGCAGACACGGTAGATTCTGACGCACCACATCTGCCCACAACCGTCCTGCCTTCCGTTTGGCCTGTTCAACCCGCTTGGACTTCGTCGAGGCCGAGGCTGCCGTTCGGGTCTCTTCTTCCTCCACCAACTGCCCATTTCTCCGCCAAATCCCGTCGATTCGGGCTGCCATCGCCCTCAGAAACGCCCGAAGCCCTTGGTCTTTCCAGCTGCGGCGGGATTTCACCCGATGCGCAAACCGGCTCATCACGCTCTCGGCGTGGCCCATCGGACGCATGCCGGTCGTCTCCACCCCTTGCTCCGACAGCCACTCCCGATAGTCCCGGATGCATCCCGGCATCGACTCGATCCGGCGGATCATGGCAGCCATCTGCTTCTCTTTCGCTTCGTCCTCCAACGTGCCGACCGCGCTGTTCAGCTCCACGAGAAGCCCCTCTTCGTCTTGTTTCGCCAGCTTCTTCCGCACCTCCCGCCAACGCGGATGGCCGGACAGACACTGACGCAGCTCCCGCGCCACATGAAATCGATCCAGCTGAAAGCAGGCTCGCTTTCCAAAATACTCCCGGCAGGCTGTGATCCACGACGCCGCGTCGCCGTTGATGATCAAAAGGTCCCGGCACGGGTCATAGGCATATTCGTTCATCAACCACTCTTCAAACCGTTCCCACACGTCTCCCTCCCCTTCATGGAGGTAGTGGCGCCGGTTCACGAGCTCGAGCTGCGAACCGTTTCGTTTCCATCCCTCGTGAACCGCCAGGATTTTCTCTTCTTTCGCCCGTTTCCCTTTCCCCTGGCGGGAAATGAACAGCCCATCCGCCTCCACAAATAGCACTCGGCCGTGCCGTTGGGAAACAGGGCGGTGCAGCGAGACAGGGGCCTCCAGCACCAGTTGGCGAATCGCCTCGTGGCTTAGGACCGCATACCCCACGATCGACTCCAACGTACGGGCCGCTTTGCGGTAGGAAGAGCACTCTACGGCCAACTCGACCGCCGTTTCCTCGAGGCAAGGGCTGATCGACTGCGCTCCATCAAAGCCCAGTTCGGCATCCAGCAAGAAGGTATAGTTCCCCGTTTGCCGGTCATAGTAGTAGTTCCGTCGAAACGTCACTTCTCCAAACAGCGTTTGGATCGTAGTCGGCCGTTTGTCTTTCAGCTGATACCGGCGCTTGTCCCGCGCTTCCGCCAGTTGTTGATCAATCTCCTCCAAAAGGGCCGCCAACAAGACAGCGAACACCTTTTGAAGAGTTCTGACTAATTGTTCCTCCAGCTCTTTTAATAAAGGCCATTCTGTGGTAAGATGTTTCATGGACTCTCTCCCTCCTGTTTTATGGATGTTGGTCATCACCATCATAGCAGGGAGAGAGTCCTTTTTGCATGACATTTGCTTTTTTCTACCGCGCTTCGCTTGGTGGCCCCGACGAGCGTCGCGAACAAAAGTTCGCAACCCTCGTCGGGGAATCATTCCTGAATGTCACCCACAAATATTTTACTCACACCGATGAAGAGAATGGGACGCAATTGTCCCCATCCTCTCCATCGGAGGCATTGCGAAAAGGACGGCGTCCATGACTAGATCGCCTTTTATGCGTTTCCGACATACATCAATATGTTCTTACCGGCAAAATGAGCTGCAGCATCGAGTCGGTGTAAAGCGGACGCAGCACGAACGGGCGCATTGCCCCGGTGAAACTGATTTGAATATCGGTGCCATCAAGGGCCCGGAGTGCATCCATCATATATTTTGCGCTGAACGAGATGTTTAACTCTTCCCCTTCAAGTGATTCGGCCTGCAACTGTTCCGTCACTTTCCCGATTTCTGGAGAAACCGAGGAAATTTCCAACAGCCCTCCCGGGAGCGTCGTCAGTTTCACGACATTGTTTCTCCCTTCCCTTGCAAGCAGTGATGCCCGGTCAATCGCTTGCAAAAACTCTTTCGCATTGACGGTCATCGTTGTTTTGCTTTCTGTCGGAATCAGGCGGGCTGTTTCCGGATAGTTTCCGTCAAGCAGCCGGGAAAAGAAAAGAAGATGTTCCGCTTTAAACAACACTTGGTTGGCCGTTATGACAATATCGACCGGAGCGCTGCCGTCGTCCAAAATTTTGCTCAGCTCGTTTAGACTTTTCCCTGGAATGACGACGTTGTACGACACAGCATGTCCTGCTTCAATTTTTACCTTTCGCATCGCCAAACGATGGCTGTCTGTCGCCGTGCAGACGAGTTCGTTATTCTCCACTTTCCAGTTGACACCTGTCAAGATGGGGCGTGTTTCCGATGTTGAAACAGCAAAAACAGTTTGTCGGATGATTGTCTTCAATAGATCAGCCGGAATTTGAAAGACGTTTTCTTCCTCAATTTGCGGCAACCGCGGATATTCGTCGGCATTTAAGCCATTGAGACGGAATTCCGAGTGGCCTGAGCGGATGACAGTCAAAAAGTTGTCTTCCGTCTCGATCTCGACAGTTTGCTGCGGCAGCTTTTTGACAATTTCAGCAAAAAAGCGAGCTTGCAGCACGATGCTTCCCGGCCTTTTGACATCAACGAGCAGCCGACCTTCTTTTTCAAGCGGAATGAACGACTCGATCGAAATATCGGAGTCGCTGCCTGTCAATGTCACCCCAAGGGCCGTCGCTGTCAGTTTAATCCCTGTCAAAATCGGAATCGTCGTTCTCGTCGATACAGCTTTCATCACATCTTGGACACTTCTTGTCAGCGCTTCACGGTCAATCGAGATGTTCACTTGCTGTTCCTCCTCGTTTTAATGGTGATCGGAAATAAATTATAAAAATATAAAAAATAAAAACCGTAGTACTAGTAGTATGGCTTGTTGGTATGTGGATAACCAAGAAAAGCGAAGCAAGCACAGCTTGCCCACATGTGGATAAGCTGTGCGTAAGACGGCGGCGGTTATTCACAGTTGCTTCAGCTTTTCTTGGATTTCTTTCACATGTTTCTGCAGCTGCGTGTCGGTTTGCAAAAGCTTTGATATTTTTTCATGGGCGTGGATGACCGTCGTATGATCGCGGCCGCCAAATTCGTCGCCGATTTTCGGCAGCGAACAGTCGGTCAGTTCGCGGGAGAGATACATGGCGATTTGCCGGGGGAACGCGACCGATTTTGTCCGTTTTTTTGCCTTAAAGTCTTCAAGCTTAATATTGAAATGCTGTCCAACAACGCGCTGAATGTCTTGGATCGTGATCACTTTGGGCTTCGCGCTCGGAATGATATCCTTCAATGCTTCCGCTGCCAGGTCAGCCGTGATTTCTTTATTGATAAGCGATGAGTAGGCGACGACACGGATGAGGGCGCCTTCGAGCTCACGGATGTTCGAATCGATTTGATTGGCGATATAAAGCATCACTTCGTTCGGAATGTCAAACCCTTCCGCTTTCGCTTTTTTTCGGAGGATGGCGATCCGCGTTTCCAAATCAGGCGGCGTGATGTCGGTGATCAGCCCCCATTCAAAGCGCGAACGCAAGCGGTCTTCAAGCGTCGGGATTTCTTTAGGCGGCCGGTCGCTTGAAATGACGATTTGCTTGCTTTCCTCGTGCAGCGTGTTAAACGTATGGAAAAATTCCTCCTGCGTTTGTTCTTTTCCAGCCAAGAACTGAATATCATCGATTAGCAGAACGTCAACGTTTCGATACTTGTTGCGAAAATCGTCCGGGCGGTTGTCGCGAATGGCGTTAATAAACTCGTTTGTAAACTTTTCTGAAGATAAATAGACAACTTTCGCGGACGGGTTATGTTCAATGACGTAATGGCCGATCGCGTGCATCAAATGCGTTTTTCCAAGTCCGACTCCGCCGTAAATGAAAAGCGGGTTGTACGCCTTGGCCGGGGCTTCGGCGACCGCGAGTGATGCAGCATGGGCGAACCGGTTGCCGGAGCCGATGACAAACGTGTCGAATGTATATTTCGGATTTAACATGCTTTGCGGGAAATCATTCGCTTCCTCGTACTGCTTCCGCTGTTTTTTGGCCGGTTGAAACTCGAGTTCTTCGTCAGCCTGGTTTGGCGGAATGATAAATTTGACGGCCAGCTCTTCGCCGGTAATGGCGTAGATCGTTTCCCCAATTAAATGGGAATAGCGGGAATCAAGCCAGTCTCTAGCAAACTCGTTCGGGGCTACGATGACGAGCGTGTCACCACGCAAAGAGTGGGCTTTCGTTGACTTGAGCCAAGTCTCAAAGCTCGGCTTGCTGATTTTCCGTTCAATTTCCTGAAGCACGCGATCCCATAAATCATGGATATTTTCCACCCGTTGCCCCTCCCTTTTAATTCAGAGGATAATCATTTGTTTAAAAAAATAAGTTTGTGGAAAAGATATATTAAGGAAAAAAGACGGCTTTTCGACAAAACCCACCAACTGTGGACAACATTATAAACAAGATGTGAAAAAACATATCCACAACCTATCCACAAGTGTGGATAGGTTTTTTTATCCACACAGTTATCCATTGTCGACCATAGTGAAAACACAATAATAATAGCAAATAAAACGGCTTGTTGCAACGGAATTTTTTGATTATCCACAAAACGGACAGGCTGTGAAAAAAACGTTATCCACACCGTTGCGTATGTGAAAAAAATGTCGATAAATGTTGTGGATTGTGGTTGGGGACAGAAAAATTTATCCACATCAAGGCCGCCTCAAGAAAAGAGAAAGAGTCAGTCAAGACTTTGTGGAGAACATTTTTTCGGTTCACTACGGGTGTTGCCAATCACTAGTTAGCGAACCATTTTCAGGAATTCATTCGTAAGCGCTTTCGGACTCTCATCCCTCATCTTGAGGCGATGATACGATATTCCATTTTTTTACATCCAACCACCATCCCGGAGCGCCGACAACGCTTGATGGATCGGCGTCCCGGATGACCGCTGCAGACACGGTAGATTCTGACGCACCACATCTGCCCACAACCGTCCTGCCTTCCGTTTGGCCTGTTCAACCCGCTTGGACTTCGTCGAGGCCGAGGCTGCCGTTCGGGTCTCTTCTTCCTCCACCAACTGCCCATTTCTCCGCCAAATCCCGTCGATTCGGGCTGCCATCGCCCTCAGAAACGCCCGAAGCCCTTGGTCTTTCCAGCTGCGGCGGGATTTCACCCGATGCGCAAACCGGCTCATCACGCTCTCGGCGTGGCCCATCGGACGCATGCCGGTCGTCTCCACCCCTTGCTCCGACAGCCACTCCCGATAGTCCCGGATGCATCCCGGCATCGACTCGATCCGGCGGATCATGGCAGCCATCTGCTTCTCTTTCGCTTCGTCCTCCAACGTGCCGACCGCGCTGTTCAGCTCCACGAGAAGCCCCTCTTCGTCTTGTTTCGCCAGCTTCTTCCGCACCTCCTGCCAACGCGGATGGCCGGACAGACACTGACGCAGCTCCCGCGCCACATGAAATCGATCCAGCTGAAAGCACGCCCGCTTCCCAAAATACTCCCGGCAGGCCGTGATCCACGACGCCGCGTCGCCGTTGATGATCAACAGGTCCCGGCACGGATCATAGGCATATTCGTTCATCAGCCACTCCTCAAACCGTTCCCACACGTCTCCCTCCCCTTCATGGAGGTAGTGGCGCCGGTTCACGAACTCGAGCTGCGAACCGTTTCGTTTCCATCCCTCGTGAACCGCCAGGATTTTCTCTTCTTTCGCCCGTTTCCCTTTCCCCTGGCGGGAAATAAACAGTCCATCCGCCTCCACAAACAGCACCCGGCCGTGCCGTTGGGAAACAGGGCGGTGCAGCGAGACAGGGGCCTCCAGCACCAGTTGGCGAATCGCCTCGTGGCTCATGACCGCATACCCCACGATCGACTCCAACGTACGGGCCGCTTTGCGGTAGGAAGAGCACTCTACGGCCAACTCGACCGCCGTTTCCTCGAGGCAAGGACTGATCGATCGGGCCCCATCAAAGCCTAATTCGGCATCCAGCAAGAAGGTATAGTTCCCCGTTTGCCGGTCATAGTAGTAGTTCCGTCGAAACGTCACTTCTCCAAACAGCGTTTGGATCGTAGTCGGCCGTTTGTCTTTCAGCTGATACCGGCGCTTGTCCCGCGCTTCCGCCAGTTGTTGATCAATCTCCTCCAAAAGGGCCGCCAACAAGACAGCGAACACCTTTTGAAGAGTTCTGACTAATTGTTCCTCCAGCTCTTTTAATAAAGGCCATTCTGTGGTAAGATGTTTCATGGACTCTTTCCCTCCTGTTTTCGGTTGATGTTGACAATCACCATCATAGCAGGGAGAGAGTCCTTTTTGCATGACATTTGCTTTTTTCTACCGCGCTTCGCTTGGTGGCCCCGACGAGCGTCGCGAACAAAAGTTCGCAACCCTCGTCGGGGATCATTTCGGAATGTCACCCACAAATATTTTACTCACACAAGAGAAAGGGGCGGTTGACATTTGCTGAGATTGTTCAATATAATGAGAAAGACTGCCCGTAACAGTTATTCCTTCAGGGAGGTGTCATAGATGAAACGGACGTATCAACCAAATAGACGGAAGCGCAGCAAAGTGCATGGGTTCCGCGCGCGCATGAGCACGAAAAATGGGAGAAAAGTATTGGCGCGCCGCCGTCGCAAAGGAAGAAAAGTATTGTCTGCATAATAGGCCACTGAAGCTTCAGTGGTCTTTTTTCTCAATGTTTTGGCGGCGGGAAACTAGGCAAATGGAGTGTTTTAGGGGCATGAAAAAAAAATATCGCATCAAAAAAAACGAGGAATTTCAAGAGGTGTTTCAGCAGGGCGTCTCGGTGGCGAACCGCCAGTTTGTCGTCTACACGCTTGACCGTCCTGAGCAGCCTTATTTTCGCATTGGGCTGTCAGTCAGCAAAAAGCTTGGCAAAGCGGTTGTCAGAAACCGGATCAAACGATACGTCCGCCAATGCTTTCTTGAATTGAAAGAAGAGGTCGCCCCTGGCAAGGACTATGTCATTATTGCCAGGCAGCCTGCGGCGGAAATGGGCTACGCGGAAGTGAAAAAAAGTTTGATCCATGTGCTGCGGAAAGCCGGGGGGCTGAAAAAGGAGGCTGAACGCCGGATTTAGCCTGAAAAAACGCTCTCACAAGGGCGGAAAAAGATGATAAAATACATACAGTGAACTTGTACATGTGGGAGGAAAAAGAAGGTGAAAAGGCGAATCAGATTCATCATTTTGTTCGGTGCGTTAGCGGCTGTGCTGGCCGGATGCACGGAAATTCACAAACCGATCACCCCGGAAAGCAAGGGGTTTTGGAACGAGTATATCGTTTATCCGCTTTCTTGGCTGATCAAATATGTCGCCGGGCTGCTCGGCGGAAGCTTTGGGTTGTCGATTATTGTCGTCACTATTTTAATCCGTTTGTTGATTTTGCCGCTGATGATCCAACAGACGCGCAATGCCAAAGCGATGCAAGCGCTTCAGCCGGAAATAGAGGCGTTGCGTAAAAAGTACAGTTCGAAAGACGCTCAGACACAGCAAAAGCTCCAGCAGGAAATGATGCTCTTGTTCCAAAAGCACGGGGTCAATCCGATGGCCGGCTGTTTGCCGATTTTAATCCAAATGCCGATTATAATCGGTTTTTACCACGCGATTATGCGGACAAGGGAAATTGCCCAACAAAATTTTTTATGGTTTGACCTTGGCGAAAAAGACCCGTACTACATTTTGCCGGTCATTGCCGGGGTGACGACGTTTATCCAGCAAAAGATCATGATGGCCGGCTCCGCTCAGCAAAATCCACAAATGGCGATGATGCTTTGGATGATGCCGATTATGATCGTCATTTTCGCGATCAACTTCCCAGCTGCTTTGTCGCTTTACTGGGTCGTCGGAAATATTTTCTCCATTGTGCAAACGTATCTCATTAAAGGGCCGGAGATTGCCGCCCATTCAGGAGGAGCGAAAAAGTGAAAGAAGTGACCGCGACTGCCCGGACAGTCGAAGAGGCGGTGCAGTTGGCGCTCGCGCAGCTTGGCGTGCCTCGAGAGCGTGCGGTTATTGTTGTGCTCGATGAAGGGAAAAGAGGTTGGTTTGGCTTGTTTGGCGGCCGGCCGGCGGTTGTCAAAGCGGTGTTGAAAATGGATCCGGTTGAGGAGACGGTGCGCTTCTTGCAGCAAGTCATTGCGCATATGGGAGCGGAAGAGGCAGACGTCGAAGCTGTCCGTTGCGGCAAGCAAGTGACGCTCCACATCCATGGGGGGCCGGTCGGTTTGTTGATCGGCAAACACGGCCAAACTTTAAATGCTCTCCAGTTTTTGGCGCAGCTTGTCGCCAATCGCCATGCGGAGGAATATGTGTCGATTGCGGTTGACGTGGAGCATTATCGCGAACGAAGGGAAAAGGCGCTTGTGGAACTGGCGCACAAACTGGCAGCTCAGGCGGTCAGGACAGGCAAAGAAGTGAGGCTGGAGCCGTTGCCCGCCCATGAACGCAAAATCATCCATGCTGCGTTGGCCGGCCATAAGCATGTCTCTACCTATTCGGTTGGAGTTGACCCGCACCGCCTTATTGTTGTTTCCCCGATAACAAGCAAAAAATCGCCAACGAAAAGGACGCCCCTCTAACGAATGTGGAGGAGGCCTCTTTTTTTGCCCTCTTTCGCTTGTGTACTTGCGGCTGCGCGAAAATGGGCCAGCAATATATTTTTCCACAGCGGTTCTGAGCGTGCCATATTGTTATTCACATGTGGATAAGTTAAAATTGAACTAAACAACTATGCACAGGGAGCATGCGGCTGAGAAAGGCTGTGGATATAGAAGAAACGGAGAAAAGCGAGGTGAAAAGCGGTGACACAATTGGATACGATTGCCGCCATTTCAACGCCGATGGGCGAGGGGGCGATCGCCATCGTCCGGCTGAGCGGAGATGAGGCGGTGGAGATCACTGACCGGCTGTTTCGGAGCCCGAGCGGGAAGCGGCTGAAAGACGTCCCGTCGCATACGATCCATTACGGGCATATTGTCGACCCGAAAAGCGGCCGGGTCGTCGAAGAAGTGATGGTGTCGGTCATGCGGGCGCCGAAAACATTTACACGCGAGGACGTGGTGGAAATTAACTGCCATGGCGGATTTGTTTCCGTCAACCGCGTTTTGCAGTTAGTGCTCGCCAACGGAGCGCGGCTTGCCGAGCCGGGCGAGTTTACGAAGCGGGCGTTTTTAAACGGGCGCATTGACTTGTCCCAAGCGGAGGCGGTCATTGACTTGATTCGGGCGAAAACGGACCGGGCCATGAATGTCGCCTTGCAGCAAATGGAGGGGCGCCTTTCCAAGCTCATCCGCGAGCTGCGGCAGACGATTTTGGAGACGCTGGCGCATGTTGAAGTGAACATCGATTATCCCGAATACGATGATGTCGAGGAGATGACGCCGCGGCTGCTAAAGGAGAAGGCGCAATATGTGCGCCGGCAAATTGAAAAGCTTTTGTCGACCGCCAATCAGGGGAAAATTTTGCGCGAAGGGTTGGCCACGGTCATTATCGGACGGCCGAACGTCGGCAAGTCTTCGCTGTTAAATGCGCTCGCCCATGAAAATCGGGCGATCGTCACCGATATCCCGGGGACGACGCGCGATGTCATTGAGGAGTATGTCAACGTCCGCGGCGTGCCGCTCCGCTTGATTGATACGGCCGGCATCCGGGAAACGGAAGATGTTGTCGAACGAATCGGCGTCGAGCGCTCCCGGCAAATGTTGAAGCGGGCCGATTTAATTTTGCTCGTTTTAAACTACCACGAACCGCTGACAGAAGAAGATGAACGGCTGTTTGCGATGACGGAAGGGATGGATGTCATCGTCATTGTGAATAAGACCGATTTGCCCAAGAAGATTGACATGGAGCGCGTGAACGAGCTGGCGGCCGGCCGTCCGGTTGTGGCGACGTCGTTGTTGCGCGAACAAGGAATTGATGAATTGGAACAGGCGATTGCTGGCTTATTTTTCGGCGGCGAACTGGAAGCCGGCGATTTAACATACGTCTCCAACTCCCGCCATATCGCCTTGCTCGAGCAGGCGAAACAGGCGATTGACGATGCCTTGGTCGGCATTGACGCCGGCATGCCGGTCGATCTTGTGCAAATCGATTTGCGCCGGGCGTGGGAGCTGCTTGGCGAAATCGTGGGTGATACAGTGCACGAAAGTTTGATTGATCAGCTGTTTGCTCAATTTTGTTTGGGAAAATAAGCAAGGAGGAAACAAGCATGGATTACCAAGGAGGATCGTATGACGTCATCGTCGTCGGCGCTGGCCATGCCGGCTGTGAAGCGGCATTGGCGGCTGCGCGCATCGGGGCGAAAACGCTCGTCATCACCCTTAACCTTGATATGATTGCGTTCATGCCGTGCAACCCGTCGATCGGCGGCCCAGCAAAAGGGATCGTCGTGCGTGAAATCGACGCTCTCGGCGGGGAAATGGGAAGAAACATCGATAAAACATACATTCAAATCCGGATGCTCAACACCGGGAAAGGCCCGGCCGTGCGCGCGCTGAGGGCCCAGGCTGATAAAGTGCTGTACCAGCGGGAAATGAAGAAGACGCTTGAAAGGCAGGAAAACTTGACGCTGCTGCAGGGCAAAGTTGAGCGGCTCATCGTGGAAGACGGCGTCTGCAAAGGCGTCGTTACGCAAACGGGGGCTCATTATTACGCCAAGGCGGTCGTCATCACAACCGGGACGTTTTTGCGCGGGGAGATTATCATTGGCGACATTAAATATTCGAGCGGACCGAACAATCAGCAGCCGTCGATCAAGCTGTCCGAGCATTTAGAGGAGCTTGGGTTTAAGCTCGTCCGCTTTAAAACGGGCACGCCGCCGCGCGTCAACAGCCGGACGATCGATTACAGCAAAACGGAAATTCAGCCGGGCGACGAAGAGCCGCGGGCGTTTTCGTACGAGACGACAACATACATCACGGATCAGCTGCCGTGCTGGCTGACGTACACGACGGAGGAAACGCACCGAATCATCGATGAAAATTTGCATTTGTCGCCGATGTACTCCGGCATGATTAAAGGAACCGGACCGCGCTATTGCCCATCGATCGAAGATAAAGTCGTTCGGTTCCATGACAAGCCGCGCCATCAAATTTTCCTCGAGCCGGAGGGGCGGGAAACGGAAGAAGTGTACGTGCAAGGACTGTCAACGAGCCTGCCGGAACATATTCAGCGCAAGCTTCTTGAAACGATTCCGGGGCTTGAGAAAGCGCAGCTCATGCGGGCGGGATATGCGATCGAGTACGATGCGATCGTGCCGACCCAGCTCTGGCCGACGCTCGAGACGAAGCTTGTGAAAAACTTGTATACCGCAGGGCAAATCAACGGTACGTCCGGCTATGAAGAAGCGGCGGGCCAAGGCATTATGGCCGGCATTAACGCCGCCCACCGTGCGCTCGGCCGCGAGGAGATCATTTTAAGCCGTTCGGACGCCTATATTGGCGTCTTAATCGACGACTTGGTGACGAAAGGGACGAACGAGCCGTACCGCTTGCTCACCTCGCGCGCTGAATATCGGTTGTTGCTCCGCCACGACAACGCCGATTTGCGCCTGACCGAGCTCGGCTATCGGATCGGCCTCATTTCCGAAGAGCGGTATCAAAAATTTTTGGCGAAAAAAGAGGCGATCGAGCGGGAGAAAAAGCGGCTGCAAACGGTGATCATCAAACCGACGCCAAAAGTGCAGGAAGTCATCCGCGAAGCGGGCGGAAGCGAGCTGAAAGACGGCATCCGCGCCGCTGATTTGCTCCGGCGTCCGGAAATGACGTATGAACATATTCGAAAACTGGCGCCGGCGGACGAGGACATCGCTCCGGAAGTGGCCGAGCAAGTCGAAATTCAAATCAAGTACGAAGGCTACATCCAAAAATCGCTGCAGGAAGTCGAGCGGCTCAAAAAAATGGAAAACAAAAAAATCCCGGAAGATATCGATTACGACGCCATCCAAGGGCTGGCGACCGAGGCGCGGCAAAAACTGAAGCAAGTGCGGCCGCTCTCAATTGCCCAGGCATCGCGCATTTCCGGCGTCAATCCCGCCGATATTTCGATATTATTAGTGTATTTGGAACAAGGAAGAATCGCGCGCGTGTCGAATGAATAAATCATGAGGGAAAGGATTGGCATATGGAGGCGACACAATTTCAATCCATGCTCGAAGAGAGAGGGATTTCCCTCTCTTCCCGGGCGCTTGCGCAGTTTGAACGCTATTATGAACTGCTTGTGGAATGGAATGAGAAAATGAATTTGACTGCCATTACGGACAAGCCCGGCGTCTATGTAAAGCATTTTTTTGATTCGGTTTCTCCGGCTTTCTATTACAATTTTTCCGCGCCTATATCGCTTTGCGATGTCGGCGCCGGGGCGGGGTTTCCGAGCATTCCGCTCAAAATTTGCTTTCCGCAGCTGCGCATCTCGATCGTCGATTCGCTGCAAAAGCGCATCCGCTTTTTGGAGCATCTCGCAGCAGAGCTGGAACTTGCGGATGTAGCGCTGTACCATGACCGCGCCGAGACGTTCGCCCGCCAAAAGGGGATGCGCGAATCGTTCGATGTCGTCACGGCTAGAGCGGTGGCGCGCATGCCGGTGCTTGCTGAACTTTGTCTTCCGCTTGTGAAGACAGGCGGTACATTCATTGCGATGAAAGCTGCCTCAGCGCCGGAAGAGCTGAAAGAGGGGGAGAAGGCAATTTCTGTGCTTGGCGGGGAGGTGGCGGCGGCGGAAACGTTCATGCTGCCGTTCGAAGAGGGCGAACGGACGATCATTTTCGTCCGCAAAACGAAAAAGACGCCGGCTCGATATCCGCGCAAGCCGGGAATACCGAGCAAACAACCGATTCAATAAAACCCCTTGCAGACGGCGCGGGGGTCCGTCCCTCCGCTTTGCGTCCTATGCCAAGGGAAACAAAAGACGGCCTAAAGCAGCGGCGTATGCCGGGCAAAACAGAGAATATCGGCCAAGTATGTCCAAAGGTGGTGTAGGGGGATGAAGCATACGTTTTCGCGCTTGTTCAGCTTTGGAGAAAAAGAGCAAGAAGAAATGGGAGAAGACAAAGACCGGGAAGAAGTGCGCCATATTCCCATTTCCAGCATTATTCCAAACCGTTTCCAACCGCGCGCTGTGTTCGATGAGGAGAAAATCGATGAATTGGCGTTGACGATCCGCACGCATGGCATTATTCAACCGATCGTTGTGCGTGAATGCGGAAACGGCCAATTTGAAATCATTGCCGGCGAGCGGAGATGGCGGGCGGTGCAAAAGCTTGGCTGGACGGAAATCCCCGCTATTGTGAAAAACTTAAACGACAAAGAAACCGCCTCCGTCGCCCTCATCGAAAACCTACAACGCGAGGAATTGACGCCGATCGAAGAGGCGATGGCGTACGCCAGGCTGATCGAGCTGCACGATTTGACGCAGGAGGCGCTCGCCCAGCGCCTTGGCAAGGGGCAATCAACGATCGCCAACAAGCTGCGTCTCCTAAAACTCCCTCAGGAAGTGCAAGAGGCGCTGTTGCAGCGGACGATCACTGAGCGCCACGCACGCGCGTTAATTGTGTTGAAAGATAAAGAGAAACAGCTGAAACTGTTGCAAGAAATCATCGACAAACAGCTCAACGTCAAGCAGACGGAAGACAGGGTCGTCAAGATGCTCGAGGCTGGCGAGCGAAAGCCGAAGCCGAAACGGAAGGCGTTCAGCCGCGATATGCGTATCGCCGTCAACACGATCCGCCAATCGCTCTCCATGGTGGAAAACAGCGGCGTATCCGTCCATTCCGAAGAAGAGGAATTTGACGATTACTATCAAATTACGATTCGCATCGCGAAAAAATAATCATCAAGTCGCCTTTTGCCTCATCAAGCGCAGCTGATGAGGTTTTTTTCTTTCAGAAAACAAAGTCATTTTCCTTTTTTCATGGTAAAATAGAATTTACGAGTAAGGAATAGAGGTAGGTGGCACCGTGGGCAAAGTCATTGCTATTGCAAATCAGAAAGGCGGAGTCGGAAAAACGACAACAGCTGTCAACCTGTCGGCCTGTTTGGCGCATCTCGGAAAAAAAGTGCTGCTCGTTGACGCCGATCCGCAAGGAAACGCGACAAGCGGCATCGGCATTGAAAAAGGCGATGTCGACGAATGCATTTATAATGTCATTATTGGCGATATGAAGGCGAAAGAGGTCATTCGGCCGACGAACATTGAAAACTTATATGTCATCCCGGCGACGATCCAACTTGCCGGTGCAGAAATTGAGCTTGTTTCGGTCATTTCCCGAGAAATCCGGCTCAAAAATGCGCTTGAGCCGCTGAAAGCCATGTACGACTTTATCATTATCGATTGCCCCCCTTCGCTAGGACTGCTGACGCTGAATGCGCTGACGGCGGCCGATTCCGTCATGATTCCCGTCCAGTGCGAATATTATGCGCTTGAAGGGCTCAGCCAGCTGCTGAACACGATTCGGCTTGTGCAGCGCCACTTAAACTATAATTTGCGCCTCGAAGGCGTCTTGTTGACCATGCTCGATGCGCGGACGAATTTAGGGTTGCAAGTCATTCAGGAGGTCAAAAAGTATTTTCGCGAAATGGTGTACGAAACGATCATCCCGAGAAACGTGCGGCTGAGCGAAGCGCCAAGCCACGGCAAGCCGGTGATTTTGTACGATGTCAAATCGCGGGGGGCGGAAGTGTATTTAGAGTTGGCGAAGGAGGTGCTTGAGCGTGGCTAAAGGTCTTGGTAAAGGCATTAATGCGCTGTTTCACAACCTCGAACTCGACGGAAAAGAGGGAGTGGTGCAGGAGGTCAGCATTCATGTCCTTCATCCGAATCCATACCAGCCGCGGAAAACATTTCAGCCCGAAACGATCGAAGAGTTAAAACAGTCCATTTTGCAGCACGGCATTTTGCAGCCGCTCATCGTCCGCCAGTCGGTCAAAGGGTTTGAAATTGTCGTCGGCGAGCGGCGCTACCGGGCGGCAAAAGAGGCGAACCTGCAGTTTGTGCCGGTCGTCGTGCGCGAACTGACCGATGAACAAATGATGGAGTTTGCCCTTTTGGAAAACTTGCAGCGCGAAGATTTGAACCCGATTGAAGAAGCGATGGCTTATAAAATGTTGATGGACAAACTGCATCTGACCCAGGAGGAAGTCGCCAGCCGCGTCGGAAAGAGCCGCCCGCACGTCGCCAATCATGTGCGCCTCTTGTCGCTTCCTCCCGACGTGCAAAAACTGCTTGCCGATGGAACGCTGTCAATGGGCCATGGACGTGCGCTGCTCGGGCTGAAGCAAAAAAGCAAAATGAAGTTCGTGATCGAGAGGATTGTCCGCGACGGGCTGAACGTCCGCCAGCTCGAGAAACTGATCCGGCAAATCAACGAAAATGTTTCACGTGAAACATCGAAACGGAAACCGCCGGAAAAAAGCGTGTTTCTCCGTGAGAGCGAATCGCTGTTGCGCGAAAAATTCGGCACAAACGTCACGATCAAACAGACGAAGAAAAAGGGGAAAATTGAAATCGAGTTTTTTTCTCCGGAAGACTTGCAAAGAATATTGGAACTGCTTGATGTGCAGTTCGACGAGTAGAGCGGTCTGGCAATAAGGGCCGGTTTATTTTTGCTGGAGCTAGAGAGGGTTGAACATCATGGTATTGCTAGGAACGATTGTGAAGCTCAGCATTGTATCCGGGGCATTGATTGGAAAATGGTTTCACCGCATTCCCGAACGGGTATAAGAGACGGTGATGGGAGGAATCGGGCTGGCGGTGGCGCTCCTTGGCATCCAAATGGGAATGAAAAGCGAACAGTTTCTCATTGTCATCTTCAGCCTTGTTTTCGGCGGCATTCTCGGCGAATGGTGGAATTGGGAGGAAAAGCTGAACCGGCTCGGACGATGGCTGGAAAAGAAAGTCGGCGGCAGCGGAGAAAGCGGCAGTGCCAAAGGATTTGTGAGCGCGACGCTGTTGTTTGTCATCGGGGCGATGGCGATTGTTGGGGCGCTTGACAGCGGACTGCGCGGCGATCATAGCGTCTTGTATACGAAGGCGATTTTAGATGGCTTTGCGAGCGTCATTTTGACGACGACGCTCGGCATCGGCGTCATGTTCTCCGCCCTGCCCGTTGTCCTGTACGAAGGCGGCATCGCGCTGCTGGCCACGCAAATTGAACGGTTCGTGCCAAGGGAAGTGCTGGATTCATTCATCGCGGAATCAACGGCCACCGGCGGAATTTTAACTTCCCTCCGAAAGAAGTCTCCTACTTCTAAACGTGAAGGTGCGCCAGCACCAGTGAAAGTGGGAGATGAATTTCGGTTGGCGTTAGCCAACGAATAGGATAGAATATGGCTAGAACGGACACCTTCGGAACGAAGGGAAGCGTAAAGGGTTCTTGTGTGTGGCTTACCGTTCAGCGAACACACACAAGTCGCTTGAAGCCCCCACCTCTAAGCGAAGCGTAGGTGGTGGGTAGTTCACTTATGGCCATCGGGCTGAATATGCTCGGTTTGACGAACATTCGCGTGGCGAATTTGCTGCCGAGCATTCTTGTCGTGGCGGCTGCCGTGTGTGTTCTTTCATTCGTCTAATAGACGGCCGCCTCTTCGGCCGAGAGCGGACAAACGACGTCCGTGCAGAGGGAGCGCCTAAACCGGGCGTTCAAGGCGCGCAAAAGAAATCCCCTCTTTAAGAACAACAGCCGAATGAGAGGGGATTTTGCTGTTTACCATAAGGAATGCCGGTCTTTCAGAAGCGGTTGGGTGGCTCGCTCTTTGCGGATGATGTGCCGCTCCGCTTCATAAATGCCGTTGGCGATCGTTTTCGCCATATTCATGACGAGATGAAGACGCGTATTTTGCAAGACGAAAAATTCCATAAACCCGCTCACATTGACGACTCCAGTAATATGGGCGTCGCCGACAGGGGAAAGTTGCTTGTTCACTCCGGCTCCGGGGCGAACCGGCCCTTTCGACACGGTGATGGCCCCGACGCTTTTCAACCGTCCGAGGCAAGCGTCGACAGCGATGATAAACGGATCGCGATGAATCAGCTGAATGGCCCCCACTTTTTCTTCCAAGTTGACCGCATGAATCGGCTCTTCAAGCGTTCCGTATACGTGAAAACGGGCTAATGGCTTCTCCTTCAGTATCGTGCCGACGAGCGGTCCAAGCGAATCGCCGGTCGAACGGTCCGTGCCGATGCAGACGACGGCAATCGGTTGAACGAGCGGATCGGGAAGCAGCGAAGTGATTCGCCAGGCGATGGACGATGCCGCCCCCTGTTCATCATAAAAAACGCGATTCCTTTCTTCCCGGGAAGAGAAAAATATCGACGGTATGCTCATGCGATTCACTCCTACTTTCGGTTCAAAATTATTAACAGTATACGGAAAATAAAAGAATCATATACATCTCGATGTTTGTTTTCTTGTCTTTTCTTTTTCGCCCGTTTCCTGCATTTGACTACAAATCGGCGGTCCATCTTGTTAAAATAAAAGCGCAGAATAGAAAAAGGTTGAGGTGTCGTCAACATTGAATGCGATGGAAAAAACGGTTAACCGGCTGCTCGAGCTGTTGACGAATGAGAAGCTATGGCTTCGAATTGGAACAGGGGCGCTTAAGATTGTTCTTATCCTACTCATATGCGCCGCAGCAGTGAAAGTGTTGAAAATAGCCGTTCATAATATGTTCAAAGTGCGGGAGAAAGCACCGATCCGCATTTCGGAACGGCGAGAGATGACGTTAACGCGGCTGTTAGACAATGTGATTACGTACGTACTATATTTTATTGCGCTGTTGATGATTTTAGATACGTTTGGTGTTCCGGTCAAAGCGTTGTTGGCTGGGGCTGGGGTTGTTGGCCTGGCCGTCGGCTTCGGGGCGCAAAGCTTAGTAAAAGACATCATCACCGGGTTTTTCATCATTTTTGAAGACCAGTTTGCGGTCGGCGATTACGTCCGCATCGGCAATTTTGAAGGGTATGTGGAAGAGATCGGGCTTCGGGTGACGAAAATTAAAAGCTGGACGGGAGAAGTGCATATTTTGCCTAACGGCAGCATTACGCAAGTGACGAACTATTCACTTCACAACAGTTTGGCGGTAGTGGACATCAGCATCTCCTATGAAGAAGATATTGAAGAGGCAGAAAAAGCGATTCGTGAACTGCTGCCGCAGTTGCCGGACAAATACGAGGATATGGTCGCACCGCCGCAGTTGCTTGGCGTGCAAAACTTAGTAAACTCGGAAATGGTGCTTCGTATTACATGCGAAACGAAGCCGATGTGCCATGTCGGTGTGGCAAGAGCCATCCGCAAAGAAGTAAAGATGCTTTTAGACGAACGCGGAATCGAAATGGCATACCCAAGGTTCGTGTTGCATCGGCGAAGCGGAGAGGAGCCGCTTGATGCCAAATGGCAAGGGCAGAAATCATGACAATCATGGAGGTGAGCAGATGGAAGAGAAGGAATTTGGCTTGTATGATATTGTTGAGATGAAAAAGCCGCACCCGTGCGGCACGAACCGTTGGAAAGTGATCCGCTTAGGCGCGGATATCCGCATCAAATGCGAGGGGTGCGCCCACAGCGTTCTGTTGCCGCGCAAAGAGTTTATTCGCAAAATGAAAAAAGTGTTAGTCAGGCATGAAGAATGACAAAAGGGGCTGATCCAAAAGAGCGGTAACGCTCCTATCTGGAGCAGCATGGAAACATAGACCGCCACGAAACATCCGGTAAAGCCAAGGGTTTCAGGAGGGGGGTCTCTTTCCATACCCGTCAAGTTTAGCGGTATAAAATTTTTAAGACGATACTCGTGTTCATCCCCGCAGTGAATGATGGGGATCACATCCATTATTGGGCATACCAAATACCCCTCCAGAAGAGGGGTATTTGGTATTTATATCCATATCTAATTCTACCATATCTCTAATTTCGTTAAGATATCTGATGCCGTTTCTTCCCCTTTCCTTCGACCTTTCTTGGCATGTTTTCGTAACAGGGAAAGGAGAGAGAAAAGGTTGATTTCCGCCATATGCGAACGCAAAAGCAACTGGTGCCAATACGATTGGAGAAGATCGAGCGCTTTCCGTTCACTGATTTCAATGTCTTCCTTTTGATGCCAATACATCCGAGCTTGAAACAGAAACGTCTGGGTGACCAAAATGGCAATCAACGTCCCGTATAAATGGCATTCGAAACGTTCTTTTTTCATCTCCTTGACTTTCTCCAAATCAAATACGGATTTCCAGGCTTTAAACAACAATTCAATTTGCCAGCGCAGGGAATAGAGCTCATAAACCTGTTGACCATCAAACGACTCTTGTGGTAAATTCGTCAGTAAGATGTGGTATTTCTTTTGTTCGAGGGTTTGGCGTGCCAGCGCCTTCCCTTTTCTTTTTTCCTTTTTCCGCACATACGCCATCCGTTTTTGCCATTCTTCCGCCGTCAGACGGCGGAAAACCAACCGTGGAACATACAAGCGTTCATGTCCGATGTACACATGTTCCATTTCCACTGATTCCCCTTCCTCTAATTGATTCCCAAGGGATTCCCAATCCCATTCCTTCCACTGGCCATTCTCCTTGATATACACTTTCATATCGGAACGGAGCCGAGTAATATAATACGCTCCGCGGGCGTCGATCTCGGACAGTGCGGCAACGGAGAAAAAGCCCAAATCCCGAATACATAGGTCATTCGGTAAAATCGTATGCTGGGCATGATAGGCAAAACGAGCGTCCGAGTCATTGGCCGATTGAACGCATAGCTGAAGGCAGGCGCCGGATAACAAGTCATATTCAAACTGAATTTTCACCCCCGACGAAACGGAACCTCGATAGTCTTCCCCATAGTCAGCGGGAACCAAAAAGCTGGTTGAGTCCAAAATCCGCAGGCGGGTAAAACAAGTTCGATAGGTCTCCATGGCTGACAAAAGCAATGGACGTTGATGCAGGAGGAGAAGGAAAAACACTTCTCGCAAAAATGCCACGGCCCGATCGGTAAAACGCTGATTCAAGCCTTCGCTTGAAAGGGAACAGCCATGCCAGAGCGTCAAGGCCGCACACAACCGCTGAAGCGACTGTTTGGCCAGTGAGCCATCTCCCCATGCACAGAGAGTCAGAAAGGCTTCCGCCGTTAACGAACGCTGCCGCCGGATAAAGCCTGTTTTCCGTGCGAGACGGGTTAATTCTTCGGGAGAAAAGAGTTGACGAATGGTTTGAATCCATGCTTTCATTTGTTTTTCCATGAAAAAAATCCTTTCTAACGTGGAGTGTTCGTTAGAAAGGATACCATGTTTTTGACGATGCACAAAGACCAAAATTCTTAACTTGATGGGTATGGGGTCTCTTTCCCATACTTCGGTTGCATCTCATCAAAAAGGGGCTTTTGCGTCAGCCCGAATACGAATTTAATGAAAGAGGCGTTTGCCTCGGTCAACACTGTTGTTGTCTTTGAACAGTTTATGACTGATACCGCCGCCGCTGCTGATTATGCCCTTCCGGTTGCAGCTTCGTTTGAGGAAGAAGACGTTTATTGTTCGTCAATGTACCATGCGTATTTGAATTACGGGCCGAAGCTCGTCGACCCGCCGGGCGAGGCGAAGCCTGATCTTTGGATTTGGACGGAGCTGGCCAAACGGCTTGGCTTTGGCGATGTGTTCGCCTATACGCGCGAGCAGTTTCTCGCCATGGCGCTGCGCCCGTTGGAAACACAAGGGATTACGCTCGAGCGGATCAAAGCTGAGCATCGTATTCTTCTGCCCGTCGAGCCGGTGCCATGGCATGACCGCCGTTTCCAAACGCCAAGCGGCAAATATGAATTCACTTCGAACATTGCCCGGCAAAAAGGAATGGACGGCCGGCTGCAAATCATGTACCCGGCTGAGTCGGAAGAAGCTCATCCGGCATTGGCCGCCAAGTATCCGTACCGGTTGTTGACGATCCATCCGCTCCGTTCAAACCATTCTCAGCATTACCCTCTCGTTCCGGCGCTGCAAACTGTGCGCATTGAAGCTTGTCATTTTTTGTGCCAGCCCATATAATGAGGGAAGATGCGAACGGGAAAGAGGAGTGGAACGAATGGGATTGACAGCAGGAATCGTCGGGTTGCCAAACGTCGGCAAATCGACGTTGTTTAACGCCATTACAAAAGCAGGCGCCGAATCGGCCAATTATCCGTTTTGCACGATTGAACCGAACGTCGGCGTCGTAGAAGTGCCGGACGAGCGGTTGACCGTCCTGACCGACATGTTTCGGCCGAAGCGGACCGTGCCGACGGTTTTTGAGTTTACCGACATCGCCGGGATCGTGAAAGGAGCAAGCAAAGGGGAAGGGCTTGGAAACAAGTTTTTGTCGCACATTCGCCAAGTTGATGCGATTTGCCAAGTCGTCCGTTGCTTCAGCGATGAAAACATCACCCACGTCGCCGGCAAAGTCGATCCGCTCGCCGATATTGAAACGATCAACTTAGAGCTTATTTTTGCTGACCTGGAGACGGTCGACAAACGAATGGAGCGGGTGGGCAAAATCGCCAAGCAAAAAGACAAAGAGGCGGCGTTTGAATACGAAATTTTGCTGCGGCTGAAAGAGACGCTCGAAGCCGGAAAGCCGGCGCGCACGATCGAGTTTGCCGATGAAGAGATGAAAGTCGTCAAGCAGCTGCACTTGCTGACGACCAAACCGATGCTTTATGTCGCCAATGTCGGCGAGGACGATGTCGCTGATCCGGAGAGCAATCCGTTCGTCGCGGAAGTGCGTGAGTTTGCCAAAAGCGACAATGCGGAAGTGATTGTCGTCTGTGCAAAAATTGAAGAAGAAATCGCCGAGTTCAGCGATGAGGAAAAACAGCAGTTTTTGCAAGAGCTCGGCATTGAACAATCCGGCCTCGATCAGCTCATTCGCGCCGCCTACAGCTTGCTTGGGCTGGCGACGTTTTTTACCGCCGGTGAACAAGAAGTGCGGGCATGGACGTTTCGCAAAGGGATGAAGGCGCCGCAATGCGCCGGTATTATTCACTCTGACTTTGAGCGCGGGTTCATTCGCGCTGAAACCGTTTCATACGACGATTTAGTCGCTGCCGGCTCGATGGCGGCGGCGCGCGAAGCCGGCAAAGTGCGGCTGGAAGGGAAAGATTACGAAGTGCAAGACGGCGACATCATGCACTTCCGGTTCAATGTGTAACGCCATTGTCGACAGAGTCCGCGGCCAAGGGGCGGCAGACTGCGTGAGTTCCATGTGCAATGCCGCGGAGAAAGGAAAATGGTTGGCGGCGTGGTGAACTTCCAGTGCTAATTCTGGCGAATGTTTCCGTCATCGGAATGAAGCGGAATAGCCTTGCTTATTGCCGCCAGTCATGGTATAATCAACGAATGTGAGTAATGATTATTGCTCCTTGCCCTTCGACGGGAAGGGCCGTTTAGACCAAAAGGAGGTGACGAGCGTGAGAAAATACGAAATCATGTACATCATCCGCCCGAACATGGACGATGAAGCAAGACAAGCTCTCGTCGAGCGGTTTAACAACGTGTTGAAAGAAAACGGTGCGGAGATTACGAATGTGACGGATTGGGGCAAACGCCGTTTAGCCTATGAAATTGAAAAGTATCGCGACGGCTACTACATGATTGTCAACGTCACGGCAGAGCCGAAAGCGGTGCAAGAATTTGACCGTTTAGCGCGCATCAGCGAAGACATTATCCGCCATATCGTTGTGAAAGAAGAAGAATAATTTTTTGTATATGGTACGAGGTGGTTCTGATGATTAACCGCGTCATTTTGGTCGGCAGGTTAACGAAAGATCCGGAGTTGCGCTACACTCCAAGCGGAGTGGCTGTTGCCACGTTCACGCTCGCGGTCAACCGCCCGTTTACGAATCAGCAGGGCGAGCGGGAGGCGGATTTTATTCAATGCGTCGTTTGGCGCCGCCAAGCGGAAAACGTCGCCAACTTCTTGAAAAAAGGGAGCTTGGCCGGGGTTGACGGCCGGCTGCAAACCCGCAGCTATGAAAACCAGGAAGGCCGACGCGTGTATGTGACGGAAGTGGTGGCTGACAACGTCCAATTTCTTGAGCCAAAAGGAAGCAATGAGCAGCGTGGGGCAGCAGCAGGCGGATACTATGGGGATCCGTTCCCATTCGGACAAGATCAGAACCACCGTCATTCAAGCGAGAAAGGGGTTGGCCTCCTCGACGAAGATCCTTTTGCCAATGACGGCCAGCCGATTGATATTTCCGACGATGATTTACCGTTTTGAACGATCATGGAAACGATAGAAGCGGAAAGGAGGAACGAAGCATGGCAGGACGGAAAGGCGGTCGTGGCAAACGCCGCAAAGTATGTTATTTCACGGCAAACAACATCACGCACATCGACTACAAAGACGTTGATTTGCTGAAAAAATTCATCTCTGAACGCGGCAAAATTTTACCGCGCCGTGTGACGGGAACGAGCGCGAAATATCAGCGCAAACTGACGGTCGCAATCAAACGGGCGCGCCAAATGGCGCTGTTGCCGTACGTTGCCGATGAGTGAGCTGAAAAAAGCAGTAAGGGGGACCTTACTGCTTTTTCTATTTATGCTGAGTAAACTAGATGGAAAGGAGAACGTTCATTGCGGAAAACGCACGCCCTCACTGAAGCAGCCATCGAACTCGCGCTGTTTGCCGTTTTGTTTTTGATGGCGTTGTACGTGCCGGTGATCGGCTTTGTCGCTGCCCTGTTTTTAGCGCTTCCATTTATGGTGTTTACGATGCGTCACGGGCTTGCCCCTGCCTGGTTGCTGCTCGTTGCGGCTCTCGTTGTCTCCAGCCTTATCGGTTCGTTTTTGTCGCTGCCGATGGCGCTTATGTTTGGCACTGTTGGCATAACGGTCGGCGCGATGTTGGCGAAACAGAAAAACCGCTATCTCATCTGGCTTGTCGGCGCCCTCGTGTTTTTAGCCAACATCGTGCTTGATTACATCATTTCGATTCAATTTTTCCAAGTTGACATGATCCGGGATACGCTTGGTTTAGTGCGCGAGTCGTTTGATACGGCGATGCGCATGATGGAAGCGATGGGCCAAAAGCCGCCAGCTGGGATGCAAAAGCAGCTTGAACAAGGAATCGAACTGATCGGCTACATGGTTCCGACGCTGTTTGTCATCGCTGCGTTGGCGCTCGCCTACGTGACCATCATGGTCTCGCTGCCCATTATGAAGCGGCTGAAGCTCCCGGTCGGCACGTGGCCGCCGTTTCGTGAGCTCTCCTTGCCAAAAAGCGTGCTATGGATATACATCATGGTGCTTGTTCTTTCCATGTTTCCGTTTGCCGAGGGAACTTTCCCTTATATTGCTGTATTGAACCTCTCTTATGTGCTGCAGCTTGCCATGGCAGTACAAGGATTTTCGTTTTTGTATTACGCCGCCTACAAAAAAGGCATTGCGAAAGGCGTGGTGATCGCTGGGACGGTTGTTTGTTTATTCCTGCCTTTTCTACTTTATCTTGTGGCGATATTCGGTATAATTGATTTAGGATTTGATTTGCGCCGCCGCCTATAAATAATTGGATAAGGTGAGCCATTTCTTCAGTGTAGGAGCTGACTTGAATGTCCCATTTTTACGAGAGGAAAGCATACCGCTATCCATCCTATGCGTTAGCCGCCTTGGCGGTGCTCATGGCGGCCGGCCTGTTTTATTTCCACTGGCTGCTTGGGCTGATCGGCTTTCTCACCGTTGGGTTTACGCTTTATTATGTCATTTGGTCACAGCGCTCTTTGTATCAAGAGCTGGGGCAATATATTTCCAACCTGTCGTATCGGGTGAAGAAAGTCGGCGAGGAAGCGCTTATGCAGATGCCGATCGGCATCATGCTCATCGATGAGGAAGGGAAAATCGAATGGTCGAACCGGTTTTTAGCCTCCTGCTTTAAGGAACAGACGTTGGTTGGCCGCTCGCTTGCCGAGCTGTCCGAACCGTTGGCCGCTTTCGTCAAAAAAGGAAAGGCGGACGAGGAGATTATGGAACTGAACGGAAAACAGCTGAAAGTCATCGTCCGCCGCCACGAACGGCTTCTTTACTTTTTCGATGTTACAGAGCATATGGAGCTGAAACGGCAATATGAGGCAGAGCGGTTGGCGATGGCGATCATTTTTCTTGATAATTATGATGAAATTACGCAAGGGATGGACGATCAAGCGAAAAGCCAATTGAACAGCCTTGTAACCTCTGTGTTGAACCGATGGGCGAACGATTACGGCATCTTTTTAAAGCGAACGTCGTCGGATCGATTCATTGCCGTATTGAATGAGCACATATTGACCCGGTTGGAAAAAAGCAAATTTTCTATTTTGGATGAGGTTCGCGAGCAGACGGCCAAACACCAAGCCCAGCTCACGTTGAGCATCGGCATTGGCGCCGGCGTATCCCCACTGCCAGAACTTGGGACGCTTGCGCAATCGAGCTTGGATTTGGCGCTCGGGCGCGGCGGCGATCAAGTAGCGATCAAACACGGAAACGGAAAAGTGAAGTTTTATGGCGGAAAAACGAACCCGATGGAAAAGCGGACACGCGTCCGTGCCCGCGTCATTTCCCATGCGCTTCGCGAGCTCATCGCTGAAAGCGATAGGGTGCTCATTATGGGGCATAAATATCCGGATATGGACGCGCTCGGGGCGGCGATTGGCATTTTAAAGGTCGTTCAATCAAACCAAAAGGAAGGGTTTATTGTTGTTGACCAGGCAAAAACGGATGCAGGTGCGCAACGGCTGCTCGAAGAAATGAGAAAACATGCTGATTTATGGTCGAGATGCATCAAACCGGAGCAGGCGCTTGAGCTCGTGACAGAAGATACGCTGCTCATCGTCGTGGATACGCACCGTCCGTCGCTTGTCATTGAAGAACGACTGCTGTACCGCATGGATCATATCGTCGTCATCGATCATCATCGTCGCGGCGAAGAGTTTATTGAAGCGCCGATTCTCGTCTACATGGAGCCGTACGCTTCATCGACATCGGAATTGGTCACCGAGCTGCTTGAGTACCAGCCGAAGCGGGTGAAGCTGTCGATGCTGGAGGCGACGGCGCTTCTTGCCGGCATCGTCGTTGACACAAAGAGTTTTACGCTCCGCACCGGTTCCCGCACGTTCGATGCGGCGTCGTATTTGCGCGCCCAAGGAGCGGATACGGTGCTTGTGCAAAAATTGCTGCGGGAAAGCGTAACGAATTACGTCAGACGGGCGAAATTGGTCGAGCGGACGGTGATTGATGAACACGGCATCGCCATCGCCAAGGGGGGCGAGAACGAGGTGCACGATCAAGTGTTGATCGCGCAAACCGCCGATACGCTTCTGACGCTGAGCGGCGTCGCCGCCTCTTTCGTCATTTCCAAGCGGGCAGATGGGACGGTCGGCATCAGCGCCCGCTCGCTTGGCGACATCAACGTGCAAGTCATTATGGAGAAGTTGGGCGGGGGCGGACATTTGACAAATGCTGCCGCCCAACTGTCCGGGGTGACGGTCGGAGAGGCGGAGCGGCAACTGCGGGAAGCCATTCATGACTATTTTGAGGGGGGTAAGCCATCATGAAGGTCATCTTTTTAAAGGATGTCAAAGGAAAAGGGAAAAAAGGGGAAATCAAAAATGTCGCCGACGGCTATGCCAACAACTTCTTATTTAAACAAGGGCTGGCCATTGAAGCGACGCCAGCCAATTTAAAAGCGCTCGAGGCGCAAAAACAAAAAGAGCAGCGCCAGGCGGCCGAGGAGCTGGCGAATGCGAAAAAATTGAAAGAACAGCTTGAGAAGCTGACAGTAACCATTCCAGCAAAGGCAGGCGAAGGCGGCCGTTTGTTCGGCTCGATTACGAGCAAACAAATCGCCGAGTCGCTGCAAGCCCAACACGGCTTGAAGCTCGACAAGCGCAAAATTGAGCTTGCCGATGCCATTCGCGCGCTTGGATACACGAACGTGCCGGTGAAACTCCACCCAGAGGTAACGGCGACGCTGAAAGTGCATGTGACAGAACAAAAATAACGGCGACGTCTCATTTCAGGAAGCGAAGATGCCCCCGCCCGCTGCGGCGGGGCTCCTTTGCTTATTAGCTGCAACAGAGAAAGATACAACGGGGGAAAAGGTGGTGAAACGATGAGCGAGCTGTTTTCAGAACGAATTCCTCCACAAAGCATTGAAGCTGAGCAAGCGGTGCTTGGCGCCGTATTTTTGGATCCCGCTGCGTTAGTGCCTGCTTCGGAAATTTTAATCCCAGAGGATTTTTACCGTGCAGCCCATCAAAAAATTTTTCACGCCATGCTTCGCGTCGCCGACAGGGGGGAGCCGGTCGATTTGGTGACGGTGACGGCGGAACTCGCCGCTTCCGAGCAGCTTGAGGAAATCGGCGGCGTCTCCTACTTAAGCGAGCTCGCCGACGCCGTGCCAACAGCGGCCAACGTCGAATATTACGCCCGCATCGTCGAGGAAAAATCGGTGCTGCGCCGCCTCATCCGCACAGCGACATCGATCGCGCAAGACGGATATACAAGGGAAGACGAGATCGACGTTTTGCTTGATGAAGCTGAGCGCAAAATTATGGAGGTTTCCCAACGGAAGCATTCGGGCGCCTTTAAAAATATTAAGGACATTCTCGTGCAAACGTATGACAATATTGAGATGCTCCATAACCGGGATGGGGAAATCACCGGCATCCCGACCGGGTTCACCGAGCTTGACCGGATGACGTCCGGTTTTCAGCGGAGCGATTTGATTATCGTGGCCGCCCGGCCGTCGGTTGGGAAAACAGCGTTCGCCTTAAATATTGCCCAAAATGTAGCGACGAAAACGAATGAAAATGTCGCCATTTTCAGTTTGGAAATGAGCGCCCAGCAGCTGGTGATGCGGATGCTTTGTGCAGAAGGCAACATTAACGCGCAAAACTTGCGCACCGGCAAATTGACGCCGGAAGACTGGGGCAAGCTGACGATGGCGATGGGGAGTTTATCGAACGCCGGCATTTATATCGACGACACGCCGAGCATCCGCGTCAGCGACATTCGCGCCAAATGCCGCCGGCTTAAGCAGGAAAGCGGGCTCGGCATGATTGTCATTGATTATTTGCAGCTCATTCAAGGGAGCGGACGTAGCAAAGAAAATCGCCAACAGGAAGTATCGGAAATTTCCCGCTCGCTGAAGGCGCTCGCCCGCGAGCTTGAAGTGCCGGTCATCGCCTTGTCGCAGCTGTCGCGCAGCGTCGAGCAGCGCCAAGACAAACGGCCGATGATGTCCGATATTCGTGAATCCGGAAGCATTGAGCAAGACGCCGACATTGTCGCCTTTTTGTACCGCGATGACTATTACAACAAAGATTCTGAGAACAAAAACATCATTGAAATCATTATTGCCAAACAGCGCAATGGTCCAGTCGGAACGGTGCAGCTCGCTTTTATTAAAGAGTATAATAAGTTTGTCAACCTAGAGCGCCGCTTCGATGAGGCGCAAATTCCGCCGGGGGCGTAAACCGGCTCACGTTGGCGGCAGGCGCCTCCTTTCGGGTTTAATAGACGAACAAAAAAGTTTATAACTGTTTAAAATGTTCGTGTTTCATTGACTTTGCACCGAAAAACTGATACACTGACAATGTTTAGACCGAGGAAACTGGAGGTGCTCGCCATGTCGTCAGTCGTTGTTGTCGGCACGCAATGGGGCGATGAAGGAAAAGGGAAAATTACAGACTTTTTATCGGAAAACGCGGAAGTCATTGCCCGGTACCAGGGAGGGAACAACGCCGGACACACGATCGTGTTTAACGGAGAGCGGTATAAGCTTCACTTAATCCCGTCGGGCATTTTTTATAAAGACAAAATTTGCGTCATCGGCAACGGCATGGTCGTTGATCCGAAAGCGCTTGTCGCCGAGCTTTCCTATTTGCATGAGCGCGGCGTTTCGACCGATAATTTGCGCATCAGCAACCGCGCCCATGTCATTTTGCCGTATCATTTGAAATTGGATGGGCTTGAGGAAGAGCGGAAAGGCACCAATAAAATCGGCACGACGAAAAAAGGAATCGGGCCGGCGTACATGGATAAAGCAGCGCGCATCGGCATCCGCATCATCGATTTGCTCGACCGCGATGTGTTTGCGGAAAAGCTGGCCCGCAACTTGGAAGAGAAAAACATGTTGTTCGAAAAAGTGTACGGTGCCGAAGGGTTCCGCTTCGAGGACATTTTTGAAGAGTATTACGAGTATGGCCAGCAAATCGCAAAATACGTCTGTGATACATCGGTCGTATTGAACAACGCGCTTGATGAAGGACGCCGCGTCCTGTTTGAAGGAGCGCAAGGCGTCATGCTCGATATCGACCAAGGGACGTACCCGTTTGTTACGTCTTCCAACCCGGTGGCCGGCGGGGTGACGATCGGTGCTGGCGTTGGCCCGACGAAAATCAAGCACGTCGTCGGAGTGGCAAAAGCCTATACGACGCGCGTCGGCGATGGGCCGTTCCCGACCGAGCTGCATGATGAAATCGGCGACCGCATTCGTGAAGTGGGCCGCGAATATGGGACGACAACCGGCCGTCCGCGCCGCGTCGGCTGGTTTGACAGCGTCGTCGTTCGCCATGCCCGCCGGGTGAGCGGCATCACCGACTTGTCGCTCAATTCGATTGACGTGTTGACCGGCATTGAAACGTTGAAAATTTGCGTCGCCTACCGATATCGCGGTGAAGTGATCGAGGAGTTTCCAGCCAGCTTAAAAGTTTTGGCGGAATGCGAGCCGATTTACGAAGAGCTGCCGGGCTGGACGGAAGATATCACCGGGGCGAGAAGCTTGGACGAGCTGCCGGCCAATGCCCGCCACTATGTCGAACGCATTTCCCAACTCACCGGCATCCCGCTTTCGATTTTCTCTGTCGGTCCGGACCGCTCGCAAACGAACGTCGTCCGCAGCGTTTATGCATAAGCGGCTAGCGGTGAACACCAAAGCATAGATGCACATGCGTCTATGCTTTTTTCATTCACGGAGGAAAAGCGGTTCCGTCCGTGGTCGGTGTCATGCGCGTGCGTCTATGCCCTTTTCACTGTATAGATGCAACGAAATCGTTTAACATATCCTTGGCGGAAAAGTGGCTCATCCATTTTTGACTGTCGAAGGCAAGCCATAGGCTTGCCCCGTCACGCCAAGGCGTGACGGAAGACCGAACAACCACCTGCTTCACAGACCCATATATGGGTCTGTGAAGCGGCGTTGTTCGGTCGCCTGACAGTCGATAAAGGCTGCAAATGGTAAATCTTCAAATTGCATCTATATATATGGTTTGCTCCTCAAAATGGCAGCGGGCAAAGGATGATTTCGTTTTTATAACGTGGTAAATTAATAATGATAGCATTCCATCGCAAAAGGAAGGGCGTGAGCGAGATGGAAAAACGCATTTTAGTTGTTGACGATGAAAAACCGATTGCCGATATTTTGCAATTTAACTTACAAAAAGAAGGGTACGAAGTCATCTGCGCCTATGACGGCGAGGAAGCGCTGCAAAAAGTGGAAGAAACGATGCCGGATTTGATTTTATTGGATATTATGCTGCCGCTGAAAGACGGCATGGAAGTATGCCGCGAGGTGCGGAAAAAATACGACATGCCGATCATCATGCTGACGGCGAAAGATTCCGAGATTGATAAAGTGCTTGGTTTGGAGCTGGGGGCGGACGATTATGTGACAAAGCCGTTCAGCACGCGCGAGCTGCTGGCGCGAGTCAAAGCGAACTTGCGCCGCCATGCGCAAACAGCCAACCAAGAGGAAGTGGAGAATGAAACGAATGAAATCGTCATCGGGCCGCTTGTCATCCGTCCAGATGCGTACGTCGTGCAAAAACGGGGGGAGACGATCGCGTTGACCCAGCGCGAATTTGAACTGCTCCACTATTTGGCGAAACATATCGGCCAAGTGATGACGCGCGAACACTTGCTGCAAACGGTTTGGGGCTACGACTATTACGGCGATGTGCGCACGGTCGATGTGACGGTAAGAAGGCTGCGTGAAAAAATCGAAGACAACCCTTCCCATCCGTCGTGGATCGTCACAAGACGGGGCGTCGGCTATTATTTGCGCAACCCGGAACAGGAGTCATGAGTCGGCATGAAAAAAGTAGGGCCATTTCGTTCGATCCGCTTTAAGTTTGTTATTATTTATGTGCTGCTCATTCTTGTCGCCATGCAAATCATCGGCGTGTATTTTGTCCGTAAGTTGGAAACGGAGCTTGTGCAAAATTTCAAAAACTCACTGAACGAACGGGTGACGCTGCTCGCCTATAACGTCGAGCAGGCAATGAATCGGGAGCGCGATGAAAAAAGCCCGACATTGGAAGAAGACATCCGTTCGCTTCTTCATGATTTCGCTTCCCAAGATATTTCCGAAGTGCGCGTCATTGATGCCAAAGGGAAGGTGTTGGCGACGTCGAATCCGTATATGCAAAACATCGTCGGGAAGCGGACGACGGAGATTTACGTGAAGCGTTCGCTCGTCACCGGCGAAACTGTCGACCGGATGATGCTTGATTCAAGGACAGGCCATCGTATGTACATTTCCTCGACTCCGATTAAGACGAGCGGGGAAGTCAAAGGGGTCATTTACGTTATTGCCTCAATGGAAAACGTCTTTTCGCAAATGCGGCAAATCAACATGATTTTGGCGACTGGGACGGGGATCGCGCTCGTCATTACCGCCGTGCTCGGCATTTTTTTGTCGCGCACCATCACCCGGCCGATTTCCGATATGCGCCGGCAAGCGCTGGCGATGACAAGGGGCGATTTTTCCCGCAAAGTCAAAGTGTACGGCTATGATGAAATCGGCCAGCTGGCGATGACCTTTAACAACTTGACGAAAAAACTGCAAGAAGCGCAGGCGACAACGGAAGGCGAACGGCGCAAGCTTGAGTCGGTGTTGACGCACATGACCGATGGCGTGATCGCGACCGACCGCCGCGGCCGCGTCATTCTCATTAATGATGCGGCGTTAAACATTTTGAATGTTTCACGTGAAACAGTGCTGTCGAGTTCGATCGTCGACGTGCTCGGCATCGCTGACCAATATACGTTTGAAACGCTGCTCGAGGAACGCGACTCACTCATTTTGGATTTCAGCACCGATGAGGAATTGTACATTTTGCGGGCGTCACTATCGGTCATTCAAAAAGAGGGTGGGTTTGTCAACGGGCTGATTGTCGTTTTGCACGACATCACCGAGCACGAAAAAATCGACCGCGAGCGGCGGCAGTTCGTCGCCAATGTCTCGCATGAGCTGCGCACGCCCTTGACGACAATGAAAAGCTATTTAGAGGCATTGGCGGATGGCGCCTGGCAAGATAAAGACATCGCTCCAAGGTTCATTCAAGTCGTGCAAAATGAAACGGAGCGCATGATTCGGCTCGTCAACGACTTGCTTCATCTGTCGAAGCTCGACAGCAAAGATTACAAGCTGAAAAAGACATGGATCAATTTTTCGGCTTATTTTCATAAAGTGATTGACCGGTTTGAACTGACAAAAAGCGATAACATCCGGTTCGTTCGCAAAATTCCGCGCCAGGCGATTTTCATCGAAGTGGATGAGGACAAAATCACACAAGTATTGGACAACATCATTTCCAATGCGTTGAAATACTCTCCGCAAGGCGGGACGATCACGTTCCGCGTCCGCGAGCTGGCCGACGAGATCATTGTCAGCGTCAGCGACGAAGGGGTCGGCATCCCGAAGGCCGATTTGGCGAAAATTTTTGAGCGTTTTTACCGGGTCGATAAGGCGCGGTCGCGCAAATTGGGCGGCACCGGCCTCGGACTGGCCATTGCCAAAGAAGTCGTGCTCGCCCATGGCGGGACGATTTGGGCGGAAAGCAAAGAACATAAAGGGACGACGATTTATTTTACGCTGCCGCTAGAACGGGAGCAAAAGGATGACTGGTACGATGTATGAAGCGATCAAAACAGTTGTGTTGACGTCGCTTGTGCTCATCAGCATTATGATGACGTTTGCTTTATGGACGTATCATCCTAAATATGACGTGCTGCAAAACGACGAGTATATTCAGCACGTTTCCGTCAGCAATACGCAAGTTGATACGGAGATGGTCGTGCAGCCAAAGCAGGTGCTCATCCATAAAGGCGGAGCCCACTACGCCCTCACGAAAGAGGAAAAGAAAAATGAAGTGCTGAAAGAAGTCAAAAAATGGGCGCTCGACGATTTTGAGAACATTTCATCTTCCGTCCCGCAAGGAAAGTTTTTGTCGTTTTTAGACGGAAAAGAGCGGCTGGAAATCATTTACCCAGACGAGCTGCCGATCGATATTTACCGGTTGATCTTCACGGTGGAAGATAGAGGGCTTGATGGCTTGGCATTTGACCGCATTCTCGTTCCATTCAGTGAAGGGGATAAATTCCCAGTCTATTTTATCGCAACCGATAAGCACAAAATTTATAAGGCGATCGCCAGTGACGCTTCGCAGGACGCCATCAGCCGGCTGGCGAAGGAGGCCAACCATTTTCCCCGTTATTTCGCTTATCCGGTCAGCGAGACGAAGCAGCTTTATTTGCCGGAAAAAGAAGTGGAGCTTAGCAGTTTGCAATACTACACCGATGAGTTGGACGCCGATAAGTTTAAAGAAGCGCTGTTTAGCGACCCGAGCTTTGTGAAAAAGGACTTGATTCCGTTTGGCGAGGAGTACACCGATGGTTCGCGGCTGATGGACGTCGATTTCTTTCAGCGCATGCTGCTGTATGTCAATCCGGCAGCCCGTGTCTCCAATATGGGCCAAACTGATCAAGAAACTCACTTCATTCAAAAAAGCATTGATTTTGTCAATGAACATGGCGGCTGGACTGATTTATACCATTTTGCCCGTTGGAGTGAAGAAGATCGGAAAGTCATTTTCCGGCTTGTTGTCAACGGGTATCCGGTTTTTAATGAATACGGCATGTCGGAAATCGTGGAGACGTGGGGGGCGAGCGATTTAATGAAATATCAGCGTCCGCTCTTCCGTCTGGAAATCCCCGACCGCACCCGAACCCCGAAAACGCTGCCGTCCGGCCGTGAGATCGTCAAACAGCTTGAACAAGCGAAAGGCGTTCGTAAATCGCTCGTGAAAGATATCGCCATCGGCTACGAGCTCGTCAAAGATCCGGAACGGGAGAAAGTGATTCGTCTGGAACCGGCGTGGTTTTATTTGTACGAGCAAACGTGGAAAAAAGTGAGCGACGATGGGGACGGCGGAGGAGGGGGAACGAATGGATTGGAGTAAAACGAAGACGATTTTCATCATTGTGTTCCTCATCCTCGACTGCTTTTTAGTGTATCAGTTTATGGAAAAACGAAACAGCAGCCAGCTTGATGTCATTTTGGAAACGACCATTGAAGAGCAGCTCGAAGCGAACGGCATCACGTATGTGGAGCTGCCGAAAGAAGTGACGAAAGCGGCGTACGTCAGCGGCAAAAGCCGAGAGTTTACCGCCGCCGATACGAAAAAACTGTCCGCGCAAAAAGCAAAAATCGAAGAAGGAGAAACGAAATTGAAAGGAACGTTTCTCCATCCCATTGCTTTAAATGTCAGCGACCCGTACCAGTTGCGCGAGTTTTTGCGGCGCTATATTTTGGATGGGGAGCAGTACGCCCTTTGGTCATTTGATGAAGGGGAAGGAACGGTAATTTGTTACCAAGTGTACGAAGGCAAAATGATTTATGGCAACGAAAACAGCAAGCTCATCATTCATGTCAATAAGCAGCAAAAAGCGGTTTCTTATGAACAGACGATGCTCGATGACTTGGAAAAATACGAGCGGAAACAAGACATCGTTCCGGCCATTAAAGCTCTTGAGACGCTGTACCGGAAAGGATATTTGCAGCCGGGCGACCGCGTCACGAAAGTGGAGCTTGGCTACTATGGCCTCGTCCAGTTTACCGCTTCCCAAGTGTTGACGCCGACATGGCATATCGTCGTCAATCGGAAAGAAGATTATTTTGTGAATGCGTTTGAAGGACAAGTCATTACCGATGAAGGAAGTGTGTTGGAGTGAGCTTGAATGACGATGCGATTTAGTGTACTGGCCAGCGGCAGCACCGGCAACGCGTTTTACGTTGAAACGGACCGCCAACGCTTGCTCGTCGACGCCGGGTTGAGCGGCAGGCAGCTTGAGCAGCTGTTTGCCGAAATCGGCCGCCATCCAAAGGAGCTTGATGGGCTGCTTGTCACCCATGAACATAGCGACCACATTAAAGGGCTTGGGGTGCTCGCTCGCAAATACCGCCTGCCTGTGTATGCGAATGAAAAAACATGGCGGGCGATGGAACAGGTCGTCGGCGACATTCCGGCCGAACAAAAATTTGTCTTTCCACTCGGCGCGGTGAGGACGTTCGGCGATGTGGATGTCGAATCGTTTGGCGTCTCTCACGATGCGGTTGAACCGATGTTTTACGTCTTTCACTACGGGGGAAAAAAGCTTGCGTTGCTCACCGACACCGGCTACGTGAGCGAGCGGATCAAAAAGACGATCGAAAATGCGGATGTGTTCGTGTTTGAAAGCAACCACGACGTCGGGATGCTGCGGATGGGGAGGTATCCGTGGAGCGTCAAGCGCCGCATTTTAAGCGATGTCGGCCATATTTCGAACGAGGAAGCAGGGCTGGCGCTTGCCGATGTGATCGGGGAGCGGACAAAACAAGTGTATTTGGCTCATTTAAGTCAAGATAACAATATGAAAGAGCTGGCGCGCATGACTGTGGCGCAAATATTGGAACAAAGAGGGCTGGCAGTCGGCGCCCGCTTTCATTTATACGACACCGATCCCCGTCGGGCGACCGCGTTGGCGTATGTATGAGAGGCGTTTTGGCTAAACTGGGGAAAATGTGTTTGTTGGATTTTTTTCTCTATTGATGATTATAATGAGGGATGAAGACGAATGTGGAAAGGGTGGTGAATGTGGGATATTACGATGACCATTACGAAGCGCACGGGCAAACGAGACGGAAACGGCGCAGCGGTTCGTTTTTGTCCACGCTTGTCGGCGCTGTGTTAGGAGGATTGCTTGTCCTCATGTCCATTCCGGCGTTTTCCCGTTGGGACGTCCTCCCGTACGACATCGTGCCGTCGCAAGAGGAACGAGGGAAGCCGGAAGGGGAAAGTGAAGCTCCTGCGGTTCGGCAAAGCGTTTCCGTCGATGTGACGACGGCGGTGACAAAGGCGATCGACCAAGTATCGGATGCGGTTGTCGGCGTTGTCAACATTCAAGAAACCAGCTTCTGGTCGCAAGGAGGCGAGGCTGGCGTCGGATCGGGCGTCATTTACAAGAAAGCGGGAGGACGGGCGTTTATCGTCACGAACCATCATGTTGTTGAAAACGCCAGTCAGCTCGAAGTGAGCCTCAAAGATGGGACGAGAGTGCCAGCGAAGCTGCTGGGCAGCGATGTGCTAATGGACTTGGCTGTGCTGGAAATCGATGCAAAGCATGTGAAAAAGGTGGCTGAGTTCGGCGACTCCGACGCGGTAAAGCCAGGAGAGCCGGTCATCGCCATCGGCAACCCGCTCGGCCTGCAGTTCGCCGGGTCGGTGACGCAAGGCATTATTTCCGGGACGAACCGGACGGTGGAAGTTGACTTGGACCAGGACGGCGCTCCGGATTGGAATGCGGAAGTATTGCAGACAGACGCAGCCATTAACCCGGGCAACAGCGGCGGCGCCCTCGTCAACATCAAAGGGCAAGTCATTGGCATTAATTCGATGAAAATCGCCCAAGAGGCGGTTGAAGGCATCGGATTTGCGATCCCGATCAACACAGCCATTCCGATCATTTCGGACTTGGAAAAATACGGACAAGTGCGCCGTCCATATATGGGCGTTGAACTTCGCTCGCTGAGCGACATCCCATCGTACCATTTGCAGGCGACGCTTCATTTGCCGCCGAATGTAACAGAAGGGGCCGCGGTCATCCGAGTCGTGCCGATGTCGCCAGCCGCCCAGGCAGGCTTAAAACAGTTTGATGTCATCGTGGCGCTTGATGGCGAAAAAATCCGCAATGTGCTCGACTTGCGCAAATATTTGTATACGAAAAAATCGATCGGCGACCGGATGGAAGTCACGTTTTATCGTGATGGGGAAAAACGCACGGTCACGATGAAGTTGGCGCGTGAGTCGTATTAAACGAAAACGATGGAGGAGCGGAAACGCTCCTTCTTTTTTCCACAAGGAAAGGAGCGAGAATGATGATATTCACATGTGAGGAGCACATCGATATGGCCATTGACGAATATGTGGATGAGACGGAGCAGGCCCCTGATGTCATGTTTGTGGATAACAGCGAAAAACTGTGCCGTTTTTGCAAGAAAAAGGCTGTCTATGCCGTAGGATGCTGATGTTTTTGCACAATATGTGGATATGTGTTGTGTATATGTGGATAAATATTGTTGATAAGTTGTTTGTAAGGTGGGGATGATGTGTGCATATTTCCATTGCTGCTGTGGGCAAATTGAAGGAAAAATATTTAATTCAAGGGATCAATGAGTACACAAAGCGTCTGTCCGCATATGCAAAAATTGAGATCATTGAGGTCGCCGATGAAAAAACCTCCGAACGGGCAAGCGAACTTGAGGAAGAGCAAATCAGACAGCGGGAAGGCGAGCGGCTGTTGGCGAAAATTCCGCATGACGCCCACGTCATCGCGCTTGCGATTGAAGGAAAGATGAAATCGTCCGAGCAATTTGCCGCCCGTCTCGATGAGCTCGCCACCTATGGCAAAAGCAAGGTAGTGTTCGTCATCGGCGGCTCGCTTGGCTTAAGCAAACAAGTGATGGCGCGCGCTGACGAGGCGTTGTCGTTTTCGAAAATGACGTTTCCTCACCAGCTCATGCGTCTCATTTTGCTCGAGCAGATTTACCGCGCATTTCGGATCAATCGGGGGGAGCCGTATCACAAGTGAGCCGTCCCCTTTTACTTTGGGGGATGTTTTTTAATACTTTTTTCTCAGTTTAGCTGGTTTTGTTCCGATAATGTTTCGTGTGATACATAAATGGTGACACGATGTTCGGACGTTTTATCGGCAAACAACGACTTTAACATCGCCCCAAGAGGCAAGGGGTATGCGTCGTTAGTCGCCGTAACAAGATGAATCAAAGGGCCCTCACCACCTTATTGAACTATTCCTCTTCTGTCATCCATTACTGAAAAGGATGAAGAAGTTTGCCTTGGCAGTGCAGCCGAGGATAGCCCCATTTTTTCGTTAATGTATGGTGGCTGCGCCGTTTTTGCTTAGGCCGGACGGTGCGGAGAAAACAAAAAGGAGCTGCCCCGTCACGCAACTCCCCCGCATTGGGCTGATACTTTATTTTTGCCGCTTTCTTTCGAACGGAGCAATAAATGGTCGGCATAAATGTACGCTTTTTCAATTGACATCGTTCCTTCTGCTTGACAAAAGTAAAGACCAAACGACGACGTATAGGCAATGGGACGTTTCGCCGCCATATAATCGACCAACACGGTGCTGCGGCGCACGGCTTCTCGAATCTCCTCGACAAGCCGGACGCTCTCTTCAAACGTGCGATGACGCAAAAACATCGTAAATTCTTCACCGCCGCTGCGGAACAAAAAATCGCCCTCTTTGAGAAACTGTTTCAAGGTTGAGGCAAAATGGCGGATCACCTCGTCGCCAACAGCGTGGTTGTACGTGTCATTAATCGATTTAAAATTGTCAATATCTGCGACGACAACGCCGATCCACTCGCCTGTCCCATTCAGCTTGGCGATCGTTTTATCCATGTAGGCGCAGTTATGGACGCCGGTGAGAAAATCGGTGTACGCCATCTTCTCAAACTGATCGCGCTCCAGTTTATGACGGATGCTTTGCGATTTGGAAAAAAACGAACGACTGACAAAGTAATTAAGCAAAAACAAACTTAAAAGCATATCCCACCGCTGTTCTTGCAAAAAGAGAAATAACAGACCATTTGTCAGCGCCGTTTTTCCCATGTCCGTCCAGCTTCTTGTTTTAATAAACTCAAGCGCTTCGCCTTGTGTCCGAATATCGCCGGTGAGATAAAAAACGATGATGAGACAGCAATCAGTCAGCAATGAAACGATGACGACGAGCAGAAAAACGAGCAGCCAAAAACCGATAAGCGGAACGGATTGAAACAGCGGGTTAAGGAGGTTGTATAGAGCGAACGCCAATGAGTTGAACGTCACAAATGAGCCGATGTTGTACAACGTGTGCAGCCATTCATCCGGTTCCGCTGTTTTTAAATATTTCTTTGTCAGATGTTCAGTCAAGCAAAACAGCGATTCAAAAATAAGCAGCCCGAGTGGGCCAGCAAACAAGGAGAACGATAAGCTGTAGTTGATGCCGTAGTCAACCGGGATATTGTTTTTTGTTTTATCGACGACGCGCAAGTGCGAATACAAGCTGGAAAACAGCCAATAAAACAGCAAGGCGATCATATATGTACGATCGAAGGAAGGCGGTTTTGACATAACCGCAACAGCAATCGATGCGAAAAAAACGGAAAAAATAACCGGTCGCGCTCGGAATAACATGTCGACTCTCTCTCCTATTATCTGACCTCTGACAACTTCAGCGCTGACGAAGCGATGCTAAAAAGAGGATGATCACTCCAATGACGGTGGCCGTTGGCGATCAATTGATGGATTGTTTGACAGACAAGGCGGATGGCGAGTTCGGAAACCGCTGCTTCTTGGCATTGGCGACGGCAATCATGTTCCCCATCGGAACAAACGAACATATAACTAATTCTATTATAGTACTATATAACCAATTCTGAAAATAGAAAAAAAGCGGCTGTCTCCGTCTTTTTTGTAAAAATTTGACATCATGAGCGATGCCGCTAGATCCTGCCTCTTTCGTTGTATATAATACGAGCGGCGAAAGGACGGGGATCAAACATCGATCGTTCCATCAGCACCATCGGGCGGGGACGAGAGACCGCGAGTTTCTGGAAATCAAATGTATGCCGGACTGAGGGCGCTGCACTTCCGAGCTGAGCCTATGGAAAATCGCGGCGACGGAAGTGCGCAGCGTTGCCTTCGTTGATCGCGGTCAAGACTGTTTCAACGGTCATTGGCCCATTCGGCATCTATCTGTTTGCCTGCCCGATAAAGGAAACGGCATTTTCGTTGGTGAAAACAATAGTAGGGGGCGACCGCCGCTCTGACCGCGATGGCCATCGTCTGGGCCGCTGCGGCCTAGTGGCTTGCGCCGCACGGATATGAATCCGCTGTTCGTGCGGCCGGCTGCGTTTGCATCGTTATGGCCATGTGTCGCCCCGTTTCACGACATCGAGGAGGGAAAAAGATGAAGGTCGTCATTGCCCCAGATTCGTTTAACAACCCATACGCCGCAAGTCCCCCGCCTCTAAGCGAAGCGTAGGCGGGGGATACGCGGCGTCCTTTTTTTTACTTTTGATCAAAAAAGTAAAAAAATGGGAGAATCGATGAAAAAAGAATATAGACTCCCATGACAAAAAAATTTCGTCACCATCGGAAGGATGAAAACAACCTTCTGTCGAATGGTCTCCTTGCAGCTGGGGTCATGAGGTCGTTGTATCTATGGTACGTAAAAGTCCGATATATAGACGGACCCCAGTAGTCTGGTGCACTACGGAATGTCGCTCCCTTGAGGGAAGCACGCAGGATAGAATGCTTGAACAAAGGCTGCTGCACCAGCTGTTTTTGAGAACGAAGCAGGGAGGAAGACCGATGCGCGTCTTGTATGAACGCTGTTGCGGATTGGACGTGCATAAGCAATCGATTACGGCTTGCGCCCTTACCCCTGAAGGAAAAGAGATTCGCACGTTTGGTACGCTGACCGACGATCTCGAGGAGTTGGTGGATTGGCTGAAAGAAAAAAGGTGACGCACGTTGCCATGGAGTCGACGGGCGTATATTGGAAGCCGGTGTATAATCTCCTCGAAGCAGAGCCGATCGAAGTGCTTGTCGTCAATGCCCAACACATCAAAGCGGTTCCCGGGCGAAAGACCGATGTCAAAGATGCTGAATGGATCGCGGACTTACTTCGCCATGGATTGCTAAAAGGGAGTTACATCCCTCATCGGGCTCAGCGGGAGCTCCGGGAACTGGTCCGTTATCGGCGCAGTTTGATCGAGGAACGGGCACGGGAGCTCAACCGCATCCAAAAAGTGCTGGAAGGAGCCAATATCAAGCTTTCTTCGGTCGTATCCGACATCAACGGGATGTCGGCCCGGCTCATCATTCGCGCCCTTATCGAAGGAAAGGACGATCCGGCGGCCCTCGCCCAGCTCGCCAAAGGGCGGCTGAAACAAAAAACGGAAGAGCTCCGGCGCGCATTGAAAGGAGTGATGGGGCCGCATCAACGCATGATGCTGGCCGAGCAATGGCGTCATGTGGAGTATTTAGATGAAGCGATTGCCCGGTTGGATCGGGAAATCGAGGAACGAACGAGCCCTTTTCATGAAGCGCTGGAGCTCATCGATACGATCCCGGGAGTGGGGCGGCAAAGCGCGGAACAAATTGTAGCGGAAATCGGGACGGATATGAGCCGGTTCCCTACCGCCGCGCACTTGGCCTCATGGGCCGGAATGGCTCCCGGGAATCATGAGAGTGCAGGGAAACGGTTGTCAGGTCGAACGAGGAAAGGGAACAAGAAGCTAAGGTCGTGCCTCGTGGAATGCGCGCCCGTGCCGCCGCCCGAACGAAGAACACGTACCTATCGGCCAAGTATCATCGGATCGCCAAACGAAGAGGAGCAAATCGAGCGAGTGTCGCGGTCGGGAGAACGATTTTAGAAATGATCTATTACATCTTAACTCGAAAGGAACCGTATAGAGAGTTGGGAGCCGACTACTGGGATCGGCAGCGAGAAGCGAGCATCGTGCGTCAAACGGTGAAACGATTAGAGGGGTTAGGGTACGAAGTGAAACTGGAAAAAACGAGTGCATAGCACTTATTAACCATATATATACTGAAATACCTTCCTTTGGAATCCGATTCCGAAGGCTAGGTGGGCTCCGTTTTTTGTCTTAAATGGTGTTTTCAGGATAGATTTTCGATTATTCATATTTTATATTATAAGTAAGGAGGTGAAAGGATGTATCGAACGGTCAAAATACCTTTTCAAACATCAAAAAAAGATATCGATCGATTATTCGAATGCAACCGAATATCGGCTCAAATTTGGAATGACTGTTTAGTCATTGCCAAAAACTATGCATTAAAGAATAATGGAAAATGGATCAACCAAACCGAACTTCAAAAACAAACGAAGGGCAAATACCCGATCCATAGCCAAAGCATTCAAGCCGTATGCCATAAATATTTGAACGCCAGAGACAGCGCCAAAAAAGCCAAACAAAAAGGGCTAGATAACAAATATCCGTACAAACAGAAAAAATATTTCAACACGAAATGGGCAAATAACGGATTTATCATTCACCCAAATGGGACCATTGAACTGAAAATGGGTCGCTGGGAAAGAAAAAACCAACCTCCTATTGTAGTGAAAATCGATAAAGAACAAATTCCAAACGGCACTGTCAAAGAAATCGAACTCATTTTTGATGCGAAACATTGGAAACTCATGCTTTGCCTCAGTTATGAAAACGGTGAACAACCAACTACTAAAAAAGAAGGAACTATCGCTGCCGGTGATCCTGGCGAAATTCACGCCATTAGTGCCGTCAGCGAAAACGGAAGCAGCATCATCATCACCGGTAGAAAAATAAGAAGCATTCATCGCCTTCGAAATAAAAAAATAGCAGAACTGCAAAAAAAGATGTCCAAATGTAAAAAAGGTTCGCGTAAATGGAAAAAATATAACCGCGCGAAGCAATATATTTTATCGAAAAGCGAAGCGCAATTAAAAGACTGCTTGCATAAAACGACCAAACAATTGGTCGATTGGTGTTTGGAACAAAACGTCAAACATTTCATGATAGGCGATGTCGAAGGCGTCCAGCGCAACAAAAAGAAAAAGCGATCCAAATTGGTGAACCAAAAATTATCGAACTGGTGTTTTGGCAAACTCTACGACTATTTGAAATACAAACTAGAAGCTAAAGGCATCACTTTTGAAAAAGTGGATGAATCGTATACCACGCAAACATGTCCTGTTTGCGGGAAGAAGAAAAAACCTTCTTCTAGAAATTTTATTTGTGCTTGTGGTTATTCTCAGCATCGGGATGTCCATTCGGCATGCAATATTCTTACAAAACACTTATATGGAGAATTCCGACCGATGAAAATAACGAACCACAAGTATCTACGGATCGCGTAAGCGAGAAGTAGTAGATGGTGAGTTCCCACCCTTCATGCTTTGGCATGATGTTGCTTGCTATTTCTTTCTGTTGTGTTTCCGTGCTTGGTCACGAGATACACGGGAAACCCGGTGTATCGTGAAACACCCGGAAAGAAAAAGGCAAGAAACCCCCACTTCAACGCCTACAGGCGTAAGTGGGGGAGGTTCATAGAAAGCCTCTCGGCGCTCGAAGTCGCCGAGGCGGTGGAACGCGGGTTCCGGTCGGTGTTTCCAGAGGCTGAGTACGTGAAAGTGCCGATGGCCGATGGCGGGGAAGGGACGGTGCAGTCGCTTGTTGATGCGACTGGCGGCCGCATCGTGGAAGTGAACGTGACCGGACCGCTCGGTGAGCCGGTGCGGGCGTTTTTTGGCTTGCTCGGCGACGGGAAGACAGCGGTCATCGAGATGGCGGCTGCCTCGGGGCTGCACCTTGTCCCACGCGACCGGCGTAATCCGTTGGTGACGACGACACGGGGGACGGGAGAACTGATCCGAGCAGCGCTTGACGCCGGCGCCACTCATTTGATTATCGGCATTGGCGGCAGCGCGACAAACGATGGCGGGGCCGGCATGGTGCAGGCGCTTGGGGGAAGGCTTTTGGACGAAGACGGCCGGGACATCGGTCCGGGAGGCGGAGCGCTCGCTTATTTGCAGTCGATCGACTTGTCCGGGCTCGATCCGCGTCTAGAGAACGTGCGCATTGATGTCGCATGCGATGTCGATAATCCGCTCACCGGACCGAGAGGCGCGTCCGCCATTTTCGGCCCGCAAAAGGGGGCGACACCGGATATGGTCGCGGTTCTCGACCAGAACTTGACGCACTATGCCGACGTCATCAGCCGCGAACTCGGCAAACAAGTCGGCGACATTCCCGGCGCCGGCGCGGCCGGAGGCTTGGGAGCGGGGTTGCTTGCGTTCCTCCCGGCTGAGCTGAAGCGCGGCGTTGATATTGTGATCGAGACGGTTCAGCTCGCGGAGCGCGTCAAAGGCGCCGATTTAGTCATTACCGGTGAAGGACGGATCGACGGACAGACGATATTCGGAAAAACGCCGATCGGTGTCGCCAAAACGGCGAAGCAGTTCGGCGTCCCGGTCATCGGCATCGCCGGTTCGTTAGGCGACGACAGTGCGGTCGTCTTAGACCATGGCATTGACGCCCTCTTTACAATTGTTCCCGGCGTCATTCCGTTTGAGAAAGCGTTCGAGCAGGCGGAACAGTATGTGACGCAAACGGCGCGGCATATTGCCTCTGTGTATCGTCTCGGTCAAATGAAAGGGACATCTTTCTCCTAAGCGGGGAAGATGATGGGATTTCTTCATGGGTGAAATCCTATTGTTGAACGGCATGTTCTGTTCAGCCGTCCCCTTCTCGGGTGGACAATAGAAAAAGGTGTCCCAAAGGCAAGAGGACACCTTTTTTGTATGTTGCAACCCATTGGTTGAGGAAGTCAGTCGTTTATTTGCCTGTCCGCGGCCACGACGCGATCGCCTGGAGGGAGCCGCGAATGGTGAAACGGCCGAATTGATGCGGCAAAATGAAATGGTCGCCCCGGCGAAGCAAGTATGTCTGTCCTTTGCGGACAAGCTCGCCTTCGCCTTCGAGGATGCTGACGATGAGAAACGGTTTTGCCTGCTCTGATTCGAACGCGCCACGGACGTCCCATTTTTGGACGCCGAAGTAGTCGCCTTCCACGAATGTCATCACAGTCGCGCCCGGGAATTCGGCAACATGGGGGCGGATGTCGATGTCGCGGTGCGGGACAGTCGTGACATCTATTGCTTTGTCAAGATGAAGCTCCCGCCTGCGCCCTTGGCTGTCGACACGGTCGTAGTCGTAGACGCGGTATGTCGTGTCCGAGCTTTGCTGCGTCTCGAGGACGAGTGTTCCTTCGCAAAGGGCGTGGATCGTGCCGCTTGGGACATAGAAGAAGTCGCCCGGGCGGATCGGCACTTTCCGGAGCAAGCGCTCCCACTCCCCCGCCTCCATCATGGCGCGCAGCTGCTCCTTCGTCTCGGCGTAATGACCGTAAATGAGCTCAGCGCCCGGCTTGCAATCGATGATGTACCAACATTCCGTTTTGCCGAGCTCTCCGCCTTCATGCGTTTTGGCGTATTCATCGTCCGGGTGGACTTGGACGGACAAGTCGGCGTTGGCGTCCAAAATTTTCGTCAACAGCGGAAAGCGATCAGACGGGAAGTGGCCGAACAAATCGCGGCGTTCCTCCCATAATTGACCAAGCGTCATCCCGGCAAACGGTCCGCGGGCGACGACTGTCTGTCCGTGCGGATGGGCGGACACCGCCCAGCATTCCCCTGTTTGCGAAGACGGAATGTCGTAGCCGAATCGTTCGGCGAGCTTCGTGCCGCCCCAAATCCGTTCTTGGAAGACAGGGGTGAGAAAAATCGGTTCAAAGTCCATGCGTCATCCCTCCCGAAAACATCATGTAACGTACAGTCCACTCTCATTTTCATCTTATCACGAAATGCGCGATCGGCAAATGAAAACGATAAGGGGGTTAGGAACATACGCTCCCAACCCCCATTGGAATTCAAGGTCGACATGTCCACTGCAACGATGTTCTGCATGCGCCGCCGTCTCGCGTCAGCGCGTCACTTCGCGTCATCAAGTTCAATGCACGCGAGCGGCTGTTTCGCCGGTCCTTCGATCACATCGCCATCGATCGAGAAGCGCGAGCCATGGCATGGACAGTCCCACGTCTTGTCGCCGCTGTTCCACTCCAGCTCGCAGCCCATATGGGTGCACGTCGTATCAACGACATGAAGCGTTCCCGCTTCGTCCTTATAGGCGCCCGCCCGTTTCCCGTTGACCGAGACGACCGCCCCTTCTCCGTGCGCCAAATCTTGCGGCTGGCGAACAGCTAGTTCGATTTTTCCAACGATCAAGTGTTTGGCGACATCGAGGTTTGTCGTGAAAAATTGCCGCACGCTCGGGTCGGCGTAAAAGCGCGACGGAGAGTACAAGTCGCGATACCGGTTGTCGCGGCCGAGAATGAGGTCGGACAACATCATCCCCGCCGCTGTGCCGTTTGTCATCCCCCACTTCCGGTACCCTGTCGCGACATAAATGTTTGGCGTCCCTGCCGTCATCGGGCCGATATATGGCACTTTATCAAGCGTCGTCAAGTCTTGGGCCGACCAACGGTAACGAATGTCTTTTACCGTAAACAACTGCGAGGCGAACGAGGACAACGCCTCATAATGGCGCATTGTCGGCACCCCTTGGCCGGTCTTATGGTTTTCCCCGCCGATGAGAATAAGCGTCTCGCCATTTGCCGCTGCGGAACGGACCGAGCGCTTCGGGTTGTCGGCGCTCAAGTACATGCCTCCCGGGTATGGCTCTGCAGCTGTGATGGCAATGACATACGAGCGCTCAGCATACATGCGGGAAACATAAAATCCGCCGTCATAAAACGGAAAGTGGGAACAGACGGCGACGTGGTCGCATGTGACCCGCCGTTTGCTGCGCGTCACGACGGACAGCCGCTCTCCTTGTTCAATGTCGGCGACCGGCGTGTGCTCGTTCCACATATCCACAACCCTTTTCTTTTTTTGGCAATCGTCCGCAAGGAGAATAAAAGATGGTACAATAGAAAAAAAGAGGTCAAGACTGTTTTGCAAAAATAATGTTAAAGGAAGATCAAGAGTGAATAAATATACACATTCGTTTCATGAACGCGCCAATGGGTTGGCAGACAGCTTTATTTTAGAGCATTACAGCTTGAGCGAGCTCAATTTTGAGACCGTCAGCCATTACCGGGAGCAGTTTGCCCGCGCCAAACCGGGGCATCCATGGAACAGTCTTGAGACGAAAGAGTTTTTATACAAAATCGGCGCTTGGGGCAAGCTGCGCGACAGCAGCAAAGAAGGACTGACGCTCGCCGGACTCGTGATGTTCAGCGAAGAGCGGATCATTACCGAGGTGCTGCCGCAATATTTTTTAGAATACCGGGAATATGACGGTGCAAAGGCGGCAGGATGGGCGAAGCGGTTCACATCGCAGGATGGAACGTGGTCCGGCAACGCCTATGATTTTTATTTCCGCGTGTTGGCGGAGTTGGAGCGCCACGTTTGGCTTGAGGAAGGGCGTGCTCTGCTCGCTGAGGCGCTCGCTAATGCCATCGTTCATGCCGATTACGGGGAAGAAGGCGGCATTACCGTTGAAAAAGAGGACGGGGCGTTTCGATTTGCCAACCCGGGCCGGTTCCGCCTGCCAATTGAAGCCGCTATGGCTGGACAAATGAGCAATCTGCGCAATCCGAACATCTTTAAAATGTTTTTGTTGATCGATGTATGCAAACGCGCAGGATCCGGTTTGAAGCGCATGCATGATTGGCAGGAACGGGCGCTTGTCCAGCCGGTCGATATTTTGCAGCAAATGAATCCAGACCGCACGATCGTGACGTTATGCCCATTGTTGTTTCCAGCTGAGGCGGGGGCGACAATTGAAACAGAAATCAATGAATCATTGCAACAGCAAGAACAAGCATGGATAGAACACGGTGCGGATCAACATGACGTGGACTTCGGAAGTAACGAGGCCAACTACGTAAATAAGGAGCTCAACTCCGTTATTATCGAACAAAACTCCGTAAACAACTCGATGAACTCCTTGAATAGGGGGGCGAACTCCGTAAAAAACGAGGTTGACTCCGTAAATATCCCGGCATGCTCCGTTAATAAAGGTAAAAACTCCGTTAATAAAACGCCAAACTCCGTAAATAATGCTATATCTGTTGATGAAAGGGAGGAAGAAGAGAGAAACGAGGCGATCGATGAGCGGCTGTGGGAGATGGCAGAACTAGCACGTCGAAAAAAGCGGTTGGCTCCGGCGGTTATGGAAGAGATGATCGTCCGCCTGTGCTGCGAGCGACCGCTGCGGCTGAAAGAGTTGGCGACGCTGTTGGAACGGACGCCGGATGGGCTGCGCACCAACTACTTAGGGAAGCTGGTCGACGAAGGGAAAATCCGATTGAAATATCCGGATCAGCCGAACCACCCGCGCCAGGCGTACATCGGCGTCAAAGAAAGATGAGGGACGGGTTGTGCAGTTGCCAACAAATGAAAAGGAAACGGAGCTGACTCAAAAGTCCCTTTTTGATGAAATGTAACCGAAGTATGTGAAAGAGACCACCTCTGAAATCCTCGGTTTTACCGGGTTTTTCGTGTTGGTCTATTTTTCTATGTCGCCCCAGATAGGAGCATTACCGCTCTTTTGGGTCAGCCCCGTTTTGCTTCGCCATTATCCGGCTCGTGCTGAAAATGCCGCTGTTGCATGACGATAAAGCCGCAGTCAAGACGACGAAGTTAATGATTCCGGCAGCCGCATGAATGATAGTTTGTAAATAAACAATGTTTCCAAAATATTATTTATAGAATAGTTTGAATAGTTAAGGGAATGATCGAGATTGCCCAGCGGCATCCTATTTTGTACAATAGGAAAGCACAGGCGAAGAGGAACGGAGCGAAGGTGATCGACATGGAAGAACGGGACATGAAGACGTTTCTTGCCCAGCTGCAGCAAGAAGGGCTGCTGACCGAGCAGACGCGTCCGGTTTGGGAAATAATTTTGCCGAAACGATTAAAACGAATGTATGACGTTCTTAACGAGCGCACCCGTTATATTACGGTTTTGATTGAAGCGGTCGACGACCCGCACAATCAGGCAGCGGTGCTGCGGACAGCCGAGGCGTTCGGCGTTCAAGACATCCATATCGTCACGGGAAAAGCGCCATTTTCGCCAAACCGGCTCGTGACGCGCCATGCTGACCAATGGCTGACGCTTCACCGGCAGCCTGATATCGAAACCGCCATCAACGACTTAAAACAGCAAGGGTATCAAGTGTATGCCAGCTATCTTGGCGAGGGGACGATTCCTCTTTCCGACATCGATATATCCAAACCGACGGCGCTTTTATTTGGCAACGAACATAGCGGCGTATCCGATGAGGCGCTGAAACTCGCAGACGGGACGTTCGTCATCCCGATGTACGGCTTCGTCCAAAGCTTTAACATTTCCGTTGCCGCGGCGCTGGCGCTGTACGATGTGACTGAGCGCGCGCGCCGCCAAGCCGGAACGCGCTATTATTTATCGTCGAATGAGAAAAAAGCGCTCTACCAACAATGGATGTGGCAAACGTTGAATCCGCGCATCCGCAAACAGCTTGAGCTGCAAGGGTATACCATTTAACTTCCCTCCGAAAGAAGTCTTCTACTTCTAAACGTGAAGGTGCGCCAGCACCAGTGAAAGTGGGAGATGAATGTCGGTTGGCGTTAGCCAACGAATAGGATAGAATATGGCTAGAACGGACACCTTCGGAACGAAGGGAAGCGTAAAGGGTTCTTGTGTGTGGCTTACCGTTCAGCGAACACACACAAGTCGCTTGAAGCCCCCGCCTCTAAGCGAAGCGTAGGTGGTGGGTAGTTCACATACAAGAAACGGCCGGATTTTTTGGAACGTAGGGATCCGGCCGTTTTTTTGATGGCTTTTCCTTCCTTCAATCCCTTTCCCATCAATATTTCCCTGAACGAGGAAAGCAAGTGACGATTTCTTGAACAATGATTGAACATTTGGTGACAAATGTTTTGCTGATTTATGAACTTTTGCGTGTATTGGTTTCAAATATTTTAAACTTTGATATGGTAGAAAACAAAGAAATATTGGATGGAAGACGCCCTGGATATCGGGGACGGATAAAGGGGGATACAGAGCGATGAAACAGGCGATATGGCGCGTCATGTTAGCCTTGCCGTTTTTGCTTTTGCTTGGTGGTTGCGTCGAGCGCACAGCGGTGTTAAATCCGCAAGGGCCGGTGGCGCGCATGCAGTATGATTTGATCATGTGGTCTGTCGGCTTTATGTTGTTCATTATTGTTGTTGTATTTACGTTGTTTGCCGTTTTTCTCATTCGTTATCGCGAGAAGCCGGAAAATGCCGGCTATGAGCCGCCGGATGAGGAAGGAAACACGTTGCTTGAAGTCGTCTGGACGGCCATTCCGATTTTGATTGTCGCTGCGCTCGCTGTTCCAACAGTGAAGGCGACGTTTGCATTGGAAAAGCCGCCGACCGAGAACGTGAAACCGATCACGATTCATGTGACGGCGGCGAACTGGAAATGGATTTTCAGCTATCCGGAAGAAAACATTGAAACGGTCAACTACGTCCATATTCCGGCCGGTGTGCCGGTCAAATTCAAGCTCACGTCCGTCGGACCGATGAATTCGTTTTGGGTGCCGGAGCTAGGCGGACAAAAATATGCGATGGACGGCATGGAGACAGAGCTGATTTTACAAGCTGATAAACCAGGATCGTATATGGGGCGGAGCGCCAACTTTTCCGGGGAAAAGTTCGCCCATATGGAATTTGAGGTTGTCGCCCAAACGGGAACGGACTTCCGCAAATGGATAAATGAAGTGAAACAAACCGCCCCGAAGCTCGATGAGGAAAAATACACACAAATTTTAAAACCGGGGCTTGTTGGGCGAATGACGTTTTCGAACACCCACTTGCAATGGATTGACCATGCGAAACAGAACAGCCATCATGGAGATGGAAAGCCAATGAAAAATGACGATCAACATGATGAAACGATGACAAACGGTCACCATCATGGGGAGTAGGAAAGGAGGAGCGAAAGATGAAATGGAGCGAGTTTTTCGTAACCGGAGAGCCGCTCATTTACGCGGCTGATGTCGCGATCGTTTTAACGATAATCGGCATTGTGTTCGTCTTGACGTATTTTAAAAAATGGAAATGGCTGTGGAACGAATGGCTCACTACCGTCGACCATAAAAAAATCGGCGTCATGTACATTATTTGCGCAGTTTTGATGCTCTTCCGCGGCGGCGTTGATGCGCTTTTGATGCGGGCGCAGCTGACCGCGCCGAACATGAAGTTTCTTGACGCGCAACATTATAATGAAATATTTACGACGCACGGGACGATTATGATCTTGTTTATGGCGATGCCGTTCATCATCGGTTTGATGAACATTGTCGTTCCGCTGCAAATTGGGGCGCGCGACGTCGCGTTTCCATATTTGAATGCGTTAAGCTTTTGGCTCTTTTTCTTCGGTGCGTTGCTGTTTAACATTTCATTCGTCATCGGCGGATCGCCGGACGCCGGTTGGACGGCGTACTTCCCGCTTGCCGGCAACGAATTCAGCCATGGCGTCGGCAACAACTATTACGCTGTCGCTTTACAAATTTCCGGGATCGGAACATTGATGACCGGGATCAACTTCCTTGTCACGATTTTAAAAATGCGTGCGCCGGGCATGACGTTGATGCGCATGCCGATGTTTACGTGGACGATTCTCATCACATGCGTGCTCATTATTTTCGCCTTCCCGGTGTTGACGGTCGCCTTGGCATTAATGACGTTCGACCGCGTATTTGGCACGCAATTTTTCACGATGGCCAACGGCGGCATGTCGATGCTCTGGGCGAACTTGTTCTGGATTTGGGGCCATCCGGAAGTGTATATCGTCATTTTGCCGTCGTTCGGCATTTTCTCGGAAGTGGTCAGCACGTTTGCGCAGAAACGGCTGTTCGGTTATAAGGCGATGGTCGGTTCGATCGTCGGCATTGCGTTTTTAAGCTTTATCGTTTGGGTGCACCACTTCTTTACGATGGGCGCAGGGCCGGCCGTGAACTCTGCCTTCTCGATCACGACGATGGCGATCGCGATCCCGACCGGGGTGAAAATTTTCAACTGGCTGTTTACGATCCGAAAAGGGAAAATTCGTTTTACAACCGCGATGCTTTGGTCGCTGGCGTTTATTCCGAACTTTGTCATCGGCGGCGTGACAGGCGTGATGCTGGCAATGGCCGCGGCCGATTATCAATACCATAACAGCTATTTTCTGATTGCCCATTTCCATTACGTGTTGATCGCGGGTACGGTGTTCGCCTGCTTTGCCGGTTTGCATTATTGGTATCCGAAAATGTTCGGCCATATCTTGAATGAACGGCTTGGCAAGTGGACGTTTTGGCTGTTTATGATCGGCTTTAACATCTGCTTCTTCCCGATGTATTTCCTAGGATTGATGGGGATGACGCGCCGCATGTACACGTACTCGGCTGGTCTCGGCTGGACGCCGCTCAACGTCGTCGCGACGGTCGGGGCGGTGTTGATGGGCATCGGGTTTATCGTGCTTTGTTACAACATTTATTACAGCGCCCGCTACGGCGAGCGCGACATGACCGGCGACCCGTGGAACGGACGGACGCTTGAGTGGGCGACCGCGTCGCCGCCGGTGCATTACAATTTCCCGGTGACGCCGGTTGTCGAAGATGTGGACGCGTATTGGGTGATGAAGAAAAAGTATGGCGGCTTCCACGTGAAAGAAGAAGACTTGAAGCCGATTCATATGCCAAGCAACTCAGGACGCCCGTTTTGGATGTCGGTGGCGTTTTTCGTCGCCGGGTTCGGCCTTGTGTTCAAGTGGTTTGCGTTGGCTATCGTTGGTGCGTTGTTCATTGTGCTTGGATTGATTCTCCGCTCATTTGAAGACGATGATGGCTACCATATTCCGGTTGACGAAATCAAACGGACGGAACGAGCGGTGCGGAAGGGGGCGTGACGAATGGGAGAAGCTGCACATCGCTATGAGGAAACGGTGCCGCTGGAGTATCGGACGCAAGAAAGTCGGTTGAACATATTGGGTTTCTGGATTTTCCTCGGGGCGGAAGTCGCGCTGTTTGCGACGCTGTTTGCGACATATCTCGTCTTGTTCCAACGGACCGGCTCGGGGCCGACGGCAGCGGAGCTGTTTGAGGTAAAAGACGTTTTGATCGAAACGTTGTTGCTGTTGACGAGCAGTTTCACATGTGGGTTGGCCATTTTTGAAATGCGCCGCGGCCGCATGAGCGGGCTGATCGCTTGGCTGCTCATGACGCTTCTGCTTGGGTTGGGGTTTATTACGGTTGAAATTCGCGAGTTCATCCATTACGTCCATGAAGGAGCGACGATGCAGACGAGCGCATTTTTATCAAGCTTTTTCGTGCTCGTCGGCACGCACGGCGCCCACGTCAGTGTAGGGATTGGCTGGATGATTTTGATCATCATCCAGCTCCTCCAGCGCGGCTTTACGCCGAAAACAGCGCGGAAAGTGTTTATTGTCAGCTTGTATTGGCACTTTTTGGACGTCGTTTGGATTTTCATCTTCACGCTCGTCTATTTGTTAGGGATGGTGATCTAACATGGGCGCAAACAGCCATCGCGAATCATTTCCGTGGAAACATATTATTGGGTTTTTGTTGTCGCTCGTCTTGACGTTTGCGGCTCTTTGGGTGGCGCTCTCGTCTGGGCTGCCGCTTAAAGCCGTGATCGTCATCATCGTCTTGTTCGCGATCATCCAAGCGAGCTTGCAGCTGTTTCTATTCATGCACGTCAACGAAAGCGACAGCGGCAAAGTGCAAACGTTCAACATGGTATACAGCTTCTTTATTGCTGTTGTCGTTGTCGCCGGTTCGATTTGGGTGATGCAGTTTGTGTTGTAAAGCGAGGCTGGCCGGGGTTCGGCCGGCTTTTTATGTTCAGAAGGGCTTTTGTGGTGTCATAGATGCCTGAAATGGGGGAGCCGTTGACGGAACATTGAAGAGATGGAGAGGCAACGTGGTTGCATTATAGGGGGCATGATATGTGCCTAAAAAAGTCGTCTTGCCTCAAACAGGCAAGACGACGTTTTACAGCACTTTTGATAAAAACGCTTTCGTCCGCTCATGCTGCGGGTGGTCGAACAAGTCTTCCGGCTTCCCTTCCTCGACAATGTAGCCGCCGTCCATAAACAGGACGCGGTCGCCGACTTCACGGGCAAAGCCCATCTCGTGGGTGACGACGACCATCGTCATCCCTTCATTGGCCAGCTGCTTCATGACCGAGAGCACTTCCCCGACCATTTCCGGGTCAAGCGCTGACGTCGGCTCGTCAAACAGCATGATTTTCGGTTCCATGGCCAATGCCCGGGCGATGGCGACGCGCTGCGCCTGTCCACCGGAGAGGGAGTCCGGGTAGACGTGCGCTTTGTCTTGCAGCCCGACTTTGGCGAGCAGCTCCATCGCCTTCGCTTCCGCTTTTTCACGCGGCCATTTCCGCACTTTCATCGGTGCCAGCGTGATATTGTTCAGCACCGTCATATGCGGAAACAAGTTAAAGCGCTGGAACACCATTCCGACTTCTTCCCGCACTTTATTTAAGTTCGTGTCTTTCGCCTTTAAATTAATGCCGTCAATAATAATTTCACCTTCATCGAAATCCTCAAGCAAGTTTAAACAGCGTAAAAACGTCGATTTTCCCGACCCCGATGGGCCGATGACGACCACGACTTCTCCTTCGCGAATATGGACATCGATTCCTTTTAAAACTTGGAGCGAACCGAACGATTTTTTCAGCTGGCGTACGTCAATCATTGGGTCGAATACTTCCTTTCAAGATAGTGTGACACAGGCGTGTTGATTATCCAATAAAATCCAAAGGGTATAGAAAAAAGAGCACCTTTCCTGTAGAATGTGAGTAGCAACACAAACAAACCCAGGAGGTGCTCTCTATGAACAAGCATACCACACTCCCGAATTTGATGCAAAAACTTGTTTCGGATGAAGAGATTCAACTGATTGCCGAAGCGGTTGGGTATCGTGATTCGTCTCGAACCTTTACGTTGCGCGAGTTGATTCACTTCTTCCTGCTGGCCGCCATGCATCAATGGAAAAGCTTTCGCCACGGAGCCGATGTGGGGCCTCTGTATGGATTGCCGCGATTCCATTATTCCACAGTATCCAAGAAAGCGAAAGAAGTTCCCTATGACATCATGAAACGCTTGTTGGCGTTGATCATTTCCAAGTGCAACCGCCAAACCCGCCGTTCGCTTCGGTTTCCCAAACCGCTTCGGGTGGTGGATTCGACGACCGTCACGGTCGGGAAAAACCGCCTCCCATGGGCTCCGTATCACGGCGAACGCGCCGGAGTGAAGCTGCACGTCGCGTATTCGCCGGAATCCTCGTTGCCGGCAGACGTGGTGGAAACCATCGGACTGCGTCATGATGGCCCGGTGGGAGAACAGTTGACGAACGCTCAACAAGTGCTGGTGGAAGACCGGGCGTATTTCAAAATCGAACGCCTCGATCGATTTGTGGAGCAGCATCAGCTCTTTGTCATTCGGATGAAGGACAACATCGAACTTCATCAGAAAAAAAGCTTGAACCGCCTTCCGAGCGCATCTTCATCGGTTCAAGCCGACTTCACGTGCCAGTTGGGAACGAAACAATACCGCTCCACCAAGCGTCACCGGGTAGTGATCTTTCGAGATGCGAATGGCCGCGACATTCGGGTCGTGACGAACCTCTTCCATGCGTCTGCGGAAACCATTGCCGACATGTACCAACAACGTTGGACTGTTGAGATCTTTTTCCGTTGGGTGAAGCAATATCTGAATGTCCCGACCTTGTTTGGCACGACGGAAAATGCGGTATACAACCAACTGTTTGCGGCGTTCATCGCGTATGTGTTGCTGCGATGGCTGTATGATCAAACCAAAAAACGGACGAACGTCTCTCTTTCCTTCATTTCGTTTGTTCGCCGTTTTTTCTCTGGGCAGCTTCCTCTCGATTGGAAATCCGGGATGGCCGCTGCTTTGTTTGAGTATGCCCAAATTTATGGAAGGCGTATGTCTAATTTTGGATAATCAACACTCGTGAGTGTGACAGTTTGCTTAACGAAAGCGTTAAGAGCAAATAGATGAACGCCACTGTTAAATACGGCTCCCAAACGCGGTAATACTCACCCGCGGCCGCTTTCCCCCAATACATGATTTCCGGGGCGGCGATGACCATCCCAAGCGACGAATCTTTAATTAAGACGATAAACTCGTTCGCAAACGGCGGAATCATTCGCTTTAACGCCTGTGGCAAAATAATGTAGCGCATCGCCTGCGCATGCGTCATCCCAAGCGAGCGGGCCGCTTCCATTTGCCCTTTGTCGATCGACTGGATGCCGGCGCGGAAAATCTCGGCCACATACGCGGCCGAGTTGAGCGACAGCGAGACGGCCAGGGAAGTGACGGCATTTGGCTGGGCGAAAAAGAGCGGCATGGCGCCGAAATGGACGAGCAAAATTTGCACGACAAGCGGCGTACCGCGGAAAAAGTTAATGTACCACGAAAACGGCAAACGAATAATCGGGTTGGACGACATTTTGCCAAGGCCGATGAACAGGCCGAGAATGAGGCCGAACACGATGCCGGCTAATGATACGCCGATCGTTACGAGCAGCCCTTTCCAAAAGTAAGGGGCGTATTCAACAATAATATCAAAACGAAAATCCATCGATCTCACCTTTCTCTAAGAAAAATGCGTAACTTGCGGGTAGTTACGCATTTTCTTTGTTCGCACGCTTATTGTTGTTTTAATCGATCAAGCTTCGGTTCTTTTCCAAACCATTTTTTATAGATTTCAGTGTATTTGCCGCTGTTGATGACGTTTTTTAATGCTTCGTCCACTTTTGCTTTCAATTCGCTGTTTTTTGGGAAGATCATACCATAATATTCTGAAGCGAAGTTTTTTGGATCCTCAATGACTTGCAGTTTTTTATTGGGATTGTTTTTCACGTATTCGTTTGCCACCGCGTTGTCCGTGATGACAGCATCAACACCGCCGTTTAGCAGTTCCATAATGGCAACAACACTCGTTTCGAATTTTTTAATATGATCGCCTTTGCCAAATAGCTTCTCCGCAGCTTCTTGACCGGTTGTCGCGTTTTGAACGCCGATCGTTTTCCCTTTTAAGTCAAGGGCGTTTTTCACCGGGCTGCCTTGTTTGACTAAGATGACTTGTGTTGCTTCAAAGTACGGAGCTGAGAAATCATAAGATTGTTTCCGTTCGTCCGTAATCGTAATGCCGGAAATGCCCATGTCGATTTCTTTGCTTTGCAGCGAAGCGAACAGCGGATCCCAGCCGATGTTTTTTAATTCATAATCCAAGCCGGCTTCTTTCATCACCGCATCCAAAAGGTCGGCGTCAAACCCAACAATTTTTCCTTTTTGCATATATTCAAATGGCGCAAACGCCGCGTCCGTCCCGACGGTGATTTTTTGCTTCCCTTCTTTTTCAGCGCCTGACGGAGAGCTTGTTTCTGTCGACTTGCCACAAGCGGCGAGCGCCATAAACAACGCAGCAACGACCGCTACGATCAAACCTTTCTTCATTTTTAACATCCTATAAAATCCCCCTTTGGAATCATTGTCGATGAACGATTATCATACTATCAATATTTTTGTTATTATGCAATAGGTTTTATAAAAATAATTGTTTGAACATTTTGGCACGCCGTATAAATGGGGAAAAGGCGCATTTTTCAATGTTTTTCGCCACATTAACTGAAGGGCATATGGCTAATATCATTTCGTGTGCATTTTTATAAAATAATTTTTTATGTATAAAAAGACATAAACGATTGATTTTGAATTTACAGAATATTATACCAGAAAGAGGGTAGAGTTGGCAAAGGTTTTGTCAATTTGTTTATTATAGAGGTATGGAAAAATAAATACTATTGTGTAAATACTATCAATTTCGTTATGATGAAAGTGGTGACAAGACAGTAGAGGAAGGAGAGCCCATATGGTTTTATTTTCCGTCATTGTGTATTTAGTCGGCATGCTTTGGATTGGCTATTGGGCGTATAAACGGACGTCCAATTTGTCTGATTATATGCTTGGCGGCCGGACGCTCGGACCGGCGGTGACGGCGCTCAGCGCCGGGGCTTCCGACATGAGCGGCTGGCTGCTCATGGGGCTGCCGGGGGCGATGTATGTCGATGGGGTGAGCGCCGCTTGGATCGTCATCGGCTTGACGCTTGGCGCTTATGCAAACTGGTTGTTTGTCGCGCCGCGCTTGCGCGTCTATACGGAAGTAGCGAACGACTCGATTACGATTCCGGAGTTTTTGGAAAACCGATTCGGGGATGCCACGAAATTGTTGCGAATGGTATCTGGGATTGTCATTATGGTCTTTTTTACGTTTTATGTCTCGTCCGGCCTCGTTTCGGGGGGCGTTCTGTTTGAAAACTCATTTGGTGTTAGCTACCATACGGGATTGTGGATCGTCGGCGGTGTTGTTGTCGCCTACACGCTGTTTGGCGGCTTTTTGGCCGTCAGCTGGACGGACTTTGTCCAAGGGACGATTATGTTCATCGCGTTGATTTTAGTGCCAGTCGTGACGCTGTTCCATACAGGCGGGCCAGTAGATACGATGGAGACGATCCGCGACATCGATCCCAACTTGTTGAACTTATGGAAAGGAACGAGTGTTCTTGGCATCATTTCGTTATTCGCCTGGGGGCTCGGGTATTTCGGCCAGCCGCACATTATCGTCCGCTTTATGGCCATTAAGTCGGTGAAAGAAATGAAAAGCGCCCGGCGCATCGGCATGGGCTGGATGATTTTCTCCGTTGTCGGAGCGATGTTGACGGGTCTTTTTGGAATCGCTTATTTTTCGCAGCGCGGCATGAAGCTTGATGATCCGGAAACGGTGTTTATTCAACTCGGACACATTTTGTTCCATCCGATTATTACTGGGTTTTTGCTGGCGGCGATTTTAGCCGCGATTATGAGCACGATCTCGTCACAGTTGCTCGTCACGTCGAGCTCGCTGACCGAAGACTTGTATAAAGTCGTGTTCCGCCGCGCGGCTTCGGATAAGGAGCTTGTCTTCGTCGGGCGTTTGTCGGTGCTCCTTGTCGCCATTGTCGCAACGGCGCTGGCGTACACGAAAAACGACACCATTTTAAACTTGGTCGGCTATGCGTGGGCTGGATTTGGCGCATCGTTTGGCCCCGTCATTTTGCTTAGCTTATGCTGGCGGCGGATGACGAAATGGGGGGGCGCTCGCCGGCATGGTCGCTGGGGCGGCAACGGTCATTTTGTGGACGCAGTCGGAGTATTTGAAAGGGCTGTTGTATGAGATGATTCCGGGCTTCGCCGCGAGCCTCGCCGCTATTGTCGTCGTGAGCCTGTTGACGAAAGCGCCGGAAGGGAAAGTGGCGGAACAGTTTGATCAGTTTAAGAAATCGCTGTCATAAGCGAAATGAACAGGGTGTTCCTCGGTGGGGACACCCTGTTGTCATGATCGGCATTTTGTCCTTCATCATATAGGCGTTGTTGCGGCCTCGCAATTCGTCCGACCGCCTTACCGTGTCGCCGCGTCGCTATGCTGTTTCGGCTGGGCGATGGCAGTGTTGAGGCGGTGTCGCCATGATCAGCTTTAAGACGAGGCAAAGGGGTGCCGCACCCTGCTTTGGTTCGGATGCCAACACATGTCGCGGCGCCGCACCCTTTTAGTCCGGCCGCAGCCCCCCTTGGCACCTCCGCCCGGAGGCGGGGCGAAGGGCCGCCGCTGTTACGCCATCGTGTTCCAGTCTGGATACAGATCAGTGCGCCGGTCGCGCCATGTCGCGACCGATCCTTTTTCCCGCACTTTGCGAAGGAGCGACAAGTCAAGGTCAGCCGTAATGACCATGTCGCTGTTGATCTCGCCCGCCGCAAGGACGCCGCCTTGCGGGAACGGAATGTCGTTTGGCGTGATGACGGCCGCCTGGCCGAAATTGGCGCGCATAAAGTCGACCGTTGGAAGCGAGCCGACCGTGCCGGTTGTGACGACATACACTTCGTTTTCGACCGCCCGCGCGTGGCAGCAATACCGTACACGATAAAACCCGTGCCGATCGTCGGTGCACGACGGACAGAAGATGACGTCCGCCCCTTTCGCGCGCGCCAGGCGAACGATTTCCGGAAACTCGATGTCATAGCACGTCAAAATAGCGATCGTCGCTTTGTCCGTTTCAAAGACGTGCAGTCCGTCACCCGGGGCGATGTTCCATTCGTTGGCCTCGGTCGGGGTGATGTGCAGCTTCGCTTGGCGATGGATCGTTCCGTCCGGCGCAAACAAGTGGGCGACATTGTACAGCTTGCCGTTTTCGCGGATGACATGCGTACCGCCGATCAAATACATGCCCGTGTCTTTGGCGAGCGACGTAAACAGCCCGCAATACGGCTCCGTGTAGTCCGGCAAGTCGTCGATCGCTGCTTGACGTCCGTCATCAAGTGGAATGGAAAGCAATTGGGTCGTGAAAAATTCTGGGAACAAGACAAACTCGGCGTCAAACTCTTGCGCTGTTTTGACGTAATGCGTCACTTGCGCGGCAAATTCGTCAAACGAACGGATCGTATGCAAATGATATTGGACAGCGGATACGCGCAATGGCGGCACTCTCCTTTCTCCATGTTGTCGCGGCGCATAATGCCTATTTGATTATGGCCAAGCCCGTCCTGTGCATCCATTTTTTAGGCATGGGCACGCCGGTTCTCTGTCTTGCAAAAGAAGCTAGCGCTATTGCTCCGGGAGCGGGCTGTCTTGTGAAAAAAGACAAGGATCGAAACGTGGCCTACTTTCCTTCATAGCGTCGGTACGCGCCGTGATGCGTCGGGCCGACGTATTCGTTTAACGGGAACGAATGGCGAATGGCGGCGGTGATGAACGCCTTGGCGGTGGCGATGGCGTCTTTCACCGGCCGGCCTTTTGCCAGTTCGGCGGCGATGGCGGCTGAGAACGTGCAGCCAGCGCCATGCGTATACGTCGTGTCGATCCGCTCCGATTCGAGGAGTTCAAACGTTTTGCCGTCGTAAAGGACGTCAACCGCATAGTCGTGCGGAATTTTCCGTCCGCCTTTGACTATCACATATTGAGCTCCGAGCTCATGAATGCGTCCAGCCGCCTCTTTCATGTCTTCAACCGTTTCAATGCGCGGCAGGCCGGCTAGCTGCGCCGCCTCAAACAAGTTCGGCGTCACGACCGTTGCTTTTGGTACAAGCGTTTCCCGGTAGCACACCGTATTTTCCGGGTGGAGCGGCTCATCCGCCCCTTTGCACACCATAACTGGATCGACGACCGTATTTTTCAAACCATGCTTTTCAATCGTCCGCGCGGTCAGTTCAATGATGTCCGTCGTCGGCAGCATCCCCGTTTTGAGAGCATCAACGCCGACGCCGACGATGATCGTCTCAAGCTGGGCTTCGATCGTTGCTAGGTCAACGGGGAACACTTGGTGCGCCCACCGGTTGTGCGGGTCCATGGCGACGATTGTCGTGATCGCCGTCATGCCGTAAACGCCAAGCTCTTGGAACGTTTTTAAGTCCGCCTGCAGCCCGGCGCCGCCGCTGCTGTCCGAGCCGGCGATCGTTAACGCTTTTGGCATCGTCATCATCATCACTCCTTTGCTTCATAACATTATATCATGAAGCCGCCCTCAAGGACGAAATAGTTGTTCCACATCAACAAAAAAGCCATCCAGCACACGTGAACAGGCCATGCCGGTTTCTTTCCAGACGCCGGCTTGTTCATATTGTCCATTGTCATTGAGCGAGTAGATTTGCACAACACGATGCATGGGGTTCACGATCCAGTATTCATAGACTCCGTATTGCATATACAAATTCAATTTGAACACGAGATCATACGCCTGGTTGGAAGGGATTAAAATTTCCATGATCAGCGTTGGGACGCCGACAAATTTTGTATCCGTTAATCCACTTCGATCACAGATCACGGTTAAATCAGGGACGACAATTTTCTTGCCTTCGATTCGTTCGTTCTTTAGTTCGATATCAAACGGGGCATGAAACACTTCACACGGCTTTCCTTCTAAAAAATGGAACAGTTGGACGTGCAGCCGTCCCGATATGCGTTGGTGCTGGGTCGAAGGGGAGGGAGACATCAACACAGCGCCATCAATGTATTCTAAAACGCGGTCGGTTGTTTCCCGCATGCGGTGAACTACCCCCACTTAATTTTCTAGCGAAAATTTGAAGTGGGGGCTTCCAAAGAAGTTTGACTGCTTCAAGCAATCCTTATTCTTTGAGGCGTGTCCACTTCGCCGCTAGAGCATAAGACACTCAGGTCTACAGCTTTACTTTTCTTTAAGATGTTTAATGCGCCATTGACATCAGCATTCATTAGTTTGCCAGACTTTGTTCGATACAAGCCGCGCTTAATACGTTTGCCGCTGAACTTATATTCTTTTGGATTGTCGGCATTATATTCAGGAATCTCATCGCCGTCAAAAAAGCTGGCTTGAGACGTATAGGATTCTTCCTGTTTCAAGAATTCAATGCCGTAAAATTCACAAAGATATTCTAGTTTTTCTTTTATGTTACCGAGAGGAATATTGACAAAGTTTTGATTTGTCTTTTTTCCTAGATTCATATTGCGTTGCCATGTTTCCGCATAGCCAATGACAAGTTTGCCAATTTACAATCCGACGTTGTACATGTTCTTGGCAATATGGCACAGTTCTCGAAGAGTCAAGTATTCTTCTTTGGTCAAACCATTTAGCTGTTGTTTGATACAAAAATACATTTTTTCACCTCCCATCTAACTATATTATACTATATTTTACTGAATCTATCCTATTTTCAGCAAAATATAGTTAAGGCGATTCATCTCCCACTTACTCCGCTTCGCTTCGTTGAAGTGGGAGTCTTCTCGCCTAATTAAGATAAAAAAAGCCGCCCGCTATGAGCGGGCGATCATGGGAATGGACAATGATGAACAGGCGGCCGGCAGCGCGCGTTGTCGGCCGCGTCCATCATGGTTAGTTGGCAGCCAACGTTTTCCCGAGCGCTTCGCGGGCCGGGACGTAGCGATAGCCGAGGTCGCGGGCGACGGCTTCGTACGTGATTTCGCCGTTGGCGACGTTGACGCCAAGCTCGAGCGCCGGGTTGTCCGTAATGGCTTGCATGACGCCTTTATTGGCGATTTGCAAGGCGTATGGGATCGTGACGTTCGTCAAGGCGATCGTCGAGGTGCGCGGGACAGCACCCGGCATGTTGGCGACCGCATAATGGACGACGCCGTGTTTGACGTACGTCGGGTCGTCGTGCGTCGTGACGTGGTCGCTCGTCTCGACAATACCCCCTTGGTCGATGGCGACATCGACGATGACCGAACCCGGTTTCATCGCTTTCACCATGTCCTCGGTGACGAGCTTCGGCGCCCGCGCCCCTGGGATGAGGACAGCGCCGATGACAAGGTCGGCCTCTGCGACCGCTTCGGCAATGTTCATCGGGTTGGACATGAGCGTCGTAATTTGGTTGCCGAAAATGTCGTCAAGCTCGCGCAGGCGATCCGCGTTCAAGTCGATGATCGTGACATCTGCCCCGAGGCCGACCGCGACTTTTGCCGCATTCGTGCCGACGACCCCGCCGCCGATGATGACTACTTTGCCGCGGGCGACGCCAGGGACGCCGCCAAGCAAAATGCCTTTGCCGCCGTACGGCTTTTCCAAAAATTGCGCCCCGATTTGCGCCGCCATCCGTCCGGCGACTTCGCTCATCGGCGTCAACAGCGGCAGCGTGCGGCCGACTTGCACAGTTTCATAGGCGATGGCGATAACGCCGCTTTCTTTTAACGCGCGCGTCAACTCTGGGTCGGCGGCCAAATGCAAGTAGGTGAACAGCACAAGCCCCGGACGGAAGAAGCGGTATTCGCTTGGCAGCGGCTCTTTCACTTTCATCACCATATCTGCTTGCGCCCACACATCTTCCGCTCGCTCGATGATTTGTGCTCCGGCACGGGCGTAATCATTGTCGCTGAAACCGCTTCCAACCCCTGCCTCTTTCTCAATGAGCACCGTATGTCCTGCCTGAACGAACGACAATACGCCAGCCGGCGTAATGGCGACACGGTTTTCGTTATTTTTAATTTCCTTTGGCACTCCAATAATCATGAATATGGTTCCTCCTCATCAAAAGTGGCCTTACTTATAGTATAAAAGAGACGGAACGGGCCGGGCGTTGTTCAAAAAAGAGAAAGAAGCGCGTGGGTTTTGTGGATTTCCACAAATTCAACCGCGCGCTTCGTATTTCGCTAATTTAATATCGATGTATAATTTGATTTTTTGATTCATGTCATTGAGATCAAGCTCGGCGATGTCGGCAATCCGCTTGAGCCGATAAGCAAGCGTGTTCGGGTGAACGTTGAGGACGTCGGCGGTTTCTTGCACATTTTCGTTATGGTCAAAAAATGTTTCAAACGTTTTCACCAAGTCGCTGTGATGTTTGCGGTCATAGGCTTGCAATTTCTCAAGCGCCGGGTTGGTCCAGCCTCCTTGCCGTTTTTTTTCAAGCAAAAAGTCAAAAAATTGGTAAATACCGAGTTGGGCGTAGCCGTAGACGCCGTTGATGTCATCCCCAAGCTTCTCCTTCAGCGCTAGCACGGCGAGCGCTTCGCGGTAGCTTTTTTCAATGAGGCGACAGACGCTGTACACGCCGCCAAATCCGCACTGCACATCGTGGATGTGAAATCGTTCTTTCATTTTGGCGGCGAACGATTCGATGAATGCACTCAGCTCTTTCAGCGGCTGGTCAGTTTTGGGCGCCCCAAGCAAAATCACATCGCGGCCGTCGGTCGTATAAAGAAGGAGCGGGAGTTGCTGAGTCGTCTGCAAGAGATAAGAAATTTGCCGCTCCATTTCGGCGGTCAAATCAGCGGCAAAGCGGAAGACGACAACGGCAAACTGCGGTGCGGTCGGGATTTGCATGGCAGCGAGATGGGCGCGAATCTCGTCTTCGGCCGCGATATGGCTCGTCAGCAACTTCCAAAACAGCTCCTGCACCCGCTCTTCTTTTTTGTTTTTGCGCATATACAGCTGCAACACTTTGTTTTTCGCTGCCTTGGCGGCGAGCTTGAGCCATTCCATCTCCTCAGGCGACAGCGTCCGGTTCGTTTCCAGCACCCAGATGAAACCGATCACCTCATCATTTTTCCAGATCGACACAGCGACGCGGCTGCCGAGGCCGACGTCATGAATCGGCGGCACGCGCACCGGCTCGCGGCTTTTGAGCAGCGCCGGGATGGCGCCTTGTTTCCATAAGCTGTTGATCACTTTTTCCGGGACGCGCCGGCTGATGATCGTCGCCGTCCGCGCCGGATCGGTGTAATCGTCATGGGCGCTGTAGGCGATGAGCCGATGGTTCGCATCTTCGATCGTCACCGGGCATTTCAGCACGTCGCTGACGCGGTCGGCAAACTCTTCAAGGCTGTCAAATTCGCCGCGGAACGGGTCGGTATCATAAGACATATTGACTCCCTCGCATCGTCCATATGATTTGTAGTTTCATTTTATCATAAATGTGAATCCACCACCGTTATTGTATGATGAAAGAAAGGAATGGCTGCGCTTTCTGTCCAAGGAAGGAAAGAAGGAATTCTCCCAAGAATGAAAAAATGGGACATTGCCGTCATTCCCAGCGACGGAATTGGCAAGAAAGCCGTTCTCGTGGCGAACATGAACGTCAACAGCAAATATCCGTCAATGTTTGAACCGGTGCACGGTTTGGCGCCGGATATTTACGGCAAAGGTATCGCCAATCCGATCGGGCAAATTTAGACAGCGAAGTTGATGTCTGACCATTTCGTTGAAGAAGAGCTCGGCGCCTTGTTGCTAAAAACGATTGGAGATGTTACCGCCGATGGCATCAAAACGCCGAATCTTGGCGGCACGGCTTGCGGTTTTCTTCCGTTTCGGTATACTGTTTTCAGATGAACTGCAAAAGAAAGGATGATGTTCGTTGTTCAAAAAATGGTTTGGCAAGCAACAGCCGAAGGAAGAGATGATCACCGCACCGCTTGACGGGACGATTGTGCCGCTTGAAGACGTGCCGGATCCGGTGTTTGCGCAAAACATGATGGGCGATGGTATCGCCATCGACCCGGCGGATGGGGATGTCGTCGCTCCGGTCGATGGCGAAATCATTCAGCTCTTTCCGACGAAACACGCCATCGGCTTGCGTTCGGCAGCGGGTGTGGAGTTGCTCATCCATGTCGGCATCGACACCGTGTCGATGAACGGGGAAGGGTTTACCGCTTATGTCAAAGCCGGCGACCGAGTGAAGCGGGGCGATCGGCTTCTTTCTGTCGACTTGCCACTTGTGCGCGAGAAAGCGAAAAGCGCGGTGACGCCCATCATCATTACGAACGGGGATGCCCTCAAAAGCCTTGAGAGAAAGGCCGAGGCATCAGCCAAAAAAGGCGAGACGGTCTTATTTCATGTGAAAATGAAATAAGGGCGGAAGGGAGGACATATGGCGTTTCGCATCCATAAGATTTTAAACAACAACGCTGTTGTCGTGCTCGACGAAGGCAAAGAGAAAATTGTCATGGGCCCGGGGATTGCGTTTCAAAAGCGGAAAAACGATCTCATCCCCCCGGGCCGCATTGAGAAAATTTTCGTCATGGAAGAAGAAAATGAGAAGTTCCAGCAATTGCTTCGCACGTTGCCAGAAGAACATATCGATATTGCCGAAGAAATTATCAGCTATGCGGAAGGCAAACTGCAAGCACCGCTCAACGACCATATTCATATTGCGCTGACTGACCATTTGTCGTTTGCCATCGAGCGGTTGAAGCAAGGTTACCGCATTCAAAACAAATTGCTCAATGAAATTAAAGTGCTATATAAGGCGGAGTATGAAATTGGGCTATGGGCGAAACAGTTGATCAAAGAGCGGCTTGGCATCGAGATTCCCGATGACGAGGTGGCCCATATCGCCCTTCATATTCATACGGCGAAACTCGATGCCGCCAGCATGAACAAAACGATGCGCGAGACGACGCTCATTCATGAATTCGTTGACCTTATCCAAACGGAGCTCGGCATATCGATCGATAAGGAAAGCATTTCATACCAGCGGCTGCTCACTCATTTGCGCTTTGCCTTAAGCCGCATCGAAAACGGGGAGCCGATTCATTCGATGGATGAGGAGATGCTTGCGCTCATTCAGACAAAATATGCAAGGGAATGGGCGTGTACACAAAAAGCGGCAAGCTATGCAGAGAAGGAATATGGCATCCGTTTTCCGGAGGAGGAACTCGCCTATATCGTCCTCCATATCCAACGGTTGCGAAAGCGTTGACAAAAACAGCAAGTTGCCGTATAATGCAAAACAGACAACGAAATATTGCGGGATTGTAACTGCTTCGAGCAGGCAAGACCTAAAACGTATGAAGGGAACGGCAAGTGAGTCATGCCGCTAGATCGCCCTTTGTATGTTTTAGGTCTTTTTTGTTTTTCATTTCACCATCATTCAGAAGGGGAGGAGTTCACCGATGAATTATGAACACATTGCTAAACAACTCATCCCGCTCCTTGGCGGGAAAGAAAACATCATTAGCGTAACTCATTGCGCGACACGGCTTCGCCTCGTCTTAAAAGATGACAAAAAGGCCGAGGCGAAAGACATTGAAAACATTGAAGGGGTTAAAGGGGCGTTTTCCAGCTCCGGACAGTTTCAAATTATTTTTGGCACCGGCGTGGTGAATAAAGTGTATGAGGCGTTTGTCCGGGAAGCAGGGATACAGCAAGGTGATGCTGATGCTCATCAAGAAGCCATCAAGCAAAAAATGAATCCGCTCGCCCGCTTTGCGAAGACGTTGTCAAACATTTTTGTCCCAATCATCCCAGCCATTGTCGCGAGCGGTTTGTTAATGGGTTTGCTTGGGATGATGAAGGCGTTCAAATGGGTGGCGGCAGACAGCCCGCTGTATATTTTGCTTGATATGTTTTCGAGTGCGGCGTTTATTATTTTGCCAATTTTAATCGGCTTTAGCGCGGCGAAAGAATTTGGAGGCACGCCGTTTTTAGGGGCGGTCATCGGCGGTATTATGACTCACCCGGCGCTATTAAACCCGTGGGGATTGGCCGAGGCCAAGCCAAACTATATGCATTTTCTTGGCTTTGATATCGCTATGGTCGGGTATCAAGGGACGGTCGTGCCGATTTTGCTGGCGACGTATGTGATGAGCAAATTGGAGCGTGGATTGCGAAAAGTTGTTCCCCATGCGGTCAGTTTGCTTGTTGTTCCATTTGTGACCGTCATTTTGACGGGATTTATTACGATTTTGGCCATTGGTCCGCTCGGCAATTTGATTGGCGATGGGATTACGACGGTGTTGAACTTTGTTTACCATTATGGCGGTGCGTTAGCTGGCCTTATCTTCGGCGGATTGTACTCGATGATCGTCATTACCGGTGTGCATCATAGCTTTCATGCCATTGAAGCGAACTTGTTGGCGAAACTTGGGGTCAACTATTTACTGCCAATTTGGTCGATGGCCAACGTCGCCCAAGGCGGCGCCGGTTTGGCTGTATTTGTCAAATCGAAGCGGACAAAAACAAAAGAGATTGCGTTACCGGCGGCCTTGTCAGCTTTTTTAGGCATTACCGAGCCAGTCATTTTCGGGGTGAACTTAAAATACCGGAAGCCGTTTATCGCTGCGGCCATTGGCGGCGCGCTCGGCGGAGCGTACGTCGTATTTACGAATGTAGTAGCTAATGCCTACGGGTTGACCGGCATCCCGATGATCGCCATCGTTGCGCCGGAAGGGCTCACGAACTTAATGCACTACTTAATCGGTTTTGCCATTGCCGTCGTTTCAGCGTTTGTGGCGACATTCCTTCTAAAGTTCCGTGAAGAAGAAGAGTGAGGGGACAAGCGGATGAAATCCGAACGGGAACAGAAACTTATTGAACAAGCATACGCTGAAGTCGAAAAATATGAGACTCTTGTCAATCGTGACCGGTATCGGCTTCGCTACCATCTCATGCCTCCTGTCGGGTTGATGAACGATCCAAACGGGCTGATCGACTGGCACGGAACGTATCACGTCTTCTACCAATGGATGCCGTTTCGCACCGGCCATGGCGCCAAGTTCTGGGGGCATTATACATCCCCAGACTTGGTTCATTGGCAAGCAGCGCCGATTGCGTTAGCGCCAAGCGAATGGTATGACAAAGATGGCTGCTATTCCGGCAGTGCGATTAGTTGCGATGGAAAACTCGTGCTGTTTTACACTGGCAATGTGAAAGATGAACAAGGAAACCGCCAAACGTACCAATGCATGGCCGTATCGGAAGATGGCATTCATTTTACAAAAAAAGGCGTCGTCATTACACTTCCGGACGGATATACGGCCCATTTCCGCGATCCGAAAGTATGGCGGTATCAGGGCCATTGGTATATGATCCTGGGGGCGCAAAGCGAAAGCGGCGATGGAAAAGCGGTGCTGTTTCGTTCCGCTGATCTTTGTCATTGGGAGCATCTTGGCCCAATTGCTGGCGGCAACATGAACGGGCTTGGTCCGTTTGGCTATATGTGGGAATGCCCAGACTTGTTTCCATTAGATGGGCAAGACGTGCTCATCGTCTGCCCGCAAGGATTAAAACCGGACGGCATGCGCTACCAAAACGTCTACCAGTCAGGTTATTTTGTCGGCCGCTTCGACTACGAACGGGCCGAATTCCTTCACGGGACGTTTGAGGAGCTTGACCGCGGCTTTGAATTTTACGCTCCGCAAACGATGCTTGACCGGAACGGGCGGCGCATCCTCATCGGCTGGATGGGTGTGCCGGACCAGGATGAAGACCGTCAGCCGACAGTGAGCCACCGCTGGGTGCACGCGCTCACCTTGCCGCGCGAACTTCGCCTCACTGGCGGCAAGCTGAGACAGACGCCAGTGGAAGAGCTGAAACAGTTGCGCAAACAAAAAGTAGCATATCCAAGCGCCACTGTGGTGAATGAGCTGAGGTCATGGGCGGGACTCGAGGGAGATGCGATCGAACTTCGCCTCGACAATATCGAACTGTTCGGAAGCATGATGGAAATTTACTTTCGCCATGCGGCTCGCCTTGTTTACAATAGTGACGAAGGGGTATTGACGCTTGAACGGAAAAGCTTTGTGAACGGGCTGACGGAGAAGCGGCAATGTCGATTGCCACGTCTTCGTTCGCTTCATGTTTTCCTTGATACGTCATCGATCGAACTGTTCGTCAATGATGGCGAAGAGACGTTCACTGCGCGGTTTTTTCCGCATCCGGACGACCGAACGATTCTGTTCGGAACCCACGGACATCTTCATATGGATATCGAGAAATGGGATTTGTTAAGATGAACTTGCAGTAAACAGGCTGCCAAACAAGCGCTGGTCGTTTGGCGGCTTTTTTATCATTTCGGGTCAAGAAGCGCCATTCCCAGCGAGGGCGTAGGGGAGAGATCGTTTCCGTGTGGCGGTTCGTTTTGTGAGAGAATGAGCAATATATGATTGAATTTGCCCCTTTCCCCTTCTATAATGAATATAGATCGTGTCTTGACACTAATAATGACAGGGGGATACACATGAATCAACCGATGATTTCCCAGCGCAAGCTGTTAGGCATTGCCGGTCTCGGTTGGCTGTTTGACGCGATGGATGTCGGCATGTTGTCGTTTTTGATGGCGGCCTTGCAAAAAGACTGGAACTTGACAGCCGAACAAGTCGGCTGGATCGGCAGCGTCAACTCGATCGGCATGGCCGTTGGGGCGCTCGTGTTCGGGCTGCTTGCGGACCGGATCGGCCGGAAAAACGTTTTTATTTTCACATTGTTGCTGTTCTCGATCGGCAGCGGGCTGTCGGCGCTGACAACGACGTTGGCGGCGTTTTTGGCGCTCCGCTTTTTGATCGGCATGGGGCTTGGCGGCGAGCTGCCGGTCGCGTCAACGCTCGTCTCAGAAGCGGTGCCGGCTGCCGACCGCGGCCGGGTTGTCGTGCTGCTTGAAAGCTTTTGGGCTGGCGGTTGGCTGTTGGCGGCGCTCATCTCGTATTTCGTCATACCAGCTTACGGATGGCGGACGGCGTTATGGCTGGCGGCGATTCCAGCGCTGTATGCGATCTATTTGCGCCTCCGCCTCAGCTTTCAGTCTTCGATTCTCTTCCTCTAAACTGCACTCTTTTTTTCGGGGTCTTCCCTTGAATGGAGACTTGGATGTCCCGCGCCGTTCTTCGAGCCCTTTTCGACCATGTTCATGATAACGTTTTACCCAAAGTCTGATCGTTTTCGTGCAGGGAATCCCTATAACTCTTGGCATATCCGCTTATATCCCCATCCTTCTTCGATGTACATCTGGACAGCCCTCCATTTAAACTCCACGGAATAGGTGGTCTTCCCTTTCGGTGTTTGCTTGGTCTCGAACATAAACAAATCCCTCCAGTGTTTTTCATGACAGTATGGGCATTTTCCCAACTGTCTACACTAGAGGGATAATATCAAGCGAGAAGGGCTCCTTTTTCATCCCGACAACTTCTCCAGCCTCGCGCACAACTCATGCTGCCACTCAACGTCGCCGGTCATGCTGGCCAGTAGCGACAGGTTTTTGAGTTTCGCGATCTCCATACTCTCTTGACATTGACAGAATCGTTTGGTGAAGATTTGGATGTTTTGAAGAAAAATAAACCCGCCTCGACATGGGCGGGTTTTTTCTGTCAATCCAAATACTTCTCGCATAACGATACGAACTTTCCATCTGACTTTAGCCCTTCCAAAATGCTTCTCAACATTGCACTTCTTTTGGGAAGCTGCTTCTCGAACTCTGCCACAAATGTGTCCTTGTCCCACTGTGATTTGCCAGCGTGATAAAACAGCTTTTCCAGGCGTTCCAACTCGTCGGCAGTAAAGCCAGTGGCTAAGGCCAGAATCGCAAAGCTTTTGTGCTCCTTGTTCACCATATCTAAGAGTAACGTAATTGCGTCGGTGGCTAGACTCAATTTTGCTTCAAGATCCTTGATTCTTTCCTCGTTCATAGCACCCTCCTTGTACTATAGTAATACCCAGTCTACGAATTTTGAAATGACCCAACCAACCTGTCTCGCTGTACTCAGTGGTACTCCCAGATCATATAACGCCCCGCTAACTTGATCTTGAATGATTTGGATAGAAAGGTCTTTCCAAGAAGCTATGGTCCGCAAGGTATCAGCAATATTATCGGCATATTCCCTGATAGTATCTGCTACCTTTTTACTGCCGTAGTCCTCAACAAAGTCGAGCAATTTTTTAATGGCTTGCGATTCCAGCATGTCTGCTAACGTCAATACCGCTTTCTTGAGAGCTGCAGTTTTGATACCCTGTGTTTCTACCTTTGGCGACACTGTGTTGACCTTCGCCACAGAAGGGGTGAGTTGTGACACCGTGTTTGTCTCTGCGGCAAAAACAGAAGTAGGTACTGCTACCGCCAAAACAGACAGAGCTAAAACAGGAGATAAAATTCTTTTGAACAACTTCATAGACAGCTTCATAAATTCCCCCTCCCTTTTATCGGTTTATTTATTTCAATGAATACTATAAAAGGTTAAAAAAGTAAAAGTATGTCGCAATTTGTCGTTCACAAAAAGTTCATATAACCCATATTAGTACTCACATTTCGCACCCTAACAGGGTTGAAAGAAAGGATTTTTTATTTCGTTTTTTAGAATAACTTTCCGACCAACACAACGAGTGATGGAAATCTTTTTTTACCATATCTGGTCGTTCCGTATCACGTTACACGTAAATGCTCTCATCCATGCCCAATCCCTGCAGAATCCTTCGCTGATCCGGGGTGAGGGAGCGATCCAGTGAGCGTTGGATGCGTCCATCCGGCAGCTTGAACAGGACGACGTTCACGTATGGAAACAGCTGAAAAATCGCCTGTCCCGTCGGACGGGTCAGCTTGCGGCCTCCAGGACCCTTCAACGGGTGTTCGGGAGTCATGAACGGACGCACCCGGCGCTGAAAGACGCGGTAAATGCCGGCCTCATACAGACGATCGAGATGACGGGTCAACGCATCGTCATTCAACTGGGAAGGATGGAGCCCGGAACGGATGAGTTTCTCCAGGTCGATCGTGTGCCCCCATTGTTCCAAGTGAACGAGGGCTTGCCGGCCGTCAAACACATTGTAGAGAATGGCTTGAACGGCATCGTTGACTCGAGTCTGGCACTGCGGATCGACGGGAACGAGATGGTCAATCGATTGGGGGAAACCCAGTTTTTTGAATAGAGCACTTATGATATTCAAATAAGAATTGCGATAGACCGATTCGACTTGCACATCCATGAGAGAAAAACTCCTTCACTTTCCTTGTGTGTCAAGGATTCATTCGACATCGGAACGAAAAAATCCTCCCGATTTTCGTCGGAAGGGTGCGAAATGTGAGGTCGAAATCAACATCATGAACGAGGGAACGAAGAAAGGATTTGATGCTTTGCCAAAAGGTTGTACTGGCGCCTATCATGAAAAGCATGGCAGCTGATTTTAGCCGAACTTTTTGTTCCAACCATGGAACGATGGCTGGATCGCGATGTTGGTGTTTGATCCTGTTATTCAAGGCTTCGAGCTGATTTTTCGCAAAAATTATCAACCGTATAGTGCACAGGCCAATGATTTTCTTTTATAATGAATATGTCTTTACACTAATAATGATAGGAAGATACACATGAACCAAACCGCGATTTCCCAGCGCAAGCTGTTAGGCATTGCCGGTCTCGGTTGGCTGTTTGACGCCATGGACGTCGGGATGCTGTCGTTTTTGATGGCCGCCTTGCAAAAAGACTGGAATTTGACGGCCAGCCAAGTCGGCTGGATCGGCAGCGTCAACTCGATCGGCATGGCCGTTGGGGCGCTCGTGTTCGGATTGCTTGCGGACCGGATCGGGCGGAAAAACGTTTTTATTTTCACATTGTTGCTGTTCTCGCTTGGCAGTGGGCTGTCGGCGCTGACGACGACGTTGGCGGCGTTTTTGGCGCTCCGCTTTTTGATCGGCATGGGACTTGGCGGCGAGCTGCCGGTCGCGTTAACGCTCGTCTCAGAAGCGGTGCCAGCTAAGGATCGCGGCCGGGCTGTCGTGCTGCTCGAGAGCTTTTGGGCCGGCGGGTGGCTATTGGCAGCGCTCATCTCGTATTTCGTTATCCCGGCTTACGGATGGCGGACGGCGTTATGGCTGGCGGCGATTCCAGCGCTGTATGCGATCTATTTGCGCCTCCGCCTGCCCGATTCGCCGCGGTTTGCGGCCGCGCAAAAAGAGGAGACGGTGTGGAGCAATATCGTCAAAGTATGGTCCGCTCCTTATCGGAAAGAGACGGTCATGCTTTGGCTCCTTTGGTTTTGCGTCGTCTTTTCGTATTACGGCATGTTTTTATGGCTGCCGAGTGTCATGGTCATGAAAGGGTTCAGCTTGATTAAAAGTTTTGAGTACGTGCTCATCATGACGCTGGCGCAATTGCCCGGCTATTTCAGCGCCGCATGGCTGATCGAGCGGGCGGGGCGGAAATTTGTCTTGGTCACGTACTTGCTTGGCACATCATTGAGCGCTTACTTTTTCGGCACGGCCGAGTCGCTCGTCGGGCTGATGGCATCCGGCATTTTCTTGTCGTTTTTCAACCTCGGCGCTTGGGGAGCGCTGTATGCGTATACGCCGGAGCAGTATCCGACGTCGATTCGTGCGACCGGCGCCGGCATGGCGGCGGCGTTTGGCCGCATCGGCGGCATTTTTGGCCCACTGTTGGTCGGCTCGCTTGTCGCCCAAGGGGTGTCGGTGACGATGATTTTCACGCTGTTTTGCCTCGCTGTTCTTGTCGCCGTTCTTTCTGTCGCCGTCCTCGGCAAAGAGACGAAGCAGCAAGAGCTCGCTTAAGTTGACAAATCAAACGGAGGGCTATACCTTAAGGGTAAGCCCTTTTTTGTTCGGATCATGAAGAGAGGCGGTGGATTCCTTGCGCCCGTTCGTATCGGTCGTCATCCCGACGTACAATCGCCCGTATCCGCTTGCCGAGCTGCTCGAGGCGTTGAGCCGGCAGACATACCGCCATTTTGAGGTGATCATTGTCAATGACGGCGGCATCCCCGTTCATGATGTCGTCGCCTTGTACCCGGAGCTTGACGTTCGTCTCATCGACCGCCGCGACAACGAAGGACATGTCGCCGCCCGCAACGAAGGCGTCAAGGCGGCGCGCGGCGAATTCATCATGCTTTGCGACGACGACGATTTAGTGTTGCCGTGCCATCTCGAGCGGATGGCCGCGGCACTCGAGCATGCGGACTTCGCCTATGCCGATGCGGAAATTGTCCAGTATCGGGTGGAAAACGACCAGCGTGTTCCATCCGCCCGTTTTTTATTTGCCTATGAGTATGATTTGGAAGCGATGCGGACGTTTTCGACGTATGTGCCGTCCGGGAGCGTTTATCGGAAGGCGCTTCATGACAACATCGGCGATTTTGACCCGTCCGTTCACCATTATTGGGATTGGGACTTCTTTTTGCGCGCGGCGGTCGTCTGTCGCGTCGCCCGTGTCGCGGCGGCGACCGTGTTGTACGCGTTCAGCCCGGACGGCGACAACGTGTCGCGACATATGAACGACAAGCGGCGCCAATATTTGCGGCGGCTTTGCGAGAAGCATGGGCTTGGGGACTTGCCGATGAAAAATTTTTGGCTCTTGCTTGACGAGCCGGAAGTCGCGAAGCGCCGGGCGAAAAGCGAAGTCATCTGGGACGGGAAGCCCGTCGTGTCGCGGTTTTGGGCGCAAAAAAATGCGAGCGACCATTGACATAGGTCTTTCTGGTTTGCTATGATAGTGGACAAAATCATATATGGATCGCGATGACGGATCAATAGTAGTTAACCCTCTCTTCCCAAGCGAGCCGGGGGCGGTGGGAGCCCGGTGAAGACGGTTAATGAAACGGCAGTCCGGAGCGGAAATGGCAAAAAGGGGATGCGTGATTTGCGCATCAACTAGGGTGGAACCGCGGGAGCTACGCTCTCGTCCCTAGGCGTCAGGCCTAGGGGCGAGGGCGTTTTTGATTGGTGGACATCACATTGAAGGAGGATGAACACGATGGCTGTCACAATGGAAGAAATCGTCGCACATGCCAAGCATCGTGGCTTCGTGTTTCCGGGCTCGGAAATTTACGGCGGGCTGGCGAACACGTGGGATTACGGCCCGCTTGGCGTCGAGCTGAAAAACAACATCAAACGGGCGTGGTGGAAAAAGTTCGTCCAAGAGTCACCGTACAACGTCGGGCTCGACGCCGCCATTTTAATGAACTCGAGAACGTGGGAAGCGTCCGGTCACTTAGGCAACTTCAACGATCCGATGGTCGACTGCAAACAGTGCAAAGCGCGCCACCGCGCCGACAAGCTGATTGAGAAGGCGCTCGAGGAAAAAGGGATCGAGATGATCGTCGACGGTTTGCCGCTTGTCAAGATGGATGAACTCATCAAGGAATACGACATCGCCTGCCCGGAATGCGGCAGCCGCGATTTCACGAACGTTCGCCAGTTCAACTTAATGTTCAAAACGTACCAAGGCGTCACCGAGTCGAGCGCCAACGAAATTTATTTGCGTCCAGAGACAGCGCAAGGCATTTTCGTCAACTTCAAAAACGTCCAGCGCACGATGCGCAAAAAATTGCCGTTTGGCATCGCGCAAATCGGCAAAAGCTTCCGCAACGAGATTACGCCGGGCAACTTCACGTTCCGCACGCGCGAATTCGAACAGATGGAGCTCGAGTTTTTCTGCAAGCCCGGTGAGGAGCTGCAATGGTTTGACTATTGGAAACAGTTTTGCAAGGACTGGCTGCTGTCGCTCGGCATGAAGGAGGATAACATCCGCCTGCGCGACCATGCGAAAGAAGAGTTGTCCCACTACAGCAACGCCACGACGGACATCGAGTACCATTTCCCGTTCGGCTGGGGCGAGCTGTGGGGCATCGCGTCGCGCACGGATTACGATTTGAAGCGGCATATGGAATACTCGGGCGAGGATTTCCATTATCTCGACCAAGAAACGAACGAGCGCTACATCCCGTACTGCATTGAGCCGTCGCTTGGCGCTGACCGCGTCACGCTGGCGTTTATGATCGACGCCTATGACGAAGAAGAGCTGGAAGACGGCACGACGAGAACGGTGATGCACTTGCATCCGGCGCTTGCGCCGTACAAAGCGGCTGTCTTGCCGCTGTCGAAAAAGCTCGCGGACGGGGCGCACCGCATTTATGAAGAGCTGGCGAAACATTTCATGGTCGACTATGACGAAACCGGCTCGATCGGCAAGCGGTATCGCCGCCAAGATGAAATCGGCACGCCGTTTTGCATCACATACGATTTCGAGTCTGAACAAGACGGCCAAGTGACCGTGCGCGACCGCGACACGATGGAGCAAGTGCGGCTGCCGATTGGGGAGCTCAAAGCCTTTTTAGAGGAAAAAATCGCCTTTTGATGCCATGAACGCCGGGGCAGCGACGAAACCCCGGCGTTTTTTTAAGAACGTGTATGGGGATGGAACTGATTTTTTAGAAAAAAATTCAAAAAATAGATGGATGTTCGCTGTATATAATGGTAAAATAAGAGTATAGACGAGTTTCTGCATGGATCAAGGGGGTTCACCATGATGGAATGGAAACCGATTTACTACGATGGAAGCGGCCATCCGCCTGGCGATGATGAAAGCGTTATCAAAAGCGAACCGTTTACGCTCACCGATGAGATACGAAAACAAATCAGCGGCAACCCGTTTGTCGTGGAACAAAGCGAGTAACATTGCCTTGGAGAAAGGCAATTTTTTTTTGCGGTCAAATCGTTTGTCAAATGTGTCGGATCTTTATATAATTATCTCTGATTGGAGATATTTGAATTCAAAATAAGTAAATGCCGCTTGAACAAAGTGCAAACACTAAAGTGCCGAGATCATCACGAAAGGGAGTATGCATCATGACAAAAGTATTGTACATCACCGCCCATCCGCACGACGACACGCAGTCTTACAGCATGGCGGTCGGAAAAGCGTTTATCGACACATACAAACAAGTGCATCCGGATCATGAAGTCATTCATCTTGATTTATACAAGGAATACATTCCGGAAATCGACGTCGACGTGTTCAGCGGCTGGGGCAAACTTCGCTCCGGGAAATCGTTTGAAGAGCTGTCTGACGAAGAAAAAGCGAAAGTCGGGCGGATGAACGAGCTGTGCGAGCAGTTTATTTCCGCCGACAAATATGTATTCGTCACGCCGATGTGGAACTTTTCGTTCCCGCCGGTGTTAAAGGCGTATATTGACGCCGTGGCGGTCGCCGGCAAGACGTTTAAATATACGGAACAAGGGCCGGTCGGATTGCTTACTGATAAAAAAGCGCTCCACATTCAAGCGCGCGGCGGTTTCTACTCCGAAGGCCCGGCGGCGGAAATGGAAATGGGCCATCGGTATTTAAGCGTCATCATGCAATTTTTCGGTGTTCCGTCATTTGAAGGGTTGTTTGTCGAAGGGCATGCGGCGGTGCCGGAAAAGGCGGAAGAAATTAAAGCGAACGCCATCGCTCGGGCGAAAGACTTGGCGCACACGTTTTAACGGGAGGCCGAGTATTGCGCGGGAAATGGCTGCAAACTTGGCCTGGGAGCCTCTTCATCCGGAGAGGCTCCTTTTTTATTGGACAAACCAAACAGCCGTGACGTTCATATACGCTGGCGGGGAGCCGTATGGTATAGCCTGATCAATAAAGTCCCTATTTCTTCGTGAGAAATTTTCCTCGATAAATACATAAAACCCCAGCACCGAAGTACTGGGGCAAAAACCATGAATTCCCCGCTGACGGGGTGAAATGGCCTGCGACGCGGCAGGCAACTTATCATTAGGTTATGATTCTCTTGGCGATAATATGCAAAGAGAGGAACCATTTAGGCTCCTCTCCGTTGTCAAAACAAACGAATCCACGTTTTTTCACGTGTGAAATGGTCTGTGACGAGACAGACAACTTATTTTGTACTCTAAGTATAGAAAAAACCTAGGGAAATGTCAATACGTCATAAATACGTCGTCAATATTCTTTGGATGCCATTCATCTAGTTTTACCTTTTTGTCCACTTTGTTTAAACGTAATCGTTCGCGTTGAATAGCATCTGATTCCATTTTATTCCCCCCTTTCCCTTCGTTTTATCTTAATTAGGCGAGAAGACTCCCACTTCAACGAAGCGAAGCGGAGTAAGTGGGAGATGAATCGCCTTAACTATATTTTGCTGAAAATAGGATAGATTCAGTAAAATATAGACGGCAGATCATTCATCATTGATGGGCGGAGATTAAAAAGTATAAATCAATGGTTTAACAAAGAAAATGCCAGACTTCAAAGCATAAAAGATAAGCAAAAAATCAAAGGCACCACTCGTAAACAGGATGTCAATGGCGCATTAAACATCTTAAAGAAAAGTAAAGCTGTAGACCTGAGTGTCTTATGCTCTAGCGGCGAAGTGGACACGCCTCAAAGAATAAGGATTGCTTGAAGCAGTCAAACTTCTTTGGAAGCCCCCACTTCAAATTTTCGCTAGAAAATTAAGTGGGGGTAGTTCACACCGCCACGCTCATGATTGTATCACATCTTGTCCTTAAAGTTCGGCCACGCTGCAATATTTTTTTGCGCTATACATTCCCATTATTTTGTCGTTGCAGGATATCTCCCATCACCAATAGAATGGTATTTGTCGAAGGGCATGCGGCGGTGCCGGAAAAGGCGGAAGAAATCAAAGCGAACGCCATCGCCCGGGCGAAAGACTTGGCGCACACGTTTTAACGGGAGAACGGGTATTGCGCGGAAAATGGCCGCAAACTTGGCCTGGGAGCCTCTTCATCCGGAGAGGCTCCTTTTTTATTGGACAAACCAAACGGCCGTGACGTTCATATACGCTGGCGGGGAGCCGTATGGTATAATAAGCCATATAGAATGAAGAGTGGAGGTTCCTCGTTGGTGAAGGAATACGAACGATATCGCCTGGTGCGTCTGCACAGCGCGATGGCCGTGCTGGCGGCCGGAATGTTTGGCTTGCTTCTGTTTGCGGCCGGCCGGTTGCCTGTTTCGCCCGGATTCTATCATTCTATTCATCTTGCTTTAGGGCTTGCCGCCGTTGTCGTCTGTTGGCTTGTCGCCGTGCAAGGATGGTCTGTGTTTCCGCATACGTTGTCAATGGAGCGGCTGATGATGGGGGCGCTGTTTTTCTCCTCAGGCTTGTTGTTTTCGCTGCATGTTGTCTTGTCTTTTGCATCTGATGGTGTGGAAGCGTCCCCTTTTTCGCTCTCGGCCCGATTGACGCTTGCCTGGGGGCTTCTTTTTCTGTTTTCGCGCCGCGATGAGGTGATGGAACGGCAAAGCGGGCAACGCTGGCAGGCGTTTTTGGCCGCGTTTTTGTATACGGCGGCTGTTAGTTTGTTCATCCACATCACGTCCCCGTTTTGGCCGGCGCATGGGACGAGCCGCTGGCCGTTTTGGTGGCGCGCAGGGGAAGGAGCGGTCGGTTTGCTTGATGCAGCGGCGGCCGTGTTCGCATGGCGGCGTTTTCGGCAAGGGAGGGCTCCCGCTTCCCTATACTGGTCTATGGCGCTTCTATTATTTGCCCTCGGCCAATGGCTGCTTATGCTTGGCGGCGGCCATGCGCTATGGGGGCAGCTGTATGAAATGGCCGGATTTTTGTATGTCGTGCGTGCAATGTACGTCGAGACGGTCGAAAAACCGTACGTGGAGCTGAAACAGCACAAACAGCAGCTGGAAATGATGGCGAACGCCCTTGGCGAGGGATTGATGATGTTAAACCGCGACGGCCGGATCGTATGGATGAACCCGGAAGCGGGCCGTTTGCTTGGCCTTGATCCGGAGGAAGCGAAAGGGAAGCCGCTGTTTTCCTTTGTCTCGCTCGCCGGGCCAGACGGCGACAAGTGGGACTGGAAGCGGCTGCGCCGTGTTGTCAAACAGCTGAAAAGCGGCGAGGTGATTCGCGTCGAGGAGGAGCCGTTTCGCCGCCATGACGGCGTGTGCCTGCCGGTCGGCTACACGCTGGCGCCGGTGATGGAAAACGGTGCGCTGACAGGGCTTGTCGCCGTTTTGCGCGACATGACGGAGAAAAAAGAGAAAGAGCGGCTTGAGCGTGAACGCGAACAACTCGACTTTGAACTGTCGCTTGCCGCGAATATGCAGCGGTCGCTTTTGCAGACATCGTCGAAGGCGGATTTGCCTTCGTACGTCGACATCAGCGTCCTCAGCGTCCCTGCTCGAGTGTTGAGCGGCGATTTCTACCACTTTGCCGTCCACCAAACATCCGTCTCAGTCGGCATTGCCGATGTGTCGGGAAAAGGCATTCCAGCCGCGATGCTGATGACATTGATGAAATTTATTTTAGACCGGACCGTTCATTACGGAACGCAGCCGCACGTGTATCTTGACCTGCTGAACCGATTCGCCTACGACTACACCGAGCCGTCGATGTTTGTCACGATGTTTGTCGGCAATTACAACGAAAAGACGCATACGTTCTCGTACGCGTGCGCTGGGCACGAACCGGCGCTTTGGTACCGGGCGAAAACGAAACAATGCGTGCCGCTTCACGCGAAAGGGTGCGCGCTCGGGTTGTTTCCGCAATTTTCGTTTGAGACGAAGTCGGTAGTGCTCGAGCCGGGTGATTTTGTGCTGCTGTACACCGATGGGGTGACCGAAAAACGCGGCGAAGAGGCGGACGATGATTTTTCCGTCCTCGCCTCGATGGTTGCCCGCGTCAATTTGGACCAGCCGGCAGCGCAAATCGTCCGCGATTTGTACGAGCATATCAAGGCGTACCACCAATACGAACAAAAAGACGACCAGACGTTGTTGTTGCTCCGCCGCCGCTGATGCCGCCCTAGCCGGCCGGCGGCGGCGTTTTTGGCTGTTACGACGGGTAGGCAGCGGCCAGCTGCCGTTTCAGCTTTTCGATCGCCCGCTTTTGAATGCGGCTGATTGTCATTTGCGAGACGCCAAGCCGTTCAGCGAGCGACCGTTGCGTCTCGCCGCGGCGGAAGACGGCGTCGATGACGATTTGTTCTTGCTCGCTCAGTTTGCCGATCGCCTGCTCTAAATCCATTCGCTCGATCAGCGACTCGATTTCGTTCGCTTCATCCGCGACGAATTCACCGATCGTCGTCGCATCCTTTTCCCCGTCTTGCACCGGGGCGTCGAGCGAAATCGCCTGGTAATGGTCGCGGCCGGCTAAAATCTCGATCGTCTCTTCCACCGATAAGCCTAAATGGGCGGCAATTTCATCTATGTTCGGCGACCGCTCGAGCTTGACGGTCAGTTCGTCGATGGCTTGCTGCACTTTGCTTCCTTTCTCTTTCACCCGGCGCGGCACTTGGATATACCACGCTTTGTCGCGCAAATAGTTTTTCATATAGCCGATCAAGCTTTTCATCGCATACGATTCAAAGTTTGTTCCTTGGTTCGGGTCGTAATGGTCAAGAAGGCGCAAAAACGACAGCCGGCCGACTTGAAACAAGTCTTCGTAAAAATCAGGGCGGCTGCGCGCCATTTTTTTCGCTGCGGCCGCAATGAGCGGCTCAAAACGCACGAGCAACGCTGTCGCCGCTTCTTCCGTCTTCGTTTGTTGATAGGCGGAAATAAGGGCGTCAAGCTTGCTCTTGGACAGAGGAGGGGGATATACAGTCATGGGCATGCTCTCCTTCGCCGTGAAGGCGGAATTTCGTCAGGCGGACTTCCGTTCCGCCTTTGGTCGTGACGCGGACGTCATCCATGAGCGCTTCCATTAAAAAGAGGCCGAGGCCGCCGACTTTCACATCTTGGAGTGGCTTGCCGGACAGCGACGCCGCCTGTTTGATCGCCCGTTTGTAGTCAAACCCTTTTCCCTCATCTTTAATGACGATGGAAAGCGCATCGGCGCTCATCTTAAAACGGAGGTGAATATCGCCGCTTCTTCCGTTGTAGGCGTGAAGCACGACGTTGTTGCACGCTTCGGAGACGGCGACTTTCATATCTTCGATTTCTTCATAGGAAAATCCCATTTTGGTAGCCAGCCCGTATAACGTCAAACGCACGATGTCAAGAAACTGTGCATCGGCTGGAATCGACAGCTGTACGATCGTTTCGTGCTCTTTCATGATTGGCCTCCGATCCTTTCTGACGCATCGTTCATTTCGGAAAAAAGTAGGATACTCCAGTTAAATCGAACAGACGCCGCACTTTCGTCGGCACGTTTTCAATGGCAAACGGCGCCCCGAGTTGATGCCGCGTTTTTAACAGCGCTACAAACATGCCGATCCCGGTGCTGTCAATATACGTTAAATCTTCGAGACGAAGAACGAGCGGTTTGGACGCATCGCCGGCGAGCGGTTCGACGGTGTGTTGAAATTGCTCGGCTGCCGCCAGGTCCAGTTCGCCTTTTATGTATACAACGTGCCGATCCGGCTGTTCGTCATGAACAAGACGGAATTGTTTCTGATCCATTTCTTTCACCCCACTGTGCGTTTGATGGATATCCCGGTGTTGCGTTGGCGCCGACGGCTTAGCTTGTCCGGCCTTTGGCGTTTACGCTTTCTATACCCATATTTTATACTTGTTGAAACAGGGAATGTCGAATGAAAAGGGGACATGATGATGGAAAGATGGAAACAATGGGCGAAGAGAATAAAAAAGGAGATTTTTGTCCTCTATTCCGCCTGCCGCGACCGGCGTGTTCCGGTTTGGCTGCGGCAGGGGATTGGCGCATTTCCTGTTGGGGAAACAGGTTTCGCTATGGTTGCCTCAATCTGAACATTCACTTCGCTTTGACGCTGGTGTCTTTTGGGCTACAATGATAAAAGGGAAAAAGCCGATGGCAAAGGAGTTGCTCGCAATGCCGATTCTCAAAAACGACTGGGCTCCGCTGCTTGAAGAGGAGTTTCAAAAGCCGTACTACTTAAAGCTGCGCGAGTTTTTAAAAGAGGAGTACCGGACGCGGACGATCTATCCCGATATGCACGATATTTTCAACGCCCTTCATTATACACCGTATGCAAACGTCAAAGTCGTGCTGCTCGGGCAAGATCCGTACCACGGCCCGGGACAGGCGCACGGGCTTAGTTTTTCCGTCAAGCCGGGCGTGCCGGTGCCGCCGTCCTTAGCGAACATTTTTAAAGAGCTGCATGACGACCTTGGCTGCTATATACCAGATAACGGCTATCTCGTCAAATGGGCCGAGCAAGGGGTGCTGTTGTTAAACACCGTGCTGACCGTCCGCCGCGGCCAGGCGAACTCCCATCGCGGCAAAGGGTGGGAATATTTCACCGACCGCGTCATTGAGCTCGTCAACGAAAAAGACGATCCGGTCGTCTTTTTGCTTTGGGGCCGGAACGCGCAAGAGAAAAAAGAACGGATTACGAATCCGCGCCATCTGATTATTGAAGCGCCGCACCCGAGCCCGTTTTCCGCCGCGCGCGGCTTTTTCGGCCATCGCCCGTTTTCGCGGACGAACGCGTTTTTAACCAAGCACGGACGCGAACCGATCGATTGGCAAATCGAGAACATCGGCGCCCGCGCTGAATGAAGAAAGGGGGAAGATATCATGACGATCTCTTTGGCGGCGGTTGTCGCCAAAATGGAAGACGAATTGCGCAAGGCAAAGGCGGCCCATGACCCGCAGCGGATGCGTGAACATGTCGCTGCCATTCGCGTTTTATGCGATTTGATGCTGGAAACGACAGGCCAGCCGCAGCCGTCCGTTCCGTCTGTCTCGACAGAGTCGCTTGCCGTCGGCGGGCCGATTTCGGTTGCTGGCGGGCTTTCGCTTGGGGGTGTTTCCGTCGGAGGACGTTCTCCCGACATTGACGATGAGGCGAACGGGGAGTCGTTGTTGGATTTTTGAGGGGGCAACGAAACACCGTGGAAAACGGTCTTCTCCACGGGGAATGTTGATCAACAGAACTCCGTTGAATCGCTTGCCTTTGTTTGCGCCAAAAAACAAGAAGCGGTTCACCGGCTTGGATGCGGGTCTTGCCGGTGGCGCTCCCGATTGACCGGTTCTGTCGAGTGAAGTGGCTGACATTCATTAGTAATTTGTTGTCGGGGAACATTCCCATTATTATTAATGAATGAGGGAAAACAATCTTTCATTAGAAAGGCGGAACAGCTATGAAAACATTCGTCCTTCTCGGCGCGCTCAATGCGTTTTTAGCCGTCGCATTGGGAGCGTTTGGCGCGCACGGGCTTGAAGGGAAGATTCCGGATCGTTATTTGGAGATTTGGAAAACGGCGGTCCAATATCAGATGTTCCACGCATTAGGGCTGCTTGTTGTCGGATTGCTCGCTGGCAAGGCGCCAAATGTCGGGCTGATCGGTGCGGCGGGCTGGGTGATGTTCGCCGGCATCGTGTTGTTTTCCGGGAGCTTGTACGTATTAAGTGTAACGCAGATTAAGCCGCTTGGCGCGATCACTCCGTTTGGCGGCGTCGCTTTTTTGGTTGCCTGGGTGATGATCGGATATGCGGCGTTAAAATGGTTGTAAACGGAGCGCAGGAGCGGAGCGCTCCGTTTTTTTGCCGCCGTCCCTCTCCGCTCTATAGCGAAAGCCATAGACTCAACGTCAACAACAGTCCAACGGCCCAATGATGGCGGGCGGCCCATTTCATCATCTTTGGCGAGGAGACCCCGACTTCTAAGCGAGAGCGAAAGTCGGGGAGGAATCGCCCTTCCTCCTTTCTTTTGTATATGATAGAATAAGAATGTGGAGAAAACCGTTGAATCAAGGCACTCCAATCCCCGTTACTCGATGTAGGGAGTTGGTTGCAGGAAACGTTGCAACCGTAAAACATCGAGCGTACATCCGTCTGTTGTGCGTGGAAGTCAAGTACTGCCTACAGACATGCCGAGCCACTCGGTAGCGATATAGGCATGACCTATGTCGTTGGGTAGTCGTCAACCTGCCCCTGATGCAACCCCAAGTCAAGGAAGGAGGACGAAGTCCGTTCGCACTTCTGGGGAGTTGCAAGCCCCCGCTTCAAGCGTTAGCTAAGTGGGGGTAGTTGACGCCGCTTCTTTCCTCGGTTCGACTAGCGCCGGGGCGGAAACAGAGACGAAGCCGGATGGCAAGCGGCATCGCGAGCCCTGTGACCGCGGCAAGCAAAGGAACGATATGCCAAACGATCAAAGCAGCAATGGACAAGTAGGCGGAGACGAGAAGAAGCCCGAGAAGGCGCACGGCGTTGTTCCGTCCGAGCCGGATGGCTAATGTGCGGCGAAACGGCCGGTCTTTTTCGATGTCGCGGATGTTGTTTGTCAAAATCATCGAGGCGATCAGCAAGGCGAACGGGATGGACAAGGCAAACAGAGCGGTGTCTGGAACATGCCCTTGTACGGCATAAGCGAGTGCGGTCACGACCGGCCCCATGCAAACGGCGGCGGTCAACTCACCTAAACCGAGCGAGGCGAGCGGACGCGGCCCGGCTGAGTAGGCGATCCCGCAGATGATCGCTGCGGCGCCGATCCACGCGATGGCTGGATCGCTTTGCCACGCCAAGTACGCGCCTAACGCAACCGCGACGGCCAGCATGGCGCCAGCAACGGCAGGGATTGAGCGATGGGCAGGTCCATGGCCATGCCCGTTCGTCCATTTGTCATCGTCTTGGCCGCGCAACCGATCAAAATAGTCATTCAGCATGTTGACGGCTGACTGAATCAGCACAGAGGCGGCTAACATCGCCAGCAGCACCTCGATCCGAACGGCGCCCTTTTTCGCCGCCAGCGCGGTGGCGGCCAGCACAGGGCTGATCGTTCCGCTCCATGTCGGCGGGCGCATTAAGTGAAGCCATGAAAAACGGTAAACCCAATGCCGATCTTCTTCACGATGTTCGTATCGCAATGCGAACCCCTCGTTTCCGTTAGGAGAGTAAAAGCATGCATACGATGAGCACGACAAATCCGGCCGCTTCGACCGACTGAACGGCAATGATCGAGGTCATCGCTTTTTTTAACGGCGCATCGTCACCGCCATTGGCTTGGCGCCAAAGGTCTTCATTGGAAAACACCGTCATCGCCTTGCGGTAGCCGACGAACATCCCCCAAGCGAGCGTTGCGATGCCTGTGAGAAGGGCGGTCAGCCATACACGGCCATAGGCGGTCTGCCATACATCTGCCCAACGGTTGATCGGTCCGGCGGCTGTGCCAAGCCATATGCCAGTGGCGATGACGACGGCACTTGCCGCGGCGAGCGGCCGATGCGACCACTGCATGAGCGAGCGGAAAAATTGCCGGCGCTCAAGAGGCGGCATGAATTGGGAGGCTGGATACACTGCCCAGCCGATGAATGCCACGCCCCCCACCCACATGATCGCCGCGATAAGATGTACCCCCAGCAGGAAATCACGCGACGTCCAAACCATCAGTAGACACCTCTTTTGTGTCATTTACCACCATTATATAAGGCCGTGTAGTAGCAGCTTGTGATGGCCATCACGTCAACCAAAAAAAGAAGGTTGCCATCGGCAACCTTCTTGTCAAAAGACAGTTTTTCCGTTTAGCGTGGAGAATACGTAGCAAGCGGTGTTGCGGCTGTAGCGCCGGCAAACGGATATTCGTAGGCGATTTCTCCTTCAAACGTGACGTAATTGAGGTAAATCATCAGGATCAAATAGCGTGTGCCTGTTTGTGGGTCGCTTAAAATGACATGGTCACGTCCAGCCGCTTCAATGACGCCGCGAAACACCTTGGCATTCCACTCACGGTTGTTTTCAAACGTCGCATAGATAGTGGCGACTTTTCCTTTGTTTAACCGTAAAATGTTTTCAATGTACGATTCTTCAATCGGCAGCATCCCTGGAATCGATGGGCCGGTGGTGGTCGGCATCGGTGTCGGGGCCGTAAACGTCGGCGCCTGCAAACCGAACGTCGGAGCGGCGGCTGTCGCCGGTGTCATCATTGGAGCGGCAGCCGCTTGCGGATAGTAATAATACAGGTATGCCGCCGGATAGTACGGCTGCGGATACGGATAGCCGTATGGATAGGATGCATACGGTTGTTGTCGTTCTTGACCGAACGGCGAATAATAAAATGATTGTTGCTCCTCATCAAGTGGATAAAATTGATTTTCTGGATTGTTCGGCATAAAGAACCCTCCTCAATATTAAGAATAGACACGTGGGCAGTCGGATGGAGTCGGTGCAAAAAAGCAATGCGATTTGTAGCGGCCGACGTTCCACTGGCCAAACCATTGCGGTGGGCACGGTTGACCTTCAGGTGGTTTAAAAAACCAAAGGGCGTTTGTCGCTGGGTGGTAGCGCCAACCGCGGAGCACTTGGCGGGCTAGGCCTATATCCACTTTGCGCGCCTGTTGGTAAAAGTACCCTTTTTGCACCGCCTCAAAGCCGCCCGGGCTTTGAAACACCATTTGCCGGATAGTGCGGATGCCGCGGAAGTCAAGGCAGTCGGCGATGACGCGGTTGACGCCGACGTTGCCGACCATGAGCATCCCAAGCCGCCCGTCTCCTTCCGCTTCGGCTCGCATGAGCCGAGCCAACAACTTCACTTCCTCTTCTGTGTGGGCTACAATGGAGGGAGCGATCTGACCCATATCGTCACCTCAGTCGTTGTGAATTTCGACAGTAATAGGCTATTGATGGAACAGGAAAATGGTGACACACGAATAGAATGTTTCTGAAGAGATTTTCTGTTTTTATGTGTATGGAGCGGTCAGGCCGCATATGACAGAAAAGCGGGATGATTGTCCAAAAAGCAGCGAAAACGAAGCAAAGCCCCGTATCGTTCGGGGCTTTGCTTCATACATGGAGGAAAGAAGGTACCTTTTCCACTGGCAGCCGGGTGCCGACGAAAAATGAACCAAACTCGCCAAAGCGGGCGCTCACTTCATCAAAGCGCATTTCATAGACGAGCTTTTTGAACTGGAGTGCATCATCTGAAAACAAGGTGACGCCCCATTCAAAATCATCCAAGCCGACGGAGCCAGTGATGATTTGCGTCACTTTGCCGGCGTATTTTCGGCCGGTCATGCCGTGGGCGCGCATGAGTTCGCGCCGCTGTTCCATCGACAACATGTACCAGTTGTCGTTGCCTTGGCGCCGCTTGTCCATCGGATAGAAGCAAATGTAGTTCGTTTTCGGCAAAATTGGATACAAACGGCGGCGCACCTCTGGAATTTGGTACGGATCTTCGCTGCCGGACGCCAAGTAGTTGCTCAACTCCACGACCGAAACGTACGAATACGCAGGTAATAAATAGTCGGCGAGTTTCGTTTTGTTAAGCGCTGTTTCGATTTCATGCAGCTCATCCAGCGTCGGCCGCAAAATCATGAACAAAATATCGGCTTTTTGCCCGACGATCGTGTAGACGGCATGGCTTCCTTGCTTCTCGCTTTCCGTCGTCTCCCATTGGTCGACAAGCGCTAAAAACTCACTGATCGCTGCCTCGCGCTCTTTGTTTGGAAGTGTTTTCCACGCGCTCCAGTCGATCGTGCGGAAATCGTGCAAACAATACCAACCGTCCAACGTTTGGGCCGCTTCGCTCATCATCGTCACTCCTTTATTCAATCAATTGTACAGTACCACTATATCATAGTTTGGCCAAAAAAGCGGCTATCAGCGCATCAAAGTGGAAGTAGACTGAATTGTAGCAAAAGTTGAATTATTTGTTGTAAAGGCTTACCTGCGTTGCATTTCTGGCGAGAAGCGGTATGCTTAATAGTGGAAATGGCTTGTGGATGCCGAAATGAGCCGGGCGTGCCTTAACCGGGGCGGGCTGGCCCTAGCATAAGGAGGATTGGATCGTGACAACCGATTTATTTACGGCATTAAAAGCGAAAGTAACCGGTACGGGTCGAAAAATCGTGTTTCCCGAGGGAACCGATGACCGCATCTTAACGGCGGCGAGCCGTTTGGCGACGGAGCAAGTGCTTCAGCCGATCGTCCTTGGCGATGAGCAAGCGATAAGGGTGAAAGCAGCTGCGCTTGGCTTGCCGCTTGAAGGGGTGGAGATTGTCAACCCGCGCCGCTACGGCGGGTTTGATGAGCTAGTTTCGGCGTTTGTGGAGCGGCGCAAAGGGAAAGTGACAGAAGAAACGGCGCGCGAGTTGCTTTTCGATGAAAACTATTTCGGTACGATGCTCGTTTATACGGGAGCGGCCGACGGCCTCGTCAGCGGGGCGGCACATTCGACGGCGGATACGGTCCGACCAGCCTTGCAAATCATTAAAACGAAGCCAGGCGTTGGCAAAACGTCCGGCGTGTTCATCATGGTGCGCGGCGACGAAAAATATGTGTTTGCCGATTGCGCCATCAACATTGCTCCTAACAGTCAAGATTTGGCTGAAATCGCGGTCGAGAGCGCCCGGACGGCCAAAATGTTCGGCCTTAAGCCGCGCGTAGCGCTGTTAAGCTTTTCCACGAAAGGGTCGGCCTCGTCGCCGGAGACGGAAAAAGTCGTTGAGGCGGTGCGGTTGGCGAAAGAAATGGCGCCGGATCTGATCCTTGACGGTGAGTTTCAATTTGACGCCGCGTTTGTGCCAGAGGTGGCGAAAAAGAAAGCGCCGGACTCGGTCATTCAAGGGGACGCAAATGTCTTTATTTTCCCGAGCCTTGAGGCGGGCAACATCGGCTACAAAATCGCCCAGCGCCTTGGCGGCTTTGAAGCGGTCGGCCCGATTTTGCAAGGGCTGAACAAGCCGGTCAACGACCTATCGCGCGGCTGCAGCGCCGAAGACGCCTACAAGCTCGCGCTCATCACCGCGGCGCAGTCGCTTGGGGAGTAAAGAGGCGGCGAACTGAGCAAGAGGAGTCGGAACCGGTTCGTTTTGCCAAAGAATGGGCGATCTCTTGTTTCAGGCATGGATTCGTGTCAAAGAAGGCGGCTGGCTGCTGTTTAGCCGCTTTCTTTTTTAACAACCCATACGCCGCAAGTCCCCCGCCTCTAAGCGAAGCGTAGGCGGGGGATACGCGGCGTCCTTTTTTTACTTTTGATCAAAAAAAGTAAAAAAATGGGAGAATCGATGAAAAAAGAATATAGATTTTCGATTATTCATATTTTATATTATAAGTAAGGAGGTGAAAGGATGTATCGAACGGTCAAAATACCTTTTCAAACATCAAAAAAAGATATCGATCGATTATTCGAATGCAACCGAATATCGGCTCAAATTTGGAATGACTGTTTAGTCATTGCCAAAAACTATGCATTAAAGAATAATGGAAAATGGATCAACCAAACCGAACTTCAAAAACAAACGAAGGGCAAATACCCGATCCATAGCCAAAGCATTCAAGCCGTATGCCATAAATATTTGAACGCCAGAGACAGCGCCAAAAAAGCCAAACAAAAAGGGCTAGATAACAAATATCCGTACAAACAGAAAAAATATTTCAACACGAAATGGGCAAATAACGGATTTATCATTCACCCAAATGGGACCATTGAACTGAAAATGGGTCGCTGGGAAAGAAAAAACCAACCTCCTATTGTAGTGAAAATCGATAAAGAACAAATTCCAAACGGCACTGTCAAAGAAATCGAACTCATTTTTGATGCGAAACATTGGAAACTCATGCTTTGCCTCAGTTATGAAAACGGTGAACAACCAACTACTAAAAAAGAAGGAACTATCGCTGCCGGTGATCCTGGCGAAATTCACGCCATTAGTGCCGTCAGCGAAAACGGAAGCAGCATCATCATCACCGGTAGAAAAATAAGAAGCATTCATCGCCTTCGAAATAAAAAAATAGCAGAACTGCAAAAAAAGATGTCCAAATGTAAAAAAGGTTCGCGTAAATGGAAAAAATATAACCGCGCGAAGCAATATATTTTATCGAAAAGCGAAGCGCAATTAAAAGACTGCTTGCATAAAACGACCAAACAATTGGTCGATTGGTGTTTGGAACAAAACGTCAAACATTTCATGATAGGCGATGTCGAAGGCGTCCAGCGCAACAAAAAGAAAAAGCGATCCAAATTGGTGAACCAAAAATTATCGAACTGGTGTTTTGGCAAACTCTACGACTATTTGAAATACAAACTAGAAGCTAAAGGCATCACTTTTGAAAAAGTGGATGAATCGTATACCACGCAAACATGTCCTGTTTGCGGGAAGAAGAAAAAACCTTCTTCTAGAAATTTTATTTGTGCTTGTGGTTATTCTCAGCATCGGGATGTCCATTCGGCATGCAATATTCTTACAAAACACTTATATGGAGAATTCCGACCGATGAAAATAACGAACCACAAGTATCTACGGATCGCGTAAGCGAGAAGTAGTAGATGGTGAGTTCCCACCCTTCATGCTTTGGCATGATGTTGCTTGCTATTTCTTTCTGTTGTGTTTCCGTGCTTGGTCACGAGATACACGGGAAACCCGGTGTATCGTGAAACACCCGGAAAGAAAAAGGCAAGAAACCCCCACTTCAACGCCTACAGGCGTAAGTGGGGGAGGTTCATTGGCCGTAATCGTTCCAGTTTGATGTGGTATAATGAGAGCGGAACGTTCAACGTAAGGGGTTTGTTGCGATGAGCCATGAATTGCTGCGGCAGCCGAAATGGCGGGTCATCGACCAGTCGCATTTCGGTCCGCTGTTTGATGCGAAACAATCGTTTGCCATCGATGATGCATTATGCACCGCGGTTGGTGCGGGACAGTCGGATGCGGTCGTCCGCACGTGGGTGCATGAGAATACCGTCGTCTTAGGCGCCGCTGATACGAAGCTTCCGTACATCGATGAGGCCATTTCGTTTTTGCGCCAGGAAGGGTATCGCGTCGTCGTCCGTAATTCCGGCGGGTTGGCCGTTGTCCTTGACAGCGGGGTGTTGAATATTTCGCTCATTTTTCCGGAAACGAAAAACACGATTGCCATCGAGCAAGGGTATGAGGCGATGTATGCGCTCATGGCCGCCATGCTTGCCTCATACGGCGCCCGCGTTGAGGCGGGGGAAATCGTCGGTTCGTATTGCCCGGGGAACTATGACTTGAGCATTGGCGGCAAAAAGTTTGCCGGCATTTCGCAACGGCGCGTGCGCGGCGGCGTTGCCGTGCAAATCTACCTTTGCGTCAACGGGAGCGGAGCCGCGCGGGCTGAGCTTATTCGCTGTTTTTATGAGCTCGGCCGCCAAGGAGAGAAAACGAAATTCGCCTACCCCGATGTTGTCCCAACTGTCATGGCGTCGCTGTCTGAGCTTCTCGGCTGCGAGTTGTCGATCGATGAGCTGCTTGTCACCCTTTGGCGCACGCTGCAGTCGTTTGGCGGCGAGCTATATTCGTCTGCCCTCGAGAACGGCGAATGGAATTGGTATGAGCAGTATTGGGCGCGCATCGTCGAGCGGAATGAAACGGCGCTCAAGGGCGAGCTCCTAGCAGGAGAATAAGGGGGCGGTCCGCCCAGAAGCAAGAGCCTGCGTTCATCGCCTGACGCCGCCGGCAGGCAAAAAGGATGCTCCGTGTCTCGGCCGCACCGGAGAGAGTGCGATCAAGGCGCAGCCATGGACAGGGCATCCTTATTTTATTTACTCCGCGATTTTTTCCAAGTTGCCGTTCGGGTCCATGCGGAAGGTCAGTCCCCGCTCTTCTTCCTCTTTTAACACCATTTTGCGCGCTCGGTTGATGATTTTCACGAGCGTCTCAAAATCTTCTTGGACGGTCGACGAATTTTCTTCTAATTTCGCAACCTTTTCTTCAAGTTCTTTATTTTTTTGCTTTAATTCTTCAATTTCGCGGCGCAGCCGCTCGTTTTCTTTGATCAGCGTCTCCCGTTTCCGTTCATGGGATTGGAACGTTTTCAAAAAAGCGATCACTTGATCCAGCGTCACTTGTTGCGGCGGGGAGGATGGGATGACGGCAGGCAGCTGCATCACCTCTCCCAGCTCCTCAAGTGAGGGCATCGGGGGCTCGTACAGACGCCGCTTTTTCGCGCCGCCTTGTTTGGCCAGCAGCCGCAGCCGCTCTTTTCGCTGCTTTTTCGCCAGCTGCAGCGCTTCTTCGTACTGATGGCGGACGACGGCATTCCAGCGAAAGCCACAGGCGGCCGATGTCCGATTTAGCTTGTCGCCGACTTCTTCAAACGCGTTCAGCTGGGTGCTCCCTTCACGCACATGGCGCAATACGGTCTCTGCCAACAATAAATCGTCTTCTTCCGTCCAAGCGTCTTGCCGTTGTTTCACTGTTCTCCACTCCTTTTTCCCATGCTAGTAAAAGGGTGGACCAAAAGGAAAAAAATTATACGTTGCAAGTTTATGGGATTGGCAAATTACAAGGGTGAAAGCAGTGTGAGTAAAATATTTGTGGGTGACATTCCGAAATGATCCCCGACGAGGGTTGCGAACTTTTGTTCGCGACGCTCGTCGGGGCCACCAAGCGAAGCGCGGTAGAAAAAAGCAAATGTCATGCAAAAAGGACTCTCTCCCTGCTATGATGGTGATTGTCAACATCAACCGAAAACAGGAGGGAAAGAGTCCATGAAACATCTTACCACAGAATGGCCTTTATTAAAAGAGCTGGAGGAACAATTAGTCAGAACTCTTCAAAAGGTGTTCGCTGTCTTGTTGGCGGCCCTTTTGGAGGAGATTGATCAACAACTGGCGGAAGCGCGGGACAAGCGCCGGTATCAGCTGAAAGACAAACGGCCGACTACGATCCAAACGCTGTTTGGAGAAGTGACGTTTCGACGGAACTACTACTATGACCGGCAAACGGGGAACTATACCTTCTTGCTGGATGCCGAATTAGGCTTTGATGGGGCCCGATCGATCAGTCCTTGCCTCGAGGAAACGGCGGTCGAGTTGGCCGTAGAGTGCTCTTCCTACCGCAAAGCGGCCCGTACGTTGGAGTCGATCGTGGGGTATGCGGTCATGAGCCACGAGGCGATTCGCCAACTGGTGCTGGAGGCCCCTGTCTCGCTGCACCGCCCTGTTTCCCAACGGCACGGCCGGGTGCTGTTTGTGGAGGCGGATGGACTGTTTATTTCCCGCCAGGGGAAAGGGAAACGGGCGAAAGAAGAGAAAATCCTGGCGGTTCACGAGGGATGGAAACGAAACGGTTCGCAGCTCGAGTTCGTGAACCGGCGCCACTACCTCCATGAAGGGGAGGGAGACGTGTGGGAACGGTTTGAGGAGTGGCTGATGAACGAATATGCCTATGATCCGTGCCGGGACCTGTTGATCATCAACGGCGACGCGGCGTCGTGGATCACGGCCTGCCGGGAGTATTTTGGGAAGCGGGCGTGCTTTCAGCTGGATCGATTTCATGTGGCGCGGGAGCTGCGTCAGTGTCTGTCCGGCCATCCGCGTTGGCAGGAGGTGCGGAAGAAGCTGGCGAAACAAGACGAAGAGGGGCTTCTCGTGGAGCTGAACAGCGCGGTCGGCACGTTGGAGGACGAAGCGAAAGAGAAGCAGATGGCTGCCATGATCCGCCGGATCGAGTCGATGCCGGGATGCATCCGGGACTATCGGGAGTGGCTGTCGGAGCAAGGGGTGGAGACGACCGGCATGCGTCCGATGGGCCACGCCGAGAGCGTGATGAGCCGGTTTGCGCATCGGGTGAAATCCCGCCGCAGCTGGAAAGACCAAGGGCTTCGGGCGTTTCTGAGGGCGATGGCAGCCCGAATCGACGGGATTTGGCGGAGAAATGGGCAGTTGGTGGAGGAAGAAGAGACCCGAACGGCAGCCTCGGCCTCGACGAAGTCCAAGCGGGTTGAACAGGCCAAACGGAAGGCAGGACGGTTGTGGGCAGATGTGGTGCGTCAGAATCTACCGTGTCTGCAGCGGTCATCCGGGACGCCGATCCATCAAGCGTTGTCGGCGCTCCGGGATGGTGGTTGGATGTAAAAAAATGGAATATCGTATCATCGCCTCAAGATGAGGGATGAGAGTCCGAAAGCGCTTACGAATGAATTCCTGAAAATGGTTCGCTAACTAGTGATTGGCAACACCCGTAGTGAACCGAAAAAATGTTCTCCACAAAGTCTTGACTGACTCGTGAAAGCATGCCAACTTGCAATTTTCTCACGAAAGCGGTAGAATACACAAAGCAAACGCTGCGGAAAGGGATGACGAGTGATGGCGAATGAGTTTCGCGTTTGCGACGACTGCAAGGCGCCGAATTTAAAAACATTGATTCCGCGCCTCAAAAAGCTGGATCCGGATGCGGTCATCAAAATCGGCTGCCAGTCGTATTGCGGCCCAGGGCGGAAAAAGACGTTTGCTTTCGTCAACAACCGTCCGGTGGCGGCGCTGACGGAAGACGAACTGATTGATAAAATTGCTGAAAGGTTGAAAAAGCGATAACCGATCACCTTCTTTGCCGAAAGAAGGTGATTTTTTGTTTTTTCCGTCAATAATGGAGAAAGACGGAGAAAAAAGTCAACTATTTCTTTGCCAAAAGAAACGGCGTATAATAGACGTATGTTGGAGACGGAAGAGGAGGACGCGATGTATTCCGGCGGGCAGCTTGACGAAGAAAAAGTGTTTAAAGATCCAGTGCACCGATACATACATGTTCGCGACAAAGTGATTTGGGATTTGATCGGCACAAAAGAATTTCAGCGCCTGCGCCGCATCAAGCAGCTCGGCACGACATATTTGACGTTTCACGGCGCCGAGCACAGCCGGTTTAACCATTCGCTCGGCGTTTACGAAATTATCCGCCGCATCATTGACGACGTGTTTGTTGGCCGCGATCATTGGGATCATAGCGAGCGCCTTCTTTGCCTATGCGCGGCGCTCTTGCACGATTTAGGGCACGGCCCGTTTTCCCATTCATTTGAAAAGGTGTTTCGCCTCGACCACGAAGATTTTACACAGGCCATCATTTTAGGCGATACGGAAGTGAACGCCGTCCTGCGCGCGGTTGATGGCAATTTTCCGCAAAAAGTGGCGGAAGTGATTGCCAAGACGTACCCGAATAAGCTCGTCGTCAGTCTCATCTCGAGCCAAATTGACGCCGATCGGATGGACTATTTGCTGCGCGATGCGTACTACACCGGCGTCAGTTACGGCTATTTTGACATGGAGCGCATTTTGCGCGTCATGCGCCCGCGCGAAGACCAAGTCGTCATCAAACGAAGCGGCATGCATGCGGTCGAGGATTACATTATGAGCCGCTACCAAATGTATTGGCAAGTGTATTTCCATCCTGTGACGCGCAGTGCGGAAGTCATTTTGACGAAAATTTTGCATCGGGCGAAAAAGCTGTACGAGGACGGGTATACGTTTGCGACGAAGCCAACCCATTTTTTATCGTTTTTTGCCGGCCATGTAACGCTCGGCGACTATTTGGCGCTCGATGAAGCGATCATCCTGTTTTACTTCCAGCAATGGCAATATGAGCGAGATCCGATTTTAAGCGATTTGTGCCGGCGGTTTGTCCACCGCCGCCTGTTCAAATATACGGAGTTCCATCCGACGAACGAGCAAATGGCGAAGCTGATCGAGCTGACCGGCTTGTTCAAAAAGGCCGGGATCGATCCAGACTATTATTTGGTCGTCGATTCATCGTCCGACTTGCCGTACGATTTTTACCGGCCGGGCGAGGAAGGCGAGCGCCTGCCGATTTATTTGTTGATGCCAAACGGGGAGCTGCGCGAGCTGTCGCGCGAATCGGTGTTGGTTGACGCCATTTCCGGCAAGCGGCGCACCGACCATAAGCTCTATTTCCCCGCTGATTTCCTGGAAGACTTGTCGACGAAGCGGACAGTGAAGAAAAAGATTATGGAAATTTTAAAGGGTTAGGAGATGACGGAGAGTGCTCACAGAGCATGCGAAAGTAATGAAGGCGTTGGCGGCCGCCGGGGAAATTGTCGGCCGCAAAAAGCTGCAAAAAATGATTTACATCGCCAAAAAGCTCGACTTTCCGTTTTATGAGAAGTTCGACTTCCACTTTTACGGCCCGTATTCGGAAGAGTTGACGTGCCGCATCGAAGAGCTGTGCGCGCTCGGCTTTTTGCATGAAGTGAAAGAGAAAAAGAGCGGCTATGTGCAATACCGCTATACACTGACCGAAGCGGGCGAACAGTTTTTGCGCCATTACGACTGGGAGATGCCGGGCCTTGCCGAATGCATGCAGGCGATGAACGGACAAAACGCACGCTTTTTGGAGCTTGTTTCCACGGTGCTCTATTTTGAACATTTGTCAAAAGATGAGGTAAAAGAGAAAATCGCTGTCGTAAAAAGCAAGCAGCGCTATACGGAGGACGAGATCGAAGAGGCGTATGCGTATATTGAGGCGCTGCGGAGCCGTTGCAACAAGGGCGCTTGTGTGTAGGGAAGGTCAACTACCCACCACTTAAAGCCTAACGGCTTTTGAAGTGGGGGCTTGGCAAGCCCTAGTTGACTACCCTCAGCCATTCAATGGCTACGTTGGAAGGGTCATGACACTTACGGATGCTCCTCCAGTCCGTAACCCTGTCGCAGAAGGTTAAAAGCTCTGATGGGTAGGAGCGGTGCTGTCTGCCGAACAAGCCCTTCCAACATTGGGGAGGAGGAACTCACTCCTGAAAGGAGGGGGCTGACCCAAAACGCGAATGCGTTTTGGGATCAGCCCCCACTTTTTTGCCTCAAATATAGAAGAATCGCCCTTTTTTCTGGTAGAATAGAGTCACCAAAACCACTACCACCGAAAGAAGGGCGATTCTTTTATGAAACATGATCATATTTCCTTTAAAGAGTATACCATGGACAACCTCTCTTTGCCAAGCAACATCGCCGATCTCATTCCACGGGATAACATGGCCCACGTGGTTCATGAGATGGTTGAACGCATCCCGATGGAGACGTTTCTTGCTTACTACAAAGGAGGGGGCGCCTCCGCCTATCATCCGAAAATGATGACCAAAATTCTCCTTTACGCTTACACCCAAAAAATGTATCATGGCCGTGAGATTGCACGGCAGCTCGAAGTCCACCTTCCCCTCATGTGGCTAAGTGGATTTCAAAAGCCGGACTTCCGTTCCATCAATCGGTTTCGTTCGGAGCGGATGAAAGACCTGATTGACGACCTGTTCCGGGAAATGATCACGCTGCTCGTGGCCGACGGCTATGTCAAGATGGAAGATTATTTTGTGGATGGAACGAAAATTGAAGCGAATGCCAACCGGTACACCTTCGTTTGGCGCAAATCGGCTGAGAAGTACCAGGAGAAACTCCAAGCCAATGTCGATCGGCTGATTGCCCAGATCGAGGTGATCGTGGAAGAAGAAAAGGCGGAAGACATCGACCCTTCGCCGGCCTTTACGTCAGAAGAAATCCGAAAGAAAACCGAGGAGTGGGAAAAACGGTTGGAGGCCGAGCCGGACAACCAACCGTTGAAGAAGGCCATCAAGAAGATGAAGGAGGACTACTTGCCCCGCAGTGAAAAGTATGAACACCAACTCCATGTATGCGGGGATCGCAACAGCTATTCCAAGACCGATGTGGATGCCACCTTCATGCGGTTGAAGGAGGATCACATGCGAAACGGCCAGCTCAAGCCGGCCTATAACGTACAGGTGGGTTCTTCCGGCCAATTTATTTTGGGGTATTCCCTTCATCAGAGGCCGGGCGACACTCGTTGTCTTCTCCCGCATTTGGAGACCGTTCGAGAGAAGTACGGCGTGGAACCCGAACGTTTGATCGCTGACGCGGCTTATGGCTCGGAAGAGAACTACGTGAAGCTGGAAGAGAAGCACATATCGGCCTTGATCAAGTACCATACGTATGAGAAGGAGAACACGCGCAAGGTCAAGAAAAATCCGCATCATCAGCAGAATTGGACCTATGTGGAAGAAGAAGACGTTTGGATTTGCGCCAATGGGAAAAAGCTGGTTCGCACCGGAACTTCGAAACAGACCACGGAATCAGGATACACCTCGGTCACCCGACACTACCAATGCCATGAATGCGAAGGATGTCCGTTCCGTTCGGCCTGCACGACTTCCAAGTATGGACGAACCACGCAATGGAACCCCGTCTATCATGAACAAAAACAGAAAGCCCGCGAACGGTTGGAGAGTGAAGAAGGGCAAGCCCGATACCGCCAACGCCAAACCGACATTGAGAGTGTATTTGGGCAAATCAAACAAAATCGCGGGTTTCGTCGCTTTGTCCTGCGAGGCCTCCAAAAAGTTTCCATCGAATGGGGGCTGGTTTGTGCTGCCCACAATCTTCTCAAAAAAGCCGCTAGGGACAAGCAATTGTCCTTGGTGGCGTAAATGAGGGGGAGAACAGAGTCGGAATTTTGTTCCGTTTGGTAAAATATACAAAAACCAGAGAGGGCTGACTCCAAAAGTCCGCTTTTTGGCGGACTTTTGGGTCAGCCCCATTATCAATAAGCATGGAAAACCACTCATGCCATGCTCACCAAGGAAAGCAAGACTTTTGCTAAAACAGAAGAAAGCAAAAGTAGTAAGAAGGACACCTTTTACCATCCAGCTTTTATATGGTAGCAGTGGTTACAAACAACCCGTGTCATTGGGTGTTGACATGGGGACACGACATGTAGGAATTTCTGCAACAACAAAGAAAGATGTGCTGTTTGAAGCGGAAGCGCAACTTCGAACAGATATTGTGGAATTACTTGCTATACGGAGACAGTTCCGTAGAAGTCGAAGAAACAGAAAGACTCGCTACCGAGAAGCCAGATTTCTTAACAGAAGAAAACCAGAGGGATGGTTACCACCATCTATTCAACACAAAATCAACTCGCATATAAAGTTGATTGACTTAGTTCACAATATTCTCCCTGTCACATCTGTCACTATTGAGGTAGCAGCATTCGATACACAGAAATTAAAAAACCTAAATATCCGAGGGGTGGAATATCAACAAGGAGAACAAATGGGGTTTTGGAATGTTAGAGAGTATGTTCTATACAGAGACAATCATACTTGTCAATATTGCAAAGGAAAAAAGAAAGACCCTGTTCTCCAAGTGCATCATATTGAAAGTCGAAAGACAGGAGGTGATTCACCAGATAATCTGATCACTCTATGCAAAACATGCCACCATGAAATTCACGAAAAAGGGCTTGAGCATATATTTCAACGCAAACGACCGCCTATGAGGGATGCTAGTCAGATGACCGCCATGCGATGGGCAATGTTTAGTAGGATAAGAGAAAAATACTCGCATGCAAATATCACATACGGGTATATCACCAAATGTATTCGCATTGCTAATGGACTGTCTAAATCTCATATGGTGGATGCTCGTTGTATTAGTGGAAATCCACTAGCCAAGCCAAGTGGCACGGTTTATCTTCTAAAATTCGTTCGAAAAAACAACCGTCAATTGCATAAAGCAACCATCTTAAAAGGCGGAAAACGAAAATCAAACAAAGCTCCACGATTTGTCAAAGGGTTTCAACTGTTTGACAAGGTGGTATACGAAAGGAAAGAATGTTTTATATTTGGCAGAAGAAGCAGTGGTTATTTTGACCTTCGGCTGTTAGATGGCACAAAAGTGCATGCTTCAGCAAGCTGGAAAAAGTTAAAAAGAGTTGAGCATGCTAGTACATTGTTAATTGAAAGGAGGAAGGGCGATTCCTCCCCGACTTTCGCTCTCGCTTAGAAGTCGGGGTCTCCTCGCCAAAGAAGATGAAAAACACTGTTTCAACACACCATCAGCTGGCCATAGACGAAAAGGGGCTGACCCAAAACGCGAATGCGTTTTGGGATCAGCCCCCACTTTTTTGCCTCAAATATAGAAGAATCGCCCTTTTTTCTGGTAGAATAGAGTCACCAAAACCACTACCACCGAAAGAAGGGCGATTCTTTTATGAAACATGATCATATTTCCTTTAAAGAGTATACCATGGACAACCTCTCTTTGCCAAGCAACATCGCCGATCTCATTCCACGGGATAACATGGCCCACGTGGTTCATGAGATGGTTGAACGCATCCCGATGGAGACGTTTCTTGCTTACTACAAAGGAGGGGGCGCCTCCGCCTATCATCCGAAAATGATGACCAAAATTCTCCTTTACGCTTACACCCAAAAAATGTATCATGGCCGTGAGATTGCACGGCAGCTCGAAGTCCACCTTCCCCTCATGTGGCTAAGTGGATTTCAAAAGCCGGACTTCCGCTCCATCAATCGGTTTCGTTCGGAGCGGATGAAAGACCTGATTGACGACCTGTTCCGGGAAATGATCACGCTGCTCGTGGCCGACGGCTATGTCAAGATGGAAGATTATTTTGTGGATGGAACGAAAATTGAAGCGAATGCCAACCGGTACACCTTCGTTTGGCGCAAATCGGCTGAGAAGTACCAGGAGAAATTCCAAGCCAATGTCGATCGGCTGATTGCCCAGATCGAGGCGATCGTGGAAGAAGAAAAGGCGGAAGACATCGACCCTTCGCCGGCCTTTACGTCAGAAGAAATCCGAAAGAAAACCGAGGAGTGGGAAAAACGGTTGGAGGCCGAGCCGGACAACCAACCGTTGAAGAAGGCCATCAAGAAGATGAAGGAGGACTACTTGCCCCGCAGTGAAAAGTATGAACACCAACTCCATGTATGCGGGGATCGCAACAGCTATTCCAAGACCGATGTGGATGCCACCTTCATGCGGTTGAAGGAGGATCACATGCGAAACGGCCAGCTCAAGCCGGCCTATAACGTACAGGTGGGTTCTTCCGGCCAATTTATTTTGGGGTATTCCCTTCATCAGAGGCCGGGCGACACTCGTTGTCTTCTCCCGCATTTGGAGACCGTTCGAGAGAAGTACGGCGTGGAACCCGAACGTTTGATCGCTGACGCGGCTTATGGCTCGGAAGAGAACTACGTGAAGCTGGAAGAGAAGCACATATCGGCCTTGATCAAGTACCATACGTATGAGAAGGAGAACACGCGCAAGGTCAAGAAAAATCCGCATCATCAGCAGAATTGGACCTATGTGGAAGAAGAAGACGTTTGGATTTGCGCCAATGGGAAAAAGCTGGTTCGCACCGGAACTTCGAAACAGACCACGGAATCAGGATACACCTCGGTCACCCGACACTACCAATGCCATGAATGCGAAGGATGTCCGTTCCGTTCGGCCTGCACGACTTCCAAGTATGGACGAACCACGCAATGGAACCCCATCTATCATGAACAAAAACAGAAAGCCCGCGAACGGTTGGAGAGTGAAGAAGGGCAAGCCCGATACCGCCAACGCCAAACCGACATTGAGAGTGTATTTGGGCAAATCAAACAAAATCGCGGGTTTCGTCGCTTTGTCCTGCGAGGCCTCCAAAAAGTTTCCATCGAATGGGGGCTGGTTTGTGCTGCCCACAATCTTCTCAAAAAAGCCGCTAGGGACAAGCAATTGTCCTTGGTGGCGTAAATGAGGGGGAGAACAGAGTCGGAATTTTGTTCCGTTTGGTAAAATATACAAAAACCAGAGAGGGCTGACTCCAAAAGTCCGCTTTTTGGCGGACTTTTGGGTCAGCCCCTTCTTCTTTTGGATTAATGCGGCAAAAACGCCAGCTGCAAAAAGAACAGCACGGCAAGCACGTACAGCAGCAACGGCACATCGCGCCAGCGGCCGCGGGCGATTTTTAAGAGCGGGTACGAGATGAAGCCGAGCGCGATGCCGGTCGCGATGCTGGACGTGAGCGGCATGCTTAAGATGATGAGAAAGGCTGAGAACGCTTCGTCCAGTTCGCGCCAATTGATATGGGCGATGTTGCTGATCATCAAGCTGCCGACGACAATGAGCGCTGGGGCGGTGATGGCAGAAAGCCCGGCGACGGCGCCGACAAGCGGGCTGAAAAAGGCGGCTGCGATGAACAAGACGGCGACCGTGAGCGCGGTCAAGCCGGTGCGGCCGCCGGCGGCGACGCCGGTTGACGACTCGATGTACGCCGATGTCGGGCTCGTGCCGAACATGGCGCCGATCGTGGTCGCGACGGAGTCGGCCAAGAGCGCCTCGCGGGCGCGCGGCAGTGTGTTTCCTTTCATCAGTCCCGCTTGCTGGGCGACGCCGATCATCGTGCCGGTCGTGTCAAAGAGCGTGACAAGCAAAAAGGAAAAGACGACAGCGTACAGGCTGTGGCTGATGACATCGCCAACGGCCGTCAATGGATTGGCGGCGACAAGCCCTTCCGGCAGCGACGGCAGCGAGACGATACCTTTGTCAAAGTGAAGCTGCCCGGTCGCGTAGGCGATGACGCCGGTCACGACCATGGCGTAAAAGAGCGCGCCGTTGACGCCGCGCATCATGAAAACGAGCGTCACCGCCAGGCCGATGAGCGTCAACACGGCCGACGGGGCATGCAAGTTGCCAAGCGCGACCAAATTTTGCGGATGGGCTTGGATAATTCCGGTCAGCCGCAGGCCGATAAAGGCGATAAACAGCCCGATGCCGGCGGTGATGCCATGTTTTAAGCTGTCGGGGATCACTTCGATCAGCTTGCTGCGGAGCGGGGTGAGCGACAGCAACAAAAACAGCAATCCCGCGACAAACACAGCGGAAAACGCGGTTTCGTACGAAATGCCGCCGTGCGAGCCGACGACGGAATAGGCAAAATACGCGTTCAGCCCCATGCCGGGGGCAATGGCGATCGGATAGTTGGCGAATATTGCCATCCAAAGCGTGCCGACGACGGTGGCGATGACGGTGGCGGTGAACGCCTGTTCAAACGGGACGCCGGCGTCTGATAAGATGATCGGATTGACGACGATGATGTACACCATGGTGAAAAAGGTCGTCAGGCCAGCGAGAACCTCTGTTTTGCGATTGCTGGCATGGTGCGGAAGACGAATCATAGGCAACCTCCTAAAGACGAACAATATGAAAGACAAATATAATAATATTCGTTTTTATTTCAAAAAGCAATGGGGACGCCCGATGGCGTCCCCCTGTTTGTTACTCCGCGTCGCTCAGCCGTTTTCCAGCGATGGCGTAATGGTCTTTCGTCATTTCTTCAATGAATACGACAACGCTCTCCCGTTTCGCCCCTGTCGTCTCGACGACGGCGTCCGTCACTTTTTCAACAAGCGCTTTCTTCTGTTCATCCGTGCGGCCGGCGAGCATTTTGATCGTGACATACGGCATCATCATTCCCCCCATTTCCTTGTCGAGTGCTATCACGCTTATTATACCATGGAACCGTGAAGTTCAGTCCACTTTTGGCGGTAAATCATGTATACTAAGGATAGTGAATACAGGGGAAAAGGAGTTAATCAAGTGGAACACATTTTGCCGTATTCGTTAAGCGAAATTCCGTACGTGCTGTTGACGCTGGCGCTGGCGTTTTCTGTGCATGAGTTCGCCCATGCCTACGTTGCTTACAAGTTCGGCGATCCGACGGCGAAAAACGAGGGACGGCTGACATTGTCACCGTTTGCCCATTTGGATTTGCTTGGAACTTTGCTGATCTTTCTCGCCGGGTTTGGCTGGGCGCGCCCGGTGCCAGTCAATCGCTTTTATTTCAAAAACCCGCGCCTTGCCGGCATTCTTGTCTCGGTGGCAGGGCCGCTAAGCAACCTCGCGCTCGCCGGGCTTGGATTTGTCATTTGGTACGCCATGATCGATTTCGGCATCATGCGGGCGCTGCCGGATTGGTTTGCGGCCGGGTTTGATCTGTTTTTCCAAATTTTTATCAGCTTGAACGCCGTCTTGTTTGTGTTTAATTTATTGCCATTTCCGCCGCTTGATGGGTATCGTATTATTGAAGACTTGGCCCCGGATGGGCTGCGGGCGAAAATGACGCAGTGGGAAACGTACGGGGCGCTCATTTTCCTTGTTCTCGTGCTGACGCCGCTCGATCGCTATACGATTGAGCCGGTGTTTCAAGTGGCGCTGCCGTTTGTGCTTGAGAACTTGCAGTCACTTGTGGCCAGCTTGTTTATGTAGGAAGGAGGAACAAGCGGATGGAGCAAAAAAAGAAAAAAAACATCGGCTTTAATATCATCAAAGACGACCCGACCGACGGGCACCGCGGCTTTGGCGCCGGGGCGTTGAGCCTAGAAAACGTGTCGCCGGTCATCATTGACGTCGAAGCGGGTGAAGCGTTCGTTGATATGGGGGCGATGCATGCCCGCAGCTCTGTTGAGCGCGGCATCAAGTTTTTGCCGGATCGCTCCGCCGTGCCAAACGGCAAGCCGTATTGGATCGTCTGGGTGACGATCGAGCGCCGCGAGGACGGTCCGTATTACGCCGGGGTGACGGCGTGCGAAATGACGGTCGACCGTGAGGCGCGCCGTGGTTATAAGTTATTGCCGGAACATGTGAACCGGCTCGATAAATCGCTGAAACGGCATATCATCGTCGATCATATGGACGCTAAGTCGAAGCGGGTGCTCGCCGACTTTTTGAAAGGCCACGACATCGGGATGTGGAACCGCTCGAGCGATGAACTGAAAAAAGGACTCGAAGGCGAATTGTGACGGTTTTGTGAACATGTTTGCCTAAGGGCTTGTTCTTATCTGGAAAAAAGGATAAACTAAATCTACATGTATAACACAGGAAAACTAGGACAAGAAAATCCCCTGCGGGCAAACGCAGGGGATTTTCTTGTTTAAAACCATGGAAACCATTTCTCGAACCAGCTTTTTCCGTCTTCTTTTTTCTTCTTCTCCTCTTTTACATGATCGGTGCAATAGTCAACTGGTTCTGTGCCAGCGATATAATACGTTTTCCGCTTCACTGGGCACGAATCGGTTGCCAGCTTGCCGTTTTGCGGGTCGATGTAGACACCGATGACGCCTTTGGTCGGCTTGAACGATTTTTTCGGCTCGCCGGCGAGGCTTTTCTCCATAAAGCGGATCCATATTTGTTTCGCGTATTGCTTTTCGTCAAAGCGGCTCATCGTTTCGCCGCGGTCGTAGCCGGTCCAGACGCCGGCGACCAACTGCGGGGCGAAGCCGATCATCCAGCTGTCCGTTTTCGTCGTCCCGGACTTGCCGGCGTACGGGCGCGTCATTTCATCGGCGATCGATTGCCCGGTGACGGTCGTATAGCCGTTAAGCTTTGGGTCGAACATTCCGGTCATTAAATGGGTCGTCACAAACGCTGCGTCGCGGTCGAGCACTTGCCGGCTCTCCGGCTTATGTTCATACAGCACGTTTCCGTTCGCGTCGACGACTTTTTGAATAAACACCGGTTCGGTTTGTTTGCCGTAGTTGGCCAGCGTGCTGTACGCGGCCACCATGTCGATCACTTTCACGGGCGAGGTGCCAAGCGCCAATGACGGCACTGCTTTCAATCTGCTTGTAATGCCAAGCGCTTTCGCTGTTTCGACGAGTTTGTCGGCGCCGATAAACTGGAGCGTTTTCACCGCAAAGACGTTGTCGGATACAGCGAGCGCCTGAGCGAGCGTGATCGGGCCATTGGCGTAGTAGTCATTGTAATTATGGGGGGTGTACGACGATCGGCCGCCGTTAAACGTAAATGTCGTCAGCTCGCTGCGCAGTTGGGTCGATGGGGTGAATCCTTGCTTGATCGCCGCGTAATACAAAAACGGCTTAAATGTCGACCCTGGCTGGCGTTCCGCTTGCACAGCGCGGTTGAACGAGCTTTCTTCGTAGTTGCGTCCGCCGATGAGCGCCTTTACTTCCCCTGTGCGCGGATCCATGGCCACCAATGCCGCCTGGATGGCAGAATGGGGACTGATGACTTGCTTAACTTGTTCTTCGGCGATTCGCTGCAGGCGTCGGTCGAGCGTTGTGTAGACGCGCAGCCCCCCGAGCTCAATCGTCCGCTCATCAAAGCCAAGCTTCGTGCGCAGCTGCTGTTTCACAACATCTTGGAAATACGGGGCCACAGGCTGCTCTCGTTCGCGGTGGCGGATGTAAACGAGCTTGTCACGGTACGCCCGCTCCGCTTCTTCGCGGCTGATGTAGCCGGCTTCCACCATGGAGGTGAGCACGATTTTTTGCCGCGCTTTTGCCCGCGCCTCGTTGACAAGCGGCGAGTAGTAATACGGCCCTTTCGGAATGCCGGCGAGCATCGCTGCCTCGCTGAGCGCCAGCTCGCTCGCGTGCTTGCCGAAATAATAGCGCGCTGCTGCCTCGATGCCGTAGGCGCCATGGCCGTAGTAAATCGTATTTAAATAGCCTTCTAAAATTTTTTCTTTGCTGTAATTGGCTTCAAGGCGGATCGTGTACAGCGCTTCCTGGATTTTTCGCGACCACGTTTTCTCATGTGTTAAAAACAAGTTGCGTGCATATTGCTGGGTGATCGTGCTCGCTCCTTGCACTTTGTCCATGGCCTCGAGATTGGCGAGCACCGCGCCGGTGATCCGTTTCAAGTCAAATCCGTGGTGTTCGTAAAACTTTCGGTCCTCAACGGCAATCGTCGCCTCGATGACGTGCGGGGAAATGTCACCGAGATGAACCCAGTACCGCTTTTGTCCATGGTCGCTTTCCCCGATTTTGCGGCCGTCGTCCGCATAAAAAATCGTTGTTTGCGGCACGGCGACCGGCGGGGCGCCTTCGATTTTGGCAAACAAAATAAAGCTCCCGAGAGCGGCGAAGGCAAAGATGGCGAGAAAAAAGCCGATAAAGACGGCGGCGCGCACATATTTCCACGTGCCGCGAAAACGGCTGCCCGGGATCGGTTCCATTGCGCATCACCTCAACGGTTTTGGCGTTGTTTTAGACATGCGGGCGGACGCCTGGCTGGATGTGCCGCCTTGCTTTTGTCAAGGCTTCGCCAGCGAGGTTTTCCGCTTTTTCTTACCAGTATGAAAAAAAATTTTTTATTTTAAACTTGTTCCTCTTGCATTTTTGCTAGATTGCTCTATACTTTTTCGTGTTTAGTTTTTCGTTGGCTAAGGAAAACTTGTATAGTAAGCAACGCTCGGAGAAAGGATGTTACCGATGGAACTTTGGTTTACCGAAAAGCAAACGGAGCATTTTGGCATCACCGCACGCATCGTCCGCACTTTACATACAGAACAGACGCCGTTTCAAAAGCTTGATATGGTCGAAACGGCGGAGTTTGGCAACATGCTCATTTTAGACGGCATGGTGATGACGACGCAAAAAGACGAGTTCGTCTATCATGAAATGGTCGCCCACGTCCCATTGTTCACCCATCCGAAGCCAGAGAACGTCCTTGTCGTCGGCGGCGGCGACGGAGGCGTCATTCGTGAAGTGCTGAAACACCCGATCGTCAAAAAAGCGACGCTTGTCGAAATTGACGGCAAAGTGATCGAGTATTCGAAAAAATACTTGCCGGAAATTGCCGGAAAACTCGACGATCCGCGCGTCGAAGTGAAAGTCGATGACGGGTTTATGCACATCGCGCAAAGCAAAAACGAATACGACGTCATCATGGTCGACTCGACGGAACCAGTCGGCCCGGCGGTCAACTTGTTCACAAAAGGGTTTTATGCCGGCATCGCCAACGCGCTGAAAGAGGACGGCATTTTCGTCGCTCAAACGGACAACCCGTGGTTTAAAGCGGACTTGATCCGCAACGTCTACCGCGATGTGAAAGAAATTTTCCCGATCACCCGTTTGTATACAGCGAACATTCCGACGTATCCGAGCGGGCTCTGGACGTTTACGCTCGGCTCGAAACAATACGACCCGCTTGCGGTGAGCGACGACCGGTTCCATGACATTGAGACGAAATACTACACGAAAGAATTGCATAAGGCGTGTTTCGTTTTGCCAAAATTTGTCGCGGACCTAGTGAAATAAGGGGGCAGATCGATGCGTTTTGATGAAGCTTATTCAGGCAACGTCTTTATTGGCAGCCACCCGAACTTCGAAGAGAGCGAAGCGGTCATTTACGGCATGCCGATGGACTGGACGGTCAGCTACCGGCCTGGCTCGCGGTTTGGCCCGGCCCGCATCCGCGAAGTGTCAATCGGGCTTGAGGAGTACAGCCCATATTTGGATCGCGAACTCAAAGACATCCGCTACTTTGACGCTGGAGACATTCCGCTGCCGTTTGGCAATGCGGCCCGCAGTTTAGAGCTGATTGAGCAGTTCGTGAAAAAGGTGCTTGACGCCGGCAAGTTTCCGCTCGGCCTCGGCGGCGAACATCTCGTCTCTTGGCCGGTCATCAAAGCGGTGTACGACTATTACCCGGATTTGGCCGTCATTCACATGGACGCCCATACCGACTTGCGCGAACATTACGAAGGCGAGCCGCTGTCGCACGCGACGCCAATCCGCAAAGTCGCTGACTTGATCGGCCCGACGAATGTCTTTTCGTTCGGCATCCGTTCCGGGATGAAAGAGGAGTTTGAGTGGGCGAAAGAAAACGGTATGTACATCGCCAAGTTTGAGGTGCTTGAACCGCTCCGCTCCGTGTTGCCAAAGCTCGCCGGCCGCCCGGTGTATGTGACGATCGACATCGATGTGCTTGACCCGGCCCATGCCCCCGGAACGGGAACGGTCGATGCCGGCGGCATTACATCGAAAGAACTGCTAGCCGCGATCCATGAGATCGCCCGCTCCGACGTCCGCGTTGTCGGCGCCGATTTGGTGGAAGTCGCGCCGATTTACGACCACTCCGAACAAACGGCCAATACGGCGAGCAAGCTTGTGCGGGAAATGCTGCTTGGTTGGGTAGGGAAGTGAAAAATGAGAAAAAGCGCCTAAATCGCAAGTTTGCGAGGGTGCTTTTTTCTTTGGTGGGACAAAAGATGCAGGAATATGAGCGTACGGAGCGTAATAATTAATGTATTTACAGAAAAAGGAGCATTCCCGTTAGGAGCTTTTCCGGGGACTTGATCAAAAAAAGCCCTCTTGGTATGATGCAGGGGTGTCAAACAATACCTACCATCATGCCAAGGAGGACTTCAGATGAATTGTACACAAAACTATAAAATTGATCAAGTTACGGAACAAACGCTTGTCGTGGGCATCGATATCGCGAAACGAACTCACTACGCCTGCTTCGTGGATGACCGGGGGCGCGTGCTTCGCAAGTCGTTCCCGATCTTCCAGTCGAAAGAGGGGTTTCAGCAGCTGTATAAAGCGATTCAGGAGGCGATGCAAGCGTTTGGGAAGTCAGAGGTGATCGTCGCGGTGGAGCCGACCGGGCACTACTGGTTGAACCTGGCCTACTTCCTCGAGGAGCACGGGATCCCGTTGGTCATGGTCAACCCGGCGCATGTGTGCCGGTCGAAAGAACTCGATGACAACCTGCCGACGAAACACGACGCCAAAGACGCCCTGGTCATTGCCAGACTGGCAAAAGACGGACGATTCCTCGTCCCCCGGCTGCTGCACGAGATCGAAGCCGATTTGCGCGTGGGAAGCACGCTCAAAGAGAAGCTCCGCAAGGAACAGACGGCGGTGAAAAACGCGATCGTCCGCTGGACCGACCGATATTTTCCGGAGTTTTGGACGGTGTTTCGCGACCTGGGGAAAACGGCGCTTTCGGTGCTGGAGTGGACGCCGCTTCCGGCCGATATGGCCGGCCGATCCGCCGAGGAGCTCATCGAGGTGTACCGGCAAAGCGAAGGGCTGAAATGCCCGCAGAAGGCCAAAATTCAGGCGTTGATCAACGCCGCGAAGGACTCCATTGGGGTGACGGAAGGGACGACGATGGCCCGGTTTGAGATCGCCGCGCTCGTCCGCCGATACCGCCAATTGGAGGCGGAGATCGCCGCGTTGGACGCCGAGTTGAAGGCATTGGTTCAAACGACGATGGAGTATCAATGGCTGAAAACGGTCGACGGGTTGGGAGACGCCACGATTATCGATCTGTTGGCGGAGATCGGCAGCTTCGCCCATTATCGGGACCCGCGCCAATTGGTGAAGTTGGCGGGCCTGACGCTCAAGGAGAACTCCTCCGGCCAGCGCAAAGGGCAAAAGCACATCTCCAAACGGGGACGGAAACGGCTGCGCTCGGTGCTGTTTCGGGCGATGATTCCGCTGATCCGGCACAACGAGGCGTTTCGCGAGCTGCATGAATATTACACGACCCGATCCGTCAACCCGCTGACCGGAAAGCAATCCATCGTCGCCTTGTGCCGGAAGCTGTTGAATGTGCTGTTTGCGATTTGTACGAAGAAACAAGCCTTTGACGCGGAGCGAATGAAACAGGACGTCTTGTCCCAGGTGCAACGGGCGGCCTAAGGCCTCCCCCTGCGAACGGAAGAATCGTTGGACAACAGGATGACACCGGAGAAGCTGGCGTGATTTTATCCATTCGACCTTGAGTCCCCAAAGGAGCTTGGCCGGCCTCCGCCTGATGACGAGACCGAACGAGGGAATGTTGGCGCGAAGACGCCCGGAGACATGGGAGGGTTCGTCCTCATCAGCGACGCGGAGATCCAAAGGGTGCATCGAATACGCTTCCCCCACGGCAGGAAAATATAACCAGCCGTGGCCGCGAAGCGCACCCTAGGTCTGTAAGATATCCACAAAACTGAAAAAGGATGTAAGGGATTTTGTCGAAAAATATTTTTTGGACACCCCTGAGAGGCCGAAAAGCCTTGATAGATCAACATTTCTAGAGGGAGGGATGAGAGTCCGAAAGCGCTTACGATATGAATTCCTGAAAATGGTTCGCTAACTAGTGATTGACAACGCCCGTAGTGAACCGAAAAAATGTTCTCCACAAAGTCTTGACTGACTCTCGCCTTAACTATATTTTGCTGAAAATAGGATAGATTCAGTAAAATATAGTATCATATAGTTAGATGGGAGGTGAAAACATGTATTTTTGTATCAAACAACAGCTAAATGGTTTGACCAAAGAAGAATACTTGACTCTTCGAGAACTGTGCCATATTGCCAAGAACATGTACAACGTCGGATTGTACAATGTCAGACAATACTATTTTGAACACAAGGAATTTCTTAATTATGAGAAAAATTATCATCTTGCCAAAACTAACGAAAACTATAAGCTGTTAAACAGCAACATGGCACAGCAAATTTTAAAAAAGGTCAATGAAGCCTTTAAATCTTTCTTTGGTTTGATCAGTCTTGCCAAACAAGGAAAATATGACCACAAGGCTATCAGTATTCCAAAATATCTTAAAAAAGATGGCTTTCATTCACTGATCATTGGCCAGATTCGTATAGACGGCAACAAATTCACGATACCGTATTCTCGCCTATTTAAAAAGACTCACAAGCCTATCACGATAACGATTCCGCCTGTGTTACTGGACAAAAAGATTAAGCAGATTGAAATCATTCCTAAGCATCATGCCAGGTTCTTTGAGATTCAGTACAAATATGAAATGCCTGAAGATCAAAGAGAATTAAACGACCAAAAAGCACTGGCCATTGATTTAGGATTAAACAATGTTGCCACTTGTGTCACATCAGACGGCAGATCATTCATCATTGATGGGCGGAGATTAAAAAGTATCAATCAATGGTTTAACAAAGAAAATGCCAGACTTCAAAGCATAAAAGATAAGCAAAAAATCAAAGGCACCACTCGTAAACAGGCTTTGCTTGCTATGAATCGCAATAATAAAGTGAATGATTATATCAACAAGACTTGCCGTTACATCATTAACTACTGTATTGAAAATCAAATTGGCAAACTTGTCATTGGCTATGCGGAAACATGGCAACGCAATATGAATCTAGGAAAAAAGACAAATCAAAACTTTGTCAATATTCCTCTCGGTAACATAAAAGAAAAACTAGAATATCTTTGTGAATTTTACGGCATTGAATTCTTGAAACAGGAAGAATCATATACGTCTCAAGCCAGCTTTTTTGACGGCGATGAGATTCCTGAATATAATGCCGACAATCCAAAAGAATATAAGTTCAGCGGCAAACGTATTAAGCGCGGCTTGTATCGAACAAAGTCTGGCAAACTAATGAATGCTGATGTCAATGGCGCATTAAACATCTTAAAGAAAAGTAAAGCTGTAGACCTGAGTGTCTTATGCTCTAGCGGCGAAGTGGACACGCCTCAAAGAATAAGGATTGCTTGAAGCAGTCAAACTTCTTTGGAAGCCCCCACTTCAAATTTTCGCTAGAAAATTAAGTGGGGGTAGTTCACTTCCACAAGCGGCGGCGACGAAATGGGCGAAAGTGCATTTCTGGCTGCACAATATCGGCCTGCCGGTCATGATGATCGGTCTCATTTTCGTCGTTTACGGCAACGAAGCGTTCGTGCCGGTGACAGCGATTGGCGGGGTGCTCGTCGTGATAGGTGTCATTCTTTTTGCTATTAACGTGTTAAAAAATGTTCGGGCGTCATCATAAAATACCGATGGAACAGAGGGTGTCCCAAAAGGATCGGGACACCTTTTCTTATTACCGTATGTAGGCATAAAACAATCATTAAGATAACGATATGTTGTGTTTTGTTTAAGGAAAAACAACCTTTTGGGCCAGCCCCTTTTTTTTGCCCACTGGAGCGGAAATCTGCCATCGGGTTTGTCCCCTCTTGAATGGAGCGGAACAGTTCATTATACTATAAACTATGACTGTTTGTTCGCAAAGGTGTGTTCATCGATATGAAGGAAACAAACGGCATCCCGGCGCGCCTCCGCCAAGTGGCTGTCATTCGCGACGGTCCGCGCCAAGAGACGGTTGTGCTTGAGGCGGACGGGGTGTATTACATAAAAGGGGAAACAGGCTATTTGCAGTTTGAGGAGGAAAACGAACTCGGGCGGGTGAACAACATTGTGAAAATCGCGCCTGACGAGGTGACCATCCTTCGCTCCGGAGCGGTCGAGATGCGGCAAACGTTCCGCCGCCGGCAAGAAACGCCGGGCCATTACGGAACGGTGTTTGGGCGGTGGGCGATGGCGGCGAAAACGGATGCGATCGAGTTTCACTATGACGATAAGCGGAAGCGGGGGCGGCTCTTTCTCTCCTACGAGCTTTTCTTGCAAAACGAGCGGAGCGGACGCCATACGTTGACGTTGACATTTAAGGGGGTATAAGCCGATGAACATTGTCGGACAAATGAAAGAACAGCTGAAAGAAGAAATTCGCCAAGCGGCGGTGAAAGCCGGGCTCGTTTCGGCTGATGAGCTGCCGGACGTCTTGCTGGAGGTGCCGCGCGACAAGGCGCATGGCGATTACTCGACGAACATCGCCATGCAGCTTGCCCGCATTGCGAAAAAGCCGCCGCGGGCGATTGCCGAAGCCATCGTCGGGCAGCTTGATCGCGAGCGCGTATCGGTGGCGCGCATTGAGGTGGCGGGTCCGGGATTTATTAACTTTTACATGGACAACCGCTATTTGACGGCGGTCGTGCCGGCGATTTTGCAGGCGGGACAAGCGTATGGCGAATCGAACGTCGGCAACGGGGAAAAAGTGCAAGTCGAGTTCGTCTCCGCCAACCCGACCGGCGACTTGCATTTGGGCCATGCCCGCGGCGCGGCGGTCGGCGATTCGCTTTGCAACATTTTGGCGAAAGCCGGGTTTGACGTGACGCGCGAATACTATATTAACGACGCCGGCAAGCAAATTTACAACTTGGCGAAATCGGTCGAAGCCCGCTATTTCCAGGCGCTCGGTGTCGATATGCCGTTGCCGGAGGACGGCTATTACGGCGACGACATTGTCGAAATCGGCAAAACACTTGCTGAGGAATATGGCGATCGGTTCGTCCACGCCGATGAAGAGGAACGGCTTGCTTTCTTCCGCGAATACGGCCTTCGTTATGAGCTCGACAAAATTAAACAAGATTTGGCCGCATTCCGTGTTCCGTTCGACGTCTGGTACTCGGAAACATCGCTTTATGAAAGCGGCAAAATCGACGAAGCGCTTTCCACTTTGCGCGAGCGCGGCTACATTTACGAGCAGGACGGGGCGACATGGTTCCGTTCGACGGCGTTTGGGGACGACAAAGACCGCGTCTTAATTAAGCAGGACGGCACGTATACGTACTTGCTTCCGGACATCGCCTACCACCAAGACAAGCTGCGGCGCGGATTTACCAAGCTGATTAACGTTTGGGGAGCGGATCACCACGGCTACATTCCGCGCATGAAAGCGGCGATCGCCGCGCTCGGCTACGATCCGGAGGCGCTCGAAGTCGAAATCATCCAAATGGTGAACTTATACCAAAACGGCGAGCGCGTCAAAATGAGCAAGCGCACCGGCAAGGCGGTGACGATGCGCGAGCTGATGGAAGAAGTCGGCGTCGATGCCGTCCGCTATTTCTTTGCGATGCGCTCGGGCGATACGCATTTGGATTTTGACATGGACTTGGCCGTGTCGCAGTCGAATGAAAACCCGGTTTACTACGTCCAATACGCGCACGCCCGCGTTTCGAGCATTCTTCGCCAAGCGGAGGAACAACACATTTCCTATGACGGCGACTTAGCGCTTCACCATCTTGTGGAAACGGAAAAAGAAATCGAGCTGCTCAAAGTGCTCGGCGACTTCCCGGACGTCGTCGCCGAGGCAGCGCTCAAGCGGATGCCGCACCGCGTCACCGCCTATGCGTTTGAGCTGGCTTCGGCGCTCCATAGCTTCTACAACGCGGAAAAAGTGCTTGATTTGGACAACATCGAAAAAACGAAAGCCCGCCTCGCGTTGGTGAAGGCGGTGCAAATTACGCTGAAAAACGCGTTGGCGTTGATCGGCGTTTCCGCCCCGGAACAAATGTAACAGATGCAACAAAGGAGGGGAGCGACTGCTTCCCTTTTTGTCTGGGCATCATAAGGAAAAACAACGATGGAGGATTTGCTTGTGAAAGAAGTGGTGCTGTCGCTTGTCACCGGCATCGTTGTCGGTTTTTTGTTCACGCTGTTCCGCCTGCCGATTCCGGCCCCTCCGGCGTTGGCTGGCATTGCCGGCATTGTTGGAGTGTATCTTGGGATGCGGCTGTTTCAATGGTTGACATTGTTTTGGAAATGAATAGAAGATACAGGATGGCCAACTGATTCAATCCCGGCCGGCACCCGCAGCGATCTCACATCGCCAACATGGAGCCGGCCGGGTTTTTTGTTTGGCGGTTTCGGCTGGGATTCCTTTGCCCTTTTGTCCGGGCGTTCGTCCAAGCGCCGGGTTTTGCACGAAAAAAGCTGATTTTGCCAAGTTCCTCCTCGGGGAAAGCCGCTGTTAGGCGGGTTGGTGATGAACATCGCCGGCTTTTTTCGTGTTGCCTACAACCAGGCGGAAATCAGCTGGGAAATCGATTCTTTGCCGCGGTCAAGGAGCGAACGCTTCCGCCAAAAATCGAGCGTCAGCGGCTCGGCACGCGTCAGGTCGCGTTGGATCGCCCGCTTGACCACCTGCGTGAACGCGCGGTCGAATACATAGCAGTTGATTTCGCCGTTGAGAAACAGACTGCGCCGGTCAAAGTTGGCGGTGCCGACATCGCACCATTCCTCATCGACGACAATCGTTTTGGCGTGGTAAAATCCTTGGTAAAAGCGGTAAATGCGCGCTCCGGCCTTCAGCATTTGATAAAAATACGGGTAAGCGGCCTCGCGGACAAATAAATGGTCCGCCCGCAGCGGCACAATGACCGTGACGCGCACCCCGCGCCGGATCGCGCGCATAAGCTCGTCAAACAACGGCCGGCTCGGGATAAAGTAGGGGCTGCCGATCATAATTTCTCGTTTTGCCTGCCGGATCGCATCGATATACTGCTCTTCAAGCGCGGCGCCGTCAGTCGCGACAAGCTGGTGGCGGATGGCGCCGGCGTGAAGGGGTGGGAAGTAGCGGCGTTTGTCAGCGACGGTTTTGCCCGTCGCCTCCTCCCAATCGTGCAAAAATTGTTCTTGCAAGTCGTGCACCCCTTCTCCGCTGATTTTTAAGTGATAGTCGCGCCATTCTCCGATGTTAGCGTCCTTTCCACTGTATTCGCGGCCGATGTTAAAACCGCCCATATACCCGACCTTTCCATCGATGACCGTAATTTTTCGGTGGCTGCGGCGGTTGAGGCGGTAAATGAAAAACGGAAAGCGCGGCGGGCGGGCGTAGGCGAATTCGACACCGCTTGCCTTCAGCGAACGGATGAGCGTTTTCGGCAACCCGAGGCTGCCGACCCAGTCCGTCAACAAGCGCACTTCCACCCCTTCCGCCGCTTTTTCCTTTAAAAGTTGGAAAAATGGCGCCGTCGTTTCGTCATGCTTGATGATATAAAACAAAATATGGATATGATCGCGGGCGCGGCGCAGCTCGGCAAAATAATCGGCAAATAAATGCCGTCCATTCACATACAAGGCCATATCGCTCCGCCGCTTTGGGTACACGACTTTTTTGCGCCCGTTGCGGAGGATCAGCCGGCCAAGCTTGTCATCAAGATAAACGAGTGCGAATATGATCACAATAACGGCAATGATGAGCATATTTTTCCCTCCTGTGCGTCGCTTCAGTACTTATTAATGTGTCCTACAACGCGCAAAAATAGCAGAGCGAACACCCGCTTCCGACCTGTCCGCGTTCTTCGCTGCTTGACGTTCCGCTGCACGGGCCCGGCAACGGCATGAGCATGATTTGGCATGGCGAGGAAGCGACATGGAGCGAACCGGTCGCCTCGCTCATCGCTGGCGCGTTTTCCTGGGTTGGGGAAACCAGCCATTTTTGAGCATATTTTGCGCACCTGCGTGGAAAGCGGGGCGCTGTTAGGCGACCGGATCCGGATGAATGCCATCCATTCGCCGCGCGTCTATATGCGGAGCCTTGCGACGCGCCATTCCCGCTCTGAGCTGTCGCCGGCGATCCGCGACGCCATTTCGGTCGTCAAAGCGGCCGGTTTTGATCTCGTCATTGTCGAAACGAGCGGGATCGGCCAGGGCGATGCCGCCATTACCGAAGTATGCGATGTTTCGATGTATGTGATGACAAGCGAATTCGGAGCGCCAACGCAGCTTGAGAAAATCGATATGACCGATTACGCCGATTTGATCGCCATTAACAAGTTTGAACGCAAAGGCTCGGAAGATGCAAAACGGCAAGTGCAGAAGCAGTATCAACGAAGCCATCAGCTGTTTGACCGTGATCTATCGGAAATGCCGGTATACGGCACGATCGCCAGCCAGTTTAACGACCCGGGCACGAATACGCTTTTTGTCGCACTTGTCGATACGAGCAACCGGAAAACGGGAACGAACTGGAAGACGAATTTGAAAACCGTTGCCAACGTTGAAAAGCATAACGTCATCATCCCGAATGAGCGCCGCTACTATTTGCGCGAAATCGCGGAGACGGTCCGCTCGTACCACCGCCGCGCCGAGCAGCAAGTCGAGGTGGCCCGACGCCTCTTCCAAATCGAAGGGGCCATCGAAGCGGCGAAGGAACGGGACGAAGCTGAAGACGTGATCCGCGCGCTCGAAACGCTCAAAGCCGATTACGAAGCGAAGCTGACGCCCGAATCGAAGCGCATTTTGGCGACATGGGAAGAGACGAAAGCGAAATATGCGGCGAAGACATTCGTGACAAAAGTGCGGGACAAAGAAATTGTCACCGAACCTCTCTTTTGCTTTTTTCGCCAAATATGTAGCATAAACCCCGACAATTTGTTTATAATGAATGGTATGTATTCCACTTGCATTCATTTGTTTCATTATATAGAAGGGGAGTGCTGAACTTGAGCCTGCAGCAGCAATACTCGCCAGAGGAATTGCAGGAGATGTCGTTCGTCGAACTGGCGAACCTCATTTTGCTTGACAAGCGCGAGGCGCTGCCGTTCGACCAAATCGTCCGCGAAGCCGCGGCATTAACCGGCATGGCGGAAGACGACATCGCCGCGCGGCTTGCCCAATATTATACCGATTTAAACATCGACGGGCGGTTTATTTGCGTTGGGGAAAACGTCTGGGGGCTGCGTGCGTGGTATCCGTTTGACCAGACGGAAGACGAAACGGTGACGATCGTCAAGCCGAAGAAGAAGAAAAAAGCGCTTGATGATGAATACGATGATTACGAAGAGCTGCTTGACGAAGAGGATCTCGATTACGACGATCTTGATGACTACGATGAGGAAGAGCTCGAGCTTGACGACGAAGAGCTGCTCGAAGACGAGGAATTCGATCTGGACGAAGACGTTGCTTTTGACGATGAGGACATTCTCGACGAAGAACCGTTTGATTTGGACGATGAACCGCTTGACGAAGAGCTGGATCTCGAGGAAGCGGAGGAAGACGAATAACCGCTTGACTTTGTTTGAGGAACTCAGTACAATGTGTGTTGGGCTCTTGAAAAATGGACGAATTCATCAGTCGCTCCCTTACATATGGTAAGTGGAGCATTTTTTATTTGCCCTTTCGCAAACACTGTTATTGTAACTTCGGCAAGGGGGAAGACAAAATGACGAAATACATTTTTGTGACGGGCGGTGTCGTTTCTTCGCTCGGAAAAGGGATCACAGCTGCGTCGCTCGGGCGGCTCTTGAAAAATCGCGGCCTGAACGTGACGATTCAAAAGTTCGACCCGTACATTAACGTCGACCCGGGAACGATGAGCCCGTATCAGCACGGCGAAGTGTTCGTCACCGATGACGGCGCGGAAACGGATTTGGACTTAGGCCATTATGAGCGGTTCATCGATATTAATTTGAACAAATACAGCAACGTCACGACCGGGAAAATCTACTCCGCCGTCATCCGCAAAGAGCGGCGCGGCGATTACCTCGGCGGCACGGTGCAAGTCATTCCGCACATCACGAACGAAATCAAAGAGCGCGTCTTCCGCGCCGGCCGGGAAACGAACGCCGATGTCGTCATTACGGAAATCGGCGGCACGGTCGGCGACATTGAATCGTTGCCGTTTTTGGAAGCCATCCGCCAAATCAAAAGCGACGTCGGCCGCGAAAATGTCATGTACATTCATTGCACGCTTGTGCCATACATCAAGGCAGCCGGGGAAATGAAAACGAAGCCGACGCAGCACAGCGTGAAAGAACTGCGCAGCCTCGGCATCCAGCCGAACGTCATCGTCGTCCGTACAGAAATGCCGATGCCGCAAGAGATGAAAGACAAAATCGCTCTCTTTTGCGACATCGACCCGAAGGCAGTCATTGAGTGCCGCGATGCGGACACGCTCTATGCGGTGCCGCTTATGCTTCAAGAACAAAAGCTCGATCAAATCGTCTGTGAACATTTGCGCCTCAACTGCCGTGAAGCAGATATGACGGAGTGGAAAGCGCTCGTCGAGAAAGTGCGAAACTTGTCGAAAACGACGAAAATCGCCCTCGTCGGCAAGTATGTTGAACTGCCGGACGCCTACATTTCGGTCGTCGAGGCCCTTCGCCATGCCGGCTATGCATTTGATACGGACATTGAGATCCAATGGGTGAATGCGGAGCACGTCACGCGCGACAATGTGGCGGAGTTGCTGAAAGACGCGGACGGCATTTTGGTTCCGGGCGGGTTTGGCGACCGCGGCGTGGAAGGGAAAATCGAGGCGATCCGCTACGCCCGCGAGCAGCGCGTGCCGTTTTTGGGCATTTGCTTAGGAATGCAGCTCGCCTCGATTGAATTTGCCCGCCATGTTGTCGGGTTGTCTGGCGCCCATTCGTCCGAGTTTGACCCGAATACGCCGCATCCGATCATCGACTTGCTTCCAGAGCAAAAGGATGTCGAAGATTTAGGCGGCACGCTTCGCCTCGGCCTGTATCCGTGCAAGCTGCAGGAAGGAACGCTCGCCTACGCTGCGTACGGCGATGAAGTCATTTACGAACGCCATCGCCATCGGTATGAATTCAACAATCAATACCGCCATCTATTAGAAGAGCATGGCTTCGTCTTCTCCGGCACGAGCCCGGATGGACGGCTTGTGGAAATTATCGAGCTGAAAGACCATCCGTGGTTTGTCGCCGCGCAGTTCCATCCTGAATTCACCTCGCGCCCGACGCGGCCGCAGCCGCTCTTCCGCGAGTTTGTCAAAGCGGCGCTTCAATCAAAAGAAGGATATGCCGCCCTAGGCAAGGGGACGGTATAGCCTCCGGCGGCGCAGCAAGAAAGAGGGTGTCCCAACGCAACGGGACACCCTCTCTTTTTAGGCATATTCTTGCAAAATGTCATCAAGCAACACGACAAGCCCATAGTAGATGAACGAAGCGGCGGTCACGGTCGGCATGGCGATGCGACGCCCGTCTTCCGTCGGCACGAGCGGGCGGGACAGTTTGCTGTCGATATGGACAGCGGCCAGCTCCGCCAAGCCCGGCTCGTCTTTGACGAGCGCTGAGACGGCAACCGTATCAACGCCGTGCCCCTGCAGCTGTTCCACGAGGCGGATCGCTTCGTTGTCGTTGGAAAAACGGGCGAATACGAGCGCCCGGTCCGTTTCGTTCCAATCGCCCACTTCCCTTGATTCGATGCGGGCCGCCTTTGGCAGCCGATCCGGACCGAGAAGCGCGGCGGTGACAACCGCGTCCAATTCGCCTGCTCCGTACAGCCAGATGCGCCCGTCGCCGACGACCGCCTGGGCGAGCAGACGCGCCCCGTCCTCAAGCGCCCACTCCTCGTCCGCCGCGATTTTTTGCAGCAACCCGATCGTTTGCGTCGCCAAAATTTTCATCATTTGGCCTCCTTTCTCCGCTATTATACAAAATCCGTAAATGATCCGAAAAGCAAGCAGGAAATACGTTCGGGAAATGCGAAACATTAATAGGGAGAAAACAGGGAATAGAGGTGCATAAATGTGGGAAACAAAATTTTAATCGTCGACGACCAGTACGGCATCCGCATCTTGTTAAATGAAGTGTTTCAGCGGGAAGGGTACGTGACTTATCAGGCGGCCAACGGCATGCAGGCGTTGGAAATCGTCCGCAAACACCATCCCGACCTCGTGCTTCTCGATATGAAAATTCCCGGCATGGACGGCATTGAAATTTTAAAGCGGCTCAAAGACATCGACCCGGACATCAAAGTGATCATTATGACCGCGTACGGCGAGCTGGATATGATTCAGGAAACGAAAGAGCTTGGGGCGCTCATGCATTTTGCCAAGCCATTTGACATCGACGACTTGCGCGCCGCCGTCAAAAGCCATCTTTCTTCGTAAAGCTCTTTTTTGTGTCAGCTGCACTAACGAAGGGAATGGTTGCTGTTTTGCCGGCAAGTTGGTATGCTTATTAACGTAGATGCATTTTGCGCCTGTCGGCCTATGTTTCGCCATGGCGACAAAGACGATAATCAATTAAGGAGGATGGAACCATGCTGTTAGTATCGATGAAAGAGATGCTCAACGAGGCGCTGCGCGGCAAATATGCGGTCGGCCAATTCAACATCAACAACTTGGAATGGACGCAAGCGATTTTAGCGGCCGCCGAAGAAGAAAAATCGCCGGTCATTCTCGGCGTCTCCGAAGGGGCGGCTCGTTACATGGGCGGGTTTAAAACGGTCGTCAACATGGTAAAAGGCTTAATGGAAGACATGAACATCACCGTTCCGGTCGCCATCCATCTTGACCATGGTTCGAGCTTTGAAAAATGCAAAGCGGCGATCGATGCTGGGTTCACCTCGGTCATGATTGACGCCTCCCATCATCCGTTTGAGGAAAACGTCCGCATTACCTCACAAGTCGTAGAGTACGCCCATGCGCGCGGCGTCTCGGTTGAAGCCGAGCTCGGCATTGTCGGCGGACAGGAAGATGACGTCGTCGGCGAAGGCGTCATTTACGCCGATCCGAAAGAATGTGAAGAACTTGTCAAACGGACAGGCATCGACTGCCTTGCTCCGGCGCTCGGTTCGGTGCACGGCCCGTACAAAGGGGAGCCGAAGCTCGGGTTTGCCGAAATGGAGAAAATCCGCGATTTGACCGGCATTCCGCTCGTTTTGCACGGCGGCACCGGCATTCCAACTGAACAAATTCAGCGCGCCATTTCCCTTGGCACATCGAAAATCAACGTCAATACGGAAAACCAAATCGCCTTTACCAAAGCGGTCCGTGAACTGCTTGCCAAAGACCCGAACGTCTACGATCCGCGCAAAATTATCGGTCCGGGCCGCGACGCGATCAAAGCGACGGTCATCGGCAAAATGCGCGAATTCGGCTCGTCCGGAAAAGCGGCGCAATAACGAGCAAACGGCAAGATCGGCCTGGCAGGCAGCTTTCGGTCGTCACCCGGGCTTGCCTGCCTGCGTCCAAATAATGACAAGGAGGGATACGTAGTGAAATTTTTCATTGATACCGCCAATTTGGAAGAAATTAAACACGCCCATGAGCTCGGCATTTTGGCCGGCGTCACGACCAACCCGAGCTTAGTGGCGAAAGAAAACGTTTCGTTCCATGACCGGCTGCGCGAAATTACATCCATCGTCTCCGGTTCGGTGAGCGCCGAGGTCATTTCGACCGATGCGGCCGGCATGATTGAGGAAGGAGAAGAGCTGGCGAAAATCGCTCCGAACATTACCATTAAAGTGCCGATGACGCCGGAAGGGTTAAAAGCGGTAAAAACGTTCAGCGAAAAAGGCATTAAAACGAATGTGACGCTCGTGTTTACCGCCAACCAGGCGCTATTGGCGGCGCGCGCCGGCGCGACATACGTTTCTCCGTTCCTCGGCCGCCTCGATGACATCGGCCATAATGGCTTAGAGCTCATTTCCACGATTGCGGACATTTTCAACATTCACGGCATCGAAACGGAAATCATCGCAGCTTCGATCCGCCACCCGCACCATGTGACGGAAGCAGCGTTGCGCGGGGCGCACATCGCCACCGTCCCGTACAAAGTGCTGATGCAATTGTTCCACCATCCGCTCACCGATCAAGGAATCGAGAAGTTTCTTGCCGACTGGAATCGGCAACAATGAAAATAAGGCGTTTGCCTCTAAAGGCAAGCGGGCTCACCCCGCCCGGCCTTGTCTTCTCATCCGAAAGGTGAAGCCACTTCCGAGCAAAGAAGGGAGACGACGATGGATAAAATCAAAATCATCGGCGGGGATCGGCTGCAGGGAACAATCAAAGTGAGCGGCGCGAAAAACAGCGCGGTCGCCTTGATTCCGGCAGCGATTTTGGCCGAGTCGCCGGTGACGATCGAAGGATTGCCGGACATTTCCGATGTGCGCATTTTAGGAAGCTTGATCGAAGAAATCGGTGGTTCGTTTTCATTTGACGGCAAGAAGGCGGTCATCGACCCGACGAACATGGTTTCCATGCCGCTTCCGAACGGAAAGGTGAAAAAGCTGCGCGCCTCCTACTATTTGATGGGCGCGATGCTCGGACGCTTCAAAAAAGCGGTCGTCGGCCTGCCGGGCGGTTGCCACCTCGGACCGCGCCCGATCGATCAGCACATTAAAGGGTTTGAAGCGCTCGGCGCCACCGTCACGAACGAGCAGGGCGCCATCTATTTGCGCGCTGAGGAGCTTCGCGGAGCCCGCATTTTTTTGGACGTCGTCAGCGTCGGCGCGACGATCAACATCATGCTGGCGGCGGTGCGCGCCAAAGGACGGACGATTATCGAAAACGCGGCAAAAGAGCCGGAAATCATTGATGTGGCAACGCTGCTCTCCAACATGGGCGCGAAAATTAAAGGCGCAGGCACCGATGTCATCCGCATCGACGGCGTCGAAAAATTATCGGGCTGCCGCCACGCCATCATTCCGGACCGGATTGAAGCCGGCACGTACATGATTGCCGCTGCAGCGATGGGCAATGAAGTCGTCGTCGACAACGTCATCCCGCAGCACGTCGAATCGCTGACGGCCAAACTGCGCGAAATGGGCGTGCGCGTCGAGAAGGGAGAAGACCAAATTCTCGTCTGCGGCTCTGATGTTTTGAAAGCGGTTGACGTCAAGACGCTCGTCTACCCCGGTTTCCCAACCGATTTGCAGCAGCCGTTTACCGCCTTATTGACAAAAGCGAACGGCACAAGCATCGTCACGGATACCATTTACAGCGCCCGCTTCAAACACGTCGATGAGCTGCGGCGCATGAACGCCAACGTAAAAGTGGAAGGCCGCTCGGCCATTGTCACCGGACCGGTCCAATTGCAAGGGGCGAAAGTGAAGGCGAGCGATTTGCGCGCCGGGGCCGCGCTTGTGATTGCCGGACTGATGGCTGATGGGGTGACGGAAATTACCGGCGTCGAGCATATCGACCGCGGCTACAGCGGCTTAGTCGAGAAGCTGTCCGCACTCGGCGCCGTCATTTGGCGCGAAAAAATGACCGATGAAGAAATCGAGCAAGTGAAAAACGCGTAACGTCCAGTCGACAAAGGGGAAAGGGAGAACGACGATGGAACGAAGCTTATCGATGGAACTCGTGCGCGTCACCGAAGCGGCGGCGCTTGCCGCCGCCCGCTGGATGGGGCGCGGGAAAAAGAATGAGGCTGATGACGCTGCGACGTCGGCGATGCGCGATGTGTTTGACACCGTGCCGATGAAAGGGACGGTCGTCATCGGCGAAGGGGAGATGGACGAAGCGCCGATGCTGTATATCGGGGAGAAGCTCGGCAACGGCTACGGCCCGCGCGTTGACGTCGCCGTTGACCCGCTCGAAGGGACGAACATCGTCGCGTCCGGGGGCTGGAACGCCTTGGCGGTCGTCGCGGTCGCCGACCACGGCCATTTGCTTCATGCGCCCGATATGTACATGGAGAAAATCGCGGTCGGCCCGGAAGCGGTCGGCATGATTGATATTGAGGCGCCGATCATCGACAATTTAAAAGCGGTGGCGAAGGCGAAAAACAAAGATATTGAAGACGTCGTCGCGGTTGTTCTCAACCGTCCGCGCCATGAGCGTCTCATTCATGAGCTGCGTGAAGCCGGCGCCCGCATTAAGCTCATCAATGACGGCGATGTCGCCGCCGCCATTAACACGGCGTTCGACCATACCGGCGTTGACATTTTGTTCGGCTCGGGCGGCGCGCCGGAAGGAGTGCTCGCGGCGGTTGCGTTAAAATGCCTCGGCGGCGAGCTGCAAGGAAAACTACTGCCGCAAAACGAGGCCGAGCTCGAGCGCTGCAAGAAAATGGGCATTGACGTCAACAAAGTGCTGTGCATGGACGACCTGGTGAAAGGGGACGACGCCATTTTTGCCGCCACCGGCGTCACGGACGGCGAACTGTTGCGCGGCGTTCAGCTCAAGGGGGCGTACGGCCTCACCCACTCGGTCGTCATGCGCGCCAAATCCGGCACCGTCCGCTTTATCGAAGGGCGGCACAGCTTGAAGAAAAAACCGAATTTGGTCTTTAAGTGAGACGTTCCGCCGACGGGCCGGAGCGCCTACACCGCTCATTGGAATCAAACGACAACAATCCCGCGGCTTTCCTTTCCATCCGTCTTGGCGGCGCCGGCATCGAGAGGCGCCGCTTTGCCCGGAACGAAAAAAAGATTGATTAAAAAGCGGAAAAAAGGGTAAAATAGTCGTGTTGCTTATGCAAAAATAAGCTCTGCCATTCTACTTCATTTCAGCCTTCATCCTATTTCGCGCAGGAGACTCCCACTTCAACGACCAAAGGGAGTAAGTGGGAGAGGAATGCGCGTTCCCCCTTTCTTTTGTGTATGATAGAATAAAGGCGTGGAGAAAACCGTTCAATAAAGGCACTCCAATCACGGCTACTCGATGTATGGAGTTGGTTACAGGAAACGTTGTAACCGTAAAACATCGAGCGTAGGTCCGTCTGTTGTGTGTGGAAGCCAAGTACTGCCAACAGACACACCGAGAGAATCGGTAACGATGCAGGCATGACCTGCGTCGTTGGGTAGTCGTCAACCTGCCCCCTGATGCAACCCCAAGTCAAGGAAGGAGGACGAAGTCCGTTTGCACTTCTGGGGAGTTGCAAGCCCCCACTTCAAGCGTTCGCGAAGTGGGGGTAGTTGACTATCTTCTTATACGAAATGAGATCCCTTCGCCTGTCGAACGATGCCCGAACAAACACGATGGGAGAATAGGAAACTTTGCAAAGTGTGGTGTCAAAATGGAATTAACGTTAGCGGCTTTAGAAAACATGAAGCTCAAAGAGCTGTATGAGCTCGCCAAGCAATACAAAATTTCTTATTACAGCAAGTTGACGAAAAAAGAGCTTATTTTTGCCATTTTGAAAGCACGTGCCGAACAAGACGGCCTCTCGTTCATGGAAGGCGTTCTCGAAATCATTCCGTCGGAAGGATTCGGTTTTTTGCGTCCGGTCGGCTATTCCCCGAGCTCGGAAGACATTTACATTTCCGCTTCCCAAATCCGTCGTTTTGATCTGCGCAATGGAGACAAAGTATCCGGCAAGGTGCGGCCGCCGAAAGAGAACGAACGCTACTTCGGCTTGCTTCATGTCGAAGCGGTCAACGGCGAAGACCCGGAAACCGCCAAGGAACGCGTCCACTTTCCGGCGTTGACACCGCTTTATCCGAACCGGCAAATGAAGCTCGAAACGACCCCGGACAAGCTGTCGACCCGCATCATCGACTTGATCGCGCCGGTCGGCTTCGGCCAGCGCGGATTGATCGTCGCGCCGCCAAAAGCTGGGAAAACGATGCTGCTGAAAGAAATCGCCAACAGCATTACGACGAACCATCCAGATGTCGAGTTGATCGTCTTGCTCATTGACGAGCGGCCGGAAGAAGTGACCGACATTGAGCGGTCGGTGCAAGGAGAAGTCGTCAGCTCGACGTTTGACGAGGTGCCGGAAAACCATATCCGGGTGTCTGAACTCGTCCTGGAGCGGGCGATGCGGCTTGTTGAACATAAGCGCGATGTCGTCATTTTGATGGACAGCATCACGCGCCTCGCCCGCGCGTACAACCTGGTCATTCCGCCGAGCGGGCGCACGCTCTCGGGCGGGATCGATCCGGCGGCGTTTCATCGGCCGAAGCGCTTTTTCGGCGCGGCGCGCAACATTGAAGAAGGCGGCAGCTTGACGATTTTGGCGACCGCCCTCATCGACACCGGGTCACGAATGGATGACGTCATTTACGAAGAGTTCAAGGGGACGGGCAACATGGAGCTCCATCTCGACCGCTCGCTCGCCGAGCGCCGCATTTTCCCGGCCATCGACATTCGCCGCTCCGGGACGCGCAAAGAGGAGCTGCTCATCCCGAAAGAACATTTAGAAAAACTGTGGGCGATTCGCAAAACGATGGCCGACTCGCCGGATTTTATCGAGCGGTTTTTGAACAAACTGCGCCGCACAAAATCAAACGAAGAGTTTTTCGCGCTGCTTGAGCAAGAATGGAGAAACGGCGGCCCGCTTCGCCTATAACAAGCTGGTGGAATTTGTCGGGAATCGCCCGTTGCAAATGAGCGGAAAAGCTGTTATAATCTTAACATGTGTGTTTGGACCATCATCGATGTGTTCATACGATGAACCGTCTGCACCGGCCGGGCCGCTTCCGCGAAGCCCCGGCCGTTCCATGCGCGGCGCCCGGCCAAACCGGGAGAAGTCTTGGCTTGGCTGAGCCCGCGCGAACGAATAACTCTGTTTCGATGAGATACAGGGCGGAAGGAGATGAAAACGATGAAACAAGGGATCCATCCAGCGTACAAAAAAGTAATCGTCCGCTGCGCATGCGGAAACGAGTTCGAAAGCGGTTCGGTCAAAGACGAACTGCGCGTTGAGATTTGCTCGGAATGCCATCCGTTCTTCACGGGCAAACAAAAATTCGTTTCGGCAGCGGGCCGCGTCGATAAATTCAATAAAAAATACGGCCTTAAGTAATCAAGGACGGACGAAAGCAGGCAAGCGGTGCGCTTGCCTGCTTTTTCGTGAAACTAGATGGACGGCCCCTGTCGCCAGGGCGCTCCGGCCGTTTTGGCCTGGCCTGGCAGGGGCGCTCATCGTTTCGATGACAGTGTGGAGCGAAAGGAGAGGGCCCGATGTACGTGATGACGCAGTCCGGCTGGCTCGAAGTCATTTGCGGCAGCATGTTTTCCGGCAAATCGGAAGAGCTGATCCGCCGCATCCGCCGCGCTCAGTTTGCCAAACAGGAAGTGAAGGTATTCAAACCAACGATCGACAACCGTTACCGCGAAGATGCCGTCGTGTCGCATAACGGCAATTCGGTGATCGCCATTCCGGTCGCGACGCCTGCGGAAATGTTTCGTTACATTTCCGCCGCCACCGATGTCGTCGCCATCGATGAAGTGCAATTTTTTTCTGATGACATTATCGACGTCGTCCAAACGCTCGCCGACCGCGGCTATCGCGTCATCGCCGCCGGGTTGGATCAAGATTTCCGCGGCGAACCGTTTGGGCCGGTGCCAGCGCTGATGGCGATCGCCGAGTCGGTGACGAAGCTGCAAGCGGTATGCACGGTGTGCGGCTCCCCGGCCAGCCGGACGCAGCGGCTCATTAACGGGGTGCCTGCCTCTTATGATGATCCGGTCATTTTGGTCGGCGCCAGCGAAGCGTACGAACCGCGCTGCCGCCATCACCATGAAGTGCCGGGCAAACCGAACAAATGGTACGGCCGCCCGCTTTCCGAACGGGCAGGCGAATGAAGGCGTACATATTCTTGCCTGTTGCGGACATCCTAACAGCAGGGAGGCGAAATGATGAAACGCATCTGGCTGTTAGGGGTTGTTTTGCTTCTTTCTGCCTGTTCGCTCAACCCGGATCACCCGTCCTACCGTCAGCAAAGCGAAGACAAAAACGGCACGCGGCTGATGACGGATGGACGGCCGAAAATCGATGCCGACCGCGACTTGTACAACAACTTTGACGATCCGGAAAAAACGCGGCAAAATCCGAACTTCATCAGTTTGACCGAAGGAAGCGAAAATCAGCGCGCCGATACGCGCAAAGCAATGCAGCTGATCGAGCGGCGCACCGACTATCGCCCCGTTTCCGTTTGGTTTCACGGCGGCAATATGTATGTCACCGTCGATGTGCCGGATGAGTTGTCTGCTGCAGAGCGGCGGCGCGAGGCGAGCCGCATCGACAAATTGTTGACAAAAGCGATTCCGACATACGAAATTGTTGTGCGCTTGAACTAAAAGCTCCCGCTTGCGAACAGCGGGAGTTTTTGTTTGGCCTTTTTTCATGATATAATTTGAAATTAGACTGTGTGGAAAAACAGAGGTGAGTGATGTGTTTGACCGGTTGGAAGCTGTCGAACAACGGTATGAGAAGCTGAATGAACTTTTAATGGATCCGGAAGTCATCAATGATCCGAAAAAACTGCGCGATTATTCGAAAGAGCAGGCTGATTTGGCGGAAACGGTGCAAACGTACCGTGAATACAAATCGGTTCGCGACCAACTCGCGGAAGCGAAGGCGATGCTTGAGGAAAAGCTCGATCCGGAGCTGCGGGAGATGGTGAAAGAGGAAATTGACGAGCTGGAAGAACGGGAAGAGGCGCTTGTTGAAAAGCTGAAAGTGCTGCTTTTGCCGAAAGACCCGAACGATGAGAAAAACGTCATTATGGAAATCCGCGCGGCCGCCGGCGGTGAAGAGGCAGCGCTGTTTGCCGGCGACTTGTACCGGATGTATACGCGCTATGCGGAATCGCAAGGGTGGAAGACGGAAGTGATCGAAGCGAGCCCGACCGGCCTCGGCGGCTATAAAGAAATCATTTTTATGGTCAACGGAAAAGGCGCATATTCGAAGCTCAAGTTTGAAAACGGCGCGCATCGCGTCCAGCGCGTCCCGGAAACGGAGTCAGGCGGGCGCATCCATACGTCGACGGCGACGGTCGCCTGCCTGCCGGAGATGGAAGAAATCGAAGTCGAAATCAATGAAAAAGACATTCGCGTCGACACGTTCGCCTCAAGCGGACCGGGTGGGCAAAGCGTCAACACGACAATGTCGGCCGTGCGCCTCACCCATATTCCGACCGGCATTGTTGTCACGTGCCAAGACGAAAAATCGCAAATCAAAAACAAAGAAAAAGCGATGAAAGTATTGCGCGCCCGCATTTATGACAAGTACCAGCAAGAAGCGCGCGCCGAATATGACCAAACGCGCAAGCAGGCAGTCGGCACCGGCGACCGTTCCGAGCGCATCCGGACGTACAACTTCCCGCAAAACCGCGTCACGGACCACCGCATCGGATTGACGATCCAAAAGCTCGATCAAGTGCTCGATGGCCACCTCGACGAAATTATCGAGGCGCTCATTTTGGACGATCAGGCGAAAAAATTGGAGCAAGCGAACGATGCGTCGTAACGTCCACGAAGTCCTCGCCTGGGCTTCTTCTTTTTTGCGCGCCCATGGAAAAGAAGAACGGGCGGCGGAGTGGCTGCTGTGCCATCATTTGGCCGTCGATCGGGCCGGGCTGTTCGCCCGCTGGCGGGAGCCGGTTGAGGAAGCGTTGTACGAACGGTTTGCGGCCGATGTGCGTCGCCATGCGATGGAGCATGTGCCGATTCAATATTTGATTGGCTATGAATGGTTTTATGGCCGGCCGTTTCTCGTCAACCGCCACGTGTTGATCCCACGTCCGGAAACGGAAGAGCTTGTACTCGGGGTGCTCGAGCGCCTTCCCCGCCTGTTTGCCGGCCGCCGACGGATCGATGTCGTTGATGTCGGCACCGGCAGCGGGGCGATCGCCATCACGCTGGCGCTTGAAAACGAGCGGCTGTCCGTGACCGCCACCGACATTTCCAAAGAAGCGCTCGCTGTCGCCAAGGAAAACGCCGAACGGCTTGGCGCGCGCGTCGCATTTCGATGCGGCGATTTGCTGCAGCCGTTTATACAAGGCGGACAGACGGTTGATGTTGTCGTGTCCAACCCGCCGTACATCCCGGAGATGGATGCGGCGGTCCTTTCGCCTGTCGTAAAAGAGCATGAGCCGCATACGGCGCTGTTTGGCGGCCGCGATGGGCTTGACTTTTACCGCCGCTTTGCCCGCGAGCTCCCGCTTGTGCTCGGTGTCCCTTCGCTCGCGGCATTTGAAATCGGCGCCGGGCAGGGAAAAGCGGTGGCGGCGCTCTTGGCTGCAGCGTTTCCAGATGCTGAGATTGAGGTCGCCGTTGATTTGAACGGCAAAGAGCGGATGGTATATATGACAAGAAAAAAATTAGATTGATAGGTTTAAAATGAAGCGGCGCCGTCCACAATGGAAGATGAAAGGACGGTGCCGATCATGGTGATCAAGGGACATTCGCTCGCGATTTGTTTATATATCACTCTATTAATCACAGGTGTGCTCATTAACTTGTACGGCCAGCAGACGAACGCCGGGGCAAACGCCGTTGTCGCCATTCCCGATGAGGCGATTCGCCTGCGCATCTTGGCGAACAGTGACGCCGACAAAGATCAACAGCTAAAGCGAAAAGTGCGCGATGCGGTCAATGCGCAAATCAACGGCTGGGTGGCGGAGCTTACGTCGGTGGACGAAGCGAAGCGCGTCATCCGCTCGCACTTGCCGGAGATCGAGCAAACAGTCGCCCGCGTGCTTCGCCAAGAGCAAAGCAGCCAGTCGTACCATGTGCAGTTTGGCTCAGTTCAGTTTCCGACGAAAGTGTACGGCAATTATGTGTATCCAGCCGGCACGTATGATGCCCTTCTCATTACGCTCGGGGAAGGAAAAGGGGCAAACTGGTGGTGCGTCTTGTTTCCACCGCTTTGTTTTCTCGATTTTTCCAACGGCGATGCGGTCATGATGGCGGCGAACCGATCGCCTGCCGGAAAGAATGAACCGGTGTCGGCTGAGAGCGCCCGGTCAATGGAAGCCGGGTCGACGCAAAACAGCGAGGCCGTCGAAGCGGAAGCTGAGGCGATGCGAAGCGGAGAGCAGGCCATCGAGCAGGACGAACCGAAAGAGGAGAGGGATGCGATGGCGGAAACCGAAGATCGCGCCGCTTCGTCCATCCATGCGGATGGCGAGAAGGACAAAGGGGACACGGATGGTCAAGAATCGTCCTTCGTCGTCATGGCCGAGCCGGAACAGCAGGTGGAAGTCAAATTTTTCTTCAAAGAATGGTTCAGCCATCTCATTCCATAAGCATCTATCCACAAAGTTATCCACAAAAACAACAAGTTTATTCACAATTTGTGAATAACTGTGGGAAGAAATCGGGCGGCGATCTGACGCTTGTAAAAAATCCGCCATTTTCAAGATGAATCACGGCGATGGAGAAGGTGAAACGAGTGAAAACACGTGTTTGGATTGTGGATAATATTGTGGATAAACAGCAAGTTTATCCACAAATACGAGAGGCGGCCGAATGGCTGCGGGCGGGGGAAGTAGTCGCGTTTCCGACCGAAACGGTGTACGGTTTAGGAGCGGATGCCGCCAATACGGCGGCAGTGGAGAAAATTTTTGAAGCCAAAGGGCGGCCAAGCGACAACCCGCTCATCGTCCACGTCGCCAGTCGTGCGCAAGCGGAGGCGGTCGCCACGCCGCTTCCGCCAGTGGCTGAGACGTTAATGGAGCGGTTTTGGCCGGGGCCGCTCACCCTCGTTTTGCCGAAACGAGCGGGGGCCGTGTCCGAGCGAGTGACGGCCGGGCTGCCGACGGTGGCGGTGCGCATGCCGGACCATCCGCTCGCCCTCGCCTTGATTGAAGCGAGCGGTCTGGCGCTTGCCGCTCCAAGCGCGAACCGCTCCGGCAGGCCGAGCCCGACGACAGCCGCGCATGTGCTCGCGGACTTAAACGGGCGAATCGCTGGGGTGATTGACGGCGGTCCGACGGGCATTGGCGTGGAATCGACCGTGCTCGACTGCAGCGGGGACGTGCCGGTGATTTTGCGTCCGGGCGGGGTGACAAAAGAAATGTTAAGCGAAGTGATTGGTCATGTCGCCGAGGCGGCCGGCGGCGGGGACGAACAGGCAGCGCCGAAAGCGCCCGGCATGAAATATACGCATTATGCCCCGAAAGCGCCGCTTTGGATTGTCGCCGGCCCACCGGCGTTTTTGCAGCAGCTCGTGGACGAAAGCCGGGCGGAAGGGAAAACGGTCGGCGTGTTGACGACCGAGGAAAACAAGGACCGGTATGCGGCCGATGTCGTGCTGCCGTGCGGAACGCGCCGCGAGCTGACGACCGTCGCCCATCGCCTGTACGACACGCTGCGTCGGTTTGATGAAACGAATGTCGATCTCATTTACAGCGAGGCATTTCCGGAAGAAGGCCTCGGCGCGGCGATTATGAACCGGCTGCGCAAAGCGGCCGGGGGGCGCGTGATCAGCGGCTAGATGATGGATGACGCGGCCGGCAGGCGAGAAAAAGCGACGCCGCCGGGCTGAACCGGCAACAAAACGGAGACGGTTTGGGGCGGTCTATCTTTCATCCGCGCGGCTCGCAACAAAATGGAGACGGTTTTCAAGGGCGGTTGCAACGGCCTTTGGAAATCGTCGTTTTTTTGTCCATCGCTGCTTTGCCGGGCTGCGGCCGTTCCGTGGGCGTGCAGGGCGGGACAACGCCGTCATTCGCCTTTGGGTTGGCAGGAAGCGGCTGGGCCACGCGCCGCTTCTAAAGAGCTCCGGACGCGCATATGCTAGCAGTAAGGCCAGTCCGGGAGGGAAGAGAAATGGGCGCGTTAATCGGCGAGATCATCGCCCTGTCGCTGATGGCGCTGGCGTTAGGGATGGATGCTTTTTCGGTTGCCCTAGGGATGGGGCTGCTGCGCCTTCGGCTCCGGCAAATTTTTTATATCGGGGTGACGATCGGGTTATTTCATATTGTAATGCCGCTAATCGGCATGTTGGTCGGCCGTTTGTTGTCGCGCGAGTTTGGAAGCATCGCGACATATGCGGGCGGGGTGCTGCTGTTATGGCTTGGCGGGAAAATGATCATCGCCTCGTTCCGGAGGGACGATGGCTCGCCGCTGTTTCCGCGTGGGGTGGGGTTGCTTTTTTTTGCGTTCAGCGTCAGCCTAGACAGCTTTTCCGTCGGGCTGAGCCTCGGCATTTTCGGAGCGCGGACGATGGTGACGATTTTGCTGTTTGGTCTGTTCAGCATGGTGCTGACATGGCTTGGGCTTTTTGTCGGCCGCCATTTTCAACAATGGCTCGGCTCGTACAGCGAAGCGCTCGGCGGCAGCATTTTGCTCGCGTTCGGGCTCAAGTTGCTTTTTCTATAAACGGCGGCAGGCGGTTTTCCTTCAGCGAAAAAAGGCGGACTGCCTGCTTTTTTGCGCCTCTTCGCCAAAAAGTTGCGCTTGCTTTTTTCTGAACAATACCCTATTTACGCTTGTAAGGAAAAATCAACACTTTTTGCCGATCCTTGCGCAGAAAACCGCATTGCTTGTCAAGTACGTGTTGCGTTGAAGAGCTTTTTTTGCTCTTTTCCCTATGGTATATTGATGGTAAGTCATTGATATGAAGAGGTGGTTGTATGCCATATCGCATTTTGTTCGTTTGCACGGGCAATACATGCCGGAGCCCGATGGCCGCTGCGCTGCTGGAGAATAAGCAGCTGCCAGGCGTCGAGGTGAAATCGGCCGGCGTGTTTGCGGCGGAAGGGAGCGAGGCGTCGGTTCACGCCAAGACGGTGTTGAAGGAAAAAGGAATCGAAGCGGCCCACCGCTCCTCGCAGCTGAAAAAAGAGCATATCGACTGGGCGACGCACGTGCTGGCGATGACATCCGGCCATAAAGACATGATCGTCGAGCGTTTCCCAGAAGCGAAGGACAAAACGTTTACGTTGAAGCAGTTCGTCTCGGGAACAGACGGCGACATCGCCGATCCGTTCGGCGGCCCGGTCGAGGCGTACCGGGCGGCGCGCGATGAGCTGGAGACGCTCATTGACCGCTTGGCGGAAAAGTTGCAAACAGAACAATGAGGTAAAGAAGTGAGGGGAAACACAAATGGGGGGGACAAGTCGTAAGTTCAGTTTGCGCCTGAAGCTCATCGTTTTTACGACAGCGTTGGCGCTGATCACGTATTCAACGAGCGCCTTTTTCTTGTACGTTTTGTATGATCAGTGGTTCGCCTCATGGAACAAAAGCGTGTTCACGATGATCGTGCTGCTCCTTGGCATCTTTTGGTCCGGAGTGCTTGCCTATTTGGCCGCTGGCTGGATTACAAGGCCGCTGCAACGGCTCGAGGAAGCGGCGGCAAAGGCGACAGAAGGGCATATCGATGAGGATGTTCCGCTGCCCTCTTCCCATGATGAAATCCGCTCGCTGGCTGTCGCGTTCAACCGGATGCTCGGCCATTTGCGCGCCGTCGTCGCCAATGTGGAAGAGAGCGCAGCGCGCACGACGGAAAAGACAGCGGAAATGAGGCAGGCGTCCGAAACAGCGTCAAGCCGTGCACGCGATATTGCAGCGACGATTGACGACATTTCCAAAGGGGCGGCGTCTTCGGCCGAGGCGATCCAAGAAGCGGCTGCGGCGGCCGAGGATGTGCTTGCTATCGCCGTGCAAGTCAAAGAAACAGCCGAGCGAGCGGAACAGTCGGTATATGGGATGGCCGAAACGTTGAAGGCAAGCCGCGATATCACCGATTCGCTCATTAGCGGCATCGATCAGCTGGCTGACGATCAAGAACGGTCGCGGGCGGCTGTCAAGCAGCTCGAAGCACACGCCAATCAAATCGGCAACATTACGTTGCTTGTCGCGGACATCGCCGAACAGACGAACTTGCTTGCGCTCAATGCTTCCATTGAGGCAGCCCGCGCCGGCGAGCACGGCCGGGGGTTTGCCGTTGTCGCCGAGGAAGTGCGCAAGCTGGCGGATGAGAGCGCCAAGGCGGTCAAGAAAATCGCGGAACTGGTCGGCAACATTCAAAATGAAGTCGCCCGTGTGGTGGCGCAAATGGACAAGCAGGTGGCTGCTGCCAACGCTGAGGCGGCGAAAGGGGAGCGCACGAATGAGGCCATTGCGGCCATGGCGGCCTCAGCTGATGAAGTGATCCGCGCCGTCCATGACATCGCTGAGCTGGCGAAGCGTCAAATGGGGCATATGGAGCGGGCCGCGGCGCAAACGCAAGAAGTGGCGGCGATTGCTGAGCAGACGTCCGCCGGCGCGCTCGAAGTGGCGGCGGCGACCGAGGAGCAGGCTGCATCGATCAACGATGTGCATAAACTGGCTGGCGAGTTGGTGGAACAGGCCGAACAATTGCAGGCGGCTGTCGCCCGGTTTCGCACCCGTTGATGCACAGGCAAATATGATTTATCGAAAGGAGGAAGGGCGATTCCTCCCTGGCTTTCGCTATCACGGCGAAGCCTAGGGTTCCTCGCCCGAACGTGATGAAAGTTGCGATTGCTTCTGACCATGGTGGAGTTCGCATTCGTGAGGAAATTAAAGCACTGTTGGATGAAATGGGAATCGAGTACACCGATTTCGGCTGCGATTGCGAAACATCGGTCGATTATCCGGATTACGCGCTCCCTGTCGCGGAAAAAGTGGCGCGCGGCGAATTTGACCGCGGCATTTTGATTTGCGGCACCGGCATCGGCATGACGATCGCCGCCAATAAGGTAAAAGGAGTGCGCTGCGCTCTTTGCCATGACGTCTACAGCGCCAAACTGACGCGCATGCATAACGACAGCAACATCCTCGCGATGGGCGAGCGCGTCATCGGGCCGGGATTGGCACGCGAAATTGCCAAAGCGTGGCTCGAAACGGAATTTGAAGGCGGCCGCCACGCGCGGCGGATCGGCAAAATCGCCGAGTATGAAAACGGACGCTAAGAAACGGTCGAGGCTTGGCTGTTTGGGCGGAATGAGCGGGCGTTTGCAGCGCGCCCGAAGAGAAGGAGGGGGAACATGGACGCACGATTGACCGAATGGCAGCAGCAATGGCAAACGATTTTGCGCGAATTTCGCCGGCAGGCGCCGCTTGGCCGCGGCCAGATCGTGGTGGTCGGCTGCAGCACGAGCGAAGTGCTCGGTGAACGAATCGGCACCGCCGGGTCGACGGATGTGGCAGCCATGTTGTTTGCTGAACTTGATGCATGGCGGCGCGAAACGGGGATCGAGCTCGCCTTTCAATGTTGCGAACATTTGAACCGGGCGCTCGTCGTCGAACGGGAAACGGCGCGTGTCCATGGCCTCGAGATCGTGTCCGTCATCCCAGTGCCGCAAGCGGGCGGAGCGATGGCCGCCTACGCCTATCGAAAGTTCGCTGACCCGGTCGTTGTCGAGGCGATTCGCGCCGATGCCGGCATTGACATCGGCCATACGCTCATCGGTATGCATTTGAAGCCGGTTGCCGTCCCAGTGCGTGTTTCGGTGAAACATGTCGGCCATGCGTACGTCACGCTGGCGAAGACGCGGCCAAAGCTGATCGGCGGCGCCCGCGCCGTCTATACGTTAGAAAACCCGAACGATTTCTGTTCTTTCTAACAATTTCATTCATTTTTCCTTTGAACTTGCCTAGCTGAAGCTGATAAAATAAAAACGAATATTCACTGATTTCGCATAAGGGGGAGCTATTGATGAACTACTTGCCACAACAAGATCCGCAAGTGTTTGCGGCCATTGAGCAAGAGCGGAAACGGCAGCATGCCAAGATTGAGCTCATCGCCTCGGAAAACTTTGTCAGCCGCGCGGTGATGGAAGCGCAAGGATCGGTGCTGACGAACAAATACGCGGAAGGCTATCCGGGCCGCCGCTATTATGGCGGCTGCGAGTACGTCGACATCGTCGAAGAGTTGGCGCGCGAGCGGGCGAAGCAATTGTTCGGGGCGGAGCATGCGAACGTCCAGCCGCATTCGGGGGCGCAGGCGAACATGGCCGTTTATTTCACCGTTCTTGAGCACGGCGACACGGTGCTTGGCATGAATTTGTCGCACGGCGGCCATTTGACGCACGGCAGTCCAGTCAACTTCAGCGGTGTGCAATACAACTTTGTCGCATACGGCGTCGACCCGGAAACCCATGTCATCGATTATGACGACGTGCGCGAGAAAGCGCGCTTTCATCGGCCGAAGCTGATCGTCGCCGGCGCGAGCGCCTATCCGCGCATTATCGATTTCGCCAAATTCCGGGAAATCGCCGATGAAGTCGGCGCCTATTTAATGGTTGACATGGCCCATATTGCCGGTCTTGTTGCGGCAGGTCTCCATCCGAACCCGGTGCCGTACGCCCATTTCGTCACGACGACGACGCATAAAACGTTGCGCGGCCCGCGCGGCGGGATGATTTTATGCCAGGAGCAGTTCGCCAAACAGATCGACAAAGCCATTTTCCCTGGCATTCAAGGCGGGCCGCTGATGCATGTCATTGCCGCCAAGGCGGTGGCGTTCGGCGAAGCGTTGCAGGACGACTTTAAAGCGTACGCGAAGCGCGTTGTCGATAACGCCAAACGGCTTGCCTCCGCCCTGCAAAACGAAGGGTTCACCCTCGTATCCGGCGGCACGGACAACCATTTATTGCTTGTCGATTTGCGCCCGCAGCAGCTGACCGGAAAAACGGCGGAAAAAGTGTTGGATGAAGTTGGCATTACAGTGAATAAAAACACCATTCCGTACGATCCGGAAAGCCCGTTTGTCACGAGCGGCATTCGCATCGGCACGGCTGCGGTGACGACGCGCGGCTTCGGATTGGAAGAGATGGACGAAATCGCCGCGATCATCGGCCTTGTGCTGAAAAACGTCGGCAGCGAACAAGCGCTTGAGGAAGCGCGCCAACGCGTCGCCGCTTTGACGGAAAAGTTTCCGCTCTATCAAGACTAAGCGCCGCCGCTTCGTCCGAAACCGTACGGTGCACCGCCTCCGGATTTGGCGGTGCGCCTTTTTCCGTTCGTTCGGCAGTTGAATAGGCGCTCGTTTTCCAGTAGAATGTATAGAAGTGTAGTGCATACATACGGAAGAGGAGAGTTGACCCATGGGAAAAGTGTACGTCTTTGATCATCCGCTCATCCAGCATAAATTGACCTACATTCGCGACAAGAATACGGGCACGAAAGAATTTCGAGAGCTTGTCGACGAAGTGGCGACGTTGATGGCGTTTGAAATTACACGTGATCTGCCGCTTGAGGAAGTCGAGATCGAAACCCCCGTCAGCAAAGCGAAAGCGAAAGTAATTGCCGGCAAAAAGCTCGGCGTCATCCCGATTTTGCGCGCCGGCATCGGCATGGTTGACGGCATCCTGAAGCTCATCCCGGCGGCGAAAGTCGGCCATATCGGCTTGTATCGCGATCCGGAAACGTTAAAGCCGGTCGAATATTACGTCAAGCTGCCGAGCGATGTCGAAGAGCGCGATTTTATCATCGTCGACCCGATGCTCGCAACCGGCGGATCAGCGGTGGCGGCGATCGATGCGCTGAAAAAGCGGGGTGCGAAAAGCATTAAATTTATGTGCCTGATCGCGGCGCCGGAAGGAGTCAAAGCGGTGGAAACCGCGCACCCGGATGTGGACATTTACATCGCTGCCCTTGATGAGCGGTTGAACGACCACGGCTATATTGTCCCTGGTCTTGGCGACGCCGGCGATCGGCTGTTTGGCACGAAATAACCCGAAGCAGGCCGTTGCCCGTACGGTCGAAAGAGGGGGCCGTGTCCATACCCATCAAGTTAAGAATTTTGGTCTTTGTGCATCGTCAAAAACACGGTATCCTTTCTAACGAACACTCCACGTTAGAAAGGATTTTTTTCATGGAAAAACAAATGAAAGCATGGATTCAAACCATTCGTCAACTCTTTTCTCCCGAAGAATGAACCCGTCTCGCACGGAAAACAGGCTTTATCCGGCGGCAGCGTTCGTTAACGGCGGAAGCCTTTCTGACTCTCTGTGCATGGGGATGTTTCAAGCTCGGATGTATTGGCATCAAAAGGAAGACATTGAAATCAGTGAACGGAAAGCGCTCGATCTTCTCCAATCGTATTGGCACCAGTTGCTTTTGCGTTCGCATATGGCGGAAATCAACCTTTTCTCTCTCCTTTCCCTGTTACGAAAACATGCCAAGAAAGGTCGAAGGAAAGGGGAAGAAACGGCATCAGATATCTTAACGAAATTAGAGATATGGTAGAATTAGATATGGATATAAATACCAAATACCCCTCTTCTGGAGGGGTATTTGGTATGCCCAATAATGGATGTGATCCCCATCATTCACTGCGGGGATGAACACGAGTATCGTCTTAAAAATTTTATACCGCTAAACTTGACGGGTGTGGGGGCCGCGTCCAAACGGGGCCCCCTCTTTCGACATCGAAACAGGGACGCGTCCAGAGTGAGTCGGTTGCTGTAGGCAGGGAAGTGTCCAAAAAAATATATCATTATACACCATTTTTGTGAAAAGAAAATGAGGAATTGTCCCAAATTATTAATATTTACTCTGTGTGAATGATGTTTTATGTGGGAACACATTGACATGGACCAAGCGGTATTGTATGCTTACAATAGGTAGATGCTTACAATTAGGTAGATTGAGAAGGTTTTCACTGTCGGAAATGATCTCTGGTCTAAACGGGCGAGGTATGGTAACCATTATGAAAAAAAATAACCGTCATCCTTTTCGGGCCATCGGCTTGATGTCAGCGATCACATCACAGCTAGTCGGCTGTACATTAGTTGGTTTATTTGGCGGCAGATGGGTTGACCGACAATTGGACAGTGAACCGCTTTTCCTTGTTATTGGTTTGTTGCTCGGCTTAGCAGCGGGGGTGTTCGCCACGCTGAAAACAATTCGGCGTTTTTTTGGGGAATAAGAAACAATGATTGATAGGATCATAAAACGAATACAAAAGCAATCGTCGGTGCTAATGGTGGGTTATGCGGTAGGATGGATATTGACCAGTTATGAAGCGTGGTTTTTTAGTTTGCTCATTGGAACAGCAACAGGGCTGTACAGCATTCGCTTGCTGGCCCGGCGTGTCATAAAAGCAGGAGAAGCGATGGCCGAGGGACGGCGCCCTCCTTCGCTTGGGACCATGATTCGATTTGCGCTGGCTGCCGCCGTTGCGCTGTTTGTGTCCCGGTATCCCCAACATTTGTCCGTTATGCCGGTCGTCCTCGGCTTGGCCACCCCATATATCCTATTGGTAGCAAATCATTTTTTACATAATGACTAATCAGCTGTGTAGAAAGCGAGGTGAGAGAGGATGGAGCATAAAGCGCCGCTTGTCGAATTTTTAGGCCTTACGTTTAATTTATCTGATATGTTGATGATTACGATCACCTGTTTGATCGTTTTCATCATTGCTGTTGCGGCTACTCGCTCGCTTCAGTTGCGCCCGACGGGGATGCAAAACTTTATGGAGTGGGTCTTTGACTTTGTTAGAGGCATCATTAACAGCACAATGGATTGGCAAACGGGCGGCCGCTTTTTGACGCTGGGGGTCACGCTCATCATGTATGTGTTTGTGGCCAATATGCTTGGACTGCCGTTTTCCGTCCATGTCAACGGCGAACTTTGGTGGAAATCGCCAACCGCGGATGCGACCGTTACGTTGACGCTGGCGGTGATGGTCGTCGCCCTCACCCACTACTATGGGGTGAAAATGAAAGGGGCATCCGACTATTTGCGCGATTACACCCGTCCAGTCGCCTGGTTGTTCCCACTTAAAATCATCGAAGAGTTTGCCAACACGCTGACGCTCGGTTTGCGTCTTTTCGGGAACATTTACGCCGGGGAAATTTTGCTTGGCTTGCTCGCCAGCCTTGGCACGCATTACGGTGTGCTTGGCGCTGTTGGCGCAGCCATTCCGATGATGGTGTGGCAAGCGTTCAGTATTTTTGTCGGAACGATTCAGGCGTTCATTTTTACGATGTTAACCATGGTTTATATGGCTCATAAGGTCAGTCATGACCATTGAGCATTCCTTATCATTTCATTAAGGACTTGAAACATTACTTTAACATGGTGAAGGAGGATCTATCAACATGAGTTTGGGTGTACTTGCAGCTGCGATTGCGGTAGGTTTAGGGGCGTTAGGCGCCGGCATCGGCAACGGATTGATCGTCAGCCGTACCATCGAAGGGATTGCTCGTCAACCAGAATTGCGTCCGGTTTTGCAAACGACGATGTTCATCGGGGTCGCGTTGGTTGAGGCGCTTCCGATCATCGGTGTCGTCTTCTCGTTCATTTACTTAGGTCGATAAGAAATCGATATGGAAAGTGATGGCGAAGTTCGTGTCAACGACCACCTTCGCCATTCCTTTATGTGCGGTTTTGCGAGACCGCGTCGGTGCGATAGCTGTCGAAAGGAGTGAAACGCGGTGTTGTGGAAGGCAAACGTATTGGTGCTCGGCGAAGCGGCGCATGGCATCAGCGGCGGCACGATTATTTACCAATTGCTGATGTTCATTATTTTGCTGGCCTTGTTGCGCAAATTCGCTTGGCAGCCGTTAATGAATATCATGAAACAACGTGAAGAACATATCGCGAACGAAATCGACCAAGCGGAAAAACGCCGCCAAGAAGCGGAAAAACTGCTGGCAGAGCAGCGTGAACTGATGAAGCAATCGCGTCAAGAAGCGCAAGCGCTCATCGAAAATGCGCGCAAGTTTGCTGAAGAGCAGAAAGAACAAATCGTCGCCTCGGCCCGTGCGGAAGCGGAACGGGTGAAAGAAACGGCGAAACAAGAAATCGAGCGCGAAAAAGAACAGGCAATGGCCGCGCTCCGCGAACAAGTGGCGTCGTTGTCTGTCTTCATCGCCTCGAAAGTGATTGAAAAAGAGTTGACCGAGCAAGATCAACGCAAGCTGATCGAAGCGTACATCAAAGACGTTCAAGAGGCAGGAGGAGCGCGATGAACCAAGAAGTGATCGCCAAACGGTATGCATCCGCTTTGTTCCAAATCGCGCTCGAACAACAGCAGCTTGACCGGATCGAGGAAGACGTCCGCGCCGTACGCCAAGCGTTGGCGGAAAACGGCGAGTTTTTATCGCTTCTTTCCAACCCGAATCTTTCTTTAGAAAAGAAAAAAGCGCTTGTTCGTGAGGTGTTCGCCGGCGTTTCTGCTCCGGTGAAAAACACGCTTTTGCTTCTTCTTGAGCGCCATCGCTTCGGCCTTGTGCCTGAACTGGCCGATCAGTTTATCGCCCTTGCCAACGATGCGCGCGGCATCGCTGAAGCGATCGCCTATTCGGCGCGCCCGTTGACGGACGAAGAACTGCAGGCGCTTTCTGACGTGTTTGCCAAAAAGGTTGGCAAAGCAACGCTCCACATTGAAAATATCGTCGAGCCGGAACTGATTGGCGGCGTGAAGCTGCGCATCGGCAACCGCATTTATGACGGCAGCGTCAGCGGGCAGCTTGAACGGATTCAGCGGCAGCTCATTGGTTAACATTTGGAGACAGGGGTGAAAGGCATGAGCATTAGAGCGGAAGAAATCAGCGCGCTCATTAAGCAGCAGATTGAAAACTACGAATCGCAAATCCAAGTGAGCGATGTCGGCACCGTCATCCAAATCGGCGACGGGATCGCGCGCGCTCATGGGCTTGATAACGTCATGTCCGGCGAGCTTGTTGAATTTGCCAACGGCGTGATGGGCATGGCGCTCAACTTGGAAGAAAACAACGTCGGGATTGTTATTTTAGGGCCGTATACCGGCATCAAAGAAGGAGACGAAGTGCGCCGCACAGGCCGGATCATGGAAGTGCCGGTCGGGGAGGCGCTCATCGGCCGCGTTGTCAACCCGCTCGGCCAGCCTGTCGATGGCTTAGGCCCGGTGGAAACGACCGAAACGCGCCCGATCGAGAGCCCGGCGCCGGGCGTTATGGACCGGAGATCGGTGCATGAGCCGCTGCAAACCGGGATTAAAGCGATCGACGCGCTCGTGCCGATCGGCCGCGGCCAGCGCGAGCTCATCATCGGCGACCGGCAAACGGGGAAAACGTCCGTCGCCATTGACACGATCATCAACCAAAAAGACCAAAACATGATTTGTATTTATGTCGCCATCGGGCAAAAAGAATCGACGGTCCGCACCGTTGTCGAAACGCTCCGCAAACACGGCGCGCTCGACTATACGATCGTCGTCACCGCTTCGGCGTCGCAGCCGGCTCCGCTTTTGTTCTTGGCGCCGTATGCCGGTGTGGCGATGGGCGAGTATTTCATGTATAAAGGCCAACACGTGTTAGTGGTCTATGACGATTTATCGAAACAAGCCGCGGCATACCGTGAATTGTCGCTCTTGCTTCGCCGTCCGCCGGGTCGTGAAGCGTATCCGGGGGATATTTTCTACTTGCACTCCCGCCTGCTTGAGCGCGCAGCGAAATTGAGCGATGCCAAAGGCGGCGGTTCGTTGACTGCGCTTCCGTTCGTCGAAACGCAAGCGGGCGACATTTCCGCCTACATTCCGACGAACGTCATCTCGATTACGGACGGGCAAATTTTCTTGCAATCGGACTTGTTCTTCTCCGGCGTCCGCCCAGCGATCAACGCAGGGTTGTCCGTTTCGCGCGTCGGTGGGGCAGCACAAATCAAAGCGATGAAAAAAGTAGCCGGGACGCTTCGTTTGGACTTGGCCGCTTACCGTGAGCTCGAAGCGTTCGCCCAATTCGGCTCCGACCTCGATAAAGCGACGCAGGCGAAGCTCGCCCGCGGGGCGCGCACGGTCGAAGTGCTGAAGCAAGATTTGCATCAGCCGATTCCGGTCGAAAAACAAGTGTTGATCATCTATGCATTGACGCGCGGCTTTTTGGACGACATTCCGGTTAAAGATGTGCGCCGTTTCGAGAAAGAGTTTTACTTGTGGCTCGACCAAAACGGCCAACACTTGCTTGAGCACATCCGCACGACGAAAGATCTTCCGAACGAAGACGATCTCAATCAAGCGATCGAAGCGTTCAAGAAAACGTTTGTCGTTTCACAATAAGGCCGGCGGGGGCATATCGCCCCCTCATGCCTGTTAGAACCCGTGCAGCAAAAAGGTGGTGAAACCTTTGGCATCGTTACGCGATATTAAAACGCGCATCAATGCGACGAAGAAGACAAGCCAAATTACAAAAGCGATGGAAATGGTCTCGACGTCGAAGCTGAACCGCGCGGAGCAAAACGCGAAATCGTTCGTTCCATATATGGAGAAAATTCAAGAAGTCGTGGCCAATGTGGCGCTTGGCGCCGGAGGGGCTTCGCATCCGATGCTCGTTTCGCGCCCGGTGAAAAAAACCGGTTATCTCGTGATCACGTCGGATCGCGGTCTGGCTGGCGCGTACAATAGCAACGTGTTGCGCCTCGTGTACCAAACGATCCAAAAACGCCATGCTTCTCCGGACGAATATGCGATCATTGTCATCGGCCGCGTCGGGTTGAGCTTTTTCCGCAAGCGGAACATGCCGGTCATTCTCGACATCACCCGCTTGCCGGACCAGCCGTCGTTTGACGATATTAAAGAAATCGCCCGCAAAACGGTTGGGTTATTCGCCGACGGTACGTTTGACGAGCTGTATATGTATTACAACCATTACGTGAGCGCGATCCAGCAAGAGGTGACGGAACGGAAGCTTCTTCCGCTCACTGACTTGGCGGAGAATAAGCAGCGCACGGTGTACGAATTTGAACCGTCGCAAGAAGAAATTTTGGACGTCTTATTGCCGCAGTATGCGGAAAGCCTCATTTACGGCGCATTGCTCGATGCAAAAGCAAGCGAACACGCCGCCCGCATGACGGCGATGAAGAACGCAACGGACAATGCGAACGAGCTCATTCGCACATTGACGCTTTCCTACAACCGCGCTCGCCAAGCGGCGATTACGCAAGAAATTACGGAAATTGTCGCCGGAGCAAACGCCTTGCAATAGCGGACTAGCAAGTTAGGAGGGAAAACGATGACAAGAGGACGCGTTATCCAAGTCATGGGTCCGGTTGTAGACGTCAAGTTTGAGAACGGCCACTTGCCGGCGATCTACAACGCCCTGAAAATTCAACATCAAGCGCGCAACGAAAACGAAGTCGACATCGACTTGACATTGGAAGTCGCCTTGCACCTTGGCGATGATACAGTACGGACGATCGCGATGGCGTCCACAGACGGCCTCATCCGCGGCATGGAAGTCATCGATACCGGTGCACCGATTTCGGTGCCGGTCGGCGAAGTCACGCTTGGCCGCGTGTTCAACGTCTTGGGAGAGCCGATCGACCTCGAAGGCGACATTCCGGCTGACGCCCGCCGCGACCCGATTCACCGTCCGGCGCCAAAATTCGAGGAATTGGCGACCGAAGTCGAAATTTTGGAAACGGGGATTAAAGTCATTGACTTGCTTGCCCCGTATATTAAAGGCGGAAAAATCGGTTTGTTCGGCGGCGCTGGCGTAGGAAAAACGGTCTTGATTCAAGAGCTGATCCACAACATCGCCCAAGAGCACGGCGGGATTTCCGTCTTTGCTGGCGTCGGCGAACGGACGCGCGAAGGGAACGACTTGTACCATGAAATGAAAGACTCCGGCGTTATCAGCAAAACCGCCATGGTGTTCGGGCAAATGAACGAGCCACCGGGGGCGCGGATGCGCGTCGCCTTGACCGGTTTGACGATGGCGGAGTACTTCCGCGATGAGCAAGGGCAAGACGTGCTGCTGTTTATCGACAACATTTTCCGCTTCACGCAGGCTGGTTCGGAAGTATCGGCATTGTTAGGACGCATGCCGTCGGCTGTTGGTTACCAACCGACATTGGCGACGGAGATGGGCCAATTGCAAGAGCGGATCACGTCGACGGCGAAAGGCTCGATCACCTCGATTCAAGCGATTTACGTCCCGGCCGACGACTATACGGACCCGGCTCCGGCCACGACGTTCTCGCACTTGGATGCGACGACGAACCTGGAGCGGAAGCTCGCGGAGATGGGGATTTATCCGGCCGTTGACCCGCTCGCCTCGACGTCGCGCGCGCTGGCGCCGGAAATCGTCGGCGAGGAGCACTATCAAGTCGCCCGCAAAGTGCAGCAAACACTGCAACGTTATAAAGAATTGCAAGACATCATCGCCATCTTAGGGATGGACGAACTGTCGGACGAAGACAAACTCGTCGTTCACCGCGCCCGCCGCATCCAGTTCTTCTTGTCGCAAAACTTCCACGTGGCGGAGCAGTTCACGGGCCAACCGGGCTCCTACGTGCCGGTCAAAGAAACGGTGCGCGGCTTTAAAGAAATTTTGGAAGGCAAATACGACCATCTTCCGGAAGATGCGTTCCGCTTAGTCGGCCGCATTGAAGAAGTCGTTGAAAAAGCGAAAGCGATGGGTGTCGAAGTGTGACCCGGGATAGGGGGATTGGACAATGAAAACGATCCACGTGAGCGTCGTTACTCCTGATGGCCCGGTGTACGAAGACGATGTTGAAATGGTCAGCATCAAAGCGAAAAGCGGCGAGCTCGGCATTTTGCCGGGGCACATCCCGCTTGTCGCCCCGCTCGAGATCAGCGCGGCCCGGCTGAAAAAAGGCGGCAAAACGCAATACATTGCTGTCAGCGGCGGCTTTTTGGAAGTCCGCCCGGACAACGTGACGATTTTGGCTCAAGCTGCTGAACGGGCGGAGGACATTGACGTCCTCCGCGCCAAAGCGGCGAAAGAGCGGGCGGAGCGCCGCCTGCAAAGCCAGCAGGATGACATCGACTTCAACCGGGCCGAACTGGCGTTGAAACGCGCCTTGAACCGCTTGAATGTAGCGGAAATGAAGTAAGCAGAGGAGCGGATGTTCCTCTGCTTTTTTTATCTTAATTAGGCGAGAAGACTCCCACTTCAACGAAGCGAAGCGGAGTAAGTGGGAGATGAATCGCCTTAACTATATTTTGCTGAAAATAGGATAGATTCAGTAAAATATAGACGGCAGATCATTCATCATTGATGGGCGGAGATTAAAAAGTATAAATCAATGGTTTAACAAAGAAAATGCCAGACTTCAAAGCATAAAAGATAAGCAAAAAATCAAAGGCACCACTCGTAAACAGGCTTTGCTTGCTATGAATCGCAATAATAAAGTGAATGATTATATCAACAAGACTTGCCGTTACATCATTAACTACTGTATTGAAAATCAAATTGGCAAACTTGTCATTGGCTATGCGGAAACATGGCAACGCAATATTAATCTAGGAAAAAAGACAAATCAAAACTTTGTCAATATTCCTCTCGGTAACATAAAAGAAAAACTAGAATATCTTTGTAAATTTTACGGCATTGAATTCTTGAAACAGGAAGAATCATATACGTCTCAAGCCAGCTTTTTTGACGGCGATGAGATTCCTGAATATAATGCCGACAATCCAAAAGAATATAAGTTCAGCGGCAAACGTATTAAGCGCGGCTTGTATCGAACAAAGTCTGGCAAACTAATGAATGCTGATGTCAATGGCGCATTAAACATCTTAAAGAAAAGTAAAGCTGTAGACCTGAGTGTCTTATGCTCTAGCGGCGAAGTGGACACGCCTCAAAGAATAAGGATTGCTTGAAGCAGTCAAACTTCTTTGGAAGCCCCCACTTCAAATTTTCGCTAGAAAATTAAGTGGGGGTAGTTCACTGCCAGATCACTTGAAGCTGCGGCTTTCTCCTCTGCGTTGCGGTCTTTCTGCAAGCCGAAACATGCGTCATTCCTCGTCCTTTCCCCTTTGAGGCGGCAACGATCAAGGGGCATCATTGCAGCCATGGCATTGGCATCATACTCCGCGGAGCTTTGCGTGTGAGTAAAATATTTGTGGGTGACATTCAGGAATGATTCCCGACGAGAGTTGCGAACTTTTGTTCGCGACGATCGTCGGGGCCACCAAGCGAAGCGTGGTAGAAAAAAGCAAATGTCATGCAAAAAGGACTCTCTCCCTGCTATGATGGTGATTGTCAACATCAACCGAAAACAGGAGGGAGAGAGTCCATGAAACATCTTACCACAGAATGGCCTTTATTAAAAGAGCTGGAGGAACAATTAGTCAGAACTCTTCAAAAGGTGTTCGCTGTCTTGTTGGCGGCCCTTTTGGAGGAGATTGATCAACAACTGGCGGAAGCGCGGGACAAGCGCCGGTATCAGCTGAAAGACAAACGGCCGACTACGATCCAAACGCTGTTTGGAGAAGTGACGTTTCGACGGAACGACTACTATGACCGGCAAACGGGGAACTATACCTTCTTGCTGGATGCCGAATTAGGCTGCTGGAAAGACCAAGGGCTTCGGGCGTTTCTGAGGGCGATGGCGGCCCGAATCGACGGGATTTGGCGGAGAAATGGGCAGTTGGTGGAGGAAGAAGAGACCCGAACGGCGGCCTCGGCCTCAACAAAGTCCAAGCGGATCGAACAGGCCAAACGGAAGGCCGGACGGTTATGGGCAGATGTGGTGCGTCAGAATCTACCGTGTCTGCAGCGGTCATCCGGGACGCCGATCCATCAAGCGTTGTCGGCGCTTCGGGATTTTGGTTGGGTGTAAAAAAATGGAATACAATATCATCACTTCAAGATGAGGGATGAGAGTCCGAAAGCGCTTACGATATGAATTCCTGAAAATGGTTCGCTAACTAGTGATTGACAACGCCCGTAGTGAACCGAAAAAATGTTCTCCACAAAGTCTTGACTGACTCCGCCCAATTTGGGCATTTTGGCGATTTTTTGCCGTAACGGTACAATAAGGGGAGAGGGAACCCTCTCCTCTTTTTTGTTGAACAGAGGGGAAACCGCCTCATCAAGAGGATGGGGGACGTTTGCATGGTTTAGGAGGAGGTGGAGCGCGGTGATGCCCATCATCGGTCAACAGGCGCTGCTGTCGATTATCATTCATTTAGTGTTCATGGCGGTGACGTGGTGGACGCTGCAAGCTGTCCGGCTTGAAGTGCTTCTGAAGCCGAACCGCGTCGTCCAAGGGCGGCTGCTGTACATTTTATTGACGATTGCGATCGGCTCAACGGTTGCGAACTTTTTCCTCGACTATTGGGCATGGTCGACCGATTTGCCGTATTTGTTTCGCGACTAGCAGCGCCCCGTCCGCGGCAGGGCAGGCTTCATGCCGCCGACACGCTCGTTTTGGCCGCAACAGGCTATGCGATCGGCCGCGCGCGGCCGACGCATCTTCCATATGGCGCCATTGATCTGCATGGGTGGCCGGGTCTTTTTCGGCCGAGTGGACGATCCGTCCACTCTATTTTTATGCATGAAAACGATTTCAAAAATCGCCGGTTGTCGATTTTTTGGACGTATGTTCCCTGTCCTGGTGGCAACAATAACAAGTAAGGAGAGGAAGGGAACGAAGATGAGAAAAAACCGGATGAAATGGCTGCTGGCGCTCATGCTGGCCAGCCTGTTTTTCGCCGCCTGGCAATACCGGACAGAAGGCGCGCAGGGGGACGAATGGTCAAAACCGATGGAAACGATGGCGCGCACGCTGGCGCAACACGGTGCTTCGCTTGGCCGCTGGGTCATTTACACAAGAGAGTATGCCCGCGATATTCAAAATGATGCGGACTTTTTCAAAAAAATGGCGGAATTGAAACAAACATATCGTTCGTTTCACTGGTCGTTTGCCAAAAGCGGACATTGGCAAAAAGCGATCGGCAAAAACGAGCACGCCTTCTTCCAAGAACAAATCCAGCTCGTGATGACCGTCACAAACGGTACGCCGCAAACGTATATCCTCTATGAAGCAACGGGCCCCAAATGGAGCCGGATTGGGTGGAAAGAAGCAGCACGCCAGATTCAAATGAAGACGAACGGCCTATTTGTGAACGACCCTACATTTTATGCTTGTATTGAAGGCGAATTCAATGGTAATATGAAAGGTGGTTTGTTCGATCAGGCTTCTCGGCTGGTGCGCGACTTTCAAGCGAAACCGGTTGAGTGGTTGCGGGAAGAGTCATTCGTTTCCCTGTCTGCATATACTGGGCAGTGGAAGAACGTTCTCCCGGCCGCCAAGCAACAGCCGATCAACCTGCAACTCGCCTTGAGGGAAAGATTGGGCGGCAAGACGCGCGTCGTTGTTGGAACCCCAATCATTACCATTGAATATTAATATAGAGAAATTGGACGCGGAGGGGAATACCTTGGAAAAGATCATCGTCCGTGGCGGAAACCGGTTGAGCGGCACCGTCAAAGTGGAAGGCGCAAAAAATGCCGTTTTGCCCGTCATTGCTGCCACCTTATTAGCGACAAAAGGAACTAGCACGATTCATGATGTGCCTGCTCTTTCCGATGTATATACAATCAGTGAGGTGCTCCGCTATTTAGGCGCCGATGTGCAAATCGCCGGCAATACGGTAACGGTCGATGCGACCGCTCCGCTGACGGTGGAAGCGCCGTTTGAATATGTGCGGAAAATGCGCGCTTCCGTGCTCGTCATGGGACCGCTGTTGGCCCGCAACGGCCGCGCCCGCGTCGCCTTGCCGGGTGGCTGTGCCATTGGTTCGCGCCCGATCGATCAACATTTAAAAGGATTTGAAGCAATGGGCGCCTCCGTGAAAGTCGGCAACGGCTTTATCGATGCAGAAGTGAACGGCCGTCTCCGCGGCGCCAAAGTATACTTGGACTTTCCAAGCGTTGGGGCAACGGAAAATATTATGATGGCCGCGGTGCTCGCGGAAGGTACAACTGTGATCGAAAACTGCGCCAAAGAGCCGGAAATTGTCGATTTGGCGAACTTTTTGAACGCGATGGGCGCCAAAGTGCGCGGCGCCGGGACCGGCACGATTCGAATCGAGGGAGTTGACGAGCTCGTCGGCACGTCCCACACCGTCATCCCGGATCGCATTGAAGCTGGCACCTTTATGGTGGCAGCCGCCATCACCGGCGGCAACGTCCTCGTGCAAGGAGCGGTTCCCGAACATTTAAGCTCGCTCATTGCCAAGTTGGAAGAAATGGGCGTGACGATTATCGAAGAAGAAAACGGGGTGCGCGTCATCGGTCCGGAAACGTTGAAAGCCGTCGACATTAAAACGATGCCATACCCAGGGTTTCCGACCGACATGCAATCGCAAATGATGGCGCTCTTGTTAAAAGCCGAAGGCACAAGCATGATCACCGAGACGGTATTTGAAAACCGCTTCATGCATGTGGAAGAATTCCGCCGGATGAACGCGGATATTAAAATTGAAGGGCGCTCTGTCATTATTAACGGTCCGTGCCAGCTGCAAGGCGCTGAAGTAGCGGCCACCGATTTGCGTGCTGCCGCCGCTTTGATTTTGGCTGGACTTGCGGCGGACGGCTACACGCGCGTGACCGAGCTTCGTCATCTTGACCGCGGCTATGTCCGCTTTCATGAAAAACTGGCCGCGCTTGGCGCTGACATTGAACGCGTTCGGGAAGAAACAGAACAACTCGACCCGATCCAAGCGATCGAATGGAACGGATAATGGCGAAAAAACGACCGTGAACTGCCTGTTTCGGCGGGGAATGGTCGTTTTTTTGCATTTTCTCACGCCCAGACCTAAAAACGGGAATTGACGCTTATCGAATGGTCGTTTTTTGCATTCTCTCCCCCCGCTTGGCCGGCCAATGCCGGCTCTCCGCTTTCCGCTGCACGGAAGAGGGCGCGCATCCGCTCGTTCAAGGACAGGAGGAGACGCGAAAGAAAACAGTCATATATACTTGTCCGAGCCCATAACTATAAGTAACGAACGGAAGCCATGCAGGCATTGATTGATCATGTCCGCTTGGGCTTAGAAAATGCATATTGGGGGCTCGGCTATGGTGAAACGACTGAAACCGGTCATCGTACTTGCACTATGCCTGTTTGTGGCCATCCTCGTCATTCCTGCAGCGCTTGTCCTGCCGTTTTACGATGGGAAGGTGGCGAAATTGACGGAACAGTTGCAGAAGCACGAACAACTCCAGCGTTCGCAGGCAGCCGAAGGGCCTTCCATTGACGTGGCGGTTTACCGAAGCAAAGAACAGCGCGTGGAAAAAATCCCCCTTGAACAGTACGTCATCGGAGTGGTGGCGGCGGAAATGCCGGCCGAATTTGAGCTCGAGGCGTTAAAGGCGCAGGCCTTAACGGCACGAACGTATATCGTCAAACAGATGCTCGCCAACCAGCCGTTCCGCCTGCCGCAAGGAGCGAATGTGACCGACACAGTGGCGCACCAAGTGTATTACAGCGATGACGAACTGCGGAAGTTATGGGGAAGCGATTACGACTGGAAGATCAAAAAAGTGACCAAAGCGGTTCTGGATACGCGCGGGCAAATTTTAACGTACAACAACGAACCGATTGAAGCGCTCTTCTTTTCCACAAGCAACGGGTATACAGAAAATTCTGAAGCGTACTGGAAAAACGATATCCCGTATTTAAAAAGCGTCGTCAGCCTATGGGACAAACAATCCCCGAAGTTTTATCAGCGAAAAACGATGTCTGTCGTCGAATTTGAGCGGAGGCTCGGAATCGTGCTGCCAAAAGACGGATCCGTCGGTGTCATTTTATCGCGCACGCCCGGCCGTCGAGTCGGCGAGGTGAAAATCGGCGGAAAGACGTTCACGGGCCGCGAAGTGCGTGAACGGCTCGGCTTGCCGTCGAGTGATTTCACCTGGGTGCGTAGCGGGAATGACATCATCATTACGACGAAAGGTTACGGCCATGGCGTCGGCATGAGTCAATACGGCGCCAACTTTATGGCCAAAGAAGGGAAAACGTACGCCGACATCGTGAAGCATTATTACCGAGGCGTCCGCATCTCTTCAGCGACCGCCTTTTTGAACAAGTTGACCGCCAAACAATGACGGGGCGTCCGCTCCGATTTTTTTTTGCATAAAATGCGGGGGAATATCAAAAAATAAGCGAAAAAATTGTATTCGGCGTGTATATCTTTTCCTCTTTCTGTTCAAAATGGTTGCTGAGGTGATGAACATGAGAGAGGAACAAAAACAACCGTCGCTGAAGCGTTTCTTCCGCAAGCGTTGGGTATTTCCGGCTATTTATCTATCTTGCGCAGCGTTGATCGTCGCGGGCGCACTTTGGTTCCAAGTGGGCAAACAAGAGAAGTCGGGTGAAAACGACACCGTGAAAAACGGCACCGCCCAGCAGGAAAACCCGGCTGTTCCGGTCAATGAAACGGTCGAAAACATCGCGATGCCTGTGCTTGACCCGAACGCCGTGCAAGTCAAAACACCGTTCTATGATGACAACGCATCAGAACAGGAACAGGAAGCAGCCCTCGTCTTTTACGATCATACGTACCATCCGAACCAAGGGATCGACCTTGTGCGCCAAGACGGCAAAACGTTTGACGTTACGGCTGCATTAAGCGGCACGGTAACGAAAGCGGAAAAAGACCCGATTTTAGGCTACGTTGTGGAAATCAATCATGAACAAGGGGTCACGACCGTCTATCAATCGCTGGCCGACGTGAAAGTGGAAGCAGGCGATACGGTGAAACAAGGCGAAGTGATTGGCAAGGCAGGGCAAAGCGAGTTTAACAAACAAGCAGACATCCACGTCCACTTTGAAATTCGCAAAGACGGCAAACCGGTCAACCCGATCGACTATATCGACAAACCGTTGACCGCCTTGACCGACAAAGCCGAAGACAACGCCGGAACAGATAACGCCAACGCAAGCGAAGAGAAGAACGTGACGCCAAGCGACGAAACCGCGCCGAGTGAACAAAGCCCGGCCAAGGAAACCGAACAAACGCCGGCTGATGACAACAAAACGGCGCCAAGCGACCATGAGCAAGACCAACATGATGACGCGTCTTCCTACAAAACGCCAGACGCCTCGATCGGCATGGCGAGAGCGTAATCGACAAGGCGTCGAGCAAGAGGAAACGAAAAACGCGACGAAAAGGCCTGTCCGTTTGCCAAGACAAGCGGGCGGGTCTTTTTGGTTTTGATGTTTCGAAATCCAAACGGGGAAGCACAGCGACCAAAAGGGTACGTTCTCCATATTGACGAACGAGTGCCTTCGTGTTCCTATCGCGGCTATGAAGTGTGGGAAATCCCGCCGAACGGGCAGGGGCTTGTCGCGTTGATGGCGCTCAACATCATGAACGGGTTTGACGTGCCAAGCGTCCCGGATGTCGAGACGCACCACCGGCAAATCGAGGCGATGAAGCTGGCCTTTGCCGATGGAAAAGCGTACATCGCCGACCGCCGTTATATGAGCTGCAGCCCAGACGAGCTGTTGTCGGAGTCGTTTGCCGCCATGCGCCGGGCGCAAATCGGCGCGGAGGCGCTCACGCCGGAGCCGGGGACGCCGCCCAAAGGCGGCACGGTCTATTTGGCCGCCGCCGACGGCGAAGGGAATATGGTCTCCTATATTCAAAGCAATTACATGGGCTTCGGCTCCGGCCTCGTCGTCCCAGGCACGGGCATCGCCCTGCACAACCGCGGCCATAACTTTGTCTTCGATGAACGTCATCCGAACGGGCTGGCGCCAAGGAAAAAGCCGTACCATACGATCATCCCCGGCTTTTTGACGAAAGGTGGCGCACCGGTCGGCCCGTTCGGCGTCATGGGCGGATTTATGCAGCCACAAGGGCACCTGCAAGTGATCATGAACACCATCGATTTTGACTTGAACCCGCAAGCGGCGCTCGATGCGCCACGCTGGCAGTGGATGGAAGAAAAAACGGTGCTCGTCGAGCCGCACTTCCCGCGCCATATCGCCGAAGCGCTCGCCCGCAAAGGGCATGACATTCGCTTTGCCTTAGACGGAGGTCCGTTCGGCCGCGGACAAATCATTTGGCGCGATCCTGACACCGGCGTGCTTGCCGCCGGGACGGAGCCGCGCACGGACGGGGCGGTCGCCGCTTGGTGAGACTCACGATAAAGGGATGACTTCGATGAACCAATGGCATTTATTTCTTGCTTTTTTTCGCGTCGGCATGCTCGGGATCATGGCGATCGACTTTTTTCGCGAGTCGTACGAAGGAGCCGGGCTCGTCCAAATGGTGTGTATCGCTGCCGCCAGCGCCTTGTTGATGTTCGGCAAATGGCGCCTCCATCCGGCGTACGTCATCGCCTTGGCGCTCGTGTACGGGGCGGTGTTTCTCTCGCCATGAATGGCCTCTATGGCTAAAGAAAGATGGAAGGGATGCTTCCTCACAGTGACGGAAGCATCCCTCTTGTCGTCATTGTTGCCGTTGACAGGCGAACGGGCGCCCTCTCTCACCGGGCTGTTGGCCAACTCGGCACGAGCGGCGTTTGGCATGCGCCGCATGCGGCCGGCCGTTTGACTTGTCATTCGCCCGAAGCCTCATTGCACCGTAAACGTCACTTTCGCCCGCGCGTTCGGCCAGTTTTGGTCGGCGAGCCACCACTCAAGCGTATATGTTCCGGGCTCCAGGCCGCGGAACGTCTCCTGAAACGACAGCTTTTCCCCTTGTTTTAACGTGCGCTCTTCGTAAATTTGTGCAAACATCTTCCCTTCGCTGTACTGCTTCACCTTTTGGCCATCGCGGTACAAAATGTAGTCATACTTTTTCGAGCTCGTGAACGTCACCGTTTGCACGCGCTCCGTTTGGTTTTTGACCGTAAACGTAAACACGTAAGCATCGTTTTGCTTTTCGTATGTGAGTGACGGCTCCAACGTTCCGGCGATGATCCCTTTCCCGCCTGTGGGCGCTGGTTTGCCCGCTGGAGCGGAGCCAAGCAAATCATCTTTCGCCTGCGGGCGCTCGTTGCCGCTATTATACATAAACAGCGCACTCGCCGCCGCCACCCCGGCCAACACGGCTGCGACGCCGATCATTTTTCCTTTGCCCATGCCAGATCCTCCTTTTTTCCTCTCTATACATAGTCGTTTCCCATTTCCCTTCCGTTACAAACCGCAAAAAAATTGTGAAAAAACCGTTGTCCGCCTTGATATTTCTGGTATATATTCCCGTTTTGTCTAATAAAATGTTACAAATTGAACAGCAATGAGAGTGGTTGAGGTGGGGATCGTTCACAACCGGCAAGCGACGCGGCGAAGACGCTTCCAAGACATCCAACGAAAGCGGCGCTCATCAGTGGCAAGACGAGTCTCATTTCACACTTCTCACTTCTCACATCCAACTTAGGGAGGGCGAGTGGTGTGCACGATTACATCAAAGAGCGTACGATCAAGATTGGCAAGTATATCGTGGAGACGAGGAAAACCGTTCGCGTCATCGCGAAAGAGTTTGGCGTGTCGAAAAGCACCGTGCATAAAGACTTGACCGAACGGCTGCCGGAGATCAATCCGGAGCTGGCCCAAGAAGTGAAACAAATCCTCGATTACCATAAATCGATCCGCCATTTGCGCGGCGGGGAGGCAACGAAGAAAAAGTATAAAAAGCAGACGGTGAAAAACAACTGACTTTTTCCTTGCCATCTGCCGTTTGCAGTATCATTCCGGGGGGCAAATATGGTAGAATAATCTATTAGGAATGATTTCAGGGCAGAGGCAAGGAGGAGCATGTATGTTCTCACGAGATATCGGCATTGACCTAGGCACGGCGAACGTCCTCATTTTCGTCAAAGGCAAAGGCATCGTACTCAATGAGCCGTCCGTCGTGGCGATCGATAAACACACGAACAAAGTGCTAGCAGTCGGCGAAGAAGCACGACGAATGGTCGGACGTACTCCTGGGAATATTGTTGCCATTCGGCCGCTCAAAGACGGCGTCATTGCCGACTTTGACATTACAGAAGCGATGCTGAAGCATTTCTTAAGCAAGCTCGACCTAAAAGGCTTTTTCGCCAAACCGCGCATTTTGATTTGTTGCCCGACGAACACGACATCGGTCGAACGGAAAGCGATCAAAGAGGCAGCAGAAAAAAGCGGCGGCAAAAAAGTGTACTTGGAGGAAGAGCCGAAAGTCGCAGCCATTGGCGCCGGAATGGACATTTTTCAGCCGTGCGGAAACATGGTCGTTGATATTGGCGGTGGCACGACCGACGTGGCGGTTCTCTCGATGGGGGACATTGTCACCGCCTCTTCCATTAAAATGGCCGGGGACAAGTTCGATATGGAAATTTTAAACTACATCAAGCGCGAATATAAGCTGCTCATCGGGGAACGAACGGCCGAGGAGATTAAAATCAAAGTCGCAACGGTATTCCCAGGCGCACGGACCGAAGAAATCGACGTCCGCGGCCGCGATCTCGTCACCGGACTGCCGCGCACGATCACCGTCCGTTCGGAGGAGATCGAACGGGCGCTTCGCGAGCCGGTGTCCTTGATTGTACAAGCCGCGAAAAGCGTGCTCGAGCGCACGCCGCCGGAACTGTCGGCCGACATCATCGACCGAGGCGTCATCTTAACGGGCGGCGGCGCCCTCTTGCATGGAATCGATCAGTTGCTTGCCGAAGAGCTGAAGCTGCCGGTGTTCATCGCCGAAAATCCGATGGACTGCGTCGCCCTTGGCACCGGGCTGATGCTTGAGAACATCGACCGCGCGTCGAAATCGCAGTTGGTGTAAAAAAGGAAAAGCAGGGGATGCGGCTGCCGCCCCCGCCCGCCTATAATGGAATCAACAAGCCGCCCGCCAACGCCGGCAGCGGCTTTCTGCCACGAATTTTCATGGACAAGCGAGGGAGCTGTCATGCTAAGAGGATTGTATACCGCCGCGAGCGGCATGCTCGCCCAGGAGCGGCGCGTCGAGATGCTGACCAACAACTTGGCGAACGCCGAAACGCCGGGATACAAAGCTGATGCAGGAGCGATGAGAGCGTTTCCGGAACTGTTGATGAGCCGCCTCGAGGACGAGCCGATTCCGACCGCCCCGCCGCGCGCCATTCTGACGCAAACGGCGATCGGGCCGCTCCAGACGGGTGTCTATATGCAAGAACTCATCCCGAACTTCCGCCAAGGGGATATGAAAGAAACCGGTCTCTCCACTGATGTAGCCTTAGTCGATGGACAAGTCCCGGTCGACCCGGCAAGCGGGCAGCGCGGGGCGCTCTTGTTTGCCGTCGAAAACGGCCAAGGCGACATCCGGTACACGCGCAACGGCCATTTCACCGTGAGCCCGGACGGCTATTTAACCACGCAAGACGGTTGGTATGTGCTCGATGGCAACGGCGAGCGTATCGCCGTTCCGAATGAAACGTTCGCCGTCCGCGACGACGGGACGATCATCACCGGAAACCGGGAAATCGCCCGCCTTGGCGTCGCCTTCGCCGCCAACCCGCAAACATTGGTGAAGGAAGGAAACGGCCTGTTCCGCAGCACGGCAGGGCCATTGCCGCAGGCGCCCGGCAATGTCACGTATACCGTCAAGCAGCGGTTTCTCGAACGGTCGAACGTGGACGTTGAGCGGACGATGACCGACTTGCTCGCGGCTTACCGAACGTTTGAAGCAAACCAAAAAATCATCCAAGCGTACGACCGCAGCTTGGACAAGGCCGTCAATGAAGTCGGCCGCCTGAAATGATGACAAAAGGAGGACAAGCCCGTGCTTCGTTCGATGCTCACCGCCGCCAACACGATGAACGCCTTGCAAGAGCGGCTTGATACGATCAGCCACAACATCGCCAACAGCAACACCGTTGGCTTTAAACGGCGCGAAGCGAGCTTCGCTGAGCTCCTCGCCCAGCAAGTCGACCGCCTCCCCGCCGACGAAGCGCCACGTGAGACGCCGGCCGGCGTGCGTTACGGCAACGGGGCGCGCCTCGCCTCGACGATGCTTGTGTCTGTTCAAGGAGCGCTCGTCGAGACCGGCCGCGCGCTCGATTTCGCCTTCACCGCCGCCAACCAATGGTTTCGCGTTCAAGTCGCCAATGCCAACGGTGACACAACGATCGGCTACACCCGCGCTGGCAACTTTTCTGTCACTCCTATGGACGGGCGTCTTGCCCTCGTGACAAGCGACGGCCGCCCGGTGCTCGATGAAGCGAATCGGCCCATCGAATTTCCCAACGGCACAACCGGCTTTCAGCTCTCCCCAACCGGGACGCTGACGGCCACGGATGCCAGCGGTGCGGTTGTTGCCCGCGTGAACCTTGGCGTCACCGCCATTGACCGTCCGCAGCTTCTCGAAGCCCAGGGCGACAACGTCTTCACCTTGCCGGATGTCCCTGGCGCCGCTCGGGAGCTCAACGGCAATTTGCGTGGCCAAATCCGCGTCAAGCAAGGCGCCTTGGAACAGTCGAACGTCGACCTTGGCGAAGAAATGGTTGGCCTAATGGCGACAAACCGAGCGTATCAGCTGAACGCCCGCGCCATTTCCATTTCGGAACAAATGCTCGGGCTGATTAACGGCATGCGCTCCTCATAAGGAGGATCGCGATGAGTGACGAGAGGCATCAAGAGCGTATGCATCGGCCGTCTTCCCGGATGGCAAGGCGGAAAGGTCGAGTGAGAAAGAGCCCGCCGGCTCCCGCTGAACCGGAAGCCCAAGCCCTTCCGGCTGAAGAGGAGGCGGCCGCGCCGCGCCGTTTCGCGCGCACCCGGCTCATCCCGATCTGGCTTCGGCTCGTGATCGTCACCGTTCTTATGGCCATCTGCCTTGCGGCGGGAGCGGTCGTTGGCTACAGCGCCATCGGCGACGGAGCGTGGCTTGACGTGTTCCGCCCGTCGACGTGGCAGCACATTCTCGACTTTGTCGAAAAAGGGACGTAAGCAGCACCTCGCCGCGTCATCGTCTTGATGATCATGAAAAAGGAGTGTTTCTATGCTTGACATCCAACAAATCCAGTCCATCATCCCGCACCGCTATCCGTTTTTGCTTGTTGACCGCATTCTGGAAATCGAAGAAGGAAAGCGCGCCGTCGGCATCAAAAACGTCAGCGCCAACGAAGCGTTTTTCGCCGGCCACTTCCCCGAATACCCGGTCATGCCCGGCGTGTTGATCGTCGAGGCGCTCGCCCAAGTCGGCGCCGTCGTCCTCCTGCAAAGCGAAGAAAACCGCGGCCGCCTCGCTTTTTTCGCCGGCATCGACAACTGCCGCTTTAAGCGGCAAGTGAAACCAGGCGACCAAATTCGCCTGGAAGTCGAAATTCTCCGCGCCCGCGGCGCCATCGGCAAAGGCAAAGGCACCGCCACCGTCGACGGCGAACTCGTCTGCGAAACAGAGCTCATGTTCGCCCTTGGTGAGAAAACAAACGGCTGACCAACGCGCGCTCCTTTGCGGGGCGCGTATGTTCATTCCCCTAAACGCCACCTCCGCATTTGTTTCATTCCCCTTGCATGAAATGCGCTCTTCTGGGAAAGATAAACAAGGACCGGTCTTACATAAGGTCACAACAACACGAAGAAAGGAGAAGGTGCCATGAAAAAAAAGGCGTTGCTGTTCAAACTGTTCAGCGCCATCGTCGCCCTCTTTTTAGCGTCCGGATGCAATGGCGACAAAGACAATCCGCCGCCGCCAAACAACAATCAAAACGATGTCAACGACCAAGACGTGAACCCGGCCGATGACATCAACCAAGACGATGACGTCGACAACGACCAAGACAATGACGGCATCCCGGACAACCGCGATGCTGATTTGAACGACAACCAAAACAATCAACTCCCGCCGGGAGATGACACGAACAACGGACCGGGCGATGATGAGCGCGATACGGTTCCGGACCGCGAAGACCCAATTGAAGACCCGCAAGACGCTAACGACAAAGACAATATAGACGAATAACGAAAAAAGGCTGCCGATCGAGGCGGCCTTTTCGTTTCGCCAAAATTAGTACCGATTTCGGCTAGATATGTTTCGCTTCATTCGCTATAATGGGAATGTCGATTCATGTTCGAAAGATCGGGGCAGAGGTCGAACATCGGGATGTTCTTGCGGAGGAAACATTTGTACAACCTTCCCTTTTGCATCAGAGGGGGCGTACGTACCGCGAACGTCAACCAAGAAGGAGACAGACAAGAGAGGGGGAATACTGGTGGAAGAAACAATCAGCCTGCGCGAACTGTTCGAAACATTGCGCAAACGGCTTTGGCTCATCGTGCTGATCACCGCGCTAGCGACCGTTGTAAGCGGTGTGGTCAGCTATTTTCTATTAACGCCGATTTATCAGGCATCGACGCAAATTCTCGTCAACCAGGCGAAATCCGAGCAGCAGCTCTACAACTTCAATGAAATCCAAACGAACGTGCAGCTCATCAACACGTACAGCGTCATCATCAAACGCCCGACGATTTTGGAAAAAGTGAAAGACGAGCTCCGCCTCGACCGGACGATCGACGAGCTGAACGAACAGATTCAAGTCTCAAGAGAAAAAGACTCACAAGTGTTCTCTGTCACCGTCCAAGATCCAGATCCAGCCATGGCGGCCAAGATCGCCAACAAAACCGCGGAAGTGTTCAAAAACGAAATCGTCAAAATCATGAACATCGACAACGTAACGATTCTCTCGAAAGCGGAAGTGAAAGACCATCAAGCCCCGGTCAAACCGAAGCCATTGCTGAACATGGCCATCGCCTTTGTCGTCGGCTTGATGACGGGTGTAGGGCTTGCGTTCTTGCTTGAATATTTGGACAACACGATCAAAACGGAAGAAGACGTCGAAAAACATCTCGGCCTGCCGGTGCTCGGTGCGGTCAGCGTCATTACGGCGGAAGGTGGGCAAAAAGCGAAACGCGAAACCGTCATTCCACAAACAAGAGGTGAAACCATTGGCTCGTAAACCAGCAGCATCAATCCGCAAAGCGGAGCGGAAGCTGATCACATTTGACAATCCGAAATCGCCCATCGCAGAGCAATATCGGACGATCCGGACGAATATCCAATTTTCATTCGTTGATGCGCCGCTTCGTTCCTTAATTGTCACGTCAACGGGGCCTGGCGAAGGAAAGACGACCACCGCGGCGAACTTGGCGGTCGTCTTCGCCCAGCAAGGGAAAAAGACGCTACTTGTTGATGCTGATTTGCGCAAACCGACGGTCCATTACACCTTCCGGTTAAACAACTACATGGGATTAACGAACGTTTTGACGGGCTCGGCCCCGCTGTTGCCGACGTGCCAAACGACCGAAATCGATCACTTGTCGGTTTTGACGTCGGGCCCGATTCCGCCCAACCCCGCCGAGCTCCTCAGCTCGAAAGCGATGGCGCAATGCCTCGAACAGCTGTATGAGACGTTCGACTTTGTCATCTTCGACACTCCGCCTGTCTTGGCCGTGACAGACGCGCAAATTTTAGCCAATCAATGCGACGGCACCATCTTGGTCATCGAAAGCGGCGGCACGGAAATCGAGGCGGCCGTCAAGGCGAAGGAGCTGCTCGAAGCGGCCAACGCCAAACTGCTCGGCGTCGTTTTGAACAAGCGGAAGCACCGCGACGGCGGCTATTATTACTACTATCGATACAAATAACCACAAACGGCTTCCCTAACGCGCGGGAAGCCGTTCTGATAGAGAAAAGGGGGAGAGCCGTTGAGAAACTTCATCCTCATCTTATTGTTCACCGCCGCCTGCCTTGCCTTCATCATAACCGGGCATTTGTACTGGGAACGAAAAATCGACGCCACCGTGCAGGCGGCGCGGGCGAAAGTCGAAACATCCGCCAAGCAGGAAACGGAGACGAGCCAAACGGAAGCGATCCTCGCCCGCGCTAGGCAGCTGCCAACCGCCGTGCAAGCCGCCATTAAACGGGCTGTCGAGGAAAAACGCCCGATCCGCCTTGTGATCGCTGGTTCGGAATCAACGCCAGAGAACGGCGGCTGGCCTGAATTATTGAAACAAGCGCTCGATGACGCCTACGGGAAAGGCGTGTTTCACATCACCGTCCACGAATACGACGGTTTGACGACCGCCGACGCCGATCGGCAGCGCATCGCCGCCGACTGGGCCAAGGATAAGCCCGATCTGGTCTTGTTGGAGCCGTTTTTATTAAATGACAACGGAGTCGTGACGATCGACGACACGCTCGCCCACATCCAATCGATCCTCGCCGGGCTCAAATCCGCGGCCCCGCATGCAGTCGTGATCTTGCAGCCGCCGAACCCGATTTACAACGCTACATACTATCCAAAACAAGTCGAAGCACTCGAACGGTTCGCAAAAGACAACGGATACGCCTACTTCGATCACTGGTCCGCCTGGCCTGACCATAAAAGTGAGGAACTAAACCAATACGTTGATCCGGAAAGTGACCTGCCGACCGCAGAAGGCGCCAAAGTGTGGGCCAATGCGCTCGCCAAGCGCTTCATCGCCCAATAAAAACGCGCACCTTACAAGGTGCGCGTCTCATTTACTTCGCCGCTGTTGCCTTCAACTCCAGATGCTCTTTCAACTCATTTGAAATCGCCAACCGTTCGCTCTCCGGCACAAGCAAGTAATAAATGCCGTTGATTTTCGTCTCTTGTCCCGTAATATGCAGCTGCTTAATGTGCTTGCGGGCGTCTTTGTAATTCGCTTGAATTTCTTTCATTTCCTCAAACGTCAAGTTCGTTTTCACGTTTTTCCCGATCGCCGCGAGCACATCGCTGTAATTCGTGAGCGACGAGAAGCTGGCGCCTTTCTCAATAATCGCTTGAATGATCTGCTTTTGCCGGTCCTGGCGCCCGAAATCGCCGCGCGGGTCCTCTTTCCGCATGCGGGAGTATTTCAGCGCTTCGTCCCCGTTTAACGTAATCTCGCCTTTCGGGAAGTGCGTTCCTTCATACGTAAAAGCGAACGGGTTGTTCACCGTCACTCCGCCGACCGCATCGACGATGTCGCGGAAGCTTTCCATGTTGACCTTAATGTAGTAGTCAATGGGAATATCTAAAAAGTGTTCCACCGTCGCCATCGTCATCTCCACTCCGCCAAAGGCGTACGAGTGGTTGATTTTATCTTTCGTCCCTTTTCCGATAATCTCCGTTCTCGTATCGCGCGGCACGCTCACCATGTCAATCGACTGCTTGTTCGGATTCACCGTCATGACAATCAGCGTATCTGCACGCCCGCGATCCCCTTTGCGTTCATCGACACCGATCAACAAAATGGAAATCGGCGTTTTCCGTTCCACCGATACTTTTCCTTCCCGTTTTTTCGATTGCCAGTTGATCTCTTCATGCATCTGATCCGCTGTTTGTTCCATATTATGGTAAACGGAATAGGCAAACGCCCCCGCACCAATCACAAGCAACGCAACGATGATCCCGACCCATCGCATCCATCTTCGTTTTTTTCGCCGTTCTGCTCTCATGTCCAACCTTCCTTCGATTTTAAAATTCATCATTATGATTATAGTTTGTTTTCCTTGGTGAAACAACTAGAAGAATGTGCGAACCTATCAAATTTTGGCAAATCATGTCCACTGTTCACGAAACAGCCAACAAATGGCGCCAGCAGAACTTCTTTTTCGACAAAAAGCGACAAAAAACGCGATTGCTATGACGAATCTCCTATGCTATGATTAAGGGTGTTCAAGGTATTGGAAAACGATAGAGAAGAGGGAGACGGTGATGATCGATATTCATAGCCACATTTTGCCGGGTGTTGATGACGGGGCGCAAACGATGGACGACGCCATTGCGATGGCGAAGGCAGCTGTCGATGAAGGCATTACCACGATCATCGCCACTCCCCATCATCGCAATGGAAAGTATGATAATCCCGCGCCAAATGTCATCACTGCCGTCCAACGGTTAAACGAGCAGCTCCAACAAAACCAAATTCCGTTGACTGTATTAGCAGGTCAGGAGGTTCGCATCCATGGCGATGTGCTGAAACATTGGGAACAGGGCGACATCCTCTCGCTCACCGGGGAAACGCCGTACATTTTGATCGAGTTTCCGTCCGACCATGTTCCACGCTATGCGAACCAGCTGCTGTTTGAGATGCAGCTGAAAGGACTCACTCCTGTGATCGCCCATCCGGAGCGGAACGCTGAAATCATCGAAAAACCAGATCGGCTGTACGAGCTCGTCCAAAAAGGCGTCCTTACCCAAGTGACTGCCGCCAGCGTCGTGGGCCGTTTCGGAAAAAATATTCAGAAGTTTTCAATGCAGTTGATCGAAGCGAACTGGGTGCACTTCATTGCCTCAGATGCTCATAATCTCACAAGCCGTTCTTTCCAAATGCGGACGGCTTATGATACGATCGACTGCGAATTCGGCATTGATGCCGTCTATTTCTTCCAAGAAAACGCCGAACAGCTCGTCAACGGGCAAACTGTATACCGCGACGAGCCCGTGCGGATCAAAAAGAAAAAATTTCTCGGCCTCTTTTAGGAAGAAGCGCCTCAGCCAACAGGCTGGCCCGACTGTTTCAGCCATTTGTTGACCCGTCTCCTATTTTAGTCAACAAAACCGAAACAGCTTCCTTTTTTCTTTCCGGTGATGTCTCCTTACCGTTATCAATGGAGGCACTTGGCCATGCCGTGGGTGGGGACGATGACGGTCCTGGCACCTTAGACGCCCGTCGTCGAGGGTGTGGTGTGAGGGCGGGTTAGATGCCCGATTTTTCACTCGTTTTTATCTAATTCAGTGATTATGAGTCAGGCGTATCGTTTATAATAGAAAGATAGAGGATCCGTAATCTGTGAAAAGAGGCGATACGCGCATGGAACAAACTTGGGCGTTAAAGGTTGAGCGATTTGGAAAGATCAAACAGGGGGAAATCGATATTGCCCCGTTGATGTTGTTTGTCGGCGACAACAACAGTGGGAAAAGCTATCTGATGTCGCTTCTTTGGGGGGTGTTGTCCGAGGGGCGCAAGCTGTTTCCAAAAGACCCTCCGAACACGTCCACGTACAAGGAAATCGATCGCTTTCTTGAATCGTCTATCGGCGATGACTGCCTCATCCAAGACCGTGAAGCGCAACTGTTTGTCCAATGGTTTAATGATGTTCTCAGAAACAAAAAAAGCGAGTTGGTTCGAACGATTTTTCGGCGCAAAATCCCGATCGGTTCGTTAAGCATCGAGCGGTACCGCCGTTCTGAACCGTTGCGAATCATCTTTGAAAAGAAAGATTCGCTCCAAGGCACACGTTTTTCGACGGGGAAACACTATATTCGCATCCCGTATACGGATCGAAGCAAGGGACAAGCGACAGAGCGGTATCGCATGGCTCAATACATTACGTGGAATTTGCTGATGGATGGACTTACATCGCCGTTTTACCCGCCATCCAGACAAGGCGGCATCCAAGGGCGGGCCATTGGCGAAGCGCTGTATTTGCCCGCTTCGAGAACAGGGTTCATGTTGTCTTACAAGGCGCTGGTGCAAGAAATGATGGAACGGATGATCAACGAAGAACATGAGGAACCATCCCTTGACTTCACGTTGCCTGTCTATCGATTCTTGCAAGCGTTGTTGCGTTTGGAGGAAAGCGGACAGTCGAAATATGCGGACATCGGACGATTTATTGAAACCGAGATTGCCAACGGAACCATGGACCAAGAAAAAGGACCGATTCCATCGTTCTACTATTGCCCACAAGGCAAACAAGAGCGCTTGCCGTTATACGTCACATCGTCGCTTGTAACTGAACTGTCGCCGCTCATTTTGTTTTTAAAATCAAAAGCAACGTACCGTTCACTCTTTTTTGAAGAGGCAGAAGCGCATCTGCATCCACGCGTCCAGCGCATATTAGCGACAGCGCTTGTCAAGTTGGCCAACCGAGGCATGCCGGTGTGGTTGACCACCCATAGCGATATTTTGTTCCAACAGGTGAACAATTTGATCAAACTTCACCAGCATCCAAAGAGAGAACAGTTGATGAAAACGTATGGCTATGTCGATGAGGACGCGATTGATCCGAAAAAGGTGAGGGCGTACCAGTTCCGCATGCAAGGCCAAGACACGATCATCACGCCGCTCATTCCGACCGAAAACGGCTTTCCGGCGGAAACGTTCAATGAAGTTTTGGGGCATGAAGTTCCTCATCAACGCATTCCACTGAATGACTCCGGACAAGGAGAATACACGTTGTAACGTTTCCCTGCCGCGCCATGCTATAATGGCGTCAAGGAGGTGAAGCCATGAGCCAAGAGCTGAAAGAATTGCTTCGTTCCGTCTTGCAAGAAGAACTGAAACCAGTCCACGACAGGCTTGAGCGGTTGGAAGGAACAGTCGGACACATTCGTCAAGACGTATCGCAGCTGCAGCAAGACGTATCACAACTTCAGAAGGATGTCACCCATCTGCAACAAGGCCAACAGACATTAGAAACCACGGTTTCCCAAATTCAAAAGGACGTTGCCCAGCTCCAAGAAGGGCAGAAGGCGTTGCAGCGTGAGATCGTCCAGCTCCAAGAAGGCCAACGGACATTGGAAACGACGGTCTCTCAAATCCAAAAAGACATCACCCATCTGCAACAAGGCCAACAAACACTAGAACACGAGATGGCCGGCATGAAGCAGATGCAAGAGCGAATCCTCGAAGAGCTGCGTATTTCCAAACACAATCAAGCACTCATTTTAAACGATGTCACCAGCATAAGAAAATCCGTCGATGTCACCGTCTCGTACTTGCAGCGCCGATCCGATGTGATGTTCGACAAACTGATCGATCATGAAAAAGAAATCTTGAATCTGAAATCAAAAATGCCAAACTAAGTCCCGAAAAGGGGCTGTTTTTTATGCCCATATGCATCGGCGCATCGGCGCAGCTGCGGTTGCACCGATGCGCGGGGGCATAGGGGCCAACTATACATAGGGGGGGTTACGTACCACGTCAACTACCCCCACTTAGCTAACGCTTGAAGTGGGGGCTTGCAACCATACCCGTCAAGTTTAGCGGTATAAAATTTTTAAGACGATACTCGTGTTCATCCCCGCAGTGAATGATGGGGATCACATCCATTATTGGGCATACCAAATACCCCTCCAGAAGAGGGGTATTTGGTATTTATATCCATATCTAATTCTACCATATCTCTAATTTCGTTAAGATATCTGATGCCGTTTCTTCCCCTTTCCTTCGACCTTTCTTGGCATGTTTTCGTAACAGGGAAAGGAGAGAGAAAAGGTTGATTTCCGCCATATGCGAACGCAAAAGCAACTGGTGCCAATACGATTGGAGAAGATCGAGCGCTTTCCGTTCACTGATTTCAATGTCTTCCTTTTGATGCCAATACATCCGAGCTTGAAACAGAAACGTCTGGGTGACCAAAATGGCAATCAACGTCCCGTATAAATGGCATTCGAAACGTTCTTTTTTCATCTCCTTGACTTTCTCCAAATCAAATACGGATTTCCAGGCTTTAAACAACAATTCAATTTGCCAGCGCAGGGAATAGAGCTCATAAACCTGTTGACCATCAAACGACTCTTGTGGTAAATTCGTCAGTAAGATGTGGTATTTCTTTTGTTCGAGGGTTTGGCGTGCCAGCGCCTTCCCTTTTCTTTTTTCCTTTTTCCGCACATACGCCATCCGTTTTTGCCATTCTTCCGCCGTCAGACGGCGGAAAACCAACCGTGGAACATACAAGCGTTCATGTCCGATGTACACATGTTCCATTTCCACTGATTCCCCTTCCTCTAATTGATTCCCAAGGGATTCCCAATCCCATTCCTTCCACTGGCCATTCTCCTTGATATACACTTTCATATCGGAACGGAGCCGAGTAATATAATACGCTCCGCGGGCGTCGATCTCGGACAGTGCGGCAACGGAGAAAAAGCCCAAATCCCGAATACATAGGTCATTCGGTAAAATCGTATGCTGGGCATGATAGGCAAAACGAGCGTCCGAGTCATTGGCCGATTGAACGCATAGCTGAAGGCAGGCGCCGGATAACAAGTCATATTCAAACTGAATTTTCACCCCCGACGAAACGGAACCTCGATAGTCTTCCCCATAGTCAGCGGGAACCAAAAAGCTGGTTGAGTCCAAAATCCGCAGGCGGGTAAAACAAGTTCGATAGGTCTCCATGGCTGACAAAAGCAATGGACGTTGATGCAGGAGGAGAAGGAAAAACACTTCTCGCAAAAATGCCACGGCCCGATCGGTAAAACGCTGATTCAAGCCTTCGCTTGAAAGGGAACAGCCATGCCAGAGCGTCAAGGCCGCACACAACCGCTGAAGCGACTGTTTGGCCAGTGAGCCATCTCCCCATGCACAGAGAGTCAGAAAGGCTTCCGCCGTTAACGAACGCTGCCGCCGGATAAAGCCTGTTTTCCGTGCGAGACGGGTTAATTCTTCGGGAGAAAAGAGTTGACGAATGGTTTGAATCCATGCTTTCATTTGTTTTTCCATGAAAAAAATCCTTTCTAACGTGGAGTGTTCGTTAGAAAGGATACCATGTTTTTGACGATGCACAAAGACCAAAATTCTTAACTTGATGGGTATGGGGCTTGCAACTCCCCAGAAGTGCAAACGGACTTCGTCCTCCTTCCTTGACTTGGGGTTGCATCAGGGGGCAGGTTGACGACTACCCAACGACGCAGGTCATGCCTGCATCGTTACCGATTCTCTCGGTGTGTCTGTTGGCAGTACTTGGCTTCCACACACAACAGACGGACCTACGCTCGATGTTTTACGGTTACAACGTTTCCTGTAACCAACTCCATACATCGAGTAGCCGTGATTGGAGTGCCTTTATTGAACGGTTTTCTCCACGCCTTTATTATATCATACACAAAAGAAAGGGGGGAACGCGCATTCCTCTCCCACTTACTCCCTTTGGTCGTTGAAGTGGGAGTCTCCTGCGCGAAATAGGATGAAAAAAGTACGCAAAGCGATCATCCCGGCAGCGGGGCTCGGCACAAGATTTTTGCCGGCAACGAAAGCGATGCCGAAAGAAATGCTTCCGATTGTCGATAAACCGACGATTCAATACATCGTCGAAGAAGCGATCGCCTCAGGGATCGAAGACATCATCATCGTCACAGGGAAAGGAAAACGCGCCATCGAGGACCATTTCGACAACGCGTTTGAACTTGAACAAAACTTAATTGAAAAAGGCAAATACGACTTACTCGAAAAAGTAAAAGAGCCATCGAAAGTCGACATTCACTACATTCGCCAAAAAGAACCGAAAGGACTTGGCCACGCCGTTTGGTGCGCCCGCAACTTTATTGGCGACGAACCGTTTGCCGTTCTGCTTGGTGACGACATCGTCCAAGCGGAAACACCGTGCTTAAAACAATTAATCGATCAATATGAACAAACACTTAGCTCTGTGATCGGTGTCCAAAAAGTACCTGACAATGAAACACACCGCTACGGCATTATCGATCCACTCGAACAACATGGACGCCGTTACCAAGTCCGCCAATTCGTCGAAAAACCAGCACCAGGCACCGCGCCATCCAACTTAGCCATTATGGGAAGATACATACTTACACCGGAAATCTTCTTATTCCTTGAAAAACAAGAAGCCGGCGCCGGCGGCGAAATCCAGCTCACCGACGCGATTCAAAAGCTAAACGAAATCCAGCGCGTCTTCGCCTACGAATTCGAAGGCAAGCGCTACGACGTCGGAGAAAAGATCGGATTTATTAAGACGACGATTGAGTTTGCGTTGCAACATGATGAATTAAGAGAAGACCTTATTCAATTCATGGAAAAACTATTAAATGATGTGAAAGTAGAAGAGAAATAAAGGGGGAGACGGAGATTTGGCAAAACCAGGCAGTACCGCGACTGTCGAAATCAAACGTCACCATCGAGTGGCCGTAAACGATAAAAAAGGATATTTAATTGCCAAGCGAATCATGGATATATGCGGAGCGTTAATAGGTCTTATTTGTTTATCGTGGCTATTTCTTATTGTCGCGCTCCTTATTAAACTAGAAGATCCAAAAGGTCCCGTATTTTTTAGACAAGTTCGCGTTGGCAAAAATGGCAAAGAGTTTTATATGTACAAATTCCGCTCGATGGTGACAAATGCGGAGGAATTGCTAGAATCTCTGCTTCATTTAAATGAAGTAACCGGGGCGATGTTCAAAATGAAGGAGGACCCTCGTGTCACGAAAATTGGGAAGTTTATTCGTAAGACAAGCATTGATGAACTCCCACAATTATGGAATGTATTAAAAGGCGAAATGAGTTTAGTAGGTCCGAGACCACCGCTTCCAAGGGAAGTAGCACAGTATACGGAGTATGATAAACAGCGATTGCTTGTGACACCGGGGTGTACGGGGCTTTGGCAAGTGAGTGGGAGAAATGATTTGGGATTTGATGAAATGGTTGAGTTAGATTTGAAATATATTCGTGAAAGATCACTGTTATATGATATAAAGATTATATTTAAAACAATTAAAATAATGATTAGACCGAATAGTGCTTATTAAGATTAAATAGAAAATTGGGTTAATTCTTATATAAAACAAGCCTTGATAAAACTCCTCAACCGATTAGTGTATTAAAAGGAGAAATGAGTTTGGTTGGACCGAGACCAGTGGTTGAAGAAGAACTGGAAGAATACGGAAGGGAAGTTTCAAAATTTTTATCAGTCAAGCCAGGAATTACAGGCTATTGGCAGGTAAGCGGGAGAAGTGAGGTTGGGTATCCTGAGAGAGTAGACTTGGAATTATTTTATGTATATAATCAATCGTTGTTTTTAGATATAGTGATTCTCGTAAAAACAGTGTTCATGGTTCTTTTAAGGTAACTATTCAGCCACATCATAAAGTGAGCTGAATATTTTTTGCTTTTCCTGTCTATGATGTGAATATTGATAGACAAGGAGGTGAATCACATGTTGACGGTACAACAAGCTGTATTTACAGTTGAGGGCTTAATCGGCAAAGTCCAACAACAAAAACAGCTCATTCATCAACTCGTTCAAGAAAATGAACATTTGCGTCACGAAAACAAACAACTACGCAAAGAAAATGAACAACTGAAGTACCGTGTTCAAGAGCTGGAAGCACGCACGAAAAAAAACAGCTCCAATAGCCATTTGCCCCCATCTTCTGACCGTTTTGCCAACACACGTTCTTCTCGTCAACCATCTGGCAACAAGCCAGGCGGACAAGAAGGACATCAAGGAACGACGCTCCGTCAAGTGGAACATCCACATCATCGTGTCGTCCACCGTGTGCATACGTGTCAAGGATGTGGGGCTTCTTTGCGTGACGTCAAACCGTTCAAAGTCGATATCCGTCAAGTGTTTGATGTCCCTCCTGTGGCGATCGAGGTGACACAACATGAACGTGAAGTGAAATCGTGTCCACATTGTCGATGCGTGCAACAAGCCGAATTCCCATCCCATGTCACGAATCATGTGCAATACGGTCCACGGCTCACGGCGCTCGTTGTTTATTTACATCATATCCAATTGATCCCGTACAAGCGTTTAAGTGATACAATCGAAGCGTTATATCAACACTCGATTAGTACAGGAACCCTTGCCAATATGGTGAAACGAGGACGCGAAGCGCTGGAATCAAATATGGACATCATCGAAGACGCCTTACTTGAATCCAACATCCTGCATGTCGATGAAACGAGTTTGCGCATCAATGGGAAACTCGCATGGGTGCATGTCGCGTGTACATCGAGATATACATACTTGGCTCCTCACGCTTCTCGTGGAAAAAAAGCGACCGATGAGATCGGGATTCTTCCCCGATATGAAGGGACGATGATGCACGATGCGTTCGGTACGTATCCGAAATACACACATGCCACCCATGCCCTTTGTCATGCCCACCATTTGCGTGAGTTAAAAGGATTCATCGAACAGGGGCATACGTGGGCGATGCGCATGACCACGTTTCTGTTAGCCGCCAAGCAAGCCGTCGAAGCCCATCACGGTGCACTTTCCGAAGAAGAAGCGAGACGGTGGGAACGAGTGTATGATCGCATCCTAGAAAGAGCACAACACCGATTAGAAACGATGACGCCTCTTCCGAAAAAAGCACTCGCTTTTGTTCGACGCCTTCAAAAACGAAAGGAAGAAGCGCTGCGTTTCTTACGTGAAGTACATGTTCCCTTTGACAACAACCAAGCCGAACGCGATCTTCGCATGGTCAAAGTCAAAGAGAACATTTCGGGTACGTTTCGCGAAGAAACATTCGCGCAGTCGTTTTGCATCGCAAGAAGCATCGTTTCCACACTGACGAAACACGAAAAAAACGTGTGGGATTCGTTATGTCTTCTGTTGGCAGGCGAAACGATCGATCGAGTTCTTTCCGCTACCTAGGGCATTTTCTATGACCGAAATGCCCTATTTGTGCTGGGCTTTTTTATACACTAGCACTGGGGTGAATAGTTACAATAAATTTTATACATCAGAGCTTAAGAATAAAATTATTAATAAATTAAAAGAAGAAGATTATGATTATATCTATATTGACCATTTACCCATGATGGTCTACCAACATCTTGTAAATTATCATTTTATTTCAGCACAAAACACCCATTTTTTTGCACATTCTTTCAGAAAGCCCTCTCCCCTTTTCTGAAGGAATGTGCTAAATTTTTTGTGAATTGTTTCGGACAAAGATTTCCATTCGTTTCAATGAGGGGGAGGAAGTGTGATCCAGTTTCACGACTTTGGCATTGACATTCAAACGTATACGGATCGTGGGAAAGGGAACGATTTTCCCGACGTGAACCAATGCCCCCACTGTTCATCCCGCCGCCCCTTGCATCGTCACGGATACTACCAACGTTATGCGTTGACGGCAGAGGGGGAGTATCACCTTTGGATCGCACGATATCGCTGTCAAGAGTGTCGCAAAACCGTGAGTGTGCTGCCTTCTTTTCTCCTCCCGTATGTTCAATATACACGATCGGTTATTTGGCAAGCGGTCAAAACGTGGCTCGAAACGCCAAGGCGAGGAGCGAAGACCAAACAGGTTGGTTTTCCCACCAAGGAGGTCATCTTATTTTATGTCCGACGATTTTTACGGAATCTCTCCCGCTTGCATCACGCGGCGGCGAGAAGGTGGGGGATCATCGGCCCTGTGGGGAACGCAAGAACAGAACGGGCGGTTTGGTGGATGCAGACTTTGGAGGGACGGGGGTGGGCTCGATCATCCAAGACCTGTGGACAAACGAGAGGTGGCATCTGTTTGCGGATCAAATTGCTTCCTGATTTTCTACTTAACACCAAAAATGGAGATGGTTGATGTTCCCACAAACCCTTCCTCTCGACGAATCTCGAGCCGTTTCGTAAGATAGGAGGCAGAGGGACCGGGACGGTCCAACATCACAGGGAGACAGGGAGGAGATCCGGATGGATGAATCGATGAGACACGACATCGCGCTGTTTCGGTACGGGCTGATCGCTCCGTTGGTGAATGGCCAGGTGGAGCCCAAGGCGTATTTGAATGAGGTGGGCGGGCGAGTGCATTCGATTCCTCATCAAGGGGACAAACCCATTGCGGCGAAGACGATTCTGGATTGGTGCGCCCGATACAAAAAAGGGGGCTTTGACGCCTTAAAGCCGAAGCGCCGTTCGGACCGCGGCCACTCAAGGCGTCTGTCGCCCGATGATGAGGATCATATTTTAGCCCTAAGAAAAGAACATCCCACCATGCCCGTGACGGTGTTCTACGAACACCTGATCGAGCAGGGGGAAATCCCAAAAAACCATATCTCTTACTTTACTATATACCGATTATTGAAAAAACACAACCTTGTCGGGAAAGAAATCTTGCCGATGCCGGAGCGAAAGCGCTTTGCGTATGACCAGATCAATGAGCTTTGGCAAGGGGACTTATCCCATGGACCCACGATTCGCGTCCATGGGAAAGCCCAGAAAACGTTTTTGATCGCGTATATCGATGACTGCTCGCGGTTAGTGCCATATGCCCAATTTTTCCCTTCGGAGAAGTTTGACGGGCTGCGGATCGTCACGAAGGAAGCGGTGCTTCGTTGCGGGAAGCCGAAACGCATTTACTCGGACAACGGGAAAATTTATCGGTCCGAGGTGCTGCAGTATGCGTGCGCCGAGATGGGGATTACACTCATCCACACCCAGCCGTATGACCCGCAAAGCAAGGGAAAAATCGAACGGTTCTTCCGCACCGTACAGACACGGTTTTATCCACTGTTGGAGCTGAATCCGCCGAAATCGCTTGACGAGTTGAACGAGCGTTTTTGGAAGTGGCTTGAAGAGGAGTATCATCGAAAACCGCACGCCTCACTGGACGGAAAAACGCCGCATGAGGTGTTTCAATCGCAAGTGCATCTCGTGTCGTTCATCGAAGATGGCGATTGGCTGGATGCGATTTTTCTGAAACGGGAGCACCGCAAGGTGAAAGCCGATGGCACAATCACCCTGAATAAACAGCTATACGAAGTGCCGCCTCGGTTCATTGGGCAATCGATTGAGCTCCGCTATGACGAACGAGGCGTCTATGTGTACGAAGAGGGCAAACGGGTGGCGGAAGCCATTCGGGTGCGTTTGGAGGACAATGCCTATGTAAAACGCCATCGGTCCCCGTTTGCGGCGATTCCGGCGAAGGAGGGAGAACACGGTGTATAAATCGTTTTACTCCCTTTCGCGGGAGCCGTTTGCGAAAGAAACAGACCCGTCCGAGGCGTATCAAGGGGCGTCATTTCAAGCGTTGCGGGCGCTGGAGTACGTGAAACGAACCCGGGGGATCGGGCTGTTGATCGGAGAGCCGGGGGCGGGCAAGACGTTCGCCCTTCGGGCGCTGAAAGAGTCATTGAATCCATCATTGTATCATGTCGTCTACTTTCCGTTATCCACCGGAGGCGTGATGGATTTTTACCGTGGACTGGCCTTGGGATTAGGAGAGGAACCGAAGTACCGCAAGGTAGACCTCTTCCGCCAAATCCAGCAGGCGATCGAGCGATTGTATCATGAACGGCGGATCACGCCGGTGTTCATTTTGGATGAGATGCATTTAGCGAAGGATGCATTTTTACAGGACATCGCGATCTTGTTCAACTTTGAGATGGATTCGACCAACCCATTTGTCTTGATTTTGGCCGGGCTGCCCCATTTACAGGGGAAGCTGCGGCTCAATCAGCACCGCCCTCTCGACCAGCGGATCATCATGCGATACCGGATGGGGCCGCTGGAGAAGGAAGAGGTGGCGGGCTACATCGAACATCGGATGAAACAGGCCGGGGCGAAGCATCCGATCTTCACCCCATCGGCGTTAGAGGCGATTGCCCTGCAGTCGCGGGGATGGCCTCGGGTGATCAACACGTTGGCCACGACGTGCCTGTTATACGGGTATCAGCTGAAAAAGGACGCCATTGACGAAGAAGTGGTGCGCATGGCCGCAGAGGAAATGGGGTATTAGCACGAAAGGGGCCGAATCGGCCTCTTTTGTGCTTTCTCTTTTCCATAGGTCCATCAGGCGCGCTGGAAATCTTCATCTGAAAGAGCGTGCAAACGTTCCGAAAGAATGTGCAAAATCCGGAACAATCCGCAAAAATTTTGCACATTATTTCCGAATCCGCCTGAAATAATTTGAAAAAGGGATTCTGAAATAATGTGCTAGTTTACAACATCTTTTTTCAAAAAACAAACTAGTTCTAGATCAGCATAACGTTGAAAGTCTAATTTTTAAAAGATTAATTGAAACAGAGTCAAATTTTATAAAAAAAGCATTAGGTTTACTGGAGTTTATTAAGCTTAAACGATTCGAAATAAAATCTTTACAACTTGCACAACAGATTATTTGCTTAAGTGAAAATGATAAGGAAGTCTTCAAAGGATTTGGTATAAAGGAAGAAAAACTAAATGTTATACCTATACATTTAAAATTAAATAAGAAATACGAGTATCAAAAGAAGGAAAAGGATAAATTGAAAATTTTATTTCTTGGTTCTATGTCTTGGTATCCTAATCAAAATGGGATTAGATGGTTTATGGAAAATGTTTGGGTTAATCTTAATCAAAATGATTATGAGATGTATATAGTTGGAAGTAATCCACCCAGATACATCCAAAAATATCATAATGGACAAAATGTATTTGTAACGGGTTATGTTGATGATGTTGATGAATACATTAGACAATGTGATGTTAGTGTTGTTCCTTTATTTATGGGAAGTGGTCAAAGAGTGAAAATTATAGAGTCTTTTGCCAAAGGCATACCAGTCATTTCGACTTCTATAGGTGCCGAAGGTCTGGTATATGAGAAAAATAAAAGTATAATCATAGCTCACGAGTGTTGATTATCCAAAATTATACATACGCCTTCCATAAATTTGGGCATACTCAAACAAAGCAGCGGCCATCCCGGATTTCCAATCGAGAGGAAGCTGCCCAGAGAAAAAACGGCGAACGAACGAAATGAAGGAAAGAGAGACGTTCGTCTGTTTTTTGGTTTGATCATACAGCCATCGCAGCAACACATACGCGATGAACGCCGCAAACAGTTGGTTGTATACCGCATTTTCCGTCGTGCCAAACAAGGTCGGGACATTCAGATATTGCTTCACCCAACGGAAAAAGACCTCAACAGTCCAACGTTGTTGGTACATGTCGGCAATGGTTTCCGCAGACGCATGGAAGAGGTTCGTCACGACCCGAATGTCGCGGCCATTCGCATCTCGAAAGATCACTACCCGGTGACGCTTGGTGGAGCGGCATTGTTTCGTCCCCAACTGGCACGTGAAGTCGGCTTGAACCGATGAGGATGTGCTGGAAAGGCGTTTCAAGCTTTTTTCTGATGAAGTTCGATGTTGTCCTTCATTCGAATGACAAAGAGCTGATGCTGCTCCACAAATCGATCGAGGCGTTCGATTTTGAAATACGCCCGGTCTTCCACGAGCACTTGTTGAGCGTTCGTCAACTGTTCTCCCACCGGGCCATCATGACGCAGTCCGATGGTTTCCACCACGTCTGCCGGCAGCGAGGATTCCGGCGAATACGCGACGTGCAGCTTCACTCCGGCGCGTTCGCCGTGATATGGCGCCCATGGCAGGCGGTTTTTCCCGACCGTGACGGTCGTCGAATCCACCACCCGAAGCGGTTTGGGAAACCGAAGCGAGCGGCGGGTTTGGCGGTTGCACTTGGAAATGATCAACGCCAACAAGCGTTTCATGATGTCATAGGGAACTTCTTTCGCTTTCTTGGATACTGTGGAATAATGGAATCGCGGCAATCCATACAGAGGCCCCACATCGGCTCCGTGGCGAAAGCTTTTCCATTGATGCATGGCGGCCAGCAGGAAGAAGTGAATCAACTCGCGCAACGTAAAGGTTCGAGACGAATCACGATACCCAACCGCTTCGGCAATCAGTTGAATCTCTTCATCCGAAACAAGTTTTTGCATCAAATTCGGGAGTGTGGTATGCTTGTTCATAGAGAGCACCTCCTGGGTTTGTTTGTGTCGTTACTCACATTCTACAGGAAAGGTGCTCTTTTTTCTATACCCTTTGGATTTTATTGGATAATCAACACGCCTGATCATAGCTGATAATGCAAAACAATTTATAGAGTCCCTTAATATGTTAAAACGGGATAGCAATAAACTAATCGAACTATCAGAAAATGGAAAAAAGCTTTTTTACAAACATTATTCATTTGAAAATTTACCTCACAAATTAACATATGTATTAAATAAATTGGATTTAGAGGATGATTTGGTTGAAAAGAAATAAAGTTACTCTGTTTAATGTTACATTTGATAATCTAACTATGGATGAGGCTGTTAGAGAGATTGATAATATTATAGTTCAAAATAAAAGGCATAATAAAGCAGATTTTGTAGTAACACCTAATGTAGACCATATAGTTAATATTCATAAAAATAGGCTTTTTAAAGAAGCGTATCAAAAAGCGGCACTAACTTTAGTTGATGGTGCTCCAATTGTCTTTTTGTCAAGAGTCTTCAATAAATCTTTAAAGGAAAAAGTATCTGGATCAGATTTAACCCCTCGTCTTTTTGAATTAGCCCAAAAAAAGCAGTACAGAGTTTTTATTTTTGGTTCCCTGCCGGGGGTAGCGGATTTAGCAATAAAAAGAATAAAGGAAGAACATGGATATAACTTCCCGATATCTTCGTATTCACCTCCTTTTGGATTTGAAAATGAGGCGTATACCTTAAATAAATGTATTAACCTGAATCCGTGATAAAAACGCGTTCAAACTGCTGAGAAAGCTTGATAAATCAACAAATATCACACTTTTTGCTTTTCACTCAATAAGTGAACATCCGAAACTGGGCTAAACCCTTGATATGATTACGTTTTCCGGTGCTTTTGATGAGCTGCTGTCACGGATTCAGGGTATTAATATTATTAAAGAATTTAATCCAGATATACTATTAGTTTCCATTGGATCACCTAAAGGGGAATTATTCATATATCAAAACTTAGAAAAATTAAAAGTACCTTTATCTATCCAAGTGGGAGCCTCTATAGACTTTATTGCTGGAACGGTCAAAAGGGCACCCCTATGGATGCAAAAATACGGTTTAGAATGGTTTTATCGATTCTTAAAAGAACCGAAGAGATTGTTTAAAAGATACTTTGTAAACGATAGTTATTTTTTTCTATTAATAATAAAAGAAATTTATTCAATTTATTTAAAAAGAAAGTGATTTTATAGGGAATAACGTCAAAATTGGTCCACTTACAAATATTATTGATAGCAACTATCATCAGATTGATATGGATGACGAAATGAGACCGAGGAAAATTAAAATTTCTGATAATGTTTGGATAGGAAGACAGTGTATTATATTACCAGGAGTTACTATAGGGGAAAATTCAGTCATTGCCTCTGGGAGTATATATAGATGCAACAAAGAAGTTTAACATATCCTTGACAGAAAAGTGGTTTGCCCATTTTCGACTGTCGAAGGCAAGCGTGTGGCTTGCCTTCGACAGTCGGATGCAATGACCGGCAAAGACGAAAAATGTTAAAGCTTTAAATTGCATCTATCCTGAAAATACCCGAACTCCAAAATGTGTAAAATTGTAAAATTCAACATAGAGGTCTTTTCATCCTTCCGATGGTGACGAAATTTTTTTGTCATGGGAGTCTATATAGTTACTAAAGATGTACCACCTAATGTTTTAGTAGCTGGTTCACCTGCTAAAGTAATACGTCAGTTAAATATAGGAGATAATTGGATAAGAAAGTAATTAAATTTTAAAAAAGCGAGTTAATTGGCTCTTCACCACAAGTTGTACTTGATCATTTAAGGTAGGTGTGCATAGAGGGTACAAAAAATGCGAATTTTCCTGTATGGTAAAGGTGACCAAACCAAACCATGGAGGGAAATTCGCATGTACTCTCAGTTTATCAAAGAACTCATCGATTTACCAGATGTTTTGATTCAAAAGGTGCGAAAAGAAGGGGAACGTTGGATTTTCGAACTTTCTCTACCCGAACAATGCCCGTTATGTCCTGTCTTGAAGCGCACGATCAAAATGACAGACAAAAAGAAGCAATGGATGCATGGCTATGCTCAGCGAATCGGAATTTTTTGGATCGAACTTCCTGTCGAGCGCAGACGTTGTAGCACGTGTGGCGTGACGTTCAGCACGTCGTATCCAGCCATCTCTCCTCGAAGTGTGGCGACGGATGCTTTTCAGCGATGGGTCGCGCAATCTTGCATCGGAACATCCATTCAGGCGGTGGCTCGTATGCTCAAGCTTCCTTACACGACCGTTGAACGATGGTTTTATACCCATGCCCCTTCCTTCCTATCGAATGACGTCCAACCAAAGGCGGTTTGTGTCGATGAGTTTGCTTTTCGAAAAGGGCACGACTATGGAGTGGCGATCATGGATGCCGAAACGGGAGAAGTGTATGCCATGGAAGCAGGAAAGAACGAGGAAGCCATTGGGCGTGCATTGGCTCATGTATCTCGTTCCGTTCAGTATGTCGTGAGTGACTTGGCTCCAGCGATGAAAAAAGCGATTCAACGGGTTTGCCCAGAGGCGACACATGTCGTCGACTATTTCCATGTCATTCAGCTGTTTACCGATGCTTTAGAACGTTGTCGCAAATATTTGGGCAAAGGAGGCAAGAAACACGGAAATGTTCGTTACGTTTGCCGTTTATTGAGCCAATGCCCAGAGAAATTGACGGAGGAAGAACGTCAAATCATACGAGAATGGTGTAATGAAAGCGATTACTTAAAGTCTGTTTACCAATCGCTCCAACATGTTCGCTATGTGTTCAAAAGCAGATGAGCAACAGGCGAAACGACGCTTGAAGGCTTGGATTCATCGGTATTTGTTTTGTCCTTGTTCCGTTGTTCGTGCCATCGCAAAATCACTCGTCAAACGAACAGACGAAATGATATCGTGCATTTTATCCCATTATTCGAATGGGAAGATGGAGGGAACGAATAACAAGATCAAGCTGATGAAACGTCGGGGATACGGATACCGAAATATCCAGCGTTTTGCACTGCGGGTTCGGCTGGAAACAGCTAACATACTTTCATGACAGGTGCAAGTACATCTTTTGGTGATGAACCAGTTAATTATAAATTATAGAAAATATTACCATGAAATTTTAAATAATAAAATAGGGGGAGTTTTTTTGAAACTAGTACTTTTGTCAGGCGGCTCGGGCAAACGCCTTTGGCCTTTATCTAACGATGCGCGCTCTAAGCAATTTTTAAAAGTGTTAGAAAATCAAAACGGTGAGCTGCAGTCAATGGTACAGCGCGTATGGGGTCAGTTAAGAAATGTCGGCCTAGCTGATTCCGCTGTGATTGCTACAAGCAAATCCCAAGTCGATATGATTCAAAGCCAATTAGGACAAGAAGTACCGATTATCATTGAACCGATGCGGCGCGATACGTTTCCGGCGATCGCTCTAGCATCGGTTTACTTGTATAGTGTGGAAGGAATTCGTTTAGATGAGGTCGTTGCGGTGTTGCCTGTTGATCCGTATGTAGAGGATCGCTTTTTTCATCGAGTCAAAGATTTGGAAGAAACCGTACTTGCAAGTGGGGCTGATTTGGCGTTAATCGGTGTGGAGCCAACGTATCCATCTGCGAAGTACGGTTATATTGTTCCAGCTTCCAAATCTAGTGATAGCGGTTATTTAAGAGTAAGTCATTTTACAGAGAAGCCAACTGAAGAAAAAGCAGCGGAATTAATTAAACAAGGCGCGCTTTGGAACTGTGGTGTGTTTGCATTTAAACTTGACTATATTATTTCATTGCTGCAAGAAAAAGGATTTCCAATTCAATATGATGAGTTATTAAAGCAGTATGATAAGTTACCAAAAATCAGCTTTGACTATGAGGTCGTAGAAAAGACAAAACATATTGTTGTATTGCCCTACGATGGTTATTGGAAAGACCTAGGTACATGGAACACGCTAACAGAAGAAATGGCAACAAACCAAATCGGTAAGGGTGTTATTAGTCCTGATTGTGAGAATACCCACCTCATTAACGAGCTAGATATTCCTGTGACAGTATTGGGAGTATCTAATGCGGTTGTTGCGGTGAGCCCAGATGGGATTTTAGTTGCCGACAAAGCGAAGAGCCCGAAAATTAAAGAGTTAGTAAATGGTTTTGGCCAGCGTCCAATGTATGAAGAACGCCGCTGGGGTTGGTATCGGGTATTAGATTATACAAAGTTTGAAGATGGAAGAGAAGTATTAACAAAACGAATTGGCGTTACCGCAGGGAAAAATTTAAGCTATCAAATGCATCATCAGCGTAGCGAAGTGTGGACCATTATTAAAGGTGAAGGGGAATTTGCTTTAAATGGAGAAATTCGCCGCGTTAAGCCAGGGGATGTGCTTGAAATTCCTGTCGGTGCGAAACATGGAATTAAAGCGATTACGGATTTAGAATTTATCGAAGTGCAAACAGGAACACAGTTAATTGAGGAAGATATTGTTCGTATTTATATGACGTGGGAAGAAGTAGAGGCAAATTGCTTCTCTGCGAGTAAATAATGGTTTGGCTGCTAGAAGGATGGTTCATCACCAAAAGTTGTACTTGCACCTGTCATGAAAGTATGTTAGCTGTTTCTAGCCGAACCCGCAATGCAAAACGCTGGATATTTCTGTATCCGTATCCCCGACGTTTCATCAGCTTGATCTTGTTATTTGTTCCCTCCATTTTCCCATTTGAATAAGGGGATAAAATGCACGATATGATTTCGTCTGTTCGTTTGACGAGTGATTTTGCGATGGCGCGAACAGCAGAACAAGGACAAAACAAATACCGATGAACCCAGGCGTTCAAACGACGTTTCGCTTGTCGCTCGTTTTGGCTTTTGGATACATAACGAAAATGTTGAAGGGATTGATAGACAGCCTGCAAGGAATCACTCTCTTTCTGCCACTCCCGCACCGTTTGGCGCTCCTCCTCGGTGAGTTTCTCGGGGCACTGGGTCAATAAGCGGCAAACATGCCGAACATGCCCATGTTTCTTGTTCCCTTTTCCGAAGGATTTGCGGCATCGATCCAACGCTTCCGTAAACAATTGAATCACATGAAAATAATCGACCACATGCTTCGCTTCCGGACACACCCCTTGAATGGCTTTTTTCATCGCTGGAGCCAAATCACTCACGACATACTGAACAGAACCAGACACAGGAGCCAACACACGTCCAATGGCTTCCTCGTTCTTTCCTGCTTCAACGGCATACACTTCTCCCGTTTCGGCATCCATGACTGCCACTCCGTAATCATGTCCTTTTCGAAACGCAAACTCATCGACACAAACTGCCTTTGGTTGGATGTCATTCGATAGGAAGGAAGGGGCATGGGTATAAAACCAGCGTTCAACGGTCGTGTACGGAAGCTTGAGCATACGAGCCACCGCCTGAATGGATGTTCCGATGCAAGATTGCGCCACCCATTGCTGAAACGCATCCGTCGCTGCACTTCGAGGGGAAATTCCGGGATAAGACGTGCTGAATGTCATGCCACATGTACAACAACGTCTACGCTCCACAGGGAGTTCCACCCAAAAGATGCCGATCCGTTGAGCATACCCATGCATCCATTGCTTCTTTTTTCCTGTCATTTTGATCGTGCGTTTCAAGCAAACAGGACATAACGGGCATTGTTCAGGAAGAGAAAGTTCGAAAATCCAACGTTCTTCTTCTTTTCGCACCTTTTGAATCAAAACATCTGGTAAATCGATGAGTTCTTTGATAAACTGAGCGTACATGCGAATTTTCCTCCAATGGTTTGGTTTGGACACCTTTACCATACAGGAAAATTCGCATTTTTTGTACCCTCTATTTTCTCTATGCACACCGATCTTCAATGATCAAGTACAACTTGTGGTGAAGAGCCAGAAGGATGTGTTCCTTCTAGAAGTTTCTTTTTTTGTTAGTAAGAGAAAAAGGAAGGGTTTTAATCAATTTTCTTGCGCCCCGCTTTCTAGGAACGCATCTGGAGCGGAATGAAATTGTTGGATTTGTACGGGTAGGACATTCCTTCCGAGCCAACGGGGGACTGTTGGACCATTTCAACACATCTGTAAACAACAAAGGAGCATTCCCGTTAGGAGCTTTTCCGGGGACTTGATCAAAAAAAGCCCTCTTGGTATGATGCAGGGGTGTCAAACAATACCTACCATCATGCCAAGGAGGACTTCAGATGAATTGTACACAAAACTATAAAATTGATCAAGTTACGGAACAAACGCTTGTCGTGGGCATCGATATCGCGAAACGAACCCACTACGCCTGCTTCGTGGATGACCGGGGGCGCGTGCTTCGCAAGTCGTTCCCGATCTTCCAGTCGAAAGAGGGGTTTCAGCAGCTGTATAAAGCGATTCAGGGGGCGATGCAAGCGTTCGGGAAGTCAGAGGTGATCGTCGCCGTGGAGCCGACCGGGCACTACTGGTTGAACCTGGCCTACTTCCTCGAGGAGCACGGGATCCCGTTGGTCATGGTCAACCCGGCGCATGTGTGCCGGTCGAAAGAACTTGATGACAACCTGCCGACGAAACACGACGCCAAAGACGCCCTGGTCATTGCCAGACTGGCAAAAGACGGACGATTCCTCGTTCCCCGGCTGCTGCACGAGATCGAAGCCGATTTGCGCGTGGGAAGCACGCTCAAAGAGAAGCTCCGCAAGGAACAGACGGCGGTGAAAAACGCGATCGTCCGCTGGACGGATCGGTATTTTCCAGAGTTTTGGACCGTGTTTCGTGACTTGGGGAAAACGGCGCTTTCGGTGTTGGAGTGGACGCCGCTTCCGGCTGATATGGCCGGCCGGACGGTGGAGGAGCTTCTTGAGGTGTACCGGCAAAGCGAAGGGATGAAATGCCCGCAGAAGGCCAAAATTCAGGCGTTGATCAACACCGCGAAGGACTCGATTGGGGTGACGGAAGGGACAGCGATGGCCCGGTTTGAGATCGCCGCGCTCGTCCGCCGATACCGCCAATTGGAGGCGGAGATCGCTGCACTGGACGCCGAGTTGAAGGCATTGGTTCAAACGACGATGGAGTACCAATGGTTGAAAACGGTCGACGGGTTGGGAGACGCCACGATCATCGATCTGCTGGCGGAGATCGGCAGCTTCGCCCATTATCGGGACCCGCGCCAATTGGTGAAGTTGGCGGGCCTGACGCTCAAGGAGAACTCCTCCGGCCAGCGCAAAGGGCAAAAGCACATCTCCAAACGGGGACGGAAACGGCTGCGCTCGGTGCTGTTTCGGGCGATGATTCCGCTGATTCGGCACAACGAGGCGTTTCGCGAGCTGCATGAGTATTATACGACCCGATCCGTCAATCCGCTGACCGGAAAGCAGTCCATCGTCGCCTTGTGCCGGAAGCTGTTGAATGTGCTGTTTGCGATTTGTACGAAGAAACAAGCGTTTGACGCGGAGCGAATGAAACAGGACGTCTTGTCCCAGGTGCAACGGGCGGCCTAAGGCCTCCCCCTGCGAACGGAAGAATCGTTGGACAACGAGATGACACCGGAGAAGCTGGCGTGATTTTATCCATTCGACCTTGAGTCCCCAAAGGAGCTTGGCCGGCCTCCGCCTGATGACGAGACCGAACGAGGGAATGTTGGCGCGAAGACGCCCGGAGACATGGGAGGGTTCGTCCTCATCAGCGACGCGGAGATCCAAAGGGTGCATCGAATACGCTTCCCCCACGGCAGGAAAATATAACCAGCCGTGGCCGCGAAGCGCACCCTAGGTCTGTAAGATATCCACAAAACTGAAAAAGGATGTAAGAGATTTTGTCGAAAAATATTTTTTGGACACCCCTGAGGGGCCGAAAAGCCTTGATAAATCAACATTTCTAGAGGGAGGGGACAGAAAGATGACATATAAAGCAGCAGTAGAAAAATGGATTTCATATCCAGAGTTGGATGCAGAATTAAAACAACAATTAATTTTGATGCAGCATAATGAAAAAGCCCTTGAAGATAGCTTTTACAAAAATTTAGAATTCGGCACAGGCGGGATGCGCGGGGAAATTGGCCCTGGTACGAATCGAATGAATATCTATACAATCCGCAAAGCATCGGAAGGATTAGCACGTTATATCGTGGAACAAGGCGAAGAAGCGAAAGAGCGCGGTGTCGTGATTGCCTATGATTCCCGCCATAAGTCGCCGGAGTTTGCGCTGGAAGTCGCAAAGACGGTTGGAAAGCATGGGATTAAAGCTTACTTATTTAAAGAGCTTCGCCCAACGCCAGAGCTGTCGTTTGCGGTTCGTTATCTTGGGGCGTTTGCCGGTGTTGTCATTACCGCAAGCCATAATCCGCCTGAGTATAACGGGTTTAAAGTTTATGGCCAAGATGGCGGACAAATCCCGCCAGCTGTGGCAGATGCGATTATTCAATACGTCAATGCCGTCGAAAATGAATTGACGGTTGAAGTAGCAAGCGAGCAAGAACTTCTGGAAAACGGATTGCTTACCTATATCGGCGAAGAAATCGATGAAGCCTACCTTCAGCAATTAAAAACGATTCAACTCAATCCAGAAATAGTTGCGGAAGTGGCGAAAGAGTTAAAAATTGTTTTTTCTCCTTTGCATGGCACAGCCAATAAGCTAGTCCGCGCTGGTTTAAAAGCATTTGGCTTTGAAAACGTGACGGTTGTAAAAGAACAAGAACTTCCAGACCCGAACTTTTCCACTGTTGCCTCGCCAAATCCGGAAGAGCATGCCGCGTTTGCATTAGCGATTCAATACGGTGAAAAAATCGATGCCGACATTTTAATGGCGACCGACCCGGATGCGGATCGGCTTGGTGTCGCGGTGAAAAATTTAGATGGCGAATATGTCGTGTTAACAGGCAACCAAATGGGCGCGTTGATGCTGGAATATTTATTATCGCAAAAGCAGGCAAAAGGAATCTTGCCGAAAAACGGCGTCGTTGTGAAAACGATCGTGACGTCGGAAATCGGCCGCGCGATTGCCGAGCATTATGGTTTGCCAACGATCGATACGTTGACTGGGTTTAAATTTATTGGCGAGAAGATTAACGAGTTTGAACGGACGAAAGAATACACGTTCCAATTCGGGTATGAAGAAAGCTATGGCTATTTAATCGGCGACTTTGTCCGCGACAAAGATGCGGTGCAATCGGCGATTTTTGCCGCGGAAGTAGCGGCTTATTATAAAACGCAGGGAAAAACATTGTATGAAGGGTTATTAGAGATTTTTGAAAAATACGGTTACTATCGTGAATCATTGCGTTCGCTAACGTTAAAAGGAAAAGACGGCGCCGAGCAAATCGCGAACATTTTAGCGGCCTTCCGCAAAGAACCTCCGAAAGAAATCGCTGGCGTTAGCGTTGTCGCGATCGAAGACTATTTGATAAGCAAGCGCACCATTGTCGCGACAGGGGAAGAACAGACGATTGACTTGCCTCGTTCGAACGTGTTGAAATATCATCTTGCGAATGGCTCATGGTTCTGCTTGCGTCCATCAGGCACAGAGCCGAAAGCGAAGTTTTACTTTGGCGTGAGAGGAACATCGTTACAAGAGAGCGAAGAACTTGTTGCCGCATTAGAAAACGCGGTAATGGCTATAGTCCATCAAATAGTTAATGTATAATTGGGGGATTGTATATGATTCTTGTTGTCGGCGGAGCCGGTTATATCGGCAGTCATTTAGTGAAAGAGTTAGTGGAAAAAGAGCAAGTAATTGTGCTTGATAACTTATCGACTGGCCATCGCTATTTAGTGGATGACCGCGCGGTGTTTGTGCAAGGGGATTTAGGGAACAAAGCGGACCTTGAACCGATTTTTGAAAAATACCCGATTCAAGCCGTCATGCATTTTGCGGCGAACAGCTTAGTCGGCGAATCGGTGGTGAATCCGCTGAAGTATTATCAAAACAACGTTGCCGCTACCTTAACGTTACTAGAGACGATGCTAAAGTATAATGTGAAAAACTTTATCTTCTCGTCAACCGCGGCGACGTATGGAATTCCGAATGTCGAATTGATTACGGAAGATTGCCCAACAAATCCAATTAACCCATACGGCCGCTCAAAGTTGATGATCGAACAAATTTTAGCGGATTTTGCTTCTGCGTATGGTTTGAACTATGTCGTCCTTCGCTACTTTAACGCGGCTGGGGCGCACGAGTCGGGGGAAATTGGCGAAGACCATAACCCGGAAACACATTTGATTCCGCTTGTCTTGCAGCACTTGTTAGGCCAGCGCGACAAAATTTCCGTCTTCGGTACGGACTATGATACACCAGACGGGACATGCATTCGTGACTATATCCATGTCACCGACTTAGCGAAGGCGCATATTTTAGCGTTGGAAGCTTTATTGTCAGGCAAAAAGAAAACCGCCATTTACAACCTTGGCAACGGCTTAGGCTATTCCGTGAAAGAAGTGATTGAAACGTGTGAAAAAGTAACTGGTCGCAAAGCGGTAATCGAATACACTGACCGCCGCCCGGGCGACCCGGCGCGCCTTGTCGCTTCCTCGCAAAAAATTTACGAAGAACTTGGCTGGAAAGCGGAATATTCGCTTGAGGAGATTATTGCAAGCGCGTGGAAGTGGCATAGCCGAAATACTAAGTAAATTCAAAGCCTCCTGTTGAAGTAATTCAGCGGGAGGCTTATTTATGTTGGAGGTGACTGTTGTGACGAAGAAAAAGAATCTGCGACCAGAAACCGAGCGTTTCAAACATATATTGATCAAAGCGTATCAACGAGGGGAATTGTCTGCAATATGACCGCGAAAGACATGCCCGAGTTCGACAGTGACTAGGCAAACAAAATGCCTCTCGCCCCTTGATACAACTCACATTTCGCACCCTAACAAGGTCAAAACAAAGGATTTTTTATTTAGTTTTTCAGAATAACTTTTTGACCAACACAACGAGCGATGGCAATCCTTTTTTTACCATCGCTGGTCGTTCCGTATCACGTTACACGTAGATGCTCTCATCCATGCCCAATCCCTGCAGAATCCTTCGCTGATCAGGGGTAAGGGAGCGATCCAGTGAGCGTTGGATGCGCCCATCCGGCAGCTTGAACAGGACGACGTTCACATATTGAAACAGCTGAAAAATCGCCTGTCCCGTCGGCCGGGTCAGCTTGCGGCCTCCAGAACCCTTCAACGGGTGTTCTGGAGTAATAAACTGACGCACTCTCAAGGATTCATTCGACATCGGAACGAAAAAATCCTCCCGATTTTCGTCGAGAGGGTGCGAAATGTGAGTTATATATTATCCAAAAAATGCATTAACGATTAGTAGCGTGATTAAGGATACATCCCATGCAAGAGTTGTTGGAATTGACCATGTTAAAATTTGTTCTTTCACTTCTTTTATTCCAAGCATACGGTTAATGACCCAGAATAGGCTATCGTTAAAATACGAGAAGATCATAGCTCCTAGGGCGGCTGACTGTGCGGCTCTTTAGTGTTGCCTATTTGTCCATTGCCTTTGCCGCTTTGGCGATGGCCGGTCTAGCCTGTGCCGCAGCTTGATGAATGAGGTTGTCTAGGAGTACCAATGTGACCGATTTAACAGCGGAAAACGGCAAGGATTGATAGAATGATAAACAAAAAGGTTCATCACCAAAAGTTGTACTTGATTTTTTCTGAACATACTCTATTTACGCTTGTGAGGGAAAATCAACAAATCAGTGATTTTTGCACATCTTTGGGCAGGAAACCGTATTGCTTGTCAAGTACATGTTGTGGTGAAGAGCCAACAAAAAGGTGTTGGAGACATGAAGTGGATTCCGTCCCGATTTAACGCGATGGCGCAAACGAAGCAAGGTGAATTGATTCTCTACAATAGCTATACAGGGGCGATTGGCGCGGTGGCGGAAGGCGAGAGAGCCGCCGTGCTTGAGGCGCTCAAGAGAACCGGGATTGACCGCGAACTGTCACCGGTGGAACAAACGCTGGTGGAGTGTGGGTTTCTTGTCGCTGAGAACGTCGATGAGAAGCGACGGGCGCAGTTTTTGCATCAATCGTTGCACCGGACGGATGTGATGCATCTCGTGATCTTGCCGACGGAGGCGTGTAATTTCCGTTGTGTCTATTGTTATCAAGAGTTTTTGCGCGGACAGATGAAACGTGAGGTCATTGACGGGTTGAAACGTTTTTTGACGAAGACGATTCCGCGTCTCACCCATTTGACGGTCAGCTGGTTTGGCGGCGAACCGCTGTTGGCGATCGATGTGATTGAAGAGATTAGCACGGTGATCATCGAACAAACGAAACGGTATGGCGTTGCGTATCAAGCGGACATGTCAACGAACGGCTACGGTTTGTCGAAAGAAACGATGCGGCGTTTGTTGCGGTGTGAAGTGACCCGTTTTATGGTGACGCTTGATGGAAGCAAAGACGTGCATGATGTGCGGCGGGTGCTGGCGAATCGGGGACCGACGTACGAGACGATTCTTGGCCATTTGCGTGATATTCAGACGCTTGACGAATCATTTGAAGTGGACATCCGGGTCAATTTTGATGAAGACAACCTTGACCGGATTCCGCTGTTTTTAGACGAGCTGGCTTGTTACTTTGCCGGGGACCGGCGTTTTCAGCTGTTTTGCCGTCCCGTTGGGAGATGGGGCGGGGCGAATGATGAGCGGTTGCCGGTTTGTGACCATCGGACGGCAGAGGTGAAAATATGGGAGTTGACGGAATACGGAATCAAGAAAGGACTTTCGATGAGCTCGATGGTGGAGTCGATGTTGATGCCTTCTGGGGCGGTTTGTTATGCGGCGAAGCCACATTCCTTCGTCATCGGGGCCGACGGCCAAGTGTATAAATGCACATGCGCCTTTGACGAGGAATATAACCGTATCGGCCGTCTGCATGCCGATGGAACGATGGATGTCGATATGGATAAGCTCGCTCTATGGGTAACGTCAGGAGAGGAAACGGATGAACAGTGCCAAGCTTGCTTTTTTCGGCCGGCGTGTCAAGGAAATCATTGCCCGTTGTACCGCCTGCGAACAGGGGATCGTCCTTGCCCTCACGAAAAGCGAAAAATCAAAGAAGTGCTCCGGCTGATTGATGCGCAGTCATTCGTACGAGATGAAGGGAAAGGGAGGTGAGAATATGCGTATTTTGCGTCCTGCCGCATCGCCTGTTGCGTTGTCCCATTCTGGGCGGCTGACGAAATCAGTGCCTGGTCATTTGAAATGATGAATGGGAGAGAACCACGGTTTGGTAGGCGATCCGAGAAAAAGCTGTGAAATGGTTTAAGATTCTTTCCCGGCTGACGTCACTATGTATCAAGCATTCCTTTTCTCGCGATGCGAAAAGATTTCGTTTTTTCAAGAAGATACACGATCAACCATGCGCCAAATGAAGTGAACGAAAAAGTATTTGATCATGACAATGGCCCTTGTCGAATAGACAAGGGCCATTTTATGTGCTTCATGGCATGAATAAGGATGGTGATGTAGTTGGAAAAACGATTTGATGTTCCTCTCGATGGCTCTTGAGAACATTGTGTGGCAAGAAACAGTTGTTTCTCGTCCTTTACGAGTCTCCATTCAGGTGGAAAGGCGGTTAATCAATTGTTGCAGCGAATGAAGTGAACGTGGCTGGGTTTGGTGCCTGTCACCACCCGAAATTTGTCGAAACATTGGTAATTGAAAGATAAAGGAGAGGGTATTACAATGATGGGTAAGAACTAATGTTCTGTGATTGGGAGGGATGGATGAGTGACGGTGAAGATTTTAAGCATTGGGTTAAGGGGGGTAGAAGGGTATCGGGTGCAGGTGGAGGTGCAGGAGGTGCCGGGGATTGCGGCGATGGTGATTGTTGGGTTGCCGGATGCGTCGGTGAAAGAGGCAAAGGAACGTGTTCTTGCTTCGCTTTATGCTTTCGGATGTGATTTTTTTGATAAAAGGCTTGTTGTTCATTTGTCTCCGCCGGAGCGGAAAAAGCATAGCCCGATGTTTGATTTGGCGATGGCGATTGGGATTTTGAAGGCAATGGGCAAGCTGACAGCGCCGGTTTCCCCCGATGCAGCGTTTTTAGGTTCGTTATCGTTGGATGGAGCGATTCAGCCGGTGGATGGCATGCTTCCAGCGATATTGGCAGCAAAGAAGCTCGGTTTTCAAAAAGTATACCTTCCGTATGATCCCACACTTCCGTTTCATCATTTGAAAGATCTCGATTGTATCTTTGTTCAGACATTGGAAGAAACGGTGCAATATCTGCAAGGACAACGTGTTCTTTCGTTATCCCCAGCTTTTCGCACTCCTGAAATCATAGACTCCCCGCGAAAGCATCATCGGGATTTTCAATCGATTATTGGCCATCATCAAGCAAAGCGAGCATTAGAGATCGCAGCGGCAGGCGGACATAACGTGTTAATGGTTGGACCGCCTGGGTGCGGGAAAAGTTTGTTGGCGGAAACGTTTCCGACGATTTTGCCGAGCCTTACTCATGATGCGCAGTTAGAGGTGATCAGTTTGTACCAGCTGGCAGGGGAAAAAATCGAGAACGGCCATCCGCCTTTTCGTCATCCGCATCATTCCGCTTCATCGGTTTCTTTAACATCTTTCCGAAAGAAGTCTCCCACTTCTAAACGAAGTGAAAGTGGGAGATGAATTTCGGTTAGGTATAGCCTAAAATTGTCTCTTTTTTGTGTATTACAATATAATCAGTTATAGAAAAAATATATCGAAAATCAAGGTATGAAGTGATGTGGTGTCGATATGGCAAACAAAGCCTATCAGTTCCGTCTATACCCAACAAAAGAACAAGAACAACTGCTCGCCAAAACCTTCGGTTGTGTCCGTTTCGTGTATAACAAAATGCTTGAAGAGCGCATACAAATGTTTGAAAAGTTCAAGGACGATCAAGAATCCTTGAAACAGCAAACATGTCCGACCCCTGCCAAGTACAAAAAGGAGTTTCCTTGGCTAAAAGAAGTGGACAGCCTTGCGCTGGCAAACGCCCAATTGAATTTGCAGAAAGCGTTTCAACACTTCTTTTCTGGCCGCGCTGGATTTCCCAAGTTCAAAAACCGCAAGGCGAAACAGTCGTACACCACAAATATGGTAAATGGCAACATCAAGCTTTCAGATGGCTATATCAAGCTGCCCAAACTGAAATGGATCAAGCTCAAGCAACATCGGGAGATCCCTGCCCACCATATCATCAAGTCTTGTACGATCACGAAAACCAAAACAGGAAAATACTATATTTCTATTCTCACAGAGTACGAACATCAACCTGCCCCAAAAGAAGTACAAACGGTTGTTGGGCTTGATTTTTCCATGAGTACGTTGTATGTCGATAGCGAGGGTAAGAGAGCCAATTATCCTCGATTCTATCGCAAAGCATTGGAAACATTAGCGAAAGAACAGCGTAAATTGTCTCGTAAAAAGAAAGGCTCGAATCGTTGGCATAAACAGCGTCTGAAAGTGGCAAAGCTGCATGAAAAAATTGCGAACCAACGAAAAGACTTTCTGCATAAGGAGTCGCACAAATTAGCGAAACGGTATGATTGCGTGGTCATCGAAGACCTCAACATGAAGGGAATGTCCCAAGCCCTCCATTTCGGTCAACGCGTTCATGACAACGGCTGGGGCATGTTCACCTCTTTCCTTCGGTACAAATTGGAAGAACAGGGGAAGAAACTGATCAAAATCGACAAATGGTTCCCCTCGTCCAAAACGTGTTCGTGCTGCGGTCGAGTCAAGGAGTCTCTATCGCTTTCTGAGCGTACATTCCGCTGTGAATGTGGATTCGAGAGCGACAGGGACGTCAATGCGGCCATCAATATCAAACATGAGGGCATGAAACGATTCGCGATCGTCTAACTTGTCCTCGAACCGTGGGGCACACGGGGATCGCTCGGTCAACTTCCCATCATGAGATGGGATTACCCGAGAAGCCCCCACCTCTAAGCGAAGCGTAGGTGGTGGGAGTATGTCACTTGGCGGGGGAACGCACCCAAAGCCTGGCGAGGTGTCGCTAGCACACCGCGGTGTTTTGTTTCTCGATGAAATGGCGGAATTTGCGAAAAAGACGCTGGATATGCTTCGCCAGCCGTTAGAGACGGGGAAAGTGACGATTAGCCGTATTTCGTCGACGGTAACATATCCTGCGGACTTTATTTTGCTTGGGGCGATGAATCCGTGTCCGTGTGGATATTTAGGCTCAAGAACGCGCTATTGCACATGTAGTCCGAAACAAATTCAAGCGTATCGAAATCGTGTTTCCGGGCCGATTTATCTTAATTAGGCGAGAAGACTCCCACTTCAACGAAGCGAAGCGGAGTAAGTGGGAGATGAATCGCCTTAACTATATTTTGCTGAAAATAGGATAGATTCAGTAAAATATAGTATCATATAGTTAGATGGGAGGTGAAAACATGTATTTTTGTATCAAACAACAGCTAAATGGTTTGACCAAAGAAGAATACTTGACTCTTCGAGAACTGTGCCATATTGCCAAGAACATGTACAACGTCGGATTGTACAATGTCAGACAATACTATTTTGAACACAAGGAATTTCTTAATTATGAGAAAAACTATCATCTTGCAAAAACTAACGAAAACTATAAGCTGTTAAACAGCAACATGGCACAGCAAATTTTAAAAAAGGTCAATGAAGCCTTTACATCTTTCTTTGGTTTGATCAGTCTTGCCAAACAAGGAAAATATGACCACAAGGCTATCAGTATTCCAAAATATCTTAAAAAAGATGGCTTTCATTCACTGATCATTGGCCAGATTCGTATAGACGGCAACAAATTCACGATACCGTATTCTCGCCTATTTAAAAAGACTCACAAGCCTATCACGATAACGATTCCGCCTGTGTTACTGGACAAAAAGATTAAGCAGATTGAAATCATTCCTAAGCATCATGCCAGGTTCTTTGAGATTCAGTACAAATATGAAATGCCTGAAGATCAAAGAGAATTAAATGACCAAAAAGCACTGGCAATTGATTTAGGATTAAACAATGTTGCCACTTGTGTCACATCAGACGGCAGATCATTCATCATTGATGGGCGGAGATTAAAAAGTATAAATCAATGGTTTAACAAAGAAAATGCCAGACTTCAAAGCATAAAAGATAAGCAAAAAATCAAAGGCACCACTCGTAAACAGGCTTTGCTTGCTATGAATCGCAATAATAAAGTGAATGATTATATCAACAAGACTTGCCGTTACATCATTAACTACTGTATTGAAAATCAAATTGGCAAACTTGTCATTGGCTATGCGGAAACATGGCAACGCAATATGAATCTAGGAAAAAAGACAAATCAAAACTTTGTCAATATTCCTCTCGGTAACATAAAAGAAAAACTAGAATATCTTTGTGAATTTTACGGCATTGAATTCTTGAAACAGGAAGAATCATATACGTCTCAAGCCAGCTTTTTTGACGGCGATGAGATTCCTGAATATAATGCCGACAATCCAAAAGAATATAAGTTCAGCGGCAAACGTATTAAGCGCGGCTTGTATCGAACAAAGTCTGGCAAACTAATTAATGCTGATGTCAATGGCGCATTAAACATCTTAAAGAAAAGTAAAGCTGTAGACCTGAGTGTCTTATGCTCTAGCGGCGAAGTGGACACGCCTCAAAGAATAAGGATTGCTTGAAGCAGTCAAACTTCTTTGGAAGCCTCCACTTCAAATTTTCGCTAGAAAATTAAGTGGGGGTAGTTCACACCGGTGAATATTAATTTTCATATGATTAACGAACAAATCCATTAGTTTTGGCCGATTTTGCCTCTGCTATGGGCTCGACGATGTCGTCCTTCGCTATTTCAATGCCGCTGGGGCGCACGAGTCGGGGAGAATTGGCGAAGACCTCACATGTCGCACCGTCTCGACAAAGAAGCAGGTGTCAACCGCTCTATCGCAGGGCGGTTGTTTTCAAGCAAATCTCCCACCTTTTCGCGGTTGCGCAGGTGGGAGAAGGGTCAAATGTATTTGATCATGGCTGTTTCATCGCAACAGTCCAGTTTCGGGCAGTTGACGCAATCAATCCACACTTTTTCCGGCAGTGTTGATTTATCTACGATCTCAAACCCGCATTTTCGAAAAAACTCGACTTGGTAAGTAAAGGATATTAACCGCTTCACCCCGAGTCTGGCCGCCTCGTCGGCAATATGGTGGACGAGCAGGCGGCCGATTCCTTTCCCCATATGGTCAGGAGATACGACGAGCGAACGCACTTCCCCGAGATCGTGCCCTAGGATATGCAGCCCGGCGGTGCCGACGATTTGGCCGTTTTCCCTGGCGACATACATGCATTGCAAGTGCTGGTAGATGGACAGCAGCGAGCGGGGCAGCACGAGTCCTTTTTTTGCATAGTGTTGGATGAGCGCGTGCATGTCTTTGACATCGCTCGTGACGGCATGGTCGATTTGCATTGGGATCCCTCGCGATCAGTCGTCATTGTATGTTTATAAATATACAATATTTTGTTTCTATATACATGCAACATGAAGAGTTAACTTCTCAGTCATCCTGCACACCCTAAGCGCTGCAGCACTTCCTCCGGACGTTCGTGGATGTAGTGGACAAACCGAGTAATGGCTTGAATGATATCGTTGCGATCCTTGTGAAATACATTGGCAATCACCGTATCTTTCAGCCATTTCCATAAGCGTTCGATCGGGTTCAGCTGTGGCGAATAGGGAGGAAGGTAAATAAAGTGAAAACACTGCCCTTCTTCCTGCAAAAACTCCTTGACCATTTTGGCATGGTGAATGCGGGCGTTATCCAACACCAAGACCATGAGACGGTCCGGATAGCGCTCTTTGAGCATTCTCAAGAAATCCAAGAACGTCGCGGCATTGGCAGCGGTCGTTTGATGAAGCACCGTTTCGCCATCGTGGATGTTGACCGCGCCAAACAGCGATACGTGGGCATGATGGCCGAACGTCGGCACTTGTTTTTGGCGGCCGACTTCCGACCATGTGGACCGCAAGACATGGTAAGAGCGGATATGTGTTTCATCAAGGTACAACAAGACCGAATCAGGATCCATTAAGTTTTTTTTTATGAAGTCGATCTGTTTCTCAAAATTCTTTTGTCGATCCGGATCGCCTTTCGCCAATGTGTAGGTCGGCCGTGTCCACGACAGCCCTTTGCGGTGCAGGAGTTTTCGCAACGCTTCGCGGGAAATGGAAACACCGAAGTGCTTTTCGACATAGGATTGCAGGAGTTTGGTGTTCCACGCCGAAGCGACGTCCCAGCCCAGTTCCGCGGGAGTGGTGGTCAACACAAGCTGTTTGATCTCTTCCTGCTGTTCTTCGGTGAGAAACGGCTCCCGCCCGGGGGCGAAATCCCGATGAAGCAAGAGCTCCAGACCGCCTTCGTTGAACAGCGACACATAATGGGAAACGGTTTGTCGGCACACGTTGACCATGGAGGCCACCTCTTTGCCCAAATAGCCTTCCATGACCAGGCGAACCGCCATCACCCGTTGGCGAAGAAGGGTGTTTTTGATTTTCCGTTCCTGTTTGCGAAGTGTCCGAGGTGTCCATCCGTGATCGTTGGTGATTTTGAGACGTTTCATGCAGAATTCCGCTCCTTTTCCATGCTTTTCCTTAGGAGCAGTATAACCGGAGTGGGCACCACTTATACGAAGGTTAACTTTTCAATGAGCATATATATATATTCAATTACGAATTTTCGTTGGCTGGGGGATGTTTCTGCCAAACGCTGCGCGGCAGGAGGAACAAGAATGCCATTGTCGAAAGAATAAAGTGTTTTTTGGAAAGCAACAGGAATATGCATTAGATGATGGCATATTGGTCGATTAAATCGTATGGAAATGTAGGGTTTTTCATGAAACGAGGGGGGAAGGATATGAGCACGATTACCACGTTTGACAGTACGGTCGAAAGTTTGCTTGATTTGCTTGAGAGCATTCAAGAATGCCGAACACAGCTTCTTGAAAGGGTTTATTCAGGCGGCTCAATTTTTGCATGAGCAGCATGTGTTTTCCGCGCGCGACTTGCCGTACGGCACTCAGTTGATCCCGCTGGCAGCCATTTTTGTAGAACTAGGGAAAGAAGCGCATAATGTCCATGTCCGTGATCAAATTGCCCGCTGGTATTGGTGTGGCGTATTGGGTGAACTATACGGAGGAGCGACGGAGACGCGGATTGCCCGTGACGTGGTGGAAGTCGTCGAATGGATTCGCGGCGGTGCGGAGCCGACGACGGTGCGGGATGCCCATTTCGCCGCTGACCGTCTCTTCACGCTGCGCACGCGAAACAGCGCCGCTTATAAAGGGTTGCACGCCTTGCTCATGAGGGAAGGGGCGCGGGATTTCTTATCTGGGGTGCCGATTGATATTCAGACGTATTACGGCGAATCGATTGATATTCACCATATCAGGCGTGTTGATTATCCAATAAAATCCAAAGGGTATAGAAAAAAGAGCACCTTTCCTGTAGAATGTGAGTAGCAACACAAACAAACCCAGGAGGTGCTCTCTATGAACAAGCATACCACACTCCCGAATTTGATGCAAAAACTTGTTTCGGATGAAGAGATTCAACTGATTGCCGAAGCGGTTGGGTATCGTGATTCGTCTCGAACCTTTACGTTGCGCGAGTTGATTCACTTCTTCCTGCTGGCCGCCATGCATCAATGGAAAAGCTTTCGCCACGGAGCCGATGTGGGGCCTCTGTATGGATTGCCGCGATTCCATTATTCCACAGTATCCAAGAAAGCGAAAGAAGTTCCCTATGACATCATGAAACGCTTGTTGGCGTTGATCATTTCCAAGTGCAACCGCCAAACCCGCCGTTCGCTTCGGTTTCCCAAACCGCTTCGGGTGGTGGATTCGACGACCGTCACGGTCGGGAAAAACCGCCTCCCATGGGCTCCGTATCACGGCGAACGCGCCGGAGTGAAGCTGCACGTCGCGTATTCGCCGGAATCCTCGTTGCCGGCAGACGTGGTGGAAACCATCGGACTGCGTCATGATGGCCCGGTGGGAGAACAGTTGACGAACGCTCAACAAGTGCTGGTGGAAGACCGGGCGTATTTCAAAATCGAACGCCTCGATCGATTTGTGGAGCAGCATCAGCTCTTTGTCATTCGGATGAAGGACAACATCGAACTTCATCAGAAAAAAAGCTTGAACCGCCTTCCGAGCGCATCTTCATCGGTTCAAGCCGACTTCACGTGCCAGTTGGGAACGAAACAATACCGCTCCACCAAGCGTCACCGGGTAGTGATCTTTCGAGATGCGAATGGCCGCGACATTCGGGTCGTGACGAACCTCTTCCATGCGTCTGCGGAAACCATTGCCGACATGTACCAACAACGTTGGACTGTTGAGATCTTTTTCCGTTGGGTGAAGCAATATCTGAATGTCCCGACCTTGTTTGGCACGACGGAAAATGCGGTATACAACCAACTGTTTGCGGCGTTCATCGCGTATGTGTTGCTGCGATGGCTGTATGATCAAACCAAAAAACGGACGAACGTCTCTCTTTCCTTCATTTCGTTTGTTCGCCGTTTTTTCTCTGGGCAGCTTCCTCTCGATTGGAAATCCGGGATGGCCGCTGCTTTGTTTGAGTATGCCCAAATTTATGGAAGGCGTATGTCTAATTTTGGATAATCAACACTCGTGTCACCATATTTTCCCTCGTGACTATTGTGAAAAACGAGGGATTGAGAAAGCGAAGTACGATTGTATTATGAATAAAACTTCATTGTCCTATAAAACGAATCGGATGATTGGCCGTGATGCTCCAAGTGTATATTTGAAGAAATTGGAGGAGAGGAACGGCGTTTCGGCAACGGTGTTGGATGACATCCTGCAAACGCATGTCATTGATGTGACATCCATAAGAGCGGATGATTTTGACGAGTTTTTTGAAAAAAGAAGGCTGGCTCTGCTTGCGATGATCGAGCGGGTGATGGGCAAGAAAGTGGAGTGAACGGGATGGGCGGATGTTGTAGGGGAGAGGTTTTGGTTTATATTTCAAGGAAAAGGACCTTTAGGATCTTTTTTGGTAAATGCCTTGGAACGACGTATCCGCGGGGAGATCAAAGGGGGAAAGCTTGATGGAAAAACAGGAACAGATACATTGGCTGCTGGACAGCAGACAAATGGAAATAGAATATTTAAAAGAAATCATAAGAAGTTTAGGCAATACGAAGGAGAGGCTTTTAGACATCATTACTAACCCTGGGAATTATGATGAACAAACGGTTCAACGAGCATGGGATCATTTGAAAATGATCGACCTAAGATTGTTGGGGGAAAAAGACTGGGTAAAAATACATAATGAGATGATCAACGTCAAGCGGGAATTGAAAAAGATCCGGAAATGGTGCCGCCAGCGGAAACGGGATCATGGTGATGGGAAATGAGGGCCCCTGTTTGTCAAATATGTATGGACAAAAGAGGGGAAACTGTTTATGGGTGAAGGAGAAACATCCTTCTTCTGATCTTTATGCATCTTTTGTTTTTCAAAAAGACGGCAGCCCCAAGGATAGGCTGCCGATTTTCGTGTTTACGCATTTGCTTCTGGAGACAGTTCAACAGCGACGCGGATGGCCTCGAGCATGCTTTGCTCGCCGGCTAAGTTTTTTCGGCAATGTCCAAGGCAGTGCCGTGGTCGACCGAGATGCGGATGATACCGTCCTTGAGGACGACGGTGAAGTTCTTGCTCGCTAAAAATGGCAGGCGAGCGTATGTCAGTTCGAATGTACTGTTTTTTGATTGCTTGCTGAGGTAGCCGAAGCTTGCCTCTGCGGTATGGTTTTTCCTAAAAAGAAGGTGACAATGCCTGCCAAGGCGAGAGACAAGGCTAAGAAATAAAAGCCTGCATGGTAGTTCCCTGTTAGGTCTTTGAGTACACCAAAGAATTTTGGTCCGTTGTAACCACCAAGGTTGCCGATGGCGTTTTGCAAGCCCATGGCTGCACCGGCTACTTCAGCAGGAATAATGGCCGTCGGGATCGCCCAGAGCGGCCCGTATGGTGCATATACGCCGATTGCTGTGATGGATAAGAGAATCATTTTTAACAGAGGTGTTTCTACAAACTGTCCCATTATCATAGCGCAAGCTGCTACAAACAACGGGATGACGACGTGTTGTGTGCGGTTCATGCGCCGATCCGACCAAGATGAGTTCACAATCATGCCAACGAGCGCGCATGTGAACGGAATGGCGGTCAACCACCCCATGACAGATGAATCGTCGGTGAACTCACTGACAACGCTAGGCACCCACATCGTATAACCGTAAAATCCAGTCATCCAGAGGAAGTACATGATGACAAGTCCCCAAACGGCTTTGTTTTTAAATGCAGCCGCATATCCTTGAGATTTGGCGGATTGGCTTTGTTCAGCAGTCAAGGCGTGCAATAATTGCTGTTTTTCGTTCTCATCCATCCATTTAGCTTCAGTTGGACGGTCTTTAATCATCGCATACCATACAAACGCCCAAACAATGGGTGGGATGCCTTCCAAAATGAGCACTGTCTTCCAGCTGAAATGCTTCAATAAAATGCCTGTGATTGGCGCCATGAGGATGGCGGAAACAGGCAAGCAAGCCATCCAAAATGCGTTAGCCCGCGCTCGTTCTTGAAGGGTAAACCAGTTGGCGAGCAATACGAGAACCGCTGGCCAAACCCCTCCTTCAGCTACGCCTAGCAAGAATCGAACGAGTTTTAGCTGTCCCTCGGTTTGAACAAAACCAGAGGCCATAGCGGCCAATCCCCAAACATGTTTGGTGCCTGTCACCGCCCGAAATTTTGCCGTTTCCATTGTCATAGGTTTTGATGAATTCGTGGAATAAAAAGGGTTTTTTGAGGGTATATAGAATCAGTTATAAATGGCATGAATTTCTTTTCACTTTTCATGGCCGATTGCGCTGCGGTGCACTGGAAAAGGCCGACGTTTGGGGTGAAATGAACAGAGAGTCTTCAGCGAGAAGGGCATAAGGTTGATGATGGGGGAAGCAATATCAGCTGGAAATGATTTTGCATGGGCGAGGCAATCCCGTTAACTGGACGCAGAAGCAAGTCAATGTTTACCTGAAAAACGCTGCTGGCAAGAGGGGATGCCCACGATAAACGACTGTAACGAAACGGGTAATGAGTACATACCCGAACCCATCAATCAAGGCCAAAGGTCCGAGACAGGTGCAGTCGTCTTATGACTGGACATGTTTCTTCAGCGCACAGCGGTGTGTATCAACGGACAAAGGGAGGAGAAGGACGTGAAGGAAGAAATAGTGCTGGTAAAAATCCATCATACATTGGCAGAGGGAAAAGACTACTATGAAGCGATACGTGGAAACTGGCTGATAAGCGAACGGAGGTTCTCGTATATCCAGTATGTAGTAGGGATCAATCATGGAAAAATCGTTTGTGCTTTTCGTCCTGAAAAGTGGGAAACTATCGAGGAAAAAGGTCAGAAAAAAAGGCGGTTTGAGGGCGTAGAGGCTCCAGTAGAAATTCTGCAGAAGTTGCGACGGAAGGAAAGTGAAATAGCGAGAAGATTCAAGGGACAAAATCCCGTCAGGTATCTTTCTTTGGACGAACTGGAGAAAATGTAAACCGCACTTCAACAGCGGGCATCTTTGTTTATGGCTGAATATTTTTGCATGGTTGATCCTAGGCATAACGGCGGTGTGACGAAATAAGATGTACATCGTGAGGGTGATTTTGGTTAACAAGGGACAGAGTCGGGCGCCAAGGTGATGCATAAGGAACGAAAGCGCTAGGGGCGGTGGGGTTTGGCTGACGGGCATACAGACTAGTGGAATTAGGCCGGGGTGAGGAGAGGGCGTAACACGGTGCAGGGATGGAAGGTAGCGCTGGCCTATCGAGGAGGGAAGTCGGCTGTTAGACTCCCATGACAAAAAAATTTCGTCACCATCGGAAGGATGAAAACAACCTTCTGTCGAATGGTCTCCTTGCAGCTGGGGTCATGAGGTCGTTGTATCTATGGTACGTAAAAGTCCGAAGGATAGACAGACCCCAGTAGTCTGGTGCACCACGGAATGTCGCTCCCTTGAGGGAAGCACGCAGGATAGAAAAAGGTGAAAATGTAAATGAAGAAAATAATTCTTCCTGTAATTTTATTCGTCAATCTTGTTTTTATAGTGGGTTACCTCATAGATACTGGGTTCCCCTTCGGTTCTTTATGGCTAGTATGGCTACCCTTTTTCGTTGCTGGTATCATCCTGTCCATTATGTTTCTGGTTCGTTATAGAAAGGAATCCAATGCTAGCCTATTTTTATCGCTTGCTGTCTTGTTAAGTAGCCTTAGTTCTTTAGGTCTTTGGAGTTTTTATTATTATTTAGCTCGTGTTATGGGAGGATAAGAGCGCGAAAAGAGGTTGTCCCCATAGCCATCAAGTGAAGCCTTGGAGCGAGTAGCTCCAAGGCTTCACTTTTCATCTTTGGAGGCTGTGACCGTGAGAATATATAAAGATAGGCATGCCAAATACACCTTCCCTATAGAAGGTTTTTTTCATGGTATGAGGCGGGAATTTCTTACGACACCGGTATGATGACCAAACTCTCGATAATGTCTAAAGCGCTCTTTTTTGTATAACGCCTTGATTTTTTTCCGTGTTGAGCGATGATGTCACACAGTTTTAAAAGGAGGGATTGGCGAATCTATGGAAACGAACATCGGATAACGAACCATATGCCAACGGGAAGTCCGTCCTGATGATAGGGCGGTTTATTTATGGGAAAAAAATCTGTGAACTAGTCAACACCGGAATGCTGGGAGGAAGGAAAAGGGTTATGAGGAAAAAGGTCGAAATTAAACAACGGACATCTACATCGACGGACATGGAGGGAACTTCATTGAGTGCGTTTCGGGAACTTGGCAGATTAGCAGGGAAAGCAACAGGCGCATTGATTGGAGGGGCGGTAAACGCAGTCGGCGAGCTGGCGGACAGCCGCTTTCTCAAAGAGGTCGGAAACGGGGTGAAAAAGGCGTCTGAGTTCGCTGGCGACACGTTCGGCCAGGCAGTCGACGGCGTGTGGAATACGGCTTCCGGCCTTATCCAAAAGGACGAGGCGAAGATTGAGAGGGGGATCGAGAGCATCGGCCAGTCGATTTCACGCACGGCAAAAGGCGTATATGAGACCGCTAAACATACATACCAAAGCGGCAAGGAAGTGTATGAGGGGATGCGCGATGATGACGTCCAAAAGGTGAAAAACGGGCTGGCCAGCATCGCCAAAACGGCGGCGATCGGAACGTTGGCTGTCGGAATTGTCGACATGATCGATGGAGCAGACTACGGTGATGGGGTTGAGGGGAGTGAAGATGTGAACTTGGAAACCCATGGTGCAGATGTTCAGAGTCAGCTGGTCAGTTCCGCGTCCCTTGAAGCAGCTGCGGCCGTCGAGTCAGACGAAAGTCCGGGAACGCATCATGTCCGCCCGCACTGGGTGGAAGGACATTGGCGTGACGGGCAGTGGATTGAAGGATATTGGCGCGACGGCGACGGGAATACTGATGTGAACTTGACCGAGGAACAGGGCGGCGGCTATGAGCGGACGAATCCGGACGGTAATCCGGGGAATAACTTGACGTCGGCCTGAAGACCTTTAGGGCAGTGTGGTGTGCAACCGCGATGGATCGCAATCGATGGTTTTGACAATTGAGGCCGTTCATCGTCTTTGGCGAGGAGACCCCCACTTCAACGACCAAAGGGAGTAAGTGGGGGAGGTGATATAATATATTAAATATATTTAGTGAAAGAGAGGTGAGACAAATGGACATGACGTTAACAGCCAAAATAAAAATTTACCCAACAGCGGAACAAGCAGAAGTATTGAAAGCCACCCTTTCCGCTTATCGACAAGCGTGCAACGCTGTATCTGTTGTGATTTTTGACACAAAAGTGCTTGCACAAGCCAAGTTACACGACATGACCTATCGTCTACTTCGATCAAACTACGCTTTGCGTTCACAAATGGCGCAATCTGTGATTAAAACGGTGATCGCTAGATACCGTTCCCTAAAAAGCAATGGTCATGAATGGACATTGGTTCGCTTTAAAAAGCCTGAATATGATCTCGTTTGGAATCGAGATTACTCCATTGTTCAAGGGTTATTTTCTGTCAATACGCTAGAAGGACGAATCAAAGTGCCATTCGAACCAAAAGGCATGGAACAATATTTTGATGGCTCATGGACGTTTGGCACAGCCAAACTCGTCTATAAGCATAACAAATTCTTTTTGCACATTCCCATGACTAAAACAATTCCGACCGTAGATGAACACAACATTCGCCAAGTGGTCGGTGTCGATGTAGGGGTTAACTTTTTTGCAGCAGCTTATGATTCGCAAGGGAAAACTACCTTTTTTAACGGACGAAAAATCAAGCATATGCGGGCGAAGTACAAACGAATGCGAAAAACCCTCCAGCAAAAAGGGACGGCTTCTGCGCGTCGGAAGTTGAAAACAATCGGACAACGAGAAAACCGTTGGATGACGGATGTGAACCATGCTGTCACGAAGGCACTCGTTCGTCAATATGGAGAACGTACCCTTTTTGTATTAGAAGATTTAACAGGCATTCGTGAAAAAACAGAACGTGTACGTATCCATGACCGATATGAAACTGTATCGTGGGCGTTCTATCAGTTCCGTCAAATGTTAGAGTATAAGGCACGTTTGCATGGGTCAAAAGTGATGGTGGTTGCTCCGCATTACACCTCTTTGACATGTCCAAAGTGTGGTCATACGGAAAAAGCCAATCGAAACAAGCGTACACACACCTTTTGTTGCTGAACATGCGGATACACCTCAAACGATGACCGCATTGGTGCTATGAACCTTCAACGAAAAGGAATAGAGTACATCGTTGAAGGAACGACACAGGCATGACCTGCGTCGTTGGGCAGTTGTCAACCTGCCCCTAATGCAACCCCAAGTCAAGGAAGGAGGACGAAGTCCGCTCGCACTTCTGGGGAGTTGCAAGCCCCCACTTCAAGCGTTAGCGAAGTGGGGGTAGTTGACACATAGAGAAGGGGGGAGCCTGCAGGGTGCTGGATCGAATCAAAGGTGGCTTGTTTGGGGTGGCGATCGGGGATGCGCTTGGGGCGACGACGGAGTTTATGAGCGCTGATGACGTCCGCCGTAAGTATGGAAAGGTGACGGACATCATTGGCGGCGGTTTCCTTGACTTGAAGCCCGGGGAAGTAACGGACGATACGGCGATGACGATCGCGGTGGCGCGGGGGATTATTCGCGATCCGACATGCCCGATTCATGACATTGGCGAAGAGTTTTGGCGGTGGTACGAGACTGACCCGCCCGATGTCGGCATCATCATCCGCACGGTGTTGAGGCGGTATCAGGGCGACTGGTTTTCAGCCGCGGTGCAGGCTTGCGAGGAGTTAGGGGGAAGATGTGCAGGCAATGGGTCACTGATGCGCTGTTTGCCGATCGCGCTGGCATATGCGGACCAAGAGAAGATGGAAGAAATAACGGCTTTGCATTCCCGCATGACGCATGCGGACGAACGGGCGACAGAGGCGTGCCTGATTTACAACCGCGTCGCCTTTCGGGTGCTTCAAGGAGAGCCGCTCGCCAAGGCGATTCGGAAAGAAGTGGAGCATACCCGTTATGAGCCGCTGCTTATGGTGACGCCTGTCTACCCTCCTGACGGGTATGTCGTCCATACGATGGGGTGGGTGCTGCATTGGCTGCTCCGTTGTGACTCGTTCGAAGATGTCGTCATTTCGGCGGCGAATATGGGTGGAGACAGCGATACGATTGCAGCCATTGCGGGAGGACTGAAAGGGCTGGAAATCGGATACAGCCAGCTGCCGAAGCGGTTTGTGGAAGCGATCGTTTGCGCTGATGAATTGGAAAAACTGGCGTTGCAATTGGCGGATGTTCGGCGTTCGTTCAGTTCGAGCGGTTCGGATGGGGCGAATGGAATGAGGGACAAAGAAAGATAGGGGGTGAAACGGATGGATCGACAAACGTTTGCCGAGAACATGTGGAAATCGTTGTTGGTTGAACTGTACGAAGGAAAAGTCGTATCGACGTTCAAAGGGAAGGAAGCGTTTCGCGTCGTCTCGTTTTCCGATGAGGGGATTACCGTGCGCTTGAGTTCGAAGGAAAAGGAAGTGTTTCTAAGCAAGAAGGCGATGCTCAACGTGATTGAAAAACTCATCGCCCATGAAGATGGCGTGCGGCAAAAAATGGTGGACCCGGAATCCCGTCTAAAGTTAGGGCTGTTTTTGCTTCACCCGTGGACGGAGAAAGTGATGCGCCAGGAGGAGGGGAAACGCCGTCCGTATTTGTTGTTAACGGATGAAGCCCGTCAGAGATTGGCAAGCGGCGAGTAGAGGGATTGACACACTAGGACGTGCGCTCGCTTTGGCGGCCAAAGGCCAAGGGAAAAGTCCGACTGTTGCTTGTTCCACACGCCAAGAGCCATAGGGAAAAGACCAGTGATAAGAGCCGAACGGTTGCGGCTCTTTTGTGCTGCCTATTTGTCCATTTCCTTCGCGAGGTCGGCGACTTCGGCGACGGTCAGGCCGATTCGCTTTGTTGTTTCCGGCATCAGGAACATCATTCTGGGAGGAAGTGATAACAAGGAATGCTTGTTTCGTTTTGATCGGCTCTGCGGTTTGCCATTGGCGACCGGCAAAATAGAGAAATGACTTTGTTGTGCTTTTAGGAAGACGATGCGGTCTAAATCATCTGTTGATGAAGTCATTCAATTCTTGGAGCATGCCCGTGAATATTGGGTCATGATGAATGGTGTCATATATGCTCGGAGAAATGGTGATATAATCATTTGATAAAAGATTAAGCAGTCTATGTTCGTGTTGAGGAAACAGAAGAGGATAAAGCGCAAAATCTTTTATATTGGCTGTGACGAGAATGCAGTCGTATTGCCAAGCGGTTAGCAGGATACGGGCATCAGACACGCTGCCGTATTCCATGTCTCTCATGGCATTGATTTTCCTCTGGTATTCAGAGCGAATATAAGCCACCATTTTCCTTACTTGATGTTCCATATCGGGAGTTGTCCAATCGGGAATCGTTATCGTTATATTTTCCAACAATTCCGAGATCCGTTGTCTTTCCTTTTCGCCAAGTGTGTAGGATTGCAATTCAAGCTCTCGGATGACTTCTTTAGGGATATAGAGCACAGCCTCTTCATGGCGAACTTCCTGCAAAACATCTTTCCAAAAACGCTTGGCGGCTTTTTTGTGGTTCGTGTGGGCAGATGGGCTTGACTTGTATCGGAATACGTTTGTATCCAGCAAATATGCTTTTGTTTCCGTGCCGTTTCCGCTCATGAAGAACTTTCTCCTATTCTCCAAACTCTTTTTCCATTTTTTCCGCGATACGAATCGACTGGCTTTTCAGCTGTTCTCTCATTTGGAGAAATGAAGGCCAGTTTGGGTGGTGAAAAAACTGTGCGGCCGGGATGATCCATTTTCCACTGTCTCCAAGCCGTTGGTAAGCCTCGATTTTTCCTTCTGCGCAATAACGGCGCACCATTTGCGGCGTGACATCAAGCAGAAGAGCCACATCGCGGACATGGAGATCATCTGGAATTGTTTGTTCCGCCATTTCGGTAAGAATATGCCGTACGCTCTGTTTTTCCTGGTCGCTTAGGTTGGAATAGATTTCTTTTTTTCGCTTCTCAAGTTCAAGCGACTGTTGGACCAATTCTACATAACGTCGAACGTTGTCGCTTAGTACAGTTTCGTGAAGAGGTGGGGGGGCTGTCTTTCGGGTTTCTGTTTTGCGGGACAAAGTACTCATTTTTCTTTTCCTCCTTGATGTTTATATCCATTATACTATTTTGGCTGGAGAAACAAAAGAAAAAAAGGAAACAAAAGAAATTGAGATCTTGCCAAGCAGCAAAGGGAGGATGAAAAGAGCCGCGCGGTTGCGGCTCTTTTGTGCTGCCTATTTGTCCATTTCCTTTGCGAGGTCGGCGACTTCGGCGACGGTCAGCCCGGTTCGTTTGGCGATTTCGTGAATGGGGAGGACGTCAAGCAAATTTTTGGCGATTTCGATGGCCTTCCGTTTTTCCGTTTGCTTGATCGCCTGTTCTTTTTCCTGCATCACTTTCTTCAACATTTCTTCTCTTTCTTGTTCAAGTTCTTCGACTAATAGGCGAAACACTTTGTTCATTTTGATCCACTCCTTTACTTTTTCGGCGTATGACCGGTCGATGAATTTATCTGTGGCGGTCAGGACGCCGGCGATGATGTGCAGCTGTTTCGGTTCGTCGTCGATCGTTTTCGCCAGTTCGATCGTTTTTTCGATCATCGTTTGCCGGTCGAAGCGGGTGTGCATGAGCGGCACGAGGATGAGTTTCATCGTTTCTTCCGGAGTGAGCGGTTCGCCGTTGTGGACTTTTTCTTCAATGGCATGGAAAATCGCATCGCCGTTGAATTCGCCAAGCAGCACTGCTTTGGATGAAAGAAGCACATCGCCGGCGTCAAGCTGTTCGCGGGCGCTCGTGACATCGCTTGTGTAGATCACAACGATGCGAATCGGGCGGATTCGTTTTTCCTGTTGATAGTATGTGTGGAGGAGCCGACAGGCATAATCGAGATACTTCAAATGGTTGTCGAGAAATCGTTCGTTGCTTTCGTATTCCAGAAGCAAAATGGAATCGTCTTCGAGAAGAAACACGGTGTCGGCGCGCCGTTCATCCGCCCGTACAGACGGAAATTCGGTTGGAAGCAGTGCTTTGATCCGTGGGAGTCCGTGAAGTCCGTACACATCGAGGGCTTGGTTTTGGTACAATGCGCTGAGTGATTTGAACAAAATGTCTTTGGCGTGATGCGAGATCCCGCCTGGCATCGTCTTCACTCCATTCGCTTTTGACCTAATTATACTACTTGCCCGACCGGTTGTCAGCTGCCATCGTGAGCGGAAACACGGTGTTCGTTCGGTGGGAGTGAATGACATCTTCTTGAAAAATAAAACGGGTTGTGACTCAGAACAGACGGATGAATGACGCTGTTTTGCCCTCACGGCCGGATAAACACCTCCGTTCCGTTCGGGACGATGGAGGCGAGCTCGAGCACGTCTTTGTTGTGCATGCGGATACAGCCTTTGGATACGTATTTGCCGATCGAGGACGGGTCGTTCGTGCCGTGGATGCCGTAATGGAGTTTGGATAAGCTTAACCACATCGCGCCGAACGGACCGCCCGGGTTCGGCTGGCGGTTGACGATGACAAAATCGCCGACAGGCGTGGCGGTGACCATTTTCCCGACGCCGATCGGATACGTGCGGATCGTTCGTCCCCGGTGTTTTAACGTCAGCTGGCGGCGGCTGATCGATACATGGATCGTATACGGAATCGAGCCTTTCGCCGGGAGGTGGGGGATGATGATCGCTTGGCCGGGAAAGATGACGGACGAGGCGGTGAGGCCGTTGGCGCGAAGCAGCGCCTCGACAGACGTGCGGTAGTCTCTGGCGATGGATGCGATCGTTTCCCCGCGTTTGACGATATGTTTGTACATGGCATTTCGCTCCTTTTTTTCGCTGGATGGAGAAACCAGCTCCGATTGATGATACATTAGTGTATGAGAAGATTCGAATAAGGTTGCTCAAATGGGAAGAGAGTCTCATGCGCATGGCATGCGGCCGCCAATGCCGTATGAACGCGCTGTGCGTTAGTCTATACTTGACAGGGAGCGTTGCCTAACGGGTGTTTCTTGTCAAAACGTGTAGGGGAAAAAGGAGGATGGCGCGAATGAGAACGTTTGTCCTAAAACCAGAGGAAGGACAGAAGGTTGATGATGAGCTGTATGCCGAGCTTTCCCCTGTCCCGCTTGAGATCATGGACGGCGATCTCTTTTTTTGCAAAAGAGGAGCGGGAAAACTTGCTTAAGCTGTTGATATACAATGTCGGCATGAATCGGACGCTTGAGATCATCGAGGAATGGAAGGAGCGGTGAAAGCGGCGCCCGTTCGATATCGGGGCCGCGTCGATGTTGGGGTTACGGGCGGTAAGGGAACAAAATGTTCTTTTCCCCTTTTTCTTTGGCGACGAAGACGTCTTGATGGATTTCGAACACGCCAAAAGCGCTATGGAACGTCTGAATGACGCGGACGCGATACACGTCGTGAAGCGGTTTGTTCTCATCAGACATCGACCATGACGACAGGTTTTCCACCTCATCGATGCGGTAGTCGAACGTCTCGACGCCGAAGTCTTGCATAAAGACGTGGGCACGGCGCTGGATGTAGACGTCTTTTGGGAATTTCTTTTTCATGAGCGGGTGAAACAGCCCCCAAGAGCTGCCAAAATCCCCTGCCTGTTCATAGCGGTAAAACTTGTCCACGATTTCCTTCGCCTCATTTTGTTCGTTCGAAAGAAACAGGGTCAAAATCGCCACCAACACGGCGGCGGCAGTGAGAACCGCCACCCCCGTCCTGGCTCGGATCGTTTTTTGACGGTAGCGTGGGAACATGGGGTCTTCTCTCCTCTCTGTTATACGATATGCACGATGGACGGCCGATATGGGCGGAGAAAGGAAGAACATGCTGCGGGCTTGAGATGACGGTGCTTTTGAGTCAAAAAATCCGCTGTGGTGTAGTAAAATAGAGGGTAGAAGCCATTGCAGCGGAATTGAATTCATTCGTTCTATGCGGAAACGGGTGGGAAAGCGGAGCGTCCATCGGCTCCGTTTTTCCTTTTCCATGTTGAGAAAAACCGAACGTGCAGGAGAGGGAGAGAGGGATGAAGAGATCATTCATTTATGTGTTGCTTGTCGGGATCATGGTCGCCTGGGGGCTGAATGTGACGGCGTTGAAAGTTTTGGTGGAGCATTTTTCGCCCGTCGCGTTGACAGCGCTGCGCATTCTAACGGCCGGGTTGGTCGTGCTTTTGTTTTTATGGGGGATCGGCAAGCTGGAACGAGTCAGTTGGAAGGAGGCGAAACAGATTGGCGTGGCCGCCTTGTTCAGCGTCGTGGCCCATCACTTCTTTTTAGCGTTGGGAATTGCGAGGACGACAGCGGTGAATGCGGGTCTTGTGTTAGGGCTTGTGCCGCTTGTGACGGCGCTGTTGGCGATCGTGTTTTTAGGCCAGCGGCCGACGTTGTTTCGGCTGCTTGGCATTGCGCTTGGGTTTTTTGGCGTCGTGTTTGTTGTGGCGAGCGGCGACGGGGGCCTTGGCCATTTGTCCATTGGGGATGTGTACGTCTTTTTGGCTGTTTTGGCGCAAGGGATCAGCTTTATTATGATCAAAAAAGCGACGGTCGAGGCGCGGTTGATGACTGGGTGGATGCTTGTCTTCGGGTCGCTTTGGCTGTTTGTCTTAAGCCTCGTGCTCGAGCCGAGCGGCCTATCGAGTTTGAAAGAAGGCACGCTTCCGCTTTGGATGATTTTCCTTGCTTCGGCGGTCGTCGCGACGGCGCTTGGCCATATGTTTTATCTTAATTAGGCGAGAAGACTCCCACTTCAACGAAGCGAAGCGGAGTAAGTGGGAGATGAATCGCCTTAACTATATTTTGCTGAAAATAGGATAGATTCAGTAAAATATAGTATAATATAGTTAGATGGGAGGTGAAAACATGTATTTTTGTATCAAACAACAGCTAAATGGTTTGACCAAAGAAGAATACTTGACTCTTCGAGAACTGTGCCATATTGCCAAGAACATGTACAACGTCGGATTGTACAATGTCAGACAATACTATTTTGAACACAAGGAATTTCTTAATTATGAGAAAAACTATCATCTTGCAAAAACTAACGAAAACTATAAGCTGTTAAACAGCAACATGGCACAGCAAATTTTAAAAAAGGTCAATGAAGCCTTTACATCTTTCTTTGGTTTGATCAGTCTTGCCAAACAAGGAAAATATGACCACAAGGCTATCAGTATTCCAAAATATCTTAAAAAAGATGGCTTTCATTCACTGATCATTGGCCAGATTCGTATAGACGGCAACAAATTCACGATACCGTATTCTCGCCTATTTAAAAAGACTCACAAGCCTATCACGATAACGATTCCGCCTGTGTTACTGGACAAAAAGATTAAGCAGATTGAAATCATTCCTAAGCATCATGCCAGGTTCTTTGAGATTCAGTACAAATATGAAATGCCTGAAGATCAAAGAGAATTAAATGACCAAAAAGCACTGGCAATTGATTTAGGATTAAACAATGTTGCCACTTGTGTCACATCAGACGGCAGATCATTCATCATTGATGGGCGGAGATTAAAAAGTATAAATCAATGGTTTAACAAAGAAAATGCCAGACTTCAAAGCATAAAAGATAAGCAAAAAATCAAAGGCACCACTCGTAAACAGGCTTTGCTTGCTATGAATCGCAATAATAAAGTGAATGATTATATCAACAAGACTTGCCGTTACATCATTAACTACTGTATTGAAAATCAAATTGGCAAACTTGTCATTGGCTATGCGGAAACATGGCAACGCAATATGAATCTAGGAAAAAAGACAAATCAAAACTTTGTCAATATTCCTCTCGGTAACATAAAAGAAAAACTAGAATATCTTTGTGAATTTTACGGCATTGAATTCTTGAAACAGGAAGAATCCTATACGTCTCAAGCCAGCTTTTTTGACGGCGATGAGATTCCTGAATATAATGCCGACAATCCAAAAGAATATAAGTTCAGCGGCAAACGTATTAAGCGCGGCTTGTATCGAACAAAGTCTGGCAAACTAATGAATGCTGATGTCAATGGCGCATTAAACATCTTAAAGAAAAGTAAAGCTGTAGACCTGAGTGTCTTATGCTCTAGCGGCGAAGTGGACACGCCTCAAAGAATAAGGATTGCTTGAAGCAGTCAAACTTCTTTGGAAGCCCCCACTTCAAATTTTCGCTAGAAAATTAAGTGGGGGTAGTTCACAACCAGGCTGTTCAACATCTTGGTCCCGCTGAGTCGGCGGTGTTCATCAATCTCAATCCGTTTTTTTCGCTTCTTGGGGCGCATTGGCTGCTGGGCGAGCCGATTTCGCCGATGCAGCTGGCTGGTTTTCTTTTCATCGTCGCGGGCGTGTTGTTCGGCAGCGGGGGGATGGATAACGTGATCGCCCGTTTCCGCCGGGCGAAAGTGGCGGCTGGGGGAAGGAAGGCGGGGATGTAGCCGCCTTGGAATCCCCCACTTCTAGGCCTTGCGTGCAAGTGGCGAAACATTCATATCCAGGAATGGAGGGGGCTTCACATTGCGGTCGGCGTCTTGGCTGTCTCTTCTCGAAAAGGGACAGCCATTTTTGTGCCATCGGCAGGATTTTGCTTGATGATGTCGAAAAAGAGAATACGAAACGTATTCGTGTGAGGTGAATGTATGGCGATCGATCACGACCGGTTGTTCAAGGAGTTGTTGCAGACGTTTTTTGAGGAATTTGTGCTTCTCTTCTTTCCGGATATGCACGAGCATATTGATTTCAACCATTTGTCGTTTTTGTCCGAAGAGCTGTTTACGGACGTAACGGCTGGGGAGAAGTACCGCGTTGACCTGCTCGTCGAGACGAAGTTCAAAGGAAAAGACGGATTGATCATTGTTCACGTAGAAAACCAAGCGTACGTTCAATCGTCATTTCCAGAAAGAATGTTTCTTTACTTCAGCCGCTTGTTTGAAAAATACCGCACTCCGATCATTCCGATTGCTGTCTTCAGCTATGATGCCATCCGAGATGAACCCTCTTCGTTCACGCTCTCCTTTCCGTTTGGAGATGTGCTTGACTTTCGCTTTTTCCACGTGGAGTTGCGCAAGCAAAACTGGCGCCAATTCATCCGCACCGACAACCCGGTGGCGGCTGCGCTGCTTAGCAAAATGGGGTATACTGAAAGTGAACGAGTGGAACTGAAAAAGCAATTTTTGCGCATGTTGGTGCGTCTTGAGCTAGACGAGGCAAGACAGCGTTTGTTGATGGGCTTTTTTGAAACGTATGTGAAGCTGTCCGATGAAGAAGAACAACAGCTTCGAAGCGAGGTGGAACAATGGAGACGAAAGAAAAAGAACGCGTGCTGGAATTGATCATTTCGTACGAGCAAAAGGGAAAAATTCAAGGCCGAAAGGAAGGACGGGAGAAAGGGCGCAAAGAGGGAGCGGAACAAGAAAAACGGCACATTGCGAAACGGATGTTGATGAAAGGGTTTGATGCGCAGACGATTCACGAACTGACCGGATTGCCTGTGACGGAGATTGAGGAAATGAAACAAAGCGGCTTCAAGTGAATGGAAATCAAACAGGCGGGGCAAAAGGCCAGCCCCGCCCTAGCGCGTTGGTTTTGTTGCTGTGGATTCCCGTTTGATCAGTTTCGTAGACAATAGCACTTCCTGAAAAGGTTCGTTCGGGTTGTCCCACCGCCAGCGCAACAATTCCACCGCTCGTTTGCCGTAGCGCTTCAGGTCGATGTCGACGGTCGTGATTTTCGGCGTCGCGATTTGCGACAGCTGCCCGTTGTCAAAGTTGCACGAAAGAAGTGTATGAAGCGGCGGAAATGGACGGCGCGATTGGCTGGAAGCGGGTTTGGCACGTGACGATTCCGATGCTGTACCCTTCGTTTTATACCGTGACGATTTTGGCGGTCGGTTTGATGTTTGGCATTTTCACCGAACCGTATGTGCTGACGGGAGGCGGGCTGGAGTATGCGACCCATACGTGGCAGCTCGAGATTTACAACCAGGCGTTTGAAAAATTAAATGCGGGGTATGGAACCGCGGTCGCGATTATCAATTCGATCGTCACCTTTGCGAACACGTATTGGGCGATGATCTTGCCGAAGGCCGTCAACTTGTGGGCGATCTTTATGTACACGAACTTTTTCCGCAGCATTCCCGATGAATTGATCGAAGCGGCAAAGATGGATGGAGCGGGCCATTTCACCATCATTCGCCGCATTGTTTGGCCGATGTCGCGGTTGATCACCACGATCATTTTCTTGTTCCTTTTCATGGAGCGATGGGTGGAACTGCTTTGGGATATGCTTGTTGTGAATAACGAAAAGATGTTGACGTTAAACGTGTTGTTGGCGCAAATTCGCCACAAGAGCCCATTTCCTCGATGGCCCGGCGAAGCGTCCGGATTTGGCGGATGTCGTGTTTAGCGGCGGACTGATTCGCAACGGGGACGGCACGGCCGATTTTTACGCTGGAACAAGTGACGCAGAAGCGCAAAAACTCACGATCGTGGATCCATTTACGAAATACGAAAGGCAGGGGTGACGATGCACCTTTACCGCTATGAAGAAAACCCGCTCATTACGCCGAACGATGTGCCGCCGTATCACGACGGGTTTGAAGTGATCGGGGCGTTTAACGCTGGGGTGGCGAAATTTCAAGGGGAAGTGTTGCTGCTTCTTCGGGTGGCGGAGCGCCCCGTGTCGGATGACCCGAATATCGTGAAAGCGCCGGTATGGAATCCAAAGACGGGGAAGGTCGAGGTTTACGAATTTCGCCAAGACGATCCGCGCTACGATTTTTCCGATCCGCGCGTTATTAAAGAGGCGGGGGCGGAGCGGTTCGCCTATTTGACGTCGCTTTCGTATTTGCGCCTCGCCCGCAGTCGGGACGGGCGGCGGTTTGTGATCGACGACCGCCCGTTCGTCTATCCATCGAATGAGCTCGAGACATTCGGTATTGAAGACCCGCGCATTACATGCATTGACGGCACGTATTACATTTATTTCAGCGCCGTGTCGCCAAAAGGAGTCGGCGAGGTGATGGTGTCGACAAAAGACTTTCAGACGGTGACGCACCACGGCATGATTTTCGCGCCGGAAAACAAAGATGTGCTCATTTTTCCGGAGAAGATCAACGGCAAGTATTACGCCCTTCATCGCCCGGTGCCGAGAAGCAACGGCCGCCCCGAGGTGTGGATCGCGGAGTCGGAGAATCTGCTTCATTGGGGGAATCACCGCTTTTTGTTCGGTCTGCGTGAAGGAAAGTGGGACAGCGCCCGCATCGGCGGCGGAGCGGTGCCGATCAAAACGGAGCGCGGCTGGCTTGAGTTGTACCACGGCGCGTCGGATGACCACCGCTATTGCATGGGGGCGGTGCTGCTCGATTTGAACGACCCATCCAAAGTTCTCGCCCGCTCGGAGCAGCCGTTTGTCGAGCCGGAAGCGGATTATGAGGTGAACGGCTTTTTCGGCCGCGTCGTGTTTTCATGCGGGGCGATTGTCGATGGCGATATCGTAAAAATGTATTATGGCGCCGCGGATACGTCGATGGCGTGCGTCGAGCTGAAGCTTAGCGAGATTTTGGATTCGCTTGTGAAAGTATGAAAGCGAAGTTGCCCGCACGTTGCGGTGTAAGAACGGAAACGCCTGGATGGCCGGGCGTTTCTTTTTTGGTTTGCCGCGAACATACCGTGAGCGCAGGTGGGAGAGCGTTCAACGCTCATTGCGTCGTTTCGTTTCTTTTCCGTTCAACAGGATTTGGTATAATAAAAACAACGCCGATTCATCGGTCAGGTCGGCAGAGCGGTTTGCGGCTGGGCAATGAAAGACACTGGCCATGACTCGAAACAACAGATGATCATCGGATAGAGGAGGAACCATCGGAGATGAAAAAAGTACGCAAAGCGATCATTCCGGCAGCGGGCCTTGGGACGCGGTTTTTGCCGGCGACAAAGGCCATGCCGAAGGAGATGCTTCCGATTGTCGATAAGCCGACGATTCAATATATTGTTGAAGAGGCGATGGCATCAGGCATTGAGGACATCATCATCGTCACCGGGAAAGGGAAGCGGGCGATTGAAGACCATTTTGACTATGCGTTTGAGCTCGAGCAGCTGCTGAAGCAAAAAGGAAAATTGGACTTGCTTGAGAAAGTAAAAGAGCCATCAAAAGTGGACATCCACTACATTCGCCAAAAAGAGCCAAAAGGGCTGGGGCATGCTGTTTGGTGCGCGCGCAATTTCATCGGAGACGAGCCGTTTGCGGTGTTGTTGGGCGATGATATCGTCCAAGCGGAAAAACCTTGTTTAAAACAGCTCATTGAGCAATACGAACAAACGTTCAGCTCGGTGATCGGCGTCAAGCGCGTGCCGGAGGAAGAGACGCACCGTTACGGGATCATCGACCCGCTCGAGCAGAAGGGACGGCGCTACCAAGTGCGCCGCTTTGTCGAAAAACCCGCTCCGGGCACAGCGCCGTCGAACCTCGCGATCGTCGGGCGGTACGTGTTGACGCCGGAAATTTTCTTGTTTTTGGAGAAGCAGGAAGTCGGCGCAGGCGGGGAGATTCAGCTCACCGATGCGATCGGGCGGCTGAATGAAATTCAGCGTGTCTTTGCCTACGAGTTTGAAGGAAAACGGTACGATGTCGGCGAGAAGCTCGGCTTTATCGAAACGACGATTGAATTTGCCTTGCAAAACGAGGAGCTGCGCGCCGATTTGCTTTCGTTTTTGGAGCGGGTGGTGGCCGAGGCGAAGGGATCGAAGAGCAGCTAATTCAACCATCAGTCGGTCGCATTTCATGTTTTGCATGACAGCTTGTCGTTTTTTAGGGATGAAGACAAAAAGGAGATTCTGCTATCGAAGCATTATCGATGATGAATTGCAGTTCATACAAGTGGAAGCCATCGATGAAGCATCGTCTGCCATCAACCGTGTTCTGGATGAGCTTATGGAGGCGGAGGAAGCGGGGGAATAAACATGGCTAAGGAGGGGTTCGGATGATTCGTGCCATGGTCGGCGATCTGACCAAAGTGGAAGGAGTCGAGTACATTTGCAATGCCGCCAACGGCATCGGGCCGATGGGCGGCGGCGTGGCGGCGGCGATCCGTCGGGCGGGGGGACGTGTGATCGAGGAGGAAGCGATCCGCGTCTGTCAAGCGCAAGACCCTAAGCCCGGCGATTTGTACGTGACAGGAGCAGGCTCGCTGCCGTTTCGCGGGGTCCTTCACTTAGTGACGATGAAGCAGCCTGCAGGGGCGACGTCGTATGACATCGTTCGGGCGTGTCTCGAGCGTCTCGTCGCGCACTGTCGGGAGAACGGAATCAAGAAGGTGGCGTTGCCAGCACTAGGGACAGGCGTCGGAAGGCTTGACAAAGAAAACGTGGCGCAGTTGTTTGTCGAGGTGTTGGGTCCGGTCGAGGACGTGGAGTTTGTGGTGGTGGATATTGATCAAGCATTCATCCGTTTTGTCCAACAGCGCCAATAAAGGGAGAAAAAGGGCCTTGACTTCGTCTTGGCCCTGCTTTTTTGGCAATGAATAACGTGTTTCCTTCTTTCTCATATCATATTATAATAGGAGCACACGAAAGAATGAGTTTCATTGACTTTCTCATCCGGCCGACGGGAGGTGGCATCGCCTTTGGTGTCCGAATGACGAAGCCGGTGTGAAAAGAAAGTGACGGTTTCCTGTTCGAACCGCGATCAGGAAAAACAGCCAAAAATGCCAATGCGGGCGTTTTGGGCGCTATCCGGAGGGATGAATCATGTTATTCTCATTGCCAACATTAAAGACATGTCAAGTGTTAGTAGACGAATTTCGTTCGGCCCCACAGCCGTTTGAGCCGGAAAAGCTTCGCTTTTCGGGTGTCGGGGACCGGGACGTTTATAATATTTCCGCACCGTTTGTGGATGAAGGAGAATGGGTGATCGCTGGGCGCGTCGAGGCGCGCGACAGCGAGCAATCGGAAGTGTACTTTTTCGTCGAGCGCGACGGCGTCTGGGTTCCTCGTGACGGGGCGCCGGTGTTCGCCTTGCAGGATCCGTTTGTGGCGCGCATTCACGGTCAGTTGGTGTTCGGCGGCGTGGAGACGTTTCCGCATCCGGTGTTTGACGGCGAGCTGAGCTGGCGGACGGTCTTTTACCGCGGCCGCAATATTCGCAGTTTGAAAAAGTTCGCCGAAGGGCCGGACGGAATGAAGGACATTCGCCTTGTCGAGCTGAAAGATGGCTCGATCGGCGTGTTCACCCGGCCGCAAGGGGAAAAAGGCGGACGCGGGAAAATCGGGTTCACCCGCATTTTCTCGCTCGATGAGTTGACGCCGGACGTGATTGAGGCCGCGCCGATTTTGGACGCCCAATTTATGGATGAAGAATGGGGCGGCGTGAATGAGGCGCATTTGCTGGCGAACGGGCTTGTGGGGGCGCTTGGCCATATCGCTTGCTTTGACGAGCACGGCAACCGCCATTACTACCCGATGGTGTTCGTGTTGAACCCGGAGACGATGGAGCGTTCAGAGCTGCAATTGCTTGCGCTTCGCTCCCACTTTTTGGATGGTCCGGCGAAACGGCCGGATTTGGCGAACGTTGTCTTTAGCGGCGGACTCATCCGCAAAGGCGACGGCACGGCTGAGCTGTACGCCGGCGTCGGCGACGCCGAGGCGCAAAAAATTTCGCTCATCGACCCGTTTGCGAAATACGAAGCGCAAGAGCTTGATCGGATGTATGCTTCCGTTTAGGGAAAAGGACCGGCGCCGTCCCACCTTCTTTTGATGAGAGGGGGGCGGCCGGCCTTTTTTCGTTTTGGCCGGTAATGGGCGATGGTTCCCGATTTGACGGTCATTTGCGGTGAGAAAGAGTTGGATGGAACGAAGTACATTGAGGTTCCGCCGCTGATTGTCGAGATTTTAAGTCCGTGGAACCAGGCGCATGATCTTGTCGCAACGTTCAATTTGTACATGGCGTGCGGCGTTCACGAATGCGGGATTGTCAATCCGATGAAGCCAGCTGTGACGGGATACCGGCTCAATGAGGAACGGCTATATGAGCAGGCGGATGTTCAAGTGAAAACGGGAACGGTTCGCTCCGTTCATGTTCCCGGGCTTGAAATCGACATGACGGAATGGTTTCGTTGACAAGAGGACGTTAAAAGCGGACAGCGTGGGACGAATCCCACGCTGTTTTCATGAAAAGGCACGCGTCTTGACGGGGCATGTTCATGCCCGGGCGGGAGGGCAAAACGTCGCCCACGGAATTTTTTCATGAAAATGCGCGTGCCTAAACGCATCATTTTCATGCCGGGGAAGGACAAAAACGTGCTCATGGAGCTTTTTGTTTGTCCAATGGAGTCGGGGCGGCGCTCATCAGCCGCGTGGTGTCCCTTTCCCGTTGCGTTTGCCGCTTTTCTCGCTCTTTCAACTTTTCTTCCATCCGCTTCAGCAGCTTTTCCCACGGGTTTTCCGCCGTTTTTTTCTTGCGCTTTCGTTTTTCTTCCGCCATGCTCAAGCGCCTCCTTTCGCTGCGGCCGATAAGGCGAGCAAGTCGCGCAGTTCGTCATCGGACAGTTCGGTGATCCATGCCTCGCCTTCGGTGATGATGTCGGCGAGCGCTTGTTTTTGTTCGAGCATCTCGTCGATTTTTTCTTCGATTGTCCCGACGGTGATCAATTTATGGACGTGGACGAATTTCGTCTGTCCGATGCGGTAGGCGCGGTCGGTCGCCTGGTTTTCCACCGCCGGGTTCCACCAACGGTCGAAATGGATGACGTGGTTGGCAGCTGTTAAGTTGAGCCCGGTGCCGCCTGCTTTGAGCGATAAAAGGAAAATCGGCGCTTTTCGTGCTTGAAACTCTTCGATCATTCGATCGCGCGTTTGTTTCGGGACGCCTCCGTGCAAAAACAACACCCGCTCATCAAACAGGTCGGAAAGCAGCTGTTGGATCATCTCGCCCATTCGCACGTATTGCGTGAAGATGAGGCACGATTCGTCGTTGGCGCGAATTTGCTCGATCAGTTCGATGAGCTTTTCGAGCTTGTGCGACCGTTCAACGAGCTGGCGGGGGCGGCGTTCTTTCAAATACAGCGCCGGATGGTCGCAAATTTGCTTCACACCGTTTAGCATTTGCAAAATCAAGCCGCGCCGCGCAAACGGACTGGCATTTTTGGCGCGCTCAAGCGTATCGTTGACGAGCTGCTCGTACAGCGCTGCTTGCTCGGCCGTGAGCGGGCAATACTCTTTTTGTTCAAGCTTATCCGGCAAGTTGAGCGCAACCGCTTCATCCGTTTTCGTCCGCCGCAAGAGAAATGGGCGGATGAGTGTTTGCAGCGCCGCTTTTTTGCGGGCATCTCCTTCTTTTTCAATCGGCCCGGCAAAGCGCCGCTCAAACTCCGCACGGCTGCCGAGATAGCCAGGGTTGAGGAAGTGGAAGATGCTCCAAAGTTCGCCGAGACGGTTTTCAAACGGCGTGCCGGATAAGGCGATTTTATGTTTTCCGCTCAAGCGGCGGATGGCGCGCGCTTGTTTTGTTTGCGCGTTTTTAATGTTTTGCGCTTCATCAAGGCAAATCGCATGCCAATGAATCTGTTTTAAATCGTCTTGGTCCAAATGAGCAAGGTTGTAAGACGTAATGACGAGATCGGCCTCGCCTGCCGTTTGCACGAACGCATCGTGTTTCGCCCGGTTCGGTCCATGGTGCACGTAGACGCGCAAGTCTGGGGTGAAGCGGGCGCATTCCTTTTGCCAGTTGCCGATCACGCTGGTCGGACAAATGAGCAACGCCGGCGTGTCTGGACGTTCCATTTCTTTTACATAGGCCAAATAGGCAAGCAGCTGCACCGTTTTGCCTAGCCCCATGTCATCGGCCAAGCAGGCGCCAAAGCCGAATCGGCGCAAAAAGACGAGCCAGTCGACGCCGCGCTGCTGGTACGGGCGGAGCGTGCCGCGAAACGACGGCGGCACATTCGCTTTCGGCAATCCATCCAGCTGCTGGAGCTGGCGGATGAACGCGCGGAACTGATCATGGACGTCAATGTGGATCGGGATCGATTCGTCCGTTGCCTCTTCACGCTCCTCTGCTTCCGAAAGCAGCGTTTGCGCCACGATATCGTGGATCGGCACGCCTTCTTTTTTCGCCTTTTCCATGAGCGCCTGGGCGCGGCGGACAAGGGCGGGGTCAAGGATGAGCCATTGGCCGCGCAGGCGAATGAGGCGCCGCTTTTGTTCCGCCAAAGCGGCAAACTCCTCTTCCGTCAGCTCAATCCCGTTGGTCGCGACGCGCCAATCGAAATCAGCGAGCCGCTTAAGGCCGAACAGTGATTCGGCGTTGACGGAAGGCGACAGTTTCGCTTTGATCGACAGCTGCGCCTGGCGGATGTCGTGCCACCAGTCGGGAAGCAAGAGGCGTACGCCCGCTTCGGTGAGCTTTAAGCTGTCTTCGGACAAAAAACGCCACGCTTCTTCATTAGACAGTTCCGTCCGCAGACCCTCCCCGGCGTCAAGCCACGGCACGATCGCGCAAATGCGGCGAATGGCGCGCTGGATCGATGATTCATATGGGCGCCAGGCGCGCGGAATATCACGGGCAGAGGTGATGACGCTGTCGTCGATGGCGATGAACACCGTTTCCAGCGTCCATGCGTCGCCGTCCTCAGGCGGCTCGACGAGGCGAAGCCCGACCGTAAACGGCGGCCGGTCGCCGAGCCAGCCGATTTGTTCCAGCCAATCGTCTTCCGTTCCGATCCATTGGCCGCTGGGGGAGGCGATTAATGGATAAGCGCGAACGATGTCGCCCCAAATGCCGCGCAGCTCTGGGTCGCGCGACAGCCAGTCGGCGATTGCCAGCGACCGCCATGCCGCAACAAGCGGGTGCGGATCGTCTTTGAGCCCGCGCCAACGCGTCCGCTCAGCTTCGGCCCATTCAGACGGCTGCGCTTGTTTCCACGCCGAGAAATCGGGGCGGAAGCAGCGTGTGCGCACATCGTCGATGATTTGCTTCGCCCATGTTTCAAGCTGGGCGGTGAACTCATCTCCCCATTTGATGGAAAGAAAACGGTTGGACGGGCGCCAGGCGAAAAACGTGAGCGCCTGCCACGGGGACAGCCGCACCGCGTCGCGTCCGTGGACGGTCGCGACATCAAGCAAGGTGCCGTAAAAGGTTTCTTCATGCCAGGCGAACACAAGCGGCGCCCAGCTCGAAACACGGTCCGGGCCGCTGAGCCAGAAGCATCGTCCTTCTTCGCTCCATTCACATGAAAGGGTAATCGTCTGCAACGCTTGTTCCATCATAGAAGCAATTTTCCTTTCTCCACTTCTTCATGAAACGCGCGCATGCGCGCTGTTTTGGCTAACAGCTGTTCAAGATACATCTGCCATTCGTTCATTCGTTTCAACGATCGGTAGCACGCACGCAATTTTTTTAAATATTGCACGGCGACGCGATAGCTTGCGCGGTTTTTCGCCTCGACAAAACGCATGACCGCTCGGTGATACAATGGCAAGACGAGCGCCGGGTTTTGTTTTTGCAGCATGGCGAGAAATGTTGGATCAATGTCATGGGCGGTGGCGTCCCCCCATAAGTATAAGTCGACTACATCATGGTAGCGCCTTTGATCGAGCAGCCAATGAACGTAGCGGTTCGCGCTGTATGGGAAGCATGCGGCCAACAGCTTCTCATAGTCGTCCCATTTGTTGTGTTGGCGAGCGTATGATTCGTACAGCCGACCGATTTCGTTGACAAACGGCGACCGCTCCATCTCTGGAAGAGCGGATATGTAGAAGGCAAGCTCTTGCTTTCCTTTCGCCCAAAATGATGCGAAACGTTCCGGCGAATGCGAGGATGCGAACCGCTCCATCCAATCGATAAAAAACGGAGCCGCTTCCTTGGGATATTGGCGGTAGATGGCGAGCGCTTCGTCATCTTCGCCGAGTAAAAAGGCGAGATGGGCGGCAGCTAGCAACAGAGTGGTTGACTGTTTTTCCGTTGCCAGGCGGATCAGCGTTTCTTTCTCTTGCCGGCGCTGCGCTTCTTTCGTGAACAGCAGCTCCCAAGCGGTTGTGTATAGGCTGTAGACGAGTGAAGGGGACGCCTTTCCCCACCGCAGCAACAACTCCCGTACATACGGGATCATCTGTTCGATGTGCGTTTCAACAGACGGGGGCAGCAGTTCGGACGGAAACCGTTCCAACGTTTCGAACCATTCGTCGGCGATATAATCGACGTCTTGTTGCCACGAAAACTGCTCGTATGATCCGAACAACAGCCCACGGTCCCAACCGCGTTCGCGTCCGTATTCGAACAAATGGTCAAGCAAAAACAAGGCCGCATGGAAGCGATGCAACAAACGGACAGCGCTGTGTTTCGGGCTGTTTTTGACGAGTCGCGGAAACAGTTGATGGGACAAGCGGTACGGCCAATCATTGCGGCGGCGGTGGCGGGCGCTCCACTCGTCCAATAGGTCGGCGAACTGCTTCCGCCATTGGGCGACCGATTCCGCTGTGTTTGGTTCAGACGGTGTTTGGACCGATGCCGCTTTCCGGTTCGGTTTTTTCTTTCCTTGTTTCCATTGCCGCAACAACTCGCCGTTGTCAAATACATTTCCGTACACGTAAAAGAACAGCGCCAGTACGTGCGGGCAAAGATCTTCCGCCCCGCATGTGCAGCTGTGGAGGGAGATGTCCGACAAATCAAGCGTCACGTCATGAATGGCGGTGTCGATGACTTTTCCTTCGATAAAATCGCTGTCTATGACCGTGACGTTATACACCAACCCTTGCCGTGACAATTCCCGCCCTTTTTGGATGACATGTTGGAAGAGAGAAAACGACCATTCCCGCTGCAAGTCGGCAGCGGCTTTTTGCAACAGAGGTTTGGAGATTGCGGTCTGCAACATATCAGTCCGTCCTTTCCGTCCATTGTGCATCATGGGTTCCCGAAGAAAGCCCCCGTTTTCCGTTCATTCTTTATATCTACATTATTATAGCATGGCGGATTGTACCGTTGCTATGTTTGTTTGGCGTGAGATTTATTCCTGCTTTTCTCTCTGTTATGATACAATGAACATAACGGCAAGGCCGAATCGAAGGAAAGCGGGTGACGATATGATGGTGTCGCGGAATGCCCTTTGTCCGTGCGGCAGCGGCAAAAAGTACAAGCATTGTTGTGGAAAAAAAGAGGCGGTTTCGATTTCGTCATTGATTGACCGCGAGTTGATCGAATGCATGAATGATATGCGTCAGTTTGTTTTACAGCGGTATGAGAGGGAGGCGGAAGAGCTTTTAGACCAGTTCCCGCTTGATGAGATGCCGGAGGAACTCGAGCTTGGCGTGCAGATCATGGCGGTGAATTGGATGTTGTTTTGTTGGCCGCTTGATGAAACAGGACAAACGATCTTTTCTGCTTACCGGAAAAGCCGTCATTGGGAGCGGTGGCGCCCGTCCGTTCAGGCTCACATCGAGAGGTGGGAAGGAGCCGTTCCGTCGCTTGGCGAGTTCATCGGCTATGAGGACGACAATCGCCCCGTTGTCCGGGATTTGTTGACGGGAGGGGAAAAGATCGTTCATTTATTGGCTTCCCATCAATGGCCGAGCGTGATCGAAACAGGAGATGTGGTGTTCGGCTTCCTTGTGCCGTACCAAGACGTGTTCACGTGTTTCACAGCGGTGTTTCCGCTCCCGGCGTCAGGGAAAGATCGATTGCTTCGGGCGATTCAACAAGAAGGGGAGTGGAGCGGTCAGCCATCGGCTTTATGGATGCGCGATCGGTTCGTCGCTGTGCTTTCCGATGTGCTCTTGGAGTGGCTTTGGCAGTTCGCCAAACAGTTCAAATGGGATGATCCGAAACAAGCGGCCGTCATTCGCGAGCTCGATGAAAACGAGCCGGAGGCGCCAGCGGCGCTGCTCAATCAAGCGTTCGCCATATGGGCGATCTATTGCGGAAAAACATCCCGCCTCCCTTATTCGGTCCCCGTCTACGCGGCGGCGCTCCGCTATGTGGCTGGGCATTTGATGAAGGCGGAAGGATCGGAGGTGGAAGACATCGCCGATCGGTATGACGTGATGCCAGAAGATGTGCGATCGGCGGCGTTGGATTTTTTCCTGATGGCTGTTGATGATGAAGACGACGAGGAATGGCTCGATGACTGGGAGGAAGACTGGTTCGAAGAGGAAGGGGATGAGCTTGATGCGCGCATCAATGAATGGATCGATGACATCGATCTGATGTTGATGCGTGAAGGATGGGACGAGAAGCGAGTCAACCGTCATATTGACCGCGCCATCCGTTCGTGGCGGAATGAAGGCCTGCTTGAGGAAGTGAATGAAAAAGAATTGCGTAAAGAACTCCGTGATGTAGCGTGGGAGATCTTCACCGATCGGGGATTCATCTAGAAGCTGGCAGAAAAACGGGCGCTGCGCGCAAGTCAGCGGCATTTCGTCAAAAAGGAAAGCCGGTTCCACAAGGGCTCTCTCATTCAAACATCATTGGGCTCAACCCAAGCCCTCTATAAGTAGAAACAGGGAATGGAATGCGTTCCATTCGTGAAACTCCAAAAAAAGCGGCGGGGAACGATCGGTTTTGACCGAATCCATAATGGATTGGGAAAAATGGCTTTGTGCGCGATTCCGACCGTTTTTAACATAAATCAGCCAGAAGTCCCCCACCTCTACAGGTGGGGGATGAATGGCGTTCGGTTTTTCTGTTTTTTTCTTTCTTCTTTGGATGGCAATAGAATACAATAAACATAGGAGGTGAAACCATGTATCGAACGCTGAAAACCCGTTTTCGGGCAAAGAAAGAAGTTATCCAAAAACTATTTGAATGCAATCGTATCTCCGCAGAAGTTTGGAACGAATGCCTTCGTTTGGCAAAAGAACATCATTTGGAAACAGGAAAATGGATAACCAAAACGGAACTGCAAAAAGCAACAAAAGGTCGTTTTTCTATCCACAGCCAAAGCATCCAGGCGGTTGTGCATAAATATATCTTTGCCCGTGATGGGGCAAAAGAAGCACGGAAAAAAGGAGAAAAAATCAAATATCCATACAAAAAGAAAAAACATTTCAACACGAAATGGGCAAAAGATGGGTTTGTTTTGCATGAAGACGGAACGTTGGAACTGTCGCTAGGAATTTGGAATCGAAAACGACAATCTCCTTTGGTGGTGAAAATCGACAAAGAGAAACTTCCAAACGGAAAAGTCAAAGAAATCGAGTTGGTCTATGACCGTGGTTTGTGGCTTTGTTTATCGTATGAAGATGGGAAAAAACCAAAAGAAAATCCATGTAAAAACCGTGTTGCTATTGACCCAGGGGAAATTCACACCATCGCAGCCATTTGTGAAAATGGGGAAAGCCTCATTATCACGGGAAGAAAAATAAGAAGCATTCATCGGTTGAGAAACAAGAAATTAAAAGAACTGCAAAAACTCATGAGCAGATGCAAAAAAGGCTCCAAACAATGGAAAAAGTACAATCGGGCGAAACAATATGTACTTTCGAAATCAGAGGCACAACTAAAGGATGCACTGCACAAAACCACGAGACAATTTGTTCGTTGGTGTTTGGAAAACCAAGTGAAAGAAGTCGTCATTGGAGATATCGAAGGAATCCAACGGAATACGAAAAAGAAACGAAACAAAAAGACCAATCAGAAATTATCCAATTGGTCGTTTGGAAAATTATTTGATTATCTCAAATACAAATTGAATGCCGAAGGAATTCAAATCGAGAAAAAAGATGAAAGTTATACCTCGCAAACATGCCCTGTTTGCGGGAAGAAAAATAAATCTTCTTCTAGAAATTATACATGTCAATGCGGGTACAAACGACACCGTGATATCCATGGGGCAATGAATTTATTTGCCAAAGTATATTATGGTGAAATCCGCCCATTGGAATTTACGGTCAAACCGTTTACGTATCGACGGATTGCTTAGGTATGAAGTCGTAGATGGCGAGTTCCCGCCCTTGAGTATCATGGATACTCATGTTGCCTGTGGCTCCCAACGGGACGGGTGCCAGGTGTTGCCTGCAGATAGGCTGCCAACCAGCCTATCATGCATCCACCTCCGAAGGGGAAACAGGAAACCCCCACTTCGATAAGTGGGGGAGGTTCATTATCTTGGTCGCCGTTTTGGAAAGGAATGATTAGAAGGGAGGATTTTGCATGGCAATCGGCCGAAATGACCCGTGCCCGTGCGGAAGCGGGAAAAAGTATAAGAAGTGCTGCATGAACAAACAACAGGAGCGTGAAATCAAGCGGGTGCGGCAGCGCCGCTTTTTTGACCAAAAATATGAGCTGTCGCAAATGGTGCAGCGGTTTTTGGATGAATCGCTGTCTTATGATGAACGCGAAGCGGTCAACCGTACATTTCGCCGAATGATCGAACAAAAGGATCATCGTGAAGAGTTGAAGGTGTTTGAGACGCTTTGGCGTTTTTTCCTCCATCGTTATCCGAATGGATTGCGCGGCGTTGAATGGTTTCAACAGGAAAAAGGGCGTCGTCTGTCTCCGGAGCTCAAGGAAATGTTGGACCGCTGGGTTCGACTTGTGCCGCGCCTTGTGCAATTTGTCGATTTGGATGATGAAGGAGGAGTGGCGGTCGACCGGTTGACGGGCGAGAAACTTCTCATGCCGTATTGCGAGACATTGGAGGTTGTGCGCCCTTGGGGCGGCATGTTTGCCTTTTTGGAGCCCTTTGACGGCGGCTATTACGTTTGCGGTGTATCATCGATTGTGGATCCGAAGGGCGTGGAACGGGCGGAAGAGAACATTCGCGTCTTGTTGACGCAAACCGATTGGCCGTATGAAAAGGTAGCCGTTGAACATTTTCTCGATATCGTTGATGCAGGCTATCCTCCGAGGGCGGACGATATGCAAGAGGAGCGCACGCGATGGACGTATGAATACGAATGTCAGGAAGCCGCTGAGGCGATGAGGAAGCTTGCTTCGATCGGACGCGCTCACATTGATCATGACGATGGGGAGAAAGTGGAAGGTTCATGGTGCACCAATGTGTACCATTATGTCGGAGTGATTTCCCCCAAGCCGATTCATGTGTTTGAATTAGGCGGGTCATTATCCGCTCATCGGTCGCGTCTCGTGTTGTCTACCGAGGAGGAAGGGACGGCCGAACAGCTCGTGTCGCTGCTGCAGGCGTTTGGGTATTCCCCAAAAGAACGAAAACGGGGGACAGAAGCCGTTTTGCGCCGAAAATGGATCGAAAACGTTTCGCTTCATATTGATTCAGACCCAGACTCTCCCCCTTGGGTGGCAACGATGGCCGGATTGGATGTTCAAATGGAAAAAGCCCTTCACACCCCGCTTGAGAAATGGAATGGAAAAACCCCTCACGAAATGGCGCGCGAGGGGCGTGTGCAGGAAGTGGATGTGTGGCTGAAAGAGTATGAATTCCATTTGTTTAACATGCAAGAACGAGCCAATTTGCCGGTGCTCATCGGAGTGAATCCCATTCGCTCCCGTTATGGATTGCCCCCATCTCCGTTTAGCTCATCACATCGTCTTTCGGACTTATGGAAAATGAAATGGATGGGGCCGGAAAGAACCGAGACATTGTTGATTCGCGCGGAATGGGAAGGGATGTATTTTACCGATGACGCATTGGCGTTTTATAACGAAGTCATCGTGAGCGGAGAAAAAGAGGCCAAAGAGGCGTGTTGGGCCGTGATTTTGCTCGTGTGTGAATATATGACCGGGCGGACGTTTTCATCGTGGGAGGACGTAGGAGAAGAAGAATGGAAACAATGCATCGTCGAGCAAATCCCGTCAAGATGGAGTTCGTTTTCATGGGAAGTGGTGAGCCGAGCGCTCGATATGTTGCTTGAGTGGGCCGATTGGCTGGACCGCCGTTATGGAACGAATCATCGAACTGTTGTTTGTGCCGTGCTGGAAGAGGTCAGAAGCGAATTGGAACATTGCTTTGCTTTGCTGGATGAATGGAGGGGCGAGAACGGAAAGGCGGATGAGGAACTGATGGCTTGGCAGCTTGCTCGTTTGTTTGGTTTGCCTATTCCCCTTTCCGTCGGTTTCTCGTTTTTCCGCGTCAAGCGTGTGGAACAGGGGAAGGCGGTGCTGGATTGGCTTGCCCATAACCGAACGGTGACATGGGACATTCCGAAGCGGGCAGAGCCGCATCTGTTGCCGGGCATGTATATCGTCGCCGCGACCGATCGCAACGGCAAGCTGGACGATCTTGCCCGCGTATATCCGCCGTCTTTCTCACCGTACGTAGAGCCGTGGCTTCAGGCGCTGCAAGAGTGGCCAGACAAGGTGGAGAAAGAACGGGCTGTGTTTCAAGAGCGCCTGCTTGCCTCGTTGTCCCGTTTGCTTCGCCGGCCGTAGGCGTCCCGATGAATGACGGGGCGCTTGTTTCTCTCGGCTCGGCCTCTATGATTCTCCATTATGCAGGCAAGCCCAATGGTAAGAGTCATTCATATTCTATTCTTAGGATTTTGGGCCATCACCATAACGTGTGCTTGAGAAGCAGGGTTTTTCTCGTTTTACCGAGAAACGGATGAGGACGCGAATGATCCAAGAATCCTACACCTTTAGGAGTGCGGAGTGTCAACCGGCATGAAAATCATGGATTGGCTGATTTCTCCTTGGAGAAGGAAATATGGCATGTTTTGAAAAAGCCAAGGGCACCTTTTGATAAAAAATGGAATGCGAATCGATGTTCTCGACATGAGCGGCGGAAGTCCCAAAGTGCTTGCGATATGTGTTGCTGAAAGCAGTTCCATCACACGTTGATCGTGAATGTCTCCCCAAAGTGTTTAGCTGGCCCGAGCGTTAGCGTAGAGGGGGAGAACGTTCAATGACTATGATACAAAGAAAGTAGGTAGCTATATGGTGAAGGCATCGCGAAACAATCTTTGTCCATGCGGCAGTGGGAAAACGTACAAGCATTGTTGTGGGAAGAAAGAAGCAGTATCGATAGAATCTCTAATTGACCGTGAAGTGGCCAAATGTATGCAAGATGTGTTTTCGTTTGCGTTAGAGCGATATGAGGAAGAGCTTGCTTTCATGATGTCTGGTTCTCCATTTCAAGGGCTTCCTAACGAGCTGGAGACCAGCGCCAATTTATTGCTGACGAACTGGGCGATTTTTCACAGACACGTTGATGACAAAGGGATGACAATTTTTTCAGCCTATATGAGAAGCCGGCGCCGCACGCGGTGGCGTCCAGCAGTGCAAACTCATTTGAAGCGATGGGACGAGGCGGTTCCGTCGTTTGACGAGATCATTCATATCGAGGATGAGCGGCGTTTCCTTGTACGCGATCTGTTGACCAGAAAAGAAAAGTACGTCCGTTTTTTGACGCCGGAGGAGCTTCCGTCTGCTAGGGAGGGGGACGTGCTAGTAGGATGCCTCGTTCCGCATGGGGACGAGTGGACGTACTTCATGAAGGTGCTGCCGATTCTAAAGAGCGGGAAGGATCGGCTTGCGCGGGCGCTTCAAGCGGAATGGAATCCGGATACGAAAACGTGTGAAGTGTTTTTGCGCGAGTCGTTTCCGGAATTGCTTGAAATAGCGGTCCATGAGCTGTTGTGGCAGCTGCTGAGCGAAAAGGACTGGGGGGATCGAGATCAAGATGATGTTTTTCGCGAATTGAAGAAAAAGGAAGAAACAACCTCCTCCCTAGTGCTCAGCGAGGCTGCGTTCCTTTGGCGCGCATATTGCGAAATGGATGAACCGGTCATCAAGAATCCTGCTGTGTATGCGGCTGCACTCCGTTATTTGGCGAGTGAAATGGCTGGAAGAGAATTTGTCAATATGGAAAAGGTTGCGGAACACTACGGCGTTCCTGTAGAGGAAGTGGAAGCCGCTGTGATGGAATTGTTTTTATTTCGCACAGAGTTGCTCGATGATGGAGATGATGAGGGCGAGAATGATGATGAGTGGCTCTTTGACGATGGGGATGACGGTGATGAGATCTGGTTCGACGACGGTGGGATGGAGGATGGCGATGAGCTGGACCGTGCGATTGAGGAATGGCTTGACCAAGTTGAGGAGTTGTTTGATTGCGAGGGCTGGGACGTTGATCAAGTCCATCGCTTGATCGACAAAGCGATCCGAACATGGAAAAAGGACGGGTTGCTTGAAGGAGTCGATGCAGCTGAGTTGCGCAAGGAGCTCGAGGAGCTCGTCTGGGAGACGTTTGCCGAACGGGGATTTTTGTAAGGCGATGGACAAAGCAGGCAACAAAGGACAGATGGGTGCGAAAGAAGGTGCCCTTGAGAGATGACGGATACCTTCTTTCGCATGCGTTACAATCGGATATAGGCCAGCCGCTCGTTCGCTTCCTCGACGTCAAAGGCATCAGGATCAAAATCTTCGCCTTTCATGTCGTACATCCAGTCTACCAGCTCGCGCAATTCGGGATCGGCAAGAGAGTCTTTTTGCGCCGCCGCTTCCAGCAGCTCCAGGTAGCCATAGACGCCGCCGCAATCCTCGGGAGGGCATGCCCGTTTCCCTTTCAGGCAAGTGGCGCGTTCCAGCGGTTTGGGGAGTGTTTCAATCTTTTCAACAGTGACGGTATGGCGCCAGTAGTCGCCAAAATCGTAAATGTACAGAAACTTTTGTTTTTCTTCCGTCAGCCATTGCTGTAATGGGATGCGGCGGGCGTCCATCAGTTCTTTTTCCAGCTGAAACGAATCCCAGCCGTCAGGGATGCCGATGAGAACGCTTCCGAAATCGAATTCGTATAAATGGGCTTGTTCCCATCCCATCGCTTCTTGGATGATGAGATGAAGATCGTGAAATGTCGCATGTCCGGGAACAAGGACGCGCCGCCAAATCGGCGGACGGATGCCGTTTAAGGATATTTTTAACTGATAGGCGGTTTTGGAGCGACGCGGTTTCTTTGATGTCGTGCTTTTGCTTTTTGGTGTTTCCGTCCATCGACCGTGCGGATGGGAAGTTTTCGTTGAATTAAGCTTCGTCATCAATTCGTCGATCAAGTCGATGAGTCTTTTCTCTTCCATGAATATCGTCTCCTTTTTTAGGATTGTTTTTGTATACTTATAGTTTAACCTGTTTCTGAAAGAATCAAAATAATAATAATGGTGATAGAAATTAGAAAACGAAATTGATTCAAGGAGGGAGCCGTATGTCGGTCGGCCGAAACGACCCGTGTCCGTGCGGGAGCGGGAAAAAGTATAAAAAATGCTGCATGAACAAAGCGATGGAGGAAGAGGCGAAAAGGGCGCGGCAACATCGGTTTTTTGAACAGAAGTATGAGCTGTCGCAACAAGTGCACCGTTTCTTAGAGGAGGCGCTCTCCTACGCCGAACAACGGGCGATAAAGCACGCGTTCCGTCAGGCCGTTCGGGAAATGAAACACAGTGAGATGCTTGAGCCGCTTGAAACGCTTTGGTACTTGTTCGTTCACCGTTTCCCAAACGGGATGCGCGGCGTTGAATGGTTTCGGCGCGAGAAAGGACGCCGTTTATCGTTGGAGCTGCGAAACATGCTTGACCGGTGGGTTCGGCTTGTTCCGCGTCTCGTTCAGTTTGTGGACCGCGGTGAAGACGGGGGGACAGCGGTCGACCGATTGACGGGGGAAACGTTGTTTCTGCCATTTAGCGAGACGATGCCGGATGTAGTGCCTTGGGGCGGTATGTTTGCGTTTCTCGAGCCGTTTGACGGCGGTCATTATATCCAAGGGGCTGCCTCCATCGTTGGGCCGGACGGAGTGAAGAAGGCCGAGGAACGAATGCGTTCTCTCCTTCAAGAGACGAACATGCCGTACGAAGAGTTGGCATTTTCCCGTTTTCTTGATATTGTCGACGCGTGTCACAGTGCTTCTTCATTACAGGAGCGCGGGACGGAAGCAGTTGAACAATGGACGGTCGTCTACGACATGCCTGATGCGCGCAACGCCCTCCGTCAGCTGGAACGACATGGAATCGTGATCGTGGATGAGGAAACGGACGAAGCCGTCAAAGGTTCACTGCGCGGTGTGACGTATGAATATTGCGATGATCTTGCCTCCAGCCCGATTTATCTGAACGAATTAGCTGGCTTTGTAGAGGGGCAGGGGCGGACGATGACGCTCTCCACCTTTGATGCGGACGCCGAGAGGGTGCTGACGAAGACGCTTGAGGCAATGGGGCTGCCGGCGACGGTTGTATCGCGGTCAGCGAAGACACACCTTGTCCCTAAAGGAGTGAAGTTGCTGTCATACGACGTCCAGTTGCCGCCGGGTGAGCCGTCATATATGGCGCTCGTTGCCAACAGTGCGGTGATGTTAGAGCAGACGCTGCATGTGCCGCATGAAGAATGGGGGGGACGGTCCGTTCACGAATTGGCCATGAGCGGCGAGCAGGAAACAGTGGAGCAATGGCTGCGCGCATATGAGTACCATGCGTTCGAACTTCTCCGCCAAGAAGGCAGTCCGGTGATGGTCGATACGAACAGCATCCGTTCCCGCTACGGTTTGCCGCTCTCGCCATTTGTGACGCCTAAGATCAAGCGGACAACGTCTGTTCAAGTATTGCAACGGCTCGATGAGGGCGGATATTTTGCCATGCCGGCGGAATGGAAAATGCGCTTTTTCGGCGCCGACCTCGTCCGTTTTTACCAAGAAAAAACGGAAGGAAAATCAGAGGCGACGAAAGCGAAATACCGCCTCGGTGTGACGGCGGTCGGCCATTACTTGCAGACGACGCCGCTGTCATCGTGGGATGCGCTAGAAGCGCGCCATTGGCAGCAATGTTTGGCATTTCACTACGTCATGTTTTCTCCTGACATAAGCATCAATCAAGCGAAACAAGTATTAAGCGGCGTTCAGGCGTTCACGAAATGGCTGGACGGCCGCTATCGGACAAGCCATGCCCGGGTCGTGCGCCAACTCGTGACGGAATTGCAGGAGCCGTTGTTAAAAGCGGTCCGCCTTCTTCGATTGTATCATCGCCCTGATTTGCCAATGGGGATGGCTGACATTATTTGGAAGGGAATGGTAGAAAGGAAAGAGGAGTATCGAACCGGGATGTTTCAGGTGGTGAGCGTCGGACGGGAAAAGGCCGCGATCCGCTGGTTGGAGACGGGCGAACAGTTCCACTGGCGCTTGCCGCTATCGGTGAAATCGTACGTCGAGCCCGGCATGTGCTTGGAAGCCGCGTTCACCAACAACGGCGCATTGGCGGCCGTCCAACGTGTCTACCCGCCGCAGGCCGCTCCTTACATGGAGGCGTTTGTTCGGTTTGACCGGCCATCCGCCAAGGTGTAAAGGGGAAGGGGATGTCTTGACACGAGGCATCCTCTTTTTCTATGATGGGCGCTTGTGAGGAAATGGGGCAGCCGTGCGATTGCGCCAATTTGAGGCATCGAAGGGCGCTTGTGCAGACGGGATTTGCGCCATTGTTGCGTTCTCGGCAGCATTCGCGTCTTGTTTGTTGGCGGCTGTCGCGCTGGAGGACATTGTGCGGAAACAGGGCATTCATTGTCGGTTCATGGACGTTGGAGGCGCCTGTTCTGTCGAGCGGTTTTCCTGGCCGACAGACAGGAAATGGCCTATTGTGCGCGAACCATATAGTAGAATGAGAGGGAACTAGGAGGGAGCGCGCATGAGGCGGGGGGGATGGCTCGCCGCATCGTTTTGTTTGCTTTGGTTGCTGGCGGTCCTTTGGCCGTCGGGAGTGAAAGGAGAAAAAGAAACGGAAGAAACGAAGCGTCTGGCGGTGGTGACGGCGGATCGCGTGAATGTCCGCCAAGGGCCGGGGGTGCCGTACCGCCCGGTGGCAAGCGTCCACCGCGGTGACGTGTACCGGTTGGTGGATGTGAAAGACGGTTGGTTGAAAATTGAATGGGAGAAAAATCGGACCGGGTGGCTCGCGGCGCGGTACGTCGCGTTGGCAAAAGAGACAGCCGTCGTGCAAGAAGACCGGCTCCGCCTTCGCCAAGAGCCGAGCCGAGACGGGCGAATTATCGGACATTTGGCGCAAGGGGAAACGGTGTTGGTGATTGGGGAAGAAGGCGGCTGGAAACAGGTCGTGACGGAAGACGCCATCGGTTGGGCCGCTGCATCGTATTTGGCGCCAGCCGAGGCCCGCTCGATTTCACAACAGACTGGAACGGTGGCCGCCGATTCACTCAACGTGCGAGCTGAACCGTCGCTTCACGCCCCGCGGATCGGCCGTCTTGTTCGTGGCGAAGAAGTTGACATTGTGGAAAAGAAACCGGGATGGTACAAAATTGCCTCCCAAACAGGGCTTGATGGGTGGGTGTCATCCGCATATGTGCAGGTAAAGGATGGACAAGCTAATGAAAAGGAAGCGGAAGTGCCCCAGTCGGCTGACCGCTCGCTGCTTTCAGCCATCGCGCCTAGCGACTCCCGCCTTTATGTAGACAGCTGGACGCGCGGTCCTGTTCAGGCGCTGGCCGGAAAAACGATCGTTCTTGACGCTGGCCACGGAGGCAAAGACGGCGGTGCGAAAAGTGTCGCTGGCGTTAAGGAAAAGGAGTTGACGTTGGGAACGGCGAGGCTTCTAAAAAACAAGCTGCAATCTTACGGCGCTCGCGTCGTGCTGACGCGCTCCGGCGATGAGTATGTGCCGCTGTCGGCGCGTGTTGCCGCCGCCCGCCTGTATCAGGCGGACGCGTTTATTAGCTTGCATTACGACAGCGCCGCTGATCCAGATGCGTCCGGCATCACCATTTACTATTACGATCGGTTTGCGGATTACGAATTGGCGCAATCGTTCCAAGGGCTGTTCAGGCAACTTTCCGCATTGCCGTTTCGCGGCATCGCCTTTGGCGACTATTACGTGTTGCGAGAAAACGAGAAGCCGTCCGTGTTGCTTGAGCTCGGCTATTTAAGCAATCGGTCGGACGCTGCGGTTGTGGCGACAAACGGTTATCAAGAAGCGGTGACGACGGCCATCGTGAACGCCATGCGCCATTATTTTCAATAGTACGCCCCTTTTCTAAAAAGTGGATAACGGATCTACTGCGGCATGACAAAAAGCGCCCCGGATTTTCGGGGCGCTTTTTGTCGCCTCGCCTTGTTTGGATCACCGCTGGCTGACCATAGAGGGCCATTAGCTTTTCAAGGCGTTTGCCTGAGGGCTGCAAGGGCGAAAGGGTGGAAGTTGGTTGACACAATAGTTAAAAAAGTTTAATATTTATAAAGGATTAGGATAATAATAATCGACTGTTATCCTAATTAACACTATTGTTTTATTATATATCAGAATATTAAATTCTTTTTCGAAATAATAGAAATGGGGGATACAATGAAAACGAGAGATGTGCTGTTTACTGGATTGATGCTCTTTTCCCTCTTTTTCGGCGCGGGCAACTTGATTTTTCCTCCGTATTTAGGGATGGAAGCGGGAACGGCCGTATGGCCGGCGGTTCTTGGATTTATCGTCACCGGTGTTGGGCTGCCGCTGTTGTCGGTCGCGGCGGTGGCGTTCACCAAAGACGGCATCCGTTCGCTCGGCAACGCTGTTCATCCGCTGTTCAGCCTTTGTTTTTCACTCGCTGTGTATTTGGCGATCGGCCCGTTTTTCGGCATTCCGCGCGCGGCTAGCGTCGCCTATGAAATTGGAGCGAAGCCGTTTTTCCCTGAGAGCGGATCTTTGGTGATGTGGCTGTTTACGGGTCTCTTTTTCGCCCTTGTGTACTGGCTCAGCTTAAACCCCTCGAAGCTTGTGGATCGAATCGGCCAGCTGTTGACGCCGATGTTGCTGCTTTCCATTGCTGTGCTTTGCCTTACCGGTTTAATCCGGCTTGACGACCCGCAGGCGATGCCGGCTGAGAAGTACGCCTCGGCACCGTTTGTGAAAGGGATGCTGGAAGGGTATTTAACGATGGATACGATCGCGGCCCTTGCCTTTGGCATCGTCGTCATTCATGCGCTCCGTGACCGCGGGGTGGACCGGCCGGCGTTGCAGGCAAAAGCCACGGTGCAAGCCGGATTGATCGCTGGATTGGGACTCGCGCTCGTTTATGGTGGCATTGCCATCATTGGTGCTAGAATGGCTGGTGTCGGCTCATTTGCCAACGGAGCCGAGCTATTGTCATACGTGTCATCGCTGCTGTTTGGCAGCGGAGGGAAGTTGCTGTTGGGCGTGATCGTGGCGCTTGCCTGCTTAACAACGGCGGTTGGTCTAGTCGCTGCTTGTGCGCAATACTTTCAAGAGCTCACCCCGACTGTTTCGTACCGAACGTATGTCATTGTATTAACCTTATTTAGCTTTTTGATGTCAAACCTCGGCTTAAATGCGTTGATCGCTGTTTCCGTTCCAGTGTTGACGATGCTGTATCCATTGGCGATCGTGCTCGTCGCCCTGTCGTTTTTCCGCCGCTTTTACCGTGGTTCGGCGAAAGTGTACGGGATGGCGTTGCTCTTTACCGGCATGTTCAGCCTGTATGACGGTTTGAAAACGATCGGGCTGGAGACGGCATGGTTAGAACCGCTCCTCTCATGGGCGCCGCTGTTTTCAGTCGGGCTCGGCTGGGTTGTCCCTGCGCTGATTGGCGCTGCGCTTGGCTTGATGATCGATCGGCCGTCCGCAACGAAACGGAAACATGCGGCGTAAAGGACTGACTCAAAAGGTCATGTACGCCCGGTCGGGGGAATAATATGAATATAAAATCCGTCTGATGTATATATGGAAGAAGGGAGGATGCCTCGTTGCTTTTGGGGCATTCTCTTTTTTGTGTGGAAAATAGTTTTTTGTTCGAGCAACGGGGCGGAACCCGTGAAAACCGGCAGGCGATTCGATATAATGAGGACAAGCGACGATCGCCGCAATGGATGAAAAGGTGTGAGGAATCGTGAAGATAGCGATTGCGGGAACGGGATATGTTGGACTTGTGACCGCGGCTTGTCTGGCCGATAAAGGGCATGATGTGACATGCGTCGATGTGAACGAAGAGAAAATTCGCCTATTAAATGAAGGGATCGTCCCGATTTATGAGCCGGGGCTTGACTCGCTTATTCAGCGAAACGGCGTTCGCCTTCGCTTTACGACCAACGATGTGGAAGCGTATCAACGGGCGGAAGTGATCATGATCGCCGTCGGCACGCCGCCGCAGCCGGACGGGTCTGTGCGGCTTGATGATGTATGGGGCGCATTGCGACGCATCGCCAGGGCGGCCGAACGCGATTGCCTTGTCGTTATCAAGTCGACCGTGCCCGTCGGCACTGGCGATGAAGCCGCCCGTTTTTTGGCGGAAAACGGACGGCCGGAGGTGAAATTCGACGTCGTATCCAATCCGGAGTTTTTGTCGCAAGGAACGGCGGTGCGCGATACACTGCAGGCGCCGCGCATTGTATTGGGAGTGGATTCGGACCGGGCTGAACGGGTGATGAAGGAGCTGTACGCCTCGTTTGCCCTCCCGTACGTCGTGACGGACCGGAGAAGCGCTGAGATGATCAAGTATGCGGCCAATGTGTTTTTGGCGTTGAAAATTTCGTACATCAACGAGATCGCCAATGTATGCGAGTTGGTAGGCGCTGATATTCAGGCGGTGGCGGAAGGAATCGGCATGGATCCGCGCATCGGCCGCCGCTTTTTGCGCGCCGGCGTCGGGTATGGCGGCTCTTGCCTGCCGAAAGATGCAAATGCCCTCTATTCCTTGGCGGCTTCCCACGGCTATTCGCTCAAAACGGTATGGGCGGCGATCGACGTCAATGAGAAACAAAAATGGAAACTTCTTGACAAAGCGCGTCTGCACATTGGGGATTTCCGCAACCGGACGGTCGCCGTGCTTGGCGCCGCATTCAAGCCGGGCACCGATGATGTGCGCGAGTCTCCTGCCTTGGCGAACATCGAGCGGCTCATTGCCGAAGGAGCAGTCGTGCGCGTCTGGGACCCAGCCGCTCTCGAACATGTCGTCCGCCGTTTTGGCGATGCGGTTGTTTGTTGCGAGACGATCGAGGAAGCCATTCGCGGCGCGGATGTTTGTTTCATTTTCACCGAATGGCCGGCTGTGCTGCAATTTGACCTTCACCGTTACAAGACGCTGATGAAAACACCGCTTGTGGTGGATGGGCGGAATTGCTACGACCCGAAGGCGGCCGAAGCCGCCGGCTTAATCTACGAGTCGATTGGGCGGCCGGTGGTGGTCGGATGGCAAAGCGCGATAAAGGAAACGGTGGAGCATCACGAATGACGTTTGGGACAGCAGCTCACTCACTAAACGTGCAGCGGGCTGCCTTTCTTCATGAATATAGAGAAATGAAAATTCAAAAATTTCCGTTTATAATATTAGGAAAGCGGAAAAGAGGAGGAAACGTGATGACAAAGGAAGAAATCAAACGGCTCGTCGATGAAGTGAAAACGGACGTCATCGCCTGGCGCCGCCACTTGCACGCCCATCCCGAATTGTCGTTCCAGGAAGAGAAAACGGCGCAGTTTGTGTACGAGACGCTGCAATCATTCGGCCATCTTGAGTTGTCGCGGCCGACGAAAACGAGCGTGATGGCGCGCCTTGTCGGCCCAAAGCCAGGCCGGGTCGTCGCCATTCGCGCCGATATGGACGCGCTGCCGATTCAAGAGGAAAACACGTTTGAATTTGCCTCCAAAACCCCAGGCGTCATGCATGCGTGCGGGCATGACGGCCATACGGCGATGCTGTTGGGGACGGCGAAAATTTTTGCCCAGCTTCGCGATCACATTCATGGTGAGATTCGCTTTTTGTTCCAACACGCGGAAGAACTGTCCCCGGGTGGGGCGGAGGAGATGGTGCAAGCGGGTGTCATGGACGGGGTGGACGTCGTCATCGGCACTCACCTTTGGTCGCCGCTTGAGTGTGGAAAAATCGGCATTGTGTATGGACCGATGATGGCCGCACCCGACCGCTTTTTCATCCGCATCATCGGCAAAGGCGGCCATGGAGCGATGCCGCACCAAACGATCGATGCGATCGCCATCGGGGCGCAAGTCGTGACGAACTTGCAGCACATCGTCTCACGCTATGTCGATCCGCTCGAGCCGCTTGTTCTGTCCGTGACACAATTTGTGGCGGGTACGGCCCATAATGTCCTGCCAGGGGAGGTCGAAATCCAAGGGACAGTGCGCACGTTCGACGCCGAGCTGCGCCAGACGGTGCCGCAATGGATGGAGCGCATTGTCAAAGGAATCACCGAAGCGCACGGCGCCTCGTATGAGTTTCAATTTGACTACGGCTACCGCCCGGTCATTAACTACGATGAAGTGACCCGCGTCATCGAAGAAACGGCGCGCAAGCTGTTCGGTGAAGAGGCAGTGGCTCGCTTGAAACCGAACATGGGCGGCGAAGATTTTTCGGCGTTCTTGCAAAAAGCGCCGGGCAGCTTCTTTTACGTCGGCGCTAGAAACGAAGAAAAGGGGATCGTCTACCCGCACCACCACCCGCGCTTTATGATTGACGAAGACGCGCTTGAGATTGGCGTGCAAATGTTTGTCGCGGCGACGTTGAAACTGTTGGCGGGGGCGGAATAACCGGTTCCGCTTTTTTGCACATCATAAAGGCGGATCGATATGTATTGCATGCTCTTTCTTTGTCACCAATTCACATGGTTGAACTTGGTGCAGCTCGCGTGAGTGGAGAAGAAATGAAGGAGGGCATAGAGTTCTCTGCCTCCCTTACTTTTTCAACCCCGACTCGATCAAGAACGTCAAGGCTAGGCGATTTTTATAATTTTTGTAATCGACGCTGGGTCGGGGTCTTGGTTGTAAAGAGTATGGACAAAATCGCCATCAAGCGTAGCGAAGTAGCCATAATGGTGGTATGTTGCAATGGCATAATGCAAGGCATCATAGGCTTCAAGCTGAAGGAGTCGCATTTGAGCTAAGGCTAAATCTTGAATGTTGGCAAGCATCGATGTATATAGACGCTTGTCCAAAATGTTCATCTATGGCATCTTCATATGTCATCACAAACGACATAATCGGCTACCGTCCTTGTTTGTAGATGTCCACTAATTTTTTGCCAAAGGGAGAAGGTTTGGCTATTTTTTTCCGTAATTCGGCAAATGGAAGATCCTTATCTGGTTTGTTGGCCTGTTCCGTGCAAGACAGTGTCACCCTCATTTTCGTTTCCAAAGCGGAGGGCATATTGATCACCTCATTGATTCTCCTTTCTAAAAATTATAATGCTGACCGAAAAAAATGTACACATTTTCCTTTTACTACTATACCCATACCCTTGTTCATGAAAACATAAACTAGGGAGAGAATCTCCCTTAAAAGGGGAATGATCGAAAGAAAAGAGGGGAACGGAAAAGAAATCTTCTTTCCAGCCTGTGAGCGAACGATTTTAACATCTTTCCGAAAGAAGTCTCCCACTTCTAAACGAAGTGAAAGTGGGAGATGAATTTCGGTTAGGTATAGCCTAAAATTGTCTCTTTTTTGTGTATTACAATATAATCAGTTATAGAAAAAATATATCGAAAATCAAGGTATGAAGTGATGTGGTGTCGATATGGCAAACAAAGCCTATCAGTTCCGTCTATACCCAACAAAAGAACAAGAACAACTGCTCGCCAAAACCTTCGGTTGTGTCCGTTTCGTGTATAACAAAATGCTTGAAGAGCGCATACAAATGTTTGAAAAGTTCAAGGACGATCAAGAATCCTTGAAACAGCAAACATGTCCGACCCCTGCCAAGTACAAAAAGGAGTTTCCTTGGCTAAAAGAAGTGGACAGCCTTGCGCTGGCAAACGCCCAATTGAATTTGCAGAAAGCGTTTCAACACTTCTTTTCTGGCCGCGCTGGATTTCCCAAGTTCAAAAACCGCAAGGCGAAACAGTCGTACACCACAAATGTGGTAAATGGCAACATCAAGCTTTCAGATGGCTATATCAAGCTGCCCAAACTGAAATGGATCAAGCTCAAGCAACACCGGGAGATTCCTGCCCACCATATCATCAAGTCTTGTACGATCACGAAAACCAAAACAGGAAAATACTATATTTCTATCCTCACAGAGTACGAACATCAACTTGCCCCAAAAGAAGTACAAACGGTGGTTGGGCTTGACTTTTCCATGAGTACGCTGTATGTCGATAGCGAGGGTAAGAGAGCCAATTATCCTCGATTCTATCGCAAAGCATTGGAAACATTAGCGAAAGAACAGCGTAAATTGTCTCGTAAAAAGAAAGGCTCGAATCGTTGGCATAAACAGCGTCTGAAAGTGGCAAAGCTGCATGAAAAAATTGCGAACCAACGAAAAGACTTTCTGCATAAGGAGTCGCACAAATTAGCGAAACGGTATGATTGCGTGGTCATCGAAGACCTCAACATGAAGGGAATGTCCCAAGCCCTCCATTTCGGTCAACGCGTTCATGACAACGGCTGGGGCATGTTCACCTCTTTCCTTCGGTACAAATTGGAAGAACAGGGGAAGAAACTGATCAAAATCGACAAATGGTTCCCCTCGTCCAAAACGTGTTCGTGCTGCGGTCGAGTCAAGGAGTCTCTATCGCTTTCTGAGCGTACATTCCGCTGTGAATGTGGATTCGAGAGCGACAGGGACGTCAATGCGGCCATCAATATCAAACATGAGGGCATGAAACGATTCGCGATCGTCTAACTTGTCCTCGAACCGTGGGGCACACGGGGATCGCTCGGTCAACTTCCCATCATGAGATGGGATTACCCGAGAAGCCCCCACCTCTAAGCGAAGCGTAGGTGGTGGGAGTATGTCACAACAATGGTAAAGCAGCTTTCAAAAAAGAAAATGGAAAAAGATCACCCTTCCTGTTATGATGATAAAGGGTTCAGCGAACAAGGTGTCTACTTTCGTTTGTTGTGTAGGTACCTTGTTTTGTTGGGAAAAAGGTTGTTGGCAGGTGAAACGATGAGAGCTTTCCTTTCCCGCTGGCTTCCCGTCATTCTCTGGTGCCTCGTCATTTACAGCTTCAGCGAGTCTTCCTCGTTCACTGGGGCGAATACGGCGCATGTGCTGCAGATGATTTTGTCGTACTTGCCGTTCGGCGGAGGGGATGAAGAGGGGTCGTCATTTTTGAATTTTTTGATTCGCAAAGCGGCGCATTTGACCGAGTTTGGCATTTTGGCCGCGCTTGTGTGGCGGGCGCTTGCGCCAAAACGGTTTGCGTATGCGGGCGCTTGGCTGTTTGCGACAGTGTATGCGGCAACCGACGAGTGGCACCAATCGTTTGAACCGGGGCGGACGGCGACGCCAAAAGATGTGGCGATTGATTCATGTGGGGCGCTCCTGGCGCTTTTGATTGTATGGGCTTGCCGCTGTTGGGCAAGGACCAAGCATCGGGCGGTCAAACGCGGCGTATAATAGAACAAAGCTCTCCCATCGTATAGATTTAGATGTAAACGGAAAGAATGGCCAATAACGAGTTTGCGAGAAAAGGGAGAGAGGGCCATGGTCGCGTTTATCGCGGGAATGTTTGTGGGTTCGTTTGTGATGCTCGTCATCATGAGCATGATGGCGGTGGCGAAACGGGCGGATGAAGCAAGCGAACGGTGGAGGGAAAAGTGAGAAGCTTGCAGAGGGGCGTTAGGCAATGATCGAACGCCTTAGGTGTTCTAAGACATGCTGGTTAATACAGATGCACGGTTTCATGCACGGCAGCAGCGGCAACTCCCTTGATAAAAAGGGGCTAATGGATGATGGCTGCTGTGGTTGTCGCTGATCATTTCGTTTGCGTCGTTGATCGCGACAGTCGTTGTGCGGTATCAAAAGAAAAGTCCTCTACTAGGTGTAGGTGGGGGTGGGGCGATTCTGCTTATTTCTAGATCGTTGCACTTTTTGCGGTCGCTGTGCGTGTTGGTCAGGGCATTGGCAGTTGTCAATGTCCTGTTTTTTATCCTATGCTTTTATTGCTGCTGGTCAACCCGACGGACTCAAGCGCTGTCACGTCTGCGATTGAATCCGCCAACAGCGCCAACATCCCGGTCATTACCGTCGATCGCAGCGCGGACGGCGGGAAAGTGGTCACCCATATCGCCTCCGCCAATGTGGCGGGAGGAAAAATGGCCGCGCAGTTTATCGTCGACCACTTGAAAAACGGCGGAAACATTGTGGAATTGGAGGGGATTCCGGGCTCCTCGGCCGCACGTGAACGGGGAGAAGGATTCCACCAAGTGATCGACAAAGCAGCCAATGTCAACTACCCCCACTTCGCGAACGCTTGAAGTGGGGGCTTGCAACTCCCCAGAAGTACAAGCGGACTTCGTCCTCCTTCCTTGACTTGGGGTTGCATCAGGGGGCAGGTTGACGACTACCCAACGACGCAGGTCATGCCTGCATCGTTACCGATTCTCTCGGTGTGTCTGTTGGCAGTACTTGGCTTCCACACACAACAGACGGACCTACGCTCGATGTTTTACGGTTACAACGTTTCCTGTAACCAACTCCATACATCGAGTAGCCGTGATTGGAGTGCCTTTATTGAACGGTTTTCTCCACGCCTTTATTCTATCATACACAAAAGAAAGGGGGAACGCGCATTCCTCTCCCACTTACTCCCTTTGGTCGTTGAAGTGGGAGTCTCCTGCGCGAAATAGGATGAAAGTCGTCGCCAAACAGGCGGCGGATTTTGACCGAGCTAAAGGATTGTCGGTCATGGAAAATATTTTGCAAAGCCATAAAGACATTCAAGCGGTCTTTGCCCATAATGACGAAATGGCCTTAGGGGCGTTGGAGGCGCATGGGATGAACAACGTGCTTGTTCCCTCGACCGTCTCCATTAACCATCGGAGGTCATAAAGAAACGCATCTTGGTTCATACTAAAGAAAAAGATGGAAAAAGAAAGGAATCCACCATGCTTCGCGAACTCGACTGGATGACGTACATCATGATCATTTTGGCCAGCTATAGGTTCACCCACTTGATCGTCTTTGATAAGATCACCGAATTCATTCGCAATCCGTTTATGAAAAAAGAGACAATCCGGCGTGAGGACGGCCATACGGAAATCAAAAAAGTGCCGAAATCGAAATTCGGCTATTTGTTGAACTGTTACTGGTGCGCGGGGGTGTGGAGCGCGATTTTTCTCGCGCTTGGGTATTTATTCATCCCGAAGATCGCCATGCCGTTCATTTTTATTTTTTTGATCGCTGGGGCGCAAGCGATTTTGGAAACATTCGTCGGGGTAGGGACGAAGGCAATCGATCTTCTGTCGGCGGCGAAAAAGCGGATGGACTGACATTGGCGGGCGTACGGCGGAAACATGCGGCACGCTCGCTTTTCTTGCTTTTGTCGATACATCATGGTTAACTTATATCATTATTTAACATAAATCAGCCAGAAGTCCCCCACCTCTACAGGTGGGGGATGAATGGCGTTCGGTTTTTCTGTTTTTTTCTTTCTTCTTTGGATGGCAATAGAATACAATAAACATAGGAGGTGAAACCATGTATCGAACGCTGAAAACCCGTTTTCGGGCAAAGAAAGAAGTTACCCAAAAACTCAGAAATTATCCAATTGGTCGTTTGGAAAATTATTTGATTATCTCAAATACAAATTGAATGCCGAAGGAATTCAAATCGAGAAAAAAGATGAAAGTTATACCTCGCAAACATGCCCTGTTTGCGGGAAGAAAAATAAATCTTCTTCTAGAAATTATACATGTCAATGCGGGTACAAACGACACCGTGATATCCATGGGGCAATGAATTTATTTGCCAAAGTATATTATGGTGAAATCCGCCCATTGGAATTTACGGTCAAACCGTTTACGTATCGACGGATTGCTTAGGTATGAAGTCGTAGATGGCGAGTTCCCGCCCTTGAGTATCATGGATACTCATGTTGCCTGTGGCTCCCAACGGGACGGGTGCCAGGTGTTGCCTGCAGATAGGCTGCCAACCAGCCTATCATGCATCCACCTCCGAAGGGGAAACAGGAAACCCCCACTTCGATAAGTGGGGGAGGTTCATACGCTGGCGTTTACGGCGGGGAGCAACAACTTTGAGCTGGCCATTGCCCTCGCCGTTGGGGTGTTTGGCATTCATTCGGGCGCGGCGTTTGCGGCAGTTATCGGTCCGCTCATTGAAGTGCCGGTGATGCTGGCGCTTGTCAACGTAGCATTGGCGTTTCAGCGAAAGTATTTTTCTTCGGGCAATCCAACATCAACGTAAAGGTGGGAATCAGCGATGAAGAAAAAAGTCATATACTTTTTATGCACCGGCAACTCGTGCCGCAGTCAAATGGCGGAAGGCTGGGCGAAACAACTTCTTGGTGAGGAATGGGAAGTGCACAGCGCCGGCATTGAAGCGCATGGCCTCAATCCGAATGCGGTGAAAGTGATGAAGGAAGTCGGCATCGACATTTCGAACCAAACGTCTGATGTCATCGACCCGGATCTCCTCAACCGCGCTGATTTGGTCGTGACGCTGTGCGGCCATGCGGCCGACCACTGCCCGGTCACACCGCCGCACGTGAAGCGCGTCCATTGGGGCTTTGACGACCCGGCGAAAGCGGAAGGGACCGAAGAGGAGAAACTCGCGGTGTTCCGCCGCGTCCGCGATGAAATCGGCGCGCGCATCCGCCGGTTTGCCGAGACGGGGGAATAGGGGCGGTGCAGCAAGGCAGGCGCAAAGAGCGGGGAAACTATCTTGCATAGGGTGCGCAGCAACTGCTCGTCGAAGTGCGGACGGAAACAGGGAAGTGGCTGGGCGGACGAAAACCGCTCGGTGTGACGAAGATGGTGAGAAGCCATCTTGTTGATAGACGAAATGAGCACATCGATGAAGGCGGTGCCACATTAGGTCACTGGAGGAGAAACGAAATGGAGTTATTTCATCAGTTAGCTCGCCGAAACATCAAAATCCGTAAACAGTCCGGTTTCGGAGCGCAATGGCGACAACAGTGGGAAGAGGTGTTTGCCGGCCATTTGACCGAGGAAGAAAAACAACACATCCACCTTCATAATCGGAATGGAGTCAACGGCTACTTATGGCATGTGTTCAGCTATGGGATGAGAGGCTGTTTCACAGGAGAAGAAGCGGAAATGGCGTTTGATCAAGAAGAGAAAACATGTTGCTAATCTTTTCTTTCAACATGGCGACGATGCGTTCACCGTGGAGGATGCGTCCGGCTTGAAAGCCGCCGATCTGGCAACGGAAAACGACAAAATCGATCTATATGTGGTGGACAGTGAGTTCAACTGGACGTTTGTCATGACGCATGAAAGCGGATGGCTTGGCCCGTATTTTAGCAGAAGGTGACAGCCATGGCTTATCGGTAGCCAAGGAAATCCAATGAGACAGAAAGAAAAAGAGTTCCAACCGAGCCCCAGGAAGACTAGGTTGGAACCTTTTTATTATCGCTCGTCGGCTGGGAACACGATGCCGGTTTGTTTTCGCGCTTCGTCCATGATTTCCATCGTCCAAAGCGAATGGCGGTGCGAGTTGACGGACGATTCGCGTTCTCCGTTTTCGATCAAACGGATAAACTCTTGTGCTTCATAATACATCGGTGGCTTGTCCTGCGGCGCGGTGATGTCCTCGACGCGTCCGTCGCGGTAGCGGATTTCCGCTTTGGCTGGTGTGTGGATGGCGTCGATAATCATGTTTCCGTCTTCCCCTTGAATTTCCGAAGGCAAGTGTGAGTTCGTGATTTTCGAATAAAAGACGACCGCGTCCATGTCGCCGTAATCGAGCACGATCGAGCCCTCGCCATCAACGCCGGATTCGAGCTTCACGCTTTGCGCCTTCACGCTGCGGGGTTGGCCGAACAAAACGACCATCGGGTACAGGCAATAGACGCCAAGGTCCATCAACGCCCCGTTCGAGAGAGCGGGGTTGAAGGCGTTGAGCACCGTTCCTTGCTTATAGGCGTCATAGCGCGATGAGTATTGGCAATAGTTTGCCACATAGCGGCGGATGCGGCCGAGTTTCGGCAAGTGCTCGCGGATGGATCGGAAAGTGGGGAGCAACGTCGCCTTCATCGCTTCCATCAATACGACGCTGTTTCGATTGGCCGCTTCGATCATCGCTTTGACTTCTTTCGCATTGGAGGCGAGCGGTTTTTCGCATAAGACGTGCTTGCCGTGGTTCATGAGCCAAATCGCCTGCTCGGCATGAAGTGCGTTCGGGCTGGCAATATAGACGGCATCAATGCCGTCGCTTTCGGCCAGCTTTTGCAAGTCCGTGAACGTCCGCGGCGCCCCGACTTTGTCGGCAAACTGCTTTGCGGTCTCCTCGGTTCGCGAGTAGACCGCGGCGAGTTCGAAGGAATCGACGAGGCGCGCGGCGTCAAGAAATGCTTCGGTGATCCAGTTTGTGCCGATGGTTGCGAATCGAATCATGTTGTTTGGCCTCCTTCATTTGTATCGCCCCCATTGTACCACAAATCAACGGAGAGGCTTCGTTTTGTCATCGTCATGGAGCAACTGTGCTTTTCTCTCTAGTTTTCATACAGCTCGATCGGCAGCCCGTCCGGATCTTGGAAGAAGGTGAATCGTTTGCCGGTCGCTTCATCAACGCGGACGGGTTCGGGATCGATGCCGTGTTGGCGCAAGTAGGCAATGACTTCATCGAGGTTGTCCACCGCCAAAGCAAGATGGCGCAGTCCGCACGCTTCCGGGTAGCTTGGGCGCTTCGGCGGGTTTTCAAAGGAAAATAGCTCAAGCTGAATGCCGCCATCAGCCTCCAAATCGAGTTTGTACGAACGGCGCTCAGCGCGGTATTGCTCCCGGATGGGGCGAAATCCGAGAATTTCTGTATAAAATCGTTTTGATCGTTCATAGTCCGAGCAAATCAAAGCGATATGGTGAATCGTGGCAAGGCGCATGTCAACTCCTCCCTCTCCTTATATAAACGGGTGATGCCGTTGAACTAGTTTTATTTTTCAATTAGAAAAACCTTATAAAACCAACTTCTTTTTCACCCAATGCCGCCGATTGGCGCCTGTATGGCTCATACTGAGAAAAACAGCCTCCCCGCCGTTTTGGACTCGTTCCCGGTGTTTGGGGACAAATGAAATCGAAAATGTTATGTTGCGATAATGGAAGTTGCTGTCGTTGATTGTCGAAGCGGGCGAAAAATGTCTGCTCTCCTTATATTGACAGTTTGACAATCTATAGACTATCATAAATCTTTTAGGTTGGAAAATTTAAAATATTCATTTGATATTTTGGTAGAAAAAACGAATGGTCACCACGTTTTTTGTAAGCGCTTAACTTCTATGTTTCCTCATGATCGCCACACCATCGATGCTGCACCATTGTGTTTGTTTCCCATCACAGCATGAGAACAAGGGGAAGGGGATATGGCATGATCTACGAATTTAAATTGCCTGACATCGGCGAAGGGCTGCATGAAGCGGAAATCATCCGCTGGCTCATTCGCGAAGGGGATGAGATGATTGAATCAGCGAAAATCGACGGCGCTGGGTTTGTCCGTATTTTTCGTTATATTATGCTCCCCTTGTCCATCACTGGATTTGTCGTCGTGGCGATCTGGCAGTTTACAAACATTTGGAACGAGTTTTTGTTCGCCGTGACGATCACGACATCGGACAAACAGCCGATCATGGTCGCCTTGCAAAACTTATCCGGCAGTCAAATCGTCCAATGGAACGTGCAAATGGCGGGAGCCCTGTTGGCGGCGCTGCCGACCTTGCTTGTGTACATCTTCCTTGGCAAATATTTTGTCCGTGGGTTGTTGGCTGGTTCGGTGAAGGGGTGAGCCAATCAGCAGTGTAGATCAACAAACCCGGTAGACAATAGAATCGATTGCGCTATGTTTCAAAAAGCCGCTGATCAGCGGCTTTTTGTCATTGATGCCCTCTCCCTTTTTCTAGTAAGATAGATACAAGAAAAGAGCAGATGAAGAAAGAGAGGCGTACATATGATCCTAGGAGCCATTGAAGCTGGAGGCACGAAATTTGTCTGCGCCATCGGCGATGAACAGGGGAACATCCATGAACGAGCGGTGTTTCCGACGACGGCGCCGGAAGAGACGATGGCGCACGTCATCGACTTTTTCCGTCCGCACCGCATCGAGGCGATTGGCATCGGGTCATTCGGCCCAGTCGATTTGCGTCCGGACAGTCCGACGTACGGGTACATTACGAGCACGCCGAAACAGGCGTGGGCGCAGTTTGATTTTGTCGGCACGATGAAGCAGCATTTTCCCGTGCCGATCGGCTTTGACACGGATGTCAACGCGGCGGCGCTCGGCGAGCTGCGCTGGGGGGCGGCGCAAGGATTGGATAGCTGCCTATATATGACGGTCGGGACAGGCATTGGTGTCGGCGCCGTCGTGGAAGGGCGTCTGCTTCACGGGATGCTTCATCCAGAAATGGGACATATGTTCGTCCGCCGCCATCCGGATGATGCGTTTGCCGGCATCTGCCCGTATCATGGCGACTGTCTAGAAGGCATGGCGTCCGGCCCGGCGATTGAGCGGCGTTGGGGGAAAAAGGGGGCGGAGCTGGCCGACCGGAGCGAGGTGTGGGAGCTTGAGGCGTTTTACTTAGCCCAAGCGATCGCCAACTACATCCTCATTTTATCGCCGAAAAAGGTGATCACGGGCGGGGGCGTCATGAAGCAGACGCACGTGTTGCCGCTTGTGCGCCGTCATGTGCAGGAGTTGCTCAATGGGTATGTTCAGCACGAAACGATTCTCGAGAAGATCGACGAGTACATCGTCCTCCCAGGGCTTGGCGACAACGCCGGCATCGCGGGCGCGTTGGCGCTTGCGGCGAGAGCGATCGAATAGCAAGGACGGCCGTTCACCGTCTTCAATCAGGCGGTGGGGCCGTTTTTTGTTTGAAGGCAGGGATATTGACCGATTGTTCAATGGAATTAGCAAAAAATCGACCTATTGGTCAAAAAAATCGTTTTTGAGTTGCGTATCTTTATGACGTTGGTTTATAATTATTTTGACCATTTGGTCATAAGTGATATGGAGGCGAGGACAATGATCCATGTTCGACGGTTGGTAGAATGGCTGCAACAGCGCGGCGTACGGGTTGATGTCGTGAAACCGCGCGCGGTGTTGCCGTCGTACCGGCAATGGATGAGAGCGAATGGGAAAGGAATGAGTCGTTGCCATGGATGAACGGCGCGTTCGCTTTATTGAAACCGCGATGAAACTGTTTGCGGAAAAAGGGTATCATGCCACCTCGATTCAAGATTTGGTCGAGGCGTGGGGCATTTCCAAAGGGGCGTTTTACCATCATTTCGCCTCGAAGGAGGAATTATTGCTTGAAGTGCTTCGCTATTACAGCGAAAAAATGGTCGCAGATTTCACGGCATCCGGCGGGGATGGCCCGGAAAAGGAGCGGTTTGTCCGCCAGTTGGCGGCCCATTTTTCTCACATTCGCGAGTACAAAGACTTTTTGCGCATGATCATGTCGGAACAATTGCCGAAAGTCAATCCGGAAGTGGAGCGGTATATGTTTCGCCAGCATGGGCGCCTTTTTTTATGGTATTGCACGCGCCTAACGGAGGTCTATGGCGAGGCGGTTGGTCCGTATGTGTATGATGTGGCCATGATGACGAACGGCATCATCCGGCAATATTTGTTTTACTTCTTTTTTCGCGAGGAGGCGTTTGATGCGGACGAGGCGGCTCGTTTTCTCATGCGCCGCCTTGATGCCATTGTCGCTAGCTTCACGGCTGAGGAGCGTCCGCTTTTGACGGAAGAGTCGTTTGCGCCATGGGTGAAGATGGAGGAGCAGGAGCGAGAGCGTCAGCGGGAGCGGCTGGCTTCCGCGTTCGCCGCCGTCCGGGAGGCTGTCAACGATCTCGATCCAAAGCAGGCAAGCGATGTGCTCGAAGCCATAGCAGCGCTGGAGGAGGAGCTGCTTGGACGGCACGCGCCGCCCCGCGTCTATATCGTCGAAGCGCTGCTGTTGTATTTGCGTCATCAACAAACGCCTCAACTCGCACCGGCTTTGGATGCATTGGTCAAAGAAATGGATGAATACCAACGACAAAACGGGTAGCGTCAAAAGTTCTATGAAAACTCCACACAGATCATACCATTGAGCATCGTGGGGCATGCGGAGGGCCGGATTCGCCCTTGACCAACACCCGCCAAAGGTGGGAAAGAGTCGTCAAGGGCGACGGGGACAAAAAGAAGGCAATAGGAAAGCCGCCCTTGCCATGACCGAATTTTACCTTTGGCGGTGTTCGGTTGGTCAAGGGTTCGCTTCGCCGAATCCGGCAGGAGTTCTGTTCAACGGGCTCCGGCGGACAAAAAAGTCAGGCCGCCTCTTGTTGGAGAAACGCTTGTGCCATGGCGATGAGCTTCGTCCACCGGGCCGGCATATGCGGAAGATCCGCCAGTTCCGGGATGACGACCGGGACCCGGCCTTCGAGTGCGCTATGCGGGCGCAGGAAGTTGAAATACGCCACAAACAGCGTCACAAAGGACACCGAGCCTTCTTCCGCACCAAACCCATGGGTCGGGCGGTAGTTGCCTTTAAAGGTCCGGTTGAATCGCTCGATGATCTGTTTGAGAGGGCGAAACTCTTCCGAGACCGGATCTTCGTTGGTTAGGCCGATCACCTGGCGGACGTCAAACGAAATCCCGTGCTGGGCGAAGAAGTGTTGCGCCAGCCGGTAAATCGGGTTGCCATCCACGACAAACGACAAGTCGTCTGGGAGGGACGGCAGCTTTCGCAGGACATCATCGATGGCCTGGATGGCCGAGAGCGTGTCCCGCTTGGGCGAGACGCGATACGACAGCACGATCTTTTTGACGGCATCAAACATAAAGAACAGGTAATGCCAGCGCCCTTTGACGCGAATATACGTCTCGTCCCCGCAAAACGAACCGGACAGCTCATACGGGAACCGGTCGACAAAGGGCTTGATCCAAAGCGCGACGCTGTTGGCGTAGTTGAGCACCGTCTGATGGGAGATCGAGACGCCATGGATGTCCTTCATGGCGGCGGCGGTCTCCCTCGAGGACATCCCAAAGTTGACGTAGTACGTCAACACGAGCCCCAACACGTGCGGCGACGCAGCCAGCCGGGACAAATCGACCTTCGGTTGGATGGGCGACGAGGAAGCCAACGGGAGAAAGTCAAACAAGAACTCTCGAAACAAATACCGCACCTTGAAGGCTTGAGGATCCTGTTGAAACTGTTGGCGCTCCTTCTTGGTCATCCGGCGAAGGTTGGCCTGGTAAAACGGGCAATCGTTGTTCTTGCACTTATAGATGTGGTATTCTTTGCGTTCCTTGATCTTTTCCAGCGTCTTTTTGCAGTGCGGGCAGCGAAAGACCGCTTGCTTGGTGAACCGATTTCGGTGGTTGAACCGGCACTGGCACACTTTGCATTGGTATTGCCCGTTTCCGCCGTTATTGGCGTACAGGTAAGAAGAGGGAGCCTGGCAGCGAGGGCAGGTCAACGAATCCGGAACACGGTGTTTCGCATTCGCGCGGCGCTGGATGGGCCGTAAAGGACGTCCGTGCTGGGCTTCATAGTCTGCCAACAGCTTCCGGTAATCAAGGGTTTCCGGCACATCGATGATCGGAAGGTCATCGACCTGAAGTTTCCGGTACGGCTTTTGGATGGGTTCGTCCAAGTCCTCGAGATTCAAGGATTTTCCCACGATCACACCCATCAAATACACAATGATTTGATATTGGGTCTTGATTATTTCGAGCAAATAGGCTAATAATTGAGGTAACAAAGCTTGTCACTCCTTTGTTTTGGCTGTTGGGTGTCGTTACCTCAATGATGGCCGAAAACAACGGGGGTGGCAAGCTTTTTTTCGTTCAACCGTTGAAACTCAAGGGAAAACCGTGAGTGTGGAGGATACACTTTTGACAATACCACAAAACGGATGGGAGAGAGAAGTATGGAAAAAGCGATAGCAGTGCCGACGAGCACCATTCGTCATCGCCCGTTGCTCATTACCGGGCTGATCATTGCCATGCTGTTTGCGGCATTAGACGGGACGATTGTCGGAACGGCCATGCCGCGCATCGTCGGGGAGCTTCACGGATTGGGGATTATGACGTGGCTGACGACAGCGTATATGTTGACGTCGACGACGGTCGTGCCGATCGCCGGCAAGCTCGCCGACTTATTGGGCCGTCGGATTGTCTATGTGAGCGGGTTGGTCATTTTTATGGTTGGTTCAGCGCTTTGCGGCATGGCGAACGATATGACCGAGCTCATCGTTTACCGCGGCATTCAAGGACTGGGCGGCGGGATTATGATGCCGATGGCGATGATTGTCATCGGTGACGTGTTTACCGGCAAGGAGCGGGCGAAATGGCAAGGGGTGTTCGGCGGTTTGTACGGTCTCGCTTCAGTGCTCGGCCCGCAAATCGGCGGCTTTATCGTCGACCATTTGAACTGGCGCTGGGTGTTTTACATCAACTTGCCGGTCGGCATTCTCGCCACGGTGCTGATTGCGATGGGGTTAAGCAAATATAAAGCCGAAGGGCCGGTGAAATTTGACATCGCCGGGATGGCGACGTTGACGGCGGGCGTCGTCAGCTTGTTGTTGGGGTTGACGTTTGGCGGCGACCGATATCCGTGGGGGTCGTGGCAAATCGTTTCGTTGTTTGCGGCCGCGGTTGTCTTTTTCGCTTTGTTTGTTTGGGCGGAAAAACGGGCGGAGGAGCCGATCATTCCGCTTTGGCTCTTCCGCAACCGGACGTTTACGCTGCTCAATGGCATCGGCTTTTTTATGAGCGTCGGTATGTTCGGCGCGATTATGTTTGTGCCGTTTTTTATGCAAGGCATTGTCGGTGTGAGCGCCACCCAATCCGGAACGATTATGACGCCGATGATGATCACGATGATCATCGGCAGCGTCCTTGGCGGTCGACTGGTATACCGGATCGGGGTGAAGCTGCAGCTGATCATCGGCATGGCCGTTATGGCGTCCGCATTCGGGCTGCTTGGCACGATGGATGTCGAGACGTCGAAATGGACGGCGACGATGTATATGATCATTCTCGGTCTTGGCACAGGGCTCGTGATGCCGATTTTGACGCTCGCCCTGCAAGAAAGCTTTCCGAAATCGGAGCTTGGTGTGGTGACATCTTCAAGCCAATTTTTCCGCTCGATTGGCGGGACGTTTGGGATGACGGTGCTTGGCGCCATCATGAACCACCGGTCGAGAGCCTTGCTTGACGAGCGGCTCATGCCAAAGCTCGAAGCGCTGCCGGCGCAGGCGAAAGGGCTTGTCGACCGCTTTGCCGATATGATCCATACCGACCCGCAAGGCTTGTATTCTGTCTTGCTCAGTCCGGAAGCGATGGCGAAAATTCCAGCGCCGCTTCGGGACATGTTCGTGCCGGTGCTGAAGCAATCGCTTGTCGATTCCCTGCAAGCCGTCTTTTGGTTCGGGCTCGCGTTTATCGCGGTCGGCTTGCTTTTCGTGTTCGGTTTGAAACGGATTGTCTTGTCTGATCGGGCAGAGGCGATGAAGCAGGCAAAAGAGGCTGATTGACACTCCGCACGCCTAAAGGCGTGGGATTCTTGGGTCGCTCACGTCCTCATCCATTTCTGGTTCGGACAACGCCCAAGTTCAGGGGTGTGTCATCACCCCATCCCATCGGGTTAGGATGTACCCCCATGGGCGGCGCACCTGTGACCAGTGCGCTAGGTTAGACGGCGAAGCCCGAAATCGCTTTGGCGATGTTGATGGCGCCATTCAAGTCGGCGTGGAGAGTGTATCCACACCTTTGGCATCGAAAGCGGATGCCGTTTCGGTTCGCTTTCTCTCGATAACCACATTTACACGTTTGGCTCGTGTAGGTTGGATTCACCCACTCAACGCGAATGCGCGCCATTTCCGCCTTATAGGCAATCATCGTTTGCAGTTGATGAAACGCCCAAGCATGAAGGCTTCGCCCCGCTTCTTTGGTCGATGTTGCCCGCTTGCGAATCCCCGTCAACGCTTCCATTCGAATCACGCCAACACCGTTGGCGAGCGCAAAATTCACGATTTGACGGCTGATTTTGTGATTTTGATCCTTCATCCAGCGGGACTCTTTGCGGCCGATTTTGCGAATCATATGGAGCTTCTTCGCTTTGCCCAACCTTCGCCGCAAAGCCGCATATCGTCGGCGTACAAAGGCGCATTGGTTCCCTTTGAAAAACAGTGATTTCGTTCCCACGCTGGCCACAGCGATATAGCGAAGCCCAACGTCAACGCCCATCACCTTTGTTTCGTGCCGCGGCTTGACTTCAAAGGTGATCGCGATCGCCAAGTACCATTTCTTTCTCTTTTTGTAGAGCTTGGCTGCCCCTTGTTTAGCAGTTCCGTTAAGCAGCCGATTCAGCCATGCTTCTTGATAGGGGCGCGTGACGACCGGCACGCCAATTCGCTTCTCCAGTGTGGGGAAGGAAACCGTGTAGAACGCTCCTTTCTTTTCCACCTTTACGTTTTGGTTGTTAAAGCAACACCAGAATGTTCGAAACTTCTTTGTTTTCTGGTTTTTCTTTTGGGACTTCACTTCTCGAATCGTTTGATTCACGACGGCGGAAGGAAACCGCTGCGACGAAAACGCTTTAAAAATTTTGCTCGTCGCTTGATTCAGCTCGGGATGATCCAACAGCCAATTCGCAAACGCGGTATTCACTTCTGTCATCCGTTCATACATGTCCTGTTTGACTTTCGTTGGGTTGTGCAGTTCCAGCCTTAGTGTGATGGTCGGCATGGATTCACCTTCTTGCGACGATTACATGATACCGTTTTTTTCATCATCATTCAATATAAGAAAACGGCTCGCTTTCATCCCACTCCTCAAGGAGTGGGCTTTCTCGCTCGCAGGTCTGTAAAGAAAAGGACATGGCGGACCGCGCCTCATTTGGTCAGGTGGCGGACCGCCATTTTTTTGTTGCGACGAACAAACCGCTCCGAAGGGGATAAAGCATCTGGGAACGGGGGCGAAGGGGAGCGGTCGAGCTCCGTGCTTTTCATTGGCCAAGCGATTCATGCATCGCACATGGCGGGTTCACAGCGGCGTCCCGCAATGGGCGGCTTACGGCGCACCTGCATCCTCGCTTTGGCCGAAGACGCGGGAGCGGGTGAGAAAGCGGACGCCTTCCGGGCCTTCGAGCGAAAACATGCCGCCGCGCCCGGGAACGACGTCAATGATGAGCTGTGTATGCTTCCAATATTCGTATTGCGCCTTGGCGATGTAAAACGGGCAGCCGCCGATTTCGCCAAGCAACACGTCGGAATCGCCGACGATCAACTCACCGAGCGGGTAGCACATCGGCGAGCTGCCGTCGCAGCAGCCGCCGGATTGATGGAACATAAGTGGGCCGTATTTCGCCTTTAATTTTTCAATCAATTTTAACGCCGCTTCGGTGGCGATGACTTTCGGTTCAATGAGGCATCGGATGCACCTCCTTTTGCATCACGGTCAAAGACAGGCGCCGGCCTGGCGCAGCTGCGCTGGATTCGTCGAATGGAATGGTTGCTGCGTTGTTTTCCATTCCATCATCAAAAGGCGTTTGCGTGGTTTTGGCGGCAATGGATGCAACAGTGGGCAAAATGCTGTGGAAGAGCAGGTGGACCAATGTCAGAACAAGCCAAGTTTTTTCGGCGAATAGCTGACGAGCAAGTTTTTCGTTTGTTGGTAATGGTCGAGCATCATTTTGTGCGTTTCGCGGCCGATGCCGGACATCTTGTAGCCGCCAAATGCCGCATGGGCCGGATAAATGTGATAGCAGTTCGTTCACACGCGGCCGGCCTGGATGCCGCGGCTGAAGCGGTACGCGGTGTTGATGTCGCGCGTCCAGACGCCGGCGCCAAGGCTGTACAGCGTCTCATTGGCGATCGAAAGCGCTTCGTCATGATCTTTAAACGTCGTGACCGCGAGCACCGGGCCGAAAATTTCTTCTTGGAAGATGCGCATTTTGTGATGTCCTTTGAAAACCGTCGGCTTGACGTAATAGCCGCCGGGCAGTTCTCCTTCGAGCATGTTCCGCTCGCCGCCGATCAAAAGTTCGGCGCCTTCCTGTTTGCCGATGTCGATGTATGACAAAATTTTCTCGAGCTGTTCGGAGGAGACTTGGGCGCCGATCATCGTTTCCGTATCGAGCGGATTGCCTTGCTTGATTTGCTTGACGCGTTCAAGCGCCCGTTCCATAAAGGCGTCGTAAATCGACTCATGGATGAGGGCGCGCGACGGGCATGTGCACACTTCGCCTTGGTTTAGAGCGAACATCGTAAACCCTTCGAGGGCTTTATCGAGAAACTCGTCATCTTTGTCCATCAATCGACTTCCAGGCCTTCCAGCCAGCGGCTCGCGTAGACGCTGCAAAGATGATGGAACACTTCGATCGCCTCGTTCGGGTCGGCGGCGAAAAAGACGCTCGCTGCCGTTTCGTTTTCTTCGCGGACGAACTCAAGCAAAAAGTCGGTGGCGATCCGGTTGAACAAAAGAAGCGCACCGTAGGAGCGCTCAAGCTGGCGTTTTCGCTCGAGCGGGTCATCGATGGACAAAAACGGACGCTCATAGCGGGCCGTCATCTCTGACAGCCGGTGCCGGATCGCTTGCTGGGCGTCCGTGAGCATCGCCTCGATCGTCTGTGGCGTTAGAAACGTTTGCTCACGCAGCATGTAGCTCCAAATTTGCTTTAACGCATGCGCCGATTCGCCGGCGAAGGCGATGTTGCTGAGCAAATTATTCATATAGCGTTCGTCATCCGCTGCCTGGATGCGCAGTTTCATAATGATTTCGAGCACATCGGAATGGATTTTTTCTTTTCGCCATGGTTTGGTCAGTTCGTGAAGCAAAACGGAAAGACAACGTGCCGCTTCGTCTTTCGTCATCATTCGCCATTCCTTTCGTTGCGAAGTTGCCGCTTTCATTGTACCATGTTGCTCCCCATCCTTGAATGAAAAAGAAGTTGGAAAGGCGCCGGTCAAATACATGATTGCTGCTAGGGACCAGTTGGCGTATGATGATTTTAGAGATGAAAGAACGGCGCGACAGGCATATTTTCACGCGCCTGTCATATGCTCGAACGAGACGAAGGAAAGGAGAGAGGAGCATGAAGCCGTTGCGTCTGCGCGGCCACCATTTGCTTTGTGTGCACGGGTTTCGCGGCATGGGCTACAGCCCGTCGTTCGTGGAAAAAATGTGGGAGATCGTGGCCCGCATTCGCGATGAACACGACGATTTCCCGATTGAAGTCGTCGCGGCGCTCGATGAGGCGTGCCTCGCCTGTCCGCATCATGGAGAGACAACGTGTGAAGCCGGCCCCAATTCCGATGCCCACGTCCGTTCGCTTGACGGAAACGTCATTCGCCATTTAGGTTTGGAGCCGGGCAATGTGTATTGGAAGTCTGAACTGATCCGGCGGACGGCGGAACGGGTCAAGCCGGATGATTTGGACGAGTTATGCCGCAACTGCTCGTGGCTGCCGTATGGCGTCTGCAAAGAAGGAATCGCCAACGTCCGCCGCGGCAATGTGGCACAAACGTGAGGCAGAGCGGCCGTTTTCGGAAAAAATTGAGGAGGAACGATGGAAAAACGGCGCTGTGCTGAACCATCATCCGTTTGTCAAGGCGGGGGGGCTGTTGCAGCACCGTCTTTCCATTGACGAAGCACGGCGCCATCTGTTTTGAAGAGAGTCATGGCCGGCGATGGCGGCGTTTTGGGACGTTGGCGGAAATTTCTAAAAAATGAATAGTTCCATGGGCGGAAAAATGTGATATGATAAACAATTATAGATACTTTCGACAGAAAGGGTCATGAACGATGAAAGTAGCTAAATTCGGTGGAAGTTCGGTGGCGAGCGCTGCACAATTCCGTAAAGTGGCCGACATCGTCAGCTCGGATATCGAGCGCCGCATCGTCGTTGTATCAGCTCCTGGAAAGCGGTATAAAGATGATGTGAAAGTGACGGATATGCTCATTCGGCTCGCCGAACAGGTGGCAGCGGATGAGCCATATGAACAAACGATGCAAGAAATCACAAAACGATACGCCGACATTGTAGATGAACTTGAGTTGGAAGCTGATGGATTTTTGGCTGAACTTGTGGATGACTTACAATCCAAAATCAGCGCCTATCGGAACGATCCGCCCCGCCTGTTTGACGCCATGAAAGCGAGCGGCGAAGACCATAACGCAAGGCTCATGGCGCTCTATCTGCAAGATTGCGGGCTTGAGGCGAGCTACGTCAGCCCGCTGGAAGCCGGCATTATCGTCACTGATGAGCCAGGCAACGCCCAAGTGCTCCCAGAGTCGTACGACAAACTGAAGCAGCTGCGCGAACGTCGAGGTGTTTTGGTCATCCCGGGATTTTTCGGCTATTCCCGATCGGGCCATATCGTCACGTTCCCGCGCGGCGGGTCGGATATTACGGGCTCGATCGTTGCCGCGGGCGTCAAAGCGGACGTGTACGAAAACTTTACCGACGTCGATTCGATTTATTGCGTCAACCCGTCGATCGTCGCTGATGCGCGCAAGTTGAAGGAAATTACGTATCGGGAAATGCGCGAGCTGTCGTATTCCGGCTTTTCCGTCTTCCATGACGAGGCGCTGGAGCCCGTCTACCGCGCCGGCATCCCCGTTTGCGTCAAAAACACCAACAACCCGGCGGCTCCAGGCACGTGGATCGTCGCCAAGCGCAATCATATCGACGAACCAGTCGCCGGCATTGCGAGCGACACAGGCTTTTGCAGCATCAACATCAGCAAATATTTAATGAACCGCGAAATCGGATTCGGCCGCCGCGTGCTGCAAATTTTAGAAGACGAAGGCATTTCATATGAACATACGCCATCCGGCATCGACAACATGTCGATCATTTTGCGGGCGAGCCAGCTCGCGGACGGAAAAGAAGAACGCATTTTAGCCCGCATTCGCGAGGAGCTGGCGGTCGACGAAGTCAATGTGGAATACGGACTGGCGCTCATCATGGTGGTCGGCGAAGGGATGGAAAAAACGGTCGGGATGGCGGCCAAAGCGGTGACGGCGCTTGCCAATGCCAACATCAACTTAGAGATGATCAACCAAGGATCGTCCGAAGTGAGCATGATGTTCGGCGTCAAAGAAGACGTCGTCAACGAGGCGGTGCGCGCATTGTACAACGCCTACTTCCAACAGGCAACCGTAAGCCACCTTTCCTAACGCGAAACAGGCGTCCGAAACTCGGGCGCCTGTTCTTATGTACCGAGAAGCCCCCGCTTTCACGCGATCAGCCGAAGGGGGGAATGAATCAGCGTCTTCCATCATGGATGTCCCCTAACGCCGCTCAAAATATCTTGAAAGAAGGACTTCGTTGGAACAGCCAAGTCACAGGGACAGACGGGGATGGTCTGGCTGGCAGTCTGCCTTATAGCAGGTGTCCCCGAGAATCTCCCATCTCTAAGCGTTTGCGTAGGTGGGAGAACGTTCAAGCGCTCTAGGCCAAGCTTTCTTCTTTTTTCGCTGGTTGGCGTACATAAGAGCGGCATGTTCGGAAAATACTACCAATGTACGTCAAAGAAAGCGAAAGGGAGGAAGACCGAATGCGGCAATGGCTAGGAATGGCTGTGCTTGTCGCCGTTTTCGCTTCGTTTCCGGCTGGGGCGGCGGCCATCAGCCGAAGCGAGCTTGAGCAGTATGCTGAGAGCGTCGGCTGGACAGTGAGCGACCTGTTGGCTTATTTGGATCAATACGGCTTGACAGCCGCCGATTTTCGCACCATGGATGAGATGAAACAATGGCTCGGCACGCCCATCACTGACGAGCGGCTTCATGCCGTTTTGCGTCGGCACCGGCTGACGGTCGAGGAGCTCGAGGCGCTGCTCGGCCAGTTTGGCGAAACGGTGCAAGACTACACATTTGTTGAAGACTTAGACCGGGCCGTCCGCTTTTACTCACAGCATAACGCCGCCATGCAGCAAATCAACGACTTGCTTGGGGTGCTCGGGATGACGGAACAAGAAGTACGCGCCTTCACCCGCCATATCGCCTCGATTGACGACCCGCAATTGGCTGGGCGGCTGGCGGCGCTTCGTGCGCAGCTGCGCCCGTTTGAGCAGACCGAGGGGCCGTGGACGGATGAGCAACGTCGCGAACTGCGAGCCCTTTGGGAAAAAGCGCTTCGTTTGCTGCAGCTTGAGGCCAAGTACTATGTCAACGGGCGGGAGATGGAGCCGTCAGCGGCCGCTGCAGCCGATACGAAGACGATCGACGTGAAATTGTATAACCGCCAAGGTGAAGAAATGGCCGATATCGCGATGACAAGGGACATGTTGACGTCCGGCTACATCGTCCGCGCCGGGGAGAAAGGGATTGAAGCCGGGCTGCTGGCGCTTGAGATGAAGGGGATGATGCAAGGAGAAAAATTGCCGGATACGGCGTCGCCGTATTTGCCGCAGGCGGCGGCCGGGTTGCTGCTGGCTGTCGCAGGCGCTCTCCTTTACCGGCGGGCGGGGCGCCTTAAAGGGTGAGCGGCTGTGAAGAGGGAGCAGACAGTGTGGAAAAAAGATGCGCCTCGGTATCGATGGAAACGCAAAGCTGCCCGCTGGGCGGCCGCAGCCGTTTTCGCCATCGGAGCGGCAACAGCAGGTTGGAACGGCTATTGGTACATCGTTGGCTGGAAAGCAGCGAATCAAGAGGCGGTCCGCTTGCCTGCCTTGGACTCGTCTCCATCATCGGCGGCCGAAGCCGCCCACGCGTCCCGCCGTCCGGTTGAACAAGCCGCTGCTCCGCTGGGGGCGCATCTTGGCGAGCTGGTCATTCCGAAGCTCGGGGTGGCGATCCCGGTATACGAAGGCGTCCGCGAGCAAGAGCTGCGCCGCGGCGCCGGCCATTACCCGGCCAGCGCTTGGCCGGGGGGAAAGGGGCATGTTGTGCTGTCAGGGCATCGCGACACGGTGTTTCGCCGCCTTGGGGAACTAGGGATCGGTGATGCCCTCGTCATCCGGGCGGCGGACACAGCTGTTCATTATCGCATCGTCCGCATCCGCATCGTCGATGACGATGATCGGACCGTTCTCGTCAACAAGGCACGTCCGACGTTGACGGTGACGACGTGCTATCCGTTCCGTCTCATCGGCCGCGCCCCGAAGCGCTACATCGTCACCGCCCGCCCGGTTCAGACCGTTTCGCTGGAACGCGTTCACAATGAATGGTAAGCTGTCCATGCCAATGGACATGGACAGCATTCGCTTTGGCGAGGGATGCGTCAGTGAATGAAAGCTGTCGCGCGTCAATGGCGCGTATCGGCGACCTGCCCACACTGTCCGGTTTCGTTTGTGCATGTCGATTTCGCTGCCCACGTTTGATGGCCGTCCGATCTCGATGGATATACAAAAAGGCTAGAGAGTCGCGCTCTCTAGCCTTTTATTATGTCCGTCCGTCCCTCGCTCTCACGCCTTGCCGCTCATCCATTTGCTGGCGGAATTCTTTGAGCAGCGCCTCGCCTTGCAATCCTTTCTCAACAAGGCCGGCCAATACCATTTCAGCCAAATGAGTCCGCCGTGGGATCATCAACCCTTCCATCAGCACGCTAATATGGCCGTTCATTTTCGTGATCGAACGGACGGCAACAAGCATGTTCGCCGGATCGTTGCCCGGGTTGGTGATCGTCACTTGCAGCTGAAACTCAGTCCGCTCCTTCAATCCGGCAAATACCGGTTCGTATTCATCATCCAAATACGCCTCGACGAGCCAGCGGTTTTGCCCGTCTTCCTTATTGATGATCAGGCCGTCAATAAACGGAATGTCCCGGCGGTGCATCCCCTCGTCAATCACCGAGAGCCCGACAAGCTTGAACGTTTTCATGGTCGCCCACCTCATCACGATTGTCTATTCATGATTATACCATAGCCAACGAAGGGAAGAAAAACAGGATGATGCGCCTGTCTCCGCCAAAGCCATCCACATATTTTGCTGCGAAATGACAAAAACGCCATTTTGCTGCGCTATTGCTGGCGCATTGTCCGCATTTGCCGGGGATTGTACTTATAGATTGCGCAGAAAAATGCAAAAATCGCAGTTTTACGGCAAAAAACGCGATCGTTTATCATAAGGATGCGGTGGATGGAAAGGAGGGATGCGCCGGCGTATGGTCAATCAAGTGGTGCTTGTCGGGCGGTTGACGAAAGACCCGGAGCTCCGTTACACAGCCGAAGGAGCAGCCGTGACGACCGTCACCTTGGCGGTGGCGAGAAATTTCCGCAACGCGGAAGGAGGGATTGATGCCGATTTCGTTCCATGCGTCTTATGGCGGAAAACAGCGGAACATACCGCCAATTATTGCCGGAAAGGATCGATGGTGGCGGTGACGGGAAGAATTCAGACGCGCCGCTACGATAATAAGGACGGCCAACGCGTCTATGTGACCGAGGTCGTCGCGGATTCCGTCCAATTTCTCCACTCCGGCAAAACACGGGAATGGCCGGAGCACGTCTAAACGGATTCGCGACTTCCGTAAAGGGCCACTGAATCCGTTCCCTTTCTCCCGTTTTGATGATTTGTTTCCCCATTCATTCCTTTCTTAACGAATCCCCAAGAGAAAGAACGTGTCCTCGCAAGACTCCCCAACGATGGCGCTAGCAGCCGATGTTAGCGCTTTTTTTGTCGAAGGGCGGGAGTCAGCCGAGGGCTTCGGCGCACTCTTTAATGATCGTGATCAGCATCGTTTCGACATGTTTTCGTTTTTTCTCCGGCAATTTCGCCAACGTGTACACCGCGTCGCTGATCTCGCGGTTTCGCAGCACATAATCGACGACAGCGAGCGTCTTTTCACCCATTTCCGTTTCCCCATACAGCCGCTTCACTTCCCGCAGCACTTCCCGCTGTCCGAGTTCGCTGCCGAGTAAAAAATCAGCGCTGACGTTAAACAAATGGCATAGCTTTTCGAGCGATTGAATGTCAGGAAGCAGGCTGCCGTTTTCCCATTTGCTGATTTGCGAACGCGACACGTTCAGCTGCTCGGCCAGCTGTTCCTGTGTCCAGCGCCGTTGTTTTCGCAGTTGTTTGAGCGTCTCCCCCAAGTTTGTCATCGTTCGTCACCACGCTTTTCATCATTACTATTTAAAGATAGAAAAGCGTGGAGCTAATGATTGTTCCTTTTTCGCCCATTTCTCTCTTTGTTTCTAAATCAGAACGGATTTGTCCGTGATTTCGTCGTTCGGCCTCTTTTTTTGCCCAGGAAGGACATAGTACAATTAGTTAAAAATAGGAAATTATGAACCAAAAAGAGGGGGTCAAGGTGAACATCTATCTTGCCGATTTTGTCATTTGTGAACGAAACGGGGAGAAGCACGCCCAAAAAATGTACCATATCTATATTAAGGAAATGAAAAATCCGTTTTCCGTGCGGCTGAAAACGATCGCCCCGGCCAGTTTCACTGATTCGCTGCGCTCGCTGAAAAACGAAGGTGGACGGATGCGTTTTGCATCGGAAGGCGAGGCGCTGTTCCGCACGATCACCTGCTCAAAGGAAGCCCAGCTCTATTTTGTATTTAAATGCACGAGCCAGCTTTACATGTTTATCGTCAAGCTCGATCTTCGCCAAAAAAAGTTTACCGTCGCCCTTTATGAATGGAACGAACCGAGGCAAAAATACATCCCGATCCGCGCAGATGAATGGCTGGAGATGGAAAAACAGCTCATTTATGAAGTGCTGCAGTCGATTTACCTTGTCGATGACCGGCATGTATCGCACTTGTTCGCCAATCTGTCGCGTCCGAAACGGGGAACACCCCATTCCGGTTCATGATCTTCTTTCTTCTCCCAATGGAAAAAAGCATTTCCTTTCATGGCTTTCATACGATATACTGAAAATATAGAACATTGCCGCGCCTCATCTTGAACATCCACTCAGGACAAGACGACAACAAACGGAAGGGGCGGCGAAGGGAGAGGACGCATCCGTGAAACCGAATCACGCCTTCTTTGCCGCTGCCATGGTTTCGTCCTTTTTTCTTGCCCCGGATGACAGCCAGGCGGCGGAATGGAAAAAAGGCATGAGTTCCCCTGAAATCAAACAGCTCCAGCAGCGCTTGAAAGAAAAAGGCTTTTTCACGTATCCGCAAGCGACCGGCTACTTTGGCGCCATCACCGAAGAAGCGGTCAAGGCGTTCCAACGGGCGATGAACTTGCCGGCGACCGGCATCGTCGATGACGCCACCTACGCGAAGCTGAAAAAGCCTGCGTCAAACGACACGCTCACCATCGGTTCCCGCGGTGCGGCCGTCAGTGATTTGCAACGCCGGCTGAAACAGCTCGGCTATTTTCGCTATCCGCAAATCACCGGCTACTATGGCGCGGTGACGGCCGATGCCGTGAAGCAGTTTCAACGGGCGAACGGGCTTCCCGCCACCGGGCGGGCGGACCGGGCGACGCTTGAGCGGCTGAAGCAAAAAGCAACAAGTCAGCCGGCCACGTTATCTGACGCGCTGACGATCGGTTCGCGCGGCGACGACGTCCGCAAGCTGCAGCAGCAGCTTAAACAACTCGGCTACTTTACCTATTCGGACATCACCGGCTACTATGGGGTGCTGACCGCCGACGCCATCCGCCGCTTTCAACGCGACAACGGCCTGCCAGTGACCGGCGCGGTCGACAACCAAACCGTTGCCCGCCTCGCGAGCGCAGTAAAAGCGAAAACGACCTCCCCTGCACCGATCGAGCGCGAGCGCCTGGCGGTTCGCCTCTCAATCGGCGCGCTCGGCGACGACGTCAAGCGCATTCAGACGAAGCTCAAAGAGCTCGGCTACTTCTGGACGGACATCACCGGCTACTACGGAACCGCCACCGCCGATGCCGTCCGCCGTTTCCAACAAGCGGCCCAACTCCCCGCAACCGGCATTGTTGACGGCGAAACATACGAGCGCCTGATCGGACAAGCCCCTGCGGCGAAGCTGGACGTCATCGAACTCGTCGCCGATGCGGCCGAACTGCTCGGAACACCATACGTTTGGGGCGGCGAGACACCGGAAGAGGGATTTGACTGCAGCGGCTTCATTTTCTACCTGTTCCAGCAACAAGGCGTCCCCATCCCGCGCACCGTCGCCTTGATGTGGAATGCAGGCGCATCGGTTTCCGCCCCGGAAGTCGGCGACATCGTCTTTTTCGCCACGACCACGAATAGCCCGTCGCATGCCGGCATCTATATCGGCAACGGCCAGTTCATCCATAGCGGCGCTTCGACCGGCGTGACGACGAGCCGCCTCGACCAATCGTATTGGAAACAGCGGTACTTGGGGGCGAAGCGGTTCTTTTAGCATGCTGGAACGACAACGATGACCAAAATGAGGAGGAAAACGAAGATGAAACATGCATCCCAAATGGCAGCCGCCATCTGCCTCGCCGCCGCCATCGCCCTCGGAGGAAATGGACAAACAGTTGACGCCGCCGTCCAATGGGGGCAAGTCCAATGGAAACAAGGCATGATCGGCAAAGTCGTCATTTTGCGCGACACGCCTCTATACCGCCTGAACGGAGCGGCATGGCAGACCGCCATGACGGCGAAACAAGGGCGCGAGTATCGCGTCTACAGCCAAAAACGGGCAGGCGGCGCCGTCTATTACAGCCTCGGCGGCGGACTGTATGCCAAACAAGGGGCTGCCATCCAATACGTGCCGTTCACAAAAGACGAACTTCTCGCCCTTGTCGCCCGCTCATTGAAAGGGCAATACATTCTTCAGGCAGGAAATGAATCCGTTCCGTTCGTCATTGAGCGGCAAAAAGGAAATCGTCTGTTCGGCTGGTACTTATACGGCCAAAATATGTCATTGCCGCTTGAAGGCCGCATCGACGGCGCAACGGTGACGCTCTCCATTTTCTTCAACGACAACGCCGAAGCGATCGCCGACTCGATCTCTTACTTAAAAGCGTACAACGTGCCGAAGGAAGAGATCAAAAAAATCGCCGAACAGCTCGCCAACAGCGGTGATTACGCCATGCAGCTGCAATTTTCCATCACGAACAGTCCGGAACAATTCGCAGGACAGTTCCGCTTTCTCGATTTGTACTTGAATGACCGCAATGACGTCGTCAAAATGACGCTTGGCCAACCGATGGACGTCACGGTGAAGAAAAACGATTGATGTTTTTGCACAAAATGTTTGCCAACCAAAACCATCAAACTGCCAAAATATTGTTCTAAATTTCTGTTACAGGCATATTCATATCAATGTCGCCATCGATGGAAATAATTTCAATGGCATATTCTCTAAAAAATTTGTATTTAGGGCTAGAATTTAGAAAGAAAATGTATTATTATAGAAGACGTAGAACATTAAGGAATGATGTGAAAGTGCTAGCACTGAATGATAGCCTTGCTAATAAGTCTATCATCTGGACACACAGGATGATCTTGGTTCATGTTAGCACCTTTTAGGCAATGAATCTACTAAACGGCAGCCGTTTAGGATCATTGTCTTAAAGTTTCATAAAAACGAAGGGGGATTTTAGGCTTTATGGACAAAAAGAAAGCAGTCAAACTTGCCACAGCCAGCGCTGTAGCAGCGAGCGCTTTCGTCGCCGCCAACCCGCATGCTTCCCAAGCAGCCACGGACGTTGCGACGGTCGTCAGCCAAGCGAAAGCGCAAATGAAAGAAGCATACTATACGTACAGCCATACGGTAACGGAAACGGGCCAATTCCCGGACATTAAAGATGTATATGCCGCCTACAACAAAGCAAAACAAGCGTATGCAAACGCGGTTGCTGTCGTGAACAAAGCCGGCGGCGCGAAAAAAGACGCGTATTTGGCTGACTTGCAAGCTACATACGAAACGTATGTATTCAAAGCCAACCCGAAATCGGGCGAAGCGCGCGTGGCTACGTACATCGACGCTTACAACTATGCGACAAAATTAGACAAAATGCGCCAAGAACTCAAAGCAGCCGTCGATGCGAAAGATCTGAAAAAAGCAGAAGAGCTCTACCACAAAATTTCGTACGAGCTCAAAACGCGCACGGTCATTCTCGACCGCGTCTACGGCCAATCGACGCGCGAACTCCTCCGTTCGACGTTCAAAGCCGATGCTCAAGCATTGCGCGACAGCTTGATCTACGACATCACCGTTGCCATGAAAGCGCGTGAAGCGCAAGACGCTGTCAAAGCCGGCAACTTGGACAAAGCGAAAGCCGCGCTTGACCAAGTCAACCAATATGTATCGAAAGTAACCGATGCGTTCAAAGCCGAACTGCAAAAAGCAGCACAAGAAGCCAATGCGGCGTATGAAGCGGCGCTGCCTCCAAAAGTGGAAAGTGTAACAGCCGTTAACGCCAAAACGTTGGAAATCAAATTCAACAAAGCGGTCGATGCTGCAACGGTAATCGACAACAAAGGAACAAGCGATACGTCCGATGACGTCGTGAAAGCGAGTGCTATTACACTCACAGCGATTGACAGCCAAGGACCGGTTTCCACCGTGAAAGCATCGTTGAGCGATGATAAGAAAACGCTGAAATTGGTGGCTGACGGCAATCAATTTTTCACGAAACGTTATGTTGTCGACATTAAAAACGTCAAGACATTGGACGGCAAAGACGTACCTGCCTACACGACGACGATCGACACCACTGATTCGGTAAGACCGAGCGTTCTATCGTTCTCTTACGCGGACAACGGCTTGACGCTGAAAGTGAAGTTCTCTGAACCGCTTGCCAGCGTAGGAACAGTCAAACTGTACGACGGAACAACTGAAATTTCGGTTTCTCCGAAGTTCACGGCTGGCGACGATGAAATGACAATCAACCTTGCATCTTCGTCTGTGCCGGTTAATAAAGATCTGACGTTGAAAATCTTCGGTGCTGTCGATTACAACGGTAATGTGATCAATCCAAACCCAGCTGAATTGACAGTCAAGAAGACAACGGTTGATATAACGAAACCAGTCGTTCAAAGCATCGAAGCGGTCAACACGAAAACCGTCAAAGTGACATTCAGCGAAAAACTGTTGAGCGCTCCGACCATCAAAATCGGTGGCCAAACAGCTTCTGTTTCGGTTGATTCAACCGGCTTAGTCTACACGGCAACGTTGGCTTCTGCTTTGTCGAAAGGTGTGTACGCAGTTGAAGTAAGCGATTATAAGGACTTGGCGGGCAATAGCGGGGATGCGTACACGAAAGTTGTTCAATTGAAAGCCGATAACACAGCGCCGAAATTCGTCAGCAGCCAAGTTGTGAAAATTAACGGTGTTGAGCATCTTGTGCTGACATTTGACGAAGAGGTCACGACTGGCAGCAACATTACAGTCGTTCAATCGAGCGATAAGTATATTGACGAAAACAATGTACTTAAGGCTGTCGGCGCAGATTTGAAAACAACTAGCGACAATTTCAAATTATATCTGCCGACAGACGGAAAATCGAAATCGGTTGCTTTGAACATTTCTTCCTTGCCAAAAGGCACATACACCGTGACGCTGCCGAACGGTTTAGTAAGCGACTTGGCTGACAATGCATATGCAGAGCGTAAACAGATTACATTCGTTCGCGGCTCTGACAGCTTAACGACGAAGCCAGCTCTTGATACAGCCTACGATGGTAATGGTGTGAAAGCGGACAACAACAACGAATTAGTATTTGCGTTCACACAAAACTTGGACGCTTCTGCATTGAACCTGTCCAACTTCAACATCAACGGTTTGACCGTCACGAAAGCAGTCTTTGATGGAGATACGAAACATATCCGCGTGACGCTCGCACCCGGGGCAAATACGTGGACAGGCACGCACGTCATTACGATCAGCAACATTAAGAATACGTCTGGGCTCGTTATGGATACCGTGACCGTAAATGAATACATGAAAGAAAACGTGGCTCCGACGTTCACAGCGACCTTAACCAGCGCAGACGTCATCCGTGTCGACTTCAGCGAACCGGTGGCAAATGCGATGATCAGTAGAGTACTTTCTGCTAACAACTTTATCGTAAAAGTCGATGGTAATGTTGTCACTGTATCGAATGTTTACGAAGACAACAATGCTACTAACTTAGTACAGAATTCGAAAGGGTACAAAACGGTTTATCTGAAACTGCAGTCTCCTGTGACCGACTTGTCTAAACCGATTACGCTGTCCGCAACTGACATTGTGGATGTGAATCAAACAGGCAAGATTACCGATAATAATGTAGTTGGCAACAATGTTTCTGCTACTGTTGTAAACGTAGCAAAATAAGGATGGAGTGTATAGCAATGTAGCAACCCTCCCATGAAAGTGGTGAACTCACTTTCATGGGAGGGTCTTTTGTGAGATTCTTTTTCAAATGATGTATCATCAGGGAAACAACTGAATTTTAAAGGTTTTCATCAAAAGTTGTACTTGACTGCCTCAGAATAGGTCTTGCTTGCGTCTGTAAGGAAAAATCCGTAAATGAATAGCTGTGATGCGTGATGATTCAAACGATGTCGTGCTTGTCAATTACATGTTGTGGTGATGAACCACTTTTAGCAAAAAGCTGCTCTGTTGCCGTTTCAACCACCTATTGCTTTATAGGGCAAAATGCACTAAAATTTACAAGTGGGAGGTTGTCGATTTTTGCAGAATGAGGAGAATTTACTCATGCATGGAAAATGGGACCGATACGTGTTTCTTAGTCTGCTAGTCTTGATTTTATCGGGAATCAGCTATGCTCACTGGAAAGGCCAACAACAGGACGAGCAGTTTCTAAAAGACTATACTGAGTATCAACAGGCGGTTCAGTTGATGCAGCAGGGACGGGCAGAGCAGGCTTTGCCGTTATTGCGGTCGTTGCTGGGCAAATACCCGGATCGTTACAACATCATGCGCACACTTGGTTTGGCGTATGCGATGAAAAATGATTTTCAGAAGGCTGCTTTTTATTACGAAAAAGCGATTAGAAAAAGGCCGTTCTTGCAACAGGATCCGATTTTCACGTTGCAATTTGGCGAGATTCTGTATTACAACGGTGAGTATGCGAAAGCGAAAGCATACTTGGAGAAAAGCAAACAGTTGCCTGGATCAGAAACGTATCATGCTAGAATCGATGAACTGTTGTCTCAAATCCAGTATCAAAAATCATCATAAGGTGAGAAGCGAACATGTCTGATTGGTATAAATATTTAAATATTGAACGTGATGAACATGAGGACCAACTGGATATGGAACGGGTCGATGCGATATTGTTTTGGGGGCTGGCATTCATTGTACTGGCCATTCCATTGATCGCAAGAGTGCATATTGGCGACTTTATCAGCCCGTCGATTACCCAAACCGATGTATTGGACACAGGAAAAAAAGCGGATGTATTTACATACTATAAATTTATCGTGTTTCTTGTCTCTACAGCGTTTCTCAGCCTTGTTTTTCTATATAAAGTATTCGTGTTGAACTACCAGATTCCGAAAACAAAAATCAACATCGCTCTAGCAGTTTTAGCTGTCTGTTTGACGTTGTCAGCTGTTTTGGCGCCCTATAAAACATTGGCCTTGTACGGAATGTATGACCGGCATGAGGGAACGATCACGTATTTATGCTACTTGATGTTGTTTTTCATTGCGTCTAATATACGCTACACCCTAAGACGCATCCAATGGCTCATTTATTGCTTCACTCCATTTGTCATCATGAATGCGATATTGGGGATCGTCAATTTCTTTGGTTATGACGTATTAAAGCTCCATTGGGTGCAAAACCTGCTGTATTCCAGTCTCCCAGAAGGAGCAAAACTAGCTCAAGGCTCCCGCTTTCTCGCTACGATCAACCACGGAAACTATGTGAGCGGGATTTCAGCTTTTTTCATCGCTCTTTTCTCATATTTGACGATTTTCGAAAAAAGACTGTGGCGAAAAATCGTCAATGGTCTATTCGCCTCATTAGCGTTTGCCATGCTTCTTTCTTCGCTTGCCAGCAGTGGTTTTGTCACGCTAGTGTTGATGAGTCCGTTGTTCATTTATATGTTTGTGAAGGCTGAACAGAAAAAAACAGCGGTTCTTTCGAGCTTGGTATTGGTTGTCGCCTTTGTTGCCATTTACATTCCTTTTGTGAAACACAATAGCCGTGTTTGGGATGAGACCATTGGCTTCTTCATCCCGTACAATCCGTTTCAACAGCATCATCAGCAAGAAGCAGCATTGGATGAAGCGATAATGGATATCAAGCAAATAGCAGGAAATATCACGAAAAAGGTTGTAAGCGGCTCATTGGCCTATGCCGATGAGCAGGAATACAAACTTCCTGAGCTCCCGGGACCGGGGATAGCACCGGGATCAGGTCGGGCCTTTATTTGGGAAAAAGCGTTAGAACTTATTTCTGAGAAGCCGTTTCTAGGATATGGACTAGATACATTTCCGTATTTCTTTAATCAAGATGATCCGGAAAAAAATTCGAATTTAGGTGAAGGATATAGTGTGATTGTCGATAAGCCCCACAATATGTATATCGGTATGGCATTTGGAGCAGGGATCGTAGCATTATCTGCCTTAGTAGTTGTGATAGCGGGGGGCCTCATACAGTTGCTGCGTTCTGTCCACGTACGCCTCAATGCATATGTTGCAGCGCTTTCCGCGGGTCTGATGGCTTATGCCATTCAAGGCATGTTTAACGATTCCATTATTGGAACTGCTGTATTCTTTTGGGTGGGACTAGGTGTTTCCATCGGATTTTCACGCATAACAACCAAACAAATCAGTCAAAGGTAGGAACGGATGATGGATGAAACGATTAGCTTGCGAGAACTCATCGAAACGATATGGAGAGGAAAATGGATCATTGCGTCTACAACAATTGTAGCGCTAATGCTTTCCGCGCTGGCTAGTTTTGTATGGATCAAACCAACATACTCAGCCAACGCTACGGTATCCGTGAATAATGGGATCGTGCCCGGAAAACAATTCGATGAAACGGATAGTTATTTCAATGAGATTATTACGCCCTCGGCCTATATGGAGCGTGTGCAATCCCTTTCTGTGATCGAAGAGGGGATCAAAAACGCGCATTTGCAAGGAAAATATATGGCGGAACAAGTCAAAGGGAGTTTAAGCGTTGAAAATGTGCCGAATACCAATTTGGTCCGTGTCACCCTCAAGGCGGCCAATCCCTCTGACACCAAAAAGCTGTTGGACGGGATTTTAAACGCTGTGAACCAATCTATATGGAAAGATATTCAAACAGGTGTTGAGAAAGATCTCCACCACTTCATGAAACTGAAACAAAAAGAGCATGTTCAACTGCAGCAAACCATCAAACGTTATCGTCAGGAAGCAGCGTCTTTGAAGCTGCCGCCGTCCCTTTTGCTTGATGCAGTGATTTCCTATAATAACCAATATATCATGACCTTAGACTCAGACCACCTACGTAATATTTCATCTCTTTCGGAAAAAGAGTTAATTGCTTTAAATGAGTTGAGCAATCAAATCAAATCGTTGGCTGACCGTTACCGTCAATACGTCAATAAGGAGCAGCAGTTGCGGGATTTTATACAGACATTTTCCATTGGAAATAAAATCTTAACCATCTCTGCTCCCGTCGTTCCCCAAGCACCCGACAGCCCGAAACCGCTCTTGAATATGGCGATTGCTTTTGTGGCGGGCGCCATGATTGGAACAGGAATGGTCTTTTTCCGCCGTTATTGGGAGGAATCGGGGCGATAACGAAAAGGAACAGCTCATTCGAGAGAAGGATGCTTGCATAGATGGAACAACTTGATGCACTCACTACCTGCGTTTGTTTTGGGCATCATGAGGAAGCAGGGAAAGATCGATGGTTCTAGAGAACTGGTAAAAAACGGCCAATTTCGCTGAGCCTGTTGCCTTCAGCCGAAAGAGAAGCGCCGATTTTCCAAATCTTCTCCGTTTGAGAAAAGAGTTCGTTTCTTGTGACTTTTCACTAAATCGCTAGGCCTTCTAGGAGAATGGTGAAAAACGACCGATTCCGTGGAATCCATTGCTTTCGGTTGAAAGAGGGACGTTGATTTTACAGGACTCCTCAATTTGAGAAGAGTCGGCTTTTCCCAAATTTCCACTACATCACCGACTTTCTAGGCTTTTTCGCGGAAGTTGTCTGATCCGTCCCTTTTGAAAAAAGGTCGTGCATAGAGGACAGCTGTGGGTTGGCTGGCCCATCTAAAAGAGAAAAGATGGCGGTGATGTCTCCTTACCGTTATCAATGGAGGCACTCGGCCATGCCGTGGGTGGGGACGATGACGGTCCTAGCACCTTAGACGCCCGTCGTCGAGGGTGTGGCGTGAGGGCGGGTTCGATGCCCGATCTAACTGATTTTGTTTCTATGTGCTTCACTGGCCATGCTATTCATCAGAGCAGGGAGATGAAGCCATGAGCCAAGAGCTGAAAGAATTGCTTCGTTCCGTCTTGCAAGAAGAACTGAAACCAGGCCAAGACAGGCTTGAGCGGTTGGAAGGCACAGGCACAGTCGGGCACATTCGCCAAGACGTATCGCAGCTGCAGCAAGACGTATCACAACTTCAGAAGGATGTCACCCAACTGCAAGAAGGTCAGAAAGCATTGCAACGTGATGTCACCCAGCTGCAACAAGGCCAACAAATATTAGAACACGAGATGGTCGGCATGAAGCAGATGCAAGAGCGAATCCTCGAAGAGCTGCACATTTCCAAACACAATCAAGCCCTCATGTTGAATGATGTCACGAGCATCAGAAAATCCGTCGATGTCACCGTCTCGTACTTGCAGCGTCGATCCGATGAGATGTTTGACAAACTGATCGATCATGAAAAAGAAATTTGAAATCTAAAATCACGGATGCCAAATTAAGTCCCAAAAAGGGGCTGTTTTTTATGCCCATATGCATCGGCGCATCGGCGCAACGGCGGTTGCACCGATGCGCGAGGGCATAGGGGCCAACTATACATAGGGGGTTACGTACTACATGAAAAAAGTGCGCAAAGCGATCATCCCAGCCGCGGGCTTAGGCACGCGCTTCCTCCCGGCGACGAAGGCGATGCCGAAGGAGATGCTGCCGATTGTCGACAAGCCGACGATCCAATACATCGTCGAAGAAGCCATCGCCTCAGGGATCGAAGACATCATCATCGTCACCGGCAAGGGAAAACGCGCCATCGAAGACCATTTCGACATCGCTGTTGAGCTTGAACAAAATTTGATGGAAAAAGGAAAATATGACTTGCTGGAAAAAGTGAAAGAGCCGTCGAAAGTCGACATTCACTACATCCGCCAGAAAGAGCCGAAAGGGTTGGGACATGCCGTCTGGTGCGCGCGCAACTTCATCGGCGATGAACCGTTCGCTGTGCTGCTTGGCGATGACATCGTCCAAGCCGACCCGCCGTGCCTCAAGCAGCTCATCGACCAATACGAACAAACATTGAGCTCGATCATCGGCGTCAAACAAGTTCCAGACCACGAAACATACCGCTACGGCATCATCGACCCGCTGGAGCAGCACGGACGCCGCTATCAAGTCCGCCAATTCGTCGAAAAACCAGCGCCAGGCACCGCGCCGTCCAACTTAGCGATCATGGGACGATACATCCTCACGCCGGAGATCTTCTTATTCCTTGAAAAACAAGAAGCCGGCGCCGGCGGGGAGATTCAACTGACCGATGCGATTCAAAAGCTGAACGAAATTCAGCGCGTCTTTGCGTATGAATTTGAAGGAAAGCGGTACGATGTCGGGGAGAAGCTCGGGTTTATCAAAACGACGATTGAGTTTGCGGTGCAGAATGAGGAGTTGCGGAAGGAACTGATCCCATTTATGGAACAGTTATTGGAAAGTGTAGCAGAGAAGGTGTAAGAGAAAAAGAAAGAGTGGAATAGAAGTTGACGAAGCGGGGGAGGGACAGCAACAATCGAAACTGCCTACCGCCAATGATAAGAAAGATGCTGAATGGCCAAGCCAATCATGGACATCTTACGGGACGATCATCGGACGGATTTGTTCGTAGCTGTTTCTCATCGTCGCGATCCTGATTACACTTGAAGATCCGAAAGGTCCCGTCTTTTTTAAAACAATTAAAATAATGATTAGACCGAATAGCGCTTATTAAGAAAGAGATTAATTCTTACATGTAACAAGCTCTGATATTCACTAAATTGACCAGTGCACCATTAATAAGATTCATCACCAAAAGATGTACTTGGCTCTTAAAGACAAACATGATAACAATGTTGCTCAAAGAGATGTGTGGTATAAAAAGGAAAAACACGGTTTTGATTTTCTTTATCATGACCGTCTTTCTTTGCCAAGTACACTTTGTGGTGAAGAGTCATTAATAAGGTTCATCACCAAAAGATGTACTTGACTTTTAAAGACAAACATGATAGCAATGTTGTTCAAAGAGACGTGTGGTATAAAAAGGAAAAATGCTGTTTTGATTTTCTCTATCATCAGGCGTGTTGATTATCCAATAAAATCCAAAGGGTATAGAAAAAAGAGCACCTTTCCTGTAGAATGTGAGTAGCAACACAAACAAACCCAGGAGGTGCTCTCTATGAACAAGCATACCACACTCCCGAATTTGATGCAAAAACTTGTTTCGGATGAAGAGATTCAACTGATTGCCGAAGCGGTTGGGTATCGTGATTCGTCTCGAACCTTTACGTTGCGCGAGTTGATTCACTTCTTCCTGCTGGCCGCCATGCATCAATGGAAAAGCTTTCGCCACGGAGCCGATGTGGGGCCTCTGTATGGATTGCCGCGATTCCATTATTCCACAGTATCCAAGAAAGCGAAAGAAGTTCCCTATGACATCATGAAACGCTTGTTGGCGTTGATCATTTCCAAGTGCAACCGCCAAACCCGCCGTTCGCTTCGGTTTCCCAAACCGCTTCGGGTGGTGGATTCGACGACCGTCACGGTCGGGAAAAACCGCCTCCCATGGGCTCCGTATCACGGCGAACGCGCCGGAGTGAAGCTGCACGTCGCGTATTCGCCGGAATCCTCGTTGCCGGCAGACGTGGTGGAAACCATCGGACTGCGTCATGATGGCCCGGTGGGAGAACAGTTGACGAACGCTCAACAAGTGCTGGTGGAAGACCGGGCGTATTTCAAAATCGAACGCCTCGATCGATTTGTGGAGCAGCATCAGCTCTTTGTCATTCGGATGAAGGACAACATCGAACTTCATCAGAAAAAAAGCTTGAACCGCCTTCCGAGCGCATCTTCATCGGTTCAAGCCGACTTCACGTGCCAGTTGGGAACGAAACAATACCGCTCCACCAAGCGTCACCGGGTAGTGATCTTTCGAGATGCGAATGGCCGCGACATTCGGGTCGTGACGAACCTCTTCCATGCGTCTGCGGAAACCATTGCCGACATGTACCAACAACGTTGGACTGTTGAGATCTTTTTCCGTTGGGTGAAGCAATATCTGAATGTCCCGACCTTGTTTGGCACGACGGAAAATGCGGTATACAACCAACTGTTTGCGGCGTTCATCGCGTATGTGTTGCTGCGATGGCTGTATGATCAAACCAAAAAACGGACGAACGTCTCTCTTTCCTTCATTTCGTTTGTTCGCCGTTTTTTCTCTGGGCAGCTTCCTCTCGATTGGAAATCCGGGATGGCCGCTGCTTTGTTTGAGTATGCCCAAATTTATGGAAGGCGTATGTCTAATTTTGGATAATCAACACTCGTGCTATCATAATCGTCTTTCTTTGTCAAGTACACTTTGTGGTGAAGAGCCATTAATAAGGAAAAATAGGTTTTATTGGAAAGGAACTAGTGATCGAGGAAGAACTAAAAAGTTATAAAATGGGAGTTTTAAAATTCTTATCAGTCAAGCCAGGAATTACAGGCTATTGGCAGGTAAGCGGGAGAAGTGAGGTTGGGTATCCTGAGAGAGTAGACGTGGAATTATTTTATGTATATAATCAATCGTTGTTTTTAGATATAGTGATTCTCGTAAAAACAGTGTTCATGGTCCTTTTAAGAAAGGGAGCTTATTAATGTTTAATGCCGTAGCTTAAGCTATTCATGATTTCAGAGGGAGAGACGTAATGAGTACCAATATTTCCGTTTTGATTAATACATTCAATGAAGAAAAAAATATTCGCAACTGTTTAGAATCTGTTAAATGGGCAGATGAAATTATTATTGTGGATATGTATAGTGACGATAGGACGGTGGAGATTGCACGAGAGTATACAGATAAAATTTATATGCATGAGCGCCTAGGATATGTTGAGCCAGCAAGACAATTTGCTCTTGAAAAAGCCTCAAATGAATGGATATTAGTTGTTGACGCAGATGAGATAGTTCCGATTGAGTTGAGGAACAAGCTTATTGAAATTGCTGAATCTGGAGAGTATGATGCTGTTTTCATCCCGCGTATTAACTATTTTTTTGGATATAGAATGAAAGGTTCAGGATGGGGGCCATTACAAGATATGCAGTTGCGTTTTTTTAAGAAAAAATTTATGAAGTATGGGACTAGGATTCATAAGGGTTCAAATCTCGATCTGTCAGCGCGTGTTTACAAATTAAAAGATGAATCATTGGGATTTATCCATTTTAACTATATTGACGTTGAGCATTTTTTAGAGAAGTTAAACAGGTATACAACGATTGAAGCGAAAAATGCTGTTGATGCAGGCGAAAGATTTAGTATAGCAAAGCTTCTTATAATTATGTTCAAAGAGTTTATTAATCGATTTATTAGGAAAAAGGGTTATGCCGACGGTTTCCAAGGTTTTGGGCTATCGATGCTTATGGTGACTTATAGATTGAGCGCATACTTAAAGCATTATTTGATCGAAAAATATTCATCTGACCAGACTAAAGAAAAAATATTAAATCAATATACCCAAATAGCTAGTAATGAAATAAAAAAATATTTAAATGAAGAGGATGTAAAAATTGCTAAAAAGACTTCTTCTTAAGGTTAATAAACAAGTGTTAAAAAATGTTATATCTTTATCAATACTACAAGGTTCTAATTATATTTTACCGTTAATTACTTTTCCTTATCTTGTTAGAGTATTGGGTAGCGAAAAATATGGAACAATAGCTATAGCTACTGCTGTTGCTCAATATTTAAGTGTTTTTGTTGATTTTGGATTTAATTATACAGCTACTCGCGATGTAGCACTACATAAAAATGATTCAGAAAGATTAAATAAAATAATTTCCAATGTGTATTCAGCTAAGTTAATTTTTTTATGTATAGCACTTGGTTTTTTAACAGTCATTGTTATTCTTATTCCAATTTTTTTTAAGTATTATCCAATATATTTTATCTTTTTTATGATAGTTATAGGTAATGCATTATTCCCTACGTGGTTTTACCAAGGGGTAGAAAGAATGAATTATATAACCGCAATTAATATCAGTATAAAAATATTGTCTGTTGTTCTTATTTTTTTATTTGTAAAGGAGAAAGATGATTATATAACTGCTTCAATTATTCAAGCATCAGGGATATTGATTGCGGGTTTTATAGGATTTTCAATGTTACAAATTAAGTTTTCAATAAGTGTAAGAAATTTAAAGTTAAATTTTAACTTTAGGCATTTATTACAGGAAATAAAAGATAGCAGTAATGTTTTCATATCCACTCTAGCGGGAAATGTTTATGGCCAAGGGGCTGTTATCATAACTGGCATTTTTGCTGGAAACAAATATGCAGGTTATTATTCTATAGTTCAAAAAATTGCAAGTGCCATTGTAGGGCTATCTCAACCTTTTGCTCAAGCTATTTATCCATATTTATGCAATGTATATGTTAATAATTATAAAAGGTTTAATGAAATCAAAAAGAAAACAGCATTTTTGGTCATAGCTTGTTCTTTTACAATTAGTGTAATCAGTTTTTTTTCCTCAGCGATTTTCATTAAATGGGTAACCGGTGATAAAAATTATTATATTACTAACATGATGAGATTTTCTTCAATTATGATTGGGTTTACTATTTGCAATGTATTGCTTAATCCATTTATATTAGCTATGAAAAAATATGTACAAATGAGAAAAATGTATCTTATTACATCAACACTGTTTTTAATTCTCTCCATTCCTGTTACGTATTCTTTAAAAGGAATTGGAATAATGGTTTGTATGATTTTTGTGGAGATTAGTATATTTGTGGGGAGTATTTTTATAATGATGATCAATAAACAGTATAAAAAGTTTTTTAGTTTATTATCATGACAGGTGCTTAATACGTTAATTTAAAGTAGTTTAGCAGCATATGGATTAGGAGAAGATATGTATGAAAGGCATCATCTTAGCCGGCGGGAGTGGTACCCGCCTTTATCCGTTAACAAAAGCAGTATCTAAACAATTATTGCCTGTTTATGATAAGCCAATGATCTATTATCCGTTATCTGTTTTGATGTTAGCTGGTATTCGAGACATTTTGATTATTTCTACTCCTAGTGACACACCTCGTTTTAAAGAATTGCTAGGAGATGGCTCAGACTTAGGAATCTCATTATCCTATGCCGTGCAACCTTCTCCGGATGGTCTTGCACAGGCATTTATTATTGGTGAAGAGTTTATTGGTGACGATAATGTTGCGCTGATTTTAGGAGACAATCTTTTCTACGGTCATGGTTTAACTCAGTTGTTGCAGAGAGCGGTTGAGCGCAAAACTGGGGCAACGATTTTCGGCTATTATGTCAATGATCCTGAACGTTTTGGCGTTGTAGAGTTTGATGAAAATGGCAGAGCCATTTCGATTGAAGAAAAGCCTAAACATCCGAAGTCCAATTATGCGGTGACAGGGTTGTATTTTTATGATAACCGGGTTGTTGAATTTGCGAAAAGCATTAAGCCTTCCGCACGTGGCGAGTTAGAAATTACCGATGTGAACAAAAAATATTTGGAGCTTGGCGAATTGCATGTGGAGATTTTGGGGAGAGGTTTTTGCTGGCTGGATTCCGGCACGCATGAATCTTTGCTGGAGGCTTCGCAGTTTATCGAGACAATCGAGAAACGCCAAAGCTTAAAGGTTGCTTGCCTTGAGGAAATCGCTTATGTAAAAGGATATATTACGCGGGAACAATTGTTAAAGTTAGCGGAGCCGTTAAAGAAAAACCAGTACGGCCAATATTTAATAGATATCGCGAATCAGAAAAAGAAACCAATCTATTTATAAAATGGCGGGGTGCTTGTTATGAAAGTGATCGAGACTTCACTGCCCGGTGTGTTATTGATTGAACCAAAAGTGTTCGGCGACCATCGGGGTTTTTTTATGGAAAGCTACAACAAAAAGCTGTTTGTGGAATATGGGCTTGATCTTGATTTTATTCAAGACAATCATTCATTGTCAAAACAAGCGGGAACGTTGCGAGGCCTTCATTATCAGTTAAACCCAAAGGCACAAACGAAATTAGTTCGCGTGACGCGTGGGGCGATTTATGATGTCGTTGTCGATATTCGCAAAGGTTCACCGACATTTGGAAAGTGGCAAGCGTTTATTTTAAGTGCGGAGAATAAACAGCAATTGCTTGTACCAAAAGGGTTTGCGCATGGTTTCTGTACGCTAGTGGAAAATACGGAAGTACAATATAAAGTGGATGAATACTATTCTCCAGAACATGACCGCGGCATTCTTTGGAATGACCCAGCGTTAGGCATTGATTGGCCGACAGCGAATCCAATTCTTTCTGACAAAGATACGAAACATCCATTATTAGCCGATGCCGAAATCAACTTTGAGTGGGAGAGATAATAATGAATCTTTTAGTCACAGGCGGAGCAGGTTTTATTGGCAGCAACTTTGTCCGTTACATGCTTGAGAAATATCCAAATTATAAAGTAGTCAATTATGATTTATTAACCTATGCCGGCAATCTTGAAAACTTGAAGGATGTCGAAAATCATCCTAATTATACGTTTGTGAAAGGCGATATCAATAACCGTGAGTTAGTCGATTATCTTGTGAAAACCCATAAGATTGACGTTATCGTAAACTTTGCGGCGGAATCGCATGTCGACCGCAGCATTGCAGACCCTGGAATTTTCGTAAAAACCAATGTATTGGGCACGCAAGCGTTATTAGATGTGGCGAAAGCCAACCATATTAAGAAATATGTGCAAATTTCAACGGACGAAGTGTATGGTACACTTGGGGAAACGGGGTACTTTACCGAAGAAACGCCATTAGCGCCAAATAGCCCTTATTCGGCAAGCAAAGCTGGCGGAGATTTGCTTGTAAGGGCGTATCATGAAACGTACGGTCTCAATGTGAATATTACGAGATGTTCCAATAACTATGGGCCGTATCACTTCCCTGAAAAACTGATTCCGCTCATGATCACGAACGCGTTGGAAGGAAAAGAGCTTCCGATTTACGGTGACGGCCAAAATATTCGCGACTGGCTGCATGTGAAAGACCATTGCGCGGCGATTGATTTAGTCATTCATAAAGGCAGACCGGGGGAAGTATACAATATCGGCGGGCATAATGAACGAACCAATAATGAAATCGTGCATATAATCGTTGAAAAACTCGGAGTTTCGAAAGAGTTAATTAAATATGTGGCCGACCGTCCGGGGCATGACCGCCGTTATGCGATTGATCCAACGAAAATTATGACAGAGCTTGGCTGGAAGCCGCAATATACCTTTGAAGAGGGCATCGAAGAAACGATCCAATGGTATATCGACAACCAAGAATGGTGGAAAAATATGAAATCCGGTGAATACATGAACTACTATCAAAAACAGTATGGTGACAAGCTATGAAAGTAGTTGTAACAGGTGCAAAAGGCCAGCTTGGCACAGATTTAGTCGATGCGCTCGCTGATCGAGGCTTTGAAGTGTATGGGTATGGACGGGAAGAGTTAGATATCACAAACTTTGACCTAGTGAAACAGGTTATTGCGGAAGTTCATCCTGATGTTGTCATACATGCCGCTGCATACACAAAAGTCGATTTAGCCGAATCCGAGCCAGACCAAGCGTTTTTAATTAACGCATACGGAATGAGAAACGTCGCTGTCGCATCAGAAGCGGTAGGAGCAAAACTTGTTTATATTAGCACAGACTACGTTTTTGACGGAATGGCAAATACCCCGTACAACGAATTTGCGCCGACGAATCCACTTAGCGTGTATGGTAAAAGTAAGCTAGCCGGTGAGCAGTTTGTGCGCGACTTGCATTCGAAGTTTTTTATCGTCAGAACGTCTTGGGTCTATGGGAAACATGGAAATAACTTTGTCAAAACCATGTTAAAGCTGGCTCAAGAACGGGATGAATTGATGGTTGTCCATGATCAAGTCGGATGTCCAACTTACACAGTAGATTTGGCCAATTGCATTTTGGAACTGATTCAAACGGAAAAATACGGCGTTTACCATGTTTCTAATTCTGGGCATTGTTCTTGGTATGAGTTTGCGAAAGCAATTTTTGAGGAAGCTGGGATAAAAGTCAAGGTAAATCCTTGTACAACAAAAGACTTCCCAAGACCAGCGCCAAGGCCTACTTACTCCGTGTTTGAGCATATGGCGCTTAAGTTGAATGGATTTAGTGGCATAAGAAATTGGCGAGAAGCATTGAAAGAATTTATGATAAGAATTAAACTATAAGGTAGTGATAGCACTTGAAGCGAGTAACGGATAAAGATGTTGCGATTATTATTTTAAACTGGAACGCTTATGACGATACGTTTGAATGCTTAAAGTCGCTAGAGCACTTAACGTACCCTTATTTTCACGTGTTTTTAGTAGATAATGCCTCACAAGATGGCTCATTTGATAAACTTCAACAAGATTACAACGATGGGAAATTTCATTTATCCATTACATTCATTCAAACCGGAGAGAATTTAGGGTTTGCTGGTGGAAATAACGTCGCAATCAGAGAAGCGTATAAGCAAGGGTATCAATATTTTTGGCTCTTAAATAACGATACAGTAGTAGATCCAAATGCACTCACTCCATTGGTAGAAACGTTAGAAAACGACAAACAAGTAGGGATTGTTGGTTCCAAGATTTACTACTACGGGACGAACAAAATCTGGTTTGCGGGGGGCAAGGTCAATACCTGGACAGGGAAGACAAAGCATATAGGAATTAAAGAAGAGGATGTAGGGCAGTATGATCAAGTAAAAGAAGTGGATTATATAACGGGGTGTAGTTTGGGGTTCAGGAGAGAGGTGCTGGAAACGGTAGGGTATATGTGTGAGGATTATTTTTTGTATTATGAAGAGACGGATTGGAATGTTAGAGCTAATCAATATGGATGGGAAATTAAATATGTTCCGCAATCTCGCGTACATCATAAAGTATCGGCATCTTCAGGTGGAGAAAAAAATCTATCTCCAATTGTAGCCTTTTATGATATTCGGAATGGGTATTGGTTTGTCAAGCGGACTCAAAAAAGAAAATTGAAGACTTTTACGGCTTTCTGTTATGCATACTATAAGGCATTAAAAAAACTCTTAAAAGTATTTATTATGAATCAGAATAAAAAGTGGAGAAGATTATTGTATATCCATCGAGCGTTAGTCAATATCGGTAAATAACCGTTTTTTATGCAATTTTTGATCCTTTACCAAAAGTTGTACTTTGACTATTCCAGAACATACCTTCCTTGCACTCACAAAGAAATTTGGATGTGAATCTATGTTAGTGAATTTGTTTCACTACAGTAAATGATATTTGGAAGAATGGTTTGAACTTTTTTCTCTCCTGTCAACCTTGGTGATTTGATGTTGTTTCAAATACGTTTTTGATACAAGCATTATTGGAAGAGGATAAAATTATGAAACATCTTAACAGTGCCTCTAAAAGAGATTATTTTTTATTTTATTCACTATTATTTTTTTTATTAGGGTTGTGTTTTCCTCTTAAACTTGAGATGTATAAGATTTTTTCTGAAAAATATTTTTATGACTCTTATAAAATTTTATATTTAATGCGTTCCGGGGTTAATTTAGGTGATAAGGCTTTCGATTTCAGTGCTAAATTTTACAATTTTTTAAATATATTTAATATTTATATCTGGGATGTATGGGCCTTAATTCTAACTTTTATAACCGTATTTATTCTTTTATTATCAATGTCTTTCATAAGAATACCAAGAATGGATTTGCTTTTGGCGTTTTGGTTGCCAATGTCAATAGTATTATTGGTGATTTATGTTACTCATATTAGTAAAGAGTGGATTACATTTCTATTCTCCCTCCTGTTTTCAGTGGTCTTAAAAAAAATGAAGAGTAAAAAATTGTTTTTGGTCCTGTGTATTTTGATATTTTTATATTCTTATTTTTTTCGAACTTATTTCGGGTTGGTTTTTATATATTTTTGTATCTTCTTTATGTTTTTCAATCATAAAAAATCTAGACTTTGGATAGCATTAATTGTGATTTTTATTTTAATTGTGGTTCCAAATAAATATTTGTTCGGAATATTCTACATTAGAGAAGATTTAAATTATTATCGAATGGGTTCTGTAGATGCTCAAACTATAATATCAGATGTGCTCATTTCAAATAATAATTTTATAATGTTTTTTAATTATTTACTAAATATCTTTAGATTGCTATTTCCTTTAGAGATAATGTTTGTGTCGCTAAATATAAAATATGTTTTTTTTGTCATATATATGTTATTAAACTCATACATTATTTTCTTCAATATTAAAAACTATAATAAATTGTCAACAACACAAAAAAATATACTCATTTTTTTGCTAAGCATAATTGCTGTCCATGGTATTTTCGAACCTGATTATGGCTCGTATATAAGGCATTTTATATCATACTTCTTTATTATCTATCTCAATGTTTTAATTTATATTCATTTGAAGTTTAATAAGATTAATTTGAGAGATTGATATAGGTAGAGGCTTTTACGCTAAGCAATAGAGCCTTTATATAAGTTTCTGTAGATGAGCATTTTTGATTACAATAATTTCCATGTTCTGAGAGGCAAACAGGGTACCCCTTAGGCGACATGGAGCTGTTTTTTGATCACATCAATGGGAATATCTTGCCTATTTTACCCAAGGAGTCCGGTTCATGTCTCCTTTTTTGTTTGGTTGTCAATTTATGTTAGTGAATTTGCTCATCTACAGTAAGTTTGAAAATTAATCTATATACCCGTGGTGCTAGTTGAGTCTTAACGCTCAACTAGCCCAAGAACAACAAGCGAGTAAGCCAGTAAAATACCATCCAGTGCCGTTTCAAATCCAGAAACCGAGTTCGCTCGAATCTCGGTGATCCGATACGAATCGACTAAAATCGAAAACACGGTTTCCACCACTTTGCGTTTTCGCTTCATCCACTGTTTCCATGCGTCCGATTGGCGAATTCGCTGATTTTTTCGAACGGGCGTCCAAAAAGCGACTCGGTGCTCTTCGTACAGCTTCTTTTGCAGCTTTTGGCTGATATACCCTTTGTCACCGAGGTTATACGATCGTTGAGCCGATACAAAAAGCAAAATCGATGCATATTGTTTTGGAAGTTTAACACGATCTGTTGTAAAATGAAAGTGCTCTTGCATGGGAACTTCTTCTTTTGATGTTTGGTTGCACTTTCATTTTAAGGAGATCCTCATGCAAGGGCTATTTTTTATGCTTGTCTGATTTTATCTAGCACCACGGGTATCTATATACATCCAAATTGACATCTTAATCTCTGATTTGTGCAGCACATCCGGTAAGGGGAGCACCTCATTTGGATGCTGTAAGATCTATTGTTCACAGCATGTAGGGGCAGTATAATCATGAAAAAGGGTTCATACAGAAGTCATTACTTTAATTTGATGCAAAAAAGCTTTCACCATATACATGCCCATTAAAAGATTAACCTTCGTATAACCAGTGCCCACTCCGGTTATCCTGTTTCGAAGGAAACCAATGGAAAAGGAGCGGGATCATTTATGAAACGTCCGCGCATCACCAACGATCACGGATGGACACCTCGGACACTTCGCAAACAGGAACGGAAAATCAAAAATGCCCTTCTTCGCCAACGGGTGATGGCGGTTCGCCTGGTCATGGAAGGCTATTTGGGCAAAGAGGTGGCCTCCATGGTCAACGTGTGCCGACAAACCGTTTCCCATTATGTGTCGCTGTTCAACGAAGGCGGTCTGGAGCTCTTGCTTCATCGGGATTTCGCCCCCGGGCGGGAGCCGTTTCTCACCGAAGAACAGCAGGAAGAGATCAAACAGCTTGTGTTGACCACCACTCCCGTGGGAACTGGGCTGGGACGTCGCTTCGACGTGGAACACCAAACTCCTGCAATCCTATGTCGCCAAGCAATTCGGTGTTTCCATTTCCCGCGAAGCGCTGCGAAAACTCCTGCACCGTCAAGGTCTGTCATGGACTCGCCCGACGTACACACTGGCGAAAGGAAATCCGGATCGACAAAAGCAATTGGAAAAGCAAATGGATCTGATCAAAAAACTTGATCACCAAGGAGACAGAAGATGCCGTTCTTCTGTACATCGATGAAACCCATATCCGCTCTTACCATGTCTTGCGGTCCACATGGTCGGAAGTCGGCCGCCAAAAACAAGTGCCGGCGTTCGGCCATCATGCCCACGTATCGCGGTTTGGCGCGGTCAACATCCACGATGGTGAAACGGTGCTTCATCCAACGACCGCTGCCCATGCCGCGACGTTCTTGGATTTCTTGAGAATGCTTAAAGAGCGCGATCCAGACCGTCTCATCATCTTGGTGTTGGATCACGCCCGCATTCACCATGCCAACATGGTCAAGGAATTTTGGCGGGAAGAAGGGCAGTGTTTTCACTTTCTTTCCCTTCCTCCCTATTCGTCACAGCTGAACCCGATTGAACGCTTATGGAAATGGCTGAAAGACACCGTGATCGCCAATGTGTTTCACCAAAATCGAGACGATATCGTCCAGGCCATTGCTCGGTTTGTGGACGACATCCACGAACGTCCGGAGGAAGTGCTGCAGCGCTTAGGATGTGCAGGATAACGGAAAGGCTAACTCTTCATGTTGTATGTATATAATTTTGGGTAACCAACACTCGTGATAATTAACAGGTGAATAAAAATGAACATTTGTCTAATTTGTATTAATTCCTCGAGGAGTGCAATAGGAGATTCTTTTAAAAGTCTATGTAATAATTTATCAGAAAAAAAGAACATCTATATAATTAAAAGCTTTTGTTACAACGATTCAGAATTTGATTACGAAAGTCACAGAATACTAAGTGTTAATTTTGATAAAAGAGACAAGAATATTTTTAAAAAAATTGATTCATTAATAAAAATCAAAAGATTTATCAAAGAAAATGATATTCAGCATTTATTCTTTTATTCGGATAATCCTTTTAATTCTTTGGTCAAGATATTGAATAATAAAATTGATTACAGTTTTTGGTGGCACGATCCCAAACCTCATACAGGTGTTAAATTATTAAATAAGATCTTGTTTAAAATCAATGAAAGTGTGTTGTTAACAGGTAAAAGGCTTAATAATATATTTGTAGCTAGTAACTATCTAAAAGAATTGGCAGAAGAAAATCCTTTGACTGATTCGAAAAAGATAAAAGTAATTTACCTACCTTATATGGAAGAAATAACATCGTTAGTTCAGGAGGAAGTACCATATGATAAAAGGTATTATGATTTTATATTTTTTGGTCGAATTGAGCAATACAAAGGATTGGATGTACTAGAGCAAGCTTTGTATAAGTTACATATAAACGGAATTGATTATAAAGCATTAATTGTTGGTCCTGGAAATCTTAACAATTGTACCAATGGTCTTCTCATGAAATTAAAAGATAAAGTTGAAGTTATTAATAAATATGTATCTAATGATGAGTTAGCTAAATATATTCTTAATAGTAGAGTTGCTGTGTTTCCTTATAGGGATTCGACAGGTACACAAACAGTGCAAACTGCTATATATCTCGGATGTATTGTAGTAGCAACTGATACAGGTAGTTTTAAAGAGTACCTTTCAGTGAAAAGTCCTATATTAGGATATGTAATAAAACCTAATGATAGTAATGAGTTATATGAAGTTTTACTTAATTTTTTAGAGAATGATATGACTTGCGGGAATAACAAAAGTACCATCGATGAATTTTTTCATCCTAAAACCATGGCATGTAATTTATACAGTGCCATTCATAACAAAAATAGGGATTAGACGGTCTCTGTGTGTTTGGTTGGTGAAGAGACCGAACGAATGAATGTTAGAACAAGGGTGCGCGGTACATTGATGATCGGAAGATCATCGATCTGAAGTTTCCAGTACGGTTTTTGGATGGATTCGTCTGAGCTCTCGAGATTCAACAATTTTCTCAATATCACACCAATCAAATATACAATCAAGCAAATAGTCTAATCAATGAGGCAACAAAGCTTGTTATCCCTTTGTTTTGGATGCTAAGTGTGTGACTGCTTTAGTGATGGCTGGAAACGACGGCAGTGGCAAGCTTTTTTGCGTTTAGCCGTTGAAACTCAAGGGAAAATCGCGAGTGTAGAGGATAAACTTTTGACAATGCCACATTTCTAGAGGAAGGGTGAAAAATTGGAGAAGGTAAGACTACTATATATATGTGAAGCTATGGGTGGAGGAGTGCGGAGACATCTTTTGGATATTATTAAAAATATTGATTTAGGTTCGTATGATATACATCTAATTTATGGAAAAAAAAGAGCTGATAAAGTATTTTTTGATAACATTCCAAATTTAAAACGAAAAGGTATCCATCTGTATGAACTTAAGGAATTAGATCGAGAAATATCGATCAAAAAAGATAGCAAGGCATTAATAAAAATAATGAAAATAATTAATCGGATTAATCCTGATATTGTTCATTGTCATAGTTCGAAAGCTGGAGCATTAGGTAGAGTTGCAGCCTACTTATGTGGCATTAAAAATATAATTTATACTCCACATGCGTATATAGCACAGTCACCGAATCTTTCCCAAACAAAAGTAAAGTTTTACGTGGGGTTAGAAAAAATATTTGGTAAAATCACAAAAGTAACTATAAATGTTTCTGAAGGGGAAAGACAGTTTGCCCTACAAAGTGGAATAGTTACAACTAGCAATAGTATGGTTATTTATAATGGCATATCTAAAAAAGATAGATCAAAAAAAATTCAGAAAAAAAACAGAATAATTATTGGGACAGTTGCAAGACTGTCCGAACAAAAAGATCCTATTACGTTCTATAACATAGCTAAAAATATAGTGTCTAAATATGACCCTGTGGATTTTCGGTATGTAGGAGATGGACCTTTTTATGAAATATTAAAGAATAAAATTGAAAAAGATAATCTTCATAAAAGAATTCAATTGGTTGGCTTTAAAAACAATATTTCTGGTGAACTAGCAGAATTTGATATTTTTATTACAACTTCCTTATATGAAGGGATGCCATATGCACTTATTGAAGCACTTTCCCAAGGATTACCTATTGTTGGTACTAATGTAACCGGAAATAACGAAATAATTTTCCATGATATAAACGGTTACTTATTTAATATTAAGGATGTCAATGGAGCAGTTCAGATTTTAGAATTTCTAATTAATAATCCACAAAAAATTAAAAGTTTAGGTGAGCAGAGTTATAAAATTTATATAGAAAAGTTTACTATAGACAAAATGATAGAAAAACTAGAAAAAACGTATGAACAATTTAGAAGAAGGTGAATGCTGATGAAGATAATTTTACTTTCCGGCGGCTCGGGCAAACGCCTTTGGCCCCTATCGAACGACGCACGTTCAAAGCAATTTTTAAAAGTGCTAGAAAATCAAAATGGTGAGTTACAATCAATGGTGCAGCGCGTATGGGGACAATTAACAAATGTCGGCCTAGCTGATTCCGCTGTGATTGCGACAAGCAAATCCCAAGTGGATATGATTCAAAGCCAATTAGGACAAGATGTCCCGATGATCATTGAACCGATGCGGCGCGATACGTTTCCAGCGATCGCGTTAGCATCGGTTTATTTGTATAGCGTTGAAGGAATTGGTTTAGATGAAGTCATTGCGGTGTTGCCTGTCGATCCGTATGTTGAGGATCGTTTTTTTGATAGAGTGAAAGATTTAGAGGAAACTGTGCTCACGAGTGGGGCTGATTTGGCGTTAATCGGTGTCGAGCCAACGTATCCATCAGCGAAGTACGGTTATATTGTTCCCGCTTTTAAATCTAGTGATGGTCATTATTTAAAAGTGATCCATTTTACAGAGAAGCCAACCGAAGAAAAAGCAGCAGAGTTAATCAAGCAAGGTGCGCTTTGGAACTGCGGGGTGTTTGGGTTTCGGTTGGGTTATGTGATTTCGTTATTGAAGGAGAAGGGATATTCTGTTCAATATGAGGAATTGTTGGTGCAATACAATGAACTGCCGAAAATCAGCTTTGACTATGAGATTGTTGAAAAGACGAAGCATATTGTCGTGTTGCCGTATGATGGGTATTGGAAAGACCTTGGCACGTGGAATACGTTAACCGAAGAAATGGGGACCAACCAAATCGGCAAGGGGATTGTGGTGGAGTCGGAAAACACCCACTTGATTAATGAGCTTGACATTCCTGTCGCTGTGCTGGGAGTGTCCAACGCCATTGTAGCGGTAAGCCCGGACGGAATTTTAGTCGCCGATAAAGCAAAAAGCCCGAAGATTAAAGACCTCGTCAATGGGTTTGATCAACGTCCGATGTATGAGGAACGCCGCTGGGGCTGGTATCGGGTGCTGGATTATACAAAATTCGAAGACGGTCGGGAAGTATTAACAAAACGGATTGGCGTGGCGGCAGGAAAAAATTTAAGTTATCACATGCATCGCTATCGAAGGGAAGTATGGACGATCATTCGAGGTGAAGGGGAATTTGCGTTGAATGGTGAAATTCGCCGCGTGAAGTCGGGGGATGTGCTTGACATTCCAGTTGGCATGAAACATGGGATGAAGGCGATTACGGACTTAGAGTTGATTGAAGTGCAGATAGGAACACCATTAATGGAGGAAGATATTATTCGCATTTTTATGTCATGGGATGAGATTGAGCAGTTTTGTCGTTATGCGAGGTGATTTTTTAATAAAATGTCGAAAATTGCTATATCTTAATTGCCAACTTGTGATAAAATAAAGAGAGAAATTAACTTTACTACTATGAATTTCAATTTTCTGTTGCAATTTGGTCGGGATATGGGGGAATCGTTATGATTCGAGGACGAGAACGATTTTTGACAAAGGTTTATGCTTCGATGGATTTTGCGATCGTTCAGTTCGCATTTATTCTATCATGGGTGATAAAGTTTCATCTATTTCACGATGGGACTGATGCCCATTTGCCATTGAAAAATTATTGGTTTTGGAGCCTCATTTATGGTGCGATTGCTGTTTTAGTGGGATATCTTATAGAATTGTACAAATCGAAACGAAAGCAGAAGTTTTTGAATGAATTAGCGAAAGTATTGCAAGTACATACGCTGAGTATGTTTCTATTATTAAGCGTATTGTTTACGTCGAAAACGGTTGATATCTCAAGGATATTTCTCTTGCTGTATTTTATATGGAACGTCACGCTTGTCTCGACATATCGCTATATAGTGAAGCAAAGTCTTCGTCAATTACGAAAAAAGGGGTATAATAAGCAATTTGTCCTAATTGTTGGAGCAGGATCGATCGGAAGGAAGTACTTTGAAAATCTCCAAATGCATCCGGAATATGGGCTTGAGGTCGTCGGGTTCTTGGACGACTTTCGGACAAAGCATGAGCCGCGCTTTGCTCACTATAAACCTATTATTGGGAAAGTATCGGATTTGGAACATATTTTGATCCACCAGTTAATTGATGAAGTGGTTGTGGCGCTCCCGTTGCAAGCCTATCCCAAATATCGAGAGATTATATCGGTTTGCGAGAAAATGGGAGTGCGTGCTTCGATTATTCCTGATTTTTATGATATCCTTCCAGCTTCGCCTCATTTTGAATTGTTTGGCGATTTGCCGATCATCAATGTGCGGGATGTGCCGTTGGATGAATTGCGAAATAGAGTGCTGAAAAGATTATTTGATATTCTGTTTTCACTGCTGGCTATTATCTTAACGGCCCCGCTGATGATTGCCATTGCCATTGGAATCAAGCTGACTTCGCCAGGTCCAATTATTTTTAAACAAGAGCGGGTTGGATTGAATAGAAGGACGTTTTATATGTATAAATTTCGTTCCATGAACCATATGCCTCAGTCCGTTTCCGATACTCAATGGACAGTCGAAAACGATCCGCGTCGGACGAAATTTGGAGCGTTTTTGCGGAAAACAAGCTTAGATGAGTTGCCTCAGTTTTTCAATGTCTTGAAAGGAGATATGAGTGTAGTTGGCCCACGGCCTGAGCGTCCTTATTTTGTTGACAAGTTTAAAGAAGAAATTCCGAAATATATGATTAAGCATCATGTCCGTCCAGGGATCACTGGCTGGGCTCAAGTGTGCGGCTGGCGTGGTGACACATCGATTCGTGCGAGAATTGAACATGATCTTTTTTATATAGAGAACTGGAGTTTATGGCTAGATATTAAAATCATTTTACGTACGATTACAAATGGTTTGGTGAATAAAAATGCCTATTAGGATTCCCGTGAACGGGTGTACTTATGTGATTGGTGACAATCCATTGAAGAAAGTCAACATTATACTCCCCGCCGCGAAAGTTAGGCAATACTTGTGTAAATTAGCACATTATTTCAGAATCACTTTTTCAAATTATTTCAGATGGATTCTGAAATAATGTGCAAAATTTTTGCGGATTGTTCCGGATTTTGCACATTCTTTCGGAATGTTTGCACGCTCTTTCAGATGAAGATTTCCAGCGTGCCTGATGGACCGATGAAAAAGAGAAGGCACAAAAGAGGCCGATTCGGCCCCTTTCGTGCTAATACCCCATTTCCTCTGCAGCCATGCGCACCACTTCTTCGTCAATGACGTCCTTTTTCAGCTGATGCCCGTACAGCAGGCACGTCGTGGCCAACGTGTTGATGACACGGGGCCAACCACGTGATTGCAGGGCAATCGCCTCTAACGCCGATGGAGTGAAGATCGGATGCTTCGCCCCAGCCTGTTTCATCCGATGCTCGATGTAGCCCGCCACCTCTTCCTTCTCCAGCGGCCCCATCCGGTACCGCATGATGATCCGCTGATCGAGAGGGCGGTGCTGATTGAGCCGCAGCTTCCCCTGTAAATGGGGCAGCCCGGCCAACATCAAGACAAATGGGTTGGTCGAATCCATCTCAAAGTTGAACAAGATGGCGATGTCCTGTAAAAAGGCATCCTTTGCTAAATGCATCTCGTCCAACATGAACACCGGCGTGATCCGTCGTTCATGATACAAACGCTCGATCGCCTGCTGGATTTGGCGGAAGAGGTCTACCTTGCGGTACTTCGGTTCCTCTCCTAATCCCAAGGCCAGTCCACGGTAAAAATCCATCACGCCTCCGGTCGATAACGGGAAGTAGATCACATGATACAACGAAGGGGACAACGATTCCTTCCACGCCCGAAGGGCGAACGTCTTGCCCGCCCCCGGCTCTCCGATCAACAGCCCGATCCCCCGGGTTCGCTTCACGTACTCCAGCGCCCGCAACGCTTCTTGAAACGCCGCCCCTTGATACGCCTCGGACGGGTCGGTTTCTTTCGCAAACGGCTCCCGCGAGAGGGAATAAAACGTTTTATACATCCTGTTCGCCCTCCTTCGCCGAAACCGCCGCAAACGGCGACCGGTGGCGCTTCACATAGGCATTGTCCTCCAAACGCACCCGAATGGCTTCTGCCACCTGTTTGCCATCTTCGTACACATAGACGCCTCGTTCATCATAGCGGAGCTCAATCGATTGCCCAATGAACCGAGGCGGCACTTCATATAGCTGTTTATTCAGGGTGATCGTGCCATCGGCTTTCACCTTGCGGTGCTCCCGTTTCAGAAAAATCGCATCCAGCCAATCGCCATCTTCGATGAACGACACGAGATGCACTTGCGATTGAAACACCTCATGCGGCGTTTTTCCGTCCAGTGAGGCGTGCGGTTTTCGATGATACTCCTCTTCAAGCCACTTCCAAAAACGCTCGTTCAACTCGTCAAGCGATTTCGGCGGATTCAGCTCCAACAGTGGATAAAACCGTGTCTGTACGGTGCGGAAGAACCGTTCGATTTTTCCCTTGCTTTGCGGGTCATACGGCTGGGTGTGGATGAGTGTAATCCCCATCTCGGCGCACGCATACTGCAGCACCTCGGACCGATAAATTTTCCCGTTGTCCGAGTAAATGCGTTTCGGCTTCCCGCAACGAAGCACCGCTTCCTTCGTGACGATCCGCAGCCCGTCAAACTTCTCCGAAGGGAAAAATTGGGCATATGGCACTAACCGCGAGCAGTCATCGATATACGCGATCAAAAACGTTTTCTGGGCTTTCCCATGGACGCGAATCGTGGGTCCATGGGATAAGTCCCCTTGCCATAGCTCATTGATCTGGTCATACGCAAAACGCTTTCGCTCCGGCATCGGCAAGATTTCTTTTCCGTGTGAGTAAAATATTTGTGGGTGACATTCCGAAATGATCCCCGACGAGGGTTGCGAACTTTTGTTCGCGACGCTCGTCGGGGCCACCAAGCGAAGCGCGGTAGAAAAAAGCAAATGTCATGCAAAAAGGACTCTCTCCCTGCTATGATGGTGATTGTCAACATCAACCGAAAACAGGAGGGAGAGAGTCCATGAAACATCTTACCACAGAATGGCCTTTATTAAAAGAGCTGGAGGAACAATTAGTCAGAACTCTTCAAAAGGTGTTCGCTGTCTTGTTGGCGGCCCTTTTGGAGGAGATTGATCAACAACTGGCGGAAGCGCGGGACAAGCGCCGGTATCAGCTGAAAGACAAACGGCCGACTACGATCCAAACGCTGTTTGGGGAAGTGACGTTCCGACGGAACTACTACTATGATCGACAAACGGGGGCGTATACGTTCTTGCTGGATGCCGAACTGGGCTTTGATGGAGCGCAGTCGATCAGCCCTTGCCTCGAGGAAACGGCGGTCGAGTTGGCCGTCGAGTGCTCTTCCTACCGCAAAGCGGCTCGCACGCTGGAGTCGATCGTGGGGTATGCGGTCCTCAGCCACGAGGCGATTCGCCAACTGGTGCTGGAGGCCCCTGTCTCGCTGCATCACCCTGTTTCCAAACGGCACGGCCGGGTGCTGTTTGTGGAGGCCGATGGACTGTTTATTTCCCGCCAGGGGAAAGGGAAACGGGCGAAAGAAGAGAAAATCCTGGCGGTTCACGAGGGATGGAGACGAAACGGGTCGCAGCTTGAGCTGGTGAACCGGCGCCACTACCTCCATGAAGGGACGGGGGACGTGTGGGAACAGTTTGAGGAGTGGCTGATGAAGGAATATGCCTATGATCCGTGCCAAGACCTGTTGGTCATCAACGGCGACGCGGCGTCGTGGATCACGGCCTGCCGGGAGTATTTTGGGAAGCGGGCGTGCTTTCAGCTGGATCGATTTCATGTGGCGCGGGAGCTGCGTCAGTGTCTGTCCGGCCATCCGCGTTGGCGGGAGGTGCGGAAGAAGCTGGCGAAACAAGACGAAGAGGGGCTTCTCGTGGAGCTGAACAGCGCGGTCGGCACGTTGGAGGACGAAGCGAAAGAGAAGCAGATGGCTGCCATGATCCGCCGGATCGAGTCGATGCCGGGATGCATCCGGGACTATCGGGAGTGGCTGTCGGAGCAAGGGGTGGAGACGACCGGCATGCGTCCGATGGGCCACGCCGAGAGCGTGATGAGCCGGTTTGCGCATCGGGTGAAATCCCGCCGCAGCTGGAAAGACCAAGGGCTTCGGGCGTTTCTGAGGGCGATGGCAGCCCGAATCGACGGGATTTGGCGGAGAAATGGGCAGTTGGTGGAGGAAGAAGAGACCCGAACGGCGGCCTCGGCCTCAACAAAGTCCAAGCGGATCGAACAGGCCAAACGGAAGGCCGGACGGTTATGGGCAGATGTGGTGCGTCAGAATCTACCGTGTCTGCAACAGTCATCCGGGACGCCGATCCATCAAGCGTTGTCGGCGCTCCGGGATGGTGGTTGGGTGTAAAAAAATGGAATATCGTATCATCGCCTCAAGATGAGGGATGAGAGTCCGAAAGCGCTTACGATATGAATTCCTGAAAATGGTTCGCTAACTATATACATGCAACATGAAGAGTTAACTTCTCAGTCATCCTGCACACCCTAAGCGCTGCAGCACTTCCTCCGGACGTTCGTGGATGTAGTGGACAAACCGAGTAATGGCTTGAATGATATCGTTGCGATCCTTGTGAAATACATTGGCAATCACCGTATCTTTCAGCCATTTCCATAAGCGTTCGATCGGGTTCAGCTGTGGCGAATAGGGAGGAAGGTAAATAAAGTGAAAACACTGCCCTTCTTCCTGCAAAAACTCCTTGACCATTTTGGCATGGTGAATGCGGGCGTTATCCAACACCAAGACCATGAGACGGTCCGGATAGCGCTCTTTGAGCATTCTCAAGAAATCCAAGAACGTCGCGGCATTGGCAGCGGTCGTTTGATGAAGCACCGTTTCGCCATCGTGGATGTTGACCGCGCCAAACAGCGATACGTGGGCATGATGGCCGAACGTCGGCACTTGTTTTTGGCGGCCGACTTCCGACCATGTGGACCGCAAGACATGGTAAGAGCGGATATGTGTTTCATCAAGGTACAACAAGACCGAATCAGGATCCATTAAGTTTTTTTTTATGAAGTCGATCTGTTTCTCAAAATTCTTTTGTCGATCCGGATCGCCTTTCGCCAATGTGTAGGTCGGCCGTGTCCACGACAGCCCTTTGCGGTGCAGGAGTTTTCGCAACGCTTCGCGGGAAATGGAAACACCGAAGTGCTTTTCGACATAGGATTGCAGGAGTTTGGTGTTCCACGCCGAAGCGACGTCCCAGCCCAGTTCCGCGGGAGTGGTGGTCAACACAAGCTGTTTGATCTCTTCCTGCTGTTCTTCGGTGAGAAACGGCTCCCGCCCGGGGGCGAAATCCCGATGAAGCAAGAGCTCCAGACCGCCTTCGTTGAACAGCGACACATAATGGGAAACGGTTTGTCGGCACACGTTGACCATGGAGGCCACCTCTTTGCCCAAATAGCCTTCCATGACCAGGCGAACCGCCATCACCCGTTGGCGAAGAAGGGTGTTTTTGATTTTCCGTTCCTGTTTGCGAAGTGTCCGAGGTGTCCATCCGTGATCGTTGGTGATTTTGAGACGTTTCATGCAGAATTCCGCTCCTTTTCCATGCTTTTCCTTAGGAGCAGTATAACCGGAGTGGGCACCACTTATACGAAGGTTAACTTTTCAATGAGCATATATATAGTGATTGACAACGCCCGTAGTGAACCGAAAAAATGTTCTCCACAAAGTCTTGACTGACTCCATCCGAAACAAGTTTTTGCATCAAATTCGGGAGTGTGGTATGCTTGTTCATAGAGAGCACCTCCTGGGTTTGTTTGTGTTGCTACTCACATTCTACAGGAAAGGTGCTCTTTTTTCTATACCCTTTGGATTTTATTGGATAATCAACACGCCTGTTTTAGGAATATACCCACAAAGGAACGGTATAATAATTATTACTTTGAGCTTTTCAAACAATTATCGGCGAAGAAACAGCTATACATTATATCGATGGAAACCATTTATCAATTAGAAAAAGGAATGACGAAAAAGCAATACATATTTGATGCGATGAAACAACTAGCTTTGGAAGCTTTCAGAGTAAATAGAGATATTATTCATAACCTGGAACGATGTGAATTATCCTCTTTTTCGGATCTTCCGAAATTGAGACAAATCATTTTACATAACGGAAATAATGCAGGAGAGCGCTTTATTTGTTTTTTCTCATTATTGCTTGTTCATCAGTACTACGGTCCTGCCTATATATGTAGTGATGACGGCAAAGGTGTATATACGATGTATAATACTTTTGTAAATAACGAAAGTTTATTTGGAATATTAGGTATCGATGATTTTTTAGGATTTAAACAGCAATACATCCTGCTGTCTTATGACCGTATTCTACAATTATCCATTCAAAATACGAAATTAAGCTCCGAAGAAATCTATGCTTTTGTGCACAGCAGCGGTCGAAACGAGTCGAGGAAGGTCATTTATTCGTTAGATGGACAGTCATTCCATACAGAAATTAAAAATGCCAATTTGGCAAAATGGATTGAAGAAGGAAAAATAGAGATTTCCTTTTAACGGAGGGGCATCCGTTGCTTCTCAAAAGTTGCGAAAGCTCGATAGAGGCAGAGAGCCGCAAGGAAGATCCGTTATGAATGTAAAAAAGAAGATTGAAAAGATCAACCATCCCCAAGAATAGGACATTGTGCTTTCCTCTATCTCTTTCGATATTGTCTGTTTATTTCCTCTATTTTTTTGTTTGTTTTTTCTATCAAAATTTTGTTGCTTTTATGGTAATATGTATAGAGATGACAATGATTTGATCTGAGTGAGGGGGATGGACATTGAAAAAACGGAAGAAATACGCGGCGGCGAGCGTGGTGTTGGCGTTGGGGCTGCTTGCTCCGGCTGTGTTGCCGACCGCAGCGGGCGCGGAAGATCGAGATGTCGTCAAGCTGCGCATTTTAGAGACGACGGACGTACATATGAATCTCGTCAACTACGATTATTTCAAAGATAGTCCGACGAATGAGTTTGGGTTGTCGAAGACAGCGCGTTTGATCGAGCAGGCGCGCGCTGAGCAGCCGAATACGCTTCTGTTTGACAACGGGGATTTGATTCAAGGAACGCCGCTTGGCGACTATGTGGCGAAAGTGAAGCCGCTGCAAGACGGCGAAGTGCATCCAGCGGTGAAACTGTTGCATTTGTTGAAGTACGATGCGGCGACGGTTGGGAACCATGAGTTCAACTATGGCTTGGATTTCCTCAATGAAGTGTATGACGATGCCAAGCTGCCGATCGTGAATGCGAACGTGTACCGTGACGATCATGACCAAAATCCGGATAACGATGTCAACTATTTCACGCCGTATCAAATTTTAGCGAAAGAAGTCGTTGATGAAGACGGGGAGAAGCATACGCTGAAGATCGGCGTCATCGGCTTTGTGCCGCCGCAAATTATGGATTGGGACAAAGCGAATTTGCAAGGGAAAGTGATTGCGAAAGACATTGTGCAGTCGGCGCAAAAGTATATTCCAAAAATGAAAGCGGAAGGGGCCGATTTGATCGTTGTGCTATCGCACTCGGGCATTGAGACCGGCGGAAACAGCCCGAATATGGAAAACGCATCGTATTATTTGACGCAAATTCCGGGGGTCGACGCCGTGTTGACCGGCCACCAGCATAAAAAATTCCCGGCGCTTCCGGGAACGACGCCCGATTTTCCGGATGGGAACGGTATCAACAATGAAACAGGCACGATCAACGGTGTTCCGGTGACGATGCCGGGGGCGTGGGGCGATACGCTCGGCGTGATCGACTTGACGGTCGAGCAAATCGACGGAAAATGGAAAGTGACGCAAGCGAAAGCCCAACTCCGTCCAGTGTATGACAAGGCGACGAAAACGCCGTTGGTTGACAGCGATTCGGCCGTTGAGCAGGCCATTCAGGCGGAGCACGAAGCGACGATCCAGTATGTCCGCAGCCCGGTGGGAAAAACTACGAGCCCGATCAACAGCTATTTTGCGCTTATCAAAGACGATCCGTCCGTGCAAATCGTCACGAATGCGCAAAAATGGTATGTCGAAAAGATGTTGAAAGGGACGAAATATGAAGGCCTTCCGGTGCTGTCGGCCGGCGCTCCGTTCAAAGCCGGCGGACGCGGCGGGGCGAGCTATTATACCGACATCCCGGCAGGGGAAATCGCCATTAAAAACGTCGCCGATTTGTACTTGTATCCGAACACGGTGTATGCGTTGAAAATTACGGGAGCCGAGTTGAAAGAATGGCTTGAGTGGTCGGCGGGGCAATTCAACCAAATCGACCCGAACAAGACAGACGTTCAGCCGCTTGTGAACAACGACTTCCCGACGTACAACTTCGACATTATTGATGGAGTGACGTACGAGATCGATGTGACCGAGCCGGCGAAATACGACAAAAACCAAAATGTGATCAATCCGAATGCGAACCGGATTAAAAACTTGAAATTCGAAGGCAAGCCAGTGACGCCGAACATGGAATTTATCGTCGCAACGAACAACTATCGGGCGACGACAAACCGGATCATCAATCCGGGCGGGAAAAACACGATTTTGGCTGCGCCGGATGAAAACCGGCAAGTGATCATCGATTACATTCGGGAAAACGGAACGATCAACCCGTCAGCGGATGGCAACTGGCGGTTTGCGCCAGTGAAAGGGAAAGCGCCGGTGACCGTCACGTTTGAATCGTCGCCGGAAGCGCAAAAATACTTGCCGCACGACGGCAGCATCCGCTATGTCACCGCCTTGCCGAGCGGATTTGCCCAATATGAATTTGCCTTGCCGCTTTGGAAGGAAGAAAAGCCCAACCCGCCAAAGCAGCCGGAGAAGCCAACCACTCCTCCAGGCCAAGTGAAAAAAGTGTACTGGGATGGCGTGGAGTTGAAAAAAGGGCAAATCGGCCGCTTGACGGTGCAAAAGCCAATCAATCTATGGAAACGGACGAAGGATGGGCGCCTTGTGTTCGTCCGCATCTTAAAGCCTGGGGAAGTATACCGCGTCTACGGGTATGACGCGCGCTTCGGCGGGCAGTACGCGGTCGGCGGCGGGTATTACGTAACAGACATTGACACGCACATCCGCTACGAAACGCCGTCAAAGGAGAAGTTGAAGTTGGTGAATGGGCAATAAAGTGAAATAGCTGTCTTAGCCGTCAGGGATGTATGCCTGTTTCGGCTAAAGGCAGCTTTTTTCCTTCAAGTGGAGTGGATGACGTTTTCATGAGTGAAAGCGTTCGATATGAAGTGTGAACATAACGGTAGGAATTTCACTTATTATCAGAATATAGTAATAAATGCATGCATTCAGATAAACAGAGGAATATTCTGTGGATTTTCCCGATAAATTCTTGACTGACTCATCAATTGAATTTTTGTGTGATAATGTACAATGAAAATGGTATAATATGTTTAAAGAGTTCCGCTTTATCATCTCCCGCCTCGAACGCCTCGAAGCGTAAGCGTAGGTGGGAGAGCGTTCAATGAAAGGAGCGAAGAAGCATGGATTTTGTGAGAGTAATAAAAAACAGCAATGATCTAGAAAAGTTCATAGATATACCTGAATCATTAAAAAATAGGAAAGTGGAAGTCATTATCCTTCCCTATGTAGACGAAGAAAATTCAGAACAATCAGAAAGAAAGAGCTTAAGAGGGGCTCTGTCAAAATACAAAAATGAGGATTTGCAGGCTCAAGAAAGCGATGCCTGGTCTCAAGCTGTGGTGGATCAATATGAAAATCATTGATGCAAACATTATTCTAAGATACCTGCTTAATGATCATGATGATTTGTCGGCTAAAGCGGCAACGATTATTGAAAATAACAAGGTGTTATTGCTAAAGGAAGTAGTCGTTGAAGTTATCTATGTTCTTGAAAAAGTGTACAATGTCGCAAATGCTGAGATCAGCGATACTCTTTTAGAACTGTTCAAATACGATAATATCGACGTGGATGATATCGAGATAGTAGAGGAAGCGCTCATTCTGTTTGGCAGAAGACGACTGGACTTTGTGGATGCCCTTTTGTACGCCTATCATAAAGTAAAGGGATACGAGGTATATACTTTTGATAAGAAGCTGAACAAGGTACTTGAGGAATAGACATCATGATATACTTGTTACAGACCCGCGAGTGGGAAAGCTTACTCCTTTAGGGGTGGGATGAAAGTGAGTCGTTTTACTAATATTGAATAATTATAAAAACATGGTATCATGTCATCGCTAGAAGGAGGTGAATCCATGCCGACGATCACGCTAAGGCTGGAACTGCACAAGCCGACGAAAGCCAAACAAGACATGTACGAACGGATGACAGAAGTGAATACCGCGTTTGCGAATTGGCTGTTGAATCATCCCAAGCTGAATCAAGCGACGAGCAAATTATTTAAAGCGTTTTCGTCGCAGCGGTTTCCTTGCGCCGTCGTGAATCAGACGATTCGAGAAGTGAAGTCCCAAAAGAAAAACCAGAAAACAAAGAAGTTCCGGACATTCTGGTGTTGCTTTAACAATCAAAACGTGAAGGTGGAAAAGAAAGGAGCGTTCTACACGGTTTCTTTCCCCACGCTGGAGAAGCGAATCGGCGTGCCGGTCGTCACGCGCCCCTATCAAGAAGCGTGGATGAATCGGCTGCTCGATGGAACCGCCAAACAAGGGGCCGCCAAGCTCTACAAAAAGAGAAAAAAATGGTGCTTGGCGATCGCGATCACCTTTGACGTGAAGCCGCGGCACGAAACAAAGGTGATGGGGGTTGACCTAGGGCTTCGCTATATCGCCGTGGCCAGCGTAGGAACGAAATCATGGTTTTTCAAAGGGAACCAATGCGCCTTTGTACGTCGACGATATGCGGCTTTGCGGCGAAGGCTGGGCCAAGCCAAGAAGCTTCATATGATTCGCAAAATCGGCCGCAAAGAGTCCCGCTGGATGAAGGATCAAAATCACAAAATCAGCCGTCAAATCGTGAATGCTGCGCTCGCCAACGGTGTTGGCGTGATTCGGATGGAAGCGTTGACGGGAATTCGGAAACGGGCAAAATCGGCCAAAGAAGCGGGGCGAAGCCTTCATGCTTGGGCGTTCCATCAATTGCAAACGATGATCGCCTATAAAGCGGAAATGGCAGGCATTCGCGTGGAGTGGGTGAATCCAACCTACACGAGCCAAACGTGTCAATGTGGTCATCAAGAGAAAGCGAACCGAAATGGCATCCGCTTCCGATGCCAAAGGTGCGGATACACTCTCCACGCCGACTTGAATGGCGCCATCAACATCGCCAAAGCGATTTCGGGCTTTGCCGTCTAACCTAGCGCACTGGTCACAGGTGCGCCGCCCATCGGGGTACATCCTAACCCGATGGGACGGGGTGATGGCACACCCTTGAAGCTTTTGCGTTGTCCGAACCAGAAATGGATGAGGACGCAAACGACCCAAGAATCCCACGCCTTTAGGCGTGTGGAGTGTCAAGATTCCGAACAGCTTGAACGGCTGGAACACAGGGGCCTGGGAGATGTCGCGCAACGGTGCGGTGACGCCCGATTGGCAATTTACCGTCGAGGTGCAGGAAGGGGAAACGATCACCTATAAGTATGTGAAAGGCGGATCGTGGGATCAAGAGGGGTTGGCCGACCATACGCGTGAGGACGACAACGATGATGACGTGAGCTACTACGGCTATGGGGCGATTGGCACCGACTTGAAAGTGACGGTCCACAATGAAGGAAACAATACGATGATTGTGCAAGATCGAATTTTGCGCTGGATCGATATGCCGGTCGTCATCGAAGAGGTGCAAAAACAAGGGAGTCAAGTGACGATCAAGGGCAATGTCATTAAAAACGGTGTTTTGACGATCAATGGCGAGCGGGTGCCGATTGATGGCCGGATGGCATTCTCGTACACGTTTACGCCGGCCAGCCATCAAAAAGAAGTGTCGATTCATATTGAACCATCGGCTGAAAGCAAAACAGCCATTTTCAACAACGACGGCGGAGCGATTGCGAAAAACACGAAAGATTATGTGCTGAATTTAGAAACGAAGCAATTGCGCGAAGGGAAGTTGACAACGCCGCCAAGCAACGGCGATTCTCCGGAAAGCGATTGGCCGGGCAGCGAAACGCCGTCCCATGACGGAGGGGCAACGCCAGGCAACGGCACCTCTCCGGGCAGCGGTGGTCCATCGGATGGCACATCCCCTGGGGGGAGCGTTCCGCCGGGCGGCACAGCTCCTCCGGGAAACGGAGCGCCTCCATCAGCACCGCCGCAAAAACCGTCTCCATCGAAACCAAAAGAGAAACCGAGAAAGCCAACCACTCCTCCAAGCCAAGTGAAAAAAGTCTACTGGGATGGCGTGGAGTTGAAAAAAGGGCAAATCGGCCGCTTGACAGTGCAAAAGCCGATCAATCTATGGAAACGGGCGAAGGATGGGCGCCTTGTGTTCGTCCGCATCTTACAGCCTGGGGAAGTGTACCGCGTCTATGGGTATGACGCGCGCTTCGGCGGGCAGTACGCGGTCGGCGGCGGGTATTACGTGACCGACATCGACACGCACATCCGCTACGAAACGCCGTCGAAGGAGAAGTTGAAGTTGGTGAATGGGGAGTAAGCAAGAAAGCGAGACTGTCCGAATCAATAGGGCAGACTCGCTTTTATATGTGAAAATAACGGCAGGAATTTTACTTATGGTCGGCATATAATAATAAGTGAATGCATTAAGGTGAAAAAAGAGGGATATGGTGAGTAATCGAGAATAAGTATATTAAACGTTTGCAATGAGTGATAAATGCCGACGTTTAGATGAAAAGAGTGGTGATCATGAATGAATAAAGAAGTAAGCAAAATCATAAAAGATATTTTTATGCGTCAAAAAGGATTTGCGAAGACAGAAGACTTAACCAGAGAAGGAGTGAGCAAATATTATATTCGAAAGTTCGAGCAAAATGGAGAAATCATTAGGATCAAACGTGGGCTGTACCGTTATGCTGCATTTGAAAGTGATCAAAATGAAGAAGTGATTGAAGTATCAAAAGTGATCCCGAATGGCGTTCTTTGTCTTTTGTCGGCATTGTCTTTTTATGAGTTAACCACTTATAACCCGTGGGAGTACCAAATTGCTATTGAAAGAAAATCAAGGAAACCCCGTTTGCCCGATTATCCGCCAATTAAAATTTTCTATTTTTCAAAAAAACAGTTTGAATATGGAATTGAAGAAGTGGAAATAGGCGGCCATAAAATAAGCATTTATAATCGTGAAAAAACGATTTGCGACATTATTCGATACAGAGAAAAAATAGGAATCGATTTAATGAAAGAAGGTTTGCGAAATTATTTACAAAGTTCTGAAAAAAATATAAGCAAACTGGTGGAATGTGCTGAGAAAATGCGCATCAAGACGGTTTTATTAAAATACTTAGAGGTGCTTTTATAATGGGAAATGTTAAAAATATACCTGCTTCAGTTGGAGAAAGACTAAAGAATATTGCCAAACAAAGTGGAAAAACCTTTGATTTCATTTTACTGTTGTATTTTCAAGAAAGGTTGCTATACCGACTTTCCATTTCTAATTATCGGGATAAATTTGTTCTAAAAGGCGGTCTCTTTTTATTTTCCTTAACACAATTTCAATCTAGGCCAACCAAAGATATTGACTTTTTAGCTAGACAAATTTCAAATGATATTCAATATATCAAAACTGCGTTTGAGTCCATTTGTACGTTAACTGCTGAAGAAGATGGAGTCGAATTTGATGTAAAGGGCATTACGGCTGAACGAATTAAGGAGGGTGCTGATTATGAAGGAATTCGTATTAAAATTCCGGCAGCACTTGGCAAAATAAAAAAGCAATTGCAACTGGATATTGGATTTGGTGATGTCGTGATCCCAAAACCACAAGAGATGCAGTATCCTACTTTATTAAATATGAAGCCCCCGGAAATTCGAGTCTACTCCACTTATTCAGTAATAGCTGAAAAGTTTGAGGCGATGATCTCACTATCTGTTGTCAACAGTAGGATGAAGGATTTTTATGATGTTTTCATGCTTTTATCAACCGAGAATTTTGATGGACGCGTCTTATGGGAAGCCATATTTGAAACCTTTCAAAGACGTCGAACGAATTTAGAAAAAGAACATCCTGTGTTTTCACCTTCTTTCGCAGAAGATGAGAGCCGAAACAAACAGTGGAAGGCATTTTTGCAAAGAACGGGTATAAAAGAAGATCTACAGTTTCCCTTCGTCATGGAGAAAATTCGAGATTTTCTTTTTCCTGTATATGAATCAATTTTAAAAGAAAATGAATATTGGAAAATGTGGAATAGCCGGGCTCTTAAATGGGAGTAACGAAGAAGACAACAGCTCAAAAATTAGAAAAGCATAGGGTAGACTACATGAATTGAGCAGTAATATTTGAGAGCCTGACAAAAACGAGACAAGAAAAACTGGCTGACGGTGATCAACGTGTACCGCTTTTTCAGCGGTACGACGAATTCATTCGCGACGAGGTCATGGGGATTGGCTGGCCGCTGATTGGCAATTTGGACGGCATAAGCAAAGATGAACGGACAACGTGTAAGACATCGACACGCACATCCGCTACGAAACGCCGTCGAAGGAGAAGTTGAAGTTGGTGAATGGGGAGTAAGCAAGAAAGCGAGGCTGTCCGAATCAATAGGGCAGCCTCGCTTTTTGCACGTTATTGTTCACTCGTGACCGTAACCGCCAACCCGTCCGCATCATAGGAAAGGGCAATCACAAGGCCGTCTTTGTGAAATGCGAGTGCAGGCGGGTAGCCTTGGGTAGAATCGGACTGTTCATACTTGTTTCCAAATAGCGTGATGAGCTGTTGTTTCAGATTGTTGTAAATCGCTGTGAGCTGATCGTTTGTATACTCCTTTCCGGCATCGAACGAGTAGCCGTAGAAGGCCAGCTTTCCGTTCTCAAATCCATAGACGAGCAGCGTATCGTATCCAAAAAGAGAAGTCGAATAGACCCAGGCTTGGCCGCCGTCTATATTTTCTTGTAGGATCAATTTTGCGGTTTCCAACTTCTTGACTTGAGAAGCGGACATGCCGAGCTTGACTCCGCGGAACAGTTGCTCCATTTTGACTTGATTGAGTTTGGCTTTGGACGGCGTTTCGTATTTTACCCGAGCATCGCGATCGACATAATATCCACCGCCCAGCCCTAACATGCCCGGTTTAAACGTGTAAATGCGGTACGTTCCGCCGGCTTTTAACGTTTTTATGTAAACTTTCTTCTCTCCTTGCAACTTATAAAGCTCGGTATCTTTTAAAACGGTCAACTTGCCGATCTGTCCCTGCACCAATTCCATGCCGTTCCACCAAACTTTTGCTTGCGCATCGTGGGCGTGAAACGGCGACAGAAGGATTCCGGCGCTTAGTGCTGAGACGGCTAGAAATTTTTTCATGATCTTCATCAAGTATGCTCCTCTCTTAACAAAGATAGAAGAATAATATGATCCATTTTATCCTATCTTTCACTCTTTAGCCAAGTCTGTTGGAAATCTTGTTTGACGAAATATTGACCTTTGCACCGCCAAAGCACCCTCTTTTTCTTCGAAATCATTCTTTTTTCTCTTTTCTTTTGACGGAAAGACATCTATGATGAAAGAAAAAGAGAAAGGAAGGAGCGGGCGGAAGTGAGGAAATGGATGCAGGCGGCGGCAATTGGAATGCTGTTGGCTGTGGCTGGATGGCTTTTGATGCCCAGTTCATCAACGGTTAAAGCGGAGGATTGCGGGGAGCTTGTCGGAACGGAAAAAGTGTGGTGGGACGGTGCTGAACTGAAGCCCGGGCAAATCGGCCGGTTGACGGTCACAGCGCCGACAGAGCTATGGTTGTCGAACAAAGCTGTCAAGACGCTGCCAAGCGGCGCGGTGTACCGCGTGTACGCGCTGGGCGGCGGTTATTTTGATGTCGGCCGAGGATATGCGATCAAGAACGATGCCCGCGTCCGCTATGAAACGCCGTCAAAAGAGAAATTGGCCGCTGTTTTATGCGTGCAGCGAGTGAAGGCGAACATGGTCGATGTCACGATGAACGGGGTGGCGATCGGCGATCCGCGCGCGAAGGTCGAAGCGATGTACGGCAAGGCGAAGCGGAAGACGAAAAACGCCTACGGCCTATATTGGGAGGCGTATGATCAGGGCGGCTACCAAAACTTTTTGCTGGTGAGCTATGACCGTGATCGGGTGGCGGCGATGTACACGAATCAGCCGATTGTCCAAACGAAAAAAGGAACGGGCATCGGAACGGCGAAAACGGCGGTGGAAGCGCGCTACGGCCGGCCGCTCGCCTTCATCCAAAAAAAGGATGCCGTCTACAACATTCAAAATGACGAATACGGGATCTATCTTGTCAACGGCCGCTACGTCACCTTCTTTTATGACCGGTACAACAACAACCGGGTGGATGGCGTGCTTGTCGTCAATCGGGCGCTCGAGGATGAAAAGCCCGGGTTTTACGGAACGCCGACGGAGGAGCTGCGCACGGCCTATGAATATCAAATTTTTGATTTAGCAAACGCGGCGCGCCGCTTGCACGGGCTTCCGGCGCTCGCGTGGGATGCGAAGGCGGCGGCGGCCGCCCGTGAACATAGCGAAGATATGGCGGTCCATCACTACTTCTCTCATACGAACTTGCAAGGCCTGTCGCCGTTTGACCGCCTGAAGCGCCGTGGCATCGCGTATCGCGTGGCGGGAGAGAACATCGCCTACGGACAATACGATGCGATTTTTGTCCATGAAGCGTGGATGCACTCGCTCGGTCATCGGCAAAACCTTTTATATCCGGACTTTACCCGCCTCGGCGTTGGGGTGGCGTTCAATTCATTTCATCAACCCTACTACTCTCAAGAGTTTTATGCTCCGTGACCGCGGATGATCCTTTCGCTTCTCAAGAGCGTCCCAGCAGTGCTGGGACATTTTTTTGACCAGATAAATGGAAAAAGATCCCCCTTTTTGTAGAAGTTTGTCGTATAATAGAATCAGTGGCAACAAAATGATAGAAAGAGAGGAAAATAGGACTAGTGGGAAAAGCGAAGAACATCATCCGCATTGGGGTCGGGGCGGTGTTGGCCGCATGGACGGCGCTGCAGGCGGCAGAAGCGGATGCCGGAGCGAATGTCGTCTACTGGGAAGGCATGCGCCTTGTGCAGGGGCAGATTGGAAAATTGGAGATCGTGAAACCGATTAACCTATGGAAACGGGAAAACGGGGCGCTGACGTTTGTCCGCGTGTTGCAGCCTGGAGAACAGTACCGGGTGTATTCGTATGACGAGGCGTTTGGCGGCCAATACGGGGTTGGCGGTGGATATTACGTCACCAATATCAAAGGGCATGTTGTGTATAAAACGCCGTCAAAGGAGAAGCTGAAGCTTGTCAATCCTGGGCGGTACGGAGCGAAACAACTGGCGGTCGGCACGGTGGTAAAGGAGGTGTCGACGCGCATCGCCTCCGGGGTGGAAAAAGAGGAAATGGAAATCGTCGGAACGCGCGGCAAGCAGCATGTGTACAAGCTTGACATCGATACGTCGAATGAGAGGCTGGCCATTGAGACGGCGCTGTCCAATGATCAAGTGCTTGGCATTGAACCGGTGCTTGAGCAGGCAAAACGGTACGATGGCCGCGACGGAATCGTACTGGCGGCGGTGAACGGCGATTATTTCAAAGAGGATGGTTCGCCGACCGATTTGATGGTGCACCGGGGAGAGATCGTGATGACGAATACAACGCCGGCGGCGGAACGGACGATTTTTGGCATCAGCGCTGATGGGAAGCCGATGATTGGAAACCCAGATGTTCAAATTGGCGTTCGAATTGGAGAAGGAGGCTCATATCCCGTCGATGGCATCAACAAGCCGCGGCGCGCTCATCAGTTGATTTTGTACACCCCGTATTTCGCTGCTTCCACGAAAACGAACGCTCTTGGGACGGAAGTCGTGCTGACGAATGTACAAGGGGTGTTGAACGGGAATGGAACGGTCACCGGAACGGTGAAGAAAGTGGTAGTCGGTCAAGGCGATGAACCGCTCCAGCCTGGAGAGCTCGTGCTATCGGGCCATGGCCGGGCGAGCGACTATTTGCGGCAGGCGAAAGAAGGGGATGCGGTGGAAATTTCCCTTCAGTATGACCAGCCCGAATGGAGTGGGGTGAAAGAAGCGCTCGGCGGCCGATACCGGTTGGTGGCGGATGGAAAAGTGCAGCCGTTTTCGATTGAAGGAGTCCATCCGCGTACAGCCGTCGGCATTGACAAGAACGGAAATGTCATGCTCGTCGTTGTCGATGGCCGCCAGCCTGCCCATAGCCAAGGAATGACATTGAATGAGCTGGCCAAGCTGATGTATGAGCTTGGCGCCGTCGATGCGATGACGCTCGATGGCGGCGGTTCTTCGACCTTTGTCGTCCGCCAGCCAAACGGGCAGCTCAAAGTCGAAAACAAACCGTCTGATGGATTTGCGCGTCCGGTGGCGAATGCGCTTCTTGTTGTGTACAAAGAGACGCAAGAGAACGGGGAAAGCGAAGAAGTGCTTGATGACTTTGAAACGGAGTCGAAGTGGAATGCATCGGGCGTCAACTATGTGGGGGCTGCGGTCGAGCGGACGACAGAAAAGGTGAGAGAAGGAAAGCAGGCGCTGAAAATTTCATATGATTTTCGCGGGATGCCAGGGACATCCGGCGTCTATGCTAGTCGGGAGGAAGCGATTTGGATTTCGAAACGGCCGCAAGCGATTGGCATGTGGGTGTATGGAGACGGAAGCGGCCATTGGCTGCGCGCCCAGCTGCGGGATGGAAGCGGGCGCCGCATCTGGATCGATTTTGCCCGCCATGTCAATTGGACCGGTTGGAAATATGTGCAGGCCGCTGTGCCTAGCGATGTCGCGCTTCCGCTCATGCTGGAGATGCCGGTGCGTTATATGGAAACGGATATCGGACGGAAAAACGCCGGAGCGATTTACATCGACGGCCTTCGCGCCATCTTCCGCTGATGGGCGCGCCTCCCCTGCTTGCCTAGAAGGATGGTGAATGAACAAGGGATGTTGCTCATCGATAGGGGTTCCGAAATCGAGAAAGTCCTTGCATGCTGTTCTTCTGGGCATTTGCATTTCTCTGAAAAGTATTGTATATATGTGGATAGGCAAACCGCAAGGGAGGCAAAAGCTTGACGATGGACGAACAAACGTTGTTGGAGCAGTTGCGGAAAAACCCGCCGAAGCTGGTCGGAGGATATAAAAAACAAGGATGGGCGATCAAAGTGTTGGAGCGAATCGCCAATCCGGATGTGGAAGAGGAAGGAGGCGGCCGGGTGACGGCCAAAGCAGTGCTGTGGGCGCAAGACGGCACGTATTATCCGGCTTTTTTAACGATTGACCTCCATCAACAAGGGAGAGTTGTTGGCGTCTATTTCATCGCCGAAAACAAGGAACAGTTCGATTTGATTCCGTTCGAATGGGCGAAAGAGTTTCTTGGAAAGCCAGAACAGGCCATCATTCCGTTTCGCTACCGGACGCTAAGCAAAATCGACGGGGATCAGCAGCAAACGAACTGGCCGCACTTTCGTTGATCAAGGCTGGCTCTGACAGTCAAAAAGGTGGCTGAAGAGTCAGCCTTATTTATGCTTGGAAGGGCTTACGTTGGATTTTTTTTCAGGGCATATTGTCATTTTGCCTCTTTTCCAGTAAAATTGAAATACATGTTTACTATTTTTGTAGATAGCAGGTGAAAGCGTGAGGAGAAAACGGAGAAAAGCATTTTCCATCATCGGATGGCTGGCGGTGTTTTGGCTATCTTTTTCACTGTTGGCCGTTCAGACGGAAGCGGCCTCGTTCCCGAATGTGGAGCGGCTTGAACAGCATGCCGCCCAGCTTGAGCGGGCGATGAAAGCCAATCAATGGTCCAAGCCGTACCGTCTCTTCAACCAAGTCAAACGCGATTATGAGGCGGCAAAAAAAGAAGTGGCGCGCGTGCGTCCACAAACGGCAAGGGCGCAGTTGGAAAAACGGATCGCGGCCGGAGAACAGACGATGAAAAAGGCTTCCGCCTATATCAGCGCCGTCGAAAGCGGGGAGCGATTGCGCGCCTTGACGGCCAACGTCGACCGGGCGCTGCGGACGGGGGATGTGGATGTTGTGTACGATTCCTACGGTCCGCTGGAATATCAAATTCGCAAAACAGCGATTCTCATCGGCCGCGTTCCGGGAGCGTCGCTGCGCGAAAAGATGGAAGGATGGTTTCAACGCCCGGCTTTGGCTGTCAAGCAGCGCGCGTATGATCCCATCAATATTATGAAAGCCATGGACAAGTTGCTTGATGCGTATGATGAAGGGGATATCGCGCGGGCGGAGCGGTTGCTGTCGCTTTGCGACCGGTGGCTGCCAAACGTGGTGGATGCGGCGACGCGCAAGCAGCTGGCGGTGTATATCGATGATTTTAAAGCGCCGGTTGTCTTAGATGTCGATATCGAATAAACTGGCGCATGTCGGGAGAGGAGAGACGGATATGAAGGTGATTCAGCGATGGACGGCGGCTCTTCTATTGCTTGCGGCCTCATTTTCGGTTTGGAGTCCGCCGGCGGAGGCGGCGACGGCTCCGGCGTCAACGAAGGTGCTCGAAGAAGTGCGGAAAATTGTCCGCCAGTATTATGTGGAACCAGTGAGCGATCAAGTGCTGAAGGCGAGCACCCCGCAAGATATTGTCAAACAGCTTGACCCGTATTCTGCCTATATGACAAAGGAAGAATACGAGGAATTTTTGAAGTGGATTGATATGGAGTCTGTCGGCATCGGCGTGATGATTGAGGAAGATGAGAACGGCGTCCACATCATGTCTGTCTTGGACAATGGGCCAGCCGCCCGCGCCGGACTGCAGCCGGGCGATGTGATTCAGGCTGTTGACGGGCAGCCGGTAACGAATGAGACAATGGAAAAAGTATTGAGCTTGATCGCAGGGGAAGAAGGAACGACGGTGGCCGTAACCGTTTGGCGGCCGTCGACCGAGGAAACCGTCAGCGTCACCATCAAGCAGGAAAAAATCGACTGGCCGAACGTGGAGTTCAAACGGCTGGCAGGGAATATCGGCTATATTCAGCTATATAGTTTTGATGAGACAGCGCCTGCTGAGATCGAACGCGCCATTCGCTCGTTAAGCGGGGTGAAAGGGTGGATTTTTGACCTCCGCGACAATCCGGGGGGATATGTGGAAACGGCGCAGCAAATCGCCGGCTTTTTCCCGAATGTGAAACAGGCGTTTCAGTTGCGCGACCGTTCGAATCACCCAGAAGTGTATGCCGCTGTCAAACAGCCGGTGCAAATGGCGGGTCCGATCCGGCTGCTTGTCAACGCGTCGAGCGCGAGCGCGTCGGAAATGTTGGCGGCGGCGGTGAAGGAGCAAAAGGCGGCCGTTTTGTATGGGCAACGGACGTTTGGCAAAGGATCGATGCAGGAAATGTTTGAGCTGTCGGACGGCAGCATGTTGAAGTTGACCGTCGCCCACTTTTTCTCGCCAAAAGGGACGCCGATTCATCATGTTGGGGTGAAGCCGGATGTGCCGACGGTTGTTGGGAAAGAGCTGTATGCCGCTCACCGCGATTTGCTGATTGGCCAGCTGAAAGGGTATCAGTCGCTCGGCAAGCTGCGCAATGCGCCGGTCGATAAGACGTTTGTCGTCCGCTTCTCTCGTCCGCTCGCCAATACCGCGGTAAGCGGAGTAAAATTGTATCAATTAGGCGGACGGGAAGCGGCGGTGACGGCGCAAATCCGCCGGGGGACGGAGCTTTTGATCAAACCGGCAGCGAAGCTGGCCAAAGGGCAGAGCTATTTATTGGTCATTCCGCCGGTGTTGAAAAGCAAAGACGGCGTGGCGATGAAAAAAGGTGCTTACATGGAGATTCAAACCGCTGCTTCTACGAAATAAGGCCCTCCCGTCGAGATGGGTTGGATAGCCGTCGTTCTTGATGATGCAATGTTCGGCTGTTGCGTCTAAGGCTCAACGGACAACGGGAGCGCGGTCGTTTTGAACGGAACGATGCAAAGAAAGCTGGCCTCCATCGGTCGTTTGGCGACCATGGGGGCCAGCTTTTTGCCGGTTACTCCTCGCTTGATTGCGTTTCTTGCTTTTCGCTCTGTGCCGGGGAGGATGGGATCGTCACCTTCCAGGACGTCCAATCCGGTTCTGCTTTGCGCAGCAATTCCGGTGGGAAGAGGAACGTCCATGGTTTGCTGGTGTGGGCTTTCACTTCCAGATGGCACGGAAATAATCCGCGGGCGACGATATCGCCAGCATAATCCCGCACTTCAAGCGGGATTTGTTCAAAATGGATATGTTTGTCGCTGCCGTTGCGAATGAGCAACGTGACGCCTAGTTCACCGGAAGGCAGCTGTTTCGCTTCAATGCCCATGAAGTTCACCTCTCCGGGAGCGGGAGGCGGAACCGAGTCAACGAGGGCTTGCAGCTGTTGGCGCTGCTTGGCCGACAGCGTCTGCTCCCAGCTTTCCTCTAGATCGAGCCGATGCCGCGGTGTCAGTTCAAAGGCGATCTTCCATCCATCTTGAGGCAACTGATCGACGAGCTTGTCCTCGGCGGCGAACAAAAACCGCCACGGGCGGGCCGTCATTGGCGGCAGTTCGCCGAAAGCGCTCATATCAAACTCTTTGCGGGCAATCGCCGTGCCATCCTCGTCAAGCAGCAACAGGCGGATTCGTTCAAAGCGAACCGGCTTCGGCAGCGTGTTGCGCAAAATGGCGACAGCGACAAACCCATCGTTGTATTCGACCAGCTTGACGCCGGAAATGGAAATTTGGTTTGGCTGAAGCGGCGGCAGCTGTTCGTGGTAAAAGCGATAGACGTACGTTTCTTCCGGAGACAGCTGCCAGTCCGGATGAAACGACAGCGTCGTTTTCGTTCCGACCTCCGGCTGTTTGACATGTTGCGCCGGCAGCTCGGCTTCCGGTTGCGTGCGTTGTTTTCGTCGGAAAATCATAGGGAACCTCCCTCTAGAAATGTTGATTTATCAAGGCTTTTCGGCCCCTCAGGGGTGTCCAAAAAATATTTTTCGACAAAATCCCTTACATCCTTTTTCAGTTTTGTGGATATCTTACAGACCTAGGGTGCGCTTCGCGGTCGCGGCTGGGGATATTTTCCTGCCGTGGGGGGGAAGCATATTCGATGCACCCTTTGGATCTCCGCGTCGCTGATGAGGACGAACCCTCCCATGTCTCCGGGCGTCTTCGCGCCAACATTCCCTCGTTCGGTCTCGTCATCAGGCGGAGGCCGGCCAAGCTCCTTTAGGGACTCAAGGTCGAATGGATGAAATCACGCCAGCTTCTCCGGTGTCATCTCGTTGTCCAACGATTCTTCCGTTCGCAGGGGGAGGCCTTAGGCCGCCCGTTGCACCTGGGACAAGACGTCCTGTTTCATTCGCTCCGCGTCAAACGCTTGTTTCTTCGTACAAATCGCAAACAGCACATTCAACAGCTTCCGGCACAAGGCGACGATGGACTGCTTTCCGGTCAGCGGATTGACGGATCGGGTCGTATAATACTCATGCAGCTCGCGAAACGCCTCGTTGTGCCGAATCAGCGGAATCATCGCCCGAAACAGCACCGAGCGCAGCCGTTTCCGTCCCCGTTTGGAGATGTGCTTTTGCCCTTTGCGCTGGCCGGAGGAGTTCTCCTTGAGCGTCAGGCCCGCCAACTTCACCAATTGGCGCGGGTCCCGATAATGGGCGAAGCTGCCGATCTCCGCCAGCAGATCGATGATCGTGGCGTCTCCCAACCCGTCGACCGTTTTCAACCATTGGTACTCCATCGTCGTTTGAACCAATGCCTTCAACTCGGCGTCCAGTGCAGCGATCTCCGCCTCCAATTGGCGGTATCGGCGGACGAGCGCGGCGATCTCAAACCGGGCCATCGCTGTCCCTTCCGTCACCCCAATCGAGTCCTTCGCGGTGTTGATCAACGCCTGAATTTTGGCCTTCTGCGGGCATTTCATCCCTTCGCTTTGCCGGTACACCTCAAGAAGCTCCTCCACCGTCCGGCCGGCCATATCAGCCGGAAGCGGCGTCCACTCCAACACCGAAAGCGCCGTTTTCCCCAAGTCACGAAACACGGTCCAAAACTCTGGAAAATACCGATCCGTCCAGCGGACGATCGCGTTTTTCACCGCCGTCTGTTCCTTGCGGAGCTTCTCTTTGAGCGTGCTTCCCACGCGCAAATCGGCTTCAATCTCGTGCAGCAGCCGGGGAACGAGGAATCGTCCGTCTTTTGCCAGTCTGGCAATGACCAGGGCGTCTTTGGCGTCGTGTTTCGTCGGCAGGTTGTCATCAAGTTCTTTCGACCGGCACACATGCGCCGGGTTGACCATGACCAACGGGATCCCGTGCTCCTCGAGGAAGTAGGCCAGGTTCAACCAGTAGTGCCCGGTCGGCTCCACCGCGACGATCACCTCTGACTTCCCAAACGCTTGCATCGCCTCCTGAATCGCTTTATACAGCTGCTGAAACCCCTCTTTCGACTGGAAGATCGGGAACGACTTGCGAAGCACGCGCCCCCGGTCATCCACGAAGCAGGCGTAGTGGGTTCGTTTCGCGATATCGATGCCCACGACAAGCGTTTGTTCCGTAACTTGATCAATTTTATAGTTTTGTGTACAATTCATCTGAAGTCCTCCTTGGCATGATGGTAGGTATTGTTTGACACCCCTGCATCATACCAAGAGGGCTTTTTTTGATCAAGTCCCCGGAAAAGCTCCTAACGGGAATGCTCCTTTACGAGGCGGCGTGCTGCGCCGCGGTTATGGTTCGTTCGCGGCGGCGGCCGCTTCGTCATCGATGACAAACTGGCTTTTCAAATAGTTCATGGCTGTCGTGCAAATGCCGGCGTCGATCGCTTGCTGCAGCGCGACGAATTCGCGGTAGGCGTCCATTTCAAAGGCGCGGTACGGATCCTCTTGGCCGTAGCTGCGCAAATGAATCCCCTCTTTTAATACATTCAGTTGATTTAAGTGGCGAATCCAGTGGGCGTCGATGGTTTCAACCATCAAATGCTTAAGCCGCATCGTTTGTTCTTCGTCGCACGGAAGATCGGCGAGCGCCGCTTCAAGCGATTGGTATTCGTCCCAAACAAGTTGGGCGATTTCTTCTTTTTGCTTATGGCGAAGATCATCAATCGGATAGGCAAACCGGAAAAAGGCACGGCGCAGCTCGTTGTGCAGTCCTTCGATGTTCCACTCTTCAAAAAAGACGTTTTTCGGACAATAACGGTCGATCGTTTGCGTGATATAACGCTGAATGTGCCGAAGGAGCTCGGACAGCACCTCTGCTTGCTTTAGCGCCAAGACGCGATCACGCATATGGTAGATGACTTTGCTTTGTTGGTCGATCACGGTGTCCAATTTCAATAAATGCAATCGCGCCGAATAATGGGCGTTTTCGATCGTTGTTTGCACTTTTTGGACGAACTTGATCGGGTCGGGCGACACGATGAGCCCGGTTTCATCCGTCTTGACTTTGCTTCGCCATTTTTCCAGTTCCTCTTGATCGTACAGCTGAAATAAATCATCCTCCAGCGAAATGATAAACTGGGAAGACCCCGGATCCCCTTGGCGTCCTGCCCGGCCGCGCAGCTGCATATCAATGCGATGGCTTTCATGCCGCTCTGTGCCGATGATGTGCAGCCCGCCAAGTTCCTTGACGCCTTCTCCAAGCAAAATGTCGGTCCCGCGCCCGGCCATATTGGTCGCGATCATCACTTGCCCTTTTTGCCCGGCGGTCGCGATGATGCGCGCTTCTTCTTCCTCCGTTTTGGCATTGAGCAGGTGGTGAGGGATGCCTGCTTTCGAAAACGCCGCTGACAACCGTTCCGACTGTGCGACCGATGTCGTACCGATGAGAACGGGACGGCCGATGGCATTCATTTTTTTCACTTCGTCGATAATTTTCCGTACTTTCGCCTCGTACGTCTGGTAGACGAGGTCGTCCCAGTCGGTGCGGCGGGATGGCCGGTTTGTCGGAATCGTAATCACGCGCAGCCGGTACGTTTGCCAAAATTCTTCTTTCGACGGCGTAGCGCTGCCGGTCATCCCGGCTAGCTTCTCATACATGCGAAAATAGTTTTGGATCGTAATCGTGGCTTGGATGTCGTTTTCTTCGGTGATTTCCACACCTTCTTTCGCTTCAATGGCTTGATGCAGGCCGTCGCTGAACGAGCGTCCTTCCATCACCCGGCCGGTGAACGGGTCAACGATCATCACTTTGCCGTTTTTGACGATGTAATCGACATCCCGCCGCATGATAAACCAAGCGCGCAGCGACTGCATCGCATGATGGAGCAGCACGTGATGCTCCCAGTCGTATAGATTGTCGATGCCAAACGCCCGCTCGATTTTTTGCGCCCCTTCTTCGGTGAGGAAAATTTGTTTCGTCTCCAAAGACCGTTCATACTCTTTTCCTTCTTCGAAGGTGCGGACGATGCGCGCCATAATCGGGAACAATTCGGCTCCGATTCCCGACTTATTGGCGATAATGAGCGGGGTGCGCGCTTCGTCGATTAAAATGCTGTCGATTTCATCGATGATGGCGTAATACAGCGGGCGCTGCACTTTATCTTCGAGGCGGTACACCATGTTGTCGCGCAAATAATCAAAGCCGAACTCGGTGCCGGTGCCGTACGTGATATCGGCCGCGTACGCTTCTTTTTTCTCGCTGGCCGTCATTTGCGACAAATTCAGGCCGACGGTTAAGCCGAGAAAGCGGAACACACGGCCCATTTGTTCGCAGTCCCGGCGCGCCAAATATTCGTTGGCCGTAATAATGTGGACGCCTTTTCCAAGGAGGGCGTGCAAGTAGCTTGGCAAAGTGGCCGCCAACGTCTTTCCTTCCCCGGTCTGCATTTCGGCGATGTTTCCTTCATGCATCGCCAATCCGCCCATCAGTTGCACGTCGTAATGGCGCAGACCGAGCACGCGCCGCGCCGCCTCCCGGACGACGGCAAACGCCTCGGTTTTTATGTCATCGAGCGTCTCGCCGCGTTCGAGCCGTTCTTTGAAGACAACCGTTTTTTGGCGCAGTTGTTCATCGCTCAGCGAAGAAATGGTTGGTTCCCATTCATTGATTTGCGCCGCCAGCTTGGCAAGACGCTGCACGTCTCGCGCGCTTTCGTCAAATAGTTGCTTTACTTTTGCAAACATATGTCCATTCCTCTCCTAGACAGGCATGATTCACACCAAGTGCTTTAAACCTAATTATAGCACAAGATGTTTCCTGTGGAGGGAGGATGTAAAATGTGGAATCGTTCGCCGGATTGGCGCTCGAGCTTCTCGCGGCAAGGGAAAAAGAAATTTTCCATCCTTGGGGACAAAAAAGGGGTGTAAAAAAAGATTGATTTACTCATCGTATATGGTAACATAAAGATGATGTGTGTTTCCGCGATTTTATAAGGCCAAGGTGATTGCATATGAATATGGAAGCATTTTCCGCATGTTTGGCTTCGTTTATCACAGTATTGGTCATCACCCCGTTCGTGATTAAACTCGCGGTCAAAATTGGCGCGGTCGATCGGCCGAACGGGAGAAAAGTGCATACAAAAGTCATGCCAAGGCTTGGCGGATTGGCCATTTTTATCGGTGTCGCCGTCGGCTATTTTGTCGGCGGGGTGTATAAAGAGCAAGTGACGGGGATGACGGTCGGCGCCATCATCATCGTGCTCGTCGGGATGCTCGACGATTTGTACGAGCTGTCGCCAAAAGTGAAGCTGGCCGGCCAGCTGCTGGCGGCGTTCGTCGTTGTTGCTTCCGGGCTGAAGGTCGATCTTTTGACCGTTCCGTTTGTCGGCACGTTTGAGTTGGGGCTGTGGAGCTACCCGATCACGATATTTTGGATTGTCGCGATTACGAACGCCATCAACTTGATCGATGGATTGGATGGATTGTCCGCGGGCATTTCCGCCATTGGGATTGCGGCCATTGCCGTTATGGCGGGCATGGCAGGCAAAATGCTCATTTTCACGCTCTGCTTGATCCTCTTAGGCAGCGTCATCGCGTTCTTGTTTTACAATTTCCACCCGGCGAAAATTTTCATGGGGGATACCGGCGCGTTGTTTTTAGGATATGCGATTTCCGTCCTGTCGGTGCTAGGGCTTTACAAAAGCGTGACGCTCTTCAGCTTCGTCGTTCCGGTGATCATTTTGGGTGTGCCGATTTTCGATACGACATTTGCCATTATTCGCCGCATTGTGAATAAAAGGCCGATCTCGGCGCCGGATAAGTTGCATCTTCATCATCGGCTGCTGGCCCTTGGCTTTTCGCATCGCAACACGGTGCTGCTCATTTATGCGTTTGGCTTGATGTTTGCCATCAGCGCGATTTTGTTCTCCGCCTCGACGTTATGGCAGTCCATTCTCATCGTCTTTGCCTTGATCGTCTTCGTGGAACTGCTGGCTGAACTGATCGGCTTGGTCAATGATCAGTACAAACCGTTTATGACTTTTATTCGTAAGATGCTTCGGGGAAGCCGAAAAGTATACGGAAATGACCGATAAATAGCAAATGAGCCGTTTGTGCCATGAAAGGGACAAACGGCTTTTTTCAGGAATGCCCCGTCTTTGGAAAATTATGCCCTTCTTTTTCGTTGTTTATGCAGCTTCTGCCGTTCCTTCGCTGATTTTTTTGCGGCAAGGCCAAGATTGCCACAAAACTGTCATTATATATTGACGCAAAAATATGATAAACTAAACATGGTTATTCTACATATTTTTTGGATTCGGAGGAACTTGCGATGAACGTGCCAATGTTGGATTTAAGCGAACAGTATGAACAATTGAAGCCGGAGATCATGCGCGTATTGGATGAAGTGATGCGCTCCTCTCGCTTTATTTTAGGAGATTATGTCAAAAAGCTAGAAGCAGATATTGCTGCCTACAGCCGGGCGAAACACGGAATCGGCTGTGGCAACGGAAGCGATGCGATACATATTGCTTTGCAAGCAGCCGGCGTCGGGCCGGGCGATGAAGTCATCACAACGGCGTTCACCTTTTTCGCGACGGCAGGATCGATTGCGCGGGCCGGCGCCAAACCGGTGTTTGTCGATATCGATCCGGTGACGTTCAACATCGATCCAGCGCAAGTTGAAGCGGCGGTGACGGAGAAGACGAAAGCCATCATCCCGGTGCATTTGTACGGGCAAATGGCGGATATGGAGGCGATTGCCGCGATTGCCAAGCGGCATGGATTGGTTGTCATTGAGGACGCCGCCCAGGCGATCGGCGCGAAATACAACGGGAAATGCGTTGGCGAGCTTGGGACGGCGGCGACGTACAGTTTCTTCCCGACGAAAAACTTGGGCGCCTATGGGGATGGCGGCATGATCATTACGAATGATGACGAACTGGCCGAAAAATGCCGGGTCATCCGCGTTCATGGCAGCAAGCCGAAATATTACCATCATGTACTTGGCTACAACAGCCGCCTCGATGAGATGCAAGCGGCGATTTTAAGCGTCAAATTCCCGCATCTGGATCGGTGGACGGAACAGCGGCGCAAGCATGCGGCGACGTATACGCGCCTGCTCGAGGAGGCGGTCGGCGACCTTGTTGTGACGCCGAAAGAAGTCGACGGTCGCTATCATGTGTTCCATCAATACACGATTCGAGCGCCGAAGCGCGACGAGTTGCAAGCGTTTTTGAAAGAACAGGGGATCGCGACGATGGTGTACTATCCGCTGCCGCTGCATTTGCAGCCGGTGTTTGCTTCGCTCGGGTATAAGGAAGGGCAGTTGCCGGAGGCGGAAAAAGCGGCGAAAGAAGCGCTGTCGCTGCCGATGTTCCCAGAGCTGAAAGAGGAGCAGCAACAGTACGTCGTCGAGAAAATCGCGGAATTTTACCGTCATTTCGCTTGATCGTCCAACCGGCCAAAGGAAACGTCACTTGCGCACAGCAATGGCGTTTCCTTTGGCGTTGGATCATTTGTTTTGTTCACAACACTTTGTTATTTTATGATAAGGGGTGGTGGCCGGATTGACGGCGGAAAAACGACCGTTTGTGCTGTACGAATATTTGCGCTTTTTTTGGCAGCGAAAATGGTGGTTTCTTGTTGTTCCGCTTGCGACGATCGTGTTGACCGTCATCGCAGGGCGGCTTTTGCTGCAGGGGGAGAAGTATACGGGGAAAGCTGTCGTGTTTACCGGATCGATTGGTGTAAAAGAGTTGACGGATCCGAAAAATATAGAAGCGAAGTTTCCAGATGTGAAAAACTTGGATGTCGTCGTTCCTGAAGAACAGTACGTGCAAATCACGGTCAAAGGCGACGATGAACAAGACGTGAGTCGAGAATTGAAGCTTGTTGTGTCGGAATACAGCCAGGAGCTCAAGCGCCATTCGCAAGAGCGGATTGATGTCACCACGAAATACTTGCATGCGCTGGAAGAACGGGAGCGCGCCTTGCAGCAAAAAGTCGATTATTATAGCGAACAAATACAGTCGGGCCGCTTGAACCCAGAACAGCTCCATGACATCAGCGACTTGTTGGTCGAGTCGGAAAACAACTTGACTGAAGTGATGGAGCGTGTCAATCGCATCCGCGGCAATCTTGTCTTTTACGAAAAACCGGCCGTGTTGTCGGAAACGGTGGCGAAATCGAAAACGTATACGGGGCAGCTGATGGCCGTCGGCCTTGTCCTCGGCCTGTTTTTGACGGTCGTTTGGCTCGTGCTTTGGAAGTATATATTGGACGCGAGGAGGTACTATTCTTCATGATCCGTTTTGCCATTGTCGGCATGGGGCATATCGCCAAAAAACATATCGATGCCATTGAAAAGGCGGACGGCGCCGAGCTGGCGGCAGTGTGCGACACGAATCCGGAACGTTTGCGCGACGTGTCGGACGTTCCTGTTTACACTGATATGGAGACGATGTTGAAGGAGAACGAACAGATCGATGTCGTCAACATTTGTGTTCCGTCTGGATTGCACGCGCGGCTGGCCAAGCTGGCGGCCCGCTATCGCCGTCATATCATTGTGGAAAAGCCGATGGCGCTCCGTGTGAGCGACGCTGAAGAGATGATCCGCGCGGCGAAAGAATACGACGTGAAGCTCGCGGTCGTTCATCCGAACCGCTTCCGTCCGGCTATTCGGAAGCTGAAAGAGGCGATGGAGCGTGGGATGTTCGGAAAACTGAGCCATGCGAACGCCACGGTGCGCTGGAATCGAAATCAAGCCTATTATGACCAGGCGGCGTGGCGGGGGACGAAAGAGTTTGACGGCGGCGTCTTGATGAATCAAGCCATTCACAATTTGGATTTGCTGCTTTGGCTGATGGGGCCGGTCAAGGCGGTGCAAGCGATGGCGGCGACCCGTCTGCGCAAGATTGAGACGGAAGACGTCGCGGCGGCGGTCGTCGAGTTTGAAAGCGGGGCGCTTGGCGTCATTGAGGCAGCGACGACGATTTATCCGCAAAACTTGGAGGAATCGATCGCCATTTTCGGCGAAACGGCATCAGTGAAAATCGGCGGCCGGACGGCCAACTTTATCGAAACGTGGGAAGCGGAAGGCGTCAGCGAGGAAGAACGGGCAAAGCTCATCGATGAGATCAACGCCGACCCGTTTGGCAAGCCGGGGCACCAATGGATCATTGAAGATATGGTGCAAGCGATTCGCGAAGACCGCGAGCCGATCGTCACGGGTTTGGACGGATTGGCTCCTGTTCGGCTGATCGAAGCGATTTTGCGTTCGGCGGAAACGGGGACAAGAGTGCAACTATCTGAGTAGAAAGGAATGAGAGGAATGAACTACGCGGAACGGCTGTTGAAAAAGTTTGAGAAACGCGACGCGGTCATCGGCGTGGTCGGGCTTGGCTACGTCGGGTTGCCGCTGGCAGTCGAAAAAGCAAAAGCAGGGTTTCATGTCATTGGCTTTGACATCCAACAAAGCCGCGTCGATCAAGTGAACAATGGGATCAACTACATCGGCGATGTCGTCGATGAAGATTTGCATGAGATGGTCAAACAAGGGCGGCTTGTGGCGACGACCGATTACGCCCGGATCGCGGAAGTCGATGCCGTGGCGATCGCGGTGCCGACCCCGCTCGATGAGCATCATCAGCCGGATACGTCCTACGTCGAAAACTCGGCGAAGGAAATCGCTAAATACGCCCATGAAGGGATGCTTGTCGTGTTGGAATCGACCACCTATCCAGGCACGACGGAAGAAATCGTGAAACCGGCGCTGGAGAAAAAGGGGCTCGTCGTCGGGAAAACGGTGTTCGTTGCCTATTCGCCGGAGCGGGTTGACCCGGGCAACAAGCAGTTTAAGACGAAAAATACGCCGAAAGTCGTCGGCGGCGTGACAAAGACGTGCACGAAAGTGGCAGCGGCCATGTATCGAGCTGTGCTTGAAGGCGATGTCCACGAAGTGTCGAGTCCGGCGGTGGCGGAAATGGAGAAAATTTTTGAAAATACGTTCCGCCATATCAACATTGCGTTGGCGAACGAAATGGCCATTTTGTGCGAACGGATGGGCATTGACGTTTGGGAAGTGATCGAGGCGGCGAAAACGAAGCCGTACGGATTTATGGCGTTTTATCCGGGACCGGGGCTTGGCGGCCATTGCATTCCAATCGACCCGTTTTATTTGACATGGAAGGCGCGCGAATACAACTACCATACGCGCCTGATCGAGCTGGCCGGCGAAATCAATAATGCCATGCCGGAATACGTTGTCAATCGCGCAATGCTCATTTTGAACGAAGAAGGGAAGGCGATGCGCGGTTCGAAGGTGACGGTGCTCGGCGTCGCCTACAAAAAAGACATTGATGATGTGCGCGAATCGCCAGTGTTGAAAATCGTCGAGCTGCTCGAGCAATACGGAGCGGAATTTTCCGTCGTCGACCCGTATGTTCCGTCGTTCCGGGCGTGCAACCGGGTGATTGAGACGGTCGAGCTGACGCCGGAACTGCTTGCACAGTCAGATCTTGTCTTGATTACGACGGATCATTCCAACATCGACTATGAAATGGTCGCTCGTCACAGCCGGGTCGTGTTTGACACACGCAATGCTATGAAAGATGTGTCGAAACCGGCCAAATACGTCAAATTGTAAGCGAAGGAGACGAAACCATGAACGTTGTCGATCCCTCTGTTGTTTGCGGTGAACGTGTCGAAATCGGCCATTTCACGGTCATCGAGGCGAATGTCAAAATCGGAAACGACGTTAAAATCGGACATCGCGTCACGATTCACGAAGGAACCGTCGTCGGCGACGGCGTGACGATCGCCGACGGAGCGGTGCTCGGCAAACCGCCGAAGCCGGCGAAAACGAGCACCGTCAAGCTGTCGGGTGAGCTGCCGCCGCTTGTCATCGGCGACCATTGCACGATCGGCGCCAACGCTGTCATCTATCGAGGAGCAGTGATCGGCGCCTACACATTGATCGCTGATTTGGCGAGCGTGCGCGAAAACGTGCACATCGGCCAATATGTGATCGTCGGGCGCGGGGTGTGCGTCGAAAACCACGTCCAAATCGGCGATCGGACGAAAATCCAGTCGAACTCCTACATCACGGCCTACACGACGCTCGAAGACCATGTGTTCATCGCCCCGTGCGTCACGACGACCAATGACAACTACATGGGGCGGACGGAAGAACGGTTCGCCAAAATCAAAGGGGCGACCGTCAAGCGCGGGGCGCGCGTCGGAGGCGGAGCGATTTTGCTGCCGGGCGTGACGGTGGCGGAAGAGACGTTTGTCGCCGCTGGGGCGCTCGTCACAAAAGATACGGAACCGAGGACGGTCGTGAAAGGATTCCCGGCGCGCTTCAGCAAAATGGTCGACGAGCGGGAGTTGTTATAAATTGTTCTCGGCATTCAAGCGTTTAGGAGCGGACTCGCTCCTTTACGCGTTTATGAACGTCGGCACGAAGCTGATTGCCTTTTTGATGCTGCCGATTTATACAAGCTATTTGTCCAAGGCGCAGTACGGGGCGGTCTACTTGATCGACCAATGGACGTCGATGCTGACATTTCTCGTCATTTTCGGTACGGATTCGGCGCTCTCTTTTTACTATTACGACACGGACGACAAAGAGAAGCGCCTTTTGTATGTGCGCAACGTCATGTACTTCCGGCTGTTTGTCGTCGCCATCTTATTTTTGGCTGTCGTTTTGGCCGGTCCGTGGATCGCAGGCGCGCTGTTTCAAGAACCTCGCTATGTCGATTTGCTGTACATCAGTATCGCGACGTTGCTGCTCGATACGATTTTCGTCATGGCGACGACGGTGCTGCGGTTTGAATTTCAGACGAAAAAAGTCGTGATTTGGACGCTCGTGAAAATGCTGCTTGTCGCTGTGCTGTCGTATGCGGCGCTCCGGTGGTTCGCGGCGACGCCGGAAGGGCTGCTCATCGGCCGGCTCGTGAGCAGCGCGCTCGTGTTTTTGTTGATGCTGCATTTGACCGTAAAGTATATGGTGTGGCGCGTGCGCTTTGACGTGTTAAAGGAGCTGCTTGCCTACGCCGCCCCGCTCGTGCCGACTTCGCTCGCCTTTTGGGTGATCGCCAACGTCAGCACGTTTTTCATCCAACGGTTTGCGTCGTTGGAGGAAGTCGGGGTGTTTGGGGTTGCCTTGCGTCTCGCGACCGTGATCACGCTCATCACGAGCGGCGTGCAGATGGCGTGGCGTCCGTATTCGATGTCGATGAAAGACCGGCCGGAAAGCCGTGCGCTGTTTGCGAAAGTGTATATGGCGCTTTTGCTCATTGGAGCGTTTGGGTTGCTTTTGATCGCCACGGCGAGCCCGTGGCTTGTGGAAACCTTTTTCAAACCGGAATATCGCGATGCAGCGTCCTATATCCCGTTTTTATCGGCCGTCACGTTTTTGAACTTTTATTATCTGATTGTTTCCACCGGCTTGTTTTTGACAAAGGAAACCGGCTATATTTCACGGGTGTTCACGCTAGCGGCGCTTCTTCATCTTGCATTGAACGCCGTTTTGGTGCCGCTTTGGCTCAGCTGGGGGGCGGTCGCGGCCAGCCTCATGACGTATATGGTCGCTGTGGCTTTCATTTTTCGCAAAAGCCAGCAAGTGTATCCTGTGCCAGTGTCATGGAAAAAGATGGCTTTGGTTTTGGTCGGCACATTGCTCTCCCTCATCGTCATCGTCTACGTTCAGCAGGCGCCGATTGCTGACGGCTGGGTGCTCGCTGGTTGGGGCCTGTTTGCCGCCACACTCTTTGCCAGCCGGGTTGATCGTGATTTGCGCCGTCCGGTGCGCACGATCGAGGATGAAAATGCGCAAAATACTTGATAACCGCTCATCTGATCTAGGAGGTGCTTCGGATGAAAATCGCCACCGTGTTAGGCGCCAGACCGCAGTTTATCAAGGCTGCCCCCGTCTCGCGCGTCTTGCGAAAACAATATACCGAAGTGCTGATCCATACCGGGCAGCACTATGACCCGAATATGTCGGCCATTTTTTTTGAGGAGTTGAACATTCCGACGCCTGACTACTATCTAGGGGTGGGTTCAGGCAGCCATGGAAAGCAAACGGGCGAAATGCTGATGAAAATTGAAGAAATTGTCATGCAGGAAAAACCGGATTATGTGCTCGTCTATGGCGATACGAACTCGACGCTCGCGGGCGCTCTTGTCGCAGCGAAGCTCCATATTCCCGTCATCCACGTCGAAGCCGGACTGCGCAGCTTCAACAAGCAGATGCCGGAAGAAATCAACCGCATCATGACCGATCATGTCTCCGAGCTCTTATTTTGTCCAACGGAGACGGCCGTGGAAAATTTACGAAAAGAAAATATTACGCGAAACGTCTGGAATGTCGGCGACGTCATGTATGACGCCATTTTGTACAACAAGGAGCTCGCACAGCGCCAATCGACGATTTTGGCTGATTTGTCGCTGGCGGAACAATCCTACTACTTGATCACCATTCACCGAGCGGAAAATACCGATGACCCCGACAAATTGAAAGCCATTTTGGCTGCTTTTCGGGATATTGACGGAACGAAAGTGTGGCCGATTCATCCTCGGACGCGGCATAAGCTTGAAGAGTACGGCTTGGACGCTTCGGCGATTCCAGGGCTTCGGCTGATCGATCCGGTCGGTTATTTGGACATGCTTCGGTTAGAGAGCGGCGCGAAAAAAATCATCACCGATTCAGGAGGCGTACAAAAGGAAGCGTATTTCCTTCGTGTGCCTTGCGTGACGGTGCGCGAACAAACCGAATGGGTGGAAACGCTCGAAGGCGGGGCGAACATCTTAACCGGCACGGACCGCGAGAAGATCGTCGCGGCGGTCCACAAGGAAGTCGCCCCTGTTTATGCGGACGTCTTTGGCGATGGGCATGCGGCGGAGAAAATCGTGGCGGCGATCGGACAGCGATAAGGGTGCGTCGGCATGTTGGACGTGTTGATTGGGTTGATTGTTCTTGTCGTCTCCACCTTGATGTTTCGCTATGCAGCGGGGACGCTTTCATGGACGGCGCCGAATCTCGTGTCGATTGTGTACTATTACTCGTTCCTTCTGTCAAGCTTCATCGGCGCGCTGCTGATCGCCTTGGGGATGGACGATTACTACATGATTCGCAAGCTGTTTCGGCCCGAGGAATACCGGCAGATTGGATTTGCTGTCGTATGCTTTGTCATGATCGTGTTCCCGCTGTCGATGGTGGTCGTTTCAAGGCTGTGCGGATTTGAAGCGAGGCAGGAGTTTCGCGCCTATTTGCAAAAGCCGCTTTCTCCGTTGGCTGGAGCGACGGGCAGCCAAGTGTTTTATGCGTTTTTGGCGCTGTCGCTCCTCAGTTTTGCCGCCATTGCGTATATGATTTGGAAAACGCCGACGATTCCGGTGTTTGCGCTCTTGACAGGGACGGATGAGAGCTTGGCTGCGTTGCGCATTGAGGCGTCGCGCCATTTTGCCGGAAACGTGCTCGTTCGCAATATTTTTGCCATTACGCTCACGCCGCTTTTGTCGTTTATCGCTTATTTGTTTGCCGAGCTGACGCACGAGTGGCGGTGGAAGCTGCTGTTTATCTGTCTGTTTGTCGGAGCGGTGTTCGTCAATGTGTATGATTTGGCCAAATCGCCGATTTTCTTTTACGTGATGATGTTTTTGCTGATTCGCATCTACATTGGAAAAACAAGGCTGTCGGCGGCGAAATTGGCGTTGTATGGGGGAGTGGGGGCGGCGGTGCTCGTCGGCATGTACACCGTCATTCAAGGGGTGCAAGATGTTGCGACCTTTTTGTCTTACAACAAAGGCCCGATCGGCCGCATGATTTTGGCGCAAATCGCGCCGATGTTTCTTCATTTGAATTTGTTCGGCGAAGCGCTGCCATTTCTTTATGGAAAAAGCTTGCCCTCGATTTTAACAGGGTTGTTTGACGTCGAGAATGTCCGCTCCGCCCGCCTCGTGATGGCGCACGTGTTCCCAGAGCGGATTGAAGACGGGACAGGGGGAGTGTTGAACACCCTTTTTGTCGCTGAGGCGTATGCCAATTTCGGTTATGTGGGGATCGTCATCGGCACGCTGTATGTCGGTGTCGTGACGCAGCTGTTGTATATTGGGTTTCTACGGCTGCCAAAAAATCCTTTGTTTTTAAGTTTGTTCGTTTATTTTTCCATTAACATCCCCCGCACGCTCGTCGGTGGATTCACCGATTTTTTGTTCAATCCGACCTGGGTGCTGCTCGTGGCATTGTTTGGCGGAATGGCGTTGTGGCTGCGGGTGCAGGGGGATTTACGGGCATGGTTTGCAGCGAAAAGGCGAATCACGGATGAGGGATGAATGATGAAAACCGTATTGATTTATTACCCGTTTTCACTCGTCGCGGAACGAAACAGCGGGTCAAAGCTGCGGCCGTATGAAATGCATCAGGCGTTTTTGCGCTGGGGAGCGAAAGAGGGAGTGGACGTTCTTCTGATCGCCGGCACGTCAGCCGAGCGGGAGAAGCAATTTCAAGAGCTCCGCAGCCAAGGCAAGCTCGATGATGTCTGGTTTTGTTATATGGAAAACCAGACGATTCCGCTTTGGCTCACGGACCCAGGACACCGGCCGCAACGTCCGTTCGTCGATCGGGATGTGCTCCGCTACCTGAAAGGCCGCAACGTTCCCATTGGCGTCTTTTACCGCGACGTCTATTGGAAGTTTCCTGATTTGTATCCGCTCCGCGGTTGGAAAAAAGCGGCCATGCAAATGATGTACCGTTGGGAAGAACGGTTTTACGAGCGGTACTGCGATGTCATCTTTTTGCCGAGCCTCGAAATGGGAACATATGTCGCGATCCGCCGCCCGATGGTCGATTTGCCGCCGGGTGGGAAGCAAAAGCCGTTTCAGCGGTTCGGGACGGCGAAACAGCCGCTGAATGCCATTTATGTTGGCGGCATCAACAATGCCGACTATGGGCTTTTGCTCCTGCTTGAGGCGATTCGCTTGGCAAACCGCCGCAAGCCGCTTGTTTCGCTCACCGTCGTCTGCCGAAAAGACGAGTACGAGCGGCAGCCGCTTGCGGTGAAAGAAGAGCTTGCCGCCTTGCAAGTGCGCGTCGAGCACGTCAGCGGCGAAGCGCTCGACCGTTTGTATGCGGAGATGGATTTCGCCTTCATCCCGCGGCGGCGGAGCGAGTATAATGATTTTTCCGTTCCCGTCAAACTGGTCGACTATCTGTCGAGCGGCCTGCCGATTGTCGCCACCGCTTGCTCGGCGCAAAAGCGATTGATTGAAGCGGATGGGTATGGCGTCATTTGCGACGACAACCCGTCGTCGATGGCAGAAGCGATCGCCAAGATGGCGGACATGCTCGAGGAGTGCCGCTTGCGCATTGCGCGGACGTTTATGGCGAAACATTCATGGGAAGCGAGAGTGGAAAAGGTGAAAGAAACGTTGGTGGGGGGCCTCCGATGAAAGTCGCCTTATTGGCTCCAAGCAAATCGATCCATACGCATAAGTGGGCCCGCTTTTACCAAACGCAAGGCATCGATGTGAAAGTCGTGACGTTTAAAGACCATTACGGGCCGGAGCAAGCGAAAGAAGTCGAGACAGTCGTGCTGCCGAAATGGCTGCCGGGGAAGTTGTCGTATTTTTCCACTGTCTTTTCATTAAAGCGGCTGCTCGCTTCGTTTCGACCAGATATTTTGCACGCCCATTATGCCTCCAGCTACGGGTTGATCGGGGCGCTTGCTTCGTATCATCCGTTTTACGTCTCCGTCTGGGGACGCGACGTGTATCAGTTTCCGAATGCCAATCGCTGGAACCGACGGATGCTTGAATATACATTGCAGCGAGCGGATGTCATTTGTTCGACAAGTCATGTGATGGCGAAAGAAACCGGAAAGTATACGGACAAACCGATCGAGGTGACGCCGTTTGGGGTGGATGTCGCCCGCTTCAAACCATTGCCGAAACAGCCGAAACGGACCGTGACGATCGGCACAGTGAAAGCTCTTTCGGACAAGTACGGGATCGCTGATTTGATTCGAGCGTTTGCCGTTGTGCACGAGCGGCATCCACAAACGGAGCTGTTGATCGTCGGCGATGGGCCGCAGCGAAGTGAATACGAGGAGCTGTGCGCCCGCCTCGGCATCCAATCCGTGACGACGTTTGTCGGCAAAGTTCCGAACGAACAAGTGCCACTGTACATCAATCAAATGGATATTTTCGCCGTGCCTTCGACTGAAGACAGCGAAAGTTTTGGCGTTGCCGCCGTCGAGGCGATGGCGTGCGGCGTTCCCGTTGTCGTCTCCAACGTCGGTGGATTGCCGGAAGTCGTCCGTGAGGGAACAACGGGGTTGATTGTGCCGAAAAACAGTCCGGAAAAGCTAGCGGAGGCGTTCGAACGGCTGTTGCTTGATGAGAGGCTGCGGCAACGAATGGGGGAAAACGGCGTCAACCATGTTCATGAACATTACGATTGGACGGAAAATGCGATGCGCATGATCCGATTGTATGAACAAACGTTGAAAGGCGGTGGAGGGAGTCGATGAGGAACAAAGCCGTCATATCAGCCGCCGCGGTTGGTGCTCGTTTGTTGCCGAAAGCGGCGGCTAGGACGCGAAGCCGGCGGCTTTCCGTTGGCAAGCTCGTGATGGCCGTTGGCTTACGGCAACGACTATACATCCAAGGACAGCGGAACGATGCCAGGGGGGCGTTGCCCTTTTTCCACGCCTCGTTTGCGCTCGCCTCTTGGCGCTCGAAATGGAACGTTCGTTTGCGATTTTGGGGGAAAGTGGTGTGGAGCGGACGATGAGGATCATTTACCTATGCCAACACTTCCCGCCGGAAACGGGCGCACCGCAAATTCGTGTGTATGAGGTGAGCAAAGAGCTGATCAAACGGGGGCATCAAGTGGAAGTGCTTACGGCATTCCCGCATCATCCGCACGGCGTCATCCCCAAGCCATACCGCGGCCTGTTTTATTTGTTCGAACAATGGGAGGGCATTCCCGTTCATCGGACATGGATTTATCCGTCGCCAAAGGGGAGCTTTTGGAAGCGACTCGCTTCGTATTTTTCGTTTACGTTCAGCTCGTTTTATTCGCTGCTTGTGAAAGCGAAGCCGACGGATGTGATCATTTGCAATTCCCCGCCGTTGTTTTTAGGGATCACCGGGTACGTGGGCGCAAAGTTGAAACGGGCGAAGTTTGTCTTCAACGTCGCTGACATTTGGCCGGAATCGGCCGTTGAGCTCGGCATTTTGAAAAATCGGCTGTTCATCCGAATGGCGAGATGGCTCGAGCTGTTTTTATACCGGAAGGCTTGGAAAATCGCTGCCGCGACAGAAGGCATTCGCGATTATATGATTGAACAAGGAAAGGCGCCCGAGGATGTCTTTTTATTGCCGAACGGCGTCAACACGGATGTGTTTCGCCCGCTGCCGAAAAACAAAGAGTTGCTTGCGGAATTAGGGCTCGAAGGAAAAGTGGTGTTTACGTACGCCGGAACGATGGGATACGCCCAAGGGCTCGATTCGGTGCTGCGGGCGGCGGCCATCGTCAAAGCAAAAGATGAACGGGCGCATTTCCTGTTTGTCGGCGATGGCCAAGAGCGAGAAAAGCTGATGGCGTTAAAAGAAGAGCTCGGCCTTGACAATGTGACGTTTTACGGATCCGTTCCGGTTGAGAAGATGCCGGAGATTTTCTCCATCACCGATTACAGCATCGTTTCGCTGCGCAACATCGATTTGTTTAAAGGGGCAAGGCCGTCGAAAATTTTCCCGGCGATCGCCACCGGAACCCCGGTGCTGTATTGCGGCGAAGGGGAGAGCGCCGAGATTTTAGAAACATACCATTGCGGAAAAATCGCTCCTCCAGAAAATCCTGAACAGATCGCTGCCGCGGTTCTCGAGTTGCTTTGCCTTCCGAGCGAGGAATACGAAAAGATGGCGGAAAATGGGCGTAAGTTGGCGGTGGAGCAATACTCATGGATTCGCATTGTCGACGATTTGCTTCACGCCCTTGGCGATGAAACAAAACGCGAATCCGTCAGATGGACAGAAAAATAGAAAAAGAAGAAAGGGCGTTCCGCTCACAAAGAAGGACGCCCTTTTTTGTTCCCGAGTGATGCCGAGGTGGAGAGCAAAATCCCGTATGACATCATGGACTCTGTCGCTAGAACGAGACTTCAGCACCGGGGAAGTAGTGTTCTAAAATTTGCTCCGCCGTCCATCCACGCTCGGCAAATGCTTTTGCTCCGTATTGGCTCATGCCGATCCGGTGCCCCCATCCTTTTCCCGTGACAGTGATCGAGCTAACCCCTGACGGCGAGGCGGAAAGCGGCACGATGCCATCCGTTGTTTGCACCTTGATTCCTTCGACGCCGGCGAGCGAAACGGTTCCGCTCCCTGTTTGGACGGAGTAAGATGACAAGGAAGAGGCGGCGATGTTGCCGCTGGCCGTTTGAATCGACACGGATGGGCCGCTTTTTTGCACTTGAATGTCAAACCAGTTGGACGGCAAGATGCCGTAAAATTGATTGCCGTCTAGCGGGAACAGTTTGCGGATGATCGCTTCATTGCCTTTCACCGTTTTTTCGCCTGCCGAGGTTTCAATCGTGACGGCCCCCACTTCTCCGTTCGCGCCGGTTTTGGCGATCGAGACGTCGTATAAAACAACCGATGGATCGTTGAACCCGAACGAACGCAACAGCACAGCTGGGGAGAAGGTGAATGACCATCGGCTGTACGGCGATGATTCATACGGGTCATCGACGCTCGCCAAATATGGGTAGGCGGTTTGCGACGAGTTCCAGACGTCGCTTACATTGGCGGTTCTGCCGCCGCTTGTCGAGTGGTAATACGTTTCAATGATACTGCCATTATATTTCAGATACCATCCTCTTGTCGCATCCACTGCCTCGTTCGATCGGGGAGATTCTCCATCATATCCTTTATACGTCTGTGTGTTTGGATTGGTCGTCAAACTTGTTTTATGTTTATAGGCATAGTTTCGGGCTGCAATGGCTTGCGCCTTCAGCGCCTCAAGCGGCCAAGAGGCAGGCATCTCGCTCGGCACGACTCCTTTTAAATAATCTTCCATATCTAAAATATTGACAACATACAAGGCGCTGTTTTGCAGGCGAATGTCGACGCTTCCCCGATACCGCGTTTGGTTCACCTTGACAAGCGACAACGGCGCCGCGCCGATCGTTTCTTGAATGGTAAATCCGGTGCTTGAAAAATCCGTCTTTCCATTGTACGTGACAAACACGGTCGAAGAGGAAGACTGAAATGTCAGATTTGTCCCGCTTGGCAGCGGGGTGATCGTCAACGTCTCTTTATTGACGATTTGATAGTTTCCTTCGACGGCGACTGTCACCGATGTCCCTTTATATAAAAGGACTTGCACGGTATTGTTGTACGTTTTCACCCCAGCGGCGTTCGACGCGGAAGGAGAGACGATGAGCCAAAACAGGCCGACGGCCAACCACGCCAATTTTTTCACCGTCTACTTCACCTCACCAAATTCAGCGGCCATCCAACCCTGACGCCCATCAGACAGTTGCACGTTGTACCATTTCTCCCCTTTGCTGTTGGTAAACGGCTGAATATAGACCATCTCTGTCCCTTTTGGAACGGTCGCAATAATCGGATAAGAAGTCGTCGCTCCTTTTCGAATATTGACCGCGGCCGTGGCGATGACGTGCTTGGTGCTGTCGCTGCTGACGGCGGATGTCGAGACATCGCCGGAATAAATCCAACCTTTCAACGATGAGGGGAGGATGATGTTGTACCACAATCCTTGGGAAGTAAGGTACGCCCCGACCACTTGCAGTGAAGCCCCTTTCTGTTTATAAGTGATGACGCGGTATCTCGTTGCCGCTCCGCTGCGGACGGCCGCATTGTTTTTCGCTACATAGACGACAGAAGGCAAAGAAGGCGAAGCGGGTTTGCTGGCAAGTTGTTGTTGAAGTTGTTGAATTTGTTGTTGCTGGGCGGCCAGTTGTGCTTTCAGGTTGGCAATGTCGTTTTTCATCGGGTTGAGCTGGGAAGTCACCCAGTCGACGCTCGCTAACACGACTTCTTCTGATGCTTTCATCGCCGATGGCGTAAACAAGAGGGCGCCTGCCGTCATTCCGACCGCCAGGCTGGCAGCAACGGCCCATTTGGCTTTTCGTTTCATCATGTTCATCTCCCCCGTTTTTGGATATGGAAAGAAAGGAGAATAATAGCTTTCCTAAAAGGCCGGTGAAAAACAACGGATTCGCTCGGTTCATGAGGAATCGCAAGGAATGAAAACGCGATGCTGCCATGTTTCTCAGTTTGACGAACTCCGTCGTAAAGCTTTGCAATCCGTTGCATTACCGGCCTTCTCATGCTATTATTCTCCGAACGCGAACAAACTAGAATTGGCTGAAATACTCTTCCAGTCCTTCGCGAATGCCGACGGCCGCTTTTTGGCGGAACGCTTTCGTTTTGAGCTGCGCCTCTTCATTTGGATTGGAGATGAAGGCGAGCTCAACGAGAATGCTCGGCAGCTCGTTTTTCCGGTTGACGTAAAAGTTTTGCGTTTTATGGCCGCGGTCATATGTTCCGAGCTGTTGGACAAGATGTTTTTGCACGATGGCGGCCAACTGCTCGCTTTTTGGCCCATTGAAGTTGCTCGATACGTTGTAGTACGTTGTCGTTCCGCGAGATGTCCGCGAGTACGAGTCGGCGTGAATGCTGATAAAGGCGTCGTAGTCGGAACTGTTGGCGATCCATGTCCGTTCAGACAGCTCCAAAAAGATGTCGGTGCTTCGCGTCAATTTCACGATCGCTCCGGCCCGCTCCAATTCTTCTTTTAGCAATAAGGCGGTGTCGAGAGTAATATCTTTTTCCCGCGTGCCGCCAGGGCCGATCGCCCCGGTGTCGTGCGCCCCATGCCCTGCGTCAATGATGATTTTTTTGCCCTTGAGTCCGGTCTCGAGAATTTTCAGCGCCAATCGGTCGCTGTAATGGCGAAGGGTGAACGTGTACCCCGGTTCAAAGGTGATGAGCAGGCTGCTGCCGGTCCATTCCACGGTTTGTATGCCTGGAATATCGGTCGACGGGACTTCAGCGTAGGAAAACGAGCCGGTGATTTTCAGACGATTGCCCGGCAACAACGAATAGGAGACGCGGAAATTAGACGTTTTTTTCCACATCAAATAGGCATTGTCGTTGATGGTCGAAAAAGTCGGTTCAACGAGACTATTTAAGGCGACGGTAGAGGTGCTTGATTCCTCCACCCATCCGCGGACGCCATTGGATGTTTCGACATTCAGCCATCCATGATATTCGTAAAGGACAGCAAGCCGCTCATTCGCTGCCAACGCCTTCAACGATTGATAGTTCGAAGATGCACCTCGGCGCAGCGGAGTGCCCGCCTGTTTGACGTATACGTAGGATGGGGCTTTTACTTCAAACACCGGCATCCATCCCGTTTTCCCCGATGCAGAGGTGACTTGCACCCAGTCGAACGGAGATGCTTCTGTCGTCTTCAAAACCGTGACCGTTCGGTTTTTCGCAATCCGCTCGATGACGGCGGCGCTCAACGAAGGTTCGGCAAACAGCGCCGCATTAGCGGTTGTCACCTGCTTTTGCATCCCCTGGTTGGCTGGTGGGGAAAGGTAGGATTTGGTTACGACCGTCTCGTGCACCCAGCCGAGCGTTTTTCCATTGAGGGACACTTTGTACCAAAGCGCTCCCGACGCATCTTTGGCGCTTGACAGGCTGTTCAGTTTGGTTCCTTTTTTCAGTTGGGTGACGACTTTTGCTTTTAAAGATGGAGCTTGCCGCACATTGGCGACCGAAACGCTGACCGTCAGCGGCTGGCCTGAGACGCTGGACGTATCCGAGACACCGCTTGGAACCGACATGGTTGATGACATCGTCAACACTTTTTCCGACACCCATCCCCGGACATGTCCGAGATCAACGCGGCACCAAAGTTCCTGACCATTTGTGACGAACAAATCGATCACTTTGACAGATTGACCGCGTGACACTGTAGCGACGGCGCGGTAATGGACGCTCGCCCCGCGGCGAACCGGGGAGGACTGCACAACGTTCATGAATGTCGGCAAAAGTGTCGGAAGCTGTTTGGGTATGTAGATCTGTTCCGTTTTCACCCATCCTTTGACTCCCGCCCACTCCACACGCACATACTGTTCCCCGAGCGAATTGGTGAACTCGGCAATGATGGAGACGACATCACCGTTAGACAGTGTTTTGACGACCGGATAGTAAGGGGATGCCCCCTTGCGCATCGCGATGTCGTTGGCGGCGATCACCGCACGCTTTCCGACGAGCATGGAAGGCGGTTGGTTAGAAAAGCTGTTCGCACGCGTCCAGCCGGTGACGCCTCCGTACTCGATGCGGTACCACGTTTCACCATAGGCATTTTGAAACTCGTCTATGACTTTCACTTGTTGGCCAGCGGGAATCGAGCCAACGGACCGATATGAATCGGTTGCCCCTCTTCTCAGCAACGAGTCTTGCTTGGCGAACATCACGTTAGGGAAGGCGGAAGAGACATGCGCTTCAGAAAAGTCGTCTGCCCGCGCCCAGCCTGTGATGCCCTTATATTCGATGCGATACCACGTTTCGCCAGCAGCGTTTTGGAACTTGTCGATGACCTTTACTTGTTGGCCAGCGGAAATGGATTCGACGATTTGATAGGAATCCGTCGCTCCTCTCCTCAGCAAAGCGTTATGCTCCGCGACCATGAGTGTCGGTGAGGATGAGGACGGACTTCCATCGGCGGCCAAGGCGGCCGACGGCCACAGCGGGCAAGTCGCTAACAAGACGGAAAGAAGCGTTTTTTTCAAGGATTCGATCCCCCCTTTTTTCTCAAGTTTGCGTTTTCTATACTATCATAGCGAATTTTGCCGTTTTATCCAACCCGAATTCAGTCCTATTATGAGAAAAAATGAAAAGTTTTGTTGAAAAAGAGAAAAAAACAGAGGACATGAAAAGTTGTGTTCTTTCATCATCATTGCGGCATGATATACGCTGTAAATGGAAAAAGGCGCCCCATTGCTTTTGGGAGCACCTTCTTTGTGATCGTTAATTTTGGTTTTGTGTGGATGGTGAATTGCTGCGCGTGAGGGAGGCGTTGGACGTCTCGAGCGCTTGCCGCAGCGTTTCATTGATTGAGCTGACCGATTGCTCGTCGGGGATGTAGTAGTACACGCCGTTGATTGTTTCGTCGTATCCTTTCAAATGCAAATTTTCTACATCCGCGTTTTTCATTTTTTGATAGACATAGATGAACGATAACAAATCGGCCGGAGGGATGTTCGTCCGCACGTGATCCCCTAAATCGGCGATGATGTCATCCAGCTTCGGCAGCGAGGTGATGGATGTGCTTTTGTCAATAATGGCACGGATGACTTGTTTCTGCCGTTCATTCCGCCCAAGATCGCCGCGAGGGTCCGATTTTCTCATGCGCACATAGGCGAGCGCTTCATTGCCGTTCAACTCTTGTTTGCCTTTATGGAACGTATGCCATTTGAGGGAGCCGGTCAGTTGGGCTTTGAATGTGAACGGAACATCCACCGTGACGCCGCCTAAGGAATCGACAATTTTCTGGAACCCGTCAAAATCGGTTGTCACGTAATAGTCAATCGGTACATCGATCAGCTCATTGACGGCTGCAATCGTCGATTGAATGCCGCCGTAGCTGTAGGAATGGGTGATTTTGTCTTTCCGCCCTTCGCTCGGGATGTAAACGCGCGTGTCGCGCGGAATGCTCAACAAATACACTTTGTTCGTCTTCGGATTGACGGTCAAAAGCATGACGACATCAGACCGCCCCTCCTCGTCGTGGTACTGGTTTTCCACTCCGACTAACAGAACGGTAAATGGGTCTTTGCGCATCTCAATGTTTCTTGCCGGCTTGCCTGATGGATCAAGCGCTTGATACATTTTGCTTGACGCCTGTTTCGTCTCGGAGTAAATATTGTAGCCAAAGGCGCCGACACCCCCGAGCAAAAGAAGAAACACGAGCAAAAATAATCGGCGGAGCCGTTTTTTTTTCTTTCGCTTTTTCACCGTTTTTCTTGTATGATTCATCGTTTAACCCTTCTTTCCTTTCCAGTTTCGTTTTAGGAAGACGGAAGCAACCGTTCGGCATACTCCATCGCTCCCGCCTGAATGTCCGCCCTTCCGTTTGTCAGTTCGGTCATCCACTCGCCGAACGAAGACTGGCTGTCCTCGGGAACGAGAACATCAAACGTGACGCGGTCGGCATATTGGATATTTTTAATAGTATATACGGAAGAGCGCAGCTCATTTTCCACCTTCCCAAGCCACGAATAGTCAATCGTCACCTGCATGACGCGCATGAGCCGGCGTTCGACGATGCCTGCGGCGTTCAGGCCTTCTGAGACGGCGCGGCTGTATGCACGCACCAAGCCGCCCGCACCGAGCTTGATGCCGCCGAAGTAGCGGGTGACGACGGCGACGGTGTCTTTCAATCCTTTTTTCTTCAGCACTTCAAGCATCGGCACCCCTGCGGTGCCGCTCGGCTCACCGTCATCGTTCGCTTTTTGGATTTGGTCATGCTCCCCAATCAAATAGGCGGAGCAGTTGTGGGTGGCATCCCAATGCTTCTTCTTGATCTGTTGAATAAAGGCGATAGCCTCTTCTTCCGTTTCCGCGCGGTTGACATAGCAGATAAACCGTGATTTTTCAATTACGATTTCGTGTTCACCGTATCCTTTAACCGTGTAATATTTTTGTAACAAAACGAAACACCTCAACGATCAACATCGTGCAAACGGTTTATTTGTTTATTTTTGCAAGAACGGCTAGCGCTCTACTCTCATTATGGTAAACTAAAAATAGAGCATGCTTTTATTATTATAAATCGACAACTTTTTTCCTTCAAACAAATTTTGCTGGCGCCCATGCGCACCGCTTGGCAGCGCTGTTGGAGGTTGGCAAATGGCTAAGGCAAAACAGTGGGACGTAAAGCAGTTAGATCGGATTGTCGAAAAAATGATCGACACCGTTCAACATAGCAAAGACGAAATTTTCCGCATCGGGGAGCAGTCGCGTCAAGAGCACGACCATTTGCTTCGTGAACTCGAGGAGGTGAAGCGGCTGACCGTGCAGGCGATCGAAGAAGCGGACCGGCTCGAAATGGAGGCGCGCCGGGCGCGCCGCCGCCTGTCGGAAGTGAGCCAAAACTTTTCGACCCACTCGGAGCAAGATATTCGCGAGGCGTATGAAGCGGCGCACGAGCTGCATATGAAGCTGACGATGGTGCGCGAGCGGGAGAAACAGCTGCGGCTGCGCCGTGATGAACTTGAGCGGAGATTGGCGAGCCTTGCGCAAATTACAGAACGCGCCGATTATTTAGTCGGGCAAATTACGGTCGTGCTCCACTACTTAAACAGCGATTTCCGCCAGGTCAGCGAGCTCGTTGAAGGAGCGAAGCAAAAGCAGGAATTTGGGCTGAAAATCATCGAAGCCCAGGAAGAAGAGCGGCGGCGGCTGTCGCGGGAAATCCATGACGGCCCGGCGCAGCTGCTTGCGCATGTCCTGCTTCGATCGGATCTCGTCGAAAAGGTGATCAAAGAGCGAGGGACAGAGGCGGCGATCGCCGAGATTCGTGATTTTCGCAAAATGGTGCATTCGGCTTTGTCCGAAGTGCGCCGCATCATTTACGATTTGCGGCCGATGGCGCTTGATGATTTAGGATTGGTTCCGACGCTAAAAAAATACTTGCAAACGACCGAAGAATATAATAACGGAGTCCACATTTCCTTTGTACATATCGGCGAAGAAATTCGGCTGCCGTCGCGGATGGAGGCGGCCGTGTTTCGCCTTGTCCAAGAATCGGTGCAAAATGCCTTAAAGCATGCCGAAGCGCGCCACATCGACGTCAAAATGGAAGTGACGTGCCACCATCTGCTTGTCAGTGTCAAAGACGATGGCAAAGGATTTGATCCATTGGTCAAAAAAGAAAATGCGTTCGGCTTGATTGGCATGCGGGAGCGGGTGGAGCTGCTCGGCGGCACGCTCGACATCCGCTCAAAGATTGGCAGCGGAACGACCGTGTTCATTCGCGTTCCGCTCGACCGTTCGACTGACGAAACGAACAAGGAGGAGAGGAAACGATGAAAACACGCATCGCGATTATCGACGATCACCAGCTGTTTCGCGAGGGCATCAAGCGCATTTTGGAATTTGAGGGCGATTTTGAAGTCGTGGCGGAAGGAAGCGACGGAAGCGAAGTGCTTTCGATCGTCGAAACATACCGCCCCGATTTGGTGCTGATGGACATCAATATGCCGGACATCAACGGCGTGGAGGCGACGAAACAGCTGATCGAAGCTTACCCTGATACGAAAGTCGTCGTGCTGTCGATCCATGACGATGAACACTATGTGATGCGCGCTTTGCAGACGGGGGCGACGGGGTATTTGCTGAAGGAGATGGATACCGATACGCTCATTGAGGCGGTGAGAATCGTCGCGGAAGGCGGATCGTATTTGCATCCGAAAGTGACGCACAACTTGATTCGCGAATACCGCCGCTTGACGTCGGAAAAAGGCGGCGTGGCGGTCAAACAAGAAGTGCGTCGTCCGCTGCATTTATTGACGCGGCGCGAGTGCGAAGTGCTGCAGCTGTTGGCCGACGGCAAAAGCAACCGCGCCATCGGCGAAGCGCTGTACATTAGCGAAAAAACGGTGAAAAACCACGTCAGCAGCATCTTGCAAAAATTAAACGTCAATGACCGGACGCAAGCCGTTGTGGTTGCGATCAAAAACGGCTGGGTGGAGGTGCGCTGAACGGAACGGGGGCTCTCGTCAGTCTTTGCAGCGGTGCGTTGACGATCGAAGCGGCTTCCTGTGGCATCGATGCGCCGTTTGGTGGCGAAGGAGCGGCTTGGGCAAAGCGTTGCATGAGGATCAACGATGTTCCGCTTCACGGCCTGCCCGCGTTCTTTGCCTCCTCATGCATCGAGCGGTGGTGGACAACGAGTCTTTTTGGTATAATGGCAGAAAATGCTGAATCAGGAAGGAATGGCGTCTGTGAAAATTGCGATTGTCACCGATAGCACGGCTTATTTGCCGAAAGACGTGCGTGAGCGGCTCGGCATCCGGATGATTCCGCTCAGCGTCATTTTTGGGGACGAAACATATCGCGAAGAGATCGATATGACGGCGGATGAATTTTTTGTCAAAATCAAGCAGAATCCTAAGCTGCCGACGACATCGCAGCCCTCAGTCGGCGAATTTGTCGACTTGTTCACTGCCATTCGTGAGGAAGGGTACGACGCTGTCATCAGCATCCACCTTTCAAGCGGCATCAGCGGCACGTATCAAGGCGCGGTGACGGCGGGGACGATGGTCGATGGTCTGCGCGTTTACGCCTATGATTCGGAAATCAGCTGCATGGCGCAAGGGTTTTACGCCATCGAAGCCGCCGAGATGGCGAAGGCGGGGAAAATGCCGGAGGAGATTCTCGCCCGTCTTGATGAGATGAAGCGGACGTTGCGCGCCTATTTTATGGTCGACGACTTGTCCCACCTGCAGCGCGGCGGACGGCTGACTGGCGCGCAGGCGTTCATCGGCGGCCTCTTGCAAATCAAGCCGCTTCTTCGCTTTGAAAACAAAGTGATCGTGCCGTTTGAAAAAATCCGCACGCGCAAAAAAGCGATCCACCGCATCGAAGAGCTGTTCGCCGAAGATGCGGACAAAGGCGTTCCGCTCAAAGCCGCTATCATCCATGCCAACCAGCCCGATGAAGCGCACCGCTGGCGCGATGAGCTGTCCGCCCGCTATCCGCACGTCGAATTTTCGATCAGCTATTTTGGCCCCGTCATCGCCACGCACGTCGGCGAAGGCGCGCTCGGGTTGACGTGGTATCAGCCTTAAGCCGAGGCCGCAAAGCACCGCCTCGAGGCGCTGCAGCCGAGCACAAGGCGGAACGGTGTGCCCCGCCTTGTGCGGCGGCGAATTTGTTTTACATTCGTTTTCTCACCTCCTTATGAAACGGACCGGAGATGCGGTACTGGCCGAACTTGTCGAACGTTTTCCTTTCCTGAAAAATTTGTCGCTATTTCCCCGGGAATGTTGTCGAAACACGTTGTCGATCGACTCCGTGACTGTTCTGTGAATCTTCGCTGGCGTCAAGTTTTGCTGCATCCATTTCTTTTGAAGACCGATATGTCGTGAAAAAGACGGTCAAACCACATCCTTATTCCATTTGGAAAGGCCTTTTCACCTCCACTTTCTTTTTTGATCGAATGTTGCCGTTTTGTGCATGGCGTCTGTTTTTTATTACCAACCTTCTAAAGAATGCCGTGAGATCGCTCTTTCTGTCCCTTTATGCGTTTCAAGCCTCTCAACTTGGGGAGAGGGTGTTTTCCAAGGCGTTTTTGCCGCGTCACCCGCTCTGTTAGGATCTCAGAGACATGCTTTTCCTAAATGACAAAAGGAGTGATGCTCATTGTACATCCCCCCATCAACCGCTGCTTCGCCGCTTGTCGTCTGGCTCAATGGCCAGCGCCTACCCCGAGAGCAGCTGCCGTTTCCCGATGGAGAAGTCGCTGCCGCCATCCAGACCGGTTTGCTTCACGAACAGCCCGGGCTCATCAAAACAGCGCGCGCCTGGCGCTGCGTCCGTTGCGGAAATAACGATCCTCATCTTTTTGCCTCGTTTCCGTGCGCCCGCTGCGGGGCAGATTGTGCGTATTGCCGCAAGTGTCTCGTGATGGGGCGCATCAGCTCCTGCACTCACCTTGTGCACGTGACGATGCCGCTTCCGTCCGAGCTGCACGAAGCGCCGCTTTCCTGGGACGGGGAACTGTCCGCCGCTCAGGCGGAGGCTGCCCAGGCAGTCCGCCAGGCGGTGCTGGACCGAAGCGAACTGCTCGTTTGGGCCGTATGTGGGGCAGGGAAAACCGAGATGTTGTTTCCTGCCATCGCTGCCGCCTTGGAGGAAGGTTGGCGAGTTGGCCTCGCCACGCCTAGAGTGGACGTTGTCCGCGAACTGGCTCCGCGCTTCCGCCAGGCGTTCCCGCGCGTTTCGCTCGCCGTATGGCACGGCGGAAGCGATGAGCGCGGGCGAATCGCCCCGCTCGTTCTTTCCACTACCCACCAACTGTTGCGCGCGTACCGCGCGTTTGATGTCATGATCATCGATGAAGTCGACGCCTTCCCGTATTCGGTTGAACCGATGCTTGAATACGCCGTCAGTCAAGCGCGGAAAGAACGATCAAGCCTCATCTATCTCACCGCCACTCCCTCCCGCGCTTGGCAACGTGACATTGCGCGTGGCAAACGGAACGCCGTCGTCATCCCCGCCCGCTACCACGGCCGTCCGCTTCCCGTCCCCGTGCTTGAATGGTGCGGCAATTGGCGCAAGCAGCTCGAGCGCGGCCGCTTGCCCGAAAACGTCCTTGCGTGGGTTCGCCATCGTTTGGAACAGAGAAAGCAGGCGTTTTTGTTCGTTCCTCATATCGATGAGCTTGAAGCGGTCACCCGCCTCTTGCAACGGGTCGATCCCCGCATCGTCGGCGTCCACGCCGAAGCCCCGGATCGCGCCGATCATGTGCAGGCGTTTCGCGACGGGCGCGTTCCGCTGCTTGTGACGACGACGATCCTTGAACGGGGAGTGACGGTACCGAACATCGATGTCGCCGTCCTTGGCGCCGAAGACCGCATCTTTACGGAAAGCGCTCTCGTGCAAATCGCCGGCCGCGTCGGCCGCCACACCGCGTTTCCGGATGGCGACGTCCGCTTTTTCCATCACGGAAAAACGAACGAGATGGTACGGGCGCGTCGCCACATTGTCCGCATGAATGAGACAGCAAAGAAAAGGGGGTTGCTGCATCGATGAACTGCCTCCTTTGCCATTCTCCGTACAATCCGATCACGAGCTGGCGCCAGCTGTTTCTTCTTGAAGACCCAGACGTCCTTTGCCCGCGCTGCCGCGGTGCGTTTGTGCTTATTGACGGCCGCCTTTGCGAGATGTGCGGCCGCCCGCTTGAGGAGGCGGCGCCATCCGTGTGCCCCGACTGCCTTCGGTGGCAGGAAGATGAACAATGGGGGAGGGCGCTCGTGAAAAACCGATCCGTCTATGTATACAATGACTGGATGAAAGACGTCGTCGCCTTATGGAAGTTCCGCGGCGACTATGTCATCGTCGAGGCATTCCGCCGTCCGTTTGTCCACGCGTTTTTCCGCCATTTCGGCCGCGATTGGTGCATCGTTCCGATCCCGCTGAGCCCCGAACGGCTGTATGAGCGCGGCTTCAACCAAGCGGAAGCGCTCGCCCGCCTGCTTCCATCCCTGTATTTCCCTTGGCTGGCCCGTAAACATTCCGAAAAGCAATCGAAAAAATCGCGCCGCGAGCGGCTCGAGACCGACAACCCATTTTTCCTTGCCGATCATCCCCCGCTTGACGGAAAACGAATCGTGCTGATCGACGACATTTACACAACGGGCATCACCATCCGCCACGCCGCCCTTGTTTTGCTTGAAGCGGGGGCGGCCGAGGTGGGGGCGTTGACGCTCATTCGCGCGTAACAGTGTAAACATGGGAAGCCTACGTACCGATATAAACAGTAGGAGAACAAAGAGCGAGGAAGAATGATGATGCGTATCCATCACGATCAACGATCCAATGAGATCGCCGCACCGGCTGTTTCATTGCAGCCGGGGAGCGTGCAGATGGCGGTAATGAAAGAAAGGTTCAACGATCAAGAGGCCGTGGTCGCCATCGGCCAACAGGATGTACGCGTCCACTTTGTGGATGGCGTCCCAAGCGACCGTTCGTTTATGGTGCGGCTTGTGAAGCAAGAAGGTGGAACTTGGATGGCGCAAGCGGTGCCACTATCGTCTATAGGGCGGTTTCTGCCATCTTCGTTGGACGATGGAATCGATTCATGGCTGTCGGCCCGTGGCATTCGCCTGACCGAAAAGGAAAAAGAAGCCGTTCGTCGTTTTTGGGAGACGGAAGGCGGCTCGATAAAGAAAAAACAGGAAACCTTCGCTGCTTTGGCGGCGAAACAGCTCGAGGTGACCGAGACGCATTTGCGCCTAGCGCATGAAGCGCTCCATGGCCCGCCGCTCGGAGACCTGTTGGCGCCGTTGTTGACGAAAACGGAACCGGAAGAAACCCATGAAGCAAAAGCGGCGCCTGTTCGTGAACAAACGGAGCGATTGGAAGGTTCGCGCGCGTATGCGGCTGCATCGGAGCTGGTTCTTCCGACGGCAGAGGCTCGGACGTTTGTCATGACGGCAGTGACAGAAAAAATAAGGCAATTGGTCCACGATTTTCGCGTTTGGCAGCGTGATATGGCCCGTCAGCTTGAACGATTTGCGCATGCCGCTGCCCAACAGTCGACAGAGCGAGCCGCGCCGCTTGTTGAGTCGCTCATTCATTCACTCGACCGCATGCTGTTGCACGGGGAATGGTTGTTGTTTACTGACATGAAAACGGAAACGAAGTTGCTTGAGGCGGGGGCGAAATTGGCAGAAGCGAAACGCGGCCTTGCGGAAGGAAAGACGGACGAAGCGGCCAAGACGGCGCGTGAAGTGAAAGCGTTGTTGGAGTCGCTCCGCTTTCAGCCATCTGAACAAAAAGTACAGCGGTTTTTCATGGAATCGGAAGCGTGGCAGGGCACGAAGCCGCACGAGCAGCTGTCGCGCCTTCTGAAACATATGGACCAAGCGCCCAACGATGGCGCATTATCGGCGAGAGGAGTCTTTGAATCGCTGCGTCGCCTCGGCTTTTTCCATGAGCAAGAAGCGGCCCGTGCACTCTTGAGTGGAGAGCGATTACAGCCGGTCGAGAATTTGAAGGCGATGCTGCTGTCATGGGTTGAGGAAGGAACGGCTCCTGCGCAGGCGGAACGGCTGCTCATGAATCTTACCGGCCAACAGTTGCTCAACAAATTTACTGTTGACAGCCACACCCAAACTATGTTGTACCAGTGGCCACTCTCGCTTCATGGTGAGATGGCGACCGTACATGTGCACGTCAACGCTCGCAGCGGTGACGGACAGCTTGACTGGCAAAACTGCCGCCTCTACTTTTTGTTGGACACGAATCAAGGCAAAGTCGGCATTTCCTTGCAGTCGGTCGAACGGCAGCTGTCCGTGACGGTGGAAACAGAACACGAGCCGTTGGCGGCGGTGTTGCAGTCATATACGGCGACAGTCAAAGATCATTTGGAACAGATCGGTTATCGAGTGCAACGCCTCACTTTCCAACCGATGGACACCCAAGACGAGGAGCGGGCGGCGACAGACAGAGTGAAGACGGAAAACGAAACGAGCCGGTAGCGTCAAAAGTTCTATGAAAACTCCACACAGATCATCCCATTGAGCATCGTGGGGCATGCGGAGGGCCGGATTCGCCCTTGACCAACACCCGCCAAAGGTGCGGAAGAGTCGTCAAGGGCGACGGGGACAAAAAAGAAGGCAATAAGAAAGCCGCCCTTGCCATGACCGAATTTTACCTTTGGCGGTGTTCGGTTGGTCAAGGGTTCGCTTCGCCGAATCCGGCAGGAGTTCTGTTCAACGGGCTCCGGCGGACAAAAAAGTCAGGCCGCCTCTTGTTGGAGAAACGCTTGTGCCATGGCGATCAGCTTCGTCCACCGGGCCGGCATATGCGGAAGATCCGCCAGTTCCGGGATGACGACCGGCACCCGGCCTTCGAGCGCGCTGTGTGGGCGCAGAAAGTTGAAATACGCCACAAACAGCGTCACAAAGGACACCGAGCCTTCTTCCGCACCAAACCCATGGGTCGGGCGGTAGTTGCCTTTAAAGGTCCGGTTGAATCGCTCGATGATCTGCTTGAGAGGGCGAAACTCTTCCGAGACCGGATCCTCATTGGTCAGCCCGATCACTTGGCGGACGTCAAATGAAATCCCGTGTTGGGCGAAGAAGTGTTGCGCCAGCAGGTAAATCGGGTTGCCATCCACGACGAACGACAAGTCGTCTGGGAGGGACGCTAGCTTCCTGAGGACATCATCGATGGCCTTGATGGCCGAGAGCGTGTCCCGGTTGGGCGAGACGCGATACGACAGCACGATCTTTTTGACGGCGTCAAACATAAAGAACAGGTAATGCCAGCGCCCTTTGACGCGAATATACGTCTCGTCCCCGCAAAACGAACCGGACAGCTCATACGGGAACCGGTCGACAAAGGGCTTGATCCAAAGCGCGACGCTGTTGGCGTAGTTGAGCACCGTCTGATGGGAGATCGAGACGCCATGGATGTCCTTCATGGCGGCGGCGGTCTCCCTCGAGGACATCCCAAAGTTGACGTAGTACGTCAACACGAGCCCCAACACGTGCGGCGACGCAGCCAGCCGGGACAAATCGACCTTCGGCTTGATGAGCGACGAGGAAGCCAACGGGAGAAAGTCAAACAAGAACTCTCGAAACAAATACCGCACCTTGAAGGCTTGAGGATCCTGTTGAAACTGTTGGCGCTCCTTCTTCGTCATCCGGCGAAGGTTGGCCTGGTAAAACGGGCAAGCGTTGTTCTTGCACTTATAGATGTTGTATTCTTTGCGTTCCTTGATTTTTTCCAGCGTCTTTTTGCAGTGCGGGCAGCGAAAGACCGCTTGCTTGGTGAACCGATTTCGGTGGTTGAACCGGCACTGGCACACTTTGCATTGGTATTGCCCGTTTCCGCCGTTATTGGCGTACAGGTAAGAAGAGGGAGCCTGGCAGCGAGGGCAGGTCAACGAATCCGGAACACGGTGTTTCGCATTCGCGCGGCGCTGGATGGGCCGTAAAGGACGTCCGTGCTGGGCTTCATAGTCTGCCAACAGCTTCCGGTAATCAAGGGTTTCCGGCACATCGATGATCGGAAGGTCATCGACCTGAAGTTTCCGGTACGGCTTTTGGATGGGTTCGTCCAAGTCCTCGAGATTCAAGGATTTTCCCACGATCACACCCATCAAATACACAATGATTTGATATTGGGTCTTGATTATTTCGAGCAAATAGGCTAATAATTGAGGTAACAAAGCTTGTCACTCCTTTGTTTTGGCTGTTGGGTGTCGTTACCTCAATGATGGCCGAAAACAACGGGGGTGGCAAGCTTTTTTTCTTCCAACCGTTGAAACTCAAGGGAAAACCGTGAGTGTGGAGGATAAACTTTTGACAATACCAACGAGCCAGTGGGAGTGGACGATATGAACAGACACCGTTACGCCCCTGCTTTCAAATCATATGAGCAACATCTTGGCCGACAGCCGCGGCAGCTCGCTGATGAGGTGGCCGACAAGGCGGAGCGGGCGGGCATTCCGCTGCCCCATGACCGGGAGTTGCTGAGACAGCTGGTCGATCCGGTGCCGCGCGTCCCGCCGCAGCTTTACGCGGTGATCGGGGAAGTTTTAAAATGGATTCAGAAGCTTGATGAACAAGGCGGTAGGAGCGAAGAAGATGGAGATCAATAAAATTGCTAACACCCCATCGGTTCCAATCGGCAAAAAAGCGGCGGCTTCTTTTTCGCCATCCGTGTCATTTGCCGAGCTGACCGCCAAGGAGCAGGAAAAGCTGCGAAACGAGCGGCTGAGACAGCTGGCGGATGAAATCGAACAGCAAGGAAAAAAACTGGCCAAGTTGCGGACGGTTGACGATTTGCGGCGGTATAAACAGCTCGTCAGACAATTGCTCGATGAAGCGGTGAACCATGGCTTGAAACTGACGGAGCAGTATGGGTTCCATTGGAGCGGCCGTTCCCGCGTCTATCATATCGTCAAAACGATCGACCAAAAGCTGCTGGACGTCACAAACGCGGTGCTCGAGCAAGAACGGCCGAGGATTGATTTGCTGCAGACGTTGGGGGAAATTCAAGGGTTGATCGTCAATTTGTATACGTAATGGGCACATTGGGAGGGGAGAATGATGAACTTAGAAAATTGCCCGGTTTGCGGCCGTCTGTTTGTCCGCTCGCCGTTTCGCGATATTTGCCCGTCTTGTCATGAAGAAGAACGGCAATTTCAAACCGTGGTCCAATTTTTGCGGCGCCGGGAAAACCGGTTGGCGACGATGGAGCAAATTGTCGATGCGACAGGGGTGCCTGAGACGCTGCTGGTCAAATTCATCAAAAGCGGCCGCTTAACGTTGGCGCAGCTGCCGAATTTAGGATATCCGTGCGACCGTTGCGGCAAGCTGATCCGCGAAGGCAGAATGTGCGCTGACTGTTCAAAAGATTTGCAAAGGCAGCTGGAAATGGCGAAAAAAGAAGAAGAACAGAAGAAAAAACAAGTGTTTCGCACGTATTACACCGACAAAGAGCGAAATGGCCGTTAAACAAATGAACGGATTGACCGATAATAGTAGTAAGGCAACAACGGGCGGAACGGATAGGAGGAATCGCAGTGAGAATCGATAACCGGTTTTCGATTGGCGTTCATCCCTACCGTCAGTACTCGGGCATCCCACAAGGAAAAACAGGGCAACCCGGGCGGCGGGATCGCGTCGAAATTTCTGAGGAGGCAAAAGAGCTGCAGCAACGCTCCACTTGGGCCGCCGAGCGGGAAGAGAAAGTGCGCCGGTTGAAGGAACAAATCGACAACAGAACGTATGAGATCGATGCCCGCGCCATTGCGGAGAAACTATACAAGTTCTATAAGGGCGATGGCCAATGAACACAAGGGTAGAAAATCGCCGAACCGATGATGAACAGCGTGCGCCAGCGCTGCAGCTGATGGCGCTCCTTGACCGGCACTTGACGCTGCACCGGCATTTGCTTCAATTGGCCTATCAAAAAACGGACGTATTAAAACGAGGCGATATGGACGGATTAATGCAGCTGATCCAAAAAGAACAAACTGCTATCGCCGCCATCCAGCAGCTCGAGCGCGAGCGGGCACAACTCGTCGCCGCATGGTCCGATGGCGGGCATCCGCTGACATTGGCCGATTGCTTGCCGAAAATGGACGAGGAGGAGCGGCAAAAAGCCGAACAGTTGGCTAGCGAGTTGCTCGACGTGATCAACGAGCTCCAGGCAGTCAACGAGCTGAATGGGCAGCTCATCCGCCAGTCGCTGCAATGGGTGACGCTGATGTTGGACCAATTGATGCCGCAGCCGCCCAACGTGAACTATACCGCGCCAAACCAATCAACGAGACAATATGGACATGGACGAAGCCGTTCACTCTTTGATTCCAAAGCATAGCAGCACAAATCACCGACGGAAAATAAGGAGAGATCGATCCATCCAACAGCCGTCAAAACGAAACAGAGCCGCTAGGCAGAAAACAGCGGACAATCATTAGAAGATGAAAAGGAGGGGCACGATGGGATCAACATTTCACGGGCTGGAAGTCGCCAAGCGCGGCATGGCCGTGCAGCAAATGGCGCTGTACACGACCAGCCATAACATTGCCAACGCCAATACGCTCGGCTATTCCCGTCAGCGTGTCAATTTTGTCCAAAGCGAGCCGTACCCGCCGGCGTCCCTCAACCGCCCGCAAATTCCGGGACAGATGGGGACGGGGGTCGAGGCGGGGTCGATTGAGCGGGTGCGCGACCGCTTTTTTGACTGGCAATACCGCGGCGAGAACAACAAGCTCGGCTATTGGCAAGCCCAAGCCGATGCATTAAAAAAAATGGAGGACATTATGAACGAACCGTCCGACAGCGGTTTATCCAAAACCATGGATCAATTTTGGCAGGCGCTCCAGGATTTAAGTGCAAACCCAGAAAATACAGGGGCCCGCTCGGTCGTGCGCCAGCGCGGACTGGCGGTGGTCGAGACGTTTCATTATTTGGCCGATTCGTTAACCTCTATTCAAAACGATCTCGCCAATGAAATTCAAGTGACCGTCAAATCGATCAACTCGATCGCGGAACAGCTGTATAAAATCAACCAACAAATCGCCGAAGTCGAACTGCACGGCTACTTGCCGAACGATTTGTACGATGAGCGCGACCGACTGCTCGATGAACTGTCTGCGCTCGTCAAAATCGAAGTCGAGCCGAAGCCAAGCGGCGGCAATGCGCTGAAAACGGCGGAGGGGTCTTATGATGTATATATTTTTGATGGCAACGGCCAGCGTCAGCTGCTGGTCAATGGCAACCAAGGATACCAGACGCTGTCCGTATCGCCGAGCGCCAGCTCCTCCCCGGAGATGCCGACCGGTCCGCTTACCGGACTTTCGCTTGGAGGCTCTTCCATCCCGTTTGTCGCCTCCGGCAAGTTGAAAGGGTTGATCGAGGCCTACGGATATGATGACGGAAGCGGTGTCAAAGGCATTTATCCCGATATGTTGAAAAAGCTCGATACGCTCGCGTATTCGTTCGCCAAACGGTTTAACGAAGTGCACCAAACAGGGTATACGCTCAGCCCGAGCAACCCGGGAGGGCTGTTTTTCAGCGATTTGACGCAAGTGGACGGGGCAGCGAAAGCGATCCAATTGTCATCCAATATTGATGATTTAAACAATATCGCCGCTTCATTAGCGCCGAACGAACCGGGGAACGGCTTAAACGCCATTCGTCTCGCCAATGTCAAAAACAGCAATTTTGCCAACCTGCAAAATCCGGCGCCGTCGGTCTCGTATCCGATCACAGCGGGCACGCTGCAGGCGTATTACGAAAGCATGATCGGCCAGCTGGCGGTCGACACCCAACAGGCGAACCGCCTCGTCAACAACTCCGAAGTGCTCCGCCAGTCGGTGGAGGAAAGGCAGCAGTCCGTCAGCGGGGTGTCGCTCGATGAAGAAATGACGAACATGATTCGGTTTCAGCACGCCTACAACGCGGCGGCGCGCACGATTACAACGATTGATGAAATGCTCGATAAAATCATTAACGGCATGGGAATTGTCGGAAGGTAGGTGAGCGATGATGCGCGTCACGCAATCGATGTTGACGCAAAATATGCTGCGCAACTTGAGCCAAAGCTATGAACGGCTCGGCAAAATTCAAGACCAGCTGTCCACCGGCAAAAAAATTGCCCGCCCGTCTGACGACCCGGTCGTGGCCATCAAAGGGATGGCGTACCGGACGAACTTAACTGAGGTGGAACAGTTTAAACGCAATTTCTCCGAAGCCCATAACTGGATCGATGCGTCCGACTCGGCGCTTAACGAAGCGACGCAAGTGCTCCAGCGCATTCGCGAGCTCGTCGTCCAGGCAAGCAACGATACGTATGAGCAATCGCAGCGTGAGCATATCGCGAAAGAGATCGATGAGCTAAAAAACCATTTAGTGTCCATTGCCAACACACAAATTGCGGGCAAATACATTTTCAATGGCACGGATACCCTTCGACCGCCGGTCAACTTGGACGCCCCAGTGAACAAAGTGTCGACGAACACAGAACAAGTGAAAATCGAGCTGTTAAAAGGCATCCAGCTCCCGGTCAACGTCAATCCGACGCGCGTCTTTACGTACAGCGCGACTCCAGGACAAGGGCTGTTCAGCGATTTAGAAGCGCTTGTGAATGACTTGGAAGCTGGCAAGAGCGGCCAAGAGCTGAACGGTTATTTATCCTATATTGACAAGCACATCGACAACGTCTTGGCCGAGCGTGCCGAGCTTGGCGCGCGAAGCAACCGCCTTGAGCTGATGGAAGCGCGTGTCGATGAACAGGAAGTGATCGCCCAACAAATTTTGTCGGACAATGAAGACGCCGATATCGAACGGGTCATTACCGATTTGAAAACACAGGAAAGTGTGCACCGCGCCGCCCTTGGCGTCGGCGCCCGCATCATTCAGCCGACGCTGCTCGACTTTTTGCGCTAAGCGGATAAGGGGGAGATGACGATGCAGCTGCCGCAGATCCGCTTGCAGTCAACGATGGCGAAAATCGCCATCGAAACCGTTCCGGCGAAACTAGAAATCCAACAGCCGCCTGCCGAGTTGGAAATCGAGCAATCTCCGGCCCGACTCACGATCCGTACGACGCCGTCCAAGCTAACGATCGATCAGACAAAAGCGTGGGAAGACATGAACTTAGAACATATCTTCCGCCGCATCGAAAAGTTTGCTGAACAAGGATACAACGATTGGCTTGACGGGCTGGCCCGCGTCTCTCGCCAAGGCGACGAGCTCATGCGCATTGAGGACGGCGGCAACCCGATCGCCGAGCAGGCGAAAGAAAACAGCGAAACTCCGATGTACGAATTCAACATCGGCTGGGTGCCGTCCCCGTTCAGCGTTCACATATCCTATACTCCGGCGGATGTGGATATTCGCTTTGAGGCACGCAAACCGGTCATCCGCGCCCGCACGCATCCACCGGTCATTCGCTACATGCCGGGCGAGGTGGCGATCCGCCTCGCCCAGCGTCCGTCGCTTCACATTGACGTCGTCATTTGAGGAACATAAGGAGGAGCAAGCATTGAACATCGACACGAAATACCACGGAACGGTGGCGGTGAAGGACGAAGACATCATCCGCTTCCCCCACGGCCTGCCCGGATTTGCGGACGAGAAGCGGTTCGTCCTTTTGCCGCTTGCCGACACGCCGTTTGTCATCTTGCAGTCGGTCAAGACCCCCGCGCTTGGGTTTGTGCTGATTGAGCCGTTTTCGTACTTTCCGGCGTACGAATTTGAACTGGATGAAGGGACGGTCGAACAACTTAACATCGAAAGCGAACGCGACGTCGCCGTGTACGTCATCTTGACGGTTGCTGACCCGTTCGACAACACGACCGCGAACTTGCAGGCGCCCGTGGTCATCAACGCCCGAAAACGAATCGGCAAGCAAGTGATCTTATCGAACACCCCGTACAAAACGAAACATCGCCTCTTCCCGGAAAAAGCGGCGACGTAAAGGAGGCGGGCGAACCATGCTTGTTTTAACGCGCAAACTCAAAGAAGCGATCCAAATCGGCGATGACATCGAAATCACCGTCCTCGCCATCCAAGGCGATCAAGTAAAGCTTGGCATCAACGCGCCCAAACACATCGACGTTCATCGCAAAGAAGTGTACCTCGCCATCCAAGCGGAAAACAACGCCGCCTCCGAAGCGCCCGAAGCGTCGCTCGCCGCATTGACCGCCAAACTGAAACAATGGAAACAACGATAACCCGAAGCGCCCAAACGGCGCTTTTTTCGCTCCATCGAAAAAAATTAAATTTCCCTATTAAACTTCCAAAAAACGCGCCGATATAAAAAGTGAGCGCGGTTTGCGGCGAAAGGCGGCCGACTTTCGCCCTAGCCCCGCCGTTCCACAAGGACGTGGAAAACATCATTTCAAGGAGGAAGAGAACATGAGAATCAACCACAACATTGCGGCGTTGAATACGTATCGTCAGCTAACTGCTAATGGTTTAAATGCTTCTAAGAGCATGGAAAAGCTTTCTTCTGGTCTTCGTATTAACCGTGCGGGTGACGACGCAGCAGGGCTATCTATCTCTGAAAAAATGCGCTCACAAATTCGCGGTTTAGAACAAGCGCAACGCAATGCACAAGATGGAATCTCGATGCTTCAGACAGCAGAAGGGGCTTTGAATGAAATCCATTCCATTGCTCAAAGAATGCGTGAATTAGCCGTTCAAGGGGCCAATGACACAAACAATGATGCTGACCGTGAGGCCATTCTTGACGAGTTAGAACAATTAGAAACAGAAATCAATCGAATTTCTAAAACGACTGCATTCAACGAAAAGAAATTATTAAATGGCGATTTGGCTGCGAAAGTTGACACTTCAGGTGATATTAAAGTGGGTGTTGCTGCAGGTACTGGCTCAACAATTAGTGCATTAGACGTATCTGGAGCACTTGCAAGCGAAACTTATACAATTTCAATTGATGATACTAATAATAAAATCACTTTAACTAGATCTAGTGATAGAGTTTCTCAAACGTTAGATATTTCTGCATTATCATCTGAGAGTAAAACTTTTAGTTTTAATCAATTAGGTGTTAGCTTCACCATAACAGGTAAAAATACTGTAGCAGAACTAAAAGCAGGACTTAACAGTAAAACTATTAAAACTGCTGCAGGAAGTGCAGCTGCTGAGTTCTTGATTGGTACAAAAGGTGGCGCAGATGAAACGTTATCTGTAGCTTTTTCAAAATATGATGCTTCTACAATTGGAGATATATCAACAGCAAACGGATCCGATACTATTGAGGATGCTATTGATAAACTACAAGCAGCAAATGGTCTTACAAAGGCTAACTTTGAAAATCTAGTAGATACTATGGATAGAGCAATAAAAGATATTTCTAAACAACGTTCAGCATTAGGAGCTGCACAAAATCGCCTAGAACATACGATCAACAACTTAGGTACATCTGCTGAAAACTTAACAGCAGCAGAATCCCGCATCCGCGACGTAGATTATGCCTTAGCCGCTTAAATGGCGACAGGCACAGTCGTCCTAGCTGGAAACGGCTAGGATCATCACCGGGTGAATTGCTGGAAACCCCTTAGAGCCTTTGACGCCACAACGTAGCTGGAAACAGCAGGCGTGATGGCTGGAAAAGTCAAAGGATTGGGCAACCAGCAGCCAAGCTCCTGTTCCGAAAGGGTGGAGAAGGTTCAACGACTAGGGCATACCGCCTAAGGCGAGCAGCTATGGCGATGAAGTCCGTAGGGTGAACAGGATTCCTCCATCGTCCTGTATCATCCGAAGCGCCCGGCCCCTAACAGGTAAAGCTGAGGGTGAAGATATAGTCTGGTCATTTGCGAAAGCAAATGTTCGCACGATGGCGAAAGAAATGATGGAGTTCACAAAGAACAATATCCTAACACAAGCAGCACAAGCGATGTTGGCTCAGTCTAGTCAAATTCCGCAAGCAGTGTTGCAACTGCTTCGGTAATTTGATTAGAAGGGCGTCTTAGCTGGAAACGGCTAAGAGGATCACTGGGTGAATTGCTGGGAACCCCTAAAGCTTTCCTTGCCACAACGTAGCTGGAAACGGCAGGCGTGATGGCTTGAAAAAAGGAAAGATGCAACAATGGGCAACCAGCAGCCAAGCTCCTGTCCCGAAAGGGTGGAGAAGGTTCAACGACTAGGACATACCACCTAAGGCAAAATGCTATGGTGATGAAGTCCGTAGGGGAGGCAAGATCGCCGAACCGAAGTGCCCAGCCCCTAACAGGTCAAGCTGAGGGTGAAGATGTAGTCTACACAACGTTCGAAAGACGTTGAGGCATGGCAAGCCAACCAACAACCACAAGCAGTATTGCAATTGCTTCGTTAATACGCGAAATTATACCGAGGGACATTTGGTTCCCTCGGTGTTTCTTTTGTTAGAAAAAGCTTTAAAATTTAATAGAACATATGTTTGTGTTATGTTATAATCAAAGGGGGTGATCCAAATGACCACTATAAACAAATATCGACAAATCCCTTCTTGTGAATTGGCGCAATTTCCGATTGTCAGTGTGTACAAAGAGCTGTTGGCTGGAAAGAGAAAGACGCTCCCATCTGGGACGTGGGAAAAGGACGAAAATGTCATCATCTTGGTGCGTTATGTGTTGGAAGTGCAACTTGTTTTATCGAAGGAACAAATTCCCAAGATCACAAAAAAGCTGATCGGCGAGCAAAAGCTTTGGGGAGTGTTGAATCGGTTTAAATCTCCCCGTCGGCTCATTGAGTTTGTTTATCCGAACCAATATAATGAATTCGACTTCTATCGTGTTCCGGTTGATTATTGGGGTAATGTGGAGAATATACGTAAACGCCTAGAGTGGTATTTAGAGAAAGAGGGAATCAAGATTGAGGAGATCCCTCAAAAAGTAAATCGCTATGTTCTTGTCGAATGGGGGTTTTCCAATCCTTTAAAGCGGTACGGTTATTCCCCATTTCGCCTTATGAACGCCCTATACCCCGGCCGTTTTAAAGAAACGGATTTTAAAAAAATTCCTCAAGGTTATGCAACAAACCGCGAATTTTTGAAAGAGCAGTTTATGGACATGCTTCGTCAAGAAAAGATTCGGTTCGAAGACGTGCCGAAGAAAGTGACGCAGCAAATGCTCATCAAGCATCGTTTTAGTGCAGCTTTAAAACATCACCGTAATTCGCCTCTAGAGTTTATACAATATCTTTTCCCCAACCAATTTTCACTCGATGATTTTCACACAAAACCAAACGGCTATTGGAAAGATATCAAGAATGTCAGACAGGCCATTATTGATTTGATTGAAAGGGAGGGAGTAGCCGAGCAGGATGTCCCGCGCTTTATGACGAAACAGCGGCTGATGGCGGAAGGGCTGACTGGTCTGTTACATGAATATCACGGTTCGCCGATTGAGATTATAGAGGCGGTGTTTCCGGGGAAGTATGATGTGACAGAGTTTCAGCGTGTGCCGAACCAACATTGGCATTCGCCGCAAAACCGGGTGCAGGCGCTGCGGACGTTTTGTGCCAAGCGGGGGATCGGCCGCGAGGAGTTGCCGAGGTTAAACCGGGCGTATTTTCGCAAGCATTTTCCACGGTTTATCAGCATGGTCGATCGTCATTACGACAGCAAATTTTACCGTTGGATTATGGAATCATTCCCCGAATATACATTTCAGCCTGAGGAATTTAATTTGCTAGTTGGGATTGACGGGCAATTGTGTGATTCAAAAGAAGAACTAGAAATCCATAACTTTTTGATTCGCGAGGTCGTTGATGGGAAAGTGGAAAGAGAAGGATGTCGTTTTGTGAACCAAGAATATGACGAAGTATATATCCCTGACTGGGTGATTGAACAAAACGGCAGAAAGTGGATTGTCGAATATTTCGGACTATATGGTTCGACGCGTTACAAGTGGTATACGGAGAAGGCGGACCGAAAAATGCAGTTTTACCATTCGCTCGCCGATTATACGTTGATTGTGATCATGCCTGATGATTTTCGGGAAAAAGGGTTTCAAAGAATTGTGTCCCTTTTGATTAGTAATGGGATACAGATTAATGTTCATTGTTCTCTGGAACGATGATTTTTAAGGCATTAAGAGGTTAAAAATGATAAAATGAAGCAAAAAGTTGAAGAGATTATGTACCAATGTCATTGCCATAAACCGATAGCTGTCCGGCCGCATTGGTACTACTGAAGGAGGTGACGCAATGATCATCCTAAAACAAGGCAATCTCTTGGAAGATGAAGCAGAAGCTTTGGTGAACACGGTCAATTGTGTCGGCGTGATGGGGAAAGGAATTGCACTGCAATTTAAGCAAGCTTATCCAGAAATGTTTTCGGAGTATGAAAAGGCTTGCCGCCGTAAGGAAGTGCAGCCAGGCAAAATGCATGTCGTTTCCACTAAATCGTTATTGAACCCAAAATATATTATTAATTTTCCTACAAAACGCCATTGGAAAAATAAATCCCGGATGGAAGATATTGAACTAGGGTTGGCAGATTTGATAAAGGTGGTTAAGGAGCTTAATATAAAATCGATTGCGCTTCCGCCGCTTGGCTGTGGAAATGGTGGGCTTAGATGGGATGAAGTACGTCCTAAAATTGAAGCGGCTTTTGAGCATTTAAAAGAGGTGGAAGTGCATTTGTATGAGCCTGCAGGGAGCCCTAACCCTGATCAAATCAAAATACGTACAAAACCTCCAAAGATGACAAGATCTCGAGCGTTATTGCTAATGTTAATGAATGATTATTCCATTCCGGGGTATAAGTTGTCATTGCTGGAAATTCAGAAGTTGGCTTATTTTCTTCAGGTTGTCGGCGAACCGATGAGATTGCGATTTGAGAAAGGGAAATACGGTCCGTATGCGGACAACTTAAATCATGTGCTACTGCGTTTGGACGGTCATTTTATTCGAGGTTTTGGAGACCGCAATCGGGATGCGGAAATTTATTTACTACCGAATGCGGTACAAGAAGCTGAACAGTATTTGCAGGGTGATTCTGAAGCTGATGAACATTTAGATAAAGTGCGGAATGTCATTCAAGGGTTTGAAACTCCATATGGGCTGGAATTGCTTTCCACTGTACATTGGGTTGTGAAAGAAAATCCGGATATAAAAGACGATATTCATTCCATTATTAAAGAAATTCATAATTGGAACGAACGAAAGCGGAAGATATTTAAAGAAACGCATATCACAAAAGCTTGGCAACATTTGAAAGGAATAGGGATGCTTAATTAATAAAAAATGCTTGTTAGATTAAGCCTTGCTCGTTCGGGGAGTAAGGCTTTTATTATCAGTGTAAGCCTTAATTAGATTCTTATCCCAATCAAATAAAGATACGTCCAGACCTTTTAAAGATGACAAAATCGAATGTGATATTATGCAATATTTGTAATTTTTTCATTATATCTTATTTGGCGGCTAACGGGTAGATGAGTCAGAAAATAACGATGAAACAAACGATATACGAAATATTTTCTGTAAATTGTATTCAGATAGTAGCAAGGACATGAAAATTTACTTATTACTGTGGATATTAGTCAAAAATTTTTGCTCGATATCGAATAGGGTCCCGATTGAAAAAGCAGAGGACAAGCAAACTCCCTTAGTATAGTTTGTTTCTATCGATATGATGTTAGACGTTGGCATTAAATTGTACTCATACTGCTTGCCACGCTTAAATTTTAAAAATATTGCTTTATATATGTAAGGTGATTAGTGATAAAATGTAATAAAAAGAGATGGAGGCAAACAAATGAAATGGTCAGAGTTACGTAAGCAATATCCGAAGTATATATTCAGCCACATCCTAAAGTGAGCTGAATATTTTCTTCTTTCCTTGTCTATGATGTGAATATTGATAGACAAGGAGGTGAATCGCATGTTGACGGTACAACAAGCTGTATTTACAGTTGAGGGCTTAATCGGCAAAGTTCAACAACAAAAACAGCTCATTCATCAACTCATTCAAGAAAATGAACATTTGCGTCACGAAAACAAACAGCTACGCAAAGAAAATGAACAACTGAAGTACCGTGTTCAAGAGCTGGAAGCACGCACGAAAAAAAACAGCTCCAATAGCCATTTGCCCCCATCTTCTGACCGTTTTGCCAACACACGTTCTTCTCGTCAACCATCTGGCAACAAGCCAGGCGGACAAGAAGGACATCAAGGAACGACGCTCCGTCAAGTGGAACATCCACATCATCGTGTCGTCCACCGTGTGCATACGTGTCAAGGATGTGGGGCTTCTTTGCGTGACGTCAAACCGTTCAAAGTCGATATCCGTCAAGTGTTTGATGTCCCTCCTGTGGCGATCGAGGTGACACAACATGAACGTGAAGTGAAATCGTGTCCACATTGTCGATGCGTGCAACAAGCCGAATTCCCATCCCATGTCACGAATCATGTGCAATACGGTCCACGGCTCACGGCGCTCGTTGTTTATTTACATCATATCCAATTGATCCCGTACAAGCGTTTAAGTGATACAATCGAAGCGTTATATCAACACTCGATTAGTACAGGAACCCTTGCCAATATGGTGAAACGAGGACGCGAAGCGCTGGAATCAAATATGGACATCATCGAAGACGCCTTACTTGAATCCAACATCCTGCATGTCGATGAAACGAGTTTGCGCATCAATGGGAAACTCGCATGGGTGCATGTCGCGTGTACATCGAGATATACATACTTGGCTCCTCACGCTTCTCGTGGAAAAAAAGCGACCGATGAGATCGGGATTCTTCCCCGATATGAAGGGACGATGATGCACGATGCGTTCGGTACGTATCCGAAATACACACATGCCACCCATGCCCTTTGTCATGCCCACCATTTGCGTGAGTTAAAAGGATTCATCGAACAGGGGCATACGTGGGCGATGCGCATGACCACGTTTCTGTTAGCCGCCAAGCAAGCCGTCGAAGCCCATCACGGTGCACTTTCCGAAGAAGAAGCGAGACGGTGGGAACGAGTGTATGATCGCATCCTAGAAAGAGCACAACACCGATTAGAAACGATGACGCCTCTTCCGAAAAAAGCACTCGCTTTTGTTCGACGCCTTCAAAAACGAAAGGAAGAAGCGCTGCGTTTCTTACGTGAAGTACATGTTCCCTTTGACAACAACCAAGCCGAACGCGATCTTCGCATGGTCAAAGTCAAAGAGAACATTTCGGGTACGTTTCGCGAAGAAACATTCGCGCAGTCGTTTTGCATCGCAAGAAGCATCGTTTCCACACTGACGAAACACGAAAAAAACGTGTGGGATTCGTTATGTCTTCTGTTGGCAGGCGAAACGATCGATCGAGTTCTTTCCGCTACCTAGGGCATTTTCTATGACCGAAATGCCCTATTTGTGCTGGGCTTTTTTATACACTAGCACTGGGGTGAATAGTTACTATCCGAATCAATTTGTGTTGGTGGAGGCTATTTCGGCTTGTTCACAAAATGGCAAACGTATCATTAAGGAAATGGCAGTGATCGATCGGTATCATAGTGTGTCTGATGCATGGAATGGTTATAAACAGCAGCACAAAACTTTTCCGGAGAAAGAATTATATATTTTTCACACAAGTAAGGAGCAAATAGAGGTAGAAGAACAATATTTTATAGGGATTCGGGGGAGAGTATGAATATAAGAATAGAAAATGGATTACCTATTGTTTCTGTCGAAATAAAGTGTGGTGAAAAAACTGTTCTTTTAACAGACGTGTTGTTGGACACAGGTTGTGCTACGACCATTTTTGATACGGATGCACTCGCACAAATTGGTATCGAATTAGATATTACCCGTGGTGCTAGTTGAGCTTTAGCGCTCAACTAGCCCAAGTGTAACCAGGGAATAAGCTAACAATATACCGTCTAGTGCCACTTCAAATCCGATAATCGAATTGGCTCGGATCCCCGTGATGCGATAGTGGTCAACCAGAACCGAGAACACCGTCTCGATCACTTTGCGTTTTTGTTGGATCCACTGCTCCCATGTCTCAGACGCACGATGTTTCTGGTTTTTTCGAGACGGAGTCCAAAGCGCCATTTGGTATTCTTCGTACAGCCTTTTTTGCAAGTCACGGCTAATGAATCCTTTGTCCCCAAAGTTATACGGGTGGGGAATTTGGGTCATCACGCTTTCGGCTGCGATTCGATCGTGGCAAGATGCTTCCGTCACCACATACCCCATTGGCAGCCCTTGATCGGTCACTTGAAGGTGCAGCTTCAACCCGTAGTACCATTGCTTTTTGGAAGCGCAATACCCGATGTCGGCGATCTCTTGAAACCGTTTGACGCGATGCATTCTTGCCGTATGGCACAACGGGAGCGGCAAGCTGTCCACGACGGCATAGGCATGATGTTGACCGCGTTTTGCCAGCTCATGACGGATCCATTTGATGGCGAAACCAAGCGCCCGGCAACGGCGGTTGTATCGGGAGCGTTCAAGAAACGAGCCGTTTGTGAACAAATTTCCCGTGACAAAACGATGCCACGCCCGTTCAGAAGTAAAACCGAGCAACTTTCCTAAAAGATGAATCGCGATGACCACGGCGTCTTCCTGTTTGACCAAATGGCGGTTGCGACGCTGTAGGTACATCTGAATCGATGACAGTTGGGCAGAGACAAAAAAGAAAATGGCGGCATATTGCTTTTGAATCTTTGCTTGATCTGTAGTAAAATGAAAGTGCTCTTGCATAGGGATTCTCCTTTCAATGTTTGGTTGCACTTTCATTTTAAGGAGATCCTCATGCAAGGGCTATTTTTATGCTTGTTTGAGTTTATCTAGCACCACGGGTAACATAGCCTTTATTAAATAAAGGAGTTGTTTAATCGATTCAATAAATTTTTGAATATTTCGCATTCTTCTTCTGTCCATTCTTCCAACCATTGATTGTATCTGGATAATCGTATTTTTTTGTCCATAGCAAGTTTCTCTTTTCCCGTTTCGGTAAGGTGAAAAAGAGTGGCTCGTCCATCGCTCGGATCTGCTAAACGTTCGATTAGTCCTTTGGATTCAAGTGAGGCCGCTTGTCTGCTGACGGTTGAAATATCAAGTTTCAGCACATCGGCCAGTGTCTTCAGCCGTGCGGATCCTAATTTATCGAGTTCTCTTAGCAGTAAATAAGTGGCACGTTCAAAGATGCCTACTTTTTTATCTGTCTGGTCCACATAAGTGGCCATACGTATAAAGGTCGTCATTTCGTATTCGATTTGTTCAATGGCACGTTCTTTTTTTGACAATCCCATATTCCTCCTTAAATTGGCGCCGCTTTCAACTTCTAAATTCATTGACAAGGAAAAATATCATTTTATAACTCACATTTCGCACCCTCCCAACGAAAATCGGGAGGATTTTTTGTGTCCATCGTCGAATGAATCCTTGACATACAAGGAAAGTGAAGGAGTTTTTCTCTCATGAACGTTCAAGTCAAAAAGGTCTATCGTAATGATTATTTGAATATAATAAGTGCCCTATTCAAGAAACTGGGCCTGCCCCAATTGATTGACCATCTCGTTCCCGTTGATCCACAGTGCCAGACTCGAGTCAGCGACGCCGTTCAGGCCATCATCTACAATCTGTTTGACGGCCGGCAAGCCCTCGTTCACGTGGAACGATGGGCTCAGGAGGTCGATTGTGAGAAACTCATCCGTCCCGGTCTCCATCCTTCCTGGTTGAACGACGATGCCTTGGCTCGTCATCTCGACCGCTTGTATGAGGCCGACATTCACAAGGTGATCAGCACTTGCTTGATTCATATTTATCGAAAAGAAGGCCTTTCCCTCCGAGCCTTCCACGCCGATACGACGGACAAGACCGTTTACGGCGCGTATGAATCGGCCTCATTAGAGGCTTTGCAGATCACACATGGCTATAACCGCCATCATCGTTGGCAAAAACAGATCGGTTTCGGACTGGTCGGCAACGAGGACGGCATCCCGTTTTACGGCGATGTGCACGACGGCAACCTGCCTGACAAAACGTGGAATCCGGAGGTGCTGTCCCGTGTCCATGAACAGCTGAAGCAGGCCAAAATCGAAGACGAATGGATTTACGTGGCCGATTCCGCCGCGATGACGAAAGAGACCCTGGCGCAAACCAAAGCGGCCAACGCCTTTTTGATCACCCGAGGCCCTTCGTCGCTCCGCATCGTCAAACGGGCATTAGCGGAGGCCGATTCGCCTCACATCCCGTGGAGCGAACCCTTTACCCTGGCGGAGAGAAACGGCGCCACGTACCGGGTATGGGAAACATCCTCCACCTATGAAGGCCACCCCGTTCGGCTGATCGTCGTCGAATCGAGTGCGCTCGACCAGCGAAAAGGAAAGACGCTCGAAAAAGAACGAACCAAAGAAGCGGAGCTTCTTCGCGAGGAACAAGCCCATTGGGAGCGCCACCCTTTCTCGTGCCGGGAAGACGCTGAACAAGCCTTGGCGTCCCTCAAGATGTCCCTTCGCCCACGGTTTCATCAGGTCAAGGCCGCGGTCGAAGAGATCGTACGCCCGAAAAAACGGCGCGGACGGCCGAAAAAAGGGGCGGAACCCGAGATGGAGACGCGGTATCTCTTGCGCCTTGACGTCGAATTCGACCAAAACGCGTGGGAACAGGCAAGACGGAAAGCGTCCCGGTTTGTCCTCGTCACGACCGTTCCGGAGGAATGGAAGGGCCAACAAATGGATGCCCAAGAGATCTTGAAGCTATATAAAGGGCAGATCTCGGTGGAAATGAACTTCGCTTTTTTGAAAGACCCTTTTTTCACGGATGAGATCTATGTCAAAAAGCCAGAACGAGTTGCGGTATTGGGCTATTTGTTTCTCTTGGCCTTGGCCATTTACCGCGTCTTTCAGCGCCGGGTGCGCCAGTTCATCACACCCGAACACCCATTAAAGGGCGCCGGAGGCCGCAAGCTGACCCGACCGACGGGGCAGGCGATTTTCCAGCTGTTTCAATATGTGAACGTCGTCCTCCTGGAGCTGCCGGATGGACGCATCCAACGCTCACTGGATCGCTCCTTCACCCCTGAACAACGAAGGATTCTGCAGGGGTTGGGGCTGGATGAGAGCATTTACGTGTAACGTCATACGGAACGACCAGCGATGGTAAAAAAAGGATAGCCATCGCTCGTCGTGTTGGTCAAAAAGTTATTCTGAAAAACTAAATAAAAAATCCTTTGTTTTGACCTTGTTAGGGTGCGAAATGTGAGTTATAATACATATTATGTATATAGTTGTATTATACAAGTATTTGAGTATTTTCTATTCCTATCATACATGATTACTACTCAATTTAAAGAGAATGGGGGAAGGATTTTTGCATATGAAGTGGATTCAAATTATTATTCAAATTTTTATTCTATACGGGTTTTCGTTTATTGGTGAAATGATTCACCGCACTTTGCATTTATTGATTCCCGGAAATGTGCTGGGACTTTTATTATTGCTGCTTTGTTTGTCTTTAAAACTATTTAAGCTGGATTGGATTGAACAAGGGGCTGGCTTCTTAATAGCGTTTCTGCCTCTTCTTTTTGTTCCGGCCATGATTGGCATTATGAATTACCCTTCATTGCTTTCCAAGCAGGGGGTATTATTATTTTTCATTGTCTTCATTAGCACGATCATGACGGTGGTAGCTGCTGGTCATGCCAGTCAATTATTAGAAAAAAGCAGACAAAAAAGAAAGGATGAGCAGAAAGCATGATACAACAAGTTCTTATCCCTCTCGTCATGATCATCATGACGGTTGGGATTTATCTGATCATGAGCCGTATTTATTCACGCTTTTCTTGGCCGTTTTTGCTTCCCGTATTGACAACGACCATTTTGATGGTCGTTTTGTTGATTGGTGCACATATTTCGTATGACACATATATGAAGGGCGGCAAGTGGATTAATTTTTTGCTTCGACCAAGTGTCGTAGCGTTGGCCTATCCTTTATATAAGCAACGTTTTGTGCTGAAAAAATATATGGTTCCTATTCTGGTAGGCGTGAGCGTCGGGACGATGACCGGAATGCTAAGCGGACTTTTCTTTGGCAGATTCTTTCATTTTGATCGTAGTCTTGTTTTATCGATGCTGCCGAAATCCTTTACGATGCCAGTGGCTATTCAAATTACAGCCAGCATCGGCGGAATTTCCTCGATGACGATTATATGTGTGATGGTGGCAGGCCTTACCGGCGCCATAGTAGGACCCGTGATCTTAAAGTGGCTGCGCATCAAAAGTGTGCTTGGAAAAGGAATTGCCCTTGGAAGTGCATCACATGTACTTGGAATCACAAAAGCATCCGAATTCGGAGAACTAGCCGTTTCCATCGGCTCCGTCGCCATGATATTAAGTGCTTTATTAGGCTCCATTGTCGCACCGTATATCACCATGTTCTTTCATATTTAAAAGGGGACAGACCCCCATGCTGTTTTAAAGGATTAAAGTGGTAATTTATTGGGGATTAAATGCGATAGTTTGTGTTTTTCAATCTGTTTTATGTGAATAAAAGGGGAAATGAAAGGGAAAAGAGGATCTCAAGTACTACATTTTATGAAACGGAGTCGTTAGTTGTTGGACATTGACTAACGGCTCTTTTTTTCTCATTAGATGAAAAAAGGGATAATTGTGGATTGACAATTGTTGTTTTCTTTATTTTTATTATTATCAATAATGATAATAATAAAAAGAGGTGAACGACGATTAAACAGTCAAAGGCAGATTTACTACTTCATCCGATCCGATTGCGTATTGTTCAAACTTTCACTGGGGGACGGCACCTAACTGCTCAACAATTAATCGAGTTGTTGCCGGATGTTCCGCAGGCTACATTATATCGACACCTTCATAAGTTGCATGAAGGCGGTATTATTCAAATTATTGATCAACGACAAGTCCGTGGAACGACAGAGAAAATTTACACATTGGCAGAACAAGGAGCCAATTTGACAAAAGATGATTTGGCAAACTACAGCCGAGAAGATCATATGCGGAATTTTTTGGCTTTTTTAGCTTCCATTCAATCTGACTTTCACAGGTATTTGCAGCAAGAACACTTTGATCTGGAGGCGGATGGAGTCAGCTATCGAAAGGCTTCATTGTATTTAAGCGATGAGGAGTTTTCCCGATTGTTACAAGCAATTCGTTCTGTTGTTGAGCCGGCTCTTAAAAATCAACCGGCTCCTGGCAGGCGCCTTCGCACACTTTCAACGATCTTCATACCTCAGCCAGAACAAAAACCTTCAAACCATAAAGGAGAGGGGGAATAATCAATGCCGACACCTTTGAAAAACGAAAATACATTATCTGATCCATCCAATCAAAAAATGGCTCGTAGATTTATCCTTGCAATCCCTTTTTATTTAGCTGTTCCTATATCATTTGGGTTGTTTTTTTACCATGGTTTTAGCCCTATTCAATGGAAAGCATGTCAAGGCCGATTATTTTTTCCCCAAAATCGCCGGTTTAAAATTCCCCAGAAGGACCTTTCATTGATCCTTCTGTTTTTCTTCTTGGAGCCTCTTTTCCCGTAATCGATAGTGTAAACTAGCACATTATTTCAGAATCCCTTTTTCAAATTATTTCAGGCGGATTCGGAAATAATGTGCAAAATTTTTGCGGATTGTTCCGGATTTTGCACATTCTTTCGGAACGTTTGCACGCTCTTTCAGATGAAGATTTCCAGCGCGCCTGATGGACCTATGGAAAAGAGAAAGCACAAAAGAGGCCGATTCGGCCCCTTTCGTGCTAATACCCCATTTCCTCTGCGGCCATGCGCACCATTTCTTCGTCAATGGCGTCCTTTTTCAGCTGATACCCGTATAACAGGCACGTCGTGGCCAACGTGTTGATCACCCGAGGCCATCCCCGCGACTGCAGGGCAATCGCCTCTAACGCCGATGGGGTGAAGATCGGATGCTTCGCCCCGGCCTGTTTCATCCGATGTTCGATGTAGCCCGCCACCTCTTCCTTCTCCAGCGGCCCCATCCGGTATCGCATGATGATCCGCTGGTCGAGAGGGCGGTGCTGATTGAGCCGCAGCTTCCCCTGTAAATGGGGCAGCCCGGCCAAAATCAAGACAAATGGGTTGGTCGAATCCATCTCAAAGTTGAACAAGATCGCGATGTCCTGTAAAAATGCATCCTTCGCTAAATGCATCTCATCCAAAATGAACACCGGCGTGATCCGCCGTTCATGATACAATCGCTCGATCGCCTGCTGGATTTGGCGGAAGAGGTCTACCTTGCGGTACTTCGGTTCCTCTCCTAATCCCAAGGCCAGTCCACGGTAAAAATCCATCACGCCTCCGGTGGATAACGGAAAGTAGACGACATGATACAATGATGGATTCAATGACTCTTTCAGCGCCCGAAGGGCGAACGTCTTGCCCGCCCCCGGCTCTCCGATCAACAGCCCGATCCCCCGGGTTCGTTTCACGTACTCCAGCGCCCGCAACGCTTCCTGAAATGACGCCCCTTGATACGCCTCGGACGGGTCTGTTTCTTTCGCAAACGGCTCCCGCGAAAGGGAGTAAAACGATTTATACACCGTGTTCTCCCTCCTTCGCCGGAATCGCCGCAAACGGGGACCGATGGCGTTTTACATAGGCGTTGTCCTCCAAACGCACCCGAATGGCTTCCGCCACCCGTTTGCCCTCTTCGTACACATAGACGCCTCGTTCGTCATAGCGGAGCTCAATCGATTGCCCAATGAACCGAGGCGGCACTTCGTATAGCTGTTTATTCAGGGTGATCGTGCCATCGGCTTTGACCTTGCGGTGCTCCCGTTTCAGAAAAATCGCATCCAGCCAATCGCCATCTTCGATGAACGACACGAGATGCACTTGCGATTGAAACACCTCATGCGGCGTTTTTCCGTCCAGTGAGGCGTGCGGTTTTCGATGATACTCCTCTTCAAGCCACTTCCAAAAACGCTCGTTCAACTCGTCAAGCGATTTCGGCGGATTCAGCTCCAACAGTGGATAAAACCGTGTCTGTACGGTGCGGAAGAACCGTTCGATTTTTCCCTTGCTTTGCGGGTCATACGGCTGGGTGTGGATGAGTGTAATCCCCATCTCGGCGCACGCATACTGCAGCACCTCGGACCGATAAATTTTCCCGTTGTCCGAGTAAATGCGTTTCGGCTTCCCGCAACGAAGCACCGCTTCCTTCGTGACGATCCGCAGCCCGTCAAACTTCTCCGAAGGGAAAAATTGGGCATATGGCACTAACCGCGAGCAGTCATCGATATACGCGATCAAAAACGTTTTCTGGGCTTTCCCATGGACGCGAATCGTGGGTCCATGGGATAAGTCCCCTTGCCATAGCTCATTGATCTGGTCATACGCAAAACGCTTTCGCTCCGGCATCGGCAAGATTTCTTTTCCCACCAGGTTGTGTTTTTTCAACAATCGGTATATAGTAAAGTAAGAGGTATGATTTTCTGGGATTTCCCCCTGCTCGATCAGGTGTTCGTAGAACACCGTCACGGGCATGGTGGGATGTTCTTTTCTTAGGGCTAAAATATGATCCTCATCATCGGGCGACAGACGCCTTGAGTGGCCGCGGTCCGAACGGCGCTTCGGCTTTAAGGCGTCAAAGCCCCCTTTTTTGTATCGGGTGCACCAATCGAGGATCGTCTTGGCTGCGATTCGTTTGTCGCCCTGGTGGGGAACATGGTGCACTCGCTCGCTCACCTCTTTCAGATACGTCTTCGGTTCCACCTGCCCATTCACCAACGGAGCGATTAGCCCGTACCGAAACAGGGCAATGTCGTGTCTCATCGACTCATTCATTCAAATCTCCTCCTGGTCTCACTTGGAATCAGGACCGTTCCGGTCCGTCTGCCCTTATCGTACCGAATTGCTTTTTCTCCGTCGATAGGAAAGGTTTGTGGGAACCTCAACTATTTCCAATTTAGGATATGTATGTAAAATCAGGATCCCATTTGATTCGCAAAAGGGTGTCGGAATCCGTCCTCCCACATGTCTCTGATGACCGAATCGAGACCGTGTTTCTCCAACGTCCGGATCCACCAGGAAGCCCGTTCCTTTTCTTTTTTCACGATAGGGCCTATGATCCTCCACCGCCTCGCAAAAAAGCTATGAAGGCTTGATAGGTTTCGGTAGAACCGTCGGACATAAAAGATGATGCCGTCCTTTGTCAGGAGGAACGGAGCCCGGTTCGTCCCCTCGGTCAATCCCAACTGCTCTTTCACGACTTGCCATATGGCGGACAACGTATACTGAAAATACGGGAGGAGAAAGGAAGGCAGCACACTCACCGTCTTCAAGCATTCCCGACAGCGATACCGGACAATCCAAATGCGATAATCACCATGTGGGGTCAATGCGTTTCGCTCATAGTAACCGTGGCGGTGCAACGGGCGCTTGGCCCGGCAATGCGGACACTTTTTCAGAAGAGGGAAGTCGTTTTCTTTTCCACGCTCTGCATACGTTTGGACGTCAATGCCAAAGTCATGAAATTGAATCACGTCCTCTTCCCCCTCCTATGAACCGATGGATTTTCTCTTCCGAAATAATTCACAAAAAATTTAGCACATTCTTTCAGAAAAGGGGAGAGGGCTTTCTGAAGGAATGTGCAAAAAAATGTCTCTTTTGTTCCGAAATAAAGTGATAATTTACAGATAGCTTTCCCCCTTTAGGTTGAAAATGATGGAATGATGCAGTAATCGATCTAACATCGCTGTCGCCAAAACCGAGTCTCCCACGATTTCTCCCCATTCCCCAAAGCTTTTGTTGGAGGTGAGGATAATCGGGGCATGCTCGTACCGCCGGGCGATCACTTGAAATAAGTAATGAGCGCTGTTCGGGTCCAGTTTTAGATACCCCATTTCATCAATAATGAGAACGGTTGGCTTCACAAAGACACGAAGCTTTTTCTCCAACTTTCCTTCCTGGTCGGCTCTTCTTAACTGATTGACCAAATCGTGGGCGGTAATAAAATACGTTTTATATCCTCTTGCGATCGCCTCCATTCCAATCGAAATTGCCAGATGTGTCTTCCCAATCCCCGGTGGACCGAGAAAGAGGATATTTTCTTTCCGGTCAATAAAGGACAACGTAAGCAGTTCTCGAATCCGGCGCTCATCCACCGAAGGCTGCGCGGTAAAATCAAACGTATCGATCGTCTTGCGATACGGCAGTTTGGACAGCTTGATGAGCGTTTGGATCGATCGTGCCTGTTTTTCGACGATTTCTGCCTCTAATAAGCGGAATAAAAACTCTGAATATGATATATTATGAGTAGAGGCGTATTCTGCCATGGCGGACCATCGCTCCGCCATGACAGGCAAATGGAGTTGGTGGCAATACTCGTGTATTCGTTCTTTCATGAGCTTTCCCCTCGCAGGAATGCGTCATAAACGGACAATGGACGAGTATCCACTTCCACCGAAATAGGCGAAATGGTGGCGGCCATTTCCGTCTGTTTCTTTTTTATTTTTTCGGCGAATGAAATCACTTTTTTCTGTTGGTCCACGTGAGAAATCTCCTCCCCTCGAAAGTACAATCGAATATCTCCATTTAATCGCTCCTTCACCAGAATTTCTTTGCCCGCATACTCCGCCGATAAGAGCCATTGTTCCCCTTTGTAGGAGAAACTGCCATCCCAATGCACCTTCCGATAGGAAAGATAGCTCGTATCGTAATCTTTCAACGGGAGAGGTTTCAGCTGTTCCTCTGCCCAACGCTCTTGCGGAGGAATGCCGGTAGTGGCGTTTGGCTTCCGATTCGCCACTTGATCGAGCCAACGATGTAAAAGGAAATTTAATTCTTCGATGCTTTCAAACGATGTTCCTACATAGAAGTGATCCATAATATACTGAATGGCTCGTTCGACTTTTCCCTTTGTCTGGGCCCGGTAAGGCCGGCATACTTTTGGAATAAATCCGTAGTAACTCGCAAATTCGGAAAATCGTTGATTCCATTTCACCACTCCTTGTTCTCGCCCGTCTGTAACGGTCTTCATATTGTCAAATAACACCTTCTTCGGAACCCCGCCAAAGTACTTGAAGCTCTGAATTAGGCATTCCATTAAGTGTTCCTGATCCTGGCTGACCGTAAATACCGCGTATTTCATCCGCGAATAGCCTAACACAGCCACAAATAGCGATAACTTGACTTTTCTCCCTTCGATCACGACCTCCCCGACTTCTTTCCAATCGACTTGCATTTGTTCGCCAGGAAGCGTTTCATAACGAACGGTGTATTTCTTTTTCGCCGTCTCTCGGAAAGGTTTCATATAGTCTTTTAAAATCGTCTTTCCTCCCGTATAGCCCTGTTGTCGAATTTCAAAAAACAACTTTTCGCTATTAAACACCCCATCTTCTAACATTCGTTTTTGAAGATACGGCTTAAATGGATCTAACTTGCTTTTTCTTTGTTTTCGCTTGGATTTGGAAGGAGGATTGGGGGAGTGAATATATTTTCGGACGGTTTTCCGATCGATCCCCAATTCCCTCGCAATATCGGAAATACTCATTCCCCTTTCATACATCTCTTTGATCATAAAAAATTCCCCTCTCGTAATCATGAACCATAGCTCCTCTCATTGACACTATGGTTCTATTGTAAGTGGGGAATTTTATTCCGGCTATATTGGGGATTTTATCATCGGCTTTAACAAGATTTGTTATGAACAAATCGTAAACAACGTTATAATTGATGGAAAGGAGCTAGCATCATTTTTATTACAACTGGGAATGACTAAAGAAATATATGGTTTTGACGGAATTTTAGGAGTAGACTTTATGGAGAGAACGGGAATGATTATTGATTTTAAAAATTTCATTATTAAATATGGATAAAAGCAATGTTTGAGTTTTGCCAAGAATGTTTTGTGCTTATATTCCTCATCTTGTTTTTTTGTTTTAATGTGATTTTACTCTTTTATATTCCCCTTTTAAGTTTCTACTTCCCCCTCGTTAGTTTTTGCTTATGATACCCCCGCTATTTTCAACAATTGACAAGTATTATACACAAGAAATGAAATTATCATCATCTCCTGATTTTTATATGGATTGCTTTTATTTTTCTCTTCCCCTTCACAACTCCCCATCTCCATCCGATATAAAACATAGATAGTGTTCATGCAAAGGAGCGGACGTAATGACGGTAGAGCGCGTTTCTTCTCATTCACTTTCTTATTTGTATGAAAATATTCGCAATGAAAAAGCCAGCAGCATGATCGAGTCGCAAAAGCAGAATCATGCTAGCACTTCGGAAGCACCGCAGCAAAACATTCCAAAAGAAAAACTAGAAGAAGTAGTGAAAGGCTTAAACGAATTCCTTCAGCCAAGCCATACGTCGTTAAAGTTTGAACTGCATGACGAGCTGCAGGAATATTACGTACAAATCATTGATGAGCGAACGGATGAGGTCATTCGAGAAATCCCGCCGAAAAAGCTGTTGGATATGTACGCGGCGATGATGGAGTTTGTCGGGCTTTTGGTGGATAAAAAAATTTAACGGTGGTGAGTCGACATGGCGAATACGTTGCGCATCAGCGGCCTCGCGAGCGGGATGGATATTGACAAAATCGTGAGCGATTTGATGAAAGCGGAGCGGATGCCGCTTGATAAATTGAAGCAGAAAAAGCAGCTGCTCGAGTGGCAGCGCGATGATTACCGAGCGATGAACACGTTGCTTCAGGGGCTTGACGACTATTTGTTCAGCAACATCACGCTCCAAAGCAGCATGTTCAAAAAAACCGTCTCGAGTTCGAACGAATCGGTCGTCACAGCGACGGCGGGCTCGAGTGCGGCGAACGTGGCGGCGGCGATTCAAGTCAATCAAGTGGCCACATCGGCCGTCTGGCTGTCCGATGCTACGAAAAGGGTGGATGCTACGAAAAGGGGGGATAAAGCGAGTTTCTCGGTAGACGCCGATGTCACGCTGACGATCAACGTGACGAATGGGGATGGGACGACGAAGCAGGCGGCGATCACGGTGAAACAAGGAACGACGTTAGACGGGTTGATCGCCCAACTCAACAGCAACCTAGATCTTGGCGTCAGCGCGTTTTACGACGAGCAGACCGGGCGGGTTTCGATCATGAAAAAAGACACGGGAGCGCAAGCGAGTCTGGTGCTCGCCGATCAGGCGACGGTGGACTTTTTTGCGCAATTAGGGTTTACGAATACCGTAGCGGGGCAAGAGCTCACGGGGAAAACGGCAGGGAAAGACGCCGACATCACCATCAACGGCTTGCGAACGACCCGCTCGTCGAATACATTTACGATCAACGGTGTGACGTATACGGTGAAAGGGACGGGCACGGCGACAGTGTCGGTGGCGACGGATGCGGACGCGATGTTTAACGCCATTAAAGGGTTTGTCGATAAATACAATGAAGTGATCGCCAAAATCAACGCCGAGCTGAAAGAAGAGCGCTACCGCGACTATCCGCCGCTCACCGATGAGCAAAAAGAAGCGATGACGGAAAAGCAAATCGAGCTGTGGGAAGAAAAGGCGCGCAGCGGGATGCTTCGCGGCGATTCGATTTTGTCGAGCGCCTTAAGCCAAATGCGGATGAATGTGTACACGAAAGTCGAAGGGGCGAACATTCCAAGCGGGTTCTCGCAGCTCGCGCAAATCGGGATTACGACGTCGTCGAATTACCTTGACGGTGGGAAGTTGATCATTGACGAGACGAAGCTGCGGGAGAAAATCAAGGAAAACCCGGATGCCGTCTATCAGTTGTTTAACCAAGACGGGGCGACGGATGCGGAAAAAGGGATCGCCCGCCGCCTGCGTGATACGATCAAGGCGACGATCGGGAAGATTGAGCAAAAAGCGGGGAAGACGATTTGGACGAACCAGCAGTTTGCGATCGGGCGCGATTTAATCGAAATCAATGACCAAATTGACCGCTTCGAAGACCGTTTGAAACAAATTGAAGACCGCTACTATCGCCAATTCACGGCGATGGAAGAGGCGATTCAGCGCGCCAACCAGCAAAGCATGTACTTGATGAACGCCTTTGGTGGCGGCATGCAGGGGTAAGCGGTTTGAAGGCTCAGGCGCTGTCGCGGTGACAGTGGGGGAAGAAGCGACCACGCTCACGGATGGCAACAGATGAAGGGCGTTCGGCACGGCCCGTTGAATCAGATGATGGTTTTGCGATGGGGTGAACATCATAGAAGAGGAGTGACGGAAGATGGCGACAAACAATCCGTATCAACACTACCAAGCGAACGCCGTGCAGACGGCGTCGCCTGGGGAGTTGACATTGATGCTGTATAACGGCTGCTTGAAGTTTATCAAGCTCGCGCGCCAGGCGATGGAGACGGGCGATATCGCGGCGCGTAATGAAAACTTGTTGAAGGCGCAAAAGATCATTTTGGAATTGATGGCGACGCTGAAAATGGAATATGACGTCGCGAAATCGATGATGACCATGTATGACTACATCTACCGCCGTCTGATCGAGGCGAATGTGAAAAGCGATGCGGCGATTTTGGATGAAGTGGAAGGGTATGTCGTCGAGTTTCGCGATACGTGGAAACAAGTGATTCAGCTCCATCGGCAGCGCCAACACGCGGAAGGCGGGCAGGCGTAATGGGCGTGGTGCATGATGTATGGCGGGTGACGAAGGAGCTGCTGGAGGCGACGGCGTTGCCGTGGCCGTCCGAGGATCGGGAAGAGCGGCTTCGGACGGTTGATCGATTGCTTCAGGAGCGCCAGGAGCTCCTTTGGAAGCTTCGTCCGCCGTACAGCGAGGAAGAGCAGCGGCTTGGCCGCGAGATCATCGCTTGGAATGAAGAAATTGAGAGGCGGCTTCACCGCGTGGGTGATGAGATTCGAAACGATTTGCGCATGGCGGGGGCGAAGCGGCAGGCGAACGCCTGCTACGTTCATCCGTACGAGCAGCCGCTTTCGATTGACGGGATGTTTTACGATAAAAAGCGATAAAGAAAAGGACAGCGCCATGCTGTCCTTTTCGCTTCAAACTGTTTTCACAATCGTGATGTTCATCTCTTTCCGCAAGTCAATCTCATACGGGCTTTTCAGCTCCTCGCCCGCGGGATTTTTGATGACGCGGACGATGGGGCGGAGCGGGAAGCCCGGAAACACTTGCGAGACGACGCCGACTTCCCCGGTGTTGAGCTTAACGGTCGTGGCGACGTTGACCGAATGGTGGAAAAAGTAGTCGTTTGAGATGACCAAATCCGACAAGTTGATGAGCAAATCTTCTTGTTTGAGCAAATAGTCCAAAATGTCTTTGAACACTTTTTCGTGCTCTTTTCCTAAATCGAGGGAAGACACGCGGCTGAGCAGCTTTTTTGCTCGATCAAGGCCGTCATCGTCTCTTACACTTTTTTCACTGCCTGCTGGCGCACGGTCGGGCTGATGAGCGGGCGCGGGCGGATGTCATATGTTTGTTTGTCATCAATGTGAACTACCCCACTTAATTTTCTAGCGAAAATTTGAAGTGGGGGCTTCCAAAGAAGTTTGACTGCTTCAAGCAATCCTTATTCTTTGAGGCGTGTCCACTTCGCCGCTAGAGCATAAGACACTCAGGTCTACAGCTTTACTTTTCTTTAAGATGTTTAATGCGCCATTGACATCAGCATTCATTAGTTTGCCAGACTTTGTTCGATACAAGCCGCGCTTAATACGTTTGCCGCTGAACTTATATTCTTTTGGATTGTCGGCATTATATTCAGGAATCTCATCGCCGTCAAAAAAGCTGGCTTGAGACGTATAGGATTCTTCCTGTTTCAAGAATTCAATGCCGTAAAATTCACAAAGATATTCTAGTTTTTCTTTTATGTTACCGAGAGGAATATTGACAAAGTTTTGATTTGTCTTTTTTCCTAGATTCATATTGCGTTGCCATGTTTCCGCATAGCCAATGACAAGTTTGCCAATTTGATTTTCAATACAGTAGTTAATGATGTAACGGCAAGTCTTGTTGATATAATCATTCACTTTATTATTGCGATTCATAGCAAGCAAAGCCTGTTTACGAGTGGTGCCTTTGATTTTTTGCTTATCTTTTATGCTTTGAAGTCTGGCATTTTCTTTGTTAAACCATTGATTTATACTTTTTAATCTCCGCCCATCAATGATGAATGATCTGCCGTCTGATGTGACACAAGTGGCAACATTGTTTAATCCTAAATCAATTGCCAGTGCTTTTTGGTCGTTTAATTCTCTTTGATCTTCAGGCATTTCATATTTGTACTGAATCTCAAAGAACCTGGCATGATGCTTAGGAATGATTTCAATCTGCTTAATCTTTTTGTCCAGTAACACAGGCGGAATCGTTATCGTGATAGGCTTGTGAGTCTTTTTAAATAGGCGAGAATACGGTATCGTGAATTTGTTGCCGTCTATACGAATCTGGCCAATGATCAGTGAATGAAAGCCATCTTTTTTAAGATATTTTGGAATACTGATAGCCTTGTGGTCATATTTTCCTTGTTTGGCAAGACTGATCAAACCAAAGAAAGATTTAAAGGCTTCATTGACCTTTTTTAAAATTTGCTGTGCCATGTTGCTGTTTAACAGCTTATAGTTTTCGTTAGTTTTGGCAAGATGATAATTTTTCTCATAATTAAGAAATTCCTTGTGTTCAAAATAGTATTGTCTGACATTGTACAATCCGACGTTGTACATGTTCTTGGCAATATGGCACAGTTCTCGAAGAGTCAAGTATTCTTCTTTGGTCAAACCATTTAGCTGTTGTTTGATACAAAAATACATGTTTTCACCTCCCATCTAACTATATTATACTATATTTTACTGAATCTATCCTATTTTCAGCAAAATATAGTTAAGGCGATTCATCTCCCACTTACTCCGCTTTGCTTCGTTGAAGTGGGAGTCTTCTCGCCTAATTAAGATAAATGTATTGAACCCCTTTTTGCGCCAACGAACGGATGTAGCCGTTTGTCAGCCGCACGCCGCGCGACAAAAGGACGCTGCCGTTGGCGGCGAACAAGGTCGACAGCGAGCACGTCACCGCTTTTCGCATGGGAAATATGGATTTTTCGCATCGTTTCCACACTCCGTACTTTCCACACCAATTAAGAAAAAACACCCATGCCTGTTTTACCATATTTTCCTACAGTTTTCGCAAAATCTTCGAAAATATTTTTGATTGAAGCAGGGGTTTGATGGGTAATGAAAGAATGTAGGGATCTATAGTTTGAAAATAAGGAGTGGTCAGCGATGATGTATTACATTCGCGGGGAAAACATTGAAGTCACGCCAGCGCTGCGCGAGTACGTGGAGAAAAAAATCGGCAAGTTGGAGCGCTATTTCGACCGCACCGATGACGTGAATGTCCATGTCAATTTAAAAGTCTACAACGATGGACAAGGGAAAATCGAAGTGACCATTCCGATGCCGCATTTGTTGCTTCGGGCGGAAGAGCGCCATAACGATATGTATGCGGCGATCGATTTAGTGACGGATAAACTGGAGCGGCAAATCCGCAAACATAAAACGAAAGTCAATCGGAAGCTGCGCGACCGCGAGAAAGAAGCGAAGCTGGCCGCCCCTGTGCCAAGCGGCGCTGCTGCGGCGGAGAACGACGAGGAATTTGAAATCGTGCGCACGAAACACTTCAGCTTGAAGCCGATGGACAGCGAAGAGGCGATTTTACAGATGAATTTGTTGGGGCACAACTTCTTCATTTTTACGAATGCCGAGACGAACCGGACGAACATCGTCTACCGCCGCAAAGACGGAAAATACGGATTGATCGAGGCGAATTAAACGGTTGCCTCTTGTGCGCATCCCCTGCTTTTTTGGGCAGGGGATGTTATAATATGCATGAGAAAAATCAAAATGGGGGAGAGCAATGGAGGAATTGTTGCGTCAAATTTTGTCCAAGTTGGACAACATGGAAAAAGGGTTTTTGGTGTTCCAAGAAGAAACTCGCCAACGGTTTGAGCAGATGGATGGCCGTTTGACGGAGATGAACGGACGCCTCGTCGGCCTCGAACGGGAAATGGGCGCGGTGAAAGAGCGGTTAGACCGTGTGGAAACGCGGTTGAAAGGCGTAGAGGCGCGATTGGACGGCGTAGAGGCCCGGTTGGATGGTGTAGAGTTCCGATTGGACGGCGTGGAAACGCGGTTGAATGGTGTAGAGACCCGCTTGGACGGCGTGGAAACGCGGTTGAATGGTGTGGAGACCCGGTTGGATGGTGTGGAAAACGAATTGAGGGAAGTGAAAGAGACGCTTCATCGGGTCGAAACGCAGCTTGTGGATGATGTGCAAATCTTGCTTCGCAAAATTCATGAAAAAGTTGAGGAGAAAAGTTTTGAAATGGATGCGCTGAATCGTCGCCTTCACCATGCGGAAGCGGCGATTGAGCAACTTCAGTCCAAGTGTGATCCCCTCTCTTGGACATGCCCCCTCTTGAAGCCTGTGCAACAGTTGTCACTGATCCCTGTATAATGATATGATGAAGAAGTGAGTCCATGAAAAATAAGGAGCGTTTCCTATGCTTGGAGTCTTAAAAAAAGTATTTGACCCGAACAAGCGTCATTTGGCAAGGCTTGAGAAAATTGCCGATCAAGTCGACGCGCTCGGTCCGGAGATGGCCCGACTGTCCGATGAACAGTTGCGGCAAAAAACCGAGGAATTCAAAGCCCGCTACCAACAAGGCGAATCGCTCGATGATTTGCTTGTCGAGGCGTTTGCCGTTGTGCGCGAAGGGGCGAAGCGCGTCCTCGGTTTGTACCCATATAAAGTGCAAATTATGGGCGGCGTCGTTTTGCATGAGGGCGACATCGCCGAGATGAAAACGGGTGAAGGGAAAACGTTGACGGCGACGATGCCCGTCTATTTGAACGCCTTGACGGGGCGCGGCGTGCATGTCGTGACGGTCAACGAATACTTGGCGACGCGCGATGCGACGGAAATGGGCAAACTGTATGAGTTTTTAGGCATGACTGTCGGGTTGAACTTAAGCGGCATGTCGCGCGAGGAGAAGCAAGCGGCGTACAACGCCGACATTACGTACGGGACGAACAACGAGTTTGGCTTTGACTATTTGCGCGACAACATGGTGCTCTATAAAGAGCACATTGTGCAGCGGCCGCTCTATTATGCGATCATCGACGAGGTCGACTCGATTTTGATCGATGAAGCGCGGACGCCGCTCATCATTTCAGGGACGGCGCAGAAGTCGACTAAGCTGTATGTGCAGGCGAATGCGTTTGTCCGCACGTTGCGCAAAGATGTCGATTACACATACGATGAAAAAACGAAAAGCGTCCAGCTGACGGAAGAAGGAATGAACAAAGCCGAGCGGGCGTTTGGCATCGACAACTTGTTTGATTTGAAGCACGTGACGCTCAACCACCATATTCAGCTGGCGCTGCGGGCGCATGTTGTGATGCAGCGCGATGTCGACTACGTCGTGCAAGACGGAAAAGTGATCATCGTCGACCCGTTCACCGGGCGCTTGATGCATGGCCGCCGCTACAGCGATGGGCTTCATCAAGCCATTGAGGCGAAGGAAGGGCTCGAGATTCAAAACGAGTCGATGACGTTGGCCACCATTACGTTCCAAAACTATTTCCGCATGTATGAAAAACTCGCGGGGATGACGGGGACGGCGAAGACGGAAGAGGAAGAGTTCCGCAATATTTACAACATGCGCGTCGTCGTCATTCCGACGAACCGCCCGGTGATCCGGGAGGACCGTCCGGATTTGATTTATCGGACGATGGAAGGGAAGTTCCGCGCCGTGGTTGAGGACATCGCCGCCCGCCATGCGAAAGGGCAGCCGGTGTTGGTCGGCACGGTGGCGATCGAGACGTCGGAGCTGTTGTCGGAGATGTTGAAAAAACGCGGCATCCCGCACAACGTCTTAAACGCGAAAAACCATGCGAAAGAGGCGGAGATCATCGCCCAAGCAGGACAAAAAGGCGCGGTGACGATCGCGACGAACATGGCCGGGCGCGGGACGGACATTAAGCTTGGCGAAGGGGTCAAGGAGCTTGGCGGATTGGCCGTCATCGGCACGGAGCGTCACGAAAGCCGGCGGATTGACAACCAGCTGCGCGGCCGCTCGGGACGCCAAGGCGATCCGGGAGTGTCGCAGTTCTATTTGTCGCTTGAGGATGAGTTGATGCGCCGCTTCGGTTCCGAGAGCTTGATGGCGATGATGGACCGCCTGGGGATGGACGATTCGCAGCCGATCCAAAGCAAAATGGTGACACGGGCCGTTGAGTCGGCGCAAAAACGGGTCGAAGGCAACAACTTCGACGCCCGCAAGCAACTGCTTCAATATGACGATGTCCTGCGCGAACAGCGGGAAATCATTTACCGCCAGCGCTATGAAGTGCTTGATTCCGACAACTTGCGCGGCATTATCGAAAAGATGATCCAATCGGTGATCGAGCGCGTCGTCAACGCTCATACGCCGAAAGAAGAGGTTCCGGAAGAATGGAATTTGAAAGGGCTCGTTGAGTATCTCAACGCCCATCTGCTTCCGGAAGGGGATGTAACGGAAGCTGACTTGCGCGGCAAAGAGCCCGAAGAGATGATCGAGCTGATTTGGGAAAAAGTAAAAGTGCGCTATGATGAGAAAGAAGCGCAAATCCCGCCGGAACAAATGCGCGAGTTTGAACGCGTCGTCGTCTTGCGCGCCGTCGATATGAAATGGATGAACCATATCGACGCGATGGAGCAGCTCCGCCAAGGCATTCATTTGCGTGCGTACGGGCAAGTTGACCCGCTGCGCGAATACCAAATGGAAGGCTATGTGATGTTTGAAAACATGATTGCCGCGATTGAAGAGGAAGTCGCCACCTATATCATGAAGGCGGAAATCCACCATAACCTTGAGCGCCAAGAGGTGGCTAAAGGCGAAGCGGTTCACCCGAAAGAAGACGGCGAAGAGCCGAAGAAAAAACCGGTCCGCAAGGCGGTGCGCGTCGGCCGCAACGACCCGTGCCCGTGCGGGAGCGGGAAGAAATATAAACATTGTTGCGGAAGAACGGTGTAACGGTTTATAAATAATAGGGGGGCGCTGCCTCCCTTTTGAATGGCAGATATGAACCATTGACATACTATATTCATGATGAGGTGAGGACAACATGATCGATTTGGTGGAAATTAAGCAAGAGCTTGAGAAAATGGCTAAGCGATTAGCGGAAATTAGGGGGTCTCTTTGACCTCGAAGCGAAGCAGGAGCGCATTCGCGAATTAGAGGAGCAAATGGCCGCGCCCAACTTTTGGGATGACCAGAAGGCGGCGCAGGCGGTCATTTCCGAAGCGAATGCGCTCAAAGATCTCGTCGAGGAATTTTCTTCACTGGAAGAACGGTTTGACAACTTGGAAGTGACGTACGAATTGCTCAAGGAGGAGCCGGATGACGAGCTCCAAGCTGAGCTGGTCGAGGAAGCGAAAAAGCTGACAAAAGACTTCAGCGATTTTGAGTTGCAGCTGCTGCTCAATGAGCCGTACGATCAAAACAACGCTATTTTGGAGCTCCACCCGGGCGCGGGCGGCACGGAGTCGCAAGACTGGGCGTCGATGTTGTTGCGCATGTACACGCGCTGGGCGGAGAAAAAAGGGTTCAAAGTCGAGACGCTCGACTATCTCCCGGGCGAGGAAGCGGGGATTAAAAGCGTCACGCTGCTCATTAAAGGGCATAACGCTTACGGCTACTTAAAAGCGGAAAAAGGGGTGCACCGCCTTGTGCGCATCTCCCCGTTTGATGCCTCGGGCCGCCGCCATACGTCGTTCGTCTCGTGCGAAGTCGTGCCGGAGATGGATGATAACATTGAAATTGAGATCCGGCCGGAAGAGCTGAAAATCGACACGTACCGCTCGAGCGGAGCGGGCGGGCAGCACGTCAACACGACCGACTCGGCCGTGCGCATCACTCACTTGCCGACTGGCATTGTCGTGACGTGTCAGTCGGAGCGGTCGCAAATTAAAAACCGCGAAAAAGCAATGAACATGTTGAAGGCGAAGTTGTACCAAAAGAAACTCGAGGAACAGCAGGCCGAACTCGCTGAGCTGCGCGGCGAGCAAAAAGAAATCGGCTGGGGCAACCAAATTCGTTCGTACGTCTTCCATCCGTATTCGCTTGTCAAAGACCATCGGACGAACGTTGAGGTCGGCAACGTGCAAGCGGTGATGGATGGGGAAATTGATGTGTTTATTGACGCGTATTTGCGTGCGAAGTTGAAGTAAAGGGCGATCATCGGATCGTCCTTTTTTCGCTTCAAAATCGTGTTTTGGCCTTTTGACGCATCTATGCTTTCGTGATACGCTGAAGGTAATGATAAGGAAAAAGGAGGGCGATGGCTTTGGCTGTGCGCAAACAATTGCTTTACGAACTGATTGACCGGTTGGATGAAACGGATCATCAAACCGCGTACGATTTTTTGATGTACTTGCTTGATCGATCCAGAAAGGAACGAATGGTATGGGAGCGGATTGACGAAACAGATGAAGAAGCGTTGACGGAAGAAGAGCGCCAGCAGCTGCAAAGCGATGAAGGATATATCACCGGGGGAGAAGCCAAGCGTGAATTCGGGCTACAAGTTGATTTACCGTAAGGCTGCGGTCAAATTCATCCTATTTCGCGCAGGAGACTCCCACTTCAACGACCAAAGGGAGTAAGTGGGAGAGGAATGCGCGTTCCCCTTTTCTTTTGTGTATGATAGAATAAAGGCGTGGAGAAAACCGTTTAATAAAGGCACTCCAATAACTGCTACTCGATGTATGGAGTTGGTTACAGGAAACGTTGTAACCGTAAAACATCGAGCGTAGGTCCGTCTGTTGTGTGTGGAAGCCAAGTACTGCCAACAGACACACCGAGAGAATCGGTAACGATGCAGGCATGACCTGCGTCGTTGGGTAGTCGTCAACCTGCCCTGATGCAACCCCAAGTCAAGGAAGGAGGACGAAGTCCGCTTGTACTTCTGGGGAGTTGCAAGCCCCCACTTCAAGCGTTAGCTAAGTGGGGGTAGTTGACCGCTAGGCAAGAAAAAGAGGTTCAAGAACGGTTGGCCTCTGGGTTGCAAGGTCTGCTTGCGATCCCACCACAGGGGGATATTAAAAAGTTGAAGGGGCAGGATGGATTATATCGGCTGCGAATCGGAACATATCGTGTGTTGTTTCGCATCGATCATGATGAACGAATCATCTATATTGAGGCGATCGGCAACCGCGGGGATGTGTATTGAGGCTTGTATTTTTTGGCTAGGGCGATCATCGGATCGTCCTTTTTTCCTTTAGCATAGCAGACCATTATCGCGTTAATCGGCTGTCATTTACTTGCCAAAACGGGCATGCTATACTCACAGAGGAAGGTGGGGAAGCATGCGGAAGCGAAGAGAGAAGACCATGCCTCCGGCGTTGGAGGGAGCTTTGGAGTATGTGTATGTTCTGGTCGGCGCGGCAGTTGTAGCGGTGGCGTTTAACGTGTTTTTGCTGCCGAATCGGATCGCCTCGGGCGGGGTAAGCGGCGTGAGCACGATTATGCACGCGCTGTTTGGCATTGAGCCTGCCTACGTCCAATGGGCGCTCAACATTCCGCTCTTTATCGCTGGCGTTGTGCTGCTAGGCCGGCAGTTTGGCGTCAAGACGTTTGTCGGGACGGTGTTTTTGCCGCTGGTCGTCTACATGACGAAAGGGATGGAGCCGGCGACGACGAATCCGCTTCTTGGCGCGATCTTTGGCGGTATCGGTGTCGGGCTCGGCCTTGGCATGGTATTTCGCGGCCGCGCTTCGACGGGTGGCACCGATTTGGCGGCGCAAATCATCCATAAATATACCGGGCTGTCGCTCGGCATGTGTGTGATTTTGATTGACGGCTTGATCGTGTTGACCGCGGCGTTTGTGTTTGATATTGAACGGGCGCTCTACGCGTTGATCGCGTTGTATGTGACGAGCAAAACGATCGACCTCGTCCAAGTCGGGCTTGGCTATTCGAAAATTGCCTTGATTATTACCAATGAAGAGGAAAAAGTGCGCCGCGCCATTTTGCACGAAATCGATCGCGGGGTGACGCGGCTGCCGGCGTACGGTGGTTACACCGAACACGAACGGCCGGTACTGATGTGCGTCGTCGCGCAATCCGAGTTCACGAAATTGAAACAATTGGTCCGAACCATTGATCCGACAGCGTTTGTCGTCGTGGCCAACGCCGTCGAAGTGCTTGGAGAGGGATTTCAACGTACGTAAAACGGAAAAAATCGGTTATAATAAAAGAGAATGAAATTTTTGTTTTCTGGGGGGAGTTCGCCATGAAGTGGAAGTTGGCTGCGATGTTCCTTGGCGTTTCGCTCGCGCTTGCCGCGTGCGGCGGTGGCGGGGACAACGCTGGGAACAACAACGGCAACAATGGTGGAGGAGATACCGCCGCGTCCGCCGAGCAAATTTATAAACAAAACTGTGCGTCCTGTCATGGACAAGACTTGTCGGGCGGGGTCGGCCCGAACTTGCAAAAGGTTGGAAGCAAGTACTCCAAAGAGCAGATCAAAGAGATCATTGCCAACGGCCGCGGCGCCATGCCGGCCGGAATCATTAAAGGGGAAGACGCTGATAAAGTGGCGGAATGGCTCGCTTCGAAAAAATGAAAAGGATCACCGCATGTGCACCGTCTGGTTGAACCGAAAACCAGACGGTGTTTTTTTGGGCTGTTTTTCCTACTCTTGCTTTTGTTGGCCATTTGAAATATAAATGTAAAATTCGACAATAGAAAATCGTGTTATAATAATCTTTGCGGAATTTTGCAAGATTCATTCGAAACAGCTCGAGAAAGGGCAACAGGAAAGTCGAAAATAGGTGATGATGATGATTGAAATGCAAGATGTATACAAAACGTATCCAAACGGCGTTGTGGCGTTAAACGGCATCAACGTTCGCATCAAGCAAGGAGAATTCGTCTATGTCGTTGGACCCAGCGGAGCTGGAAAGTCGACGTTTATTAAGATGATGTACCGCGAGGAAAAGCCGACGAGCGGCAAAATCATCGTCAATGGCGTGAACCTCGCTAAAATCAAAGACAGCAAAGTCCCGTTGCTGCGCCGCAACATCGGCGTTGTGTTTCAAGATTTCAAGCTGCTTCCGAAGCTCAATGTCTATGAAAATGTGGCGTTTGCGTTGGAAGTCATTGAAGAATCACCGAAAGCGATCCGCAAAAAAGTGATGGAAGTACTCGACTTAGTCGGCCTCAAACATAAAGTCCGCTCTTACCCGAACGAACTGTCCGGGGGCGAACAGCAGCGCGTTTCGATTGCCCGCTCGATTGTCAATTCCCCCAAAATCGTCATTGCCGATGAACCAACAGGGAACTTGGATCCAGAAACGTCATGGGGCATTATGGAGTTGTTTGAGAAAATCAACGACCGGGGCACAACGATTGTGATGGCGACTCACAACAAAGAGATCGTCAACGCGACTCGGCGGCGCGTCATCGCCATCGAAAACGGAAAAATTGTCCGTGACGAGGCGAAGGGGGAATACGGTTATGACGCTTAATACGTTCAAGCGCCACGTTCGGGAGAGCATGAAAAACCTCGGCCGCAACGGTTGGATGACATTTGCGTCCGCGAGCGCCGTCACGGTGACGTTGTTGCTTGTCGGTGTCTTTTTTGTCGTCATGTTTAACATCAACCATTTCGCCAAAAAAGTCGAAAACGATGTCGAAATTCGCGTCCATATCGAGCTGACCGCTGACAGCCGGCAAAAAGACGCCTTGCGCCGGCAAATTGAAGCCATTCCAAACGTGAAGGAAGTGCGCTATTCATCAAAGGACGAAGAGCTGAAGCGGCTGATCAAAAGCATGGGGGAGGAAGGCTCGTCGTTCCGCTTATTTGAACAGGACAACCCACTAAGCGATGTATACGTCGTGAAAGCGACCCATCCGCAAGATACAGTGAAAATCGCCAAACAAATCGAAACATTGCCGTTCGTTCATAAAGTCAATTATGGCCAAGGGACGGTCGAGAAGCTGTTTGACGCGCTGAAAGTGGCGCGCAACGTTGGGCTCGTACTCATTCTCGGATTGTTGTTTACGGCGATGTTTCTCATTTCCAACACGATCAAAATTACGATTTTCGCCCGCCGCCGCGAGATTGAAATCATGCGGCTCGTTGGCGCGACGAACGGGTTTATCCGCTGGCCGTTTTTTTTGGAAGGGCTATGGCTTGGAATGCTCGGCGCTCTCTTCCCGATCGCGGCGCTTTCGATCGTGTACTACAACGTGTATCAGGTGTATGAACAGTGGGTTTCCTTGCCGTTTTTTGAACTTCTTCCGTTTTCGCCGTTTATGTGGCAGTTAAGCGGGCTGCTGCTAGTGATTGGCGCCGGCATCGGCGTCTGGGGAAGCGTTATGTCTGTGCGCAAGTTTTTAAAAGTATAAATGATAGAAAGGGAGAGGGGAAAGATGAAAAAGAAACGCATGTTGGCGCTCGCTGTTGCCGGGGCGCTTGGGCTGGGCATTCTCCCGCCGGCAGCGAACGCCGTCAGTACGCGCGACATCGAGCAGAAGCGAGATGAAATGAATTCGCTGCGTTCGAAGCGGTCCGATGTCGAGCAAAAAATCAATGAGGCGCAAAAAACGATCGAATCGCTTCGCTCGCAACAGCGCCAAGTTGCCAATGACATTCAAAAACTCAACGTGGCGATTGACGAAACGAGCGGCAAAATCCGCAACGTCAGCAAAGATATTGATGAAACCGAGCAGGCGATCGAGACACTGAAACAAGAGATTGCCGAAATTCAAGAGCGGATTGAAAAGCGGAACGAAATTTTAAAAGGGCGGATGCGTTCGCTTCAGGAAAGCGGCGGGGCGATCAGCTACTTGCAAGTATTGCTTGGCGCCCAAAGCTTCAGCGACTTCATCGACCGGATGAGCGCTGTCACCACGATTATGGAAGCGGACCAGCAAATCATCCGTGAACAGGAAGCGGACAAAGCGCTGAAAGAAAAAAAGGAAACAGAATTGACCGAAAAGCGGAACAAGCTGCAGGCGGATTTGCAAGAATTGAAGCAGCTGCAGGCTGAACTGGCTGGCCAGCTGGAACAAAAAAATCGCCTGATGGCCGATTTGAAGCAAAAAGAGGAAGAAGAGCATGATCATAAGATGGCGCTTGAAGAAGAAAAAGAACTGATCGCCAAACAAGAAGCGGCGGTGAAAGAGCAGCTTGCCGAACTCGAACGGCAAAAACGGGCCGAAGAAGAAGCGAAACAGAGGGGACGTACATATACCGCGCCAAACGATGGAGGATCGTCATCAGAAGAAGCGCCATCAGGCGGCAGCACACCGCCTGTGTCGAGCGGGGCCTTCACCCGTCCAGCCAACGGTCCGATCACCTCGGGCTTTGGCTACCGGTTTGGCGGAACGGACTTCCATCCCGGGGTCGACATTGGCAAGCGAGCTCCTGTTGTGCCAGTTGTCGCGGCAGCGGACGGCATTGTGTTCCGCTCCTACTATTCTAGCAGCTACGGCAACGTCATTTTCGTCAGCCATGTGATTAATGGGCAAACCTATACGACCGTGTATGCTCATTTAGAAGCGCGTCTTGTCGGCGAAGGGCAGCACGTTCGCAAAGGACAAGTCATCGGCTATATGGGCAATACTGGAAACTCGACCGGTCCGCACCTTCATTTTGAACTGCACCGCGGCGGCTGGAACCCAGGAAAAACGAATGCGGTCGATCCGCGTAATTACATCGCTTTCTAAATTCTGCTATACGCAACTTGTCTGTCTATGAGGCGGACAAGTTGCGTATTTTTTTGATTGATTGGACATCAAGGAAAATGGTTTGGCTGCACCACATCCCCCCTTGACTCTGTACCTTAGTACACTGTTTATCTTTCCGATTTGGAAGCCGGGCATGAGCTGACGTTTACCCAGCCGGAAGGGCGGAACATCTTTGTCTTTGTCATTGAGGGGGATTTGGCGTTAAACGGCGAGGCCCATCTCGAACGGCGCGATGCGGCCCGCATCACGGAAACGCCGGTTCTTGGCCTCGCAACGAACAAAGGATCGCGGTTGATGCTCATCGACTTGCCAAAAGAGGGGTGAAAGCGTTTCGTTTTTGTGCGGTTCATTGGTTTGGCTTCCATTCTAGGAGGCTGGTGATTTAATCGTGAATACGGCTTTACCATGTCATTTCTCAATTAGAAAAACCTTGTTGCATCGATCCTGCTTTTCGCCCATTCCCCCCATTGAGTAAGGGAATCAGCCGTTTTTCACCGCCCTCCTAGATCGTGCCAAGAAGACGAATCAAGAAGAGGCATCGTTCGCCGCCAAGGGCGAGGGGTGCCTCTTTTTTCCGTTCTGTATGAGTTGAGAAATCAACAAGGAGCGTGTAAACTAGTAAAGGATAGACAACGAATGATCATACTCGGTACAAGCCTAACATATGATGGAGATAAAGGCATGGCACGGCGTTTGGGCGGTGCTTTTCCTTTTCTCATTGGCGTCAGAGGCATCCGCTTGTTTCGCCGAAGGAGAACGAGAAGAGACCCCCTTTCCCTTCTGTTGCAGGCAATGGAAAGGGCAGGTTTAGGGTGAGGAGGAAGCAACGTGAAAAAATCGACGACGGCCGCATTGATGGCCATATCGATGCTCATTGGGGCGGGAGGGACGTACGCTGGCCTTCAGTTGGCGGACCGCCCGATGGAAGGCTCGCTTTCGACGATTGTTTCGAATGAGCCGTCCAAGTCGACGAACGACAGCGAAGAGATGAAAAAAATCCGACAAGCTTATGAGCTCATTAAGAATCGGTACGTGGAGAAAGTGGATGAAGAAAAACTGACGGAAGGCGCCATTCAAGGGATGATCAACACGCTCCATGACCCGTATTCCGTCTACATGGATGCGGAAACGACGGAGCAGTTCAACGAGTCGCTCGACTCGTCGTTTGAGGGGATCGGCGCCGAAGTGAGCATGATCGACGGCAAGGTGACGATCGTCGCTCCGATCAAAAATTCGCCGGCGGAAAAAGCGGGGCTGAAGCCGAACGACCAAATTTTGCGAGTGAACGGGGAAAGCCTAGAGGGGCTTGACTTGTATGAAGCGGTATTGAAAATCCGCGGCAAAAAAGGGACGACAGTGGAGCTTGACATTTTGCGCCCGGGCGTCAAAAACGTGATGAAAGTCAAAGTCGTCCGCGACGAAATTCCGATTCAGACGGTGTATGAGTCGGTCAAAACGTATGAAGGCAAAAAGGCTGGCTATTTGCAAATTACATCATTCTCGGAAAACACGGCCGCCGATTTTAAAAAGAAACTGGCGAAGCTTGAGGCCGAACATATTGATGGCTTGATCATCGATGTGCGCGGCAACCCGGGCGGCTATTTGCAAAGCGTTGAGGAAATTTTGAAGCAACTCATCCCGAAAGGCAAACCATATGTGCAAATTGAAGAACGCGATGGCGATCGGCAAAAGTTTTATTCCGATTTAACGGCGAAAAAGCCATACCCGATCGTCGTGCTCATCGACAAAGGAAGCGCATCGGCGTCAGAGATTTTGGCCGGAGCGATGAAGGAAGCGGGCGGCTACAAGCTGGTCGGCGAGGCAACGTTCGGCAAAGGGACGGTGCAGCAGGCGATCCCGATGGGCGACGGCAGCAACATCAAATTGACGCTGTACAAATGGCTGACGCCAGACGGGCATTGGATCCATAAAAAAGGGATTAAGCCGGATGTCGCGGTGGCGCAGCCGGATTATTTCCACGTCGCTCCGCTTCATGTCGAAAAACCGCTTCGGTATGACATGAACGACGAGCAAATCGCCAATGCGCAAAAAATGCTCAAAGGGCTTGGCTTCAACCCGGGCCGCACGGACGGCTACTTCAGCAAAGACACCGAGCAAGCCGTCCAAGCGTTCCAAAAAGCGAATCAGCTCCCGGTTACGGGGCGAATCGATGAGACGACGGCGGATGTGCTGCAAACGAAAATCATGGAAGCCGTCCGCGATCCGAAGCATGATGTGCAGCTGAAAAAAGCGCTTGGCGTGTTGTTTCCGTCGCGAGCGAGCCAATGATGACGAGTAAAGAGAAAAGGGTGCCTCTGACAACGAAGAGGCACCCTTTTCTTTGTGACTGATTTGCCTGTGGACTATCGCTGGCTTCCTACAAATGGGCTGGTGTTTTCTCCTTTTCTGATGGAAGCGGCAGCTGCACGGTTTTTTCGACCGCAAACCGGGGCCGCCGTTTCACCTCTTGATATATTTTGCCGATGTATTCCCCGATGAGGCCGAGGCTCATGAGCACCAGCCCGCCGATGAACCAAATGGAGATCATGAGCGACGTCCAGCCTGATTCGGCGTGCCCGAGAAGTTTGCTGATGAGGGCGTACAGCCCGGCTGCACCGCTCGCGAGAAAGGCCAAAAAACCGATGAGCGTAATGGCGCGAATCGGTGCGACGCTCAAGGACGTGATGCCGTCAAAGGCGAAGGCAAGCATCTTTTTGAGCGGGTATTTCGACTGTCCAGCCCACCGCTCATGCCGGTCGTAAAAGACGCACGTCGAGCGGAAGCCGACGAGCGGAACCAACCCGCGCAAAAAGAGATTGACTTCCGTATAACGGCTCAGTTCATCGAGCGCCCGCTTGCTCATCAGCCGGAAGTCGGCATGGTTGTAAATCAGCTCGATTCCGATGGCCCTCATGAACCGATAAAAGGCTTGGGCGGTCGTACGCTTGAACCACGTGTCTGTCTTTCGGCTCCGCCGCACGCCATACACGATGTCATATCCTTCGCGGTATTTTTGCACAAATTCGCGGATCGCCTCCACATCGTCTTGCAAATCGGCGTCAATGGATACGGCGCAATCGGCGTACGCGCGAACCGTTTCGAGTCCAGCGAGCAGCGCCCGCTGATGGCCGACGTTGCGCGCGAGCTTGATGCCCGCCACGAAAGGATTTCGCTCGCTTTCTTCTTCAATGAGCGCCCATGTCCGGTCGCGGCTGCCGTCGTCGACAAACACGATATGGCTGCCGATGGCGACCGCTCCTTCTTCGAGCAGCTGCTCAAGCAAAGCGGTCAGCCGCCGGGCCGTTTCTGGCAGCACTTCTTCTTCGTTGTAGCAGGGGACGACGATGGCTAACAATGGTTTGTCCACCATGTTTCTTGCCTCCCTTTCACTCCACTTCGTACACATAAATTTTCCAGACTGACTGTCGATCAGTGAACGCCCGCAAGAAGCGGAGATGGATGTCGCGGGCGTTTTCGATCGGAACGGAGGAAAAAATGTACTTGCCGCCAAGCTGTTTGAACGCCTTTGTGTCGATCTCGAAATGACGGATGACCTTATGCGAGCGTTTCGTGAACATGTAATGTTTCCCGAGCTCTGCCGAAAACAAATAGACGCGGTTGCCCCAATGGTCGAAATAGTCTTTCAGCACGGGGCTTTTGTCTAATTCTTTGGCAATGATGCGGCGGAACTTCCGCTTATACGATAACGGGTAAAAATTGTTGTACGTATCGAGCGTATAAAACCCGTTGTATTGGGCGATGGCCGGGTGAAGTCCAACGCTGGCGAGGCGGTAGGACGATACCGGCTTGCCGATGTATTGCTTGATTTTGGTAAATAAATGTTCGGAATAAAACTGCTCGAACGATGGGGTGCCAGCGAAGCGATAGCGGATTTCTTCATTAAACCCGCCAAGCAAAAGCAACTGCAGCGCCAAGGCGATCGGCACGAGGCGCCGCCATGCGGTCCGTTCCTTGGCTAAGATTTGCAAGGCCAAGGCAAAATCGATGTAAATGACCATCGGCCGCAAAAAATGGAAGCGGGCGAAATTGAACGTATTCAAAAGGGAAATTCGTTCTTTCAGCGGCTGCCACCCTTTGTAAAACCAAAACGCATACCAAGCCGATAAGGCGATGTTCAACCAAAACAACAAAAGGAAGCGTCGCTCCAATGGCCCGCGCTGATGGCGGCGCAAAACGAGAAAAAACGCTGCCCAAAGCACCGGCAAGATGATCGGCCCATGGACGGTCATCACATGCGTATGGCCGAGCACATAATTTTTCAACGTTAAACGAAGGCAATGGACGAAGCTGAGCCGCGAGGAGAGGAACTCGTTCCGGCTCGTCGGTTCGCCGCTGAAGACAAGCGAGTACACGAGGCGGTACTCGATGGCCAAAAAGATGCCGGTCATGAGGGCGATCGCGGCGAAAAACCGCTTGTTCCATTGCTTGCGGACAACGCCGTCAAACAGCCACACCGCCGTCATCGCGGCGAGGAAAAAGAAAAATCCGAGCACAAAGCTGGCGTAAAACGGAAGCAAGATGATCGCCAGCCATTCTTTCCATGTCGCTTCTCCGTTGCGGATCGACAGAAACGCCCAAAGCGCCAGCGGCATGCCGAGCGTGCTTAACATGCCGGACGGCCAAAACGGTGTCAGCGCAAAAGCAAGCGCCGCCCCGACGCGAATGAGCCATGATTCCGGTGAAGACAAAAAGTGGCGCCTGAGCAGCCAATACATTCCTAAAAAGGCGAATACCCTCGTGATCGTTTGGCTGATGGCGTACGCCACCATGGAGGGAAACAAAGCGTGCAGCCACACGATGCCGCTGAATTCAGTGCCGAAGGCGTTGCGCGGCAACCCGTTGATCACTTGCGGAATCACGGCGTCAAGCGGGCCAAACAATTGTCCACTTCGGGCAAGCACGCGGTACCAGGCGATGTTTGAGTCCATATTGTCATGGACACGAATGTGAGCATGCTCGCCGAGAAGGTAAAGCGGGGAAAGATAGAGCGCTAAGATAAGAAAGGAAGCGGCGATGGCCCTGCGTTCAATCTGTTTCACTTGTTGCTCCCCCTTTTTGGACAGGTGTAGCATTGGCAACACGGGACATTATACATTATAAAGAACGATGATTAAAAAAGAATGAAAAAAGAGTAAAGAAGCAGTGAAGAGAAGGAAAAGGACGGATCATAAGGAAGGGCAGAAAAAACGCCCTGCCTAAGGCAGAGCGCACGATAAACTCGTTGCCTGTTTGGTGGGGCTGATTGTGCCTTTGCGCGGTTAGACAAACAAGTTCATCACCCGCCCGAGGCCGCGCCGTTTCCGCTTCGGTTCTTCGGACGGATTGTGCGGGGCGGGCGGCTGGTGATTCAGCTGTTGCTCGAGGCGGGCGACGAGCTGTTCCAAGGCGGTCAGGCGGGCGGTGATTTCTTCCATCTCCCGTCGGTGGTGCAGCAATTGAACGGAAACGACGTCATCCGCTTTTTGTTCCAGTTGCTGCTCGAGTTGATCAAGGCGCAGGGAGACGCGGCTGATTTCCGGTCCGACATATTCTTGAAACAGGGCATGAATAGGAACGTTCGGCGGCGATGTTGAAGGACGGTTAGGGGCCGGCGGTGTTTTCGGTTCTGCTTTCGGCTGCGTTTCCAGCGCGGCGCCTTGTTCAAATTTGACCCGCTCAAGCAGGGCGATCGTTTTTTCGTCAAACAAGTAGTGGCCGGCTTCATTTTTTTGCAGCGGAATGTTGTATTTCCGCACCCAGCGCTGGATCGTTTTTGGCGACACTCCGAGACGGGCGGCAACGTCGGGTGTTTTTAACTCCATCGTTCCACTCCTCCTTTTTTGTCTTCTTCTATATCCCTTTTTTCATTGGCATAAGAAATCCTGCCCGGGCGACAAAACTAGTGTCCATTCGGCAAAGAAAGTGGAAAACAGCGCAAATTCGCCATTCAGGCAAAAAAGATGGCGGCAGGCATGGGATTTGTCCCAGTCATTTGGTAGAATAGAAGATAAAGAATGGGGAACGAAGCGAGGGGGAAGGCGGATGGCAACTTGGGGATTGGAATGGTTGGAAGGCGTCGCCGATGTGTGGCGGCAGCCGCTCTTGTATTACGGCCTGCTGTTGGCCTGGGGTGCCGGCTGGCGGCGGGTGAAGCGGGAGCGCCGCGATTTTCATGTGCGCGTCTATCGGCTGGGGCAAGAATGGCGTGGGCTTTGGACGTGGGGATGGGTTGCGGGCGCTGTGCTGTCTGTCATTGCGTCCGGCATCGGGCTCGCGTTGCCGCCGGATGCGGTGTGGGCGGTGACGGGGTTGACGATCCTGCTTGGCCTGACGATGGAGGCGCGCCTCCTTTCACCGGCTTATACAGTGGGCGGAGCGCTCGTCTTGCTCGGCTTGGCGGGGCCAAGCGGACTTGCCGCTCATCTGTTGTCAGACGGTGCGGCGGATGGAGGGGCGCTTGCCGCCCTGCTTGTGTTGTTGCTGTTGGCGGAAGGATGGCTGATTCTCCGCTCGCGAAATGGGGCGGCCTCGCCGCAGCTTGCGAGAAGCAAACGTGGAATGATTGTCGGCATGCAGTGGACGCAACGGTTTTGGTTTGTGCCGGTCGTGCTGCCGATATCCGACGGCGCGTTGCCGTCGGTTTCGTGGTGGCCGCTCATTCCAGCTGGGGACGGCTATTCGTTTTGGCTTGTGCCGTTTCTTCTCGGCTTTTCGCAGCGCCGGCAGCACGTGCTGCCGGCGGAAGCAGCTCGTGAAGAAGGGCGGCGCGTGCTTCGCCTCGCTTGGCTTGTCGCCGTGCTGGCCGTCTTCGGATTATGGCATCCGTTGCTAGGGGCTGCCGCAGGAGCTGCAGCCATCATTGGGCGGGAGTGGATTGCCTTTTCCGGTCACCGCGCCGACCGCGCCCGCCCGCCCCGGTTTGCCCGCCATCCGCAAGGCGTGGTGATCGTCGGGGTGCTCCCGAATTCCAAAGCGGAACAAATGGGGTTAAGCATTGGTGAAGTGATTGTAAAAGCGAACGGCGTTCCAGTGCAGACTGAGGCCGAGTTTTACGAGGCGCTCCAGCGCAACCGCGCGTTTTGCAAGCTGGAAGTCATCAGCCATAACGGCGAGATCCGCTTCGTTCAAGGAGCGGTGTATGAAGACGGCCACCACGAACTTGGTCTGCTGTTCGTTCATCAACGAGGCTCTTCGGCGTCCGAAGCTGTGTCGTAAAGGAGACTAGACGTATGTGGTTTCTCGCGGCCCTTATCATCCCGTGCCTTTTGTTGCTGCTGTTTGCGCGGGTGACGTACAACCGTTACATTGCGTTGTTGTTGACCGTTGCCTTGCTTGTCGCCTCGTATGCCAAAGGGTATACGGACGAGCTGCACGAAATCGTCGCCGACATCGCCTCGACGATTGCCGGTTTTCTGTTGGCGGGGCGAATGTTGGACAACTTAAAGAAATGACAGAGAAGCGGACCCATCTGCAGCGGTCCGCTTTTTTATCTATGCAGCTGGAAGCGGCCTGACGGAATGGAAATCGCTGTGCAGGTTGGAACGAATACCAGTTCGCGTTTTTTGTGCATCTGCGCAGAGGATATGATACAATGGGGAAAGATGGATTGAAGAAGGAGGCGAAACGGTGGAGGGCCGTTTTCAATTAGTGTCGCCGTACGAACCGCAAGGCGATCAGCCGCAGGCGATCGCCAAGCTTGTGGACGGCTTGCAGCGGGGTGTGAAACATCAAACGCTCCTTGGGGCGACGGGGACGGGCAAAACGTTTACGATCTCGAACGTGATCGCCCAAGTCAACAAGCCGACGCTTGTCATCGCCCACAACAAAACGCTCGCCGGTCAATTGTACAGCGAGCTGAAAGAGTTTTTCCCACACAACGCCGTCGAATATTTTGTCAGCTATTACGATTATTATCAGCCGGAAGCGTACGTGCCGCAGACGGATACGTACATTGAAAAAGATGCGAAAATCAACGATGAAATCGACAAATTGCGGCACTCGGCAACGTCGGCGTTGTTTGAGCGCCGGGATGTCATCATCGTGGCCAGCGTCTCATGCATTTACGGCTTAGGGTCGCCGGAAGAATACCGCGAGCTTGTCGTTTCATTGCGCGTGGGGATGGAAATCGAGCGCAACGTGCTGCTGCGGCGGCTCGTTGACATCCAATACGACCGCAATGATATCGACTTTCGGCGCGGCACGTTCCGCGTCCGCGGCGATGTGGTCGAAATTTTCCCCGCGTCGCGCGATGAACATTGCATTCGCGTCGAATTTTTTGGCGATGAAATCGAGCGCATCCGCGAGGTGGACGCCTTGACGGGCGAAGTGCTCGGCGAGCGCGAGCATGTCGCCATTTTCCCGGCGTCGCACTTCGTCACGCGCGAGGAGAAAATGCGGCTCGCCATTCAAAACATCGAACAAGAGCTTGAGGAGCGGCTCGCCGAACTGCGCGCCCAAGGAAAGCTGTTGGAGGCGCAGCGGCTGGAGCAACGGACGCGCTATGATTTGGAAATGATGCGCGAGATGGGCTTTTGTTCCGGCATCGAAAACTACTCGCGCCATTTGGCGCTGCGGCCGCCGGGATCGACGCCGTATACATTGCTTGACTATTTTCCGGACGATTTTTTGATTATCGTCGATGAGTCACACGTCACCTTGCCGCAGCTGCGCGGCATGTACAACGGCGACCGGGCGCGCAAGCAAGTGCTCGTCGACCACGGCTTCCGTCTGCCGTCGGCGCTCGACAACCGACCGCTCACGTTTGAAGAGTTCGAGCAAAAAATCCATCAAATTATTTACGTCTCGGCGACGCCGGGGCCGTACGAGCTCGAGCACAGCCCGGGCGTTGTCGAACAAATCATCCGCCCGACCGGGCTTCTTGACCCAACGATCGACGTCCGTCCGACAAAAGGACAAATCGACGATTTGATCGGCGAAATTCATGAGCGCGTCGAGCGGAATGAACGGACGCTCGTGACGACGCTGACGAAAAAAATGGCGGAGGATTTGACCGATTATTTAAAAGAAGCGGGGATCAAGGTGGCGTATTTGCATTCGGAAATTAAGACGCTCGAGCGCATTGAAATCATCCGCGATTTGCGGCTCGGCAAATACGATGTACTGGTCGGCATCAACTTGCTTCGGGAAGGATTGGACATTCCGGAAGTGTCGCTTGTCGCCATTTTGGACGCCGACAAAGAAGGGTTTTTGCGTTCGGAGCGCTCGCTCATCCAGACGATCGGCCGGGCGGCGCGCAACGCGAACGGCCATGTGATCATGTACGCCGATACAGTGACGAAATCGATGGAAATCGCTATTCAAGAGACGAAGCGGCGCCGCGCGATTCAAGAAGAGTACAACCGAAAGCACGGCATCGTGCCGCGCACGGTGAAAAAGGAGATTCGCGACGTCATCCGCGCGACGTATGCGGCGGAAGAGACGGAGATGTACGAGGCGAAGCCGGCGGCAGCGATGACGAAACAAGAGCGGGAAGAGCTGATTCGAACGCTCGAGACGGAGATGAAAGAGGCGGCCAAAGCGCTCGACTTCGAGCGGGCCGCCCAGCTGCGCGACGTCATTTTCGAATTGAAAGCGGAAGGATGATGGCCGGGTGAACGGAATGGAGAAAATCATTGTCAAAGGGGCGCGCGCCCACAACTTGAAAAACATTGACGTTGAAATCCCGCGCGGCAAGCTCGTCGTCTTGACCGGGCTGTCCGGGTCGGGGAAGTCGTCGCTGGCGTTTGATACGATTTACGCGGAAGGTCAGCGACGCTACGTCGAATCGCTGTCGGCGTACGCCCGCCAGTTTTTAGGGCAGATGGAAAAACCGGACGTCGATGCGATTGAAGGATTGTCGCCGGCCATTTCGATCGACCAAAAAACGACGAGCCGCAACCCGCGCTCAACCGTCGGCACGGTGACAGAAATTTACGATTACTTGCGGCTTCTATTCGCCCGCATCGGCCGCCCTGTTTGTCCGACGCACGGCATTGAAATCCAATCGCAGACGATCGAGCAAATGGTCGACCGGCTGCTTGCTTACCCGGAGCGGACGAAAATGCAAATTTTGGCGCCGATCGTCTCGGGAAAAAAAGGGACGCACGCCAAGACATTGGAGGATATTCGCAAACAAGGGTATGTGCGCGTTCGCATTGACGGTGAGATGCGCGAGTTGACGGAGGACATTGAGCTGGAAAAAAACAAAAAACATTCGATTGATGTCGTCGTCGACCGGGTTGTCATCAAGGACGGCATCGCATCAAGGCTTGCCGATTCGTTGGAGACGGCGCTGAAGCTCGCCGACGGCAAAGTGGTCGTTGACGTGATCGGCGAGGGGGAGCTCTTGTTCAGCGAAAAGCACGCTTGTCCGTACTGCGGCTTTTCGATCGGGGAGCTTGAACCGCGCCTCTTTTCGTTCAACAGTCCGTTCGGCGCCTGCCCGGACTGCGACGGGCTCGGGGTGAAGCTCGAAGTGGATCTCGATTTGGTCATCCCGAACGATGAGCTGACGTTAAAAGAACACGCCATCGCTCCGTGGGAGCCGCAAAGCTCGCAATACTACCCGCAGCTGCTCGAAGCTGTGTGCCGCCACTACGGCATCCCGATGGACGTGCCGGTGAAGGAGTTGCCGAAAGAGCAGCTCGCGAAAATTTTGTACGGCAGCGGCGGTGAGCCGATTTATTTCCGCTATACGAACGATTTTGGCCAAGTGCGTGAACAATACATCGCATTTGAAGGCGTCGTTCGCAACATCGAGCGCCGCTACCGGGAGACAAGCTCCGATTACATTCGCGAGCAGATGGAAAAGTATATGGCGGAACAACCGTGTCCGACATGCCAAGGCTACCGGCTGAAAAAAGAAAGCCTGGCCGTCCTTGTCGGCGGCAAGCATATCGGCGAGGTAACCGCCATGTCGGTGACCGAGGCGCTCGCCTTTTTTGACGGGCTCGAGTTGACCGAAAAAGAGGCGCAAATCGCCCGCCTTATTTTGCGTGAAATTCGCGACCGGCTCGGCTTTTTGCAAAACGTCGGCCTCGACTATTTGACGCTCAGCCGTTCAGCCGGCACGCTCTCCGGCGGCGAGGCTCAGCGCATCCGCTTGGCGACGCAAATCGGCTCGCGGCTGACGGGGGTGCTGTACGTCCTCGACGAGCCGTCGATCGGGCTTCATCAGCGCGACAACGATCGCTTGATCGCGACGTTGAAAAGCATGCGCGACCTCGGCAATACGCTCATTGTCGTGGAGCACGACGAGGATACGATGCTAGCCGCGGACTATTTGATTGACATCGGCCCGGGGGCAGGCATTCACGGCGGCGAGGTCGTCGCCGCCGGCACGCCGGAAGAGGTGATGGACAATCCGAACTCGCTCACCGGCCAGTATTTGTCAGGAAAAAAATTCATCCCGATTCCGGCCGAGCGTCGCCGTCCGGACGGACGTTGGCTTGAGGTGGTCGGCGCGCGCGAGCATAACTTGAAAAACGTATCGGTGAACATCCCGCTCGGCACGTTTGTCGCTGTCACCGGGGTGTCGGGCTCGGGCAAAAGCACGCTTGTCAACGAAGTGTTGTATAAGGCGCTGGCGCAAAAGCTCAACCGGGCGAAAGCCAAGCCGGGCGAGCATCGCGACATCCGCGGGCTGGAGCATCTCGACAAAGTGATTGACATCGACCAGTCGCCGATCGGCCGCACGCCACGGTCGAACCCGGCGACGTACACCGGGGTGTTTGACGACATCCGCGACGTGTTTGCCTCAATGAACGAAGCGAAAGTGCGCGGCTACAAAAAAGGGCGGTTCAGCTTCAATGTCAAAGGCGGGCGCTGCGAGGCGTGCCATGGCGATGGGATCATCAAAATTGAGATGCACTTTTTGCCGGACGTGTACGTCCCGTGCGAAGTGTGCCACGGCAAACGGTACAATCGTGAAACGCTTGAGGTGACGTATAAAGGGAAAAACATCGCCGATGTCTTGGACATGACGGTCGAAGATGCGCTCGACTTTTTCGCCTCGATCCCGAAAATCAAACGCAAGCTCGAGACGCTCTATGACGTCGGGCTTGGGTATATGAAGCTCGGTCAGCCGGCGACAACGCTCTCCGGCGGCGAGGCGCAGCGCGTCAAGCTCGCCGCTGAGCTTCACCGCCGCTCCAACGGCCGGACGCTCTACATTTTGGACGAGCCGACGACCGGGCTTCATGTCGATGACATCGCCCGGCTGCTTGACGTGCTCCATCGACTCGTCGACAACGGTGATACCGTGCTTGTCATCGAGCATAATTTGGACGTCATCAAAACCGCGGACTATATTATTGATTTAGGCCCAGAGGGCGGCGACCGCGGCGGGCAAATCGTGGCCGTCGGCACGCCGGAAGAGGTGGCCGAGGTCGAGGCATCGCACACCGGCCGCTACTTAAAACCGATTCTCGAACGCGACCGGGCGCGCATGCAGGCGCAATATGAAGCGGCGAAGGCGTAAAGGCCTTTGCGGCTTTGTCCGCCGCTTGGGACACCGGCGGCCGCCGCCTTTTTTTTGCCGTCGGAAGAAAACTTTTACCAGCGGCCGTCGTATATACAGGTAAAGGAAACTTGGAAAGGGGATTGCCGATTGTCGACGAACAAAGTGTTATCCGCGCTTTGTTATTTCAGCGTCTTTTTTGCGCCGTTCATTTTGCCGATTGTCGTCTATTTTGTTGTCGAAGATCTTGAAGTCAAACGCCATGCGAAGCGGTCGCTCGTGTCGCATTTGATTCCGGCCGTTACGATCCTCTTGTTCATTGCGTTGGCCGCGTCGCCGGTGCTGTTCGGCCATTGGGGCGGGGAATCGCTTCTTTTTGGCGGCGGGCTCGTCTGGCTTGGGTTCCTCGTTGCTGGGGCGGTGAATCTTGTTGTCATTGTTTGGAATGTCATAAAAGGGATTCAAGTGTTAAAATAAGAGAAAGCGCCCGTTTGCCGGCGAATGCCGTGGCCCCGTTTCTTTGGGACTGTAACAAGGTGTGGCCGGCGGGCGCGAGACTCGAATAAAGATGGTGATGAAATGCTCAATTGGCTGATCGGTGTGTTGATCAATACGGTGTTGCTCATGGCGATTGACGGCTATTTTGACGATATTCACTTCAGCGGCATCGGCGCGGCGTTTTTGGCGAGCGTGATTTTGGCGGTGCTCAACGCCGTCGTTCGCCCGGTGCTCATCTTGTTGACGCTGCCGGTGACCGTGTTGACGCTCGGTTTGTTTTTGTTTGTCATTAACGCCATCACGCTCATGATGACTGCAGGGCTGATGGGCGATGCGTTTCAAATCGGCGGCTTTGGTACGGCGCTGCTTGCGTCGATCGTCTTGTCGTTTTTCCATTTGCTTGTGCAAAAAGCGGTGATCGAGCCGCTCCACAACCGGTCGTAACGGGGCGTGATCCATCGGAAGGCCGGTGGCGCCATGGTTTTCCGTGATCGTGTGAAAAGATGGCGAATGCGGCAAGGGGTTGCAATGGGAGAAACGATGCGGTGAAGATCGTTTCGGTTTGATGTGTTTGGCTTGATCGGGACGGGGTGAGCCGTCCCTGTTTTGTTTTCCCCGATGTTTTCCATTCAAGGGCGGAACGAAACGTGTTACAATGGAAGAAAGATGAAGAAAGGGGAGAAAGGCGACGTATGCCAAAAGTGCGGACGAAAGACATCATTGAGCAGTTCCAGCTCGAGCTCGTCAGCGGCGCGGAGGGCATTTACCGCCCGATTACGACAAGCGATTTGTCGCGGCCGGGGATTGAAATGGCCGGCTATTTCGCCTATTACCCGGCGGAGCGTCTGCAGTTGCTCGGACGGACGGAGCTGTCGTTTTATGAAACGTTGACGCCGGAAGAAAAAAAGTCGCGGATGGAACGGCTTTGCACGGACATTACGCCAGGGATCATCGTCTCGCGTGGACTTGAGGTGCCGCCGGAGCTGATCGAAGCGTCTGAGCGCCAGTCGGTGCCGGTCATGCGCTCGACGATGAAAACGACCCGCCTGTCAAGCCGATTGACAAACTATTTGGAAAGCAAGCTCGCCCCCACCACCGCGGTGCACGGGGTGTTGGTCGATGTGTACGGCATCGGGGTGTTGATCACGGGCAAAAGCGGCGTCGGCAAAAGCGAAACGGCGCTGGAGCTCGTCAAACGCGGCCATCGGTTGGTCGCCGACGACTGTGTGGAAATCCGCCAAGAAGATGAAGATACGCTCGTCGGTAGCGCGCCCGAGTTGATTGAACATTTGCTCGAAATTCGCGGACTTGGCATCATCAACATGATGACGCTGTTCGGCGCCGGGGCGGTGCGGACGCATAAGCGCATTTCGCTCGTCATCGATTTGGAGTTGTGGGACCCGGACAAACAGTACGACCGGCTTGGGTTGGAAGAAGAGAAAGTGAAAATTTTGGACACGGAATTGCCGAAATTGACGATTCCGGTCCGCCCAGGGCGCAACTTGGCGGTCATCGTCGAAGTGGCGGCGATGAATTTCCGTCTGAAGCGGCTCGGGGTCAACGCTGTTGAGGAGTTTTCAGCGCGATTGAGCGACGCCATCGAAGACGGCGAGCACGATTACGACTGATCGTCGGCGTTTCTTGCGTCAAAGGAATGGATCTCGTTTGGGCATGGGGCATAGGAGGTGGAAACGATGGAATCGACGATTCAGCCGCTCGACCGCGTGTTTTTGCACCTTGGTCCTATTACGATTTATTGGTATGGGGTCATTATCGGCACCGGTGTGTTGATTGGGCTATGGCTCGCGACGCGCGAAGCGGTGCGGCTCGGCTTGCCGAAAGAGACGTTTGTCGATTTAGTGCTGTTTGCCGTGCCGATCGCCATTGTCTGCGCGCGGGCGTATTACGTGTTGTTTGAATGGCACTATTATTCAAAGCATTTGTCAGAGATTCCAAAAGTTTGGCAAGGCGGCCTCGCCATTCACGGCGGTTTGATCGGGGCGGTGGCGACGGGCGTGGTGTTCGCCCGCGCGCGCGGGCTGTCGTTTTGGAAGCTCGCCGATATTGCCGCACCAAGCATCATTTTAGGCCAGGCGATCGGGCGCTGGGGCAATTTTATGAACCAAGAGGCGCATGGCGGCCCTGTGTCGCGCCAGTTTCTTGAAAATTTGCATTTGCCGGATTGGATCATCAACCAAATGTACATTGACGGGCGCTATTGGCATCCGACGTTTTTGTACGAATCGCTTTGGAATTTGGCCGGTTTTTGTCTTTTGCTTTGGCTTCGGCGCGTCAACTTGCGGCGCGGCGAGCTGTTTTTGTCCTATTTGATTTGGTATTCCGTCGGCCGCTTTTGGATTGAAAGGATGCGCACCGACAGCTTGATGCTGGCCGGCAGTCTGCGCGCGGCCCAAGTCGTATCCGTGACGCTGATCGTGTTGTCGATCGTACTGTGGATCGTGCGCCGGGCGAAAGGATGGGCAAAAGCAAGGTATCAAGACGAATAGCCGTCCTTATCCGTTGACGGATGACTAGGGAAAAAGAGGGGCGGCGTGTGGTGAAAAGGTCACACGGCGGCATGAAGACAAGCGAAGGAGAGAGGAGATATGGTAGGAACATTGCAGCGCGGCGTCATCGCCGGACTGAAGACGTCATGGGCGCTCGGCAAAATCATTTTTCCAGTGACGCTCATTTTAGCGCTGTTGCAGCCGACCCCTTTATTTTCATGGTTGATCGACCTTGTCACTCCCCTGATGAAGTGGTTCGGCTTATCCGGCGACGCGGCCGTGCCGCTTGTGCTCGGCAATTTGCTTGGATTGTACGCGGCGATCGGGGCGATGCTGACGATCGAGTTGACGGTGAAGGAAGTGTTCATTCTCGCGGTCATGCTTTCCTTTTCTCATAACTTGATCGTCGAGTCTTCCGTCGCTTCGCGGACGGGTATGAGCGTTTGGCTCATGCTCGCCGTGCGCATTGGCTTGGCCGTTGTCTCCAGTTTGTTGATCGCTCATCTATGGGATGGGGGGCAGGAACTCGCTCAATATGGGTTTGTCTCGCCTGAAGCCGCCTCGCCGTCCGGCTGGGGAGAGATCATCTTGGCGGCGCTGAAAAAAGCGGCGACCGGCATCGTCCAGCTGGTTGCGATTGTCATTCCATTGATGACGATCATTCAAGTGTTGAAAGAACGCCATTGGATCGAAGCCGCTTCGCGCTGGATGGCGCCGGTGACGAAGATGCTGGGCATGAGCGCGAACACATCGCTCACGCTCGCCGCCGGGTTTGTGTTCGGCTTGGCGTACGGGGCGGGAGTGATGATTCAGGCGGCGAAAGAAGACGGCGTCTCGAAGCGCGATTTGACGTTGGCGTTTATTTTTCTCGTTTCTTGCCATGCGGTTGTCGAAGATACGCTCATTTTCGTCCCGCTTGGCATCTCTGTTTGGCCGCTGCTTTTCATCCGCTTGGTGACGGCCGTATTGCTGACAATGGCGGTGGCGTTCGTTTGGCGCCGCTTTGAACACCCGATGAGAAAGGAAGCTGCTTCATGACGATTCGCACCATTTTGTTTGATCTTGACGGCACATTGATTGATACGAACGAGCTCATCATCCAGTCGTTTTTGCATACGTTGGAGAAGTACTATCCAGGCCGTTACAAACGTGAGGACGTCCTGCCGTTCATCGGCCCGTCGCTCTATGAAACGTTCGGCTCGCTCGATCCGGAACGGGTCGAGGAGATGGTGAAGACGTACCGCACGTTCAACCACGCTCATCATGACGAACTGATTCGCGAGTTTGACACCGTGTATGAAACGATCGAAACGCTCCACCGCCATGGCTTCCGCCTCGGCGTCGTGACGACGAAAATGCACGACACCGCCCTAATGGGGTTAAGAAAAACGCGGTTGGCGCCGTTTTTCTCGTGCGTCATCGGCCTCGATGACGTCACGCGGCCAAAGCCGGACCCCGAGCCGATTTACAAGGCGCTTGAGGTGCTGCAGTCAACACCGAACGAAGCGCTCATGGTCGGCGACAACTACCACGACATGTTGGCCGGCAAAAACGCCGGCGTCAAAACAGCCGGCGTCGCGTGGGCGATTAAAGGGCGCCAATATTTGGAACAATATAAACCGCCTGAATCCGTGATGGTTGGAAATCAACTTTGATTTTGGTGTTAGTTCTATGGATATATGATCCATACATCCCTTTTTTTGATGATTCCCTGCACCACTTTCATGTTTGAAAACGAGATAAATCCTCTTTTATGGAGATACAAACCAAAAAAGAGACAAAAAAAGTACAGGGGGGAGTGATGGATATGAGTACCCGAACATCTGTTTGTTATCTTGCCTCTTTCCATTTTTGATACACATTCAGTAGGAGTATACTGTACCCACTCCTTCGCGTCAGTTTCATCCAGATCTGTCGTGATCGGCGGACGAGTCGACCTGCCATCGTGATCACCGTCTGAATAATCGTCTTGATGCGACGGCGTTTCACTTTGTGGTGCAACGGATGTCTCGGATCGCTTAATAGATCTTGTCCAATCAGACGAAGAAGATTGTAAACGAAGGCTCCCATGACCAACACGAGCGCATTCGTTTTCATCTTCCCAGATGGAAGCCGCTCTAAATCTAAGTCGCTCTTCAGTTCGCTATGAAACTGTTCGCATGTCGCATGGTCATGATACAACGCGAGCACATCGCTCATTCGAACATGCTCGTATCCTTTGAGCCGCACCCAATAGCTTTCCACTTCATAATCAGGAACGAGCATCAGCTGTCCATTGCGTTCCATCGTCCGTTCCGTCACTTGGGTGACTTGAACGTACGTATACGTGTTTCCATCGATCGCTGCCTTCTGTGGAAGGCATAGCTCATAGGTTTGTACTCCTTCGCTTTGTCCATCATCGACGCGTCTGCCCTTTTGCGAAGCGATCTGGAACCAAAGCGCTTTCGATTCTCGGCGTAAGTTTCGCTTGATGACAAAGTCCACGTCTTCCTTTAGGCATACGTGCACATTCGCTTCTGCATCGTTTCCTGCATCCATGCGAACAAGCAGACGAGATGAAGTCAGTTGACGAGCTCGACGGATAGCGGTGACTAAAAACGAGGGCATGTTGTCTTGCACATGTTGTTTCCCTGGACGCAACTCGGCATGAACGAGATACCCTTCCTTCCCTGCATACGCAAACAACGGTGTAAAACCGTCAAATCCTTTATACGTTCGACTGACTCCTTCTTTTTTCGTATCGGAGTTGTCAAATGGGGAACCATCTATATCAAGGGGAAGCCATGTCGTCTTTCCTTTGGTCCAACAAGGGGACAAAGTGGCATGTCGTTGAATCAACAGACGTATGGACTCCTCCCAAAGAATCGTTTCGGTCATCGGAAGACAAGCGAGCTGATCGAGTCGTTGTCGCAAGGTTGGAGAGGAAGGCACGTGCTGAATCCCCATCGATGCCGAAAAGATATCGTCCTGACGATACGCTTCGATATGATCGAAATCCGTTTTTCCTGTGGCAAGCAAGCCAATCATCGAGCGAATGACATCGCTATGGGAAATGTGCACTTCTCGACGAACCGTTGGAAGCCGAAGTGCGTTTACCCGTTTATCCAGTTTCGTTCGATGGAGTAAGTAGCCAACGAGAGCAAGCCCAGCACTTGGGGTAATCGCTTCATCTGTCAATACAAACCGAATCGGGAAATCTTTCATCATATCACCTACTTGATGAAGAATCGTCAACGTCGTTTTCTCTTATCGTATCAACGGTTTGCGACCATTGTAAAGATGTTTTGTCACGGATTCAGGAACCGGACTATATGCTCGAGAAAATGAGCGACTTGCTCGCCATTGTCGGCATCAACGAATGAAAGGAGGAATCATCCTCCCGGTGAGACGAACGACCAAATACCCTGTCCAAGGAGCGAACTCGCTCTGGCAATTGTACCGCACCGTATCGTTTTGGAAAGTGCTGAAAAACGTCATCATCATTCAAATCGGGCGCTACACGCCGTTTTTGCCGCTAAAACGCTGGCTGTACCGCACGTTTCTCGGCATGAACATCGGCGAGCAAACCGCGCTCGCCTTTATGGTCATGCCAGATATTCTCTTCCCTGAAAAAATCTGCATCGGCCGCAACTGCGTCATCGGCTACAACACGACGATTCTCGCCCACGAATATTTGGTTGACGAATACCGCCTCGGCGATGTCGTGATCGGCGATGAGGTGATGATCGGCGCGAACTCGACCATTTTGCCCGGCGTGGTGATCGGCGACCGCGCCGTCGTCGCCGCCGGCACGGTCGTTCATCAAGACGTCCCGCCCGGAGCGATGGTCGCCGGCTGCCCGATGCGCATCGTTCGCCGGAGTGAACCGCCTTCCGATTGAACGGGGGCGGTTTTCCATGTTGGAATAGGAAAAAAGGAAAGAAACAAAAAAGGAGAATTGGGGATTTTGGCAAGATGGATCGCCGCTATTTTCATTAGAGTGCAGATCACTGCCTATGCCGTGTGGAACGAAACGGACAAGCGCTTCTAGTTTTTTGAAGCGATCTTGTCCGTTTTGTTATTGGCAAAGCGTTTTCCCCTTGACGCTGTGGCCGCAAAGGAGTAAACTACTAATAACTTCACTTCTCTACCATATTAGCAAACTAAAGTATTTCCTGAAGTATTTCGATAAAGGGCGTGGGGACATGGCAAAAAAGCTGTTCATGTTTGAAAAACCGTTGGGCATGCGCGATACGCTGCCGTTTTTATATGAGTTGAAAAAGCAAGTGCGCTCGGTGATGGCGGAAGAAATTGAGCGCTGGGGGTACGAGTTTATCGAAACGCCGACGCTTGAGTATTATGAAACGGTCGGGGCGGCGTCGGCGATTGCCGATCATCGGCTGTTTAAGCTCCTCGATCAGCAAGGGCATACGCTCGTGCTTCGGCCCGATATGACGGCGCCGATCGCCCGGGTGGCGGCGTCAAGGCTTTATGACGACGGCAATCCGCTCCGGTTGGCGTACAACGCCAACGTGTTCCGCGCCCAGCAGCGCGAGGGCGGTCGGCCGGCGGAGTTTGAGCAGATCGGCGTCGAGCTGATCGGCGACGGCACGGTGGCCGCCGACGCCGAAGTCATCAGCTTAATGGTCGCGTTGTTGAAGCGCGTGGGGTTGGGCCGCTTTTCGGTGGCCATCGGCCATATCGGGTATGTCAATGCGCTGTTTTTGGAGATTTTAGGGAATGAGGAGCGGGCGAGTGTATTGCGCCGTTTTTTATATGAGAAAAATTACGTCGGTTACCGCGAACATGTGAAGTCGTGGCCGCTTTCGTCGATCGATCAAAAGCGGCTGTTGGATCTTCTTTCCTTGCGCGGCGGAACGGACGTGATCGAACAGGCGAAAACGCTCGTCACAAGCGAGGAGGGGCGGCGGGCGTCTGACGAGCTGGCGGCGCTCATGGCAGCGCTTCGGACGTATGGGGTGGCCGAGGCGGTGAAGCTCGATATGGCGCTTGTCAGCCATATGAGCTATTACACCGGCATTTTATTTGACGTGTACGCCGAGCAAGTCGGATTCCCGATCGGCAACGGCGGGCGGTATGATGATTTGCTGGCGAAGTTCTCGCGCCCGGCGCCGGCGACGGGGGTTGGGTTGCGCGTCGATCGGTTGATTGAGGCGATTGGGGAAACGGATGTGCGCGGCGACATCGAGTGCATCGTCTTTAGCCAAGAGCGGCTGGCGGAAGCGGTGGAGCTCGCCGAGGCGAAACGGGTGGAAGGCAAGCGCGTCGTCTTGCAGCATATTGCCGGCATTCGTGATATTGACGCCTACAGCCAGCGCTACCGGTCGATCGTCTATTTGCTTGGCCGCAGCGGGCAATGAATGCCGCAAAAAGAGGAGAACGTCTCGAACAGGAACGACTGGAACGGCTGTCGATGAGGCGGGAGATGGAACGGCTAAAGCCACGAGGGTGTCCGGCTGCGCTAGTTCGGCGAGAGGGAGAGTTTGGCGGAAAAGCGCCGCGTTTGCACATGACGACGAGCAGGGAGGAAGAGTGATGCTGACGATTGCGATGCCAAAAGGGCGCATTTTTGATGAGGCGGTCGAGCTGCTGCGGCGGGCGGATTATGTGCTGCCGCCGGAATTTGACGAGTCGCGCAAGCTTGTCATTGACGTGCCGGAGGAGCAGATGCGCTTTATTTTGGCGAAACCGATGGATGTCGTCACCTATGTCGAACATGGGGTGGCGGATTTGGGCATAGCGGGAAAAGATGTCTTAATGGAGGAAGAACGGAACGTCTATGAGCTGCTCGATTTGCACATCAGCCGCTGCCATTTGGCGGTCGCCGGGCTGCCCGGTGCCAAGATGAATGAAATCGCGCCAAGGGTGGCGACGAAATATCCAAACATCGCGTCGACGTATTTTCGCGAACAAGGTGAGCAAGTTGAGATCATCCGCCTAAACGGCTCGATCGAGCTCGCCCCGCTGATCGGCCTTGCCGACCGGATCGTCGATATCGTTTCGACCGGACGGACATTGAAAGAAAACGGGCTTGTCGAGCTGGAACGAATCGCCGAGGTGACGTCGCGCCTGATTGTCAACCCGGCGAGCTACCGGCTAAACGGCGGGGACATTGAGCGGTTGGTCGACCGATTGGCGGCGGTGATTCCACAACCATAGAAAAAGATGGAAACGGGCGGTTGTCCGCAGAGAGCTTGATGGAGGCTCGGCGCGGCGTTGGCGGAACGGCGTCCGCGGCGCTGATGGGGGCTTGGTGGAGGAAAACGGATCGATGCCATAGAAAGGGGAGCGAACGATGAAAATCGAACGGATCCGAGGTGGCGTGTCGCTAAGGCGGACGATTGAAAGCGGAACGGAGGAGCAGCGGCGTGCGGTGCTCGATATCATCGCCGCTGTGCGCACCCGCGGCGACGAAGCGCTGAAAGAATACACGGAACGGTTTGACGGCGTCCGCTTGGATTCGCTCAAGGTGACGGAAGCGGAAATGAAGCGCGCGCATGCGGCGATGGACGCGGAGATGCTAGAGATCATTCGCCAAGCGGCGGCGAACATTCGCGACTACCATGAGCGGCAAAAGCGCGAATCATGGTGGATGACGAAAGAAGACGGCACCATTCTCGGACAAAAGGTGACGCCGCTCGATGCGGTCGGGTTGTACGTGCCAGGCGGGACGGCCGCTTATCCGTCGTCTGTGCTGATGAACGTTATTCCCGCACAAGTGGCGGGGGTGAAACGGATTGTCATCACCTCGCCGCCAAACAAAGACGGCACGCTCCCGGCTGGGGTGCTGGCCGCCGCCTATGAACTCGGCGTGACGGAAATTTACAAAGTCGGCGGCGCGCAGGCGATCGCCGCGCTTGCTTACGGGACGGAAACGATCCGGCCGGTTGACAAAATTTTCGGGCCGGGCAATATTTATGTGGCATTGGCGAAGCGGGAAGTGTTTGGGCATGTGGCGATCGACATGATCGCCGGGCCGAGCGAAATTGTCGTGCTCGCCGATGAGACGGCGCATGCGGATGAGATTGCGGCCGATTTGTTGTCGCAAGCCGAGCATGACGTGCGGGCGTCGGCCATTTTGGTGACGCCGTCGATGAAATTGGCGCTGGCGGTGGCGAGCGAAGTCGAACGGCAGCTGGAAACGCTGCCGCGCCGCGACATTGCCCAAGCGGCGCTCGAGAACTACGGCACCATTTACGTCACCGAGACGCTTGAGGAAGCGGTGGATGTCGTGAACGAACTGGCCCCAGAGCATTTGGAAGTGATGACGGCAGAACCGCTCGCGCTTTTCGGCCGGCTCCGCCATGCGGGAGCGATGTTTTTCGGCCGCTTCAGCTCCGAGCCGGTCGGCGACTATTTCGCCGGGCCGAACCACGTGCTGCCAACCAACGGCACGGCCAGATTCTCAAGCGGCTTGAGCGTTGACGAGTTTGTGAAAAAATCAAGCGTGATTGTTTACAGTGAAACCGCATTGAAACAACATGGCGACAAAATCGCCGCCTTTGCCCGCCTCGAGGGGCTGGAGGCGCACGCGCGCGCCATTGAGGTGCGGCTCGAGAAAGGGGAATGAATGATGGCAAGGGAAGCGATGATCGCAAGAACGACGAACGAGACGAGCATTGAGCTGCGTTTGGCGATTGACGGCGAAGGAAAAGCCGAACTGGAAACGGGCGTGCCGTTTTTAACCCATATGCTCGATTTGTTCGCCAAGCACGGCCAGTTCGATTTGCGCATTGACGCGAAAGGCGACACGCATATTGACGACCACCATACGACGGAAGACATCGGCATTTGCCTCGGGCAGGCGATCAAGGAAGCGCTTGGCGACAAAAAAGGAATCAAGCGGTACGGCAACGCGTTTGTGCCGATGGATGACGCCTTGGCGCAAGTTGTGATCGACTTGAGCAATCGCCCGCATTTTGAGTTTCGCGGCGAGTTTCCGGCAGCGAAAGTCGGCGCGTTTGATGTCGAGCTCGTGCATGAGTTTTTATGGAAACTGGCGCTTGAAGCGCGGATGAACTTGCATGTCATCGTCCATTACGGGCGCAATACGCACCATATGGTCGAAGCGGTGTTTAAGGCGCTCGGGCGGGCGCTCGATGAAGCAACGATGATCGACCCGCGCGTCAAAGGCGTTCCGTCGACAAAAGGGATGCTGTAGCCGATGGAGTGGGGCGCCCCCCGTGGGGAAAGAGTTCCGCAGGCGCAGGAAAGGCGGTCGGATCGAGGCAGCGCTTCCTGCGGGAAAAGCTCCATGGATGCAGGAAAGGCGACCGGATGCCAAGGAGAGGTTTGCACATGGAAGGAGCGCCGTAAAAAAGCATGCCGCCATACCGTTGTTCATTGAACAAGGGGATGGGCATGGATCAGGGAAGAAAGGAATGGGATGACGATGATCGGGATCATCGATTATGGCATGGGCAACTTATACAGCGTCCGCAAAGCGCTCGAGCGGCTCGGCTGCCCGTATATCGTGAGCGGCGACAAAGAGGAGCTCGAGCAGGCGCGCGGGCTGATTTTGCCCGGTGTCGGCTCGTTTCGCGATGCGATGCACATTTTAAATGAGACAGGCCTAGCTGCTTTCATCCGTTCGGCGGTTGAAAACGGCACGCCGCTGCTTGGCATTTGTTTAGGGATGCAGCTGTTGTTTGACGAAAGCGAAGAAAACGGGCCGACAAAAGGGCTTGGCTTGCTTCGCGGCCGCGTCGTCCGTTTTCCGGGCGTCACGAAAACCGGCGAGCCATACAAAGTGCCGCACATGGGCTGGAACCGGCTCCGTTTCCATCGCCCGTCGCCGCTTCTTCATGGCGTCGAGGAAGGGCATGTGTATTTTGTCCATTCGTATTATGTCATTCCAGGGGATGAGGACGTCGTGCTCGCGAGCAGTGAATATGACGTTGATGTTCCGGCGGTCGTCGGGCGCGGCTGTGTGTTTGGCACACAGTTTCATCCGGAAAAAAGCGGTGCGGTCGGCATGAGCATCTTGAACAATTATGTCGGCATCGCCACGGGAAGGGGGAACGGCTGATGGCGGCGTTTACGATTTATCCGGCGATCGATATGCGCGGCGGCAAGTGCGTCCGCCTGCTGCAAGGCGATTACAACAAAGAAACGGTGTACGGCGATTCGCCGGTCGCGATGGCCGAGCAATTCGCGGCCCAAGGGGCGGAGTGGATTCATATGGTCGATTTGGACGGGGCGAAAGAAGGGCGGCGCGTCAACGACCGGTTTGTCATTGAAGCGGCCCGCCTGGGCGTCAACGTGCAAGTCGGCGGCGGCATCCGGACGGAAGAGGATATCGTGTATTATTTAGAAAATGGGGTCGCCCGCGTCATTTTAGGAAGCGCGGCCATTGCCGATCCGCCGTTTGTGAAAAAGATGCTCCAAACATACGGCCGCCGCATCGTGATTGGCATTGACGCCCGCGACGGCTTCGTGGCGACGGAAGGGTGGCTGGCGACGTCCAACGTGAAAGCGGAAGAACTCGGGCGGATGCTCGCCGAGGCGGGGGCGGAGACGTTTATCTTTACGGACATTGCAACGGACGGCACGCTGTCGGGCCCGAACATCGCCGCCGCGGTCCGGTTGGCCGAGGCGACGGGAAAAGAAGTGATTGCTTCTGGCGGCGTCAGCTCGCTTGACGATTTGCGCGCGCTCTGCCAATATGCTGGACAAGGCATCGGCGGTGCGATCGTCGGCAAGGCGCTTTATACGAATCAGTTTACGCTAGCGGAAGCGTTAAAGGCGGTGAGCGAGCGATGATCACGAAACGCATCATCCCGTGCCTTGATGTGAAAGACGGCCGCGTCGTCAAAGGAGTGCAGTTTGTCCAGCTGCGCGATGCCGGCGACCCGGTGGAGCTGGCGAAGGCGTACGATGAGCAAGGGGCGGACGAGCTCGTCTTTTTGGACATCTCCGCTTCCCATGAAGGCCGGAAAACGATGGTCGATGTCGTCGAGCGCGTCGCTGCCGAGCTCGCCATTCCGTTTACGGTCGGCGGGGGGATTCATTCGCTTGACGATATGAAGCGGATGCTGCGCGCCGGGGCCGACAAAGTATCGCTCAACACCGCCGCGGTGCTCCATCCGGCCTTGATCGCGGAAGGGGCGGACTTTTTCGGCTCGCAATGCATCGTCGTTGCCATTGACGCGAAATACGATGAAACGCTTGGTTCATGGCGCGTTTATACGCACGGCGGCCGCAACGCGACCGAATGGGAAGTGGTCGCGTGGGCGCAGGAAGCGGTCCGTCTTGGCGCCGGGGAGATTTTGCTGACGAGCATGGATGCCGATGGCGGCAAAAACGGTTTTGATATTGCCTTGACGCGGCGGGTGAGCGAAGCGGTCAGCGTTCCGGTCATTGCGTCCGGCGGCGCCGGCAAGGCCGAGCATTTCCTCGAAGCGTTCGAAAAAGGGAAAGCGGACGCGGCGCTGGCGGCATCGATTTTCCATTACAAAGAAACGTCGGTCGGACAAGTGAAAGCGTACTTGAAAGAAAGAGGGGTGAACGTGCGATGACGGCAGACATTCGCTTTGATGAAAAAGGGCTGGTGCCCGCGATCGTCCAAGATGCGCAAAGCAAGGAAGTGCTCACGCTCGCCTATATGAACAAAGAGTCGCTCGAAAAAACGATCGAGACCGGAGAAACATGGTTTTACAGCCGCTCGCGCCAAGAGTTGTGGCATAAAGGGGCGACATCTGGAAACGTGCAGCGCGTTGTCGACATCCGCTACGACTGCGACGCCGATGCGCTGCTCGTGCTCATCGAGCCGGCGGGTCCGGCGTGCCATACGGGCGCGTATTCGTGCTTTTCCCGCTCGCTGGACGGCGCGGCGCGCGCGCCGCAGGCCGACCGGTTCGCCATTTTGAACGAGCTCGAACAGATCATCGCCAAGCGCGACGCCGAACGGCCAGAAGGGTCGTACACGACGTATTTGTTTGAAAAAGGTGTCGATAAGATTTTGAAAAAAGTCGGCGAAGAAGCGGCCGAAGTGATTATTGCGGCGAAAAACCGGAGTCATGACGAGCTGAAATGGGAAGCAGCTGATTTGTTGTACCATTTGCTTGTGCTGTTGCGGGAACAAAAGCTGCCGCTTGACGCCGTGCTGGCAACGCTTGCCGAGCGGCACGCACAAAAAACGGAAGCAACGGAACAAACCTAATCGTAAGCCGATGGTTAGCGAAGGCTTGTTCACGGGGACGATTGGAAACGGAGGAATAGGAAAACGGGATGCCCGCCACTCAGACTGCCGGGCTCATGGCTCGCGTGAGCGAACCGCGGAGGCAGCCGGAGAGCGGGGCATCCTTTTTTGACGTCTCCGCCGTTTGGCGGACGGCAATGGCGCTGCTACCATGTTTTTGAGCTGAGTTTTGTTGTTTGTTTCAGCGGCCAATATGATATACTGTTGTTCGACGAATTTTACGGACAACGGAGGACAGAATGGGAAAACAACTGAAGCAGTCATCACGAAAAGCGACGATTGTGCCGTTTCTCCAGAACGGAGAGTATTTTTTCAAAAAAGGAATGAAAGCATACGATCGGGGCGATTTGCATAAGGCGAGGAAGTATTTCGAGCGCGCCGTCCGTTTGGATGAGCGCGATGCGTCGTTTGCCCTGCAGCTGGCGCTAGTATTGTCCGAACTTGGTGAATACCAGTTTTCAAACCAATGGCTGTTCAAAATTATTCATGATCTCGATGAAACGATGGACGACTGTTTGTATTTTTTGGCGAACAATTTCGCCTGCCTCGGCTTGTTCCGCGAGGCTCGGCAATATGCTGAACAGTACTTGGCGAATGAGCCGGACGGGGAGTTTGCCGACGATGCCGCCGACTTGCTTGAGCTGCTTCGGCTCGATGGCTCAGAATGGACGGAAGAAGAGGAGCAACTGATGGTGATGGAGGATCGGGCCCGCCGTTTGCTTGAGGAGGAGCGGTTTGCGGAAGCGATTGAGGCGCTCGAGGCGATTGTCGCCCGCTATCCGGACATGTGGGCGGCGCACAACAACCTGGCGCTTGCTTATTTTTACCGCGGCGATGTCGACAAAGCGAAACAGAAAGTGCGTGAAGTGCTCAAACGCGATCCCGGCAATTTGCATGCGCTTTGCAATGCGCTCGTTTTCGCGTATTACTTGCATGATCAGGAGCAAGTCTCTTCCCTTTGCCGGACGCTCGCCGGGCTTTATCCGTTTTTCCATGAGCATCAATACAAGCTCGGGGCGACGTTCGCGCTTGTCGGGCGGTTCGATTTGGCGTTCCGCTGGCTGCACCGCCTGTACAAAAGCGGCTTTCGCGGCGACGGGCCGTTTTACTACTGGCTCGCCTGCACCGCCTACCATACGGGGCATGAATCGCTCGCTCGGAACATGTGGGAAGAGTTTCTCGTGTTTCATCCGGAAAAGCGCGGCGAGGAGCCGTGGGCTGTTCCGTCGTTCGACGAAGCGTTTGCCCGCATCATCCGCTGGATTGAGCAGGAAGGATTGGCTGACCAGTTGTACGGCTTATATTTGTTCAGCCGCTCGAAGCAAGCGGAGGAAACGGCCATGTCGCTGGCGGTCTGCCGCTTGTTGCCGGCCGACCCGCGCTTGCGTCCATTCATCGACTCGTTTTTATTTGGCTTGACCGACGGCTCGTCCGCCCGGGCGGGGAACGTCGGCCGTATGGTCGATGCGCTTTCGGCAAATAATGAAGAAAAGGAAGCACTCTGCCGCTTTGCGTTTGCGATTGCCGTCCATCCGCTGGCCGATGGCGAACGGTTTGCGAACGGAGCGGCGTGGGCGGCGGCGATTGAATACATGTGGCGCCGTCAGCAAGGAGAGCGTGTGACGCAAAGAGAGATGGCGGCCAAATACGGCGTTTCGGCGTCGACGGTGCAAAAATACGTGCAAAAAGCGCGCCGGCTCTATACATGAGCAAATCAATAGACAGGGCGAATCGACTTTTATACGATGAAAATGGAATGATTCTCAAGCGAGGGAGTGGACGGTGTGGCAGACGAAAAAATTTACGATGTCATTATTGCCGGAGCCGGGCCGGCTGGGCTGACGGCGGCTGTCTATACATCGCGCGCCAATTTGTCGACGCTGATGATCGAGCGCGGCGTCCCGGGCGGGCAGATGGTCAACACTGAGGAAGTCGAGAACTATCCTGGCTTTGAAACGATTTTAGGCCCGGAATTGGCGACGAAAATGTTTGAGCATGCGAAAAAATTCGGCGCGGAGTACGCATACGGCGATGTGAAAGAAATCATCGATGGCGAGGCGTACAAAACGGTCATCGTCGGCGACAAAGAGTACAAGGCCCGCGCGGTCATCATCGCCACCGGAGCGGAATATAAAAAACTCGGCGTACCGGGTGAAGCGGAGCTCGGCGGCCGCGGCGTTTCGTACTGTGCGGTGTGCGACGGGGCGTTTTTCAAAGGGAAAGATTTGGTTGTCGTGGGCGGGGGCGACTCAGCGGTCGAAGAGGGCGTCTATTTGACGCGGTTTGCCAATAAAGTGACGATCGTTCACCGCCGCGACAAGCTGCGGGCGCAAAAAATTTTGCAAGACCGGGCGTTCGCCAATGAAAAAATTGATTTCATCTGGAACCATACGGTGAAACAAATCAACGAAAAGGACGGAAAAGTCGGCAGCGTGACGCTTGTGCATACGCAAACGGGCGAGGAGCGCGAATTTCCGTGCGACGGCGTTTTCATTTACATCGGGATGGTGCCGCTCTCGAAGCCGTTTGCCAATCTTGGCATCACGAATGAAAACGGCTATATCGTCACGAACGAAAAGATGGAGACGAAAGTGCCGGGCATTTTCGCCGCCGGTGATGTGCGGGAAAAAACGCTCCGGCAAATCGTGACGGCTACCGGCGACGGCAGCATCGCCGCGCAAAGCGCCCAGCATTACGTTGAGGAACTGAAAGAAAAGCTCCATAAGCAAGGGGTCAGCTGATCCGGTAACCAAATCGCAATCAAATCGTAATGGTTATTTAACCCAGATGTAACACGGGCGCAACACATTTGTCGTATGCTATAAGTAAGTAATTGACCCCCTTTTATATAGATCCTTTTTGGCGCGGGCGTTTGTCCGCGTCTCTTTTTTTGCCGGGCGCTTGCATCCTGCCGTTTCGCTTGAAACGGCGGGGATGGCGTCTTTCGGCTGGAAGCGGAATGTTGGGCCCCGAGGTTTTTGCAGACGGGAAGCGGACGGTTTCCAGCGGTTTGAAGGTGGAGCGGCCTAACTATTTATGGTAAAATAAAGATGATTATGTGCATGTTTGCGGATGGTTGGGGTGAACGAATTGCAACGGGTGACAAACTGCGTATTATATAAAGACGGCCAAGTGCTGCTGTTGCAAAAGCCGAGGCGCGGCTGGTGGGTCGCTCCGGGCGGGAAAATGGAGCCCGGCGAGACGGTGCGCGAAGCATGCATTCGTGAATACCGGGAAGAGACGGGCATTTATTTGAAAAATCCAGAGCTGAAAGGCGTCTTTACGATCGTGATGAAAAACGGGAATGAAACGGTGTCGGAGTGGATGATGTTTACGTTTTTCGCCGACGACTTCATCGGCGAAAACGTGCCGTCTTCCGAAGAAGGGACGCTCGCTTGGCATAAGGTTGAAGCGCTGTCCACGTTGCCGATGGCCCCAGGAGACTACCATATTTTAGAATACGCTGTCAAAGGCGAAGGGGTCATGTACGGAACGTTTGTATATACGGAGGAGTTTGAGCTGCTTTCATATCGTCTTGATCCAAGTTAGCGGAAGGGGAGCAGAAAAATGGGGAAACACGGGGCGCAGCAACCGATTCAACTCGTCATCATCACCGGCATGTCCGGGGCAGGCAAAACGGTGGCGATCCAAAGCTTTGAAGACCTCGGCTTTTTTTGCGTCGACAACTTGCCGCCGACGCTGTTGCCGAAGTTTTTGGAGCTTGTGAAAGAGTCCGGGAATAAAATGAATAAAGTCGCGCTCGTCATGGATTTGCGCAGCCGCGACTTTTTCGACCACTTGTTTGCCGCGCTCGATGAGTTGGCCGGGCAGGCGTGGATTATGCCGCAAATTTTGTTTTTGGATGCGCAAGACTCGACGCTTGTGGCCCGCTATAAAGAAACGCGGCGGACGCATCCGCTCGCGCCGAATGAGCCGCCGCTTGAAGGCATCCGCCTGGAGCGGAAACTGCTTGAGGAACTCAAAGGGCGGGCGCAAATCGTTTATGACACGACTGGGCTCAAGCCGCGCGAACTGCGGGAGAAAATCGTCCGCCAGTTTTCATCGCACGCCCAGTCCGGCTTTATGGTCAACGTTATGTCGTTTGGATTTAAATACGGCATCCCGATTGACGCTGACTTGGTGTTTGATGTCCGCTTTTTGCCGAACCCGCACTACATTGAGCATATGCGGCCGAAAACCGGGCTCGATGAGGAAGTGGCGTCATATGTGCTCAAATGGGGAGAAACGCAAAAGTTTTTGGAAAAGCTGATTGATTTGCTGGCGTTTATGCTGCCGTATTACCAGCGCGAAGGAAAAAGCCAGCTGGTGATCGCCATCGGCTGCACGGGCGGTCAGCATCGTTCCGTGGCGCTCGCTGAGCATATCGCCCGCCATTTTTCCGCCAATTATAAAACGGTTGTCTCGCACCGGGACATGGAGAGGAGAAAGGAAGCGCATCGATGAGAGACAAACGAGCAGCGAAGATCGTCGTCATCGGCGGCGGCACTGGGCTTCCCGTCCTGCTTCGGGGTCTGAAACAGCACGATCTTGACTTGACGGCTATCGTCACCGTCGCCGATGACGGGGGGAGTTCCGGGCGGCTCCGGGACGAACTGCACATCCCGCCGCCTGGGGATGTGCGCAACGTGCTCGCCGCGCTGTCTGATGTCGAACCGCTTATTGTTGAGCTGTTTCAACACCGTTTTCAAAACGGCAACGGCTTATCGGGACACTCGCTCGGCAATTTGATTTTGGCGGCGCTTACATCGATCACCGGCGATTTTGTGAAGGCGATCCGCGAAATGAGCAAAGTGTTGAACGTACGCGGCCAAGTGTTGCCGGCGGCGAACAAAAGCGTCGTGTTGCACGCGGAAATGGAAGATGGTACCGTTATTTCGGGCGAGTCGAAAATTCCTGGCGCGGGGAAAAAAATTAAGAGGGTGTTTTTAACCCCGGAAGATATTGAACCGTTGCCGGAGACGACCGCCGCCATCCGCGGCGCCGACTTGATTGTCATCGGCCCGGGGAGTCTGTACACAAGCATTTTGCCGAACTTGCTCGTGCCGAAAATCGGACAGGAAGTGTGCAAGGCGAAGGCGAAAAAAGTCTATATATGCAACATTATGACCCAGGCCGGCGAGACGCCGCACTATACGGTGAGCGACCATGTGAAGGCGCTTCATGACCATCTTGGCGTCCCGTTTTTGGATGCCGTCATCGTCAACAGCGGGGCGATTCCGGAATCCATCCGCCGCCGGTATGAAGAGGAGCGGGCCGAGCCGGTGCATGATGACAGCGGCACGCTCGGCGTGCAGGTGATCCGTGACGATATTGTTACGTACGATGATGGGGTCATTCGCCATAATACAGGGAAAGTCGCCGCCCTCCTTCTCGGGCTGCTTCCCCGCTGCTAGACGGCGGGCGCTGTGTGCCTGATCCGCATACGCATAGGCCAAGGAGACGGGGCGCGAGGGGCGGCGGCCGCATGGCCGCGCCGAGAGTTGGGCACCTCCAACCGGCCGGTACGGGAGCGAATGGAGGTGGAACGATCATGTCTTTTGCGTCCGAAACGAAGAAGGAGCTGACGAATTTAGAGGTCAAGCGCTGCTGCTTGCGGGCCGAGCTGTCGGCGCTGTTGCGCATGAACGGCTCACTGTCGTTTTCCGGCGGGCGGATGGCGGTCGATGTCCAAACGGAAAATGCGGCGATCGCCCGGCGCATTTATACGCTGTTGAAAAAAGGGTATGACGTCGCGGTTGAGCTGTTTGTCCGCAAAAAAATGCGTTTAAAGAAAAATAACGTGTATATCGTCCGCATTACCGACGGCGCCGCCCCGCTGCTCCGTGATCTTTGCATTTGGAACGGCGATTTTTCGTTCATTCATGACATCGATCCGGAACTTGTCAAGAAAAAATGCTGTAAGCGCTCGTATTTGCGTGGTGCGTTTTTGGCCGGCGGCTCGGTCAACAATCCGGAGACGTCCTCGTATCACTTGGAGATTTTTTCTTTGTACGAGGATCATAACCGCTCTTTATGTGAACTGATGAACAGCCACTTTTTTTTAAATGCGAAAATGTTGGAACGGAAAAAGGGGTTTATTACGTATTTAAAAGAGGCAGAGAAAATTGCCGAGTTTTTGAACATCATCGGCGCTCACCAGGCGCTGCTCCGCTTTGAAGACATCCGCATCGTCCGCGATATGCGCAACTCGGTCAACCGGCTTGTCAATTGCGAGACGGCCAATTTGAACAAAACGATCGGCGCTGCGCTTCGCCAGGTGGAAAACATCCGCTACATCGACGAGACGATCGGCCTCGACGCCTTGCCAGCGAAGCTGCGGGAAATCGCGAAGCTTCGCATCGAGCATCAAGACGTGACGCTGAAAGAGCTTGGCGAGATGGTCGCCGGCGGCAAAATCAGCAAATCCGGCATCAACCACCGGCTACGCAAAATTGATGAGATCGCGGAGCGGCTGCGGGCTGGAAAGCCGGTCGATTTCCATAAATCGCTGTAAAGGGGAGATGGAGAATGGTGGAAAAACAAGTGAAAGTAAAATTAGAAACCGGGCTGCAGGCGCGCCCGGCGGCGTTGTTTGTCCAAGAAGCGAACCGTTTTTCCGCTGATGTGTTTTTGGAAAAAGATGGAAAACAGGTGAACGCGAAAAGCATTATGGGCTTGATGAGCCTCGCCATCGGCCATGGAGCGGTGATCACGCTCATTGCCGACGGTCCGGATGAGCAAGAAGCGATCGAAAAGCTCGCCGCCTATGTGCAAAAGGAAAAGTAAAGCAGCGTGTGGGGCTGGCGGGGAAAGGAATGGAAAAGGCTGCTCCGTTTTTGTCGGAAGCAGCCTTTTTTCGTCAATGTCGGTGCAGGCGCAGCTCTATAGCGGTTCTACCAACGTGTGCATGCCTTATTTTTCATCAGCGCGCGTCAGCACCCGGTCGATAATGCCGTATTCCATCGCTTTTTGCGCTGTCATGAAGTTGTCGCGGTCCGTATCGCGTTCGATCACTTCGATCGGCTGGCCGGTGTTTTCCGCCAAAATGCGGTTCAATTTGTCGCGCAAGAATAAAATGCGCTTCGCTGCGATTTCGATTTCCGTCGCCTGCCCTTGGGCGCCGCCGAGCGGTTGGTGGATCATGATTTCACTGTTTGGAAGCGCGAACCGTTTCCCTTTCGCACCGGCGGCAAGCAAAAACGCCCCCATGGAAGCGGCCATGCCGATGCAAATTGTCGATACGTCCGGTTTGATGAACTGCATCGTGTCGTAAATCGCCAGGCCAGCTGTGATCGAGCCGCCCGGGCTGTTGATGTACAAGGAAATATCTTTGTCCGGGTCTTCCGCCGCCAAAAACAACAGCTGCGACACGATCGAGTTGGCCACTTGGTCGTCGATCGGGCTGCCAAGGAACACGATTCGGTCTTTCAATAAGCGCGAATAAATGTCGTACGCCCGCTCCCCGCGGTTCGTCTGTTCGATGACAGTCGGAATCAAATACATCCCAAAACGCCTCCTTTTCCATCCTAATGGATCAATATGTACGCCTTCATCATACACGAATGGTCAATGAAGGTCAAACAAAACGACCTTCCCCATTCTTTATAACATATTCGCGGCTAGCGGGAACATCCCTCTTTTCATCATAACCGCTTTTTTATTTTTTTAACCAGTTGCCTGTGGCGGTGGCATTGATGTGGAAGGAACAAAGGCCTGATTTTTCCTGTTTTTTTATTGCATTTTCCCCTTGCATTTTTGCACGATCCTGCTATAATAGAACATGCAACGGAACGAAATAGAGAAATCATGAACTTCCATGCCCTCGTAGTGTAGTGGATAGCACGAGAGATTCCGGTTCTCTTAGCGTGGGTTCGAATCCTGCCGAGGGCGTTCCAACGATCTGACAAGTTCGGATTGAGATTCCCAACCCCCTTGATACGACCGCGTTTGCGGTCGTTTTTCATTGCTTGCCGAGCTGGCGGCGCGGTTTTCCGCATCGGAACAAGAGATGGAACGGGGGCTGCGCCTTGTGCAGTCGCTCGACCCGCCGGGAGTCGGCGCCCGCGATTTGGCAGAATGCCTCTTGCTGCAACTGGAACGTCTTCCTGAGCGCGACGAGCTGGCGGAAACGATCGAGGTGGCTTCCTCCGCTCAAGTGAAATCGATCATCCAAGAGCTGATCGCGGCGGAAGACCGACAGGCGCCGCTTTCTGACCAACAGCTGGCCGATTTGCTTCATGGCCGATACGGCATCGCCATTTCGCGCCGCACGGTCGCCAAATACCGCGGAGCAGCTGCGTATTCCTTCTTCGGCGAAACGAAAGCAATACACCGGAGCTTGATGCGACCGGTGAAAGAAAGGAAGAACGCGATGCACATTCGGTTGTACACGAAGACGAACTGTCCGCTTTGCGACAAAGCGAAAGCGGTTTTGACGGAGCTGCAGGCAGACTATCGGTTTACGATGGAAGAGATCGATATTTATGAAGACGACGCGCTTCTCGAGAAATATCAGTTGATGATTCCGGTCGTCGAGCTTGACGGGGAAGAAATTGGGTATGGGATGATTGAAAAAGAAACGGTGAGAAAACGGTTGCAGCGGGCACAAAACAGTTGAACGGCTATCGTCCTCCTGCTATAATGAAAATAGAGCGGGAGGAATTTTTTATCGATTGGCGGGACATAATATGTCATACTGGGACAAAAAACATCCCTATGTTCTGCTAAGGGGAAGGATCGATGCAACCGTTAGTAGAGGCATTAAAAAAATTATCGCCCGACTTGCTTGACGTTATGCAAAAACGATATCAAATTTTGTACTCTATTTCGCTTATGGCGCCGATCGGGCGGCGGGCGCTGGCGGCGAGCCTCGGCATGAGCGAGCGGGTTCTCCGGTCGGAAACAGAATTTTTGAAAGGACAAAACTTGCTTTCCGCCGATGTGTCGGGCATGCGGTTGACGGAGGAAGGCCAGGCGCTCCTTCATACGCTCAATGATTTGATGCGGGAAGCGTTCGGACTCAAAGAGCTGGAAGCCGCGCTGCAGGAACAGCTCGGCATTCCGCGGGTGATTGTCGTTGCCGGGGATAGCGACTGTTCTCCTTGGGTAAAAAAAGAAATGGGTAGAGCGTGTGTCGCCTGCATGAAGGAGCTGCTTGAGCCCGGGGACATCGTCGCCGTGGCCGGCGGAACGACGATGGCGGCGGTCGCGGAGATGATGACGCCGGATTCGAAGCTTCGCGATGTGTTGTTCGTGCCGGCGCGTGGCGGCCTTGGCGAAGATGTCGAGAATCAGGCGAACACGATTTGTGCGAAAATGGCGGAAAAAGCGATGGGCCGCTATCGGTTGCTGCACGTGCCTGACCAGCTGAGCGATGAAGCGTACGCGTCGCTTGTCGAAGAGCCGGCGGTGAAAGAAGTGCTTGAGCTCATCCAATCATGCCGCATGGTCGTCCATGGCATCGGTGAAGCGGTGACGATGGCCAAGCGGCGGAAGACGCCGCCTGTAGAGATGGAGAACATCATCGCCCGCCATGCGGTCGCCGAGGCGTTCGGCTACTATTTCAACGAGTACGGCGACGTCGTCCATAAAGTGAAAACAGTCGGCATTCAACTTGAACACCTCCCGCATGTCGAGCATGTCATCGCCGTCGCCGGAGGGGCGTCGAAGGCGAAAGCCATTCGCGCGTACATGAAACGGGCGCCGCACTCGCTATTGGTGACGGACGAAGGAGCCGCAAAAGCGTTCGTAGGGGAGTAATCTCCCTTGCTGATACAATCCAATCGCAAGGAGGAAAATAAGATGGCAGTCAAAGTGGGAATCAACGGATTTGGCCGCATCGGACGCAACGTCTTCCGCGCGGCATTGAAAAACCCGGACATTGAAGTAGTGGCGGTGAACGATTTAACCGATGCGAATACGCTTGCTCATTTGTTGAAGTACGACTCTGTCCATGGCCGTCTGGATGCCGAAGTGTCGGTGAACGGCAACAACTTGGTCGTCAACGGCAAAGAAATCATCGTCAAGGCGGAACGCGATCCGGCGAACTTGGCGTGGGGCGAGATCGGCGTTGACATCGTCGTTGAGTCGACCGGCCGCTTCACGAAACGCGAAGACGCCGCCAAACATTTGGAAGCGGGTGCGAAAAAAGTGATCATTTCCGCCCCGGCGAAAAACGAAGACATTACGATCGTCATGGGCGTCAACCAAGACAAATACGATCCGAAAGCCCATCATGTCATCTCGAACGCGTCGTGCACGACGAACTGCTTGGCGCCGTTTGCCAAAGTGCTGCATGAACAATTCGGCATCGTCCGCGGCATGATGACGACCGTTCACTCGTACACAAACGACCAACAAATTTTGGACTTACCGCATAAAGATTTGCGCCGGGCTCGCGCCGCGGCCGAATCGATCATTCCGACGACGACCGGGGCGGCGAAAGCGGTCGCGCTCGTTTTGCCGGAATTGAAAGGAAAGTTGAACGGCATGGCGATGCGCGTGCCGACGCCGAACGTATCCGTTGTCGACTTGGTGGCGGAATTGGAAAAAGAAGTGACGGTCGAAGAAGTGAATGCCGCGTTGAAAGCAGCAGCGGAAGGCGAGCTGAAAGGCATTTTGGCCTACAGCGAAGAACCGCTCGTGTCGCGCGACTACAACGGCAGCACCGCTTCGTCGACGATCGACGCGTTGTCGACAATGGTCATTGAAGGCAAAATGGTGAAAGTCGTTTCGTGGTATGACAACGAAACGGGCTATTCGCACCGCGTCGTCGACTTGGCCGCCTACATCGCCTCGAAAGGGCTGTAAAACCAGCTTGGCGTTGAGTTTTCCGCCTGTTCAATTCTATAATAGGAAAATGGAGGGGAGCGGGGAAATGATCCCCACTCCTTTTCCTTTATCCAAACTGTAGCCAAAAGGGGGCACGAACGATGAACAAGAAGACGATCCGCGACGTTGAGGTGAGGGGAAAGCGCGTCTTTTGCCGCGTCGATTTCAACGTTCCGATGGAGCAAGGCGCCATCACCGATGACACGCGCATTCGCGCCGCACTCCCGACGATCCGCTATTTGATCGAGCACGGGGCGAAAGTCATTTTGGCGAGCCACCTCGGCCGCCCGAAAGGAAAAGTGGTCGAAGAATTGCGTTTGGATGCCGTTGCGAAGCGGCTCGGCGAGCTGCTTGAACGGCCGGTCGCCAAAACGAATGAAGCGGTCGGCGATGAGGTGAAAGCGGCGGTCGACCGTTTGAACGAAGGCGATGTGCTCTTGCTTGAGAACGTCCGTTTTTACCCTGGTGAAGAGAAAAATGATCCCGAGCTCGCCAAAGCGTTTGCGGAGCTTGCGGATCTATATGTCAACGATGCGTTCGGCGCCGCCCATCGCGCCCATGCGTCGACGGAAGGCATCGCCCATTACTTGCCGGCGGTGGCCGGATTTTTGATGGAAAAAGAACTTGAAGTGCTTGGCAAGGCGCTTTCGAATCCGGACCGCCCGTTTACAGCGATCATCGGCGGGGCGAAAGTGAAAGACAAAATCGGCGTCATCGACAATTTGCTTGAAAAAGTCGACAACTTGATCATCGGCGGCGGACTGGCGTATACGTTCGTCAAAGCGCTCGGCCATGACGTTGGCAAGTCGCTGCTTGAGGAGGACAAAATCGAACTCGCCAAATCGTTTATGGAAAAGGCGAAAGAAAAAGGCGTCCGTTTTTATATGCCGGTGGACGTGGTCGTCGCCGACCGGTTTGCGAACGACGCCAACACGAAAGTTGTGCCGATTGACGCGATTCCAGCTGATTGGCAGGCGCTTGACATCGGCCCGAAAACGCGCGAATTGTACCGCGATGTCATTCGCGAGTCGAAGCTCGTTGTCTGGAACGGCCCGATGGGCGTCTTTGAAATGGACGCGTTCGCCCACGGGACAAAAGCGATCGCCGAAGCACTGGCGGAAGCGCTCGACACCTATTCGGTCATCGGCGGCGGGGATTCGGCGGCGGCGGTTGAGAAATTCGGCTTGGCCGACAAAATGGATCATATCTCCACCGGCGGCGGCGCTTCGCTCGAGTTTATGGAAGGAAAACAGCTGCCGGGTGTCGTCGCGCTCGAAGACAAATGACCCACGGCGCCGGATTTGGCGCATGGCGGCTGACGCCGCCCATTGAAAGGAAGGGTGAACGATGAGAAAACCGATCATTGCAGGCAACTGGAAAATGCATAAAACATTAGCAGAAGCGGTTCAATTTGTCGAGGACGTAAAAGGGCACGTGCCGCCGGCCGACGAAGTCGATTCCGTCGTTTGCGCGCCGTTTCTCTTTTTGGATCGGTTGGTGCAAGCGGCAGACGGCACGGATTTAAAAATCGGGGCGCAAACGATGCACTTTGCCGATCAAGGGGCGTACACAGGCGAAGTGAGCCCGGTCATGCTGAAAGACCTCGGTGTCACGTACGTCATCCTCGGCCATTCGGAGCGCCGGCAAATGTTCGCCGAAACAGATGAGACCGTGAACAAAAAAGTGTTGGCCGCCTTCACCCGCGGGCTTATACCGATTATTTGCTGCGGCGAATCGCTTGAGGAGCGGGAAGCCGGGCAGACGAACGCGGTTGTCGCCTCGCAAGTGGAAAAAGCGCTCGCCGGCTTGACGCCGGAACAAGTGAAGCAAGCGGTCATCGCTTACGAGCCGATTTGGGCGATCGGGACGGGCAAATCATCAACACCGGAAGACGCCAACAGCGTCTGCGGCCATATCCGTTCGGTTGTTTCGCGCCTGTTTGGCCCGGAGGCGGCGGAAGCGATCCGCATTCAATACGGCGGCAGCGTCAAACCAGATAACATCCGCGACTTCTTGGCGCAAGAACAGATCGACGGCGCCTTAGTCGGCGGGGCGAGCCTCGAGCCGGCTTCATTCTTACAATTGGTGGAGGCGGGGCGTCATGAGTAAAAAACCGGTTGCGCTCATCATTTTAGACGGATTTGCGCTGCGCGACGAAACGTACGGCAATGCGATCGCTCAGGCGAACAAACCGAACTTTGACCGCTATTGGAACGAATACCCGCACACAACGCTCAAGGCGTGCGGCGAGGCGGTCGGGCTTCCGGAAGGGCAGATGGGCAACTCGGAAGTCGGCCATCTCAACATCGGCGCCGGGCGCATTGTGTACCAAAGCTTAACGCGAGTCAACATTGCCATTCGCGAAGGCGAGTTTGAGCGAAATGAAACGTTTTTGGCGGCGATGAACCATGTGAAACAACACGGGACAAGTTTGCATTTGTTCGGCTTGCTTTCCGACGGCGGGGTGCACAGCCATATTCACCATTTGTACGCCCTCTTGCGCTTGGCGGCGAAAGAAGGCGTGAAGCGCGTGTACATCCACGGCTTTTTGGACGGCCGCGACGTCGGCCCACAAACAGCGCCGCAATACATCAAAGAACTGCAGGAAAAAATCAAGGAATATGGCGTCGGCGAAATCGCGACGTTATCGGGCCGCTACTACTCGATGGACCGCGACAAGCGGTGGGACCGCGTCGAAAAGGCGTATCGGGCGATGGTGTACGGGGAAGGGCCGACGTACCGCGACCCGCTCGAGTGCATCGAGGACTCGTACAAACACGGCATTTACGACGAATTCGTCCTGCCGTCGGTCATCGTCCGCGAAGACGGCCGGCCGGTGGCGACGATTCAAGACAATGACGCGATTATCTTCTATAATTTCCGCCCTGACCGGGCGATCCAAATTTCAAACACGTTTACGAACGAAGATTTCCGCGAGTTTGACCGCGGCCCGAAACATCCGAAGCATTTGTTCTTTGTCTGCTTGACCCATTTCAGCGAAACGGTGAAAGGGTACGTGGCGTTCAAGCCGACGAACTTGGACAACACGATCGGGGAAGTGCTGTCGCAGCACGGACTGCGCCAGCTGCGCATCGCCGAGACCGAAAAATATCCGCACGTGACGTTTTTTATGAGCGGCGGCCGCGAAGAGAAATTTCCAGGCGAAGACCGGATTTTGATCAACTCGCCGAAAGTGCCGACGTATGACTTGAAGCCGGAAATGAGCGCCTATGAAGTGACCGATGCGCTGCTCAAGGAAATTGAAGCCGATAAGTACGATGCGATCATTTTGAACTACGCCAACCCGGATATGGTCGGCCATTCGGGCAAGCTCGAACCGACGATCAAGGCGGTGGAGGCAGTGGACGAATGCCTCGGCAAAGTCGTCGATGCCATTTTGGCCAAAGGCGGCATCGCCATCATCACCGCCGACCACGGCAACGCCGATGAAGTATTGACGCCGGACGGCAAGCCGCAAACGGCTCATACGACGAATCCGGTGCCGGTCATCGTGACGAAAAAAGGCATCAAGCTTAGAGACGGCGGCATCTTAGGCGATTTGGCGCCGACGATGCTCGATTTGCTCGGTTTGCCGCAGCCGAACGAAATGACAGGGAAATCGTTGATTGTCAAATAACGATACGAAGGAAAAGGAGTGTGTGTTCATGTCTGCGATTATTGATGTTTACGCCCGCGAAGTGCTCGATTCGCGCGGCAACCCAACCGTAGAAGTGGAAGTGTATACAGAAGAAGGCGGTTTCGGCCGCGCCCTGGTGCCGAGCGGCGCCTCGACTGGGGAATATGAAGCAGTCGAACTGCGAGACGGCGACAAAAACCGCTACCTCGGCAAAGGGGTGTTAAAAGCGGTCGAAAACGTCAACGAAATCATCGCGCCGGAAATCATCGGCCTTGAAGTGACCGACCAAGTGGCGATCGACCGCGCGTTGATTGAGCTTGACGGCACGGAAAACAAAAGCAAACTTGGCGCCAACGCCATTTTGGGCGTTTCGCTTGCCGTGGCCCGCGCGGCGGCGGACGAGCTTGGTTTGCCGCTGTACCAATACTTAGGCGGCTTTAACGCCAAAACGCTGCCGGTGCCGATGATGAACATTTTAAACGGCGGCGCGCATGCGGACAACAACGTCGACATTCAAGAATTTATGATCATGCCGGTCGGCGCGGAAAGCTTCCGCGAAGCGCTGCGCATGGGGGCGGAAATTTTCCACAGCTTAAAAGCGGTGCTGAAATCGAAAGGCTACAACACCGCGGTCGGCGATGAAGGCGGCTTCGCCCCGAACTTGAAATCGAACGAAGAAGCGCTGCAAACGATCATCGAAGCGATCGAAAAAGCCGGCTACAAACCGGGCGAACAAGTGATGCTCGCCATGGACGTTGCTTCATCCGAGCTGTACAACAAAGAAGACGGCAAATATCATCTTGAAGGCGAAGGCGTTGTGAAAACGTCGGAAGAAATGGTCGCTTGGTATGAAGAGCTTGTATCGAAATATCCGATCATCTCGATCGAAGACGGGCTCGATGAAAACGACTGGGAAGGCCATAAACTGCTGACCGAGCGGCTCGGCAAAAAAGTGCAGCTTGTCGGCGACGACTTGTTCGTCACGAACACGAAAAAACTGGCCGAAGGCATTGAAAAAGGCGTCGGCAACTCGATTTTGATCAAAGTGAACCAAATCGGCACGCTCACCGAAACGTTTGACGCCATCGAAATGGCGAAACGCGCCGGCTACACGGCTGTCGTCTCGCACCGCTCCGGCGAAACGGAAGACAGCACGATCGCCGACATCGCCGTCGCCACCAACGCCGGCCAAATCAAAACAGGCGCGCCGTCGCGCACCGACCGCGTCGCGAAATACAACCAGCTGCTCCGCATTGAGGATGAACTCGGCCATACGGCCATTTACCAAGGCATCCGTTCGTTTTACAATTTGAAAAAATAACGGAAACAGGCGTCCCCAACGGAGGGGGCGCCTGTCGTTTTGACTGGGGAAAAGAGAATCGAATGGCTCGCGGTGATCAAGAATTCTTAATGCGTTCAGGAAAGCTGCGCCTCTTCATCAGATGGGGTCGTAAATAGTCGTTTTATCTTAATTAGGCGAGAAGACTCCCACTTCAACGAAGCGAAGCGGAGTAAGTGGGAGATGAATCGCCTTAACTATATTTTGCTGAAAATAGGATAGATTCAGTAAAATATAGTATAATATAGTTAGATGGGAGGTGAAAAAATGTATTTTTGTATCAAACAACAGCTAAATGGTTTGACCAAAGAAGAATACTTGACTCTTCGAGAACTGTGCCATATTGCCAAGAACATGTACAACGTCGGATTGTACAATGTCAGACAATACTATTTTGAACACAAGGAATTTCTTAATTATGAGAAAAACTATCATCTTGCCAAAACTAACGAAAACTATAAGCTGTTAAACAGCAACATGGCACAGCAAATTTTAAAAAAGGTCAATGAAGCCTTTACATCTTTCTTTGGTTTGATCAGTCTTGCCAAACAAGGAAAATATGACCACAAGGCTATCAGTATTCCAAAATATCTTAAAAAAGATGGCTTTCATTCACTGATCATTGGCCAGATTCGTATAGACGGCAACAAATTCACGATACCGTATTCTCGCCTATTTAAAAAGACTCACAAGCCTATCACGATAACGATTCCGCCTGTGTTACTGGACAAAAAGATTAAGCAGATTGAAATCATTCCTAAGCATCATGCCAGGTTCTTTGAGATTCAGTACAAATATGAAATGCCTGAAGATCAAAGAGAATTAAACGACCAAAAAGCACTGGCAATTGATTTAGGATTAAACAATCTTGCCACTTGTGTCACATCAGACGGCAGATCATTCATCATTGATGGGCGGAGATTAAAAAGTATAAATCAATGGTTTAACAAAGAAAATGCCAGACTTCAAAGCATAAAAGATAAGCAAAAAATCAAAGGCACCACTCGTAAACAGGCTTTGCTTGCTATGAATCGCAATAATAAAGTGAATGATTATATCAACAAGACTTGCCGTTACATCATTAACTACTGTATTGAAAATCAAATTGGCAAACTTGTCATTGGCTATGCGGAAACATGGCAACGCAATATTAATCTAGGAAAAAAGACAAATCAAAACTTTGTCAATATTCCTCTCGGTAACATAAAAGAAAAACTAGAATATCTTTGTGAATTTTACGGCATTGAATTCTTGAAACAGGAAGAATCCTATACGTCTCAAGCCAGCTTTTTTGACGGCGATGAGATTCCTGAATATAATGCCGACAATCCAAAAGAATATAAGTTCAGCGGCAAACGTATTAAGCGCGGCTTGTATCGAACAAAGTCTGGCAAACTAATGAATGCTGATGTCAATGGCGCATTAAACATCTTAAAGAAAAGTAAAGCTGTAGACCTGAGTGTCTTATGCTCTAGCGGCGAAGTGGACACGCCTCAAAGAATAAGGATTGCTTGAAGCAGTCAAACTTCTTTGGAAGCCCCCACTTCAAATTTTCGCTAGAAAATTAAGTGGGGGTAGTTCACGATGGCGCGCTTGATACATCTCGGTAATCTTTTCTATCGATACCTTCAAGAGGTTTGTGACCACACGGATGTCATGCCCGTTCGCATCCTGAAAGATCACGACGCGATGGCGCTTTTTGGAACGACATTGTTTTGTTCCGAATTGACAAGTAAAATCCGATCTTCATCAGAAACAATTTTTTGCATCAAATCAAACGAGCTGACATTGCCCTGCATAGGACAAAGCGATGGACGGAGGGGGTTTTTTCGTTTATAATATTTTTTGAATTATCAGAATATTAGGGGATGTGGATGGAACAAATGATTGTCGAGACGCGGTATGGGCGGTTGCGCGGGGGAGCAAATGAAGGGGTTTTCTATTGGAAAGGGATTCCGTACGCGAAAGCGCCGGTCGGTGAACGCCGTTTTCTGCCGCCGGAACCGCCTGAGGCATGGGATGGGGTGCGGGAGGCGACTGCCTTCGGTCCTGTCGTGATGCAGCCGTCGGATCCGATTTTCAGCGGATTGCTCGGGCGGATGAGCGAGCCGCCGAGCGAAGACGGGCTGTACCTGAACGTTTGGTCGCCGGCGGCGGATGGGAAGAAGCGGCCGGTGCTCGTCTGGATTCACGGCGGCGCCTTTTTGTTCGGCTCGGGTTCTTCGCCGTGGTATGACGGGACAGCGTTTGCGAAACACGGCGATGTCGTCGTCGTGACGATCAACTACCGAATGAACGTGTTTGGCTTTTTGCATCTCGGTGATTCGTTCGGCGAAGCGTACGCGCAAGCCGGGAATCTCGGCATTTTGGACCAAGTGGCGGCGCTGCGCTGGGTGAAGGAGAACATTGAGGCGTTTGGCGGTGATCCGGACAATGTGACGATTTTCGGTGAATCGGCGGGAGCGCGAGGCGATCGCCAATGAAATGCATTACGCTTGGCTCTCGTTTGCCCGCACCGGAGACCCGAACGGTGCTCACTTGCCGGAAGCATGGCCGGCGTATACGAGCGAGCGCAAGGCGGCCTTTGTCTTTTCGGCCGCCAGCCATGTCGAGGACGACCCGTTCGGCCGCGAGCGGGCGGCATGGCAAGGATGCTAGAAGATTTGATTCGTGAGGGAGCACCGCCGTCTGCGGAAAAATGGAGCTTCGGCCTCTCTCCGCTAAACCAACAAAGGAACGGCCAACCGCCGTTCCTTTGTTATTCGTTTGCCCCCTGAGAAGGAAGCCCAAACTGTTCCGCGAGCGCCGGGTCGCGGTCGATCGCCTCAAGCAGCTTGCGCATGACGTTGATGTCAAACGTAAAGTTCGCCCCGATCGGCGAGGTGACGAAAATTTTCCCTTCCTTTGCCTCACGCGCCCGTTTGAATTGATAGCCGTCAATCGCGATGACGACTCGTTCGTCCGGTCTTGCCATTGAAGTCCCTCCAGTCGTTGCCGATTTGCTTTCTATTGTAACGCATTTCGGCGGTGGACGACAATGATCATACCGCATCCGATTCATGGAGCGTCAAGCAGATGGAGGATGAAACGTTCCTTCATCTCTGCCAAAGAGAAGAGGGAGCGAATGTTTGCTGTGCTCCCGTTGCTATTCCGTTGAATGGATGAGAAAGGCAAGGAGTTGTCGCCTTTTCTTCAGCATCGTTTCATTCGTTCGCGGCTCCATCGATGTGGTCAAGTCAGATATGTGGCGATTTTAGCCAGGCATTCGTCAATGATTTCGTCGATTTCATCTATTTGCGCATCTTCTCGATTTTTGGATGACGGGCTTTCCCATCCAATGATTTTGATTACATGTTTCACCAAAAAAGGAATGGGAGGCTTTCGTCGTGTTGAGACAGGCCCGCCAGTTGCCGCCAACGGTGATCTATGGTATAGTGAAAGTATTGCAATGTCGGTCGTTGGAGGTGTCAGGCATGCATGCCTTTCTTGTGACGCTGCTTGTCATTGTGTCGATCGCGCTGATCGCGGTGGTCTTGTTGCAGTCGGGCCGCAGCGCCGGGCTGTCGGGGGCGATCACCGGCGGCGCCGAGCAATTGTTCGGGAAGCAGAAAGCACGCGGGCTCGATGCGGTGTTTCAGCGCGTGACGGTTGTGTTGGCCGTTTTGTTCTTTGTGTTGGCGATTCTTGTTGTTTATGTCCAACCATCATAAGCAAAAAACGGGGGCGGTCCAAAGGGAAGCGGGCTGCCTTTTCTATTTCAGCAAGAAAGGAAGGAGAACGAATGATGAAAATTGTTCCGCCGAAGCCGTTTTTCTTTGAAGCCGGGGAGCGGGCGGTGCTGCTGTTGCATGGGTTTACCGGCAATTCCGCTGATGTTCGGATGCTCGGGCGTTTTTTAGAATCCAAAGGCTATACGTGCCATGCGCCGATTTACAAAGGACACGGCGTGCCGCCTGAGGAGCTCGTCCACACCGGGCCGGATGACTGGTGGCAAGATGTCATGAACGGCTACGAGTTTTTGAAAAACAAGGGCTACGAAAAAATCGCCGTCGCCGGACTGTCGCTTGGAGGCGTATTTTCATTGAAATTAGGTTACACTGTACCTATAGAGGGCATTGTGACGATGTGCGCGCCGATGTACATCAAAAGCGAGGAAACGATGTACGAAGGCGTGCTCGAGTATGCGCGCGAGTATAAAAAGCGGGAAGGAAAATCAGAGGAGCAGATCGAACAGGAGATGGAGAAGTTCAAGCAGACGCCGATGAAGACGTTAAAGGCGCTGCAGGAGCTGATCGCCGATGTGCGTGACCATCTTGATTTGATTTATGCCCCGACGTTTGTTGTGCAGGCGCGCCATGATGAGATGATCAACCCGGACAGCGCGAACATCATTTATAACGAAATTGAATCGCCGGTCAAACAAATCAAGTGGTATGAGCAATCAGGCCATGTGATTACGCTTGATCAAGAAAAAGATCAGCTGCATGAAGATATTTATGCATTTCTTGAATCGTTACATTGGTAATGGAGAAAGGAGGGGGTGGACAATGGATCATGTGTTGGCCGAACGCATCTTAACGTTTATGCGCGATGAGGCGTATAAGCCGCTGACGGTCGAAGAATTGGAAGAAGCGTTTGGCATCGAGGATGCCGATGGATTCAAGGAGTTTGTCAAAACGCTTGTCGCCATGGAAGAAGAAGGACTAATCGTCCGGACGCGCAGCAACCGCTACGGTGTGCCCGAGCGGATGAATCTCGTGCGCGGCAAGGTGATTGGCCACCCGAAAGGATTCGCGTTTGTCACACCGGAGGAGCCGGGACTGGATGATATTTTCATCCCGCCGTCCGAACTGAAAAACGCGATGCATGGCGACACGGTGCTTGTGCGCGTCCAAGCCGATTCATCGGGGGCGCGCCGCGAAGGAACGATCGTCCGCATTGTGGAGCGCGGGGTGAAAGAAGTCGTCGGCACGTACACGGAAAGCAAATATTTCGGCTTTGTCATCCCGGATGACAAACGGATCGTCAACGACATTTTCATTCCGAAAAACGCGGCGAACGGCGCGGTCGAAGGGCATAAAGTCGTCGCCCGGCTCACCTCGTACCCGGAAGGACGAATGAGCGCTGAAGGGGAAGTCGTCCAAATTCTCGGCCATAAAAACGACCCGGGCGTCGACATTTTGGCGATCATCTATAAATACGGCCTTCCGCTTCAATTTCCAGAAGACGTGATCGAGCACGCCAACCGGGTGCCGGATGTCATTACGGAGAAAGACTTGGAAGGGCGGCGCGATTTGCGCGGCGAGATGATCGTCACCATTGACGGCGAGGATGCGAAAGACTTAGACGATGCGGTGACGGTGACGAAGCTGGAAAACGGCAACTATAAGCTCGGCGTCCACATCGCCGACGTGAGCCATTACGTCGAAGAAGGCTCGCCGATCGACCGCGAGGCGTATGAGCGCGGCACGAGCGTCTATTTGGTCGACCGCGTCATCCCGATGATTCCGCACCGGCTGTCCAACGGCATTTGTTCGCTCAACCCGAAAGTCGACCGGCTGACGCTGTCGTGCGAAATGGAGATCACCCCGCAAGGCGAAGTCGTCCGCCATGACATTTTCCAAAGCGTCATCCGCACGACAGAGCGGATGACGTATTCCGATGTCAATAAAATTTTGGTGGACAAAGACGAAGCCTTGCGGGAAAAATACGCGCCGCTTGTGCCGATGTTTGAGCTGATGGCTGAGCTCGCCGACATTTTGCGCACGAAGCGGATGAAGCGCGGGGCGATCGATTTTGATTTCAAAGAAGCGAAAGTGCTCGTCGATGAAAACGGCAAGCCGTACGATGTCGTCTTGCGCGAGCGGTCGGTCGCCGAGCGGTTGATTGAAGAGTTTATGTTGGCGGCGAACGAAACGGTCGCTGAGCATTTCCATTGGCTGAACGTACCGTTTATGTACCGCGTCCATGAGGATCCAAAGCCGGAAAAACTGCAACGTTTCTTGGAGTTCATCACGAACTTCGGCTATGTCGTGAAAGGAACGGGCAACCAAATCCATCCGCGCGCTTTGCAACAAATTCTCGAAGCGGTGCGCGGCGAGCCGGAAGAAATGGTGATCTCGACCGTCATGCTTCGGTCGATGAAGCAGGCGCGCTATGACGCCGAGAGCCTCGGCCATTACGGCCTGTCGACTGAGTTTTACACCCATTTTACGTCGCCGATCCGCCGCTATCCGGACTTGATCGTCCACCGGCTCATCCGGACCTACTTGATCAACGGGCAGATGGATCCGGAGACGCAGCGAAAATGGGCGGAAAAGCTGCCGGAGATTGCCGAGCATGCATCCAACATGGAGCGGCGCGCCGTCGAGGCCGAGCGGGAGACGGACGATCTGAAGAAAACCGAGTTTATGGAAGACAAAATCGGCATGGAATTTGACGGCATCATCAGCTCGGTGACGAACTTCGGCTTGTTCGTTGAGCTGCCAAACACGATCGAAGGCCTGGTGCACGTCAGCTACTTAACCGACGACTACTACCGCTATGACGAGCGCAGTTATGCGATGATCGGCGAGCGGACGGGAAAAATGTACCGCATCGGCGATGAAATCACCGTCCGTGTCATCAACGTCAACAAAGACGAACGGATCGTCGATTTTGAAGTCGTCGGCATGAAAGGACGCCGCCCGCCGAAGGCAAAAGCCGCGCCGGTCGTCATTGAAGGGAAAAAGCAAAAGAAAGGAAAAGCGAAGGCGGAGCCGAAAGCGCAAAGCGGCTCAAACCGCAGCGCGAAGGCGAAAAAGAAGAAAAAGAAAAAACGGTGAGGAAAAGCCGAACGGGCGGCTTTTCCTTCTTTTTCGTTTTTGGTAAAATAAGAAACGCTACAATGAGGAGGGGGAAAACGGATGCCGAAAGGCGAAGGAAAAGTGATCGCCCAAAACAAAAAAGCGCACCACGACTATTTCATCGAAGAAACGTATGAAGCCGGCCTCGTTTTGCAAGGGACGGAGATCAAATCGATCCGCAACGGCCGGGTGAACTTGAAAGATTCGTTCGCCAAAGTGGAAAAAGGGGAAGTGTTTCTCCATAACATGCATATCAGCCCGTACGAACAAGGCAACCGCTACAACCACGACCCGCTGCGGACGAGAAAGCTTTTGCTGCACCGGCGCGAAATCAACAAGCTGATCGGCTATACGAAAGAGCAAGGGTATACGCTCGTGCCGCTGAAATTGTATATTAAAAATGGCTTTGCCAAAGTGGAGCTTGGAGTGGCCAAAGGGAAGAAAAAATACGACAAACGGGAAGACATGAAGCGGAAAGAAGCGCAGCGCGAAATCGAGCGGGCGTTCCGCGAGCGGCAAAAGCTGTAGAGAGGCAAGCCGCCGAGCGGGCATTTGTCGAGGGCGGGAGCCTGAAACATCGGGCTTTTGGCGGGCATTGCCGGTTTGGGAACGGCGGAGGGATGTTTGGTTCATCGCGGCAAGCGGGGGCATTTCTTGCGTCGCCGTGTACGGAAAATGGGATGGGCTGATTTTTCTTGGCAAGTGCCAAGAAGCCGTGTTCTCAATCATCCGGCACAACATTCGGAGAAGAGCCTGTTTTTTGGCGAGATTGAAAACATTCCCATTGAAAATGCACCGCGTCATGGTATAATAAAAAGTGCAACAGCCAGTTATCCGATGCTTAAGCTGTTCCGATCTCTTCGCACCGCGGGGACGATCCGGATTCGACAGGGGTAGGTCGAGCTTAAGCGGCGAGCCGAGGGGGACGTCCTCGTAAAAACGTCACCTAAAGATAACTGGCAAACAAAACTACGCTTTAGCTGCCTAATTGCTGCAGCTAGCTCCTCCCGCCATCGCCCGCGTGGCGTTCGAGGGGCTCATATGAAGCGGGCTACGCCCAAATCCGCCGCCTGAGGATGAGGGAAGAGACGAACCAGGCTAGCCGCCGGGAGGCCTGTCGGTAGGCGGAACGGACGGCGAAGCGAAATATACCGACTACGCTCGTAGATGCTTAAGTGGCGATGCCTCTGGACGTGGGTTCGACTCCCACCGTCTCCATTTCCAACATGTTGCTGTTTCGGATTAAAAATAGTGAACCTCTTGATACGACCGTGTTTGCGGTCGTTTTTGCTTTTTCAAGAATCCGAAAGAATTGAACCGGGAATGGAAGCGGATCGGCGAAGCGCTTGGCAAAAGGAAGCTTCGCGCCAAAAATCGGACGGAAGCGGTGGCAAAAGCGCTGCGTCTTGGGTTGATTGGATGACGAGGCGGACTAGTCTGTCCGGCCGTTTCATTTCACACCATTTTCGCCGATTGCTCACCGTTTTTTGGCTGTTTGACCGTTTTGTGGTGCAAAAGATTCCGAGCGTTCGCCGCTTTCTAGCGGCGTAACCATCGTTGGAAGCGGCTTGATGAGTAGGCATCAAGGCCGCTTTCTTTTTTAGGGCGCTTGGTTTTTTGTCATGTTTGGCACGGGGCGGCATATGGATAAAAGGGAATCTTCTTCAACGCATCAAAAGGGAGGAAATGAGAATGAACCAGCCCTACGTGTCCCATGCTTCGTCACCGCAGCTCATTGCCCTGGTTGACCCGTATGTGTACCACGCTTTCCAAGCTTTGAACGGCAAAGAAGTGGTAGTGGAAACCGTCCGCGGTTCGATCCAAGGAACGGTGAGGGATGTGAAGCCGGACCATATCGTCATCTCAGCGAATCAGGCGGTTTATTACATCCGCTTGGCGCAAGTGGTGTCTGTTCTCCTTAGCAATTAATGGAAAAGGAGGAAAAGAATCGTGGTATTTCAGCGGATCGACCGGCTGGCGATTGAATTGCCGAAGCCCAAATACGCGGACCCCAATGCGGCTGCCGCTGTCCAGGAGCTGCTTGGCGGCCGTTTCGGAGAAATGTCGACGTTAAACAATTATTTGTTTCAGTCATTCAATTTTCGGCAAAAAAAGAAGCTGCGCCCGTTTTACGAGTTGGTGGCGAGCATCACCGCCGAAGAGTTTGGCCATGTGGAGCTCGTGTCCAATGCGATCAACCTTTGCTTGACCGGCTCCACCCATCCAGGTGATCCGGATACAGCGCCGATGAAGGATGCGAAAGACAAGCGCAATACGTATCATTTTATCGCGACGGCGCAGACGGCGTTTCCCGGCGATTCGATGGGGAAGGCGTGGACGGGGGAGTACGTGTTCAACAGCGGCAACTTGATTTTGGATTTGCTTCACAACTTTTTCCTGGAATGCGGAGCGCGCACGCATAAAATGCGCGTCTATGAAATGACGGACCACCCTACCGCCCGCGAGATGATCGGCTACTTGCTTGTGCGCGGGGGCGTTCATGTTTTGGCGTACGCCAAGGCGTTGGAAGTGGCGACGGGCGTTGATGTGACGAAGCTTCTGCCAATCCCGAACCTCGATAACCGCGTGTTCGATGCGGCGAGAAAGTATGAGGATCAAGGCGTCCACCGCCGACTTTATACGTTCAGCGATCGCTATTACAAAGAAATCGTCCGCATTTGGAAAGGAACCCATCCAAGCGACGGCCAGCCGCTCGAGGTGGTCGAAGGAGCGCCCCAAGGGGGGGCGATCCCCGATTTGGACGAAGTGCCGGAAGAATTCGCTCCCGGGATTTCGGCCGAAGATTTTTTGGAAATCGCCAAGCGGCTGCAGCGGTCGGCAGGGTTGTGATGAGGCGCCCAACGGCGCCTGATTTTTTTTTGGAAAGCCGGTCGTTGAACAAAAAGGGCGGCGCAACGAAGAGATGACGCCAATGTTGTTTTTTCCCTTCACTTGAGCGTCCATGATTGGAGGAATCGCTATCTTTCTTCATGTTGTCCGCCGGCGGCGCGGGCGGCAACGGTTTGGAGCACGTCGAGGAATGTTCAGGCGCTTTTTGGCAAATATCGTCGTCGGTCGAGGATGGCGGCGGCTTCCGCTGTCATCGAAGAGTCGATGATCTCCAGCACCTTGATGACGGGGACGGGCTCGACGAACCATGCGGAAACGATCGAGCTGACTAAATTTGCGCAGGAGATTGGCGCCGATGCGGCGATGGTCATCGTCCCGTATTACAACCGCCCGTCTCAAGCTGCTCTCTATAAACATTGTGAACTACCCACCACCTACGCTTCGCTTAGAGGTGGGGGCTTCAAGCGACTTGTGTGTGTTCGCTGAACGGTAAGCCACACACAAGAACCCTTTACGCTTCCCTTCGTTCCGAAGGTGTCCGTTCTAGCCATATTCTATCCTATTCGTTGGCTAACGCCAACCGAAATTCATCTCCCACTTTCACTGGTGCTGGCGCACCTTCACGTTTAGAAGTAGGAGACTTCTTTCGGAGGGAAGTTAAAGCGGTGGCCGAGGCGGTCGACATTAAAGTGGCGCAGGAAGAAATTTTCGGACCGGTCATGGCCGTCATGTCTTTCACGAGTGAAGAAGAGGCTATTCGGTTGGCGAACGATGTGAAGTACGGATTGGCGGCGTACGTCTGGACGAACGACATGAAGCGCGGCCACCGCGTCGCCCAAGCGATCGAAAGCGGGATGGCGTGGGTCAACTCGCCGAACGTCCGCGATTTGCGCATCCCATTTGGCGGGACGAAATACAGCGGCATCGGCCGCGAAGGCGGGCATTACAGCTTTGATTTCTATACGGAAGTGCAAGTCGTCCACGTCGCGGTCGGCGATCCGCCAATCCCCGCATTCGGCAAAGGGGAGAAACAGACCGCCTTGTCTGCCGAACAGGCATAATGGCTAGTCAATGTATACGATCTAGTATATGATAAACGTATGGAAACGAAAGCGAAAAACAAAACCCAATTGGCTTACGAGTATATTCTTTCTCGCATTGAAAACGGCGTCTATGGCCCGGGATACCGGGTCGTCATCGACCAAATCGCCCGCGAGCTTGGACTCAGCAGCATCCCGGTGCGGGAGGCGATCCGCCAGCTTGAAGCGGAAGGGCTTGTCGAGCTCAAACCGTATACGGGCGCCGTTGTGAGCAACATCAACGAGAAAGAATATATCGAGACGCTGTCGGTGTTGGCTGTGCTGGAAGGCTATGCGACCGCGCTCGGCTCCCCCCATTTGACAAAGGAGGCGATCGATCGGCTTGAGCAAGTAAACGAGCGGATGGAGCGGGCGCTTGAAGAGCTGGAGCTGGAACGGTTCAGCGAGCTGAACTATGAATTTCACTCTCTGATTTACGCCCATTGCGGCAACGCCTATCTTGAAGAGCAAATCAAGCAAATTTGGCAGCGGATGAAGCGCATCCGCGCCTACGGCTTCACCTTTGTGCCGCAGCGGGCGAAAGCATCGATCGAAGAACATCGAGAGATCATCCGTCTGTTGCGTGAACAGGCGCCGCCGCATGAAATCGAACAATACGTTCGTCAACACAAAATCAACACCGCCGAAGCGTTTAAGCGGCGGCGCTGATCTTCTTCCGCTGAGCGGGTGGCAGAGGCGTACCTTGGAGCGGCGGGCCGCCGATGACAGCCGTATATCGTCGTTGTTTCTTTCCCCTATTTCTGCTATGATGGGGGTAGATTTGACCCTCATTTCGGCATGAATGGGGCCTAGCCATAGAGGCAAGATGTCGGACGAAGCGCCCGTCGTGTGGAAACATCAAGAAGGAAAGCCTCCCAACCGCCAGCTGAAGGCGTAGGGCTGCTGGATGACGAAAAGGGAAGGATGGGAGAAACGTATGGATGATCGTACATTTCGCAGAGCCATGGGAAAATTTGCGACCGGCGTGACGGTCGTGACGACCGACTTTCAAGGGGAAGCGAAAGGAATGACGGCGAACGCGTTTATGTCCGTTTCGCTCGACCCGAAACTTGTCGTCGTCTCCATTGGCCATAAAGCGCGAATGCATGACATTGTCAAGCAAACGGGGAAATTTGCCGTCAACATTTTGCGGCGCGATCAAGAGGAGTTGTCGCGCTTGTTTGCCGGCCAGTTGAAAGAAGAGCGCCCCGTTTCGTTTGATTGGGTGAACGGCCATCCGATTTTGCCGGAGGCGTTGGCGAATATTTTATGCAACGTCCACAGCACGTACGTGGCCGGCGATCATACGCTTTACTTTGGGGAAGTGACCGATATTTTGATGAAAGACGAACCGGGCGACCCGCTCTTGTTTTTTGAAGGGAAGTACCGGAGCATTGGACAATAAGCGCCCTTGGATGGATCGGGGCCGCTATTGTCATGCGGGGACGACGCGACAGACGTTTCAGGCCCGTCATCTTGCATTTCGGCCGTTTCCATGGCGCTATTTAGAAAAGGTGTCCCGCTGTTTGGGACACCTTCGTTGTTATTTTTTCAATACATCGTGATCGACGTACCGTTCACCGTTCAGCTCGCTGATGACGTTGATGGCGACTTTCGCACCGTCGCCCGCTGTGATGATCGTATGGACGCTGACGCCAGCGACCGTCCCGGCCGCCCAAATGGCCGTCGATGTTCGTCTTGCCGTTGGCGTCGACGTCAAGCACCGTTTTAATGCGCGGCTCCGTACCCGGTTTGGTGCGCAGGACGATTTTTTTCGCTAAATCGGTCGCCAAACCGGTGGCGAAGATGACGTGTTTCGTTTCATCCTATTTCGCGCAGGAGACTCCCACTTCAACGACCAAAGGGAGTAAGTGGGGTGTGAGTAAAATATTTGTGGGTGACATTCCGAAATGATCCCCGACGAGGGTTGCGAACTTTTGTTCGCGACGCTCGTCGGGGCCACCAAGCGAAGCGCGGTAGAAAAAAGCAAATGTCATGCAAAAAGGACTCTCTCCCTGCTATGATGGTGATTGTCAACATCAACCGAAAACAGGAGGGAGAGAGTCCATGAAACATCTTACCACAGAATGGCCTTTATTAAAAGAGCTGGAGGAACAATTAGTCAGAACTCTTCAAAAGGTGTTCGCTGTCTTGTTGGCGGCCCTTTTGGAGGAGATTGATCAACAACTGGCGGAAGCGCGGGACAAGCGCCGGTATCAGCTGAAAGACAAACGGCCGACTACGATCCAAACGCTGTTTGGAGAAGTGACGTTTCGACGGAACTACTACTATGACCGGCAAACGGGGAACTATACCTTCTTGCTGGATGCCGAATTAGGCTTTGATGGGGCCCGATCGATCAGTCCTTGCCTCGAGGAAACGGCGGTCGAGTTGGCCGTAGAGTGCTCTTCCTACCGCAAAGCGGCCCGTACGTTGGAGTCGATCGTGGGGTATGCGGTCATGAGCCACGAGGCAATTCGCCAACTGGTGCTGGAGGCCCCTGTCTCGCTGCATCACCCTGTTTCCCAACGGCACGGCCGGGTGCTGTTTGTGGAGGCGGATGGGCTGTTCATTTCCCGCCAGGGGAAAGGGAAACGGGCGAAAGAGGAGAAAATCTTGGCGGTTCACGAGGGATGGAAACGAAACGGGTCGCAGCTTGAGCTGGTGAACCGGCGCCACTACCTCCATGAAGGGGAGGGAGACGTGTGGGAACGGTTCGAAGAGTGGCTGATGAAGGAATATGCCTATGATCCGTGCCGGGACCTGTTGATCATCAACGGCGACGCGGCGTCGTGGATCACGGCCTGCCGGGAGTATTTCGGAAAACGGGCGTGCTTTCAGCTGGATCGATTTCATGTGGCGCGGGAGCTGCGCCAATGCCTCTCGGACCATCCGTGTTGGCGGGACGTGCGGAAGAAGCTGGCGAAACAAGACGAAGAGGGCTTCTCGTGGAGCTGAACAGCGCGGTCGGCACGTTGGAGGACGAAGGCAAAGAACAACAGCTGGCCGCCTTGATTCGCCGGATCGAGTCGATGCCGGGATGCATCCGGGACTATCGGGAGTGGCTGTCGGAGCAAGGGGTGGAGACGACCGGCATGCGTCCGATGGGCCACGCCGAGAGCGTGATGAGCCGGTTTGCGCATCGGGTGAAATCCCGCCGCAGCTGGAAAGACCAAGGGCTTCGGGCGTTTCTGAAAGCGATGGCAGCCCGAATCGACGGGGCCGGGTGGAGAAAGGGGCGGTTGGAGGAGGAAGAGCCCCGGAGGGCAGCCTCGGCCTCGACGAAGTCCAAGCGGGTTGAACAGGCCAAACGGAAGGCAGGACGGTTGTTGGCGGATGTGATGCGACAAAACATCCCGTATCTTCAGCAGTCATCCGGGACGTCGATCCATCAAGCATTATCAGCACTTCGGGATGGCGGTTGGGTGTAAAAAAATGGAACACAATATCATCGCCTCAAGATGAGGGATGAGAGTCCGAAAGCGCTTACGATATGAATTCCTGAAAATGGTTCGCTAACTAGTGATTGACAACGCCCGTAGTGAACCGAAAAAATGTTCTCCACAAAGTCTTGACTGACTCGTAAGTGGGAGAGGAATGCGCGTTCCCCTTTTCTTTTGTGTATGATAGAATAAAGGCGTGGAGAAAACCGTTTAATAAAGGCACTCCAATAACTGTTACTCGATGTATGGAGTTGGTTACAGGAAACGTTGTAACCGTAAAACATCGAGCGTAGATCCGTCTGTTGTGTGTGGAAGCCAAGTACTGCCAACAGACACACCGAGAGAATCGGTAACGATGCAGGCATGACCTGCGTCGTTGGGCAGTTGTCAACCTGCCCTGATGCAACCCCAAGTCAAGGAAGGAGGACGAAGTCCGCTTGTACTTCTGGGGAGTTGCAAGCCCCCACTTCAAGCGTTAGCTAAGTGGGGGTAGTTGACAGGATCCAGCTTCTGTTTCGAGACGGAATCCCCCGTCTGTTTTTTGCACATCCGTCACTTGTGCTTCCACCAATTCTGCTCCGAATTTTGCGGCTTGTTTTTTCCCGGTTTCCACCAATTCCGGGCCGCTGATTTGCGGAACGCCGTAATGGTTTTCCACCCAAGCGCGCTTTGTCATGCCTTTGTCGCTGTCAAACAAGACCGTTCTCTTCCCGGCTTTGGCGGCGAAAATGGCGGCGCTTGCCCCTGCAGGCCCGGCGCCGATGATGGCGATGTCGTACATCGTGCATCCTCCCTTTGTTATTTGTTAGAATATTAACACTATGAGTGTAGCGCAAATGGGAAGCGGAATCAAATCACCCGCACTATCATTTAATAATAATTTTTAATTTATATTTACTATAAACAAAAAGTGTGTATAATAGAATGTAGAAGGAGTGCAAAGGGGAGAAAGATCGATGAACAAGCCGATGATTTGTGAACAATGCCGCCAGCCTATTCGGCGGCTGAAACATTCATTGCTTTGCCAGTGCGGGATGAAAATGGTTGTGCAAAAATAATACAGCGAAAAGCGGCTTCCTGTTTCTGTCGCATTCAACCGGCGAATGGCGCCGGTTTTTTTATCTTCTCATTTACGAAATCGGAAAATCTTTATTGCAACTTATATAGGTACTGGCCTAAGCAACGGGCGTTTTTTCTGCATACAGTGGGACTAAAGCAAGTGGAAGGAGGAAAGCAAGATGAGCCATCTCCAAGCAGCGGATGAACGCATTTGGCGGCCGCACCCGTTTTTCTTCGGCGCTCCGTTTTTTGGCGGCTTTTTAGGCGGTTTGCTCGGGAGCGCATTAGTTCCGCTGTTTTTCTATCCGTTGTGGTATGTCCCCATTTGGTGGTGAGAAACCGGCAAGGGTTGGGCGGACGACCCACCCTCTTTTCTTGTTTGTTGCATATGAATACAGTGTAGCATTCTAGCTTTGGGGAAAGGAGAAGGAACGATGCCATTTCCAGGATTGTTGTTTGGCGCCCCATTTGTCGGCGGCTTCTTAGGCGGATTGCTCGGCGGCGCCCTCGCTCCGCGCCCGTTTTATCCGTACCCGCCATATCCGCCGTATCCGCCGTATCCGCCGTATCTGCCGTATCCGCCGTATCCGCCGTATCCAGACTGGTGGGATTGATCGTCTATTCATGAAAGAATAAGCATCCCTGTGGAACAAGAAGGGGTGCTTATTCAATGATCTCGGTGTCGCGGATGCGGACGTCGGCTGTTTGCAGCATGTTCCACACGGATTCGGATGGCGCTGCCATCCCTTTCTCCCCTTTCTGCACATAGTCTTCTTAACGGATTGAGAAAGAGGATGTCCTTTTGCTGTTCGGACATCCTCTTGCTTTGTTATTGCATGACATTCCCTTGATAAGGGAGCTGATTCGTATACCCTTGGAACTGCTGGTACATTTGCTGAAGCTTTTGCGGATCGGCGGCTTCAAGTTTGTACCAGCCTTTTTTGAACATCAAGTTATACAGTTCGCGCTGGCAGTTTTGTGTTTCTGTGAAAATGTTCATCATTTCTTGATATAACGGTTGGTTGCTCGCCTCATGCAAGTACACGCTGTATGCCGACGTCATGTATTTTTCTGTTGTCAACATGTCGTTCAAAAAATCGCGTTCGTTCATTTGCGGCGTTTTCGGCACTTGCGTCTCTGGATTTTGCACTTGTTTTTGGTTCATCGGGTGTCCCTCCTTTCACATCACCGGCGGCTGCGGCGGGTTTTGCAAATGACGCAAAATCATGTTGTAATGGCGCTGATGCATTTGCCCGGCGCGCTCGATCGCCTGCACCACCTCGGGGTCCCGGCATTGCGCGGCGAAAAAGTGCGCCTTTTTCGCCGCGAGCAAGTTCCACGACATCATATCGGAAAAATACATGGCGTCTTTTGATGACACCATTTGCGGCGGCTCGGGCATCGCGGTCTGCGGGTTCATTTGCGGTTGTTGCTGCATCGCGTTTCGCTCCTTTCATGGTTTGTTCGCTTGTAGATTGTGCAGTGAGTGGAAAATTATTCACATATAAAAGATAAACCGTGCGGAAAAAACATATTCAATCGGGCGGAAACATGGTACAATAAGGATGATGAATGCGTTTCCGTACAAGGAGGCTTGCAACAGTGGAACAGCTGATGCGCGACTTTTTTTGTTCTTGTCCAAAAATAAGACGTTGACCCGGTTGGCGAAGCGATACGGCCTCCGCTTCGGCGCGTCAAGGTTTGTCGCCGGCGAAACGATTGAGGAAGCGGTGCATGTCATCCGCCGGCTGAACGAAAAAGGGCTGGCCGTGACGGTCGACTACTTGGGAGAGTTTGTCGATAACGAGCAAGAAGCGAACGAGATGGCGAACCATTGCCTAGAGGCGATCGACGCGATCAGCCGCGAGAAGCTGAATTCGCAACTGTCGCTGAAAATGACGTCGATGGGGCTTGACATTTCCGATGATCTTGTCATGCGCAACATGCGCCGCATTTTGGATGCGGCGAAAGAGCGCGGCGTGTTCGTGACGATCGACATGGAAGACTATTCACGCTGCCAAAAGACGCTCGACATTTTTAAAACGTTGAAAAAAGAGTACGATAACGTCGGAACGGTCCTGCAGGCGTATTTGTACCGGACGGAGCAAGACATTGAAGATCTGAAGCCGTACCGCCCGAACTTGCGGCTCGTCAAAGGGGCGTACAAAGAGCCGCCGGAAGTGGCGTTTCCAGACAAAAAAGATGTGGACGAAAACTTTAAAAAGATCATCAAGCAGCATATGCTAAACGGCAACTACACGGCGGTGGCGACGCATGACGACGCCATCATTGAATATACGAAGCAGCTCGTCAAGGAATACAATATCCCGAACAGTCAGTTTGAATTTCAAATGTTGTACGGCATTCGTCCGGAGCGCCAGGTCGAGCTGGCGCGCGAAGGGTATACGATGCGCGTGTACGTGCCGTACGGTACCGATTGGTACGGCTATTTTATGCGCCGGCTCGCCGAGCGCCCGGCCAACGTGGCGTTCGTCGTCAAAGGCATGTTCCGTAAGTGACGCCCATCGCCCGGCAGCGCGAAAGTCAAGCAGGCAAAAAGGGGACGGACGCCCTTAGGCGTTCAGTCCCCTTGCATGTTGTGCTTTTTGTACTGCTGATTTTGGCTCGTCCGCTTGCCGCCGCCGTCGGCTTCGACCGTCGGGCCGGCGTTTCCTTTCACGCTCGCCGCGCTGATGCCGCGTTCAGACGGATTTTTTTTCAGCCGGGCCATCGTCTTCACCTCCTGGTTGTTAGTATGGATTGAAAGAACGGCGGCGATGTGAAAAAAAATGTGCGCAAATATATTGAAAAAATTACCAACATACTATATATTGAATATAGATAACGTTTTCATGGCTATTTTTTTACCAAAAAATGAATGATGATTCATTCAGTGATGTGAGGGGGAACCGAAATGGCAAAACGCATTCGGCGCGCTGCGGTGCTTGGGTTCGGCGTCATGGGTTCGGGCATTGCCGCCCATTTGGCGAACGTCGGCATTCCGACGCTGCTGTTGGATATCATGCCGCGGGAATTGACGAAAGAGGAAGAAGCAAAAGGTTGGACGCTCGAGCATAAACAAGTGCGCAACCGCCTCGCCAATCAGGCGCTGGAGCGGATGAAAAAGCAAAAGCCGGCGCCGCTGATGGCTCAAGACAATCTGGCGCTCATTGAAACCGGCAACTTTGAAGACGATTTCCATCGGCTGGCGGATATTGATTGGATCATTGAAGTCGTCGTCGAAAACTTGGATGTCAAACGAAGCGTTTTCGCCCGCGTTGACGAGGTGCGGACGCCGGGGACGATCGTCAGCTCGAACACATCCGGCATCTCGATCGCCGCGATGGCGGAGGGGCGTTCGGATGATTTCAAAAAACACTTTTTAGGCACGCATTTCTTCAATCCGCCGCGCTATTTGAAGCTGCTTGAAATCATCCCGACGGAGCATACCGATCCGGATGTGGTCGCCTATATGAAATTGAGGCGCATGCGAAAGAAACGCTTGTCGCCGTCGAACAAGGTGACACGCTGCGGATGATGCTCGCCGCTCTCCGCCGGTTGACGCGCCATACGCCGATCAATGTGATCGCGAAAAAACGCGAGGCGGCTGCCGCCCTCATTGAAGCGGAACGGTATATTGTGTGATAATGGGAAGTGCCAGGCGTTTGCCTGGTGCTTCTTTTTCCATGAATTCCAAGCCGTCGAATGAAAGGGAGGAATGCGGATGGCGCTGACGCTCTACTGGTATCCAAAATGCGGAACGTGCCGGAAGGCGAAGCGTTGGCTCGATGAACACGGCATTGAGGTGCAAACGGTGCATTTGGTCGACGAGCCGCTGACGAAAGAACAGCTCGCCGACTTGCATCGAAAAAGCGGGCTGCCGCTCAAAAAATTTTTCAATACAAGCGGCATGAAATACCGCGAACTCGGATTGAAAGACAAGCTCGATGGCGCCTCGGAAGACGAGATGCTCACGTGGCTCGCCTCGGACGGCATGCTCGTCAAGCGGCCGATTTTAACGGACGGCGAGCGGGTCGTGGTCGGATTCCGCGAACAAGACTACGAATCGTGTTTTGCCGGGCGCGTTTCGACGGAAACATAAAAAATTTGGCCGAAATGAAATGAATTCAGTGAGTTTTGGCGAAAAATCGGTTATGATGAAAAAGAACACAACTTGCCGCACTGGAGGGATTTAATGAACACGCCGAAAGAACTCCGTTATTCGAAAGAGCATGAGTGGGTGCGCGTCGAAGGGGATAAAGTGCGCATCGGCATCACCGATTTCGCCCAATCGGAGCTGGGCGACATCGTGTTTGTCGAGCTGCCGGAAGTCGGCGCGGAACTGACAGCGAACGAGCCGTTCGGCAGCGTTGAGTCGGTGAAAACCGTCTCGGAATTGTATGCGCCGATCAGCGGCACGGTCGTCGAAGTGAACGAAGCGTTGAACGACAATCCGGAATATGTGAACGAATCACCGTATGAAAAAGCATGGATGATCGTTATTGAGCCGAAAGACTTAAGTGAAGTGGACAACTTGTTGACGGCCGAACAATACGAAGCGATGATCAACGAAGGATAAACGTTCCTGCAAAGTTCGCTTCGAACCGGGCCCCCTATACATACCGGAATGTGATGAAAAAGGGGTGCTCGTGATGGTGTTGCAAACGAAGCAACTGGATGTCACGGACCGGGTCACCGGCAAATGGAACGGCCGCACGATCGAACTGTACGAGGGAGGCGAGCTCATCGGCCGCCTTCCGCTTCCTGCGGCTGTAGCGTGGAAAAACGGATAAAGCGAACAAATGGGAAAATTTGAAAATGGGTCACCGCTACCGTTGAACCGGATCAAAAATATGTCGACTGCGACGGGGAGGCGGGCTGGTGTTAGGAGGCAACGGCGGATGGCCGTTGCTTTTCTGTTGCCATACAATATTGTATCCTCATTCACGTTAGGTGGGTCGGACATGCGACAGGTGGAAAAAGTGATTATTGTGGAAGGGCGGTCAGATAAGGAAAAAGTGGCGGCCGTGCTGAACGAGCCGGTTGTCATCATTTGCACGAACGGCACGATCAGCGATGCGCGCCTTGAGGAGCTGGCCGATGAACTCGAAGGGCGGGATGTGTACGTGCTCGCCGATGCCGACGAGGCGGGGGAAAAATTGCGCCGGCAGTTCCGCCGGGTGTTTCCGGAAGCAGGGCATATTTACATTGACCGGGCGTATCGCGAAGTGGCCGCCGCCCCGATCTGGCATTTGGCGCATGTGCTGCTGCGCGCCCATTTTGACGTCCGTATCGAATCGTTCATGAGAGGAAGAGGCGAGTGAACACAATCGGTCGAAACGATATTAAGCGAATGGTGGAAGGGGAGCCGCTTCTCGCTCTTTCGTTGTATACCCCACTGTGCGGCACGTGCCAGTTGGCGAGGCGCATGCTTGTTGTCCTAGAACAATTGTTTCCGGACATACCGTTTTGCGAAACGGACATCAACTACATCCCCGAGCAGGCGGCGGCGTGGAAAATTGAAAGCGTTCCGTGCTTGCTTCTTTTCGCCGGCGGAGAGATCATCGGCAAATGGTATGCGTTCCATTCGGTCCCTTATTTGTACGAAGCAATCCGCGCCCGTTTGCCGCGTTGACGATCCGCCATTTTTTGACGCCGTTTGACACATTTCATGGGAAATGACAAAAACGGCGTTGGTTCGCCACGGCGGCTGTCGAGATTTTTGTAAAGGATTCTCCCCCTTCGGCATGGAAATAAAAGGACAAAGGAGATGGGGGGAGGATGCTCAATGGAAATGTGCGAGTTGGTAGGACAGTTTATGGAACGGATGCAAACGTTGCGCCATTTGTTGCCGATTTTGCCGGATGAGCAGCTGTATGTTCGCTTTGAAAGCGAGGAAGAGACCGCCATGGTGGCGCTCGGCAAGGAGCTTACTGCCGGAAGGGAACCTGATGAACGGAACGTCTTGACGGTGCACGGCTCCAAAAAAGCACTTTGCTCGCTTTTAGACGGCGAGCTGAAGCTGCAGCAGCTCGTCCGGCTGCGCGAAGTGCATGTATCGGGAAGCTTTCGTCATCTGTTGCTGCTTGAGTCGCTCCTCCATTTGGCTAAGCCATATCGGCATGTTGGGTGAAATTTTTATTGACAATGTTCGACACAAGGTGATACAATCACAGTTGTAGTCAATCGAATAGGCGATTGTTGCGCTCTTATCAAGAGAGGTGGAGGGATGTGCCCAATGAAGCCCGGCAACCGTCAGCGCGTGCGCTGAAAAGGTGCCAATTCACACAAAGCGGCCTGCTTTGAGAGATAAGAGACGGAATGGTGCACAATACCTTTCTGTTCTCTGCGGGCAGAAAGGTTTTCTTTTTGCGCTCCGCCGCCTTGGGGAGGAAGGTGAAACGATGATTACACTCGAACATGTGACAAAGATCTATCAAGCGGCTAACGGCTCGGTCACGGCCGTCGACAATGTGTCGCTTGAGATTCGCGAAGGGGAAATTTTCGGCATTATCGGCTACAGCGGCGCGGGGAAAAGTACGCTCATCCGCTTGCTCAATGGGCTCGAGAAGCCGACGGGCGGCCGGGTGGTCGTCGCCGGCCGCGACATGGGGCGCATCAAAGGGCGGGAGCTGCGCAAGGCGCGTCAAGAGATCGGGATGATTTTCCAACATTTCAACTTGCTTTGGTCGCGCACAGTGCGGGAAAACATTGCGTTTCCGCTCGAGATTGCGGGTGTTCCGAAAGCGGAGCGGCAAAAACGGGTCGATGAATTGATCGAGCTCGTCGGGCTCACGGGGCGGGAAGAGGCGTATCCGTCGCAGTTGAGCGGCGGGCAAAAGCAGCGTGTCGGCATTGCCCGGGCGCTCGCCAACAACCCGAAAGTGCTGCTTTGCGACGAGGCGACATCGGCGTTGGACCCGCAGACGACCGATGCGATTTTGGACTTGCTCGTTGACATCAACAAGCGGCTCGGGCTGACGATCGTGCTGATCACCCATGAAATGCACGTCATCCGCAAAATTTGCGACCGCGTCGCCGTGATGGAAAACGGCAAAATCGTTGAGCAAGGCGACGTGTTGCACGTGTTCCGCAACCCGCAGCAGCCGATCACGAAGCGGTTCGTCAAGCAGCTCGTCGAGCCGGAAGAGACGGAAGAGGCGATTTCCCATTTGTTTGGCCAATACCCGAGCGGGCTGATCGCGCAGCTGACGTTTGTCGGCGCGGCGGCCGGCCAGCCGCTCATCAGCCAGGTCGTGCGGCAATTTGCCGTCGATATGAATATTTTGCAAGGGAAAATTTCGCAAACCCATCAAGGCGCTTATGGGGTGCTGTTTGTGCACATCAATGGGGCGGCGGATGAAATTGACCGGGCGCTTGGCTACATTCAAAGCCAGCAGGTGGCGGTGGAGGTGATTCACGATGCTCGCTAACCTCCTGCCGAACGTCCAATGGGAGACGATGTGGGCGGCGACGGTCGAGACGCTGTATATGACGGGAGTGGCGGTGGCGGCCACTTTCGTTCTCGGAATCGTTCTTGGCTTGCTTCTATTTTTGACAGCGAAGGGCAACCTATGGGAAAACCGGTTTGTCAATACCGTGATTGCGGCGTTTGTGAACATTTTCCGCTCCATTCCGTTTATTATTTTGATCATTTTGCTCATTCCGTTTACCACCTGGCTTGTTGGGACGATGCTTGGCGCCAATGCGGCGCTGCCGGCTTTGGTCATTGGGGCCGCGCCGTTTTACGCCCGCATGGTGGAGATTGCCCTTCGCGAAATTGATAAAGGCGTCATCGAAGCAGCCCAAGCGATGGGCGCCTCAACGTGGACGATCATTTGGAAAGTGCTGCTGCCGGAGTCATTGCCGGCGCTTGTCTCCGGCATTACGGTGACGGCGGTGTCGCTCGTCAGCTATACAGCGATGGCTGGAGCCATCGGCGCCGGCGGGCTTGGGAACTTGGCGTATTTGGAAGGGTTCCAGCGCAACCATAACGATGTGACATTTGTCGCAACCGTATTGGTGTTGGTCATTGTATTTATCATTCAGCTGATCGGTGACTTTGTCACTTCGAAAATCGATAAACGATAAAGGGGGAAACAACTGATGAAGAAATGGTTGGGTGTGTTGCTCGCCGCCATTCTCGTGCTCGCTTTGGCGGCATGCGGCGGCAACAATAACGACAGCGCGGAAGGCGGCAAAGACGGCAAATTGGTGAAGTTGAAAGTCGGTGCGTCGAACGTGCCGCATGCGGAAATTTTGGAAAAAGCGAAACCGATTTTGAAAGAAAAAGGCATCGACTTGGAGATCATTACGTTCCAAGATTACATCTTGCCGAACAAAGCGCTGGCTGAGAAGCAAATCGACGCCAACTATTTCCAACACATTCCGTATTTGGAATCGCAAAAGAAAGAGTACGGCTATGATTTCGTCAACGCCGGCAGCATTCATATCGAGCCGATCGGCTTATACTCGAAAAAATACAAAAGCATTGAAGAACTGCCGGACGGCGCGACGATCATCATGAGCAACTCGGTCGCCGACCATGGCCGCATTTTGTCGATGCTGCAAGAAAAGGGGCTCATTAAGCTGAAACCGGGCATCGATAAAACGAAAGCGACGGTCAACGACATCGTCGAAAACCCGAAACATTTGAAATTTAAAGCGGACGTCGATGCTGGACTTCTGCCGCAAATTTACAAAAACGGCGAAGGCGATGCGGTTTTGATCAACGCCAACTATGCGCTTGACGCCGGTTTGGACCCGGCGAAAGACCCGATCGCCGTGGAGTCGCCGAAAAACAATCCGTATGTGAACATTGTGGCGGTGCGCAAAGGCGATGAAAACCGGAAAGAAATCAAAACGCTTGTCGAAGTGCTGCAATCGAAAGAAATCCAAGATTTCATCAAAGAAAAATACCACGGCGCCGTCATTCCAGCGGCGACAAACAATCAATAACGGAAGCGAATCGCTTCCGTTATTTTTTGCACAAAAAAGAGCCGCCCGAAAGTTCAAAACCGTTTTGGATGGAGAGACGCCGCGGCCGGTCTGTTTTCCCGCGCTTCATCGGTTGTTCAAACGCGCCAGTACGGCGGCGAGCATGACGATGATGACGCAGTTTTGCAGGGCGACCACTGTCGTTAAACTGAAGATGACGTCCCCGTGTTCACCGAGAATGCTGCCGATGATGATCCATGCCAAAAACGAAGCGAAAGCGGCGGTTAAGGCAAAGACAACCCAACGAATCAATGGCATTGCCCCCTTTCCTATGATGATGGGAGTGGAACAGAACCATTCGTTTTCATCATGACATTCCGTCGATGTTGGCGAAACGGTGGTGTTTCCACACCCTTTCAATACCATTCGTTTATGCATCGGTCGAATCCTCCCTTCACCGCTACAAAGAAGGGATAGAGGCGTTCACCCAAAAAACTTTCGAACGTAGCCGAGCGGTTTAACGCGTTTACGGAAGCGTGCTTTGCCGAGGGAGCGCTGTCGAAAAAAGAAAAACAATTGATCGCCCTTGGCATCAGCCTGGCGACGCAAGATGAGTATTGCACGATTTACCATGCGAAAGGCTGCCTTGATGAAGGAGCGTCGGAACAGGAAATTTTGGAAGTATACGCGGTGGCGGCCGCGTTTGGCGGCGGGGCGGCGATGAGCCAAGCGGTGACGCTTGTGCAAGAATGCCTCCGCGAGCTGCGGGCGGCTCACTAGACTCCGGAAAAAACGGGGTCTTTTTTTGCAAAAACTCGTACAAGCTTGCGGTTTTCGTGTAAAATAGTAAAAGGCGCTGTTTTTTCACACGGTCACAGTGAAAACAGAGCGGGAAAGTTGCACGTAGTTTTCATTTGTTATAAAATGATAATGAGAATAAAATGAGAATGAACGATCGCTAGAAGACAAGCGAGTGAATTGACTTTCAATTGAGAATTGGAGGTATGCTGCATGGCGGTATTGACGATTCGCAATCTCCACGTCGCCGTGGAGGGAAAAGAAATTTTAAAAGGAGTGGACTTGGAAGTCAAAGGCGGGGAAATCCACGCCATCATGGGTCCGAACGGAACGGGGAAGTCGACGCTGGCATCGGCCATTATGGGCCATCCAAAATATGAAGTGACAGAAGGATCGGTGACGCTCGACGGCCAGGATGTCCTTGAGATGGAAGTCGACGAACGGGCGCGCGCCGGCCTGTTTTTGGCGATGCAATACCCAAGCGAAATCAGTGGAGTGACGAACGCCGACTTTTTGCGCGCGGCGATCAACGCCCGGCTTGGCGAAGGCAACGAAATTTCGCTCATGAAATTCATCCGCAAGCTCGATGAAAAAATGGCGTTTCTCGAAATGAACCCGGATATGGCGCACCGTTACTTGAACGAAGGATTCTCGGGCGGGGAGAAAAAGCGAAATGAAATTTTGCAGCTGATGATGCTTGAGCCGAAAATCGCCATTTTAGACGAGATCGACTCCGGCCTCGATATCGACGCGCTCAAAATCGTCGCCAAAGGTGTCAACGAAATGCGCAGCAGCGAGTTCGGCTGTTTGATCATCACCCACTACCAGCGGCTGCTCAACTACATCACCCCGGATTATGTGCATGTCATGATGCAAGGGCGCATCGTCAAGTCCGGCGGTCCGGAGCTGGCGCAGCGGCTTGAGGCGGAAGGGTACGACTGGATCAAAAAAGAACTCGGCATCGAAGACGAAACGGTCGGACAAGAAGCGTAAGCGTTAGGAGGAGGACTATGGCGACAGAAACGAAAATCCCATTCGATGAAACCTACATCCGCACGTTCTCAAGCGGACGCGGCGAACCGGGCTGGCTGACCGAGCGGCGCCTTGAGGCGCTTCGGTTGGCGGAGCGGCTGCCGCTTCCGAAACCGGAGAAAACGAAAATCGACAATTGGAACTTCACTGGCTTCTCACGCCATGCCGTTGACAGTGCGCCATATGCCGGCCTCGATGACTTGCCTGAAGCGGTCAAGGCGCTCATGCAAGCCGGCGAAGGAACGAAAAATTTGTACGTGCAGCGCAACCATACGCCGGCGTATGTGTCGCTGTCCGATGAGTTGAAGGAGAAGGGCGTCATTTTCACCGACATCTTCACCGCAGCGCGCGAGCATGGCGACTTGCTGAAAAACTATTTGATGACGGCGGTCAAGCCGGATGAGCACCGCCTTGCCGCGCTCCATGCGGCGCTGCTCAACGGCGGTGTGTTTGTCTATGTCCCGAAAAATGTGGAGATTGAAACGCCGCTTCAGGCGGTCTATATTCAAGACGAAGACGACATCGCCTTGTTTAACCATGTCATCGTCGTGGCGGAAGACAACAGCCGCGTCGTGTTTGTCGAAAATTATATATCAACAAGCCGCGAAGGAAACGCGGTCGTTAATGTGGTCGCCGAGGTGTTTGCTCAAGCGAACGCAAGCGTCTTTTTCGCCGCTGTCGACCATTTGGCCAAAGGCACCACGACGTATGTCAATCGGCGCGGCATCGCCGGGCGCGATGGACGGATCGAATGGGCGCTCGGGCTGATGAATGACGGCAATACGGTCTCCGAGAACATCACCCGCCTTGTCGGCGACGGCTCGTTCGGCGATACGAAAACGGTCGCGGTCAGCCGCGGCGAGCAAGTGCAAAACTTTACGACGAGCGTCATTCATTACGGAAAGCATACAGAAGGCCACATTTTAAAACACGGCGTCGTCCGCGACAGCGCGACCTCGATTTTCAACGGCATCGGGAAAATTGAGCACGGTGCGTCAAAATCAAACGCCGAGCAGGAGTCGCGCGTCTTGATGTTGAGCGAAAAAGCGCGCGGCGATGCGAACCCGATTTTGTTGATTGACGAGGACGACGTCATGGCCGGCCACGCCGCTTCTGTCGGGCGCGTTGACCCGATCCAATTGTATTACTTAATGAGCCGCGGCATTCCGAGACGCGACGCGGAACGGCTCATCATCCACGGCTTTTTGGCGCCGGTTGTCGAGGCGATTCCCCTTGAAGGCGTGAAAAACCAATTAATTGAAGTGATTGAAAGGAAAGTTCAATCATGAATGTGAACGACATTCGCGCGTTGTTTCCGATTTTGCATCAGCAAGTGAACGGCCATCCGCTCGTTTATTTCGACAGCGCGGCGACATCGCAAAAGCCGCTGCCGGTGATTGAGGCGCTTGACCGCTATTACCGCGAGTACAACTCGAACGTCCACCGCGGCGTCCATACGCTCGGGACGAAGGCGACCGATGCGTACGAAGGCGCGCGCGAAAAAGTGCGGCGGTTTTTAAACGCCCAATCGGCGCAGGAAATCATCTTTACGCGTGGCACGACGGCATCGCTTAATTTGGTCGCCTCCAGCTACGGGCGCGTCAACGTCAAAGAAGGCGATGAGATCGTCATCACGTACATGGAGCATCACAGCAACTTGATTCCGTGGCAGCAGCTGGCGAAGCAAACGGGGGCGACGTTAAAATACATTCCAATGCAGGAAGACGGCACGATCGATCTGCGCGATGTCGAGGCGACCGTCACCGAAGCAGCGAAGATTGTCGCCATTGCTCATGTATCGAACGTGCTTGGGACGATCAACCCGGTGCGGGAGATCGCCCGCATCGCCCATAAGCGCGGCGCGGTCGTCGTCGTCGATGCGGCGCAAAGCGCTCCGCATATGAAGGTCGATGTTCAGGAACTTGATTGCGATTTTCTCGCCCTTTCCGGCCATAAAATGTGCGGGCCGACGGGAATCGGCGTATTATATGGCAAAAAGAAATTGCTTGAGCAGATGGAGCCGGTCGAGTTCGGCGGCGAAATGATCGATTTTGTTGAGCTGTACGACTCGACGTGGAAAGAGCTGCCGTGGAAGTTTGAAGGAGGCACGCCGATCATCGCCGGGGCGATTGGCCTTGGGGCGGCGATCGATTTCCTTGAACAAGTCGGCTTGGACGCCATCGCCGCCCATGAGCACGAGCTGGCGCAATACGCACTCGAACGGCTGGCTGGCATCGACGGCGTCACGGTATATGGCCCGAAAGAACGGGCGGGGCTTGTGACGTTTAACATCGACGGGGTGCATCCGCACGATGTGGCGACGGTTCTTGACGCCGAAGGGATCGCCATCCGCGCCGGCCACCATTGCGCCCAGCCGCTCATGAAATGGCTCGGCGTGACGGCGACCGCCCGGGCGAGCTTTTACCTTTACAATACGAAAGAGGAAATCGACCGGTTCATCGCCGCATTACAGAAAGCGAAGGAGTACTTCAGCCATGTCTTCTAACCATCCGTTGGATCAGCTTTACCGCCAAGTCATTATGGATCATTATAAAAACCCGCGAAACCGCGGGGTGCTTGAAGGAACGAACGTCGATGTCAACATGAACAACCCGACGTGCGGCGACCGCATCCACTTGACGATGAAAGTCGAAGACGGAAAAGTCGCCGACGTCAAATTTGAAGGCGAAGGCTGTTCGATTTCAATGTCGTCGGCGTCGATGATGACGCAGGCGATCAAAGGAAAAACGGTGGAGGAAGCGCTTCGGCTCGCCCACATTTTTTCCGATATGATCCAAGGGAAAGAGTACGACGATTCCGTCGACCTTGGCGACATCGAGGCGCTCCAAGGCGTTTCCAAGTTTCCGGCCCGCATCAAATGTGCGACGCTCGCGTGGAAAGCGCTCGAAAAAGGACTGCATCACCACTAAGTCTAAAGGAAGGTGAACCGAGATGGCGAAAAAAGCCCCGGAAATTGGTGAATACAAGTACGGCTTCGTCGATAAAGACGTCTCCGTCTTCCGCGCCCAGCGCGGCCTGACGCGTGAAGTCGTCGAAGAAATTTCGCGGATGAAAAACGAGCCGCAATGGATGCTCGAGTTCCGCTTAAAAGCGCTCGACATCTTCTACAGCAAACCGATGCCGCAATGGGGCGGCGACTTATCAAGCCTCGATTTCGATGAAATTACGTACTACGTCAAACCGACGGAAAAATCGGGCCGTTCGTGGGATGAGGTGCCGGCGGAGATCAAAGCGACGTTCGATAAATTAGGGATTCCAGAGGCGGAACAAAAATATTTGGCCGGCGTCTCGGCGCAATACGAATCGGAAGTCGTCTACCACAACATGAAAGAAGACCTCGAAAAACTCGGTGTCATCTTTAAAGACACCGACTCGGCGCTGAAGGAGAACGAAGACTTGTTCCGCGAGTATTTCGCCAAAGTCGTGCCGCCGACAGACAACAAATTTGCGGCCTTGAACTCGGCCGTCTGGTCGGGCGGTTCGTTCATCTACGTCCCGAAAGGCGTCAAAGTCGATACGCCGCTTCAGGCGTACTTCCGCATCAACTCGGAAAACATGGGGCAGTTTGAACGGACGCTCATCATCGTGGACGAAGGGGCGCACGTCCATTACGTCGAAGGCTGTACAGCGCCGATTTACACGACGAACTCGCTTCATAGCGCGGTTGTTGAGATCATCGTCAAAAAAGGCGCCTACTGCCGCTACACGACGATCCAAAACTGGGCGAACAACGTCTTCAACTTGGTGACGAAGCGCGCTGTCTGCGAAGAAAACGCGACGATGGAATGGATCGACGGCAACATCGGCTCGAAGCTGACGATGAAATACCCGGCCGTCATCTTAAAAGGCGAAGGGGCGCGCGGCTTGACGCTGTCGATCGCCATCGCAGGCAAAGGGCAACATCAAGACGCCGGGGCGAAAATGATCCATTTGGCCCCGAATACGTCATCGACGATCGTCTCGAAGTCGATCTCCAAACAAGGCGGCAAGGTGACGTATCGCGGCATGGTCCATTTCGGCCGCAAAGCGTCCGGCTCGCGCTCGAACATCGAATGCGATACGCTCATTCTCGACAATCAGTCGACATCGGACACGATTCCGTACAACGAAATTTTAAACGACAACATCTCGCTTGAGCACGAAGCGAAAGTGTCGAAAGTGTCGGAAGAGCAGCTGTTCTACTTGATGAGCCGCGGCATTTCCGAGCAGGAAGCGACGGAAATGATCGTCATGGGCTTCATTGAGCCGTTTACAAGAGAGCTGCCGATGGAATACGCGGTCGAGATGAACCGCTTGATCAAGTTCGAGATGGAAGGAAGCATTGGATAATCTTGATCATATCAAGGGTACAGCGTTCAAACGAAGCGCTGCACCCATCATTTTTTTCAAGTGCCGCTGATCCCACTTCAGTGTCTCATCCTCAATGTTTTGAGTCACATGGAGTGGGTGTCAGCGGTCATTGTTATGCTGGCATGCTCTATCCGTGCTAAAAGCGTCCATAACGATGATCGTCCATTTCAGATTTGTGAAGGAATGGTTATTTATGAATATTTTGTTATGATCTATAATCGGATTGGTGATGTTTCATTATTTTGAAAATATAACGATGAAAAAGAGAGTGGAACGTGAAAGAGATGATAGGAATGTGGAAATTGATCAGAATGTTGAAGTTGCGAGATCTGGAGTTGTTTCGTTTAGATGACCAAGATGGTGAAACGGTTTGTATGTTATTGATTTTGGATTACAGGAGACCTAGTGTTCTCGATGATTTTCCCATTTTAAAGGGAATCGAGGATGAGGATTCATTTGAAGGCGCGGAGAATTATATCCACACGGTCATCATTTCAGAGAAAACATTAGAACAACATATGGTGGACCGAATCATTGAGGTCATCGAAGGGTTAGTTGAACATAAGCCCGATTGTGATAATAATCATTCGTTTTATATTACGAAGTTCCCTGATTATTTTGGGGTTGGCACACATTTAATCGAGTACATTCAACCGATCTTAGATAAGATGAATTTTGATATTGATCTCACCTATATCACGGATAAACATTTCAATTACTTGACGCAAGAATAACGTTGCTTGCCGCGTCGCAGGCCATTCCCCCTTAGAGCAACGTGCCAATAGTCGTTTTGATTTCATGGCCGACCTGCTTATGGTATAGTTAAAATATCTGAAAGCTGAATAAACTGGTGATGGCCATGATTTATATTGGACTGACCGGCTGGGGCGATCATGACAGTTTGTATCCGCCGGGCCTTGCTGCGAAGGACAAACTGCCGGAATATGCGGCCCATTTTCCGACGGTCGAGGTCGATTCGTACTTTTACGCCATTCAACCGCGGGCGAATGTGGAAAAATGGATTCGGGAAACGCCGCCGCCGTTTCAGTTTATCGTGAAGGCATACCAAGGAATGACCGGGCATGAGCGCGGCCCGATTCCGTATGAAAGCAAGGAAGCGATGTTTGCCGCGTTTCTGGAATCGATCGCGCCGTTTCAGGAAGCGGGGAAATTGGCGATGGTGCTGTTTCAGTTTCCGCCGTGGTTTGACTGTCGGCGCGAGCATGTGGCGTACTTGCGCTGGACAAAAGCGCGGATGGGGGAGGTGCCGGCGGCGCTCGAATTTCGGCACCAATCGTGGTTTTCGCCGCGCTTTTATGAAAAAACGCTTCACTTTATGGAAGAAGAAGGGTGGATTCACACAATTTGCGACGAGCCGCAGGCGGGGGAAGGGTCGGTGCCGACCGTTTTGCATCCGACCGACCGGGAAAAGACGCTCATCCGCCTGCACGGACGGAATGTTCACGGCTGGAACAAGGCGACGGCCGGCGAGAACTGGAGGGTGGTCCGCTATTTATACCGGTACAATGAGCGCGAGCTGCGCGAGTGGGTGCGCCATATAGAGGTATTAAAACAAAAAACGAAACAGATTTACGTGCTGTTTAACAACAACTCCGGCGGCGATGCCGCCGACAACGCCAAACAATTGATCGATTTGCTTGGCATTGAGTACACGGGCCTTGCGCCGCGGCAGCTTGGTTTGTTTTGAAGCGAGAAAGAGGGGGATGGAGGATGGCGTATGCGTTGCTTGTCTTGATCGGCTTTATCGCGGGGACGGTCGGCAGTTTGGCCGGCCTTGGCGGCGGGGTGATCATCGTGCCGTCGCTTCTGTTTTTCGGCGCGCTCGGCTGGCTGTCGGCGGTGACGCCGCAAGTGGCGGTCGGCACGTCGCTTGTCGTCATTATTTTCAATGGCTTATCGTCCACATTGTCGTATATGAAAGACAAAATGGTCGACTATCAAAGCGGCTTGCTCTTTTGCCTTGGCAGCGTTCCCGGGGCGGTCATCGGCGCTTGGGTGAACAATACGCTGAGCGCCGCTCATTTTTCATTGTATTTTGGGCTGTTTTTAATCGCCATGTCGCTCTTTTTGTCGCTGAGTCAAAAGAAAACGAAGCGTTCGGCTGACGAGACGGCGGCGGCGAAAGAAAACGGGGCCGAACGAACAGCGGCGGAGCAGGCGCGGCCGGCGCCATGGTGGCGACGGCGTGTTGTGCGAATGTACACGGACCGAAACGGCGAGGTGTTCACATACGGCTATCAACCGCTCATGGCGGTCGCCATCGCGTTTGTGGTCGGCTTTTTCGGCGGGTTGTTTGGCATTGGCGGCGGCTCGCTCATGGTGCCGGCGATGATCGTGCTGTTTCGCTTTCCGCCCCATGTGGCGGTGGCGACGTCGATGTTGATGATTTTTTTGTCCTCGCTCGTCGGTTCACTCACCCATGTCGCGATGGGAAATGTGCAATGGTCGTTTGCCCTTGCCCTCATTCCCGGCGTATGGATCGGCGCGAAAACCGGGGCGTGGATCAATAAGCGGATGCCAAGCCGGATGCTTGTCGTCGTGCTGCGGCTAGTGCTTGTACTGCTCGGGGCCCGGCTTGTATGGGAAAGTTTGGCGTAATGGAAGGAGGGGCGCGCGTTTTGAAGCAAACTATCTACATTTATCATACGAACGACGTGCACAGCCATTTTGAACATTGGCCGCAAATCGTCCGCTTTTTGTCGGAACGGAGACGGGAACATCGCGCTCGCAACGAGGCGATGCTGTTGTTTGACGTCGGCGATTTTCTCGATCGCGTGCACCCGATTACCGAGGCGACGCGTGGAAAAGCGAATGTGGACTTATTGAACGATCTTCACTATGATGCGGTGACGATCGGCAACAACGAAGGGATCACCCTTGATCATGATGAACTGGATACGTTGTACGAACAGGCTCGGTTTCCGGTCGTTGTCGCCAATTTGTTTCGCCGCGATGGCGTGCGGCCGCATTGGGCGCTTCCGTATGTCGTCATCCCGGCGACGGAGACGTTTCGCATTGGGGTGGTTGGCGCCACCGCTCCGTTTTCTCACTTTTACGAGCTGCTCGGCTGGAAGATCGTTCCGCCGTTTGACATGTTGGCAGCGGCGGTGGAGGAAGTGAGGCAAAAGGCCGATTGCGTCGTTGTGCTGTCTCATCTTGGGGTGAATGAAGATGAAAAAATCGCTGCAACGATTCCGGGCGTGGATATTGTGTTGGGCGCTCACACCCACCATGTGTTTCCAGAAGGTAAGGAAGTAAACGGTGCGCTTCTTTGCGCGGCTGGGAAATACGGACAATATGTCGGTGTCGTTAAGCTGGAAGTGGAAGGGCGACGTCTTGGGCGGGCGTCTGCGAAGGTGTTGGATGCTGGTGTGATGCCGTTTTCCGAAGAAGTGGCGTGCCGCCTTCGCTCCCTTGAACAGAAAAGTTTGGCGCGGCTTGAAGCGGAACAAGTCGCCGTGCTCCATGATGACTTGCCGCTTGACTGGTTCGCTCCGTCGCCGCTTGCCCGTTTGCTTGCGTCTGCGCTGCGCGAATGGTGCCAGGCGGACATCGGGATGGTGAACGCCGGGGTGCTGCTTGAACCGCTTGCGAGAGGACCGGTGACGAAAAAAGATTTGCATCGCATTTGCCCGCATCCGCTCAACCCGTGCAAGGTGAAGCTGCGCGGCGCGGAGCTCAAAGAGATTATCCTTGAGGCCAATACGGAACGGATGAAGCATTTTCGTTTTAAAGGGTTTGGCTTCCGCGGCGAAGTGATGGGAGAAATGGTGTACGACGGCGTCGAGATCGAAACGGAGCTGGAAGAAGACGGCGCCTGGCATATCCGCGCCATTCGAATCAACGGCGAGCCGCTCGAGCCGGAGCGCACCTATGACGTGGCGACGACCGACATGTTTGCCATTGGTCATTTTTATCCGCAAATTCAGCGGGCAGCGGAGAAAACGTACTATATGCCGGAGTTTTTGCGCGATCTTCTCGCCTGGAAATTGGCCCAATAGGCAGGCACTTCTTTTTCCATGCTTCATACATTGGAGTATGGAAAGGAGAGTGACTGCGGCGATGGTGGAAGTCAAGCCGATTATCATTGAGGGACATCCGTTTGTCGCGGTGTCCGTCCAGCTGCCGAAAACGAACTTGCTGGCGGTGGCGAGTGAAAAAGGGTACATCATGTGCGGGGCGCTCGATGTGGCGTTATTGAACGAAAAGCTGCGCGACCGCGGCATTGTCGCCGGACGGGCGGTCGGGGTGCGCACGGTCGAGCAGTTGCTTGAGGCGCCGCTCGAATCGGTGACAGTCGCCGCCGAGGAGCTTGGCATCAAACGGGGAATGAAAGGAAAAGACGCGCTGTTGAAAATGCGGTGAAAAAATCCCTCCTTGCAAGCATACATATAGCTTGTAAAGGAGGGATTTCATTTTGCTGCGCCCCCGATTTGTGCGGAGAGGGCCGCTTCCGTTCCGCTACGTGTTTTTATTGACATTCGTTTTTTTTATGTTTTCCACAGCGGCCGGGCTTTGGATCGTGAATAAAGGCATTGAGCCGATGCTGATGGAAATTGCGGAAACGGAAACGAAGCGGATTGCCAACTTGGTGATCAATAACGCCATTGAGCAGCAGTTTCAAAAAGACAACCCTGAATTTCGGCAGCTGGTCACGGTTCAAAAGGACGAAAGCGGCAAAATTGTGTCGGTCGATTTTGACACCGCGGTGATCAATCGTATCTTATCGGAGACGGATGATCATGTGATGGAAAGCTTAAAGGCGGCGACAGAAGGACGGATCGAACGGATGGTGCTGCCTGAGGTCGAATCCGGCCAAGGGGACAGCCGCGGGATCATTTACTATATCCCGCTCGGCCAAGTGACGAACAACGTGCTGCTCGCCAACCTCGGCCCGCGCATTCCGGTGCAGTTTCAGATCGTTGGCAATGTCGAATCGGAAGTGACGAAAGAAATTCGAGCGTATGATATTAACAGTTTTTTTATTGAAATTGATATTCATGTATCGGTCGACATCCAGGTCGTCATTCCTTTTGCATCGAAAATTTCCAATGTGACAACAGATATTCCAGTTGTGATGCGCTTTATTCCGGGAGAAGTGCCGCAATTTTACAACAAAAACGGCGGTCAAGTCGGCCCGTCCATCCAGCTTCCGAAGCGGTAGTGGGAAAGGCTGTCAATGTGCGCCTCTAAAAGGCCGGCGACTGTCATCTTCCTAAATCGATCGTTCTCGTTCGACTGTCGAAGGCAAGCCAAGGCGTGACGGAGGATCGAACAACCGCCTGCTTCACAGACCCATATATGGGTCTTTAAGCGGCGTTGTTCGGTCGCCCGACAGTCGATCAAATACTCGGGTAAAAGCTGCAAATGGCAAAGCTTCAAATTGCATCTATATAGTTCCGTTAGGTTGACGGGTGCCCGTCAGCCGTTGGGAATGGTTTTTACAGAAACATGGAAATGTTATGCAAAAAAAGTGTTCTTCTCGGCGAAGGGGCTTTGGCTGTTTCTCTGGCGTTTGTCAAGAGGAAACAGCTTTTTTGTTTTTTAAATAGAAAACAACTAGACGAGTTGGTTCGAATTTTGTAATATTATATTAAATTGAAAATAATTTTATTATTTATATATCAGTTTGAGAGGGGGGATGAACGGCCGGCATCGGAAGGCATGCATCAGTTTGCGGCGCCATCCGGCGCGGCGCACGAGCGCACAAGGCATACGGACTCTATCGATATAGTATGCAGAAAAAGGTGTGCGCTCTGGTGACAGAACATTTTGAACAATGGGGGAACAAGAAATGAAGAAAAAAAGAGCAGCAGGTGTCTTTTTCTCATTGATGCTGACGGCGGGTCTTTTGGCCGGCTGCGGCGGCAACCAGCAAGGAGGCAGTTCTTCAGGCGGAAACAGCGGCGGAGGCGGGGGCGGCGATGTGATTAAAATCGGCGCCAACCTTGAGCTGTCCGGCGGGGCCGCGTCATACGGCCAGTCGATTGCGGAAGGGCTCGACTTGGCGCTTGAGGAAATCAACAAAGAAGGAATCAACGGCAAAAAGCTGGAGTTGGTGAAAGTCGACAACAAATCGGAAGCGGCCGAAGCGACGAACGGCGCGATCAAGTTGATCAGCCAGGATAAAGTCGTCGCCATCATTGGCTCGGCGACGAGCACGAACACGCTCGCTCAAGTGCAAATTGCCAATGACAATAAAGTTCCGATTATTACACCGTCTGGGACGAGCGAAACGGTGACCGTCAAAGATGGCAAAGTGAACGAGTTCGTCTTCCGGACGTGCTTTATCGACCCGTTCCAGGGAACGGTGGCGGCCAAATTTGCGCTGAACGACTTGAAAGTAAAAAAGGCGGCTGTTTTGATCGACAGCGCGAGCGACTATTCGAAAGGGCTGGCGGCGTCATTTAAAGAAACATTTACAGCCGGCGGCGGCCAAATTGTTGCCGAAGAAGCGTATGTGGCGAAAGACACCGACTTCCGCGCCACGCTGACGAGCATTAAATCGGCCAATCCGGAATTTTTATTCTTGCCGGGCTACTATGAAGAAGTCGGTTTGATCGTCAAACAAGCGCGAGAGCTTGGGTTGAACATCCCGATCATGGGCGGCGACGGCTGGGATTCGCCAAAACTGATTGAGCTTGCTGGCAAAGACGCGTTGAACAATACGTACATTACGAACCATTATTCGTCGGGCGACCCGGATCCGAAAATTCAAGAATTTGTCAAAGCGTTCCAAGCGAAATACAATAAAGCGCCGGACGCCTTTAACGCCCTTGGCTACGATACGGCATACTTCTTGGCGGATGCCATCAAACGGGCTGGCAGCGCCGATCCGGTGAAAATTAAAGACGCGCTGGCGCAAACGAAAGATTTGCAGCTTGTCACGGGAACATTTACGGTCGATCAAAACCACAATCCTGTCAAATCGGCCATTATTTTGGAATACAAAGACGGGCAGCAGCAATTTAAAACAAAAGTGAATCCGTAATAAAAGGCTGGATGGATGCGTGGACAGAGGAGGCCCCTAAGGGGCGCCCTCCCATCCGGCATTTCTTTTGGCCAACGACGAGTTTTCGTTAAGGAGCGTGCAATCATGGAACTCATTCAACAGCTGGTCAACGGCATTTCGCTAGGCAGCATTTATGCGCTCATCGCGCTTGGCTATACGATGGTGTATGGCATCGTCCGGCTCATTAACTTCGCCCATGGCGACGTCTTTATGATTGGTTCATTCGTCGGCTTTTACGCTGTGACGATGCTCGGCGTCGGTTTTTTCCCAGCGCTGTTGTTGGCGATGGCCGCCTGTGCCGTGCTCGGGGTAGTCATTGAGCGGATTGCGTACAAGCCGCTGCGCAACGCGACGCGCATTGCTGTGCTCATTACAGCGATCGGCGTATCGCTGCTCATTGAGTACGTCATCATTTATTTGCGTGGGGCGCAGCCGGAAGCGTATCCGAGCACGTTGCTGTCAGATCGGAACTTGGAGCTGTTTGGCGTTGTCATCAGCAGCCAGTCGCTGTTCATCCTCGGCACGTCCCTCGTTTTGATGGTCCTTCTTCAGTTCATTGTTCACCGGACAAAAATCGGGAAAGCGATGCGCGCCGTCTCTCATGATGCGGAAGCGGCCCGGTTAATGGGAATCAACGTCGACAATACGATTTCGGCCACGTTCGCCATCGGTTCGGCGCTTGCGGGGGCGGCAGGCGTTATTTTCGGCATTTATTATACAAAAATCGAGCCATTGATGGGCATTCTTCCCGGATTAAAAGCGTTTGTCGCCGCCGTGTTGGGCGGAATCGGCATCATTCCGGGAGCGATGGTCGGGGGGCTTTTGCTTGGCGTCATCGAATCGCTCGTCAGCGGGCTCGGCTACTCGCTTTGGCGCGACGGAGTGGCGTTTGTCATTTTAATTCTCATCCTCATTTTCCGGCCGGCCGGATTGTTTGGCAAGAACGTACGAGAAAAAGTGTAAAGGATGGTAGGGAACAATGGCAACTTGGAAGCGGACGAGTGGATTTTGGGTTTCCGTCATACTGGCCTTCTCCTTTTTCGTTGTTGTCGAGTGGCTGATTGCAAGCGGAACGTTAAACATCTTTTATGTGAATACCCTCTTTTTTATGGCGATTAATGTCATTTTGGCCGTCAGCCTTCATTTAATTATCGGGATCACCGGACAATTTTCCATTGGCCATGCCGGTTTTTTCGCCGTTGGCGCCTATGCCTCCGCGATTATGACGATGAAGCTGCAGCTGCCGTTTGCGGCCGGCGTTTTGGCTGCCGGGGTGGCGGCGGCGCTCGCCGGCCTCATCATCGGCGTGCCGAGCTTGCGTTTAAAAGGCGATTATTTGGCGATCGCCACGCTCGGCTTTGGCGAAATTGTCCGCATCGCGCTCTTGAACATCGATTACGTCGGCGGGGCGAGCGGCATGACGGTGACGCATATGACGACATGGCCGTGGGTGTTCGCCTGCCTGTTTGCCACCATTTTGGTGATCGCCAACTTCACGAACTCGACGCACGGACGGGCGTGCATCTCGATCCGCGAAGATGAAATCGCCGCCGATGCCATGGGGATCAACACGACGTATTACAAAGTGGCGGCGTTTGTGATCGGTTCGTTTTTCGCCGGCATCGCCGGAGCGCTGTATGCGCACCACTTTTACATTATTCAGCCATCGAACTTTGGCTTCCTGAAATCGTTCGACATTTTGATTTTCGTCGTCCTCGGTGGGCTCGGCAGCCTATCCGGCGCGGTGGTGGCCGCGGTGTTGCTGACGATCGTTTCGACGTTCTTGCAAAACTATCCGGAAACGCGGATGATCATTTACAGCATCGTCTTGATTTTGGTGATGCTGTACCGTCCAACCGGGTTGATGGGGACGAAAGAACTATCTTCGCTCTTCAAATGGCGGAAGGCAGCGCAGGGAGGAATGAATCATGGCGGCAAAAACACCGTTGCTTAAAGCAGAAAACGTCGGCATCCAGTTTGGCGGGCTGAAGGCGCTCTCCGGTGTGACGATGGAGCTATATCAAGGGGAGCTTGTCGGGCTCATCGGCCCGAACGGCGCGGGGAAAACGACGCTGTTTAACTTGTTGACGGGCGTGTATGTGCCGACTGACGGGCGGATTATGCTTGACGGCGAGACGTTGAACGGACTGCCGCCGTATAAAATTACGCGCAAAGGGATCAGCCGGACGTTTCAAAACATTCGCCTGTTCGGCGAGCTGTCGGTGCTCGACAATGTGAAAGTCGCCTACCATGCGCATGCCCGCCATTCGATCGCGAGCTCCATTCTCCGCCTCCCGTCCCATTTCCGCGGGGAAAAGGAAATAGAAGAAAAGGCGATCGAGTTTTTGAACATTTTTCAGCTTGACGGCGTCATGCACGAGAAAGCGAAAAACTTGCCGTACGGCCAGCAGCGCCGGCTTGAGATCGCCCGGGCGCTGGCGGCGCAGCCAAAAGTGCTTTTGCTTGACGAGCCGGCCGCCGGCATGAACCCGCAAGAAACGAAAGAATTGATGAACTTGATCGCGTTTATCCGCGAACGGTTTGCGTTGACGATTTTGTTGATTGAGCATGATATGTCGCTTGTGATGGGCATATGCGAGCGCATTTACGTGTTGGACCACGGCCAATTGATCGCCCACGGCACGCCGGAACAAGTGCGCAGCAACCCGAAAGTGATCGAGGCTTACCTTGGCGAGGAGGTGTCGTGACGTGTTGAAAGTGGAGGCAATCGATGTGTTTTACGGCAACATTCATGCCTTAAAAGGCGTATCGCTTGAGGTGAACAAAGGCGAGATCGTCACGCTGATCGGCGCAAACGGCGCCGGCAAAACGACGCTGCTAAAAACGATCTCCGGCTTGTTGAAGCCGAAAAGTGGCGACATCGTCTACGAAGGGGCTTCGATCGCCGGCAAGGCGACGCAAACGATCGTCAAGCAAGGCATTTCCCACGTGCCGGAAGGGCGGCGCGTGTTCGCCAATATGACGGTCGAGGAAAACTTGGAGCTTGGCGCGTTTTTGCGCAAAGACAAAGACGGCATTCAACAAGACTTTGCCAAAGTCTTTCAGCTGTTCCCGCGCCTCGAGGAGCGGCGCAAGCAGCTGGCCGGCACGCTTTCGGGCGGCGAGCAGCAGATGCTCGCCATCGGCCGTGCGCTCATGGCGCGCCCGAAGCTGCTCTTGCTTGACGAACCGTCGATGGGGCTCGCGCCGCTGCTGGTGAAGACGATTTTCCGCATCATTCAGGAAATCAACGAATCGGGAACGACGATTTTGCTTGTCGAACAAAACGCCCACATGGCGCTCTCCATCGCCGACCGCGCCTACGTCATCGAATCCGGGCGCGTCGTCCTGTCGGGGGCGGCGAGCGAGCTGCAGGCGAGCGAGCAAGTGAAACAGGCGTATTTGGGCGGGCATTAACGAAAGCAGAAAGACGAAAAGAGGCCGACATCGGCCTCTTTTTTGTCCAGCCGCCGCTGCTAGCGGCGCCGCTGTTGCTGCCGCTCGGCCCGCTCCCACGCTTTCAAGTGCGGATACGGGTCAAACGCCCACTCCGTATAGCCGTTGTCTTTGTACATGCCGTAATGGAGGTGGGGCGGGAACTTTCCAGCGGTGCCCGGCGGTCCGTAGCCGGAGCTGCCGACCGAGCCGATGATCGTGCCCGGCTCGACGATTTGCCCTTCGCGAAGCCCGGCGGCAAAGCCGTTCAAATGGGCAAAATAATGGTACGTGTTGTTGATGTCGCGGATGCCGACGCGCCAGCCGCCGTATTTATTCCATCCTTTCAGTTCGACAATGCCATAGCACGTCGAGCGGACCGGCACGCCGTAGCCGGCGAAAATGTCGGTTCCTTCATGAATGCGGCGCCCGCCCCAGCCGCGCGCATCGCCCCACGTGTCGCGGTAGCTGTAATTCGCCCGCAACGGGAGCGGAAAGACATGGTCATCCAGTTTCAATGTCTTGTATTTTTTGTAAATCTTCACTTTTCCTAAAATCAAATCCACCGTTTTGGAACGCTGGTAATAGTTCCAAAGCGCGATTTTAATATGGCGATGATCGATACCGTATGTCTGCAAATAGCTTGCCATGGCCATGATGACGTCGTCGTCGTCATCCGCCCGCGCCTTGCCGTCCCCGTCTCCGTCCACACCGAGCCCGCCAAACTGGGAAATCGTAAACGGGTTCGTATCGTGCGGATTTTTGTTCAGCGGTCCGGCCCATACGTCCGGTTTCATATAAATGCCGAGGACGCCGGTTGGTTTTGGCAAGTCGCGGCGCGCTTGCCGGATGTTCCGTTCATACTGGTCGATGGCGGCAAAGTAATACCATGGAATGAGCGAAACCGCCTCCGCTTTTTTATACAGCTCCATGCGCTGTTCGTATACTGCGTCGTCGTTTTCCGCCGCGGAAGCCGCGCTGGCCGCTATGAACAACACCGTCGCCACCCATAGGGCGACAAACCATCGGTGCACGTGGAATCCCCCCTTTTCGCCCATTTCATATGTTTAGTTTGGGGAGAAACAGGCGATTCATAAATGTTAAAAAGAGGAAAGCGGCTTATTTTTTTGTGTTTTTTCGCGTTTTTCATTTATAATGAAAATGGAACAATCCTCGACAAGTGGAGTGAGAACGATGGCAACAAACGAAGAACATGTCCGCAAGCCGGACTGGCTGAAGATTAAACTGAACACGAATGAACATTATATCGGATTGAAGAAGCTGATGCGGGAAAATCGTTTACATACTGTGTGCGAAGAGGCGAAGTGCCCGAATATTCATGAGTGCTGGGCGGTAAGGCGGACGGCGACGTTTATGATTTTGGGCAGCGTCTGCACGCGCGCCTGCCGCTTTTGCGCTGTCAAAACCGGGCTCCCGACCGAGCTTGACTGGCAAGAGCCGGAACGCGTCGCTGAGTCGGTGCGCATCATGAATTTAAAACACGTCGTCGTTACGGCCGTCGCCCGCGATGACCTCAAAGACGGCGGGGCGGCGGTGTTTGCGGAAACGGTGCGTGCCATCCGCCGGAAAAATCCGTTTACGACGATTGAAGTGCTGCCATCGGATATGGGCGGCGTGTATGAAAACTTAAAAACGCTGATGGACGCCCGTCCCGATATTTTAAACCATAACATCGAAACGGTGCGCCGTCTGACGCCGAGAGTGCGCGCCCGGGCGACGTATGAACGCTCGCTTGAGTTTTTGCGGCGCGCGAAAGAACTGCAGCCGGACATTCCGACGAAATCGAGCATCATGGTCGGCCTTGGGGAAACGAAAGAGGAAATTATCGAAGCGATGGACGATTTGCGCGCCAACCATGTCGACATTTTGACGATCGGCCAATATTTGCAGCCGACGAAAAAACATTTGAAAGTCGTCAAATATTACCATCCGGACGAATTCCAAGAGCTGAAAGAAATCGCGCTGAGCAAAGGGTTCAGCCATTGCGAGGCCGGTCCGCTCGTCCGTTCGTCGTACCATGCCGACGAGCAGGTGAACGAAGCGGCGAAAGCGCGGCAGCTGAAGGCGTGAAGATGGCAGGCGCCCGGGCTTGCGGAGTCAAAGCCGGCGTCCGCCCCCCTCGCTGCCGCCAAACAGCCTGCGAGGGGAGATGCGGGCATCGCGCCCAGGCGGCAAACACTTTGACTGGCGGCTTTTGTTGCCGGAAAAAAGAAACGGTCGAGCCTCTTTAAGAAACAGGCAGACCGTTTTCTTTCGCTACCGTCCGGCCGGCGTCGGCCGCGGCGTGCCGTCGCGGAAGTTGCGGTCGAGGTGGTCGTTTGTCTCGTTGATCATTTCGCCGTTTTCATTTTCCCCGTCGCTCAGCTTTTTCCCTTGCGGATATTTCAACATCCGCTGAATCGTGGCATCGAGAAGTTGGTCGATATTGCGCGTGTTCGAATCAAGGAGCCCGAAGCGCTCAATGTCTTTCATCAGCTGTGGATTGTCGGCGATATACACATGGTAGTAGCGGGGAACGACGGACAGCGCTGTCTTTTTCACTTGGTCGGCGGTTTGCTGCCGATTTTTTGTGTCGGCGTCATAGACGACAAGCACCTCTTCATCGGTGACGAGCGTGGCGACGTCGTTGACGCCCGGCAGCTGCGTGCACAGTTTGCTGATTAAATCGGCGGCTTGCTCGCGGTTGAACGACGGCATGTCGTTATAGCCGTTTGCATCGCCGAGGATCGGGCTTTTTTGATGGCGGACGTAGCCGAAGTTGTTCATCGGCGTGTCATTGCCGTTTGGCACCCCGTTTTCGTTGTACAGCTCATTGCGGTCGGTCACATTGATCGTATTGCCGCTCCGTTTGTAGACGTCGGTGTTTTCGTCCTGCGCCGTCTGCGCGCAGCCGGCCAGGGCGATCGCCGTTCCGAACGCGGCGGCGATCCAACATCGGTTCATCGTCAGCCCCCCCCTCGCTTTTAGGGTGGCACGCGGTTCGCTGTTTGATAACAGTAATTGATTGGGTGCGGTTCATCGTTTATGATGAAAGTGGAAAGGCGAGGTGAGAGCGGTGATTTGCGTTAACAACCATTGTTATGAACTGGTTGAAAACGTCAAAAACGCGTTTAACGAAGAGGCGTTTCGCGCCCGATACGCCGATATTTTAGGGAAGTACGACTACATTGTCGGCGATTGGGGATACAATCAGCTTCGCCTGCGCGGGTTTTTCGATGACCATAACCAAAAGGCGACGTATGATACGAAAATCAGCACGCTGTCCGAGTATTTGTATGAATATTGCAATTTTGGGTGCGCCTATTTTGTGTTGCGCAAGGTGAAGCGGTAAAGGCGGCAGCCGCCCGCTGCCGGGCGGCTGCACGTCATTCGCCTTCGTTGTATGGAAACTGCTCGCTTTGGCGCGGGTCGTCGTGCGGCGGATGGGAGGCCGGATCGCGCCTTGGAATGTTTTGGTGAAACGATTTGAACTCATAGTTGAAGGCGCTGTAATGGCGCTGCCCTTCCTTCCACGGCGTGCTTTTGTTCTCGACCAGGGCGTCATCGCGGCGCGGCGAGCCGTACGGACCTTCCGGGAATTCTTCGGCGGTTAAAAAGTTGCGCTGTTTTTCGACGACGGAAAAGTCGGCATATTGTTCTCGTTCCGCCATTCGTCTCACCTTCCTTGCTGTCGGGGTGTTTCATAAGATGTCCAAAACCGAGGAAGGTTATGAAAGGCATTCGTCCAAAAAGGCGCGCAGCTCATCGGCGTCTTGTTCGCTGAGTGCATAGGCGCGTTCGATATAGCCCGGCTCCTCCAAATCGTCGCGGCCAAGAATGGCAAACCGGTTGCTTTGCAAATCCAGCACCAAATATTTCCCATAAAAGCGGTCAGTTTCAATTAACGCCAAATCGAACCGCTGCCGCTCGCCGACAAAGCTGACGAACCGGACCGCTGCCTCGACCGTATCATCGTATAAGTAAAACCGTTCCCTCATCTCCATTCCTCCCTTTATTTTTCGCCTATGTCCATCATAGCAGACGAACGGCGAAAAAGGGAGGAAGGCGGGGAAGAAAAAAGGAGGACGAGCCATGTATTTTGTCGACCAAAACAAATTGGAAGAGCGGCTTCGCTGCATGGAGCAACTGATGGCGCACTACAAAGCGCAGCGCCACTGGGACGGCGCGCTTGAGCAGCTGGCGCTCGAGCGGATCGCTCATGTCCTCATCGAGGCGGTGCTCGATGTCGGCAACGCGATGATTGACGGCTTTATTATGCGCGACCCGGGGAGCTATAACGACATTATTGACATTTTGACTGACGAGCAGGTGATTTCGGCTGAGGACGGCGAGCGGCTGAAAGCGTTCATCGCCCACCGGAAAGCGCTCGTCCAAAACTATACGAACGTCGATCACGCGAAACTGCTCGCGGATTTGAACGAACAGCTGCCGGCGCTTGAGGCGTACCCGAAGGCGGTGCGTCATTACTTGGAAAGCGAGCTCGGCCCGGTGTCGGCGTTTGGCAGCGAATCGATGGATGGAAAGGAGACTGACAACCGTTGAAACGATACAAAGGCTATTTGCTTGACTTGGACGGGACAATGTACCGCGGCACAGAATGCATCGCCGAGGCGCGCGAGTTTGTGAACGAGCTGCACCGCCGCAGCCTCCCGTATTTGTTTGTCACGAACAACTCGTCGCGCACGCCGGCGCAAGTGGCGGAAAAATTGCGCTCATTCGGCGTGCCGGCGGAAGAGAGGCATGTCTTCACAACAAGCCAGGCGACGGCGAACTACATTTTTGAGCGAAAGCCGGACGCGTCCGTTTATGTCATCGGCGAGGAAGGGATCCGCACCGCGTTGGCGGAAAAAGGGTTCCGCTTCGCTGGGGAGGACGCAGACGTGGTGGTCATCGGCATCGACCGCCAGCTGACGTACGAGAAGCTTGCCATCGCGTGCCTTGCCGTCCGCAACGGGGCGATGTTCATTTCGACAAACGGCGACATCGCCTTGCCGACCGAGCGCGGGCTGCTGCCGGGCAACGGCGCCATCACGTCCGTCGTCGCCGTTTCGACGCAAGTGAAGCCAACGTTTATCGGCAAGCCGGAAAACATCATTATGGAGCAGGCGCTTAAGGTGCTTGGAGTTCCGAAGGAAGATGTGTTGATGATCGGCGACTATTACGAGACGGATATTTTAGCCGGCATGAACGCGGGCATCGATACGCTGCTCGTCCATACGGGCGTCACGACGAAAGAGATGCTCGCCCGCTACGAACGGCAGCCGACCTATACGGCTGATTCGCTCCGCGAATGGATGGAGCGCCTGTAAAGCAAGAGGGGTGTCCCGAAAGGCTCGGGGCACCCTTTCTCATGACCGGGTGCAGCAACAAAGCCATCGATGCGAACCAACAAATCGTGTTTGGCTTGAGGGGTGCTGCTATTTCGTCTTTTGCATGGATGCTTCGCGCCGCCGCTCATTCGGCGTTGGCGGCTCGATGCGCCAGGCGGCTTGACGCCGCTGCGGCGATGGCGCCGACGATGTCGTCCAAAAACGTGTTGCATTTGCCGGTTGATTTGTCATTTAAATATTGCAAAATGCCCGGTTTTTGTTTGTCGATATAACCGTAGTTCGTAAACCCGATCGATCCGTACACGTTGACGATCGAAAGGGCCAAAATTTCGTCCACCCCGTACAACCCTTCATCGCGGCGGATGATGGATTGCAGCGGCTCGTCAAGCCGACCGTCCTCGGCGAGCTTGTCGAGCTGGATGCCGGTCAAAATCGCGTTTTGCACTTCGCGTTTCGAGATGACGCGGTTGACGTTTTCAATGCATTCGTCCATCGTTAAATCCGGATGGTATTTCGATTGCAAATAATAAACAAGCTCCGCAATTTTTTCCACCGTCACCCCCCGCTCCTCGAGCCATCGGCGGGCGGTTTGTTCCAGATTGTTCATAATGAATTCGCTCATGAACTTCACCTGTTTCTTTTAGAAAGTCGTTTTCTATATATATGTATCATGTCATAAATAAGTCCGTCATATAAAGAAAAATGCTCATCGGCTTTTTTGGCGCCCGCTGTCATATATAAAAAGTAGCCCTCTTTTTCCGCGGCCATGCGTTGGCTGATCAACATAGGCGCGTGAATGGGGCCGTTTCATGCTGGAGCGGAGGCGGAATCGGCTCATTGATGGGGCGGCGATGAGATGAAGGTGTGGAACGAGCGGAATTGACTGGTTTCGGCAAAAAGGAGGCGCGGCGATGGAAGAATGGGTGCGTGAACAGTATGGCATGCGCGTCGAGAGGTTGGAGCGAAGCGGACGGCATGCGGCCTTTTGGCATCGGCAGGAGCGTTTTTTACTCGTTCCCGCCGATGGGCAAAGCGAAGCGGAAATGGAAGAGCGCCAGCGAATGAGCCGCTATTTGCGGGCAAAAGGAGTGGACGGCGTCGGAGAACTGGTCAAAACGACGTCCGGAACGTATATCGCTTCCTATAATGGACAGCCGTTGGCGCTCGTTCGCGCTCCGCTTCCGGCGGCTCGCTTTCGTTCGCTCGGAAGGGAATTGGCGGTGATGCATGAATGCGGGAGAACATGTCCATGGCCGATCGTCGCCTGCCGGCGCATCGGCCAATGGCGGGAGCTGTGGGCGAAGCGGATCGATCAAATGGAGGCGTTTTGGTCGAGCAAGCTCGCTTCCGGGCCGTCGTCGCTGTTTGATCGTCTGTTTATCGAATCGTTCCCGTATTATTTAGGATTGGCGGAAAACGCGGTGCAATACGTGGCGGACACGGAGATTGACGAAGAACTAGGGCGCATCGATTACGCGGCATTTTGCCATGAGCGTCTCCCCGAGGCGAAGTGGGTTGGGGGGATCGAAGCGAAGCTGCCGACCGACTGGGTGTATGACCATTGCGCCCGCGATTTGGCGGAATGGGTGCGCCATTTGTACGAAAAGAGCGGACTTGGCTGTCAGCGGGCGGTGCGGCAGTTTTTTCAAGAGTATGAACATGCGGCGCCGCTGTCGCCGTTTGCTTGGAGACTCGTTTACGCCAGGTTGTTGTTTCCGCTTTCCTATTTTGAATGTGTCGAGGCATATTATATCGCTGTGGATGAGAGCGAACGGACAAGGCGGGAGGGGGAGTTGCGGCGCTTGCTCGATCGATCGCATGAATATGAACGATTTTTGGCCGCGTTTGCCAAGATCGCCGGCATCTCGAACCGCATCCGCCTGCCGGCGGTCGAGTGGCTGCCGCCGGCGTAACGCAGGGAAGACAGCTTCCCGCTTTTTTTGGCCCAAACGAAAAAACGACCGCTTCCCTGCCGTTAAACCCTAAGGACAACTTCCCGTTTTTTTTCGGCCAAAGTTGTGATAAGATTTAGAAAAAACGATGCGGGAGGCTGCACCATGACGAAGCCGTATGTATTCATTACGCGAAAATTGCCCGAGGACGTGGTCGCGCCGCTTTTGGCCATCGCTGAAGTAGAGATGTGGCCCCATGAAGATATGGCCGTGCCACACGATGTGCTCGTGGAAAAGGCGAAACGGGCGACGGCCATCTTGCCGATGGTGTCCGACCCGATCGACGAGGACGTGCTGGCGGCCGGTTCAGGGCTTAAAGTCGTCGCCAACATGGGCGTCGGCTATGACAACATTGACGTGCCGGCGGCAACGAAGCGCGGCGTTCTTGTGTGCAACACGCCGGATGTGCTGACCGATACGACGGCTGATTTGACGTTTGCTTTGCTGCTCGCCACTGCCCGCCGCCTTGTCGAAGCAGCCGAATTTTTGAAAGAAGGAAAATGGAAAAGCTGGAGCCCGTTTTTGCTGGCGGGCGCCGATGTCCATCATAAAACGATCGGCATCGTCGGCATGGGCAACATCGGGCAGGCGGTGGCGAAACGGGCGAAGGGGTTTGACATGAACATTCTGTATTACAACCGCTCCCGCCGTCCGGAGGCGGAAGAGAAGCTGGGCGCCGTCTACCGCCCGTTCGCCGATTTGCTTGCCGAGAGCGATTTTGTCGTCTGCTTGACGCCGCTGACCCGCGAGACGCGCCATTTGTTCAACCGCGAGGCGTTTCGGCAAATGAAAACATCGGCGATTTTCATTAATGCGGCGCGCGGCGCGGTCGTTGATGAACAGGCGCTTTATGAGGCGCTTGTCGCAGGGGAGATCGCCGCTGCCGGGCTCGATGTGTTTGAGAAAGAGCCGGTCGCCGCCGATCATCCGCTTCTGTCGCTTCCGAACGTTGTGGCGTTGCCGCATATCGGCAGCGCCACATACGAAACGCGGCGAGCGATGATGACGTTGGCGCGCGACAACATCATCGCTGTCTTGGAAGGCCGGTCGCCGTTGACCCCGGTGAACGAGCTGTCGTAAAACTTTTCATTGCCAAATGGCTGATCGTCTTTTATAATGTCTACTATAAAAATACAAATGTATACTGTACGTAAACAGAAGGAGCGGGAATCATGGAAAAACCAATTTTGGTCGGATTGTTAGGACTAGGAACGGTCGGGAGCGGCGTGGTGAAAATTATCGAAAACCACCAGGAAAAATTGATGCACCAAGTCGGCTGTCCGGTGAAGGTGAAAAAAATCCTCGTCCGGGACGTACATAAGCCGCGCGATGTCGCCGTCGACCCCGCATTGTTGACGACAAGCGCCGCCGACGTGATCGACGATCCGGACATCAATGTCATCATCGAGGTGATGGGCGGCGTCGAGGAGACGAAAGAGTGGCTGTTGCGGGCGCTCCGCCAAGGGAAGCACGTGGTGACCGCGAACAAAGATTTAATGGCTGTCTACGGTTCAGAGCTGCTTCGGGTGGCGGCGGAGCACCGTTGCGATTTGTTTTATGAAGCGAGCGTCGCCGGCGGCATTCCGATTTTGCGCAGCCTGGTCGACGGCTTGGCGTCCGACCGGATCACCAAGCTCATGGGCATCGTGAACGGAACGACGAACTACATTTTGACGAAAATGTCGCAAAACGGCGCTTCGTATGAAGCCGTGCTGGCGGAAGCGCAGGCGCTCGGGTTCGCCGAGGCCGATCCGACGTCAGACGTGGAAGGGCTCGATGCGGCGCGAAAAATGGCGATTTTGGCCCGCCTCGGCTTTTCGATGGACATCGACTTGGACGATGTGCAAGTGAAGGGAATCACCGAAGTGACCGAGGAAGACTTGAACTACGGGAAGCGGCTTGGCTACACGATGAAATTGATCGGCATCGCCCAGCGCGACGGGCAGAAGGTCGAAGTGAGCGTCCAGCCGACGTTTTTGCCGGATTCGCACCCGCTTGCGTCGGTGCATAACGAATACAACGCCGTCTATGTGTATGGCGAAGCGGTCGGGGAGACGATGTTTTACGGGCCGGGGGCGGGCAGCCTGCCGACGGCGACAGCCGTTGTCTCCGATCTGATCGCGGTGATGAAAAACATGCGCCTTGGCGTCAACGGCCATTCCGCGGTCGCCCCGCAATATGAAAAGCAATTGAAAGCGCCAGCGGAAATTTTCTCAAAATACTTTTTGCGCATTCATGTGAAAGACCAAGTCGGTGCATTTGCGAAAATTACGACGCTGTTTTCGCAGCGCGGGGTGAGCTTTGAGAAAATTTTGCAGCTGCCGCTGAAAGAAAACGGTCTGGCAGAAATCGTGATCGTGACGCATGACGCCTCGCAGCAAGACTACGAAGACATTTTGCAGCAGCTGGGCGATTTGGAAATCGTCGAGCGCGTCCAAAGTTCGTATCGGGTGGAAGGGGAGAAACGGTAATGGCATGGAACGGCCTGCTTGACGCCTATGGCGAGTTTTTGCCGCTTACGGCGGCGACGCCGAGGCTGTCACTTTGCGAAGGGAACACGCCGCTCATTCCGCTGCCGCGTCTGTCGGAAGAGCTTGGGATCACCTTGTATGTCAAGGTTGAAGGGGCGAACCCGACCGGTTCGTTTAAAGACCGCGGCATGGTGATGGCGGTGGCGAAAGCGAAAGAGGAAGGAAGCCATACGATCATTTGCGCGTCAACTGGCAACACGTCGGCGTCGGCGGCCGCCTATGCGGCGCGCGCCGGCATGCGTTGCCTCGTCGTTGTGCCGAACGGGAAAATCGCGCTTGGCAAACTGGCGCAAGCGGCGATGTACGGCGCGGAGATTTTCGCGATTGACGGCAACTTTGACGAGGCGCTGAAAATGGTGCGCCGCCTGAGCGAAACGGCGCCGATTACGCTTGTCAACTCGGTCAATCCGCACCGGATCGAAGGGCAGAAAACGGCGGCGTTCGAAGTGTGCGACCAGCTTGGCCGCGCCCCGGACGTGCTCGCCATTCCGGTCGGCAACGCCGGCAACATCACTGCCTATTGGAAAGGGTTTAAGGAGTACCATGCGGCCAAAGGGACCGGGTTGCCGCAAATGCGCGGCTTTGAAGCGGAAGGAGCGGCAGCGATCGTCCGCAACCGGGTGATTGAACAGCCGGAAACGGTGGCGACGGCGATCCGCATCGGCAATCCGGCGAGCTGGGAAAAAGCGGTCGAGGCCGCCAACGAATCGCGCGGAAAAATCGATGAGGTGAGCGATGCCGAAATTTTGGCCGCCTACAAGCGGCTCGCCCGGACGGAAGGCATTTTTGCCGAGCCGGCATCATGCGCGGCCATCGCCGGGGTCATCAAACAGCGCGAACGGAACGAAATCGAACGCGGCAGCCTCGTCGTAGCGGTTTTGACCGGCAACGGCTTGAAAGACCCGGCCATCGCCTTGGAGACGGCGGCGATTGAGCCGGTCGTGCTGCCGAATGATGAACGAGCTGTCTTGGAGCGTTTGCAAGGGGTTGTCCGCACATGAAAGAAGACGAGATGTTGAAAATCATCGTGCCGGGCAGCACGGCGAACTTAGGGCCCGGCTTTGACTCGATCGGGCTCGCCGTCAACCGTTACTTGACGCTTGATGTTCGCTTGGCGGAAGCGTGGTCGTTTGCGCCCAAAACACCGGAAGTCAGCGGCATTCCGCGCGGGACGGACAATTTGGTGTACGAGGTGGCGGACAAGGTGGCGGACGCGCACGGCCGGCGGCTGCCGAGCTGCGCGGTCGATGTGTACAGCGACATTCCGTTTACGCGCGGGCTAGGCAGCAGCGCAGCGGCGGTCGTCGCCGGCGTGGAGCTCGCCGATGCGCTGCTCGAGCTAGGCCTGTCGCGCGAACAAAAGATGGAATGGGCGGCCCGCTATGAAGGGCATCCCGACAATGTCGGCGCCTCGCTGTACGGGGGGCTGGTCATCGGTTGCTGCCGCGAAGCGGGGGTGGATGTCGTCCGTGTGCCGGAATTTGATGTGGAGATCGTCGCCATTATCCCCGGTTATGAACTGGAAACGAAAAAAGCGCGCGGGCAGCTGCCGACCCAATGGCCGCGGGCGCGCGCCGTCGAGGCAAGCGCCGTCAGCAACGTCCTTGTCGCCGCCTTGCTCACGAAAAACTGGAAGCTCGCCGGCCGGATGATGGCGGCCGATTTGTTCCACCAGCCGTACCGGAAACCGCTCGTTCCGGAGCTGGCGCGGGCCGAGACGCTTGCCGAGGAATACGGAGCGATCGGCGCGGCGCTGAGCGGGGCGGGGCCGACAGTGCTCGTCTTTGCCGAACCGGGTCAAGGAGAGAGGCTGGCGCACCAGCTGCGCCCGCATTTTCCGACGTGCGACATCGCGCGTCTTTCCGTCGAGCCGCGCGGCAGCCGCGTCTACAAGCTGGCGCTTGAAGCTTGACCGCCAGCGGCAGTCCGGTTTTCGGGGTCGTCCGGAAGCGGACGGTGTCCGCCCGCCGGCGACAAAAAAATCCGAACAGCGGTCGCTGTTCGGATTTTTCATTAAAACACTTGTTCCACTTCAACGACGCCCGGCACTTCTTCAAACAAGGCGCGTTCGATCCCCGCTTTCAGCGTGATCGTCGAGCTCGGGCAGCTGCCGCATGCGCCAAGGAGACGGAGTTTGACAACGCCGTCTTCGACATCGACAAGTTCGCAGTCGCCGCCGTCGCGAAGCAGGAACGGACGGAGTTTATCTAAAACTTCTTGTACTTGTTCTTTGATTTCTTGATCCGTCATTTTCATCGACTCCTTTCCCTATTTTTTATTATAATCATGGTAGCGGAAAAAATCTAATGATAAATTTTGTTTTCGCAAAGGATGACAACGATGACATTCAAGCCGGTTGAAATTTGTGTGTACGGGGCCGACATCATTTGTCCGTCGTGCGTGCAGCTGCCGTCGTCGAAGGAAACGTATGAGTGGCTCGAGGCCGCGCTGCGCCGCAAATATCCCGACCAGCCGTTTGTGATGACGTACGTCGACATTTTCGCGCCGCCCGCTGACGATGAGGCAAAGCGGAAACTGGCGCAGACGATCGTTGAGGAAGATTGGGTGTACCCGGTCGTGGTCGTGGAAGGGGAAGTCGTGGCCGAAGGCAATCCGCGGCTGAAGTCGATTTATGCGGAAATGGAGAAATACGGCTACCGCTCATCGTAAGCGGCAGGTGAACGCCATCTAAAGAGAAGGCGGGGAGTCCTCCGCCGCTTTTGTTGGCGTGAATGAACAGGAAGCCAAAGCGGCCGCCTGCTCAGCAGGTTAATACCCATGATGGTACTTGTACATCCATAAAATGCCCGACTTTAACAGGCGCGGCACGCGTCCGGTGAGCGGGCGGTCCGCGACGAGGCCGAAGCCGTGTTTTTTGCCGAGTGAGCCGAGAATGCCTTTCAGCTTGATCGGCGGGAATTCGCTCGGCGGCTCTTCGCCGTTCCACCGTTTTTGCAGCACTTGGACGATTTGCTCCGCCTGCGCTTCGGCGAGCTGGGCGCTTGGCAAATGCGGCAGGCTTGTGTCCAGTTTCGTAAGCCGCCAATGCCATAAACATAAAAAACATCCATGAGTAAGCTTTTACTCGCCACCCAAACATAAAAATAACCGCTCATGGATTCATTATTTTCACGGAAAAGTATAGCGAATTGTGACAAAAGAACAACAATTTTTCTGGACGGCCGCCTTGGAGGCGCATAAGCTGACAAACCGCATCGTTTGGCGCTGAGAGCGCTCAACCGAAGCGGCATGGCGGCTTCCCTGTCGACGGTCGGCGTCGTGCGTTCAGCGTCATGCCGTCGCTTGCGCCTTTTCTCAACTTGAGAAACCTTGCGCCAGCGCTTTTGATTTTCTCAAACTGGAGGGACGCTCTTTTTCCGCGCCCTTCTCGTGAGCATGTCCGTTGACGCCGCGCCGCAAAACGGCTACGATGGGAAGCAGGAAGGTGAACAGGCGATGATTTTGCCGGTCATAGAATTTTGCATCAGCAACTTGGCGAGCGGGTCGTACAAAGCGATGGAAATGCTTGAAAAAGACCCGAATTTGGACATCATCGAATACAGCTGCTTAAGCTATTGCACGCGTTGTGCGGAAACGTTGTTTGCGCTCGTCAACGGCGAATTTGTCAGCGGTGAGACGCCGGAGCAGCTGGTGGAAAATATTTATAAACATTTGGAAGAAAATCCGATGTTTTGACTGAAAAAAGGAGGATGCCTGCAAGCGGCATCCTCTTCAATGTATATGAAAAAACGGGGGATATTCCCATTTTGTCCACACAAAGGATTCAATATACGCAAAAGGTGAAAAATTTTTCGGGAGGGCATATCGTGCGATCGTTTTCGTTTACGAAAATGCATGGGTTAGGAAATAGTTATATTTACGTCGATTTGTTTCGGGAAACGTTGCCGGAAGACGAGTTGCCGGCGATCGCCCGCCGCGTGTCGGATGTCAACACCGGCATCGGTTCGGATGGCTTGATCCTCATTTGCCCGTCCGATGAGGCGCCGGTGAAAATGCGCATCTTTAACAGCGACGGCTCGGAAGGGAAAAACTGCGGGAACGGCTTGCGCTGCGTGGCAAAATATGCGTATGAGCACGGCCTCGTCCGCGGCCGCTCGTTTTTGATTGAAACGCTCTCCGGGCTTGTCGAGGCGGAAGTCGCTGTCCAAAACGGCAAGGTAGCGAGCGTGACCGTCGATATGGGCGAACCGCGCCTCGCGCGGAGCGCTATTCCGATGGCCGGGCCGGAAGCGGCGCAGGTGGTCGCCGAGCCGTTTGTGGTAAACGGGCGCGAATATACAATTACCGCCGTTTCGATGGGAAACCCGCACGTCATTTTTTATGTCGAGGACATTGACGAAGCGCCGGTGACGACGCTCGGCCCGCTTGTCGAGAAAGATCCGCGCTTTCCGGAAGGGGTGAACGTCGAGTTTGTCGAAGTCGTCAATGAACGCGAGCTTCATTTCCGCGTCTGGGAGCGCGGCTCCGGCGTGACGCAGGCGTGTGGAACCGGAGCGTGCGCGGCCGTCGTCGCTTCGGTGTTGAACGGCAAAACGGCGCGCGGAGTGGAAACGGTCGTCCATTTGGCCGGCGGCGATTTGCGCATCGTCTGGGGGCATGACGGGCGTGTACGCATGACCGGGCCGGCGGAGACGGTGTGCACTGGCGTGTATTTTTACGAAAGCGGGCAGAACGGTTGAGCACCCGGATGGGAAAGCGGTATACTATAAGCAAAGAGAAAAAAGAGGCAAAACGAGACCGGTTGGAAAGACGAGAACATGGAAAGGAGAGAGTCCAATGGCGGAAGCGATCGTGACGCTGACCGAAGCGGCGGCGTTTCAAATTAAGGACATGATGAAGGAGCAGGAAGAAGAGCACGCCTACCTGCGCGTCGGCGTCCATGGCGGCGGCTGCAGCGGGCTGTCGTACGGCATGGGCTTTGAGCACGAGCGGCGCGATGATGATATTGAATTCGAACAGCACGGGATTAAAATTTTGGTCGACCGCGACAGTGCCCCGATTTTGCGCGGCACGGTCATCGACTACAAGCAGTCTTTGCTTGGTGGCGGGTTTACGATCAACAACCCGAACGCCATCGCAACATGCGGCTGCGGCTCGTCGTTCCGCACCGCAACGAACGCCGGCACGCCGGAGCAATGTTAGCCGAATGGCATGAAATGCGCTGTTCAACGTATCAATCGTCCCCGGCGCACCGGGGCAATGCCGAGTGAACGGCTGAAGCCGCCCGTCGCCGGAGGCCGTTTCCAGACGGCCGTCAAAGGAAGGGGGAGCGCCGATGAAAGGGCAGTTGAATTTGTTGCTGGCGCTCGTGTTGGCGCTTGTCATCGCTCTTATGGCAGTGGCCAATGTCGAGCAAGTGACGATCCATTATTTGGCCGGTGAAACCCGCCTGCCGCTCATTGTCGTCATTTTCGGATCGGCGATTGTTGGCGGTCTCGTTGTCGGCATGCTTGGTTGGGTGCGCTTGTTCAGCTTGCAGCGGCGGTTGAAGGCGGCGGAAAAGAAAAATGAGGAACTGGCAGCGCTTTTGGAGCAAACAGAGCGGCTGGATACGGCGGCCGCGAAAGAATAGCGCAATGAAAAACGAGCCCTGCTGCGACCGGGCGGCGGTTTCCGCCCGATTTGGCAGGGCGCGTTTTTTTTTGCGTCAAACATTCTGGTTCCGTCGGGCTGTTGTTTTGGCAAGTACTGTTTTTCGTTCGTGTTATAGGCGAATCCGTTTCGGCGGTCGCCGCTTTTTTGCCGCTTAAAAGAGCGACGTGGAGTGCGCCGGCTGCATCCGCGCCGTCGGGTCGATGTACGTTTTCGCGCTGCTGATGGCGATCGGCGCTTCACCGAAGCCGCAGGCGATCAGCTTGATTTTGCCGTCGTATGTGCAAATGTCGCCGGCCGCATACACGCCGGGGATGTTCGTTTCCATGCGCGAGTTGACTTTGATCGCATTTTTTTCGATGTCAAGCCCCCAGTTTTTGATCGGGCCGAGCGACGAAATAAAGCCGTAGTTGACCACGACGGCGTCGACATCGATCGTTTCTTTCGCGCCTTCTTTCACATGCTCGAGGACGACCTGGCGGATGCCTTGGTCATCGCCGATGAGCTCGACCGGCACAAACGGCGTTTTCACGTGCACGCTTGACTTCATCAACTGTTCGACGCTATGTTCATGGGCGCGGAATTTGTCACGGCGATGCACAATCATGACGCTTTCGGCGATCGGTTCGAGCATGAGCGACCAGTCGACGGCCGAATCGCCGCCGCCGCAGACGAGCACGCGCTTTCCGGAAAACTGCCCCAAGTCGTTGATGAAGTAATGTAAGTTTTTTCCTTCATAGCGGGGAGCGCTTTCGATTTCGAGCCGACGCGGCTGAAAGGCGCCGTTTCCGGCGGTGATGATGATCGTTTTCGAATAATGGATTTGTTGATTGGTGACGAGTTTAAACGTTCCGTCCCCCTGCTTTTCGAGCGTGTCGACCGACTCGTTCAGGCAGACGGTCGGCGAAAATAGGTCCATCTGCTCTTTCAGCTGGTTGACAAGCTCTTGGGCGCGCACTTTCGGAAACCCGGCGACATCGTATATGTATTTTTCCGGATACAACGCAGCCAGCTGCCCTCCAAGCTGCGGAAGGCTTTCGATAATTTTCACTTTCATTTGCCGCAAGCCGCCGTAAAACGCGGCAAACATCCCGGTCGGCCCGCCGCCGATGATCGTGACGTCATAAAGATTCCGATCCTCTTTCACCGACATTCCTCCCCGCATATAAATAATGGCCTTACAAGTTTATCTTACCATAAATGCGCGCCGTTATAACGGAGAATTTTTGCCGGGCCGGCGGAAAAAAAGGGCTTGAAAAGAGGCAAAAAAAGAACTAATATGGTTGTGGATAGATTGTTAATTTTTTGTGACAATCTGTCGACATTTTTTTGAAGGTTAACGTGAATACTTTCACAAACTTCGCTCAATAAAAATGGGGGCCGAAGCAAAAGCTATCAGAAACGTGTGGAAAAAAATTAAAAAGGGTGGAAGTGATTCAAGTGAGAAAACCAAACGTTGTCATTTTAGGGGCTGGCTATGGCGGGCTCATGACGACCGTCCGCCTGCAAAAACTTGTCGGGGTGAACGAGGCGAACATTACGCTTGTCAACAAACATGACTACCATTATGAAACGACATGGCTCCATGAAGCGTCGGCCGGCACGTTGCACCATGACCGCGTCCGCTATCCGATCCGCGACGTCATTGATCGCAGCAAGGTGAAATTCGTCCAAGATACGGTGACGAAAATCGTGCCGGGCGAAAAGAAAGTGCTGCTTGAAAATGGAGAGCTGACGTACGATTATCTCGTCATCGCCCTCGGATTCGAATCGGAGACGTTCGGCATCAAAGGGCTGAAAGAGTACGCGTTCTCGATCGCCAACATCAACGCGGCGCGGCAAATCCGCGAGCATATCGAGTACCAGTTTGCGACGTACAACACGGAAGAGGAAAAGAAAGACGAGCGGCTGACGATCGTGGTCGGCGGGGCCGGGTTCACCGGCATCGAGTTTTTGGGCGAGCTCGTCAACCGCATTCCGGAGCTGTGCCGCGAATATGACGTCGATCCGCACAAAGTGCGCATCATTTGCGTCGAAGCGGCGCCGACCGCGCTGCCGGGCTTCGATCCGGAGCTTGTCGAATACGCGGTGAGCCAGCTCGAGCGCAAAGGAGTGGAGTTTAAAATCGGCACCGCCATTAAAGAGTGCACGCCGGATGGCATCATTGTCGCGAAAGGTGATGATGTCGAGGAAATTAAAGCCGGCACGGTCATTTGGGCGGCCGGCGTGCGCGGCAGCCGCGTCATCGAGGAATCTGGGTTTGAAGCGGCGCGGGCGCGCATTAAAGTGGACCCGTACTTGCGTGTCCCGGGGCATGAAGACATTTTCGTCGTCGGCGACTGTTCGCTCGTCATTGATGAAGAAACGAACCGCCCGTATCCGCCGACGGCACAAATCGCCATGCAAGAAGGCCAGCTGTGCGCGAAAAACTTGGCGGTGCTCATCCGTGGACAAGGGGAGCTGGAGCCGTTTAAGCCGGATATTAAAGGGACGGTTTGCTCGCTCGGCCATGACGATGCGATCGGCGTTGTGTTCGGCAAAAAGTTGTGGGGAACGAAAGCGAGCTTCATGAAAAAAGTCGTCGACAACCGCGCTTTGTATTTGATCGGCGGTGCATCGCTCGTCATGAAAAAAGGGAAATTCAAGTTTTTCTGATGAAGGCCAAAAGAGGGCGCTCCCATCGCCAGGGGCGCCTTTTCTCATGGATGTTTCCGTTCGGGCCGGCTCTTTTTTATATGGCGGCTGACAGGGAACGGCTGCTTTCTTGTCGAAATACAAACAGGAACAACGATGGGAAAAGGATGAGGATGATGGACCACAAACGCGGAAACGTATGGATTGCCTCGGCCGGGCTTGTGATCAACGAAGCGGGCGAATGGCTTGTCGTCAAGAAAGCCTACAGCGGGCTGAAAGGCAAATGGTCGTTGCCGGCTGGATTCGTCAAGCCGGGGGAGATGCTTGACGAGGCGGCCGTCCGCGAAGTGAAAGAGGAGACGGGAATCGACGCCGAGCCGGTCGTGTTTCTCGGTTTGCGCACCGGGGTCATCGACGGAGAGATCAGCGACAATTTGGCGATGTTTCTTCTCCGCCCATTGTCGGCCGCCATTACCGTGCAGGCGGGCGAATTGTCGGCCGCTGCTTTTTTAAGCAAGGCGGCGTTCCGCGACGGCCCGAACACGTCCGGGCTGCTTCGCTATTTATTGGCGCTTGAGCCGCTCGTCTCCCTTCCCCCGCATAACGGGCTGAACCCGGGTGATCCGGTTTGGGTACACGAAGTACCGCCTTTACTTAAAATCGTCAAAATCATAAGAATAATGGAGAAAATGAAAGCGAGGCGCCGATGTATTCGATTACATGAACGAAAACAGAGAAGAATCGCTATTTTTTACAGAAAATTTTGATATATTAACAAAAAAGAAGTGGAGGGGAAGAAGAATGGCACAAACGGCGACGACGACCGATTGCGTGTACTGCGGTGGCCACGGATACGTCCAGCTTTTGCTCGGCGGATCGGAAACGTGCTGCGGCTGCCAAGGGACGGGAAGCGAGACGGAAGACGACGATGAGCATTGACTTGTCATCCGCCCATCCAGTACACTGAAAAAGGGTGTAAGGTAGGGAAGGGCGGATGCAAATGAGTTTGCCGGTTGTACTCATTTCGATGCTTTTATTTTTCGTCTTATTTTTCGGCATCGGATTTTTGTTAAATATGTTGTTGCGCATGACATGGATCATGGCTGTTTGCTTTCCGGTCATTGCGGTGTTCATTATTGACGATGTGCCATGGAAGCAGTATTGGACCGATCCGGCCGCCTCGTTTTCGGCGCTCGGCCGGAAAATCGCCTCGCTGGAAACGGCTGATTTGTTGATTTTGGCGAGCGGCTTTGCCGGCGCCCTTTGCGCCGGATGGGCGATCCGCACGCTGCGGGCGAAAGGCTATCAAATGTTCTAAGACATTTCGGATCGATCATGCTGCCCGATCGGTTGTATTTTTCGCAAAAGGGTATCAAAGGTGTTCAGGCGTCTCCGCGCAAGCGGGGGCGTTTTTTATTTTTGCGCGCCACCGTGTCTGCGGCGGCGTTTTTTCATGTTGCGGCGATGCCGGAGGGCGCCGCGGAACAGGCGCTTGGAGTCCGGTGTCATGCGTTTTTTCGATTGGCCCGCCGTTGCAATGAATATTTCGATTTTGGTTGGAGATAAATAGAGGTGTGAGAGGAGTTGAGATCATTGGATAGGTTCAGGCAGTTTGCACGCCGGACCGCGATGACGGTGTTGTTTTTCCTAGCGCTCACCGCGACGTTCCAGTCTGTTTCCGGAGTCGAGGCGGAAACGGTTCTCCGCTCCTTGTCGAGCGCATTATTGGTCGAGCATGAGCCGAGTGGCGGGACAAACGGCCGCCCGAAAAGCGGCAGTCGCTCCGCCCCGCGGCTTGAGGATCATTTTGACTGGTCAAAATATCCTTCCGTTGAAGTGGTCGCCACCGGCTATACAGCCGGCATTGAATCGACCGGGAAAACGCCTGATCACCCTGAGTATGGCATCACGTACTCCGGCGTCCGCGTGAAGCGCGACCTTTATTCGACGATTGCTGCCGATTTATCGATCTTTCCGATCGGCACGATTTTGTTCATCCCCGGATACGGGTTCGGCGTCGTCGCCGACAAAGGCGGGGCGATCAAAGGCCATCATCTTGATTTATATTATGAAACGGTCGAAGATGTCTATAAATATTGGGGAAAAAGGAAAGTGCAAGTTTACATTATCCAAAAAGGGGACGGCAAGCTGTCGGAGGAAGAATTGACGCGGTTGAACGAGGATGAAACGATGCAAGTGTTCCGGCAGCAATATTTGGAATCGAAAAGTTAAAGGAGGGCTCCCGCCCGTCAGCCGCCAAGGAGCGGATCGCTGTCGTCAGCGGGAGGAAACAGCGCCGGATGCAAAAGCGGCGACAATTTTTTAATCCGACCAAGAGGCGCGGAGACGGACGGCAATAGAGCGCTTCTTCCAACACGTGGATGCGCCCGGCACGGACCGCCTCAGTCTTGTCGGCGTGCGGGCGCGCGATAACGGCGTTGGCGTTCATGTTTTTCGTCTGCACGCCGACCCAAACGAGCAGGACGTGCGACGGGTTGCGGGCGACGACGTCTTCCCATTCCGTCTGGACGCTCGCTTCTGGAAGGTCGGCGAACACGTTGTGCCCGCCGGCGAGTTCGCTTAGTTCGCTCAGCCAGTTTGCCCCGCCCGGCGTGAAAATCGGCCGCGGCCACCATTCCCAATAGAGGCGAGCCGGCTCCGCCACCGTTGCGGCCCGCTCGCGGTATTCGCTGAGAAATGCGCGGTAGCGGCGGACGAGGTCGGCCGCTTTTTTCGTTTCGCCAAGCGCCTCGCCGAGCTGAAGGAGATCGTTGGCGATGTCCTCAAGCGAATTCGACGCCAGCACGAGATGCGGGAGCCCGCGCCGTTTGAGTTCCTCGACGTTGCGCTCCATGCCGGGCACGCTTAAAGAGGCGACGACCAGGTCAGGCTTGAGCGCCTCGACGCGGTCCATATCAATGTGCAAATCCGGCCCGACGTTTGGCAGCTGCTTCACCTCGGGCGGCCAGTCGGACGAATCGTCGACGGCGGCGACATCGTCAAGGCGGCCGAGATAGGCGAGCAGTTCGGTGTTGCTTGGACATAAGGAAACGATTTTCAACGGCATCGGTCCTTTCTGCATCGGAGTATGGTTATCCATTCGCCCCATCCCGCCTTTTTCCCTCTTTCGCCCCCCTTGTTTTTAAATATGGGGAATTCATCCATTAGATGATCGAAATAATTGGCTTGTTTCGCTATAATGAAGACGGGAAGGCATAATCATAGAAAGGATGAGACGATGTTTACGGTAAAGCCATTGCCGTCTGTCGAAACGAACGAGGAAGCGTTGGTCATCGGCTTGTTTGAAGGGGGGCAGCCGTTTGCCGGCCTTGCCGACGAGTATGACGCCCGCCTTGGCGGACAGCTGTCCGGACTGTGGAAGGAAGGCGACATTTCCGCGAAACGGGGGAGCATCGCCGTGATTCACCCGCTTTTGCCGGCCGGGGCGAAACGACTCTATTTTGTCGGGCTCGGCAAAAAAGAGGAGCTGACGTTTGCGCGGCTGCGCGAGGTGTTCGGCAAGCTGTTTCGCGCGTTGAAGCAGGCGAAGCGGACGAAAGCGGCGGTCGCGCTTGACACGTTTACGGCCGGGGACGTCGACGAAAACGAAGCCGCGCATGCGCTTGCTGAAGCGTATTATTTGGCGACGTATGAGTTCCCGGGATACAAGCAAAACAGGCGAGAGCGGGACTATGAGATGAAATCGCTCACCGTTTATACGGGGGCGGACGCAGCGGACATCGAGGCGAGCTTGTTCGTCGGTTCGGTATACGGGAAGGCGACGAACTCGGCGCGCACGCTCGTCAACACGCCGGGGAATTTGCTGACGGCGTCCGATTTGGCGGATTATGCCGTAAAGCTCGCTGACCGATACGATTTTGACTATGAAATTTTGGAGAAAGAAGACATGGAGCGGCTCGGCATGGGAGCGCTGCTCGCGGTCAACCAAGGGTCGAAGCAGCCGCCGAAATTGATCGTGTTGAAATATCAAGGGAAAGAAAAATGGGAAGACGTGATCGCCCTCGTCGGCAAAGGGGTGACGTTCGACACAGGCGGCTACTGCCTGAAGCCGCGCGACAGCATGGTTGATATGAAAACGGATATGGCCGGCGCGGCGGCGGTGCTCGGGGCGATGGAAGCGATCGGCGAACTGCGGCCGGAACAAAACGTGCTCGCCGTCATCCCGGCGACTGACAATATGATCAGCGGCGAGGCGTTCAAACCGGATGATGTCATCACATCGCTGTCCGGAAAAACGATCGAAGTCCGCAACACGGACGCTGAAGGACGGCTCATTTTGGCCGATGCGGTGACTTATGCGAAAAAGCACGGCGCCAGCTATATCATCGATGTCGCTACGCTGACAGGCGGAGTGATCGTCGCCCTTGGCACGGACAAAACAGGGGCGATGACGAACAACGAGGCGCTGTTTGAGCAGCTGCTGGAAGCATCGATGGAAACCGGGGAGTTCATTTGGCGGCTGCCGATCACCGAACACGACCGCGAGCGGGTGCGAAGCAGCAAAATCGCCGATTTGAACAACTCTCCGGGGCGCGAAGGGCACGCCATTATGGGCGGGGCGTTTATTGGCGAGTTTGCCGAAGACACCCCGTGGGTGCATTTGGACATTGCCGGCGCGGCGACTGCAAAGAAAGATGGCGACCTCGGCCCGGCTGGGGCGACGGGTGTCATGGTGCGGACGCTCACCGCGTTTGTTGAACGGTTTGAATAAGCAAGACGCAAGCGGCGCTGCGATCGCCTAATTCAAGCAGGGCGGGCTGAGCCGGCGGCCGCGCGATGTCGAATGGGAAAGCCGAAGCAAATGTGCATAGCTTCGGCTTTTGTTTGGCACGCTACATAATACATGGGCAGGAAAAGCGAACAAAATGTAAAGGTAATGTAAATTTCGTGTAAAATTTTTGATTGTCTTATTGTAAATGCTGTGTAAATTGCTACAATAAGTAGCGGTGATTTTCGATTTCTGAGATGGAGGGTGGCCTCAATGATCTTTTCCCCAAAAAAGGACGTTTTCTTCGACATGTTGTTTAAGATTTCGGAAAATGTCAAGGAAGCAGCCCAATACTTTGTTGAGTATAAAATCCGAGGCGTGAGCGACTTGAAAGAATTCGCCCGCGTCATGAAAGAGTATGAACGGAAAGGCGATTCGTTCATCCATGAGCTTGTCGTCCAATTGAACAAAACGTTCATTACGCCGATTGAACGGGAGGACATCCATCAGCTGGCGATGAAAATGGATGATGTGCTTGACGGGCTTGAACAATGCTCCGCCCGGTTTGAAATGTTCTCATTCACGGACATTGACGAACATATGGTGAAGTTCTTCGACTATATTTACCAAAGCACGATCGAAATCGTTCATGCGCTCGAACTGCTGTCGCACAAAAAGTTGCTTGACATGCGCCAGCACGCCATTAAAATCAAGGATTACGAAACGAAATGCGACGAAATTTTGCGCGCTTCGATCAAAAACTTGTTTGTGACGCAAAAAGACCCGATTAAGCTCATCCAATACAAAGAGCTTTACGAAATGTTGGAAGAGATTGCTGACAGCTGTGAAGATGTCGCGAATACGCTCGAGACGATCATTATGCGCAACGCGTAAAAGGGGACGTTGTTTTTATGGATATGATTTTAGTCTTGACGATATTCATTGTGGTTTTCGCGTTGGCGTTTGACTTTATTAACGGGTTCCACGATACCGCGAACGCCATTGCGACGTCGGTGTCGACGAGAGCGCTCACGCCGCGCCAAGCCATTATTTTGGCTGCAACGATGAACTTTATCGGCGCGCTCACCTTCACCGGTGTCGCCAAAACGATTACGAAAGACATTGTCGATCCATTCACCCTTGAGAACGGTTCTCTCGTCATTTTGGCAGCGCTGGTTGCTGCCATTGCCTGGAACTTAATTACGTGGTATTATGGCATTCCGAGCAGCTCGTCGCATGCACTCATCGGTTCGGTCGCTGGGGCAGCCATTTCCGCCGCTGGCTGGGATGTAATCCACTACCAAGGTTTTCTTAAAATTTTGGAATCATTGATTATTTCTCCATTTTTGGCGATGGGTGTTGGGTTTGTCATTATGAGTTTGTTTCGTTTCTTATTTAAAGACGCCAATTTAACAAGAACAACCAAAGGGTTTCGTCTATTTCAAGTTGTAACGGCTGCATTGCAGGCGTATACGCATGGAACGAATGACGCCCAAAAAACGATGGGCATCATTACGATGGCGCTGATCGCTGCCGAAATGCACCACTCAGATGTCGTGCCGGAATGGGTGCGCATTTCTGCCGCCTTAGCCATGGGATTGGGGACGGCTGTCGGCGGATGGAAGATCATCAAAACGGTCGGTGGAAAAATTATGAAAATCCGCCCTGTCAATGGGGCGGCAGCGGACTTATCCTCGGCGCTCGTCATTTTTTCCGCCACGTTGTTGCATTTGCCAGTCAGTACGACGCACGTCATTTCCTCGGCCATCATGGGGGTCGGCGCCGCCCAACGGGTGAAAGGCGTCAAATGGGGCGTCGCCCGCCGCATTGTGCTGACATGGATCATCATCTTGCCGGTGTCAGCGTTGATTGCGGGGTTTGTGTACCAGATCCTTCGTTTATTCTTCTAATCCATGATCGAGGGTTTCCAAACAAAAAGCGCGCCTGTTGTCAAACAGGCGCGCTTCGTTTATGCCGCCGAACGGTCCGCGGCCGACGAGCGTCCGATCGCCCGGCAAATCCTCGGGGCGATCAAGCCGGCTGCGATCGATAGCAAAATGTCTTTTGGCAGCGGAACCAGCATCCAGCCCCATACCATTTGGTACGACAATCCTTTTGGCGCTTCGGCCCATAATTGATAAGCCATATACATCCAGTTTGTGCCGATGACATAGTTGACGACCATGCCGACCAAGGCGGCCGTGACGAAACGGGCTTTTGACGCCGGCTGCGGGCCGCGGTTGATGACCCATCCGGTCGCATAAGCGGCAACGATAAACGAAAGAATGAAGCCAAATGTCGGTTGGAAAATCATCGATAGTCCGCCGTTGAATTTGGCAAACACCGGCACGCCGGCGAGGCCGACGAGCATGTACACAATCATCGCCACCGCACCGAGCCGTCGCCCGAGCACCGCGCCGGCTAAGACGCAGAAAAACGTTTGCAGCGTGATTGGCACACCGCCGACGACAAGAAACGGCACCCATGACGTAATGTTCGCGCCAATCGCCATCAAGGCGACGAACATGGCGGCAAGCGTCATGTCAATCGGTCGAAGCGAAGTCCGTCGCTCCATATGTAAACCCCCTTTTTTTGTTCGTTAACAAAATCGTACCGAACAATCGCTAGGCTGTCAATTCTCTTTTTTCGGCGGATGATAAAGCGGCTTGGGGGGATGATAAAGAAAAAACGACTCCTCGAGCGCTTCATGTGGACAACGCGGCGAGGAGCGTGAAAGGAGCATTCCCGTTAGGAGCTTTTCCGGGGACTTGATCAAAAAAAGCCCTCTTGGTATGATGCAGGGGTGTCAAACAATACCTACCATCATGCCAAGGAGGACTTCAGATGAATTGTACACAAAACTATAAAATTGATCAAGTTACGGAACAAACGCTTGTCGTGGGCATCGATATCGCGAAACGAACCCACTACGCCTGCTTCGTGGATGACCGGGGGCGCGTGCTTCGCAAGTCGTTCCCGATCTTCCAGTCGAAAGAGGGGTTTCAGCAGCTGTATAAAGCGATTCAGGAGGCGATGCAAGCGTTTGGGAAGTCAGAGGTGATCGTCGCGGTGGAGCCGACCGGGCACTACTGGTTGAACCTGGCCTACTTCCTCGAGGAGCACGGGATCCCGTTGGTCATGGTCAACCCGGCGCATGTGTGCCGGTCGAAAGAACTTGATGACAACCTGCCGACGAAACACGACGCCAAAGACGCCCTGGTCATTGCCAGACTGGCAAAAGACGGACGATTCCTCGTTCCCCGGCTGCTGCACGAGATTGAAGCCGATTTGCGCGTGGGGAGCACGCTCAAAGAGAAGCTCCGCAAGGAACAGACGGCGGTGAAAAACGCGATCGTCCGCTGGACGGATCGGTATTTTCCAGAGTTTTGGACCGTGTTTCGTGACTTGGGGAAAACGGCGCTTTCGGTGTTGGAGTGGACGCCGCTTCCGGCTGATATGGCCGGCCGGACGGTGGAGGAGCTTCTTGAGGTGTACCGGCAAAGCGAAGGGATGAAATGCCCGCAGAAGGCCAAAATTCAGGCGTTGATCAACACCGCGAAGGACTCGATTGGGGTGACGGAAGGGACAGCGATGGCCCGGTTTGAGATCGCCGCGCTCGTCCGCCGATACCGCCAATTGGAGGCGGAGATCGCTGCACTGGACGCCGAGTTGAAGGCATTGGTTCAAACGACGATGGAGTACCAATGGTTGAAAACGGTCGACGGGTTGGGAGACGCCACGATCATCGATCTGCTGGCGGAGATCGGCAGCTTCGCCCATTATCGGGACCCGCGCCAATTGGTGAAGTTGGCGGGCCTGACGCTCAAGGAGAACTCCTCCGGCCAGCGCAAAGGGCAAAAGCACATCTCCAAACGGGGACGGAAACGGTTGCGCTCGGTGCTGTTTCGGGCGATGATTCCGCTGATTCGGCATAACGAGGCGTTTCGCGAGCTGCATGAGTATTATACGACCCGATCCGTCAATCCGCTGACCGGAAAGCAGTCCATCGTCGCCTTGTGCCGGAAGCTGTTGAATGTGCTGTTTGCGATTTGTACGAAGAAACAAGCGTTTGACGCGGAGCGAATGAAACAGGACGTCTTGTCCCAGGTGCAACGGGCGGCCTAAGGCCTCCCCCTGCGAACGGAAGAATCGTTGGACAACGAGATGACACCGGAGAAGCTGGCGTGATTTCATCCATTCGACCTTGAGTCCCTAAAGGAGCTTGGCCGGCCTCCGCCTGATGACGAGACCGAACGAGGGAATGTTGGCGCGAAGACGCCCGGAGACATGGGAGGGTTCGTCCTCATCAGCGACGCGGAGATCCAAAGGGTGCATCGAATATGCTTCCCCCCCGCGGCAGGAAAATATAACCAGCCGTGACCGCGAAGCGCACCCTAGGTCTGTAAGATATCCACAAAACTGAAAAAGGATGTAAGGGATTTTGTCGAAAAATATTTTTTGGACACCCCTGAGAGGCCGAAAAGCCTTGATAGATCAACATTTCTAGAGGGAGGTCTTGGCCATGGATTGGTTCGTGCCGGATGAGGAGCTGAAACGGGCGAGCAAAATCGGAGCGAACGAAGACATCATTCATACGAGCAAAAATGACGAGGGCTACGATTTGCGCACCCCGGCGGAAATCGGGGCTCGGCAGCCGACGGATGAAAACGGCAATGCGTAAAAGAAGGGGTGCGGATCGACAGGAAAGAAAAACGTCTTGGACCGATTCGCGCCTCGAAAAAGCCGGAGGATCGAGCGAAAAAAGATGGCCGCCTCCCCATCGAGTTCCCTTAGAGAGGTCTTGTCATTCTGATAAAATGCTGCCGGCTCGAATGTCGTGCTCGTTTTTCAGTGGGTTTTTCGGCATGAAAGGAATAGTAGGAAACGAATTGATTGATTTTTATCTTAATTAGGCGAGAAGACTCCCACTTCAACGAAGCGAAGCGGAGTAAGTGGGAGATGAATCGCCTTAACTATATTTTGCTGAAAATAGGATAGATTCAGTAAAATATAGTATAATATAGTTAGATGGGAGGTGAAAAAATGTATTTTTGTATCAAACAACAGCTAAATGGTTTGACCAAAGAAGAATACTTGACTCTTCGAGAACTGTGCCATATTGCCAAGAACATGTACAACGTCGGATTGTACAATGTCAGACAATACTATTTTGAACACAAGGAATTTCTTAATTATGAGAAAAATTATCATCTTGCAAAAACTAACGAAAACTATAAGCTGTTAAACAGCAACATGGCACAGCAAATTTTAAAAAAGGTCAATGAAGCCTTTACATCTTTCTTTGGTTTGATCAGTCTTGCCAAACAAGGAAAATATGACCACAAGGCTATCAGTATTCCAAAATATCTTAAAAAAGATGGCTTTCATTCACTGATCATTGGCCAGATTCGTATAGACGGCAACAAATTCACGATACCGTATTCTCGCCTATTTAAAAAGACTCACAAGCCTATCACGATAACGATTCCGCCTGTGTTACTGGACAAAAAGATTAAGCAGATTGAAATCATTCCTAAGCATCATGCCAGGTTCTTTGAGATTCAGTACAAATATGAAATGCCTGAAGATCAAAGAGAATTAAATGACCAAAAAGCACTGGCAATTGATTTAGGATTAAACAATGTTGCCACTTGTGTCACATCAGACGGCAGATCATTCATCATTGATGGGCGGAGATTAAAAAGTATAAATCAATGGTTTAACAAAGAAAATGCCAGACTTCAAAGCATAAAAGATAAGCAAAAAATCAAAGGCACCACTCGTAAACAGGCTTTGCTTGCTATGAATCGCAATAATAAAGTGAATGATTATATCAACAAGACTTGCCGTTACATCATTAACTACTGTATTGAAAATCAAATTGGCAAACTTGTCATTGGCTATGCGGAAACATGGCAACGCAATATGAATCTAGGAAAAAAGACAAATCAAAACTTTGTCAATATTCCTCTCGGTAACATAAAAGAAAAACTAGAATATCTTTGTGAATTTTACGGCATTGAATTCTTGAAACAGGAAGAATCATATACGTCTCAAGCCAGCTTTTTTGACGGCGATGAGATTCCTGAATATAATGCCGACAATCCAAAAGAATATAAGTTCAGCGGCAAACGTATTAAGCGCGGCTTGTATCGAACAAAGTCTGGCAAACTAATGAATGCTGATGTCAATGGCGCATTAAACATCTTAAAGAAAAGTAAAGCTGTAGACCTGAGTGTCTTATGCTCTAGCGGCGAAGTGGACACGCCTCAAAGAATAAGGATTGCTTGAAGCAGTCAAACTTCTTTGGAAGCCCCCACTTCAAATTTTCGCTAGAAAATTAAGTGGGGGTAGTTCACAAGTTGTAATATAGGCATGTATATACGACGAGTCACACGCAAAAACAAGGATGGAACAACCGTTGCTTATCTCCAGCTTGCTCACAATGAATGGGATCCAAAGGCCAAATAGGCGAAAGCGAAGGTGATGGATTCGTTCGGGCGCGAAGATGAAGTGGATCGCGCCGTCTTGGAACGTCTGGCCAAAAGCATTTCGCGATTCCTTTCTCCGAACTCATGAATCGTGGCCGAACGTAAGAGACGAATGTGAGCGTCTTATGCTTGGACATTTTTCTTCCAAAAACGGCGGCCTTTCTCGGCGAGCCGAACTGACGGCCAAACAAGCGCAACTCTTTGCGGCTCTAGGGTTGGAACCTCCTCCGAAGATCCTAGGCATCCATCCTCGCGCCTAGATACACGCCCAAAGTGTGCTCAAATGCCTCCCGTCCCTTTTGTATCAAGGGTTGAGAGGCATTTTGTTTGCCTAGTCACTGTCGAACTCGGGGTGAGCGGATGCGCAAAGTGAATGGAAGGGGACGCCGGGCGTTGGGTGCCCGGCAAGTTTGTTTAGGCGCCAGACGGCGATGAGACGATCGCTGTCTTTTTTTTTTGGTTCACGAAGGTCGGCGGCGAGAACCGTTTTGGTGTGAAAGGAGCTTCTGGCCCAGCAAGGCTCAAACGACAACACCGCTTCCAGCGCCGTGCATCGTCTGGAAACGGCGCTATCGCATCAGGTGCGGCCGACGTGAACGGATGTTGGCAACCGCCAAAGCAGGGAATGTGAAGAGCGAACGCCGCTTGCTGATTGCGCGTTGCGATGGCGAAGGCTATACGTGAAATGGAGGAAACACGTTCCAACGCAAGCCGATGGCAAGCTGGCAGCACGGGAACGATCCAGGCGGCGGCGACAGCGTCAGGCGGATGCCGTCGGGATTAAAATACACTTCAGTTTGCGAGCGGATGCCGAGCGAGCGGATGAGGCGCTTCACTTCCTCCGTTTTTCCTTCTTGGGCGGCGGACATGATCGTGGCGGCAAACGAGCGCGATTCGGCCAGCCTTTTTAAAATGACTCCAGCATCGTTCATGAGCGTCTGGGCGGTGGCGGCGGATTGGGAAAAGAGCGCCGGGTCGATCGGCGGATACGGGCCGGCCGGCATCCGCGGGAACGGGGTGAACATGGCTGCTTGCGCCTCCTTTCCGAAAATGGAATCCGATATTACGATATGTGCAAACAGCCAAAAAGGAGCGAAGCCAAGCGGCGATTTCGCTCCTTCTTTATGCATTCATGCAGGCGGGGCGTTACAAATAGTGCAACCATAAATAGGCGTGCGACAAAAGCAAGGCGACGAGCGTGAGCGGCGCGCCGATTTTCAAAAAATCCATGTATGTAAAACCATGCCCTTCGCGCGACGCCATGCCGGCGACAATGACGTTCGCCGAGGCGCCGATGAGCGTCCCGTTCCCGCCTAGGCAGGCGCCGAGCGACAAGGCCCACCATAGCACGTCAATTTGCGGAGCGTCAGGGGACAGCCCCATGCCGACCGCCATATCTTGAATGAGCGGGATCATCGTGGCGACAAACGGAATGTTGTCGATCGTCGCCGAGGCGATGCCGGACAGCCAAAGAATGAAATAGGCGGCTGTGGAAATATCGCCTCCGGTGACTTCAAGCGTTTTTTCCGCCAATGATTTGATCAGGCCGATGTCAACAAGCCCGCCCACCAACACAAACAATCCGGCGAAAAAGAAAATCGTGCCCCATTCGATCGAATGAAAGACATCCTCGATTTCGTGCTCCGGCACGGCGATAAGCATGAGCGCGACCGCCCCGGTCATGGCGATGACGGCCGCATCGACATGAATGACCGAATGAAAAATAAAGCCAAGGATGGTCAGCCCGAGCACGGCGACCGATTTGCGCATCAGCTTCGCGTCTTGAATGTAGTCGGCGTCGCGAAGCGCCATTAGCTTTTGGATCAACGTTGGATCGGTTTTCAGCTGCTTTCGGTAAATGAACGCAAGCAATGCGACCGTGATGATGGCGATCACCGCGACGATTGGCGTCAAGTTGAACAAAAAGGCGTTGAAATCAAGATGCTTGTTCGCAGAGCCGATCATGATGTTCGGCGGATCGCCGATCAATGTCGCCGTGCCGCCGATGTTGGACAACAGCACTTCCGAGATCAAGTACGGCACTGGGTTCACTTGAAGCATGCGCGTAATGGAGAATGTCACCGGCACGACAAGCAGCACGGTCGTAACGTTGTCCAAAAACGCCGACAGCAGCCCGGTCAACAAAGACAACATCATCAAAATGCGGACCGGGCTGCCTTTCGCGAGCTTGGCTGCTTTAATGGCCATGTATTGAAAAAAGCCGGACTTGCTTGTAATGCCGACTAAAATCATCATGCCGATCAACAGCGTGATCGTTCCCCACTCAATATGATGGGTGAACGCTTTCTCGGTGTCGACGATGCCGAAGATGACCATCAGCGCCGCCCCGAGCAGGGCGATGACCGCCCGGTGGATTTTTTCGGAAATGATGATGGCGTATACAACCAAGAAAACGGCAATGGCAAAATAATATTGAAGATTTGACACGTGTACAGCAGCATGATCCATTCGTTCTCACTCCCTTTCCTGCCATGGCGTCAAGTCGCGAAAGCCGCTCCCGCACGCTGGGCATGTCCAGTCGCGGCGTTCGCTCGAGGCTTCACGAACATAAAACGTAAAGGAACAATGCGGACAAGGGATTTCGCGTACCCGATCGATCAGCATCCGCCGTTTCGGTTTAGCCGGGGCGTCGGTGTCAATGACCTCGACATGTCTGTCATCGCGCGATTCGTCTTCGGCGAGGACGGCTCCTTCCGCTTCCTTCTTCGTACGCCACCTGCCGCCGAGCAAGTGCTGTTCGAGCTGGCTGTGTGAGGAGTGGGCGAGCATGTCTTCGGCCAGTTTCATATATTGCGCGTCCGTCAAGGCCGCAAATGAAACGGTTTCCCCCTTCTTTTTCCAATACGCCCGCAGTTGGTCTTCGGTGAAGATCCATGTGACAATCTGATGAATCACGACATTTTTCATCCCATCCACCCTCCTTTTTCTTGATCATATCATAGAAAGCTGGTGGTTTAACAGGAAATGCGGCTCAATCATCGCATTTTTTTTCAATGGATCAACCTTATAGGTGCTGCTCTTCTCTTCACCCAAGAAACCATCGGTTTAGGGGAAATGATGGTTGTTTTCTAATCGTATATAAACTCCCATGACCAAAATTTCGTCACCATCGGAAGGATGAAAATGCCTCTATGTTGAACTCTGCAATTTTACGCATTTTGGAGTTTTGGTATTTTCAGGATAGAGATAAGGGAGAAAAAGCGATTGGCTTGAATGAGAAGCGTCCATCCGCCCTTCTTCTTTTTCACCAAAGCTGTCGTTGATTCCTCCGTCATCCGCCTCTTTTTCGCCCTTTTCTGAAAAAAGAAATAAACAATGGCTTCTACGTGATATAATAATAAGTAAGACCCATTACGGCTGTATGGAAGAAAGGGGGGAAGCGGCGATGGATGACCCGCAATATTTGTTTCTCGATTTCGAATTTACGATGCCGGAGACGAAAACGAATCCAAGCGGGTTTTGCCCGGAAATTATCGAAGTCGGCCTTGTTGCGGTTGTTGAGGAGCAAATCGTGAGCCAATTTTCCTCCTATGTGAAACCGCTCCGTTTTCCGCAACTCACCGACCGGTGCAAATCGTTCCTCAACATCACCCAAGCGCAAATTGATGGCGGCATGAGCTTTTTTGATCTCGTTTCCTTGCTCCGGCGGTATGACCGAGAGCGCCCGACGACCGTCATTACATGGGGCGGCATGGACATGAAAGTGCTCCGGGAAAACTGTCAGTCGGCGCAAGTCGCATTTCCATTCACCGGCGAACACCGCGATTTGGCTTTGGAGTATAAACGGTTTTTCGGCAACAAAAACCAAACCGCCTTGCGCAAAGCGGTGCAAGAGTATGGAAACGAAGCAGTTGGAAAAGCCCATTGTGCGCTCGATGATGCGTTTACCGCCTACACGATCTTCCGGCTCATCGAAAACGACAAAAAGTATTTGGCGAAGACGAAGCCGCCGACGCTCGGCGAGCGGATCGATTTCACCCAGCTGAGGAAAAAGTTTGCGTTATAGCCGGCTGCGTTGGCAGCGGCTTTTTTATGCTATAATGATAGATGATTTTACGGCAGAAAGGTTGTTTGCGATGTGGCCATGGGTGTTGAACTTGTTTTTGTACTTTCCGGAAGACAAGCGTGAATACATTCCGGCGGCGATTTCCTTTGCCGTCTTTTTCTTGATGGCGGTGTTTACCATGCGGCTCATCGTCGTCATTTCCCGGCGTCAGGAGAAGGAGGCGAAGCAGCTGGAAGAACAGCTGCTCGGCAAACAGGACAGACAAAAACAGCCACCGCATGTATAAACCGGCGCTTCCCCGGCAATAATGGCGGATAACGGATGTGAAGCTGGGGGGAGTTTGTGTTGCGTGGATCATATGCGATCATGTCCGCCGTGCTGCTCGTGTTGTCCGGCTGCGGGCAAGATGAAGGAACGAGCCGGACGGTGGAGATGATCAATGCGGACGGCGATCGGATCGGTACGGTGGAATTGACGGAGCAAGCCGAAGGAGTGCGGTTGAAGCTCGATTTGGAAGGGCTCCCGCCGGGGGAGCACGCCATTCATATTCATGAAAAAGGAAGTTGCCAGCCGCCTGATTTTCAGTCGGCGGGCGGGCATTACAACCCGGACGGGAAAAAGCACGGCCTTCTCCATCCGGAAGGGGCGCACGCCGGCGATTTGCCGAACATCATTGTGAAGGAGGACGGCACGGTCAACGTGGAGCTGATGGCGCCGAATGTGACGCTCCGGGGAGGGGAAAAAGGGACGCTCTTGACGAAAGACGGAACATCGATCGTCATTCACGCCAAGAAAGACGACGGCATGACCCAGCCGGCCGGCGCCGCCGGCGGGCGGATCGCCTGCGGGGAAATCAAGTCGTCATGAAACAGGGGCTCGCGTGCGGGCCCCTGTTTCACGTTGCCGGGACAGCTCTTCGCATGGCAAATGCGCGAAAGCGACGGTTGCACGGCCTCTGCGGCACATGGTTGGCAGAACAGAGAATGGGAAGGAACGATCGTTTGGCTTCCTTTTCTTTTTTGATTGACATGGATAGAGGAATCCCGCAACGGATTTGGTGCTGTTTCGTTTCCGTTTCGCCATTCGCTTGGCCGCACTTCTTTGGCGCAAAGCTAGCCTAGCGCCGCCCCCAGCCGCCGCAGCCCTTCTTCGAGCGTCGGGCGTGGGCAGGCGGCGTTTAAGCGGATGAAGCCGGCGCCTTCGGGACCGAATTTGCTGCCGAATTCAACAGCCAGTTTTCCACTTTCCAACAGCCGCCGTTTCAGCTCCTCCTCGGAAAGGCCGAGGCCGCGGCAGTCGATCCAGATGAGATACGTTGCCTGCGGCCGGATGAGGTGAAGCGCCGGCAGACGGTCGGCCAAATAGGCGGCGACCGCCTCGATGTTTTCCTGCAAGTAGGCAAGCAAGGCGTCGAGCCACGACCCGCCGCATCGGTACGCGGCCTCCGCCCCGACAACGGCGAACGCATTCAACGTAAAAAAGCCGTGACGCTGCTGGATGCGGCGGAACGCCCGGCGCCGCGAATCGTCGGGAATGACCGCTTCGGCCGCCTGCAAGCCGGCCAGGTTGAACGTTTTCGTCGGCGCGCGGAATGTGGCGCTTTGCGCCGCAAACTCGGGACGAAGCGCGGCGAACGGCACATGCTGGTGCGGCGGAAGCGTCAAATCGGCGTGAATTTCGTCCGATAAGACGAAGACGCCGTGTTTGAGGCACAGCTCCCCGAGCCGCTCGAGCTCGGCGGCCGTCCACGATTTGCCTCCGGGATTGTGCGGATGGCAAAGGATGAGCAGCTTTGCCCCGGGTAGTTTGGCTTCCAAGTCGTTCCAGTCGATGACGTAGTTCTCTTCCGCCAGCCGGAGCGGGCTGAATATGAGCGTGCGTCCGTGGCGGCGGACGAGATCAAACAGCGGCCGATAGACGGGCGAGAACACGACGACGCCATCCCCCGGCTCCGAAAACGCCTCAATGGCAGCGGCGACCGCCGGCACAACGCCAGGGGCAAACACGAGCCAAGACGGATCGATCGTCCAGTCATGACGGCGTTCAAGCCATTGGCACACCGCTTCTTTGAGTGAATCGGGAATGACGGTGTAGCCAAACACGCCGTGTTCAACCCGCCGCTGCAGCGCTTCCTGCACTTCGGGCGGCGCCGGAAAATCCATATCGGCGACCCACATCGGCCAGACGTCTTCATGCCCGAATACGCGCTTTGTATCATCCCATTTCACGGACAGCGTGCCCCGGCGGTCAATCACGCGGTCGAACAGGGACGCGGCCGTGCCTTCCCCGTTTTGGGCATGGCTTTTTCCCTCATCGGACGGAAACATTGTTGCATCTTCTCCCTTCTTTTTTTCGAATCGATGGCTTATAATTGGTTATATCATAGCAGCAAGAAAGGTGGATGGACAGCATGGACGGACAGCAGTTGAACCGGCTGCTTCTTGAGACCATCGGCGCCTGGGACCCGTTCGGCCTCGGAAACGGCGCCTACGAGGTGGAAGCGGTCGACGTTCTTCAGGCGGTGTACGATACGGATGATCCCCGCACGCTGGCCGCCCGTATTCAGTCCATATATGAATTCGCGTTTGACAAAACGATTCCTGCCCGCGACTGTCAAAAACTCGCCCGCCGGCTTCTCAAACTGAAACACGCCGCATCTTGTTCGCTCCCGTGACGGCATCCAGCGGCCGGCTTGCGGAAATGGATGAAAGGGAGGAAGACAAAGTGAAACTGAGTGAAAAAGAACTAGAAATTGTAAAAATATTAGAAAAAGATGCGCGTACGCCGCTTGATATGTTGGCGAAAATGGTCGGCCTGCCAGTTGCGGAAACGGAGGCACTCGTCAAAAAGCTGGAAGAGGCGAAAGTGATCGTCCAATATACCGCGCTCGTCGACTGGCGGAAGGTGGACGGTCATGAAGGGGTGACGGCGATGATCGATGTGAAAGTGACCCCGAAGCGCGGTGTCGGCTTTGACGAGGTGGCGGAGCGCATTTACCGCTTTCCGGAAGTGACATCCGTCTATTTGATGTCCGGCGCCTACGACTTGTCGGTCGTCATTGAAGGGCGGTCGATGTCAGAAATTGCCCAGTTTGTATCGGAAAAGTTGTCGACGCTCGATTCTGTCATTTCAACGACGACCCATTTCATTTTGAAAAAATACAAACATGACGGCATCGTCTTTGGTCAAGGAGATCAAGATCGCCGCATCGTGGTGTCGCCATGAAGCCGCAAATGCGAAACACATACGTGTCGAAGACGGTCGCCGCCTTGAAGCCGTCCGGCATCCGCCGCTTTTTCGATCTCGCTTCCGGCATGGAGGGTGTCATTTCGCTCGGCGTCGGCGAACCGGATTTTGTCACGTCCTGGAGCGTCCGCGAAGCGAGCATTTTGTCGCTTGAGCAAGGCTATACGTCCTATACCCCAAACGCCGGGCTTTTGGAGCTCCGCCAAGAGATCGCAGCCTATTTGCGCCGCAAGTTTCACGTTGACTACCGGCCGGAGACGGAAATTTTGGTGACGGTCGGGGCGAGCCAGGCGATCGATTTGGCGCTGAGGGCGATTCTCGACCCGGGCGATGAAGTGATCGTCGTCGAGCCAAGCTTCGTGGCGTATGAGCCGCTTGTCGTGCTTGCCGGCGGGACGCCGGTGGCGGTGCAGACAACGGGCGCAGACGGGTTTCAACTCCATGTGGCGCAGCTGGAGCAGGCGCTCACCGCGCGGACGAAAGCGATCATCATTTGCTCGCCGAACAACCCGACCGGTACGGTTCTCCGTCCGGCTGAACTTGAAGCGCTCGCCCGCCTGGCGAAAGAGCACGATTTGCTTGTCATCGCCGACGAAATTTACGCCGAACTGACGTATGACGGCGGCTATATGAGCATGGCCGCCGTCAGCGGCATGCGCGAGCGGACGATTTTGATTTCCGGGTTTTCGAAAGGGTTCGCGATGACCGGCTGGCGGCTCGGATTTGCTGCGGCGCCGGAAGACATTTTGCAGGCGATGTTGAAAATCCATCAGTATGCGATCATGTGCGCGCCGACGATGGCGCAATACGGGGCGCTTGAGGCGCTTCGCAGCGGGGAGCGCGATGTCGCCGAGATGCGCAGCAGCTACCGGCGGCGGCGCAATTATTTCGTGTCGTCGCTCAATGAAATCGGCTTGCCATGCCATATGCCAGGTGGCGCGTTTTACGCGTTTCCATCCATTCGGCATACCGGCATGACGTCAGAGCAGTTCGCCGAGCGGCTGCTCATCGAAGAAAAAGTGGCGGTCGTCCCCGGCAGCGTCTTTGGCCAAAGCGGAGAAGGACATGTTCGCTGTTCGTACGCGTCGTCGCTTGAACAGCTGCAGGAAGCCGTCAAACGAATAAAACGGTTTTTGGCGCGTTTGTAGCCGGCGGCCAAGGCGCCCACGCGGAAGCGGGGCGCCTTTTTCCGTTTTCGCATGCACACGCCCTCATCCATACGGAGCGGTAATGGCGGCTTGGTTCGGAACCGCTGTTTGCGCCGGCTTTTTCTTGACGCCTATACGCGCGAAAGAGCGGCAAGGACACGACCGGGGGGGCGGCCGGTTTAGGAAAAAATCCATCGGGTCGGCAGTTGGCGGCGAGCCGCGCGCCACGGAGCAAGCACATTCGTGCAAGAAAAACAATCGCTTGGGCCTATCCCCTCATTTTGGGGTTTTGCCTTCCCCTTATGTTATAATACAGAAACGATGAAATTCACCAATAGGAGTGTTTTGCTTGCCAACGATCAAACGAGGAGCCATTGTGAAAGGGAAGGTGACAGGTATTCAGCCGTACGGCGCGTTCGTCCAGCTTGAGGGCGGCATGCAGGGGCTCATCCATATTTCCGAGATTTCGCACCGATTTGTCAAAGATGTGCGCGATTATGTCAATGTCGGCGATGACGTGACCGTCAAAGTGCTTGATGTCGACTGGAAGATGAAGCGGGCGAGCTTGTCCTTGAAGGCGCTTGAACCAGGCGCGGAGAAGCGCCAGGCGCGCATCAAAATGCCGCTTGAGCCGGGATTCCGCTCGCTAAAAGAAAAGCTGCGTGAATGGATCGAGCAGTCGAAGAAGGAAGATTTGCCAAAACAATAAAACACTCACCGCCAAGCGGTGAGTGTCCGGTTTCGCCCGCAAACTGCGGTGTCCCGGCCCCGTTCAGGTGCGGGTCGGTTTCGGTTCAGTGCGCTCGAGCTCTTCGGCCGGTTTGAACAACAACGCCAGGTTGATCAAGCCGGCGATGCCGACAAGGCTGTAAATGATGCGCGACCAAACGGCGTCCTGGCCGCCGAAAATGGCGGCAACCAAATCAAATTGAAAAAACCCGATTAGTCCCCAGTTTATCGCGCCAATGATCGTCAATAACAAGGCGATCCGCTGCCACGCTCCCATCGTGTCCACCTCCTTTGGGCAAGATCTTTCATTCGCTTATAGAATGAATCATAGCGGTTGAAAATATGCACGGCTGCTTTGGAAAGCAATCGGCTTTACAACGATGGCCGCGGCCGCCATAATAGAAGCCATAGAAGCCAAAGGAGGGAAACGAGATGAAACCGTTTGCATTCCGCAACCCGACGAAACTCATTTTCGGGAAGGGGCAAATTGAACAGCTGAGGCAGGAAGTGCCGCGCTACGGCAAAAAGGTGCTGCTTGTCTACGGCGGCGGCAGCATCAAACGAAACGGATTGTATGATGAAGTGATGGCCATCTTGGCCGGCATTGGCGTCGACGTTGTTGAGCTGCCGGGCGTCGAACCGAATCCCCGCGTCTCGACCGTCCGGAAAGGGGTTGATCTTTGCCGGAAGGAAGGGGTTGAGTTTTTGCTCGCTGTCGGCGGCGGCAGCGTGATTGACTGCACGAAGGCGATCGCGGCCGGGGTGAAATTTGACGGCGATCCGTGGGAATTCATCACAAAAAAAGCGGTCGTCACCGACGCGTTGCCGTTTGGCGTGATTTTGACGCTGGCAGCGACAGGGTCGGAGATGAATGCTGGTTCGGTCATTACGAACTGGGAGACGAAAGAAAAATACGGCTGGGGCAGCCCGGTGACGTTTCCGCAGTTTTCGATTTTGGATCCGACCTATACGATAACGGTCCCGAAAGAACATACGGTGTACGGGATCGTCGATATGATGTCGCACGTGTTTGAGCAATATTTCCACCACACGCTGAACACGCCGCTTCAGGACCGGATGTGCGAAGCGGTGCTCAACACGGTCATTGAGGCGGCGCCGAAGCTGGTCAATGACCTGGAAAACTACGAGCTGCGCGAAACGATCATGTACTCGGGCACGATCGCCTTAAACGGATTCCTGCAAATGGGCGTGCGCGGCGACTGGGCGACGCACAACATTGAGCACGCCGTTTCCGCGGTGTATGACATTCCGCACGGCGGGGGATTGGCGATTTTGTTTCCGAACTGGATGAAGCATGTTTTGGATGAAAACGTCAGCCGCTTCGCCCAGCTTGCGGTGCGCGTCTTCGGAGTTGATCCGGCCGGAAAAGCGGAGCGCGATGTGGCGCTTGAAGGCATCGAGCGGCTGCGGGCGTTTTGGTCAAGCCTTGGGGCGCCGTCGCGGCTGATGGACTACGGCATTGGCGACGAGCAGCTCGAACTGATGGCGGATAAAGCCATGGCGTTCGGCGAGTTCGGCCATTTCAAAAAGCTGAACCGTGACGATGTGCTCGCCATTTTGCGCGCGTCGCTTTAACATCTTTCTCACTTCGAAACGAAGTGAAAGTAGGAGATGAATGTCGGTTGGCGTTAGCCAACGAATAGGATAAAATATGGTCCGAACCGACATCTTCGGAACGAAGGGAAGCGTAAAGGGTTCTTGTGTGTGGCTTGCTGTTCGGTGGACACGCACAAGTCGCTTGAAGCCCCCACCTCTAAGCGAAGCGTAGGTGGTGGGTCGTTTACTGGAAAAGCGGGGGCTCTCCAAGATGAAGCGGTTTTGCAACAGCCAGCCGGCGGCTTTAGGCCAAAGCTGGCTGTTTGCTGTCCGTCCCCGGCAAGGCTGGCGATGGAAGAGAAAAGCTGCCGTCATGACCGTGTTCAAAGCGGGAAATGTTGCTTTTCTCGCCGCTCCGGCATCGTCGGTTTGGCGGGCATGGCTGTGTTGCCCGGCTTTCTAGGAGTCGGAAAAGGGTCGGAAAAGGCAGCCAAAACGCACTTTCACAAGCGGCTCCCTTTGCCATTGCCTCTTCGTTTGTGGCAGAATTCTCAATTGGGCGAAACCGCCGTTGTTCGTCGGCTTTCGTCCGAAAACACGCAGCGAAAATTGTCGGAATTGAATCCGTTTGCAAACGCGGACTGCGGCTTGATTTCCCCCGTCTATTCCGCTAAAGTGAAAGAAGGAAATGAACATGAAAGGGAGGCGGAATGGATGACCCATATTCGGTTCGATTATTCGAAAGCGCTCGCCTTTTTTGGCGAACATGAGCTTACATACTTGCGCGATGCGGTGAAAGTCGCGCATCATTCTCTTCACGAAAAAACCGGAACCGGGAACGACTTTTTAGGCTGGCTTGACTGGCCGGTCGACTATGACAAAGACGAATTCGCCCGCATCAAGGAGGCGGCGAAAAAGATTCAATCAGACTCCGATGTCCTTCTTGTGATCGGCATCGGCGGCTCGTATCTTGGCGCGCGCGCGGCGATTGAGATGCTGCATCATTCGTTTTACAACGCCTTGCCGAAAGAGAAGCGGAAAACGCCGCAAATCATTTTTGTCGGCAACAACATCAGCTCGACGTACATGAAAGACGTCATCGATTTCTTGGAAGGAAAAGACTTCTCGATCAACGTCATTTCCAAATCGGGGACGACGACCGAGCCGGCGATCGCGTTCCGTATTTTCCGCAAACTGCTCGAGGATAAATACGGCAAAGAGGAAGCGCGCCGCCGCATTTATGCGACGACGGACAGCAAGCGCGGCGCGTTAAGAACGCTCGCCAACGAGGAAGGGTATGAAACGTTTGTCATTCCGGATGACATTGGCGGCCGCTATTCGGTGTTGACCGCGGTCGGGCTATTGCCGATTGCTGCCAGCGGCGCGGACATCGACGCGATGATGGAAGGCGCGGCGAAAGCGCGCAGCGATTTCAGTTCCTCGGAGCTTGAGGACAACGCCGCCTACCAATACGCCGCCATCCGCAACATTTTGTACAACAAAGGGAAAACGATCGAACTGCTTGTGAACTACGAACCGGCGCTGCACTACTTCGCCGAATGGTGGAAGCAATTGTTTGGCGAAAGCGAAGGGAAAGACCAAAAAGGGATTTACCCGGCGTCGGCCGACTTTTCGACCGACTTGCATTCGCTCGGCCAATACATTCAAGAAGGGCGCCGTCATTTGTTTGAAACGGTGCTGAAGCTAGAAGAACCGCGCCATGAATTGGTCATCGAAGCGGAAGACAACGACCTTGACGGACTCAACTATTTGGCGGGAAAAACGGTCGATTTCGTCAACACGAAAGCGTTCGAAGGGACGCTGCTCGCCCATACGGACGGCGGCGTGCCGAACTTGGTCATCACCTTGCCGAAACTGGATGAGTACACGTTTGGCTATCTCGTCTACTTCTTTGAGAAAGCGTGCGCTATGAGCGGCTACTTGCTCGGGGTGAATCCATTTGACCAACCGGGAGTGGAAGCATACAAAAAGAACATGTTCGCCCTCTTGGGCAAGCCGGGGTATGAGCAGCTGAAAGAAGAGCTGGAAAAACGGCTGAAATGACAACGCGGCTCACCGCTGTCCGCCATGCTGCGACGCGTCCCAAACGGCCAAAAAAACGCCTCTTCCCTTTTGCGAGGGAAGAGGCGTTTTTTTGGCCTGACCCCGTTGTGAACCAGCCGTTTGGCTGCTTAGCGCCCGGGCGCGGCTATATCGCCCCCTGCTGTTTTTCACCAGGCGTCTGAAGTCGCCGCGGTCAAATAATCCCCATCAAACGGGAAACGATAAAAAAGAAGGAGGGGTTGTCTATGATTGAACTTCCGTCGCGTTTGGAAGGGAAGCAATTTCAGCTGTACCATTTGGAAGAGCAATTAAAACCACTCGGTTATGTGATCGGCGGCGGCTGGGATTACGATCACGGGTATTTTGACTACAAAATCGTCGACGACTTAGGTTACCAGTTTTTGCGCGTGCCGTTTCGGGCAGTCGACGGGCAGCTTGATTCGCATGGCACGACGGTGGAGCTTGGGCGGCCGTTTTTGCTTGCGCATAAATATCAACAAGGAATTGATGATTTCGCCGATGTGGGCAATGTGGGGGCGGCGTTCAACCAGTTTGCCGAACCGCAAGACCCGGATGCGACCGTTCCCGAGCGGTATATTTCCGTCGGTAAAGCGCTCGTTCAAGAGTTGGAGCGCCGCCTGCTCGATTAAGGAACGATCGCGAACAGGCGGTCTCCTTCTTCAATGAGGCGCTGCGGCGAAACGGAAACGGTCCGGTTGTCGGCGCAGACGACGGCAAGCGCGGTGATGTGGCGCCCAAGCAGCCGTTGCTGCACGTCATGAAACGTCTGTCCGATGCATTCGGCATCCGGCTCAAGCAAGGAGAGCGTCTGCGTGCCCGAGCGGCTGAGCATCGCCGTAAGCGCGCTGGCGACGCCCGGGGCGCGGAGGCTGGCGGCCATGGCGAAACTCGCCAGCAAGTTCGTCTCAATCACCTCGTCGGCGCCGGCGCGGAAGGCGTTTGCGACGTTGCGCGCCGTTAAGATTTCGACGATGGCGTACACCGACGGGTTGAGGCTTTTGGCTGCCAGCAGCGTCACGATCGCGTCTTTGTCCGCTTCTGCCTCGGCTTTGTGCGGATTCGCAGTAATGAGCAAAAACCGCGCTTTTTGAATGTTCGCCTTCTCCAACACCGCATCATCGCCGGCCGACCCTTTAATGAAATGAACGGGAACATCAGGGAGCGGGTGGGACGGCACGGTTGCGTCGATCAGCACAAAACGGAGCGACGGCTCGCGCCGGGCGAGGCGAAGCAGCACTTCTCGCGCCCGTTCGTTCCAGCCGACCACGATGGCGTGATCCTGGTCCCGATACTCAAAGCGCCCGCTTGTGCGCGCCGTTGCTTGGGTGGCGGCCGCCGCGGAGACGGAAGCGAAATAGGCGGTGAGAATGCCGGTGCCCAGTGCGATGAGCACGATGGCCGCTATCTTTCCAGCGACTGTTTTGGGCACGATGTCGCCGTAGCCGATCGTGGCCGCGGTCACAATCGCCCACCAAATGCCGTCAAACACGGTGCGGAACGTCTCCGGTTCAATGAGGCGCATGAGCGCGCCAAACAGCACAATCGTGGCGCTCGCAGCGGCGAACAAACGGATGATGGCCGGCCAGCGCCAGTATGCGAACAACACATCCCTCGTTTTCATCGCATTCCCTCTCTCGGATTTTTCTCCCTTTAGTGTGGACCATTTTTGCATAATCATTCCTATTCCCTCGCATACTAGGAAACGGAGCACGACGGAAAGGGGGAAAGCGGCGATGGAGATGAACCGCGTCAAACAAATCGTTTCGTCGCCCGCTGATATTCCGGTCTATTACAACGGGGTATCGGTCTGGATCGACGCGTATGACGAAGAACGGCAAATGGCGACCGTCCATTTGCGCGACGGCCGGCTCAATGAGCGCCTGGATGTGCCGGTCGCCGAGCTGACTGAGGAGCGCGAATGACCCGCAGGACGGGCGAGAAACCGCTGACGAACCAATTCGCTGGCAACGGCAAGGTTACGGACGAAATGTCTGTAACCTTATTTTATTGGCCCCGCTGTTCGGCGGTTGCCCCGGTGTTTTTTTAATTTCTTGATATATGACTGTCCGGTCGGTAACATATGGTCATGACTAATGGGTCAACGACTGGAAATATCGAAAGGAGAGAGAACGGGCGGGGAACGTCATTCGATTTTCATTAAACAATAAGCTGGCCGTTGCGAAGCGGCGATGTATACGCTAAGGCCAAAAAGCAGCACTGTACGCCGCCCTTTTCGGTCGGTGAGCGGTCCGTAGATGATTTGCATCATCGCAAGGAAAAAGGTGAAAATCGAAATCGTCAAGTTGATCCAAAATGAAGAAGTCGCCAATGCGGCCGTCACTTCTGGTAAAATAGGGGTGTAAACCGTCTGCGTAAACGGGCCGAGAAAGGCGGCAAGCGAGACGAGATAGACGACAAGCTAGCGTTTCATGTTGTTCTCCTTTCTTTGTTTGTACATACGTTTTGATTATACTCCCCGCTTGTTTCGTTTTTGGAAACGAAATGCGCTGCAAAAAAAGCGGCTTTGGACGCAAAAGAGAAATCGAAAAGGGGAGATTTCAGATGGAACAATGGGTGATCCGCGATGCGACGGCGGCCGATTTGCCGCACATCGTCCGCATTTACAACGAAACGATCCCAAGCCGAATGGTGACAGCGGATTTGGAACCGGTGTCGGTGGAAAGCCGAAAGGCGTGGTTTGAAGCGCATGATCCTCACCATCGGCCGCTTTGGGTGGTGGAAGATGGCGGCGATATTTGTGCCTGGCTCAGTTTCCAATCGTTTTACGGCCGCCCGGCGTACCGCCATACGGCGGAGGTGAGCATTTATATTGCCGAATCGCACCGCGGTCAAGGATTGGGGACGAAGTTGCTGAAGCAAGCGGTCGACAAGGCGCCAGCGCTTGAAATAAAGACGCTGCTCGGCTTTATTTTTGCGCATAATGAACCAAGTTTACGGCTTTTCTCCCGCTTCGGATTTGAACGGTGGGGATATTTTCCGCGCGTGGCGGAACTGGATGGGGTGGAACGCGATTTGGTCATCGTCGGCAAACGGCTTGTATAGAATGGCGTCCGATGGGGCACGGATAATCATGACAATGCCAAGAAAGAGGGAATGACATGAACGTTATGCCGATTCGGCTGTTTACGATTCAAGACGGCGAAGGATTTGTCGCCGACGCCTTTCAATGCCCGGTGACCGGCAATTTGATTTATAAATCGTCCGGCACGCCGTCTGTCATCGCGTACACCGATCTCACAGACTGGCAAATTGCGCGTTTGGAGGAATACGGATTCCGCCGGCTCGAGGCGGCGTCCGGGCGAACGGCCGCCCATGAAGGCGGCATTGAAGAACTGCTCCCGAAACAATAGCAGCGGGTTGTCCTGCAGCCCGCACCAAAACAGCCTGTCCGCACCGGACAGGCTGTTTCATTGGCAGGGCGTCAAGATGCGGGCAACCGGGCGTTTCGAGCTGCCATCATCCGCCCGCACCGGTCATGTCCCCCGGCGGACGAACCAATAGAGCGCGGCCGCCGCCAGCAAACCAAGCAACGCATAAACAACGGGATGACCCGCGCGGTCTTTCGGCGTCGCCTCTTGATCGGAAGCAGACGGTTGATCGGCGGCCGGACTGCCAGCGGGCTTCTCGTTTGAAGGCGTGTTGCCATCAGGCGGATGGTCCGCCCCGTTTGGCGTTGGCTTTTCATCCGCCGTTCCCCTTCCGTACATGCCCGTCCCCGTCCGTTTTGCCTCGTTCAACGCGGCGCGGACACGGTCTTCGTATTTGTAATCGCCATAGTCATAAAAGTCTTCCACCAATCCCGCTTTGGCAATCTCCTCTTGCAACAGGCGACCGTCCACCCACACCCAGGAGAGCAGCCGCTGGTATTTGTCGAACAACGTATTCCCGTCTGTTTCAAGCACAATGTCCCCTTTTTGCAGGCGGGAGCACGTGAACTGGCTCGCTTCTTTTCCATATGGCTCGACTTCGATCGTGCTTTCCGGGGTGTCAATGAACAAAAAGCGGGTTGTATACACATGGCCGTTCACACGGAATTTGGCCGTGTCACCGTCCACGCACCCTACCAATGCCGCTTTGTATGTCCGGCCCAGCCGCAGCGAAGCATCGCCCTCTTTTCCCCCGAGCGCATGGCCGTCGAGGTCAATGCGGTCAGGAGTGAGGTTTCGCTTGCATCGTTCATTGCCGTTGTATTTCTGAATAAGTTGGACAAGCTCTTCTTTCGTTTTCGCCTGTTTCGCGAGCGCAGTCGGTTCATGCAGCAAGTACGTGCAGTCGCTGTTGCGAAAATGTCCGCCCAATTCATCTAGTTCGCCACGATGGGCGGCTGCATATATCGGGGCCATCAGCACCAAACAAACGATCATGATCATCATTCGCTTCATCGTGATCCCCTCTCCGCGAAATCAGAAAACAAAAAACCCTTGCCACGCAAGGGTTTGACGGATGGAGCATACCGGGCTCGAACCGGTGACCTTCGCGCTGCCAGCACGACGCTCTCCCACGCTTGTCAGTTACACTGCCCAAAATCCTTGAAAAACAGCTTCGTGTTTTATTCAAGTAAAAGTATAGCAAATAGCATTTATTATGTGAATATGACAGTCAATCCAAGAAATGATTTTTATAAAAGGATGGGGTAAAATGACGGATGGGAGTGCATTTTGTAGTTGATATTTTTCTGTTTTTTATGATAATATAAGTAGTGTCCATAATGAAAAGTGTCATAAGAATGGGGCATTAGTTCAGTGGGAGAACGCTTCGCTGGCAGCGAAGAGGTCATCGGTTCGAATCCGATATGCTCCATATACATACTAGCAAAAGCGACAGTGATGTCGCTTTTTTTTATTTTTTCACTTCGTTGTTAACGTATAATGTTGATTTTTAATTAACGGGCAGGAATGTGGAAGAAGGACATTGTATAAATATAGTGGAATTTATTAGTAAGTTTGGGAGGGGTACAATACATGGAGTTTTTTAAAAACGTTAAGTGGTTTTTTGAAGAACTGCATGAGGCAAATAAAGAATTTGTGTCTGGTGTAAGACAAGACGTGAAGGAATTTAGAACAGACATGAAAGATATTGTAAAAGAACATAATCCTACTGTAAATTATCACTTTATTTCGGAACAAAAGAGACATTTTTTTGCACATTCCTTCAGAAAGCCCTCTCCCCTTTTCTGAAAGAATGTGCTAAATTTTTTGTGAATTATTTCGGAAGAGAAAATCCATCGGTTCATAGGAGGGGGAAGAGGACGTGATTCAATTTCATGACTTTGGCATTGACGTCCAAACGTATGCAGAGCGTGGAAAAGAAAACGACTTCCCTCTTCTGAAAAAGTGTCCGCATTGCCGGGCCAAGCGCCCGTTGCACCGCCACGGTTACTATGAGCGAAACGCATTGACCCCACATGGTGATTATCGCATTTGGATTGTCCGGTATCGCTGTCGGGAATGCTTGAAGACGGTGAGTGTGCTGCCTTCCTTTCTCCTCCCGTATTTTCAGTATACGTTGTCCGCCATATGGCAAGTCGTGAAAGAGCAGTTGGGATTGACCGAGGGGACGAACCGGGCTCCGTTCCTCCTGACAAAGGACGGCATCATCTTTTATGTCCGACGGTTCTACCGAAACCTATCAAGCCTTCACAGCTTTTTTGCGAGGCGGTGGAGGATCATAGGCCCTATCGTGAAAAAAGAAAAGGAACGGGCTTCCTGGTGGATCCGGACGTTGGAGAAACACGGTCTCGATTCGGTCATCAGAGACATGTGGGAGGACGGATTCCGACACCCTTTTGCGAATCAAATGGGATCCTGATTTTACATACATATCCTAAATTGGAAATAGTTGAGGTTCCCACAAACCTTTCCTATCGACGGAGAAAAAGCAATTCGGTACGATAAGGGCAGACGGACCGGAACGGTCCTGATTCCAAGTGAGACCAGGAGGAGATTTGAATGAATGAGTCGATGAGACACGACATTGCCCTGTTTCGGTACGGGCTAATCGCTCCGTTGGTGAATGGGCAGGTGGAACCGAAGACGTATCTGAAAGAGGTGAGCGAGCGAGTGCACCATGTTCCCCACCAGGGCGACAAACGAATCGCAGCCAAGACGATCCTCGATTGGTGCACCCGATACAAAAAAGGGGGCTTTGACGCCTTAAAGCCGAAGCGCCGTTCGGACCGCGGCCACTCAAGGCGTCTGTCGCCCGATGATGAGGATCATATTTTAGCCCTAAGAAAAGAACATCCCACCATGCCCGTGACGGTGTTCTACGAACACCTGATCGAGCAGGGGGAAATCCCAGAAAATCATACCTCTTACTTTACTATATACCGATTGTTGAAAAAACACAACCTGGTGGGAAAAGAAATCTTGCCGATGCCGGAGCGAAAGCGTTTTGCGTATGACCAGATCAATGAGCTATGGCAAGGGGACTTATCCCATGGACCCACGATTCGCGTCCATGGGAAAGCCCAGAAAACGTTTTTGATCGCGTATATCGATGACTGCTCGCGGTTAGTGCCATATGCCCAATTTTTCCCTTCGGAGAAGTTTGACGGGCTGCGGATCGTCACGAAGGAAGCGGTGCTTCGTTGCGGGAAGCCGAAACGCATTTACTCGGACAACGGGAAAATTTATCGGTCCGAGGTGCTGCAGTATGCGTGCGCCGAGATGGGGATTACACTCATCCACACCCAGCCGTATGACCCGCAAAGCAAGGGAAAAATCGAACGGTTCTTCCGCACCGTACAGACACGGTTTTATCCACTGTTGGAGCTGAATCCGCCGAAATCGCTTGACGAGTTGAACGAGCGTTTTTGGAAGTGGCTTGAAGAGGAGTATCATCGAAAACCGCACGCCTCACTGGACGGAAAAACGCCGCATGAGGTGTTTCAATCGCAAGTGCATCTCGTGTCGTTCATCGAAGATGGCGATTGGCTGGATGCGATTTTTCTGAAACGGGAGCACCGCAAGGTCAAAGCCGATGGCACGATCACCCTGAATAAACAGCTATACGAAGTGCCGCCTCGGTTCATTGGGCAATCGATTGAGCTCCGCTATGACGAACGAGGCGTCTATGTGTACGAAGAGGGCAAACGGGTGGCGGAAGCCATTCGGGTGCGTTTGGAGGACAACGCCTATGTAAAACGCCATCGGTCCCCGTTTGCGGCGATTCCGGCGAAGGAGGGAGAACACGGTGTATAAATCGTTTTACTCCCTTTCGCGGGAGCCGTTTGCGAAAGAAACAGACCCGTCCGAGGCGTATCAAGGGGCGTCATTTCAGGAAGCGTTGCGGGCGCTGGAGTACGTGAAACGAACCCGGGGGATCGGGCTGTTGATCGGAGAGCCGGGGGCGGGCAAGACGTTCGCCCTTCGGGCGCTGAAAGAGTCATTGAATCCATCATTGTATCATGTCGTCTACTTTCCGTTATCCACCGGAGGCGTGATGGATTTTTACCGTGGACTGGCCTTGGGATTAGGAGAGGAACCGAAGTACCGCAAGGTAGACCTCTTCCGCCAAATCCAGCAGGCGATCGAGCGATTGTATCATGAACGGCGGATCACGCCGGTGTTCATTTTGGATGAGATGCATTTAGCGAAGGATGCATTTTTACAGGACATCGCGATCTTGTTCAACTTTGAGATGGATTCGACCAACCCATTTGTCTTGATTTTGGCCGGGCTGCCCCATTTACAGGGGAAGCTGCGGCTCAATCAGCACCGCCCTCTCGACCAGCGGATCATCATGCGATACCGGATGGGGCCGCTGGAGAAGGAAGAGGTGGCGGGCTACATCGAACATCGGATGAAACAGGCCGGGGCGAAGCATCCGATCTTCACCCCATCGGCGTTAGAGGCGATTGCCCTGCAGTCGCGGGGATGGCCTCGGGTGATCAACACGTTGGCCACGACGTGCCTGTTATACGGGTATCAGCTGAAAAAGGACGCCATTGACGAAGAAATGGTGCGCATGGCCGCAGAGGAAATGGGGTATTAGCACGAAAGGGGCCGAATCGGCCTCTTTTGTGCTTTCTCTTTTCCATAGGTCCATCAGGCGCGCTGGAAATCTTCATCTGAAAGAGCGTGCAAACGTTCCGAAAGAATGTGCAAAATCCGGAACAATCCGCAAAAATTTTGCACATTATTTCCGAATCCGCCTGAAATAATTTGAAAAAGGGATTCTGAAATAATGTGCTAGTTTACACTACTATGGGTAAAGCGATTGAAGGAGCAGACAGACTTGCTCAAGCTATTGGTAACTTTATAAAGTCCAATCCTACTATCTTCGAACCAAAAAATACAATAGTGCCCGATATGAAATCTATACTTCGAGAATCAAAAGAATGGAAAGAATTAAAAAGAGATTCTGAGTTAGAGTTGGCTGATCACTTAATAGCTAAACGAATAGAGTATGGAATAGGCTATACTCATCATGGTCTGTATATTGGTAACAATCAGGTAATTCATTATTCAGAAGGTGAAGTAAGGATAGATAGCTTAGAAGATTTTAAAAAAGATTGTGAAATCAGAGTTATTGATAGCGTGGCTACCTACTCTAAAGAAGAGATTATCAGTAGAGCATTTTCTAGGTTGGGTGAAAAAAGATATAATTTGGTTTTTAATAATTGTGAACATTTTGTAAACTGGTGCAGAAGTGGTGGTAAGATGACGGACAGTATATAAGGAATTTTTTGTTCAAAATAGAGCTTGGATGATACTGCATAATAAGATTAGGTGAAAGCCATTCTTTCGGGGATGGCTTTTATTTTATGTTTTAGGGGAGTGTGAGATAAAAAAGAAAAAAGGAGTTAAGTATTTTTAGAAGGTAATTTATTCGTCATAAATTTTAAAAATACTAGAAAAATATCACATTTAAGAAATATTTATTAACCTACTTCATATTTACTGCTAAACGAAGCTATTATAAAGCAAATGAGTGATTCCGTTGCTGAAGAGTGTGGTGTTTTAGAGAAATTAGAAAGTTATATGGATGATGCGGTTGATCATGCACTTAACTAACTTTTAAGGGATGGATTTGAACGAAATAAGAGAGATTATCTCGGATAGTTAAGTAGTCATAAATTTAATAAACGTCTAGAAACAACTGAATTTTAAGAGTTGAATGGAAACCTAATTCATAATAATTACAACCGATTATGCGTGGTTGATTTTTAATAAGAGAGGAGGCGGTTCACCTTGAAGCCAAATCAAAAAGACTCAGTTGTTTCTACAAACACTCAGGTTCACATGACATCAGTTTATACGAGTCCTGCGGTAATATGTCAAGGTGAAAAATCATCGAAATTGGAAATTCGATTGTCCGATGACCCGAAAAAAGGCAATACTTAAGAAGCCCAGTCTTGTCTTATGTCATTAACTGGGTTTTAATGCAAAATCAGTTAGATCGATACCCCTATCGATCTTCCCCCTTTCTTGGCGTGTAGATTTGACCGTTGCGTAGCAGCGCATCGATCACACGCACGAGTTTTCGAGCGGTGAGGACGAGGGCTCGTTTGTGTTGGTGCTTTGGTACTTCCTCATACTTCTTCCGGTAATAGGTGCGAAACGACGCATCATGCCGTTGTACCGAGTTGGCAGCCTCCACTAGGTAGTAACGGAGATAGCGATTGCCGGAACGAATGAGGGAAGTCTCCTCGGCTTGGAACCGACCGGACTGGTGCTTAGACCAAGTCAAACCTGCATACTTTGCTAAGGCGGCTTGGTTGTCAAAGCGCTCGATTTGTCCAATTTCGGCTAAGATGCCAGCGGCGTAGACCGGACCAATGCCGGGAATCGTTTGTAACGTATTTGGGATGCCTTCCAAATGGCGAGTAATCGCTTTATCTAGCTCTTTAATTTGCGCTTGAAGGCTACGGATGGATTGAATCGATAGCCCTAAAAGCAAGTCGATGGAATCCTCGACACATTTGGAAAGCCGATACGACGAACGAGCCGCCTTTTGAATGGACTTGGCGATGCATTCCGGATCGGCAAAGCGATTGCGTCCTTTTTGGCGCAAGAAGTCAGCGAGCTGTTGCACGTCCATCTGACTGATTTCGTCTAAGCTAAACGACTCGAGAAGAAGCTCTAAGATGGCATGTCCGAACACGGAGCTGTCCACCTCTTGGGTAAAGGAACTGCACTTGTAAAACAAGTGTTGGAGGAAGTACTGCTTTTCCCGAGTCAGCTGATGGACGAGATGATAGCGCATGCGCGTGAGCCGTTGAAGGGCGATAAACTGTTCTTGCATGACAGCTGTCACTTTCAAACGGCCAAAGCGAAGCCGATCGGCGATGATCCACGCATCGATGCCGTCCGTTTTATCCAAGTCAGTGTACGCTTCTTTAAATTTGCGAATGAGCTTTGGATTGATGGTAAACACCTTGACATTCCAAGACTTCAGCTCCTCCTGTTGGTGGAAAAACATCGCTGGATGCCAGCTGTAGACCGAAGTGGCTTCCATCCCGATGAGAATTTCGGATGGTTGGAGCTTGTTGGCCCACAGGAGGATTTGATCGCGAAGGAAGGTCGCGCCAAGGAGATGATTGTCCACCTTGAATTGGGCGCACGTGTTTCCTTCTTGATCCATGATACACGTGTATAAGTCCGTTGAGCTCACGTCAATCCCGACGTAGAGTTTCATGAGATCACCTCCAATCGTAGTAGGATCGTGGGGTTGGGACTCTTCGGGATGCCCCCGGACCGCGCCTGTTGACCAGTCACCCTCGCATATGAGAACTCACGTTGGGCCATGGGCTGCCTGGAAGCTGCTCCTTCCAGCATGGGAAACCAACGGGAACAGCCTGCGGGTTAGAAGTCCGAACAGGAGCCGGGGAGACAGACTTTCTAAGTAGTCAAAGCTACAGGAGAGAGAAGAGTGTCCCCGATGATCCTAAGACCATTATCCAAGAACATCGCGAAAAGTCCAACCCCGATGTAGTGCCATCCACGGGGGAGGGACGCGCCCCTCCCCCGTGGGCAAATCACTTACACATATGCGATTGTCAAGGAGCATATCCAACTGGAAATTCGATTTAAAAATCTTTCTAAACATACTATACGAGGAGAGAGGGGTAATGAAGACTTTAAAGATGATTGAAGAAGCTGTTAAGGTAACGCAATCTAACTTAAATAAAAACGACATTGATGAAGAGACAAGGGAGTTAGAATTGCGGAAATTGAATGCGTTAATGGAGATTGTAAGTTATGTAAAATCTCTTGCTTGGTTAAAGCAAAGTCAAGCAAAGGAGAAAATGCGTTTCTTAATTAAAACAAAATTTAATTATGAGAGGACAAAAAAAGAATTTAATATAAGTTCGATTAATGCAGTAGAGGTTTTTGTAAGTTACGCAAACAAGAAATTATTAGAGAAAATTGGAAAGGATACGGTTGATCTTATTTTGCGCGGGGAAGTAGATTCTGCGATGGCTCAGTTTAGGGCAAACACGGGACATGATCATCAGAATTTAGATTTCTTTATACCAGGGATTGCCAAGTTTCTGCCACATCCTGAAAAACACAAGTTCATGTTACTATATACATGCAACATGAAGAGTTAACTTCTCAGTCATCCTGCACACCCTAAGCGCTGCAGCACTTCCTCCGGACGTTCGTGGATGTAGTGGACAAACCGAGTAATGGCTTGAATGATATCGTTGCGATCCTTGTGAAATACATTGGCAATCACCGTATCTTTCAGCCATTTCCATAAGCGTTCGATCGGGTTCAGCTGTGGCGAATAGGGAGGAAGGTAAATAAAGTGAAAACACTGCCCTTCTTCCTGCAAAAACTCCTTGACCATTTTGGCATGGTGAATGCGGGCGTTATCCAACACCAAGACCATGAGACGGTCCGGATAGCGCTCTTTGAGCATTCTCAAGAAATCCAAGAACGTCGCGGCATTGGCAGCGGTCGTTTGATGAAGCACCGTTTCGCCATCGTGGATGTTGACCGCGCCAAACAGCGATACGTGGGCATGATGGCCGAACGTCGGCACTTGTTTTTGGCGGCCGACTTCCGACCATGTGGACCGCAAGACATGGTAAGAGCGGATATGTGTTTCATCAAGGTACAACAAGACCGAATCAGGATCCATTAAGTTTTTTTTTATGAAGTCGATCTGTTTCTCAAAATTCTTTTGTCGATCCGGATCGCCTTTCGCCAATGTGTAGGTCGGCCGTGTCCACGACAGCCCTTTGCGGTGCAGGAGTTTTCGCAACGCTTCGCGGGAAATGGAAACACCGAAGTGCTTTTCGACATAGGATTGCAGGAGTTTGGTGTTCCACGCCGAAGCGACGTCCCAGCCCAGTTCCGCGGGAGTGGTGGTCAACACAAGCTGTTTGATCTCTTCCTGCTGTTCTTCGGTGAGAAACGGCTCCCGCCCGGGGGCGAAATCCCGATGAAGCAAGAGCTCCAGACCGCCTTCGTTGAACAGCGACACATAATGGGAAACGGTTTGTCGGCACACGTTGACCATGGAGGCCACCTCTTTGCCCAAATAGCCTTCCATGACCAGGCGAACCGCCATCACCCGTTGGCGAAGAAGGGTGTTTTTGATTTTCCGTTCCTGTTTGCGAAGTGTCCGAGGTGTCCATCCGTGATCGTTGGTGATTTTGAGACGTTTCATGCAGAATTCCGCTCCTTTTCCATGCTTTTCCTTAGGAGCAGTATAACCGGAGTGGGCACCACTTATACGAAGGTTAACTTTTCAATGAGCATATATATAGCAGAGTGTGAGGAGGAGTTAATCCTTTTGGGTAATTTATCTCATTTTATGGTCAGCAGCATGTTTGAAAAGGCAGACAAAACGAAATTAGCGCACTTGCTTTACATTTTAAATAGTGGAGATAAGAAGTATGAGGCGGAAAAAGAATTAATAACTAGATTTTTGAATGGTGAGTTTGCAGAGGTAGATGGTTATAAGCTATCTATCGAATCACAGGTAGCAAGAGTGTTCAAAGAATTAGATCAGCAGAATCTATTCATTTAACGGGTGGTGATACCGTATGTTCTTAAATACGATAGAGACGTATAGATCGCCTCAAGATATTCATGTTATCAGGGGTAATTTAAACCCTTTGAGCTTTGAAGAATTGATAAGCAAATCGAAGTCACCGTATAGAGAAGAAAATTGGGCATCTATTGCTTATTCTGTTGTTCATTCTGTACTTCGATTGTATCCAGATGAGCATTTAGGCAGAATAATTAAGTCTAGACTATCGATGGAAGAGTTATCATCTGTAACGGTCGGAGCTTTGTACTTTAAGACGCAAGTTGGCAATCGTTTATGTTGTGAGTGGACAAGGGAGATAAGGTATTTTACTAACGCAGGGTTACTTGGTGGTTTTGGCATCTTTGCAATAAAGCTAACGAGAGAGGTAGATGAGGTTTCATTATTAAGGGTGATTGGTAGTTTAATACAGATGAAGTTTTTGAGTGATGGGATAAGTAATCGAGCGTTAATAGCGTTAATAAAACCAGATGATTCTTGGAGTTTAGTATATGCGGAAGTAAACATGAACATAAAGCTACCATCGAGATATATGAAATCAGCCAACCTAAACATGTATTTCTTTGAGGAGCCAGATAAATTTTTTGATGGTATTCTTGGCGGTGAATCGGTAGAGAGCGTAGATCATGAGTGTACTACAATACAAATCAGATTAGCTTATTAATGGATATGGACAAGTAAAAGAAAATAGGAGTTTAGGATACGGTTCTAGAGTATTATTAGGTGTGTGGTTTATAAATCAGCAAAAATAAGAGGTAGCTGATCAGAAACAGGAAGTAACAGCAGATAGTTCTTTATTTAGATGTATTCGTTTATGGGGTAAGAAATTTTTGCAAGACAAATAAAAACAAATTCAAGAGAAAAATCAATTTCAAGAGAAGGGAGTTGAAATTGTTCATATAAAGTGAGAGAAAGACCATGATTAAAGCAAAGTTGAGCGAACACAGACAGAAATAAACAATCGAAACGTAATCAACTACAGAAGACAAATGATATTCATTATACTTTTCATTCTTTAATCGAATGTTTCGAGCACCTGATTTAGTTCAACTAGGTTTTATGAAGAACAGCCAGAACAAACCGAGCAAACCGAGCACCCTGCATAATTTGTTCATTTTAATCAACAAGTAAACTCCAACCTCGCCAATCCTGAAAAACTCCTCAAAAATTTTTCAAAAAGGTATGAGAAGAGTCAATTTTAAGAGTAAAACCGAGACCTAGTTTATATAAGTTGAGCAATAAAACTATATATATGCTCATTGAAAAGTTAACCTTCGTATAAGTGGTGCCCACTCCGGTTATACTGCTCCTAAGGAAAAGCATGGAAAAGGAGCGGAATTCTGCATGAAACGTCTCAAAATCACCAACGATCACGGATGGACACCTCGGACACTTCGCAAACAGGAACGGAAAATCAAAAACACCCTTCTTCGCCAACGGGTGATGGCGGTTCGCCTGGTCATGGAAGGCTATTTGGGCAAAGAGGTGGCCTCCATGGTCAACGTGTGCCGACAAACCGTTTCCCATTATGTGTCGCTGTTCAACGAAGGCGGTCTGGAGCTCTTGCTTCATCGGGATTTCGCCCCCGGGCGGGAGCCGTTTCTCACCGAAGAACAGCAGGAAGAGATCAAACAGCTTGTGTTGACCACCACTCCCGCGGAACTGGGCTGGGACGTCGCTTCGGCGTGGAACACCAAACTCCTGCAATCCTATGTCGAAAAGCACTTCGGTGTTTCCATTTCCCGCGAAGCGTTGCGAAAACTCCTGCACCGCAAAGGGCTGTCGTGGACACGGCCGACCTACACATTGGCGAAAGGCGATCCGGATCGACAAAAGAATTTTGAGAAACAGATCGACTTCATAAAAAAAAACTTAATGGATCCTGATTCGGTCTTGTTGTACCTTGATGAAACACATATCCGCTCTTACCATGTCTTGCGGTCCACATGGTCGGAAGTCGGCCGCCAAAAACAAGTGCCGACGTTCGGCCATCATGCCCACGTATCGCTGTTTGGCGCGGTCAACATCCACGATGGCGAAACGGTGCTTCATCAAACGACCGCTGCCAATGCCGCGACGTTCTTGGATTTCTTGAGAATGCTCAAAGAGCGCTATCCGGACCGTCTCATGGTCTTGGTGTTGGATAACGCCCGCATTCACCATGCCAAAATGGTCAAGGAGTTTTTGCAGGAAGAAGGGCAGTGTTTTCACTTTATTTACCTTCCTCCCTATTCGCCACAGCTGAACCCGATCGAACGCTTATGGAAATGGCTGAAAGATACGGTGATTGCCAATGTATTTCACAAGGATCGCAACGATATCATTCAAGCCATTACTCGGTTTGTCCACTACATCCACGAACGTCCGGAGGAAGTGCTGCAGCGCTTAGGGTGTGCAGGATGACTGAGAAGTTAACTCTTCATGTTGCATGTATATAGGTGGAGGTTTTGATTAGATGGTAGTGAATCCGAGGTCGTTAACTTTTGGGGTGGAGGTAGAGTTTACGAGGGTGACGAGGAGGATAGCAGCAAATTTAGTGGCAGAATTTTTTGATACGATTCCCAAATATAGAGGGGGTACTTATGATGTGTATGAGATTCGCGACAATTGTGATCGAGTATGGAAAATAGTCAGGGATTCTTCAATAACACCAGAAATGTTGATAGGTAGAAAAGTAGATATTGGTACAGATGAATACAAATGTGAGTTAGTGAGTCCGATATTGAATTACAGCGATATAGAGTTGTTGCAGTGTTTAATCAGAGATTTAAGGGAGCGTGGTCAAGCGAAAGTAAATGAGAGTACAGGACTACATATTCATGTTGGTTCAGACAAGTTTACGGCAAACAGTTTAAGAATCTTATGCAACATCATATATTCGAAGCAAAATTTATTAGGTGCAGCATTAAGAGTAAATCACATAAGGAAAAGGTATTGCAGTGATTTGACAGAAGATTTCATTCGTAAGTTAAACAAAGTAAAACCTAAAACGTTAGAAGAGTTTGCTGACATATGGTATGGCGATGCATCGACAAGTAGAGATGCTAGGAACAATAGATATCACCATTCGAGATATCAAGTATTAAATCTTCATAATTTATTGAGGGGTAAATACAATGCGGTGGAATTTCGTATTTTTAATGGAACATTGCATGCAGGTAAAATCAAGGCGTTTATACAATTAGTGTTATTAATCGTAGCACAGTCATTAAATCAGAAAAAAGCAAGTTATAAGGTAACGGTAACAAACAATCCTAAATACACATTTCGAGTCTGGTTATTAAAAATGGGTGGGATAGGAGATGAATTTAAGACAATGAGGTATCATTTATTAAAGCACATAGAGGGCAATTCGGCATACAAGAATAAAGTAACCAATGAGATGGTAGAGGATTACAGCCATATCTTCTAATGGGATAAAGGAGGCTTTAAAAATTAAATTTATACAGATTTTATTGATGAGAAGATGAATTAGTACAAGTGTAGATAAATAAAAATATTGCTAAAGAGGTGTTTAAACATGAGTAAGTATAGATTATATGCAGCTTACGGTTCAAATATGAATCTAGTTCAAATGGCAAACAGATGTCCGAATAGTGTAGTAGTGGGGACTGGCAAGATAGAAAATTACGAACTTGAGTTTAGGTATTATGCGAACATAGTTCCAGCTAAGGGTAAAGAGGTTCCTGTGGTAGTGTGGGCGATTACGGAGGAAGATGAAAAGCGTTTAGACCGTTATGAGGGAGTAGCGAGGGGATTATATCGAAAAGAAGAGATAAAGGTAAAGTTAGAAAACATAAATGACAATACAATAGTAGTTGGGGATAAGAGCGATAACATAGAGATAAAAGCGTTAGTGTATATTATGAATACAGCTGTAAGGTCAGTGCAAGCACCGAGTGCAAAGTATTATGACACGATATTAGAGGGGTACAGAGCAAACGGCATAGACCCTTACCCATTAGCAGTGGCAGCGATCCAAACTGGTATTGAAATATAAGAACACCCCCTCGTATTGATATGATCCCCTTATAGTAGACAGAAAAAAGAAAGACAATTAATCTGTCTACTATGGAGGGGATTTTTCTATGGGGAAAATACGAAAAACATATGATGTAAAGTTTAAAAAGAAAGCAGTGGATTTATATTTGAAAGAGGGCATGGGCTACAAAACAGTGGCTAAAGAATTAGGGATTGATCATTCCATGGTACGTCGATGGGTTAAATACTATGAACAGGAAGGAATACAAGGTCTAGAGGAAAAACGAGGGAAGGCAAAAGGACCAAGCAAAGGAAGACCGAGAACTCGTCCAGAAGATCCTGAAACGAAAATCAAGCGTCTTGAGGCGGAAGTAGAGATGCTAAAAAAGCTTTTAAAGATGTGAAAGGGGGAATGGAAGCCGTACCAGCTCAAAAGAAATTCGCAATCATTCAAGAAATGGCTGGGTGTCATGGTTCGATTCAACAATTATGTGAGATAGCAGGAGTGTCTCGAAGTGGATACTACAAGTGGGTAAAACGACAGGAACGCCCTTCTCAGAAGCAATTGGAAGACGAGCATCTAAAGAAAAAAATCGAGGAGTGCCATGAAGGACTGAAAGGCATCTATGGGTATCGGAGAGTCAAAGTCTGGCTTAAGAGAAAATACAAACTGAATATCAACCATAAACGAGTACAAAGGTTGATGAGAGAGATGGGAATTTGTGCGGTGATTCGGAAGAAACGGCCTTATTACGGGAAGAAAGAGCCTTATGTCATTTCGGACAATCATCTAAACAGGGAGTTTCACGCGTCAAAGCCAAACGAGAAATGGGTGACAGATATTACATATTTGATTTTTAATGGGCAAAAACTCTATTTGTCCGCCATTAAAGACCTATACAATAATGAAATTGTGGCCTACCATATTAGTTCGAGAAATGACATCAAACTGGTGCTTGATACACTAAAAAAGGCCATAAAAAAACGGAATGTAAATGGACTCCTCCTACATAGCGATCAGGGGTTCCAGTATACATCCCGCCAATACAACAACTTACTTAAAAGATACAATATAAAGGCCAGTATGTCCAGAAAAGGGAACTGTTTGGACAATGCCTGCATGGAAAACTTTTTTAGCCATTTCAAGGCAGAGTGTTTCCATCTGTACTCTTTCCGTACAGCCCAAGAGGTAAAGGATGCCGTACACAAGTATATTCGTTTTTATAACCACGAACGTTTCCAAAAGAAATTAAACAACCTGAGCCCTTATGAATATAGGACTCAGGCTGCTTAAATGTGCTTTTTTATTCCTGTCTACTTGACAGGGGTCACTTCAGCATGAGGGCATCCTTTATTTCTAGTTTTTTCTCTTCTTTTGGATATATTGTATTACAATTACGATAAATATGAGAAAAAGTAGCACATCAATAACCCAATCGAGGGAGTATGTTTTTAAAAAATCCTTTGCGGTACTTTTTATGACTAATAATAAAAGACTAACGATTAACCCTATGATAACGCCTGTCATGGCAGTAAATATAATTTTTGCTTTACTCATTTTTGTATCCCTCTGTTGAATTTATATCGTTTTATCAAATAAGGATGTCTTCGTATCAGGATTCATTTTGTTTTTGTAGTTTGTTGAAAGTTCAGTTACCATGAATGTGTACATTATATTCAAAGGTGTAATTTTTACAGTCCATTTTCCGAACTTTTTTCCTTGTATTCCATACAATAAGCTATATTTCATTAGACTCCAAAAATATCTGAACGGTCTGTGGTTATTTGTTTTTTCTAAATCAATGCTTATTGTAAAAACTAATTCTTCACCCGGATTGTACCACTCCATCATTATCTTGGTGTCCTGTTTAATGTTTACTGCTTTGCACCATACAATAACAACTTCGTCCAAATAATTAAACACATTCTTTTTATTTAATGGTTTTAAATGGTGGTCTAGTGCTGTACATGAGCAAATCTCTACAATGTTAATACGACCCACCACCAATTGCTTTATGTAACCAGTTTTCTGCTTTTGTTATACCTTTATCTATCGATTTTCCAATTTTGGTATTATCAAACCATTTTTCTACACCTATTATTTTGTTAGATACTTCGGCAGCTACGTTACCCCCGATATAGCCAACAGCTCCACCTTTAACAGCTCCCATTGTTGTTTTTATATATATGCTCATTGAAAAGTTAACCTTCGTATAAGTGGTGCCCACTCCGGTTATACTGCTCCTAAGGAAAAGCATGGAAAAGGAGCGGAATTCTGCATGAAACGTCTCAAAATCACCAACGATCACGGATGGACACCTCGGACACTTCGCAAACAGGAACGGAAAATCAAAAACACCCTTCTTCGCCAACGGGTGATGGCGGTTCGCCTGGTCATGGAAGGCTATTTGGGCAAAGAGGTGGCCTCCATGGTCAACGTGTGCCGACAAACCGTTTCCCATTATGTGTCGCTGTTCAACGAAGGCGGTCTGGAGCTCTTGCTTCATCGGGATTTCGCCCCCGGGCGGGAGCCGTTTCTCACCGAAGAACAGCAGGAAGAGATCAAACAGCTTGTGTTGACCACCACTCCCGCGGAACTGGGCTGGGACGTCGCTTCGGCGTGGAACACCAAACTCCTGCAATCCTATGTCGAAAAGCACTTCGGTGTTTCCATTTCCCGCGAAGCGTTGCGAAAACTCCTGCACCGCAAAGGGCTGTCGTGGACACGGCCGACCTACACATTGGCGAAAGGCGATCCGGATCGACAAAAGAATTTTGAGAAACAGATCGACTTCATAAAAAAAAACTTAATGGATCCTGATTCGGTCTTGTTGTACCTTGATGAAACACATATCCGCTCTTACCATGTCTTGCGGTCCACATGGTCGGAAGTCGGCCGCCAAAAACAAGTGCCGACGTTCGGCCATCATGCCCACGTATCGCTGTTTGGCGCGGTCAACATCCACGATGGCGAAACGGTGCTTCATCAAACGACCGCTGCCAATGCCGCGACGTTCTTGGATTTCTTGAGAATGCTCAAAGAGCGCTATCCGGACCGTCTCATGGTCTTGGTGTTGGATAACGCCCGCATTCACCATGCCAAAATGGTCAAGGAGTTTTTGCAGGAAGAAGGGCAGTGTTTTCACTTTATTTACCTTCCTCCCTATTCGCCACAGCTGAACCCGATCGAACGCTTATGGAAATGGCTGAAAGATACGGTGATTGCCAATGTATTTCACAAGGATCGCAACGATATCATTCAAGCCATTACTCGGTTTGTCCACTACATCCACGAACGTCCGGAGGAAGTGCTGCAGCGCTTAGGGTGTGCAGGATGACTGAGAAGTTAACTCTTCATGTTGCATGTATATAGTGCGGCTTTCCTTTCCAGCATCGTAAATCCTGTTGTAGCGGCTTTGTAAGCCATTTGTCCACCTTTGGCAGCTCCAAGAGGAATAGACACTAGATTTGTCAACGTATTGTCCCTTAAATCGTTTGCTACTGAGCTCACAACTCTATGAGCTACTTTTTGTAGTGAATTCATCTTTATTCCCCCCTAAAATAATTTCGGTTATTTTAGATGTCATACATTATTGTAATACAGAGAATTCGTGAGGGGTAACAAAAATTTTCTGACAAATTTCTTCATCTTTCTACAAATTTCTACAAATCGTGGCTCACGCGGCAGCGGACGAGTTCGGCCTGTCATTGTACCAATATTTAGGTGGCTTTAACGCAAAAACATTGCCAGTGCCAATGATGAACATTTTAAATGGCGGTGCGCATGCAGATAACAACGTTGACATTCAAGAATTTATGATTATGCCAGTTGGCGCACCAAACTTCCGTGAAGCGCTCCGTATGGGTGCGGAAATTTTCCATAGCTTAAAATCAGTGTTAAAAGCGAAAGGCTACAACACCGCTGTTGGTGATGAAGGTGGATTCGCTCCAAACTTAAAATCAAACGAAGAAGCGTTGGAAACAATTATCGAAGCGATTGAAAAAGCAGGCTACAAACCAGGCACAGAAGTGATGCTTGCGATGGACGTGGCATCTTCTGAGCTTTACAACAAAGAAACAGGCAAATACCATTTAGAAGGCGAAGGCGTTGTGAAAACGTCAGAGGAAATGGTTGCTTGGTATGAAGAGCTTGTCAACAAATATCCGATCATCTCGATTGAAGACGGCTTAGACGAAAATGACTGGGCTGGTCATAAATTATTAACAGAGCGCCTAGGCAAAAAAGTACAACTTGTTGGTGACGACTTGTTCGTAACGAACACGAAAAAATTAGCACAAGGCATCGAACAAGGTGTCGGAAACTCAATCTTAATTAAGGTAAACCAAATCGGGACGTTAACAGAAACGTTCGAAGCAATCGAAATGGCGAAACGCGCAGGCTATACAGCAGTAATTTCTCACCGTTCTGGTGAAACAGAAGATAGCACAATCGCCGACATCGCGGTGGCAACAAACGCAGGTCAAATTAAAACAGGTGCGCCATCACGCACAGACCGCGTCGCAAAATACAATCAATTGCTTCGCATTGAAGACCAATTAGGCGAAACAGCGGTATACGATGGAGTAAAAACGTTCTACAACTTGAAGAAGTAATAGATGAAGGATGCCTTCGCATGAAGTGACCCCTGTCTACTTGACAGGGGTCACTTCATATAGAGGGGGTTCTTAATGTACAAAAACTTGAGTTAATTTAACGATACTAGTTATTTTATGATTTTAGATAAAGTGCATGTGTATAAATTGTTATGGTCTAACCCTAGAAAAAAATAGTATAATTTTGATGTAGACATCAAATAAACCACTTAATTTTTCAATGGTTGAAGGAGCAGTTATATAGTGATTGAGTTTTTAGCCGAATATTTGATGACAAATCGAATGGGAGGTAAAAAGATGAAAAAAGTTGTATCGTTAGGGTTAGCGTTTTCGTTAGCGTTAGGAGGGGTATTACCGACATTTTCATCCGAGCCTACCAAAGTAGAAGCAGCAGGGTATGAGTTTACGAAAGAACAACAAGAGGCATTGGATTACATTAACGAGGTAAGAAAAAATATCGGATTAAAACCAGTGAAATTAAACCCATTTTTAATTAAGGCGGCAGAGAATCATGCGAATTATCTATTTTTGAATAAAACAAAAGGTCATAGTGAAATAAGCGGTAACAAAGGTTTTACAGGAAAAACTCCTTCAGATAGGGTAAAAGCAGTAGGTGGTTTTAGTTTACTTGAAGGTGGTATAGGAGAGGGAGTTAGTTATGGAAAAACCAAAATTACAGACGGTATAAAATCGTTTTTAAACACAGCATATCATAGAGAACCTTTAGTTCACCCTGAATTAGAAAGTGTCGGGGTAGCAATAAATAACGGTACAGTTGTAGCAGTATATGCATATTCAGCGGACAGTCAAAATAATGAGATTTCAATTTATCCTTATGATGGTCAAAAAGATGTACCGATTGGGTTTTATGGTCACGAAATTCCAAACCCTTTGGAAAAATTCAAAGTAAGTAAATCAGGTTATATAGTAAGTTTTTCAGCACCTAGTATATATACAGAAAATATAGATGTTAAAATAACACCTGAATCCGTGACAGCAGCTCATCAAAAGCACCGGAAAACGTAATCATATCAAGGGTTTAGCCCAGTTTCGGATGTTCACTTATTGAGTGAAAAGCAAAAAGTGTGATATTTGTTGATTTATCAAGCTTTCTCAGCAGTTTGAACGCGTTTTTATCACGGATTCAGGATAACAGATAGTAAAGGTAATTCATTACCTTTCTTTTTAGAGGATACGGGAGGTACTTGGTTTATATATCCAAAAAATGAGTTAGCTTATGGTGAGAGATATACTGTTTCTGTTAATTATAAAGATGATTTAGAAGAAAATGCTCCTATTCAAAACAAAACATGGTCATTTACAACGGTAAAAAGCGGTACTTCAACACCAACAACTCCACCACAACAAACTCCGCCGAAACCAAAAGTGGTGTATGCTGACTATAAAGATGGTCAATACTGGTCAGAGCCAATGCTTTGGGCATTGGACAAAGGATTAATCACGGGGTATATGAATGTGAAAAACCCGAAAACGGGGAAAGTAGAAAACTTGTTAAAACCGATGGACACATTGACAGAAGGTCAGTTTTTAACGATTTTATTCCGTTATTTATATCCTGATGAGTTGAAAAACACAAAACCAAAAGACCCGAAATTTGATTTATCGGTTGTGTATCAAATGGCGGAAAAATATAAGTTGCCTACAAAAGCGAATTTTAAAAATCGTGCAGATGCGTACAAACCGATTTCACGTGGGACAATGGCTCAAATTTTAGCGTCAGCACATTATAAGAAAGTGGTAACGGAAAAAGATGCAGTAAAATTCATGTATGATGCAAAGATAACAAATGGTTATCCAGATAAAAATGGTAAATACCCTAAAACGTATGAATCCTTTGGAGTAAAAGAAAAGCTATTAAGAGCACATATTGCAGTGTTCTTGAAAAATTATGATACGTACCTTCAAAACAATAAAAAGCAGGTCGTAAACGGTATCACAGTAGATTATGGAAGACACACATATGGAGTAAAGAATCAAGCTGAATATAACAAAGTAATGGAGATTGTAAGAAATGAGTTAAAGAGATTAGATAAAGAGCCTTGGGTAGATGGTAGATACGCTAAATACTTTGATATGTATTTAGATGGGGTTAGAAAAGAAAAATATAAAGTAGGTTCACTAGATTATAGGGGTATGTTTCAAGCTGAACAAGCGTTAAAAGATTTAGTTGATAAAAAGGTAAGTAAAGAGGATATAAAGAAAGTTTATAAAATTAAAACAATATCAAATGAGTTGTTACAAGATACAGATGACCCTAGAAATGGTAAACCTGAATCAGCGTATGACGCTTTGGTTAATAAGTTATCAGATTGTGATTCAGATGCTCAAGTATATTCAGCATTATTAGATGCTATGGGGTACAATACAATGATTCTAGCAGATGAAGACCATGCAGATGCATTTGTGCAAATAGGTAGTCATTGGTTTGAAGTGCAGTCTTTAAGGTATTTAGATTTATCGAAAGGTTTTGAAGAAGGAGAATATGTAAAAGTTCAACCGACTAATGGAGATATAATAAATAAAGATGGTACTGTTACAAAAGCGAAAAAATAATAGATTTCAATTTTGAGATGATGTTATTAAATAGCATCATCTTTTTTATGTCGATACATAACAGACGATTTTAAGAGTGTATTCGTGAGCTAAATCATAGTGGACATCAAATATAAAATAAAAGGAGCATTCCCGTTAGGAGCTTTTCCGGGGACTTGATCAAAAAAAGCCCTCTTGGTATGATGCAGGGGTGTCAAACAATACCTACCATCATGCCAAGGAGGACTTCAGATGAATTGTACACAAAACTATAAAATTGATCAAGTTACGGAACAAACGCTTGTCGTGGGCATCGATATCGCGAAACGAACTCACTACGCCTGCTTCGTGGATGACCGGGGGCGCGTGCTTCGCAAGTCGTTCCCGATCTTCCAGTCGAAAGAGGGGTTTCAGCAGCTGTATAAAGCGATTCAGGAGGCGATGCAAGCGTTTGGGAAGTCAGAGGTGATCGTCGCGGTGGAGCCGACCGGGCACTACTGGTTGAACCTGGCCTACTTCCTCGAGGAGCACGGGATCCCGTTGGTCATGGTCAACCCGGCGCATGTGTGCCGGTCGAAAGAACTCGATGACAACCTGCCGACGAAACACGACGCCAAAGACGCCCTGGTCATTGCCAGACTGGCAAAAGACGGACGATTCCTCGTCCCCCGGCTGCTGCACGAGATCGAAGCCGATTTGCGCGTGGGAAGCACGCTCAAAGAGAAGCTCCGCAAGGAACAGACGGCGGTGAAAAACGCGATCGTCCGCTGGACCGACCGATATTTTCCGGAGTTTTGGACGGTGTTTCGCGACCTGGGGAAAACGGCGCTTTCGGTGCTGGAGTGGACGCCGCTTCCGGCCGATATGGCCGGCCGATCCGCCGAGGAGCTCATCGAGGTGTACCGGCAAAGCGAAGGGCTGAAATGCCCGCAGAAGGCCAAAATTCAGGCGTTGATCAACGCCGCGAAGGACTCCATTGGGGTGACGGAAGGGACGACGATGGCCCGGTTTGAGATCGCCGCGCTCGTCCGCCGATACCGCCAATTGGAGGCGGAGATCGCCGCGTTGGACGCCGAGTTGAAGGCATTGGTTCAAACGACGATGGAGTATCAATGGCTGAAAACGGTCGACGGGTTGGGAGACGCCACGATTATCGATCTGTTGGCGGAGATCGGCAGCTTCGCCCATTATCGGGACCCGCGCCAATTGGTGAAGTTGGCGGGCCTGACGCTCAAGGAGAACTCCTCCGGCCAGCGCAAAGGGCAAAAGCACATCTCCAAACGGGGACGGAAACGGCTGCGCTCGGTGCTGTTTCGGGCGATGATTCCGCTGATCCGGCACAACGAGGCGTTTCGCGAGCTGCATGAATATTACACGACCCGATCCGTCAACCCGCTGACCGGAAAGCAATCCATCGTCGCCTTGTGCCGGAAGCTGTTGAATGTGCTGTTTGCGATTTGTACGAAGAAACAAGCCTTTGACGCGGAGCGAATGAAACAGGACGTCTTGTCCCAGGTGCAACGGGCGGCCTAAGGCCTCCCCCTGCGAACGGAAGAATCGTTGGACAACAGGATGACACCGGAGAAGCTGGCGTGATTTTATCCATTCGACCTTGAGTCCCCAAAGGAGCTTGGCCGGCCTCCGCCTGATGACGAGACCGAACGAGGGAATGTTGGCGCGAAGACGCCCGGAGACATGGGAGGGTTCGTCCTCATCAGCGACGCGGAGATCCAAAGGGTGCATCGAATACGCTTCCCCCACGGCAGGAAAATATAACCAGCCGTGGCCGCGAAGCGCACCCTAGGTCTGTAAGATATCCACAAAACTGAAAAAGGATGTAAGGGATTTTGTCGAAAAATATTTTTTGGACACCCCTGAGAGGCCGAAAAGCCTTGATAGATCAACATTTCTAGAGGGAGGTGTAATAACATGCGCGCGAATGATTTTAGGACTCCAAAAGTAAGGTTGTATAACAGGATTACTTTCGCAGTTATATTAACGTTGATTATTTTAATAGCCTGTTTATTTTTCTTTGGAGGATTGGAATTAGGGATGTTTGTAAAATCGGAATAATAATTAAAAACAGACCGTCTTTCTTTTAAGAGAAAGGCGGTTTTTTACTGGGAAAAATAATAAAAATAGAGAACGATTAAAAACGGCAATAAAAAGAATTAGATTAATCTGTAAGATCATCGAAAGGCGGGTTCTAAACTATGTTTCGAGATTTGGATTACAGGTTGATCATTCAAGTAAGTTCAGTCATTTTCGCAGTATCTTTCATCATCGGGTTTCTGATCGGTTATTTTTTCTAGGAGTTAAAAGTTCGTTCATGATTATTTTGTGGTGTAAGAATTTTCAAGGTAGAAATTTTACATGTGTAGGAAGATAATAAGGTTTCTAGGTAAGTGTGATAATCATGTCACGGCAGTGCCATAAAGGGTACTGCTTTTATTATTTTTATTTTCAAAAGTAATTTAAGAAAAACGGACAGTTCTTGGAGTAAGAAAAAATTTAAAAGATGTCCAGAGATTGTAGAAATTCAAGACAAGCAGAGAGAGAAAGTTTATAAGTACTAGGAAATAAAAATTTCACCTTTTTAAAAAGAAGGGAGTTGAAAGAGATGATAAAGTTGAGGAGGCAAAGTAAGCAGTTCATATCGTGCATGTTGGTAATGGGTTTAGTGATGAATGTATTGTCGATAGGGGTACTTGCTGAGGATGTAAGTGGTTCGATTGGCGAAATAACAGGAAGTGGGGGTGCAGTGAGCAGTGAAGAAGAAAGCCAAGCGAATCAAGAGGTTAATGCAGGAACGGAAAATCCAGATAATCAGAATGCGGAAACTACTACAGGAACAGGAGAAGCTTCAGAAGAAGCGTCGGGGGCAACAAATACGGAAACGCCGAATGAAGGAAGCACAGAAGAAACAGGAGGAACAGCAGGACCAACAGGAGAATCAACAGGAGGAACCACAGAAGAAGCAATAGCAGGAGAAGTAACAGACGGAGCCACAGGAGAAGCGATAACAGAATCAGATACCAATGCAGAGCAATCTGCACCAAATGAGAATGCATCAGAAATGTCATACAATAGCAATAATGATTACGAGTATTTTGTGGAAAATAACGAGGTAACTATTTTCAGGTATATAGGAACGGATAAAGATGTAGTTATTCCGAGTACGATAGATGGTTATTCGGTAGTAGAGATTGCTGAAAATGCTTTTCTAAACAGTGGGATAAGATCAGTAGTCATACCAGAGGGTGTAAAACTGATAGGTGATCAAGCGTTTATGGGTAATGAGTTGACCTCGGTAGATATACCGGGGAGTGTAACTCGGATAGGCGATTGGGCGTTTTTTGATAATGATTTAACTTCTGTAACTATTGGGAGTAGTGTAGAGTATATCGGTTTAAGGGCATTTTCTCAGAACAATATAGATTTTATAAATTTACCTAGTTCAGTAAAAGTGATAGGTGATCATGCTTTTTCTGTTAACAATCTTACGAGTATTGATATACCTGACAGTGTAACGGATATTGGAAAATATGCGTTTGCTGATAACCACATTGAAGTTGCGAAACTACCAGTTGGTCTTACAACTATTAGTGAAGGTTTATTTTCTCATAACAATTTAACGGGTATAGACATACCTGAGAGTGTATATACATGCAACATGAAGAGTTAACTTCTCAGTCATCCTGCACACCCTATGTTAAAGCCGATGATAAAATCCCCAATATAGCCGGAATAAAATTCCCCACTTACAATAGAACCATAGTGTCAATGAGAGGAGCTATGGTTCATGATTACGAGAGGGGAATTTTTTATGATCAAAGAGATGTATGAAAGGGGAATGAGTATTTCCGATATTGCGAGGGAATTGGGGATCGATCGGAAAACCGTCCGAAAATATATTCACTCCCCCAATCCTCCTTCCAAATCCAAGCGAAAACAAAGAAAAAGCAAGTTAGATCCATTTAAGCCGTATCTTCAAAAACGAATGTTAGAAGATGGGGTGTTTAATAGCGAAAAGTTGTTTTTTGAAATTCGACAACAGGGCTATACGGGAGGAAAGACGATTTTAAAAGACTATATGAAACCTTTCCGAGAGACGGCGAAAAAGAAATACACCGTTCGTTATGAAACGCTTCCTGGCGAACAAATGCAAGTCGATTGGAAAGAAGTCGGGGAGGTCGTGATCGAAGGGAGAAAAGTCAAGTTATCGCTATTTGTGGCTGTGTTAGGCTATTCGCGGATGAAATACGCGGTATTTACGGTCAGCCAGGATCAGGAACACTTAATGGAATGCCTAATTCAGAGCTTCAAGTACTTTGGCGGGGTTCCGAAGAAGGTGTTATTTGACAATATGAAGACCGTTACAGACGGGCGAGAACAAGGAGTGGTGAAATGGAATCAACGATTTTCCGAATTTGCGAGTTACTACGGATTTATTCCAAAAGTATGCCGGCCTTACCGGGCCCAGACAAAGGGAAAAGTCGAACGAGCCATTCAGTATATTATGGATCACTTCTATGTAGGAACATCGTTTGAAAGCATCGAAGAATTAAATTTCCTTTTACATCGTTGGCTCGATCAAGTGGCGAATCGGAAGCCAAACGCCACTACCGGCATTCCTCCGCAAGAGCGTTGGGCAGAGGAACAGCTGAAACCTCTCCCGTTGAAAGATTACGATACGAGCTATCTTTCCTATCGGAAGGTGCATTGGGATGGCAGTTTCTCCTACAAAGGGGAACAATGGCTCTTATCGGCGGAGTATGCGGGCAAAGAAATTCTGGTGAAGGAGCGATTAAATGGAGATATTCGATTGTACTTTCGAGGGGAGGAGATTTCTCACGTGGACCAACAGAAAAAAGTGATTTCATTCGCCGAAAAAATAAAAAAGAAACAGACGGAAATGGCCGCCACCATTTCGCCTATTTCGGTGGAAGTGGATACTCGTCCATTGTCCGTTTATGACGCATTCCTGCGAGGGGAAAGCTCATGAAAGAACGAATACACGAGTATTGCCACCAACTCCATTTGCCTGTCATGGCGGAGCGATGGTCCGCCATGGCAGAATACGCCTCTACTCATAATATATCATATTCAGAGTTTTTATTCCGCTTATTAGAGGCAGAAATCGTCGAAAAACAGGCACGATCGATCCAAACGCTCATCAAGCTGTCCAAACTGCCGTATCGCAAGACGATCGATACGTTTGATTTTACCGCGCAGCCTTCGGTGGATGAGCGCCGGATTCGAGAACTGCTTACGTTGTCCTTTATTGACCGGAAAGAAAATATCCTCTTTCTCGGTCCACCGGGGATTGGGAAGACACATCTGGCAATTTCGATTGGAATGGAGGCGATCGCAAGAGGATATAAAACGTATTTTATTACCGCCCACGATTTGGTCAATCAGTTAAGAAGAGCCGACCAGGAAGGAAAGTTGGAGAAAAAGCTTCGTGTCTTTGTGAAGCCAACCGTTCTCATTATTGATGAAATGGGGTATCTAAAACTGGACCCGAACAGCGCTCATTACTTATTTCAAGTGATCGCCCGGCGGTACGAGCATGCCCCGATTATCCTCACCTCCAACAAAAGCTTTGGGGAATGGGGAGAAATCGTGGGAGACTCGGTTTTGGCGACAGCGATGTTAGATCGATTACTGCATCATTCCATCATTTTCAACCTAAAGGGGGAAAGCTATCGATTACGGGAAAAGAGGCTCCAAGAAGAAAAACAGAAGGATCAATGAAAGGTCCTTCTGGGGAATTTTAAACCGGCGATTTTGGGGAAAAAATAATCGGCCTTGACACCCTAAGCGCTGCAGCACTTCCTCCGGACGTTCGTGGATGTAGTGGACAAACCGAGTAATGGCTTGAATGATATCGTTGCGATCCTTGTGAAATACATTGGCAATCACCGTATCTTTCAGCCATTTCCATAAGCGTTCGATCGGGTTCAGCTGTGGCGAATAGGGAGGAAGGTAAATAAAGTGAAAACACTGCCCTTCTTCCTGCAAAAACTCCTTGACCATTTTGGCATGGTGAATGCGGGCGTTATCCAACACCAAGACCATGAGACGGTCCGGATAGCGCTCTTTGAGCATTCTCAAGAAATCCAAGAACGTCGCGGCATTGGCAGCGGTCGTTTGATGAAGCACCGTTTCGCCATCGTGGATGTTGACCGCGCCAAACAGCGATACGTGGGCATGATGGCCGAACGTCGGCACTTGTTTTTGGCGGCCGACTTCCGACCATGTGGACCGCAAGACATGGTAAGAGCGGATATGTGTTTCATCAAGGTACAACAAGACCGAATCAGGATCCATTAAGTTTTTTTTTATGAAGTCGATCTGTTTCTCAAAATTCTTTTGTCGATCCGGATCGCCTTTCGCCAATGTGTAGGTCGGCCGTGTCCACGACAGCCCTTTGCGGTGCAGGAGTTTTCGCAACGCTTCGCGGGAAATGGAAACACCGAAGTGCTTTTCGACATAGGATTGCAGGAGTTTGGTGTTCCACGCCGAAGCGACGTCCCAGCCCAGTTCCGCGGGAGTGGTGGTCAACACAAGCTGTTTGATCTCTTCCTGCTGTTCTTCGGTGAGAAACGGCTCCCGCCCGGGGGCGAAATCCCGATGAAGCAAGAGCTCCAGACCGCCTTCGTTGAACAGCGACACATAATGGGAAACGGTTTGTCGGCACACGTTGACCATGGAGGCCACCTCTTTGCCCAAATAGCCTTCCATGACCAGGCGAACCGCCATCACCCGTTGGCGAAGAAGGGTGTTTTTGATTTTCCGTTCCTGTTTGCGAAGTGTCCGAGGTGTCCATCCGTGATCGTTGGTGATTTTGAGACGTTTCATGCAGAATTCCGCTCCTTTTCCATGCTTTTCCTTAGGAGCAGTATAACCGGAGTGGGCACCACTTATACGAAGGTTAACTTTTCAATGAGCATATATATAGTTACTATTGAGGCTCATGCTTTTCGGGCAAATAATCTTGTTAATGTTAGAATACCAGACAATGTTACGTTCATTGGAGAGTATGCTTTTAGTTCTAACCTATTAACTTCAGTAATAATCGGAGAAAAAGTAGAAACAATTGGAGAGAGGGCGTTTGGGTATAACAATTTAACAGAAGTAGTAATACCTGATTCAGTTAAATCAATTGGTCAGTATGTTTTTGCGGATAACAAATTAACAAAAGTAACATTATCGAATGCAATCACAGAAATTCCAACTGGTGCATTTATGAATAACGATTTTACAGAATTCGTTATTCCTGATGGGATTGTTGTAATTGGAGAGTCTGCTTTTGTAGGGAACGAGTTGACTTCAGTGACATTTGGTCAATCTTTAAAGCAAATTAAGGACTTTGCGTTTTACGGTAATAACTTAACATCAGTAAATCTTCCAAAAGGGGTAAATTCAATTGGTTCTTATGCATTTGGTTCTAACAAATTAACATCAATAACAGTGAATGGTTCATGGGAAAAAACATCAAATGGTTTAATTGGTGTCTATATAGATGCAATTTGAAGATTTACCATTTGCAGCTTTTATCGACTGTCAGGCGACCGAACAACGCCGCTTCACAGACCCATATATGGATCTGTGAAGCAGGTGGTTGTTCGGTCTTCCGTCACGCCTTGGCGTGACGGGGCAAGCCATAGGCTTGCCTTCGACAGTCGAAAATGGACAAACCGCTTTTCCGTCAAGGATATGTTAAACTTCTTCGTTGCATCTATATATTTTGATTATTGGGCAGTAGAGGGAAATCAAACGAACCCTAGTGATTTAAAAGTATATGGGTATGCAGGAACAATGGTGGAGGAGGTAGCTAATTACCGTGGACACACGTTTATAGATATAACACCTGTTCCTAAGCCAGACCAACCACTTAAAATAAATGAAGTATTTCCTGATGAGAATTTAGCAAAGTACTTTGCGGAGTGGATGAGTGCTTTACCAAGTTGGCAAGGTAAATCAGATTCCACATTTAGTATGGCAGAGCTTGACGCAAGAATTAAACTGAATGGTGCTTTAAATTTCAATGCTAGTAATCGAGGTATCAGAAGCTTAAAAGGTATGGAGATATTTGGTGATGTAGCAACTAAGTATAGTGATATTCCAGTTAACTTTAATTTTTCGGGCAATTTACTCGAAGATGTAGATCCTTTATATAAAATAACTTCTGTTCGAACATTATTGTAAACTAGCACATTATTTCAGAATCCCTTTTTCAAATTATTTCAGGCGGATTCGGAAATAATGTGCAAAATTTTTGCGGATTGTTCCGGATTTTGCACATTCTTTCGGAACGTTTGCACGCTCTTTCAGATGAAGATTTCCAGCGCGCCTGATGGACCTATGGAAAAGAGAAAGCACAAAAGAGGCCGATTCGGCCCCTTTCGTGCTAATACCCCATTTCCTCTGCGGCCATGCGCACCATTTCTTCGTCAATGGCGTCCTTTTTCAGCTGATACCCGTATAACAGGCACGTCGTGGCCAACGTGTTGATCACCCGAGGCCATCCCCGCGACTGCAGGGCAATCGCCTCTAACGCCGATGGGGTGAAGATCGGATGCTTCGCCCCGGCCTGTTTCATCCGATGTTCGATGTAGCCCGCCACCTCTTCCTTCTCCAGCGGCCCCATCCGGTATCGCATGATGATCCGCTGGTCGAGAGGGCGGTGCTGATTGAGCCGCAGCTTCCCCTGTAAATGGGGCAGCCCGGCCAAAATCAAGACAAATGGGTTGGTCGAATCCATCTCAAAGTTGAACAAGATCGCGATGTCCTGTAAAAATGCATCCTTCGCTAAATGCATCTCATCCAAAATGAACACCGGCGTGATCCGCCGTTCATGATACAATCGCTCGATCGCCTGCTGGATTTGGCGGAAGAGGTCTACCTTGCGGTACTTCGGTTCCTCTCCTAATCCCAAGGCCAGTCCACGGTAAAAATCCATCACGCCTCCGGTGGATAACGGAAAGTAGACGACATGATACAATGATGGATTCAATGACTCTTTCAGCGCCCGAAGGGCGAACGTCTTGCCCGCCCCCGGCTCTCCGATCAACAGCCCGATCCCCCGGGTTCGTTTCACGTACTCCAGCGCCCGCAACGCTTCCTGAAATGACGCCCCTTGATACGCCTCGGACGGGTCTGTTTCTTTCGCAAACGGCTCCCGCGAAAGGGAGTAAAACGATTTATACACCGTGTTCTCCCTCCTTCGCCGGAATCGCCGCAAACGGGGACCGATGGCGTTTTACATAGGCATTGTCCTCCAAACGCACCCGAATGGCTTCCGCCACCCGTTTGCCATCTTCGTACACATAGACGCCTCGTTCGTCATAGCGGAGCTCAATCGATTGCCCAATGAACCGAGGCGGCACTTCGTATAGCTGTTTATTCAGGGTGATTGTGCCATCGGCTTTCACCTTGCGGTGCTCCCGTTTCAGAAAAATCGCATCCAGCCAATCGCCATCTTCGATGAACGACACGAGATGCACTTGCGATTGAAACACCTCATGCGGCGTTTTTCCGTCCAGTGAGGCGTGCGGTTTTCGATGATACTCCTCTTCAAGCCACTTCCAAAAACGCTCGTTCAACTCGTCAAGCGATTTCGGCGGATTCAGCTCCAACAGTGGATAAAACCGTGTCTGTACGGTGCGGAAGAACCGTTCGATTTTTCCCTTGCTTTGCGGGTCATACGGCTGGGTGTGGATGAGTGTAATCCCCATCTCGGCGCACGCATACTGCAGCACCTCGGACCGATAAATTTTCCCGTTGTCCGAGTAAATGCGTTTCGGCTTCCCGCAACGAAGCACCGCTTCCTTCGTGACGATCCGCAGCCCGTCAAACTTCTCCGAAGGGAAAAATTGGGCATATGGCACTAACCGCGAGCAGTCATCGATATACGCGATCAAAAACGTTTTCTGGGCTTTCCCATGGACGCGAATCGTGGGTCCATGGGATAAGTCCCCTTGCCAAAGCTCATTGATCTGGTCATACGCAAAGCGCTTTCGCTCCGGCATCGGCAAGATTTCTTTCCCGACAAGGTTGTGTTTTTTCAATAATCGGTATATAGTAAAGTAAGAGATATGGTTTTTTGGGATTTCCCCCTGCTCGATCAGGTGTTCGTAGAACACCGTCACGGGCATGGTGGGATGTTCTTTTCTTAGGGCTAAAATATGATCCTCATCATCGGGCGACAGACGCCTTGAGTGGCCGCGGTCCGAACGGCGCTTCGGCTTTAAGGCGTCAAAGCCCCCTTTTTTGTATCGGGTGCACCAATCGAGGATCGTCTTGGCTGCGATTCGTTTGTCTCCCTGGTGGGGAACATGGTGCACTCGCTCGCTCACCTCTTTCAGATACGTCTTCGGTTCCACCTGCCCATTCACCAACGGAGCGATTAGCCCGTACCGAAACAGGGCAATGTCGTGTCTCATCGACTCATTCATTCAAATCTCCTCCTTGTCTCACTTGGAATCAGGACCGTTCCGGTCCGTCTGCCCTTATCGTACCGAATTGCTTTTTCTCCGTCGATAGGAAAGGTTTGTGGGAACCGAAACTATTTCCAATTTAGGGTATGTATGTAAAATCAGGATCCCATTTAATTCGCAAAAGGGTGTCGGAATCCGCCCTCCCACATCTCTCTGATGGCCGAATCAAGACCGTGTTCCTCTAACGTCTGGATCCACCAAGAAGCCCGTTCCTTTTCTTTTTTCACGATAGGGCCTATGATCCTCCACCGCCTCGCAAAAAAGCTGTGAAGGCTTGATAGGTTTCGGTAGAACCGTCGGACATAAAAGATGATGCCGTCCTTTGTCGGGAGAAACGGAGCCTGGTTCGTCCTTTCGGTCAATCCCAACTGCTCTTTCACGACTTGCCATATGGCGGACAACGTATACTGAAAATACGGGAGGAGAAAGGAAGGCAGCACACTCACCGTCTTCAAGCATTCCCGACAGCGATACCGGACAATCCAAATGCGATAATCACCATGTGGGGTCAATGCGTTTCGCTCATAGTAACCGTGGCGGTGCAACGGGCGCTTGGCCCGGCAATGCGGACACTTTTTCAGAAGAGGGAAGTCGTTTTCTTTTCCACGCTCTGCATACGTTTGGACGTCAATGCCAAAGTCATGAAATTGGATCACGTCCTCCTCCCCCTCCTATGAACCGATGGATTTTCTCTTCCGAAATAATTCACAAAAAATTTAGCACATTCTTTCAGAAAAGGGGAGAGGGCTTTCTGAAGGAATGTGCAAAAAAATGTCTCTTTTGTTCCGAAATAAAGTGATAATTTACACTTTGTCCTCTGAATAAAACGGTTTTAATAAGGAGTACACGTAATCCCAATCCATCACTTTATCGATTTGAACAAGTAAATGACGTTTATCGTACATTTTTTCATACGCTTTTCTGTTCTTTTTCAATTCTGACTTGGAGAAAGGACGGTACATGCTTCTACTCCTCTTTCTTCATAGTTTTCCTTTAACATATTAACAAAAGAAAAACGATTTTGTCCTTGACAAAATCGTTTTTCAACAGTCTGCATTAGATGCAACATCTAATGGTTCTTATACATTCAACGATTTTCACTTAATACTCGATCCAACCATTCTTTGACTTCAGCTACGGATTTATTGAGATTATGTCCAAACCTAACTGTGCTAGAAGGGATTAGTATATCATGATGTTTCAACACATTAAATACCCGATAAACCAACACACGAGGAGCCTCATCATATCCACTTCTGCTTCTAATTTCATCTTCCATTAATTTTGTGATATCAGAAACTTTGATGTTTCGTCTACCACTTGCAAATTGTTCAACGGTACAAAGAATGATATCACGGAACAGATGGATAGGTAAAATGTCTGTAATATATATATGCTCATTGAAAAGTTAACCTTCGTATAAGTGGTGCCCACTCCGGTTATACTGCTCCTAAGGAAAAGCATGGAAAAGGAGCGGAATTCTGCATGAAACGTCTCAAAATCACCAACGATCACGGATGGACACCTCGGACACTTCGCAAACAGGAACGGAAAATCAAAAACACCCTTCTTCGCCAACGGGTGATGGCGGTTCGCCTGGTCATGGAAGGCTATTTGGGCAAAGAGGTGGCCTCCATGGTCAACGTGTGCCGACAAACCGTTTCCCATTATGTGTCGCTGTTCAACGAAGGCGGTCTGGAGCTCTTGCTTCATCGGGATTTCGCCCCCGGGCGGGAGCCGTTTCTCACCGAAGAACAGCAGGAAGAGATCAAACAGCTTGTGTTGACCACCACTCCCGCGGAACTGGGCTGGGACGTCGCTTCGGCGTGGAACACCAAACTCCTGCAATCCTATGTCGAAAAGCACTTCGGTGTTTCCATTTCCCGCGAAGCGTTGCGAAAACTCCTGCACCGCAAAGGGCTGTCGTGGACACGGCCGACCTACACATTGGCGAAAGGCGATCCGGATCGACAAAAGAATTTTGAGAAACAGATCGACTTCATAAAAAAAAACTTAATGGATCCTGATTCGGTCTTGTTGTACCTTGATGAAACACATATCCGCTCTTACCATGTCTTGCGGTCCACATGGTCGGAAGTCGGCCGCCAAAAACAAGTGCCGACGTTCGGCCATCATGCCCACGTATCGCTGTTTGGCGCGGTCAACATCCACGATGGCGAAACGGTGCTTCATCAAACGACCGCTGCCAATGCCGCGACGTTCTTGGATTTCTTGAGAATGCTCAAAGAGCGCTATCCGGACCGTCTCATGGTCTTGGTGTTGGATAACGCCCGCATTCACCATGCCAAAATGGTCAAGGAGTTTTTGCAGGAAGAAGGGCAGTGTTTTCACTTTATTTACCTTCCTCCCTATTCGCCACAGCTGAACCCGATCGAACGCTTATGGAAATGGCTGAAAGATACGGTGATTGCCAATGTATTTCACAAGGATCGCAACGATATCATTCAAGCCATTACTCGGTTTGTCCACTACATCCACGAACGTCCGGAGGAAGTGCTGCAGCGCTTAGGGTGTGCAGGATGACTGAGAAGTTAACTCTTCATGTTGCATGTATATAGTAGCATCGATTTTATACTCTGTAAGGATACGCACCATACCTTCTTGATGATCAACCATCAAATGAGTTCGATTGACGATAGGTACATCTAGAATCATTGAATTAGCAGTATCGATGAGATAGAGTTGATAATCTACCCATTGTTTTTGGATAGTACTAATGTCATCGGCAAATTGCTTCATTTGGTCTTGAACTTCTTTGAAACTTTCAGTGTGGGTTTCATCAATCTCGACACCTTGAAAGAAGTTATTAAAAGTGTCGACCAGTTGTTCAAAGCACTTATTAATCGTTTCAATCCTGCCTGTAAATTATCACTTTATTTCGGAACAAAAGAGACATTTTTTTGCACATTCCTTCAGAAAGCCCTCTCCCCTTTTCTGAAAGGATGTGCTAAATTTTTTGTGAATTATTTCGGAAGAGAAAATCCATCGGTTCATAGGAGGGGGAGGAGGACGTGATTCAATTTCATGACTTTGGCATTGACGTCCAAACGTATGCAGAGCGTGGAAAAGAAAACGACTTCCCTCTTCTGAAAAAGTGTCCGCATTGCCGGGCCAAGCGCCCGTTGCACCGCCACGGTTACTATGAGCGAAACGCATTGACCCCACATGGTGATTATCGCATTTGGATTGTCCGGTATCGCTGTCGGGAATGCTTGAAGACGGTGAGTGTGCTGCCTTCCTTTCTCCTCCCGTATTTTCAGTATACGTTGTCCGCCATATGGCAAGTCGTGAAAGAGCAGTTGGGATTGACCGAAAGGACGAACCAGGCTCCGTTTCTCCCGACAAAGGACGGCATCATCTTTTATGTCCGACGGTTCTACCGAAACCTATCAAGCCTTCACAGCTTTTTTGCGAGGCGGTGGAGGATCATAGGCCCTATCGTGAAAAAAGAAAAGGAACGGGCTTCTTGGTGGATCCAGACGTTAGAGGAACACGGTCTTGATTCGGCCATCAGAGAGATGTGGGAGGGCGGATTCCGACACCCTTTTGCGAATTAAATGGGATCCTGATTTTACATACATACCCTAAATTGGAAATAGTTTCGGTTCCCACAAACCTTTCCTATCGACGGAGAAAAAGCAATTCGGTACGATAAGGGCAGGAGGACCGGAACGGTCCTGATTCCAAGTGAGACCAGGAGGAGATTTGAATGAATGAGTCGATGAGACACGACATTGCCCTGTTTCGGTACGGGCTAATCGCTCCGTTGGTGAATGGGCAGGTGGAACCGAAGACGTATCTGAAAGAGGTGAGCGAGCGAGTGCACCATGTTCCCCACCAGGGAGACAAACGAATCGCAGCCAAGACGATCCTCGATTGGTGCACCCGATACAAAAAAGGGGGCTTTGACGCCTTAAAGCCGAAGCGCCGTTCGGACCGCGGCCACTCAAGGCGTCTGTCGCCCGATGATGAGGATCATATTTTAGCCCTAAGAAAAGAACATCCCACCATGCCCGTGACGGTGTTCTACGAACACCTGATCGAGCAGGGGGAAATCCCAGAAAATCATACCTCTTACTTTACTATATACCGATTGTTGAAAAAACACAACCTGGTGGGAAAAGAAATCTTGCCGATGCCGGAGCGAAAGCGTTTTGCGTATGACCAGATCAATGAGCTATGGCAAGGGGACTTATCCCATGGACCCACGATTCGCGTCCATGGGAAAGCCCAGAAAACGTTTTTGATCGCGTATATCGATGACTGCTCGCGGTTAGTGCCATATGCCCAATTTTTCCCTTCGGAGAAGTTTGACGGGCTGCGGATCGTCACGAAGGAAGCGGTGCTTCGTTGCGGGAAGCCGAAACGCATTTACTCGGACAACGGGAAAATTTATCGGTCCGAGGTGCTGCAGTATGCGTGCGCCGAGATGGGGATTACACTCATCCACACCCAGCCGTATGACCCGCAAAGCAAGGGAAAAATCGAACGGTTCTTCCGCACCGTACAGACACGGTTTTATCCACTGTTGGAGCTGAATCCGCCGAAATCGCTTGACGAGTTGAACGAGCGTTTTTGGAAGTGGCTTGAAGAGGAGTATCATCGAAAACCGCACGCCTCACTGGACGGAAAAACGCCGCATGAGGTGTTTCAATCGCAAGTGCATCTCGTGTCGTTCATCGAAGATGGCGATTGGCTGGATGCGATTTTTCTGAAACGGGAGCACCGCAAGGTGAAAGCCGATGGCACGATCACCCTGAATAAACAGCTATACGAAGTGCCGCCTCGGTTCATTGGGCAATCGATTGAGCTCCGCTATGACGAACGAGGCGTCTATGTGTACGAAGAGGGCAAACGGGTGGCGGAAGCCATTCGGGTGCGTTTGGAGGACAACGCCTATGTAAAACGCCATCGGTCCCCGTTTGCGGCGATTCCGGCGAAGGAGGGAGAACACGGTGTATAAATCGTTTTACTCCCTTTCGCGGGAGCCGTTTGCGAAAGAAACAGACCCGTCCGAGGCGTATCAAGGGGCGTCATTTCAGGAAGCGTTGCGGGCGCTGGAGTACGTGAAACGAACCCGGGGGATCGGGCTGTTGATCGGAGAGCCGGGGGCGGGCAAGACGTTCGCCCTTCGGGCGCTGAAAGAGTCATTGAATCCATCATTGTATCATGTCGTCTACTTTCCGTTATCCACCGGAGGCGTGATGGATTTTTACCGTGGACTGGCCTTGGGATTAGGAGAGGAACCGAAGTACCGCAAGGTAGACCTCTTCCGCCAAATCCAGCAGGCGATCGAGCGATTGTATCATGAACGGCGGATCACGCCGGTGTTCATTTTGGATGAGATGCATTTAGCGAAGGATGCATTTTTACAGGACATCGCGATCTTGTTCAACTTTGAGATGGATTCGACCAACCCATTTGTCTTGATTTTGGCCGGGCTGCCCCATTTACAGGGGAAGCTGCGGCTCAATCAGCACCGCCCTCTCGACCAGCGGATCATCATGCGATACCGGATGGGGCCGCTGGAGAAGGAAGAGGTGGCGGGCTACATCGAACATCGGATGAAACAGGCCGGGGCGAAGCATCCGATCTTCACCCCATCGGCGTTAGAGGCGATTGCCCTGCAGTCGCGGGGATGGCCTCGGGTGATCAACACGTTGGCCACGACGTGCCTGTTATACGGGTATCAGCTGAAAAAGGACGCCATTGACGAAGAAGTGGTGCGCATGGCCGCAGAGGAAATGGGGTATTAGCACGAAAGGGGCCGAATCGGCCTCTTTTGTGCTTTCTCTTTTCCATAGGTCCATCAGGCGCGCTGGAAATCTTCATCTGAAAGAGCGTGCAAACGTTCCGAAAGAATGTGCAAAATCCGGAACAATCCGCAAAAATTTTGCACATTATTTCCGAATCCGCCTGAAATAATTTGAAAAAGGGATTCTGAAATAATGTGCTAGTTTACACTGCCCGCTAATAATTCCTTTTCACTCATGATATCACCCCCATAATTCATAACTTCGATAATAGATATGACAATCGGGTATGAGTTATTCCTGAAAATTTGGTACTTTTCTACTTTGAGAGGGTGTATATTGAACTGTTTAGGGGAGATAGGTAACAGTTTGTTCGTAGAGTGTAACCTTCCGAACAGGAAGAGTGTAAATCGTTAAGGGGGTTCTTCGAGATTTTTTTTTTATGACATTACAGTGGATGTGCAGCATTTAATGGTCAATATAGGTGCTGGATAGGGGGCACATAAAAAATTTTTCAAGACAATTTTAATTTTTTTTAAGAAAATAGGAAAAATCCAAGACATAAATCAAGAGATGAGAAATAGGTGTGTAAGGTTAATAAATAAAAAGTAAAGGGGTACCTGAATCCGTGACAGCAGCTCATCAAAAGCACCGGAAAACGTAATCATATCAAGGGTTTAGCCCAGTTTCGGATGTTCACTTATTGAGTGAAAAGCAAAAAGTGTGATATTTGTTGATTTATCAAGCTTTCTCAGCAGTTTGAACGCGTTTTTATCACGGATTCAGGGGGTAATTAAAATGGCAAAAACTAGAAAAATTAAATCGGAACTTCATACAAATGTATATTATACTTTTTTTAATCCGAACAAGAGTGTTTTAAGTGGTGCTAAGTATGAAAAAGTAATTAATTCCGAATTTAAGATTGACAATTATGCTAAATTAATTAGGAGTTACTTCAATCAACCCATAAAGGGGTTTAAACTTAAAGACTCAAAAGAATTGGAAGGTGTAAAAATAATAGTAGACCCAGTATTATTAAAAAGTAAAAATTCTTCAGTAAAAGATATACTTCTTGGTTTGTCAGTTAAAATTGATTCTTTTGAAGATTCTTATATAAAAGGTAAGATTCATGATATTTGTATGGGTTACGAAAAATCTTTAATCGAAATGTTTGAAAATGACGGTGTAATCGGTGTAGCAGAACATAGAATAAAAATGCTTAGATTATTGCATCATAAAGTGACTCCTTTTTGCAAATTGGCAAACGTAGAATTTTCTTCACGGGTAGATAATTCCTTTAGTAACTTTTTTGATTTTAAATTATCTGTAAAATTCTCAAATACTTTATACAATTGTCAAAGTGTAGCGATGAATTTTTATAATTTTGTTAGGAATAATAATCATGATGTGGATTTCAATGATTATAATATCGATTATATTCTAAGGAATTTTCTAGAGGATTTTGTGGAGGGTTTAAAGTAAGACTCATAGTAGTTATGTTCAAAAGAAAACTGTTCTATTTCAGAACGGTTTTCTTTTTATTTGTCCGTACCCTTAAAGTGGTAACATAGACACATCTTTAAAGGGAGGGGGTAAAAATGAAAAAGTCTTTTCTTATATTGCTTTTGATAATGCCACTGATGTTGTTTCTTCACTCTAAAGAAAGTTGGCAGAGTGTTTATGTGAAATATTTAGATAGCATCTTCGAATCCAGAGATACATTTCTCGACCCGAATGACGAGTTAGTATTAATCGATTTAGATATGAATGGGGTTCCAGAGCTTTTAGGCGGTTCGGTAGGTCGTTTAACATCTCCGATCAATGTGGCGATAACTGTAAGAGGTGGCAAGATCGTACATTTAAAGCATAAAGGTGCAGGTATATCGGGCGCACCTAGTGAGAGCAAGACTCGTTTTCATATTGGAATGTGGGCGTTTTCGGTACAGGATTCGAACATAGCGTTATATCGGGGTAATGGTCATTACATATTTATCGGAGAAGACGGCACAAGTGGTCTAGATAGTTGGAGCAGTGGATTGTTTGAAATAAAGTTAGAAGGCGACAAGATTTACACGAAGCAGATCAGTTACGCATTTGGACCAAATCCATTTAATGTATGCGATGGATGCGAGGCAGAGTCTAAAGGGTACAAGTTAGGAACTCAATCGGTATCTCGCGCAGCGTATGAAAAAGGTTTAAAAAGGTATTTTTCTCGATTAGAGGCAGTCGACAGTGGTGCGGTTTCGATAGATGTATGGAAAGTATATGATTTTGATAAAGGTAAAGTAAACCTGCAGAAAATAGAGGAATTTGTAAGGAGTTATGGTCGTTAGCAGCGGTGGTTCATCGCTTGTAAAAGGGGGTATTTGCTCTTAAAAAGGCATTTCAACAAAAAATACCCGAAAAGTTTTTCAAAACGCTAGAGATAAGCGAATTTTAAGAATAAAATCGTGAGCTGTTTTATAAGTAGTTGACTAATAAAAACCTGCATAAAGCAGGTTTTTATTAGTTAGGAACCGAATTAAGGGAGGTTTTAGGGATGCCAAAAAGGATTGGAAAGAGAGATTCGAGGTTATGGAATAAGGGGGATGTATCGAAAATAGTACCTTACACGTCAAGGGGGTTGAGGTTAGCAGAGCAGATAATGAAGACGCTAGGTGTCAAGGAAAGTATTATAGATGCTTTTAAGAATGGGGAGATACTGGTCACCAACAGTTTAAGACCGACAATGATAGTCCAAGAGGGGGGAACAGACAGAGACAAAGAAATAATAGATGAATTAGATCAAAACGGGTTGATGGTTTACCATGTATTGTTTTCATGCATCATGTTAGGGAAAAAGCCGGATATTCATAGCGAATTTGAAGTAAATACATTCGAGCAGGTAGTGCCAATTAAGAGTTATTTGTATGTTCCGAAAGATATCTTTGAAGAAGCGATTTACATAGATCCAGATTTAATGGATAAGCCTCGCGAGGTAGTGATAAAGGAATATGTAGAGCATACAATCTTTAAGGCAAAGCAGGGTTATCTCTCCGCATATACGTTAAACGAGGAAACAAATGTTGCTATGTTCGATGAAATCTCTGTTAGTAGGGTTCAGGGAGATTTGATAAGAGTAGAATAGCTTAGCTTAGATTTATGAAGGGGGACATTAAAAATCAGAATTCATACTAATTAAAAAATCAGCACCTAAGAGACCAGTAACTGACCTTATACAGGTTAGCTGGAGAATTAGGTGCTATTTTTTTTTGTCTTTTTACTGAGTAAGTAAGAAACATTAAGTAATTTCCGGAACATATTGACTCTAGTTAGGGGTAATTAACACCTTTTAAGGACATCTGAAAACAAAAGGTGCAAATATTTTAAAAACGTCTGCTTTTGGCCTAAAATTCAAGACCTGCACCAAGAGATTTTTTATACGGGCATGGGGTCAATCCCTAATTCTCGGTATGGGGTGAAGGTCACATGTCCACTTTAGAAGCTGTTGTTATTGATGGTCAAAAGTATTTACCAATCATCGAAAACGATGAAGTCATCGGTGTTAAAAGATTTAATGAGAAGCATGGAATGTGGGTTGTGGTAAAGTTCATAGAAAGTAATGTCAATGCGGAAAGAGAGTTATTGGAAATGTTAACCCAAGAATATATAAGGCAGAAAACAGAATCAAACAATTGACATGGTCTAGGTAGCGAGTTAACACAAAGGTAGTGTAACTAACAACTATAAAATGAAATATAAAGTTAAGGGTGGTATTTGAATGGTAATGGATGGTGTGAAGAAAAGAGTTGCTACGCTTTACAGGGTATCGACAAAAGGACAGCTCGATGGTGATGATATTCCTATGCAGCGAAATGCTTGCAGATCTTTCATCGAGAAGAAGGGTAATTGGGAATTAGTAAAAGAATATATCGAAAAAGGGGTTTCTGGATTTAAGGTATCCGCAAGTAAAAGGGATGCTATTCAACGCGCAAAAGAAGATGCCGAAAATGGTTTGTTTGATGTTCTTTTAGTATTTATGTTTGACCGTCTGGGTAGGAGAGATGATGAGACTCCTTTCATAGTTGAATGGTTTATTAATAATGGAATAGAGGTATGGTCAGTGAAAGAAGGGCAACAAAAGCTAGAAGATCATGCTGATAGGCTTATTAATTATATTCGATTCTGGCAATCAAGTGGAGAGAGTAGAAAAACGTCAATACGAGTAAACGAGAAGCATTCGCAAATGGTGGAAGATGGTATTTATAGAGGGGGTCTAGTGCCTTATGGCTACAAGACGGTTAATTTGGGGGTTTTCAATAAAAAAGGAAAAGAATTACTTAAGGTTGTAATTGATGAGGAAGAAGCTGAGATTGTTAAAAAAATGTACGATCTTGTTCTTGAGGAGGGATATGGTCAAAGCAGGATAGCTCAATATCTAAACGAAAAAGGTATCCCATCAAAAACAGGGAAAAAATGGACTTCCGGAGCGGTTAATAATGTATTAAGGAACCCAATGTATAAAGGCTACATGGTTTACGCAAGAGGTACTGAAAAAGAAGTGGTATCTAAAGAGAAATTAGAGGAACTATATAGATGCAATTTAAAGCTTTAACATTTTTCGTCTTTGCCGGTCATTGCATCCGACTGTCGAGTGACCGAACAACGCCGCTTAAAGACCCATGAATGGGTCTGTGAAGCGAGTCGTTGTTCGGTCTTCCGTCACGCTAAGGCGTGACGGAGGCAAGCCACACGCTTGCCTTCGACAGTCGAAAATGGGCAAACCACTTTTCTGTCAAGGATATGTTAAACTTCTTTGTTGCATCTATATAGTAATTATTGATGAGGAAAAGTGGAATAAAGTGCAGAGTATACGTGAGAAGAGAAATCCTGAAAATGTAAAAAATAGGGGAGAAGAAAGTATTATTACGACTACGAAAAGCTCTTTGTTGCTTGTGGGGTTAGTAAGATGTGGACATTGTGGAAATCCACTTTGTACAACGTATAATAAAAAGAAATATGTTCGTAAAGATGGAACAGAATATGTAAAGCGTGAGGCTAAATACAGATGTTCGGGTAAAGCACAGAAAAAAGTAGATTGCGATGGACAGACATTGTATTCTCCAAAAAAGATTGAAGGTGTGGTTCTTGATGAACTTTACGATTATTTAGACCAACTTGAAACAATCGACCTTACTAGTAAGATTCAAGAGTTTAAGCAACACAATACTGATAAAGAGGTTAAAACGTTAAAAAAGCTCCAAAGCGAATTTGACAAAGTGAATTCTGCGTTAGTGAAATTAAGAGATGAAGCACTCAAAATAATCATGGGGGAAAGTTCCTTTGATGCAAAAGTTGTTAATGACCTTATTAATCAGAAAGAAAATGAGTTAAGGAAGTTGGAAGAGTCAATTAACAAAGCAAAATTAGATTTAGAATCCAAGACGGTCGAATTATCTGAAATGGAGGAATTGCAGAGATACATTCCTGTATGGAGAGAAGTATTTGAAAAGGCATCAGTGGAAAAAAAGAAGATGATGTTAAGTACAGTAATTGACAAAATCGTTGTTTTTAGAGACCGGGTAGAAATCACTTTTAAAATCTCTTTGAACCGATTTTTAGTAAATGAGGGCAGTCATTCTAACAATGATGCCCTCCCAACTGAGCTAATGCCCCAAACGGTATGGATCATCTGCCCATGTTCCATTATATTATAGTTTGTCGGCTGTTTGCAATCCTTTTTTCATCAGCCGCTTTCAATATCGACATGGACGACGGCGTCGATGGAGCGAATGATGTAGTAAAGCTCGGCGGTCGAGCGCTTTTGGTCAATGACGGCTCTTAGTTTCAGCAAATGCTCATGTTCCTCAACGTCTTTAATGCGGATCGTTTTAATATTGATGCGCTGCTGTTTTAAATGGTCAATCACTTTGGTGATGTTTTTCGCCTCATCGACCGTAATTTGCAGCATCACCTCTTTTTCGCGCAGCTGCTTCGGCCCGAAAAAGTTGATTAAAAATGGAATGAGTTCGACGCTGACAATGAGCAGCGCCACACCGAACGCCGATTCCCAATAAAAGCCCGCGCCAACCGCCACGCCAATCCCTGCCGCCCCCCAAATGATCGCGGCGGTCGTCAGCCCGGTAATGCTGTCGTTGCCGCGGCGCAAAATGACGCCCGCTCCCAGGAACCCAACCCCGGATACGATTTGCGCGGCAAGGCGGAGCGGGTCCATTGTGATATGGTCTTTAAGAGGAAAGACGTACGCCGATTCGATCGAAACGATCGTAAGCAGGCAACTGGAAATGGAAATGACAAGGCACGTTTTCAAGCCGACCGGTTTTCGCTTCAATTCCCGTTCCAACCCGATAATCAGCCCGAGGATGGCGGAAATCCCTAATTTGAGGAACGGATCAAACATCATTTTTTCTCACCTCGTTCATGGTATAATGAATGTAAAAAAATGTTGGTGAGGAGATGGAAACATGAAGCCGCCAAGCGTAGCGAAATCGTATGCTGCGTTATTGATCGGCGCGCTTGCTGTGTCGACATCGGCCATTTTCGTCAAATGGTCGGAGGCGCCGTCGGCCGTTATCGCGTTTTACCGGCTTTTTTTCGCGGTCGTCATCATGACGCCGTTTTTTCTTCGCCATATCCGCGAACTGAAGCGTATTTCCCGACGCGACTGGTGGTTTTCGATTTGTTCCGGCGTGCTGCTTGCGTTTCATTTTATTCTTTGGTTTGAATCGCTCGACTATACTTCCGTCGCCAGCTCGGTCGTGCTTGTGACGCTGCAGCCACTGTTCGCCTTTGCGGGCGGGGCGCTCTTTTTCCGTGAGCGGCTGACGGCGGGCGCGCTCGCAAGCGCTGTTTTGGCGATTGCGGGAAGCGTCTTGATTAGCTGGGGCGATTTTCGCGTCAGCGGCGAAGCGCTCTATGGGGACATGTTGGCGTTGGTGGCGTGCGCGATGGTGACGGCGTACTGGCTGTTCGGCCAAGAAGTGCGCCAACGGTTGTCGCTCATGACGTATACATATATCGTCTATGGCATCAGTGCGGCGGTGTTGTGGCTGTACGCGATGCTGTTTCGCCTTTCGCTGGCGGCGTATCAGCTGACGGATTGGCTTTGTTTTCTCGCCCTTGCCGTCATTCCAACGCTGCTCGGCCACTCGGTGATGAACTGGGCCGTCAAATGGGTGAGCGCCTCGACGGTGTCGATGGCGATTTTGTTTGAACCGGTCGGCGCTTCGGCGTTGGCGTACTGGCTACTCGATGAACCGATCCGCCTGTTTCAATGGATCGGCGGCATTTTTATTTTAACAGGAATCGGGCTGTATTTGTGGGAGAAAAACGAAAAAGGCCCGCTAACGATACAAGAAAGTAGCGGACCCTAACGTCCCGGCGATCCATGGCAGACGGCCGAGCGGCAGGCGGAGTTCGTCGAAGCGGCGGGCGAATTGGGATAAATAAGCGAAGTTCATTTGTGTAATATGAGGAAGAAGATAGGCGGATTTCGTCGCCCACTGCTTCCGCCTCCGGTTGAGGGCGGCGATGATGCCGTCCGCTGTCTCGATGCCGATTCCGTGTCCGTAAAACAAGCCATCGCCCAAATAGATCGTGTTCTCCCCTTGCCATTGCGGCGTCAGCGGATCAACGTCCGGGTTTTTAAAATAAAGGCAGTCCCCGGGGAGAAAGTGTTCTCCCTTTTTCGTTTCGATACCGAGGTCTTTGTCCGTATGCCAGTCATACAGCAGCAAATGGGCAAACAAACGATTGAACGCCGACACGTCAATCCCTTCAAGCACCGCTTTATAAAAAACGATGACGATCGCCGTCGCGCACTCAAAGGCGTACAGTTCGCTGTTGACAAAAATATCATTGATGGCGTCCGATGGAAGAACGTCTGGCCGAAGCTGAAACCCCCCGCGCTCATCCCGCAGCCAGAACTGGCTGTTGCAGCGCGAAAAACGGAAAATGGCAAACTGCGCCCGGCTTTTCGCCAAGTCCACCGAGGCTTGAACGATCTGGCTGCGAAGCTTGATTTCAAACAGCAGTTGCTGTTCGTTCGGATACGTATATAGTTCAGGGGAAGACACAAGGGCGTGCAAAATGCGCTGTTCATTCGGCGGAAGCGAGGACGAGCCGGAAACGTGAAAACCGGACGGAGATGACAAGATGCGAATCAACGCCAAGATGCCTCCTTCAAGAAAGTAAAAATCAAGTAAGTGATGATAGATATATTATTGAAAATGTATGCGCCCGCCGCTCCGCATATTCGTCTGTCTTAGGCGGACAAGTTGCCAAGGCAGCGGGCGCCGTATTCCAACATGATATAAAGGAAGAAGGGGGCAGCAGCGTCGCAAAAAAAATAAAAAAAGGTATTGCATTTTTGTTTTTGAGGTGATATATTAAATAGCGTCGCTGCTAGAACGAACAGTTCGGACGCGACGGGCAAGAAAAACAGTTGACAACGAAAAGATGTTATGTTAGTATAAAGAAGCTGCTTGCGAGAGACAACGGGTTGATGAGGAAGTGAAATTCCTTGCATCCAAGCAGTGCGATCGTTCCTTGAAAACTGAACGAAACGAAGCGCGACGAAAAGCGGAGGTCCGCGGGTCGCCGCGACGGGCAAATGTTCTTCGCCTGCAAGGGTGCTTGCGCCCGGAAGGCGAAGGTTATTTGACCCCCGAGCGGCGGCGGACCGAAGCTGGACAATACGAAAAGCGGAGGTCCGCATGGGCCGAAGCAAAAGCCAATCAACTTTCTTTGGAGAGTTTGATCCTGGCTCAGGACGAACGCTGGCGGCGTGCCTAATACATGCAAGTCGAGCGGACCGGATTGGGGCTTGCCTTGATTCGGTCAGCGGCGGACGGGTGAGTAACACGTGGGCAACCTGCCCGCAAGACCGGGATAACTCCGGGAAACCGGAGCTAATACCGGATAACACCGAAGACCGCATGGTCTTCGGTTGAAAGGCGGCCTTTGGGCTGTCACTTGCGGATGGGCCCGCGGCGCATTAGCTAGTTGGTGAGGTAACGGCTCACCAAGGCGACGATGCGTAGCCGGCCTGAGAGGGTGACCGGCCACACTGGGACTGAGACACGGCCCAGACTCCTACGGGAGGCAGCAGTAGGGAATCTTCCGCAATGGGCGAAAGCCTGACGGAGCGACGCCGCGTGAGCGAAGAAGGCCTTCGGGTCGTAAAGCTCTGTTGTGAGGGACGAAGGAGCGCCGTTCGAAGAGGGCGGCGCGGTGACGGTACCTCACGAGAAAGCCCCGGCTAACTACGTGCCAGCAGCCGCGGTAATACGTAGGGGGCGAGCGTTGTCCGGAATTATTGGGCGTAAAGCGCGCGCAGGCGGTCTCTTAAGTCTGATGTGAAAGCCCACGGCTCAACCGTGGAGGGTCATTGGAAACTGGGGGACTTGAGGGCAGGAGAGGAGAGCGGAATTCCACGTGTAGCGGTGAAATGCGTAGAGATGTGGAGGAACACCAGTGGCGAAGGCGGCTCTCTGGCCTGCACCTGACGCTGAGGCGCGAAAGCGTGGGGAGCAAACAGGATTAGATACCCTGGTAGTCCACGCCGTAAACGATGAGTGCTAAGTGTTAGAGGGGTCACACCCTTTAGTGCTGCAGCTAACGCGATAAGCACTCCGCCTGGGGAGTACGGCCGCAAGGCTGAAACTCAAAGGAATTGACGGGGGCCCGCACAAGCGGTGGAGCATGTGGTTTAATTCGAAGCAACGCGAAGAACCTTACCAGGTCTTGACATCCCCTGACAACCCAAGAGATTGGGCGTTCCCCCTTCGGGGGGACAGGGTGACAGGTGGTGCATGGTTGTCGTCAGCTCGTGTCGTGAGATGTTGGGTTAAGTCCCGCAACGAGCGCAACCCTCGCCTCTAGTTGCCAGCATTCGGTTGGGCACTCTAGAGGGACTGCCGGCGACAAGTCGGAGGAAGGTGGGGATGACGTCAAATCATCATGCCCCTTATGACCTGGGCTACACACGTGCTACAATGGGCGGTACAAAGGGCTGCGAACCCGCGAGGGGGAGCGAATCCCAAAAAGCCGCTCTCAGTTCGGATTGCAGGCTGCAACTCGCCTGCATGAAGCCGGAATCGCTAGTAATCGCGGATCAGCATGCCGCGGTGAATACGTTCCCGGGCCTTGTACACACCGCCCGTCACACCACGAGAGCTTGCAACACCCGAAGTCGGTGAGGTAACCCGCAAGGGAGCCAGCCGCCGAAGGTGGGGCAAGTGATTGGGGTGAAGTCGTAACAAGGTAGCCGTACCGGAAGGTGCGGCTGGATCACCTCCTTTCTAAGGTGAAAAAACGAAGAACAAATCGCGCTTCTGTTTCGTTCAGTTTTGAGGGAACGAGTCATGTTCTCTCAATGACAAAAATCGTTCCTTGAAAACTAGATAACCGGAAAAGCGGAGGTTCGCGGGTCGCCGCGATGGGCAAATGTTCTTCGCCTGCAAGGGTGCTTGCACCCGGAAGGCGAAGGTTATTTGACCCCGAGCGGCGGCGAGCCGACGCTAGACAATAAGGAAGAAGCCGAGAGCGCTGTAGGTTAAGCTAGAAAGGGCGCACGGTGGATGCCTTGGCACTAGGAGCCGATGAAGGACGGGGCAAACGCCGAAACGCTCCGGGGAGCTGTAAGCAAGCGTTGATCCGGAGATGTCCGAATGGGGGAACCCACTGTCCGTAATGGGGCAGTATCCATGCCTGAATCCATAGGGCATGGAGGGCACACCCGGGGAACTGAAACATCTTAGTACCCGGAGGAGAAGAAAGCAAACGCGATTCCCTGAGTAGCGGCGAGCGAAACGGGAACAGCCCAAACCAAGAGGCGTGCCTCTTGGGGTTGTAGGACCGCTCATTGTGGGAGTGAGAAAGGAACGGGGTAGACGAACCGGTCTGGAACGGCCGGCCAGAGAAGGTGACAGCCCTGTAGTCGAAACTTCGTTCCCTCCCGAGCGGATCCTGAGTACGGCGGGACACGGGAAATCCCGTCGGAAGCAGGGAGGACCATCTCCCAAGGCTAAATACTCCCTAGTGACCGATAGTGCACCAGTACCGTGAGGGAAAGGTGAAAAGCACCCCGGAAGGGGAGTGAAAGAGAACCTGAAACCGTGTGCCTACAAGTAGTCAGAGCGCGTTCATGCGTGATGGCGTGCCTTTTGTAGAATGAACCGGCGAGTGACGATGGCGTGCGAGGTTAAGCCGAAGAGGCGGAGCCGCAGCGAAAGCGAGTCTGAACAGGGCGAAAAGTACGTCGTCGTCGACCCGAAACCAGGTGATCTACCCATGTCCAGGGTGAAGGCCGGGTAACACCGGCTGGAGGCCCGAACCCACGCACGTTGAAAAGTGCGGGGATGAGGTGTGGGTAGGGGTGAAATGCCAATCGAACTTGGAGATAGCTGGTTCTCCCCGAAATAGCTTTAGGGCTAGCCTCGGGATGGAGAGTGTTGGAGGTAGAGCACTGATTGGGCTAGGGGCCCTCATCGGGTTACCGAACCCAGTCAAACTCCGAATGCCAACGACTTATGCCCGGGAGTCAGACTGCGAGTGATAAGATCCGTGGTCGAGAGGGAAACAGCCCAGATCGCCAGCTAAGGCCCCAAAGTGCACGTTCAGTGGAAAAGGATGTGGAGTTGCAAAGACAACCAGGATGTTGGCTTAGAAGCAGCCACCATTTAAAGAGTGCGTAATAGCTCACTGGTCGAGTGACTCTGCGCCGAAAATGTACCGGGGCTAAACGTGCCGCCGAAGCTGCGGGATGACCGTTGGTCATCGGTAGGGGAGCGTTCTAAGGGCGTTGAAGCCAGACCGGAAGGACTGGTGGAGCGCTTAGAAGTGAGAATGCCGGTATGAGTAGCGAAAACAGAGGTGAGAATCCTCTGCGCCGAAAGCCTAAGGGTTCCTGAGGAAGGTTCGTCCGCTCAGGGTTAGTCGGGACCTAAGCCGAGGCCGAAAGGCGTAGGTGATGGACAACAGGTTGAGATTCCTGTACCACCTCCTTCCCGTTTGAGCGATGGGGGGACGCAGGAGGATAGGGCGAGCAGGCGGCTGGAAGAGCCTGTCCAAGCCGCAAGGCTGATCCGTAGGCAAATCCGCGGATTGTAAGGCCAAGCGGTGATGGCGACGGAGTCATCCGGAAGTCCCCGATTTCACACTGCCAAGAAAAGCCTCTAGCGAGGGAAGAGGTGCCCGTACCGCAAACCGACACAGGTAGGCGAGGAGAGAATCCTAAGGCGCGCGGGAGAACTCTCGTTAAGGAACTCGGCAAAATGACCCCGTAACTTCGGGAGAAGGGGTGCTCGTTTGGGTGAAGAGCCCGAACGAGCCGCAGTGAAAAGGCCCAAGCGACTGTTTATCAAAAACACAGGTCTCTGCGAAGCCGAAAGGCGACGTATAGGGGCTGACACCTGCCCGGTGCTGGAAGGTTAAGGGGAGCGCTTAGCGGAAGCGAAGGTGCGAACCGAAGCCCCAGTAAACGGCGGCCGTAACTATAACGGTCCTAAGGTAGCGAAATTCCTTGTCGGGTAAGTTCCGACCCGCACGAAAGGTGTAACGACTTGGGCGCTGTCTCAACGAGAGACCCGGTGAAATTATACTACCTGTGAAGATGCAGGTTACCCGCGACAGGACGGAAAGACCCCGTGGAGCTTTACTGCAGCCTGATATGGAATTTTGGTATCGCTTGTACAGGATAGGTGGGAGCCTGGGAAGCCGGAGCGCCAGCTTCGGTGGAGGCGGCGGTGGGATACCACCCTGGCGGTATTGAAGTTCTAACCTGCACCCCTTAGCGGGGTGGGAGACAGTGTCAGGCGGGCAGTTTGACTGGGGCGGTCGCCTCCCAAAAGGTAACGGAGGCGCCCAAAGGTTCCCTCAGAATGGTTGGAAATCATTCGGAGAGTGCAAAGGCACAAGGGAGCTTGACTGCGAGACGGACAGGTCGAGCAGGGACGAAAGTCGGGCTTAGTGATCCGGTGGTTCCGCATGGAAGGGCCATCGCTCAACGGATAAAAGCTACCCCGGGGATAACAGGCTGATCTCCCCCAAGAGTCCACATCGACGGGGAGGTTTGGCACCTCGATGTCGGCTCATCGCATCCTGGGGCTGTAGTCGGTCCCAAGGGTTGGGCTGTTCGCCCATTAAAGCGGTACGCGAGCTGGGTTCAGAACGTCGTGAGACAGTTCGGTCCCTATCCGTCGCGGGCGCAGGAAATTTGAGAGGAGCTGTCCTTAGTACGAGAGGACCGGGATGGACGCACCGCTGGTGTACCAGTTGTCCCGCCAGGGGCACCGCTGGGTAGCTATGTGCGGACGGGATAAGCGCTGAAAGCATCTAAGCGTGAAGCCCCCCTCAAGATGAGATTTCCCACCGCGTCAGGCGGGTAAGATCCCTCGAAGATGACGAGGTCGATAGGTCCGAGGTGGAAGCGTGGCGACACGTGGAGCTGACGGATACTAATCGATCGAGGGCTTGACCTATAAGCGGCTTCTTCCGACGGTTATCTAGTTTTGAAGGAATGAAAAAAAGTCCTTGACAGCTCAACGCGAATCATTATAATAATAAATGTCTAAAGTGATGTCATTCCGCAGTAGCTCAGTGGTAGAGCAATCGGCTGTTAACCGATTGGTCGCAGGTTCGAATCCTGCCTGCGGAGCCATCGTGGAGAGCTGTCCGAGTGGTCGAAGGAGCACGATTGGAAATCGTGTAGGCGTGAATAGCGCCTCAAGGGTTCGAATCCCTTGCTCTCCGCCATGATTCATCAACATGGCCCGTTGGTCAAGTGGTTAAGACACCGCCCTTTCACGGCGGTAACACGGGTTCGAATCCCGTACGGGTCACTTCTTCGTGGAGGATTAGCTCAGCTGGGAGAGCACTTGCCTTACAAGCAAGGGGTCGGCGGTTCGATCCCGTCATCCTCCACCATTTTTAATCGTTGTGGAGTGGAGCGACGAGCCTTTGCTTCATCGAATTCACTTCGAGTTGCCTCGACGCATCTAGCATCTTTGAATCAGCTTGTAGAGGAAGAGGTAACGGATAACAACGCTAAGAACATTGTGCAAATTAATTTACTTTCCTATCGTCGCGGGGTGGAGCAGTCCGGTAGCTCGTCGGGCTCATAACCCGAAGGTCGCAGGTTCAAATCCTGCCCCCGCAACCAAAATGGTCCCGTAGTGTAGTGGTTAACATGCCTGCCTGTCACGCAGGAGATCGCGGGTTCGAGTCCCGTCGGGACCGCCATTGTTTCAAAATTATGAAAAGAGACAGCTCAGCAGTTCAGTTAGAGTTGCCTCAACGCATCTGGCTTCCTCGAATCAGCTTGTAGAGGGAGAGACACGGTGCAGTACAAGCAAAGCAATTTAATATGGCTCGGTAGCTCAGTCGGTAGAGCAAAGGACTGAAAATCCTTGTGTCGGCGGTTCGATTCCGTCCCGAGCCACCATATAACAATAATGTGCATCATATGTATGCCGACTTAGCTCAATTGGTAGAGACGAGCATCCGCTTCCTCGAATCGGCTGCGAGTTGTCCCGACGCATACAGCTTCTTCGAGTTGGCTGGTAGAGGAAGGGACACAACAAATGAACAATGAGCCGCGATTTATATCATAATTATGCCGACTTAGCTCAATTGGTAGAGCAACTGAATCGTAATCAGTAGGTTGCGGGTTCAAGTCCTGCAGTCGGCACCATTCTTTGGAGGGGTAGCGAAGTGGCTAAACGCGGCGGACTGTAAATCCGCTCCCTTTGGGTTCGGCGGTTCGAATCCGTCCCCCTCCACCATTTTAACAAAGGGGCATAGTTTAATGGTAGAACAGAGGTCTCCAAAACCTCCGGTGTGGGTTCGATTCCTACTGCCCCTGCCATTTTGATTATCATTATGGCGACTATGGCGAAGTGGTTAACGCACCAGATTGTGGCTCTGGCATGCGTGGGTTCGATTCCCACTAGTCGCCCTTCACTTTTCGGCGTTGGGGTATAGCCAAGCGGTAAGGCAACGGACTTTGACTCCGTGATGCGTTGGTTCGAATCCAGCTACCCCAGCCAATGATGCGGAAGTAGTTCAGTGGTAGAACACCACCTTGCCAAGGTGGGGGTCGCGGGTTCGAGTCCCGTCTTCCGCTCTCGATCAAGGCGGCATAGCCAAGTGGTAAGGCAGAGGTCTGCAAAACCTTTACCCCCGGTTCGAATCCGGGTGCCGCCTCCATATCTAATGAATAAAAAAGTGTTGACAGTTGAAAGATAATTTGGTAAAATGTTGATTGTCGCGCCGATGTGGCGGAATTGGCAGACGCGCACGACTCAAAATCGTGTGGGGTAGCCCCCCGTGTGGGTTCGACTCCCACCATCGGCATCCTTGGAATTCGATAGCCCACGGCCAAAAGTCGTGGAAGCCTTGATACGACCGCGTTTGCGGTCGTTTTTCATTTTCAGGAAATCCCGAAAAAAACGATAGAATCCGAAAAAATTTTGCACGAATTTTGCACGGCTATTTTGCATGATATAGATCATCCATGATTTGATCGAGGAGCATATTTTCCGCTTGTTCCAGCTCGTCCAAAATGTGCGAGTAGGTCTGCAATGTGATCCCTATATCCTTATGGCCAAGACGCTTTGAGATATATTTGATGTTCGCTTTCCGGTATAACAGCATCGAAGCGTGCGTATGTCTCAAGGAATGCATCGTCACCTCTTTTAAACCAAGTTTTCTACACAGCGTTTTTAGTGTTTTGTTAACAGCGTTATTGGACACTAACTCCATCTTCGTGTTCACAAAAACAAGATTTTTCTCGTTCCTCAATCCGGTTTTCATGGCCACCTCATTCTGTGCTTTCCGCAGTTCTTTCAATATTTTGCAGGTGTCTTCATCGATCTTTATGGTTCGCTTCGATGAATAGGTTTTCGTATCTGCAAAATCATTCGTAAATTTATAATCCCAAGTCTTGTTGATCGTCACCATTCTGTTTTTGAAATCAATGCAGTCCCATGTGAGCCCTAATATTTCCGAAAAACGTGCGCCAGTCGCCAATGCAAAGAGAATGATATATCGCGAAATATATTTCGGGCGCATATCTTTTTTGATTTCAGCAATTAATTGTTTCGCCTCTTGATAATTTAAATATTTCAGTTCCTCGTCTTTCCCTTTTTTCTTCCCTTTCACCACCACTTTATAGGTAGGGTCGCGAATGATAACTCCTTCTTCGATAGCAGCTTTAATGCATTCCTTGATGTAAGTATGACGTTTTTTGACGGTTTCAGTCGTTCTCGTTTCCGCTATTTCATTAATAAACTTTTGGTACATATCCCTTGTGAGTTCTTTCATCTTTACGCCTGCAAAGTATTCCTCGACTAGCTGAACGGAGTATTCCACATTTTTATCATGCTCTGGACTGTGTTTCCCCTTTTTGTACAGCTCGAACCAATTCCGCATATATTCAGGGAAAAGCTGATCTGCGGCATTAATATCATAGCCTTTGTGAAGTTGTTTCTCCAATTCAGCGGCCGCAAGCTCCGCTTCTTTCTTCGTCCGAAAACCTCCTTTCGTTTTCGTTTTATATTTTCCGTTTTCTTTGTAGGAAACACGATAGCGCCAGCCGCTTTTGGTTTTTTGGATGCTGGCCATGTCTTCTCCCTCCCTATGCAGAATGTATGTTTGGTTTGAGGTCAAAATTTTTTTAGATGCACCACCTCCTCAGGGACTCCATACGCCGCCGCGGCTTCATAAATGGTTGCATCAGTACCGCGATATGTATAAAGCACATCATCCGACAGAAGCAATTCCACGGCAAACTCATTCGCCTCCCTTTCCACTTTATCCATGCAGAAAAGTGTGTTTCTCCTTAGAAAAGATGTGCTAAGTTCGGGATGCAGAACTGCATGCCCCAGCTCGTGCGCGCATACAAAGCGTTTCATCGGCTCGTCCAACTCTGAATTGATGTGAATGATCTGAATCCGGCGAAATGTATGATGATACCCGTATATCCCGCCCAGCGGCTCAAACAACAGCACAATGCCTTTCTGTGATGCGATCTCAAAGGGGTTGTTCGTGCCGTGCTTTCGGATCATCTTCTCTACAATTTGTTTGATCTTTTCAGCCATAGCGAACCCCCTGGAGATGGTTATTCTTTTCGATATTTCTTCGGCGTGAATTTTTGCTTTGCGATACGTTTAGCGAGGCGGAGAGAGTTTTCCAAAGATGCAATCAGCAGTTCCCGATCCTCTTCATCGAGTTCGTCGATGTCCACTCCGCCGAATGCAGCAAATCCACTTCCTGTCTTGAGTCCATTGATGATCTTTTCCAGCTCCTTTTGGATGTCGCGCTCGTCTTTATCCGTTAGGGTAGGTAGATGTTCTTTAGTATCGTCAGCGATATATCCGGCGGCTTGCATTAGATCCTCATAAGTAATTCCGTTGTGAGCGTGATCCGCTAACTTTTTTATTGTCTGAGGTGTGGGAGGGCTGTCTAATAAGCATCTGAGTAACCTTGATATATGAGCGGATGTAACACCTGATTTTTGAGCATAGTGGTTTATTGACCTATTCCCTTTTGCCTTTTCCAGTAGCTCTGCGAATCTTTGCTTATCAAAAGACATGTATCTAACCTCCATTTTTTTGTTGTCTAAAATCAATGTTATATCTATATTCTGTTGTTTGTAAACAACAAAAAGTAAAAAATCATAAAAAAGTATTGACTGTATGTAATAATAGATGTTATATTTTACATGAAAACAATATTGACTACATACAACGCTCGGAAGGGAGTGATAAAGTGTACGTTAACAAAGACAAGGTGAAAGTATTAATGGAAGAAAGAGCAAATGGGAGATATCGCAAATTCGCTAGAATGCTGAATCTTGATGTTGCCCATTTGTACAGGGTTCTAAATTCCAAGAGTATGGCAGGACCAAAGTTTTTAGGAAGACTTAAAAAGTATTGCGATGAAAATGGTTTAGACTTTGAAGAATATATTTTTTTAGATGATCCGTTACATGCAGTCAATGATAATTGGAAGGGAGAAGGGAAATGAACCCGCAAGTTTTCACTTATGGTGAAACACAGGTTAGAACAATCATCAAAAACGGTGAAGTTTGGTTTATCGCAAAAGATGTGTGCAGTGTTCTCGATATCAAAAACAGTCGCGATGCCCTAGGGAGATTAGATGAAGACGAAAAGGGTGTAGTTTTAACCGACACCCTTGGAGGAAAACAACAAATGTTGTGTGTCAATGAAGCTGGACTTTACGAGTCAGTCAAGACTTTGTGGAGAACATTTTTTCGGTTCACTACGGGTGTTGTCAATCACTAGTTAGCGAACCATTTTCAGGAATTGATATCGTAAGCGCTTTCGGACTCTCATCCCTCATCTTGAAGTGATGATATTGTATTCCATTTTTTTACACCCAACCAAAATCCCGAAGCGCCGACAACGCTTGATGGATCGGCGTCCCGGATGACCGCTGCAGACACGGTAGATTCTGACGCACCACATCTGCCCACAACCGTCCTGCCTTCCGTTTGGCCTGTTCAACCCGCTTGGACTTCGTCGAGGCCGAGGCTGCCGTTCGGGTCTCTTCTTCCTCCACCAACTGCCCATTTCTCCGCCAAATCCCGTCGATTCGGGCTGCCATCGCCCTCAGAAACGCCCGAAGCCCTTGGTCTTTCCAGCTGCGGCGGGATTTCACCCGATGCGCAAACCGGCTCATCACGCTCTCGGCGTGGCCCATCGGACGCATGCCGGTCGTCTCCACCCCTTGCTCCGACAGCCACTCCCGATAGTCCCGGATGCATCCCGGCATCGACTCGATCCGGCGGATCATGGCAGCCATCTGCTTCTCTTTCGCTTCGTCCTCCAACGTGCCGACCGCGCTGTTCAGCTCCACGAGAAGCCCCTCTTCGTCTTGTTTCGCCAGCTTCTTCCGCACCTCCCGCCAACGCGGATGGCCGGACAGACACTGACGCAGCTCCCGCGCCACATGAAATCGATCCAGCTGAAAGCAGGCTCGCTTTCCAAAATACTCCCGGCAGGCTGTGATCCACGACGCCGCGTCGCCGTTGATGATCAAAAGGTCCCGGCACGGGTCATAGGCATATTCGTTCATCAGCCACTCTTCAAACCGTTCCCACACGTCTCCCTCCCCTTCATGGAGGTAGTGGCGCCGGTTCACGAGCTCGAGCTGCGAACCGTTTCGTTTCCATCCCTCGTGAACCGCCAGGATTTTCTCTTCTTTCGCCCGTTTCCCTTTCCCCTGGCGGGAAATGAACAGCCCATCCGCCTCCACAAATAGCACTCGGCCGTGCCGTTGGGAAACAGGGCGGTGCAGCGAGACAGGGGCCTCCAGCACCAGTTGGCGAATCGCCTCGTGGCTTAGGACCGCATACCCCACGATCGACTCCAACGTACGGGCCGCTTTGCGGTAGGAAGAGCACTCTACGGCCAACTCGACCGCCGTTTCCTCGAGGCAAGGGCTGATCGACTGCGCTCCATCAAAGCCCAGTTCGGCATCCAGCAAGAAGGTATAGTTCCCCGTTTGCCGGTCATAGTAGTAGTTCCGTCGAAACGTCACTTCTCCAAACAGCGTTTGGATCGTAGTCGGCCGTTTGTCTTTCAGCTGATACCGGCGCTTGTCCCGCGCTTCCGCCAGTTGTTGATCAATCTCCTCCAAAAGGGCCGCCAACAAGACAGCGAACACCTTTTGAAGAGTTCTGACTAATTGTTCCTCCAGCTCTTTTAATAAAGGCCATTCTGTGGTAAGATGTTTCATGGACTCTCTCCCTCCTGTTTTATGGATGTTGGTCATCACCATCATAGCAGGGAGAGAGTCCTTTTTGCATGACATTTGCTTTTTTCTACCGCGCTTCGCTTGGTGGCCCCGACGAGCGTCGCGAACAAAAGTTCGCAACCCTCGTCGGGGAATCATTCCTGAATGTCACCCACAAATATTTTACTCACACCTTCTTATCAAGGGGGAGGAATTGCGGATCCAAACGGTGACGGATTTATCGCACCGACTTGGGATTACGTGATGGCGCTAGAAATTTACGATGGATATTGGAAGGCTGTCGAATTGCAAACGGGATATTATAGGCATCAAACGCCGGTCAAAAAATTTTATTTGGCCGGAAAGAAAGAAGGGCGATACAGAGTCCGTATGTACTATCAAGCTAGAGAAAATGAAGAATACACGGGGGTGGTAACAACATATTCTTTCATGGTGTATCGCTGATTGTTAAGGGGAAGGGGCGCCCGAATTGGCGCTCCTTCATTTGAAAGGAATTAAAAAATTGGTTAAAATGGTAACGACCAATAAGGCAAGGGGGAGGGTTTGAGTTGGGCAAATGGATCTCTGGAGCAGTCGCTGTTGTTTTATTAGGGATCGGTTTTTTTGTCCTAATGAGTGAAAAAGATGACGCTAAACCTGTAAGGGCACAGCAACAATCAGAGCAGGAACAAAAAGAATGGCTGGTTGTCGGAGTTGATCCAAACAATTCTCCAGAATATAAATCGAACGCAGAACTTTACTTCGCGCACCTTAACTCAGCTATTTTCGTGGACAAAGCAAACGTGAATAATGGGGGAACGAGTTTAACGAACGAGGATTATAGAGGAATTCTAAAAGAACTAAAGGGAAATTTAGACAGAATCAAATATAACGGAGAAGAAAAAAAGGATGAGCTAGAAAAAGCAAAAGAATTGGTGAATCAAGCGATTCAGAACGACGCGAAAAAAGGTAATAAAATTTTTGACGAGATTCACGAAGTTATTCACGACTTAGATTTACATTTCAACAAAACTCACTTTGCCGATGAAAAGCTAACCGAGAAAGCTGACAATTAACCAAGAACGAATGACGCCTGTAAAGGGGCGTTTTTTTATTTGCTTTTACTACAAACCAAAGGAGGAATTGACATGGCTGACTTCATTCAAGTCATCGACCCAGGCCATGGCGGCCACGATCCGGGTGCGGTGGCGAATGGGCTTCGTGAGAAAGATTTGACGCTGAAAATCGCGCTCTATACGAGAGACTACATTCATGAGCTATACGAAGGTGTCAAGGTCTATCTCACTCGTGACAAAGATGTGTTTGTCAGCTTGAGCGAACGCGCTGATTTTGCCAATCGCTTAGGAGCAGACCATTTTTGTAGTATTCACATCAACGCAGGTGGCGGAGAGGGATTCGAGTCGTACATTTATAACGGCTCGTATCCGAGCAAGCCGAAAACGCAGGCATTGAGAAATGTTTTACACGATACCATTGTCGCCGAAACCAAATTTGTGAATCGAGGCAAGAAAGAAGCGAACCTTGCTGTTCTTCGCGAGACAAAAATGCCTGCCGTTCTGACCGAGAACGGGTTTATCGACAATAAGGACGATGCCGATTTTCTGAAGTCGGATGACAATCTGCGGAAAATTGCACTGGCGCATGCGCATGGGTTGGCCAAAGCACATGGGTGGAAACCGAAAGAGAAGCCCACGTCAGAGGCAAAGCCTGCGCCGAAAGCGTCTGCCGGTGAGAAAATATTCTACCGAGTGGTGGCAGGCAGTTTCGTGGATCGGGAAAATGCAGAGAAGCGGGTAAGGGAATTAAAAGAAAAGGGATTTGACTCCTTTATTGATGTGTATAGAGACTAACTACTTTCAAGCGGAAAGGGGGTGATTTAAGATAAAGGTAAATACCAAACTCTAGGAGGATGTGTTGATGAAACTTTATCCGATGATGATTGGAAAGATAGATTTAATTGTTACGAGGGCTTCACCTAAAAACTAATGAAGCCCTCTTACCCCGTTATAACAACTTCGCTTTAAAATCATCTTCGAATTCTTGTTTCACTTTTGAATCACTAGAATAAAACTTAATGCCTAACAAACGAACATTTTCGTCTTCGGCCAATATTTCAATATCCGATCGACTAGTTAATGATAGCAGAAAATCCTCCTTCCATCGATCCTGTTCAAGGAGATGAGGACCTTTTGGTTCAAGAAAAACTTGATAGGTACAGCCAATATCTCTTAGATACAACAAAAAGTCTGGCATAAATCCACGTGTTCCATCAATCTCAACTAACCTTACTTTCTTTTCATTTCGTATCAAATATACCTCGTTATATTTCTTTTTAAGCTCCTCCACATAATTGTTGATAAAATCAATAAAGTCCTCCTCTAGTCGGTTAACTATGGCTTTGTCATAAATATACCATGGATGTTTTCTCATGTCTTTGACATTTTTTACTTCTTCAATGTTGTTGGCTCTGCTAGTGATTTTGTTGAATACCAACACATAATCCTGAATTTGCTCTGACATAGATATTCCTTCGAATATAGGCGTTCCCTTTTCTTTCATGTAATTGTTACGAATATTTTTCTCTGCATAAGAAAGGAACTGCTCAGCCATTTTTAGGTGTTCATTAGGTGATAAATTATCAATCGAAAGACTATACGGCAGTGATACTTTTATAGTTACACCGCCTAAAAAGTTAGGTTTTTCTATAAATTCTTTCATGCTAGTGATGCCTGGAATATAATTCTTTAAGTTATCAAATCGATAAAAACGGTTTCGTTGTATCGCTTTTTGCCATATTCTTTTATTCGGTTTTAATTCTTGGACGTGACGAATGGTGCTAGATTTAATTTCTCGTTTAGATCCGTAAAGCTGTTCAATAGATTTTTCATAATCAATTTCATATGAAGTTGATATATTGTAGTCTTCCAGACATTTATAATCGTCCGGTGTAGTGGGTACCACTTTATTTATATATATTTTTCCATTTCTGAACCACTCCGCTTTACGAATATCCGATTTTATCTTAGCTTCTATACGTATATAGTCGTCCTCTTTTACCTGTATATCAGCTGATTCTAATGATTTATATAGGTTTTGTATATAGGCGTTTTCATTTATTGTATGATAATGTAAAGTTTCAATCACCTTCAAGTCATTTGGAGATTCATCAAAACGTCTAGTAAAAGATTTTTCTCCTTTATATTCAAACGGGTAATATCTAGCACCCCTACCGATTAACTGAGCTTCGCTGTCTGTTGTTGTTCTCGTGTTTGAAGCCCCTTCGCTAATACGAACAATATCAAATAAATTTAGCACGTCCCATCCTTCGTTCAACTTTGCGACGGCGAATATGGCTCGTATTGGGTTATCACTTTCTTCCAGAGAATTCAAAAGTAGAGCATTACTTTCTGAAAGGAACGAAGAATCATTAGCATTTAAAGTAGTTTGTTCATTAAAATCCCATTGTAAATCACGAATTACGGTTGCTAGGTCTTTATTGTTGTAAAAGTAAAACATTCGGGACCATATACTCTCTTTATTTTGATAAATTGCCAGGCCTTGTTGAACTACTTGCTGTAGTCGCCCGACAGTTAAGTCTTTTACCAAATTCAGAAAGGTTTCGTTAGCCCATCTAGATGTTGCGATTTTGTTTGACTTAAAAAGGATAACAGGCTTTAAGTTTATTCCATTTTCTTTTGCGATATACTTTTTATATTGGCTTAATAACATAGCGTGCATCATTTTTTGTTCATCGTTTTCATCTGTCCGGAGTAATACTATATTTTTTGAATATCCATCTGACATAAACTTTTTTAGATCATATTGATAGACAATCTTGTTACAATATTTGTTGAATAGAGCATCATTTGATAAATCGATTGTAGCAGTGAATTCTAGTAATCTATTTGCCGGGTTAAGGTTTAGCAATTTATTGACTGTGTATTCCCATCTACGTTCCTGTTCTTCTTTTTCTGTCAATTTCTTCTTATTACTTTTGGTGATAACATTAATATGATGAGCCTCGTCGGCTAATAAAACAAGATTTATATTTTCTAATGAATCATATGTGAGCCCATTTTCTCTTGGATTGGTTAAATCCATGTGTAACTTCTGGATAGTTGTTAGTTTTAAATAAATTGTATTTTCAGCTGGAATAGAAGGGAAAACATCGACTATTTGTATAGTAATTAGCTTACCCTCTATAAAAATCCCATCTTTCCTAAATAAATACTTCGATGAAGAGGTATTTGTTAGGTTGTCGTATGTTTTTTTTATGATAGCATCGCTATTAACGAAGAAAAGAAAGTATTGATACCCTTTTTCTTTAAATAAATAAAGAATAGTTGCTGCTAAAACCAAAGTTTTTCCCGTACCGGTAGCCATGTGAAAAAGTAAATGATTAAAAGAAATATTAGCAGTATTTGATTCTTGCGTATAAATAAATTGACGTAACGCTTGTTCTTGATACGGTCGCAACTTGTGACTAAGGTTATCCGTTATATAGGCTGGTATTTCAAGCGACAAATGGCCAGTTTTTAGCAAGTCGTTAAAACTTCGTTCTATGGTTTTGTGCAATATTTCGTTATTCATGGGTATTCACCGTCTTTTTGTAGAAAGAATGATTAAATCGTTTAACTGAATCAGGTATCCCATATTGTGAATCATCAATTTCTGAGTAACTTAAATAAAGTTGATTCGCGTCTAAAATCTGAATCAAAATATCTTTCTTTTCATTTAGAGAAAGAGTAGCAAAGTCATGATTTTGGGTAGTAACTTTTTCTATGTTCACTTTAAAATTTAGATAAGCAGATTCTTTCATGTGTGTAATAATTTTTTCAATATCTTCGTCTGAACTTGCTGTTTGAATTCGTTCAATATATTTTTGATTTAACGGATATAATTCAGCATAAATGAAACCTCCTCCGCCAGTCCATTGAACACTTTCAGAAATACCTCCTTGCTCCCCTTCGATAACTTTTCTCAATCTGGGTATAGAAATAGTTTCGATATAATTCATCTGCTCAATTCCGATAAATTGTCGATTCATTTTCATAGCAACTGCTTGGGTTGTGGCCGATCCCATAAAGAAATCTAGTATAATATCATGTTCATTTGTTAATAAATCTATTAAGAACATTATTAGTTTTTCGGGTTTTTTTCCGTTCCTGAATTCTAATTCCCCTTCATAATTAACTCGATTATATTCTTCCACAAAGTCTAGGAAATTCGGATAGGGGATTTCAGTTGTTTCCGAGTTCAACGGCATCCCTTGAAAATAGACTCCGTTTTTATTTCCTTTTTTCGGCAAACAAAACCATCTATACCCTAAAGAATCATCCCCCATACCTGGAACTTTAAATAAGGTTAATGGTGGATAAAAATTTACCAATTTTTCCAAATGCTTTACATAAAATCTACCGCTACTGTTTTTTTCTCTTATACTTCCTCGAATACTGATAGACTTCAAATTTTCTTTTGAAGGAGTTGTTTTAATGAGTCTATATTGGTCGGGAGTATAAACTTCAACTTCTTTAGAATCAAAATTTAAGATTTCTTTTGGTTTACCTGTAACTTCAATTTTATATACATAGTCATCATCTGTTTTAACTTTAATTCTTTTTGGGAGTTTGAAATCCTTATTTTTGCTATAAACAAGAACGTATTCAATAACATCATTAAATTCTTTATCGGCTGTGATACTTCTATCTGGATGCCTCACTAGACAATTAAATGTTACGACATAGTTATCATTGCCGATGATATTGTCCATTAAGACTTTTAAATAAGCGTATTCGTGAAAGCTACACTGGACAGCAATGACTCCATCATCATTTAATAAATCCATAGCTACTTCTAATCTGTTTTTCATAAAGGTTAACCAGGTAGAGCGTTTAAACTTATCGTTGTATCTAAAGCTGTCGCTTCCCGTGTTATAAGGAACATCTAAATAAACTAATTTGATTTTGCCCAAAAATCTTGGCTTCAATGAATGTAGAGCAATTAAATTGTTCCCCTTGATAATCAAGTTATCTGTGTCCTTAAATTCGGTAACCTCGTATTCACCGTGTTTGTCATATTTTTTGATGTTTGTAAAAACCTTTGGAGACAATAATATGTCGATCTCCTCTTTGGCCAGCACCTTATGATAATACAATTCTTCCTTTCCTACATCTTCTTTTGTCATTCCACCCTCTAGGATACAGTCTTTGTGAGGGAAATCCAAAACAACATCAGTATTATATTTTAAATACCTTCCTTCGCTGGTAAGTCCAATTTCATTGCTATACTTTGTATAGCTATTGTCCCAATAACTTTTGTAACGTAACATATCGATAAGATCATCTATTTTAAAGACATAATTATTATTAATTTTAATTGTATAAGCGTTTCTGATTTTTTCATTATCAAGCAACTTTTCTATCAAATCTTTTCTATAATCCCTTAGATCATCAATAACTTTACTTTTTAACAAGTTGTCTTGTCCCCAATATTCAGGAAAAAATAGCAAAACATGTTTTATTTCTTTGAGTAGTGCGGTATCCATATTACATTGCCCCCTATTGAGTCAAATGGTAGTTGTTGCCTACATATTGAATTATACATGTTTTTATTATGAGGTAAATGGACACCGTTTACAATTAAACCTATTGTTGTATAATAATCGTGAAATATAATTGATAAGGAAAGGTTTTTGTGATAGAAGTCGAGTGTTTGATTAACCACTTTGTACCATTATTGTTACCTTGTTAATGTCGGAAAATATTTTAAATTTAGATACATCTATTGGTAGTACACCTGTGTATAAAGGTAAATTGACTAAAGAGGAGGAATCAAGGTGTTCCCAATCATCGGCCGCCTGCGCTGTCCCATTTGTTTGGAACCGGTACAGAGGGACGAAAAAGTGTTTATCGACATCATCAATACTGTCATGCATCAAAAATGCTACTATAAGTTTCCACAACGCCGTCTTCCCATAAAGGATGAGGGATCATTTCAGAAAATGCTTCTGAAGTATCCTTTCTTTCATCGAGACGATGATGCGGAAGATTGAAGAAGGAATATGAGCAACGAAAAGAAGGCGGAGTGATCCGCCTTTTTGCATGGATTTACGCACTGGAGATAATTTTGCACAAATTTTGCACACCAAGGAAATTGAAAGTCTATAAACTTTGAAAAATCAAGGTTTGGAGGGTGGTGGTTTTACTCCCACCATCGGCATCGAAAATAGGGAGAAGGTTTTAGAGACAAGGGGTTTCACGTAAGTGGAATCCCTTGTTTTTTATTTACCGAATACGATTCGAGAAAAGAAAATCGTGTGCGTACAATCGTGTTCGGTGAGGTGAAATGGAAAGTGCCTACGTGCGGCCATCATGCCCACGTTTCTGTATTTGGGGCGGTGAATGTGCTCAATGGGGACACCGTTCTTCATCGAGCAGTCGCTGCGAATGCGACGACGTTTTTGGATTTTTTAAAGATCTTGAAGAGCCGTTATCCAGACCAGCTGATCGTGCTCGTGCTCGACAATGCCCGCATCCACCATGCCAAAATGGTGAGAGATTTCTTGCGCCAAGAAGGGGAATCGTTTCACTTGATCTTTTTACCTCCTTATTCCCCACAGCTGAATCCCATCGAACGCTTGTGGAAATGGCTCAAGGATGCGGTCATTGCCAATGTGTTTCACAAAGATCAAATGGATATTGACCAAGCCATTGCCCGGTTTATGGAATATATAGATCAACAACCGGAAGAGGTGCTTCGACGCTTGGGGTGTGCAGCGTGATGCAAAGGTTAACTTTTCAAGGTGCATTTATATAGTTAAGTGTAAAATTATAGAAGGAATTATATAGATAGGAAGCGAAATAGAGTAGAAAGATAAGGTGAAAAACGAACGTCTAAGCAAGGGATGCTGCTCGATGTAGTATGCTATATCATTTTTCTGTTAGTTGTCTGGCATGTGGCGCACGGTCACATTGATGACTATTATGCGACGCTTATCTCCACCGTTTTCGGCATGGCATACAAGATATACTGCTTTCTTTCTATATTTTGAAGCTCATCAATAAATAGAAAGGTGGAAGCATGAGATGAAAGTAGAATTAAGCAAATTTCGCGTAAAGGAAGGAAAATCGAAGCGGGTGGATGAATGGATGGAATTATTAAACACACATATGAACGAGGTGCTGTTGACGCTCAAAGATGAAAAAATGCATGTCGAAGCGATCTTCCGCGAGCGAAATGAGGAAGGAGAGTTTCTTTACTGGTTCTCTGTTCAGGGAGAAGGCGGGATTTCCGTAGAAGAGTCCGAACACGAAATTGATAAAAAACATTTGGCGTTCTGGTATGAGTGTATTGATGAGGAATATAACGAACCTGTGATCACGACAGAAGTAGTGATGATTCCAGAGCATATTCGTAAGGCGATGGAGTAAGCAAGTTTGAGAAGTTAATCATGAATCTAATTTTTTATTTTATTTCCTTAATATTTAAAATAAAATATTATTCCTGAATCCGTGATAAAAACGCGTTCAAACTGCTGAGAAAGCTTGATAAATCAACAAATATCACACTTTTTGCTTTTCACTCAATAAGTGAACATCCGAAACTGGGCTAAACCCTTGATATGATTACGTTTTCCGGTGCTTTTGATGAGCTGCTGTCACGGATTCAGGTATTATTGTCAAGGGACAACAAAGAATGGGGGAATAACGGAGGCAATCGAAAAGCCGCCCTTGCCTTTATCGAATGTTACCTTTGGCGGTGTTCGGTTGGTCAAGGGTTCGCTTCGCCGAATCCGGCAGGTTTTCTCTTCGACGGGCTCGGGAGGACAAAAAGGTCAGGTTGTCTCTTGTTGGAGAAACGCTTGTGCCATGGTGATCAGCTTCGTTCACTGGGCCGACATATGCGATAGCTCGGCGAGCTCCGGGATGACGACCGGCACCCGGTCTTCGAGCGCGCTATGCGGGCGCAGAAAGATGACAATGATTTGATGAGTGGGAGATGGACATTGAAAAAACGGAAGAAATACGCGGCGGCGAGCGTGGTGTTGGCGTTGGGGCTGCTGGCTCCTTCGTTTGGGCCGACGGCGGTAGGCGCGGAGGAGCGGGACGTCGTCAAGCTGCGCATTTTAGTGGCGTTCCGGTGACGATGCCGGGTTCATGGGGCGATACGCTCGGCGTGATCGACTTGACGGTCGAGCAAGTCGACGAAAAATGGAAAGTGACGCAAGCGAAAGCCCAACTCCGTCCAGTGTATGACAAGGCGACGAAAACGCCGTTGGTTGACAGCGATTCGGCCGTCGAGCAGGCCATTCAGGCGGAGCACGAAGCGACGATCCAGTACGTCCGCAGCCCGGTTGGAAAAACTACGAGCCCGATCAACAGCTATTTTGCACTCGTTCAAGATGATCCGTCCGTGCAAATCGTCACGAACGCCCAAAAGTGGTATGTGGAAAAAATGTTAAAAGGGACGCAGTATGAAGGCCTTCCGGTGCTGTCAGCCGGCGCTCCGTTCAAGGCCGGCGGGCGCGGTGGACCGAGCTATTACACGGATATTCCGGCAGGGGAAATCGCCATTAAAAACGTCGCCGATTTGTACTTGTATCCAAACACGGTGTATGCGCTGAAAATTACGGGAGCCGAGTTGAAAGAATGGCTTGAGTGGTCGGCGGGACAATTCAACCAAATCGACCCGAACAAGACAGGCATTCAGCCGCTTATCAACAACGACTTCCCGACGTACAACTTCGACATTATTGATGGCGTGACGTATGAGATCGATGTCACCGAGCCGGCGAAATACGACAAAAATCAAAATGTGATCAACCCGAAAGCAAACCGCATTAAAAACTTGCGATTCCAAGGCAAACCGGTGACGCCGAAGATGGAATTTATCGTCGCGACGAACAACTATCGGGCGACGACGAACCGGATCATCAATCCGGGCGGGAAAAACACGATTTTGGCTGCGCCGGATGAAAACCGGCAAGTGATCATCGATTATATTCGCGAAAACGGAACGATCAACCCGTCCGTGGACGGCAACTGGACCTTTGCGCCAGTGAAAGGGAAAGCATCGGTGACCGTTTCCTTTGAATCGTCACCGGAAGCACAAAAATATTTGCCGCTTTTCCTTTCGTTTTTGCCGCAATTCATCGAAACGGCCCAGCCATACGGCCCGCTTCCGTTTCTGCTGCTCGGCGTTTCGTTCGTGGTGACGAGCACGCTGTGGGGGCTTGGCGTCGTCTATGTCGCCGCGCTGGCGACGAAACGGATGCGTCAAAACGCGAAAATGGCGCTTCTTGTCAATCGATTGACAGGGATCGTGTTTATCGGGCTTGGTGTGAAGCTGCTGCAAACGAAAGCGTCGTGAGCGAGGGCGAACGGCGTCAGAAAGCATGATCCTCACCTGCTTGAAAGCGCGGACGGTGATTCGGTGCGGAGGTTGGCTAGAGGAATGGGGACGGATGACAAAGGAATAGCGGTGATTCTCCTTGTGGCGGGAATCGGGGTGTTTCCGTTTGGGATCGTGATCATTAAGCAGCAGTGGGAAGAATACAAGAAGAAGGAGGGGCGTGAGCGGAGAATAGTCTTGTTTTTTGAAATGATCGATCTTTGGTCAACATGGGTGCTATTTCTCTCCCTGCTCCTCATATTGGGAGGCGCGGCACTGTTGTGGAGATGAGCAGAAAAGAGGGCAGCCGCCCTCTTTTTTCTTCCGCTACGACCGCTCGCTGACGGCGATTTGGATGCCGATCAGCGCGAAGATGGCGCCTTTGAGCCAATGGATTCGCCTAGTGATGGCGGTGTGGGCCGAGAGCCATTGGCGCAGTTTTTCCGCACCGATGCTCACTAAGGTGAAGACAGCGAGAGCTTGAACGAGAAAGATGACGCCTAATACGAGCATTTGCTGCGGGATCTGGCCCGCTGACGGATCAACGAACTGCGGCAGGAGCGCCAAAAAGAAGAGCGACACTTTCGGATTGAGCACGTTCATGACAATGCCTTTTTTGTACAGCGAGGCGTATGCCATTGGCTTCTGCCTCCCAAAGGAGAGGCCCTCGTCTCGTTCACGGAACGCCTGCCAGGCCAGGTACAGCAAATACACAGCGCCTGCATATTTGACGACGGCAAACGCCAAGGCGGATTGGTAAATGACAGCCGAGACGCCGAGCACCGCCGCGCTGATATGGACAAGCAGGCCGGTGCACAGCCCGAGCGCGGTGGCGATGCCTGCGTGTTTGCCTTGCGACACGCTTTGGGCGATGACGAATAAAATGTCCGGGCCCGGCGCCAATGTAAGCAATATGGCGACGCTGAAAAACGAGAAGATCGTTCCGATTCCCATGAGGCATCCCTTCCTTCGGCATGATGACTCTATATGTTCGCCGCGGATCGTATTGATTCCTTTTTGTTTGAAAGGGAAAATGGACAAACGAAAAAGCCGCCCATGCCATTCAAAGCAGAGGCGGCATTTCCTATTCATGGGAAGCTTTTTTCTCCAAAAACGCCCGGCCATATTGGCCATGGTCGTGGAGCATGGCGTGCTCGACTTGGATCGTGGCATGCTCAATGCCGTATTTTTCCTTCAGCATTTCATTCACCGCCAAAATGACACAAAGCGGCTGGATGTGCTCGCTGACAAACACATGGGCCGACAGCGAGTAATGGTCGGTGGAGATGGCCCATAAATGCATGTCGTGCACGTCTTCGACCCCTTCGATCTGTCGAATGTCGGCGCGGATTTGTTCGAGATCGAACCCATCAGGTACGGCTTCCATTAAGATGAGATACGATTCACGCATAATTTTCGCCCCGCCTGTGAAAATGATGGCGGCGATCACGAGGCTGATGATCGGATCGAAAATCGTCCAGCCGGTGAAGTAAATGAGCAGCGCGGACACGATGACGCCGATCGAGCTGATTAAGTCGCCGATGAAATGCCAAAGGGCGCTCTGAACGTTCAAGTTGTCTTCTTCTTTCGTGCTCCGGCTTAAGACGATGGTCAACGTCAAGTTAACGATGAGGCCGATCGCCGCGATTCCGAGCATAAGACGAAAGTTGATCGGTTCAGGATGAAGAAAACGCTGAATGCCTTCCCATAAAATCCACAGCGCAATGACGGCCAACGTCAGCCCGTTCAAAAACGATGTGATGATTTCAAATCGCAAAAAACCGAACGTAAAGCGGCGGTTCGGCGGGCGCGTTGCCATGTAGAGGGCGACCATGCTCAATCCAAGCGCCAATACATCGGATGCCATATGGACCGAATCGGACAAGAGGGCGAGCGAGTTGGAAATCAGTCCGCCAATGATTTCAACGACGGTGAAAAACATGGTCAACAAAAGCGTCACCCAGAGCGCTTTTGTTGATTCATGTTGCGTTTTGACGTGCGGGAGATGGTGAAAATCGTACAGTGTTGGAGCCATAATGCACCTCCGTTATTTATAAATTATAACTGTAGATGAGCAAATTTGCTAACATAAATTTACAAACTAAACAAAAAAGGAGACATGAACCCGATTCCTTGGTTAGAATAGATGTGCTACCAACTACCCACAAGGAGGTTCATGTCTCATGAATAGATTAGCACATCATCAAGGAATCCACAAGTTTTTCATGACGCTGGGATTGGCGCTTTATTTCTCGAAGCCGGTCATCAAGCATCTCGTTCATCTTGTCGACGCCTTGACGACCAAGGGATTTTCGGGGACATTGACGGATGTCCGGTACTGGAGTTTTCATCCGAATCATCGAACCACGCTCAGCCACTTTTTCACGAAAAGCCCTTGGAACGAGGAAAAACTGCTTGAGAAGCTTCAGGAGTGGGTTCTTCGCCAGATCGAACGCCTGGCCAAACGGACGAATCAACCCCTGTTCCTTTCGATTGATGATACCATTTGCCAAAAAACGAAGCCTTCGTCACGGGCAACGCACGCCATTCAAGGGTGTGACTGGCATTTCTCTCACAGCGATCATCAATTGGTCTGGGGGCATTCGCTTGTTTGGCTGATGGTGCACACCTTCACGCAAGCGTTTCCGTTCGCCTTTCGTCTGTATGACAAGACATCGGGAAGAAGCAAAATCGACCTGGCGATCGAGATGCTTTCCTCGCTCAAGGGGAAGCGGGCTCAGCCGGTGTATGTGCTCGTGGATTCATGGTATCCGTCCCAAGCGCTCATCGAAGCCTGTCTGAAACAAGGATTCCATGTCATCGCCATGCTCAAGACGAACCGGATTCTCTACCCGAAAGGTATCGCCATCCAAGCGAAGGAGTTTGCCCGCTATATCGAGCCAAATGACACCCGCCTCGTCACGGTGGGGAACGAGCGCTATCGTGTCTACCGCTACGAAGGCGCGCTCAACGGTCTTGATGACGCGGTGGTGCTGCTGGCTTGGAAGGCGGATCAACCGATGACGCCGGATCATCTCCATGTCATATTGAGCACCGACCGGGAGCTGAGTGACGAAGACATCTTGCGTTACTATGCCCAGCGCTGGACGATCGAATGCTTTTTCCGGCAGGCAAAAGACCAGCTGAAGCTCGATGGGTACCGTGTTCGCCACGTTCGGGCGGTGAAACGGTATTGGGTCGTGGTGCTGTTAGCCTGCGTATACAGCATCGCGGAATCTCAACAAGACATCTCTTCCGGCCTGGAGCTTCTTCGGTCTCGGAAAGGGCACAGCGTCGTCGAGTTCATCTATGACGCCGCAAAGCAAGATATTCCCATTGATGTGATCAAAAAACAGCTCCATGTCGCCTAAGGGGTCCCCTGTTTGTCTCTTAGGGAATGGAAATTACTGTAATGAAAAATACTCATCTACAGTTATAATATAAAAATCCGCTTGTGTGCAAATGAAATTTCGACAGCGAGAAAGAGCGGTTGTTGGAATTTGTCTAAAAATATAGACGAACAATTCAAGGAATGAATCCTGCTGCTGGCGAATAGGAGTCAATATTGTGTATGGCCATCATCTTGCTTCAGAAAGGATGCGATCGAACTTGATTGCGGCGAATCCGACGGATTTGGAAGTGTATTTGTTTCATGAAGGCAGCTTGCATAAAAGCTACGAGCTGTTTGGCGCCCACGTGATCGATGAGGGCGGAAGGGCCGCCACCCGCTTTTGCGTCTGGGCGCCGCATGCGCGCGACGTGCGCCTGGTCGGCAGCTTTAACGGCTGGGACGGGGCGAAGTTCCGCCTCACCAAAGTGAACGATGAAGGAGTATGGACGATCGTTGTCCCGGAAAACTTGGAAGGGCATTTGTATAAGTATGAGATCGTCACGCCGGATGGGCGGGTGCTGCTGAAAGCGGACCCGTACGCGTTTTGCTCCGAATTGCGCCCCCACACCGCCTCGATTGTCTACGATCTGAAAGGATACCAGTGGAACGATCAGTCTTGGCAGCGGAAGAAGCGGCGAAAGCGGATTTACGAGCAGCCGATGGTCATTTATGAGCTCCATTTCGGTTCGTGGAAGAAAAAGGAAGGTTGTTTTTTGACGTACCGTGAGATGGCCGACGAACTTATCCCGTACGTGCTAGAGCGTGGATTTACGCACATTGAGCTGCTTCCGCTTGTCGAGCATCCGCTCGACCGTTCGTGGGGGTATCAAGGGACCGGCTATTATGCGGTGACAAGCCGCTACGGTGCGCCGCATGATTTCATGTATTTCGTCGACCGCTGCCATCAGGCAGGAATCGGGGTCATTCTCGATTGGGTGCCGGGGCATTTTTGCAAGGACGCCCACGGGTTATATATGTTTGACGGCGCCCCGACGTACGAATATGCGAACGAAAAAGACCGGGAAAATTACGTTTGGGGGACGGCGAATTTTGACTTAGGCAAACCGGAAGTGCGCAGTTTTCTCATCTCCAACGCCTTGTTTTGGCTCGAGTATTACCACGTCGACGGATTCCGCGTCGATGCGGTCGCGAACATGCTGTATTGGCCGAACAACGACCAGCTCTATGAAAACCCGTATGCGGTCGAGTTTTTGCGCAAGTTAAACGAAGCGGTGTTTGCCTATGACCCCAACGTCTTGATGATCGCTGAAGATTCGACCGATTGGCCGCGGGTGACGGCGCCGACGTATGACGGCGGGCTTGGCTTTAACTACAAGTGGAACATGGGCTGGATGAACGACATGCTGAAGTATATGGAAACGCCGCCGCATGAGCGGAAGCATGCACACAATCAAGTCACCTTTTCCCTCCCTCTAGAAATGTTGATCTATCAAGGCTTTTCGGCCTCTCAGGGGTGTCCAAAAAATATTTTTCGACAAAATCCCTTACATCCTTTTTCAGTTTTGTGGATATCTTACAGACCTAGGGTGCGCTTCGCGGCCACTGCTGGTTATATTTTCCTGCCGCGGGGGGGAAGCATATTCGATGCACCCTTTGGATCTCCGCGTCGCTGATGAGGACGAACCCTCCCATGTCTCCGGGCGTCTTCGCGCCAACATTCCCTCGTTCGGTCTCGTCATCAGGCGGAGGCCGGCCAAGCTCCTTTAGGGACTCAAGGTCGAATGGATGAAATCACGCCAGCTTCTCCGGTGTCATCTCGTTGTCCAACGATTCTTCCGTTCGCAGGGGGAGGCCTTAGGCCGCCCGTTGCACCTGGGACAAGACGTCCTGTTTCATTCGCTCCGCGTCAAACGCTTGTTTCTTCGTACAAATCGCAAACAGCACATTCAACAGCTTCCGGCACAAGGCGACGATGGACTGCTTTCCGGTCAGCGGATTGACGGATCGGGTCGTATAATACTCATGCAGCTCGCGAAACGCCTCGTTATGCCGAATCAGCGGAATCATCGCCCGAAACAGCACCGAGCGCAACCGTTTCCGTCCCCGTTTGGAGATGTGCTTTTGCCCTTTGCGCTGGCCGGAGGAGTTCTCCTTGAGCGTCAGGCCCGCCAACTTCACCAATTGGCGCGGGTCCCGATAATGGGCGAAGCTGCCGATCTCCGCCAGCAGATCGATGATCGTGGCGTCTCCCAACCCGTCGACCGTTTTCAACCATTGGTACTCCATCGTCGTTTGAACCAATGCCTTCAACTCGGCGTCCAGTGCAGCGATCTCCGCCTCCAATTGGCGGTATCGGCGGACGAGCGCGGCGATCTCAAACCGGGCCATCGCTGTCCCTTCCGTCACCCCAATCGAGTCCTTCGCGGTGTTGATCAACGCCTGAATTTTGGCCTTCTGCGGGCATTTCATCCCTTCGCTTTGCCGGTACACCTCAAGAAGCTCCTCCACCGTCCGGCCGGCCATATCAGCCGGAAGCGGCGTCCACTCCAACACCGAAAGCGCCGTTTTCCCCAAGTCACGAAACACGGTCCAAAACTCTGGAAAATACCGATCCGTCCAGCGGACGATCGCGTTTTTCACCGCCGTCTGTTCCTTGCGGAGCTTCTCTTTGAGCGTGCTTCCCACGCGCAAATCGGCTTCGATCTCGTGCAGCAGCCGGGGAACGAGGAATCGTCCGTCTTTTGCCAGTCTGGCAATGACCAGGGCGTCTTTGGCGTCGTGTTTCGTCGGCAGGTTGTCATCAAGTTCTTTCGACCGGCACACATGCGCCGGGTTGACCATGACCAACGGGATCCCGTGCTCCTCGAGGAAGTAGGCCAGGTTCAACCAGTAGTGCCCGGTCGGCTCCACGGCGACGATCACCTCTGACTTCCCGAACGCTTGCATCGCCCCCTGAATCGCTTTATACAGCTGTTGAAACCCCTCTTTCGACTGGAAGATCGGGAACGATTTGCGAAGCACGCGCCCCCGGTCATCCACGAAGCAGGCGTAGTGGGTTCGTTTCGCGATATCGATGCCCACGACAAGCGTTTGTTCCGTAACTTGATCAATTTTATAGTTTTGTGTACAATTCATCTGAAGTCCTCCTTGGTATGGTGAGTGATGTGGTTGACACCCCTGCATCATACCAAGAGGGCTTTTTTTGATCAAGTCCCCGGAAAAGCTCCTAACGGGAATGCTCCTTTATGCGTATTCAGAAAATTTCATTTTGCCGTTTTCTCATGATGAAGTTGTGCATGGCAAAAAGTCGCTGCTCAACAAAATGCCGGGGTCGTACGAGGAGAAGTTCGCCCAGCTGCGGCTGTTGTACGGCTACATGATGGCCCACCCCGGGAAAAAGTTGTTGTTTATGGGCAACGAATTCGCCCAGTTTGACGAATGGAAGTTTGAGGGAGAGCTCGACTGGGTGCTGTTTGATTTTGACTTGCACCGGAAGATGGATGAGTATGTCAAGCAATTGATCGCCTGCTACAAGCGGTATAAGCCGTTTTACGAGCTCGACCACGACCCGCAGGGGTTTGAATGGATCGACGTTCATAATGCCGAACAAAGCATTTTCTCGTTCGTCCGCCGCGGGAAAAAAGACGGTGATCTGTTGGTAATTGTTTGCAATTTCACAAATCAAGCGTACGACGACTACAAAGTCGGCGTGCCGCTTTTGGCCCCGTATCGGGAAGTGCTGAACAGCGATGCGGTGGACTTTGGCGGATCAGGGCATGTCAATTCGAAGCGGCTTCCGGCGTTCAATGAACCGTTTCATGGAAAGCCGTACCATGTGCGCATGACGATTCCGCCATTTGGCATTTCAATCTTGCGCCCAGTGCAAAAACGAGAGGAGAGAAAGCAAAATGAAGAAGACGTGCATCGCCATGTTATTGGCCGGCGGGCAAGGAAGCCGGCTTCGCCCGCTGACGAAAAACATCGCGAAACCAGCCGTGCCGTTCGGCGGGAAGTATCGGATCATTGATTTTACATTGAGCAACTGCACGAATTCCGGCATCGATACGGTCGGCGTGCTGACGCAGTACCAGCCGCTCTTTCTTCACTCGTACATCGGCATCGGAAGCGCGTGGGATTTGGACCGGCGAAACGGCGGGGTCACCGTCCTGCCGCCCTATTCCGTCTCGTCCGGCGTGAAATGGTATGAAGGCACCGCCAACGCGATTTATCAAAATATGAATTATATTGAACAGTACGACCCGGACTACGTGCTCGTGCTGTCTGGCGACCACATTTACAAAATGGACTATCGGCAGATGCTCGACTACCATATCGCCAAACAGGCCGATGTGACGATTTCCGTTATTGAAGTGCCATGGGAAGAAGCGAGCCGGTTTGGCATTATGAATACGAATGACGAGATGTAAATTGTCGAGTTTGCCGAAAAACCGGCGGAGCCAAAGAGCAATTTGGCGTCGATGGGCATTTACATTTTCAATTGGCCGCTGTTGAAAGAATACTTGAAAATCGACAACGCTGACCCGCATTCGTCGCACGATTTCGGCAAAGACATCATCCCGCTTTTGCTTCGCGAACGCAAGCGGTTGTTTGCCTACCCGTTCCAAGGCTACTGGAAAGATGTTGGCACGGTGAAAAGCTTGTGGGAAGCGAACATGGACTTGTTGGATGAGGACAACGAGCTCGACTTGTTCGACCGCTCATGGCGCATTTATTCCGTCAATCCGAATCAGCCGCCGCAATACATTTCCCAGGAGGCGGAAGTGGCGGACTCACTCGTCAATGAAGGGTGCGTCGTCGAAGGGACGGTCAAGCGTTCAGTGCTGTTTCAAGGCGTCCGTATCGGCAAAGGGGCGGTCGTGAAAGAATCGGTCATTATGCCAGGAACGACAGTCAGCGAAGGAGCGTATGTCGAGCGGGCGATCGTCACGCCGGATTGCGTCATCCCGACGCATGCCTCGATTGCCCCGGACGAAGACGGCGAGGTGGTGCTCGTGACCGCCGAATGGCTTGCGCAATGGAATGAGGAAACCGCGAGGAAGGAGGAAGCGTGATGAACAACAAGATGTTAGGCGTCATTGACGCGACGATGTATATGGAAGCGTTAGCGCCGCTTATCGAACAGCGCTCGATCGCCGCGGTGCCGTTTGCCGGCCGGTATCGGCTCATTGATTTCGTGCTCTCAAGCATGGTTAACTCCGGTATTGAGAGTGTTGCGATTTTTTCGAAATATCAGTACCGTTCGCTCATGGACCATTTAGGGTCAGGGAAAAACTGGGACTTAAACCGAAAGCGGGACGGACTGTTTTTCTTCCCATCGCCGGATTTGCTGTTTTCCGGCGAGCGCCGCGTCGGGGCATTTGCCCACTTCGAGCAGCACATCGACTATTTTTTGCGGAGCCGGCAAAAATATGCCGTCATCGCGAACAGCTATACGGTGTGCAACATCGATTTTGCCGCCGTCTTGAAGCGCCATATCGAAAATGGCTGCGATGTGACCGAAATCCGTCATCGCGGTCGGTCGCTTGAGATGTATTTGCTAGAAACGTCGCTGCTGCTTGATTTAATCACCGATTACAAAAACCGCGGCTACCGAAGCATCGTCGACGTCGTCCGCGATGACCGCCATTCACTGTCGATTTGCGATTACGAATACACGGGGTATGCGGCGGTCATCGATTCGGTGGGACAATATTTCCGCTCAAGCATGGAACTATTGGATCGGAACGTCTGGGAACAGCTCTTTCTCGCGGAGTGGCCGATTTATACGAAAGTGAAAGACGAGCCGCCGACGAAGTACGGGCGGGAAGGGATCGTAAAGCGCTCGATGATCGCCAACGGCTGCGTCATTGACGGGACGGTGGAAAACAGCGTCTTGTTCCGCTCTGTGAAGATCGGCAAAGGAGCGGTCGTGAAAAACAGCATTATTATGCAAAAATGCCAAATCGGCGACGGCTGCGTCCTCGATGGCGTCATTATCGATAAAGACGCCAAGGTCGAACCGAGAGTGGTGTTGAAAGGAGCGGCTGATCAACCGTTTGTCGTCCGCAAAGGAACGGTGCAGGGGGAGGTCGCCAGCCGATGAACGTGCTATTTGCCGTTTCCGAATGCGCCCCGTTTGCCAAATCGGGGGGATTGGCCGACGTTGCCGGCGCGCTGCCGAAAGAGCTGCGCCGGCTCGGCGTTGACGCCCGTGTCATGCTGCCGAAATATGAGACGATCGCCCGCGAATGGAAAGAGAAGATGAACAAAACGGCGGAGTTCACCGTGCCGGTCGGGTGGCGCCGCCAATATGCCGGCGTGGAGGAGCTCGAGCACGACGGGGTCATCTATTACTTCATCGACAACGAGTATTACTTCAAACGGCCGCAGCTGTACGGCCATGATGACGACGGCGAGCGGTTTTCTTATTTTTGCCGGGCGGTGCTGGACGCGCTGCCGGAGATCGGGTTTCAGCCCGACATCATTCATTGCCATGACTGGCACACCGGCATGATTCCATTTTTGCTGCGCGAGCAATACCACCATGATCCGTTTTATGCGGATATCCGCACGATGTTTACGATTCACAACTTGCAGTTTCAAGGGCTGTTTCCGCGCGGGATTTTAGAGGATTTGTTGAATTTGGACGGACGGTATTTCACCGTCGACCAGCTCGAGTTTTACGGAAGCGTCAGCTTTATGAAAGGGGCGCTTATCGCCTCCGATTTGATCACGACGGTGAGTCCGACGTACAAAGAAGAGATTCAAACCGCCTATTACGGCGAGCGGTTGGACGGCTTGCTGCGGGCGCGGCGGGCCGATTTGCTCGGCATCTTAAACGGCATTGACGACGAGTTTTACAACCCGCAAACCGATCCGTTTTTGGCGGCGACCTATAGCGTACATACGCGGGAAAGAAAAAAACTCAACAAGCTCGCTTTGCAGCGGCGGTTCGGTCTGCCAGAGCGGGATGATGCGCCCATCGTCGCCATGGTGACGCGAATGACGGCGCAAAAAGGGCTCGATTTGGTGACGTGCGTCTTTCATGACCTCATGCAGGAAGACATGCAACTCGTCGTGCTCGGCACCGGGGATTGGCGCTTTGAACAGTTTTTCTCGCAAATGGCAGCGGCCTATCCGAACAAAGTCGGGGTGTACATCGGCTTTCACGAACCGCTCGCCCATCAAATCTATGCGGGCTCGGACTTGTTTTTAATGCCGTCATTATTTGAACCGTGCGGGTTGAGCCAAATGATCGCGCTTCGGTACGGGACGATTCCGATCGTTCGGGAAACGGGCGGGCTGAACGATACGGTGCAATCGTACAATGAATTTACAGGAGAGGGAAACGGGTTCAGCTTTACGAACTTTAATGCCCATGACATGTTGTACACGATCCGCCGGGCGCTGTCGTTCTACCACCAGCCATCTGTCTGGGAGCGGCTCATGGAGCGGGCGATGCGCGGCGATTACAGCTGGCGCCGTTCAGCGAAAGAGTATGAAAAAGCGTACAAACGGCTGGTCAAAAAAGGGGGAGATGCGCTTGTTCGCCGATAAAGAAACGTTCAAACGGGCGTTTGTGGCGCGGGTCGAGGCGCTGTGCGGCAAACCGTTTGCCGAATCGACGGCGCGCGATCATTATCACGTTCTCGGCCAGATGGTGCGCGAACATATCAGCCGCCATTGGATCACGACGAATGAACGCTACCGGGCGCAACGGTGGAAGCAAGTGTATTATTTGTCGATTGAGTTTTTGTTGGGTCGCCTGCTCGGCAACAATTTGTTAAACCTCGGCGTCCGCTCGGTCGTCGAGGAAGGATTGCGCGAGCTCGGCATTCGCCTCGAAGATGTCGAGGAATGTGAGGCGGACGCCGGGCTTGGCAACGGCGGGCTGGGGCGGCTCGCCGCCTGTTTTCTTGACTCGCTCGCCACATTGAATTTGCCGGGCCACGGGCACGGCATCCGCTACAAGCATGGGCTGTTTGACCAAAAGATCGTCGACGGTTATCAAGTCGAGCTACCGGAGCAATGGCTGCGAAACGGGAACGTTTGGGAAATCCGGAAAGAAGAGCTGGCGGTCGAAGTTCGCTTCTGGGGAAGGGTCGAGGTGTCGGAACAAAACGGCCGCCTTGTCTTCCGCCATGTCGACAGCGAAAACGTGATGGCGGTGCCGTACGACGTGCCGGTCATCGGCTACGGGACGAACACGGTCAACACGCTCCGGCTTTGGAGCGCCGAACCGGCGAAGACGTTTCCGCTCTATAAAGACGTCATGCAATACAAACGGGAGACCGAAGCCATTTCCGAGTTTTTGTACCCGGACGATACGCATGACGAAGGAAAAATTTTGCGGCTGAAGCAGCAGTATTTTCTCGTCGCCGCCAGCCTCGGCAGCATCACTCGCGCCCATCGCCGCCAGCACGGGAGCTTGCGCCGCCTCCATGAATATGTCGCCATTCATATCAACGACACGCACCCCGCGCTTGCGATTCCGGAGTTGATGCGCATTTTGCTCGATGAGGAAGGGATGAGCTGGGAAGAGGCGTGGCACATTACGACCCATACGATCGCGTATACGAACCATACGACGTTGTCGGAAGCGCTCGAGAAATGGCCGATTCGTCTGTTTCAGCCGCTGTTGCCGCGCATTTATATGATCGTCGAGGAAATCAACGAACGGTTTTGTCGCGAGCTGTGGGAACGCTACCCTGGCGATTGGGGGCGGATTGAACAAATGGCCATCATCGCCCACGGAATGGTGAAAATGGCGCACTTGGCCGTCGTGGCAAGCCATAGCGTCAACGGCGTGGCGAAACTGCATACCGACATTTTGAAACAGCGGGAAATGCGCCTGTTTTACGAATGGGCGCCGCAAAAGTTCAACAATAAGACGAACGGCGTGACGCACCGGCGCTGGCTCTTAAAAGCCAACCCCGAGCTGTCGGCGTTGATTACGGACACGATCGGCCCGCGTTGGATTCATGAGCCGGAAGCGCTTGTGGAACTGGCGCCGCATGCTTCCGATCCGGCGTTTCAAGAGGCGCTCGCCGCCGTCAAGCGGCGGCGCAAAGCGAAGCTCGCCACCCGCATTTATGAGAAGACCGGAATCGGTGTTGACGAGTCGTCGATCTTTGATGTGCAAGTGAAACGGCTGCACGCCTACAAACGGCAACTGTTGAACGTGCTGCACATCATGCATTTGTACAATCGGCTGAAGGAGGATTCACACTTCTCGATTCACCCGCGCACGTTTATCTTCGGGGCGAAGGCGTCGCCGGGCTATTACTACGCCAAGAGGATTATCAAGCTGATCCATTCGGTCGCCGAGAAGGTGAACAACGACAAACGGGTCCATGACCAGTTGAAAGTCATTTTTTTGGAAAACTACCGTGTGTCGCTCGCCGAAGAGATCATCCCGGCCGCCGATGTGAGCGAGCAAATCTCAACCGCCAGCAAAGAAGCGTCCGGGACGGGCAACATGAAGTTTATGATGAACGGCGCCGTTACGCTTGGCACGCTGGATGGAGCGAACGTCGAAATCGCGGAAGCCGTCGGGGAGGACAACATGTTTTTGTTCGGACTGACGGCCGATGAAGTGCTCCGCTACTACGAACACGGAGGCTATCGGGCGCATGAGTATTACCATCATGACAAACGGATCAAGCAAGTTGTCGACCAGCTCATCAACGGCTTTTTCCCTGATGTCGGCGACTACTTTGAGCCGATTTACGACTCGCTGCTGGCGCAAAACGACGAATATTTTGTGCTGCGCGACTTTGCCGCCTACGCCGAGGCGCACGAGCGGGTTGAGGCCGCTTACCGCGATCCGGCGCGCTGGTGGCGGATGAGCGCCGTCAACATCGCCCATTCCGGCCGTTTCGCCAGCGATCGAACCGTAGCGGAATACGCCGCCGAAATTTGGGGTCTTTTGCCGTCGGGGGAACGTTTCTCAACTTAGAAAAGGACGTTTTTGGGCTGCTTTTTCATTTAATCATCGTCCTTTTAGGGAATTTCGAGGGGGAAGGCAGAAAAGCAAAAGGGCGTTCCGTTTGGCCGGAGCGCCCTTTCTCGCTTAGTCGTCGCCGTCGAGCCAGTCGCCGATGCCGCCGAGGATGCTGCCTTCGCCGACCGACCGTCCGCCGGCGCTCGGGGCGGCAGCGAGGACGCGGTCAGCGAGCCGGCTGAACGGAAGCGACTGCACCCACACTGCTCCCGGACCGGTGACGGTGGCCAAAAACAATCCTTCGCCGCCGAAGAAGGCGGTTTTGATGTTGCCGACATATTCAATATCGTAGTTGACGTCTTTCGTCATGGCGACAAGGCAGCCGGTGTCAATACGAAGCGTTTCCCCGGGCTGCAAGTCGCGGCGGTGGATCGTTCCGCCGGCGTGCAAAAAGGCAAGCCCGTCACCTTCCAACTTTTGCATAATAAACCCTTCGCCGCCGAAAAAGCCAGCGCCGAGCTTGCGCTGAAACTCAATGCCGACGGAAACGCCTTTTGCCGCACACAAAAAGGAGTCTTTTTGGCAGATGAGCTTCCCGCCAAGTTCGCTTAAATCGACCGGGATGATTTTTCCCGGATACGGAGCGGCGAAGGCGACGCGGCGCTTGCCGCTTCCTTGGTTGGTAAACACGGTCATGAACAAGCTTTCGCCGGTGAGCAGCCGCTTTCCCGCGCCGACAAGGCGGCCAAGCAGCCCTTTTCCGGACGAGGAGCCGTCGCCAAATACGGTTTCCATGACGATGCCGTCATCCATCATCATCATCCCGCCCGCTTCCGCGACCACGCTTTCGTATGGGTCGAGCTCGATTTCGACAAACTGCATGTCATCGCCGTACAGCCGGTAATCGATCTCATGTGCGTTCATCATTTCGCCTCCATTCGGATCATATGACGTTCTGCTCTGTACTACGGAAAACGGCATCGGCCCGTTTCACAAAAAAGACCATCTTGCCGATGGCCTTTTTCATGGAGTTGTTTCCCCAAAATGCTGCTGGGACAGTCTTTCATCGTACCGGCGGTAGCTGTCTGTCGATGTATACGGGTCTTTTTCATACGCCGGCAAATCGCCGATGTTCGACATGATGCCTTCGTCATCCAATATGTTTTCCAGCAGCTCATGCTCCCGCGTCGGGTACACACGTACGTGTCTGCCATGCAAATCGACGGCCGCGAAATTTTCCAAGTCTTCGACATAGCCGACGTTCTCTTCCGACTCGGCATACACTTCGCTGTAGGAATCGACGTTTTTGCCAAGGTCCGAAGGGGTGTCGGATGTGCCGTAGCGGGCTGCTTCCTGCCATGCATCTTCCGCGTCGTAAGCGACCGATTCCGCGCGGTCATCGAAATCGAATTTGCCAAACGGCGGCATAAGAACGCCCTCTTCAAGCGGCCGCTTTTGCGACACCGTTTGATCCGGGCTGTGCTCGCGGCAGTAGAGTGTTGTCGGCAGCGCCTCGAGCCGTTCGTATGGGATCGGGCGGCCGCATACGCGGCACGTTCCGTATGTGCCGTCGGCGATGGCGCCAAGCGCCCGTTCAATCTCGCGAACTTCGCGCTCGGCATGCTCCTTTAGGGCGAGATCTTTTTCCCGCTCATACAGCTCTGTCGCCTCATCGGCCGGATGGTTGTCGTAGCTCGCCAGCTCACCGACCGCATCGTGGGCGTGGCTGCGGATCATGCCGAAATGGTCGTTTTGCTTCAGCCGGTCTTCCGTCTCCCGTTTCATGTCGAGCAGTCTTGAGCGGAGGACGGCAAGCTGTTCGTTCGTCAGCATCAGTCGCAATCCCTTCCTTCGCAGTAGCGTCTATATGGTGTAGTATGGGCGAAAATCAAAAAAAAACACGGCCGTTTCGACCGTGTTTACAGCCATTGGCCGAAAAGCAAGCCGATGGCGAGCAAAAAGCCAAATTGTGTATTCGTTTGCGCTGTGGCCTTCATCGCCGGCATCATCTCCGCCGGTTTCGTTTTACCGATGAATCCGCGCGCCGCGGCGATTGCTTTTGGAATGCTCAATAAAGCGAGCAGCGCCCAAAACGGCACGATCTGAAACACCGCAAGCACGGCCGTCCAAAGAAAGGCAACGGCGAACATGGCAGCGAGCAGGCGGATGGCCCAATCGCGGCCAATCAAAATGGCGAGCGTCTTTCGCCCTTTTTCACGGTCGCCGTCCAAGTCGCGAATATTGTTCGCCAGCAAAATGGCGCCGACCAAAATCGCGATCGGAATGGCGGTGAGCACGGCGTCGCCGCTGATATAGCCCGTTTGGATGAAAAATGAAATCAAAATGATGACAAAGCCCATAAAAAACCCAGCCGCCAGTTCGCCAAACGGCGTATAGGCGATCGGAACCGGCCCTCCGGTGTAAAAATAACCGGCCGCCATGCAAATCGTTCCGACAACGGCGAGCCACCAACTGCTTTCGGCGCAAATGTAGATGCCGATGAGCATAGCCAACCCAAGACAGCCAAACGCCAACGCCAGCACCGTTTTCGGCTTGAGGCCGTCGCGGACGATGGCGCCGCCGATGCCGACCGACTCCGGTGAATCGAGGCCGCGTTGATAATCGTAGTATTCGTTGAACATGTTCGTCGCCGCCTGAATCAACAAAGAGGCGATCATCATCGCGGCAAACAGCAGCCAATCGATCGATGTTTCGCCAAGCGCCAGCACCGTGCCGACGCATACGGGCACAAATGCCGCCGTCAGCGTATGCGGGCGCGTCAGCCGCCAAAAGACGCGCCAGTCGCGGCGCGCCGGCGGGCGATGGTCCATATGTGTGAATGATTGCATATTCATTCCCCTTAGATTCTGTGAAAATGTCATTCGTTTATGTCCAAAATAAGTGTAGGCAAACGTTGAAAGCATGTCAACCCTTCCCGATAGATAAATGATTTCCTATTATATTATAATGGGAAGTGGGGATGGAGGGGGAATTTTACGACAGAAAGCGTGAGGAACGTGGCGATTGGATTTCGACATCACCTGCAGCAACAATTGCATAGATTGGCGGTGAATGCAGGGCGGCCGTTTGTCAGCTGGGCGGAACCGTGGGAGGGCGTTGATCCGGTTTCTTTTTTTATGCAAGGGCCGTCATGCGGCTTCCGCGAACGGTTTTTTTGGGCGGATCGAACCGGAGGCACGATATTGGTCGGCCTCGGCTCCGTTTATGCGATCGAAACGGAGAAGGCCGACAGCCGGTTTGATGACGTGGAAGCGGGCCGGCGCCGATGGAAGAAGGAGATGGAGCCATACGGCGCGGCCGATGCGCCGCCGTTATTGTTTGGCGGATTTTCGTTTGACCCCTATCGGCCGGGCACCGACATGTGGCGCGGCTTTCCGGCCGGGAAGCTCGTGGCGCCGGCCGCGCTTCTTGCCGTAAGAAACGGCAAAACGACGTTGACTGTCACCGTCCCAACGGACAAAAGAGGACGGGACTGGGAGCGGGTCGGGCGCTTGCTTGAGCGGATCAGCGACCCCATGGCCGCTCCAAAGCGGCTTCCGCGCCTTGTGTCAGACGAAGAAGAAGAGAAAGAACGATGGTTGGCGGCTGTTCGCGAAGCGATCGCCTCGATTCGGGCGGGGGCGTTGGACAAGGTGGTGCTCGCCCGCGCTCGGCGCCTGGCGTTTGCCAAAACGGTGGATGCCGCGGCCGTACTCCAGCGGCTTCGCGAGCAGCAGCCGTTTGCTTACATTTTTGCGTTTGAACAGGACGGCCGCTGTTTTATCGGCGCTTCCCCTGAGCAGCTTGTCCAAAAAGAAGGGAAAATGTGCCGGTCGGTTTGCCTCGCCGGATCGGTGCGCCGCGGGGCCGATATGGAGGAAGACGAGCGGCTTGGCGCTTGGCTGCGGGCAGATCGAAAAAACAACGAAGAACATCAGTTTGTTGTGCAAATGATCGGCCGCTTGTTTTCTTCCGTCTGCGAGACGGTCGAGATGCCGCCCGCACCGCAGCTGCTCAAGCTGCCGCACATCCAGCATTTATGCACTCCGGTTGTCGGCCGTGGCTCCCGCGAGCGCTCGGTGCTCCGCTTAGTGGAAATGATGCATCCGACACCCGCGCTCGGCGGAACGCCGCGCGATCGAGCGCTGGAGGTGATCCGCGCCCTTGAGCCGCTTGACCGCGGATGGTATGCAGCGCCGATCGGCTGGGTGGATGGCGAAGGCAATGGGGAATGGGCGGTCGCCATTCGCTCCGCCTTGCTCGCCGGGAAGGAAGCCATGCTGTTTGCCGGCTGCGGCATTGTCGCCGATTCCGACCCAAACAGCGAATATGAAGAGACAAATGTGAAAATGGCCCCGATGTTATCGGCGTTGGGAGTGATGAACGATGGCTGATGCCTTGTCTGTTTATGCAGCGGCATTGGTGGACGGATTGGCGCAGGCCGGGGTGACGGAGGCGGTGATCAGCCCCGGTTCGCGCTCGACGCCGCTTGCGATGGCGATGGCGGCCCACCCTGGCCTTCGACTATATATGAATATCGATGAGCGGTCGGCCGCGTTTTTCGCCCTCGGCTTGGCGAAAGCGAAGCAGCGTCCGGTCGCGCTCGTATGCACGTCCGGAACGGCGGCGGCCAACTATGGGCCCGCGGTTGTCGAGGCATACTATTCGCGCGTGCCGCTCGTGGTGCTGACGGCCGACCGGCCGCATGAACTGCGCGATGTCGGGGCGCCGCAGGCGATTGATCAGCTGCACTTATACGGACGCTACGCCAAGTGGTTTGTGGACTTGGCGCTGCCGGAAGAGGCGGATGATATGCTGCGATACGCGCGGACGATGGCGGCAAGAGCCGTCCAAACGGCCGCCGGTGCACCGTGCGGGCCTGTGCATGTGAACGCGCCGTTTCGCGAGCCGCTTGTCCCGCATATCGATGAGGCGGTTTGGGAGCGGGTGCGGTCTGTTTCGAGAGCGCCGCAAGTGTGGCACGGCCGCCCAGCGCTGCCGCAAGAAAGCGTATCGGCGCTGTATGAGCAGCTGTCGGCGGCGGAACGCGGGTTGATCGTCTGCGGGCCGCTCGATCGCCCTGGGTTTGCCGAGGCGGTCACCGAGTTGGCGCGGGCGCTTGATTTTCCGATTTTGGCCGATCCGCTTTCCCAGTTGCGCGTCGGTACGCATGACAAAACGTACGTGCTGGACAGCTATGACGCCATATTGCGGGAGGAAACCGCCGCTTCCAAGCTTGTGCCGGATGTGGTGCTTCGGTTCGGCGCCATGCCGGTGTCGAAGCCGCTCTTTTTATGGCTCAAGCGCCATCGCGCGATTCGTCAAATTGTTGTCGACGACGGCGGCTGGCGCGATCCAACGTTGTCCGCGGACAGCTTCGTTCAGAGTGATGAACTGATTCTTTGCCGCCAGCTTCTTGAATGGGCGAAACCGAAAGAAAACAAAAGCGCGTGGTCGGCGATATGGCTAGAGATGAACGCGATCGCCCGCGCGGTGCTTGAGCGCCATCTGCCAAAAGAAGAATGGTTTGAAGGGAAAGTGTTCACGGAACTTGCCAATTTGCTTCCAGCCGGGGCGACGCTGTTTGTCGGCAACAGCATGCCAATCCGCGACGCCGATACGTTTTTCTGGTCGACGGACAAGCCGCTCCGCGTGCTTGCCAACCGCGGCGCCAACGGCATTGACGGCGTCGTCTCGAGCGCCTTGGGGGCCGGCGCCGCCGCGGGGCCGCTTGCGCTCGTGATCGGCGATTTGTCGTTTTACCACGATTTGAACGGGCTGCTGGCAGCGAAAATGCACGGATTGCAGGCGACGATTGTGCTGTTGAACAACAACGGCGGCGGCATTTTCTCCTTTTTGCCGCAGGCGCGTCATGAAGGGCCGTTTGAAACGCTGTTTGGCACGCCGACCGGTTTGTCGTTTTCCGATGCCGTTGGGATGTACGGCGGACGGCACGCAACGCCGCGTACGTGGGACGAATTTCGCCGTCAAGTGGCGGAATCGTTTGAAGCAGGCGGGCTTCATGTTGTCGAAGTGCGCACGTCGCGCGCGGAAAATGTCCAAATGCATCGTTTTTTGTGGGAACGTGTTTCCCAGGAAATCGCGAAATTTCTCGAACATAAAGGAATGGTTTGATGTGGAGCTGAATGGGGTTCGTTACCATGTGGAACAATATGGCGAAGGGGAGCCGCTTTTATTGTTGCACGGGTTTACGGGCAGCGCGGACACGTGGCGGCCGCTCGCCCCGTTTTGGCCGGACTTCCGTGTGATGGCCGTCGACTTGTTGGGCCATGGGCGGACCGAGGCGCCAAAGGACGCCCGACGGTATCGGATCGAACACGCGGCGGCTGACTTGGCGGCGCTCCTTGACGAATGGGGCGTCGAACAAGTGAACGTGCTCGGCTACTCGATGGGCGGCCGGCTCGCGTTGGCGTTCGCCGTTTGGCATCCGCGCCGCGTTCGCCGCTTAGTGCTGGAAAGCAGTTCGCCCGGCTTGGAGACAGAGGAGGAGCGGCGCGCGCGGCGGGAAGCGGATGAGGCGTTGGCGCGAAAAATCGAAACGGAAGGCGTCCGTGCTTTTGTCGATGATTGGGAAAAAATCCCGCTGTTTGCCACTCAGCAGGCGCTTCCGGATTCGGTGCGAGCGGCGATTCGCCGCGAGCGGCTCCGCCATACGGCAACGGGGCTTGTCAACAGTTTGCGCGGGATGGGGACCGGCGTGCAGCCGTCGTTTTGGGAACGGCTTGGCGAACTTGCCATGCCTGTGCTCCTTGTTTGCGGGGAGCGCGATGAGAAGTTTTGCCGCATCGCCGCCCAAATGCACGAGCGGCTGCCCAACAGCGAACTTATCTGTGTAAAAGGAGCCGGACATGCAATTCACGTGGAACAGCCCGGCATTTTTGCTAAAATAGTAAGTGAATTCATAACAAAGGGGGAAGTGTAAATGCCGTTTGAATGGGTGAAGCAGTACGACTATGAGGACATTATTTACGAAACGTACAACGGCATCGCCAAAATTACGATCAACCGTCCGGAAGTACATAACGCGTTTCGGCCGAAAACGGTGAACGAGATGATCGATGCGTTCACAAAAGCGCGCGATGATTCGAATATCGGCGTCATCATTTTGACCGGCGCCGGCGGCAAGGCGTTTTGCTCGGGCGGGGACCAAAAAGTGCGCGGCCATGGCGGCTATGTCGGCGAGGATGAAATTCCGCGCCTCAATGTGCTTGATTTGCAGCGGCTCATCCGCGTCATTCCGAAGCCGGTCATTGCGATGGTCGCCGGCTATGCCATCGGCGGTGGGCATGTGCTTCATGTCGTATGCGATTTGACGATCGCCGCGGACAACGCCATCTTCGGCCAAACCGGGCCGAAAGTGGGAAGCTTTGACGGCGGCTATGGCGCCGGTTATTTGGCCCGCATCGTCGGCCATAAAAAGGCGCGGGAAATTTGGTATTTATGCCGTCAGTACACGGCGCAAGAAGCGCTCGAAATGGGGCTGGTCAACAAAGTCGTGCCGCTTGAGCAGCTTGAAGAAGAAACGGTCAAATGGGCGCAAGAAATTTTGGAAAAAAGCCCGACGGCCATTCGCTTCTTAAAAGCGGCATTCAACGCCGACTCCGACGGCTTGGCCGGCATCCAACAGCTCGCCGGCGACGCGACGCTTCTCTTCTACACGACCGAAGAGGCGAAGGAAGGAATGCGGGCGTTCAAAGAAAAACGGAAGCCGGACTTCAGCCAATTCCCGCGCTTCCCGTGATGAGAACGAAGAAGCAGCTTGATGGCGCGTCAAGCTGCTTTTTGTCGCTTTTCCGAAGGGAGGAATCCTTTCGCTGGCCGTCGGCGGAGGAGGGGGCAAGAAAGGAGCATTCCCGTTAGGAGCTTTTCCGGGGACTTGATCAAAAAAAGCCCTCTTGGTATGATGCAGGGGTGTCAACCACATCACTCACCATACCAAGGAGGACTTCAGATGAATTGTACACAAAACTATAAAATTGATCAAGTTACGGAACAAACGCTTGTCGTGGGCATCGATATCGCGAAACGAACCCACTACGCCTGCTTCGTGGATGACCGGGGGCGCGTGCTTCGCAAATCGTTCCCGATCTTCCAGTCGAAAGAGGGGTTTCAACAGCTGTATAAAGCGATTCAGGGGGCGATGCAAGCGTTCGGGAAGTCAGAGGTGATCGTCGCCGTGGAGCCGACCGGGCACTACTGGTTGAACCTGGCCTACTTCCTCGAGGAGCACGGGATCCCGTTGGTCATGGTCAACCCGGCGCATGTGTGCCGGTCGAAAGAACTTGATGACAACCTGCCGACGAAACACGACGCCAAAGACGCCCTGGTCATTGCCAGACTGGCAAAAGACGGACGATTCCTCGTTCCCCGGCTGCTGCACGAGATCGAAGCCGATTTGCGCGTGGGGAGCACGCTCAAAGAGAAGCTCCGCAAGGAACAGACGGCGGTGAAAAACGCGATCGTCCGCTGGACGGATCGGTATTTTCCAGAGTTTTGGACCGTGTTTCGTGACTTGGGGAAAACGGCGCTTTCGGTGTTGGAGTGGACGCCGCTTCCGGCTGATATGGCCGGCCGGACGGTGGAGGAGCTTCTTGAGGTGTACCGGCAAAGCGAAGGGATGAAATGCCCGCAGAAGGCCAAAATTCAGGCGTTGATCAACACCGCGAAGGACTCGATTGGGGTGACGGAAGGGACAGCGATGGCCCGGTTTGAGATCGCCGCGCTCGTCCGCCGATACCGCCAATTGGAGGCGGAGATCGCTGCACTGGACGCCGAGTTGAAGGCATTGGTTCAAACGACGATGGAGTACCAATGGTTGAAAACGGTCGACGGGTTGGGAGACGCCACGATCATCGATCTGCTGGCGGAGATCGGCAGCTTCGCCCATTATCGGGACCCGCGCCAATTGGTGAAGTTGGCGGGCCTGACGCTCAAGGAGAACTCCTCCGGCCAGCGCAAAGGGCAAAAGCACATCTCCAAACGGGGACGGAAACGGTTGCGCTCGGTGCTGTTTCGGGCGATGATTCCGCTGATTCGGCATAACGAGGCGTTTCGCGAGCTGCATGAGTATTATACGACCCGATCCGTCAATCCGCTGACCGGAAAGCAGTCCATCGTCGCCTTGTGCCGGAAGCTGTTGAATGTGCTGTTTGCGATTTGTACGAAGAAACAAGCGTTTGACGCGGAGCGAATGAAACAGGACGTCTTGTCCCAGGTGCAACGGGCGGCCTAAGGCCTCCCCCTGCGAACGGAAGAATCGTTGGACAACGAGATGACACCGGAGAAGCTGGCGTGATTTCATCCATTCGACCTTGAGTCCCTAAAGGAGCTTGGCCGGCCTCCGCCTGATGACGAGACCGAACGAGGGAATGTTGGCGCGAAGACGCCCGGAGACATGGGAGGGTTCGTCCTCATCAGCGACGCGGAGATCCAAAGGGTGCATCGAATATGCTTCCCCCCCCCGCGGCAGGAAAATATAACCAGCCGTGGCCGCGAAGCGCACCCTAGGTCTGTAAGATATCCACAAAACTGAAAAAGGATGTAAGGGATTTTGTCGAAAAATATTTTTTGGACACCCCTGAGAGGCCGAAAAGCCTTGATAGATCAACATTTCTAGAGGGAGGACGCTAGATGACAACGATGCCAAACTGGCTGAAGCAGCGGGCGTTTTTAACCCCGGAGCGAATCGCCGTGAGCGACGGGCGGCGGACCAAAACGTTTGCCGAATTGTATGAAGCGGCTGCCGTCTGGGCGCGGCGCCTCGCTCAAGCAGGCGTCAAGGAAGGAGATATTGTCGCCTTGCTGATGAAAAATCGCATCGAGATGATCGAGATCATCCATGCGTTGTTTTTTCTCGGCGCCCGCGTCCTGCTGCAAAACGTGCGCCTTACGTCCTATGAGCTTGGCTGGCAGCTTGATGACAGCGGCGCGCGGCTTGCCATCGCCGATGAGGAGCTAGCCGGGAGCCTTGACGGCGATGGACGCGTTCTGACTGTGGGCGCGGTTGCCGCGCTTCCGGAAGTGGACGTCTCCTTAAAAGAAACGTGCGATTTGGAGGAAGTCGCCACGATCATGTATACGTCCGGGACGACCGGCACCCCGAAAGGCGTGCTGCAAACGTACGGCAACCACTGGTGGAGCGCGGTCGGCTCGGCGCTCAATTTAGGCTTGCATGAGCGCGACTGCTGGCTGGCCGCCGTGCCGCTGTTTCATATCAGCGGCCTGTCGATCGCCATGCGCAGCGTCATTTATGGCATGCCGATGCGGCTGCAAACGTCATTCGACCCAAAGGAAGCGAACGAATGGATCATGCGCGGCGACGTGACGATCATGTCGGTCGTGGCTGCCATGCTTCAGCGGATGGTGGCCGAGCTCGGGGAAGCGCGCTACCCCGATACGTTCCGCTGCATGCTGCTGGGGGGCGGGCCGGCGCCGCGCCCGCTGCTTGAGGCATGCAAAGAAAAGGGCATCCCGGTGTACCAGACATACGGGATGACGGAAACGGCGTCGCAAATCGCAACACTCGCGCCGGAATACAGTTTGACGAAGCTCGGTTCGGCCGGCAAGCCGCTTTTTCCGGCGGAGCTTTGCATCCTAAAAGACGGAAAGCCGGCTGCGCCGCATGAAGCGGGGGAAATTGTCGTCAAAGGGCCGAATGTGACAAAAGGATATTGGCAACGCCCGGAAGCGACGGCGCAAGCGATCCGCGGCGGCTGGTTTTTTACCGGCGATATCGGCTATCTTGATGAAGACGGATTTTTGTACGTCCTTGACCGCCGTTCTGACTTGATCATTTCCGGCGGCGAAAACGTCTATCCCGCTGAGGTGGAGGCGGTGCTGCTGTCGCATCCCGATGTGGAAGAAGCCGGGGTGACGGGCGTCGAGAATGAAACGTGGGGGCAAGTGCCGTATGCGTTCGTCCGCCTGAAACGCGGAGCGTCGCCAGACGAAGCGGCCCTTCGCGCGTTTTGCCGCGAGCGGCTGGCGAAATATAAAGTGCCGGCCCGCATTTACTTCGTCGACGAACTGCCGCGCAACGCCGCGCAAAAACTGCTGCGACGCGAACTGAAAAGGCTCATTCCAAAAACGGAACAAACCTTTTGATAGGAGTAAAAACGCCTGTTCGGAAGCAGAAAAGGCAGGGCCTCGCCTAAGTCGAGGTTCCTGCCTTTTTGCCGCTGCCATTCCCGCGGCGTTCCGACCGGGAGGCATGGCGTTCGCCGAATCGAAGCCCTTGCTTTTAGACCGCTGCGATCCAGCTTCATCCGTCCGCTTTGTCCCCTGTTGGAGGACGGCCCTCAAACGTCATCCATCCACCCGAGTTCAGCGGCCCGATGCGCGATGAGCCGTTCAATCTCAGGTGGGAGTTGATCAAACGAACCGAACTCATAATCCCACAAACGGGCGAAGGAGTCGATGCAAGCTGGGTATGTTCCTAAAGCGGCCCGCTTCATTTCCTTTTGGAACGCTTGAATGAGACTGGCGCGCTTGTCCACCGTCATCCCCCTCTAACGATGCAAGCGCCGCCCGCAACACCGGGCAGCGCTTTATTTGCTGAATCGTTACGCTTCATTGGAAGGAGTAAACGTTTTGCAGTCCGTTTCCGACGAATCAGACGCCATGTTTCCGGCATGGCTGACCACATAAATGGACTCCGCGCTGCAACGGTTCCCTTCCGCCCAATAATGGCAGTTGCGCACTTCGCAAAGAACATCTTTCGCCATGGTCATCCCCCTTGTCGTGATGAAATCGCCCGCGTCTATAGTTTGACGCATTTGCAGGCATTTTATCCATCTCTAATCGAGAAGACTCCCGCTTGGGATCAACGGAAGCAGGGGCAATCGACAGCTTCCATCATGGTTGTTCTCCCACGCCTCCCCAAATATAAAAGAAGGATTTCGTGCAGAAATGGCGTTTCCTTCTTTACCATCGTTGAAGCGGGGGCTCATCGCCCAAAAAAATGATGAAAATATCTCTTGTTATAATTGACATAGAAAATCATTCTCAATTAAAATAAAAAAGAAAGAAGCGAGCAAAGGAGGCTTTCGTGATGGCATCACTGCTTGTTGTCGGAGCCGATCATTTAGGCCATATTACCGATAAATTGGAGCGTTCCGGATTCCGGGAAATCATTCATCTCAATGGACGAAAAGTGAATATGGTGAAACGCGACATTCCGGAGCATGTCGACGCCATATTGGTCATGATCGATTACGTGAACCATAATTTGGCGAAGAAAGTGAAAGAGAAGGCGAAAAGCAAAGACAAGCCTATTTATTTTGCGAAACGGTCATGGAGCTCGATCAACGCCGTGTTGGGGCAGCTGGAAAAACATGCATGAACAAACAGGAGGCGAGCCATGGTGCCTATCCATCACGAGACGTTGGATGTCTGGCCGTGTGCGCTGCGCCGGTTTCTTCGCCGCGTCATTCAAGCGTATTGCGACACCGCGCCTTCGCTGCGGTCGCCGCTTTGCTTGCTCCGGTTGATTGATCAGCACCGTTCGCTCCTTCCTTTGTCGATGTTTCCGACGCCGTTGCATTACGGACTTGTGTTGGCCAAGGTGACGGATCATTTGCTGCAGTTTTTCGGTTCGATGGAAGAGGCGGCATGCAAGCCGCTGCTGCTGGCGGACGGCGGATTGGGCGAAGAAGCGGATCGGGAGTTGTACATCGTTTACCGCGACCGGGTTCGTGTGCTGCTGTGGTGTGAGGAAGAGGAAGCCATTCGGCGATGCAAAGAAACGGCGTCGTCCTTATGCCGCAAAACAATCGGACGTTGTCCGAACGAACTGGAATGCTGCTTTTTATGGACGGGCGGACGCCGCATTGAGTGGATTCCGGCTTAAGGGAAGGAGAAGAGGCATGAAAAGCGTCTTTCTCGGGCGGAATGTGATGGAACGGATTCCGGCTTGAATGAAGGGGATCGCCGGCGTATAATGAAATAGATTGAAAATGAAAATCGTTATTTTTAAATAAAATGGGGGAGCAAGTTATGAAACGCATGCCTTGGAAAATCATGGCCACGTCGGCGGCGGCCTCGCTGCTTTTGGCGTCCGGCTGTTCCGCCGTCGGGGAGAAAGAGAACGGCCGTTCAGCGGAAGCGCCGCGCCTGCACGTGCCGGTGGCGGACGATCATTTTGATACGGCCGGCAATATGTTTGCCTACTCGGAATTTGAACTTTCGGGCGAACCGCTCGCTGAAGGGCTCGGGCTTGATTTGGACACCCTTGACGCGAGAAAGCCGGATGAGCCGACGAAATTTGACTATACGGCCGGCATCGAGTCATACGAGTATTCCGAAGAAGCCATGTATGAGGTGACAGAAAAGTCAGGGCTCGGGCTCCATCTCATCAACGGCCCGATCGCCAAGCAACGGGCCGAACAGCGGCATAAGCCAGCCGATGAAGCACTCGCCGACCGTTTTTATGAGCTTGCGGACAGCGTCGGCTATCCGCGCGAGGAAATTTTCCGCAACATGTTCCCGACCTTCATCGAGTACGCCGGCGGCGATCCGCATTATGCGCAAAAGGTTGACACGGACGTGTACGCGGAAAATGACGACGGTACATACGTTCCCGTCTATCAAGTCGATTTCCAATCGCTTCGCTGGGATCGCGGAAAAATGGACAAAGTGCTCACGCCATCGGCTTACGGCGGTGTCTTTTTGAAGCAAGCGCTTTGGGCCGGCGACTTTTTGGGGAATTTTCATCAAAAAGACAGCGATGAAGAGGTGGAGGCGAAAACGCCAAACGACGATCAAAGCGGGAACGTCGCTCTTGGCGTCAGCTCCGCCGACGGGATGCAAGGGATGATTTTGACGGAACAAATATGGAACAAGCTGGCTTTTATCCGTGACCATTTATTTTATGATGCGAAGCAACAGGCGTTGACGAAGGCAGCCGGCAGCCGCTACAACCCAAGCGGGGGATTCGTCTATTTGCCGCACGCGGTGGAATTGGCTGAAGGGGGAAGCGAGCTGGCGCCGGATGCGGCGAAGTTGGTCGTCAAAGATCCCCGCAGCTTGCTTGAGGACCAATGGCTCATGCTATGGCCGGCGGCGGAGTTTTTCGGCATGACCGACCAGCGGCCGGAAAACAAAAACCAAAACCCCGCGTTTTTGGCCGTGTTTGACGGAAAACCGTTCCCGAAAGCGGCAAAAGAAAATGTGGATGCCGATCCAGCCAACGACCGCGTGGCCGACGACCCGTATTCCGTCAACCGCGACGTGCTGCTGCAAGTGTTTCGCAACATCGATGCCATGCATTTCAATGAAAAAGCGGGCGCGTTTGTGACCGAACATGACGGGCGAACGCAAGGAAATCGGGTCGATACGTTCCAAGCCGGCTATACAATGGAAGCGCTCCGCATCTTCGAACGGGCGATTGACGGGATGCCGGTCGGCTATGCGAGCGGAGAGAGCGCCAAAGGGCTTGGCACGCCGGAAGGAAAGCGGGCGCTTGAGCTCATCCGCCGGCAAGCGGATTTTATCATGCACAACTTGATGCGAAAAGACGGGCTTGTCGAAAACGGCTATACGATCGGCCAAGGGCCGGATCAAGACGAGCCGACGCTTCTTGCCCAGCTTGGTGCGATCCGCGGGCTTACGGCGGCGTTTTTGGCGACGAAAGACGAAGCGTACCGCGATGCGGCGCGCCTTGTTTATGAGGCGATGGACCGCCATTTTTGGGATCAAAAATGGCACGTGTACCATACGGGAGAAACAGAGGATAAGTACACCTCGTGGCTCGCCGGCGCGTTGTCGGGGGTGTTCCGCGTGGCGCTGCAAAACTTGAACAACGACCAAGCGGATGAGACGGCGAAATCCCTTGACCGCGAAACGATCATCTCCCGTTACGTCGACTTTTACGACCGAATCGTCGATGGCCCGACGCTTCAGGAAGGGATGCAGGCAAGTGAGTTTTGGGATACGGGAGATGTCTACATCAAAGGGAAAAAATTGGGCAACACTGACCGCGACCATGTGCCGCAAGTGCAGGCGGCCGGCGGCCCATACGGCGTGGCGCCGGTGTTGCGGACGGTCAAGGTCGATGTTGGATCCGGCAACAAATAACAGAAAGAAAGCGGCGAATACGACTGAGATTCGCTGCTTTTCTTTGTAAAATTGAGGATGGTTATCATTTTCGTGAAAAAACGGGGGAATATTGAAATGCGAAAATGGTGGTTCGCCGCGGCGATCGCCGCGCTGTTGGCCGGCTGTCAGGACGAAAAGGCATGGCATGAGCAGCCGAAAGTGGTCAGACACGCCCCGGCGCACGGCGACAACATCGCCGTAAGCAGCGACGGGCGCTATGTCTACACCGCCAACATCGATGTGGATACAGTGACAATCATCAACGCGAAAACCAAAACGAAGGAAGCGGAAATTCCCGTCGGCCGCGAACCACGCCAGCTGGCGCTCAGCCCGGATGGACGGACGCTGTATGTTTCCTGCATGTACGATGATGAAGTGGACGTCGTATCGCTTGACAAGCGGACAGTCGTCGACCGTTGGAAAACGGGGATCGAGCCGTTCGGCATCGTCACCAGTCCAGATGGGGAGGAAGTATATGTCGCCAACTACCGCTCGGGCACGGTCTCGGTGTTTGACGCTGAGAGCGGGAAGCGGACCAAAGACATCCAAGCGGGCGATCGGCCGCGGGCGCTGGCGCTGACAGCGGACGGAAGGAAGCTGTACGTGACGCAATATTTGGCGGCTAAAGTCACCGTGATTGACACAAAGAAACGGCGGGCGGTCAAGGAAATCGCCCTCGCCCCGTCGCCGGATAAAGCCGATCGAAAAAAGAGCCAAGGCATTCCGAACACGCTTGAGCAAATCGTCATCGCCCCGGACGGCAAAAAAGCGTATATTCCGCACTTATTGACGAACATCGATACGCCGATCCAATTTGAGGAAACGGTGTTTCCGGCCATCTCGGTCATTGATGTGACGAACGACGTTGAGTTGCCGGACGAGCGGAAAGAGCTGTTTGCCGCGATCAATGTCACTGATGTTCATAACGAGACGATCATCGTCTCCAATCCGTACGATGTGGCGTTTTCCCCGGACGGCGGCAAAGCGTACGCGGTCATGTCTGGAAGCGAGGACCTCGTCGTCTTTGACTTGCGCCGCGGCGGCAAGGCGACGCAAATTTTGCGACGCATCCACGGCAACAATCCGCGCGGGATCGCGATTTCGCCGGATGGGAAGACGCTTTACGTCCACAACGCCATGAGCCATGATTTGGCCGTGATCAAAACCGGAGGAAAAAGCCCATATGCGAAAGCGAAGCAGGAGAGCGGCACGATCCGCCTCATTGCGAAAGATTCGCTCTCCCCGCTCGTGCGTGAAGGAAAAACGATCTTTTACAGCGCCAACAGCGACGAGTTTGCCATCAACATTACAGGAAACAATTGGATGAGCTGCGCTTCGTGCCATAGCGACGGCGACATCAACGGCTTGACGCTCATGACGGCGAAAGGGCCGCGCAACGTGCCGAGCAATATTTTGGCGACGAAAACCGGGCTGTTTATGTGGGATGGTTCGCGCGACGATTTTACCGACTACATTCATACGGTGCAAGGCGAGATGGGCGGCATGACGGCGATCGACCCGTCCAAGCCGCTGCCGCCGAACGTCCAGCATATGTTTGACGCCATTCTCGCCTACTTGAACGACCCGCGTTCGTTCCCCGTGCCGAAAAGCCCGTATCGAAAGGCGGACGGCAGCTTGACGGCGGAAGCGAAGGAAGGGGAGCGCCTGTTTAACGGGAAAGGGAATTGCTTAAGCTGCCATGGGGGCGAGTATTTCACCGACAGCGTCAAGGCGGTCGGGCCTGACGGGAAATTGACGACTGCCAATACCGCCTACTTGCACGATATCGGCACGGCCAATCCGAAGGACCGCGCCTCCAAAGGCGACGCCCGCGCCCGGTTCACAAACCCGCGGACGCCCAAACAGTGGGATACGCCGACGCTGCGCGGCGTATGGGCGACAGCCCCGTATTTGCATGACGGCAGCGCGAAAACGATCGAGGAAGCAATCCGGCGCCATCGGACGAAAGAAATGCAAACATTGACGCCGGGAGAAATTGCGGCCATTGCGGCCTATGTCCGCTCGCTGCAATAGTGAGAGTGATGGGTGAGGAAAAGGGTGCTTTTCTTTCTGCAGGGCAGAAGATCGCACGTCATAAAGGAAGGTGTCCCACGCGTGTTGGGGACACCTTTTTCCTTGTTGTTTTGGCCGTACATAGCGCTTATCGTGCATAAACAAACGCCAGAAATAGACGAAGCCGGGAAACAAAATGAGAAAGCCCACGAATCGAAAGAGGCAGGCGGTTGTATTTCAATAAAGGGCTTTTTGCAGCACGTGGAGATTCTCGGCCATAAGAGCAAAGTAATCTTTGTGGGCTTTTCGATCTTCATCGGTCAGCGATTCCAAGTTATGCAGACGGAGCGGCTTGGCGCCGATTTCGTTCTGAATCACTTCCGCCGTTTTGGGACGAACATTTTGTTCGAAAATGACATAGCGGATGTGATGCTGTTTGGCTGTCTGGATGAGCTGAGTCAGCTCTTTTTGCGATGGTTCGTTGCTCGGAGAAAGCCCGGAAACACTCAGCTGTTTGATTCCGTAGCGGTCTTCCCAATATCCGTAAGCTTGATGGGAAACGAGTATCTCTTTTCTGGGAGCTTTCTCCACTGTTGAACGGAATTGCCCGTCAAGGCGCTCGAGTTTCATCTTTAACGTTTCAAAGTTTTGCATAAACAGGTCTTTTTTTTCAGGTTTCAGTTCCATCAGCAAATCGCGGATGTTCTCGGCGATCGAAATGGATCGGATGGGGTCAAGCCATACGTGAGGATCTTTGTCTCCGTGTTCATGGCCATGTTCTTCCTCATGTCCCTCTCCGTGTTCATCTTTGTGCCCTTCGCCATGCGCATGCTCCTGTTCATGGTTCGATTCAAGCAATTCGATGCCGTTTGTGGCAACGAGAAATCGGACGTGCTCATTTTGTAATGTTTCCTGCAGTTTTTCGGCGAACGGTTCCATCCCGTGGCCAATGTAAATGAAGGCGTCCGCATCGGCAATCTGCTGCACGGTTTTGGTTGTCGGTTCGAACGTATGGGATTCCACTCCCGGCGGGTAAACGCTTTTGACGTTCACGGCGTCGCCGCCGATTTTTTTCGTAAAGTCTTCAAGCGGATAGACGGTTGTATAAATCGTCAATGGGTCGTTCGATGTTTGGGCCTTATGTGCCTCCGGTTTTGCTTGGCAGCCGTATAGCCAGGCGCTTGCCGCCAAAAGGAAAGACAAAAGAATGGATGGTAGTCTCATATTGAACTCCTTTCTGGGCTCAAGGATGTCCGCATTTATTATATCGTAATCATTACGATTTACAGGATTAATCATATAAAAAAATCAAGCAAATGGCAAGGCCATTAAGTGATTTTGTTTCTTTTCACATGTTCTGATGATTCAGGAACAGGATCAAAACCGCCCGGATGGAACGGATGGCATTTCAAAATGCGCTTCGCCGTCAGCCATCCCCCTTTTATGGCGCCAAAGCGCCGGATCGCTTCGATGCCATAGTTCGAGCAGGTCGGATAAAAGCGGCATGTCGGCGGCTTGAGCGGAGAAAGAAAGCGTTGATAAAAGCGGATGCACCAAATCAGCCATTGGCCCATGTACAGTTCTCCTTTCTGTGATCATCATGATTACAATAGAACAAACCGTTCTTTTGTTCAAGAAAAACAACTGTCGTTCGCTCGGAAGGGAGCGCCGACTCAGCCTTGCTTTTTGGGCATAGACGCCAAGCCGAACGAGAGGCAAAAAAGATGCGGAACGTTCCTCGTCTTGGTTATGATAAAAAAGAGAATAAATAACTAGGAGTGATTGACATGCCTTCACCGGTGGAAAGCTTTGAATTGGATCATTGCGCGGTCAAAGCGCCGTACGTTCGGCATTGCGGCGTTCACAAAGTCGGCAGCGACGGCGTCGTCAATAAGTTTGACATCCGTTTTTGCCAACCGAACAAAGAGGCGATGGATCCGGCCGCGATTCATACGCTCGAGCACCTGCTTGCGTATACGCTGCGCCGACATGCGGCCAAATATGATCATTTCGATATTATCGACATCTCGCCGATGGGCTGCCAAACCGGGTTTTATCTTGTCGTGAGCGGCTCGCCAACCGTGGACGAGATCATTGATTTGTTGGAAGAAGCCATGAAGGACGCGCTCGCCGCGACGGAAGTGCCAGCCGCGACCGAGCGGCAATGCGGCCAAGCGAAGCTGCATGATCTAGAGGCGGCCAAACAGCTGATGCGCTTTTGGCTTTCGCAAGAGAAAGAAGAGTTGAAAAAGGTGTTTGGTTGATGAACAAGCCAGCCCCGCGCCGCTACTGCGGCTGCTTCGGGCCGGCTTGTTGTTCGCCGCCGTGTTCATTCGGGTGCGGATCGACCGTATGCTTGTAGGCATACGCTTTGGACGTCGTGACGACCGCCAGCACGAGAACGACAGCGGCGATGATGAGGCAAACGATCAAGGTCCAGTACATCATGACGCCCGCCTTTTTTCTTTTTATCTTAATTAGGCGAGAAGACTCCCACTTCAACGAAGCGAAGCGGAGTAAGTGGGAGATGAATCGCCTTAACTATATTTTGCTGAAAATAGGATAGATTCAGTAAAATATAACCCGTGGTGCTAGATAAACTTGATCAAGCATAAAAATAGCCCTTGCTGGCGGATCTCCAGTAGAATGAAAGTGTCACCCAACATTCGAAAGGAGAGATCCCCCATGCAAGAGCACTTTCATTTTACTACAGATCCAGCCAAACTTCAAAAACAATATGCCGCTATTTTCTGTTTTGTTTCTGCCCAACTGTCGTTGATTCAAATGTATCTTCATCGCCGCAACCGTCACTTGGTCAAGCAAGAAGACGAAGTGGTCATGGCGGTTCACCTTTTGGGGAAGCTGCTGGGCTTTTCTTCCGAACGAGCCTGGCATCGTTTTGTCACGGGAAATTTGTTCACAAACGGCTCGTTTCTTGAACGCTCCCGATACAACCGCCGCTGCCGGGCGCTTGGTTTCGCCATCAAATGGATCCGTCATGAGCTGGCGAAACGTGGCCAACACCATGCTTATGCGGTCGTCGACAGCTTGCCTCTTCCGTTGTGCCATCCCGCAAGAATGCAGCGCGTCAAGCGATTTCGAGGGATCGCGGATATGGGGTATTGTGCTTCCAAAAAGCAATGGTACTACGGTTTCAAGCTGCATCTTCAAGTGACCAATCAAGGGCTGGCCATGGGCTATGTCGTGACGGAAGCGTCCTGCCACGACGTCAAAGCCGCTGAAACGGTGATGACTCAAATCCCTCATCCCTACAACTTTGGGGACAAAGGGTACATCAGCCGCGCTCTTCGAGAAAAGCTGTACGAAGAACACCAAGCTGCGTTCTGGACACCGTCTCGACACAATCAAAAGCACGGCCCATCCAAAGCATGGGAAGAATGGATCCGAAAAAAACGCAAAGTCATCGAGACGGTGTTTTCGATTCTCGTAGACCAATACCGGATCACCGACATTCGAGCGAATTCCATGGCCGGGTTTGAAGTGGCACTCGATGGCATCTTGTTGGCGTATTCCTTGGTCACACTAGGGCTGGTTGAGCGCTGACACTCAACTAGCACCACGGGTTAAAATATAGTATAATATAGTTAGATGGGAGGTGAAAAAATGTATTTTTGTATCAAACAACAGCTAAATGGTTTGACCAAAGAAGAATACTTGACTCTTCGAGAACTGTGCCATATTGCCAAGAACATGTACAACGTCGGATTGTACAATGTCAGACAATACTATTTTGAACACAAGGAATTTTGACGGCGATGAGATTCCTGAATATAATGCCGACAATCCAAAAGAATATAAGTTCAGCGGCAAACGTATTAAGCGCGGCTTGTATCGAACAAAGTCTGGCAAACTAATTAATGCTGATGTCAATGGCGCATTAAACATCTTAAAGAAAAGTAAAGCTGTAGACCTGAGTGTCTTATGCTCTAGCGGCGAAGTGGACACGCCTCAAAGAATAAGGATTGCTTGAAGCAGTCAAACTTCTTTGGAAGCCCCCACTTCAAATTTTCGCTAGAAAATTAAGTGGGGGTAGTTCACTATACCATATCTGGCAGAGCTGGCGTTCATATTTCCGGTGAAATCGGGCAAGCTATCCATCGACACATTTTCCATGTTTCATCAACAAGCCAGCTGGGTACAAGAACCATAAGGAGGAGTGAGAGGATGACAACTCGACTGATCGATCTTGTCAACAAGCAAATCGCCAACTGGACTGTGTTGTACGTGAAATTGCACAACTATCATTGGTATGTCACCGGGCCGCAGTTTTTCACGCTGCATGAAAAATTCGAAGAGCTGTACAACGAAGCCGCGATCCACATTGACGCACTGGCCGAGCGGCTGTTGGCCTTGGGTGGCAAACCTGTGGCGACGATGAAAGACTGCCTCAAGCAGGCGTCCGTCAAAGAAGCAGCCGGGACGGAAACGGCGGAGCAAATGGTCGCTTCGATTGTCGGCGACTTTGAAACGATGATCGGCGAATTGAAGGAAGGCATGCAGCTGGCGGATGAAGTGAACGATGAAACGACGGGGGATATGCTGCTTGGCATTCATCGCAGCTTGGAAAAACACGTCTGGATGTTGAAATCGTTCTTAGGACGATAAGAATGAGGAGGCTGTCCTCAGGCCGGGGGACGGCCTTTTGCTTCGTGCAAGGCGATCGAGCTGTTGAAAGATGAAATAAAATGAGCATAGTTTTCCCCGATTGCCCCACACTAAGCAAAAAGAGCAGAAGGAGTGAACGAAGGTGGCAGACGAACGGAAAAAGACGTATTACGTGTCGATGGCAACCGGGGAAATTTCCCAATTGAAAACCGCGTCGCCGTGGGACTTTCAAATCGAGGCGACTGATGAGGAAATCGCCCGCCTGCGCGAGTATTTCGACCAGAACTACTCGACCGACTGGCAGGCGTTTTGGCGTGCCCACGTGCCGTATATTCAATACCATTACGACCGGGAAAACGATGCGTACGACCGGACGATGGTCGACATTTACAAAATGATTTATGAGCTCGGCAACGACGAAGCGAAAGCACACATCCGCTCGATAGGCATTCTTCCGGACGAAAAAGAAGAGTAAACGCCGCGAGTCGAGCGGCGTTTTTCTGTATAATGGGGAGAGGAAAGGGGAGAGTCCGATGCATGAATTTCGCGATTATTACGGACATCGCGTTCGGCTGGCCTTTGCGGATCATCCGTTTTCCCCCTCCCCCGGGCATGTATGGGTCATTTGCCGCTATGGCGGGCGATGGCTGTTGACGGATCATCCGCGCCGCGGCCTTGAGTTTCCCGGCGGCAAGGTGGAAGAAGGGGAAACAGCGGCGGAAGCCGCGGCCCGCGAAGTGATGGAAGAAACGGGGGGAATTGTCGGCCGGCTCGAATACATCGGCCAATATAAAGTGGAGCCGGATATCGTGAAAAACATTTATTTTGCCGACATCGCTGCGCTCGTCGAGCGGGGGTCGTATTTGGAAACGAACGGTCCGGTGCTGCTTGAGGCGCTGCCGGATGACATCCGCGCCGATCAGCGTTTCAGCTATTTCATGAAAGATGACGTGCTTTCACTGGCGCTTGCCAAGTTGAAACAGCGCGGGCTGATCGATTGAAAAGGGGCGCCGATCGGCGGCTCCCGAAGATGGGCTTCCCAAAAGCGGCGGATGCCGGCTCATTGGGACGACAGGAATGAAACGAGACGCCCGTCAACATTCGGCGAGCGTCCCGCTAGCGGCGGTTTCCCCATTTTTTTTCGATCAAGGCGACAAGCTGATACATAATGGTCGACAGCAAGGCGACGATGAGCAGGCTCATCAACACAAGCGTGAAGTTGAACACTTGGAAGCCGTAAATGATTAAATACCCAAGCCCTTGCTTGGAGATGAGAAACTCGCCGGTGATGACGCCGACCCAAGCGAGGCCGACGTTCACTTTCAACGTCGAAATGATCGCCGGGAACGACGCCGGCAGCACCGCCTCTTGAAAGCATTGGTAGCGGGTGGCGCCGAACGTCCGCAGCACTTTCAAATAGTTCGGATTAACTTCTTGGAACGCCGAATAGACGACAATCGTTGTGATGATGACCGAAATGACGACGCCCATGGCGATAATCGACGTAAATCCCGGCCCAAGTGCGACGATCAAAATCGGCCCGAGGGCGACTTTCGGCATGGCGTTGAAGACGACCAAATATGGATCGAGCGTTTTCGCCAGGCGCGGAAACCACCAGAGGACCGCGCCGATGAGCGCCCCGCCGGCGGTGCCGATCAGAAAGCCGAGCAACGTTTCAAACAATGTCGCCCACGTGTGGACAAACAGTGAATGATCGCCGAGTTTTTCGCCAAACAGCTTGGCGATGGCGGAGGGCGAACTGAATAGGAGCGGATCGACCCAATGGAAGCGGCTCGCCGCTTCCCAGACGGCGAAAAAGGCGACAAGTAGCGCCGTCTGCCAAAGGCGGATCACTCGCCGCTCTTTGCGCAATGCGGCGAGGTATTCACGGTGCAGCGACTGGATGCGGTCAGGAGCTTGATTCAAGAGCCTCCATCTCCTTCCAAATGGATTGGAACAATGGCGAAAACGCCGGATGCTGGCGGGCGGCAAGCGGCGGGCGGCTGCGCAGTTCATCCGGGATGACAAACGTCCGCACAAGGCGCCCAGGGCGCGGCGAAAACAAGAAAATGCGATCGCTCATGGCGATGGCTTCTTCGATGTCATGGGTGACGAGCACCGCTGTTTTTTCGTATTGTTTTAACGTCTTCCAAACGAGTTCTTCCAGTTTCAGCTTTGTTTGTTGATCGAGGGCGGAAAACGGTTCATCAAGCAAAAGCAGCTTCGGGTCGGTCGCCAACGTGCGCACGAGCGCCGCACGCTGGCGCATGCCGCCGGACAGCTGGCTCGGGTAATACGACTCGACGCCGGCTAGGCCGATCTCCGCCAGCAGAGCGAGCGCCCGTTCTTTGGTTTGAGCAGTTAGCGTTCTAGTCATTTTTAAGCCGAGAAGGATGTTTTCTTCGATTGTTTTCCATGGGAATAGGTAGTCTTGCTGAAGCATGTAGCCGACCGCGCGCCGCGCCGTCGGCGCGGCCATTCCGCTCGGCCAAATCGGTTGGCCTTCGATGTGGACCGCCCCTTCCGTCGGTTCAATCAGCCCAGCGATGATGGACAAAAGCGTCGTTTTGCCGCAGCCGCTTGGGCCGAGAAAGGAGACAAATTCTCCTTTCTCGACGGACAGCGACACATCATCGAGTGCAGTGACAGCGGTCGTTTTTGTCAAATACGTGTGCGAAAGGCGGTCGATGGCAAGAAACATTTCGTTCACCTGCTTTCGTCACTTGTTCATCGCGTTTTTGGCAAACGACGAATCAACAAGCGTGTTCAGGTCGATGCGCTTCGGCAGCTCGCCGGCTTCGGCCATAATGGTTTGCAAGTTGTTCCATTCTTCTTCATCCAAAATCGGATCGGTCGCATAGGTCCCTTGGCTTTTGTAGCGCTCAACCACTTTTTCGATGATGGCCGAGTCCGTGTCCTTAAAGTACGGTTGAATGGCTTTGGCAATTTCAGCTGCGCTGTGCGATTCGACCCATTGCTGCGCTTTGTAGATCGCGCGCGTAAATTTTTCAATCACGTCTTTGTTTTCGTTCATGTAGCTTCGTTTTGCCATATACGACGTGTACGGCACGCGCCCGGATTCGGTGCCGAATGAAGCGACGATATAGCCTTTCCCTTCTTGTTCAAAAATGCTCGCTGTTGGCTCAAACAGCTGGACGAAATCGCCGGTGCCGCTCGCAAAGGCGTTGGCGATATTGGCGAAATCGACGTTTTGAATGAGATGCAAATCGTTGTGCGGGTCAATGCCGTGTTTTTTCAGCACAAACTCGCCGACCATCTGCGGCATGCCGCCTTTCCGTTGGCCGAGGAACGTGCTTCCTTTCAACATCTCCCATGTAAAGTGGCCGATTTTTTTGCGCGAGACGAGAAACGTTCCGTCCGTCTGGGTCAGTTGGGCAAAGTTGATGACCGGGTCGTCCGTTCCTTGGCTGTAGACGTAAATCGACGTTTCCGAGCCGACAAGGGCGATGTCCGCGCCGCCGGAAAGCAGCGTCGTCATCGTTTTGTCGCCGCCCCATGTCGTCGTCAGTTCGACATCCAGCCCCTCTTCTTTAAAGAAGCCTTTTGCCAGGGCGACGTACTGTGGTGCGTAAAAAATCGAGTGCGTCACTTCGGCGAGCCGCACTTTTTGGAGCGGCTTTTCGCTTTGGCCCCCGTCATTCGTGCAGGCGGAAAGCGGCAAAAGCAGCAGAAGCGAGCATAACCATACGGCCCATTTTTTCATGTTCGTTAACCCCCCTTGGTTCGCATGCGGTAAACCGTGGTTTCACCTTATCGTATGCACGCAGCCAAAATGTGTGAATGTCTAGAAAAAATGGGCGGTCGAACGAGAACGGGCGGCGGTCGGGACGCTCCTCGCGCTCGAGGGCTTTTTCAAGCTGACGCTCGGCCAAGGGACGGCATGCAAGAGCGGCGAGGCAGTTGGACAGCCCCACTTGCCCTAATGAAAGAAGGCGTTGGGGGATGATGACGGGTGGTTCGCATCATCTGTTTTCGCGTAGGAAGGAGGCAGGCGTATGGACGGGGACATCATCGACCAATACCGGTTTCCGTCGCCGCATCCGGGAATCGATGTGTTCTTTGTCACCTATATGTCCCAAGGGCTGAAGGTGAAAGGATTTTTAGCGGCGCCGAAGCGAAAAGGCGTTTATGACGGGTTTTTGTATTTGCGCGGCGGCATCAAAAACGTCGGGCAAGTGCGGGTGCCGCGCCTTGTCCAATTCGCTTCGCACGGGTTTGTCGTCTTCGCTCCGCTCTATCGCGGCAATGGGGGCGGAGAAGGAAACGAAGATTTTGCCGGTGAAGACCGTTATGACGCGCTCGCTGGGTTTCATCTCCTTCGCCGCCATCCGCTCGTCCATCCCGGGCGCGTGCACGTGTTTGGCTTCTCGCGCGGCGGGGCGATGGCGCTCCATGCCTCCCTAATGGCCGAGGGGGTCTGTTCGGTGGCGGTCTGGGGAGGGGTGGCGGATATGGAGCTTACGTATTGGGAGCGGCCTGACTTGCGGCGGATGATGAAGCGCGTCATCGGCGGGACGCCGAACAAATGCCCGGAGCGCTACCGGCACCGCACGCCGCTCTATCATCTGGAACGGCTCAAGGCCCCGGTGCTCATCATCCACGGCGAGCGCGATGAGAACGTCTCGATTGAGCACGCCTGGCGGCTGGAACGGCGGCTGAAGCAGCTCGGCAAACCGGTCACGGCTTGGTACTTCCCTGAGTTCACCCACTATTTTCCGCCGCAAGCCAATCGCGAGACGGTGCAAAGGCTCACGGAATGGATGAAACAACAGCCGACGATGTGATACGATACAACTAGAGGGGCGGCTGCGTGCGCCGCTCGGGTGGCGGCGCGGCCGCCAACGAATCGATGGGGTGCCAAGGAGGTTGGAATCATATGGGCATGCCGATGGAGCTGCAGACGGTCATTGTGACAAAAGGAAAGGAACAGCGCGTTCAAGGAAATGTGTTTGTGTTGAAAAAAGAAGGCTACCGCTTGTATCCGCTTGACGTGCCGCTTGAAGTGCGCCGGACGGTGCAAAGCGAAGCGAGCGGCGTCGCGGTCGTGAGAAAGCTCGAATGGGAAGACAGTCGGACGACGGTGACGTATGAGCTCGTCAGCCTGTATTCGACGAATTGAACGAGGCTGCACACCATGAAGCGGCTGAATGAGAGCTGAACGGGTTCATCGGACAGGAGCGCAAACGGAAGAACGGTTTGCGCTCTTGGCTCAAGTTTTTTCCGTCTATAGTTAACTTGTGGCGTCAGGCCGGTTCAGACAAGCATAAAAATAGCCTTTGCTTGAGGATTTCCTGTGCGACGTTTGATCATACCATAAAAAAAGTAGGGGGGAGGAGAAGGAGTTTGGCCGCGGAGAGCGAATATCATACGATGAATTCGATGCCGCAAGGAGGGGAAACGTGGCCAAACCGCGAATCGATCACGACCGGTTGTTCAAAGAGCTGCTGTCGACGTTTTTCGAAGAGTTTTTGCTTCTTTTCTTTCCCAACGTGTACGAGCACATCGACGTTCGCCACCTTTCTTTCCTCACAGAAGAACTGTTTACCGACGTGACGGCCGGAGAGAAGCATCGCGTCGACTTGTTGGTCGAAACGAAGATGAAGGGGGAGGAAGGGCTCATCATCGTCCATGTCGAACACCAAAGCTACGCACAGCGGACCTTCCCCGAGCGAATGTTCCTCTACTTCAGCCGCTTGTTTCAAAAATACCGCCGCCGCATTCTTCCGATCGCCATCTTCAGCTATGATGAACACCACGATGAACCTTCCTCATTGGTCGTCCAGTTTCCGTTTTTGACCGTTCTCGACTTCCGCTTTCTGACGGTGGAGCTGCGCAAACTGCCGTGGCGCGCGTACATCCGCCATGACAATCCCGTCGCCGCTGCCTTGTTAAGCAAAATGGGGTATAATGAAGAAGAAAAGGTCGAAGTGAAAAAAGAATTTTTGCGCATGCTCGTCCGCCTTGAGCTCGATGAGGCGAAACAGCGGCTGTTGTTCGGTTTTTTTGAAACGTATTTGCGGTTGTCCGAAGAGGAGGAAGCCAAACTGCGAAACGAGGTGAGCCAAATGGAAACGAAGGAAGCGAAGCAAGTGATGGAGCTCATCGTCTCGTACGAACAGCGGGGAATGGAAAAGGGAATTCAACAAGGAGTCAAACAAGGGATGAAGCAAGGGCGCCAAAAAGGGATTGAGGAAGGGAAAATCGACATCGCGAAGAAAATGTTGGCGAAAGGGTACGATGTCGACACGATCCACGAGCTGACCGGGCTGCCGGCGGAAAAGATTGAACAGCTGAAGAAGTAAACCCGCCTTCGCATTGTCGTCGACCTCCAATCGTACAAAAATCCCGGGGGATCGACGACAATCATTTTATGCGTTCGAAAAAACAGCCGGACAGGGAACGGCTCCCTGTCCGGCTGGGTTCTTGTTACACGAGCGGTCCGCCGAGTTTTTCGATGGACGGATCGATGTGGGCGAATTTTTGGAAGTTGGCGCGGAATTTTTGCGCTAGCTCTTTTGCTTTTTGTTCGTATGCTTGTTTGTCGGCCCATGTGTTTTGCGGCTGCAGGACGTCATCCGGCACGCCCGGGACGCGGGTCGGGATGGCGAGGCCGAAAATCGGATCTTTGACCGTTTCGACGTTGTCGAGCTCCCCTTTGACGGCGGCTTGCACCATCGCCCGGGTGTAGGCGAGCTTCATGCGGCTTCCGACGCCGTACGGCCCCCCTGTCCAGCCGGTGTTGACCAAAAAGACGCGGACGTTGTGTTCGGCGATTTTTTGCCCGAGCATTTCCGCGTACTCAACGGCCGGGCGCGGCAAAAACGGTGCGCCGAAGCACGTTGAGAACGTTGCTTCCGGTTCGGTGACGCCGCGTTCGGTGCCGGCGAGCTTGCTTGTGTAGCCGCTTAAGAAATGGTACATCGCCTGTTCGCGCGTCAGCTTGCTGATCGGCGGCAGGACGCCGAACGCATCGGCTGTCAAAAACACGATCGTGGACGGATGGCCGGCGACGCTCGGGTCGATGATGTTTTGGATCGCCTGAAGCGGGTAGGCGGCGCGTGTGTTTTCCGTCAGCGTGCCGTCGTCGTAATTCGGCACCCGCGTCGCGTCATCGAGAACGACGTTTTCGAGCACCGCGCCGAAGCCGATGGCGTCAAAAATTTGCGGCTCTTTCTCGCGCGATAGCTTGATGCATTTCGCATAGCAGCCGCCTTCGATGTTGAAAATGCCGCGGCTTGACCAACCGTGTTCGTCATCGCCGATCAAGCGGCGGTTCGGGTCGGTCGAGAGCGTCGTTTTTCCCGTTCCCGACAAGCCGAAAAAGAGGGCGACGTCGCCTTCCTGCCCGACGTTGGCCGAGCAGTGCATCGGCAGGATGCCTTGTTCCGGCAGCACATAGTTCATGACCGAGAAAATCGATTTTTTCATTTCGCCGGCATACTCGGTGCCGCCGATCAACACGGTGCGCCGTTCAAACGAGATGATGATGAACGCTTCCGAGCGCGTCCCGTCCACCTTCGGGTCGGCTTTAAAGTTCGGCGCGCAAATGACGGTGAATTGCGGCTCGTGCGCGGCGAGCTCCTCGGCGCTCGGGCGGATGAACAGCTGATGGACGAACAAGTTGTGCCAGGCGAATTCGTTGACGACTTGAATCGGCAGCCGGTATTTCGGATCGGCGCCGGCAAAGCCTTTAAAGACGAACAGTTCATCTTGTTTCATTAAATAATCGAGCACTTTGTCGTACAGTTTCTCAAACGTTTCCGGAGACATCGGCTGGTTGACCGTTCCCCAGTCGATCGTTTGCTTCGTGGACGGTTCTTCGACGATGTATTTGTCTTTCGGCGACCGCCCCGTGTACTTGCCGGTTGTCACCGCGACGGCTCCGGTGTGGGTCAGCCGTCCTTCGTTCCGTTGCAGGACTTTCTCGACGAGCTCGGCGACGGACAATTGGTGATGTACGTACGGTTTTTGTAGCAATAAATCAAGCTTATTCGTCATGTTTGTGATCCCCATGTTCAAAACCTGCCTTCTTTTTGTAATCACTCTTGAAAATAGTATAACACATTTTTATTAATAGCCCATACTAATTGCGTGGGTTTTTCAAACTTTATTTTTGCCCAATGTGTCGATTTCCTTGAGGAAATAATTTTCTCGGCTGGAAATGATAAAAAATGAATTTTGATAGTTGACTTTGCCGATTCCGTTGCGATAAGATAAGTCATTGAACGGATACTCTTATCCCGAGCCGGTGGAGGGACAGGCCCGATGAAGCCCAGCAACCGTCACAACTGGACATGTGTGAAATGGTGCTAACCTGTGGCAAGGCGCAGTCCTTGAACGATAAGAGTGAAAGGAAGCAATACGATTGCCATGACCTTTCCTCAGCCGTTACAGGAAAGGTTTTTTATATTGCGAAGGGAAAAAGGGAAATGAGTTCCGTGTCGCCACATTATGCCAAGAGGAGGAAACAAACCGAATGTCAGCCAAACGCCGCTTGTTTACTTCAGAGTCTGTGACGGAAGGACATCCGGATAAAATTTGCGACCAAATTTCTGACGCCATTTTGGATGCCATTTTGGAAAAAGATCCGACCGCCCGCGTCGCCTGCGAAACGAGCGTCACGACCGGGCTGGTGCTCGTGAGCGGGGAAATCACGACATCAACATACGTGGACATTCCGCGCATCGTCCGCGATACGATCCGGGAGATCGGCTACACGCGCGCCAAATACGGATTTGACGCTGATACGTGCGCGGTGCTGACGTCGATTGACGAACAATCGCCGGACATTGCGATGGGGGTGGACCGGGCGCTCGAGGCGCGCGAAGGTCAGATGACTGATGAGGAAATTGAAGCGATCGGCGCCGGCGACCAAGGATTGATGTTTGGGTTCGCCTGCAATGAGACGGAAGAATTGATGCCACTGCCGATTTCGCTTGCGCACCGCTTGGCGCGCCGATTGGCGGAAGTGCGCAAAACGGACGTCTTGCCGTACTTGCGGCCGGACGGGAAAACGCAAGTGACGATCGAATACGATGAAAACGGCAAACCGGTGCGCGTCGATACGATCGTCGTTTCCGCGCAGCACCATCCGGAAATTACGCAAGAGCAAATCGAGCGCGACATTAAAGAGCAGGTCATCAAGCCGGTCGTGCCCGCGGAGCTGCTTGATGAGAACACGAACTATTTCATCAACCCGACAGGACGGTTTGTCATCGGCGGTCCGCAAGGGGATGCTGGGTTGACGGGGCGCAAAATCATCGTCGATACGTACGGCGGCTACGCCCGCCACGGCGGTGGCGCGTTCTCGGGCAAAGATCCGACGAAAGTCGACCGCTCGGCAGCGTATGCGGCCCGCTATGTCGCGAAAAACATCGTCGCGGCAGGACTGGCCGACAAATGCGAAGTGCAGCTCGCCTACGCGATCGGCGTCGCCCGTCCGGTATCGATTTCCATTGATACATTCGGCACCGGCAAAGTGTCGGAAGATATTTTGATTGAGGTCGTGCGCAGCAACTTCGATCTCCGCCCGGCGGGCATCATCAAAATGCTTGACCTGCGCCGCCCGATTTACAAACAGACGGCTGCTTACGGCCATTTTGGGCGTACGGACATCGACTTGCCGTGGGAGCGCACTGATAAAGCGACGACGCTGAGAGAACAAGCGCTGGCGCTGGCGGACAAGTGATGAAAGAAAAAGAGCTGCCTGATCACGGTAGCTCTTTTTTGTCGGCGCACGATGTCCGCTGTTGCTGCAGCGCTTTGTAATACTGCCCTTTCTCGACATATTCGCGGCGGATGCGCTCCATTTCGCGGATATCGTCTTCCGTCAGTTCGCGGACGACTTTCGCCGGCCGGCCGAGGGCGAGCGTGTTGGGTGGAATTTTTTTGCCCGGCGGCACTAAACTGCCGGCGCCGATAAACGCGCCTTCCCCGATTTCCGCGCGGTCCAAAATGATTGAGCCCATGCCGATGAGCGCGTTTTTGCGAACGATGGCGCTGTGCAAAATGACTTGATGGCCGACCGTCACCCCGTCCTCAATGATAAGCGGATTGTTTGGACTTTGATGCAAAATTGAGTTATCTTGAATATTGACCCGGTTGCCAATCACCGTTGGTGCCACATCGCCGCGAATGACGGTATTGAACCAAATGCTTGTCTCTTCGCCGATCACGACATCGCCGGTGATCGTCACATAGTCGGCGATAAAGGCGGAGGCGGCAATTTGCGGCGTTTTGCCTTTGTATGGGTAAATCATGGGCGTTCGTTCCTTTCTGTTGCAAAATCGATCGTTCACCATGTATTGTACAACGCTGCGTCCAAATCGCCAACGAAAGCGAGCGCGCCTAATCGGGATTGGTGAAAAATGTTTCGTTTCGCCCGATGAGTGGTTGGGATCGGGGAAGAAGATCCGATTTCAAAAAGCTTCTCAACGTGAGAAGAACCGTTGTTGAGCGGCTTTTTCATTCCGTCGCCAACCCTTTTATGATTTGCCCCGGCCGCATTGATGGCAATACTGGAAGACGAGATCGCAAGCTGTTCAGACGCGAAACAATTTTGGTTGCCGATAAGATGGAAATGCTAGGAGACGAGACCATGGTGTTTGCACCTGAGGTGAACCGATTGAACATTCCGAAAAACCCCATCGCCTTGATGAAAATGGTGTATCGTGACGTGCTTCCGCTTGTCCACCGCGAGCTTGCCTATTGGCGGCGCCAGGCCGAGCGCATTCCCGACCCGGAGCTTCGGAGCCAGGCCTTGGCGAGCATCGCGTCGAAAACGTTCCATTGCGAAGGCGGCTCCATTTTGGCGCTTTTGGCCGGAGAAAACATGGAGGATTGCATCCGCTTTATCGTGGCTTACCAGACGATTAGCGATTATTTGGATAATTTGTGCGACCGCAGCACCTCGCTCGATCCGCTCGACTTTCGCGCCTTGCACGATTCGATGCCGGACGCGTTGACAATCGGCGCCGAGCCGTCGAACTATTACCGCCATCGCCGCGAACAGGAAGACGGCGGCTATTTGCCGGCGCTTGTCCGCACGTGCCAAGAGGTGCTCAAGACGGTGCGCCATTATGAGACGATCGCCCCATTTTTGCATGAATTGGCCGGATATTATTGCGACTTGCAAGTGCATAAACATGTCGAAGCGAGCGAGCGGGTGCCGCGGCTGGAGAAATGGTTCGCGCAATACAAAGACGCCTTGCCGCCGATGGAGTGGTATGAGTTTTCCGCCTGCTCCGGTTCGACGCTCGGTATTTTCTGTCTCGTCGCCTATGCGTTTGGCGAATCGCTGCCGCCGGAGATGGCGAGACAAGTGCGCGACGGTTATTTTCCATACATTCAAGGGCTGCACATTTTGCTCGACTATTTGATCGATCAAGAGGAAGATCGAGCCGGCGGCGATTTGAATTTTTGCTTTTACTATCCGAATGAAACGGTGATGCTTGAGCGGCTTTGCCATTTCATCGAAGAGGCCGACCGCCATGTCGGCGCCCTTCCGCACGGCCAGTTTCACCGCCTTATTCACCGAGGGCTTCTTGGGTTGTATTTGTCGGATGCCAAGGTGAAAAAGCAACGCGGTCTGCACCGGCTGGCGCGCCGGCTCGTCCGCGCCGGCGGGGCGGCGTCGATGTTTTTTTATTGGAACGGAAAAGCGTACCGCTTTTGGCAGGAGCGACAAAAACGGCTGTCCTTTTCGTAAGGGCAGCCGTTTGCTTGTACTGGCGAGAGCAGTGGTTCGTCGGCGGATCGGACGGAATCAGGCGCTCCCATCCGCCCGATTCTCGAGTGCGATCAAAAACGGCGGGTTGTTTTGCCGATTGATGAATTCGTATTTCAAGGCATGGACGCGCCGTTGATCAAGAAAGCGGACGTAATCAAGGAGCGCGTCGCGTTCGCGCTTTCCCTCCGGATGGCCGTGGTAGACGACAAGAACGATGATGCCGCCCGGCTTTAGGATGGAAAGAAGCTGCTCGACCGCTTGAATCGTCGATTCCGGCTGGGTGGCGATTTGCTTATTGCCGCCCGGCAAATAGCCGAGGTTGAACACGGCGCCGGCGATGCGTCCGTGAACGGAGTTGGGGAGCGTTTCGAGCAGCAGGCTATGGCTTGTCTGAAACAGCGTCACCCGCCCGTCCAGCCCGTGTTCGGCGAGGCGGGCTCTGGCCGCCGCGATCGCTTCGGCTTGAATATCAAAACCAAACACATGCCCGCGCTCCCCGACGAGCTCGGCTAAAAAGACGGTGTCATGGCCGTTGCCAACCGTCGCATCGACGGCGATGTCGCCTTCGTTGACTGCTTGATCAAGCAAAAAGCGGGCAAACGGCAAAATATTCATGATGGCCATGCGTTTGCCACCCCCTGTTCGCGCCGCTTTCCTTGAAAGCTGTCCCGCCGCTTGAGTTCAGCGTCAATGGCGTTTAGCCCTTCCCATTTGTTGACGCTCCACATCGGGCCAAAATCGCCCGATCTGGCGGCGCTGCAAAACGTGCAGTCGCCATACGTCACCGTCCCATCGCGGTTCGGGCAGTCAAACCTGCCGTCAAGGGCGACTTTGAACACGTTTGGGCCGAACGTTTGCTGCAAATGGCAGTTCCATGTGTGATACCGTTTTCCGTCGGCGGCATATGGAAATGGGATTGCGTTTGTCACGGCCGTTCTCTCCTTGTGCTGAAATGGCATCATCCTTGCATTGTACCACGGATGGCGGCAAAAAGCGACTGTTGCCAATCATTGACGTGATACAGATGAAAGCGTCGGCGCATAGTAAAGATGAGGGAACATCATGAAAAGAGGTGAGCGCATGGCGACAAGACAATCGGTGGAAGAATTTTTGCAGCGGTGCGAAGACGTCATCCGCTTTGCGAAAGAACAATATACGGAAGCGCAAAAGCAAGAGCACTACAACATCACGGAATACACAAACGCCCAGCAAATGCTTGAGCAGACAGTCAACGATTTGGCTCACTTGGCGCGAAGTTGCAACGCCCAGCAGCGCGAACAGCTGCATCGGATGCGGCTTCAGCTTGAGCAGCTGCAAAACGAGATGATTTTGCTTGACCGATGAAACAAGAGCTTTGCACGATGGCCGCTATCGAAGGTCCTGGTGCATAACAAGCGGATGTTGCCTGACCGGTGAAACGGAAAGCAACCGCAGGGCGGCTGTCTGCTTGATGGCGAACACAAGGAGGAACAAGGAATGAAGCGACGTCTGAAACAAACGAACCCGGAGCAAAAAACGCGCAACGGTCACAACAACAACGATTTGGAACTCGGCCAAGACTTTGATCCGGTGAAACTGGCGAAAAAACAGTATGAACAAACAGGTGGCCAGCCGGCCCGCTCCAAGCAGCGGAACGGGTGACGCGCCGCTGTCTGTGAGGGCGCCATGCCGCCCTCTTTTTTTGATTGCTTTTTTTCGCTTTCCCACATACAATTAGTTTGGGAGTCGAAATAGCAGACGAAAAGGATGATGACCGATGCCCCGCGCTCTTTGGTGGCTGCTTGTCGGCATGGCGCTCAATGTCACAGGAGCGTCGTTTTTATGGCCGCTAAATACCATTTATTTGCATGAACAGCTCGGCCAGCCGCTCGCCGTAGCGGGAGCGGTGCTGATGCTCAACTCCGGCGGCAGCGTCATTGGCAGCTTGCTCGGCGGCATGTTGTTTGACCGGATCGGCGGGTTTCGCACGCTCGTGTCCGGAGCGTGCCTGACGATGGCGGCGCTTGCCGGTTTGGGCGTCTGGCATGGTTGGCCGCATTATGCCGTCTGGCTGGCGCTTGTCGGCATCGGCAACGGCGTCGTCTTTCCGGCGGCGTCGGCGTATGTCGGGGCGGTTTGGCCGGAAGGGGGACGGCGGGCATTCAACGCCTTGTATGTGGCGCAAAACATCGGCGTCGCCGCCGGCTCGGCGCTTGGCGGCGTTGTCGCCTCGCATTCGTTTGCGCTCGTGTTTTGGGCGAACGTTTGGCTGTATGCCGCTTTTTTGGCGACGGTCGTCATTGGGCTGCGGCGCATGCCGCTTCCGCCGCTGCGGAGAAAAGAGCGGAAGCGCCGAACGGGGGACGGGGCGCCCCGGGCGCACATCCGCGCCCTTGTCCTTCTTTGCGCCGGCTATGGATTATGCTGGATGAGCTACGTCCAATGGTCGACGACGATCGCCGCCTATACGCGCGAGCTTTCCATTCCGGTTCATCACTACAGCTTGCTTTGGACGATCAACGGCGCCTTGATCGTGCTCGGCCAGCCGCTGTTGGCGCCGTTGGTCCGCCGCTTTATGCCGGGGATGAAGCGGCAGATCGCCATCGGGTTCGCCGTTTTCACCGTCTCGTTTGCGATATTGTTTGGCGCGGATTCACTTTTGCAATTTGCGACGTCGATGGTTGTGCTCACGATCGCCGAAATGATCGTCTGGCCGGCGATTCCGGCGGTGGTGAACGAGCTGGCGCCGCTGGGGAGAGCCGGGTTTTACCAAGGGATCGTCAACGGCACGGCCACGGCTGGACGGATGATCGGGCCGGTCCTCGGCGGGTGGGTCGCCGATGCGTTCGGAATGAAACCGCTCATCGGATTGCTTGTCGCCTTCGCTCTGCTGGCCGCCGGCGCGGCGCTCGTGTATGACCGGGGGCTGCCGAAGCGGGCGGAAGAGGCGGGGGAAAAAACGGCTGTGACCGTCTAGTTTTTCGCTTGCAATCGATCGACAAATTTTTTACAATAATAATAAATTTGTCATCATAAAGCGAACAACGGTGAAGAGGAATAGTAGCGGGCTTGATGGACGGCAGAGAGTTGACGGTCGGTGCGAGTCAACCGAAGTCAATCCGCGAACTCGCCTCGGAGTTGCCGGCGTGAACGGCTGCGGCCGATAACGCCGGCCGTGAATCTGCGTTAAGGAACAAAGCGGGTGCGCCATAGGCGCGCCAAAAAAGGGTGGTACCGCGGGAAGCGTTCCTCTCGTCCCTTTTGTTCGGGATGAGGGGTTTTTTTGTACATATTTTCGTCTATGATGCAAGTAGAACTGGATAGGAGGAGTGCTGCGATGAGCTTCAACCACCGCGAAATTGAACAAAAATGGCAGGACTATTGGGAGAAAAACAAAACGTTCCGCACGCCCGATGATGACGACAAGCCGAAGTTTTATGTGCTCGACATGTTCCCGTATCCGTCCGGCGCCGGCTTGCACGTCGGCCATCCGGAAGGATATACGGCAACCGACATTTTGGCGCGCATGAAGCGGATGCAAGGGTACAACGTCCTTCACCCGATGGGCTGGGACGCATTTGGGCTGCCGGCCGAGCAATATGCGCTTGACACCGGCAACGACCCGGCGGAGTTTACGCAAAAGAACATCGACAACTTCCGCCGGCAGATCAAATCGCTCGGGTTCTCATACGACTGGGACCGTGAAATCAACACGACCGACCCGAATTATTACAAATGGACGCAATGGATTTTCTTGAAGCTGTATGAAAAAGGGCTCGCCTACATGGATGAAGTGCCGGTCAACTGGTGCCCGGCGCTCGGCACCGTGCTGGCGAACGAAGAGGTGATCAACGGCCGGAGCGAGCGCGGCGGGCATCCGGTCATCCGTAAGCCGATGCGGCAATGGATGCTGAAAATCACCGCCTACGCCGACCGGCTGCTCGAAGACTTAGAAGAGCTCGACTGGCCGGAAAGCATTAAGGAAATGCAGCGCAACTGGATTGGCCGTTCGGAGGGAGCGGAAATCGAGTTCGCCGTCGACGGCCATGACGAAACGTTCACCGTCTTCACGACGCGGCCCGATACGCTGTTTGGCGCGACGTACACCGTCTTGGCGCCGGAGCATCCGCTCGTGGAAAAAATCACAACGCCGGAGCAAAAGCCAGCCGTTGACGCCTACTTAAAGGAAATTCAAAGCAAAAGCGACCTTGAGCGCACCGATTTGGCGAAAGAAAAAACGGGTGTGTTCACCGGCGCGTACGCCATTCACCCGGTCACCGGCGATCGGCTTCCGATTTGGATCGCCGACTACGTCTTGATGAGCTACGGCACCGGAGCGATCATGGCTGTGCCGGCGCACGATGAGCGCGACTATGAATTCGCGAAAACATTCCACTTGCCGATCAAAGAAGTCGTTGCCGGCGGGAATATCGAAAAGGAAGCGTACACCGGAGATGGTGAGCATATCAACTCCGAGTTTTTAAACGGCTTGAACAAGCAGGAAGCGATCGACAAAATGATCGCCTGGCTTGAGGAGCATGGCAAAGGGCGGAAAAAAGTGTCGTACCGGTTGCGCGACTGGCTGTTCAGCCGCCAGCGCTACTGGGGCGAGCCGATTCCGATCATCCATTGGGAAGACGGCACGATGACGCCGGTGCCGGAAGAGGAATTGCCGCTTGTGTTGCCGAAAACGGATGAAATCCGTCCGTCGGGAACGGGCGAGTCGCCGCTGGCCAACATCGAAGAATGGGTCAATGTTGTCGACCCGAAAACCGGGAAAAAAGGGCGGCGCGAAACGAACACGATGCCGCAATGGGCGGGCAGCTGCTGGTATTACTTGCGCTACATCGACCCCCACAACGACAAGCAGCTCGCCGATCCGGAGAAATTGAAAAAATGGCTGCCGGTCGACGTCTACATCGGCGGGGCGGAGCACGCGGTCTTGCATTTGCTGTACGCCCGCTTCTGGCATAAGTTTCTCTACGACCTTGGCGTCGTGCCGACGAAAGAGCCGTTCCAAAAGCTGTTCAACCAAGGGATGATTTTGGGCGAAAACAACGAAAAAATGAGCAAATCCAAAGGTAACGTCGTCAACCCGGACGATATCGTCGAAAGCCATGGCGCCGACACGCTGCGGCTGTATGAAATGTTCATGGGGCCGCTTGAAGCGTCGATCGCCTGGTCGACGAAAGGGCTTGACGGGGCGCGGCGCTTCCTCGACCGCGTCTGGAGACTCTTTGTCACCGAGAATGGCGAACTGAACCCGAACATTGTCGACGAACCGGCGAACGATACGCTCGAGCGCGTCTATCATCAAACGGTGAAAAAAGTGACGGAAGACTATGAAGGCTTGCGCTTTAACACTGCCATTTCGCAGCTGATGGTGTTTATCAACGAAGCGTACAAAGCGGAGCAAATGAAAAAAGAATACATGGAAGGCTTCGTCAAGCTCTTGTCACCGGTTTGTCCGCACATCGGCGAAGAGTTGTGGCAAAAGCTCGGCCATACGGACACGATCGCCTACGAACCGTGGCCGGCGTATGATGAAACGAAGCTCGTCGACGACGTCGTCGAAATCGTCGTGCAAATCAACGGCAAAGTGCGGTCGCGCCTGCACGTGCCAGCCGACTTGCCAAAAGAAGCGCTCGAGGAGCGGGCGCTGGCCGACGAAAAAATCAAAGAGCAGCTCGAGGGCAAAACGGTGCGCAAAGTGATCGCCGTCCCCGGCAAGCTCGTCAATATCGTCGCCAACTGATCGTTGGCTGTTCGATCCGCACAGGCGGTGGCGCGTGCCGTTTCCTGCGAAGCAACCGCAACGGCGCCCACGCCGTCTGGGCCGGCTTTGTCCCTCCGCTTGGCGCGGAAGCGGGCGTCCATCGCCGATGTGCTTTTAGGCAGCGGGCGGGGAAACTGCGCTTTCTCGCCGCCGTTTGTCGAAGCGGCCAAAAGCAAGAACCGTTTGCTGAAACGATCAAAGAAAGGAGTCGGTCCGCCATGGAAGAGATCAAAGAAATTACCCCGGCTGAGGTGAAGGAAAAACTCGAACGCGGTGAAAAGCTGAACATTGTCGATGTGCGCGAAGACGAGGAAGTCGCCCTCGGCATGATTCCGGGCGCCAAGCATATCAAAATGGGCGACATCCCCGATCGGCTTGAGGAATTCGACCGCAATGAAGAATATATTTTCGTCTGCCGCTCCGGGCGGCGTAGCGAAAACGTCTGCCGCTATTTACAAGAGCGCGGCTACCGTGTTTGCAACATGACAGGCGGCATGCTTGAGTGGGAAGGGGAAACGGTGCGGAAACGATGATGCCTCGTCGCGCCTGCCGTTTCCGCCTGACCGCGGCCGGGCGTCCGTGCGAATGGCGATGCGGGCTTTCGTGAAGAAGGTTTCCATGTTAACGAGACATCACAGTTTTGGCCGACATGCAGTCGGCAGCCGAAGGCGGCCTGCACGTTTTGTTCGACAGGTGTCCCAATCGTTTGGGGCGCCTGTTTTGTTTTTTAGTGCCGAAGGGCGATGGAAGCAGACAGAAAAAACGTTATAATTTTCAGTAAAATAAACCGGCACGCAAGACAACGGCGGCGTCCATACGAACAGCGGCATCATCAATAAAGCGGCGTACTTGCTCAGCCAAGGCGGCGTCCATTACGGCGTGAGCGTCACCGGCATCGGCCGCGACAAAATGGGGAAAATTTTCTACCGGGCGCTTGTCTACTATTTGACGCCGACGTCGAACTTCAGCCAGCTGCGTGCCGCCTGCGTGCAAGCGGCCGCTGATTTGTACGGGTCGACAAGCCAAGAAGTCAACTCGGTGAAACAGGCGTTCAATGCGGTTGGAGTGTATTAAGACGATGACGTCACGCGTCCCGCTGTTCGGGGGCGCGTGACGCCTTTTGTGGGCAGGATTTTCCCTAAATGCGTAGAAAAGGAAAAAGAAAACGGGGGAATGGCGATGTACAAAGTGAAAGTGTTTGATAAAGAGCATGAAAAAGATTTGGAAGCGGCGGTCAATGATTTTTTAGCCCGATTGAAAGACGGACAGTTGATCGATGTCAAGTACAGCGTGGCGGCAATGGAATCGGAAGGCGAGCAAATCTACTGTTTTTCCGCCATGGTTATTTACCGGACTTGACACTTCACACGGCTCCAGACTGCGGGATTCTTTGGCCGTTTTCGTGCTGATCCCCCCAAAGCGGGCGACGCTTTTTTCGTTTCGGCATTTCCATTTCAGGCGGCGAAATTTTGCGATCGCCCGCCTTGAAGACGGGCGTTGTCGGAATGTCAGCGAACGCCCCGGAGCACCCGAGGGGCATGAGGACGGCGGTCAATTCGTTGCTGTCTGCCCCGCGGAGCCGCTCGCCCCGTTTTTTTCCGCCAATGCATAGCGGGCGGCGTTCACGCCGGCGAGCCGCCCGGTGACAAGGGCGGCGGTGATGTTGTAGCCGCCCGTGTAGCCGTGAATGTCCAAAATTTCCCCACAAAAGTAAAGGCCGGCCATGCATTTGGAGGCCATTGTTTTCGGCTCAATTTCTTTGACCGACACGCCGCCGCCGGTGACGAACGCTTTCTCAAGCGGCAGCGTGCCGTGGACGTAAAAGGTAAATTGTTTGCACTGTCGGACAAACACCCGCAGCGCCTCATGGCCGACCGTGCCGGCAGAGGCGTGCGGGTCGATGCCGGCCCGCTCGAGCAAAAAGACGGCGTACCGCTCGGGAAGCACCGTTTTGGCGATCGTTTTCATCGCCTTTTTCGGCTCCTCTTTGCACAGCTTGACGAACTGTTGAAACAGCTCTTCCTGCGTCACGTCCGGAAGCGCGTCGATGCTCATTTTGACCGCGCCGTCCACCGCTTTTTTCAACGCCTTAACGACAAACTGGCTGCAGCGGAGAGCAGCTGGGCCGGAAATGCCGAAGTGCGTAAACAGCATATCCATCCGGTGGGTGATGATCGGTTTGCCATTCGGCTTTAAGACGCTTAACGCGACGTCGCGCAGCGACAAGCCTTGCAGCGTCCGCTCTCGGATGAACGGCTCATGCGAGACGATCGGAACTTCGGTTGGAAACAATTCGGTCACCGTGTGGCCCGCTTTTTCCGCCCACGGATAGCCGTCGCCTGTTGAGCCGGTTTGCGGCACCGATTTGCCGCCGACGGCGACGACAACCGCACGGGCGTGGATCGTCTCCCCGCTTTTCAGCGTGACACCGACTGTTTTTCCTTGTTCATACAACACGTCCGCCACTGGCGATTCAAGTCGAACATCGACGCCAAGGCGCGACAATTCGCGAACAAGCGCGTCGACGACCGACTGGGCGCTGTCGCTTTTGGGAAACATGCGGCCGTGGTCTTCCTCCTTGAGCGGCACGCCGAGCCGCTCAAAAAAGCGGATGATGTCTTCATTGTTAAATACGGAAAAGGCGCTGTATAAAAAGCGGCCGTTGCCGGGAATATGGCGGACCATTTCATCCACCGGCAGCCGATTCGTCACGTTGCAGCGTCCGCCGCCGGAGATGGCGAGCTTGCGCCCGAGCTTCGTTCCTTTTTCCAACAAGAGCACCTTCGCCCCTTCTTCGCCGGCGCCGATGGCCGCCATGAGCCCGGACGGACCGCCGCCGATGATGATGACGTCGTATCCCATGTTCATTCCACCCTTTCTTTTTGCGCGTGGCCGATATTTTTCGTTCCATTGACAACTATGGTAAAATAGATACGTTATCATTTTCAACGTCCATGGCTAGGGAAGGGGTCATATGTCAACATCGAAACTGCTGCGCGGCACGTTTATTTTAACGGCTGGCGTGATGATTTCTCGCCTTCTTGGTTTATTTTACGTCATCCCGTTTTACCATCTTGTCGGCGAGCGCGGCGGGGCGCTGTACGGATACGGCTATGTGCCGTACCAAATTTTTTTGAGCTTGGCGACCGGCGGGCTGCCGGTGGCGGTGTCAAAGTTTGTGTCGAAATACAACGCGCTTGGGGAATACGGCGTCGGCTATCGGCTCTTTCGCTCCGGCCTTGTCTTGATGATCGCAAGCGGCATCGCCTCATGGCTCATTTTGTACGCCCTGGCGCCCATCTTGGCGCCGCACGTCATCGATGCGAAAACGAACGTCAACTCGGTCGACGACGTCACGGCCGTCATCCGCGCGGTCAGCTTTGCGCTCCTCATCGTGCCGGTGATGAGCTTGATCCGCGGATTTTTCCAAGGACATGAGTCGATGGGCCCGACGGCGCTGTCGCAAGTCGTCGAACAAATCGCGCGCATCGCGTTTTTGCTTGGGGCGTGCTACGTCATTTTGCGCCTGATGGACGGCTCGATCGTCTCCGCTGTGAGCGCGGCGACGTTTGCCGCGTTTGTCGGGGCGGCGGCGGGGCTTTTGGTGTTGCTTGTCTATTGGTGGAAGCGGCGTCCGTATTTGCAGTCGCTGCTTGCGCGTGACCGCGGCGAAGCGGACGTGTCGCTTTTGGCGATGTATAAAGAGCTGCTTCTTTCTTCGATTCCGTTTGTTTTTGTCGGCTTGTCGATGTCGCTGTACCAGCTCGTCGATCAGTTTACGTTCAATCACGCGATGGCGGCGGCGGGCCGCGGGAGCATCGCGGAGCACGCGTATTCCGTGTTCAACATGTGGGCGCAAAAGCTCGTCGTCATCCCCGTGACGCTCGCGACCTCGTTCAGCTTGGCGCTCATCCCGACGATTACGAAAGCGTATGTCGCGCAAGACCGGAAAGCGCTGCGGCAATATTTGAACCAGACGTTTCAAGTGCTCATGTTTTTAACGCTCCCGGCGGTGATTGGCATGGCGGTGCTGGCAGGGCCGGTGTACAGCTCGTTTTACAGCTATGATCCGCTTGGTGAACAAGTGTTGCGCTGGTATGCGCCGGCGGCGATTTTGTACGCTTTGTTTTCTGTGACGGCGGCGATCATGCAAGGCATCAACGAGCAGCGGTTTACGGTCGTCAGTTTGACAGCCGGCTTGCTTGTGAAGCTTTTGCTCAACACGCCGCTCATTATGAAATGGTCGGCCGTCGGGGCCATTGTGGCCACGATGGCGGGCTATTTCGTCTCGGTGGCGTTCAACTTATGGGTCATTCAGCGCCGCACGCGCTACCGCTATCGGTTTGTCGCCCGCCGGACGGCGTTTATGGCCATCCTGACGGCGGCGATGTCAGCGGCGGTTATGGGGGTCGAGGCGCTGGCGTCCCGATGGATCGATTACCGCGCCGGCACCGCTGAATCGGTGGGCGCTGTTTCCATCGGCGCAGCGGTCGGGGCGGCCGTCTACTTGTTTCTCAGCATCCGCTTCGGGTTGTTTTCGGCGCTGTTTGGCGACCGGTTTGCGTTTTGGCGCCGGAAAGAGAAAAAGGCGGTATCGTAGACGAGGGTGTATGGGGGGATCGGCCGTTTCCTAGAAGCGGCTCGTTTAGGCCGGGAGCCTGGCGGACGGCGCTTCTTGCGAACATCGCGGCGCCCGAGCGAAAGGGTTCGACGACGGCTGTTTTTCGCCCTCCCCCATGCCGTTCGGCTTGCGGCAAAAAAAGAAGAAGGCGGTCGTCCCCGCCTTCTTTCTCCATTTCGCTTACGACAGGCCGAGCCGGCGTTCGACGCGATCGAGGCGGCTTTCCACCCGGTCGAGCCGGCGGTCGAGCCGTTCGACGGCCCGCTCAAGCCGTTCGATGCGCCGCGCCCAGTTGGCGAATGGCCCGCCTGGGTATCCGGGCCAAAATTGGCTGGCTGGCGGCTGTTGACGGTAATCATCCAACGTTGGGACATAATAGTAATATTCATTCATCGGTAAATCCCCCTTCTTGATGTTTCCTTCACAGTGTATGGGGGGAAGGCGGAAGCGGACTAGATGAACGCCTAATGAAGGCCATTTTTTTAGGAGGGAGATTTGTGGAGCTGCGCATTGACAAGCTGCTCGCCCATATGGGGTATGGGACGAGGAAGGAAGTGAAAAAGCTGCTCAAGTCCGGAGCGGTGAAAGTGGACGGCGCGCCGGTTCGTGATGCGAAAACGAAAGTGCGGACGGATGAGCAAATCGTGACCGTTTGGGGAGAAACGGTCGAGTACAAGCCATTCATTTACTTGATGATGAATAAGCCTTCGGGGGTCGTTTCCGCGACGGAAGATGCCGTGGAAGAGACGGTCGTCGATTTGCTTGAAGAAGAAGACCGGGCGTTTTCCCCGTTTCCGGTCGGGCGGCTTGACAAAGATACGGAAGGGCTGCTGCTCTTGACGAATGACGGCCAGCTCGCCCATCAGCTGTTGTCGCCGAAAAAACACGTGCCGAAAACGTATTTTGCCGTCGTGGACGGGGAAGTGACGGAAGCGGATGTCGCGGCGTTTCAGCGCGGCGTCGTCCTTGATGACGGCTATGAAACAAAACCGGCCAAGCTCGTTGTGTTGAAATCCGGCCTTCGTTCCGATGTCGAGGTGACGATCACCGAAGGGAAGTTCCATCAAGTGAAGCGGATGTTTCAAGCGGTCGGCAAGCGGGTCGTCTATTTAAAACGAATTCAAATGGGGCCGCTCGCCCTTGACCCGGATTTGGAGGTCGGTGAGTATCGGGAATTGACGGACGAAGAGGTGGACATGTTGAAGCAATACCGGCCAGAGACGGACGAAAAAAAAGGAACCTGACGCGGTTCCTTTTTTATGGAAAAATAGTGGATATTCATCTGCGGAAAAATGGTTCGCGTTCATCTCCCATCTTGCCTACCCTATTGGCACCGGGTTTACGAAGAGATGCGCACTTTTTTGTTTGTGGTCGTCCATTTGCCCTTGCTTGGGCTGAGAACGAGATCGTTGTACATAAGCACGTTTAAGTCGCGCTGGATCGTTCGTGGGGTGGTGCCGAACTCATCAACAAGCTCTTGGGTCGTAACCGTTCCTTTTTCGCTAATGTACATATACACGGATTTGATGCGGGTAAGCATCCGATGTGTTGAAGGTTTCAAAAGACCACTCCCTATCTTAGCATCATTCGCATGGCACAACCGACTGCTAGCAGATGAGAGATGTCTTTGTCTGTTTACTACCATTGTACACGAAATGAGGGGGAAAATGCTACCCGGTTGCCTCTATTCACGAAAAATTTCAACATTTTGTCATGAAACGGAAATCGATTTGCAACGAATGAAACATTTTGACTTCCTGTTTTTGATATGATACGTTGGCAACAAAGGGTGTTGAATAAGGAAAGGAAGAATGGCGTTGAACATCGACTGGATGAACGAAGCGAAGAAACGAAAAGACGATCTTGTCCGCGACGTGAAAGCGCTTGTCCGCATTCCGAGCGTCCGCGATGACGGCGGGGCGAAACCGGGGGCGCCGTTTGGCCCGAAGGTGGCGGAGGCGCTCGATTACATGTTAACTCGCGGTCAAGAAGAAGGATTTCGCATTAAAAACGTCGACGGCTATGCCGGTCATATCGAAATGGGAGAAGGGGAGAAGCTCATCGGCGTGCTCGGCCATCTGGACGTCGTGCCGGCAGGGGACGGCTGGTCCGTTGATCCGTTTGCTGCTGAGGTCAAGGATGGCCGCCTTTACGGGCGCGGGGCGATCGATGACAAAGGGCCGACCGTCGCGGCGTTTTACGCCTTGAAAATCGTCAAAGAACTCGGCTTGCCGCTCCGCAAGCGGGTGCGGCTTATCCTCGGCGGCGACGAGGAAAGCGATTGGCGTTGCGTCGCTCATTATTTTCAGCGGGAAGAAATGCCGGATGTCGGGTTTGCGCCGGATGCTGATTTTCCGATCATTCATGCCGAAAAAGGAATCATTGACGCCGATTTGTCGTACCGACCGCCTGAATCGACGGAGGCGGAAGGGCTCGCGCTTGTCTCATTCCAAGCCGGGCGCCGCTACAATATGGTGCCGGATGCGGCCGAAGCGGTGGTGGAAGGAGCGGGACGGACGGAGGAGCTGCTTGGCCTCTATGAACAGTTTTGCCGAGAGCGCGGCGTAAAGGGGAGCATGAGGCAAAGCGAAGGGGCCGTCGTCTTTCAATTGGAAGGGGTGTCCGCTCATGGCGCTGAGCCGGAGCGCGGCAAAAACGCCGGCGTCTATTTGGCGCAGTTTTTGGCGTCGCTTCCGCTCGATGGCCGAAGCCGGCCGTTCGTTCAGTTTGTGACCTCCGCCTTTTTCGGCGATGCCCGCGGCCGGCGGCTCGGCCTTGCGTATCGGGACGAACAAAGCGGCGACTTGACCGTCAACGTCGGGGTGCTGTCGTATGACCGGCGGCATGGCGGAACGATTGGGCTGAACATCCGCTATCCGGTGACGGCCGACGGCGACGCGATCCGCCGGACGCTCGCCGGCGCTGCGGCTGAACATGGATTCGCGCTCAGCCGTTTCAGCGATACGAAACCTCATTATATCGATCCGAGCCACGAGCTTGTCCGCACGCTTCAGCGCGTCTACGAAGAGCAGACGGGCGAGCCGGCCCGGCTTTTGGCCATCGGCGGCGGCACATACGCCCGCGCCTTGACCGCCGGGGTGGCGTTTGGCGCGTTGTTTCCGGGCCGTCCGGATGTCGCCCACCAGAAAGATGAGTATATCGAAATCGACGATTTGGTGAAAGCGACCGCCATTTACGCGCAGGCGATCTACGAGCTGGCGAAATAAACGGCGGTCCGCCGCTCCGGCGAAAAAGAGAGCGGGGCGGGCGTTGTTTTAACGAAAGGGGGGGACGGGATGGGAGCGGCGTTCAAACGGGGGACGGCAGCGCGAAAAACGGTGTTTCCGCTCTTTTACTTTCTCATCTTTTTTGCTTTTGGCGCGTTGTTTCCGCTTTTGTCCGTCTATTTGCAGGAAGAGGCGCGCCTTTCGGGGGCGGCGATCGGCTGGATCATGTCTCTTCCTCCGATCGTGACGATGGCGGCCCAGCCGCTTTGGGGCACGGCGGCCGATTACACGCGCAAACCGGTCGGCCTTTTGCTGGTAGCGCTCGTTCTGGCGGCGCTGTTTGGGGTCATGTATGCGCTCGCCGGCAGCTATCGGCTGTTTGTTGTGCTCACCGTGCTGCTGTCAGCGATGCAAAGCGCCATCGTTCCGCTTTCCGACAGCCTCGCCCTTCGCCATGTGCACGAACAGGGAGGAAACTACGGGGCGATCCGGCTGTGGGGGTCGCTTGGGTTTGCGATGGCGGTGCTGGCCGTCGGCTGGCTGTCTGATCATATCGCCTTTGCGGTCATTTTTTACGCCTTTTCGTTGGCGCTGCTCACTGCGGCGGCTTTGGCCACCCGCCTGCCGCGCTATCCGATGGGGGCGCCGGGGGCGCTGACGCGGCAGGACGTGCGCGGGCTGCTGGCGTCCCGCCCGTTTCGGCTGCTGCTTGTGGCGACGTTTTTATTGTTTGGCCCGATTTTGGCCAACAATTCGTATTTCGGGTTGCTCATTCATGAGCTGGGCGGGACGTTGACCGGCATTGGCCTTGCTTTTTTGTTTGCCGCCGGCAGCGAGGCGCCGTTTATGAAAGCGGCGGATCGGCTCATCGGCCGTTTCGGCATGGTGCGGCTTCTTCTATTGGCGGCGCTCATCTCGGCGGCTCGCTGGCTGGCGTATGCGGCCGACCCGCCGCTTTGGTTTGTGTATATGACGACGGTCGTGCAAGGCTGTTCGGTCGGTCTGGCGATCCCGACGGCGCTGCAATATGCGCGCCGCCTGGCGCCGGAGCGGGTGCAGTCGACGGCGGTGGCGTTATACTCAGCGGTCGGCAACGGCCTTGGCGCGTGGTTTTGCACGTTGGTGGGTGGATATTTGCTTGAGCGTTGGCAGATCGGCGCTGTCTACTTGTTTTTTAGCATCTGCACGATCGTGGGTGTGCTCGTGCTCCTTTTGCTCGCAAAACGAGAACGAACGGCAGGTGAAGAGAAGTGAAACGAAGCCATTATTTTATCGCTGTTCCGCTGACGTCTGAAGCGAAACAAGCCATTGCCCGATTTTCGGGGGATGCGTCGTCATCGCTGCCGTTTCGCACATGGGTGCATGAAGAGGATTATCATATCACCCTCGCGTTTTTAGGCGATGTGCCGCCGGGGAAAATGGCGCCGCTGTGTGAAGCGATGGCCGCCGTCGCCGCCAAAAGCGCCCCGTTTTCCCTCGCGCTTGCCGGACTGGGGACGTTCGGGGAGCGGACGGCGCCGCGCATTTTTTGGCAAGGGGTGAAAGAGGAGGCTGCGTTGAACGAGCTGCGACGCGATGTGTATGAAGCGTGCCTTGCGCTCGGCTTTTCCCTCGACCGGCGGCCGTTTGCCCCGCATATTACGATCGCCCGCAAATGGCAGGGCGAGGCGCCGTTTCAGCCGGAGGCGCTCCGTTCGCTTCCAGCCGCTTCGACGGTGTTTTCGGTGCCGGAAATCGTGCTGTACCGGACGAATATGGAGAAAACGCCGAAATACGAGACGATCGCCGCGTTCCCGTTGCTTGGCGCGCCGGACGGCCGGAGCGGGTGAAGGCATGGGGCAGCTTTTGAAGCTGCGGGATTATATTTCCCGCTATGAAACGGATGTGTATCATTATGTGCCGGAGTTTATCCGGCTGAAACAATGGCAATGGGAGCAGGCGAAAGCGCGTTGGGAGGCGGAGCGGGACGCCGATGGCGCGCGGCGGGAACCGGGAGAAACGTGGGACTTTTTGCTTGACAAGCCGTCATGGTGGGAGCGGCTCATCGGCCGCTGGCGCCGCGGCCCGGAGCCGGAGATGGACGAAGAATGGCCGCCCGCCCCGTCTTTGAGCCGGGCGGCCACCCTCGATGAGCTGAAGCGGCAGTTTCTTGACGATTTGTTTGAGCTCCAGCTGAGATGGGCGAGTTCAACGATGACGCACATCTCTTTTGTGGATGAAGCATGGTACGGCGATGAAAGGTTGAAATATTTTTTGCAGCGGTTTCCGGACACCTATTTATGTTTTTACCGGCCAGTCGCGGCAGCCGGCAAGGCGGCCGTCGAGCTTGAGACGATTTTGTTGACGCCGGCGGCCGCTTGGTGTCTCGCGTTTGTCGAAGGGGAGCCGGACAACGTCGTCATCGCCTCCACCGGCCGGTTTTGGGTGGAACGCGCCGGAGCGGACACAGTGAAGCGGGTCAACCCGGTTATCTCGCTGCGGCGGACGGAAGGAATCGTTTCGGACATTTTCCGCCGGCACGGTGTGGAGTGGCCGATCCAACTGGCGGTTGTCAACCGCTATGGCTACATTGACAGTGGCCATCTCTTTCCATTTGTCCGCTATATCGATAAGCGAAACTATGAATCATGGTTTTCCCGCCTGCGCGGCTCGGCCCTGCCGCTTCGGCACGGGCAGCTGAAGGCGGCTGAAGCACTGCTCAGGCATTGCATCAGCTTTTCGAGCCGCCGTTATGACGGGAATAGCGGCGTTGATGAGTGGCAACAATAGAATCATGTGTGCATCGATGGGGCGACCGGCCGTTTTTTTGGCACCGCCCTTTTTCTTTTGCGTATGATAGTACTAACGGGAGGCAAAAAAAGGGGGTGAACCGCGATGCTTCACATCAGCAGAACGTTTGCCGCCTATTTGGACGAGATCGATCAAATAACAGTGATCGTGCCGAAAGCGCTCTGCCTCGACAACATGGAGCCGTTTGTGATGACGGCGCCAAGCGGAGAAGACATCCCGCTTGTGGTGCAACAAAAGGAGGACTTGGGCGATGCGGTCAAATATGTGTGCTGGTTTTCGGTGCCGTTTCAATTTGGAGAGACGCATTGGATTCGCGCCCGCTCCGGGGAGGATTCCGATGTGCAAATCGGGGCGGTGGTGCGGACGGCAGCGTTTGATGACCAGTTTTTTTACGACGGAAAGCTTGGCGTGGAGTATGCGAAAGAGCAGACGATCTTCCGCGTTTGGGCGCCGACGGCCACTGCCGTGAGCGTCAAGCTCGTCCATCCAGACCATGGCGATGTCCGCTATGTGCCGCTTGTGCGCGGGGAGCGCGGCGTCTGGTCGGTGGCCGTCTCCGGGGACTGGGAGCGGGCGCGCTATATGTATGTCGCCTGCATCAACCGCGTCTGGCGCGAGGCGGTTGACCCGTATGCGACCGCTGTCTCGGTCAACGGAGAGTATGGCGTGATCGTAGATTGGGAAAAAACGAAGCTGGCCAAGCCTGCTCCGCCGCTTCCGCCATGCCCGTCGCCGACCGATGCCGTCATTTACGAGCTGAGCATCCGCGATTTTACGAGCCATCCCGACAGCGGCGCCGTCTGGAAAGGAAAATACCTCGGGTTGACGGAGGAACATACGCGCGGGCCGAACGGGACCGTCACTGGGCTTTCCTATTTGAAGGAGCTGGGCGTCACCCATGTCCAGCTCATGCCGTTTGCCGATTTCGCCGGGGTCGATGAGCGCGATCCACAAGCGGCCTACAACTGGGGATACAATCCACTTCATCTATATGCGCCGGAAGGAAGCTATGCCACCGATCCGCATGACCCATACGCGCGCATTGTCGAGCTGAAGCAGGCGATCCGCGCGCTGCAGGAGAACGGCTTGCGCGTCGTGATGGACGCGGTGTACAACCATGTGTACGACCGGGAGCAGTCGCCGCTTGAGAAGCTTGTTCCCGGCTATTACTTCCGCTATGACGCCTACGGCCGGCCGGCCAACGGCACCGGTGTCGGCAACGATATCGCCTCCGAGCGGCGGATGGCGCGCCGCTGGATTGTCGATTCAGTGGTGTTTTGGGCGAAAGAGTACGGCATAAACGGGTTTCGTTTTGATTTGATGGGCGTGCATGATATCGAAACGATGAAGTCGGTGCGCGACGCGCTCGATGCGATCGACCCGTCCATTCTCGTCTATGGGGAAGGCTGGGACTTGCCGACGCCGCTCGCTCCGGAGCAAAAAGCGACGATGGCGAACGCCAAGCGGCTGCCGCGCCTTGCCTATTTCTAGGAGGTTTGTTTGGCAAGAAAAATGTTTGCATGCCGGGGTTGTATTTCAGTATAATACAAGTAACATGGACGGAAGCAGGCTGCGGGATGGCCGTCCTTTTTATTTGTACTTTAAGTCGCAGGTGAACATGCTTTGGAACAGTTACTAGGTAAGGAGTGGGCGATCACTCCGGCTGGCGGTGCAACAGGGGATGCGTATTTTGCGGAATATGAGGGAAAGAAGCTGTTTTTGAAACGGAATTCTTCCCCGTTTCTTGCCGTGCTGTCTGCCGAGGGCATCGTCCCGAAGCTCGTATGGACGAAACGGCTGGAAAACGGCGATGTGTTTACGGCTCAGCAATGGCTGAACGGGCGGGAACTGAAGCCGCATGAAATGAAGAGCAGGCAGGTGGCGGCGCTGCTGAAGAAAATTCACGGCTCGAAAGAACTCGTGACGATGCTTCAGCGGCTTGGCAAAACGCCGCTGCACCCTAAGGCGATGTTCGCTGCGCTCGCTGAGCAGCAGAGGCGCCATCCGCTCGGTTCGGCGGCCGTTTCCGAAGCGCTCGGCTGGCTTGAGCTGCGCGTCCCGCTCCTGCCGGCTGATCAATATGTCGTTTGCCACTGTGACATCAATCATAACAATTGGCTGCTTGCCGATGACGGCACGTTGTACTTGATCGATTGGGATGGGGCGGTCATTGCGGATCCGGCCATTGACATCGGCACACTGCTTCATCTATACATTCCACGCGCCGAATGGGAAGCGTGGCTGCGCGAGTATGGGTTGGCGTGGACGGAGGAGCTTGGCCTCCGCCTGAAGTGGTATACGATCGCCCATACGCTTTACTCGCTGTTTTGGCCGAAGGGAAAGGACTGGAAAAAAGAAAAGGAGCAGTCGCTCCAGTTTTTGCACCGTGTGTTGTCCGACCCGCTTTGACGTGCACCGAAGCGGCAGCGCAAAGCGCGGCGGTTTGGCGCCGCCCCCTGTTCAGGAGAGCTCGTTCACCCAGTCGGCGAGCTGGCTTTGATGAGCGGAAATGTGGGCGCTTAAATCGGCGCTGTATTTTCCGTCTTGGCCGTAGGCGTAAATGTTCGGAAGAATTTGCTTGACATGGGCGTTCACTTCGCTATTGGCAAGCAGCGACTTTACAAGCCGCTCAATTTGTTCACATTCGGAGACGGTTCCGCAGCAATCAAGTTGATGTTCGGATAAAATATCGCGGAGCACGGTCAATTGGTCGTTATGGTCGAGCGTCATGTCGATCACCATCCTTCAAGCAAAGCTGTACGTTGTTAATATGCCCGGGCGCAGCAGCGTTTATGCCCGGGCGTTTGCTTCTTTGGGCGCGACTATGATATCGTCAAACTGACAAATTCAACGAGGCAGAGGTGTCCGTATGCGTTTGCGCAACAAACCGTGGGCGAAAGACAAAATCGCCGCTTATCCGCATTACGTCATTCCCGACCCGGAAGCGAGGCGTGGGCGATGGCGCGAACTGTTCGGCAACGAGCGGCCGATCCATATTGAAATCGGCACGGGGAAAGGGAAATTTATCACCGAAATGGCGAAGCTTCATCCTGATCTCAATTTCATTGGCATCGAGCTGTATCCGAGCGTGCTCGTATCAGCGCTTGACAAGCTGATTGAGAGCGAGCTGCCGAACGTGCGGCTGCTCAATGCCAATGCGAAAGACCTCGGCACATTTTTTGCCGACGGGGAAGTCTCCCGCATTTATTTGAATTTTTCCGATCCGTGGCCAAAAAAGCGGCACGAGAAGCGGCGGCTTACATATCGGGATTTTTTGGCGCTTTATGAACGCATTTTAACGGAAGACGGCGACATTCATTTGAAAACGGACAACCAGTCGTTTTTTGAATACTCGCTCGTCAGCTTGTCGCAATACGGCTTTGTGCTCGCGGCGGTTCAGCTCGATTTGCATCGGAGCGATGTCGAAGGCAATGTGATGACCGAATACGAGGAGAAGTTTTCCGCTAAAGGCAACCGCATTTACCGCTGCGAGGCGGTGCGCCCGCGGCGGGCGTAGCCGCAAACGGAAGAGCCCCAACAGGCGGGGCTCTTTTTTGTTTTACGAAAAGCCGACAGGGGCGGACGCTGCGCTGCCGCGACCAAGAGGGCACGATGCCGGCCCAGTCTGCGAACATCAAAGCGGATGAGCGTTTCCGGCCTTACAAAAAAAGGCAGTGTCCCAAAAGGATCGGGACACCCCCTTTCGTTTTTATATATACACCGATCGCTTCTTCCGCGCTATATTTTGTGTCTATCCTGAAGACAGACAGCCTTTTGGGTCAGCCCCGCTCAAACGGAAACATGTTGCACCACACCGATTTTCATCCCGTTTTTGGTCATCGATATGATCGTCGGCTCAAACAGAAAAATGTTGAACCGCATCGGTTCACCCACGGAACACCGCCGTTTTCCCCATCGGTTTAGAACGGAACGGCGGGGCGGTTTTTTTCTTTCTCGATTATGAAGAAAATGGTACACTAAGGAAGGGGGAGATGGACATGGAACAGCTGAAAATCGGGCAAATCACCTTGACGTGGCTGAACGGAGGCGTCACTCACCTGGACGGCGGGGCGATGTTTGGCGTCGTTCCGAAGCCGCTTTGGTCGAAAAAGTATCCGCCAAACGACAACAACCAGATTGAGCTGCGCACCGACCCGATTTTGGTTGAAGCGGGCGGCAAGCGGCTGCTCATTGAGTCCGGCATCGGCAACGGCAAGCTGACCGACAAACAAAAGCGCAACTTCGGCGTCACCGAAGAATCGTCGCTCGATGAATCGCTTGCCGCGCTTGGGCTTGCGCGCTGCGACATTGACATTGTCATCATGACGCATCTTCATTTTGACCATGCGTGCGGCTTGACAGTGTGGGAAGACGGGCGGCTCGTGCCGGCGTTTCCGCGGGCGGCGGTCATCGTGTCGGATGTTGAGTGGGATGAGATGCGAAATCCGAACATTCGTTCACGAAATACGTATTGGAAAGAAAACTGGGAACCGATCGCCGAACAAGTCGTTCCGTTTGCGAAAGAGACCGAAGTCGTTCCGGGAATCCGCCTTATACATACCGGCGGCCACAGCGCCGGCCATGCGATCGTGGTGATCGAATCAGACGGGGAGATGGCGATTCATCTTGGCGATTTGCTCGGGACGCACGCCCATCAAAACGTGCTTTGGGTGATGGCGTACGACGACTACCCGATGGATTCCATTTTTGCCAAACAGCGATGGATCCCGTACGGCATGGAGCGAAACGCCTGGTTTACGTTTTACCACGACGCTTATTACCGGGCGGTGAAATGGCAGGCGGACGGCGCGATCGCCGCAGCGGTGAAGCGGAACCGGCCGTCGCTATAACGGTTTGGCCTCGATGACCGCGCCGGTGTAGGCGTTGACGAAAAATTCCGCGTCCCCGTCATCGCGGCAAACGCCGCCGCGGTAAACAGTGTACGTCAACCCGTTTTTCTCATACTGCTCCGGCGCAACTTGAATCCATGAACCGCGAATGGGGAGCGGTCCGCCGAGCGCGCGTTTCGCCATCGCGAGCGCTTGTTCCGGCGCGAGAAGCGTCGGCTTTGCGGCGGCGCGGACGGCGCAGATGGCGGCGGCGCCCACTGCGGCGCCAACGATCCATTTTTTCCAAGCCATGCGTTCGGTCCTCCTTTTGCCTTGATACGGTTTAGTATAGCCGATTTTGGCGAAATAGGTAAGCAGAACGGGAAAAGGAACTGAAAACAGAAAGGAAGATAGGCGATGAATGAAGAAACGCTCCAATTGTTTCAGACGTTGACCGAGCTGCCGGGGGCGCCGGGCTATGAACATCCGGTGCGCCAGTTTATGCGCCAAGAGCTGGCGAAGTATGCCGACGAAGTGGTGCAAGACCGGCTCGGCAGCGTTTTCGGCGTCAAGCGCGGCGACGAAACCGGCCCGACGGTGATGGTCGCCGGTCATATGGATGAGGTCGGGTTTATGGTGACGGCGATCACCGACAACGGCATGATCCGCTTTCAAACGCTCGGCGGCTGGTGGAACCAAGTGCTGCTCGCCCAGCGCGTGCAAATTATTACGGACAACGGGCCGGTCATCGGCGTCATCGGCTCGATTCCGCCTCACCTGCTTGATGAAGAGCAGCGCAATAAGCCGATGGACCTGAAAAACATGCTCATTGACATCGGTGCGGAAAGCCGCGACGACGCGGAGCGCATCGGCATTCGCCCCGGCCAGCCGATCGTGCCGGTCAGCCCGTTTACGCCGTTGGCGAACGGGAAGACGGTGATGGCGAAGGCGTGGGACAACCGGTTTGGCTGCGGGTTGGCGATTGAACTGCTGAAAGAGCTCCAAGGCGCTGCGCTGCCGAACGTCCTGTACGCCGGCGCGACTGTGCAGGAAGAAGTCGGGCTGCGCGGGGCGCAGACGGCGGCCACGATGATCAATCCGGACATCTTCTTCGCCCTTGAGGCGAGCCCGGCGAACGATATGACCGGCGACAAGCAGGCGTTTGGCCATATCGGGAAAGGAGCGCTCGTCCGTCTGTACGACCGGACGATGATCACGCACCGCGGCATGCGCGAATTTGTGCTCGATACGGCCGAGTCGCTTGATGTGCCGTACCAATTTTTCATTTCCCCGGGCGGGGGGACAGACGCCGGGCGAGTCCATGTCGCCAACCGCGGCGTGCCATCGGCGGTGATCGGCATTTGCGCCCGCTACATTCATACGCATGCGGCGATCATTCATGTCGACGATTATGCGGCGGCGAAAGCACTCATCGTCGAGCTCGTGAAACGGTGCGACCGGGCGACGGTTGAGGCGATCCGCCAAAACAGCTAGGCAAAGAGAAACGAACGGCAGAGCGGAACAAAGGGAGGGGGAGAAGCGGCAGCTTCTCCTTTTCCATGCGAAGGAGGGCCAATGATGAAAACTGTTGCGGTCGGAACGAAAAACGAAGCGAAAGTTGCCGCCGTCCGCGCGGTGTTCGCCGCGCCGTCGTGGCGCCTTGTACCGCTGGACGTGCCCTCCGGCGTCTCCGTCCAGCCGCTGTCCGATGAAGAAACGCGGCTTGGGGCGATGAACCGCGCCAAACGGGCGCTGGACGCGGCAGGAGCGGAGATCGGCATCGGGTTGGAAGGCGGCGTGATGCGTATCGACGGGCAATGGTGGCTGTGCAATTGGGGGGCGTTGGCCGACCGAAGCGGCCTTGTTCTCACCGCGGCGGGTGCGCGCCTTGCCCTGCCGCCGGAGATCGGCGCCGGACTTGAAGCAGGAAGAGAACTCGGCGAGGTGATGGAGGAATATACGGGGCGGCGGAACATTCGCGCAAATGAAGGGGCGGTTGGCGTGCTGACGAACGGGCGCATCAAGCGTGCGGCGATGTTTTCCCACATCGTCGAGCTGCTGGCCGGCCACTATGAGTTTTTTTGCCAAAACGGACCGTTCACGGTATGATAAAAGGGAGCGGCTGACGACGCTATTATGCTAAGGAGGCAAACGAATGGACAGCCGGCAAATGTACGAGACGATTAAGAAGCGTCTAGGCGGCCATCCGCACTGGACGTTTCGCTTTGACGCCAAGCAGGATGCGATGCGCATCGAGGATGAACGCACGAAAAAAGGCGTGACGATTTCGCTTCCCGGTGTGATCGCCAAGTGGCACGATCAAAAAGACGAAGCGGTGCGCGAAATCGTCTATTACGTGGAACAAACGCTGAAAACGATGGAAGAAGCGGCGGCGCTTTCCGGCAACGAGCGGAACATTTACCCGGTCATTCGCTCGACATCGTTTCCGACGGAGACGAAAGAAGGCGTGCCGCTTGTGCACGATGGCCATACGGCGGAAACGCGCATTTATTATGCGCTTGATTTAGGCAAAACGTACCGCTTGATCGATGAACAAATGCTGAAAGCGGAGCGGTGGAGCGCCGAGCGGGTGAAGGAAATCGCCCGTTTCAACGTCCGGTCGTTGCCGACGCCGGTGAAAGAAGACCGCGTGGCGGACAACGTGTTTTATTTTGTCAACACGAACGACGGCTATGATGCGAGCCGGTTGTTGAACGAGGCATTTTTGGCGGAAATGGAAGCGCGCATCGAAGGGACGATGGCGTTGGCCGTCCCGCATCAAGATGTGCTCATTATCGCCGATTTGCGCAACGAGGTCGGCTACGACGTTCTAGCGCAAATGACGATGAGTTTTTTTGCCGGCGGCCGCGTGCCGATTACCGCCTTATCCTTTTTGTACGAAAACGGAGAGTTAGAACCTATTTTTATTTTAGGAAAAAAACGGAGAACGTAAGGTGCAAGGAGGAATCAACCGATGAATGTATTTTACAATCGCGAAGGAATCGGCGATGTATTGCTTGTGTCGCTGAAGCCGATTCCTGCCGAAGAGCGGGCGTTTGTGAAACGAGGCGACGTCGTTCGCATTTTTTCGGAGCGGAGCGGAGAGACGGTCGGTTACAACATTTTTTCCGCTTCTTCATACCATCCGTTTTCCGGCAACGGCCCGCTCGATGTCGATGAAGAACTCGTTGGCGTCATCAATGACATTTTGGCGAAAAACGGTTTTGACGAACCGATCGAGGCTGATTTGTCGCCGAAGTTTGTCGTCGGATATGTGAAAGAAAAAACGAAGCATCCGAACGCCGACAAACTGAGCGTCTGCCAAGTCGATGTCGGCGGTGAAGTGCTGCAAATCGTCTGTGGGGCGCCGAACGTCGCCGCCGGGCAGAAAGTCGTCGTCGCCAAAATCGGCGCCGTCATGCCGAGCGGCCTTGTCATTCAGGAAAGCGAGCTGCGCGGCGTCCGGTCATCCGGCATGATTTGTTCGGCGCGCGAACTCGGGCTGCCGAACGCCCCGCAAGAAAAAGGGATTCTTGTGCTCTCCGACGAGTACGAAGTCGGCCAGCCGTTCGTGTTTTGACCGTCCCGGCGGCGTTTTTGCCGACAATGAATGAAATAGAAAGAGTGAAACGGCCGATGAAATTTTGGAAACGATGGCTTCGCATGTTCGCGGAGGAAGAAGAGAAGGAACAGCCGCCCATTCCTCAACCGGAGCGTGCAGAGGCGAAAGTGGTGTACCAATACCCGCAAGGCCGCTTTCGGTTTCCGCTCATTCCCGACGATCAGCCGCGGGAGGAACAGAAACAGCCGCAGCGGTTGGTAGACGGGGGAAGAACGCGGCCGGCCTCTGGCCGCCCGTCAGACAGCCTGGCGCGGGAAACGGCGGAAAAACGCCCGTTCCGCCCGTCCGATGTGCCGTCGCCGGTATTTGGGTATCAAAGACAGGGCGGCGAACAGCGGGGGGCAAAACGAACGCCGGTTTCCGACTTTAAGCCGGAGCAAAGCCGCTCCGCCTCTTTGGCGCCGCCCGAACAGGAAGAGAACAGCAAAGCGACCGCCCCACCGGATGAACAAGCCGCCGTTGCGGCCGGGAGCGAAACGGCAGCAGAGACTATGGCCAAGGCCGCGGAAGAAGGGGCGCCGCGATCGGATGAGCGGCAGCACGATCAGCAGGAAAGGGGCGCCGGGCAAGAGGAAGAGGAGCGGTCCGTCTTTGGCGTCGGTCCGCGGCTTGAAGAGGCGATTGAGAATGAAACGGCGGCGGAGAAGATCACCAAGGTGCTAGAAGAAGGAGCGCCGCGACCGGATGAGGGGCAACGCGGCCATGGGGCGGAGAAAGGCGCCGGACGGGAAGAAGAAGCGCGGCTGTCTTCTCCCCGTCTCGGACGGGCGCGCATCCCGTACAATGTGATGATGCTAAAGGAAGACCGGCGCAAGCTCGAGGAACGCTCGCGCCGGGACGGCTATTCGCTGCCGCCGTCTGCGTTGCTTGAGCCGCCCGGGGAGGCGGCGTCTGCTGACGAACAGTGGATTCGCGAACAATGCGCCCGCCTCGACCGGACGTTTGCGAGCTTCCATATCGGAGCGAAGGTCGTTGGGGCAACGCAAGGGCCGACGGTGACGCAGTTTGAAGTGCAGCCCGATTTGGGCGTGAAAGTAAGCAAAATTACGAGCTTGACGGACGACATTAAACTGAGTTTGGCAGCGAAAGACATTCGGATTGAAGCGCCGATTCCCGGAAAGCGGACGATCGGCATTGAAGTGCCGAACCCATCGAGCCGTCCGGTGCGGCTGCGGGAGATTTTAGACGACCGCGCCTTCCGCGAGCGCCGCTCTCCGCTCACTGTCGCCCTTGGGCTTGACATCAGCGGCGCGCCGGTCGTGACCGATATCCGCAACATGCCCCATGGTCTCATTGCCGGGGCGACCGGGTCAGGCAAAAGCGTCTGCATGAACGCTATGCTTGTCAGCATGTTGTACAAAGCCGCCCCGCATGAGGTGAAGTGGCTGCTGATTGATCCAAAAATGGTGGAGCTTGCCCCGTACAACGGCTTGCCGCATTTGCTCAGCCCGGTCATCACCGAAGCAAAAGCAGCCGCCGGGGCGCTCAAGTGGGCGGTCGGCGAAATGGAGCGGCGGTACGAGCTGTTTGTCCATGCCGGCGTGCGCGATCTTGAAAAATACAATGACCGTCTGCGTGCAAGCGGGGGAAGTGAGGCGCCGTTGCCGTACATCGTCATCGTCATCGACGAACTGGCTGATTTGATGATGGCCGCCCCGGCCGATGTCGAGGAATCGATTTGCCGCTTGGCGCAAAAGGCGCGGGCGTGCGGCATTCACTTGTTGATCGCCACGCAACGGCCGTCGGTTGACGTCATCACCGGCTTGATCAAGGCGAACATTCCGACGCGCATCGCCTTTTCTGTTTCTTCCCAAGTCGACTCGCGCACGATTTTGGATGTGAACGGCGCCGAGCGGCTGCTTGGGCGCGGCGATATGCTTTTTTTGGAAAACGGGTCAGCCAAGCCGGTGCGGTTGCAAGGCTGCTTCATTTCTGATGAAGAAATTGAGCGGGTCACCGCCCACGTGAAAGCGCAGCAAGCCCCTTCGTACATGTTCAGTCCGGACGAGTTCCGGCAAGCGGCGGCGTTCGGCGAGGAAGACGACGAGCTGTTTGACGAAGCATGCCGGTTTGTCATCGCCCAGGGAGGGGCGTCAACGTCAAGTTTGCAGCGTCATTTCCGCATCGGCTACAACCGCGCCGCCCGGCTCATCGAGATGATGGAGCATCATGGGCTCATCTCGGAAGCGCGCGGCAGCAAACCGCGCGATGTGCTGATGAGCGAGGAAGAGTGGGCGCGCTGGCGCGGGGAGCACGGAGGGCGCTCTGCCAACGGCGTTGCTTCCGGGCGGTAGTGTTTTGCCGCCGGCCGTGCTATAATGGGGAAATGAAACCGCCGGCGCGGCGGCATGAAGCAAATGGCAAAACTAGACGAATATCATATACTGTTCTACAGAGAGAAGATGGCTGGAGGGCTTAGCGATGACAGTTTACCATTTTGTTGGCATCAAAGGCACGGGAATGAGCGCGCTTGCACAAGTGCTTCATGATCTCGGTTATACAGTGCAAGGGTCGGATGTAGAAAAGTGGTTTTTTACGCAAAAGGCGCTCGAGGAACGGGGCATCCCGGTTTTGCCTTTTTCCAAAGACAATATCCGCCCAGGTTATACGGTCATTGCCGGCAACGCCTTTTCCGATACGCATGAGGAAATCGAAGCGGCCCGTCAACTCGGCGTCCCTGTCATTCGATACCACCGCTTTTTGGGCGAGCTGGCGGGGAAATTCACAAGCATCGCGGTGACCGGCTCACATGGAAAGACGACGACGACGGGCTTGCTCGCTCACGTGATGCAAGGGGCGCACCCTACGTCATATTTAATTGGGGACGGAACGGGAAGAGGGGAGCCGGGGAGCAAATACTTTGTGTTTGAGGCGTGCGAGTACCGCCGGCATTTTTTGTCCTATTTTCCCGATTATGCAATCATGACGAACATTGACTTCGACCACCCCGACTATTTTGCCAATATTGACGACGTCTTTTCCGCCTTCCAACAAATGGCGGAACAAGTGAACAAGGCGATTGTCGCCTGCGGGGATGATCCGTATTTGCCGAATCTCCAGGCGAAAGTGCCGATTTTGTTTTACGGGCTTAGCGACGAAAACGATTTTCAGGCGCGCAATATTGTCAAGACGCCCGAAGGGACGGCGTTTGACGTGTTCGTGCGCAACACGTTTTTTGCCTCTTTTTCCATCCCGCGCTTTGGCACCCATAACGTGCTGAATGCGCTCGCGGTCATCGCCCTTTGCCACTATGAAGGCATTGACGCCGGCACGATCGCCGCCCGGCTGCAGACGTTCCAAGGGGTGAAACGCCGCTTCAGCGAAAAAACGGTCGGGCGCCAGGTGTTGATTGACGATTATGCGCATCATCCGCGCGAAGTTACCGCCACATTGGAGGCGGCAAGGCAAAAATATCCGGGACGCGAGGTCGTCGCCATTTTCCAGCCGCACACGTATACGCGAACGCAGACGTTTTTGCGCGAGTTTGCCGAAAGTTTAAAGCAGGCCGACCACGTCTATTTATGCGATATTTTCGGCTCGGCGCGCGAACGCGAGGGCAAGCTGTCCATCCGCGATTTGCAGGCGCAAATTCCGCGCTCGCAGCTGCTTGAAGAAGACAACGTCGCAGTGTTGAAGCAGCATCCGGATGCAGTGTTGGTGTTTATGGGAGCCGGCGATATTCAAAAATTTCAACGGGCGTACGAACAGGCCGTTCTGTCCGCGTAGCGGCCGGCCGGGAAGCGGGCTGTGACCAAAACAGCCCGTTTTTCGTTGGGCGGCAGGAATCGAATGAGACGGCGGTGAACGTTTAAAGGCGGAGGCAAACGGGTACAAACGGGATGAGGCGGTCCGGACGGCAAGGAGGGAAACGAAGTGGAGTGGCTTTTGTACGCGAGCGCTGCGGTGGCGGCGGCGGCGTTTTTGCTGCTTGTCGTGTACATCGCGAGGACGCTCGTCGTCCTGCAGGAAACGCTGCGCCGGCTGACGGCGGCGGTGGGCCATACGGAGGAGCAAGTGCAAGCGGTGGCCCGCGAAGTCACCGAGCTTTTGCATACGGCGAACGACATCGCCGGCGATGTGCAAAAGAAGGTGGAAAAGCTGAATAGCGCCGTCGAAGCCGTCAGTGAAGTCGGCGACGCCGTCCGCTCGTTCAACCGCGCCCTTCAGCAGACAGCCGCGGCGCTGTCGGCTCGAGCGGGCGGCGGGCGGAAAAAATGGCGCAAAACGTTGCGATGGGCAAATGTTTTGCTCGATCTAAGGGAAAAATGGAGGGAAAGGGAACGATTGCGTGAACAGGAGGGAATGCAAAATGGCGAAAAATAACGGCGGATTTTTGCTTGGGACGCTTGTCGGCGGCATCGCCGGCGCGGCGGCGGCCATGTTTTTAACAAGTGAGAAAGGACGGCAATGGCTCGCGGAATGGAGCAGCAGCGAAACGTGGGAGCCGGTGAAAACGACGGCGGCGGAATGGTTGGAAACAGCGAAAGAGAAAACGAAGGAAATCGCCGAGTTCATCCCGCTGAAAACAGCTGAGGCCCCGTCCGAAGGCGAAGAGGCAAAGACCGGTGCTGAAAAAGCGACGATCCCGATTCCGCCATCCGCTGAGCCGGCCGACCGCGAGACGCTGCAAAAGCTGTTTGAGGAAGCGGAAGCGGCGCTCGATGACGCCGAGCAAACGATGGGACACCGAAGCGGAATGGAGTGAGCAGAACGTGGGAATGGAGAAACTGGAAACCGTCGAACAGTTTGAACGCGTCAAGAAGGAAACGAACCGCTTTTTGTTCGTCAAACATAGCCTAACATGCCCGATCAGCCGAGCGGCGTTCGGCGAATGTGAAAAGTTCGCCGCCGATCACCCGGAGCTCGCGGTATATTGCCTGTACGTTCAAGAAGCGCGGCTGCTCTCGAACTACATCGCCGAGACGACCGGCGTTAAGCACGAATCGCCGCAGGCGCTTTTGTTTGAAAACGGCAAAGTCGTCTGGCACGCGTCCCATTGGGCTATTACGTACGATGCGCTGAGAACGAACATAGCCACCGCCTAGCCGCCTGTCCGCGCGACAGGCGGTTTGTTCTCCTTTTAAACTTTACCACTTAAAAGCGTTTAATCAAAAAAGCATTTTTTTCGTGACAACCGATAAGTCATCGATTATAATAAAGACTAATTACAAAACTTCGATCTTCAAAACGGGGAAGCGCCCCGAACGCAGCCGGCCGGCGGCCGCTATGGGGCGGAAACGATGCATGAAAATGGGCGAAAGGATGAGAGAAGCATGAGCAACGAACGGTTGGAGGAGCTGCGGGCAAGGGTCGATGAGATTAACCTGCAATTGTTGAAGCTGATCAACGAACGGGGGCGGCTCGTTCAAGAAATCGGCAAGATCAAAGAAGCGCAAGGAACGCACCGCTACGACCCGGTGCGCGAGCGGAAAATGCTCGACCTCATTTCCGAGCATAACGACGGTCCGTTCGAAACGTCGACGCTGCAGCACATTTTCAAGGAAATTTTCAAAGCGGCGCTCGAATTGCAAGAAGATGACCATCGGAAAGCGCTGCTTGTCTCGCGGAAAAAGCATCCAGAAAACACGATCGTCGAGGTGAAAGGAGAGCGGATCGGCGACGGCAAACAATATTTTGTCATGGGCCCGTGTGCGGTGGAAAGCTACGAGCAAGTGGCTACGGTCGCCGAAGCGGTGAAAAAACAAGGCATCAAGATGCTGCGCGGCGGTGCGTACAAACCGCGCACGTCGCCGTACGATTTCCAAGGGCTCGGCGTGGAAGGACTGAAAATTTTGAAACGGATCGCCGATGAGTTTGATTTGGCGGTCATCAGTGAAATCGTCACGCCGGCGGACATTGAAATCGCCTTGGACTATATTGACGTCATCCAAATCGGCGCCCGCAACATGCAAAACTTTGAGCTGCTTAAGGCAGCCGGCCAAGTGAATAAGCCGATTTTGCTGAAGCGCGGCTTGGCGGCGACGATCGAAGAATTCATCAACGCCGCTGAGTACATCATGTCGCAAGGAAACGGGCAGATCATTTTGTGCGAGCGCGGCATACGTACGTACGAGCGGGCGACGCGCAACACGCTCGACATTTCGGCTGTGCCGATTTTGAAGAAAGAAACGCACTTGCCGGTGTTCGTCGATGTCACCCACTCAACGGGGCGGCGCGATCTGCTCATCCCGTGCGCCAAAGCGGCCTTGGCGATCGGCGCCGACGGCGTCATGGCCGAAGTGCATCCGGACCCGGCCGTCGCCTTGTCCGATTCCGCCCAGCAAATGGACATCGCCCAATTCAACGAGTTTATGGAAGAAGTGCGCGCCTTCCAGCGCCAGTTCGTCCAAGCGTAAAGGGCAAAGGGCGGTGTGTCGGCGAAAGAAGACGTCCCATTGTGTTGGGGCGTCTTTTGTTTTTGGGGCAGTGCGAAGCAGGCTGTGGTCGAGGCGGGAAATGGAGGCCGGTTGGGTTGGCGGCATGATAGGGCAACCGAATCGCGCTGTCTGGCGGATTCCTGTTTGCGCTGATGGCCGTTGGCGCCCAGCACAAAAACACGGGGAAACGGCGGGCTTCCTTTTCATGCAATGGCGTGGTTTCGGGAAAACTATCGGTGAACGGTTTGTGAACAAACCGGCAAAAATGGTTGCGATTTCGTTGCGAGTTGGCGATAATGTATCGTATGATAGTTGTACATACATTCGGAATTTGACCGGTTGAGTGAAAAGGAGTGAAAGGAATGACCGTAACGATTTATGATGTGGCGCGGGAGGCGAACGTCTCGATGGCGACTGTTTCGCGTGTCGTGAACGGCAACCCGAACGTCAAGCCGTCGACACGAAAAAAAGTGTTGGAAGCGATCGAGCGGCTCGGCTACCGCCCGAATGCAGTGGCGCGGGGGTTGGCGAGCAAAAAAACGACGACGGTCGGGGTGATCATCCCGGATATTTCGAACATTTTCTTCGCCGAACTGGCGCGCGGCATCGAAGACATTGCAACGATGTACAAATACAACATTATTTTAAGCAACTCCGACCAAAACAAAGAAAAAGAGCTGCATTTGCTCAACACGTTGCTCGCCAAGCAAGTGGACGGCCTGTTGTTTATGGGCGGGACCATCACCGAAGAGCACGTCGCCGAATTTCAAAAATCATCGGTGCCGATCGTGCTGGCGGCGACGGTCGGGCCGGAGGAGATTCCATCGGTTAACATCGATTATGAGCAGGCGGCGTTTGAAGCGGTGACGTATTTGCTGGAAAAAGGAAACCGCCGTGTGGCGTATGTGACCGGTCCGACCGACGATCCGATCAACCAGCGGAAGTTGGCTGGCTACCGGCGCGCGTTGGAAGAGCGCGGGGTGCCATATGACGAAGAGCTGGTCGTTGAGGGCGACAATTCATACGACTCCGGCTTGGAAGCGTATGAGAAAATCGCGGAGCTTGCCGAACGACCGACGGCGGTGTTTGCCGGCACGGACGAAATGGCGCTCGGCATCATCCACAGCGCCCAAGACTATCACGTGCGCGTGCCGGAAGAGGTGGAAGTTGTCGGTTTTGACAACACAAGGCTTGCGACGATGGTGCGGCCGCGGCTGACGACCGTCGTGCAGCCGATGTACGACATCGGAGCGGTAGCGATGCGGTTACTGACGAAGTACATGAACAAGGAGAAAGTTGACAACCATATCGTCGTCTTGCCGCACCGGCTTGAAGTGCGGGAATCGACGAAATAGGAGCGAGGCTGATCCGAAAACGCTCCGCGTTTTCGGATCAGCCTTTTTCGCGTTTCCTCTGAACGCGCCTGCCGAGGCGCTCTCGTTTGCGTTTCCCATGCGCCGCCAACAGGCACGAACCGGCTCGATGGCGCCCATAAAAAGCAGCCCCCTTCGCCTATTGTTTCTGAATTTGGAGGGCGGTTCGGCCGGCCGGTCACCGTGCCGGCCGCTGGCTGCGGATGAAATACAACGCTTTTTCCACCGTCTGGGCATTTTTTTCGCTGATCTCTGCTTTGCGCGGAATCGGGGGATACAAGTCATCCGGGTCGTCCCACTCAAGCGGAAGCGCGAAGGGTGAAAGCGGTTGCTAACGTTCGCGCCGCTCATCTGGCAGCGGGCCGGACACATCGGCTTGTCCTGTCATCTCGAGCCAAAGGAGCGCCCATGCCCGCGGCACGACGCGCCAGATGTCATAGCCGCCGACGACGACGGCGATCCAGCGTCCGCCGCAATATTCATGTGCGATTTCGTGCGCGAGCTTCGGAATGGCGCGGTACGTTTTCATCGTCACCGACAAATGGGTGAGCGGATCGTAATAGTGGGCGTCGACGCCGTTTTGCGTCACGATGACATCCGGGCGGAAAAAGTCGGTGATTTCCCGAAGCGCGGTCGTATAGGCGGCGATCCATGATTCGTCTTCCGTGAACGCATCAACGGGAATGTTGAACGAATAGCCGTAGCCTGCGCCTAAGCCGCGCTCGTTGACATTTCCGGTCCCTGGGAACAAATAGCGCCCCGTTTCATGAATGGAAAACGTGCAAACGTTCGGATCGTCGTAAAACGCCCATTGCACTCCGTCTCCATGGTGGGCGTCCGTGTCGACGTACAACACGCGCAGTCCGTATTTCTCCCGGATGTATTGAATGGCGACCGCGCTGTCGTTGTAGACGCAAAAGCCGGACGCTTTGCCGCGGAAGCCGTGGTGCAGACCGCCTCCAAGGTTGAGCGCATGCCCGGCCGCTCCGGAAAGAACCGCGTCGACGGCGGTGAGGGTGCTGCCGACCAAAAGAGCGCTCGATTCGTGCATGTTGGGGAAAATCGGTGTATCCTCGGTGCCAAGGCCGTAGTTTTGCGCCGCCGCTTCCGATATAAATAAAAATGGCGACGGCTGGCGCGATTTTATGCAAATAGTCGATCGGATGGCGGGATCGAATTCTCATATACGTCCGAACAGCCGGGATGTTGAACGATTGCTGCAAGACATAGCGCACCGTGACGAGCCCGTGCGTTTTTCCGTCCGCGTTTTTCGGTGTATACGAACCGATCGAAAGCGACAAGTCGGGAATGATCGTCGCCGGCTGGATGACGCCCATCTCCATCGCCGGCGTGTATACTAAGAGCGGTTTCATCGTTGACCCGTTGGACCGGTGCGCCTGGGTGGCGTGGTTCAACTGCTCGCGCCCATAATCGAGGCCGCCGACGAAGCTGATGATTTTTCCCGTTTTGTTTTCGATGAGCATCGCCCTGACTTCGACCGGTTGGCGATGGAGGTCATTTTTCCTGTTTTCTTGTCTTTGGTGTAATACACATTGTCGCTTCCGTAATACGGGTAGCGGGCGGCGATGCGCTGCATTTGTTCATAAATCTTTTTGTCGATCGTCGTATAACATTGTGGAATTTTGCTGATTTTTCGCCGTTTGTGCGAAAAGCGTTAGGGTTGACAGCGAGCGCATCGCTATGGTAATAATAATGTATATATTTCATATGAGAAAGCGATGATGGGAACAAGTAGCGGCTGCCTCCCTGGTGCAGAGAGCTGGCGGACGGTGCGAGCCAGTCCACAGGCAGGCGTGAATTACCTCCCTGAGCAGCGATGGCGAACGTTTTTGGCACCTAGTAGCCATCCGCCGGCCGGCGCCGTTATCCAAATGAGTGAGAAAGCACCATGCTTTCTAAGTAGGGTGGTACCGCGACGAACACTCGCCCCTTCATCACGGGCGGGTGTTTTCTTTTGCATGACATTTATAAAGAGGTGAAGGACATGGATTTGCTTGCGGAATTGCAATGGCGCGGGCTCGTCAACCAAACGACGGATGAAGACGGGTTGCGCAAACTGTTAAATGAGGAGCGGGTGACGCTCTACTGCGGGTTTGACCCGACGGCGGACAGTTTGCATATCGGCCACTTGGCCACCATTTTGACGATGCGCCGCTTCCAGCAGGCGGGGCACCGGCCGATCGCTCTAGTCGGCGGAGCGACGGGGTTGATCGGCGACCCGAGCGGGAAAAAAAGCGAGCGCACGCTCAATGCCAAAGAAACCGTCGAGGCATGGAGCGCGCGTATTAAAGAACAGCTCGGCCGCTTTTTAGATTTTGAAGCGGACGGCAATCCGGCGAAAATCAAAAACAACTACGACTGGATCGGGCCGCTGGATGTCATTACGTTTTTGCGCGACGTCGGCAAGCATTTCAGCGTCAACTACATGATGGCGAAAGAGTCGGTTCAATCGCGCATCGAGACGGGCATTTCATTTACCGAGTTCAGCTATATGATGCTGCAGGCATACGATTTTCTCCGCCTGTACGAGACGGAAGGATGCCGCCTGCAAATCGGCGGGAGCGACCAATGGGGCAACATCACGGCAGGGCTTGAGCTTATTCGCAAAACGAAAGGCGAGGCGCGGGCGTTTGGCTTGACGATCCCGCTTGTGACGAAAGCGGACGGCACGAAATTCGGGAAAACGGAAAGCGGCACGATTTGGCTCGACAAAGAGAAAACGTCGCCGTACGAGTTTTACCAGTTTTGGATCAACACCGATGACCGCGATGTGATCCGTTACTTGAAGTATTTTACGTTCCTGTCGAAAGAGGAAATCGAAGCGCTTGAACAAGAGCTTCGTGAGGCCCCAGAGAAGCGGGCGGCCCAAAAGACGCTTGCTGAGGAAGTGACAAAGCTCGTGCACGGCGAAGAGGCGCTCAGGCAAGCGATTCGCATTTCTGAAGCGCTCTTTAGCGGCGACATTGCCAATTTGACAGCGGCGGAAATTGAGCAAGGGTTCAAAGATGTACCGTCATTCGTTCATGAAGGAGGCGACGTTCCGCTTGTCGAGCTGCTCGTTTCTGCCGGCATTTCGCCATCGAAGCGACAAGCGCGCGAAGACATCCAAAACGGCGCCATTTACGTCAACGGCGAGCGCCTTCAAGACGTCGGAGCCATATTAACGGCTGAACACCGCCTTGAGGGGCGGTTTACGGTCATCCGCCGCGGGAAGAAAAAGTATTATTTGATTCGCTACGCCTAAGAAAAAAGATCCGAAATGCTGATGCATTTCGGATCTTTTTTGCGCCTTAACGCGAGTAGAACTCGACGATGAGCGCTTCGTTGATTTCCGCCGGCAGTTCGGAACGCTCCGGCAAGCGGGTGTACGTCCCTTCCATTTTTTCCGGATCAAACGACAAGTAATCTGGAATGTAGTTGTTCGCTTCGAGCGCTTCTTTAATCACTTGCAAGTTGCGCGATTTTTCGCGAACGGCGATCGTTTGTCCCGGTTTGACGCGGTACGACGGGATGTTGACGCGGCTGCCGTCGACCAAAATGTGGCCGTGCGTCACGAGCTGGCGGGCTTGACGGCGCGTGCGGGCCAACCCTAAGCGATAGACGAGGTTGTCTAGGCGCGATTCTAACAAAATCATGAAGTTTTCGCCGTGTTTGCCCGGCATTTTGCCTGCTTCTTCAAACGTTTTGCGGAATTGGCGTTCGTTCACGCCGTACATATGGCGCAGCTTTTGTTTTTCTTGCAGCTGCAAGCCATATTCCGACAATTTCCGCCGTTGCCCCGGACCGTGTTGGCCAGGCGGATACGGACGTTTTTGCAATTCTTTCCCCGTGCCGCTCAACGAGATGCCAAGGCGGCGGGAAATTTTCCACATTGGGCCAGTATAACGAGCCATTCGTTGCTCCTCCTTACGCTTTTATTCCCGTAAAATAAAAGCAGATGTGCGCCAACAATTATGGCCATTTTGTTTTCATGCATCCTCGCTCTCGCAGCTAAGAGTTACACGATGCACCTCGGCGGGTCGAGGAACAAAATGAACCATAAAAGTGGGCACAAAGGCTGCTATATTTTACACAAAGGCTATTATATGATTTTTAGAGGATAAAGTCAACGTGTGAGTAAAATATTTGTGGGTGACATTCCGAAATGATCCCCGACGAGGGTTGCGAACTTTTGTTCGCGACGCTCGTCGGGGCCACCAAGCGAAGCGCGGTAGAAAAAAGCAAATGTCATGCAAAAAGGACTCTCTCCCTGCTATGATGGTGATTGTCAACATCAACCGAAAACAGGAGGGAAAGAGTCCATGAAACATCTTACCACAGAATGGCCTTTATTAAAAGAGCTGGAGGAACAATTAGTCAGAACTCTTCAAAAGGTGTTCGCTGTCTTGTTGGCGGCCCTTTTGGAGGAGATTGATCAACAACTGGCGGAAGCGCGGGACAAGCGCCGGTATCAGCTGAAAGACAAACGGCCGACTACGATCCAAACGCTGTTTGGAGAAGTGACGTTTCGACGGAACTACTACTATGACCGGCAAACGGGGAACTATACCTTCTTGCTGGATGCCGAATTAGGCTTTGATGGGGCCCGATCGATCAGTCCTTGCCTCGAGGAAACGGCGGTCGAGTTGGCCGTAGAGTGCTCTTCCTACCGCAAAGCGGCCCGTACGTTGGAGTCGATCGTGGGGTATGCGGTCATGAGCCACGAGGCGATTCGCCAACTGGTGCTGGAGGCCCCTGTCTCGCTGCACCGCCCTGTTTCCCAACGGCACGGCCGGGTGCTGTTTGTGGAGGCGGATGGACTGTTTATTTCCCGCCAGGGGAAAGGGAAACGGGCGAAAGAAGAGAAAATCCTGGCGGTTCACGAGGGATGGAAACGAAACGGTTCGCAGCTCGAGTTCGTGAACCGGCGCCACTACCTCCATGAAGGGGAGGGAGACGTGTGGGAACGGTTTGAGGAGTGGCTGATGAACGAATATGCCTATGATCCGTGCCGGGACCTGTTGATCATCAACGGCGACGCGGCGTCGTGGATCACGGCCTGCCGGGAGTATTTTGGGAAGCGGGCGTGCTTTCAGCTGGATCGATTTCATGTGGCGCGGGAGCTGCGTCAGTGTCTGTCCGGCCATCCGCGTTGGCAGGAGGTGCGGAAGAAGCTGGCGAAACAAGACGAAGAGGGGCTTCTCGTGGAGCTGAACAGCGCGGTCGGCACGTTGGAGGACGAAGCGAAAGAGAAGCAGATGGCTGCCATGATCCGCCGGATCGAGTCGATGCCGGGATGCATCCGGGACTATCGGGAGTGGCTGTCGGAGCAAGGGGTGGAGACGACCGGCATGCGTCCGATGGGCCACGCCGAGAGCGTGATGAGCCGGTTTGCGCATCGGGTGAAATCCCGCCGCAGCTGGAAAGACCAAGGGCTTCGGGCGTTTCTGAGGGCGATGGCAGCCCGAATCGACGGGATTTGGCGGAGAAATGGGCAGTTGGTGGAGGAAGAAGAGACCCGAACGGCAGCCTCGGCCTCGACGAAGTCCAAGCGGGTTGAACAGGCCAAACGGAAGGCAGGACGGTTGTGGGCAGATGTGGTGCGTCAGAATCTACCGTGTCTGCAGCGGTCATCCGGGACGCCGATCCATCAAGCGTTGTCGGCGCTCCGGGATGGTGGTTGGATGTAAAAAAATGGAATATCGTATCATCGCCTCAAGATGAGGGATGAGAGTCCGAAAGCGCTTACGAATGAATTCCTGAAAATGGTTCGCTAACTAGTGATTGGCAACACCCGTAGTGAACCGAAAAAATGTTCTCCACAAAGTCTTGACTGACTCAAAGTCAACATTTTGTTTCCCTTCTTCTCTATTTGTATGATATAATAAAAAATGCAATTTTTAGAAAAATTGTCATCCCATTCTCTTATTTGGAATGATGATGCCGGTTTGGGTGGAAAAGGCGATGAACAAGGAAGAAATGAAGCGGTATGAATCATTTAAACAAAAATTTTTCCACTGGTTTTTAGCGTTTCAGGACGATAGGCCGTTTTCGGCGGCGGCGGGCGAGTTGCTCGCGCTGCTAAAAGAAGAGCTGGCGCTCGAGCAAGCCGTTTTTTATTTGTACGACCCGGTGCGGGCTGCCTTTTATCCGGAAGCGGCCGCGGTTGGGACGCCGGACGCTAGGCCGATCGCGGCTGATGGAGAGCGGAAAGTCGCTGTTGTCGATGCCGGTGGGCCGCATATGGCGGCCCGGCTCTTTTTCATGCTTTCCGATGAGACACCGGCGATGGTCGAGCTCGTGTATCGAAAAGATGGCGGTTTTGACGAGCGGTTGTTGTGGGAGATCCGGACGGATTTGGCGCGATTGTTTCGGAAACTTAGCGCGGTGCTGCAAGGAGAGGGCGAAGAGAAACGGTATGGACAGCTGCATCACTTTGCCGCAAAAATTCATTCCTCGATGCATATCGATGTTGTGCTTGAAGAAATTATCCGCACGCTGCAAAACGTCTATCCATCATTCACCTACCACCTTCTGTTGTCGCATGACAACCATCTGCGCGGAAATTTGCCGATTAAAACGCTTGTATTGGATGAAAGGGAAAAACAGACGGCGGCGTTGCGGGCGTTTTTGACTGGACAAGTGCAATGCGAGGAGATGGAGGCGCCGCCGCGCTCGGTGCTGTACGCCCCGATTAAAGGGGTGCAGGCGGTGTATGGGGTGATTGAAATGATCGCCCCATACGCTGCGCCATTTCCAAAACGAGAGATTCATTTTATTTCGCTGCTGGCGAGCACGGCTGGAAGTGCGCTTGAGAACGCCAAGTTGTATGAACAGTCGCGCCGGCTTGTCGCCGATTTGCAGCTGATCAACGACACAATGCGCCAATTGAACGCCCGGCCGCGGCTTCATGAAGCCATTGAGTACATGGTATCGCAAATCCAACAATCGTTCGGCGCGGATGAAGTCGGTTTTTTCTTGTTTGCCGACGGCAAGCGGGAGCTTTTGCCAGGCAGCACGCCGTTTTTTTTCGACCATCGGTCCGAGCCCTATATCGAATGGGTGGAAAAGCGGCGCCAAAGCGGAAATGACATTTTATTTGCCGGTGATGTATGCGTGTCCGCTTTCGGTTCGTTTCGTTCCATCATGGCGGCGCCGATGCAGCAAAACAAGGAAACGAAGGGACTGTGCATTGCGCTCGCCAGCGAGCCATACCGATTTACGTTTGAGATGTTTAAGCTCTTGGAATCCCTCGTTCAACATTCAACGCTGGCGTTTATGAACGCGATGCTGCGCGAAGAGCTCGAGAAGATAGTAGTCACTGATTATTTGACAAAGCTGCATACGCGCCGTTACTTGGACGAGGTGATCCAAACATCCATGGGATCCGATGCATCCGGGGCGCTCATTTTGTTTGACATTGACAACTTTAAGCAAATCAACGATGTGTACGGCCATCAAACGGGCGATAGGGTGCTCGTCCAAGTGGCTGAGACGGTGTGCGCCAACATTCGCGATGGCGATGTGGCGGCGCGTTGGGGCGGGGAAGAGCTGGCGGTGTATTTGCCGAAAGTGCCGCTGTCTGACGCCATTTCGATTGCCCGCCGCATCACAGAAAAAGTCAGAGAACAAACGATTCCGACGGTGACCGTTTCGTGCGGTGTGTCATGGTGGGAGCGCCAAGGCTGCGAGGATGCAAAACAGCTGTTCAAACGAGCCGACGCCGCGCTTTATATGGCAAAAGAGACAGGAAAAAACTGCATTTTTGTGCACGATGACGGTCATTTGTATAAGGTGTAAAAAAAAGGAATCCGAGCAAGCGGATTCCTTCTTCGCGCTTGGTGCGCTTTTTTCGTCAGGCGGAAATGAGCACGCTGGCAAACTGCTCCAAGTAGCGGCGGTCGATGTCATCGAAGCGGTTTTTCACCGGGCTGTCGATGTCAAGAACGCCGATGACGCGGTCGTCTTTGATGAGTGGCACGACGATTTCCGATTGAGACGCCGCATCGCAGGCGATATGGCCCGGGAATTGGTGAACGTCTGGAACGACCACCGTCCGCCGTTTGGCGGCCGCCGTGCCGCACACTCCTTTGCCGAACGGAATGCGCACGCATGCCGGCAAGCCTTGGAACGGGCCAAGCACAAGCTCCTCGCCGTCTGCGAGGTAAAAACCGACCCAATTGATGTCGGTGAAAAACTGGTTGAGCAAGGCGGCTGCGTTCGCCAAGTTGGCGATGAAGTTGGGTTCCCCGGAAATGAGCGATTTCAGCTGTTCGATGACGAGCGCGTAATTTTCTTCGCGTGTTCCGTTGTAAGCCATGGGACGAAACATAGAACTAGCCTCCTTTTTCATCATGGTTGGAGCAGGACTCTGGCCTCAACATCCAGCAGGATGCAAGCAGGGAAATGGCTGATTCGCCTATTTTATGACGGCTGCGGGCGGTTGTCAACCGAAAGCGCCTCGCGGTCCATCCTCTCCCGTCCTTGGTGCAAGTCGGCGGCGCGATGGGCGTCGGATCCGTAGACGATTGGGATGCCCCGCCGCCGCGCCTCGGCGATCACGCCGCCCGGCGGATACGGCTCAAGGCAGAGTGGTTTGGCGGCGCCGGCGCCGTTGTAGTCCAATTCATAGCCGAACTGCTTGATGTCATCGAGAATGGAAACAATCCACTCATCCATTGGTTCCAAGCATGGGAAACGGCGTTGGAACTTGCGCACAAGCGTCATATGGCCGATACGTCTCGGTTTGTAGCGGCCAAGCTCCGTGCGGATCGATTGCAGCACTGTTTCGTAGTAGGCGCGGTGGACGCGTTCGACCGATCCGAACAAGCGGACGATGTCGGCGAACATATCTTCGCTGTAATCAAGGCATACATATTGCCCTTCGTAGGCCAAAAAGTGAACCGATAAAATGCTGTCGTCAAGCAGCGGGCCGACCTCGTCGAGCAGGCGGGTTGTTTCTTCCTCAAAGCCAGGAATAAAATCGACTTCGAGCCCGACACGGATGGCAATGTCGTTTCGGTAGCGGGCTTTCACCTCAGCGACGGCGTGCAAATAGCGCTCAAGCTGGCTAAGCTTCATCGAACAGTCCTGGTTGGGCGTTGGATCGATAAACCGCTCAGGAAGCGGGGCATGCTCCGTAAAGGAAATGTCGGTATAGCCCAGTTCGATCGCGCGCTCTACATAGGCCTCAAGCGGATCTTGGCTTCCGTGCGGACAAAACGGCGTATGAATATGCCCGTCGCGCATGATCGATTTTCCTCCTTTCTTCATGTATCATAGAAAAAATAGTGAAGATTCTTGTAAAAAAAATAAAAATTTTGGTCAAAAAATGTCGTTAACATGGTATCATAAAAACATTGAAAAACATATATTTTTGTCTTCCCCGCTATTTTCGTTTGTTCGATAGAAGTAGCTTGAATGCAAGGAGGGCATCAGCGGATGGGAATGGCATGGATCGTTCTGCTCCTCGGATCGGGGGCAATCATATATAATCATGTGTACCGAAAGCGGATGTACCGGGAAATCGATCGGCTCGAGGAATGGAAAATCAACTTGATGAACCGGCCGGTACCGGATGAGCTGGCGAAAGTGAAACAGCTGAATATGACAGGGGAGACGGAGCAGCTGTTTGAACGATGGCGCCAGCAATGGGACGACATTGTGGCAGTGAAGCTGCCGAATGTGGAAGAACAGCTGTTTGACGCGGAGCGGCTGCTCGACAAATACCGCTACCGGCAAGCGCGCCGGCTGCTTGGGCAGATCGCCGACGGATTGCGTCGTCTTGAGGAAGAAGTGCATGAAATCATTCATGAAGTGAATGAGTTGATCGGCAGCGAGGAACAAAGCCGGGCGGAGATCGAGGAGCTGCGTGCGGCTCACCGGGAAGCGAAAAAGACGCTGCTTGCTTACCGTTATACGTTCGGTTCGGCTGCCGACTTGCTTGACGTCCGTTTAACGGAAGCGGAAAAGCAGTTTCAGCGGTTTGCCGAATTGACGGAAGCCGGCAACTATTTGGCGGCGCGCGATGTGGTTCTGACACTGAAGGAAGAGCTCGGCCGGCTCACAGCCATGATGGAAGATATTCCTAAACTTCTTGGCGAATGCCAAACGTCGTTGCCAGCTCAGCTCGCTGAGTTGGCTGATGGCTATCGAGAGATGGAAGAGCGCGGATACATCCTTGACCATTTGCACATGGAGCGCACGCTTCAGGAAAAACGGGAAAAAATCGAGCAATGTCTGGCCATGATCCATGAGCTGCGCATCGAAGAAGCGAAGCAGATTGTCGCTGAGCTGAAAGAAGAGATCGACGCGCTCTACGATTTGCTCGAAAACGAAGTGCTCGCGCATCAATATGTGCAAACGGAAATGCCGCGCCTCAGCGGCATGCTTCAGGAGCTCGCCGCCGAGGCGAAGGAAACCGAGGCCGAGGCGCTGTTCGTCCAGCAAAGCTACCATTTGGCGCCAAGCGACCTCGAAAAGTACCGGAGCATCGAAAAGCAGCTGCACCAGTTGCAAAAGCGGTTTTTTCTCATTCAAGACCGCGTTGCCGAGGCGAAAACAGCGTATTCGCTCCTGAAAGAGGAGCTTGAGCAGCTTGTGTCTCAGATCGACCTCATGAAGGAAGAGCATGAACAGTTTCGAACGATGCTGCAGACGCTGCGCAAAGACGAATTGATCGCCCGCGAAAAGCTTGACGGCATGAGAAAAACATTGGCCGAGGCGCTCCGCCTTGTGCAAAAAAGCCGGCTGCCGGGGCTGCCTGAACCGTATGCGCTTGAATTGGCGGAAGCGAGACGCAGCTTGCAAGCCGTTGCCGCGCGTCTTGAAGAAAAGCCGCTTGACATGCCGGCGGTCGACCAAGCGTTGGAGGAGGCGAAAGCGGCTGTGGAACGGTTGTATGAGCGGACGGTGGAAATGACCGAACAGGCGACGCTGGCGGAGCGGACGATTCAATACGGCAACCGCTACCGCCGCCGCTATCCAGCGGTCCGCAAAGGGCTGGAAGAAGCCGAATTTTTATTTCGCCATTATGATTATGAGGAGGCGCTCCGGCAGGCGGTGGCGGCCGTTGAAGAAGTCGAGCCGGGCGCGTTTGACCGTGTGCAGAAATTATGGCAGGAGGATAACAGCCGCGAACAGTGATAAACCACCCGATCACGAGTATTGATTATCCATTATTTTACCTAAAAAACACAGAATCATATGGCTGAACACAAGCTTTTCTGCCTCTTCCCTCAAACAAGAACGCCGCCCGGAATATCTTGAATGAGGGGCTTCGTTTGCTGTCTTCGTAAGGCAGCCAAACCGTGGGACGCACGGGGATGGCTTGGCTGACAGCCTGCCGTGGGGCGGGTGTTCCCAAGAATCTCCCACCTCTTCGCGCAGGTGGAAGATTGTTCAATGGGTTTTTGGTGAATAATGTAAATGACGGTGTGTTTTCGTTGTCGATTGGCGCCTGTTTTGGTTAAGATGGACGATGTACAGCGATATTTTGCCGACAATGAGCGGAGGATGGAAGCGATGATTTATCTTGACAACAGTGCGACGACCAAACCATTTCCCGAGGTGATCGATTCGTTCGTCGCCGTCGCAACGAACTATTTTGCCAATCCGTCGTCGCTCCATGGGCTGGGCATGAAGGCGGAGCGGCTTTTGGCGCAGGCGCGTGAACAAATCGCCGCCATGCTGCGCGTTAAGCCGAACGAAATCGTTTTTACCTCCGGCGGAACGGAGGCGAACAATTTCGCCATCAAAGGGGTCGCCTGGCAATATCAGCGGCGCGGCCGGCATATCATTACGACGAAAATCGAGCATCCGTCTGTCGCTGAACCGTGCCGCCAGCTTGAGGAGCTTGGTTTTGAGGTGACGTACTTGCCGGTCGACCGCGAAGGAAGGGTATCGGTTGAGCAAGTGGAACGCGCGCTGCGCGACGATACGATTCTCGTGTCGGTCATGCACGTCAATAACGAAGTTGGCACGGTGCAGCCGATCGAAGAAATCGGCGCCCTCTTGTCCCGCTATCCGAAAACATTGTTTCACGTCGATCGGGTGCAAGGGATCAGCAAAGTGCCGCTCGACTTGAAGCAAGCCGGTGTCGATTTATGCACGATATCGGCGCATAAATTTCACGGATTGCGCGGCGCCGGCTTGCTTTATGTCCGTGAAGGCGTCCGCTTGGCGCCGTTGATTGCCGGCGGCGGGCAGGAGCGGCAGCTTCGGTCCGGAACGGAAAATGTCGCCGCCATCGTCGCGATGGCGAAGGCGCTTCGCTTGGCGCTCGAGCGCTACGAGCGGGACATCGGCCGGCTTCAAGCATTGAAAGACGAGTGGCTTGAAGCGCTCTTGGCGATTCCAGACATCGAGATCAACACGCCGCGCGATGGCGCCGCTCCTCATATCATCAACTTTTCGTTAAAGCGCGGCGTGAAGCCGGAAGTGTTTGTTCACGAACTGGAAAAAAGAGGAATATACGTTTCGACGACGTCAGCCTGTTCATCGAAAAAAAAGGCGCCGAGCAAGACGCTTTTGGCCATGGGGCTTGGTGAAGACCGAGCCGAGCGCGGCATTCGCATCAGCTTGTCGTTTGACAACAGCCGGGAAGAAATCGCGCCGGCGGTGGCAGCGATCAAGCAGGCGATCAAAACATTAAGCGAGGTAACGGAATAAGATGATGAACTATGACCGCATTTTGATCCGCTACGGAGAAATGACGACGAAAGGAAAAAATCGGAACATCTTCGTCCGGCGTCTTAAAAACAACATTGCCCGCAAACTGCAGGCGTTCGAGCGGATTCAGATTGAATATATGCGTGACCGAATGTATATTTTATTAAACGGCGAGCCGCATGAACCGATCATCGAAAAGCTGAAAACCGTTTTTGGCATTCATTCGTTCAGCCTGGCGATGAAGTGCGAAAACGATCTGGACGCCATTAAGGAAACGGCGCTCGCCGCCGTCCGCCAGCTCCCATACAAAGGAAAAACGTTTAAAGTGAGCGCCCGCCGCGTCGATAAGCAGTTTCCGTATCGAAGCGACGAGCTGAACTACGAGGTGGGGGCGCATATTTTGCGGCAGACGGACGGGCTTAGGGTCAACGTGCGCGAGCCGGATATTGACGTGCGCATTGAAGTGCGCCAAGACGGGACATATGTCACGTGCCGCGACATTTTCGGCGCCGGCGGCCTGCCGGTCGGAACGAGCGGCAAGGCGATGCTCATGCTCTCCGGCGGCATCGACAGCCCGGTTGCTGGTTATTTGGCGATGAAGCGCGGTTTGGAAATTGAGGCCGTCCACTTTTTCAGCCCGCCGTTTACAAGCGAACGGGCGAAGCAAAAAGTGATTGACCTCGTGCGCAAGTTGACGACATACGGCGGGAGAATCAAGCTTCACATCGTGCCGTTTACGGAAGTGCAGCAAGCCATTTATCAAGGAGTTCCGAACGAGTACTCGCTCATTTCCACTCGGCGGGCGATGCTTAGGATCACCGACGCGCTGCGCCGCCGCCAGCGGGCGTTGGCGATTGTCACAGGCGAAAGCCTCGGCCAAGTCGCGAGCCAGACGCTAGAAAGCATGTACGTGATCAATGAGGTGACCAATACCCCGATTTTGCGCCCGCTTGTTTCGATGGATAAACTTGAAATTATCGAGCTGGCGAAGCAAATCGGCACACATGATATTTCCATTCTTCCGTATGAAGACTGTTGCACCATTTTTACGCCAAGAGCGCCGAAAACGAAGCCAAAAAAAGAAAAAGTGTTCCATTATGAGAGCCAGCTCGACCTCGCTCCGCTTCTGGAAAAGGCAGTCAATGACACAGAAACGCTCGTCATTGATGAAGAAACAGGGCAGGGCGATGAGTTTGCCGAGCTGTTTTGAATTTCAAAATTTACCAAAAAGAATCGCTGCATATCGCCATCTGTTTTCACACATTCTATAGGTACAAGGAGGTGAAAACAGATGGCACGCAACAACAATCAATTGCTTGTTCCGGGTGCCCAACAAGCGCTCGAACAAATGAAATACGAAATCGCCCAAGAATTTGGCGTCAACTTAGGCGCTGACACGACTTCCCGCGCCAACGGTTCGGTCGGCGGAGAGATCACGAAACGCCTCGTTGCCATGGCGCAGCAACAATTGGGCGGCGCACGCCAATTCTAATTTCATAATGATGGCTTACGCGGCGGGGGCATTTCCCGCCGCTTTCATATGAGAAAAACGGTATTCAAAATAGAACGGCTATTTTGTATAATAAAGATGCCGACCAAGGCGAAACAAGACAGAGGGGGAGAGGAACGATGAGGCGGGAAGACTTGATTGCTCCCGAGCGCTACAATTTAACATCGGAAATGGAACGGCATGCGGCCGCCGGCCCGGATCGGATCGCGTTGAAATGGGAGAGCGAGCAAGGCGAAACGAAAGAGATTACATACGGCCGCTTGATGGCGCGCGCCAACCAGATTGGAAACGCTTTCTTATCGCATGGGCTCGAAAAAGGCGATAAAGTGCTCGTCATGATGCCGCGCCTCATTGAAAACATACGAAGTGTATATAGGGGCGCTCAAAGCCGGGCTTGTCGTCATCCCAAGCTCGGAGATGCTGCGGACAAAGGATTTGCAATATCGGCTCGTCCATAGCGAAGCGAAGGCGGTTGTCGCTTATGCGCCGTATACGGACGAATTTGCGCCGATTGACGGCATCGAACGTTTGACGAAGTTCGTCATCGGGGAACCCCGAGACGGATGGATTCCGCTTGAAGACGCCATGGCCAAAGAGAGCGAAACGCTTGAGGCGGCGGATACCTCGCGCGATGATATGGCGTTTTTGTCGTACACATCCGGCACGACCGGCAATCCGAAAGGGGTCGTCCATTGCCATGGTTGGGCGTACGCCCACTTGCGCACGGCTGCGAAAAACTGGCTGTGCATTGAAGAAGGCGACCTCGTTTGGGCGACGGCCGGACCGGGATGGCAAAAATGGATTTGGAGCCCGTTTTTATCGGTGCTCGGCTCAGGGGTGACCGGCTTTGTCTATTACGGCCGCTTTGAGCCGGAAAAATATTTACAGCTATTGGAAAAACACAACATCAATGTGCTGTGCTGCACGCCGACCGAGTATCGTTTGATGGCGAAAGTGCCGGACATCGGCCGCTATCATCTATCTCATTTGCACAGCGCCGTGTCTGCCGGAGAGCCGCTCAACCGCGAAGTGATCGACACGTTTGCCAAGCATTTCGGCGTCGAAGTGCGAGACGGCTACGGCCAGACAGAAAACACGCTGCTGGTCGGAGTCATGAAAGGAATGCCCATCAAGCCGGGTTCGATGGGGAAACCGACGCCAGGCAACCGCGTCGAAATTATCGATGAAAACGGCGAGCCGTGCCCGCCCGGACAAGTCGGCGACATCGCCGTCCATATCGAGACGCCGGCGCTGTTTAAGTATTATTACAAAGATCTGGAGCGGACAGCGATGCAGTTCCGCGGCGACTACTACATTACGGGAGACAAAGCGCGCAAAGACGAAGACGGCTATTTCTGGTTTGAAGGCCGCGGGGATGACATCATCATCAGCGCCGGTTATACGATCGGCCCGTTTGAAGTCGAAGACGCGCTTGTCAAGCACCCAGCCGTAAAAGAGTGCGCCGTTGTCGCCAGTCCGGATGAAGTGCGCGGCCATGTTGTCAAAGCGTTTGTCGTGCTGCGCGACGGGGTCGACAAAGACGATTCGTCTCTGATTCCGGCCCTGCAAGAACATGTGAAACAGTTGACGGCGCCGTACAAATACCCGCGCAAAATCGAGTTTGTCGACGATTTGCCGAAAACGGCGTCCAGAAAAATCCGCCGCGTCGAGCTGCGCGAGCGGGAAGCCCGCCTTGTCGGCCGGTCGTCGTAAGTAGAAAGAGCCGGTTGAGCTGGCCGTTGTCAGAAGCGGAGCGATGTCCGCGCGGCGACCAAACAAGAGGGTGTCTCGTTGCGAGACACCCTCTTGCCGCATGCGCGTCGAACGGATTCGCCATTTTAGATCCGGTGTTTCGCCGGGAGAACAGACACACGCTTCACAAAAAGACGCGTTTCACTTTATCCCAGAACGAATTGTCTTTTAGGCGCACCGTTTTGACCACCCGGTCGCTTAAACGAATGTCAATCCGCTCAATATGCTGGATGCTGAGCGCTTCATTGTCGAGGCCGATGATCGGAAAATGGCTTGTTTCTTCCAACATTTTCAGCGTCAACGTCCGCGAGCCGCTCAAAATGAACGGCGAGCCGAGCGTCCGATAGCGGTTGCTGTTGAGCGAGGCGAGTTCGCTCACTTGAAAGCACGGCAAGAGCGGATCGACGACCGCTCCGTGCACCGATTTATTGTAGCCGGTGCTGCCGGTCGGCGTCGAGACGATAATGCCGTCGCCGCGGAACGTCTCAAAATGCAAATCGTCGATGAACACGTCGACCGCCATCGTTTTAATGATTTGCGAGCGGATCGAACATTCGTTTAAGCAGAAAAACGAAGCCGCGCCGTCGATCGTCACTTCGATGATTGGGTAGCGCCGCACTTCGAGTTTCCAATTTTTCGCCGCTTCCACCATATGATCGATGTCGTCAATATGGAAATCGCAGTAAAACCCGCGCGCCGGCAAGACGGACACGCCGACGTACAAACGGTCAGGAAGAAATCCCGTCTGCCGGACCGCCTGCAAAAATGCGCCGTCGTCGCCGATGCTGACAATGATGTTCGCTTCCCGATAGTCGTCGACAACGACAAACGGCCCGCGCTCAGCCCATTCGATGAGCGGTTTCACTCGCCGGACGAGTTCATCGTCGCGCTTATAAAAAAAATAAAGGTGGTTGCGTTCGGTATCCATATTTTGCATCCTCCTAGTAGCGTTGAATCTTGAACCGATGTACAATGAATATTGTACCACGTTTGCCACGATTCTAAAAATATGGCAGCCGATGCAAAGGGAGGAAGATGATGAATCGAAAACGATGGACGGCGTTGGCCATCGCCGCCGCCTTGTTTGTGATCTCCGTGCTTGTTCAGGCGGTTGGCGTTCTTTTGTCCGACAAGGCGGGCGGCTGGTCGGAAAGGTGGCTGGCGCTCATGGAGTCGCCATTTAGCGAAGAAGTCATCGCCGAGGGCGACCCGTTGAAAAAAATCGCAGTGTTGGAAGTGAACGGAGTGATTCAAGATGCGGGGGAAGCGGAGTCGTTTCTTTCCTCATCACAGTACAATCACCAAACGTTTTTGCAAATGATCAAACAGGCGAAAGAGGATCAAGACATCAAAGCGATTATCTTGCGCATTAATTCGCCGGGCGGCGGTGTCGCGGAAAGCGCGGAAATTTACGATCAGCTGATGAAGCTGAAAAAGAAGACGAACAAGCCGATTTATGTATCGATGGGGACCATGGCCGCCTCGGGCGGTTACTATATCGCAGCGGCCGGCGATAAAATTTTCGCCAGCCCGGAGACGATCACCGGCTCCATCGGCGTCATCATGCAAAGCGTCAACTATGAAGGGCTGGCAAAGAAGTACGGCGTGGAGCTTGTCACGATCAAAAGCGGGCCGTACAAAGACATCATGAATCCGGCGCGCAAAATGACCGAAGCGGAACGGGAGATTTTGCAACGGCTGATCAATGATTCGTATGATGCGTTTGTGGATGTGGTAGCCAAAGGGAGAAAGCTGCCGGAAGACACGGTGCGAAAGCTGGCGGACGGCCGCATTTATGACGGGCGACAGGCGAAGGCGCTCCGCCTTGTCGACGAGTTCGGCTACTTGGATGACGCGATCGCTGCGCTCAAAAAAGAGCATCATTTAACCGGCGCTCAAGTCGTAAAATACGTGAACGATGCGCCGTGGAGCTCTCTCTTTGAGGTGGTGTCGAACCGGATGAAGCCGGACAGCGAGGCGGCCGGGCTCATCCGCCTGTTGTCGCGCCCATCCTCGCCGCGGCTTATGTACTTGTACGCCGAATAGGGGGGATCAAGAAATGGAGGACACACAATCGATGGCGCTGCCGGCGTCCATCTGTGATGCGGCGGACCCCGCTCCCCGCTACGGAGGGTTTTGGCTTCGTTTTTGGGCGTATTGCCTTGATGTCATTGTTGTCTCAAGCCTCAACCGGCTTGTCGTTTGGCCGCTTTTCCGCCTATTCGATTGGCCGCTTGAGCGGGACGGGTTGTTCGCGCCAGCCTCGGTCGCGGCCGCCGTCGTCTTTTACGCCTATTTCGTGTTGATGACGAAAGCGTTTGGGCAGACGCTTGGCAAAATGGTGTTCGGCTTAAAAGTGGTCGATGAGCGCGGCGAGCCGCTCACCTGGCTGACCGTGTTGTTTCGCGAAGTCATCGGCAAATTCATCAGCAAAACATTGCTGTTTGTCGGCTTTTTGTTTGTCGCCTTTTCGGAAAAGAAAAAAGGAATGCACGACCAGTTTGCCGATACGATCGTCATCCGCGAGTAGCCGGCTTTTGCGGGGCAAACGGCGTTGTTCACCTGCCATGCGGCAGGTTTATTTTTTTTTCATATGGCGACAATGATATGGTGAAAGGGAGGACGGGCCTTGAAAGTCGTAATCATAGTCGCCATAGCCGTTATGGTGTTGTTCCTTCTTGCCGCCTTCATGAAACTTTCCGTGACGGTTGTGTTTCGCCATCGGCAGGACGATGATGAATACAAAATTGTGGTGCGCACGCTGTTTGGCCTCATCCGCTACACGATTCACATTCCGCTCATCAAGCTGGAAACCGAATCGGAAGCGCCCGGGGTGGCGTTCATCCACAAAAAAGGGATGGGGGAGACGCGCGGCAAGGAAGAAAAGAAAGGAAAATGGACGCCGAAAAAAATCGCCGACTTTTTTCGCAAAGTAAAACAGTTTTGGGAGCACGTCATCGATTTTCATGAAATTATGAAACAATTTTGTCGCCATGTGACGATTACCAAATGGGAATGGAAGACAAACATCGGAACGGGTGATGCGGCATCGACCGGGCTGCTCGTCGGGCTTGGCTGGTCGTTGAAATACGCTATTATCGGAGCGGCGAGGCGGTACATGAACATGAAAACGACCCCGGTGATTGCGATCGTTCCCGTGTACGACCGAGCCGTCTCGGAAACGTCGTTTTTATGTATGTTTCATTTCCGAATCGGGCATGCTATGGTAGCAGGATTGCGCGTCATCACACATTGGCGCAGGCGGCATCCGCCAAAGCGCAGCCTTTCCGCTGCGCGACAGGCAAATGAAGGCTATTAGGAGGAATGATGATGACGAACCATCCGATCCAAGGGCTTATGACAACCGCGATGGAAAATTTAAAACAAATGATCGACGTCAACACGATTATCGGCGATCCGGTCGAGACGCCGGATGGCAGCGTCATTTTAACGGTGTCGAAGGTCGGGTTCGGGTTTGCGGCCGGCGGCAGCGAATTTATGCTTGACGGCCAGACAAACGGTCAAGGGGCGCAAACGAACGGGCAAAACGGGCAGCAACAGGGGAACGGGCACCCGTTTGGCGGCGGCAGCGGCGGCGGCGTGTCGATCACCCCGATCGCGTTTCTCGTCGTCAACTCATCGGGTGTCAAACTTCTCCATCTAGATGAAAGCACGCATTTATACGAAAAAATTCTCGATCTCGCCCCACAAGCCATCGAAAAAATCCAGGCGATGTTGAAGAAAAACAAAAAAGACGGCGCGTCTTCCACCGCGAACGATTTTGACATTTAGCCGGGCTTGGCGCTGGATCGGGTTTCGTCCAGCGCTTTGTTTTGGCGGGCCGCAGGCGAAAGGGGCGATGCGGCGAGTAAAACGATTGCAAACGCCGCCTTTTCGTCTTACTATGGAGATGGTACATATTTTTTCCTAAGGGGGAGAAGCCATGGCTCAAGTGACGTTTAAAGGCAATCCGGTCACGCTCGTCGGCAACGAAGTGAAAGTCGGCGACAAAGCGCCGGACTTCACCGTGTTGAACCAAAATTTGCAGGAAGTGACGCTCGCCGATACGAAGGGGCATGTCCGCCTCATTAGCGTCGTGCCGTCGCTTGACACCGGTGTTTGTGACGCGCAGACGCGCCGGTTTAACGAGGAAGCGTCGAAGCTTGACAACGTGAAAGTGCTGACGATCAGCGTGGATTTGCCGTTTGCGCAAAAACGGTGGTGCGGCGCCGCTGGCATCGAAAACGTTGAAGTGTTGTCCGACCATCGCGACGTCTCATTTGGACAAGCGTACGGCGTCCTGATCAAAGAACTTCGCCTGCTTGCCCGCGCCGTGTTTGTCATCGATAGCAACGACACGGTCACATACGTCGAATACGTGCCGGAAGTGACGAACCATCCGAACTACGAAGCAGCGATTGAAGCGGCGAAAGCGGCGAAATAAGGAAAACGGCTCCGATCCGTTCGGGGCCGTTTCGTTTTGGTCGCTGTTTGCCTTGCGGGGCGGGGCGGACGGACGTACAATATATAGAAGGGACATGGGCAGAAAGGGGGACGCACGTATGATGACACCCGTTGAGCGGCTGTTTGCCGTCTTGGATGAAACGGCCCGCATTTTGCAGGAGGAGCTGCAATGCACGTATTTGGAAGCTGTCGCGGAAACAGGGGAAAATTTGTTTCACGGCGACGTGCTGCAAGATGAGGTGAGCGAGCTGAACGCGAAACGGTTGAAAAAGCAATATCGCGAATTGGGGCTCGAACAGTTTCAGAACGAGCACATCCGCAAGGCGTTTCAGCTTGCCGTCTTAAAAGGGATGCGCCAGCACGTCCAGCCGAACCACCAAATGACGCCGGATGCGGTCAGTGTGTTTTTGGCCTACCTCGTCCGGCAGTTCACGCGCCCGCATTTGGCGCTAACGATTCTGGACCCGGCCGTCGGCACGGCCAATTTGCTTACAGCCGTGTTAAACGGGCTCGGCGGCCGGCAGGCGAAAAGCTACGGCGCCGACGTTGACGATCTGCTCGTCAAACTCGCATATGTCAATGCCAACTTGCAGCAGCACCCGGTGCAGCTGTTTAACCAGGACAGCCTGCGCCCTTTGTTCGTCGAACCGGCCGATGTCGTTGTCTGCGATTTGCCGGTCGGCTACTACCCGGATGACGCCAATGCCAGCCGCTTTGTGTTAAAAGCGAAAGAAGGGCGGTCGTATGCGCATCATTTGTTGATCGAGCAAAGCTTGCGCTATACAAAAGACGGCGGCTATTTGTTTTTCCTCATTCCGAACACGCTGTTTTCCAGCCCTCAGGCGGAACAGCTGAATGAATTTTTAAAAGAAACCGCCATCGTTCAAGGCTTGTTGCAGTTGCCGCTGTCCATGTTTAAACACGAGCAGGCGGCGAAAAGCATATTCATTTTGCAAAAGAAAGGCCCGATGGCGAAAGCGCCGAAACAAGTGCTGCTCGCCGAACTGCCGCGCTTTTCCAACAAGACGGCCATGCAGGCGATGATGGCGAAAATCGATGCCTGGATCGCCGACGAAAAAGGGCGCTGACAGTCTCCAACCTGCTTGAAGGCTGTTTTTATTTTCACAACATAAAAACATTTATTTGCAACCGATTACGAAAGAAAACGCCGCTTGAAAGGAAGAAAAGGGAGGCATACAATGAAAAAAGGCATAGTGAAACAGCGCCCAATCGCGCACACTAACCGTAAGTGCGAACGGATTTTGGCAAAAAGGAGCTGTATGTTCGATGGCAAAAGTGTTAGCCGTTAATGCGGGAAGTTCTTCGTTGAAATTCCAATTGTTTGACATGCCGGCGGAAACGGTGTTAACGAAAGGAATCGTCGAGCGGATCGGCTTTGACGACGCGATTTTTACGATCGTCGTGAACGGGGAGAAACAGCGGGAAGTCACTTCCATCCCGAACCATGCCGTGGCGGTGAAACTGCTGCTTGACAAACTGATTCGCTATGGCATCATCCGGTCATTTGACGAAATTGACGGCATCGGCCACCGCGTCGTCCACGGCGGGGAGAAGTTCAGCGATTCGGTGTTGATCACCGATGAGGTGATAAAACAAATCGAAGAAGTGTCCGAGCTCGCTCCGCTTCATAACCCGGCCAACCTCGTCGGCATCCGCGCGTTTCAGGAAGTGCTGCCGAACGTGCCGGCCGTCGCCGTTTTTGATACGGCGTTTCACCAAACGATGCCGGAACAGTCGTTTTTGTACAGCTTGCCGTATGAGTATTACACGAAATTCGGCATTCGCAAGTACGGCTTCCATGGCACGTCGCACAAATACGTCACCCAGCGGGCGGCGGAGCTTCTCGGCCGGCCGATCGAGCAGCTGCGCCTCATCTCGTGCCATTTAGGCAACGGGGCGAGCATCGCGGCGGTCGAAGGCGGCAAATCGATCGACACGTCGATGGGCTTTACGCCATTAGCGGGCGTCGCGATGGGGACGCGCTCTGGCAACATCGACCCGGCGCTTATCCCATACATTATGGAAAAAACAGGAATGACCGTTAATGAAGTGATTGAAGTGCTGAATAAAAAGAGCGGCATGCTCGGCATCTCCGGCATCTCGAGCGACTTGCGCGACTTGGAAAAAGCGGCCGCCGAAGGAAATGAGCGCGCGGAACTTGCGTTGGAAGTGTTTGCGAACCGCATTCATAAATACATCGGCTCGTATGCGGCGCGCATGTGCGGCGTCGACGCCATCATTTTCACCGCCGGCATCGGCGAAAACAGCGAAGTCGTGCGGGCCAAAGTGCTGCGCGGCCTCGAGTTTATGGGAGTTTACTGGGATCCCATCCTAAACAAAGTGCGCGGCAAAGAAGCGTTCATCAGCTACCCGCACTCGCCGGTCAAAGTGCTCGTCATCCCGACGAACGAAGAGGTCATGATCGCCCGTGATGTCATGCGGCTGGCGAATTTGTAAGCGGATTGTAATAAAAAGAATCGTTGCAGCCATTTTGGCCAAAACGGCTGCCCCAAACAAACGGGGCAGCCATTTTTTTGTTTTGCCGCTTTGGTGCGCTTGATTCTTGTTTCAACAACTCCGGACGGAGCGGAAGACATTGATTTCACGATGGGGTCTTTTCCTTTCGTTTCGCCAGCGAGAAGCAGCCGGCAAGAGTTGGGTAATTTTTGCTATACTATAGCTAACAACACAATGACAAAAGGAGATGAGGGAATGAGCACAGCTGCCCATAAACAAGAAGCTCCCAAAACCGTCCGCTGCAAAGTCATCACCGTCAGCGACACGAGAACGGAGGAAACCGACCGAAGCGGCCGGTTGATGATCGAGCTGCTCACGGAAGCCGGGCATGAGGTCGTCGGCTATGAGATCGTCAAAGACGAAGCGGACGCCATTCGCGAAGCAGTGCTTGACGGCTGCTGCCACGCCGATGTCGATGCGGTGCTCACGAACGGCGGCACCGGCATCGCCAAGCGCGACGTGACGATCGAAACGGTGAAAGCGCTGCTTGAGAAAGAACTCGTCGGCTTTGGCGAGCTGTTCCGCTTCCTAAGCTACACCGAAGACATCGGCCCGGCCGCCATGCTGTCGCGCGCCGTCGCCGGCGTGGCGATGGACACCGCCGTCTTTTGCACCCCCGGCTCCACCGGCGCTGTGCGCCTCGCGATGACGAAGCTCATTTTGCCGGAGTTGAGGCATGTGGTGAGAGAGATTCGGAAGGATAGGGAGAAGCAGCGAAAGACGCTTTGACGAAAGGAGAGGATGAGCGGAAATGGGGGGACTGACCTAAAAGGTTGTTTTTTCTTAAACAAAACACAACACATCGTTTCTTCAAGATTGTTTTACGCCTACATCATAGTTAAGAAAGGGTGTCCCGAGCCTTTTGGGAGGTGGTCGCGAAAGCCGCGGCAAGGGCGGCGGGGGCGACATGGCCGTAGAAAAAAGAGACGGCCGGTTTCGTCAGCGTATTTTGCGTTTTACCGCCGCTTCCTTTTCAAAGGAAACATGGGGACTGACCCGATACCAAATCCATAAATCATTCACGATCGAAGCGAGTTCGGCAATGTCGGCATTGAGCCGGCACGAGCGCGCAAAATCCGCTTCTTGGCCGAGCGCGTCTTGTTTTTCGTTGATTTCCCGCTCCAGTTCTGCGATGCGGTCGGGGATCATGCCGCGGATTGTTTCCCATTCCAGTAAAATCGCCTCTTGTTCGTTTGGGCTGTAGTCCTCCCAAGGCTTGTCCAGATGCGGCACGCGGATGCCGAGCCGCTTGTCGTCGATGAAGATGCCGTTCATTCTTGCCGCCTCCTTTTTTTTCTATTATACGAAACATTTCCGCATATCGGTGAGGAATTTTTATTCTTTTTATTGAATAAGTATTGAAAAATCACGGGAAAGCTGATAAAGTGATAATGTGTTCGATTTGAATATTTATTTATATTTAAGTATATTTATGTGACGGGAGAGGAGAACGACCATGGCAAATCCAAAATTGGTGTTGGCCTACTCGGGCGGTTTAGATACATCGGTGGCGATCAAATGGCTTCAGGAGCGCGGGTATGATGTGATCGCGTGCTGCTTGGACCTTGGGGAAGGAAAAGACCTTGATTTCGTGAAAGAAAAAGCGCTCAAAGTCGGCGCGATCAAATCGTACGTCATCGACGTCAAAGACGAGTTTGCGAACGAGTATGCGCTCATCGCTCTGCAGGCGAACGCCCTGTATGAAGGGAAATATCCGCTCGTCTCGGCGCTGTCGCGTCCGCTCATCGCGAAAAAACTCGTTGAAATCGCCGAGCTCGAAGGCGCGGTGGCGGTCGCCCACGGCTGCACGGGGAAAGGGAACGACCAAGTGCGCTTTGAAGTGTCGATCAACGCGCTCAATCCGGACTTGGACGTCATCGCCCCGGTGCGCGAGTGGAGCTGGTCGCGCGAGGAAGAAATCGAATACGCGAAACAGCACGGCATTCCGATTCCGGTCGACCTGGACAGCCCGTTTTCGATCGACCAAAACTTGTGGGGCCGCAGCAACGAGTGCGGCATTTTGGAAGACCCGTGGGCGGCTCCGCCGGAAGAGGCGTATGAGCTGACGGCTTCGCTTGAGAACGCGCCGGATGTGCCGGATGTCATCGAGATCGGCTTTGAACAAGGCGTGCCGGTGACGTTAAACGGCAAGGCGTATCCGCTCGCGCAATTGATTTTGGAGCTGAACGCGTTGGCCGGCAAGCACGGCGTCGGCCGCATCGACCACGTCGAAAACCGCCTTGTCGGCATTAAGTCGCGCGAAGTGTACGAATGCCCGGGGGCGATCACGCTCATCAAAGCGCATAAAGAGCTCGAAGACTTGACATTGGTGAGAGAAGTCGCCCATTTCAAACCGATCATCGAGCAAAAAATCGCCGAAGTCATTTACAACGGCCTGTGGTTTTCGCCGCTCAAAGACGCGCTTGTCGCGTTTTTGAAAGAAACGCAGAAAAACGTCACCGGCGTCGTGCGCGTGAAGCTGTTTAAAGGCCATGCGATCGTCGAAGGGCGCAAATCGCCGTTCTCGCTTTATGATGAAAAGCTGGCGACGTACACGTCGGAAGACGAGTTTGACCATCAAGCGGCGGTCGGGTTCATCTCGCTGTACGGTCTGCCGACGAAAGTCAACAGCATCGTCAACAAGCAACACAAAGCGTCGGTATCGGCCGGCCAATAAGGAAAAGGAAGGAGGAAGTCGCATTCCTCTGCGGCGAGATTCGTGAAAAAACTTTGGGGCGGACGGTTTACGAAAACAGCGGAAGAATGGGTCGACGAGTTTGGCGCGTCGATCCCGTTCGACCAGGAGCTGGTGGAAGAAGACATTGAAGGCAGCCTTGCCCATGTGACAATGCTTGGCGAGTGCGGCATTTTGCCGGAGGAAGATGTCGAGAAGATCAAGAGCGGACTCCTGCGGCTGCTCGAAAAAGCGAAGCGGGGGGAACTCGAGTTTTCCGTCGCGTATGAAGACATTCATTTAAACATTGAAAAAATGTTGATCGACGACATCGGCCCGGTCGGCGGCAAGTTGCACACCGGACGGAGCCGGAACGACCAAGTGGCGACCGATATGCATTTATACTTGCGCAAGCGCGTTGAAGAGATTCTCAGTCTCATCCGCGGGCTGCAGCGGGCGCTTGTCGCTCAAGCCGACAAACATGTCGACACGATCATGCCCGGGTATACGCATTTGCAGCGGGCGCAGCCGATTTCGTTTGCCCATCATTTGCTTGCGTATTTTTGGATGCTCGAGCGGGACTATGAACGTTTTTCTGAGTCGCTGAAACGGATTAACCGCTCGCCGCTCGGCGCCGGGGCGCTCGCCGGAACGACGTTTCCGATCGACCGGCGGCGGACGGCGGAGCTGTTGGGCTTTGCCGATCTTTACGAAAACAGCTTGGATGCGGTGAGCGACCGCGATTTCATCATCGAGTTTTTAAGCAACAGCTCGATGCTCATGATGCACTTGTCGCGGCTCGCTGAAGAGCTCATCCTTTGGTCGAGCCAAGAGTTTCAGTTCATTGAGCTCGATGATGCGTTTGCGACCGGCAGCAGCATCATGCCGCAAAAGAAAAACCCGGACATGGCCGAGCTCATCCGCGGCAAAACCGGCCGCGTGTACGGCCATTTGATGGCGCTTCTCACGGTGATGAAAGGGCTGCCGCTCGCCTACAACAAGGACATGCAAGAAGATAAAGAAGGCATGCTTGATACAGTAAAGACAATCGTCGGGTCGCTGAAAATTTTCACCGGCATGATTGAAACGATGAACGTGCGCACAGACGTCATGGAGCGGGCGACGAATCAGGACTTTTCCAACGCGACCGAGCTTGCCGATTATTTGGCGGCAAAAGGCATGCCGTTCCGCGAGGCGCATGAGGTCGTCGGCAAGCTCGTGCTGCTTTGCATTGAGAAAGGCGTCTTTTTGGCCGACTTGCCGCTTGACGTGTATAAGGAGGCGTCGCCGCTCTTTGACGCAGACATTTATGACGCCTTGAACCCGCGCACGGCCGTCAACCGCCGCAACAGCGCCGGCGGCACCGGTTTTGCCGAAGTGCGGGCGGCGCTTGAAAAAGCGAAAGAAAAGCTAAACACCCCGTAACGGCGGGGTGTTCTTTTTTGGCATTTGCCGGCGGCACAGGGATGCATTCGTTGGGCGCGGAAGGCTATTCTTTCGGTGTCCTGACCACAAGCACATCGCATTTCGCATAGCGGACGATGTTTTCCGAGACACTGCCAATCAGAAACCGCTCGACCGCGTTCAACCCGGTCGCCCCGCAAATGATGAGGTCGGCTTTGTATTTCGGAGCGACGTCTTTGGCGATTTTCACTTTCGGCGAGCCGAATTCGACCGCGGTGTCCACATCGTCGAGTCCAGCGGCGACGGCTTCGTTTTTATACCGCTCAAGCAATTCGTTCGCATACTGTTCCGAACGTTCGGCGAGGGCATAATCGTGCGCTTCAACGGTCGTAAAGCCGCGCGAGTCGATGATGTGGGTCAAAATGAGTTTCGCCCCGTTTCGCTTGGCGATTTGGATCGCTTTTTTCAACGCCCATTCCGCTTCCTTCGAGCCATCGACGGCGACGACGATCGTTTGGTAGGTCATGGTCATGTTCTCCCCTCCCTTTGGTTAAAAATGCTATCTCTATATATGGTATACCCATCGCCCTTTGACGAGAAACTAGGCCATATATTGAGATTTTGTGAACAGGGGAGGAAGAGCAATGGAAAAGCGGTATAACGACTGGCAGTACGATGAGGAGGAAGTGCGGGCGATCACCGAGCAAATTACCGAGTCGTATGAAAGCGGCATTGTTGACGAGGATGAATCGTATTACGACCCGCGCCGCGAAGTCGGCGAATAGCCATAGCGCCTGCGCGTTATGGTTATTTTTTTGTATTCGCTCCGGTTTGTAGTAAAGTAAAAATGAGACAGCAAATCGCGACGAGGAGGGAGAAGGGTGCGGCACGCCTTGATTACGGCCGGAGCGAAAGGATTGGGGAGAAAAGTGACCGAGTTGCTGCTTGATAAAGGCTACTCGGTGACGGTGAACTACCGGAGCGATGAACAGGCGGTGCGCTCGCTTGCCGAGAAGTACCGCGGCGCCGCTGACCGCCTCCAGTTTGTGCAGGGAGATGTGACGGACAAAAACGATTTAGCGGCGCTTGTGGACGCCGCCATGGAGCGGTTTGGCCGCATTGACTGCCTCATCAACAATGCAGGGCCGTACATTTTTGAGCGGAAAAAGCTGGCCGATTATACGGAAGACGAATGGTACGAAATGATTGAAGGCAATTTGAGCTCGGTCTTCCATTTAGTGAGGCGGACGATCCCGATTATGCGAAAACAACGGTTTGGCCGCATCATTACGTACGGATTTCAAGGAGCGGCGGATGCCCCGGGCTGGGTGCACCGTTCGGCGTTCGGCGCGGCGAAAGTCGGGCTTGTATCGCTAACGAAAACGATCGCCCTGGAAGAGGCGGAATATGGCATTACCGCCAATATGGTGTGCCCAGGCAATATTGTCGGCGCCATGAAAGAGGCGGGGATCGCCGACGCCCGCGCGAGAAGGGATGCGGAAACGCCGGTCGGACGCCCGGGGACTGGTGAAGATATCGCCCGCGTGATCGCGTTTTTATGCGAGGACGACTCGGATTTCATCACCGGCGCCGTCATTGACGTCACCGGCGGAGCGAACGTCATTTACCGCCACCTTTTCCGTTGAGACCAGCGCCTCCTCCTTTTTCGTTTGCTTTTGTGCGAAACGGGGCACAATAAAAGGAAGAAGCGGGAAGGAAAAAGGAGGAAATGTGATGAAGATCGGCATTCCAAAAGAAATCAAAAACAATGAAAACCGCGTCGCCATCACTCCGGCAGGCGTGATGACGCTCGTCAAAGCGGGGCATGACGTGTATGTGGAGACGGAAGCCGGCGCTGGGTCGGGGTTTTCCGATTCCGAGTATGAAAAAGCCGGGGCAGTGATCGTGCCGAACGCGGAAGATGCTTGGACGGCGGAGATGGTGTTGAAAGTGAAAGAACCGCTGCCTGAGGAGTTCCGCTATTTCCGTCCTGGGCTCATTTTATTTACGTATTTGCATTTGGCCGCGGCCGAAGCGCTCACGAAAGCGCTCGTCGAGCAAAAAGTGGTCGGCATCGCTTACGAGACGGTGCAGCTGGCGAACGGTTCGCTGCCGCTGTTGACGCCGATGAGTGAAGTCGCCGGCCGCATGTCGGTGCAAGTCGGCGCCCAGTTTCTCGAGAAGCCGCACGGCGGGAAAGGCATTTTGCTTGGCGGCGTGCCCGGAGTGCGGCGCGGCAAAGTGACGATCATCGGCGGCGGAACGGCGGGGACGAACGCGGCGAAAATCGCGGTCGGTCTCGGGGCAGACGTGACGATTTTGGACATTAACGCCGAGCGGCTGCGCGAGCTCGATGATTTGTTCGGCGACCACGTGACGACGCTCATGTCCAACTCGTACCATATCGCCGAGTGCGTGCGCGAATCGGATTTGGTCGTCGGCGCCGTCTTGATCCCGGGGGCGAAAGCGCCGAAGCTGGTGACGGAAGAGATGGTGCGCTCGATGACGCCGGGATCGGTGTTGGTCGACATCGCCATTGACCAAGGCGGCATTTTCGAAACGACCGACCGCGTCACGACGCACGACGATCCGACATACGTCAAGCACGGCGTCGTCCATTACGCCGTCGCCAACATGCCGGGCGCGGTGCCGCGCACGTCGACATTCGCGCTTACGAACGTCACGATCCCATACGCCTTGCAAATCGCCAACAAAGGATACCGCGCCGCGTGCTTGGATAACCCGGCGCTGTTAAAAGGGATCAACACGCTCGACGGGCACATCGTGTACGAAGCGGTCGCGGCGGCGCACAACATGCCGTATACAGATGTTCATTCGTTGTTGAACGGATGAAATCATGAAGATGGAGCCGCCTTGATGGCGATGAGAAAACAAAGCTGTCCGAATCGGCTTGGGGATCGAGCCGGTGGACAGCTTTGTTCGTGCACTTATTCGCAGAAGCTTTTGCCAATGGTTTTTCTCGTTATACAATGATCAATTCCTTCGAAAACGACGTCAACACCTCAACGCCGTTGTTCGTGACCGCGACATCGTCTTCAATGCGCACGCCGCCGATGGATGGGACGTAAATGCCCGGTTCGATCGTAAACACCATGCCGGGAGCGAGCGGGTCGGGGTTGGCGCCATGAAGCGATGGGTATTCGTGGATTTCGATTCCTAAGCCGTGCCCGACGCGGTGGGTGAAGTACGGGCCGTAGCCGGCTTGTTCGATGACGTTTCGAGCGGAGCGGTCGATCTCCTTCATCGCGGTTTGCGGGCGACAGGCGTCGATCGCCGCCTGCTGGGCGCGCCGAACGGTATCGTATATGAGCCGCTGTTCGTCGCTTGCCGTCTGACAGACGACGGTGCGGGTAATGTCGGAGCAATACCCATCGACGATGACGCCCAAATCGAACAGCACGAAATCGCCCGGTGCGACCGCCGCCGTTCCCGGCACGCCGTGCGGATCGGCTGATTTGGCGCCTGCAAGCACGGTTGTGGGAAACGACATCCCTTCAACGCCGAGTTTTTTCAGCTCATATTCAATGACGGCGACAAGTTCAAGCTCCGTCACGCCCGGGCGAATGGCCGAGACGCCGATTTCGACCGCTTTGTCAGCCAGCTCTGCCGCCTGGCGCAGCGCTTTCATTTCCTGCTCATCTTTGATCAGGCGAAGCTGGCGCAGCTTTTCTTCGGCATCGAGCCATTGGGCGTTCGGAAACAGCGCCGAGAGCCGCTCGAAACGGGCGAACGACAAATCGTTTTTTTCGACGGCAATCGAGACGGCCTTGACACCGCGCGCTTTGAGATGGCGCTCGATCTCTTCCCACGGGTCGGCGCTGTCGTCGTAGCCGATCACCGTATGCCCAAAGCCGCTCCGGCGGGCGCGCGGGACTTCCATTTGCGGGCAGACGAGCGCGGGCTCGCTGTCAGGAAAGACCAAAAGCGCCAGCAACCGTTCGTGCGGGTCGCACCGAAATCCGCTCAAATAAAACACGTTCGCACTTGACGTGACGAAGGCGAATGAACTATGTTGTTGAAGCCAAGAGGAAAATGCTTGCAGCCGTTTGTTCATCGTCCCATTCCTTCCTTTTTTCACTGTTGTCCATTTTGAGCGTACCAAGAAACGGGCCGTTTGTAAATGGACAGGCAGGAAAAGAAGGGAATGGATGGGCGGCGGCGAATCATGTGTAGTGGAAAGGAGATGTGACGATGAAAATCAGCTACCATGGCCATTCGGTTGTCCGCATTGAGACGAACGGAAAAACGATTTTGATCGACCCGTTCATCACTGGCAATGCGACGACCGATTTGAACGCGGCGGATGTGAAAGCGGATGTCATTTTGCTCACGCACGGGCACGGGGATCATGTCGGCGATACGGTGGAAATCGCCAAGCGGAACAACGCCCTTGTCGTGGCCACATTTGAGCTGGCGACGTATTTAAGCTGGCAAGGCGTCGAGACGTTTGGCATGAACATCGGCGGGGCGCGCGAATTTGACTTTGGCACGGTCAAGTTGACGCAGGCGTTCCACAGCTCCGGGTTTGTGACCGAGGACAAGCAAATCATTTATTTAGGCATGCCGACCGGCATTTTGTTCACGGCCGAAGGGAAAACGATCTACCATGCCGGCGACACCGGGCTGTTTTCCGACATGAAGCTGATCGGCGAGCGCCATAACATCGATGTCGCCTTTTTGCCGATTGGGGACAGCTTCACGATGGGGCCGGAAGACGCGGCCGTTGCCGCCGAGTGGCTCGGAGCGAAACTCGTCGTGCCGATCCATTACAACACGTTCCCGCCGATTGTCCAAGACCCCGAACGGTTCGTCTCGCTTCTACCGTCGGGTGTCGGCCGTGCTCTGAAGTCAGGCGAAAGCATCGAGCTGTAACAGCGGCGCCCTTCCCACTTTGGGAAGGGCGCTTTCTGATGGCCGGCGCGATCGTTGAATCCCCGCTGCTGAGCCCTGTATAATGAAAGTAACAATGCGTAAAGGGTGAAGACCGTTGGCGACCAAACATGAACAAATTTTAGAATACATCCACCGGCTGCCGATCGGCGAGAAAATTTCCGTCCGGCAGATCGCCAAGGAAATGGGCGTGAGCGAAGGAACGGCGTACCGAGCGATCAAAGATGCGGAGAACAAAGGATACGTAAGCACGATCGAGCGCGTCGGCACGATTCGGATCGAGAAAAAGCGGAAGGAAAACATTGAGAAGCTCACGTACGCTGAAGTCGTCAACATTGTCGACGGACGAGTGCTCGGTGGGCGGGAAGGGCTGCACAAGACGCTCAACCGCTTCGTCATTGGGGCGATGCAGCTGGAGGCAATGATGCGCTATACGGGTGCAGGGGATTTGCTTATCGTCGGCAACCGGACGAAGGCGCACGAACTGGCGCTTGAAGCCGGGGCGGCCGTGCTCATCACCGGCGGGTTTGACACGGCCGACCACGTGAAAAAGCTCGCCGATGAGCGGCAGCTGCCGATCATTTCGACGAGCTATGACACGTTTACGGTTGCGACGATGATCAACCGGGCGATTTATGACCAGCTGATCAAAAAGGAGATTGTGCTCGTTGAGGACATTGTCACCCCTGTCGAGAAAACAGTCTATTTATATACAGACGATCCCGTCGAGCGCTGGTATGCGCTAAATCGCGAGACGCGCCATACCCGGTTTCCGGTCGTCGACGACCAGTTGAAAGTGCAAGGTATTGTGACGGCAAAAGACGTGCTGGATGTCGACCGGCAGCTGCCGGTCGAAAAGGTGATGACGAAGCAGCCGATTACGGTGAACGGAAAAACATCGGTCGCATTTGCCTCGCACATCATGGTATGGGAAGGAATTGAACTGCTTCCGGTCGTTGATGACCATAACCGGCTGCAAGGGATCATCAGCCGCCAAGACGTGTTAAAAGCGCTGCAAATGGCGCAGCGCCAGCTGCAAGTCGGCGAGACGATCGATGACCTCGTCACCGCCCAGTTCCGCGAGTCAGGCGACAAAGAAACGCTGTTTCGCTGCACGATCACGCCGCAAATGACGAACTATTTAGGGACACTCTCGTACGGCGTGTTTACGACGATCGTCACCGAAGCGGCGGCGCGGATGCTGCGGGCGTACAAACGCGGCGATTTGGTGATGGAAAGCATTACGATTTATTTCATCAAGCCGGTGCAAATCGACACTACAGTCGACGTGCAGGCGAAGCTTTTAGAGCTCGGGCGCAAGTTCGGAAAAGTGGACGTCGAGGTGTACAATGAAGGCGCCATCGTCGGGAAGGCGATGATGATGTGCCAGCTGATCGACCGGTAATCGACAACGAAAAAAGGATGTCCGCCCTTTGTTGCTGGACATCCTTTCCCTTTCGCTGTGAACGGTTATGGTCAGCTTTGTTTCGCCGCTTTTTCCGCCTCTTCGATCGCCTGCGGCAGATAGCAGCGGTAGGCGCGGCAGCCGGCCCAGACGCTGCCGGCGCCTAGGGCGATAAAGATGGAGGAGATGATATAGGTGACAGTTGTCTGATACAAAAACAATTGGTTGACTCCGAACAAGGCGACAAACAGCCCGAGCGCCATGCTCGATTTCGCCGAGAGGAAGCGGCGCTCCATCGGGCGCTGCGAGCGAACGTAGCGAATTTTATAATAGACGTAAAACGAAAAGGAAAATATAATGAAAATAACCAATACGGGCATGCTGGCTCCCTCCGTAGTCCGTTTCTTTTTCCATTGTACATAGAAGCGCGGAAAAATGCCAGCGGTTGAAAATGACAAGCCATAAAAAGGGGACGAAGTGATGAAAGACGTTTGCCGGGACATTCTTGAAACGATTCGCCAATTTGATACGATCATCATCCATCGCCACGTGCGCCCGGACCCGGACGCGTACGGGTCGCAAGGCGGGCTGGCGGCGCTGCTTCGGGCGTCGTTTCCGGAAAAACAAGTGTATGCGGTGGGGACGGATGATCCATCGTTGTCATTTTTACGTCAAATGGATGTCATTGACGATGGCGCCTATGAACAGGCGCTCGTGATTGTCTGTGACACGGCGAACGAAGAGCGGATTTGTGACAGCCGCTACCGGCTCGGGCGGAAGCTGATCAAAATCGACCACCATCCGAACGATACGCCGTACGGCGACATCATGTGGGTTGACACCGACGCCAGCTCGACGAGCGAAATGATTTACGAACTGTATTTGGCCGGCAAAGACGATGGGCTGACGATGACCGCCGAGGCGGCGCGCCTGATTTACGCCGGCATTGTCGGCGACACGGGCCGTTTTTTGTTTCCGCGCACGAGCGAAAAAACGTTTCGCTATGCCGGAGAGCTCATTTCGTACGGCTTTTCGCTGACGGAATTGTATGACGGGCTGTACCGGACGAGCCTGCCGCTCGCCCGTTTGAGCGGTTATGTGCTGTCGAATTTCACGATCGATGAAGGAGTGGCGGCGGTGAAAATGCCGCGGGCGCTGCTTGAAGAATACGGCGTCACCCCGCTTGAAGCGTCGCAGCTTGTTGGGCTGCTCGGCAACATTGATGGCATCATCGCCTGGGTGTTTTTCGTTGAGGAGGAGAAGGAGATTCGCGTGCGTTTTCGTTCGAAAGGGCCGGTCATCAATGTCGTCGCCAAGCGGCATGGCGGCGGCGGCCATCCGCTGGCGGCCGGCGCGTCGATCGCTTCATGGGAAGAAGCCGACCGCATTGTTGAAGAGGTGAGAGCCGTTTGCCGGGCGGAACGGTAACAGAAGGGGGCGAGAAGGGCGTCATGCGGCGCCGCCCCCTCTTTTGCCGCCTGATGCAGTGTCCGGCGCTCTTGTCGGCGTCGGGGTGTCGGTTTGTTTTGGCTTTTCTCGTTTGTCGGCTGCATGGCGTGTTAAGGGAGCGGCTTCAATTTCACTTCCACAGCCAAAAAGGTGAAAATGGTGAGCGTATGAATTTCCAGCCGGTACGCTTTTTCGTGGATCGTATACGTTTTGTTTTCAATTGCCCGCTTGATCAGCTCGCGGCTGTTGTACACCGTTTCAATATCTTTGGTGATTAAATGGGACAAATCTTCTTTCACACTGTCTTCGATGCGGAACGCTGTGTATGAATCAAGCTTGTATTGCTCGGCGTTGACAAGATGGACGGACACGTCCTGCACGGTCAGCTTTTTTTTCATTTCTTTGTTGTAATGGATATAGTCTTCTTGCCAAATGCGAATTTCATTTTGCAAGTCGGCGATCTGCTCGTTCAGCTCATTGACGTGCCGCACCTGCTTTTCCTGCAGGACGCCGAAAATGTACAAAAAGACAAACCAGCTGATGAGCGCCCCAATCGCTACGCCGGCGAAAAAACGCTGCCATGACGGATATTGGTAATACGGAGGAATTCTCATGGCGAAATGTGCTCCTGTGTCAGCCACGTAATGATCGCCACTCCTGTTTGCGCGCCGCCCATGGCGGACAAAATGAGCAAAAACTGCCGCACAATGTCTTTTGTTTCCCCGAGAAACAGCCCTCGCTCGACGACGTAAAACGTATCAAACGTTCCGCCGATGGCGGCGACGACCGCCCAAATGCGCAAGTCGCCGGCAAACCGGTACATGGCCGTCAGCGGCTGGCCGCCGCTCAAAAATGCGCCGAGCGCGCCGATGATGGCGCCGCCAAGCAACACGCCGACCGCGATAAAATAGCTTTGGATCAACGCCGGCAAAAACGCTGCTTTTTCGTCCATCGTTTCCCCGCCCTTTCTTTCTCTTTTACTATGTATATCAACGAATGGGACGGAGCATGCAGCCAATGGAAAAGTTTTCGTCCGCAGACGGATGAATAAGGGAGGGCTGTCTATGACGTTTGTGCACTTGCATGTGTCAAGCGGCTATAGTTTGTTTCAAAGCACGGCCACCGTGGAAGCGCTGGCGGCCAAGGCGAAACAGCTCGGCTGCCCCGCCTTGGCGTTGACCGACCGCAACGTGCTGTATGGCGCTCTGCCCTTTTACAAGGAGTGCAAGCGCCATGGCATCCGTCCGATCATCGGCGTGACGGCTGATATTGCTCTCAGCGGGGACGGCGCCTATCCGCTCGTGCTGTTGGCCGCCAATGAGGAAGGGTACCACCATGTAATCGAAATCAGCACGATGATCCAAATGGGAGAAGAAAAGCAGATCGATGAAGACGCCCTCCGCCGGTTGAGCGGTGGAATTGTCGCCATCACCCCGGGGGCTGAAGGGCGGGTCGAGTCGCTGCTGGCCACCGGGGAATGGCGGCAGGCGAAAGCGGTGCTCGCCCGCTATCAACAGCTGTTTCCTGGCTGTTTGTATGTGGCTGTCCAGCGCGGCGAGCGGACGCGCGCACCATACGAAGGAGCGTTGCGGCAGTTGGCGGAAGAAGCCGGGGTTCCGGTCGTGGCGACGAATGACGTCCGTTATGTTGAGCGCGGCGACGCCGCAGCGTGGCGCTGCCTGCAGGCGATCAGGCTCGGCGTGCCATTTGCTGACGTCCAAGAGGATGGCGGCCGTTATTTGGCGGCGCCGGATGAGATGGCGCGCCGGTTTGCTGACTTGCCAGAAGCGCTTGAGAACAGCGCGGCGATCGCTGATCGGTGCGAACTGCACATCCCGTTTGGCGGCTGGCGGCTGCCGAAATTTCCGGTGCCTGACGGCGAGACGGCGGACGGGTATTTACGCCGTCTGTGCGAACAAGGGCTCGCCCGCCGTGTGCCGGGCGCCGATGAGCGTTACTGGAAGCGTCTGCGGCATGAGCTTGATGTCATTCAGGCAATGCGCTTTAGCGATTATTTTTTGATTGTCGCCGATGTGATTGCCTACGCCCGCCAACGTGGCATTCTCATCGGACCGGGCCGCGGTTCGGCGGCCGGCTCGCTCGTCGCCTATGCTTTGGCTATTACCGATGTCGATCCGATCCAATACGGGCTGTTGTTTGAGCGGTTTTTGAATCCGGAGCGGGTGTCGGTGCCGGATATTGATCTTGATTTTCCCGATGACCGGCGCGAAGAAATGATTCGCTATGCGGCGGACAAATACGGGCGCGACCGCGTCGCGCAAATCATTACGTTTGGGACGTTCGGCGCCAAGTCGGCGCTGCGCGAGACGGCGAAAGCGCTCGGCATTCCCGGGCGCGAGGCGGAGCGGGTTGTGTCGCTTTTGCCGGATAAACAAGGGGTGACGATCCGCCAATGGCGCAGCGAGTCGACCGCGTTCCGCCGCGCCGCCGAAACGGTGCCGGACGGCAAGCAGTGGCTGGATATCGCACAAACGCTCGAAGGGCTGCCGCGCCATACATCGATTCACGCGGCTGGCGTCATCATCAGCCCTGAGCCGCTTGTGCGCCAAGTCCCGTTGCAGCCAAGCCATGGCGAATGGCCGCTCACGCAATACGCCATGGGGTCGCTCGAGGCGCTCGGCCTTCTCAAAATGGATTTTCTCGGCTTGCGCACGTTGACGCTGCTCGGGCAAATGGTGCGTCTCATCGAACGGCAGACAGGAAAGCCGTTTGATGTGCGTCGCGTTCCGCTTGACGACGAAAAAACGTATGCGCTCCTGAGCGCCGGAGAGACAAACGGCATTTTTCAGCTTGAATCAAGCGGAATGAAGCGTTTGCTTGCGGAATTGCGGCCGTCGGAGCTGGAAGACTTGGTCGCTGTCAACGCCTTGTACCGGCCGGGGCCGATGGACATGATTCCTGCTTATATCCGGCGCAAGCGCGGAGACGAGGCGATTTCGTATATCCATCCTGACCTTGAGCCGATTTTGGCGCCGACTTACGGAGTGCTGATCTACCAAGAGCAAATTATGCAAATCGCCGCCCGCATGGCTGGGTTTTCGCTCGGACAAGCGGACGTGCTCCGGCGGGCGGTGGCGAAAAAAGAGAAGGCGCGTCTCGCTGAACAGCGGGAGGCGTTTGTCGCCGGCTGCACGGCGAACGGCTATCCAAAGGAAGTTGCCGAGGAATTGTACCGGCATATCGTCCGCTTCGCCGATTACGGCTTCAACCGGAGCCACGCGGTCAGCTATGCACTGTTGTCGTATGCGATGGCCTACATTAAAGCTCACTATCCGCTTTGTTTTTACGTGGCCATGCTCTCGGGCGCTTCCGGCGACCGGGAAAAAACGGCTCTTTACGCTAGCGAAGCAGCGCAAAAAGGGATTCCGCTGCTGCCGCCATCCGTCAACCGGAGCGGCTATCGGTTTGCGATCGAAGGCAAGGCGATCCGCACCGGGCTGGCGGCGGTGAAACATGTCGGCACAGCGGCGAGGCTCATCATCGAAGAGCGTCGGGAGCGCGGACCGTTTGCCGATTTTTTCGATTTCGCCATCCGCCTGTTGCCGAAAGGATTGCCGCACCCGGCGCTTGAGGCGCTCGTTTTGGCCGGCGCGTTTGATGAAATGGACGGGGAGCGGGCTTCGCTTTTAGCGAGCATTGACGTGGCGGTCGAACACGTGCAATTGGTCGGGCCGTACTTGGACACAGGCGGATTGTCGCTGAAGCCGAAATACATGGATGCCCCCCCGCTGCCGCCGGATGAGCGGCGGAAACGGGAAAAAGAGTTGCTCGGGTTTGCCGTCACCCCGCATCCGGCCGCGGTCTGCCGCCCGCTGTTTCAAGCGGCCCGGGCGGTGCCGATTGCCGAAATGCACGGTTCGGCGGCCGTGGTCGGCGGCTATGTGGCCAAACAGCGGAAAACGAGAACGAAACGGGGGGAGGAAATGGCGTTTGTGACAATTAGCGATGAAAGCGGGGAAGTGGAGGCGGTCGCCTTTCCGTCCATTTATGCCCGCGCCTCCGATGAGCTGGCGGAAGGAAACTTTGTGTTGCTTTTTGGAACGGTCGACCGGCGCGCAGGCAGGCGACAGCTCATCATCCGCCGCGCCGGCCTCCTGCCCGTGTCGGCGCTATACATTAACGCGAGCCGGGCCGATGAGGCCAAATTGTCCAAGCTGAAACAGCTGCTTGAGCAGCAGCGCGGCGCTACGCCGGTCTATTTGTATGACGAAGCGAAGCGGACGCTTCTCCGTCTTCCGGAGCAGTACGCCGTCGCGCTCACAGCGCCGCTTGTCGATGGGCTGCTCGCCTTATTCGGCTTCGGGCGCATTGCTGTGAAATGACTTCCCCTTTACTATTTCGCTATTTTATTATATCGTATAACCACTAGGTGGTCAGACCAGTGCATCTGGCTGCGGTTGAACGGCATGCCGCCCACGCATGGAGTATGGCATGAACCGAAAAGGAGGGGTCTCCGTTCAACGATGAAAAAGTGTACGCCGAGACGTTGAAGCATATCCATCGTCTCGTTGTCGAGGATGGCCTTGTCCCGGGCGACAAGCTGCCGTCAGAACGCGAGCTGGCCGAGCGGCTCGGCGTCGGCCGTTCGTCGGTGCGCGAGGCGCTGCGGGCGCTTGAGTTTCTCGGCCTGATTGAGACGCGGCGCGGCGAAGGGACCTATTTGTGCGAGGTCGGCGGACATCAGCTGATTGAGTTGCTGGCGATGTTTTTGCTTGAAAATGAACGGGCGAAAGCGGATTTGGCGGAAACGAAATGGCTGATCGAACGGCTGCTGCTCGAGCTCGCTTGCCTCCGCTGCAGTGAAGATGCGCTGGAGAGGCTGGAAAAAACCGTTCGCCAAAAACCGACTGATTTCACGCCGTTTTTTCAGGCGGTTGCTGAGGCGGCTGACAACTACTTGCTCATCCGCATTTGGCGGGCGCTGTCTGGGTTTGCCTCGGCCTGTGCGCCCGACCGGCCGCTTGCCGACTCGTTTTATGACCAGCTGTTAGCAGCATTGAAAAAACGCGATCCGGCTGAAGCCGCTGCTGTCTGGGAGAGGAACCGGCCTTCGCCGTTGTCGAAACAGAACTGACACCGTTTGACAAACAACCGCTTGCATTTTCGATAAAGTAGTAGAGAGGCGAAAACGCAAAGGAGGAGCTCCCTCGTGTGGAAAGATTTATTTGCCAAAAAGAAGAAGTATGCGTCGCTTTCTTCCGAGCAAGTGAGGCATGAGGTGCCGGAAGGCGTGATGACGAAATGCCCGCAATGCAAAAAAATTATGTATACAAAAGAGTTGGTGAAAAATTTGCGCGTTTGCCTAAGCTGCGGCTACCATCATCCGATGCCGGCGCGCGAACGGATCGAGAGCGTGCTGGATGACGGCAGCTTTCGCGAATATGATGCCGATATGATTTCTGTCAACCCGATCGGGTTTCCGGGCTACATAGAAAAACTCGAGGAAGACCGGCGCAAGTCGGGATTGAACGAGGCGGTCGTGACCGGCGAAGGGACGCTTGACGGCCATCCGCTCGTCATCGCGGTCATGGATTCCTCGTTTCGCATGGGCAGCATGGGGTCTGTTGTCGGCGAAAAAATCACCCGTGCAGTCGAACAAGCGCACGATAAAGGTGTGCCGTTTCTCATTTTTACCGCTTCCGGCGGCGCCCGCATGCAAGAAGGAGTGCTAAGCCTAATGCAAATGGCGAAAACGAGCGCCGCGCTCAAACGATTCAGCAACGACGGCGGCTTGTTCATCTCCGTCATGACCCACCCGACAACAGGCGGCGTGTCAGCGAGTTTCGCCTCGCTTGGCGATTACAACTTCGCCGAACCAGGTGCGCTCATCGGCTTTGCCGGCCGCCGCGTCATCGAACAGACGGTGCGCGAAGAGCTGCCGGAAGACTTCCAGACGGCGGAGTTTTTATTAAAGCACGGTCAGTTGGATGCCGTCATTCACCGCCATGAGCTGAAAGAGACGCTGGCGACTGTGCTTCGCATTCACACGGGAGGAGGGGAATCAGGATGGTGGCGGAACTAGAATTCGAAAAGCCGCTTGTTGAGCTGCGCCGCAAAATTCAAGAGCTGAGAGAGTTTATGAAAACGGCCGATGTCGATTTGTCGGCGGAAATCGAGAAACTGGAGGCGCGGCTCGCCAAGATGGAAAACGACGTGTATGCCAATTTGACGCCGTGGGATCGCGTGCAAATCGCCCGCCATCCGCAGCGGCCGACGACGCTTGATTATATTGAGCGGCTGTTTACGAACTTTCTCGAATGCCATGGAGACCGTTGTTTTGGCGACGACGAAGCGATCGTTGGGGGCATTGCCGAATACGACGGGCTGCCGGTGACAGTCATTGGCCACCAGCGTGGCAAAGATACGAAAGAAAATTTGCGCCGCAACTTCGGCATGCCACACCCGGAAGGCTACCGGAAGGCGCTGCGGCTCATGAAGCAGGCAGAAAAGTTTTCGCGGCCGATCATCTGCTTTATCGACACGAAAGGCGCCTATCCGGGCAAATCGGCCGAAGAGCGTGGGCAAAGCGAAGCGATCGCCCGCAACTTGTTTGAAATGGCAGGACTCACCGTGCCGGTCGTCTGCATCGTCATCGGCGAAGGCGGAAGCGGCGGGGCGCTCGCCCTTGGCGTCGGCAATCATATTCATATGCTTGAAAATTCCACGTACTCGGTCATTTCGCCGGAAGGGGCGGCTGCCATTTTATGGAATGATGCATCATTGGCGCAACGGGCGGCGGAAACGATGAAAATTACCGCTCACGACTTAAAAGCGCTCGGCGTCATTGACGAAATCATTCCGGAAGTGAAAGGCGGCGCCCACCGCAACGCTGACGAGCAGGCAAAGGAAATGGACCGCGTGTTGCGCCGGTCGTTGAAAGAGTTGTTGGCGCTTGACGGCGAGGCGCTCGTCCGGCAGCGCTATGAAAAATTTAAACAAATCGGCCAAGTGTCGTTTTTGCAGGAAACGATTCGGGCAAGATAAGGAAAAAGCTGTCTCGACTTTCGGGGCAGCTTTGTTCTGTCCATGAAAAAATTTTGTTCATGTAAACCGTTTCAACAAGGCGTCGCTGTTGTGTTCCGCTCATGTTCATGGTACATTAAAGTTGTTCAAGAGCGACAGGTGTATGAGGTCGGACGTGTTGAATTTGATACAAATGAGGTGAAATGAGTGAAACGCATTGGTGTGTTGACAAGCGGCGGCGACTCGCCGGGAATGAATGCGGCCATTCGCTCGGTTGTCCGCAAAGCGATTTACCACGGTGTGGAAGTGTACGGCGTTTATCACGGGTATGCCGGACTGATCGCCGGCAACATTAAAAAGCTGGAAGTCGGCGATGTCGGGGATATTATCCACCGTGGCGGCACGATACTCTATACGGCCCGCTGTCCGGAATTTAAGACGGAAGAAGGTCAGAAAAAAGGGATCGAGCAGCTGAAAAAGCACGGCATTGAAGGGCTGGTCGTCATCGGCGGCGACGGTTCGTACCAAGGGGCGAAAAAACTGACCGAGCACGGCTTTCCGTGCGTCGGCGTGCCGGGGACGATTGACAACGACATTCCGGGCACTGATTTTACGATCGGGTTTGACACGGCACTCAATACGGTCATTGATGCCATCGACAAAATCCGCGACACGGCGACGTCGCACGAGCGGACGTACGTCATCGAAGTGATGGGCCGCCATGCCGGCGACATCGCCTTATGGTCGGGGCTGGCCGGCGGGGCGGAAACGATTTTAATTCCGGAAGCCGATTATGATATGAACGACGTCATCGCCCGCTTAAAGCGCGGCCATGAGCGCGGCAAAAAACATAGCATCATCATCGTGGCGGAAGGGGTTGGAAGCGGCGTCGACTTCGGCCGGCAAATCCAGGAAGCGACCGGCTTTGAGACGCGTGTGACGGTGCTTGGCCACGTGCAGCGCGGCGGGTCGCCCACGGCGTTTGACCGCGTGCTCGCGAGCCGCCTCGGCGCCCGGGCGGTCGAGCTGTTGCTCGAAGGAAAAGGCGGGCGCTGCGTCGGCATCCAAAACAACCAGCTCGTCGACCATGACATCGCGGAGGCGCTAGCCAACAAACATACGATCGATCAGCGGATGTACGCATTGTCGAAAGAATTGTCCATTTAAGTCCCAAGGGGAAAGGAAGAAGACAAGATGAAGCGGAAAACGAAAATCGTCTGCACGATCGGGCCGGCAAGCGAGAGCGTAGAAAAGCTCGTGCAGCTGATGGAAGCGGGAATGAACGTGGCGCGCCTAAACTTTTCGCACGGCGATCATGAAGAGCACGGGCGGCGCATCGCCAACATTCGCGAAGCGGCGAAGCGAACGGGCCGAACGGTCGCCATTTTGCTTGACACGAAAGGGCCGGAAATCCGGACGCACAATATGGAAAACGGCGCCATTGAGCTGAAGGAAGGGGCAAAGCTCGTCATTTCGATGAGCGAAGTGCTCGGCACGCCGGAAAAAATTTCGGTCACCTATCCCAGCTTAATCGATGATGTGTCCGTCGGCGCGAAAATTTTGCTTGATGACGGGCTCATCAGCTTGGAAGTCAATGCGGTCGACAAGCAAGCGGGAGAAATCGTCACGACCGTGTTAAACGGCGGCGTGCTGAAAAACAAAAAAGGAGTCAATGTGCCGGGTGTCAAAGTCAACTTGCCAGGCATCACCGAGAAAGATCGGGCTGACATTTTGTTTGGCATTCGCCAAGGGATCGATTTCATCGCCGCCTCGTTTGTGCGCCGGGCGTCCGATGTGCTGGAGATCCGCGAGCTGCTTGAGGCGCATGACGCCCTCCATATCCAAATTATCGCCAAAATTGAAAATGAAGAAGGCGTCGCCAACATTGACGAAATTTTAGAAGCCGCCGACGGCCTGATGGTGGCGCGCGGCGATTTGGGCGTGGAAATTCCGGCTGAGGAAGTGCCGCTCATTCAAAAACTGCTCATTAAAAAGTGCAACATGCTCGGCAAGCCGGTCATTACGGCGACGCAAATGCTCGATTCGATGCAGCGCAATCCGCGTCCGACGCGGGCGGAGGCGAGCGACGTCGCCAACGCCATTTTTGACGGCACCGACGCCGTCATGCTTTCCGGGGAAACGGCGGCCGGCCAGTATCCGGTCGAAGCGGTGAAAACGATGCACCAAATCGCGCTCCGCACCGAACAGGCGCTTGAGCACCGCGACATTTTGTCCCAACGCACAAAAGAAAGCCAAACGACGATCACCGACGCCATCGGGCAGTCGGTCGCCCACACCGCGCTCAACTTGGATGTGGCGGCGATCGTGACGCCGACCGTGAGCGGAAAAACGCCGCAAATGGTGGCGAAGTATCGCCCGAAAGCGCCGATTATTGCCGTGACGTCAAATGAATCGGTATCGCGCCGGCTGGCGCTTGTGTGGGGCGTGTATACGAAAGAAGCGCCGCATGTGAACACGACGGACGAAATGCTCGATGTCGCCGTCGATGCGGCGGTGCGCTCCGGGTTGGTGAAGCACGGTGACTTGGTCGTCATCACGGCTGGCGTGCCGGTCGGCGAAACGGGTTCGACGAACTTAATGAAGGTGCACGTTATCAGCGATCTTCTCGCCAAAGGGCAAGGCATCGGCCGCAAGTCGGCGTTCGGCAAGGCCGTTGTAGCGAAAACAGCGGAAGAAGCGCGGCAAAAAATGGTCGACGGCGGCATTTTAGTCACTGTCAGCACCGATGCCGACATGATGCCGGCGATCGAAAAAGCGGCAGCCATCATTACTGAAGAGGGCGGGTTGACCAGCCATGCAGCGGTCGTCGGTTTGAGCCTTGGGATTCCAGTGATTGTCGGAGTGGAAAACGCAACAACCTTGTTTAAAGATGGGCAGGAGATTACGGTGGACGGCGGGTTCGGGGCCGTCTATCGCGGCCATGCCAGCGTGTTGTAACGCGGACTGAAACAGCCTTGGCCAGTGGAGCCAAGGCTGTTTTTTACAAAGTCGGCCTGCCGACGATAAAGCGCCAAATGTCGCGGAAGACGTTGGCGCTGTGGAGCGCGCGGATGATGACGAGCGCGACCGGACCGGCGATGAGGCCGAGGAAGCCGAGCAGCTTGAAGCCGACAAACAAGGCGATGAGCGTCGCGAGCGGGTCGAGCCCGATCGAGGAGGAGAGCACTTTCGGCTCCATAATTTGCCGTTGGACGAGAACGACGATATACAAAACGCCGAGCCCGATCGCAAACGGGATGTCGCCGCTGATGGCGGCGTAAATGATCCAAGGCACGAAGACGATGCCGGTCCCGAGGTAGGGCAAAATATCGACAAAGCCGATGATCAACGCGATCGTAATCGCGTAATCGACGCGCAAAATGAGCAAGCCGATCAACACGATGACCGTCGTAATCGAAATGAGCGTCGCTTGCGCTTTAATAAAGCCAAACAACGCCCGCTTCAAATCCAAAAACACCGTTTTCCCGCTCGTGCGGGCTTTCGCCGGCAGCCAACGCTGCGCCATCCGCATTAAGCGGTGCCAGTCTTTGCTGATGAAAAAGGTCGCCAACAGTGAAAAAATAAATACGGTCGCCGCGTTTGGCAGCCAGGCGATGAGCTGGGGAATGTTTTGCAGCACGCGCTGAATGAATTCGCCGACCGTCGTCGCGATTTGCGTTCCGACCGCCTGAATGTTTTGCATGATCGTATCTTGTTGATCGGCGTTCAAGCTTTTAAACAAGACGGCCAAGTCTTGGTAAAGCGGGATAAGCTGATTGGCGGCAAACGATTCGATGTACGCGACGAGCGCCTGGAATTTTTCCGGCACCACATTGGCCAAATATTGCGTTCCCGAAACGATCTCAGCGATCAACAGCGTCACCAGCCCGGCGACAGCGGCGAACAAGACGATGAGCGTGGCGCTGACCGCGAGCCAGCGCGGCATTTTCACCTTTCGTTCCAACAAGTCGACGACCGGGTTGATGAGAAAGGCGATGAAAAAGGCAATGATAAACGGGTACGTCAATGTTGCGGCATAGTAGGCGGCGGCAGCGCCGAACGCAACGATCGCGATGACGATGAGAAAACGCAAAAAGCGGTCAACATATATTCGGGACAATGTTTCACCCCCACTCGTTTTCCATACTGATATATTACATGTTTCTTTACGAAGAAGCAAAAAGACAAGCTTCATAGGAAAGGGCGAACAATCATGAACGAACCCGTCTTGTTTTTGCTCGGGCTGCTTTTGGTCGGCCTATTGGCGAAAAACAAATCATTTATTGCCGCGATTGTCGTGCTGCTTGCCATTAAACTCGCCGGCCTCGATCAGCGGCTGCTCCCGTTGATCCATGCCAAAGGCCTCAACTGGGGCATTACGCTCATTACGATCGCCGTGCTGGCGCCCATTGCCTCCGGGGAGATCGGCCTTAAGCAGCTTGCCGGCTCGCTGCAATCGTTGGCGGCCTGGGTGGCGCTTTTATCCGGCATTCTTGTTGCGTTGATCGCGAAAGGGGGCGTGACGCTTTTGGCGAATGACCCACATATCACCGCGGCGCTTGTGTTTGGCACGGTCATTGCGGTGTCGCTGTTTCACGGGGTGGCGGTCGGCCCGTTGATCGGCGCGGGGATTGCCTATATGGTCATAAAAATGGTAGAATATTTTTGAACTGGGGACGGGGAACGTTATTCTTATGTAATGTCTTTTGCCAGGACGATACATTTCCGTTCACAAAAGTCTGATAATTGTTTATAATATTTATAATAGTAGGCGTAAGCTAGTTTTCGGGTCAAACGGAGCCCCCTCGCCACAGCGCGGCGGCATCCGCACGGTGATGTAAGCACTTTCGATAGCGTGCGCTTGTTTTTTGCGCCTGTTTCGAGCAAGCGCTCACCGGCCGTAAAGCGGCAAGCAGGAACGAGGAACTATAAAGAAAAGGGGAGATTGGCATGACGGTAACTCGCGGTTTGGAAGGAGTTGTAGCGACAACCTCTAGCATCAGCTCAATCATCGACGATACATTGACGTATGTCGGCTATGACATCGACGATTTGGCTGAAAACGCTTCCTTTGAAGAAGTCATTTATTTGCTTTGGCACCGCGAGCTGCCCACGAAAGAACAGCTCGAGGAGCTGAAACAGCAATTGGCGGAAAATGCCGACATCCCGCGTGAGATCATCGAACACTTCAAGCTCTATCCGATTGAGAACGTGCATCCGATGGCCGCGCTGCGCACTGCCGTCTCGCTTCTTGGCCTGTACGACGAAGAAGCGGACGTGATGACGAAAGAAGCGAACTACCGGAAAGCGATCCGCCTGCAGGCGAAAATTCCGACGATTGTCACTGCCTTCGCCCGCGTGCGCAAAGGGTTGGAACCAGTTGCGCCGCGCAAAGATTTGAGCTTTGCCGCCAATTTCTTGTATATGCTGACCGGCAAAGAACCAGACGACATCGCCACGGAAGCGTTCAACAAGACGCTCGTGCTGCACGCCGACCATGAGTTGAACGCGTCGACGTTTACGGCGCGCGTCTGCGTAGCCACGCTGTCCGATATTTATTCCGGCATCACGGCGGCGATCGGCGCGTTGAAAGGACCGCTTCACGGCGGGGCGAACGAAGCGGTGATGAAAATGTTGACGGAAATCGGCACGGTCGACAACGTCGAGCCGTACATCCGCACGAAGCTCGCCAACAAAGAAAAAATTATGGGCTTCGGCCATCGCGTCTATCGGAAAGGCGACCCGCGCGCCAAGCACTTGAAGAAAATGTCGGAAAAACTGACGAAGATCGTCGGCGAACCGCACTGGTACGAAATGTCGGCGAAAATCGAGGAAATTGTCACGTCGGAAAAAGCGTTGCCGCCGAACGTTGACTTTTATTCCGCTTCGATTTACCATTGTTTAGGAATCGATCATGATTTGTTTACGCCGATTTTTGCCGTGAGCCGGACATCGGGATGGTTGGCCCATATTTTGGAACAATATGACAACAACCGTCTCATCCGTCCGCGCGCCGAGTACACCGGCCCGGGCAAGCGGGCGTACGTGCCGATCGACGAGCGCGGCTGAAATAAGTGGACAAGGCGTTGAAGGTGAGCCTTCACGCCTTTTCAATAAAAAACTGGCATTGGGGGTTTTACTCGTGACGCAAGGGGAAAAAATTACTGTCACCAATGGTGTGCTCAATGTTCCAAACAATCCGATCATTCCGTTCATTGAAGGGGACGGAACCGGCCCGGACATTTGGGCGGCCGCTTCGCGCGTGCTGGAAGCAGCGGTGGAAAAAGCGTACAAGGGCGAGAAAAAAATCGTTTGGAAGGAAGTGCTCGCCGGCGAAAAAGCGTACAAGCTGACGGGCAGCTGGCTTCCGGATGAAACGCTTGAGACGATCCGCGAATACATAATCGCCATTAAAGGGCCGTTGACGACGCCGGTCGGCGGCGGCATCCGTTCGCTCAACGTCGCGCTCCGCCAAGAGCTCGACCTGTTTGTCTGCCTGCGTCCGGTCCGCTACTTTCCTGGCGTTCCGTCGCCGGTCAAACGTCCGGAAGACACCGATATGGTCATTTTCCGCGAGAACACGGAAGACATTTACGCCGGCATTGAATACGCCAAAGGAACGCCGGAAGTGAAAAAAGTGATCAACTTCTTGCAAAACGAAATGGGCGTGCGCAAAATCCGTTTCCCGGAAACGTCCGGCATCGGCATTAAGCCGATTTCCGAACAAGGGACGAAACGGCTTGTGCGCGCGGCGATCAACTATGCGATCGAACACGGCCGCAAGTCGGTGACGCTCGTCCATAAAGGGAACATTATGAAGTTCACGGAAGGCGCGTTTAAAAACTGGGGCTATGAGCTTGCCGAACAAGAATTCGGCGATAAAGTGTTCACGTGGGCGCAATACGATCGGATCGTCGAAGCCGAGGGCAAAGAGGCGGCGAACAAAGCGATGGCGGAAGCGGAAGCAGCCGGCAAAATCATCGTCAAAGACGTTATCGCCGACATCTTCCTGCAGCAAATTTTGACGCGTCCGCGCGAATTTGACGTCATTGCGACGATGAACTTAAACGGCGACTACATTTCCGATGCGCTCGCAGCCCAAGTCGGCGGCATCGGCATCGCGCCGGGGGCGAACATCAACTATGAAACCGGCCACGCCATTTTCGAGGCGACGCACGGCACGGCGCCGAAATACGCCGGTCTTGACAAAGTCAATCCGTCGTCCGTCATTTTGTCCGGCGTCATGATGTTTGAGCATCTCGGCTGGAACGAAGCGGCGAAGCTCATCATCCAGGCGATGGAAAAAACGATTGCCGCCAAAATCGTCACGTACGACTTTGCCCGCCTGATGGAAGGGGCAACCGAAGTGAAATGTTCGGAATTTGCCGATGCGCTCATCCGCAATATGGACTAATTTAATGAAATGGTTGGCAAAACGATGGCGATGAAACGGAAGAAGATCTCGGTGATCGGCGCCGGATTCACGGGGGCGACGACAGCGTTCCTGCTGGCGCAAAAAGAGCTTGGCGACATCGTATTGGTCGATATTCCGCAGTTGGAAAATCCGACGAAAGGGAAGGCGCTTGACATGCTCGAGTCGAGCCCGGTGCTCGGCTTTGACGCCAACATTATCGGTACGTCGGATTATGCCGACACGGCCGATTCCGACATCGTCGTCATTACGGCCGGCATCGCCCGCAAACCGGGGATGAGCCGCGACGACTTGGTGACGACGAACCAAAAAATTATGAAACAAGTGACGAAAGAAGTCGTCAAATACTCACCAAACTGCTACATCATCGTCCTGACGAACCCGGTCGATGCGATGACGTACACGGTCTTCAAAGAGTCCGGCTTTCCGAAAAACCGCGTCATCGGTCAGTCGGGGGTGTTGGACACGGCGCGCTTCCGCACGTTCGTCGCCCAAGAGCTGAACATTTCGGTGAAAGATGTCACCGGCTTCGTGCTGGGCGGCCATGGCGATGACATGGTGCCGCTCGTCCGCTACTCGTACGCCGGCGGCATTCCGCTCGAGAAGCTCATTCCGAAAGCCCGTTTGGACGCCATCGTTGAGCGGACGCGCAAAGGCGGCGGCGAGATCGTCAACTTGCTCGGCAACGGCAGCGCCTACTACGCGCCGGCCGCCTCGCTCGTCGAAATGGTCGAAGCGATTTTGAAAGACCAGCGCCGCATTTTGCCGGCGATCGCCTACCTTGAGGGCGAGTACGGCTATGAAGGGATTTACCTGGGAGTGCCGACGATCTTGGGCGGCAACGGCATCGAGAAAGTGATCGAGCTCGAGCTGACCGAAGATGAAAAAGCGGCGCTGGCCAAATCGGTCGAATCGGTCAAAAACGTCATGCGCGTGTTGGAATAACGAAAAGGCGAAAATTCGGGCGCTGTCCCGAATTTTTGCCCGTGATGAATGAAAGCGCTTTCTGGGAGGAGGGGTGGGAACGTGTTGAAAAAACGGAAACCCGGGAGAACGATCAGGGAGATTCAGGTTGGAGAAAAAAATTGTCTTTCAGGCGTCCATTGAGGACAAAGACTTGCTTCTTTACCTTGGACTGACCGATGATGCCAACCCGCTTTACATCCAACATGACTACGCTTTGCAGACGCCGCTCGGCCAGCCGGTTGTGCGCCGATTATGCTGACGGGGATGATTACGTCGGCGGTCTCCAAATATTTGCCCGGTCCGGGAAGCTACATCACCCGGCAGGACATCCGCTTTCTCCGCCCGGTTTACCATTATGAGACGCTCGAATTTTTGCTCGAAGTGACCGGGGTGGATGAGGAAGGCCATTGCGTCACCTTGGCCGTGACCGCGACGCGCGGGACAGAGACGGTGCTGGATGGAACGTTGTCCGTCTGTCCGCCGCACGCCTTGCCGCGCTTTGATGGCCGGGTTTTAGAAAATTTTTGACCGGAATCGTGTTTCGCCGGCGGCCAAAAGCCGGCGACAACGTGCGAGAGACTGTTCCTTGCGGGGCTGCTTGCCCGCCGGGGGAGCAGTCTCTTTATTTTTTTCGTGACAAATCGCGAGTTATGGTATCATAAGGGCAGAAACTATCGGATGAAACGGAGGAGCGGCATGGAAAAAAAAATTTTAGTCGTTGATGACGAACAGCCGATCGTGACATTGTTGGCGTACAACTTGGAGAAAGCCGGCTTTCAAGTTGTGGCTGCCTATGACGGCGAAGAAGCGCTCGCCAAAGTGGCGTCCGAACAGCCGGCGCTCATCATTTTGGACTTGATGCTGCCGAAGCTTGACGGTGTCGAAGTGTGCAAGCGGCTCCGTCAGCAGCAAATCATGACGCCGATTTTAATGCTGACGGCCCGCGATGACGAGTTTGACAAAGTGCTTGGCCTCGAGCTTGGCGCCGACGATTATATGACCAAGCCGTTCAGCCCGCGGGAAGTCGTTGCGCGGGTGAAGGCGATCTTGCGCCGTACGGAGATTGCACAGCCGGCAGCGGAGGAGGGCGAGCGGCTTTCTGTCGGCCGGCTCGAGATTTTTCCAGAGCGATATGAGGCGGCGATCAGCGGCAAGCCGCTCGAGCTGACGCCGAAAGAATTTGAGCTGCTCCTGTATTTGGCGCGGCATAAAGGACGGGTACTGACGCGCGACCAGCTGCTCAGCGCGGTATGGAACTATGATTTTGCCGGCGATACGCGCATTGTCGATGTCCATATCAGCCATTTGCGCGAGAAAATCGAAGAGGACACGAAAAAACCGGCATACATCAAAACGGTGCGCGGCCTCGGCTACAAACTGGAGGAGCCCAAGCAGCATGGATAGCTTGCGCAACCGGCTGTTGTTTTGGCTCATCACGCTCATCGTCACGGTTTTGATCGCCCTCGGTTTGCTGCTTGGACAACTGCTCAAACAGTTTTACGCCGAGACGATGAACAAGCGGATGGAAAAAGAGGCGAAAGCGCTCGCCATTTTGCTTGAAAACGAGTCGCTTGAGCAAATTCGCATCGACTTGCACGACATGGGGAACGAGCTGTCATCGCGCATCACGGTGCTTGACCGAAATGAACAAGTGCTCTTTGACAGTGGGCGCATCGCGGCGATCAGCGATGAAGACCATGAGCGCATCATCCGCACCATTTTGCGCAAACAGCAGTTTCCGCGCTTCTCGGTTATTGAAAAAGCGAATGATGTATACTATTACATCGCTCCATACGGACGCGGCTCGGAGCGGGACGGCTATGTCGTGTTAAGCACGCCGACGAGCTCGCTGAAAAAAGTGAACCAGCAAATTTGGGGCGTGCTCACGAGCAGCCTCGGCATGGCGCTTGTTGTCATAATCGCCCTTGTCTTTAAAATCACCAACCAATATATGCGGCCGATTGAAGCAGCGACGAAGGCGGCGTTTGAACTCGAAAAAGGCAACTATGCCGCCCGTGTGCCTGAAGGCGAATATAAAGAAGCCGGCATGCTCGTCCGCTCGATCAACCGCCTCGCCCGCAACTTGCAGGAGATGAGCCGGGCGCGAGAAATCCAAACCGAACGGCTTCATACGCTCATTGAAAACGTCGGCAGCGCGTTGTTGTTTATTGACCATCGCGGGCATGTTCATTTGCTCAACCGCACGTTCCAAACCTATTTTCATCTTGAGCCATCCGCCTGTTTGTACCGTCCATATGCCGATGTGCTGCCATACCGCGACGTTGTCCGGCTTATTGACGACATTTTTATTACAGAAACGCCTATCCGCCGGCAAATGCGATTGACGGTCGGCATTGAGCGGAAGCATTTCGACGTGTACGGCGCCCCGATTATCGGCACGAACGCCGAATGGAAAGGGATCGTCGTCGTGTTCCACGACATTACCGAGCTCAAGCGGCTCGAGCAAATCCGCAAAGACTTTGTCGCCAACGTGTCGCACGAGTTGAAAACGCCGGTGACGTCGATCCGCGGATTCGCTGAGACGCTGCTTGACGGGGCGATGAAAGACGAAGCGGCGCTTGAGCATTTTTTGACCATCATTTTAAAGGAAAGCGAGCGGCTGCAGACGCTCGTTGAGGAGCTGCTTGATCTGTCAAAAATTGAGCAGCAAGGGTTTCGGTTGAACATGGAGGACGTCGACGTCGCCCAAGTGATGGCGGAGGCGGTGGCCGTGTTTCGCAAGCAGGCAGCGGAAAAAGGAATCGACTTGCGCGCCGAGGCGCCGCCCGGGTTGACGATCCGCGGCGACAGGAACCGGCTGAAGCAAATTTTGCTCAATTTGCTCGCCAATGCGTTGGCGTACACGCCGGAACGGGGGAACGTCGCCGTTTGGGCGGAAGAAACAGATGATGGAGAAGTGCTCATCCATGTGAAAGATACCGGCATCGGCATTGAAGAACACGAAATCCCGCGCATTTTCGAACGCTTTTACCGCGTCGACAAGGCGCGCAGCCGCAACTCAGGAGGGACGGGGCTGGGCCTTTCGATCGTCAAGCACTTGGTCGAGGCGCATCGCGGCTACATTACGGTGGCGAGCGAAGTCGGGCGCGGCACCGAGTTTACGATTCATTTCCCGAAGCCGGAGCGGTAGCCGGCTTCTTTTTATGGCCGCCCGCCGGCGTGGTACAATAGAACAAGGAACGTCCGAGGAGGGATGATGTTGAAAAACAAGCTCGTCTTAATTGACGGCAACAGCGTGGCGTACCGCGCCTTTTTCGCGTTGCCGCTTTTGCATAACGATAAAGGGATTCATACGAACGCAGTCTACGGGTTTACGATGATGTTAAACAAAATTTTGGCGGAAGAGCAGCCGACCCACATTCTCGTGGCGTTTGACGCCGGGAAAACGACGTTCCGCCATGAAACGTTCCAAGACTATAAAGGCGGGCGGCAGCAGACGCCGCCGGAACTGTCGGAACAGTTTCCGCTGCTGCGCGAATTGCTCAAGGCGTACCGCATCCCCGCCTATGAGCTCGACCATTACGAAGCGGACGATATTATCGGAACGATGGCGGCGCGGGCTGAGCGAGAAGGGTTTGCAGTGAAAGTCATTTCCGGCGACCGCGATTTAACCCAGCTTGCTTCCCCGCAAGTGACGGTGGAGATTACGAAAAAAGGGATTACCGACATCGAGTCGTACACGCCGGAGACGGTCGTGGAAAAATACGGCCTCACCCCGGAGCAAATTGTCGACTTGAAAGGATTGATGGGCGACAAATCCGACAACATCCCTGGCGTGCCCGGCATCGGGGAAAAAACAGCCGTCAAGCTGCTCAAGCAATTCGGCACGGTCGAAAACGTACTGGCATCGATCGATGAGATCAAAGGGGAGAAGCTGAAAGAAAATTTGCGCCAATACCGGGATTTGGCGCTTTTAAGCAAACAGCTGGCCGCTATTTGCCGCGACGCCCCGGTTGAGCTGACGCTCGATGACATTGTCTACAAAGGAGAAGACCGGGAAAAAGTGGTCGCCTTGTTTCAGGAGCTCGGATTCCAGTCGTTTCTCGACAAGATGGCCGTCCAAACGGATGAAGGCGAAAAGCCGCTCGCCGGGATGGATTTTGCGATCGCCGACAGCGTCACGGACGAAATGCTCGCCGACAAAGCGGCCCTCGTCGTGGAGGTGGTGGGCGACAACTATCACCATGCCCCGATTGTCGGGATCGCCTTGGCCAACGAACGCGGGCGGTTTTTCCTGCGCCCGGAGACGGCGCTCGCCGATCCGAAATTTCTCGCTTGGCTTGGCGATGAGACGAAGAAAAAAACGATGTTTGATTCAAAGCGGGCGGCCGTCGCGTTAAAATGGAAAGGAATCGAACTGCGCGGCGTCGTGTTCGATCTGTTGCTGGCCGCTTACTTGCTCGATCCGGCGCAGGCGGCGGGCGACGTTGCCGCGGTGGCGAAAATGCATCAGTACGAGGCGGTGCGATCGGATGAGGCGGTCTATGGAAAAGGAGCGAAGCGGACGGTTCCTGATGAACCGATGCTTGCCGAGCATCTCGCCCGCAAGGCGGCGGCCATTTGGGCGCTTGAAGAGCCGTTGATGGACGAACTGCGCCGCAACGAACAAGATCGGCTGCTGACCGAGCTCGAACAGCCGCTGGCTGGCATTTTGGCCAATATGGAATTTACTGGAGTGAAAGTGGACACGAAGCGGCTTGAACAGATGGGGGCGGAGCTCACCGAGCAGCTGCAGGCGGTCGAGCGGCGCATTTACGAACTCGCCGGCCAAGAGTTCAACATTAACTCGCCGAAACAGCTCGGGACGGTTTTATTTGACAAGCTGCAGCTCCCGGTGTTGAAAAAGACAAAAACCGGCTATTCGACTTCAGCCGATGTGCTTGAGAAGCTTGCACCGCACCATGAAATCGTCGAACATATTTTGCATTACCGCCAACTCGGCAAGCTGCAGTCAACGTATATTGAAGGGCTGCTGAAAGTGGTGCACCCCGTGACGGGCAAAGTGCACACGATGTTCAATCAGGCGTTGACGCAAACCGGGCGCCTCAGCTCCGTCGAACCGAATTTGCAAAACATTCCGATTCGGCTTGAGGAAGGGCGGAAAATCCGCCAGGCGTTCGTGCCGTCGGAGCCGGACTGGCTCATCTTTGCGGCCGACTATTCGCAAATTGAGCTGCGCGTCCTCGCCCATATCGCGGAAGATGACAATTTGATTGAAGCGTTCCGGCGCGGGTTGGACATCCATACGAAAACAGCCATGGACATTTTCCATGTGAGCGAAGAAGACGTGACAGCCAACATGCGCCGCCAAGCGAAGGCCGTCAATTTTGGCATCGTGTACGGCATTAGTGATTACGGTCTGGCGCAAAACTTGAACATTACGCGCAAAGAAGCGGCTGAATTTATTGAGCGATATTTTGCTAGTTTTCCAGGTGTAAAGCAATATATGGACAACATTGTGCAAGAAGCGAAACAAAAAGGGTATGTGACGACGCTGCTGCATCGGCGCCGCTATTTGCCCGATATTACAAGCCGCAACTTCAACGTCCGCAGCTTCGCCGAGCGGACGGCGATGAACACACCGATCCAAGGGAGTGCCGCTGATATTATTAAAAAAGCGATGATCGATCTAAGCGTGAGGCTGCGCGAAGAACGGCTGCAGGCGCGCCTGTTGCTGCAAGTGCATGACGAACTCATTTTGGAGGCGCCGAAAGAGGAAATCGAGCGGCTGTGCCGCCTCGTTCCAGAGGTGATGGAGCAAGCCGTCGCACTCCGCGTGCCGCTGAAAGTCGATTACCATTACGGTCCGACGTGGTACGACGCCAAATAAAAGCGGCCTGCCCGCCAGCTGCTCGGTTTTTCACGGGGCCGCGCAATGAGCTGTTGCTTTAAAACAGGTGCACGAACAGGAAAAGGAGGGAGGCGCCATGCCGGAACTGCCGGAAGTGGAAACGATCCGCCGCACGCTGTTGCCGCTTGTCGCTGGCAAAACGATTGAAGAGGTGCGGGTGTTTTGGCCGAATATCATTCGTCATCCGCAAGACCCGGCGGCGTTTGCTGCCAGGCTGGCCGGGCAGACGGTGCGCGGCATCGATCGGCGCGGGAAATTTTTGAAATTTTTGCTTGACCGGGATATGCTCATCTCCCATTTGCGCATGGAGGGGCGCTACGCGGTCGCCCAGTCCGATGAGCCGCTTGAACCGCATACGCACATTGTGTTTCGTTTTACAGACGGCAGTGAGCTTCGTTATCGCGATGTACGCAAATTCGGAACCATGCACGTGTACGCGAAAGAGGAAGCAGACTGCCGGCCGCCGCTCGCTCAATTAGGGCCGGAACCGCTGTCCCCAGCGTTTTCTCCGGCGGTGTTGGCCGCAAAAGCGGCGAAAACAAAGCGGACGGTGAAAGCGTTGTTGCTTGATCAAACGGTCGTGGCCGGGTTTGGCAACATTTATGTCGACGAAGCGCTGTTTCGCGCCGGCATTCTCCCTGGACGGCCGGCTGCTTCGCTGACGGATGAAGAACTTGCACGGTTGCACGAAGAAATGGTAGCGACGATCGGCGAGGCGGTCATGAAAGGGGGAAGCACGGTGCGCACGTATGTGAATACGCAAGGAGAAGCCGGAATGTTCCAGCATCACCTGTTCGTATACGGCCGCAAAGGGGAGCCGTGCAAACGGTGCGGCACCCCGATTGAGAAAATGGTTGTCGCCGGCCGCGGCACGCATTATTGCCCGCGTTGCCAACGCTAGGCAGCAGACAAAAAAGGAGGGGTGCCGAATGGCATTCACGATCGGATTAACCGGTGGAATTGCGAGCGGCAAAAGTACGGTCAGCGCGATGATGCGCGAGCTCGGCCTTCCGGTCATCGATGCGGATGAGGCGGCGCGCGCCGTCGTCCGCCCGGGGGAGGAGGCGTACCGGCAAATCGTCGCTGCATTCGGTCCGGGCATTTTGCGGGCGGACGGCGAAATCGACCGAGCCAAACTCGGGGCGATCGTCTTTAACGACGAACAACAGCGGAAAGTGCTCAACGCCATCGTTCACCCAGCGGTGCGGAAAAAAATGCTGGCTGAAAAAGAAGCGCACATCCGCTCCGGAGCGAAGACCGTCGTCCTAGATATTCCGCTGTTATTTGAAAGCGGGCTGACTCATTGGGTGGATAAAGTGCTTGTTGTGTACGTCGACGATGACGTTCAGCTCCGCCGGCTCATGGCGCGCAACGGTTTCACCGAAGAGGAAGCGCTCGCCCGCATCCGCTCCCAGTGGCCGATGGCGGAAAAAGTGAAACGGGCCGATGCGGTGATTGACAACAACGGGACGATCGAAGAGACACGCCGGCAGTTGCTGGCCATTTTGCATCAATGGGACGCCTTGGGAAAATAGGCGTCTTTTTTGCTGCGTTTTATTGATTTTGCTCTCCGTATTTCACAAAAATATGATATACTATTTATGTGGATTAAAATAAATAGTATAACATATATGAGAAGGGAACAAGGTGAATGAAGGCGAAAGTGGCGATTAACGGATTCGGACGAATTGGACGGATGGTATTCCGGAGAGCCATCAATCCTCCCGACCTTGAAATTGTGGCGGTGAATGCTAGCTATCCGCCGGAAACGTTAGCCCATTTGGTGAAATACGACTCCAACCACGGCAAATTCGACGGCGATGTCGCCGCTTTGGAAGACGGATTGCTTGTCAACGGCAAAAAGGTGGAATTGCTGAACTCGCGCGACCGCAACAATTGCCGTGGAAAGAGCTTGATATTGATATTGTGATTGAAGCGACCGGCAAATTTAACTTCCCTCCGAAAGAAGTCTCCTACTTCTAAACGTGAAGGTGCGCCAGCACCAGTGAAAGTGGGAGATGAATTTCGGTTGGCGTTAGCCAACGAATAGGATAGAATATGGCTAGAACGGACACCTTCGGAACGAAGGGAAGCGTAAAGGGTTCTTGTGTGTGGCTTACCGTTCAGCGAACACACACAAGTCGCTTGAAGCCCCCACCTCTAAGCGAAGTGTAGGTGGTGGGTAGTTCACAAGGAAAGCTTCATGGCATGGCGTTGCGCGTTCCGACGCCGAACGTGTCGCTTGTCGATTTGGTCGTTGACGTCAAGCGGGATGTGACGGTCGAGGAAGTGAACGAAGCTCTTCTCCGCGCAGCCAATGGTCCGCTGAAAGGCATTTTGGATTTCACGATGGAGCCGCTTGTGTCGATCGATTTCAACACGAACCCGCATGAACCCGCATTCGGCGATCATTGACGGTTTGTCGACAATGGTGATTGACGGCCGGAAAGTGAAAGTGCTCGCCTGGTACGACAACGAGTGGGGCTATTCGTGCCGCGTCGTCGACTTGGCCAGCCTTGTCGCCGCCAAAATGAATGAGCGTCTTCATGTGAGCGCTTAAGCAGTTTTTCTTCCAATCTCGCAATCGTGAAAAGATGCGCAAAGCGTCCGATCCGCCCGTGTGGCGGTGTGGGCGCTTTTTCCTTTTGGCATGCGAAAAATTAAAAAAGCCTGTTGCAAAAACCCCCTAAACAAAGTATACTATGTTTCGTGAACTTCTTAACGGCAAAGGTAATGTGACTACTTAAAGGGTTAGGACCTCTTAGGACTAACTTTCCCCCGTGGTAGTTATACATGCCATTTTGCAACCTACAAATCTGTTTTTTATTTGAGAAAATTGGTTAAAAGGGGGACTTTCGCATGGATACGATGGGTCGTCACGTTATCTCGGAACTTTGGGGATGCGACTTTGACAAACTGAACGATATGGACTTTATTGAAAAAACGTTTGTAGACGCCGCATTAAAGTCGGGAGCGGAAATTCGCGAAGTCGCGTTCCATAAATTCGCTCCGCAAGGCGTAAGCGGGGTCGTCATTATTTCCGAATCCCATTTAACGATTCATACGTTTCCGGAACACGGCTATGCCAGCATTGATGTGTATACATGCGGCCATTTAGACCCGACCATCGCCGCGGATTACATCGCCGAAAAGCTTGGCGCGCAAATGCGGGAAACGATTGAGCTGCCGCGCGGCATGCGCCCGATTGAAGTGAAAAAGGCGCACGCGCTGTAATTCCATAACAACGGAAGCAAAAGGAGCGTAAACAGGACGCTCCTTTTTTTACGCTTTCGGCGGGTGCCATGGCGGCCAAAATCATGGTATGATGGTGAAAAAAAGAACGATTAGGGAGACGTGGCTATGAGCATGTGGAAAAAGTTGAAGTATGCGTTGACGAACCATTGCGAAACGCGGGAAAACCATGAGGACGCCGAGCTCCGGAGCCATTACTACAAAGCGGCCCACCGCGCTGTCATCGACGCGGTGAAAGAGCTGCTCGCTTCGCTGCCTGACGCCGAGCTGCTTTCCGTTTCCGAAGAGCGCGGCGAGCTTTGCGCCCAAACGCGGCGCGGCCCCAAGCTGTTTATCGTCGCCACCGTCATTTCCGTCCGCCCGTTTGAAACGGCGGTGGACTTTTCGGTGACGACCGAGACAAAGTTCTTGCCGTTTGATTTTGGCCGCAGCCGGGCGGTCATCCTTGAGTTATACCGGAAGCTTGACGGCCGCCTGCCGTATATCGGTTCTGGCCTCAATAGCTGACTATGGCTTGTCTGCCATCTGCCATTCCGGTATGATAGAAGATAAGAAGAGGAACGGAGTGGATGTTATGCGATGTCCGTCATGCCATCACCAAGGCACGCGCGTGCTTGACTCGCGCCCGGCCGAAGAAGGCCGCTCGATTCGCCGCCGGCGCGAGTGCGAACAATGCCACTATCGATTTACGACGTTTGAGCGGGTCGAGGAACCGCCGCTGATTGTCGTCAAAAAAGAAGGGACGCGCGAGGAGTTCAGCCGGGAAAAAATTTTGCGCGGTTTGATCAAAGCGTGTGAAAAACGGCCGGTGGCGCTTGAGCAATTGGAAAAAGTGACGCAGGAAATCGAGCGCGAGCTGCGCAGCCAAGGCGTATCGGAAGTAAAAAGCGAAACGATCGGCGAAATGGTCATGGAGCGGCTGTCGCGCATCGATGAGGTGGCCTATGTCCGCTTCGCTTCCGTCTATCGGCAGTTTAAAGATATCAACGTATTTATCGAAGAGCTAAAAGAGCTGATTAAAAAAGGACAACGGTAAAAGGGCTCGAGCGGGAATGCGGCAGGCCCTTTTTTCAGCTTATTTTTCGGCCGGGAAGGCGAGAGGTGGATGGAAACGAATATGGCAGAATGGAAGGTCGGAGCGATGCCACACCATTGGAAAGAGTTGTTGGCCGTTGATCGGTATATGGTGCAAAGCCGCACTGCGCTGCACGATGCGGACCGAAAAGTGTTGACTATGCTGTATCAGCCGCTGATCGGCCATCGTGCGCTCGCCTTATATATGACGCTTTGGGGGGAGCTCGAGCTGCTTGGCGGCCGGGAAGCGACCCACCATCGGCTTATGGCGCTCATGCAGTGCGGTCTGCCGGACATTTACAGCGAGCGGCTGAAGCTCGAAGGCATCGGGCTGCTGAATACGTACGTCCACGCCCCCGAGGCGGAAGAGCCGAAGCAGTTTGTGTATGAGCTGCGCCCGCCGCTGGCGCCGGATCAATTTTTCCGCGACGAAATGCTCGGCGTCTTTTTGTACCGGCAAGTCGGCCGTCATATGTTTGCCCAGCTGAATGACTGTTTTGCCTGCCCGGTTGTGGATGAGACAAAGTTCACCCGGGTGACGCGCGCGTTTTCGGACGTATTTTCGTCCGTTCATGCTGAACAAATCGTCGCGGGATTCAATGAAGAGGCCGGGCGCGAGCTCGAGCCGCCGGATGGAAAAGTGCACATGGGGCGGGACGAGGCGTCGTATGCGCTCGATGATGGCGTGTTTGATTTTGAGCTTTTTTTTGCTGGCTTGTCGAAACAGATGGTGCCGCGCCGGGCCGTAACCGCGAAAGTGAAAGAAGCGATCAAAAAGTTGGCATTTTTGTACGGCATCCCGCCGCTGGAAATGCAAAAAATTGTCCTCGGCGTCATCGATCCGGCATACGAGATTGACATTGACGCCCTGCGCCGGGCGGCCCGGGAGTGGTATGAGATCGAGCACGGCGGCGCCGCCCCGCGCCTTGTCGAACGGGTGCAGCCGCTCGCTTACCGGACGATGGAATACATCGAGCCACGCACAAAAGAGGAGGCGTTGATGAAGCAGCTCGAGACGATCTCCCCGCGCCAGCTTCTGAAGGAAATTTCCGGGGGAGCGGAGCCGTCGCTCGCCGATTTGCAATTGATCGAAGATATTATGTTTCAACAGCAGCTTCTTCCGGGCGTCGTCAATGTGCTGATTTATTACGTCATGCTGCGGACGAATATGAAACTATCGAAAAAATATGTCGAGAAAATCGCCAGCCATTGGGCGCGCAAAAAGGTGCGCACCGTCAAAGAGGCGATGGAGCTGGCTAAAGAGGAAGCAAAGACGTACCAAAACTGGGCGAATGAAAAAGAAAAAGGGACGCGGACAGTGCGCAAAGTCGTGCGCACTGAAATCGTCCCCGACTGGCTGAACATGGATTACAGCCAACCGGATGATGACGACTTTGATGTGGAACAGGCGCGCAAAGAGCTCGAGGAACGGCTGAAAAAATACCGTGATGGATCGTAGGTGTAAAGGCGATGGAACGAGTAAATCAACTGTTGCAGCGGCTGTTCGGAAACGAAGGGTTCCGGCGGCGCTATGAACAAATGCGGCGCTATATTTTGACGCATCCGGACGTGCAGCCGTTTTTGCAGGCGCACGAGCAGCAGCTGTCGCGCGATGCGGTGGACCGAAGTTTAATGAAGCTGTACGAATTTATCGAGCAACATGGCCATTGCCGCCAGTGCCCAGGGCTCGAGCAATGCCCAAATATGTTGCCGGGGTATCATCCGAACTTGGTGGTCGCCGGCGGGCGAATTGACGTTGAATACGACCGCTGCCCGAAAAAAGTGCAAGATGATGAACGGAGAAGGCAGGAAGCGCTCATTCAAAGCATGTTCGTGCCGCGGGAAATTTTGCAAGCTTCGCTGTCGGATGTGGATCTTAGCGACGATGGGCGCATTAAAGCCATCCAGTTTGCAGAGAAGTTCGTGACGGAGTACGAGCCGGGGAAAAAAATGAAAGGATTGTACTTGTACGGGTCGTTCGGCGTCGGCAAAACGTATTTGCTCGGGGCGATCGCCAATGAACTGGCGAAACGGAACATTCCGTCGCTCATCGTCTATGTGCCGGAGCTGTTTCGAGAGCTGAAGCATTCATTGCAAGATCAGACGATGAACGAAAAGCTCGATTATGTGAAAAAAGTGCCGGTGCTCATGCTCGATGACCTTGGAGCGGAGGCGATGTCGAGCTGGGTGCGCGACGATGTGCTCGGCCCAATTTTGCAATACCGGATGTTTGAAAATTTGCCGACCTTTTTCACCTCCAACTTTGATATGAAGCAGCTCGCCCACCATTTGACGTATTCGCAGCGCGGCGAGGAAGAAAAAGTGAAAGCCGCCCGCATTATGGAGCGGATCCGCTCACTCGCGCACCCGGTTGAAATTACCGGGCCAAACCGCCGCGAATGATGGATAAGCGGTCAAACGGCGCGCTTACGGCGTCCCCTGACGCAAGGGGGCGCCGTTTTTCTGCGCTGGGGCGGAAAGGATGCATTCTCCGCCAGCCGCCAAGGAGCGGGGCATCTTGGCGAATGAACCCGTTGCGAATGTCTGTGCGCTCCGTCCGCCGCAGCCGCCGAGCGGCGCATCCCTGTAGGCGGGAAACGTTGGACGTTTTGCGCTTTTTTAGTCTAAACAGCTGATTGTCCCCATATATATAAACCAAGTGTTGATCTCGGAGAAGGGGGGACAGCGGGTGATCGAAATCCATTTTGACAAGGCAAGCGAGGCGGAGAAACTGTTTTGGCTGCTGAATGAACGGAAACGGGATGCCTGTCCGCTGTTTCACGCCGCTTACGACGGAAACAAGATCGTGGCGGTTTACATATACGGCGATGAGAAGCACGTGCTCGAGACGTATATCATACCAGCCATGACTGCATTTGTGCAGTCTGTCCTCGAAGACCGGCTGTTGTTGTCGATCATTTCCGGTGTCTTTTATTTTCGCGACCGCGAGGAACAGCAGCAAATTTTGGCGCTCGCCCATTCGTTTTTGGACGGTGAACGGCGCGATTATCAGAAAGGGGCGGAGTTTGCTGCTTCGCGCATGGCGCTGCTGCGCGAGGCGTGCGCTTCGTTTTTTCGCGACGGGCTGTCCTTCTCGTTTTCGTCGTTTGTCACCTTTCGGCTGAAGCCGTACATCGAGCGGCTTGAACATTATGTCGGGCTCGCGATTGACGAGTACAAATTGGAGCAAGAGTATCAAACTTTCGTGCAAATGCTGCGCGAATGCCTGGTTGGCCGGACGCCGCAATGGCCGCGCCTGTATTTGGTGCACGACCCGCCGCACTTCGTGTTTTACGACCGCCACCGCCGCGAGCTGTCGGCGGCGGAAGTGAAACGGCTGATCGACCGCCATCTCGTCGTCAGCCAGCCGATGTATATCGATTCTTCGGTGCTCGCGCCGCTTGTCTCGCTTGCTCCGGCGGAAATTGAGCTGTATACCGACCACCCGGATGACGGCATGGTGCAGACGCTGCAAAACGTGTTTCAAGAGCGGCTTCGCCTCCGCCGCCGCGCTGATTTTTCCCGCTTGTTTGTCGCCAGCGCCGGAAATGGGGAAGAATCTTGATTTTTCTTTTCGGTTCCGCTATAATATCGTACATAAATAACCGCATAGACAAGCGATGACGAGGATATGGGTGCATTTTTACGGTTTCCAGAGAGGGAAGGCGGCGGCTGGAACCTTCCTAACACGAAAAATGCGCTTACCCCCTCAGAGCTGCGGCAGCGAACGGAGCGCCCAGTAGTTGCCGCCGGTGGCTAGCCGTTATTGTTGTTGAGCCATGGCGTTGTGTTGCCATGGGAAGAAGGGTGGAACCACGACGAAAACTCGTCCCTTTTGAGGGAGGAGTTTTTTTCTTTTTTAATTATGACAAAGGAGTGATTGCCGATGCCAGACATGATTCGCATCACGTTCCCGGACGGAGCGCAAAAGGAGTTTGCGAGCGGGACATCGACCGAAGACATCGCCGCGTCGATCAGTCCGGGGCTGAAGAAAAAAGCGATCGCCGGGAAACTGAACGGCCGGTTCGTCGATTTGCGCACGCCGCTTCATGAGGACGGCGAGCTGGTGATTATCACCCAAAATATGCCAGAGGCGCTTGATATTTTGCGCCATAGCACCGCCCATTTAATGGCGCAGGCGATCAAACGGCTGTATCGCAACGTCAAGCTCGGCGTCGGACCCGTTATTGAAAACGGCTTCTACTATGATATCGATATGGAGCATAAGCTGACGTCGGACGATTTGCCGAAAATTGAGGCGGAAATGCGCAACATTGTCAAAGAAAACTTGGATATCGTCCGCAAAGAAGTGAGCCGTGAAGAAGCTATCCGGCTGTATGAAGAAATCGGCGATGAGTTGAAGCTCGAGTTGATCGCTGATATTCCGGAAGGCGAGACGATTTCCATTTACGAGCAAGGCGAGTTTTTCGACCTTTGCCGCGGCGTGCACGTGCCGTCGACCGGCAAGATCAAAGAATTCAAGCTGCTCAGCATCTCGGGGGCCTACTGGCGCGGTGACAGCAACAACAAAATGCTGCAGCGCATTTACGGGACAGCGTTTTTCAAGAAGGAAGATTTGGAGCGCTATCTGCATCTTCTCGAAGAGGCAAAGGAGCGCGACCACCGCAAATTAGGAAAAGAGCTTGAGCTGTTTGCGACGTCGCAAAAAGTCGGGCAAGGCTTGCCGCTTTGGCTGCCGAAGGGGGCGACGATCCGCCGGATCATTGAACGGTATATCGTCGACAAAGAAATCGAGCTTGGCTATGACCATGTGTATACGCCGGTGCTCGGCAGCGTCGAGCTGTACAAAACGTCAGGACACTGGGACCATTACAAAGAAAACATGTTCCCGCCGATGGAAATGGACAATGAACAGCTTGTGCTGCGTCCGATGAACTGCCCGCACCATATGATGATTTACAAAAGCAAGCTGCACAGCTACCGTGAGCTGCCGATTCGCATCGCCGAACTTGGCACGATGCACCGCTACGAAATGTCCGGAGCGCTTACCGGCTTGCAACGCGTCCGCGGCATGACGCTTAATGACGCCCATATTTTCGTGCGCCCTGACCAAATCAAAGACGAGTTTAAACGTGTCGTCAACTTGATTTTAGAAGTATACAAAGATTTCGGGCTTGACGAGTACTCGTTCCGCTTGTCATACCGCGATCCGCATGACAAAGAAAAATATTACGACGACGATGAAATGTGGGAAAAAGCGCAACGAATGCTGCGCGAAGCGATGGACGAGCTTGGTCTCGACTACTATGAGGCTGAAGGGGAAGCGGCGTTTTACGGGCCGAAGCTCGATGTGCAAGTGCGCACGGCGCTCGGCAAAGACGAAACGCTCTCAACGGTGCAGCTCGACTTCCTCTTGCCGGAACGTTTTGACCTTACGTACATCGGCGAAGACGGGAAGCCGCACCGCCCGGTTGTCATCCACCGCGGCGTCGTCTCGACGATGGAGCGGTTTGTCGCGTTCTTGATCGAAGAATACAAAGGCGCGTTCCCGACATGGCTCGCCCCGGTTCAAGTCAAGGTGATCCCGGTGTCGCCGGAGGCGCACCTCGATTACGCCTATGACGTGCAGCGGACGCTGAAAGAACGCGGCTTCCGCGTTGAAGTCGACGAGCGCGACGAAAAAATCGGCTACAAAATCCGCGAAGCGCAAATGCAAAAAATCCCGTACATGCTCGTTGTCGGCGACAAAGAGGCGGCCGAGCGAGCGGTCAACGTCCGACGCTACGGCGAAAAAGAGAGCCGGACGATGGGGCTTGATGAATTTGCTGCCTTGTTAGCGGAAGACGTGCGGGAAAAACGGGCGAAATAAGGAACGACCTATGGCGGTCCGACGCGTTTCGGACCGCTTTTTTTCGCGCGCAGGCGGAGGCTGGAGCGCATTGTTGCGGTCAACTGAAAATTTTCTCTTGCTAACGAAGTGAGAATCCATTATAATAAAGGACGTTGTGTTTATCAAGAGCCGCTCCTTGACATGCCATCGCCAAGGTGGTATAGTGTATAAAGTGGAATGATTGCTTGTTTGTAACGAAAGCAGAAGCGCCCGCTTCTCACCTGACCGACGCTAAGAAGGCTGTTGGCAGGTTGTTACGGTTCGCCAACTTTTTGTCCGAACGTCGTGCGCGGGTGCTTTGTGCATCCGCGCTTTTTCGTTGAGAGCGGGCTCTGCCGGCAAACAAGCCAGTTGGAAAAAACCTTGGAGGTGGCTCATTATTAGCAAAGATTTCATTATCAACGAGCAAATTCGTGCCCGGGAAGTGCGCTTGATCGATCAAAACGGCGACCAACTTGGCATCAAGTCGAAGCAGGAAGCGCTCGAAATTGCGGCGAGACGCAACTTGGACCTCGTGCTTGTGGCGCCGAACGCCAAACCGCCTGTTTGCCGCATCATGGATTACGGGAAATTCCGCTTCGAGCAGCAGAAGAAAGAAAAAGAAGCGCGCAAAAAGCAAAAGGTCATCAATGTGAAAGAAGTGCGCCTCAGCCCAACGATCGAGGAGCATGACTTCAACACGAAACTGCGCAACGCGCGCAAGTTTTTGGAAAAAGGCGATAAAGTGAAAGCGACGATCCGCTTCAAAGGACGGGCGATCACCCATAAAGAAATCGGACAGCGCGTCCTTGACCGCTTATCGGAAGCGTGTGCCGACATCGCGGTCGTCGAAACGGCGCCGAAAATGGACGGGCGCAACATGTTTCTCGTGCTCGCACCGAAAAACGACAACAAGTAAGGAGGAAACTGTGATGCCAAAAATGAAAACTCACCGCGGCTCGGCGAAACGGTTCAAAAAGACGGCGAGCGGCAAATTGAAACGCGGCCATGCGTATACGAGCCACTTGTTTGCCAATAAAACGAAAAAACAAAAGCGTCATCTCCGCAAAGCGACGCTTGTCTCGCCTGGCGATTTCAAACGCATTCGCCAAATGCTCGACAACTTGAAATAACGACCGACTATAGGAGGGAACGATTATGCCACGCGTAAAAGGTGGACCAGTGACGCGCAGACGTCGCAAAAAAGTATTGAAGCTTGCGAAAGGCTATTTCGGCGCGAAACACGCGTTATATAGAGTTGCGAACCAGCAAGTGATGAAATCGCTCATGTATGCGTATCGCGACCGCCGTCAACGGAAGCGCGATTTCCGCAAACTGTGGATTGTCCGCATCAACGCGGCGGCTCGCCAAAATGGCTTGTCCTACAGCCGTTTGATGCACGGCTTGAAGCTGGCCGGCGTGGAAGTGAACCGGAAAATGCTCGCCGACTTGGCGGTGAACGATCAAGCCGCGTTCGCCCAACTCGCCGACTTGGCGAAAGCGAATTTGAATAAATAACAACGATGGCCATCCTTGATCAGGATGGCCATTTTCTTATCAAGGAAAGGGATCGATATGGTACAATACGGAATAGCGATCAATCTTCTTGCCTTTTTTATGATGGGGCTCGACAAACAAAAAGCGAAACGCCGCCGCTTTCGCACCGCTGAGCGGACGCTTTGGCTGCTGGCGTTTGCGGGCGGGGCCATCGGTGCGGCAGCTGGAATGTACACGTTTCGCCATAAAACGCGCCATCGGGCTTTTGGCTATGGCTTGCCGCTGTTGGCAGCGGTGGAGCTGTTTCTCTATTGGCGATGGATGAGGTAGAAAGGGGAGGAAAGAATGAATTGGCCTTTGCTTTACGATATGCAGCGCATGTTGGATCGGCGCATTGAAACGGAGCATGGCTTGATGGAGGAAGATTTGTTTGCCCGCAAGCAGCTCGCCTTTCTTGTGGAGCTGGGTGAACTCGCGAATGAGACGCGTTGCTTTAAATTTTGGAGCATCAAACCGCCCGCGCCAGCCGAGCGAGTGCTTGAGGAATATGTGGACGGCTTGCATTTTTTATTGTCGCTCGGGCTGGAGTGCGGCTTGTTTTATGAAGAAAACGAAGCTCCGTCGGCGGGACGGCCGCTTGTCGAGCAGTTTCTTGCCGTGTTTCGCGCCGCCGAGCGGTTCGGGGAGACGAGAGCGCGAGGGGAATATGATGCGCTGTTTGCGGAGTATTGGCGGCTTGGCGTGGCGCTCGGTTTTTCTTCCGATGACATCGAGGCGGCGTATCGGCGGAAAAATGAAGTGAACCACAAGCGGCAAAACGAGCGCTATTGATCTTTTTTTGGATGGCGAATGATTCATTTTGCCAATCGTCAGCCTTTTCAAGTATAATAAAAAAGTGGACAAAACCGGAAAGGAGTGCCAAGATGGCGAAGTTGGACGAAACGTTGACGATGCTGAAAGCGCTGACCGATGCGAAAGGCGTCCCGGGCAATGAGCGGGAAGCGCGCGATGTGATGAAGACATACATAGCTCCGTATGCGGATGAAGTGACAACGGATGGCCTCGGCAGCTTGATTGCCAAAAAAGAAGGGAAATCGGGCGGGCCGAAAGTGATGATCGCCGGCCATTTGGATGAAGTCGGCTTTATGGTGACGCAAATCGACGACAAAGGCTTCATCCGCTTCCAAACGCTTGGCGGATGGTGGAGCCAAGTGATGCTCGCCCAGCGCGTGACGATCGTGACGAAAAAAGGCGACGTCACCGGCGTCATCGGTTCGAAGCCGCCGCACATTCTGCCGCCGGAGGCGCGCAAAAAACCGGTGGAAATCAAAGATATGTTCATCGACATCGGCGCGACAAGCCGCGAGGAAGCGATGGAGTGGGGCGTCCGCCCGGGCGATATGATCGTGCCGTATTTTGAATTTACGGTATTGAACAATGAAAAAATGCTGCTCGCGAAAGCATGGGACAACCGGATCGGCTGTGCGGTCGCCATCGATGTGCTCAAGCAGCTGAAAGGCGTCGACCATCCAAACACGGTATACGGCGTCGGCACGGTGCAGGAAGAAGTCGGCTTGCGCGGCGCGCGCACGGCCGCCCAATTCATTCAGCCGGATATCGCCTTTGCGGTGGATGTCGGCATTGCCGGCGATACACCGGGCGTGTCGGAAAAAGAAGCGATGGGCAAACTCGGCGCCGGCCCGCACATCGTCCTGTACGACGCGACGATGGTGTCGCACCGCGGCTTGCGCGAATTCGTCATCGAAGTGGCGGAAGAGCTGAACATTCCGTACCGTTTTGATGCCATGCCGGGCGGCGGTACAGATGCGGGAGCGATTCATTTAACGGGCATCGGCGTTCCGTCGCTCACGATCGCCATCCCGACGCGCTACATCCACTCGCACGCCGCCATTTTGCATCGCGACGACTACGAGAACACGGTCAAGCTGCTTGTCGAAGTGATCAAACGGCTTGACGCCGACAAAGTGAAACAACTGACGTTTGACGAATAAAAACACCGGCCAATTCGGCCGGTGTTCGTCATTGTTTAACCGCCTGCTCGAGCGTGGTGAGCATCATGTCTTTTTGCTGTTCATTGGCGTGCGTCCAAATGGCTTCAAAGAGGACGCCGAGGCCGGGCAAATATTTTTCCTCGCCACGCTGGATCGCGTCCTCGATTGTATTCTCGAGCTGTTCTTTCGAGTTGTTGGCGACGTTGTGCATAATGGCTTTCCGCAAGTTCAAATCCATTTGTCTCACCTCATTGGCCGTATTATACACCGTTATCGTTTGCCAATGGCGGCGGATTTATACATGGAGCGGCTCTCGTATATGGTATAAATAGAGGAAAAACTAGACCGAAATGAGTGATGGCGACGATGGACGAGAAACCGAGCGGCCGGCGTGCGGAACGGAACGAGCCTGGCTTTGTGAAGGAACTTGGCTTTGGTCGTGAAAGATGACAACGGCACACATTTTGTTATAATCAAATGAAGAAACTTGACGAATGAGGTGACGACACAATGGAAAAAGCGACATTCGCCGGCGGCTGCTTTTGGTGCATGGTGACGCCGTTTGAGGAGCTTGACGGCATTTACGGCATCGTCTCCGGCTATACGGGCGGGCATGTCGAAAACCCAACATACGAGCAAGTGAAAACCGGCACGACCGGCCATTACGAAGCGGTGCAAATCACGTTTGACCCGGACGTCTTTCCGTATGAGCGGCTGTTGGAGCTGTATTGGTGTCAAATCGACCCGACCGATGACGGCGGCCAGTTTCACGACCGCGGGCCGCAATATCGGACGGCGATTTTTTACCATAACGAAAAACAGCGCCAGCTCGCCGAGCAGTCAAAGCGGGCGCTCGAGGAAAGCGGGCGCTTCTCGAAGCCGATTGTAACGAAAATTTTGCCGGCGACGACGTTTTACCCGGCGGAAGAGTATCATCAAAACTACCATAAGAAAAATCCGGAGCATTACAAGCAAGACCGCGCCGCGTCCGGGCGCGACGAGTTTATCGCCAAACATTGGGGGACGAAACGGTGAAGCGGATCGAATCGCCGAAAAATGCGCGCGTCAAACAATGGAAAAAGCTGCAGACCAAAAAAGGGCGCGATGAGACCGGATTGTTTTTGCTTGAAGGGTTTCATCTTGTCGAAGAGGCTGTAAAAAGCCGAGCGCCGCTTGTTGAGCTGATGGTGGACGAGCGGACAGCCATCCCGCCCGGCTGGGACGTCAGCGTCCCGGTTGTGATCGTGACCGAAGCGGTGATGAAGGCGATCAGCAGCACGGAGACGCCGCAAGGCATCGCCGCGGTGTGCCGACAGCTGCCGGCCGAGCTTGAAGGCGTGAAGACCGCCTTGCTCATTGACGCCGTGCAAGACCCGGGCAATCTCGGGACGATGATTCGCACCGCCGATGCCGCCGGGATCGATGCTGTCATCCTTGGCGAAGGGTGCGCCGATGTGTACAATCCGAAAGTCGTGCGGGCGACGCAAGGGTCGCTGTTTCATCTTCCGGTTGTCAAAGGCGATTTGGCGCAATGGATCGCGCGTTTCAAGGAGCAGGGCATTCCGGTGTACGGAACGGCCTTGGAGAATGCCGTTGATTACCGCACCGTTCCGCCTTCGTCTTCCTTCGCCTTGCTCGTCGGCAATGAAGGAAGCGGCGTCCGGCGCGAATGGCTCGAGATGACGACGGAAACCATCTACATCCCGATTTACGGCCAAGCCGAGTCGCTGAATGTCGCCGTCGCGGCCGGAATTTTGCTTTATTCCTTGCAGGCGGTGCGGTAAACGATGAGCTGCGCAAAGAAATTTCGGCCTGACCTTGCCTTTGCCGTTTTCTTTGCGTATAATAAATAGCGACATTTTCCATACGGACAACAACGATGACGGAGAAAAGTAGCTTGCCGCTCGCCATCCAGGGAGAAAACGCCGGAGACTGGGAGCGTTTTTATGGCCGACGCAAGTGAAGTTCACCTCCCGAGTTGGCACCGGGACCATCCCAAAAGGGGATGTAAAGGTGTTCCGGCTTTCGGCCGTTATCGCAATGAAGCGAACAGCACATTTGTGCTGTTAACAAGGGTGGTACCGCGAGCAACAACTCGTCCCTTACCGGGGGGCGGGTTTTTTATTTTGGATAGAGGAGGGACTCAAGTGAAAGAACGGCTGTACGAGCTGAAGCAAGAAGCGCTTCGCCGAATCGATGAGGCGAAAGACGTCAAAGCACTGAATGACGTGCGCGTCGCTTACTTGGGCAAAAAAGGGCCTATCACCGAAGTGCTGCGCGGCATGGGGGCATTGCCGCCGGAAGAGCGCCCGAAACTCGGCGCGCTGGCCAATGAAGTGAGAGCGGCGATTCAGCAGGCGCTCGAGGCGAAACAAGCGAAACTGGAACAGGAGGAAGTCGAGCGGAAGCTGGCCGCCGAAGCGATCGATGTGACGCTGCCGGGACGACCTGTGAGTCTTGGCAATCCCCATCCGCTGACACGCGTCATTGAAGAAATTGAAGATTTGTTTATCGGCATGGGCTATACGGTCGCCGAAGGGCCGGAAATCGAGACCGACTATTACAACTTTGAGGCGCTCAATTTGCCAAAAGGCCACCCGGCCCGCGATATGCAAGATTCGTTTTACATCACGGAGGAGATTTTGCTTCGCACCCACACATCGCCGATGCAGGCGCGGACGATGGAAAAACACCGCGGGCGCGGCCCGGTGAAAATCATTTGTCCGGGCAAAGTGTACCGCCGCGATACGGACGATGCGACGCATTCGCACCAGTTTACGCAAATTGAAGGATTGGTTGTGGACCGGAACATCCGGATGAGCGATTTGAAAGGGACGCTGCGCGAATTTGCCCGCAAGCTGTTCGGGGAAGGGCGCGACATCCGCTTCCGGCCGAGCTTTTTCCCGTTCACCGAGCCGTCGGTCGAAGTCGATGTGTCCTGCTTCCGATGCGAAGGGCGGGGCTGCGGCGTCTGCAAAGGCACCGGCTGGATCGAAATTTTAGGAGCCGGCATGGTGCATGCGAACGTGCTTGAGATGGCCGGCTTTGATTCGAAAACGTACACCGGCTTTGCGTTCGGCATGGGGCCGGAGCGGATCGCGATGCTGAAGTACGGCATTGACGACATCCGTCATTTCTATCAAAACGATCTACGTTTCTTGCGGCAATTTTTGCGTGTGTAACAGAAAAAGGAGGGGTTTTCCATGCTCGTGTCTTACCGTTGGCTGAGCGAGTACGTCGATTTGACGGGGGTCACCGCCGCGGAACTCGCTGATCGCATCACGAAAAGCGGCATTGAAGTCGAGCGGGTTGAGGCGCTCGACCGCGGGATGAACGGCGTCGTCATCGGCCATGTGCTCGAGTGCGAGCCGCACCCGAACGCGGATAAACTGCGGAAATGCCTCGTTGACCTTGGCGAAGGCGAGCCGGTGCAAATCATTTGCGGCGCCCCGAACGTCGCCAAAGGGCAAAAGGTCGCCGTCGCCAAAGTCGGGGCGGTGCTGCCGGGCAATTTCAAAATCAAACGGGCGAAGCTGCGCGGGGAAGAATCGAACGGAATGATTTGTTCGCTCCAAGAGCTCGGCGTCGAAACGAAAATCGTGCCGAAAGAGTATGCAGACGGCATTTTCGTCTTTCCGAGCGATGCGCCGGTCGGCGCCGATGCACTGGAATGGCTCGGCTTGCACGATGAAGTGCTCGAACTGTCTTTGACGCCCAACCGCGCCGACTGTTTAAGCATGATCGGCGTCGCCTATGAAGTCGCGGCCATTCTCGGACGTGAAGTAAAGCTGCCGAAAGCGGCGGTCAAAGAAACGAACGAAAACGTTCACGACTACATTTCCGTCCGCGTCGAGGCGCCGGAAGACAACCCGCTGTACGCCGGGCGGATCGTGAAAAACGTCCGGATCGGCCCGTCGCCGCTTTGGATGCAAGCGCGCTTGATGGCAGCCGGCATTCGCCCGCACAACAACGTCGTCGACATTACGAACTACATTTTGCTTGAGTATGGCCAACCGCTTCATGCGTTTGACTACGACCGCCTCGGTTCGCAGGAAATTGTCGTCCGCCGCGCAAAGGCAGGCGAAACGATTGTCACGCTCGATGATGTCGAACGGAAGCTGACCGAAGACCACCTTGTCATCACGAACGGCCGCGAGCCGGTCGCCTTAGCCGGGGTGATGGGCGGGGCGAATTCGGAAGTGCGCGATGACACGAAAACCGTGTTTATTGAAGCGGCGTACTTTACAAGCCCGGTCATCCGCCAGGCGGTAAAAGACCACGGGCTGCGCAGCGAAGCGAGCACTCGGTTTGAAAAAGGCATCGATCCGGCGCGGACGAAAGAAGCACTCGAGCGCGCCGCCGCCCTGATGGCCGAATACGCCGGCGGCGAGGTCGTCGGCGGCGTCGTGGAAGCGAGCGTGTGGCGTGAGGAGCCGGTGGCGGTGACGGTCACGCTCGAACGCATCAACGGTGTCCTCGGCACGGCGATGTCGAAAGAGGAAGTGGCCGTGATTCTTTCGAATTTGCAATTTCCGTTCACAGAAGACAACGGAACGTTTACGATCGATGTCCCGTCGCGTCGGCGCGACATTGCGATTGAAGAAGACATCATCGAGGAAGTGGCGCGCCTGTATGGCTACGACCGTCTGCCGGCGACGCTGCCGGTGGCGGAGGCGAAGCCGGGCGGACTCACGCCGCATCAGGCGAAGCGCCGCCGCGTCCGCCGCTATTTGGAAGGGGCGGGCTTGTTCCAAGCCATCACGTATTCGCTCACGAGCCCGGACAAAGCGGCGCGCTTTGCGCTTGAGACGGCCGAATTGGTCCGCTTGGCGCTGCCGATGAGCGAAGAGCGGAGCGTTTTGCGGCAAAGCTTAATTCCGCATCTGCTTGAAGCGGCGAGCTACAACCGCGCCCGCCAAGTCGAGAACGTCGCCTTGTACGAAATCGGCTCTGTCTACTTGTCCAAAGGAAAAGGCGTCCAACCAGCGGAAAAAGAGCGCCTCGCCGGCGTTCTCACCGGCTTATGGCACGCCCATTTATGGCAAGGAGAGAAAAAGGCCGTTGATTTTTACGTTGCCAAAGGCATTTTGGACGGCTTGTTCGACTTGTTTGGACTCGCCGCCCGCATCGAGTACAAGCCGGCCAAGCGCGCCGACTTGCATCCGGGACGGACGGCGGAGATTGCGCTTGACGGCAAGGTGATCGGCTTTGTCGGCCAGCTCCATCCGGCCGTGCAAAAAGAGTACGATTTAAAAGAAACGTACGTGTTCGAGCTCGCCTTGACCGATCTGTTGAACGCCGAAAGCGAAGCGATCCGCTACGAGCCGATTCCGCGCTTCCCGTCGGTCGTGCGCGACATCGCCTTGGTCGTTGACGAAATGGTCGAAGCCGGCGCCTTGAAGCAGGCGATCGCCGAAGCCGGGAAACCGCTGTTGAAAGACGTCTCCCTCTTTGACGTCTACCAAGGCGAGCGCCTGCCGGCCGGGAAAAAATCGCTCGCCTTCTCGCTCCGCTTCTATGATCCGGAGCGGACGCTCACGGATGAAGAAGTCACGGCCGTCTATGAGCGGGTATTGGCGGCGGTCGAGCAGCAATTTGGCGCCGTGTTGCGCGGGTAAAACGAAAAGCTGTTCCGAAAGCGATGGGCTTTTGGAACAGCTTTTTTTGATGAGAGCTCGTTTTCAAACAGATTCAGAAAACGAAAGATGCTAACAAAGGTGGATGCCCTGTCAGCCGCGTTCAGCTATAATGCGCCCGGTTTGCGACACATCGTACCCGCCGAGCGCTTCGAGTTCGGCGTGGAACGAATCGGAGCGGAGCACGTCGAGCACGGAAGCGATGAGCGATTCATTCTCCGGCGTCCGCAGCATGACGACATCATACTGTTCGTTCATTAGCGGAATGAACTCGACGCCGGCCATTCGCGCCACCTTTTCCGTGCCGATGCCGACATCGGCGAGACCTGACGCCACCGCGGAGGCGACGCTCAAATGGCTTGTTTCCTCGCGTTCATAGCCGCGAATGGCGGACGGCGACAATCCATGCAGGCGCAGCTGTTCATCTAACAGGACGCGCGCCCCGGCCCCTTTCTCCCGATTGACGATCACGACGTCGCTCCTTCCTAAGTCGCGCCACGTTTGAATGCTGCGAGGATTGCCTTTTGACACATAAAATCCAATCGGCCGGCGCATGACGTTCACCATGATGTACGCATGGCCTGTCAACAGCTTTTCCACATACGGACGGTTGTACTCGCCTGTCTGCCCGTCAAACAAATGCACGCTGACGATGTCGCATTGCCCTTTATACAGGGCGATCAGCCCATTGAGGCTGCTCGTGTAGGTGCGGAGCGATTGATAAGGGCCGTTTTTTTCCAGATGGACGCCAAGCAAATCGAGCGCCGCATCTTGGCCGCTGATGATGATGGGGCGAACGGCGGCTTCGACCGGCCGTGAAACGGCGGAAGAAACGGGGCTTGTCTCCCCTTTTTGCCCGTCGATGTACCGGCGAAGATCATCCGCGGTAATCCGCATTTGCCGCCCGACGCGAAAGGCGGGCAGCTTCCCTTTTTTCACTAAATCGTACACCGTTAGTTTGGACACTTTTAATAAGGAAGCGATTTCTTCAATCGTGTATGACTGCGGCTCCGTCATCATGCCATCCTCCTTTCTTTCATTGTAGCGCAAAGAACGCATGGGGAAAAAATTTTTCTTTCCTAACTACTTATTATTATTTATAATTAGATATCATTACATATAAAAAGATAAGGGGGAGACAGATGCGAAAAATCGCATGGCTTGCCGTATTGCTCTTGCTGTTCGGCTTGTATGGCTGCGACAGCGGCTCAAAAGAGGGGAAGGGGCAAACGAAATCGGCGGATAAAGTGGAGCTCACCGTCTCCGCCGCCGCTAGTCTGCAAGAAGCGCTGGAAGAAGCGAAAACGGCGTTTGAACGAAAGCATCCGAACATCCGCATCCAATACAATTTCGGTGCGTCGGGCGCGTTGCAAAAGCAAATTTCCGAAGGGGCGCCGGTCGATCTTTTCTTTTCGGCGGCCGCTGAGCCGTTTGAAAAATTGAAAGCAGAAGGGTTGATCGATTCCAAACACGAAAAAACAGTGCTGGCGAACGAACTCGTCCTCATTGCGCCAAAACAAGGGGAAGGAGCGGTTCAGTCGCTCGATGACATCATCCGTGCCAAACGGATCGCCATCGGCATCCCCGAATCGGTGCCGGCCGGCATGTACGCGAAACAAACGTTGGAGAAGGCGGGGCTGTGGGAGAAGGTGGCACCGAAGCTCGTGTACGCGAAAGACGTTCGCCAAGTGTTGACGTATGTGGAAACCGGCAATGTCGACGCCGGATTTGTGTACCGGACGAACGCGCTTGCCTCGGAGAACGTCAATATCGTCGCTGCAGTGCCAAGCGGCATGCACGACCCGATCGTCTATCCGCTTGGTGTCGTCAAGACGAGCAAACATCTCAAGGAGGCGCAACAGTTTTACTCGTATTTGACAAGCGGTCCAGCGCTGCAAATGTTCGAAGAGCACGGATTTCGCCGCGCCCGCTAGAAGACTGGTGGGCGGGTAAAAATACCGCTGAATCCTGTCTTTTCTCAACTAGAGAAGCCTAGCACAATCAGCCTTCTTTTTTGGCAAAATGCCGCCTGTTTGCTGTCCTTCACATGGGAAGGGGACATTATGGTAAAATAACAAACAAGAAAACGTTATAGGCGATGGAGTTCGCCATAACCGCCGGCTTCCGGCTGATGACTCCTGCTACAAATGAAAAGCGGCAGGAGTCTGTTTATTTTACGAAGGAGGGATGGTTATTGGTCTATCTCGCCGTCGGCGCAGCCGGCATGATCGGCGCGCTTGTCCGCTATGTCGTTGGTCTTGTCGTGCCCGCTGCCTGGTTGGGAGGAGTTCCGCTCGGAACGCTTTTGGTGAACTGGACCGGCTCGTTTTTGCTCAGCTGGCTTACGGTGGTGTTCACCCGCCGCCCGTCTTGGCCGCCGTGGCTGAAAACAGCGGCGACGACCGGGTTCATCGGCTCGTATACGACGTTTTCGACGCTCAGCGTCGAATGTGTGGAATGGATGGAACAAGGGCGCTTTGGCATGGCGGCCGTGTATATCGCCGCCAGCCTGTTCGGCGGCCTAGCCGCCGCATGGGCGGGATATGTTGCCGCCCATCCAAAGCGAAAGGAGGAAATAGCATGATGACCGCACCGCTATTGGTGATGATGGGGGGTTTTTTTGGCGCCATCTGCCGTTATGCCGTCAGCCGCTGGGCGGCTCGGCGTTCGCCGCGTTTTCCCATAGGGACGCTCATTGTCAACTTGCTTGGGTCCTTTTTGCTTGGCTGGCTCGCCGGAAGCGGCGCCGCCGATGCGACGAAGCTGCTTGTCGGCACCGGCTTCATGGGCGCGTTCACGACGTTTTCGACGTTGAAATGGGAAAGTGTGCAAATGATGCAGCAGCGCCAATGGGCGAAGGTGGTCGTTTATTTGGCGGCTACGTATTCGTGTGGCGTGTGGCTGGCGTGGCTTGGCTATCGCGTGGGGCGGTGATGAGCGGCAATGAAAAACGGGCTTGATTTCTGATCGGGGGGGGAGAGAAAAGAGATTGCGATTTGTTGAGCCAGGGGAGGAGACTAGAATGGCGAGGGCAAGAGTGGAAGAGAGATTCAAGACATTGCGATACTTTAGCGATGGCTACTATAACCAATCGATCGATGATGAGTTTGATGGTCGGATTCGCGATTTTCGCGATTATGAACCGAAATGTTTGGTCAACGCATTGCGGAGAGAGTTGGTTGATTTGCGAACAGTCGTCGCCCAAGCCGACAAGGAAACCTTTAACTTCCCTCGGAAAGAAGTCTCCTACTTCTAAACGTGAAGGTGCGCCAGCACCAGTGAAAGTGGGAGATGAATTTCGGTTGGCGTTAGCCAACGAATAGGATAGAATATGGCTAGAACGGACACCTTCGGAACGAAGGGAAGCGTAAAGGGTTCTTGTGTGTGGCTTACCGTTCAGCGAACACACACAAGTCGCTTGAAGCCCCCACCTCTAAGCGAAGCGTAGGTGGTGGGTAGTTCACAAGAAAATCCGTATTCGACATCGGCGCTCAGTCGTGTGGATGACATTCACACCGCCGCTGAGCGGGCGGTGAAAGGGACGAAGTGGGAAGACGCGACGATCGCTGTCGGCGGCGTCACCAGCACGTACGCCGATTTGCAGGCGATCTCAAACGCCGACTATAAACGGACGGCCGTGCTGATGTTGATCGGCATCGCCATCGTGCTCGCAGCGCTCCTTCGTTCGCTTATCATGCCGCTCTATTTGATCTTGTCGCTCGTCCTGACGTATTACACATCGATGGCCGTCACCGAACTCATTTTCGTCAACGGCCTCGGCTATGCCGGCTTGAACTGGGCGGTGTCGTTCTTCGCCTTTGTGTTGCTGTTGGCGCTTGGCATCGACTACAGCATCTTCCTCATGGATCGGTTCAACGAATACCGCGGCTGGCCGGTGAAGGAAGCGATGCTGTCGGCGATGGGCCATATGGGGCCGGTCATCATCTCGGCCGCCGTGATTTTAGGCGGAACGTTCGCCGCGATGTATCCGTCCGGTGTCTTGTCGCTCTTGCAAATCGCGACGATTGTGCTGACAGGGCTTCTCCTTTACGCCCTCGTCGTTCTGCCGCTGTTTGTGCCGGTCATGGTCCGCACGTTCGGCCGCGCGAACTGGTGGCCGTTTCGGCAACCAGTGAGCGAAGTGGATGGTCTGGAACAACAAAAAATCAGTTAGGAAGGCGAGTCAACGCCGCTCCCCGCATGCTGGGGGCGGCGTTCTTTTTCAGGAGAGCTGGCACGATGCCGCCTCTTCTCATCAACGAAATATAGGTGCTCGTTGCTTGATCGTCCGCCAGCGATTCATTCCTTTTCCATTTCACAAAGCATATTTTTTCCTCTTTTGCCCAACATAAAGTATGATGAGTAGTAGAGAACATTCCAAAACCTAAAGGAGGGCTGCCGCATGACGAAACGAGTGCTCATGGTGGTGACGAACCATACGACGATCACCGACGACCATAAAACCGGGCTTTGGCTTGAGGAGTTTGCCGTACCGTATTTGGTATTTAAAGAAAAAGGGTATGACGTGAAAGTGGCGAGCATTCAAGGCGGCGAGGTGCCGCTTGACCCGCGCAGCATCAATGAAAAAGACCCGTCTTGGGCGGAGGCGGAAGCAGTGCTGAAGAACACAACACGTTTAAGCAAGGATGATGCACACGGGTTTGACGCCATTTTCCTTCCCGGTGGACACGGGACGATGTTCGATTTTCCCGACAATGAAACGCTGCAATACGTCTTGCAGCAGTTTGCCGAAGACGGGCGCATCATCGCCGCTGTCTGCCACGGTCCGTCAGGGCTGGTGAACGCCACATACAAAGACGGCACGCCGATTGTGAAAGGAAAAACGGTCACGTCATTTACGGATGAAGAAGAGCGTGAAGTCGGGCTTGATGTGCATATGCCGTTTTTGCTCGAGTCGACGCTGCGCCTGCGCGGTGCAAATTTCGTCCACGGCGAGAAATGGACCGATTTCTCGGTGCGCGACGGTAACTTGATCACCGGGCAAAATCCGCAATCAAGCCGAAGCACGGCGGAAAAAGTCGTCGCCGCGCTGGAAGAGCGGGCGTGAGCGATAAAGGCTGAATGTGCGGCAAAGGGGTGTCCCAAGAGAACGGGGCACCCTTTCTTCATGACGGGATGCAGGGACACACATATTACCCGTGGTGCTAGATAAACTCAAACAAACATCATTGTTCATCAATCCCACTCCTTCACTACCGGCGCTTGGCGATGGCAAGCGCCTTTTTCGTATTGGCGAAATGAAGCTTGGCGCACGCCGCGAGCGCTTCTTCCCCCCGCGCGCGGATGATCCGGGCGGCGGCTTCGTCAACGATGGCGCCGGCACCTTTTGGAAGCAGGAGGCCGACGGCGCGGGATAATTGCTCCATCTCCTCTAAAAACACATAGCGGGCGATGATCGAGGCGGCGGCGACTGATACGTGGACACTTTCCGCCTTGGGAAGGCAGTACACCCGCTCGCGGATAATGCGATCTTCATCGGAAAGGTAACGGAAATACGAATCCCGTTTTAAAAATTCGTCGATGATGATTGCTTCTGGTTCGGTGGGCGCGATGGCGTCAACGAGTTTCACGAGCGTCCGGTTGTGAAGGAGCGCCTTCATTTTCGTCTGCGGCATGCCGCTTCGCTGCCAGCGGTTGTATTGGGGGTTATCCAGCACGGTGACCGCATGCGGCACGGTTTCCATGATGGCTGGTGCGATCCGTTTGATCGCTTCATCGTTCAATTGTTTCGAATCTTTCACGCCAAGCGCCGCGATTTTGGCGATATGCGGCCGATCCACGTAGGCGGCGGCGACGACGATCGGGCCGAAATAATCGCCGGTGCCGACTTCATCGGAACCGATGGCGGAAAGAGACCCGAGTTGATGAGCTGCCAAAGCGGACGGCTGGTGGTCAGCTGTTTCGTTTGAGGCGCTCGCCCCTGATATCCATTTCGCTGCTTCTTGCTCCGCCGCTTTCCCTTGAAACAGTACTTTGCCTGAGCGGTAGGCGGTGATCACGACATCCGGGCGTTTGACGGCAAACAACGCTCCAGCCGGAAGCCGGTCGGATAAGGCGCCTTCATAGTGGGCGCGCAAGGCGTCAAGCAGCTGTTGGTCGGCTTGAATCACATAGTTTGACAACGTTCGATCGCTCCTTTAATCTTCTCTATCGTTGCTGTGTGTCGCTTCTTTCCATTATACCAGCGTTCATGATATGATAAACAGTAGGATTTGGCGAAATGGGGGAGAAAGCTTGACAGAACAGCCAAAAACGCGAGTGAGCGTCCGCATCTATGGACAAGACTACACGATCGTCGGCGCGGAAAGCCCGGCCCACATCCGGCTCGTGGCGGCGTTCGTTGATGATAAAATGCATGAATTCAGCGAGAAAAATCCGCTCCTTGATGTGCCGAAGCTGGCCGTGTTGACAGCCGTCAACATCGCCAGTGAGTATCTCAAACTGAAAGAACAATATCAACGGCTGGCGGAACAGCTGAAACAGGAAAAGGACGGGAAACAGGATGATTGATGTCGTACTGCTATTTGTCCTGTTGATGGGGGCGATGATCGGGCTGAAGCGCGGCTTTATCCTTCAATTCATTCATATGGCCGGGTTTCTCATCGCCTTTTTCGTCGCCTATCGCTATTATGAACGGTTTGTGCCGACATTGCGCCTTTGGATTCCGTATCCGACGTTCGGAGACCCGGAGACGATGAAGCTGCTGTTTCAGAGCACGCATTTGGACGATGCCTATTATCGGGCGATTTCCTTTGCGCTTTTGTTTTTTGCTGTGAAAATCGTCCTGCAAATCGGCTCGATGCTTGATTTCGTCGCCCAACTGCCGCTCTTGCGAAGCGTCAACCGCCTGGCGGGGGCGGCGCTCGGGTTTGCGGAAGTGTATTTGCTCGTCTTTTTGCTGTTGTATATCGGGGCGCTCGTGCCGATTGACAGCGTGCAGGAGCAGCTGCAGCGTTCGCTTATGGCGACCGTGATTGTGAAACATACGCCGGTGTTGTCGGACATGCTTAATCATTGGTGGATTCATGGCCGCGTCTGACCGGGCGCGGCCGCGGTTTTGCGGGAAAGGGAGGAAATGGGGATGAGCGTCCATAAAAAAGAGGTCATCCGCCTGCTTGAAACGATCGCACTGTATATGGAGATCAAAGGAGAAAATCCATTTAAGGTCAACGCCTTCCGCAAAGCGGCGAACGCCTTGGAAACGGATGAGCGGAGCCTCGCGGAAATCGGCGACTTCACCGCCATTCCCGGCATCGGCAAAAGCACGGCGGCGATCATCACCGAGTTTGTCGAAACCGGTTCATCATCGGTGCTCGAGGAATTAAAGCGCGATATTCCGGAAACGCTTCTTTCCTTGCTTAAGATCCCGGGGCTTGGCGGCAAAAAAATCGCCAAGCTGCATCAAGAGCTCGGTATTGTCGATATGGATGGATTGAAAGAAGCGTGTCTGGTGGGAAAAGTGCGGGAGCTTCCCGGTTTCGGCGCGAAAACGGAGGAAAAGTTGTTGGCGGCGATTGAGGAGGCGGGCAAACGCCCTGAGCGGCTGCCGCTCGCTCGGGTGCTCGCCGCCGCGGCGGATGTGGAACGCCAGCTTGCTTGTCTTGATGGCGTGATCCGCTTCTCGCGGGCCGGCAGTTTGCGTCGCGTAAACGAAACGGTGAAAGATTTGGATTATGTCATCGCCACCGACCGTCCGGCTGCGGTGCGCGACGGGCTTCTTCGTTTTGAGCGTGTCCGCGAGGTCATCGCTGCTGGGGAAACGAAAGTGTCGCTTCTGCTTCGCTATGACGACGATGTGGCCGTCGACTTCCGGCTGGTCAGCGGGGCGCAGTTTGCGACCGCGCTCCATCATTTCACCGGATCGAAGGAGCATAACGTGCGCATGCGCCAGCTCGCCAAAGAGCGCGGGGAGAAAATCAGCGAATACGGCGTGGAAGACGAAGCGACTGGCAAGGTGAAAACGTTCCCGGATGAAGCGGCGTTTTACGCCCATTTCGGGCTGCCGCACATTCCCCCGGAGCTGCGTGAAGACGGCACGGAAATCGAGCGCTATTCGGATCGATATCCGCTTGTCCGCCTTGAAGACATTCAAGGCGATTTGCATATGCATTCGGCATGGAGCGACGGGGCGTGTTCGCTTGAGGAGCTCGTTGAGGCGTGCCGCCGCCGCGGCTATCGGTATATGGCCATCACCGACCATTCGCAATTTTTGAAAGTCGCCAACGGTTTGACGCCGGATCGATTGCGGCGCCAGCGCGAGGAAATCGAACGGCTGAACGCGCGCTATTCGGATTTTACCATCCTCGCCGGCATTGAGATGGATATTTTGCCGGACGGGACGCTCGATTACGATGATGACGTGCTCAAGGAGCTGGATTTTGTCATCGCCGCCATTCACTCTGCGTTCAAACAGCCGCGCGAGGCGATCATGAAGCGGCTCGAGGCGGCGTTTCGCAATCCGTACGTCGATGTCATCGCCCATCCGACCGGAAGGCTCATCGGCCAGCGCGGCGGTTATGACGTCGATCTCGATCGGCTCATGAAACTCGCGGCCGAGACGAACACGGTGCTTGAGTTAAACGCCAACCCGAGCCGTCTCGATTTGTCGGCAGCTTACGTGAAAAAAGCCGAGGAAGCGGGGGCGTATATTGCCATTAACACGGACGCCCACCATTTGGACATGCTTGATGATATGGCTATTGGCGTGGCGACGGCAAGGAAAGGCTGGATCAAGAACGAAACGGTCATCAACACATGGCCGCTTGACAAGCTGCGGCAGTTTTTGCGCGACAAACGAACGAAATGAATGAGCTGGGGGTCAGATACGTGCAACGAAAAGTGCTTCACACCTTGGAGTTCGATAAAGTGAAAGAGCAGTTGGCTGAGCATGCGTCCTCGCCGCTCGGTTTGGAAAAAATCGAGGCGCTCATGCCGTCATCCGATTTGGAGGAGGTGGCCGCTTGGCTTGAGGAAACGGATGAAGCGGCCGCTGTTTTGCGACTTGCTGGCTATGCGCCGCTTGACGGAGTTGTCAACATTCGCCCTCATTTGAAACGGGCGTCGATCGGCGGCGTGCTCAGTCCGCAAGAACTCGTGGAAACGGCATCCACCTTGACCGCAAGCCGGCAGATGAAACGGCTGATTATGGATCTGCATGAAGAGCAGGGGGGATTGGATCGTCTGTCCATTTATGCCGATGAGCTCGTGGAGGTGCCGGCGCTTGAGCATGACATTCGCCGTTCGATCGACGACCATGGCGAGGTATTGGATGCCGCAAGCGACCGCCTCCGTTCGCTCCGCGGGCAAATTCGGTCAGTGGAAGCGCGCATCCGCGAGAAGCTTGAGAGCATCATTCGCTCGCCGTCGGCGCAAAAGCGGCTGTCGGACGCCATCATTACGATCCGCAACGACCGCTATGTCATTCCGGTGAAACAAGAGTATCGCAGTGCCTATGGCGGCATCGTCCACGACCAGTCGGCGTCCGGGGCGACGCTGTTTATCGAGCCGCAGGCGGTCGTCGAGTTGAACAACGCACTCCGCGAAGCGCGGGCGAAAGAAAAGCAAGAAATCGAACGCATTTTGCGCGAACTGTCGGCAAAAGTCGCTGAGCAGGCTGAACCGCTTGCGCGGGCGGTTGAGTCGCTTGCGGCGCTCGATTTTGCGTTTGCCAAGGCGAAATACGCCCGCCGGCTGCAAGCCGCGAAGCCAGCGGTCAATAACCGAGGCTATCTTCGCTTTGTGCAGGCCCGCCATCCGCTGCTTGATCAAGAAAAGGCGGTGCCGAATGACATTGAACTCGGCGGCGATTATACGACGATCGTCATAACAGGCCCAAACACCGGCGGGAAAACGGTGACGTTAAAAACGGTCGGCTTGTTGACATTAATGGCGCAAGCGGGGCTGTTTATCCCGGCGGCCGACGGATCGGAAGCGGCGGTGTTCCGCGCAGTGTACGCGGATATCGGCGACGAGCAGTCGATCGAACAAAGCTTGAGCACGTTCTCGTCCCATATGGTCAATATTGTCGACATTTTGCGCCATGTCGATGGCCAAAGCCTTGTGCTGTTTGATGAGCTCGGAGCAGGCACCGACCCGCAGGAAGGGGCGGCGCTTGCCATCGCCATCTTGGATGAAGTGCACGGGCGCGGGGCGCGGACGGTGGCGACGACGCATTATCCCGAATTGAAAGCGTACGGCTACAACCGCCCCGGGGTGGTGAACGCGAGCGTTGAATTTGACACCGAAACGCTCCGTCCGACGTATAAACTATTGATCGGCATTCCCGGCCGCAGCAACGCCTTTGACATCTCACGCCGCTTGGGGTTGGATGAGCGGATTATCGAGCGGGCGAAAGCGCAAGTGAGCGCGGAAAGCCATAACGTGGAAAACATGATCGCGTCGCTCGAACGGAGCAAAAAGCAAGCCGAGGAAGACGAAGCACGGGCGCGCGCGGCGTTGGAGGAAGCGGAGCGGCTGCGCGCCGAGTGGGAGCAAAAGCTCGAAGCGCTCGAAGAGGAAAAAGAAGAGCGGCTGGCTGAAGCGGCGAAGCAGGCAACGGACATCATCCGCGCCGCCGAGCGCGAAGCCGAGCGGGTGATCCATGAACTGCGCCGCCTGCAAAAAGAAAAGCAGGCGGAAGTGAAAGAACATGAGCTCGCCGAGGCAAAACAGCGGCTCGCCGCCGCCGTGCCGAAAGTCGAGAAACGGAAAAGAGCAAAAAAACAGGCGCCGCGCCATGTATTCCAGCCGGGTGATGAAGTGAAGGTGACGAGCCTCAACCAAAAAGGCTACTTGATCGAAAAAGTGTCGGACGATGAATGGCAAGTGCAGCTCGGCATTTTGAAAATGAAAATTCACGAGCGTGACTTAGAATACATCGGCAGCGCGCCGGTGAACGACGTGACGCCGATTGCGACCGTGAAAGGCAAGGACGCCCATGTGAGCCTTGAGCTTGATTTGCGCGGCGAACGGTACGAAGATGCGCTCCTTCGGCTTGAGAAATACTTGGATGACGCCGTGCTCGCCGGATATGCGCGCGTCTCCATCATCCACGGCAAAGGGACAGGCGCGCTCCGTCAAGGGGTGCAGCAGTTTTTAAAGCAGCACAGGGCGGTCAAAAGCTTCCGATTTGGTGAGGCGAATGAAGGCGGGACCGGGGTGACGGTCGTGGAACTGAAATGATGGGGGCGAGAATGATGGCGCCGTTTTGGGAGCACGAAATGGTGAGAACCGCTGCCAATTTCAGCGTCGCCGTGCTGTGCATCGTGGTGTTTTTGGCCGTGTTTGAACTCGTCACGAAGTATAAAAACTGGGAAGAAATTCAAAAAGGCAATATGGCAGTGGCGATGGCAACCGGCGGAAAGATTTTTGGCATTGCCAATATTTTTCGTTACGCGCTCGCCCACCATGAGTCGCTGTTGTCGATGGTCGGCTGGGGCGTGTACGGGTTTTTGCTTCTGCTCGCTGCGTATTTTATTTATGAATTTTTGACGCCGAAGTTTAACATCGATGATGAAATCGCCAACGACAACCGGGCGGTCGGCTTTATCTCGATGGTCATTTCCGTCGGTTTGTCGTTTGTCATCGGCGAAGGGATTCAGTAAAGGGGAACAACCGAATGAACGCAGTAGTCAAATGGTTGTTGATTGCGGTCGGGCTGTTTTTGATCGCCGGCATCGCGTATATGGCGGTGCGCAACCGATCGGTCGATGTGCTGGCGAAAATCTTGTTTGTCATTTGCGCGTGCTTTTTCTTCATTGGTTTGGTGTACTGGTTTTGGTGACGTCTCGCTCAGGCGAGGCGTTTTTTTGATGAAAAATTACAAAAAGTGAAATAAAATAGAAACAAGGAGGGATGCATATGGAAAAACCGTGGCTCGCTCATTATCCGCCGTCCATTCCTGCTACGCTCGACTATCCAAAGAAAACGCTTTCCGACTATTTGTGGGAGACGGCGGAACAATATGGCGACAAAGACGCCATCGATTTTTTCGGAAGGCTCTTTTCTAAAAAATTGTTGCTAATAACCTCAATAAATGTTTACCAAATTTTTTTTAAAATAATGGTATAATAAATCTGGGAGTGATGATTATGTTAAGGTTAATATCGGTAATCATAACGATACCCTTAGTAGCCATTCATTTCGCCATTCTATACTTTTGGGTTTTCGATTGGCGAAAATTGGTTACACAAGTGGGCTTAATAAGTTGGATTTTCTCAATTATATTGGGTATTTTCGTCTATTTTGCTTATCGAAAGTTCATTAAAAACCAAAAATTTACTGTTGTCAGTAGAAAAGTATTATTCAGTTCAACTTTAATGACCATCGTTTTAGGTGTTCTTACGTTAGTCATTGAAGTAATTACAAGGTCAATGCCTTAGGAGGGGATTGATTTATGCACTCCTTCTAATTGTTTCAACAGTTGTAAAATTTACTTGTTGGCAAGAGGCAAGGAACATTTCTTTCGCTTGTTCTTTTTTCGGTATCTTCTTATTCAATTCAAGAAAACGATGCCAGAATAAGTAGTTATCAAGGTATTTCGTTGCTACACCTTGAAACCTATCCATCCACTTTTTCAAACGAGTATGATACCCGTTGACGTGTTGAATATGGTAAATTCCTTTCTTTGTATAGACACCTTTGCAAACATTAATGGCTTCGTGTTGTAATTCCTTCATCGTAGCGAATTTTTTATAGTTGGTTGCTGTATCTGTGCATAGCAAAGCAGAGGTGTCAATATGTTTTCCTAACACCTCATCAATTTCCATAGCCGTAACACGACCTCTTCCTACCATTTGGGAAAGGATTTGTCCGTTTCTATCGTGTGCAACTACCACACAAATTTGTTCTTCAGAAATGCCACGTTTTTTGGCTACACCGCCACGTTTACGAGCCTTTCTGTGAGCGATGAACTTTTTGCCTTTTTCACTTTCTAAAAAGTAAGTTTCATCGCTTTCCACGATTCCCTTTAGTGTTGGATGACCAAGAGAACGAATCGCATATAGAATTTTGTGTCGCCAATAAAAGGCAGTTGAAATTTTGCGCCGCCTTGGTGTTCAAAAAAGGAGACCGGGTGGCGGTGATGCTGCCAAACTGCCCGCAGGCGGTGATCAGCTACTACGGGACGCTCCTAGCGGGCGGCATCGTCGTGCAGACGAATCCGCTTTACACCGAGTATGAGCTTGAATACCAGCTGAACGACAGCGGCGCCTCGGTGCTCGTGACGATGGATCTTTTGTATCCAAAGACGGAAAAGGTGAAAGGGAGGACGCCGGTCAAGCATTGGATTGTCACGAGAATGCAAGAGTATTTGCCCACGGTGAAGAAATGGCTGTATCCGCTTGTGCAATGGAAGCAAAACATGCCGATTGTCCGCATCGCGGAAAGCGAAACTGTTCATCTGTTCCGTACGATCATGAGCCGCAAGGAAACCGCTCCGATCGGGGTGGACATCGACCCCGTGGAAGATGTGGCGCTGCTGCAATATACAGGCGGCACGACGGGACATCCGAAAGCGGCCATGTTGACGCATCGCAACTTGATCGCCAATACGCTCATGTGCGCCCATTGGGTGTATAAATGCGAAAAAGGAAAAGAAACGGTGCTCGGTGTGCTTCCGTTTTTCCACGTGTACGGCATGACGACGGTGATGAATTTGTCCGTGATGATGGCGAGCAAAATGGTGCTGTTCCCGCGCTTTGATGTCAAGCAAACATTAAAAGCAATCGAGCGCACCCGGCCGACGATGTTCCCAGGCGCACCGACGATGTACATCGCTTTGTTGAACCATCCGGATTTGCTGAAATATGATTTATCTTCGATCAACGTCTGCATCAGCGGATCCGCTCCGCTACCGGTTGAGGTGCAGGAGCAGTTTGAACAGGTGACGGGCGGAAAATTGATTGAAGGATACGGGTTGACCGAGGCATCCCCTGTCACCCATAGCAACTTTCTTTGGGACGGGGAGCGGGTGAAAGGAAGCATCGGTGTTCCGCGGCCGGATACGGACGCGAAAATTGTTTCCTTGGAAACGGGTGAGGAAGCAAAGCCCGGCGAGCGTGGAGAACTCGTCGTGCGCGGGCCGCAAGTGATGAAAGGCTACTGGAACCAGCCGGAGGAGACTGAGCAAGTGCTGCGCGACGGATGGCTGTACACCGGCGACATTGGCTATATGGATGAGCGTGGGTATTTTTATATCGTCGACCGCAAGAAAGATGTCATTATCGCCGGCGGTTACAACATTTACCCGCGCGAAGTCGAAGAAGCGCTGTATGAGCACCCGAAAGTGCAGGAAGCGGCCGTGATCGGCGTTCCGGATCCGTACCGCGGCGAGACGGTGAAAGCGTTCGTCGTGTTAAAGCCGGGGGAGATGTGCAGCGAACAGGAGCTTGACGTGTTTATGCGCCAGCGCCTGGCTGCTTACAAAGTGCCTCGCCTGTACGAGTTCCGCAGCGAATTGCCGAAGACGGCGGTCGGCAAAATTTTGCGCCGTGTTCTCGCAGAGCAAGAAAAAAATAAGGCTTGACAAATCGTCGGAACAATTCGTAAAATGGGAATATGAATGATGATTCATTCACTTGAAGATGGGGATCGGAAGCAAAGGAGAATGACGATTGCGCAGAGAAAAGCCGAAGTTCAAGCAAATTATTGACGCGGCCGTCGTCGTCATCGCCGAGCACGGCTACCATCAAGCACAGGTGTCGAAAATCGCCAAGCAGGCCGGTGTCGCCGACGGCACGATCTACCTTTATTTTAAAAACAAAGAGGATATTTTAATTTCGCTTTTTCAGGAAAAGATGGGGGCGTTCATCGAGAAAATTGAACAAGAGACAGAAGGAATTTCAAGCCCCCTAGAGAAATTGTATGTGTTGGTGAAAACTCATTTTTCCGCCCTCGCTGCTGATCCGCATATGGCGGTCGTGACGCAGCTTGAGTTGCGTCAGTCGAACAAAGAGCTGCGCCATCGCATTAATGACGTGCTGAAAGGATATTTGCGGCTCATCGACCGCATCATCATGGAGGGGATGGAAAAAGGGGAATTTCGCCAAGATTTAGACGTCCGGCTCACCCGGCAAATGATCTTTGGCACCCTTGATGAAACGGTGACGACGTGGGTGATGAACGAGCAAAAGTACGACCTAGCCGCGCTCGCCGATCCGGTGTACGAACTGCTCATCAAAGGGTGCGCCGCCGGGCGTTAGGAAAGGCAGAAAGGGGAGAGGCTTCATGAATTTTTTTCGCGTAGCGAAAGAGGAGTTCGTCGCCGTCGTGACGTTTTCGCGGTCGCCGGCGAACGCTCTTGTATCCACTGTTTTGAAAGGGCTTTCAAACTTGTTGGACGAGCTTGAGACCGACCCGGACGTGCGCGTCGTGTTGCTTCATGGCGAGGGGCGGTTTTTCTCAGCCGGCGCCGATATTAAAGAATTCACGTCCATCGCTTCCGTCGAGGAGGCATCCGGCTTGTCGCGCAACGGCCAACTCGTGATGGAGCGGATCGAACGCTTTTCCAAACCAGTCATTGCGGCGATTCACGGCGCCGCATTAGGCGGTGGGTTGGAGCTGGCTATGAGCTGCCACATTCGTGTGGTGGCGGAAAACGCCAAACTCAGCCTTCCGGAGCTGCAGCTTGGCCTCATCCCTGGATTTGCTGGAACGCATCGGCTTGTGCGCTACGTCGGCTTTGGCAAAGCGCCGGAAATGATGTGGACGAGCGAGCCGATCACCGGACTCGAAGCGGTTGAATGGGGGCTTGCCAACAAGGCGGTGCCGGAAGAGCGGCTTCTTGATGAAGCCAAAGCGTTGGCGAAAAAGATTGCCGCCAAAAGTCCGCTTTCCGTTCGGGCGGTTATTGAGTTGCTTAACGCCGCCAAGGAAAAAACGTTCGTTGAGGCCGTGCGCGAGGAAGCGGAATGGTTTGGCCGCGTGTTTGGATCCGAGGATGCAAAAGAAGGCGTGCAGGCGTTTTTGGAAAAACGGCCGCCCGTCTTTAAAGGGAAATAATCTTTGTCAATATCTGAATGTTGGAACGTGAAACAATGTTCAATCAAACCGAGGAGGGAACGACATGAACATTTTTGTGTTGATGAAACGCACGTTTGACACGGAATAAAAAATCTCCATCGTCAACGGCAAGATTAACGAGGAAGTGGCAGAATTCAATCCGTACGACGAATACGCTATTGAAGAAGCGATTCAAGTGCGCGACAAACACGGCGGCGAAGTGACGGTCGTCACCGTCGGCAGCGAAGAGGCGGAAAAAGAACTCCGCACAGCGCTCGCCATGGGGTGCGACAAAGCGGTGCTCATCAACATTGACGATGATGTCGAAGAACAAGACCAATATACGACGGCGAAAGTGCTCGCTGAATACTTAAAAGACAAAAACCCGGACTTGATTTTAGCCGGCAACGTCGCCATTGACGGCGGCTCCGGCCAAGTCGGCCCGCGTGTGGCGGAATTGCTCGGCATTCCATATGTAACGACGATCACAAAGCTCGACATTGCCGACGGCGGCAACGTGACGGTCGTGCGCGATGTCGAAGGGGATGAGGAAATCATCGAAACGTCGCTGCCGCTCCTTGTCACCGCTCAACAAGGCTTGAACGAACCGCGCTATCCGTCGCTGCCGGGGATCATGAAAGCGAAAAAGAAACCGCTTGAAGAGCTAGAGCTTGACGATTTGGACCTCGACGAAGACGATGTTGAAGCGAAGACGAAAACGATTGAAGTGTTCTTGCGCCGAAGCGGGCGACGTCATCGCCGTCGAAGAGGCGGGCGGCAACATCGTCTTTACCCGTCCGATCTACTCCGGCAAAGCGTTTGAAAAGAAAAACTGAAAGTGCATTCGTAATGAACAACACGGGCGGCTGCAGCCGTCCGTTTTTTTGACGGATAAATTCCGCGGCAAAAGCGAATAGTAGAAACGAAGCAAAACATTCGCGCCGACATGCATTCCATGGTATACTTTGCTTGTAGCATTCAAGAAGATGGGAGGGAATCCATATGGCGATTGTCAACGCCACTGACCAAACGTTCGCCGCAGAAACGAAAGACGGCCTCACGCTCGTTGACTTTTGGGCGCCATGGTGCGGACCGTGCCGCATGATCGCTCCGGTGCTGGAAGAGCTTGACCGTGAAATGGGCGACAAAGTGAAAATCGTCAAAGTGAATGTCGATGAAAACCAAGAAACAGCGTCGAAGTTCGGCGTCATGAGCATCCCGACGCTGCTTCTGTTCAAAGATGGCCAACTTGTCGACAAAGCGATCGGCTACCAGCCGAAAGAGGCGCTTGTGCAGCTGGTTGGCAAACATGTGTCATAACGGAGAAAGAAGGAAATCCAGAGGGGAAGAAGCCTCTGGATTTCTTTATTTAAGGTGTGATCAGCTAGGAAAAGAGGATTTTCAGCAAGAAGGGAGTCCTCTCTTTTTCATCATGTGTTGACATTGAAATTCATTTTCTCTTATAATCTTATTGTATTGATATTGATTATCATTTTTTGGATGTGTGAACGGGGGATACATAATGTCATTAAAATGGAAGTGGCTGGCCTTGTTGGCCGCCGCGGCGTTGGCGCTTGGCGCGTGCGGCCAGAGCAAACAGACGGCGGGAACAGAAAAAGAAAGCAGCAACCAAACGGCTGTGGAAAAACAAGAAAAGCCGAAAGAGGAAGAGAAGACGGAGAACGAGAAGGAAGAAGCGGAAGTCGATTATGCGGGAGCGTTCAGCGAAGCGCTCGCGGAGCTTGAGAAGGCGAAGCAAGGCGGGGCGGTCGACTTCGGCAAAGTGGAGAGCATCTACAAAGAAAAGCTGCAGCCGCTTGTACAAAAACGTGACGCGGAATTTGAAGATACGCTTGACCAACATATTACCAACGCACTGGCCGCCGGCAAAGACGGGTCGCTTGAGCCGTTGGTTGTCAAGCAAATTTTTGACAAGCTGATGCAAAAAGTGTTTTACACGACGATCAAGCATGAGTTTACCGAAGCAGAAGAACATTGGGCCAATAAGGAAGAAGTAAAGGAAGAGCTTGAGGAAGCCAAAACCTTTTACGCGATTTTGCAGTCGACCGTGGAAAAGCGCGATGCGGCTTACGGAACGAAGTTGGTTAACGCGATCAACGGGGCGTTTGCCCAAATGGAGCAATCGGTCCAAAACGATGATGCGCTCTCATTTGCCCTCGGTAAGCAAGTCGTGGACAAAACATTGATGAAAACATTCTATTTAGCGAGCGGAGCGCTGCCGCACGGCTATGCGGCGAAGGCGGCGGCTGCGGCCAAGGAAAACGCCGAAGAAGCCAAAGTGGAGCAGGCGGAAGGCTGGGCGTTTTATCAGTCCGTCTATCCGTATATGAAACGGCATGCCGCGGAGGAGGCGGACTACATTTTGAAACAGTTTGACCTGCAAACTGATGTCAAAATGCTCGATCCGAAAGCGGTGAACCATGCGTTCGTGCGCGGATGGGCGAAAGTGGCGCTTCATGAATATGAAGAAAGCAAAGAAAATTGGGGGCAAGACAAGTCGGTGATCACCGCCTTAGAAGGCGCGCTCTTTATTAACATGATCGAACAGGATATCAAAACGCTGCTTGGCGACAAAGCATACACCGACTTGAACGAACAGGCGACACGCTACCTAGAGGCGGCAAAGGCAAAAAACAAAGCTGAGGGTGACAAATGGCTGCCGCAAATCGAGGCTGCGCTTCAGCAAGTGATCCAGAAAGCGAACTAAATGATCAGCAAGGGTGTCCGGCGCGGCGCCCTTTTTTGCAGGCGTCCATCCGGAGCGAAGGCAGCGATGGCTGGGCTGCCGCTTGCCTCACCGAGCCAAGGCGGGAAATGAAAACATTTGGTTTTTGCCGATTGGCCACGACGTTCCCCGACGGTTTATGGTAAGATGCTAATGGACAATGGAATTCGATGATGAGGTGAAGGCGATGAAAGTGGTGGTGACCGGGGGAGCCGGATTTATTGGCAGCCATCTAGCCGCCCGGTTAAGCGGACTCGGATATGACGTGGCTGCAGTGGATTGTTTTCATCCATATTATTCTGCTGAACGGAAAGAGCGGCAGTTTCAGACGCTCACCGGCGGCCGGGTGCCGCTTGTCCGCTTGGATTTGCTTGATGGGGAGCGAACGAAAAGGTGGCTGGTCGAGTTTCGCCCCGATGTCGTCTACCATTTGGCGGCGCTGCCGGGCGTGCCGTATTCCCTCGAGGAGCCGCTCGCGTATATCGATTATGACATCAAAGCGACGGTCAATGTGTTGGCGGCGGCGGGGGAAGCGGGTGCGGCGCACGTGCTGTTTGCCTCATCGTCATCGGTGTACGGCGACCGAGGCAATGTGCCGCTCCGGGAAGAGATGGCTGACGGCCGCGTCGTGTCGCCGTATGCGGCGGCGAAATACGGAGCGGAATCGTTTTGTCATGCCTATGCCCATTTGTATAGCTACCAAATGACGATTTTCCGCTATTTCACCGTTTACGGGCCGTGGGGTCGTCCGGATATGGCGATCGGCACGTTTTTGCGCCGATTGCTGGCGGGCGAGGAGATTGTCGTGTATGGCAAGGGGACGGCGCGCGATTATACGTACATCGATGATATTGTGGAGGGCATGATCGCAGCACTTCACCGCAGCGGCGGGCGAAGCGAAGTGTTCAACTTGGGCGCCGGGGCGCCCGTCACCATGGAGCAGCTGCTCGCTGAGTTGCGGAAGCACTTTCCCGATCTGAAAATCGTGCACGCGCCGGAGCGGAAAGGCGATGTGAAAGCGACATGGGCGGACATCACGAAGGCGGAGCGGGCGTTTGGTTACAAGCCGAAGGTGGCGTTTGCCGAAGGGCTCGCCCGCACGGTGGCGTGGGCGCGCGAATATGAGCGGTAAACCGGCGGCTAAAGCGGCGTTGCAAGCAGCTGGGCTCGCGCTTCTTTTCTTTTCCGCTTGGTTGACATACCGCTGCTTTGACGGCCGGCAGATGCTCCATCATCTATCCAGGATAGTCAGCCGCCCGATCGAGATGGCTGCCGCTGCTTTCGTATATGGCTTGTCGTTTTGGCTGCGGGCGTGGGCGTGGAAGCGATATGTCGGAAAGCCAATCGCCTTCTCTGTTTATTGGCGTGCCGTGCTGCTTAGTTTGTTTGTTAACCATCTAGCCCCAGTGAAAATCGGTGATGCTGTGCGTATGGCTTTGCTTGCCCGCCAGCCCGGTGTTTCAGCCAGCGAGGCCATTGAATCGGTGGCGGTGATGCGGCTCCTTGATATGGCGGTGCTTGGTGGATTGACTGTCATTGGGATGTATGCGTATATGCATTACATTCCCCGCATTTCTCTCTTGGCAGCGGCCGTTGCGGCCGGGTTCGTGCTGACCGTGATCGTGTTTCGCCGTCCGCTCCGCCTCGATCGGTTATGGCGGCGATGGCGGAGCGTATTTCACGGCTGGAGCGGCGCGGCGATGGTCGGGGCGGTGGCGGCGAGCTGGCTGTGTGAGGCGGCCGTCATTGGCGTGATCGCGAAAGCAGTCGGCATCCCGCTTTCCTTTGGACAGGCGGTGTGGGCAAACAGCGCGACCGTTTCCGGCCAGATCGCCCAAGTCGCCCCCGGCGGGATCGGAACATACGAGGCGGTGATGGCGTTTGCGTTGACCCGGCTCGGCGCACCGTGGGAGAAAGCATATGCGGCGGCAGTGTTGACCCATGCGTTTAAGTTTTTGTTTTCTTACGCCGCTGGTGCCGCGGTATTGTGGTTTTGGCGGTCCGACTGGCAGATGGTGCGGGGTGTATGGAAAAAGGAAAGGGAGAAGCGATGAAACAAGCATCACGATTCGAAAAAATCGCGGCGCGCTGCTGGAATTTGCTGAATGAAGGAAAGCCGTTTACGCCGATTTTTGTCGCGGGAACGATGACGATCTACCATGCCGCTGATTGGATGGGCGGCTCATGGGGATGGATGCTTGGTCTGGCGGCGGCGCTGCCGCTGTTTGTCATCTACTATGTCTATGATTATCCGCTGTTTTTGCGCAATTATTTATGGATCCCTTATGTCGTGTTTCTCATCGTTTGGTCGTTCGCTGATGCGTCGTTGTTGTTGTTGGCGTCGGGGCTTTACTTTTTCTTTACCGTCTTTTTTTGGGGGACGCTGTATTACCATTTGCGCATCGGCACGTCGTGGTGGAATTTCACCCGCTTTTGGAAGCTGGTGTTGAAAAACAGCGATTCGACGAGCGGCAACGCCCAAGAGCAGCTGCCAAAATGTTTTCTTCTTTTGTCTGTATGGGAATACGCTTCGCAGCAGATCGATCAAGGAGCGGCTTTGGCGCCGCTGTGCGGGGCGCTTTGGCTGTTTGCCGCTGGGGTGTGGCTGTTTTCATGGATTTTGCATCGGAATTTGTTCGACTGGCAGCCGGAGATCATTCCGACTTATACGAACAATGTGCCGAGTCCAACCGTGCCGATCAGTGACAAAGTGTATGTCATCGTGATTGATGGCATGCGCAAAGACCGGTTTGAAGCGGCCAACGCCCCGTTTTTGAAACGGTTGCGCGCTCAAGGGACGGAATTTGCGCAAATGGAAACCGTCTATCCGGCGCGCACGGTCGTTTGCTTCACCTCGATGCTGACGGGGACGTATCCGTTTGAGCACGGCATCCGGTCCAATATGGTATGGAAGCTTGGGGCAAAAGTGGAGACGATTTTCGATTCGCTCCGGAAAATCGGAAAAACCGGCCGCTTGCTTGGCATCGCTCATTTGGTCGATTCGTTCGGCGACGATGTCGAAACGGTGACGGCCGTCATGCCGAACGACCTCGCCGACCGTTATATCATCGAGCGGGCGAAACGCATCGTCGAGGAACAAAACCCGGATTTGCTTGTCGTACAGTTGATCGCCACCGATCAGACCGGCCATAGCCGCGGTGTGCTGTATGACGAGTATATCGAAAAAATTGAAGAAGCCGACGCGTTGATCGCGGAGTTTGTCGGCTGGCTTGAGGAACGGGGCGAGCTCGAGCGCGCGACATTGATTGTCTGCGCCGACCATGGCCAAGCGGATGGCATCGGCGGCCACGGCCACCTCGATGAAGGGGAGCGGTATGTGCCGTTTTTTTTATACGGCCCGGCGATTGAAGCAGGAAAACGAGTCGATGAGAAAAAAAGCCTCGTTTCGCTGGCGCCGACGATCGCCTATTTGCTTGGCGCTCCGTATCCGAGCCATAGCCGCGGTCCGGTTTTGATCGAAGCGATGCGAAAGAAAGGAGGAGAGCGATGAAGAAGCAGCGCGTCATCGTCTTTTTGCCGGCGCACAATGAAGAAGAAGCGATTGGGGAAGTGATTCGCCGCATTCCGCGTCATTTCCATCCCGATGTAGAGGTCAGCGTCTTGGTCATTGATGACGGGTCAACCGACCGGACTGCTGAAGCGGCGCAAGAAGCGGGAGCGGACTACATTTGCCGCTGGCCGGAAAACTGCGGCCTCGGTGCGGCGGTGCGGCGAGGGCTTGAAGAGTGTGTCCGTCTTGGCGCGGATATCGGCGTGATGATCGATGCCGATAACGAATATCCGCCGGAACAAATTCCTGACCTTTTGGCGCCGATTTTCGCCGGTGAGGCCGACTATACGATCGGCTCGCGCTTTCTTGGCACGATTCGCGGCATGAAATGGCACCGCCGCCTCGGCAACTATGCCTTTACGTGGCTGCAGTCGCTCCTGCTCGGCCAGCGGTTGTATGACGGGCAGTCGGGGATGCGTGCGTTTTCCCGCCAAGCGATGGAAGAGGCGGAAATCATCCACGATTACAATTACGCCCAAGTGTTGACGCTCAACTTAGTGCGCAAAGGGTTTCGACTAAAGGAAGTGCCGATCCGCTACCAAGTGCGGACGACCGGCCGTTCGTTCATCAAGTTCACCGCCTATATGACCGCGGTCATCCCGGCCATCTGGAAGGAAATGCGCCGCCCGGTAACAAAAGCGGTCATTGACCGAAAAGCGCATCTGCTTTCTTTGGAGCGGGAGCGCCATTGTTCGTGAGGCGGCCGCCTTGGGCCGCCGGCCATTTTTCCCAATATTGACAATGATGGTGATAATGATTATCATTGATCTTGATGGAGGGGGATCAGAAACGTGAAAACATCCCGTTTCTTTTTTTACATAGCAGTGATCATTATTCTCAATCTCATTCCGCTGAAAGCGTTCGCCTATTCGTATGGAGATCCGAACAAAGAAGCGGTTGCTGAGGCGTATAAAGAGATGAAAGAAAAGTTGAACGAGCAGCCGCCGAACTTTGCCGCAGCGAAGGAAATTTTCGGAACCATAAAAGAAGAAATCGACATGCATATGGGACCTGAGCCGTCCAAGGCCGTGCTTGCAGCCATCGAAGCGAAGGACCGCCAGGCGGTGATCAAAGATATGGAAAAAATTTTAGTGCTCAATATCGCCCGACGTTTGGACAATATTGAGGCGAACTTTGATCAGTACGACACGAGCAAGCGGCTGTTGGCGAAGGCGTTTGCGACGTATGAGGCGCTGTCGCCAATCATCCAAGGGAAAGACCCTGCGCTTGACAAACAGCTGCGCACCGAGTTTGACAAGGCTCTGCAGTCGCTTGGCAACCCGGGGTTATTTGGCGTCGGCGAGAAAAAATCGGACATCAATGCGTTTAAAAAAAGCAAAGAGACTATTTTAACCGTGCTGCAACAACAATTCGGTTTGAAAAGCTTAGAAGTTGGCCATTTTTCGGACAGTGCTACAGAAAAACCGGATGAAGTGAAAAAAAAGGAATGGACGGATTTGTCGAAATCAAAAAACTGGATTCCTCTCATTATCATCGTTGCGATCATCATTGGCACTGCCTTGATTTATGTGCGACGTCGGAAACGGGCTTAGTTTACATGTGAAGGGGAGGCGGGGGCATGGAAGTTCAAGCGCTGCTCATTACGTTTCGCGAAGCACTGGAAGCGCTGCTGATCGTTGGCATCATCACCTCGTATTTGAAACGGGTCGGTCACCGCGAATACACGAAATACGTATGGCTTGGCGCCGCTCTCGCTGTGGCGGCGAGCGTCGGTGTCGCCATGTTGTTTCAGCTTGTCTTTACCGGTTTTGCGGCAATGGGAAGCGAGATATATTTAAAGATCGGCATCATGGTCGTTTCCACGCTGCTGTTGACGCAAATGGTGTTCTGGATGGCCGAACACAGCCGGGACATGAAAAAAAGCTTGGAAGGGAAAATGGATCAGTTTGTCACCGCCGGCAATGTCGTCGGCATGGTCATTCACTCGTTTTTGGTCGTGTTGCGTGAAGGGGTGGAAACGGTCTTCTTCTTCGCTGCGATTACGCACGGCAACATCGGAGCGGCGATGCAAGGATGGGGAGCGGCAACTGGGGTTGCCATTGCTGCTTTCGTCAGCTACTTCTTCTTTAAAGGGACGATGCGCATTCCGTTGAAGACGTTTTTTAAAGTCACCGGCGCGTTTATCGTCCTAATTGCCGCTGGACTGCTCGTGCAAGCCATTTCGATGATGCAAGATATCGGCCTCATCGGCAGCGTCATGCCGCATGTATACGATTTGACGTGGCTGCTTCCGGAACATCCGATCGATTACGAACATTACGTGCGCGACCATGGCGTCGCCCCTGTCTTTTCCGGCGAAGTCGGCGTCTTTTTAAAAGCGTTGTTTGGCTATTCATCAATGCCGTCGCTTGAAGAAGTGTTGGCCTATATCGGCTACTTCGTCGTCGTGTATTTGTTGGTGGCGAGCCGCCGCGGTCAAAAGAAGGCCGTGGTTGAGAAGCCGGCGGTTGCCTCGTTGGAGGAACAAGCCAAAAACGTCATGTAACGTACAAGGACGCTGCGCCTTGTACGTTTTCTTTGGAGGGAAACACGGTGGACAAACGGTTGGGCGATGATCGCTTTTGGATGAGCTTTGGTGTCGGAATGGCTGCTTTGTTGGCCGGCGCCGGTTTGTATGGGGCGAACCCGTATGCGGCCTCGTGGGACGAAGTTGACTTTGCGCGGGCGCTGGAACGCTATGATTTATTGGCCATGCAGCCGCATTTCCCGGGCTATCCGTATTTGATTCTTGGCGGCATGGCAGTGCACGCTCTGGTCGCCAATCCGGCCAAAGCGCTTTCGATCTTGAATGTGCTCGTGTTGTTTTCCGCCGCCTTTTCCATCGTTTGGCTGCTCGCTCGCCATATGCCGCGTTCAGCGGCGCTATGGGCGGCGCTTTCGGTGCTTTCTTCAAGCTACGTGCTCCTTGCCGCCGCCAGACCGATGTCGGACGGCGCGGCGCTTGGCGTGCTTTGGTGGTACATATGGGCGGTGGAATGGGCGCGGCGGCGAACAACATGGATGGCGCAGCTTTGGCCGGCCGCGTTGTTCAGCATCCTCATGGGCATCCGTTTGTCTTATGCCCCGTTTGCCGCTGCGTTGTTGATCCTTTGGCATGAAGACTGGAAAACGCACCGCCGCCTCGGCCGCGTGGCGGCATCGCTGTTGGCGGCGGCCGCCTTTCAATTTGTTTGGGTGGCGGCGGTCGCGGCGACGGAAGGCGGCCTTTGGCCGTTTTTCAAGCTTGGCTGGGCGTTTGTCGTCGGTCATTTCAGCGACTGGGGGGGAACGGCGGCGGCGAGCCCGCTTCCATTTTGGGAGCGGGTGCGCCGCTTTGTCCTTGACAACTTTCTTTGGACCGGCATGGCCAGCCGAAATGCTTGGCTGCTGGCTACCTATGCAGTGGTCGGCGCCATCGCCTGGCGCACGGGGCGGTTTCAGCTGCCGCGTGCGCTTGTCGTTTCCGCGTTGCTGTATGCTGTCTGGGCGCTGTTTGGACAAAATATTGACAAGCCGCGCCACCTTCTTCCGTTGGTTCATTTTGCGCTGTTTTATGTGTGGGGCCGCTTTTTGGCTGCGCCGAAGGCATGGAGATTAGCGCTGGCAGCGGCGGTTGTGCTGCTGCAGTCTGCAATCGGCATCGGGCTGCTGCACGAGCAGGCAAAGACGCCCCCGGCAGTGTATCAGCTTGCCGACGATTTGCGTGACAAGCCGCAGCCGTTTGTGGTATATACGTGGGAAGAGACGCGCGTCCTAGACTATTTGAACGTGCCCTTTCCACATAAAGACGTGCTCCATTTTTCCTTCTTTTTGCAAGACAAAGAAAACTACCGCCATGCTATGATATATATGACCAATCACGTTGTCCAAGGGTTCGAGGCTCAAGGGATCGATATTTCCCGCCATGTGCGCAAAGTGAAAACGTATCGTTCCAGTCCGCTTGCCGACCCGGTGTATGGAACGATTACACTGTATGAATGGGTGGACGGAGAGTGAGGGGATGGCCATGAACGACCGGCTGAAGGAAAAGCTGTCCGTGCTCCCGGAACAGCCGGGCTGCTATTTAATGAAAGACAAACACGGAACGGTCATTTACGTCGGCAAGGCGAAGTCGTTGAAGGCGCGCGTCCGCTCGTATTTTACCGGGACGCATGATGGCAAAACGCAGCGGCTTGTGGAGGAAATCGCCGATTTCGAATACATCGTCACCTCGTCAAACGCCGAGGCGCTCATTTTGGAGATGAATTTGATCAAAAAGCATGATCCGAAATACAACGTCATGCTCAAGGATGATAAAAGCTACCCGTTTATTAAAATCACCGCGGAACAACATCCGCGCCTGCTGATCACCCGCAAAGTGAAAAAAGACGGGGGCAAATATTTCGGCCCGTATCCAAACGTGCAGGCGGCGAACGAAACGAAAAAGCTGCTCGACCGCTTATATCCGCTCCGCAAATGTTCGACGCTGCCTTCGCGCGCCTGTTTGTATTACCATATGGGCCAATGCCTCGCCCCGTGCGTCCACCCGGTGTCGGACGAACAAAATAAGGCGATGGTTGAACAAATCGTCCGCTTTTTAAACGGCGGGTATGAAGACGTGAAGCGGGAGTTGGCCGAGAAAATGCACGAGGCGGCGGAAGCGCTCGAGTTTGAACGGGCGAAAGAATACCGCGATCAAATCGCAGCGATTGAGATGACGATGGAAAAGCAAAAAATGATGCTCAACGACTTCATCGACCGCGATGTATTCGGCTATGCGTACGACAAAGGCTGGATGTGCGTGCAAGTGTTTTTCCTCCGCCAAGGAAAGCTGATCGAGCGCGACGTGTCGATCTTCCCGCTTTACCAAGACCCGGATGAGGAAATGCTTACGTTTTTGGGTCAGTTTTATGCGAAAGCGCATCATTTGAAGCCAAAAGAAGTCGTCCTCCCGTCCGACATTGACGGCGAGCTCGCCCGCGAATTGCTCGGCGTTGCCGTCGTCCAGCCGAAAAAAGGGAAGAAAAAAGAGCTTGTTGAGCTGGCGAGCAAAAACGCGGCCATTGCTCTGAAAGAAAAATTTTATTTCATCGAGCGGGACGAAGAACGGACGATCAAAGCGGTCGAACGTCTCGGAGAGCGTCTTGGCATTCCGGCGCCGCGCCGCATCGAGGCGTTTGACAACTCGAACATTTACGGGGCCGATCCGGTCTCGGCGCTTGTCGTTTTCCTCGATGGCAAGCCGGCGAAAAAAGAATACCGGAAATATAAGGTGAAAACGGTCGCGGGGCCGAACGATTATGAAACGATGCGCGAAGTCGTGCGCCGCCGCTATACGCGCGTGTTGAAAGAAGGATTGCCGCTTCCCGATTTGATCATCATCGACGGCGGCAAAGGACACTTGTCGGCGGTGCGGGATGTGCTCGAAAACGAACTTGGACTGGATGTGCCGCTGGCTGGATTGGCGAAAGACGAAAAACATCGCACATCAGAGCTTTTGGCCGGCGACCCGCCGGATGTCGTGCCGCTTGACCGGCAAAGCCAAGAGTTTTATTTATTGCAGCGCATTCAAGACGAAGTGCACCGGTTTGCGGTCACGTTCCACCGCCAGGCGCGGCAGAAGACGATGTTCCATTCCGTGCTTGATGACATTCCCGGCGTCGGGGAAAAGCGGAAAAAAGCGCTGTTAAACTATTTCGGATCAGTCAAAAAGATGAAAGAGGCGACCGTTGATGAGCTGCAACGGGCGAACATTCCACGGGCGGTGGCGGAGAAAATCTATGAAAAACTGCGTCAACTACCCCCACTTAGCTAACGCTTGAAGTGGGGGCTTGCAACTCCCCAGAAGTGCGAGCGGACTTTGTCCTCCTTCCTTGACTTGGGGTTGCATCAGGGGCAGGTTGACAACTGCCCAACGACACAGGTCATGCCTGCATCGTTACCGATTCTCTCGGTGTGTCTGTTGGCAGTACTTGGCTTCCACACACAACAGACGGACCTACGCTCGATGTTTTACGGTTACAACGTTTCCTGTAACCAACTCCATACATCGAGTAGCCGTGATTGGAGTGCCTTTATTGAACGGTTTTCTCCACGCCTTTATTCTATCATACACAAAAGAAAGGGGGAACGCGCATTCCTCTCCCACTTACTCCCTTTGGTCGTTGAAGTGGGAGTCTCCTGCGCGAAATAGGATGAATAATGGCTGAACGGACGCCCGTTTTGCGAGCGGACGCCCGTTCTTTGCATGTCATTCGATCGCCTGCTTCCGATCCCATTTCACCAAAATGCGCGCTTTGCCGTCCCGCTTTGGCGGCAGTTCGACCGCTTCGGTGACGAACCGCTTTTGTTGTTCGATTTGCTGGGCGAGAAATCCAGCCTCAAGCTGGAACGAGCAGCTGCCGTACAAGGAAAAGCGGGCGGCGATGATGGGGCCCGACAGCTCGATATAGAGTTCGTCGTTTCGCTCCTCGCCGGTTGATAGCTCCCCCCAGCCCGCCCGTTCAAAAAATACGGCGACGTCATCGAGCGTTCCGAGCGGGTAGCGCCGCGCCAGCTGTTTGCCGGCCCAGTACAGCAGCGAAGCGGCATCTTTGCCAAGCAGCTCGGGAAGAAGCGAATGGCGAAGCAGCTCAGCCCCGAAGGCGGAAAGCGCAATCGACCCAAACATTTGATATTGGTCCTCTAATGGTGGCTGTTTCATCGTTTTCCCCTCTTTCTATCCATTTCCCCATTATAGCTGAATTGCTGCCGGAGTGCATCCTCTTTCCTAAGGTGGCGCAACTATGAGAATGTTTGAACATTTTGTGTCAGTGTTTTCTTGACGCTTGTACAATGTGGGAGTACAATGAATGTGACAAGCGAATAGGGGAATGGAAGACGTTTCCGTTTCCGCATGGCGAGCGAGAGGGACATATTTTTTATTCAATTGAAGGGGGTTTACATAATGGCAGGGAATCGCGAGTTTTACTATCGCCGGCTCCATTCGCTGCTGGGGGTTGTTCCCGTCGGCATCTTTTTAGTGCAGCACTTGGTCGTCAACCATTTTGCGACCCGTGGGCCGGAAGCGTTTAACCGGGCGGCGGCGTTTATGGAAAACTTGCCGTTCCGCTATTTTCTTGAAATTTTTGTTATTTTTCTTCCATTGTTGTTCCACGCTGTATACGGCATTTATATCGCGTTTACAGCCAAATTCAACACTCGCCAGTACGGCTATTTCCGCAACTGGATGTTCATGCTTCAGCGGATCACCGGCATCATTACATTGATTTTTGTCGTCTGGCATGTGTATGAAACGCGGGTGCATGCTGCATTCGGCGCCGAAGTGAACTACGACATGATGGCCAACATTGTCGACAATCCGTTTATGCTCGGATTTTATATTGTTGGAATCTTGTCCACGGTCTTTCACTTCGCCAACGGCTTATGGTCGTTCTGCGTCAGCTGGGGGTTGACGGTGTCCCCTCGTTCGCAGCAAGTATTTACGTACATTACGATGATCATTTTCATCGCGCTTTCCATTGTCGGCATTCGCGCCATCTTGGCGTTTGCGTAAGACAAGCGTTCCATTCCTAAGGAATGATTCAACGATGAACTGCTGCGTTGGCTCGTGACAAACGTGCTCTAGCCGTTCGCCGAACGATCGCTTGGTCGATGGCGGGCCGGCAAGGCAAAACGTGCGGCATGCAAGCAAAAGCAGCAATCTATTAGGGAGTGAGTAGCTATGAAAAAAGGGAAAATCATCGTTGTTGGCGGTGGGTTGGCCGGTTTGATGGCCACGATTAAAATCGCCGAAGCAGGAGTGCCTGTCGAACTGTTTTCGCTCGTTCCGGTAAAGCGTTCTCACTCCGTCTGTGCCCAAGGCGGCATTAACGGAGCGGTCAACACGAAAGGGGAAGGCGACTCGCCGTGGGAGCATTTTGACGACACCGTCTATGGCGGGGACTTCTTGGCGAACCAGCCTCCGGTCAAAGCGATGTGTGAAGCGGCGCCGGGGATTATTTACATGCTCGATCGGATGGGCGTCATGTTCAACCGGACGCCGGAAGGGTTGCTTGATTTCCGTCGTTTCGGGGGGACGCAGCATCACCGGACCGCCTATGCTGGAGCCACGACCGGGCAGCAAATTTTGTATGCACTTGATGAACAGGTGCGCCGCCATGAAGTGGCCGGGCTCGTCACGAAGTACGAGCATTGGGAGTTTTTAGGCGTCGTTTTGGATGACGAGCAAATTTGCCGCGGCATCGTCGCACAAGATTTGCGGTCCATGGAAATCAAAGCGTTTCCAGCCGATGCCGTCATTTTGGCGACCGGCGGCCCGGGGATCATTTTTGGGAAATCGACGAACTCGGTCATCAACACTGGTTCAGCGGCTTCGATCGCCTATCAGCAAGGCGTTTACTACGCGAACGGCGAGTTCATCCAAATTCACCCGACCGCGATCCCAGGCGATGACAAGCTTCGGTTGATGAGCGAATCGGCGCGCGGGGAAGGCGGACGCATTTGGACGTATAAGGACGGGAAACCGTGGTACTTCCTTGAGGAAAAATATCCGGCTTACGGAAACTTGGTGCCGCGCGACATCGCCGCCCGGGAAATTTTCCACGTCTGCGTCGATTTGAAGCTCGGCATCAACGGCGAAAACATGGTGTATTTGGATTTGTCACATAAAGATCCGAAAGAGTTGGATGTCAAGCTCGGCGGCATTATCGAAATTTACGAGAAGTTCATGGGCGAAGACCCGCGCAAAGTGCCAATGAAGGTGTTCCCGGCCGTTCACTACTCGATGGGCGGCTTATGGGTCGACTATGACCAAATGACGAACATCAAAGGGTTGTTTGCTGCCGGCGAGTGCGATTATTCGATTCACGGCGCGAACCGCCTCGGGGCAAACTCGCTTCTGTCGGCGATTTACGGCGGAATGGTCGCCGGCCCGAACGCCGTCCGCTACATCCGCGGTCTCGAGAAATCGGCCGATGCGATGCCGTCGACGTTATACGACAGCTATGTGAAACGGGAGCAAGAAAAGTGGGAAAACATTTTGGCGATGGACGGCACGGAAAACGCCTATGTGCTGCATAAAGAGCTCGGTGAATGGATGACGGCAAACGTGACGATCGTCCGCTACAACGACCGGTTGCTGAAGACCGATGAGAAAATTCAAGAGCTGATGGAGCGGTATAAAAACATCAGCGTCACCGATACGTCGAGATGGAGCAACCAAGGAGCGACGTTTATCCGCCAGCTGTACAACATGCTGCAGCTCGCCCGCGTCATTACGCTTGGCGCTTACTATCGCAATGAAAGCCGCGGCGCGCACTACAAGCCGGAGTTTCCGGAGCGCAACGACGAAGAATGGCTGAAAACGACGATGGCCCGCTACACGCCAGACGGTCCGGCGTTCCATTATGAAGACGTTGACGTCTCGTTGATTAAACCGCGCAAGCGCGACTACAGCAAAAAGAAAGAGGAAGTGAAGTAAGATGAGCGAGAACAAAACGGTTCGTTTGATCATCACGCGCCAAGATCGTCCGGATTCCGCGCCGTATGAAGAAGAGTTTGTCATTCCGTACCGCCCGAACATGAACGTCATTTCGGCGCTCATGGAAATTCGCCGCAATCCAGTCAACGCCAAAGGGGAAAAAACGACGCCGGTCGCTTGGGAAATGAACTGTCTGGAAGAAGTATGCGGAGCCTGTTCGATGGTCATTAACGGCAAACCGCGCCAGGCGTGCGCCGCGCTCATTGACAAACTCGAGCAGCCGATCCGCCTTGATCCGATGCGCACATTCCCTGTCATCCGCGACTTGGTCATCGATCGGAGCCGGATGTTTGACGCGTTGAAGCGAGTGAAAGCATGGATTCCGATCGACGGAACGTACGACTTGGGTCCGGGGCCGCGCATGCCAGAGCGGAAGCGGCAATGGGCGTACGAGCTGTCCAAATGCATGACATGCGGCGTCTGCCTCGAAGCGTGCCCGAACGTCAACAGCAAGTCGAACTTTATCGGCCCGGCGCCGCTGTCGCAAGTGCGGCTGTTTAACGCCCATCCGACCGGGGCGATGCATAAAGCCGAACGGTTGCGGGCGATTATGGGCGACGGCGGACTGGCCAACTGCGGCAACTCGCAAAACTGCGTGCAATCGTGCCCGAAGGGCATTCCGTTGACGACATCGATCGCGGCGTTAAACCGCGAAACGACGATTCAAATGTTCCGCGATTTCTTTGGCAGCGACGAAGTGTAGCGGCAGAATCAAAATCCCCTTCATTCGAACAGACATGAGGGGGATTTTTTGTTTTGCTGGACAAGCGGCAGCCAACCGTCTCCGGCGAATCGAAAGATAAAGAAGAAAAGGCTCTTCATCACAAAGTGTACTTGAAAAAGAAAGACGATCATGATAAAGAAAAACCAAAACAGCATTTTTTCCTTTTTATACCACACATCTCTTTGAACAACATTGCTATCATGTTTGTCTTTAAAAGTCAAGTACATCTTTTGGTGATGAACCGAAAAAAAAAAGACCCATTTTTCTATTAGATAAGCAAATTTTCGTCACCGCCGTTCTTGCTCTCACATACGATATGGCGAGGAAATACCCATCCGGCAGTTCGGGCCCATTGAGAGCAAGGAGGGTTACAACCGTTGAAGGACAAATCGTTTCAATCGAAGCCGCTTTTGACAAAAAGAGAAAAAGAAGTCTTCGAATTGCTCGTGCAAGACAAGACGACGAAAGAGATCGCCCAAGAGCTGTTTATCAGCGAGAAAACGGTCCGCAACCATATTTCGAATGCGATGCAAAAGCTTGGGGTCAAGGGGCGCTCGCAAGCTGTCATTGAATTGCTTCGAATGGGCGAACTTGAACTATAAACGATGCCGGCTTTCCTTGTTGGACAGCCGGCTGTTATGTTCCCTTGCGGCCGGACGAGGCTTGGCGCCCGTCCGGCCTTCGTGTGCGCCCGGCATGGGTGCAGTCTATAGGGTGAAAGTCCCGAACTGCGAAGGCAGAAGTAGCAGTTAGCTTAACGCAAGGGTGTCTGCGGCGACGCAGAATCTGAAGGAAGCGGGCGGCAAACTTCCGGTCTGAGGAACACGAACTTCATAGGAGGCTGGGTATCATTGGGTGAGTTTGCACGACAAAACGAAGCCCTTTCTGCCGAAGGTGATACCGAGTAAATGAAGCAGATGGATGGAAGGAAAGACTGCACTCTTACCCGGGGAGGTCTGTCCGGGAAGCCAAGTGTAAACTAGCACATTATTTCAGAATCCCTTTTTCAAATTATTTCAGGCGGATTCGGAAATAATGTGCAAAATTTTTGCGGATTGTTCCGGATTTTGCACATTCTTTCGGAACGTTTGCACGCTCTTTCAGATGAAGATTTCCAGCGCGCCTGATGGACCTATGGAAAAGAGAAAGCACAAAAGAGGCCGATTCGGCCCCTTTCGTGCTAATACCCCATTTCCTCTGCGGCCATGCGCACCACTTCTTCGTCAATGGCGTCCTTTTTCAGCTGATACCCGTATAACAGGCACGTCGTGGCCAACGTGTTGATCACCCGAGGCCATCCCCGCGACTGCAGGGCAATCGCCTCTAACGCCGATGGGGTGAAGATCGGATGCTTCGCCCCGGCCTGTTTCATCCGATGTTCGATGTAGCCCGCCACCTCTTCCTTCTCCAGCGGCCCCATCCGGTATCGCATGATGATCCGCTGGTCGAGAGGGCGGTGCTGATTGAGCCGCAGCTTCCCCTGTAAATGGGGCAGCCCGGCCAAAATCAAGACAAATGGGTTGGTCGAATCCATCTCAAAGTTGAACAAGATCGCGATGTCCTGTAAAAATGCATCCTTCGCTAAATGCATCTCATCCAAAATGAACACCGGCGTGATCCGCCGTTCATGATACAATCGCTCGATCGCCTGCTGGATTTGGCGGAAGAGGTCTACCTTGCGGTACTTCGGTTCCTCTCCTAATCCCAAGGCCAGTCCACGGTAAAAATCCATCACGCCTCCGGTGGATAACGGAAAGTAGACGACATGATACAATGATGGATTCAATGACTCTTTCAGCGCCCGAAGGGCGAACGTCTTGCCCGCCCCCGGCTCTCCGATCAACAGCCCGATCCCCCGGGTTCGTTTCACGTACTCCAGCGCCCGCAACGCTTCCTGAAATGACGCCCCTTGATACGCCTCGGACGGGTCTGTTTCTTTCGCAAACGGCTCCCGCGAAAGGGAGTAAAACGATTTATACACCGTGTTCTCCCTCCTTCGCCGGAATCGCCGCAAACGGGGACCGATGGCGTTTTACATAGGCATTGTCCTCCAAACGCACCCGAATGGCTTCCGCCACCCGTTTGCCCTCTTCGTACACATAGACGCCTCGTTCGTCATAGCGGAGCTCAATCGATTGCCCAATGAACCGAGGCGGCACTTCGTATAGCTGTTTATTCAGGGTGATTGTGCCATCGGCTTTCACCTTGCGGTGCTCCCGTTTCAGAAAAATCGCATCCAGCCAATCGCCATCTTCGATGAACGACACGAGATGCACTTGCGATTGAAACACCTCATGCGGCGTTTTTCCGTCCAGTGAGGCGTGCGGTTTTCGATGATACTCCTCTTCAAGCCACTTCCAAAAACGCTCGTTCAACTCGTCAAGCGATTTCGGCGGATTCAGCTCCAACAGTGGATAAAACCGTGTCTGTACGGTGCGGAAGAACCGTTCGATTTTTCCCTTGCTTTGCGGGTCATACGGCTGGGTGTGGATGAGTGTAATCCCCATCTCGGCGCACGCATACTGCAGCACCTCGGACCGATAAATTTTCCCGTTGTCCGAGTAAATGCGTTTCGGCTTCCCGCAACGAAGCACCGCTTCCTTCGTGACGATCCGCAGCCCGTCAAACTTCTCCGAAGGGAAAAATTGGGCATATGGCACTAACCGCGAGCAGTCATCGATATACGCGATCAAAAACGTTTTCTGGGCTTTCCCATGGACGCGAATCGTGGGTCCATGGGATAAGTCCCCTTGCCAAAGCTCATTGATCTGGTCATACGCAAAGCGCTTTCGCTCCGGCATCGGCAAGATTTCTTTCCCGACAAGGTTGTGTTTTTTCAATAATCGGTATATAGTAAAGTAAGAGATATGGTTTTTTGGGATTTCCCCCTGCTCGATCAGGTGTTCGTAGAACACCGTCACGGGCATGGTGGGATGTTCTTTTCTTAGGGCTAAAATATGATCCTCATCATCGGGCGACAGACGCCTTGAGTGGCCGCGGTCCGAACGGCGCTTCGGCTTTAAGGCGTCAAAGCCCCCTTTTTTGTATCGGGCGCACCAATCCAGAATCGTCTTCGCCGCAATGGGTTTGTCCCCTTGATGAGGAATCGAATGCACTCGCCCGCCCACCTCATTCAAATACGCCTTGGGCTCCACCTGGCCATTCACCAACGGAGCGATCAGCCCGTACCGAAACAGCGCGATGTCGTGTCTCATCGATTCATCCATCCGGATCTCCTCCCTGTCTCCCTGTGATGTTGGACCGTCCCGGTCCCTCTGCCTCCTATCTTACGAAACGGCTCGAGATTCGTCGAGAGGAAGGGTTTGTGGGAACATCAACCATCTCCATTTTTGGTGTTAAGTAGAAAATCAGGAAGCAATTTGATCCGCAAACAGATGCCACCTCTCGTTTGTCCACAGGTCTTGGATGATCGAGCCCACCCCCCGTCCCTCCAAAGTCTGCATCCACCAAACCGCCCGTTCTGTTCTTGCGTTCCCCACAGGGCCGATGATCCCCCACCTTCTCGCCGCCGCGTGATGCAAGCGGGAGAGATTCCGTAAAAATCGTCGGACATAAAATAAGATGACCTCCTTGGTGGGAAAACCAACCTGTTTGGTCTTCGCTCCTCGCCTTGGCGTTTCGAGCCACGTTTTGACCGCTTGCCAAATAACCGATCGTGTATATTGAACATACGGGAGGAGAAAAGAAGGCAGCACACTCACGGTTTTGCGACACTCTTGACAGCGATATCGTGCGATCCAAAGGTGATACTCCCCCTCTGCCGTCAACGCATAACGTTGGTAGTATCCGTGACGATGCAAGGGGCGGCGGGATGAACAGTGGGGGCATTGGTTCACGTCGGGAAAATCGTTCCCTTTCCCACGATCCGTATACGTTTGAATGTCAATGCCAAAGTCGTGAAACTGGATCACACTTCCTCCCCCTCATTGAAACGAATGGAAATCTTTGTCCGAAACAATTCACAAAAAATTTAGCACATTCCTTCAGAAAAGGGGAGAGGGCTTTCTGAAAGAATGTGCAAAAAAATGGGTGTTTTGTGCTGAAATAAAATGATAATTTACAGCCAAGTGCGCTTGGCAACCGTTGGAGCGATCCAACGCTGAACGGACAGAAGTCAGCAGAGGTCATAGTACCCGTCTAGCTTAAGATAGAAGGGGAAGGACCGAACCATGAAGGAGAACGGCCACTAGGCGTTCATCTTCTTTGATGAAGCAGATAACCCGAAAGGGCCTGCTTGAGGGGGAAATGGTGAAGTCCATGGGGAACCTCAAGAGGGTGGAGAAGAAGATGGCACAAATAGAACGGACCGTTCACGTAGAGAGGAAGAATCGGAATGTGGATGAAACAGGTATTGTCACGGGAGAATCTCCTGCGAGCACTCAAACAAGTGGAAAAGAATAAAGGGTCCCATGGAACCGATGGAATGTCCGTCAAAGACCTGCGAAGACACCTCGTGGAACATTGGGACGCGATACGGCACGCTTTAGAAGAAGGGACCTACGAACCTTGCCCGGTCCGACGGGTCGAAATCCCGAAACCGAACGGAGGAGTCAGGTTACTAGGAATCCCGACCGTGACAGACCGGTTCATCCAACAGGCCATCGCCCAAGTGCTCACGCCGATCTTTGACCCATCCTTTTCGGAACACAGCTACGGGTTTCGTCCCGGTCGAAGAGGACACGACGCGGTGAAAAAGGCGAAGCAGTATATTCAGGAAGGATATACATGGGTGGTAGATATCGACTTGGAAAAGTTCTTTGATCGAGTCAACCATGACAAACTGATGGGGATATTAGCGAAACGAATTCCAGACAAAATCCTCCTAAAGTTGATACGGAAGTATCTACAGGCAGGGGTCATGATCAACGGGGTGGTCATGGAAACACAAGAGGGGACTCCACAAGGAGGGCCGCTCAGTCCACTCCTGTCCAACATTCTCCTGGATGAGCTGGACAAAGAATTGGAAAAACGAGGGCACAAGTTTGTACGGTATGCGGATGACTGCAATATCTACGTAAGGACGAAGAAGGCCGGGGAACGGGTGATGAAATCGATCACGGCATTCATCGAAAAGAAACTCCGGCTGAAAGTCAACGAAACCAAATCGGCAGTGGATCGTCCGTGGAGGAGAAAATTCCTCGGTTTTAGCTTCACCCCAAGTAAGGAGCCAAAAATCCGAATTGCAAAGGAAAGCATTCGGCGCATGAAGCAAAGGATACGCACCATGACGAGCCGATCGAAACCGATTCCCATGCCCGAACGAATCGAACAGCTCAATCAATACATTCTGGGATGGTGTGGATACTTTTCGCTAGCAGAGACCCCAAGTGTGTTCAAAGAACTAGATGGATGGATTCGACGAAGGCTGCGCATGTGCCAATGGAAAGAGTGGAAACTTCCGAGAACCAGAGTCCGAAAACTGCAAAGTTTAGGAGTGCCCAAGCAGAAAGCATATGAATGGGGAAACACTCGGAAGAAATATTGGAGAGTGGCCGCCAGTCCCATCCTGCATAAAGCCCTTGGCAACTCCTATTGGGAGAGCCAAGGGCTGAAGAGTCTTTATCAACGATATGAATCTCTGCGTCAGACTTAATGGAACCGCCGTATACCGAACGGTACGTACGGTGGTGTGAGAGGACGAGGGTTAGTCACCCTCTCCTACTCGATCCGCGGCGGCCGCCGCATTTTTTTGTTGATTATCTTTGCCGGTGTTGTAAAATGAAAAGTAAGAATAGCTGTCGACGCAAGCCGCCGTTTGAGGCTGGCCGCGGAAACGATCAAGGAGAGATGGTATGCCGTCTGCGATGAATGAACAAACGGTCGCCGAGTTGGAAAAATTGCTTCGTTATATCGCCGCCAATTTGAAACAGCGCGGCCGTGAAATTTTAACCAACTATCCGATCACCCCACCGCAATTTGTCGCCCTGCAGTGGCTGCTTGAAGAAGGGGACTTGACGGTCGGCGAGTTATCGAACAAAATGTATTTGGCGTGCAGCACGACGACCGACTTGGTCGACCGTATGGAGCGGAACGGACTTGTCGCCAGAGTCCGCGATGAACACGACCGCCGCGTCGTCCGCATTCACTTGTTGGAAAAAGGCGAGCGCATCATTGAGGAAGTGATTGAAAAACGCCAGAGAGATTTAGCTAAAGTGTTGGAAAATTTTTCTGAAGAGGAAATCGTTCTCTTTGAGCGTTGTTTGCGCAAATTGCATCAAGAAATGACGAAAGAATGAGGCGATCACTTGGAAAGAGCAATTGGTGTCATTGACTCAGGAGTCGGCGGTTTGACCGTCGCCAAAGAAATTATGAGGCAGCTGCCGAAAGAACAAATTATTTACTTAGGCGACACCGCCCGTTGCCCGTATGGGCCGCGGCCGGTGGAAGAAGTCCGGCGATTTACGTGGCAAATGATTGATTACTTGCGGCAATATCCCTTGAAAATGCTTGTTATCGCCTGCAACACCGCGACGGCGGTCGCGCTTGACGACGTGCGGGCGAAGCTTGACATTCCTGTGCTTGGCGTTATTCATCCCGGCGCTCGCGCCGCCCTGAAAGCGACTAGGCGCGGGCACATCGGCGTCATCGGCACGATTGGCACGATCCGAAGCCGGGCGTATGAAAAGGCGCTTCAATCCATCAATCCGCGCGTCCAAGTCGAGAGCTTGGCCTGTCCGAAATTCGTTCCGCTTGTGGAAAGCGGCGACTTTGAAGGGCAGGAGGCGATGGCGATCGTCGCCGAATCGCTCGCTCCGCTCCGTCCGCTGCCGATCGATGTGCTGATTTTAGGCTGCACGCATTATCCGTTGCTCGCGCCGCTCATTCGCACGTATATGGGCAAACGCGTGAAGCTCATTTGCTCGGGCGGTGAGACGGCTCGTGAAGTGAGCGCGATTTTGCACCACAGCCAGCTCCTTTACACCGGCGAGCGCGAACCGGAGCATTTGTTTTTCACGACCGGGCCGAAAGAGCTGTTTGAAAAGATTTCCGGGAAGTGGTTTGGCAAGCCGATCGGCACGGTCGAAGCGATTCGGCTGTAACCAACAAATCCTTTAGCGTCCATGCGCTAAAGGATTTTTTTTATTCTATTTTGGAAAACGGCTCGTATACATAGTAGTACAAACTACGAGTAGGAGGGAACGTCAATGAAACGGACGACTCACATATGGGCGGCGCCGCTGCTCGCCTCGCTGTTGTTGCTTGGCGGCTGCGGTTTGTTTGGGCGAGATGAGGCGGTGAAGGAGATCGATCCGCCGCAAGAGACGAGTTATGTCAAAGACGGCCAAGCGCTTCAGGAAGCGACGGAAAGCCAAAAGGAAGGGAAAGAGGAAGCGAAGGCCACCGAGACGGTGAAAAGAGAGCTGTACTTGATTGACAAAAACGGCTTTGTCGTGCCGCAAACAGTGGAATTGCCGAAAACGCAGGCCGTGGCGAAACAAGTACTCGAATATTTGGTTGAAGACGGACCCGTGTCAGAAATGTTACCGAACGGCTTCCGCGCGGTTATTCCGGCCGGAACGACGGTGCTTGGCACAAAATTGGAAAAAGACGGAACGTTGATCGCTGACTTTTCGCCGGAATTTAAAAACTATAAGCCGGAGGACGAAAAACGAATTTTGCAGTCCATTACGTGGACATTGACGCAATTTGACAATATCAAGCGCGTCAAAATCCGCATCAACGGCTACGATCAAAACGTGATGCCGGTCAATAAAACGCCGATCCAAGATGGGGTAAGCCGCGCCGATGGCATCAATATGGAAGCGAACGGCGTGCCAGACATTACGAATACGCATCCGGTCACCGTTTATTTTGTCGCCCAACAAGGGAACAGCACATACTATGTGCCGGTGACACGGCGTGTGTCCAATAAGGAGAAAGATGATATTGCCGCGGCCGTCAACGAACTGATTCAAGGACCAGAGCAAGGGAGCGGGCTTGTCGGCGTCTTTCAGCCGGACGCGAAGCTTGTCGATGCCCCGAAATACGAGGATGGCAAAGTGACGCTCAACTTTAACGAAGGCATTTATGGAAGCAACAAGAAAAATGTCATTTCCGACGTCGTGTTGAATTCTCTCGTTTTGTCGCTCACGGAGCAAAAAGGAGTCGAAAGCGTGGCGATCACCGTCAATGGCAAAGCCAATCTTGTCACGGAAGATGGCAAGCCGCTCACCAAACCGGTCGCTCGGCCGCAAAACGTCAATACCGGGTCGTTTTAACATCTTTCCGAAAGAAGTCTCCCGCTTCTCAGCAAAGTGAAAGTGGGAGATGAATGTCGGTTGGCGTTAGCCAACGAATAGGATAAAATAAGGTTAGAACGGACCCCTTCGGAACGAAGGAAAGTGTAAAGGGTTCTTGTGTGTGGCTTACCGTTCGGCGAACACGCACAAGTCGCTTGAAGCCCCCGCCTCTAAGCGAAGCGTAAGTGGTGGGGTGTTCACCCAAGCTGGAAACGAATAGGCTGTTATGGTATAACAAAGAGGTGGAAGCGTGCTCCGCCTCTTTGTTTTTTGGCAACGGCGGCACGGAGTCGTGATGCAAGGAAGGAGGCAGGACCGACCGGCTCCTGCTGGCAAACGGGAAGGAAAAAGGAGGAAGAGTGAATGAGAGCAGACGGACGACATAACCGTGAGCTGCGCCCTGTACATATACAGCCGCATTATGTGAAACATGCCGAAGGGTCCGTGTTGATTGAAATCGGCGACACGAAAGTGATTTGCACGGCGACGGTGGAAGAAAAAGTGCCGCCGTTTATGCGCGGCGGCGGAAAAGGATGGATCACCGCCGAATATGGGATGTTGCCGCGGGCGACAGAGCAGCGGAATGCGAGGGAGGCAAGCAAAGGGAAAGTGTCGGGGAGGACGATGGAAATTCAACGCCTGATCGGCCGCGCGCTCCGCTCGGTCGTTGAATTGGAGCGGCTTGGCGAACGAACGGTTTGGATCGATTGCGACGTCATTCAGGCGGACGGCGGAACGCGCACCGCCTCGATCACCGGCGGCTACGTGGCGCTCGTGCTGGCGCTTTCCAAGTTCGTTGACGAAGGGAAGCTCGAGGCGCTTCCAATCCGCGATTTTCTTGCCGCTACGTCCGTTGGCATCGATCCGGAGCATGGCGTTGTGCTCGATTTGAATTACGATGAAGACGCGCGGGCAAAAGTCGATATGAACGTCGTCATGACCGGATCCGGCCAGTTTGTTGAAATTCAAGGGACCGGGGAAGAAGCGACTTTTTCTCGCGCCGAGCTCGATGAATTGCTTGAGGCGGCGCACATCGGCATTGAACAGCTGATCGCCGTGCAGCGCCGCGTTTTGGGCGATTGGGCGGCTCGCATCGGGACGAAGCAAGAAGCGAAGCAGGAGGAGGGGACAGAGTGAACAAGATTGTGATCGCGACGAAAAATGCCGGAAAAGTGCGCGAATTTGCCGCTTTGTTTGCGAAGCGGGGCATCGACGTCAAATCGCTGCTTGATTTTCCGGACGTTCCGGACGTCGAGGAGACGGGAAGCACGTTTGCCGAAAACGCCCGGTTAAAAGCGGAAGCCATATCTCACCGTTTCGGCTGCCCGGTGATCGCCGATGATTCGGGGCTGGTGGTCGATGCGCTCGGCGGCCGGCCGGGCGTCTATTCAGCCCGCTATGCCGGTGAAGACAAAAACGATGCGCGCAACATCGCGAAGCTGCTTCACGAGTTGGAAGGCGTGCCGATGGAACAGCGCACCGCCCGGTTTCATTGCGCACTGGCGGTCGCCATCCCCGGGCGGCCGACGGCCGTTGTGGAGGCGGCGTGCGAAGGGTACATCGCCGAAGCGCCGCGGGGAGAAGGCGGTTTTGGCTATGACCCCGTCTTTTATCTTCCGGAAAAGGGGAAGACGATGGCGGAACTCACCCCGGAAGAGAAAAATGAGATCAGCCACCGGGCGAAGGCGCTGGCCAAGCTTGACGAGCAATGGGATGACATCATGGGAGGGGAGGGACGGATGGAATGAAAGCGGTCGTTGTAAGCGACAGCCACGGGCTCAGCGGCGAACTCTCCGCCATTGTCGAGCGCCATCGCCATGAAGCCGATCTGTTTATTCATTGCGGCGATTCCGAGCTGTCGGCTCAAGCGGCCGAACTTGCTCCATTTGTCGTCGTGCGCGGCAACTGCGATTTCGCGGCGTTTCCGAATGAGCGGACCGAGGAGGCGGAAGGCCTTCGCTTTCTCATCACGCACGGCCATTTGTACGGCGTCAAAACGTCGCTGCTGCGCCTCTACTACCGGGCGAAAGAAACGAGCGCCCATGTCGTTTGTTTCGGCCATTCCCACCTGGCTGGGGCCGAGCAAATCGAGGGGGTGCTGTTCATCAATCCCGGCAGCATCGCCTTGCCGCGCGGGAGAAAAGAAAGAACGTACGCGGTGCTGACCGCTGCAAACGGCCGGGCGACAGTGGAATTTTACGACACAGCAGGGAAGCCGGTCCCAGGCTTGCAACAAACGTTTTCCATCTAGGCGGACAAAGCGTCCGTCTTTTTCGTTTTCCGGACGTTTTCAAGAGGCCGGCGGGTTTCTCGAGCCGGAGGCGTTGCGTTGCTTTTGCGAATGGGGAAACATAGCTTCTTCCCTCTTCACTGCTAGGCGAAGAAAAAATTTTTTTAAACGGCAAATCCTTGATTCTATCAAATTGTAAGCGTATACAAGCAGTTCGACGAATCGAAATTTTCAAAAAAAGTTATTGACGGCGCGGTCGTTTCGGATTATTATAATTTTCAAACAAAAGAAACGATTCAAACGCATCGCCGAGCCGTTTAAAGCAACCGTTGACTGATCAAGGAAGAGGGGAACCGAAGTGGGCGAACAATGGATCTTTTTAAACGGAGAATTTGTGACAAAAGAAAACGCCAAAATTTCCGTGTATGACCATGGATTTTTGTATGGGGACGGCGTATTTGAAGGCATTCGCGTCTACAGCGGCAACGTCTTCCGTCTTGAGGAGCACATAGATCGGCTGTACAATTCGGCCAAGTCAATTTTGCTCGACATTCCATATACGAAGGACGAAATGATCGGCCATGTGCTTGAAACTGTCCGCCGCAACGGCTATCAGGATGCATACATTCGCTTAGTCGTTTCGCGCGGGGTCGGCGATTTGGGCCTTGACCCGTACAAATGCAAAACGCCGCAAATCGTGATTATCGTCGAGCCGCTCGCGCTCTTCCCGAAGCATTTATATGAAACCGGCATCGAAGTGGTGACAGTGGCGACGCGCCGCAACCGCTCTGATGTATTGAGCCCGAAAGTCAAATCGCTCAACTACCTAAACAATGTGCTTGTCAAAATCGAGGCGCATTTGGCGAACGTAAGCGAAGCGCTGATCTTAAACGATCAAGGCTATGTCGCGGAAGGTTCGGGAGACAATGTTTTCATCATCAAAAACGGCGTCATTTACACGCCGCCTGGGTATGTCGGGGCGCTGGAAGGCATCACGCGTCAGGCGATTATGGAAATTGCCGTTGATCTCGGCTATACGGTGAAAGAGGAGCCGTTCACCCGCCATGACGTGTATGTGGCAGATGAAGTGTTTTTAACCGGGACGGCAGCCGAAGTCATTTCCGTCATTAAAGTCGATGGCCGGACGATCGGCGACGGGACGCCGGGTCCGCATACGAAGCGGCTGCTTGAAGAATTCCGCCGCCGCGTAGTCGTCGAAGGAGTAAAGGTGTATCCGACGAACGCCAATGTCAGTTGAGCAAGAATGACAACCATATAGCGAGAAAGCGTTGACGAGGATAAGTAGTCAGCGGGGCCAACATCCACAGAGAGCCGGGGGAGCTGCGAACCGGTGATGTTGCCGCTTGATGAACTCACCTCCGAGCGCCGGCTTGAACGCAGATTCGCCAGTAGGGCCGGACGGGTGGGGATGTGCGCTTCACCCGTTACAAAAAACGAGCAGCCGGCTTCGGCTGGCTGCTCCTGAGGCGGCCGTCATGGCTGTGAAGAAGGGTGGTACCGCGGAAAGGAACCTTTTCGCCCCTTTGGCTGGAAATGCCAGTCATGGTGGGTGAAAAGGTTTTTTATATGAATCACAACCAACGGGGAGGATCGACGATGGCAAAGATGAACGTGGAGGAGCAGACGAAGACGAAGATGAGCGGGTCGATGATGTTGATCGAAGCGCTGAAGGCGGAGCAAGTCGAAGTCATTTTCGGCTATCCGGGCGGCGCGGTGCTTCCGCTTTACGATGAGCTGTATAAAGCCGGTGTGTTTCACGTCTTGACGCGGCACGAGCAGGGAGCCATTCATGCGGCGGAAGGGTACGCGCGCATTTCGGGAAAACCGGGGGTCGTCATCGCGACATCGGGGCCGGGAGCGACCAACATCGTCACCGGACTGACCGACGCCATGATGGATTCGTTGCCGCTCGTCGTGTTCACTGGGCAAGTAGCGACGAGCGTCATCGGCTCGGACGCCTTTCAGGAAGCCGATGTCGTCGGGATTACGATGCCGATTACGAAACACAACTACCAAGTGCGCGACATCAGTGAGCTGCCGAAAATCATCAAAGAGGCGTTCCACATCGCAACGACTGGACGACCGGGACCGGTGTTGATCGATATTCCGAAAGACATCACAACGGCCGAAGGGGAATTCGATTACGATGAAGAAGTTTGCTTGCCTGGGTATCAGCCGACGACACAGCCGAACCATTGGCAAATCCGCCGTCTTGTCGAGGCGGTCAGCCAGTCGAAGCGGCCGGTCATTTTAGCCGGCGCCGGCGTCTTGCACGCCGACGCGGCAAACGAATTGCGGCAGTACGCCGAGCAGCAAAACATTCCGGTCGTTCATACGCTTCTTGGCCTTGGCGGCTTCCCAGCAGACCATCCGCTTTTCTTGGGGATGGCGGGCATGCACGGGACGTACACGGCGAACATGGCGCTCTATGAGTGCGATTTGCTTATCAACATCGGCGCCCGTTTTGCCGACCGGGTCACTGGCAACTTGAAATACTTCGCGCCAAAGGCGACTGTCGCTCATATCGACATCGACCCGGCGGAAATCGGCAAAAACGTGCCGACCAAAATTCCGATTGTCAGCGACGCCAAAGCGGCGCTGCAGGAACTGATCGCCCAGCAAGGCAAACCGGCTGACAACGCGGCGTGGCTCGAACAGCTCAATGAGTGGAAGCGGCGCTTCCCGCTCCATTACGAGCCGGAAGCCGGGACGATCAAGCCGCAAAAGCTTATCGAAATGATTTACGAATTGACAAATGGCGAAGCGATCGTCACAACGGACGTCGGCCAGCACCAAATGTGGGCGGCGCAATATTACAAGTTCAATCGACCGAACCGGTGGGTGACGTCCGGGGGGCTCGGCACGATGGGCTTTGGGCTTCCGGCAGCGATCGGCGCCCAGCTGGCGGATCGGAGCGCGACCGTCGTTTCCATCGTCGGCGACGGCGGTTTCCAAATGACGCTTCAAGAGCTGTCGGTCATTCAAGAGCTGGGGTTGCCAATTAAAATCGTCATCGTCAACAACCAGGCGCTCGGCATGGTGCGGCAATGGCAGGAGCTGTTTTACGAAAAACGGTACTCCCATTCGCTCATCCCGAATCATCCGGATTTTGTAAAACTCGCTGAAGCATACGGCATACCGGGGCTGCGGGCGAAGACGGAGGCGGAAGCAGCTGAAGTGTTAAAACAAGCGTTTGCGATGGACGGCCCGGTGCTGTTGGATTTCCACGTCCGCGCCGACGAGAACGTGTATCCGATGGTGTCGCCTGGCAAAGGGCTTCATGAAATGGTGGGGGTGAAAGCGTGCGAAGAATGATCACGATGACGGTCAACAACCGCCCGGGCGTGTTAAACCGCATCACCGGGCTGTTTACGAAGCGGCATTACAATATCGAAAGCATCACCGTCGGGCATACGGAAATCGATGGAGTCTCGCGGATGACATTTGTCGTCAATGTCGACGACGAACGGACCGCGGAACAAATTATCAAACTGCTAAACAAGCAGATCGATGTATTGAAAGTCAATGACATCACGGATCAGGCGATCGTCGCCCGTGAGCTGGCGCTTGTGAAAGTGTCGGCTGCTCCGGCGATCCGCCAAGAAATCTACACGCTCATTGAGCCGTTCCGCGCCTCGATCGTCGACGTCAGCAAAGACAGCCTCGTCATTCAAGTCACCGGCGAGCCGGAAAAAGTCGAGGCGTTGATTGAGCTGTTGCGCCCCTATGGCATCAAAGAAGTGGCGCGCACCGGTACGACCGCGTTCACCCGCGGGGCGCAAAAAGCGGCAGCCAACCAGAAAACGGCGTTTATCATTTAACGGCCGCTGTCTCCGTTGCAACGATCGTTGTCAAAACATTGTCGATACGAATAACCGCGCCTGTGCGCAATGAGGGCGCATGGCGGCCCATTTACACTACACGACAAAGGAGAGGGTAATCATGGCAAAAGTCTACTATAACGGGGATGCAAACGAACAATATTTGCAAGGGAAAACGGTCGCGATCATCGGCTACGGCTCACAAGGCCACGCCCATGCACAAAACTTGCGCGACAGCGGCGTCCGCGTCATTGTCGGGTTGCGCAAAGGGAAATCGTGGGAGCAGGCGGAACAGGACGGCTTTGAAGTATACTCGGTGCGCGAAGCGGCAAAACAAGCGGATATTGTGATGGTGTTGCTGCCGGATGAGAAACAGCCGGCTGTCTACAAGGAAGAGATTGAACCGGGGCTTGAACCGGGCAACGCGCTTGTGTTTGCGCACGGGTTTAACATTCATTTCAGCCAAATCGTCCCGCCGGAGCATGTCGATGTCTTCTTGGTGGCGCCGAAAGGACCAGGCCATCTCGTGCGTCGCACATATGCGGAAGGAGCCGGGGTGCCGGCGCTCATCGCCGTTTATCAAGATGTAACCGGACACGCGAAAGAAACGGCGCTCGCCTATGCGAAAGCGATTGGTGCTGCTCGAGCTGGGGTGTTGGAGACAACGTTCAAAGAAGAGACGGAAACCGACTTGTTCGGTGAACAAGCGGTGCTGTGCGGCGGGCTGACGGCGCTCATCAAGGCCGGGTTTGAAACGCTCGTTGAAGCCGGGTATCAGCCGGAAGTCGCCTATTTCGAGTGTTTGCATGAAATGAAGCTCATCGTTGATCTTCTTTATGAAGGCGGCTTGTCGTGGATGCGCTACTCGATTTCCGATACGGCGCAATGGGGCGACTTTATCACCGGTCCGCGCATCATTAACGACGCCGTGAAAGCGGAAATGAAAAAGGTGCTCGATGACATCCAAACCGGCAAATTCGCGAAAAGCTGGATTTTGGAAAACCAAGCAAACCGTCCGGAGTTCAACGCCATCAACCGGCGCGAGAACGAGCATTTAATCGAAGTCGTCGGACGCGAACTGCGGAGCATGATGCCGTTTGTGAAAGCAAAACAAAAAGAAGCGGTGGTGCCAGGTGCGAAACATTAAGTTTTTTGATACTACATTGCGCGATGGGGAACAGTCGGCCGGCGTCAATTTGAACTTGCAAGAAAAGTTGGAAATTGCCCGTCAGCTTGAACGGCTGCGGGTTGACATCATCGAGGCGGGCTTCCCCGCCTCGTCAAAAGGCGATTTTGAGGCGGTCAAACAAATTGCCGAAACGGTGAGAACATGCTCGGTCACCGGGCTGTCGCGCTCGGTCCGAAGCGACATTGATGCGGCGTGGGAGGCGTTAAAAGGCGGCGCGGAGCCGCGGCTCCACCTATTCATCGCCACCTCGCCGATCCATATGGTGCATAAATTGCGGATGACGCCGGAACAAGTGATTGAAGCGGCGGTTGAGGCAGTGAAATACGCGAAGCGCTTTTTCCCGATCGTCCAATGGTCGGCGGAAGATGCGTGCCGGAGCGAGCTGCCGTTTTTGGCGAAAATCGTCGCCGAAGTGATCAAAGCCGGCGCCTCGGTCATCAACATCCCGGATACGGTCGGCTATATTACGCCGAAAGAATACGGGGAAATTTTCCTCTATTTGCAAAACAATGTTCAGAATATTGAAAATGTTTCGCTCTCCGCTCATTGTCATGATGACTTGGGCATGGCGGTGGTGAACTCGTTGTCGGCCATTGAGCATGGGGCGACGCAGGTCGAGTGCACGATCAACGGCATCGGCGAGCGGGCCGGCAACGCGGCGCTTGAGGAGATCGCCGTCGCCCTTCACATTCGCAAAGATTATTATCAAGTGGAAACGCGCCTCAATTTGCAAGAAATTAAGCGCACAAGCAATCTTGTCAGCAAGCTGACCGGGGTCGTCGTTCCACCCAACAAAGCGGTCGTCGGCAAAAACGCGTTTGCGCATGAATCCGGCATCCATCAAGACGGCGTCTTAAAAGAAAAAACGACGTACGAAATCATTTCACCGGAGCTCGTCGGCGTGCCGTCGAATTCGATGGTGCTCGGCAAACATTCCGGCCGCCATGCGCTTCGCAACCGGGTTGAGGAGCTCGGCTACACGTTGTCCGATGAAGAGATCAATCAGCTGTTTGTCCGTTTTAAAGAACTGGCGGACAAAAAGAAGGATATTACCGACGACGATTTAATCGCGTTGATTTTCGAAGAGAAGTTCGACCACTTCAAAGATTTTTATCAATTGTCTTCCATTCAAGTGCAATACGGGACGAATCAAATTCCGACAGCGGTCGTGGTACTGAAAGACGGGAAGGGGAATGAAATCCAAGAAGCGGCGACCGGCTCCGGCAGCGTCGAGGCGCTGTACAATACGCTCGAGCGCTGCTTCCAAACGGAAGTGACACTGCTTGACTACCGGATTGAGTCGGTCGGCGGCGGCCGCGATGCGCTAGCGCAAGTGTTTGTGAAAGTGCGCGTGCGCGATGTTGAAACGAGCGGGCGCGGAACGGCGCAAGACGTGCTTGAGGCGTCGGCGAAAGCGTACATCAACGCCATGAACCGCGTGTTTATGATCGAAGCGATGCGTGCTGAAAACGAAAAGGTGGCAACATCATAAAACGGAGGGATTCAAACATGGGAAACTATCGGATTGCCGTCTTGCCGGGCGATGGCATCGGCAAGGAAGTGACGTCCGGAGCGGTCGAGGTTTTGAAAGCGGTCGGCATCCGGTTTGGCCACGAGTTTGCGTTTGAGTATGGATTGATTGGCGGAGTCGCGATCGATGAAGCCGGGACGCCGCTCCCAGAAGAGACGCTTCGCCTTTGCCAACAGAGCGATGCGGTGCTGCTCGGGGCGGTCGGCGGTCCGAAGTGGGACGACAACCCTCCGCATTTGCGCCCGGAAAAAGGATTGCTTGCCATTCGCAAGCAGCTCGACTTATATGCCAACTTGCGGCCGGTTGTTTGCTATGACAGTTTGGTTTCCGCTTCGCCGTTAAAACCGGATCTCGTGAAAGGCGTCGATTTTGTCATCGTCCGCGAGCTGACCGGCGGCATTTACTTCGGCCAGCCGAGCGGCCGCGTCGTGGAAAACGGGGAAGAAAGAGCGGTTGACACTCTCTTATATAAAAAGGAAGAAATCGAACGGATCGTGCGCATGGCGTTTATGCTTGCGCGCGGGAGGAAGAAAAAAGTGACGTCGGTCGACAAGGCGAACGTCCTGTCGTCAAGCCGATTATGGCGAGAAGTGGCCGAAGAGGTGGCGAAGGAATTTCCGGACGTCACGCTTGAGCATATGCTTGTTGACAATGCCGCGATGCAGCTCATCCGCGCGCCGAAGCAGTTTGATGTCATTGTGACAGAAAACATGTTTGGCGATATTTTGAGCGACGAGGCCTCGATGCTGTCCGGTTCGCTCGGGATGCTGCCGTCAGCCAGCTTATCCGCTTCCGGTCCGAGCTTGTATGAGCCGGTACACGGTTCAGCGCCTGATATCGCTGGCATGAACAAAGCCAATCCGATTGCGGCGATTTTGTCGGCCGCGATGATGCTTCGACTGTCGTTCGGGCTCACCGCGGAAGCGGAGGCGGTAGAGCACGCGGTGTGGCAGGCGCTCGATCAAGGTTTGCGCACCGCTGACTTGGCGCCAAGCGGCGGCCGCATTGTATCCACGAACGAAATGGTCGAAGAAATCAAAGCGGCGGTGCTGGATTATACGACCATTGCTCAAATTAGGACCGTTTATGCCTAAGACGTGCGAGGTGAAGACCAATGAAGCCGAAAACGATCATCGATAAAATTTGGGAAAACCACGTCGTCTACCGTGAGGAGGGCAAACCGGATTTATTGTACATCGATTTGCACTTAGTGCATGAAGTGACCTCGCCGCAAGCCTTTGAAGGATTGCGGCAAAAAGGGCGGAAGGTGCGGCGGCCGGATTTGACCTTTGCGACGATGGACCATAACGTGCCGACCGTTAACCGATTTGTGATTACCGACGAAGTGGCGCGCAACCAAATCGCTGCGCTTGAGCGCAACTGCCGCGAGTTCGGCATCCCACTGGCAGATTTGCATAGCGAAGAGCAAGGAATCGTGCACGTCATCGGTCCGGAGCTCGGCTTGACCCAACCGGGGAAAACGATCGTTTGCGGCGACAGCCATACGTCGACGCACGGGGCGTTTGGCGCGTTGGCGTTTGGCATCGGCACAAGCGAGGTCGAGCACGTGCTGGCGACGCAAACGCTTTGGCAGCATAAGCCGAAAACGCTGCAAATCTGCATCAACGGCCGCCTCGGCAAAGGGGTGACCGCCAAAGATGTCATCTTGGCCATTATCGGCCGCTATGGCGTTGGCGTCGGCACCGGCTATATTATTGAATTTACCGGTGAGGCGATCCGCCGCATGTCGATGGAAGAACGGATGACGATTTGCAACATGTCGATTGAAGCGGGGGCGAGAGCCGGGCTCATCAGCCCGGATGAAACGACATTCGCCTATTTGCGCGGCCGCAAATATGCGCCAAAAGGCGAAGCGTTTGAGCAAGCGGTCGAACGGTGGCGGGCGCTTGCAAGCGATGAGGGGGCGGAATACGACAAGACGATTGAAATCGACGCGTCGACGATCGCCCCGATGGTGACATGGGGTACAACCCCGGCGATGAGCACATCGGTCGATGGTGTCGTGCCGCATCCCGAGCAGTTTGAAAACAAAACAGAGCAAAACGCGGTGCGCCGGGCGCTTGAGTACATGGGGCTCAAGCCGGGCACGCTGATTGCGGATATTCCGGTGCAGCACGTCTTCATCGGTTCGTGCACCAACTCACGCCTCAGCGATTTGCGCGCGGCGGCGAGCATCGTGAAAGGGAAAAAAGTGGCTCCGGGTGTACGGGCGCTCGTCGTGCCTGGATCGCAGCAAGTGAAAAAACAAGCCGAGGCGGAAGGGTTGGCGCAAATTTTCATCGATGCCGGTTTTGAATGGCGTGATGCTGGATGCAGCGCCTGTTTGGGCATGAACCCGGACATCATTCCGGAAGGCGAGCACTGTGCGTCAACGTCGAACCGCAACTTTGAAGGGCGGCAAGGAAAAGGGGCGCGCACGCATCTCGTCAGCCCGGTGATGGCCGCGGCGGCTGCGATTTACGGACATTTTGTCGATGTGCGCCAGCTTGAAGCTGAGCTGGTCCGATGACGGGTGCTCCTTGATATGGCCGCCCCCGTTTTGGGGCTATCTTCTCAAAAGCGGCATAGAAACGAACGATACACGGGACGGAAGGGGAGAGACGGGATGAAGCCGTTTACGATTCACCGCGGGAAAACCGCCGGCATCGACCGGGCGAATATTGATACCGATCAAATCATTCCAAAGCAGTTTTTGAAACGGATTGAACGCACCGGCTTTGGCCAGTTTCTCTTTTACGATTGGCGGTATTTGAGCGACGGCACGCCAAATCCGGAGTTTGAGCTCAACCGCCCGGAAAACGAAGGGGCGACGATTTTAGTCGCCGATGAAAACTTCGGCTGCGGCTCATCGCGCGAACATGCGCCTTGGGCGCTCCAAGATTACGGATTTCGCGTCATCATTGCCCCATCGTTTGCCGATATTTTTTACAACAACTGCTTAAAAAACGGGCTGTTGCCGATCCGGCTGGATAAAGAGGATGTCCGCTACTTGCTGCGCCAAAGCGAGCGCGCAGACTATGAACTGACGGTTTCGCTTGAAGAACAGCGGGTATTTGACGATGAAGGATTTTCGCGTCCGTTTGACATCGACCCGTATCGAAAACAGCTGTTGCTAAAAGGATGGGACGAAATTGATTTGACGTTTGTGTACGAAGCGCATATCGCCGCCTACGAACGACGGCATTGTCCACGGCCGTAAGCGCCATGTGTTTCGGGAGGCAAGGAGAGATGGGCTGCTCTGCCAATCGGCGGGCGCAGCCTTTTTCGCGTTTGACGGCGCCTGCGTCCAGAGGCCGGCTGCTTTTTGGCAAACAAGCGGTTTGTGTTACCCAGCAAGGCGCGGGTTGTTTCGCTAGGGAAAACTTGTTACACTGATGGTAAATGCAAATGGGAGCGGGCGAAGATGACCGGGAAAAAAGGAAAAATCATCATGTTTCCGCAAACGAAAGAACGACTGATGGAAGAAGCGTTTGCGGCGCTTGAAGCGAAACGCTACAAAGAAGCGCTCCGCTTTTTGCGCGCTGCTGAACAGCTTGGCGACCACAGTTTTCCTGTTCGCCTTGGGCTGGCTGTCTGTTGCTATGAGCTTGGAGACTACGATGAGGCGGAGTGGCGCCTCGCCGCCTTACTTGACGAACAGCCGAACAACAGCGATCTGTTGCAAATGTATCTCGCTGTGCTGTTGCAAACGAATCGATACAGCAAGGCGGAAACGGTGATCCGCGCCGCCTTGCGCCATCCGTCGCTATCCGCTTCGTTGCGCGAACAGCTTCATCAGCTGCTCCGGTTTAGTGAAAAAATGAATGCCCGCACGCTTCCGCCCGCGGAGTGGAAGCGGGTGAGACGGCTGCTTGAGTCCGGGGACATTGCTGAGCAGCTGCAACTGATTAAACAACTGGAAAAAGAAGACATCGAGCCGGTGCTGCCGTTGCTCAAGCAATATTTACGCGCACCGGAAAAAAGCCCGATGGCGAAAACGATGCTCCTTCGCCTGTTGACAGGGAAGCAAGTCAACGAAACGGTGACGGTTGAGAAATTTGGCCGTTGCATGGAGGTCGTCCCGTCAGCGTTGGACGAACAGACGGAAACGGAATTTGCTTCATCGCTGCTGGGTCGGCTTGAACAGCAGCTCGCGGCGGAAAGCCCGAGTTTGTATGAAACGGCGGCGGACATTTGGCTTCGCTATGCATATGTGTTGTACCCGTTTCCGCCAGAGCCGGCGGATGCAGCGGCCTGGCTTGCTGCTCTCCATTGGATGGCGAGCCGGTTTTTAGGCTTGGATGCTGACGCGACCGCCTTGGCCGACCGCTACGGTGTGGAGGCGGCGGAGATGGAAACGCTTTGCCAAAATCTATACGAAATAGAGGAACTTTCCTCCCTCTAATGGCTAGTTCTCTGTTGAAACATGGCTGTTGTATGTTATAATATAGTGGCTGTGCTATGTATCTGTTTTCGCATACTTGTCTACATAATTGGGCATCATAAAAAGATATGGACAAGCGGAGTGCGCTATGGTCCGAGCAATGATTTCAGGTGGAGGGAACAAGGATGTCAGTCAAATGGGAAAAACTTGGAGGGAACGAAGGCGTATTGACCGTTGAGGTCGACGCCGAGCAAGTGAACAAAGGCTTGGATGCCGCATTTAAAAAAGTGGTGAAAAATATTGCGCTGCCGGGCTTCCGCAAAGGGAAAGTGCCGCGTGTCCTGTTTGAAAAACGGTTTGGCGTTGAGGCGCTCTATCAAGACGCGCTCGATATTTTGCTGCCAGAGGCGTATGCCAAAGCCGTCGAAGAGGCAGGCATCGAACCGGTGTCAATGCCGGAGATTGACATTGAGCAAATGGAAAAAGGCAAAAGCTTAATTTTCAAAGCGAAAGTGACCGTAAAGCCGGAAGTGAAGCTCGGTCAATACAAAGGGCTTGAAGTGGAAAAAATGGATACAACCGTGACGGACGAAGATGTCGAAAACGAATTGAAACGTTTGCAAGAAAATTACGCCGAACTTGTCGTGAAAGAAGACGGGACGGTGGAAAACGGCGATACGGTCGTCATCGATTTCGAAGGGGTTGTCGACGGCGAGCCGTTTGAAGGCGGCAAGGCGGAAAACTATTCGCTCGAAATCGGTTCAGGCACCTTTATCCCGGGGTTTGAAGAACAGCTTGTCGGTATGAAAGCCGGCGAAGAAAAAGAAATTCAAGTGACGTTCCCGGAAGAATACCACGCTGAGCAGCTGGCCGGCAAACCGGCGACGTTCAAAGTGAAAGTGCATGAAGTGAAAGCGAAGCAATTGCCGGCTTTGGATGACGAGTTTGCGAAAGACGTCGATGAAGAAGTTGAAACGCTTGACGAACTGAAAGCGAAAATCCGCGCCCGTCTGGAAGAAGCGAAAAAGAATGAAGCGGAAACGGCGTTGCGCAATGCGGTCGTCGAAAAAGCGGCTGCCAATGCGGAAATCGATATTCCGGCTGTCATGGTGCAAAACGAGACGGACCGGATGCTTCGCGAATTTGATCAACGACTGCAAATGCAAGGGCTGAACTTGCAGCTGTACTATCAATTCTCAGGTCAGGATGAAGCGGCGCTGCGTGAGCAAATGAAAGAAGACGCCGAAAAACGGGTGCGTGCGGCCTTGACGCTCGAAGCGATCGCCAAAGCAGAAAACATCGAGGTAACCGATGAAGAGGTGGAGGAAGAACTCCAAAAAATGGCGGAAGCCTACAACTTGAGCGTGGACAAGTTAAAAGAGCTGCTCGGCAGCTTGGATGGCGTCAAAGAAGATTTAAAATGGCGGAAAACGATCGATTTTCTTGTGGAGCACAGCACGGTTGCGGCATAATAATAAAGGTAGAAGGAACAAGGCGCGAGACGTTCGTGCCTTGTTCTTTATCTCAGTCATTGGCGCCTGGAGGTGATTTTTCAAACTTTTCTAATACATCACGGGTTTTTCATTCGCTTTTTTTGACGCATGTATGGTAAAATAGCGAATACATAAGTTTTTTGCAACATGGGATGGCGAGACATGATACATAACGCAGGTGCGATTTTGTTAGCAAGGGGTGAATGACATGTTTAAATTTAATGATGAAAAAGGGCAGCTAAAGTGTTCGTTTTGCGGCAAAACGCAAGACCAAGTGCGCAAGCTCGTCGCCGGCCCGGGCGTTTACATTTGTGATGAATGCATTGAATTGTGCACGGAGATCGTCGAGGAAGAGCTTGGAAACGAGGAAGAATTTGAATTTAAAGACGTGCCGAAGCCGATGGAGATCAGGGAAATTTTAGATGAATACGTCATCGGCCAAGATGACGCGAAAAAATCGCTCGCCGTTGCGGTTTACAACCATTATAAACGGATCAATTCCGGCAGCAAAATCGATGATGTCGAGCTGTCGAAAAGCAACATTTTGATGATCGGACCGACCGGGAGCGGGAAAACGCTGCTGGCGCAAACATTGGCGCGCATTTTAAACGTGCCGTTTGCCATCGCCGATGCGACATCGCTCACGGAGGCAGGCTATGTCGGCGAGGACGTCGAAAACATTTTGTTAAAGCTCATCCAAGCGGCCGATTATGATGTGGAACGGGCAGAAAAAGGCATTATTTATATCGATGAAATCGATAAAATCGCCCGTAAATCGGAAAACCCTTCCATCACCCGCGATGTTTCCGGTGAAGGGGTGCAACAGGCGCTGCTCAAAATTTTGGAGGGAACGATCGCCAGCGTTCCACCGCAGGGCGGCCGCAAACATCCGCATCAGGAGTTCATCCAAATCGACACAACGAACATTTTGTTCATTTGCGGCGGGGCGTTTGATGGCATCGAGCCGATCATTAAGCGCCGCCTCGGCAAAAAAGTGATCGGATTCGGTGCGGAAATGAACCAAGCCGATGTTGATGAGAAAAACTTGCTGTCGAAAGTGCTGCCGGAAGACTTGCTCAAGTTCGGGCTTATTCCGGAGTTCATCGGCCGTCTGCCGGTCATTACGACGCTTGAGCCGCTTGACGAACAGGCGTTGATCGATATTTTGACGAAGCCGAAAAACGCGATCGTGAAACAATACCAAAAAATGCTGGAGCTTGACGGCGTTGAACTCGAGTTTGAAGAAGCGGCGCTCCGGGAAATCGCGAAAAGAGCGATTGAGCGGAAAACGGGCGCGCGCGGCCTTCGCTCGATCATCGAAGGCATTATGCTCGATGTGATGTTTGAGTTGCCGTCGCGCGAAGATGTGCAAAAGTGCATCATCACGCTCGACACGGTGCGCGGCACAAAGCCGCCGACGCTGATCCGTCATGACGGCACCGTCATCGAGCTGGAACGGAAAACATCTGCCTGATGGGAAAACCGCCTTTTTTCGGCGGTTTCTTTTTTTGCCGCCCATGCCCTTGGCGCCGGTCGGCGCTTTTTTTGTTTATTCCCGCCCGTTCGCGGAGATACTATCATACTACATACCATCTAAAGGCAGGAGGATATCGGGGCATGGATTGGACGAACATCGTACTGGTCATCCAGCTGTTTTTCGGGGTCATCATCGGCCTTTATTTTTGGAATTTGCTAAGAGGGCAACGTGTGCAAAAAGTTTCGATTGATAAGGAGTCGCGCAAAGAGATGGAACAGCTCCGCAAGCTGCGTTCGATTTCGCTCACCGAGCCGCTGGCGGAAAAAGTGCGGCCGAAAAGTTTTGACGATATCGTCGGTCAGGAAGACGGCATCAAGGCGTTAAAAGCTGCTTTATGCGGCCCCAACCCGCAGCATGTCATCATTTACGGCCCCCCTGGCGTCGGCAAGACGGCAGCTGCTCGGCTCGTGCTTGAGGAAGCGAAAAAAAATCCGCTCTCCCCGTTTAAGAAAAATGCGGTGTTCGTGGAGCTTGACGCGACGACGGCGCGTTTTGACGAGCGCGGCATTGCCGATCCGCTCATCGGTTCGGTGCACGACCCGATTTACCAAGGGGCCGGGGCGATGGGGCAAGCCGGCATTCCCCAGCCGAAGCAAGGGGCGGTGACGAACGCCCACGGCGGCGTTTTATTCATCGACGAAATCGGCGAGCTTCATCCGATCCAAATGAACAAGCTGCTGAAAGTGCTTGAGGACCGGAAAGTATTTTTTGAAAGCGCCTATTACAGCAAAGAAAATCTGCAAATCCCAAGCCATATTCACGATATTTTCCAAAATGGACTGCCGGCTGATTTCCGTCTTGTCGGGGCGACGACGCGCACGCCGAACGAAATTCCTCCGGCCATTCGCTCTCGTTGCCTGGAAGTATTTTTCCGTGAATTGGACCAAGATGAGATCGCCCTCATCGCCAAAAAGGCGGCGGAAAAAATCCGCCTGAACGTGTCAGAAAGCGGCATTCGCCTGCTTGCTGCCTATGCGCGCAACGGGCGGGAGGCGGTGAACATGATGCAAATCGCCGCCGGTCTTGCCATTACGGAAAACCGCGACAAAATTTTGGATAAAGACATTGAATGGGTCATTCATTCAAGCCAAATGGCCCCGCGCTATGAAAAGAAAATTGCGTCCGCCCCGGCGGTCGGCGTCGTCAATGGCCTTGCCGTGTACGGCCCGAACACCGGCGCGCTTCTTGAAATTGAAGTGACCGCCTTGCCGGCGAAAGGAAAAGGGACGATCAACGTCACGGGCATTATTGAGGAAGAGAGCATCGGCAGCGCCGAAAAATCGGTGCGCCGCAAAAGCATGGCGCGCGGTTCAGCAGAAAACGTCATCACTGTGTTGCGGGCGATGGGCGTGCCGGCCGACCGTTACGACATTCATGTCAACTTCCCGGGCGGGGTGCCGGTTGACGGCCCTTCAGCCGGGGTGGCGATTGCAGTCGGCATTTATTCCGCCATTTACCAGCTTCCAGTCGATCATACGGTCGCGATGACCGGAGAAATCAGTATCCGTGGCTGCGTGAAACCGGTCGGCGGCGTGTTCGCCAAAATCAAAGCGGCCAAACAAGCTGGGGCGAAAAAAGTCATCATCCCGATTGAGAATATGCAATCGTTGCTAGGCGAAGTCAGCGGCATTCAAATCATCGCCGTCCGCCGCCTCGAGGAAGTGCTCGTCCATGTGTTCGACGAAGAGGCGCTCCGCCGCGGCTCCGCGCTGCTGCCAGCGGCTATGGACCGCTCGGAGAAAAAGCTCGTCTAGCCAAAGGAAACGGCGGCAAGGCGAACGATTGGCAACGAAAGCGGGCGATCCGCTCGCAACCGAGTCGGGCGGTTCGCCCGGCCTCTCTTTTATGTACGGCTTCGGCGCAAGCGGATCGTCGCTGAAGTCGGTTTTTCTTTGCATGCAGATGGAGCGCCGCGCGCTTTTTCGTTCGTCAAATTTTACAAACCCGGCTACCGTACTATACAATAAACGAATAGAAGCGAGAGATGGAGGTGTTCGGCGTGAACGGAAAGAAAAAGGAGACGGTCGTTCCGCTTTTGCCGCTGCGTGGGCTGCTCGTGTTTCCGACGATGGTGCTCCATTTGGATGTCGGGCGCGAGAAATCGGTCAAAGCGCTCGAACAAGCCATGGTTGAGGATCATATGATTTTGCTGACGTCGCAAAAAGACGTTGCCATCGACGAACCGGACATGGATGACTTATATAAAATGGGAACGATCGCGCGCGTCAAGCAACTTCTAAAACTCCCGAACGGCACGTTCCGCGTGCTTGTCGAAGGCGTCGCTCGGGCGCTCATTACGGAAGTGATCAGCGAGGAGCCGTACTTTCTCGTCAAAGTCGAAAAGTTTGCTGATCGGGCGGCGAAAGATTTAGAAGATGAGGCGCTCAAGCGGACGATGCTTGAATATTTCGAGCAGTACATAAACTTGTCCAAGCGGCTGTCGGTCGACATTTACGCCTCGATCGTCGACATCGATGAGCCGGGGCGAATGGCGGACATCATCGCCTCGCACTTGCCACTTAAGCTTGAGGAAAAACAGCGTATTTTAGAAACGATCGACGTGAAAGAGCGCCTCAATAAAATCATCCAAATTTTGCACAACGAAAAAGAAGTGCTCCAGCTTGAGAAAAAGATCAGCGCCCGCGTCAAGCAGTCGATGGAGCGGACGCAAAAAGAGTATTATTTGCGCGAGCAAATGAAGGCGATTCAAAAAGAGCTTGGCGAAAAAGAAGGAAAAACGGGCGAAGTCGAGGAGCTGAAAGAAAAAATCGAGGCGGCCGGCATGCCGGAGCATGTGAAACAAACGGCATTGAAGGAGCTTGACCGCTATGAAAAAATTCCGGCGACCTCAGCGGAAAGCACAGTCATTCGCAACTACCTCGATTGGCTCATCGCCTTGCCGTGGTCGAAAGAAACAGAAGACATCCACGACATTAAGCAGGCGGAAGCGATTTTAAACGAGGAGCATTACGGGCTCGATAAAGTGAAAGAACGGGTGCTTGAATTTTTATCTGTCAAACAGCTGACGAAATCGTTAAAAGGTCCGATTCTTTGCCTCGCCGGACCGCCGGGGGTCGGCAAAACGTCGCTCGCTCGCTCGATCGCCAAAGCGCTCGGCCGCCGCTTCGTCCGCGTTTCGCTCGGCGGCGTCCGCGACGAATCGGAAATTCGCGGCCATCGCCGCACGTATGTCGGCGCCATGCCGGGACGCATTATCCAAGGGATGAAAAAAGCAGGCACGATCAACCCCGTCTTCTTGCTTGATGAAATCGACAAAATGTCGAGTGATTTCCGTGGCGATCCATCGGCGGCCATGCTGGAGGTGCTTGACCCGGAGCAAAATCATACGTTCAGCGATCATTACATTGAAGAGCCGTACGATTTGTCGAAGGTAATGTTTATTGCGACTGCCAACTATTTGGCGGCGATTCCGCAGCCGCTGTTGGACCGGATGGAAGTGATTGAGATTCCGGGCTATACCGAAGTTGAAAAGCTCCATATTGCGAAGCGGCATTTGCTGCCGAAGCAGCTCGATGAGCACGGCTTGAAAAAAGCGGCGCTGCAAGTGCGCGATGATGCGATGCTTGCCATCATCCGCCATTATACGCGCGAAGCTGGAGTGCGGGAGCTGGAGCGACAGTTGGCGGCGATTTGCCGGAAGGCGGCCCGCCTCATTGTCTCCGGTGAGAAAAAACGGGTCGTCATCACAGAAAACAATCTCGAAGAATTTTTAGGAAAACGAAAATACCGCTATGGACAGGCGGAAGCGGAGGACCAGATCGGCGTGGCGACCGGTCTTGCGTACACCGCGTTTGGCGGCGATACGCTCGCCATTGAGGTGTCGCTCGCGAAAGGTAACGGCAAACTTGTGTTGACCGGAAAACTCGGCGATGTGATGAAAGAATCGGCGCAGGCGGCGTTCAGTTATGTTCGATCGCGCGCTGAGGAACTCGGCATCGATCCGAAATTCCATGAAATGTACGATATCCATATCCATGTCCCGGAGGGTGCGGTGCCAAAAGACGGGCCGTCTGCAGGCATTACGATCGCCACCGCACTCATTTCCGCGCTGACGGGCAAGCCGGTGAGCCGCTTTGTTGGCATGACCGGCGAAATTACGCTGCGCGGCAGGGTGCTTGCGATCGGAGGCTTGAAAGAGAAAACGTTAAGTGCCCACCGCGCCGGGCTGAAAACGGTCATTTTGCCAAAAGACAATGAAAAAGATTTAGCGGACATTCCGGAAACGGTGAAGCGCGACTTGCGCTTTGTGCTCGTCTCCCATCTCGATGAGGTGCTGCCGCACGCGCTGGTGGGGTGGAAGCGATGAATGTGAAGAAAGCAGAGCTTGTGACCAGTGCCGTCAAGCCGGAACAATATCCGGACGGCGGACGGCCAGAGGTGGCGCTCGCCGGCCGTTCGAACGTCGGCAAATCATCATTCATCAACAAAATGATCAACCGGAAAAACTTGGCGCGCACCTCCTCAAAGCCAGGGAAAACGCAAACGTTGAATTTTTATTTGATTAACGACTCGTTTTACTTTGTGGACGTGCCAGGTTATGGTTTCGCCCGCGTGTCGAAGCAGGAGCGGCAAAAATGGGGGAACATGATGGAGACGTACTTTACGACGCGCGAGGTGCTTAAGGCGGCGGTCCTGCTCGTTGATTTGCGCCATCCGCCGACGAAAGACGATGTGATGATGTACGAGTTTTTGAAACATTACGAGATCCCGGTGATCGTCATCGCGACGAAAGCGGATAAAGTGCCGCGCGGCAAGCATCAAAAACACGCGAAAATCGCGCGCGAGACGCTGCGGATGGCTGACGGCGACCCGCTCATTTTGTTTTCCGCCGAGACCGGACAAGGGAAAGACGAAGCATGGGCGGCGCTTTTGCCGTTTGTGTCCTCATGACGAAAAGGGGCTGACCCAAAAGTCCGCCAAAAAGCGGACTTTTGGAGTCAGCCCTCTCTGGTTTTTGTATATTTTACCAAACGGAACAAAATTCCGACTCTGTTCTCCCCCTCATTTACGCCACCAAGGACAATTGCTTGTCCCTAGCGGCTTTTTTGAGAAGATTGTGGGCAGCACAAACCAGCCCCCATTCGATGGAAACTTTTTGGAGGCCTCGCAGGACAAAGCGACGAAACCCGCGATTTTGTTTGATTTGCCCAAATACACTCTCAATGTCGGTTTGGCGTTGGCGGTATCGGGCTTGCCCTTCTTCACTCTCCAACCGTTCGCGGGCTTTCTGTTTTTGTTCATGATAGATGGGGTTCCATTGCGTGGTTCGTCCATACTTGGAAGTCGTGCAGGGAACGGAACGGACATCCTTCGCATTCATGGCATTGGTAGTGTCGGGTGACCGAGGTGTATCCTGATTCCGTGGTCTGTTTCGAAGTTCCGGTGCGAACCAGCTTTTTCCCATTGGCGCAAATCCAAACGTCTTCTTCTTCCACATAGGTCCAATTCTGCTGATGATGCGGATTTTTCTTGACCTTGCGCGTGTTCTCCTTCTCATACGTATGGTACTTGATCAAGGCCGATATGTGCTTCTCTTCCAGCTTCACGTAGTTCTCTTCCGAGCCATAAGCCGCGTCAGCGATCAAACGTTCGGGTTCCACGCCGTACTTCTCTCGAACGGTCTCCAAATGCGGGAGAAGACAACGAGTGTCGCCCGGCCTCTGATGAAGGGAATACCCCAAAATAAATTGGCCGGAAGAACCCACCTGTACGTTATAGGCCGGCTTGAGCTGGCCGTTTCGCATGTGATCCTCCTTCAACCGCATGAAGGTGGCATCCACATCGGTCTTGGAATAGCTGTTGCGATCCCCGCATACATGGAGTTGGTGTTCATACTTTTCACTGCGGGGCAAGTAGTCCTCCTTCATCTTCTTGATGGCCTTCTTCAACGGTTGGTTGTCCGGCTCGGCCTCCAACCGTTTTTCCCACTCCTCGGTTTTCTTTCGGATTTCTTCTGACGTAAAGGCCGGCGAAGGGTCGATGTCTTCCGCCTTTTCTTCTTCCACGATCACCTCGATCTGGGCAATCAGCCGATCGACATTGGCTTGGAGTTTCTCCTGGTACTTCTCAGCCGATTTGCGCCAAACGAAGGTGTACCGGTTGGCATTCGCTTCAATTTTCGTTCCATCCACAAAATAATCTTCCATCTTGACATAGCCGTCGGCCACGAGCAGCGTGATCATTTCCCGGAACAGGTCGTCAATCAGGTCTTTCATCCGCTCCGAACGAAACCGATTGATGGAGCGGAAGTCCGGCTTTTGAAATCCACTTAGCCACATGAGGGGAAGGTGGACTTCGAGCTGCCGTGCAATCTCACGGCCATGATACATTTTTTGGGTGTAAGCGTAAAGGAGAATTTTGGTCATCATTTTCGGATGATAGGCGGAGGCGCCCCCTCCTTTGTAGTAAGCAAGAAACGTCTCCATCGGGATGCGTTCAACCATCTCATGAACCACGTGGGCCATGTTATCCCGTGGAATGAGATCGGCGATGTTGCTTGGCAAAGAGAGGTTGTCCATGGTATACTCTTTAAAGGAAATATGATCATGTTTCATAAAAGAATCGCCCTTCTTTCGGTGGTAGTGGTTTTGGTGACTCTATTCTACCAGAAAAAAGGGCGATTCTTCTATATTTGAGGCAAAAAAGTGGGGGCTGATCCCAAAACGCATTCGCGTTTTGGGTCAGCCCCTTTTCACTTCCAAGGCTATTTTCGCCTAGTCCATAATAGATAGACGCCGATGGCGATGAGTCCGAGCGGCCAAAACTTCCAGACAGAGGAAAGTCCGGCTTGGACGAGGTGAAAGAACGGCTGGCCGCGCCCGGAAAACGTCAGCACGACAGCGAGAAGCAAGAAAAGTACGCCAAAGCCGGCCCCGCCTTTTTGTTTGCGGCTGCTGGCGAAAAAAGCGAACGCAATGAGGAAAAAAAACATGTTCACGCCGCGGGGCCAGGCCGAAAATGCACTCGCAAGGAGCAACTCAACGCCAAATCCGAGTAAAAGAAAGCCGGGGAAAAGGTAAGCATATTCACGCGCTGAATGCGCCTGGCCAAGCAAAGCCGCGCCGCAAATGGCAAGCAAGGCCGGCCACCCTTGGAAGAAATGGAAAAGGGGGGATTCCAACTGTCCGGCGAGAAAATACAGCCCGAGGCCGATGAACAAGATGCCGGCGAATACCGTTCGGGTTTTCATGATCGTCGCGTCCTCCGTTTCCCTTTTGGACATGTTTATGATAGAATGATCACTGTCTACAGTTTAGCATAGCTTTGGAGGCATGTTCACAATTTTTTTAAATCGGAACGATGGACAGTTGTGATATAATGATGGAAGGGATTCGGTCAATAAGGGGGATGGCATCGTGCAAATCGTAGTCGTTGGCGTCGACTATAAAACCGCCCCTGTAGAAATCCGCGAAAAGCTCGCGTTTGCAGAAGCGGAACTCGGTGCGGCGATGAAACAGCTCGCCGAGCAAAAAAGCGTACTCGAAAATGTGATCGTCTCGACGTGCAACCGGACGGAAGTTTATGCAGTGGTTGATCAACTGCATACCGGACGTTACTATATGAAAGCATTTTTAGCCGAATGGTTTGGCGTCAAAGTGGAAGCGATTGCTCCGTATTTGCGTGTGCTTGAAGGAGAAGCGGCCATAAAGCATTTGTTCCGCGTGGCGGCCGGCCTTGATTCGATGGTGCTTGGGGAAACGCAAATTTTAGGGCAAGTGAAAGACAGCTATTTGCTCGCTCAAGAGGTCGGGACGAGCGGCACGATTTTCAATCATCTGTTCAAGCAGGCGGTGACCTTTGCGAAGCGCGCCCACTCGGAAACGGGCATCGGCGCGCACGCTGTATCGGTCAGCTATGCGGCGGTTGAGCTGGCGAAGAAAATTTTCGGCCGCCTTGCCGGCAAGCACGTCTTGATTATCGGGGCCGGCAAAATGGGGACGCTGGCGGCGCAAAACTTGTACGGCAGCGGCGTCGGGAAGGTGACGGTTGTCAATCGGACGCTTGAAAAAGCGAAACAGCTTGCTAAGCAGTTTGCCGGCGAAGCGAAGCCGCTCGGCGAATTGTCATGCGCTTTGCTGGAAGCAGATATCGTCATCAGCTCGACGGGAGCCAAAGGCTATATTTTGACGAAGGAAATGGTGGCGCCGCTTGAGAAAATGCGCAAAGGCCGCCCGCTCTTTATGGTTGACATCGCGGTGCCGCGCGATTTGGATCCGGCGTTGGCTGATTTGGAAACGGTGTTTTTGTACGACATTGACGATTTGCAAGATGTGGTGGCGGCCAACTTGGCGGAACGGCAAAAGGCAGCGGCTCGCATTGAAACGATGATCGAAGCGGAACTTATGGCGTTTAGCCAATGGCTGCAGACGCTCGGCGTCGTGCCAGTCATTGCCGCATTGCGCGAAAAGGCGCTGGCCATTCAAGCAGAAACGATGAAAAGTTTGGAGCGGAAACTGCCGCATTTGTCGGAGCGCGACTGGAAAGTGTTGAATAAGCATACGAAAAGCATTATTAACCAGCTGCTCCGCGATCCGATTTTGCAGGCGAAGGAACTCGCCGCCGGCCCGAATGCCGAGGAGGCGCTTTTGCTGTTTATGAAAATTTTCAATATCGAAGATGCGGTGAAAGCCGAGCGGCATATAGAGCAGGCGAAATCCGTGCAATGCGATGAACAAGACGCGGAAGCGGTCCGTGCCGCCCGCCCATCATGGCAGCTGTAAGGTGGGATGGATGGTGGCGCTGTTGTATGAGTTGTCCATTTTGCTTTACATCGCTTCGATCCTATTCTATTTCATCGATTTTTTGCAACAAAACCGGAAGGCGAACGACATCGCCTTCTGGTTGCTTTCTATTGTGTGGCTTTTGCAGACAGTGACGTTTGTTTCTCGCATCATGGAGACGAAGCGCTTTCCGATTTTAACGATGTCGGAAGGGCTTTATTTTTACGCTTGGCTGCTCATTACGCTGTCGCTCGTCATCAATCGGCTGCTGCGCGTCGATTTCATCGTCTTTTTTACGAACGTGCTTGCTTTTTTTATTTTGGCCATTCATACGTTTGCACCGTCTTCGCAGTCGCCGGCTGTTGCGGAGCGGCTCGTCTCGGAGCTGCTGATCATCCACATCACCCTTTCGCTCGGAGCGTATGCGGCGTTTACGCTGTCGTTTCTGTTTTCGGTGCTTTACATGTTGCAGTACAGTTTGCTGAAAAAGAAAAAGTGGGGGGCGCGCCTTTGGCGCATGGCGGATTTGTCGCGGCTTGATTGTTTGTCGTATGTTTTAAACGCGCTCGGCTTACCTATGTTGTTATTAGGGCTCATTCTTGGCGTGATTTGGGCGTATATTCAAATCGACCATTTCCATTGGTATGATGCGAAAGTGCTCGGGTCGTTTGTCGTTCTTCTCGTCTATGGCGTCTATTTTTACAAGCGAGCCGTCCGGCAGATGCAAGGGAAGGCGATCGCGCTATGGAATATCGGTTCGTTTTTATTTTTGCTTGTCAACTTTTTCTTGTTTGGTAGTTTGTCAAAATTTCATTTCTGGTATTCGTAATCGAGGTGGAACGAGATGCGGAACATTGTCGTTGGCTCGCGGCGCAGCAAGCTTGCCTTGACCCAGACGAAGTGGGTGATCAACGAATTGAAACAGCTTGGGGCGCCGTTTACGTTTGAAGTGAAAGAAATCGTCACGAAAGGAGATCGGGTGCTGGATGTTACGCTCTCGAAAGTCGGGGGCAAAGGGTTGTTTGTGAAAGAGATTGAGCATGAATTGCTCGCCGGCGGCATCGATATGGCGGTCCATAGCATGAAAGATATGCCGGCTGTGCTGCCCGAAGGTTTAGTGATCGGTGCGGTTCCGCGCCGCGAAGATGCACGCGATGTGCTTGTCAGCAAAGGAAACCGGATGCTCTCCGACTTGCCGCCTGGGTCGGTCATTGGCACGAGCAGCTTGCGCCGTTCGGCGCAGCTGCTTGCCTATCGCCCGGATTTGACGATCAAATGGATTCGCGGCAATATTGACACAAGGTTGGCGAAGCTCGAAAGCGAAGAGTACGATGCGATCGTGTTAGCGGCGGCGGGTCTTGCGCGCATGGGTTGGGGCGATGACGTCATCAGCGACTATCTTCCTTTTGATGTCTGTGTTCCGGCGGTCGGCCAAGGGGCGCTGGCGGTCGAATGCCGGGAGGATGATGACGAATTGCGCCAATGGCTCAGCCGGTTAAACGACGAGCAAACCGAGCGGGCTGTTCGGGCGGAGCGCGCCTTTTTGCAGCAAATGGAAGGAGGCTGTCAAGTGCCGATTGCCGGCTATGCGGAAGTGAAGGAGGGGACGGTGCGTCTTACCGCGCTTGTCGCCTCCCCGGATGGCAAAGAAATGTATAAAGAAATCGTCACTGGCGCCGATCCGGAAGCGGTCGGCCGACAGGCGGCTGCTGTCTTGATCGAACAAGGGGCGAAAGCGCTCATCGAGCGGGTGAAACAGGAGTTGAGCCAATCATGACACACAGCGCGCTCGCCGGCAAAACGGTGCTCGTGACGCGCGGCAAAGAGCAGGCGGCATCGTTTTCTGCCAAGCTGCGCGCTGTCGGCGCCGTGCCGGTCGAGATCCCGCTCATTGCCATCCGACCGGCGGCGCCGGAAGAAATCGCTTCTATGGTTGAGCGGCTTGGCGAATACCGTTGGCTCGTTTTCACAAGCGCGAACGCCGTCCGCTTCTTTTTTCCGCACGTTTCGTTGCCGCGGCCGCTGCCGAATGTCGCCGTCGTCGGGCGGAAGACGGCGGCCGCGCTCGCCGAGCATGGTCTTTCCCCGGCGCTTGTGCCGGATGATTACACCGCTGAACGGCTGGCTGACTTGCTCATGCCGCGCGTCAAACAAGGCGACCGGGTGCTGTTTGTCAAAGGCAATTTGGCGCGCCCGACCTTGCCTGAGGCGTTGCGAAACGCCGGCGCCGCGGTCGACGAGCTCACGGTGTATGAGACCGAGCCTGATGAAAACGGCCGGGAGCGGTTGTTGTCGCTGCTGCGCCGGCGGGAGCTTGATGCGGTCACCTTGATGAGCCCGTCGGCGGTTGACAGCCTTGTCCGCCTTCTCGACAAAGAAGTGGATGCCCTTCTTTCCGGTGTTGCGGTCGCCTGCATCGGACCGGTGACGAAAGAAGCGGCCGAGCGGGCGGGCATTTCGGTCCATATTTGTCCGACGGATTACACCACGGATGGTATAATCAAAGCGATGGAACAATATTTTTCCATGGAGGGACGATGAATGGCACTGTCATTTGACCGCCATCGCCGTTTGCGGCAAACGGCTGCGATTCGGGCGATGGTGCGTGAGACGCATCTTCGCGTCGAGGATCTCATTTATCCGCTGTTTGTGGTCGAGGGAAGCGGCATTAAGCGGGAAGTGCCGTCGATGCCAGGGGTTTACCATTTATCGCTTGACCGTTTATCTGAGGAAGTGGACGACATCGCCAAGCTTGGCATTCCCGCCGTCATGGTGTTTGGTGTGCCGAATGAAAAAGATGAAGTCGGTTCGCAGGCGTATTGCGAAACAGGGATTGTTCAGCGGGCGATCCGCCAAATCAAAGCTGAACACAAAGATCTAGTCGTCATTGCGGATACGTGTTTATGTGAATATACGAGCCACGGCCATTGCGGCGTCGTCGAAAACGAGCGCGTGCTGAACGACCCGTCGCTCGAGCTCCTCACCAAAACGGCGGTGAGCCAAGCGCAAGCCGGCGCCGACATCATCGCGCCGTCGAACATGATGGACGGCTTTGTCGCCGCCATTCGCCGTGGGCTTGATGAAGCAGGGTTTGAGTATGTGCCGATCATGTCGTATGCAATCAAATACGCTTCGGCATTTTACGGCCCGTTCCGTGATGCCGCCGACAGCGCGCCGCAGTTTGGCGACCGGAAGACGTACCAAATGGATCCGGCCAACCGCCTTGAGGCGTTTCGCGAGGCGGAGTCGGATGTCAAAGAAGGCGCTGATTTCTTGATGGTGAAGCCAGCGCTTGCCTACATGGATATTATCCGCGACGTCAAAAACCGTTTTCCGCTTCCGCTTGTCGCCTATAACGTGAGCGGCGAGTATGCGATGGTCAAAGCGGCGGCGCAAAACGGCTGGATCGATGAGAAGTCGGTCGTCATGGAAATGTTGACAGGGATGAAACGGGCGGGCGCAGATTTGATCATTACGTATTTTGCCAAAGATGTCGCCCGCTGGCTGGCTGAATAGAGAGGAGGGCGGAAGCATGCGAAGCTACGAACGGTCAAAAACCGCTTACGAAGAAGCGGTGAAATTGATGCCGGGCGGGGTGAACAGCCCGGTGCGCGCCTTCAAGTCGGTCGGGATGACGCCGATTTTCATGGCGCGCGGCCAAGGAGCGAAAATTTACGATATTGACGGCAATGAGTACATTGATTACGTACTGTCATGGGGTCCGCTCATTTTAGGGCATGCCAACCCGCAGGTCGTGGAAGCGTTGAAGCGCGTGGCGGAACAAGGCACAAGCTTTGGCGCTCCGACATTGCTTGAAAATGAGCTCGCCAAGCTCGTGATTGAGCGGGTGCCGTCGGTGGAAATCGTGCGGATGGTCAACTCCGGTACGGAGGCGACGATGAGCGCCCTCCGCTTAGCGCGCGGCTACACGAAGCGCAACAAAATTATCAAATTTGAAGGCAGCTACCACGGCCACGGCGATTCGCTGCTCATTAAAGCCGGATCCGGCGTGGCGACGCTCGGCCTGCCGGACAGCCCGGGCGTGCCGGAATCGGTCGCCCAGCATACCATCACGGTGCCGTACAACGATTTCGACAGCGTCCGCTATGCGTTTGAGCGGTTTGGCGAAGACATCGCCGCGGTGATCGTCGAACCGGTCGCCGGCAATATGGGCGTCGTTCCACCAGTGCCTGGCTTTTTGGAAGGGCTGCGCGAGGTGACGAAACAATACGGAGCCTTATTGATTTTCGACGAGGTCATGACCGGGTTCCGCGTCGATTACCACTGCGCCCAAGGGTATTATGGCATTGAGCCGGATTTGACGTGCCTTGGCAAAGTGATCGGCGGCGGCTTGCCGGTTGGGGCGTACGGGGGCAAAGCCGAGATCATGGAGCTTGTCGCGCCGAGCGGGCCGGTGTACCAAGCCGGCACGCTCTCCGGCAATCCGCTCGCCATGACGGCCGGGTACGAGACGCTCCGCCAGCTGACGCCGGAAACGTACGAAGAGCTTGGCCGCAAAGCGGCGCGCCTTGCGGATGGGCTTCATCAGGCAGCAGAGAAATACGATATCCCGCATACGATCAACCGCGCTGGGTCGATGATCGGCTTTTTCTTCACGAACGAGCCGGTGGTCAACTACGAGACAGCGAAAACGTCCGACTTGGAGCTGTTTGCCGCCTATTATCGGGAAATGGCGAATGAAGGCATTTTCCTGCCGCCGTCGCAATTTGAAGGGCTGTTTTTGTCGACGGCGCACAGTGATGATGATATTGAATATACGATTGCCGCTGCTGAGCGGGTGTTTGCCCGTCTGCGCGGATAAGGAAAGGGGCTGCCGACGGTCGGCAGCCCAATTTTTTATCATACCGCCTCGTTTCCGTTCATACAATGGATAATGTCATAGAAACTATTTGCCGAAGGGACGGAAGGAGGAGGCCCGGTTGGAGCAATCGTATTTGCGTTTTTCATTGGAAGAATCGGTCTGGTTTAAAAGAGGACAGGAAGTCGCCGAGTTTTTATCCATTTCTCTTGATCCGGTCATTTCCGTCGATGAGTACGACCAATATATTACGATCCGCGGCGCGCTTGAGTTGAGCGGCGAATTCCACCAAGCGGGCGAAGGGCAGGCTGAAGCGGATGACGACGTGTTTGAGCTGGCTGGTTATCGGTTCATTCAGCACATTTCGGTGCGCGAAGACGGGATCAGCGAACTGTCGCACCGCTTTCCAATCGATATTACGATTCCAAAAAACCGCATTCGTTCCCTTGAGGATGTGTACGTGACGGTTGAATCGTTTGATTATGATTTGGATGAAAACGGAAGATTGCTGATCACTGCCGACATTTCGATCAGCGGCATTAGTGAAGCGCCGCTTGACGATGATTTGCCGGACGATGAGGAGGACGATGAGCCGCTGTTTGCCCCGTTTGAATCAATCGCCCGCAAGGAAGCGGCCGGTGAGGAAACGTTTGCTTCCGTGGATGATCTCACCGATGAGGCGGATGAACAGCCGGCTTTTGCCGCCGACGAAACGACCGTTTCCGTCATGGAGCCGGCCGCCATGCGTCATGAAGAAACGGAGGCTGAGGAAGAAGAGGAGGCCAAAGAGCCGTTTTTGCCGCTTGAGACGGAAACGAAGGAGGTCAGCGCACAGACGGAGGAAGACATCGCTTCGCTGCTGCCGCCAACTGAGGCGAAGGTATCGATCGGGGCGGCGAAAAAGGCGGTTGAGGAAGAAGAAGAAACGAAAACAAAAAGCGAAAATGCGCTTTACTTGACGAAACTGTTTGCGAAAAGCGAGGAGAAAGAGTTTACGAAACTGAAAATTTGCATCGTCCAGCAAGGAGATTCATTGGACAAGATTGCCGAACGGTATGATGTGACCGTCTCGCAGCTTTTGCGCGCCAACGATTTGGAAGGCCCAGATGACGTGCACGAGGGGCAGCTGCTCTATATTCCGGCCATGGCGGGAAGCCGTTCTTTCGCCTGAAAGGGACGCTTTCCGTTTCTGATCAGTAAGGGGGCGTAACGAATGGCCGCACAGGCTGACCGATATGAGGCTGTGCTCGCCCAGTACGGTCTTCGTCCAGAGCGCATGGAGCAGCGAGGCAAAGCCGTCAAGGTATACACGAACCGCGGTGTTTTCGCCTTAAAGCCGCTTGAAAGCGAGCAAGAAGCCGCCGCCGTTTGGCAGTCTCTCCAGCATGGCGGCCCCCGTTGTCTCCCACTTTACCTGACGCGGCGGCGGTCGCTGTTTGCCACAGAAGGCGGCCGTCTTTATTATTTGCAAGCATGGCATGGCGGCGAATCAAAGGTGGAGAAGGATGCGGTGGACGCCTTTTTTCGCGAGCTCGCCCGCCTCCATCGCGCCACCGTCCGTACGATCGAGGTGAGTGAGGAAGAGGCGGCGGCGTACCGAAAGCAAAAAAAGGACGAATGGCAACGGGCGCGGATGGTTTGGGAAGAACGGATTGAGCGGTACGAAGCGGCGTGGTACATGTCTCCGTTTCAGCTCCAATGCTGCACCTATTTTCATGAGGTGATGCGCGCGTACTCGTTCGCTGAAGAACGGCTCGATGTGTGGGAAGAGACGCTCAAAGAGACGAAGCAATGGCGCATCGCCTGGGTGCACGGCAAAGCGCGCCTCTCCCACCATCTCCCGCCGTATTGGATCAGTTGGGAGCGGGCGCATTGGAATTCGCCGCTCTTTGATGTGATCGCCGCGCTCCGTTTTCACGTACAGACAATGCCGCCGCTTGGGCGCGAGTGGCTTGAAGGGATGGGGGAGTACGAGAAGGAGCTGCCGCTGTCCGACGGGGAGCGGGCGTTTTTATACAGCCATTTGGCGGAGCCGCGTGGGTTTGTCCGCTGTTTGGAGCGGTATGAGGCCGCTTCGCGGAACGAGCGGAACGAACGGGAATATGTGGCCGCGTTGCAGCGTCGTTATTTGGCGTTCAAAAATATGGAGGTGCTCGTTATGCACCTTGTCCAACGCGACGCCGCGCGGCAGCAGGAAGAAGCGGTGGACAACGAACCGCCGGTGGATGAAAGCAGCAATGGTTAAATCGATTTTGAATGCAGCCCAAACAAAATGGCGTCCCACTAAATCCATTCCAGATGGAGCGCCACGGCAATGAAAACGAAGATGGCCAATAAAATGACATCAAACGTCGTTGGCAGAAAAATAGTGCGGATCGCTTGAAAAATGGTGAGCGGGATGATCACTTGGGCGCAGACGGCGCGCACTTGCCGAAGCCACGGCGGCCATGAATACGGGTTGAATCGCCGCATCGGTGTTCCCTCCTTCCCGGGTTTACTATACAATATGAAACAACAAAATGTTTGTCACCAACCGCCGGCCAATGGAATAAATAAATAAAAACTTGGCAAAGATGATGGACAATGGTAGTATAATAATCGAATCATGACGACAAAAGCGAAGACGGGGAGGAGTACAGCGGTCCGCGCCTGCAGAGAGGGAAATCGGAAGCTGCGAGATTTCCTAGGATGACGGCTGCTGGAAGGTCGCCCTTGAGCTGCTTCTTTGAAAGGCGCTGCTGCCGAGTAGAGGAAGCCGGCATCATGCCGTTATGCCAATGAAGCGCTTAAGCTTCTAGAAGGCCGGTCAACCAAACTGATTGTGGGCTCGCCAGCCGATGTTTCACCGGTGGGTTGGCCGTGTTGCAGTTCTCTTCATCACCAGCCTTCTAGGCTTAAGAAAAAAGGTGGTACCGCGAAAGTAGCTCCTTTCGTCCTTTTTGGATGAAAGGGGCTTTTTTGCTTGCCGGCTGTGCGGCATTGCTTAGTGGGAAGCCGCCGTCGGCCGCATTGTCCATCATGTTGAAGGAGGGAAATGAAACATGGCACAGCACGAAGTGTCGATGCCGCCCAAATACGACCATCGCGCCGTTGAAGCCGGGCGCTACGAATGGTGGCTGAAAGGAAAATTTTTTGAAGCGACCGGTGATCCGAACAAACGACCGTTTACGATCGTCATCCCGCCGCCCAACGTCACCGGCAAATTGCACTTAGGGCATGCGTGGGATACGACGCTGCAAGACATCATTACGCGCATGAAGCGGATGCAAGGGTATGACGTCCTGTGGCTTCCGGGAATGGATCACGCCGGCATCGCCACCCAGGCGAAAGTCGAGGAAAAATTGCGCCAGCAAGGGCTGTCGCGCTACGATTTAGGCCGGGAAAAATTTTTAGAAGAAACGTGGAAGTGGAAGGAAGAATACGCCGGCCATATTCGCAGCCAATGGGCGAAGTTAGGGCTTGGGCTTGATTACACGCGCGAGCGGTTTACACTTGACGAAGGGCTTTCCAAAGCGGTGCGCGAAGTGTTCGTCTCGCTCTACCGGAAAGGGCTCATTTACCGCGGCGAATACATCATCAACTGGGATCCGGTGACGAAAACCGCGTTGTCGGACATTGAGGTTATTTATAAAGAAGTGAAAGGCGCGCTCTACCATATGCGCTATCCGCTCGCCGACGGCTCCGGCTTCATCGAGGTGGCGACGACCCGTCCGGAGACGATGCTCGGCGATACGGCCGTTGCCGTGCATCCGGATGACGAGCGGTACAAGCACTTGATCGGCAAAATGGTGAAACTGCCGATCGTTGGCCGCGAAATTCCGATCATTGCCGACGAATATGTCGATATGGAGTTCGGATCCGGAGCGGTCAAAATTACGCCGGCGCACGACCCGAACGACTTTGAAATCGGCAATCGCCACAACTTGCCGCGCATTCTCGTCATGAACGAAGACGGCACGATGAATGAAAACGCCATGCAATACCAGGGGCTTGACCGGTTTGAATGCCGGAAGCAGATCGTCCGCGATTTGCAAGAACAAGGCGTTCTCTTTAAGATTGAAGAGCATGTTCACTCGGTCGGCCATAGCGAACGAAGCGGCGCAGTTATTGAACCGTATTTGTCGACGCAATGGTTCGTGAAAATGAAGCCGCTCGCCGAAGCCGCCATCAAGCTCCAGCAAACCGACGGCAAAGTGCAGTTCGTGCCGGAACGGTTTGAAAAAACGTATTTGCATTGGCTTGAAAACATCCGCGACTGGTGCATTTCACGCCAGCTTTGGTGGGGGCATCGCATCCCGGCATGGTACCATAAAGAAACGGGTAAAATTTACGTCGACTATGAACCGCCCAAAGACATCGAAAACTGGGAACAAGACCCCGATGTGCTCGACACATGGTTCAGCTCGGCGCTTTGGCCGTTCTCGACCATGGGCTGGCCGGATGTGGAATCGCCGGATTACAAGCGCTACTACCCGACCGATGTGCTGGTCACCGGTTATGACATCATTTTCTTCTGGGTGTCGCGCATGATTTTCCAAGGGCTCGAATTCACCGGCAAGCGCCCGTTCAAAGACGTGCTCATCCACGGCCTCGTCCGCGACGCCCAAGGGCGGAAAATGAGCAAGTCGCTCGGCAACGGCGTCGATCCGATGGATGTGATCGACCAGTACGGCGCCGATGCGCTCCGTTACTTCTTGGCGACCGGCAGCTCGCCGGGGCAAGACTTGCGCTTCAGCACAGAAAAAGTCGAAGCGACGTGGAATTTTGCTAACAAAATTTGGAACGCCTCGCGCTTTACCTTGATGAACATGGGCGGCATGACGTACGAGGAGCTTGATTTGAGCGGCGAAAAAACGGTCGCCGACCATTGGATTTTAACGCGTCTGAACGAAACGATCGAGACGGTGACGAAGCTCGCTGAGAAATACGAATTCGGCGAAGCGGGGCGTACGCTGTACAACTTTATTTGGGACGACTTGTGCGACTGGTACATTGAAATGGCGAAATTGCCGCTTTACGGTGACGACGAAGCGGCGAAAAAGACGACGCGCTCCGTGTTGGCGTATGTGCTCGACAACACGATGCGCCTGCTTCACCCGTTCATGCCGTTCATTACCGAGGAAATTTGGCAAAACTTGCCGCATGAAGGCGAATCGATCACCGTCGCTCCGTGGCCGCAAGTGCGCCCTGAGCTGTCGAACGAAGAAGCCGCGGAAGAAATGCGGATGCTCGTCGACATCATCCGCGCCGTCCGCAACGTCCGCGCCGAAGTGAACACGCCGCCGAGCAAGCCGATTGCGCTCTATATTAAGGTGAAAGATGAACAAGTGCGGGCGGCGCTCATGAAAAACCGCGCCTATCTTGAGCGGTTCTGCAACCCGAGCGAGCTCTTGATTGATACAAACGTTCCCGCGCCGGACAAAGCGATGACGGCGGTCGTCACCGGCGCCGAGCTCATCATGCCGCTTGAAGGATTGATCAATATTGAGGAAGAAATGAAGCGGCTTGAAAAAGAGCTCGACAAATGGAACAAAGAAGTCGAGCGCGTCGAAAAGAAACTGGCGAATGAAGGCTTTTTGGCGAAAGCGCCGGCTCATGTCGTCGAAGAAGAGCGGCGCAAGCGGCAAGATTACATCGAAAAACGCGAAGCCGTCAAGGCGCGCCTCGCCGAGCTCAAACGGTAGACAAACGATCTTGCTGTTGATTATGATGAAGACGAATCCGCTTGCGGGCGGGTTCGTCTTTTTCGATAGGGATGATGATGCCGAAGGAAAATGCCTTCGACATATACGATCCAGTCTTGGCCCCGATTGCCGCATGAAACCGGAAGCAGGACAAGACAACAACGAACAAGGAGGATGATGAACATGGTTCGAACGTATGAAGAAGCAGTCGCTTGGATTCACGGGCGGCTGCGGCTCGGCATGAAACCCGGGTTGAAACGGATGGAATGGATGATGGAACAACTCGGGCACCCGGAACGCCGCGTCCGCGCCGTCCATATCGGGGGAACGAACGGCAAAGGGTCAACGGTCGCCTATTTGCGCTCGATTTTGCAGGCGGCGGGCTATTCGGTCGGCACGTTCACCTCGCCGTATGTCGAGCAGTTTAACGAACGAATCAGCATAAACGGCCAACCGATTCGCGATGAAGAGATCGTAGAGCTCGTGCAAACGATCAAACCGCTTGCGGACGAATTGGAACAGACGGAACTTGGCGGACCGACCGAGTTTGAAGTGATCACGGCGATGATGTTGTATTATTTCGGCAAACAAAACATCCAAGACATCGTGCTCATTGAAGTCGGGCTCGGCGGCCGCTTGGACTCAACTAACATCATTTATCCGCTCCTTTCCGTCATTACGAACGTCAGCTACGATCATATGAACATCTTAGGCGATACGCTCGATCAGATCGCCGCGGAAAAAGCGGGGATCATTAAATCAGGGATTCCGCTTGTGACAGCGGTCAACGAGCCCGAGGCGTGGGAAGTGATCGCCAAAACGGCGGCGGAGCGGAAGGCGAAAACATATCGTCTCGGCGTTGATTTTACTGTAACAGACTGGAAAACGATCGCCGAAGGAGAGCAGTTTTCCCTCGCCACGCCGTTTGCCGAATATCGCGATTTGCGCATTCAAATGCCCGGCGCCCATCAAGTCGAAAACGCGGCGGTGGCGGTGATGGCGGCCGAACTATTGCGCCTTGGCTATTCGTTTTTGATCGAGCCGGAGCATATCGCCGATGGGCTGGCCACAGCCGCTTGGCCCGGCCGGTTTGAGCGGGTGAGCGGCAAACCGCTCATCATTCTCGACGGCGCCCATAACGAAGCCGGAATTCGCGCCCTTGTCGAGACGGTGCGCGCTCATTATCCCGACAAGCGCGTCCATGTCTTGTTCGCCGCGCTGACCGACAAGCCGCTGGAGCGGATGATTCAACGGCTTGATGAGCTCGCGGATACAATCACGTTTACCACGTTTGATTTTCCGCGCGCGGCAGCGGCGGAACAGTTGTATGCTCTTTCATCCCATCGGCATAAGGCGACTGTTCATCGTTGGAAGAAGTGGATCGGTGAGCAGAAAACACGTTTGTCGGCTCAAGAAATGTTGCTGATTACGGGGTCTTTATACTTTATTTCCGAAGTGAAAAAAAGCTTGTGTAAGAAAAATTTGCTATCAACAACGTCTATGAAATGGTATAATGAAGATAAAGAAAAATAGGTAATTTGTCATGAAACGGGGAGAGGAACATGAGGAAAAGGAGGTTTTTCCAAGCTCTTACAGCGTCGGTCTGGGCATTTTTGCTCATGTTTTGCACAGGTGGGAAGGAGGTTGCCGTTCAAGCCGCTTCTTCCTCTCTGCCATCGCTTCAATTGCAGTTTTCTTCGTCACAATCAGAGTACGCCAAGCCGCCAAACGGCGATGCCCAAGGCCGGCTCGATGTGACGCTCGTTCCACAAGGCGCTGTTTCAGGAATCATCCGCCCGCCGATCGATGTCGTGTTTGTCATGGACGTGTCGGGGTCGATGACGGCAATGAAGCTGCAAAGCGCCAAATCCGCTCTGCAAGCGGCGGTCAACTACTTTAAGTCCAATTACAACCAAAATGACCGCTTTGCTCTTATTCCGTTTTCCGATGGAGTGCGGGAAGCAAGTGTGGTTCCGTTTGGGAAGTACTCGAATGTTGCAAGTCAGCTTGATGCCATTCTCAATACCGGCAACAGCTTGACCGCCGGCGGCGGAACGAACTATTCGGCTGCTTTGTCTCTTGCTAAATCGTATTTCACGGATCCAACGAGGAAAAAGTATATCATTTTCTTAACGGATGGCATGCCGACGGTGTTGAATACAGTCGATACGATTACGTATCGGGAGGTTAAACCGAAATTTCGGGGCGGATATCGGTATACAGGGAATAGAGTAACCGGTTCTCTTTCGGTCACATACGAATTGTACAGCGATGGATGGACTGCCGGTATCCGTTTTACCGACAACAAAGGATATTCTCGCCAATTTTACAGCGATGGGCAAGATTATGTTAATGGATGGTGGGTGTCTTGGGATAACGGCTATTCGTTCACTTACAGCAGCATCGAAAGGAAAATCCGAGCCGATGCCACAGCGGTGGCGAAAACGCTCGGGATGAACAATATCACTCTTTACTCAATCGGCTTCGGCGACAATGATGAAGTCGATATGGACTATTTACGGTCGCTTTCAGCGACTGCCGGCGGCGAGGCGCGGCAAGGAACGACGCAAAATTTGACCGCCTTGTTCCAACAGTTTTCCCAGCTTGCCACCACGCCGGCGATCACCGGAACGATCCGCATCCCGCTTTCGTCGTTTGGCGGCAATGTCGCCGTTGCGGAAAACGGCCAAGTATGGCTGGATGAAAACAAGCAAAACGCGTATATTTCGTTTTCCATCCCATACCAAGTTGGTCAAGGCACTCCGGCGCCGGTGACGATTCCGATTCCCGTGTCATTTAAAGCAAAAGGGACATATACGTTCACTGCTGAACTGACGTATCGCGATGTGTATGGCCAACCACAGCCGGTTGTGACGAAAACGGTGACCGTCACGGTCAAAGACGAAGCGCCGCCGTCGTTTACTGGAACGGTGAAGCTGCAAGGGTTGACCAATGATGTCACAAGCTTAATCAAACGGGGGGCAACCGATGGCGACGACAACCGCTTCCGGGCCACGTATTCGTTGTCGCTTGTCGGGTATGTCGGCAATGCGACCGGGACGATCAGCAATGTGAGCATTGTCCAAGAACTGCCCGATGGCATCTCCGTTGTTCCCGATGGCAAAGTCACAACCTATGTGGAGAATGGCAAGCGTTATGCCAAATGGTCTTTCACCAATCAAACGTTCGACTACAGCCAGCTCAACAAACTGACGCTCTCGGCGCAATGGGTGATGCAGGCTGATTTTGCCATGAACAGTGTTCAATTGCCGCCAGCTTTGGTGACATTCACCGACAGCCGTTATGGTACCAAAACATCGACGCTCGTTCCGCCGGCGGAACGAATCGGCATGACAGTTCGCTTGGATGATTTTCCGAACGTTTACTATGAAGGGAATGGAATGGGGACTATTACCAAACACAAATTTTCTGCTTTATCAGACGACATCGTCGGGCGGGCGGATCCTAATGCAAATGGATTATTGCCGTTGCCTGTCAAAGCGATGCAGTATGACCCAAATGATGACGGCGTGCTGCTTGTCACGTACAGCAACGGCCGGACGGTGCGCGTTGCCTTGAAACCGCAGCTGTCGATCATAACGGAAAGCGGTGTGGCGGAAAGCGGCGCTGTGATCACGGAAGCACCGACTGTCAAAATGGTGGGGCTTGTCGCTGGCGAAGGGGTGAAGTACGAGTACCAAGTCGTACGAAATGGCGTGGTTTCAGACTGGCAGCCGCTCGCTTCGCCGTATATGATTTCCATTTCCGATGACGGTGAGTATACTGTCGCGGTGCGTTCGGCTGGGGGGCTGACGCGCGGTGACGGAACGACGAAGGTAGCGTTCCGTTATAAGAAATTAATCCGCCACTTAGTGCTTGGCGATTACGACCCGACGATGAATGTCGGAGATACGCAGAAGATTTCAGTGACGATCGTTCCGAGCGATGCGACGAACAAAACGCTTGCGTGGACATCAAGCGACCCGAGTGTCGCATCCGTAGATCAAAACGGCATGGTGACAGCGCGAAAGCCTGGAACGGTGACGATCACCGTCCGCGCGACAGACGGAGGAAATGCGTCAGAGACGGCAACGATTCGTGTGATTGATCCGTACGTACCGCTTACAGGCATGGCGTTCCGCAATCCAATTCTATACATGAATGTCGGCGATGATCCACTCGAAGTGGCGTCAGAACTCCGTTTCATTCCGGAAAATGCGACGGACACGGCGCTTCGCTCTGTTGCAACGTCTGACGATCGGTTTGTCAAGGTGGTTCAAGAAAACGGGAAATGGTATTTGCAAGCGGTTGATGTCGGATATGCCACCATCACGGCGACAGCCAAGGTGAAAGCGCTGGATGGCCGGGATATTCAAGCTGAGGCGACCGTCATTGTCCGATCGCCTTCCACCAACCAAAATGGCGGGAACGGCGGCAAATGGTAGCCATGAATAAAGCGCGGCCTCCCTTTCGGGAGCGCCGCTTTCCGTTTTGAATCAAAAATGCCTCCTTCATTCTACTTCCAATCGGTCGACCACGAGCGAAATGCGATTGACAAAAGGAAGTCCTGTCCCTTGTTCAACAAGCATTTCAGGACGATAGCGGACGACGAGGCGTGAGGATAACGGATCACTTCCTGGCGTAAACCGGTCCGGTTCTCCGTTTTCCCCATTGACTTGACCGCGGAATGCGTTGACGACAAGCCCATTGATGTCTGTGTCTGGAGCTGTTGCTCTGTTTCCGCGGGCGAACAGCCCGCCTTCGATATACAAGTAGGATCCAACGGCATAAATCGTGGCGCTGCTGTCTGTGTAAAAGTATCCTTTCAAATTCGGTGTCGGAATGGTTGGGTTATTGAATTCATTAATACGGGAAATATCGAGCGGACCTTTCGACAGCAACACAACACCTTTGTTGTTTAGCGCCCGTTCGATCCGGCTTTGGTAAATTTTCGTGCTCCCGGTGACGTAGATGCTTGCGTCAAGCCGCAAGTTGCCTGTCAAAGTTAAATCACCGAGGACGATAAAATTTCCGCGTACGCTGACAAATGTACTGGGATTTGTCGGCCCATCAAGGCGAAGATCGCCGTTGACAATGAGCCATTGGTTGACTCCGCTGTTCTGAATATCGACATCTCCTCTCAAAACGCTGTTTCCATCGAGGTAGAGCGGTTTGGTTTTGGACTGCTCTTTGATCACTTCTTCAAGCGTTTTACGTGGATCGTTTGGATCCGGTTGATTCGATTGGATCGAGGTCCATTGATTGGACAACTCTGCCACTAACGTGTGAAGTTGGCTATTTTTGTCCCCGGCTTCTTGAATGGATTCCATTCGCTCAATGTAATCGGATGACGGGGGCAAAATTCCCGATGCTTGCAACAGTTTGTCGGCCACAGTAAGGTCAAAATCGACATCGATAAAATCTTCGTTTTCTTGCCTGATGGTTGGCGCCGGTTCTGGCACATCCGTCGGCCAACGAGGCGCCCAATTGGTCTTCATGCGAAAACGGCCTTGTGATGCTTCCCAGCAACCGGTCGTTTGCCCGCATGCATTCAATTGTCCGTCGTTTGTATACCAAATCGAGGAAGAGGATAAAAGCGGCATGCCGGCGTTAGACGAATTGACGGTCAGCTGTCCGTTTGCCTTCACATAGTTGGTCGCGTTGCTGGCATAGGCGTTTTGCCCTGTGTATACATTCCCGTTTTCGACATAAACCCCGCCGTTGAGGACCACTGTTTCCTTTGAGCCAAGCGCATATTTCAAAAAGCTTGGCGTATTGGTCACAAAGACGAGCCGCTTGACGGTTCGCGTCCGATGGCCGTCATTGAACGTTTTCGTTAAACGAAGGGCGCGAAGAAACACTTGGTTTTTGGGAATATCATATTGCTCGCTTTCATCTTCCATGATCACCCCGTAGCGGTCGCGCAGGCGGCCGGCGATCGTGTCTTCTCCAGGAGACGAGCTGCCAAGCCCGAGAAACTGATCCCATTGGTCAGGCGCAAAAATACGATGGCGGACCAAAAAATTTGGATCCGATAACTCTGCTTTCAGATCGGCGACCGCCTCGTTGACATCCGTCTTCGCCTCATGCAGCGATTGTACGTCATCCACGCGCACGGTGGTGAATTGGGCGTGCTCGACGGCGGTGGTGACAATGGTTAGACCTAGCAATAAAAAGACGGTGATGACCAACAATGTTGTAATCAAACTATATCCTCGCTGATCTCGGCGCATAGGGCCTCCCCCCTAAAAACCGAATTCCGTCTGTAAAGTGAAAGGTTTTATTGAAAGCATCCCGTTGTTATTCCCATCTTTGATCGTTAAGATGATGGTGATAACCCCACTTCGGCAAATTTCTCCGTCTCTGCGCGCGCAACGGAACGAAAAGGAGGAAGAATCGTCCAGCAAAAGGCGTGTGGATGTAATCGCTTCCCCGTCCATCATCAGTTTTCCGTCTTTAATCGAAATGATTCGATGGACCGATTGCGCCGCGGTTTCGCGGGAAACAAGACCGACTTGGTTGTTCGTTTTGAATTGCTCGTTTTTGACAAACGACAGTTGACTAAGCGTTTTGTTTTCTTGGCTCCGATCGGCTTCAAGGCCGTCCGGCGAGAACATGTACAAGGCATTCATGATGCGTGCCACCGCGTAATCCGCCTCGCTCCGCAATTCACTTTCAATGCCGATGTGCTGATAAACGCGAATGCCCGCTAGAAAAACAGTATAGATGGCGCCAATGATCAACATGGAAATGGAAATGGCGGCCAACAGCTCGACAAGCGTCATCCCATCTTGGGTGTTAACGGATCGTCTCATCGGTCACCACTCCTTCCACCCATGTGATGTCGCCGTTTCGTTCTCCCCAACGGACAACGGCGTACAGTTTCGCCATGTAGGTGCCGGCTTCGGAGGAGATCATGTTGTTTCGTTCAAGACGGATCTCTTCTTTGAGCCGCTCCGGCAATGACGCAAATTCAGAGGAGGTGAGGAATCCGTCCCATCCTTTTTGATCGCAGCGGATGATGTACACCGTTGTTTCGTATTGAACATCATTGATTGTTGGGGCGAGCTGGGCGGTGCATGATTGTTGAGAGCTTATCGTTTCGCCCTGATTTCCGCTTGGAAACAATAAAGAGGACAAGGCTTCATGGCTGCAGCTGTTTTTCTCTACTTTAAGAAATGAAAGATTGTTCTCTGTCATGTAATTCGATAAGGAAGAAAAGAGAACATTTTTTTCAAAGTACGCCATCGTTCCACGCGCCACGTTGATGGCCACCGTTCGTCGTTCGTTATCGGCTGTATACGTCATAGCGTGGGTGAAAAAGGAAAACAAGCCGATCGCCACCGCAGACAACAGCGTGATGGACAACAATGTCTCGATAAGGGTGAACCCTAAAGTGCGTCGGCAGGAAAAAAAATTCTTGTCCGTCATTGATCACAACCTTCTTTCAAAATATGTAACTTTATTATACAATAAGTAAGAGTCGAATGTTGCAGATTTTTAGTATAAAAGAGGTCTTTTGTCATAGAAGAAACGGGGGGGCATGATGAAAGAGGCGCTCATGTATGCCGGTGCTTTTGTCGTGGCGCTGCTGCTGATTTGGCTTCTTCCGCTTGGCTTCAGCCGGCTTGGGGGGCTTACAGCGGTTGTTATGGCGCTGTTGGCTGCGCTTTTGGCCGAATTTGCTAGTTCGATCATTCCGCTTTGGCAGGCCGGGCTTCTTGTTCTTTTGTTGTTGGCGGCTGCATCGTATTTGCTTGACCGCCGATTTGGCGCTGTTCTTTACCGCGCCGGGGCTTCTCGTGAATCAAGTTTTGTAAAAGAAGAAAAAGAGGAGCGGTCGGCGCCGGAATCTTTGGCTTCTGTCCCTGTTTTGCCAAAGGCGCCGTTGCCGTCGATCCAGTTTGATCAAGCGCCGCCCCTTTCTGAACCTAATGAATCATCATCGATAGAGCAGACAGCAGAACGGTCGGAAGAAGTGAACCATTCTCCCGCTGACTTGTTGATGGAGGCAGCGGCAGAAACTGTTCCACCGTGGGAGCAAGCGGAAGAAATCGTTGGAGCGTCCGAACCGCTGCGGCGTGTTTCCGATTGGTTGGATCAGTGGCCGGGCGCTGTGACGCCGGACCTTGAGACAGCGGTGCTTGATGAAGTGTCAAAAGAGAGCGGAAATGAAGGATCGCAAGCCGATGAGCCGGTTCTGAATGCAGCAGAAATCGTTAAGGGTGAGAGCCGCGGCGAGAATGAATGGGATGCATGGATGAGCATGGATGATCGTTTCTCAGAGCGCGTGGAAGGCGGAGAATACGAGTTCTCTTCAACGGACAGCGTCAAACGGGAGCACGGAGGCGTCTTTTTCGAGGCGGCCGTGGCTCCGGATGAGGATGGATTTGCCGGAATCCATGACATCTGGCATCATAAAGAAGGACAACGCGTGGAGGCGGAAAGCTTCGAGGACGATGGCGTGATGTTTGCTGATGGCCTTGAGATTGGACATGATCAAGACAGCGGTGCGGTCGATTGGATGGATCGGCTCGTGGATGATGCCGTTTCGTTGAGATCAGCTGCTGAAGCGATGGTCAGCGAAAAAACAGCGGACGCTTCCGAGCAGCAAGAGGAACAAAAGGCGGATTCCGAAGAGAATCCTCAATATGAAGAATGCGTCGAGGCGGCAGATGAGCCGTTTGCTGAAGAACCAATGCATTTGGTTGCTTCGGAAAAAGCGCAAATGGCGGCAGCGGAATTGATGCTGAGCCGCCGCCGTTTGACGGCCGATGCGTATGAACAATGCCTGCATCAATGTTTGCAAGCCCCGCTTTCCGATCGCGATTACTACGTATTCGCCCGCCTGCTGTTGGAGCATTATGCACTGGAACAAAATGGCCAACAGCTTCGTGCGTGGGTTGACCAGCTCGAGCGACGTTTTTCAAACTATCCAGCTATCGCGGCTGAACTGGCACTCTGGCGGGAAATCGCCGCTACATTAGCAAATGGTTGAGGTGAAGAGGATGAAAGCGAGCGCGCAAATCATCGGATTGCCGATCATCAGCATTGCGGATGGGATGCAAATCGGCGCCGTGAAAAGCTTTGTCATTAATCCTGATAAAGGTTCCATCGATTTTTTGACTGTCGAGCAAGAAGATGTGCAACTCAGTTTAAAAGCGATTCCGTTTAAAAAAATCGTCGGAATCGGCGAATTCGCCGTTACGGTGGCAAGCAGCCATGATGTCATTGATTTGGCGGAAATTCCGATTGCCAACCAGCTTGTCAACAAGCAAATCCGCATCAAAAATACAAAAGCCATCACGCGCAAAGGACAGCTTTTGGGGGAAGTCCATGAGTTTTTCCTAAACGAAGAGACAGGGGATATTATCGGCATCGCCCTTCGCCTTGAAAGTGGAGAAGCGGTGTTGCCATCCGCCCAAGTGTTGACTTATGGAAAGGATATATTGATCGTCAGCGACGACGCTTCGGGAGCTCTCCTTTCCGATGCGTCGATGCTCATTCAAAAGAATGAAAAAGAAACAGAGGCCAGCAACATTCCTGAACAGATCCAAGCTATGTCGGAGACAGCGGAAAATGTCGAAGCGCTTGAATCGCTCCGTGAAAAGCAAGTGGCGCTTCTTGCGGGGAAACGGGTGACCAAGGATATTTATGATTTGAACGGCGAACTTCTGTTTCCAGCGGGAACGACGCTTCGCGAAGAAGATGTGAGAAAAGCGCAAGAGGCGGGTCCAAGCGTCATTGTTGATGTGTCGATGAACATCGAAGCTGAGTGAAAAAGGGGGAGCTCGAGGTGAGAGCGGCTTCCATAGGAAAACTGTTTATCGTGATGGCGGTTTGCACCGTTTATTTCCTCACCTTTGCCCGCTTGGGCGTTTTGGCTTATGAGTCGTTTGGCCCTGATCAAGACCGCTATCGCTCCGGGACGTACGTCGGGCCGATTTCGCTTGCTGGGATGACGAGAGCGGAAGCCCAACAGGCGGTGGCAGACAAGGTGAGCGACTGGCGATCGACAGCTTCGATTTCGGTCCGCTATCAAGAAAAGAAAGCCGAGCTGCCGGCTGACATCTTTACATTTCGCTTGTCGGAAAGCACAAAAAACGTGGTCAACGGCCGTTCCTCGCCGCTTCTTGTGTTGGCTGACATGAGCGCTTGCATGGAAACCGTTGAACGCCTTCTCCCGCCGGCGGCAGTCCCCGCCTTGGATCTCAAAGCGTTGGAAGCGGATTTGGAGGCGGCGGCGTCCCAGCTTGCCGTTCCGAACAAGCCGCTCGACTTGGCCCATTATCTTCCCTCTTCCGGGAAGGGGCAGACGGTCGTGAGTGAAGCGGCTGTTGCCGTTCGCGATCAAAGTCTCTCCCGTTTTCTTGCTTCGGAACGCCGTGTCGTCCTCCGCTCCAATCAATTGGTCTCGTTGCGCGCCGTGATTCAGCAGGCTGGTGGCGGGCTGTCGAATCAGGCTGTCGACGCATTGGCATCAGCGGTGTATCGTGCTGTGCTGTCGACGAATTTTTTGTTGATGGAACGGTATGCGGGAAGTTCGCTTCCAGATGGCATTCCTCCGGGATTTGAGGCCAAGGTGGATGACAAACGCGATTTACAATGGTTGAATCCGAACTCGACGGACTATACGCTCATTCTTCGCTACGATGGCCGCCAAGTGAAAGCGTTAGTGTACGGTTGGCCGTTTGCGTATCAATATATCGTGCGCACGAGCGGGCTAGAGCGGATCGAACCGCGCAAAATCATTCAATACGATGCCCGGTTGGCGCCGGATGAAACCGTGACGAAACAAGTCGGCCGTTCTGGATTGCTTGTAAAAGTCGAACGCGAAGTGCGCGATGGCTCCCGGCTGATCCGCAAAGAGACGGTGAGCGAGGATTTTTACCCTCCGACGTATGCGGTTGAGGTAAGAGGGCTTGAAGTCCCAGAATCTTCATCCAATACAACGGGGGAAGGAAGCGAAACGCCATCTTCACCGTCTGATGCAACGAATAGCGGTCAGACTGAAGCGGAAAGCGGTCAAGAGAAATCAGAAGTCCAAAACGGCGAAGGGCAAAGCGGCAGCGACCAGACCAACGCAGCCCCTTCAACCGAATCGAAGCAAAGCGGGGAAAGCGGGGGAAGCCGATGAACAAAAAACGTGAGCGGAAACGCCTCGGTGATTTGTTGGTGGAAGCGGGGCTGATTACGGAAGAACAGCTGGCTGAAGCGTTGCGTGAGAAAACGCCTGGGCAAAAGCTTGGCGATGCGTTGCTGCAGCGAGGTTACATCACAGAGCAGCAGCTCATTGAGGCGCTTGAGTTTCAGTTCGGCATTCCTCATGTCAGCTTGTATCGCTACCCGATTGATCCGAAAGCGACGAGCCTAGTGCCAAAAGAGTTTGCTCGCCGCCATCTGATCATGCCCCTTAAGGTGGAAGACGATCGATTGCTCGTTGCAATGGCTGATCCAATGGATTTTTTTGCTATTGATGATTTGCGCTTGTCAACGGGGTTTCAGATCGAAACAGCGATCGCTTCAAAGGATGATATTTTGCGGGCGATCAATAAATATTATGACATGGACGAATCGTTTGATGATTTGCTGCCAGCGCCGCCGACGGAGATGCGCGAAGACGGGCGGACGGCCGAGGACGATTCCCCGATTGTTCGCCTAGTGAACCAAATTTTGCAGCTTGCTGTCGAACAGCGGGCAAGCGATATTCATATCGATCCGCAGGAGACAAAAGTGCTCATCCGTTATCGAATTGACGGCTTGCTTCGAACGGAGAGGGCGCTGCCGAAACATATGCAAAGCATGTTGACGGCGAGGATCAAAATTTTGGCCAACATGGACATCACCGAGCATCGTGTGCCGCAAGACGGGCGGATCAAAATGAACATCGATTTTCATCCCGTTGATTTGCGCGTGTCGACATTGCCGACGGTGTATGGGGAGAAAATCGTGATGCGCGTCCTCGATTTGGGTGCGGCGTTAAACGATATTCATAAACTTGGCTTCAACCCGGTCAATTTAGATCGGTTCATCCGTTTGATCGAGCGTCCGAACGGCATCATTTTGATCACCGGGCCGACCGGTTCGGGGAAATCGTCGACGCTTTACGCGGCGCTCAATCATTTAAACAGCGAACATGTCAACATCATTACGATCGAAGATCCGGTTGAATATCAGATCGAAGGCGTCAACCAAATTCAAGTCAACCCGAATTTCGGCTTGACGTTCGCCCAAGGGCTCCGCTCGATTTTGCGTCAAGACCCGAACATCATCATGGTTGGGGAGATTCGCGACCGCGAGACGGCGGAAGTGGCGATCCGCGCCTCACTCACCGGGCATTTAGTGTTGAGCACGCTCCATACGAACGATGCATTAAGCACGATCACCCGCCTGATCGATATGGGGATTGAGCCGTTTTTAGTGGCCACATCACTCGCCGGCGTTGTCTCGCAGCGGCTTGTGCGCCGCGTCTGCCGCGACTGTCAAGAGGTGTATGAGCCGACGAAGCGGGAGCGGGACATTTTCGCCCGCCGCGGCATTGAGGTTCATCAACTTGTCCGCGGCCGCGGCTGCCCGATGTGCAACATGACCGGTTATCGCGGACGGCTGGCGATTCACGAGCTGCTTATTGTCACCGATGAGATGCGGCGCGTCATTTTAAACAACGAGCCGTTTTCGAAATTGCGAGAGCTTGCCCTGCAAAACAAAATGATTTTTTTGCTGGATGATGGGCTGTTGAAAGTGAAGCAAGGGTTGACCACGCTTGAAGAAGTGCTGAAAGTGGCCATTTTGCATTGATGGGTGAGACGGATGAAGGAAAAGCTTGAGGCGTTATTGCGCGCGTCCTTTGAATGCCGCGCTTCCGACGTGCATTTGACCGTCGGCGCGCCGCCGATTTTTCGCGTGAACGGGGAGTTGAGAGCTTACGGCCATGAGCGCCTGCACCCGGAGGAAACAGAGCAAATGGCGAAAGCCGTCATTCCGGCGCCGCTTTGGCAGCAGTTTCAGGAAACCGGAGAGCTTGATTTTTCGTATGGCATTGCCGGCGTTTCCCGCTTTCGCTTAAACGTGTTTAAACAGCGGTCATGCGTGTCGCTCGCCGTGCGCCTCATCCCGGTGCGCATCCCGACGCTGGAGGAACTTGGCCTGCCGGATGTTTTAAAGCGCATCGCCGAAAAGCCGCACGGACTCGTGCTTGTCACCGGACCGACCGGCAGCGGCAAATCGACGACATTGGCGGCGATGATCGACTATATGAACAAAACGATGTCGAAACATATCATCACGCTGGAAGATCCAATCGAGTATTTGCATAAACACGGGAAATCGATCATCGACCAACGCGAGGTGGGATTCGACACTGGCAGTTTTGCCGCCGGATTGCGCGCTGCGCTTCGTCAAGATCCAGACGTCATTTTAGTCGGGGAAATGCGCGATTTGGAAACAATCCAAACGGCAATCACCGCCGCGGAAACGGGCCATTTAGTGCTTGGCACGCTTCATACGGCGAGCGCGCCGGCGGCGATTGAGCGGATGATTGACGTCTTTCCGCCGGCCCAGCAGGCGCAAATCCGGCTGCAGCTTGCTTCCGTGCTCGTGGCCATCATCGCTCAGCGCTTGTTTCCAAACAGACACAAAACCGGGCGGACGGCAGCGCTGGAAATTTTAGTGAACAATGCGGCCGTCGCCAACTTAATCCGAAACGAAAAAGAACATCAAATCATCAACATTATGCAAACGAGCCGCAGCCTCGGCATGCAGACGATGGAAATGAGCGTTAAGGAACTTGCAGCCGCTGGACGCATCGATCCGCTGGCGGCTGAAGTGTATTTGGCGGGGGAGCGTGGGGACGATGGCGCAGTTTAAGTACGAGGGGCGCGACCGAAGCGGACGGAAAAAAGCGGGAGTGATCACTGCCGTTTCGCGGCGCGAGGCGGCGGCAAAGCTTCGGGAAAAAGGAATTCGCCCGCTGGCGCTTGCCGAAGTGCCGCCGTCCATATGGAACAAAGAAATTTCGTTTGGCCGCGCCGTCAAACTGCAGCACTTTGTCATCTTTTTGCGCCAGTTCGCAACGCTTGTGCGCGCCGGAGTGACGATCGTCGATTCGATCCGCATTTTGGCGGAGCAAACGGAAAGCAAGCCGCTCGCTAAGACGCTTCTTGACATCGAACAGTCATTGCGCGGCGGGAACCCGCTCTCAGCGGCAGCGGCGAATCATCCGCGCATCTTTCCGCCGCTGTTTGTCAACATGGTGCGCGCCGGTGAAGCGAGCGGCACGCTCGATGAAACGCTCGACCGGCTTGCCGACCATTTTGAAAAAATGCATCGGACGCGGCAAAAAATCGCCTCGGCACTCGCCTATCCGATTGCCGTTGCCATCGTTGCCACCGCGGTTGTCATTTTTTTGCTTGTCGCCGTTGTGCCAACGTTCGTCGAGATGTTCGCTGAGTTCCATGCTGAACTGCCGGCGATTACGAAGTTTGTGCTCAAAGCAAGCAGTGTGATGCAGCGGTATTGGTGGGCCGTCGTCCTGCTTTTTGCCGGCGTGTACGCATCGTTTGTGGTTCTTCGGCGGCAAAAGACAACGAAGTACTATTTGGATTATGCCGCCTTGCGGCTGCCGATTTTTGGCACGCTCGTGCAAAAAGCGGCGCTTGCCCGCCTGACGCGGACGCTCAGCTCGCTTGTTGCAAGCTCGGTGCCGATTTTAGAGGCGCTTTCTATCGCCGGGCGCGTCGTGGAAAATGAAGTGATCGCATCTGTGCTGGCTGAAGCGCGAACCTCCCTCGAGCGCGGGCAATCGCTCTCGGAGCCGCTCCGCCGCCATTGGGCGTTTCCGCCGCTTGTTGCGCAAATGATCACGATCGGCGAACAGACCGGTGCGCTTGACGCCATGCTCGGCAAAGTCGCCGATTTTTACGAAGCGGAAGTCGATGCGGCCACCGACCGATTGAAATCGCTCATCGAACCGCTTATGATCGTGCTTCTCGCCGGCGTCGTCGGGACGATCGTCACTTCGATCATCGTGCCGATGTATGATATTTTCAACCATATTCAACAGTGAACTACCCCCACTTAATTTTCTAGCGAAAATTTGAAGTGGGGGCTTCCAAAGAAGTTTGACTGCTTCAAGCAATCCTTATTCTTTGAGGCGTGTCCACTTCGCCGCTAGAGCATAAGACACTCAGGTCTACAGCTTTACTTTTCTTTAAGATGTTTAATGCGCCATTGACATCAGCATTCATTAGTTTGCCAGACTTTGTTCGATACAAGCCGCGCTTAATACGTTTGCCGCTGAACTTATATTCTTTTGGATTGTCGGCATTATATTCAGGAATCTCATCGCCGTCAAAAAAGCTGGCTTGAGACGTATATGATTCTTCCTGTTTCAAGAATTCAATGCCGTAAAATTCACAAAGATATTCTACTGTAGATGAGTAAATTCACTGACATAAATTGACAACTAAACAAAAAAGGAGACATGAACCCGATTCCTTGGTTAGAATAGATGTACCACCAACTATCCACAAGGAGGTTCATGTCTCATGAATAGATTAGCACATCACCAAGGAATCCACAAGTTTTTCTTCACGCTGGGGTTGACGCTGCAGCTTTCCAAACCGGTCATCAAGCATCTCATTCATATTGTCGATGCCTTGACCACCAAGGGATTCTCGGGAACATTGACTGATATTCATTACTGGAGCTTTCATCCGAATCATCGAACGACGCTCCGTCACTTTTTCACGAAAAGCCCTTGGAACGAGGAAAGGCTGCTTGGGAAGCTTCAAGAGTGGATCCTTTCCCAGGTCGAACGACTGGCCAAACGGAAGAATCAACCCCTTTTTGTTTCGATTGATGATACGATTTGCCAAAAAACAAAGCCTTCGTCACGGGCTGTGCACGCCATTCAAGGGTGCGACTGGCACTACTCGCATAAAGATCATCAATCGGTCTGGGGGCATTCGCTCGTTTGGCTGATGGTGCACACCTTCACGCAGGCGTTCCCATTTGCGTTCCGCCTGTATGACAAGAAAGCGGGAAAAAGCAAGATCGACCTGGCGATCGAGATGCTTTCCTCGCTCAAGGTGAAGCGGGCTCAGCCGGTGTATGTGCTCATGGATTCGTGGTATCCGTCCAAAAAGCTCATCGAAGCCTGTCTGAAACAGGGATTCCATGTCATCGCGATGCTCAAGACGAACCGGATTCTCTACCCGAAAGGCATCGCCATCCAAGCCAAGCAGTTTGCCCGCTATATCGAGTCCAAAGACACCCGCCTCGTCACGGTGGGGCAGGAGCGTTATCGCGTGTATCGCTATGAGGGGGCCATCCATGGCCTCGATGACGCGGTGGTGCTGCTGGCTTGGAAGGCGGATCAGCCGATGGCGCCGGAACATCTTCATTGCATCTTGAGCACCGACCGGGAACTCGGGGACGAAGACATCTTGCGTTACTATGCTCAGCGTTGGACGATCGAGTGCTTTTTCCGGCAGGCGAAAGATCAACTGAAGCTGGATGGATACCGCGTTCGCCACATTCGGGCGGTGAAACGGTATTGGGCGGTGGTGCTGCTCTCCTGCGTGTACAGCATCGCCGAATCCCGCCAAAACCTCTCCACCGGGCTGGAGCTTCTTCGGTCGCGGAAAGACCACAGCGTCGTCGAGTTCATTTATGACGCTGCGAAGCAAGAGATTCCTATTGATGTGATCAAAAAACAGCTCCGTATCGCGTAAGGGGTACCCTGTTTGTCTCTCTAACCATGGAAATTATTGTAATGAAAAATGCTCATCTACAGATAAGAATATATTCCTATTTTTCTTCCTATGTTGTAGAATAAATAGGGAAAACAGGCTAAAAATGAAAGAAAGGGAGAGTGAACCATGTTCAAACGGGTGTTGAAAAACGAGCGCGGCTTGACGCTCATCGAACTGCTCGCCGTCATCGTCATTTTAGGGATCGTCGCGGCGATTGCGATTCCGGCGATTGGGGGGTTGATTAACAAGTCAAAAGATGACGCCAAAATTGCTGAAGGAATTCAAATTATCAATGCAGCGAAATTGTATATGACGGCCAATACTCCAGCAAACTTTCCGCATACTTTAAGCAAAACGGAATTAGATTCTTATTTAGACAATGTCAAAGACCAAGATTATGAGGTTGAGGTCAGCAAAGACGGTGTAAACGGAAAGTATTCTTATGTATTAAAAAAACATGACGCTAACACCGTGCTGAATGATGCTGAATTGACAGAAGAAGAATTGCAAAATAAAAAAAGTGACAAAGTAATCAACAAGAAAGAGTAATAATAACACGGGTAATTTAGAATAAATTATCGGGGCTCTTGTAATGGCAAGTGACGTTGGAGTATATGTATATATTGCTTTAGTAGGATTGCTCCTCGCCTCCTTTTTCAACGTCGTCGGGCTGCGGGTGCCGGCCGGAGAGTCAATCATCAGGCCGCGGTCGCATTGCCCGGCGTGCGGACGGACGCTATCGGCTGGGGAGCTCATCCCGGTTGTTTCGTATGTCGCGCAAAAAGGAAGATGCAAAGGGTGCGGGGGGCGCATCTCCCCCCTTTACCCGGCGATGGAATTGGCCACCGCTGCCTTGTTTACGGCCGCGCCGATGTGGGTCGGCTGGAGCGGGCGGCTCGTTGTGGCGTGGACGTTGATCAGCTTGTTTGCCATCATTGTCGTCTCCGATCTTCGCTACATGCTCATCCCCGACCGGGTGCTTTTGGTGTTTGTCGGTTTGTTTTTGGTTGAGCGGCTTGTGATTCCGTTTTTGCCGTGGGCCGATATGCTCCTTGGGGCGGCGGTCGGATTTTCGCTTTTATGGCTGATCGCCGTTTTGTCCAAAGGCGGGATGGGCGGCGGCGATGTGAAGCTGTTTGCCGTGCTTGGGTTTGTGCTCGGTTGGAAAATGGTGTTGCTCGCGTTTTTCTTGGCGACGTTGTACGGAACGGTGATCGGGCTTGTCGGCATGGCGTTGGGCCGCGTGCGGCGCGGAAAGCCGATGCCGTTTGCGCCGGCGATTGCGCTCGGGTCATTGACGGCGCTGTTTTTCGGTGATCAGCTTGTCGATGCGTATATGGATCTTTTTGTGTAAGGATGGGAAGAAAGGGGGCGAACGAGAATGGCGTTATGGTGGGGAAAGTCCAAATATGTGAACATCGTCGTAAAAGATCATGCCATTCGCTATGTGGAAGTCAAGCTAGGGCATCCGCCTGAAGTGAAACGATGGGGCGAACGGGCATTGCCAGTAGGGGTTGTTCGCGACGGCCGCATCGTCGATGGGGAAACATTGGCCATGATTTTGGACGAATGCGTGGAGGAATGGAAAATAGACGGCCATCGCGCGCGCTTTGTCGTCCCTGATCCATTCGTCATGATCCGCAGTTTGCCCCTTCCTTCTCATTTGTCGGATGAAGAAATTCGCGGCTATTTATTTCTGGAGCTTGGCGAGTCGATTCCGCTTCCTTTTGCCGATCCGGTGTTTGATTATGTGGTGATGGAGAGAACGAGCGAGGCGGTGTCGATTTTGCTGTTTGCGGCGCCGGAAGAGGCGGTGTCGGAATACGCGGCGCTTTTGGAAGAAGCCGATTTGCGCCCGGTGGCCGCGGATGTATCGCCGCTTTGCGCTTATCGTCCGTTTTATGCGGCGGGACAAGCTGCGCCGGACGATCATATTTTGCTTGTGCAGTTTGACGAATCCGCCGTGAATTTGAGCGTGTTTCATCGTCATTTGCCGTTGTTTATGCGCCATTTGCCGCTTGAAGCCTATCGTGACCGGACGGCGGCGATTGTGGATCCGTTCGTCGATGTGTATAAGGAAATGGAACGGATCATGAGCTTTTATTCGTTTTCCCTCCAACAAGGCAAACAGTCCATCACACGCCTGTTTCTCGCCGGCGATCATCCAGAGTTGGGCCATGTGTTCACGGCTTTGACAGAGCGGCTTGAAGTGCCTGTAGAACGGCTCAGCGCGTCTCTTGATCCGCTGCCGGACCGCTTTCATCTCGCCTGGGGATTGGCGTTGAAAGAAGGAAGGGCTGACGATGATCGCTGAAATCAATTTATTGCCGAAAAAAGAAACGAGGCAGCCGATCCGTCTCGTTTTGTTGTTCGGGGCGGCGCTGCTTCTCCTAGCCGGTTCGGTGCTGTATTGGTTGATCGATCGTGCGGATCATCGCCAGGCCATGTTGGAGGCGGAATTAAAAAAAGTGCGAGCGGAGCAAGATGTACTGGCGGCGAAAATGAAAAATATAGACGAACAGAAGGAGCAAGAAGAGCTGGCGAAGGCGGTGAAATGGGCGGAACGCTATCCGCTGAAATCAGTGCCGTTGCTGCGGGCATTGACAAAGCAGCTTCCCGAACGCGGATTCATGATGAATGTGACGTACTCGGATCAGACAAAGATGACCATGGTGGTGCAGTTTGATGCGCCGGAAGAGGCGGCCTATTATTTGGATCGATTAGAAAAAGTGAGAATGGTGAAAAACGTCAAACTGGTCAATGTGGCGGCCAATAGCGAGACGAGTGGCGAACCGGAAGATCATCAAGTCGTGCCAAGATATATGGCGCAATATGAGCTGGAGCTGCAACAGGCTGATGGGGAGGGAAAAAAATCATGAGCCGCTTTGGCAAATGGCCGCTTCTTGTTGCGGCAATGGCTGCGGTCACCGCGCTTTTGTTTGCGGCCGCCTATTCATGGCTGGTCATGCCTCGCTACAGCCAGCTCGAGCAGATGGAGCAAACGGTGCAAAGCGAGAAAAAGGTGCTCGCCGCTTTGAAGCAAAAGCTGCCTCCTTCTTCAGAGGAAACAGCACAAACCGTTGCTTCATTGCAAAAAAAAGTCCCTGTCCATCCGCTTACGGACCAGTTGTTGCTCTTGTTTCAGAAAGCGGAATATATCGCTGACAGCCAGCTGGTGAGCGTCAATTTTTCTGATGAAGGAGCAGCATCTTCACAGCAGAACGACAGTGGAACGAACAACGGAAGCGAAGGAAATCGAGCGGTTTCTCCGTCAAGCAGCATTCAATCCATCACCGCCCAACTGACCGTGCAGTCGCCTTCCTATTATCAGCTTGAACGGTTTTTAGAGGTGTTGGAGCAGTCGGAGCGCATCGTGGCGATTGAAGGGTTGACCGTCACTGGGCCTCCGGAGCTGATGTCCATCGCTGATGAAGTCCAACCGTTGACGTATTCGGTGACCGTTCGTGCGTTTTATGCTCCGAAGCTTGAGAAATGGAAACAGTTGTCTCCCATCCGCGATGTCCCTCCGCCAAGCGGTAAAGACAATCCGCTCGTGGAAATGGCGCCGTCTTCGGACCGATAGAGAGGATGGTGGAAGTCCGATATGCTCATTCGCATGAAGAGGGGAATGACCCTCATCGAGCTCTTGGCTGTGCTTGTGATCATCGGCATGGTGGCGATGATCGTCGGTCTTGCTATGTGGACGGTGATCGACCGTGCGCGCGAGCGGGCGTTTGTTTCCGATGCGTATGGACTATATGAAGCGGCGCGGCTGTATGTCGGCGCCGAGAAAATGGAATTTTTGACAGCCCGTTCTTCTGCCATATTGTTGTATGGCGAATTGGTGGGCAACGGTTTGTTGGATCCAATCGAAGATCCGTTTACCGGAAATGTATTGCCGCCGGAAACAAATCCATCGTACGTGCTTGCCACAAAGCGGGAAGACGGCGGGATTGAGTACGCTGTCTGCTTGAAAGGCGAGACAAAGCAGCTTTGCACCTATGAGGGGCGCGAGCAGCCGATTCCTGTCGAAGCGCTGGGGACGGAGATGATTCGTGACCGATAATGTCGGAAAATGAAGAAAAGAAGCAGGAACAAGGCGACAAATGTCTTGTTCTTTTTTTTTCTCTTTATGGTAAGATAGGCGAAAGAAATCGAAGTGTGAAAAAGGACGGTGGCAAAATGGACAAGCAGCGTCCGGGCATTATGGTGAACATTAACGGACAATCGCGGCCGTTTACCATTGAACAACCATCGGACGAGCAACAGGATGAACCCAGCGGACAGAAGCACAGAGCGGCTTCGCCGGCCGCTTCTTCCGTTGGTGGAACCTCGGTCGGATATCTTTCGCTCAGCCCTCGGCAGGGGGGCAGCCTTCCAGACGGTGGAGACGCAACGGATTGCGGGCGCAACGGCGGACAAGAAACGGAAACAGAAGTGATGGCCGTTGCTGAAAAGGAGGGGGCTGCCGCTATGGAAGATGATGAACCGATCTTTTCCATTTCAGAGGCAGTCCCCAAGAAGAAAGTCGGCAAAACGCGCCGGCCGTGGCTGCCGTCGCACGTTAAGCCGCTGTTTCTCGCGGCGGCAGTCGCGGCGCTTGTCGGCATGGCATTTGGCATGGTGATGCTTCGTCTTGTCCCGAAGGAAAAAGCGGAGCCATCGCCGGCGGCGGAAGCGTTGACAGAACTGACGGAGGATGGAGCGGTTTCGGGCAGAGGACGTGCGGAAAGCGAGTTGCCCGCCCCGTTTTCGGTCGATGTCATTCAGGCCGGCGTCTACTCAAATGCGGATTCGGCGGCGCGGGCAGCCGAATCGATTCGACAGGCCGACGTGCCGGTCGTGGTGGCTGGAAAACAGCCGGCGGCTCTCTATATTGCGGTTGGCGCGGATAAGGAAGCGCTGCGGGCGGTCAACGACCAATACCGAGGAGCGGTGCCGAGCACGTACGTAAAGGAGCTGTCGTTTGCGGCCGACACGAAGGCGCGCCGGTCGGATATCGTCCAAAAAGGAGAGGCGCTATACAAAAGCATGGCAGCAGTTTCCGCCGCTTTGCTCGCCGGCAAGGATGTGAGCGACGGGGAATGGGAGGCGCTGAGCAAGGTGTACGGCTCGTTTGAAAAAAGCGAAACACCCAACGACAACACGGTCAAGAAATATGCCGAGTCGCTGAAGCAGGCGTATTTGGCGCTTGTTGCCTACAAGGAGGGGGAGGAAAAAGAGCTGCTGAACAAAACCCAGCAGCTGCTGCTTGAGGCGCTTGCCGTTTACATGGAGTTGGTTCCGCTGCGGAGCTGAACGGCTCCGTTTTTTGTTTTTTCGCCCACCTGCAGAAATTGCCTTTCACCGCAAAATTTGCTACGATACAAATGAATCTTCCGAACCGAAACGAAGAAAGGAGAATGACGATGCCCCCACGGTTCGTGCTTGCCTCTCGTTCCCCGCGCCGCAGGCAAATCCTCGAGCTGGCCGGCTGGGCGTTTGACGTGCAGGAAAGCCAGGCCGATGAGACGATCCCCCCCGGAATGCCGCCCGACGCAGCCGTTCAATTGCTGGCCCGCCGGAAAGTGGGAGCGGTTGCGCCGTCTGCGCCCGGTGCCTTCGTTCTTGGCGCCGACACGATCGTTGTGTGCAACGGACGCTTGTTGGGAAAACCGCGCACCGAAACAGAAGCGTTTGACATGCTGCGGCTTTTGTCCGGACGAACGCATGATGTTTGGACCGGTGTCGCGATCGCGGCGCCGCACGGGAAGACTGTGTCATTCGCTGAAAAAACAGCGGTGACGTTTTGGGAGTTGAGCGATGAGGAAATCACATCCTACATCGCCACCGGAGAGCCGATGGACAAGGCGGGGGCGTACGGCATTCAAGGCCGGGCTGCCTTGTTTGTCAGGCGGATTGAGGGGGATTATTTGACGGTCGTCGGCTTGCCGCTGTCGCGGACGGCACGGGAGCTGCGCCGGCTTGGATGGCCGCCTTACGGAATGGAGACGTGATTGTTTCAGCAAAGGATGTTCAGTCTGGGGCTTCGCCATGGCCGCGAGACGGCATGGGGACGCGATGTGGCCAAGCAGCTGGGCGCCTGCAGCGCGCCAGCCGTTTGGTCGAACAAACATACGAAAAGGGAGGAATACAATGGCGTGGATGATCCGCGATGTGCCGAAAGACAGCCGTCCGCGCGAACGGATGTTGTCGTCGGGGCCGGAAAGCTTGGCAGACCATGAACTGCTGGCGATTTTGTTGCGCACCGGAACGAAGGACGAGTCGGTCGTGCAGCTTGCCCAACGCTTCCTTCGCCACTTTGAAGGGCTAAGGTTGCTCAAAGACGCAACAGTGGAAGAAATGACGAATATTAAAGGAATCGGGCCGACAAAAGCGGCGCAAATTTTGGCGGCGTTGGAACTCGGCCGCCGCATCCACCAATCCGGCTATAACGACCGCTATGTGATCCGCTGCCCGGAGGACGGAGCCAAATATGTGATGGAAGATATGCGGTTTTTGTCGCAAGAACATTTTGTTGCGATTTATTTGAATACAAAAAACCAAGTTATTTATCGCAAAACGGTGTTCATCGGCAGCTTAAACGCTTCAATTGTCCACCCGCGCGAAGTGTTTAAAGAGGCGATCAAACGATCCGCCGCCTCTGTCATTTGCGTGCACAACCACCCCTCCGGTGATCCAACCCCAAGCCGCGAAGACATCGATGTCACCAAACGGCTCGCGGAATGCGGCCGCATTATCGGCATTGAGCTGTTGGACCATCTTATCATCGGCGATCAAAAATTCATCAGTCTGAAAGAAAAAGGCTATGTCTAACGGTTCTCATTTTTTGTCGAATCAGTTATAATATCAACTATGAGTTTTTCCGAATCCGTTTAGGCGGTGCTGTACAATTTATAAATGACTGACATCCGACCAATTGGGCCAATAGAAAAATGATAATACGCATTTCGTTTCGGAAAGGAAGATCAACGATATGTTTGGGATTGGAACGAAAGATCTTGGGATCGATTTAGGGACAGCGAACACGCTTGTTTATGTCAAAGGAAAAGGGATCGTCTTGCGCGAGCCGTCCGTCGTCGCCATTCAGCGCGACACGAAGCAAATTGTTGCGGTCGGCAACGAGGCGAAAAACATGATCGGGCGCACGCCCGGCAACATCGTGGCGCTGCGGCCGATGAAAGACGGCGTCATCGCCGATTATGAGACGACAGCGACGATGATGAAATATTATATTCGCAAAGCCATCAAGACGAAGGGATTGTTTGCCGGCAAGCCGTATGTGATGGTGTGCGTGCCGTATGGCATTACAGCGGTCGAGGAGCGGGCGGTCATCGATGCGACGCGCCAGGCCGGAGCGCGCGACGCCTATACGATTGAAGAGCCGTTTGCGGCTGCAATCGGCGCTAACTTGCCGGTATGGGAGCCGACTGGCAGCATGGTCGTCGACATCGGCGGCGGCACGACCGAAGTGGCGGTCATTTCGCTCGGCGGCATCGTGACGAGCCAGTCGATCCGCATTGCCGGTGATGAAATGGATGAAGCGATCATCCAATACATTCGCAAGTCGTATAACCTCATGATCGGCGAACGGACAGCCGAGGCGATTAAAATGGAAATCGGTTCAGCCGGAAATCCGGAAGGAATCGGAAACATGGAAATTCGCGGCCGCGATTTATTGACGGGCTTGCCGAAAACGATCGAAATCAGCGCCGAGGAAGTGGCTGAGGCGCTTCGCGACACGGTTTATGCCATTGTGGAATCCGTGAAAAACACGCTTGAAAAAACGCCGCCGGAGCTAGCGGCCGACATTATGGATCGCGGCATCGTCCTGACGGGCGGCGGAGCTTTGTTGCGCAATTTGGATAAGGTCATCAGCCAAGAAACGGATATGCCGGTCATCGTCGCCGAAAATCCGCTTGACTGCGTGGCCATCGGCACAGGAAAAGCGCTCGACCACATCGACTTGTTCAAAAACAAGGCGAGAGACCATCGCTGACAGCAAGAAGGTGCCGACGCATGCCACAGTTTTTCGGAAATAAGCGCCTCATTTTTTTGCTTGTCAGCATCGTCATTCTCGTCATGTTGATCGGGTTTTCGCTGCGCAGCCGCGAGCAACTGACGTGGCCGGAGCAGTTTGTGAAAGACACGGTTGGTTTTGTCCAGCTTCTGTTCGGGAAGCCTGCGCAAGTGGTCGCGGGCTTCCTTGAAAATGTGAGCGACCTTCGCCATACATATGAGGAAAATCAATTGCTGAAGGCGAGGCTTGAGGAGTATGCGGCGCTGCAGGCCGAAGTGGAGTCGCTGCGCCAGGAAAACGAACGGTTGCGGGCGCTTCTCGATAAAAAAGAGAGTTTGCGCGATTTTATCCCCATTCAAGCGACCGTGATCGGACGGAATCCAGACCGTTGGCGGGAGACGGTGATTGTCAACAAAGGTGCGCAACACGGGGTGAAAAAAGATATGGCCGTCATTACCCCGGCTGGACTTGTCGGCAAAGTGCAGCATGCTTCCCAATTCACATCCACCGTCCAGCTGTTGAGCGCGCTTGACCAAAACAACCGCATTTCCGCGTATGTCCAAGGAAACGAAAATGTATTCGGCTTAATTGAAGGGTATGACAGCAAACGACGCGAACTGATCCTTGGCGAAATTCCAATTGACGCCAAAGTGAAGGAGAAGCAAAAAGTATTGACTTCCGGCCTCGGCGGCGTGTTTCCAAAGGGATTGCCGATCGGTGAAGTGACGGAAGTCAAACCGGATCAGTACGGGCTGACGCAAGTCATCTATGTCAAGCCGTTTGCCAACTTGTACGATGTGGACGACGTTATGATTGTGAAACGGACGATCGATGCAACACTGCAAGAAAAGGAGGAGGCAAAGTGAATAAGTGGCGTCTCCCTTTCCTTGCGGTGTTATGTTTTGTCAGTGAAAGCATTTTGGTTGATGTATGGCCGAAAGGCGATGTATACATCCGGTATTTTTTTGTTCCCCGCTTTTTTCTCATTTTTTTGGTGCTGATGGCTGTGCACTTCGGCGGAACGCGGGCGATGGGATACGGGGTTGTTTTCGGGTTTCTGTATGATTGCGTCTATACGGAGCTGCTCGGCGTTTACGCGTTTGCCTATGCGCTCATCGCCTATGGAGCGGGCAAAGTGATGAGATGGTTTCACCAGAACTGGCTCGTTCTTTTTTTGTTGTCGTTGTTGGCTGTCGCGGTGCTTGACAGTTATGTGTACGGCATCCAGCTGTTGATCGGACGGACGGATTGGCCGTTTGCCGTCTTTTGGGGGCGCCGCTTATGGCCAACGCTGCTGTTAAACGCCGTGTTTTTGCTCGTCTTTTTGCACCCGCTTGAACGGTGGATGGCAAAAATTCGCCGGTCGGAGCAGGAAGAATAAAAGAGGAAAAACGGCCCGTTTTGTAGAATTATTCGTTGGGGTGAACGTTGTGGCAAAGCAAAAGCAGCAGTACGTGACGATTAAAGGGACGAAAGACGGGCTGACGCTGCAGTTGGATGACCGCTGTTCGTACGAGGACTTGTTGAAAGAAATCGAAGAGCGGCTCATCAAACGCGCCGGCGTTGCGCCAAACAGTCCGCTCGTCTCCGTGCATCTCAAAGTCGGGAACCGTTACTTGACGCCCGAACAAGAAGAGGAGCTGCGCGCGCTCATCCGCCGTTCCAAAAACTTGGTCGTCGATTCAATCGAAAGCAATGTCATATCGAAAGCGGAAGCGCTCGAATGGGTGCAAAAAATGAAAATTTCGGCTGTCCCGCGCATCGTCCGTTCCGGGCAAGTGCTTCATGTCGAAGGGGATTTGCTGCTGATCGGCGACGTCAACCCTGGCGGAACAGTCATCGCCGGGGGGAACATTTTCATCCTCGGCGCTTTGCGCGGCATTGCTCATGCAGGGTATAGCGGGAACAAAGAAGCTGTCATCGCCGCGTCGGTGATGAAGCCGATGCAGCTGCGCATCGGCGATGTGATGAACCGCGCTCCCGACTACAAAACGGACGAAGGAAATGAAATGGAATGCGCTTATGTTGATGAACATAACCAGATTGTTGTCGACCGCTTGCAGCTGCTCATGCATTTGCGGCCGAATTTGACGCGCTTAGAAAGGAGAATGTGACCGTGGGAGAAGCGATCGTCATCACTTCCGGGAAAGGCGGCGTCGGCAAAACGACGACGACCGCGAACCTTGGGACGGCCCTTGCCATTTTGGGGAAGCGGGTGTGCCTGGTCGATACGGACATCGGGCTGCGCAACCTTGATGTTGTGCTGGGGCTTGAAAACCGCATTATTTACGACTTAGTCGATGTCGTCGAAGGGCGCTGCACCGTGCAAAAGGCGCTTGTCAAAGATAAGCGGTTCGAAAACCATTTGTATTTGCTGCCGGCTGCGCAAACGAGCGATAAATCGGCGGTCAATCCGGGGCAGATGAAAGAGCTGATCGAGCAGCTGAAGCAAGAATACGACTATGTGCTCATCGACTGTCCAGCTGGCATTGAGCAAGGATACCGCAACGCCGTCGCCGGCGCGGATGAGGCGATCGTCGTCACGACGCCGGAAGTGTCGGCCGTCCGCGACGCCGACCGCATCATCGGCTTGCTTGAAGCGGAAGAGCACGTCAAGTCGCCGCGCTTGATCATCAACCGCATTCGCAGCCATATGATGAAAAACGGAGATATGCTCGATGTCGATGAAATCGTCATGCATTTGTCGATCGAGCTGCTCGGCATTATTGTCGACGATGAAAACGTGATCAAAGCGTCGAACCGAGGCGAACCGATCGTGCTCGACCCTAACAGCAAGGCGTCGATCGCTTACCGCAACATCGCCCGCCGCATCCTCGGCGAATCGGTGCCGCTGCCGCCGCTTGAGGAAGAGGAGAAGGGGCTGTTTTCAAAGATTCGGAAAATATTTAGTTTGAAATAATAGAGTTGGCGCAAGAAGGCCGTTGAATGGGCCTTCTTTTTTTATTCATAATTGTTGTGCTGTTTGGAATTCCTGATCTGTAACAACGGAAGCAGATGGTATCGATCGGTTGCGGCGCTCAGCCGAAACGTTGGTGTGAAACCGTTTGAGGGATTTGTTCGCGGACGTGTTCGGCGAGGCGCGGCGAAAAACGCTCGTTCATATTCCATGAGGTTGTCTCATAAATTAGTACAAACGTTGTTGGAAAGGTGGAGGGGGGACGTATGGATCGACGCGTCCGTGAGATGAAAAAACGCATTGAAAAACGAAGAAGGGAACGTCAATATAAGGGGCAGGATCCAAAAGAATCTAGATGGAGCGCCGCTGATGAGGAGCGGTACGGGCTGCCGGTCGTTACGTACGACCGCTATTCGTTTGAATCGGGGCCGCACCCGCTGTTCCGCAAAGAGTGGTTTCTTTTTCAAACGCTCATCGCCGCTTGCCTTGTGCTCGTCACCGCCATTTTGTTCAAACATCCGTCCGCTTCGCTCGAGCCGGCCCGGCAGTTTGTCGCTCGGACGATGGAGACGGAATTTCAGTTCGCCGCTGTCTCGGCTTGGTATGAACAAACGTTTGGCGAGCCGCTCGCTTTTTTTGCCCCGAAAAAGGAAGAAAAGGTGAAAACGGCTTCATCCTATGCAGTGCCGGCTTCTGGACGGATTCTCGAAAGTTTTGAAAAAAACGGGGAGGGTGTGACGATCGAAACTGAGAATGGAGCCAAAGTGGAAGCGATGAAAGAAGGGATCGTCACCTTTGCCGGCATGAAAGAGAATCTCGGGAAAACAGTCGTCATTCAGCATGCCGACGGCAGCGAGACGTGGTATGGCCATTTAGGGACGATATCGGTGAAACTATACGATTTTGTCGAAATGGGAAAAGAGATCGGCACCGTCCAAGCGAGCGAAACGGATAACCAAAAAGGGCTGTTTTATTTTGCCATTAAGCAGGGAGATAAATTTATTGACCCCATCCAGGTGATCTCCTTTGAATAAGTATATCGGGCTGCTTGGCAAACTGCATGTTCATCCGTTGTTATGGCTGATCGGCGGCATGGCGGTGCTGACCGCCCATTTTAAGCAGCTTTGTTTGCTGTTTTTTATCGTCCTTGTTCATGAGCTCGGCCATGCGGCGGCCGCGGCGTTTTTTTCGTGGCGGGTGAAACGGATTTTGCTGCTGCCGTTTGGCGGGGTAGCGGAAGTGGAAGAGCATGGAAACCGGCCGTTTCGCGAGGAGTGGATCGTGACGCTCGCCGGGCCGGCGCAGCATCTTTGGCTCGGGGCCGCAGCGTGTTTTTTCTGGAAGGCCGGTTGGATGGATGACGGGAGCTGGGAATTGTTTTTTCACTATAACGTTGCTGTCTTCGGGCTGAACCTGCTGCCGGTTTGGCCGCTTGATGGCGGCAAACTGTTGTTTTTGCTGCTTTCGTATCGCCGCCCGTTCAGTGAGGCGCACCGGAATATGGTTGCCATCTCAGCGGCGATGCTCGTTGCCGGCGTGATCCTTTTGCTCGTCGCGGTGCCGCGCCAGTTGGAGTTGTGGGTGATCGCCGCTTTTTTGGCGCATGCCGTCTGGCAGGAGTGGAAGCAGCATCCGTATATCGTGATGCGCTTTTTGCTTGAACGGTATTACGGAAAAAAAGGCGACTATACAAGGCTGCAGACAATCACCGCCTCCGCCGAGGAGCGCATCTCGGCCGTGCTGCACCGCTTTTACCGTGGACAAAAGCATGCGATCGAGGTCACTGGCGGGAGCGGCGAGCGGATGACGCTCGATGAAAATGAGCTGCTGCATGCGTTTTTTGCGGAAAAGCGGACCGACGCGCCACTAGGTGCACTCATTTATTAAAGCGGCGACCGCCGCTTTTTTGTTGGCTTTTGTGGGGAAAATAGTGGTTGACGATAGGCTGTTTCTATGTTATTATAAATGACGTTGTAGACTTTTTGTCCCTTTCGGAAAGGACAAAAGAGGGCGGCTGTCGCAAAAAGACGCACCCGTACTACAACCGCTCAGCGCGGGTTGTGAAGCGTTCCATTCGGAACCGCCTTGACGCTGGCGAGTCTGAGTATTATGAAGGAGGTGCGATGCATGTACGCAATTATCGAAACTGGTGGCAAACAATTGAAAGTGGAAGAAGGCCAAGAAATTTACATTGAAAAATTGGATGCCAATGAAGGCGATACGGTCACGTTTGACAAAGTGTTGTTCATCGGCGGGGAAACGGTGAAAATCGGAAACCCGACGGTCGAAGGCGCAACCGTGACGGCGAAAGTGCAAAAACATGGCCGGCAAAAGAAAATCATCGTCTTCAAATATAAAGCGAAAAAGAACTATCGCCGCAAACAAGGCCACCGTCAGCCGTACACCAAAGTCGTGATCGAAAAAATCAACGCATAAGATGATTCGCGTCACGATTGAACGGGAGGCGGACGGCTGCATTCGCGCGTTTACGATGGAAGGGCATGCCCATTTTGCGAAACGCGGAGAGGACATTGTATGCGCCGGTGCTTCGGCGGTTTCGTTCGGCACGATCAACGCCATTGAGGAGCTCACCGGCGTCCGCCCGAATGTGTCGCTCGGCCAAGACGGCGGCTATCTTCGCTGTGAGCTTCCGGAGCTGGAAGAAGCAGCGACGGCAGAAAAAGTGCAGCTTTTGCTCAAAGCGATGGTCGTCTCGCTGAAGACGATCGAACGCGATTACGGAAAATTCATCCGTGTAACATGGAAGTAGCAGGAGGTGACTGCCATGCTGAGACTCGATTTGCAATTTTTCGCTTCGAAAAAAGGGGTCGGTTCGACGAAAAACGGCCGCGACTCGATCGCGAAACGCCTTGGCGCGAAACGCGCTGACGGCCAATTCGTCACGGGCGGCTCGATTTTGTACCGCCAACGCGGAACGAAAGTCCATCCGGGCTTGAACGTCGGCCGTGGCGGCGATGACACGCTGTACGCCAAAATCGACGGCATCGTCCGTTTTGAACGGCTCGGCCGCGACCGCAAACGCGTGAGCGTCTATCCGGTCAGTCAAGAAGCGTAATATTGTTTCGAAAAACTCTAACCGTGGCGGTTAGAGTTTTTCTTTTTCCCCTCGAAAAACCGCTCCCGTTCGCTGTCAGAAAATGCTATAGTAAAAGTAAACTGTCCTCTCTAAAAAGGGAGAAGGAAACAACAGGCGGCGCGGGAAGCTGCGCTGCATTGAATAGGGGAGCGTTGCATGGAAAAGCGATGGACTGTCGTCGAAGTGATGCGCCATGCCCGCCATGACTGGCTGAACAAAATCCAGCTCATTAAAGGCCATTTGGCGCTCAATAAAGTGGAGCGGGTGCAAGAAATCATCAACGGCATTATCGGCGAAGCGCAGCAGGAAACGCGGTTAACGAACTTAAAGGCCGAACGGTTTGCTGAGCTGATGATGACGTACAACTGGGAGCCGCACCCGATTTTTCTTGAGTATGAAATTGTCGGCGGCGAGGCTGATTTGTCGCCGTATGACGAACAATTGAGCGAATGGTGCCGCCGGTTTTTTCGTCTGCTTGAGGCGCAGGCCGATGAGCAGGCGGAAAACCATTTATGCGTGACGATTGAGATTGCGGATGGGCGGGTGGGGCTCTTTTTTGACGGCCGCGGCGCATGGCGGGATGGTGATGCCATTCGCGCCTGCCTCGAGCGCTGTGAGCCATCAGCACCGCTTCGGCTCGTGTCGTTTGCTGTCGGGGCGGACGAATTGACGGTGGAGCTCGAGCTGCCGCTCGGCTCCGGGTCGCCTTATTGGTAAGCACATATTGACAGCATTGAATTGGCTCTGTATACAATAATAAATATTAGCTACACTCATTTTGTCATGATGGAAGCGAATCGGAGGAACAGCCATGTTTGTCGATCAAGTGAAAATTTATGTAAAAGGCGGGGACGGCGGCAACGGCATGGTCGCGTTCCGCCGGGAAAAATACGTCCCGAAAGGCGGTCCGGCCGGCGGGGACGGCGGCAAGGGCGGCGACGTCGTCTTCGTCGTGGACGAAGGGCTGCGAACGCTAATGGATTTTCGCTACCAGCGCCATTTTAAAGCGCCGCGTGGCGAAAACGGCATGTCGAAAAACCAGCATGGGAAAAATGCGGAAGACCTGCTCGTCAAAGTGCCGCCTGGGACGGTCGTTATCGATGCCGATACAAATGAGGTGCTCGCCGATTTGACGGAAGCCGGACAGCGGTTTGTCGTCGCCAGAGGCGGGCGCGGCGGGCGCGGCAACACCCGGTTCGCGACTGCGGCCAATCCGGCGCCGGAAATCGCCGAAAACGGCGAACCGGGCGAAGAGCGAAACGTCATTTTGGAATTGAAGCTGCTTGCCGATGTCGGGCTTGTTGGCTTCCCAAGCGTCGGCAAATCGACGTTGCTGTCGGTTGTTTCCGCCGCGCGGCCGAAAATCGCGGAATATCATTTTACAACGCTTGTGCCCAACCTAGGTGTTGTCGAAACAGAAGACGGCCGCAGCTTTGTCATGGCCGACTTGCCGGGGCTGATTGAAGGCGCCCATCAAGGGGTGGGGCTTGGGCATCAGTTTTTGCGCCATATTGAACGGACACGCGTCATCGTCCATGTCATCGACATGGCGGCGGTGGAAGGACGCGACCCGTATGACGATTACGTCGTCATCAACGAGGAGCTGAAACAGTACAATTTGCGCTTGACCGAGCGGCCGCAAATTGTTGCCGCCAATAAAATGGACATGCCAGGTGCCGAAGAAAACTTGCGCCGCTTCAAAGAGAAAGTCGGCGAGGCGGTGCCGATCTTTCCAATTTCAGCCGCGACAAGGCAAGGGGTGCGCGAGCTTTTGTTTGCCATTGCGGATTTATTGGAAACAACGCCGGAGTTCCCGCTCCATGAACCGGAAGAGCCGGCTGTGCAGCGTGTCGTCTATAAGTATGAGAAAGAGAAGCCGCCGTTTACGATCACCCGCGGCAGCGACGGAGCGTTTATTCTATCTGGCGATAAAATCGAAAAGCTGTTGAAAATGACCGATTTTTCGCGTGAAGAATCGGTGCGCCGCTTCGCCCGCCAGCTGCGGGCCATGGGGGTGGACGATGCGCTGCGCGAGCGCGGGGCGCAAGACGGCGACACCGTCCGGCTGCTCGATTACGAGTTTGAGTTTGTCGACGACTGGGATGAACGGTAAAAAGCGGGGGAAGGTGCGGTGGAGAAAAAATTTTACTTGGTGCGCGAAGATGTTCTGCCGGAAGCGATGAAAAAAGTCGTGCTGGCTAAGCAGCTGCTTGAGCGGAAAAAAGCCGCCTCGGTCGCCGAGGCGGCGCAACTTGCGAACATCAGCCGCGGCGTCTTTTACAAATACCGCGACGCCATTTTTCCGTTTCAGGCGGTGACGAAAGAAAATATCGTGACGTTGTTTTTCCATTTGGAAGACCGCTCGGGCACGCTGTCACAGCTGCTTGGCGTCGTGGCGGCGGCCGGCTGCAACGTGTTGACGATTCACCAGACGATCCCGCTGCAAGGGCGGGCGAACGTGACGCTTTCCGTCAGTACGAACGATATGCATGAAGACATCGATGACCTGTTGGGGAAGTTGAGAAGGCTTGAATTTGTCGAAAAAGTGGAAATTGTCGGTTCAGGAGTGTATTAAAGCAAGGGAGAGGCAAGCGAAATGAAAATCGGCTATTTAGGACCGAAGGCGACGTTTACCGAAGCGGCGGTCGCGGCGCTGTTTCCGTCGGAGCCGCGCGAGCCGTACAATACGATTCCCGACTGCATCGACGCCGCCGCCGCTGGGGAAATTAAGGCGGCCGTTGTGCCGCTTGAGAATGCATTGGAAGGGTCGGTCAACTTAACGCTCGATTATTTGATTCATGAACAGCCGCTGCCGATCATCGGCGAAATTGTCGTCCCAATCGAGCAGCATTTGCTTGTGCACCCGTATCATGCCCCACACTGGCGCGAAGTGAAAGAGGTGTACTCGCACGCACACGCCATCGCCCAATGCCGCAAATTTTTACATACGGTGCTCAAAGGCGCCAGTCAAGTGCCGATGACATCGACGAGCGCTGCCGCCAAATTTGTGAGCGAACACCCCCACTTGCCGGCGGCCGCGATCGCCAACCGGCTCGCTGCCAACGAATATGGGCTGGTGATCGTCCAAGAGAATATTCACGACTATGACTACAACCATACGCGCTTCATCGTTGTCAGCCGGCGGAATGAGCCGCTTTCGCCCAACTCGCCGCTTTATGCCGGCGACAAAACGACTGTCGTTGTGATGTTGCCGCAAGACCATCCTGGCGCGCTCCATCAGGTGCTGTCGGCGTTTGCCTGGCGGCGGCTCAACTTGACGAAAATTGAGTCGCGTCCGGCGAAAACAGGTCTCGGAAACTACTTTTTCATCATTGATATCGACGCGCCGCTCGACGAGGTGCTCATTCCGGGAGCGATCGCCGAAATCGAAGCGCTCGGCTGCACGGTGCAGCTGTTGGGCAGTTATCCATATTATTTTGCCTAAAACAGGTGAAAAACGCGAACGGTGTGTTCCTGTCCGCGTTTTTTTCTTTACGTGCATGCGGTTTCCGTTTAGGCTTCAATTAAAAAGCCGGCTTGTTTCAAAGCGTGGCAGGCGGCATCCAGTTTCAGCGGTGAGTCGGCCTCAAGCGTATGCAAATGCGTCCCATCCGTCAACTGAAGCAAATACGACGATTTCGTCGCTTCGATTTTGGCGATAAACTGGTCCACTTCCAGGCGGTTGCTGACCATGATCGACGCGGTCAAGTCGCCGTAGACCGGATGTTCGATTTTGACGTCTTTCACCGTCACGCCGCAGTCCACGAGCAAATACAGCTCTTCTTTCGTCCGCTCGGGTGTATGGAAGCAGGCGACCGTTCGCGTATACGTTTTGGCCGGCTCAGCCGGCTTTAAATACAGATATCCTTGGCTTGTCGCGATAATCGGTTCGTTGCGCGCCTTTAACAGCGAAATGTCTTGGACGATCACCTGGCGGCTGACGTTCGTTTTCGCCGCCAACTCGGCGCCGGTAAGCGGTGTGTCGCTTTCTTTCAGCCACTGCAAAATGAGCTGGCGCCTTGCTTCCCCTAAAATTTTCTTTTCCTCCTTCATCCTGTCCATCCCCCCTTTTGCGGCAAGATCATCTGTTCGAGCGTGGATACGAGTTCGTCAATGTCAGATTGTGTCGTCGCCATGCCGAAGGAGATGCGGACGAACTGCTTCGCTTCTTCCGGCGTTTTTCCGACGGCGAGCATCGTCCGCGACGGCGCCTGCTGTCCAACCTGGCAGGCGCTGCCGGTGGAAATGGCGATGCCGGCGCGGTTGCATTCGAGCATCACCAGCTGCCCGTCCAACCCGTTAACGGTCAAACCGACAATGTGGGCGAGCCGGTAGTCGGGATGGCCTTCGACCGTGATCGGCAGCTGTTTGACGGTGATGGCGTCAAGCAGCCGGCGGCGCAGCCGTTCGAAGTGCGCTTGCTCGCTTTCCATCCGATCGTACAGCTGCTTTGCGGCTGTGATGAAGGCGGCGATGCCCGGCACGTTGACCGTTCCCGGGCGAAAGCCGGATTCATGCGTCGCTCCCCGAAACACCGGACTCCAATGGCGGCGCGGATCGATATACACCGCTCCGACGCCTTTCGGCCCGTACACTTTATGGGCGGACACCGAGATGCTGTCAATCGCCATGGCTTTGACGTCTAGCTGTATTTTAGCAAAAGTTTGGACGCAATCGCTATGGAAAAGGACGCCGCGCGCCCGCAGCAGGCGGCCGATGTCGGCAAGCGGCTGGGTGGTGCCGATTTCCGAGTTGGCGTGCTGGATGGAAGCGAGAATCGTCTGCGGCGTGATCGCCCGCTCCAAATCTTCGAGACGGATGCGTCCAAAACGGTCGACCGGCAAGTAAGTGACACGGTACCCCTCTGTTTCCAACTGTTTGAACAGATGATGGAGAGAGGCGTGCTCGATTTCCGTCGTAATCAAATGATTTCCGTTCTGCCGGCGGGCGGCGACGAGCGAACGGACCGCGAGCACGTTCGCTTCCGTGCCGCCGCTTGTGAAATACACCCCTTCCGCTTCCCCGTTGATCATGGCGGCCAACTCGCGCCGGCATAAGGTGAGCAGTTGTTTTGCTTTCGTTCCGATGTCATGCAGGCTGCTTTCGTTGCCAAAATAAACAGCTGCTGCTTCGGCGTAGGCCGCAATGGCTTCTTGGCACATCGGTGTAGTCGCTGCATAGTCCAAATAAATCATCGTTTCCCGCCTCACTTCATTTTTTTCAGCCAACCTCTTGCCATTAGTTTAAATATGTGTAAATATAGATGTCAAGACAGTAGGAAAGAAAGGAGCGTCCAAACATGGGAGAAGGCGGCGTTGTGATTGTCGGCAGCGGACTGGCGGCGTTAACGGTCGCTTACTATTTGCCGCGGCATGAAAATGTGATGATCTTCACAAAGAAAGGCCGATCGGACAGCAACTCATGGCGGGCGCAAGGCGGGGTGGCGGCGGCGTTGGCGGAAGGAGATGGTTGGCGCAGCCATTTTCACGATACAATGACCGCCGGTTGTCTCCATAACGATGAACGAATGGTTGAGCTCATCGTCCGCGAGGGGCCGGAGCGGCTGCAGGAATGGATGAACGCCGGCATGGCGTTTGATCTCGACGAATCAGGCCGGATTTCTGTCGGTCTTGAGGGCGGGCACAGCTTCCGCCGCATTTTGCATGCCGGCGGCGACCAAACCGGAAAGGCGCTCGTTTCGTTTTTGCTTCAGCAGCTGAATGACCGTGTGCCGATCGTCGAGGGGGAACAAGTGATTGACTTGTTGATCGAAGACGGCCGTTGCGTCGGGGTGAAAACGAAGCGGGAAGACGGCCGTGTTTCGGTCTGGCGTGCGTCCGCTGTCGTATTGGCGTCCGGCGGCTGCGCGGGGTTGTACACGTTTACTTCGAATGCGCCAACGGCAACAGGCGACGGCATTGCCATGGCGTATCGCGCCGGTGCGGCGGTGGCGGATATGGAGTTCATCCAGTTTCATCCGACGATGTTGGCCGCCATGGGAAAAGCGGTCGGGCTTGTATCGGAGGCGGTGCGCGGCGAGGGAGCGGTGTTAGAGACGGAAGACGGGCGGCGCGTGATGGACGGCGTCCATCCGCTTGGCGATTTGGCGCCGCGCGATATCGTCGCGCGCGCCATCGCTGCCGAGATTGACCGCGGCGGCTGCGTCTATTTGAATATTTCCGCTGTCCCCCATTTTCGCCGCCGCTTTCCCACGATTGCCGCGCTGTGCGAAGCGCATGGGATCGATTGGGAAGCCGGCCGGCTTCCGGTCGTGCCGGGCGCCCACTTTGTCATGGGCGGCATCGTCGTCAATGAGTGGGGGCAGACGACCGTACCGGGTTTATACGCTGTCGGGGAAGCGGCATGCACCGGCGTGCACGGCGCCAATCGGCTTGCCAGCAATTCCTTGCTTGAAGCGATTGTATTTGGCGCCCGCGCCGCCTGTTCGATCAGCCGCCGGGACGACTGGCCGGCGAAAGGAGGGCGCGCCCGAAGGTCCAATTGCCCATTCGGCCCGACGCTGCCGGAGCGGGCGTTGATTCGCGAACAGCTGTCTACACGCGTCGGCATCGTGCGTGATGGCAGCCGGCTTCGTGAGGCGGTTGATTGGCTGGAACAATTTTCTCTGCCGTATTGGCTTGAAGGTGATGTCGAGACGTTGGCGGCCGAGGACATCGAAACAGGGTATATGCTGCTTGCCGGGTGGCTGATCGCCTCTTCGGCGCTTCGCCGCACAGAAAGCCGCGGCGGCCATTACCGGAGCGATTTTCCGCATCCGCATCCGAGCTGGCAAGGGCGGCGCCTCGTGCGGACGAAAGAAGAATGGGCCTGTTTGCCGGCTGGACGGTGAATGAGCCAAGTGAACAAAGAGGGGGATGGGACATGAACGAGGTAAAGCTTGAGCAATTGCTGCGGCAGTTTTTTCTTGAAGATATCGGCGATGGCGATATCACATGTGAAACGGTTTTTCCCGCTGATGAGCGGGCGGCGGGCGTGTTTGCCGCGAAAGCGGACGGGGTCATAGCAGGCGTCGGCATCATTGCAGCCGGATATCGGCTGCTTGATCCGCGCGTCGAAGTATCGATTATGAAACGGGACGGCGAGCGGGTCGCAGCCGGCGAAGCGATCGCCGCTGCATCCGGCCCGGTCAGAGCGCTGTTGTCCGGCGAGCGCGTCATTTTGAATTTGCTTCAGCGCCTAAGCGGCATCGCCACCGTGACGCGCCAAGCCGTCGATTTGCTCGGTGACAGTCATACGCGCATTTGCGACACAAGGAAAACAACTCCCGGGCTGCGCATGCTTGAAAAGTATGCCGTCACGTGCGGGGGCGGCTACAACCATCGCTTTGGCTTGTATGATGGCGTCATGATCAAAGACAACCATATCGCCTTTTGCGGATCGATCGCCGACGCGGTCAAAGCGGTGCGGGAGCGGCTCGGCCATATGGTGAAAATCGAGGTGGAAACGGAAACGGAAGCGGAAGTGCTCGAGGCGGTCGAAGCGGGGGCAGACGTCATTATGTTTGACAACCGGACGCCGGATGAAGTGCGTTCGTTTGTCCGGCTCGTGCCAAAGCCGATCATCACCGAAGCGTCCGGGGGAATTACGCTCGCCAACGTAGCAGCGTACGGCGCGACCGGCGTCGACTACATTTCGCTCGGATGTTTAACCCATTCCGCTCGAGCGCTTGACATTAGTTTTGATTTACAATGACGGGGGGAGAAAATAATGAACGTACTGGAGCAGCTAAAACGGCTCGATGACATGCCAGAGCGCTATAGAACGATGGAAAAAAGCGAGCTCGAGGCCCGCGCTCGGTCGATAAAAGAGCGGCTCGGCCGCCGCTTGTTTATCCCTGGGCATCACTACCAAAAAGATGAAGTCATCCAGTTTGCCGGTGCGACCGGCGATTCGCTTCAACTGGCCCAACTGGCGGCAAAAAACGATGAAGCGGAGTATATCGTATTTTGCGGCGTCCACTTTATGGCGGAAACGGCCGACATTTTGACGAGAGAGGAACAAGTGGTCATTTTGCCCGATATGCGCGCTGGCTGTTCGATGGCCGATATGGCTGATCTTTTCCAAGTCGAGCGGGCGTGGGCAGCGCTCACGGATCTATTTGGCGAAACGATCATCCCGCTTGTGTATGTCAACTCGACGGCGGCGATTAAAGCGTTTGTCGGCCGCCATGGCGGGGCGACGGTGACGTCATCCAACGCGAAAAACATGGTCAAATGGGCGTTTTCGCAAAAAGAGCGGGTTTTCTTTTTGCCGGATCAACATTTAGGGAGAAACACCGCCTATGCGCTCGGCGTCAGTCTCGATGAGATGGCGGTCTGGGATCCGCGTGAAGAGTCGCTGCAATGCAGCGGGCCGGTTGACAATGTCAAAGTCATCCTTTGGAAAGGGCATTGCTCGGTGCATGAAAACTTCACCGTCCGGCAAATCGAACAAATTCGGAGGACGAAACCGGAAATGAACATTATCGTTCACCCGGAATGCAGCTGGGAAGTCGTCCAGCAGGCGGATTACGCCGGATCGACGAAATATATTATCGAAATGATCCGCAACGCCCCGCCCGGCAGTCAATGGGCCATCGGGACGGAAATGAACTTGGTCAACCGGTTAAAGAACGAACATCCGGATAAGGAGATTATTTCTTTAAATCCGTACATGTGTCCGTGTTTGACGATGAATCGGATTGATTTGCCGCATTTCGTTTGGGCGCTTGAATCACTGGAACAAGGTGTGGTCGTCAACCGCATCACCGTTCCGAACGAAGTGGCCTGTCAGGCGAAAGCGGCGCTTGACCGCATGCTTGCTCTTGCCTAGTTCCCCAACCCGGCGTGACGGAATCGCTTCCGTCCGGCCGGGGATTTTTTTATCATAAATGGGCGCTCATCGTCATACATTGTGTTGAAAGACGATATCGGGAAACAAGCATCGGTCGGATAGAGTGCAAACAGTATCGGTGTAGGAGGGGGAGCGGAGTGAAAATCCATATTGTTCAGAAGGGAGATACTCTTTGGAAAATAGCCCAAAAATATGGGGTTGATTTTGAACAATTGAAAAAAATAAATGGGCATGTAAGCGACCCGGATATGATTATGCCCGGAATGAAAATCAAAGTGCCGACGGCGGGAGTGCCGGTCAAAAAAGAAACAAAATGGCAGGCGCCGCCGAAAAAAGCGAAAATAGAAGAGCACCCATACGCGGAAGCCAAGCCGTTCGTTTCGATCGACATTGATACAGAGTTCGGCGCCGTTGCTCCAGAAGGCAAAACGCCGGCGAATGACGCACCGGCCAACGAAGCGTCGAAAGCGGTGGTGAAGGAAGCACCGAAGGCGCCGGTGAGCGAAGCGCCGAAAGCGGCGGTGAAGGAAGCACCGAAGGCGCCGGTGAGCGAAGCGCCGAAAGCGGCAGTGAAGGAAGCACCGAAGGCGCCGGTGAGCGAAGCGCCGAAAGCGGCGGTGAAGGAAGCACCGAAGGCGCCGGTGAGCGAAGCGCCGAAAGCGGCAGTGAAGGAAGCACCGAAGGCGCCGGTGAGCGAAGCGCCGAAAGCGGCGGTGAAGGAAGCACCGAAGGCGCCGGTGAGCGAAGCGCCGAAAGCGGCAGTGAAGGAAGCACCGAAGGCGCCGGTGAGCGAAGCGCCGAAAGCGGCGGTGAAGGAAGCACCGAAGGCGCCGGTGAGCGAAGCGCCGAAAGCGGCGGTGAAGGAAGCACCGAAGGCGCCGGTGAGCGAAGCGCCGAAAGCGGCGGTGAAGGAAGCACCGAAGGCGCCGGTGAGCGAAGCGCCGAAAGCGGCGGTGAAGGAAGCACCGAAGGCGCCGGTGAGCGAAGCGCCGAAAGCGGCGGTGAAGGAAGCACCGAAGGCGCCGGTGAGCGAAGCGCCGAAAGCGGCGGTGAAGGAAGCACCGAAGGCGCCGGTGAGCGAAGCGCCGAAAGCGGCAGTGAAGGAAGCACCGAAGGCGCCAGTCAGCGAAACACCGAAAGCGACGGGGAAAGGGGAGCTGAAAGTACCTGTCAACGAAACACCAAACGCACCAGTAAATGAAACACCGAATGTGCCGGTCAATGAGGCGCCAAATGCCGCGAACGCCGAGGGAGCGAAAACGCCGACTGTCGAACCGCCGTTTGTGCATACGATCCCGCCGGCCGCTGCGTCCTCTCACGTTTCATTTGCCAAATCGTTGTCGAATCTGCCGCCGATTCCGCCGAAGCCGAGCAATATTTTACCTGGCATTATGAAAGAGGAAACAGGAGAAAGCCCGGATAAACTGAAAGGGGAGCAGATGGAACCGGAAAGTGATGAAGCGCCGCCGCTTCCGAACATTCCATACGTTCCGGTCGCGCCGCCGCCAGCGCCGGCGTTTGGCAGTGATCAAGGATGTGTGCCGGTGACGCCGATTTTGCCGGGGCCAGGGTTTTATGTGCCGCCGTTGCCAGCGATGCCGCCGTATTCTCCGCTGCCCAATCCGCCGGCCGGGGAAAGCCCAGAAAGCGGTGCAGCACCTTATCCAGGCATCAGTGAAAGCAGCAGTGAATCGGCGGAGTCCCCACCGCTTCTTGGGCCGGGTGGACATGGGGCTGCCATCCCGCCGACGCCGCCAGCGGGAGCCGCTTTCGCTTCGCCGGGATACGCGCCGCCCGGGGTGTATGCGCCTCCGGCTGGGTATCCGCCAGTTGCCTATATGCCTGTATATTCGCCGGTTCCGCACTATGGGGGGTATGCACCGCCTGGCGTGTACGTGCCGCCGGCTCCATACGGGTATGCCCCACAACAGGCGGCGCCGCTTCCGTGGCCGGGCGTCGTCTACCCGACAAGCCCGCCTGGGTATGCGCCTTCGCCTGCTCCGCCGGCCGCCAGCCCGCGCCTGTTTGCCGGGCCGCCGGATGAGGAGAGCGAACATGGTGAAGAACAATAATCCAATCGAAAGAGACGCCGTCGGCCGTCTCTTTTTTCTTCTTGACCGCCAATATCGGCTTGTTATTCAACAAGTTGTGGCATTGAAACCGCATGTCTTCGCCATTGCCGCCCGGCAAGGAATGTTTGTCGCCAAAGCGTATCGCTTTCCTGTTGCGGCCGCGCGGCACGCCTGGCTTCTTGCCGCATTAAGGAAGACCGGTTTTTCCGACGCGCCGGCCCCTATGCCGATCGGGCGCGGAGGAGTGGTTGAAGCCGGCGGATGCTATTGGCTGCTGACGGAATATGTAGCCGGAGCGCGTCCAATCTCGTTTGCCGCTTGGGCTGACGCCGCTGACGGACTTCATTTGCTCGAACGTTACCATACCATAACGGCAAACATCGCCAGCAGCAAGCAGGAGGCGATAGGGCTACCGCGTGCGCAGCTGTATGACAAATGGCGGCGCTGCTATGAGGAGTTTTGCCGACATTTGCCTGTTGTTGAAACGATCATGGACAAAGAAGACATTTTATTTACGCTGCGCTGGGCGGATTACTGTCTATCAACGTGTCGCGAGCATGCTCCAGAGTTGACGGAGGATTCTGCTGCCATCATTCATGGTGATGTCGCCTCCCATAATTTTTTGCGCACCACAACCGGCCAGATGTACCTCATCGACTATGACGCGGCCGCTCTTGCCTCGCCCGGGCTTGACTATTGCCAATACGCCAATCGCCTCTTGCCGTATATCGGTTGGTCATATTCAACACTCGCCCGTTTCGCTCCGCTTCGCCGTTGGTTGGAAAAACGCTGGTTTTTGCATGCGCTCTTATTTCCGGCTGATGTGTTTCGTGAATGGCGGTCAGCCGCCGCGCGCCGCCGCCCTCTTGTGTTTGACCGCAAGCGGAGAGAACGGTTTGTCCGTAGCCTTTATGCTATGCTACAATGAGAAATGGAATCTTTGGAAAAGGAGTCGAGGGCGGATGCAAGAAAAAATTGACAAACTCGTGCAATGGTTGCGTGACCAAGTCTCATCAGCCGGTTTAAACGGGGCGGTCGTCGGCATCAGCGGCGGCATCGACTCGGCGGTTGTCGCCCATTTGATTAAGCGTGCCTTTCCGGACGATTCGCTGGGGCTGATCATGCCTTGCAAAAGCAATCCGAAAGATATGGAAGATGCGCTGAAAGTGGTGAAAAGCTGCGGCATCCGGCATTTGGTCATCGATTTGACCGAGGCGCACCGGACGTTGTTTGGCGCGGTCGAGGCCGAGCTGAAAGCCATCGGGGAATGGAGCGAAGAGCGCGCGCGCCTCGGAGATGCGAATACAAGGGCGCGTTTGCGCATGACAACGTTGTATGCGGTCGCCAACAATTACGGCTATCTCGTCGTCGGTACGGACAACGCCGCCGAATGGCATACGGGCTACTTTACGAAATACGGTGACGGTGGAGTCGATTTAGTGCCGCTCATTCACTTTACAAAAGGCGAAGTGCGCGAAATGGGTCGTCTGCTCGGCGTCCCGGAAGAAATTATCAAGAAAGCTCCAAGCGCCGGACTGTGGGAAGGGCAGACGGATGAAAGCGAAATGGGCACGACGTATGAAATGATCGATAAATATTTAAAAGGGGAAGAGATTCCAGAACGCGATCGGAAAATTATTGAACGGCTTCATGAACGTTCGCATCATAAACGACAGTTGGCGATTGCGCCGCCGAAGTTTTAAGCTGTCATCTCGTTGGGTTGAACTAACAGCGATAAACCCCCCGCGTTTGCCGCAAGCTAAACGTAAGGCTGGCTTCATGCCAGCCTTGGGCGAAGGAAACCAAGGGGGGTTTTCCATTGAGATACGCGGTCAGATGGATCGGCGTGTTGTCGGTCGCCGGATTGCTCGCCTCATGCACCAACTACCGGGCGAATGAGGAAGGGGCGCAGCGTTATCATGATGCGGCGAGACCGATCGGTTTTTACTCGACGGAGCGAGGCGACGATTTCCGCTATGGCCAATATGGGACGAATGCGCTCAATTATGACAACCGTTATATATGGGCGCGCCGCGGTCCGGTCACCGATTATTTGACGGACGACGGCCGCCTCGGAGGACCAGCAGCGACCCGGTTTGACACGGACGTTCCGGCTCTTCCGCCCGACGTCGATTTCGGTGACAGTGATTACAACTACCATGGGCATTTGCACTCGCTAAACGTCGATCCGCACCCGTCGTACTACCGAAGCTATGCCGGCGGTTTGGCTGAGAAGCTTTCCCGCCGCGCCGCAGCGGTGAACGGAGTCGACGATGCCCGCGCGGTTGTGTATGGCGATCAGGCGCTCATCGCGATTGCCACAGACGCCCGCCATCCCAAGCGGCTTGAGAAGCGTGTCGAGCAAGCGGTCGCTCCGTACGCGGACGGCAAGCGGGTGCGCGTCACCTCGAATCCGAGCATGTACCACCGCATTCGCACGATTGACAACGCGCTTCGACGCGGGACTCCAATCAATATGGAAGAAATCCGCCGTGATTTGCGCACCATTTTTATCGATGGCACGATTCAAGAACGGCCGGAAAACACTCGGTGACAAACCGAAAAAGGCGTCCCAAAAAAGCGGGGCGCCTTTTTTCATGGCTGCTCCTTCGCTGGAGCTGGCTGACAATTTCCGCGTTTTTTGCTATAGTAATAATCGGAACATTCCGTTGCGATGAGAGGAGAACTGTCGATGGCTGGACATTCGAAGTGGAAAAATATCCAACGGCGGAAAAATGCTCAAGATGCCAAACGCGGCAAACTGTTCATGAAACTGGCGAAGGAAATTTATGTGGCCGCCAAAAGCGGCGGAGGCGATCCAGCGTCCAATCCGAGCCTGCGCCTTGTCATTGAGAAGGCGAAAGCGGCCAACATGCCAAGCGAAAACATCGAACGGGCGATTAAAAAAGCAACTGGAACCCAAGAACATACCAACTATGAGGAAATTCGCTACGAAGGATATGGACCAGGCGGCGTTGCCGTCATGGTCGTTTGCCTGACCGACAATAAAAACCGCACTGCCGCAAACGTACGCGCCGCTTTTTCGAAAAACGGCGGCAATTTAGGGGAAACGGGTTGCGTCTCCTATTTGTTCGAGCGCAAAGGGCTGCTCGTGATTGACCGCGAACAGCATAACGTTGATGAGGATGAATTGCTGCTGTTGGCCATTGAAGCGGGCGCCGAGGAGATGGAAACAACGGACGAATCGTTCGAAATTTATACAGCGCCCGAATCGTTTGAAACGGTGAAAGACGAGCTGGAACAGCAAGGATTCACGTTTGCCAGCGCGGAAATTACGATGATTCCGCAAACGTATACGACGCTTGAGGGCGACGATTTGAAAAAAATGCTGAAGTTGATCGATACGCTTGAAGATGATGATGACGTCCAAGAAGTGTACCATAATTTGGACGAATCGGTGCTTGAGGAGTAGCGACGTCCGTCGGCGAAGCCGGCGGATTTTTTTGTACATACGTTCGAAGGTCGTGGAACATAATGGAATATGATGATCGAGCGCCGTTGGCTCGAATCCCCGCCCCACTTTTTGGATCGGCGGCAGCTTGCTTGGCAAAAAAGCTGATGGATCAAGGAATAAAATGGCGTCCGCTGGTAAAACTAGTGGCGTAAAGGAACCATCATCCGAGAAGAGAGGAACAAACGATGCGAATTCTTTCCCTCATAATGTGGATCGCCGCCATCGTGTTACCGGTTCATTCGGCCTCCGCCGCACCGGTTAAGATGACGATTGTGCTCGAGCGGCAATACTTGGACGGAGAGATGAGCGAAGAGAAAGTCACCGAAACCGTCGATTCGATGACAGAAATATGGAAAAAATATCGCGGTTGGCAACTCGTGACGCTCGATGATCAGACGATCGTGTTTCTCAAAACAATCAACGACATTTCGCCGTTGTTAAAAACAAACGGCTACTTCGGAATTACGGACGATGGCACGTTGTCTATCTTCAACGGCAAACCGGGCCAGTCGAGCGAAATCATCCAGTCGTTTTTCCAAATCGACGTGCAAAAGCTCGAAAGCCGTCAGCAAGAAAAGCTGAAGAAAGGAATTCGCGTCCTCTCGAAAGAACAATACGAACAAGTGATTGAAATGTACCGCCATTTTGCGGTTGTCCAGTAAAGCGGCAACAATCCCGTGGTGCGATGCGCATCACGGGATTTCTTTTTGCTATAATGAAATCATATGATACAATGAAAGGACGAGAAAAGGAGAGGAGCATCCATTGATCGAGTTTATCCGCGGGTACGTCGACTACGTCTGCCCGGAATATATCGTCATTGACCATCATGGCATCGGCTACGAAATTTTTACGCCGAATCCGTTTGCCTTTCGCGAGAGCCGCGAGGCGGTGGTGACGGTGTATACATACGAATATGTGCGCGAAGATGTGCACGCTTTATACGGGTTTTCCACGCGCGAAGAGCGCAACTTGTTCACTAAGCTGCTTCAAGTGTCTGGCATCGGTCCGAAAGGGGGTCTTGCCATTTTGGCGGCCGGGCGTCCGGATGAACTGGCGCGGGCCATCGAGGAAGAAAACGAGGCGTTTTTATGCAAGTTTCCAGGCGTAGGCAAAAAGACGGCTCGGCAAATGATTTTGGATTTAAAAGGGAAGCTCGGAGCGCTTGCGGCGCCGGCGGCTGCACGTTCGGCCGCCCCGCTTTCCGGAGAGCTGGCTGAGGCGGTCGCTGCGCTCAAGGCGCTCGGTTACGCCGAGCGGGAAATTGAAAAAATCATTCCGGCGCTCCGCAGTGAAGCGATGTCGACGGAGCAATATGTGAAGCGGGCGTTGGCACTCTTGCTCAAGTAAGGAAAGGAGGAAACCAAGAAGGGAGGGATGGCGATGGATGACCGGATCGTATCCAGCGCTGCCCTAGGCGGCGAGGCGGCATTGGAACCGAGTTTGCGTCCGCAATATTTGCATGAGTATATCGGGCAAGATAAAGTGAAAGAAAACTTGCGGGTGTTCATTGAAGCGGCCAAGCTGCGCGAGGAGACGCTTGACCATGTGCTGCTGTATGGGCCGCCGGGGCTTGGGAAAACGACGCTGGCCGTGATCATCGCCAATGAAATGGGCGTCAAGCTGCGAGCGACATCTGGACCGGCGCTCGAGCGGCCGGGAGATTTGGCGGCGCTTCTCACTTCGCTTGAGCCGGGGGATGTGCTCTTTATTGATGAGATCCACCGGCTGCCGCGGGCGGTGGAAGAGGTGCTCTATCCGGCGATGGAAGATTATTGCTTAGATATCTCGATTGGCAAAGGGCCGGATGCGCGCACGCTTCGCCTCGACTTGCCGCCGTTTACGCTCGTCGGGGCGACGACGAGAGCCGGGGCGCTGTCGGCGCCGCTTCGCGACCGGTTTGGTGTCATCAGCCGGCTCGAATACTATCACGTCGACCAACTCGCCCAAATCATTGAGCGGGCGGCGGCCATCTTGCAAATCGGCATCGAGCGCGAAGCGGCGCTTGAGCTTGCCCGTCGGGCGCGCGGCACGCCGCGCATCGCCAACCGTTTGCTGCGGCGCGTCCGCGATTTTGCGCAAGTGCGCGGGGACGGTGAAATTACCCTGCCGCTCGCTGTCGAGGCGCTCGAGCGGCTGCAGGTCGACCGGCTCGGGCTTGATCACATTGACCATAAGCTGCTTTTAGCGATCATTGAGAAGTTCGCCGGCGGCCCGGTCGGGCTTGAAACGATGGCGGCGGTGATCGGGGAAGAGGCGCAGACGATTGAAGAAGTGTATGAGCCGTATTTGCTGCAAATCGGTTTGCTGCAGCGGACGCCGCGCGGGCGCGTCGTCACGCCGGCTGCGTATGCCCATTTCGAAATGGAGGTTCCGAAGCGGTGAACAGCTTGCCAAAGTTGATCATGACGATCGGCGTTGTGCTCATCATTGTCGGGTTTGTCATGCAGTTTGTCAAACTCGGCCGCTTGCCGGGGGATATCGTCATCCGCAAAGGGAATATGACGTTTTATTTTCCCGTTGTGACATCCATCTTGCTGAGCGTTGTGTTATCGTTGATTTTTTACGTACTCGGACGATTTCGCTGAAGGAAGGAGAACTGCGTCAACTACCCCCACTTAGCTAACGCTTGAAGTGGGGGCTTGCAACTCCCCAGAAGTGCAAACGGACTTCGTCCTCCTTCCTTGACTTGGGGTTGCATCAGGGGGCAGGTTGACGACTACCCAACGACGCAGGTCATGCCTGCATCGTTACCGATTCTCTCGGTGTGTCTGTTGGCAGTACTTGGCTTCCACACACAACAGACGGACCTACGCTCGATGTTTTACGGTTACAACGTTTCCTGTAACCAACTCCATACATCGAGTAGCCGTGATTGGAGTGCCTTTATTGAACGGTTTTCTCCACGCCTTTATTATATCATACACAAAAGAAAGGGGGGAACGCGCATTCCTCTCCCACTTACTCCCTTTGGTCGTTGAAGTGGGAGTCTCCTGCGCGAAATAGGATGAAAGTCGATTTGTTTGATTTTCATTTGCCGGAAGAGTTGATTGCGCAAACGCCGCTTCCAGACCGGGCGGCATCAAGGCTCATGGTGCTCGATAAACGAACGGGCGCCATTCGCCATGAAACGTTTCGAAACATTATTTCGTACTTGAATCCGGGCGATTGCCTCGTGTTAAACGATACGCGCGTCATGCCGGCGCGTCTTTACGGCGAAAAAGAGGAAACGGGCGGGACGGTGGAAGTGCTGCTTTTAAAGCACCTTGACGGCGACCGTTGGGAGACGCTCGTTAAGCCGGGCAAACGGGTCAAGCCGGGGACGAAGCTCACCTTTGGCGGTGGGAAGCTTCAAGCCGTCTGCCTCGATACGCTGGAACACGGCGGGCGAGTGCTTGAGTTTTCGTATGACGGCCTGTTTTATGAAGTATTGGCCGAGCTTGGCGAGATGCCGCTGCCGCCGTACATTAAAGAAAAGCTCGACGACCCGGAGCGGTATCAGACGGTGTACGCCCGTGAAATTGGTTCGGCAGCGGCGCCAACCGCCGGTTTGCATTTCACCGAAGAGCTGCTTGACGCCATTCGCGAAAAAGGGGTGCATATCGTCTTCATCACCCTTCATGTCGGGCTTGGCACGTTTCGGCCAGTGCAAGTGGACGAAGTCGAGAAGCACGATATGCACGCCGAATTTTATCAAATGAGCGAGGAAACGGCTGAGACGTTAAACCGCGTCCGGGAGCAGGGCGGCCGCATCATCGCCGTCGGCACGACGTCGACACGGACGCTCGAGACGGTCGCCGGCAAACATAACGGCCGATTTGTTGCAGAAAGTGGCTGGACCGACATTTTCATCTATCCGGGCTATGAGTTCAAAGGGATTGATGGGCTGGTGACGAACTTCCACCTGCCGAAATCGACGCTCATCATGCTCGTGAGTGCGCTCGCCGGGCGCGAAAATATTTTGCACGCGTATCAAGTAGCGGTCAAAGAGCGATACCGCTTTTTCAGCTTCGGTGATGCGATGCTCATCATTTGAGAAAGGAGAAGAGCACGTTGACGACACCGATTCGCTTTGAACTGATCAAAACGTGCCGGCAGACGGGCGCGCGCCTTGGCATCCTCCATACGCCGCACGGCTCGTTTGAAACGCCGATGTTTATGCCGGTTGGGACGCTCGCCACGGTCAAGACGCTGTCGCCGGAAGAGCTGAAGACAATGGGGGCCGGCGTCATTTTAAGCAACACCTATCATCTTTGGCTGCGCCCGGGGCATGACATTGTCGCGGAAGCGGGCGGATTGCATGCGTTTATGAATTGGGATCGCGGCATTTTGACGGATTCCGGCGGCTTCCAAGTGTTCAGCCTCAGTGAATTCCGCCGCATCGAGGAAGAAGGCGTCTATTTCCGCAACCATTTAAACGGCGATAAGCTGTTTTTATCGCCGGAAAAAGCAGTCGAGATTCAAAATGCGCTTGGCGCCGACATCATCATGGCGTTTGATGAGTGCCCGCCGTATCCAGCGACATATGAATACATGAAACAGTCCATCGAGCGGACGAGCCGTTGGGCGGAGCGCTGCTTGAAGGCGCACCGCCGCCCGAATGAGCAAGGGCTGTTTGGCATCGTCCAAGGCGGTGAATATGAAGATTTGCGCCGGCAAAGCGCCCGCGATTTAGTGTCGCTCGATTTCCCGGGCTATGCGGTCGGCGGGTTGTCGGTCGGCGAGCCGAAGGAGGTCATGAATCGGGTGCTTGAGTTTACGACGCCGCTTCTGCCGGCGGACAAGCCCCGCTATTTAATGGGCGTCGGTTCGCCGGATTCGCTCATCGACGGGGCGATCCGCGGCATCGACATGTTCGACTGCGTATTGCCGACGCGCATCGGCCGCAACGGCACCGTGATGACGAGCGAAGGACGGGTGGTGATCAAAAATGCCCAGTACGCTCGCGACTTCTCGCCGCTCGATCCGAACTGCGACTGCTACACGTGCCGGAACTATACGCGTGCGTACATCCGCCATCTCATCAAATGTGATGAAACATTTGGCATCCGCCTCACGTCTTATCATAACGTCTATTTTTTGATAAAATTGATGGAGCAGGTGAGACAAGCGATCCGCGAAGATCGACTCGCCGATTTCCGTGAGGAATTTTTCGAACGCTACGGCTTCAACAAGCCGAATGCAAAAAACTTTTGACGACCGGAAAGGAGGGGGATTGCATGAACGCAGTGATCGCCAATTTGTTGCCGATTGTGCTGTTTTTTGTGTTTTTCTACTTTTTGCTCATTCGCCCGCAACAAAAACGGCAACGCGCCATCCAGCAAATGCAGGCGAATTTGAAAAAAGGCGATAAAATCATCACGATCGGTGGATTGCACGGCATCATCGACTCGGTCGATGAGGACAAAATCATCGTTCGCGCCGGCGACGGCACGCGACTGACGTTCGACCGCTCCGCGGTGAGAGAAGTGGTGGCGGAAAGTAAGGCGTAGCGAAAGCGCGGCCATCGGCATCTAAGCTTGAGCGCCGATTTGAACGGCGGTGTGAAAAGCGCGAGCGAGACGCAATCTCGTTTCTTACCATCGCGCTCTCCATCACAAAAGGTGTCCCGTTTGCCTTGAGGACACCTTTTGCTTTTGCGATGGTTTGTCGTTTTTACGTCCGTTCATAGCGCGACGATGACAAATTGACTCCGACGATGCCACCTAAGGAAGCAGCGGCGAAAAAGGCAAGGTGGTACAGCCATTGTTCGACGGTAAACGATTTTTCCATGCCAAGAAATTGAAACAAAAAGATGATCGCCGTAAATAAGAGGCCGGTCAGCCCGCCGGCGAGCCATCCTTTTTCTTGGCTTTTTCCGCCGGCGACAACGCCGCCGATAAACAGCGAGACAACCGAGGCGGCAAACACGATCCAGGTGAGCGACGATTCGTGAATGTCCGTCCATTTGAGCAACAACGAAAAAATGAAGCTGACGAGCGCCGCCAACACAAAAACTGTGGCGATTCCATACACCAGTGCGCTGCCAAGCCGTGACACCGCAATCCCTCCTTGGCCCAAACGCTTTTTACCACAATATATTCACCGCCGGACAGGTTTAGACGTTTATTTTCGCTTGTTTTTTCCGGCCAGCCAGTGCAGCCCCGGAAGGTAGACGAGCTCTTCGCGCCGGATGAGCCGGAACAGAATGAGGCAGGCGGCATATAGGGCGGCTGTCGCGGCCATGGCAAGCAGCGTCCAAAGCGGTGCGGGCACCGCCAAAAGCGGATGGCGGGAGAGCGCATAGCCGATTGCGCCCGCAGCGATGATGGCGCCAAGCGCTTTGATGTACTCGCGTGCATCGATGGAAAAAGACACCATCTTGACGACCGTGGCAAAGTGAAGCAACGTCACAAGAACGGTGCTGACTGCAGTCGCCAGCGCCGCGCCCATAATGCCCAAACTTGGACGGGAAGCAAGGACGAAGATGCACACGAGCTTCACCACTGCTCCGATCAAGCTGTTCGTCATGGCGGCTTTCGCCAAGTCCAGTCCTTGCAAGACCGCCTGCAGCGGGCCTTGGAAATAATACAATAAGAAAAACGGCGCCATCACTTGAATAAAGATCGCGGCTTCACTTGTGCCGTACATCCAGCGCATGAGCGGATCGGCGAACAAGTAAAGAATGACGGTGGAAAGGCCGCCGGTGATAAGCGACAAGCGCATCGCCTGGGTGATCCGGTATTCGACCAAAAGCAGCTTGCGTTGCGCCATGGCTTCGCTGATGGCCGGCACCAGGGTGGTCGAAAGCGCGTACGTAATAAACGACGGCAACGTCAACAACGGCAGCGCGTAGCCGACAAGCTGTCCGTATTGCCTTGTGGCAGTGGAGGCGGCGATGCCGGCCAATGCCAAGCTGTTGGCGACGACGATTGGCTCAAAAAACCAAGAAAGCGAGCCGATCAAACGGCCGCCGGTCGTTGGCAAGGCAATGCGCATGAGGCGGACGAACGTCTCTTTGCCGGCTTGGACGTAGTGAAAAAACTTTGTCCGCAGGCGAATCGATTTTTTAACCTTAAATAAAAACAGTAAATACAATAATGCTGCCAGCTCGCCGAGAACGGAAGACGCCATGGCGCCGGCGGCGGCATACTCGACGCCGTACGGCAAAAGCGGCTGTGTGCATAAGGCGATCAAGCTGATGCGGACGATTTGTTCCAGCAAGAGCGAGTAGGCGTACGGTTTCATTTGCTGGCGTCCTTGAAAGTAGCCGCGCAGCACCGAAGAGATGGCGACGATCGGCACAATTGGAGCGATGGCAAGAAGCGGATAGTACGTACGCGGGTCGGTGAACATCGTCCGGGAGAGCCATGGCGCAACAGCGATCAACGCCGGCAGAAGCACGATGCTTAGCGCGCCGGTGGTGGCCAGCGACACGACGAGAATTTGTTTCACCCGTTGCCGGTCGCCGGCCGCCTCTGCTTCGGCGACGAGTTTGGAAATGGCGACCGGAAGCCCGATCTGCGTCGCGGTAATCGCTAAAACGAGCGTCGGCACGGCCATCATGTACAGCCCGACTCCTTCATCGCCGATCATGCGGGCGACGACAATTCGGTTGATGAAGCCGAGAATTTTCGTAATAAAGCCAGCGACGATTAAAATGACCGTACCTTGTAAAAATTTAGACATTTTCTCCCCCTGCCTTCTCAAATGCCTCCATCTTTTATACAATATATGCAAGGCCCATGGCCAAGCATGACAAGATTGGCAGGCGGCAATGGATACAAGGGGGTATGGGGGATGGATGAAAACCGGAAGCTGCGCGAACAGCTCATGCCGGCGCTCGAGTCGAAGTGCGATGAGTTTCGTCTTCTCGGCTATACGCAAGTGACGATGGACGGGCTGTGGGAATGTTTATGTTCCCGAAAGTGGAAGCATCGGCCGGCGGAAAAAAAACTGCATGAGTTGGTCAGCGACATTTTCTCTCTTTCGCCGAGCGAGTATATGATATTTTTGACGATGCGTTCGTATAAGCAGCAGGCGGCCGGCGATGATGAGTTGGAGCGGGTTTTAAAGGAGTTGTTATAGTGGAAAATTGACACTTGCCGGCTGCTGTTTCATAATGGAAGGCGAGGCCAATGTTTTGCTTGGCGCGACACCGGACGGCTCTGAAGCAAGTTGAAGGAGGATCTTAAGGAGAATGGTAAAACGAAACCGCATCGTCGCCTTTTTTCTGCTCCTGCTTTTGTTCGCCGGAGTGATGGGGCCGACGATTCAAGGAATTGTACATAACATCAAACTGGGCCTTGACTTGCAAGGCGGTTTTGAAGTGCTGTATGAAGTGAAGCCGGCCAAAAAAGGCGATAAGATTGACCAAGAGACGCTGCAAAGCACCGTCAGTGCGCTGAATAAACGGATCAACGTCCTTGGCGTCAGCGAGCCGCGCGTTGACATCGAGGGAGGAAACCGCATCCGCGTCCAGCTCGCCGGGGTGAAAGACCAAAATGAGGCGCGCGAAATTTTGTCCACGCAGGCGAAATTGACGTTCCGCGATGTCAATGACAACGTGCTTATGGATGGAAGCGACCTCGTCCAAGGCGGAGCGAAGCTGTCGTTTGATGAAAACGGCCGGCCGAGCGTCGCTCTGAAATTGAAAGACGCCGACAAGTTCCGCCAGGTGACGGAAAAAGTATATAAAATGGGGCCGCCAAACAACATTTTAGTCATTTGGCTCGATTTTAAAGAAGGGGTGGACTCCTACCGGAAAGAAGCGGGCAAAACGGATCCGAAATTTATTTCCGCCGCTTCAGTCAACCAAGTGTTCAATCAGACGGATGTGTCGATCGTCGGCAATTTTACGGTCAAAGAAGCGCAACAGCTGGCCGATTTGCTCAATGCCGGCGCGCTGCCGGTCGAGCTGCATGAAATTTACTCCACGTCCGTCGGCGCTCAGTTTGGGAAAAACGCCCTGCAAAAAACGGTGTTGGCCGGCATCATCGGTGTGGCGGCGATCTTCTTGTTCATGATTTGGTTTTACCGGCTTCCCGGGATCATCGCCGTCATTACGCTGTCGGTATACATTTATTTGATTTTGCTTTTGTTTGATTGGATGAACGTCGTGATGACGCTGCCGGGCATTGCCGCCCTGATTTTAGGGGTTGGGATGGCGGTCGATGCCAACATTATTACGTACGAACGGATCAAAGAGGAGCTGAAGCTCGGCAAGTCGATGCTGTCGGCGTTCCGTGCTGGCAACCGCGGGTCGTTTGCGACGATTTTTGACGCCAACCTTACGACGATCATCGCCGGCGCTGTTCTTTTTATTTACGGGACAAGCTCGGTGAAAGGGTTTGCGACGACGCTCATCATCAGCATCGTCGTCAGCTTTCTCACCGCTGTTTATGGCACGCGGCTGTTGCTCGGACTGCTTGTGTCAAGCCGCTGGCTCGATAAAAAGCCGGAGTGGTTTGGCGTCAAAAAGTCGCAAATCTTAAACATTGCCGAAACGACCGAGGAAACGGAAGTGCCGACGAAGTTTGACCGCTGGGATTTTGTCAAACATAGCAAAAAGTTTTTCATTTTCTCTGGCGCATTGGCGATCGCCGGCGTCATCTCGTTGTTTGCCCTGGGGCTGAATCTTGGCATTGACTTCACGAGCGGAACGCGCGTTGAGGTGAAGAGCAGCCAGCCGATCGATGCGAAAGAGTTGAGCGACTATTTCGAGCGGCTCGGCTACAAGCCGGAGGATGTCGTCCTGTCCGGCACGGATGGGAAAACAGGCGTCGTCCGCTTGATTGGCGTGCTCGATAAGCAAGAAATTGCCAAGCTGAAAAATGAATTGAAGCAAGCGTATGGCAACGAACCAAACATCAGCACCGTCTCTCCGGTCGTCGGCAAGCAGCTGGCCCGCAATGCGCTCATTGCTGTGCTGATTTCCTCGATCGGCATCATTCTTTACGTGACGATCCGTTTTGAGTGGCGGATGGCGTTGGCGGCGATCGTTGCCCTGTTGCATGACGCCTTTTTCATTGTCACTGTGTTCAGCTTGACGCGTCTTGAAGTCGATTTGACATTCATCGCCGCGGTGCTGACGATCATCGGGTACTCGATCAACGATACGATCGTCACGTTTGACCGCATCCGGGATTTGATGAAAAAGCGGAAAGTGAAAACGGTTGACGACTTGAAGTATATCGTCAACCGGGCGTTGCAGCAAACATTTACGCGCTCGGTCAATACCGTATTGACCGTCTTGTTTACGGTCATCGCGTTGCTCATCTTTGGCAGCGAAGCGATCCGCAATTTCAACCTCGCCTTGCTCGTTGGACTTGTGTGCGGCGTCTATTCGTCGCTTTGCATCGCGTCTCAGCTTTGGGTCGTTTGGAAAGGACAGGAGCTCAAAAAAGGGAAAGGAGCCAAAAAAGCGGCGGCCGAGGCCGAACCGCAGGTGTAACAGCGCGCCGGAAAAGTGAATGTGCTTTTCCGGCGCCTTTTTTGTTCGGTGCAATGCTCGGGGCGGAAAATGGATATACTAACCATCAGATGCAACATAGGCAGCGTGTGAGGCTGCTGAATGCAAAGGTGGGGGAGATGGCCATGGAACACGAACAGCGATTCAAGCAGGCGAAAACAGCAGCGGTCGTCGGCATCGCCGGCAACATGGCGCTTGCTGCTGTCAAGGCGGCGGTCGGTGTGTGGAGCCAAAGCCAAGCGTTGATCGCTGATGCCGCCCATTCAGCGTCCGATGTTGCCGGCTCGTTCGCCGTTTGGGTTGGACTGCGGGCCGCTGCGCGCCCGCCGGATGAGGATCATCCGTACGGGCATGGGAAAGCGGAATCAATCGCCGCCATTATTGTGGCGGTTCTTCTATTTCTCGTTGGGATCGAGATCGGGCGCTCGGCGTTTCTGTCATTTTTCGCCCCACTGTCGCCGCCCGGGGCGGCCGCCATTTACATCTTGTTGTTGTCGATTGCTGTCAAAGAAGCGATGTTTCACTATAAATACCGGCTCGGGAAAAAGCTAAACAGCGATGCGCTGATCATCAACGCCTATGAGCACCGATCGGATGTGTTTTCGTCGTTTGCTGCGCTCATCGGCGTCGGCGCCGCCATTGTCGGTGGAAAATGGGAGATTGACTGGCTTGTATATGCCGACCCGCTCGCCGGATTGTTCGTCTCGCTGCTTGTTCTGAAAATGGCATGGGACCTTGGCCGACAGTCGGTCCATACGGCGATCGACCATGTGCTTCACAAGGAAGAGGCTGGCTATTTGCGCGAGGCGGTCTTGTCCATTCCCGATGTGCGGCAAATCAATGAGCTGCATGCACGCGAGCACGGCCATTACGTCATCGTCGATTTGAAAATCGCCGTCGATCCGCGCTTGACGGTCGAAGAGGGGCACCGGATCGGAAAGAAAGTGAAAGAAAAACTACTGACGCTGCCGCGCGTCCGCAATGTCATGGTTCACATCAACCCGTACAACCCGGAAAAAAAACCGTAATGTCGTTGCCTGCCCTTTTCTCCTTTTTGTATAATAAGGAGAGTTGAGGTGGGAGACATGTTGAAAGCGAAAACGCGTTGGGAGGTGGAGCGCCTCGATGAGCAGACGGTGAGGCGGCTGGCTGAGGAAGCCGGCGTCACGCCCTTATTGGCGAGGCTTCTCGTCCGCCGCGGGGTGCGGACGGCCTCGGAGGCGGCGTCGTTTCTCAATCCGCTTGAGCAATCGTTTCATGATCCGTTTTTGCTTGACGGGATGGAGCGCGCGATTCAGCGTCTAAAGCGGGCGATCGACGCGGGTGAACGCGTGTTGGTATACGGCGATTACGATGCCGATGGCGTTTGCAGCACGTCGGTGATGGTGAGTGCTCTCAAGGAGGCGGGGGCGTCGGTCGAGTTCTACATTCCGAACCGATTTACGGAAGGATACGGGCCGAACATGGCGGCGTTTCGCTCCGCAAAAGAGCGCGGCGTTTCCGTCATTGTGACCGTCGACAATGGGATTGCGGCGGTCAAGGAAATTGCGGCCGCCAACGAGTGGGGGATGGATGTCATCGTAACGGATCACCACGAGCCAGGTCCGGTGTTGCCGGAGGCGCATGCGATCATCCATCCGAAGCAGCCGGGAAGTACATATCCGTTTCGCGATTTAGCCGGCGTCGGCGTTGCGTTTAAGGTAGCCCATGCCTTGCTTGGGCGGGTGCCGCGCCATTTGCTTGATTTGGTCGCGATCGGCACGATCGCTGATTTGGTTCCGCTTGTTGGGGAAAACCGCCTCTTTGTTGCACACGGGCTTGAAGCGTTGCGAGCGACGGAGCGCATCGGGCTGCGCGCTCTTTTTCGGCAATGCCGCATTGATGCGGCGGCCATCAACGAACAGACGGTCGGATTTGTCATCGCTCCGCGCTTGAACGCGGCGGGGCGCCTCGGCGGCGCCGATCCGGCAGTGGCGCTCTTAATGACGGACGATGAGAACGAAGCGGTGCAGCTGGCGGCGGAGATGGACGAGTTAAACCGCGAACGTCAGCAGCTTGTGGCACAAATCGCTGAAGAAGCGGCGGACATGGTGCGCCGCCAATTTCCTCCTGAGGAACATCGCGTCTTGGTTGTGGCAGGCGAAGGATGGAATGCCGGAGTGGTGGGCATTGTCGCTTCTAAGCTTGTTGAGCAGTTTTACCGCCCGGCGGTCGTGCTTTCAATCGACCGGGAAAAAGGGATCGCCAAAGGGTCAGCCCGTAGCATTCATGGGTTTGACTTATTCGCCAGCCTGTCGCAATGCCGCGACCTGTTGCCGCACTTTGGCGGCCACCCGATGGCGGCGGGGATGACATTGGCGCTTGATGATGTCGAAGAATTGCGGCAACGGCTGAACGCCATCGCCGCCGAAACGTTGTCTGAGGACGATTTTACGCCGCCGACGTTCATCGATGCTTCCTGTTCGATTGCTGAGTTGACGCTGTCGACCGCCCGCGGCCTTGAGCGGTTCGCTCCGTTTGGCGTCGGCAATCCACGGCCGCTTGTTCTCATTGAAGGGGCGTCGGTTGAAACCATGCGGCGCGTCGGGGCGAACGGAGCCCATATGAAAGCCGTCTTTTCCCAAGACGGGGCCGCGATCGATGCTATCGGCTTCGGCCTCGGGCCGTTATGCGAAGAAATCGCTCCGGATGCGCGCATTTCGGCGGTCGGGGAGCTGTCGGTGAACGAATGGAACGGGTTCGCCAAGCCACAGCTGTCGTTGTGTGATCTGGCGGTCAGCGACTGCCAGCTGTTTGACGTCCGCGGCTGCCGCGACGTCCGTCCACTTCTTGAGCGGCTGCCAAAAGAGAAGCGGCTAGTCGTCTCCTTTCGCTGCGAAACTGGACAGCGCCCGGACGTGGCGCCATTTCGCGGGGAGCTTCATTGCGTGCCGACCGAAGAAGAGGCGGGCGCCTTATCGATTGACGACCGCTATGTCGTGCTACTTGACGTGCCGCCGCGGCTGGCCTTGCTGTCGGCGCTTCTTGGCAACGGGCGGCCGGCGCGCATTTACGCGGTGTTCGCCCAGCCCGAGGCGCAATTTTTCCGCACGTTTCCGACGCGCGAACATTTTAAATGGTTTTACGCCTTTTTGCATCAACACCGTTCGTTTCCGCTCGCCAAGCGCGGCGGTGAGCTGGCCCGCGCCCGCGGTTGGACGGAAGAGACGGTTCATTTTATGGCGAAGGTGTTTTTAGAGCTTGACTTTATCAGCGAACAAAACGGCGTCATTTCGCTCGTTCATCAGCCGGCGAAGCGCGATTTGCACGAATCGCCGACGTACCGCCGGCGGCGGGACGAACTTGAGGCGGAGCATCAGTTAGTCTATTCCACTTACGAGCAATTGAAACGCTGTTTGGCGGAAATGACACGTTCGCAAACGCACGAGGAGGCAAACGTATCATGGACTTAAAACAATACATTACGATTGTGCCCGATTTCCCGAAGCCGGGCATCATGTTTAAAGATATTACAACGCTGATGGACAACGGTCTGGCGTACAAATACGCGATCGACCAAATTGTTCAATATGCGCGCGAAAAACAAATCGATATCGTCGTTGGTCCGGAAGCGCGCGGCTTTATCATCGGATGCCCAGTCGCCTATGCGCTTGGCGTCGGGTTTGCGCCGGTGCGCAAGGAAGGGAAGCTGCCGCGCGAAGTCGTCCGTGTGGAGTATGGCCTGGAATATGGAACAGATGTCTTGACGATGCATAAAGATGCCATTAAGCCAGGGCAGCGTGTGTTGATCACCGACGATTTGCTCGCGACGGGTGGGACGATGCGGGCGACGATCGATTTGGTGGAACAGCTCGGCGGAGTAGTGGCCGGATTGGCGTTTTTGATTGAGCTCACCGAGCTTGGCGGCCGCAAAAAATTGGAAGGCTACGACATTTTGACGCTGATGCAGTTTTAAACAGTCGACATTGTTCGCATCTTCGGATACAATAAAGAAAAAAGGGGCACTCACACATGAGTGCTCTTTCTTATTAACCGTATGAACGCAACGGACCTCTGTGCTTTGCAGCTTCAATTTTAATCGATTAAAAAGGTGATTCAACCCTATGGCCAATGAACAAGTGCTGACAGCGGAGCAAGTGTTTGAACGAGCGAGCTGTTATTTGTCGGAACAAGACGTCGCCTTTTTGAAAAAGGCGTATGAGTTTGCCAAGCACGCCCATCGCGACCAATTTCGGAAATCGGGCGAACCATACATCATCCATCCGATTCAAGTCGCGGGCATTTTGGTGGACTTAAAGATGGACGCGACAACGATCGCCGCCGGGTTTTTGCATGATGTCATCGAAGACACTGAGGCGACAAAAGAAGACCTCGAGCGCGAGTTCGGCGCGGAAGTGGCGATGCTTGTCGACGGGGTGACGAAGCTTGGGAAAATTAAATATAAATCGCAGGAAGAACAGCAGGCGGAAAACCACCGGAAAATGTTTTTGGCCATGGCGCAAGATATCCGGGTCATTTTGATCAAGCTCGCCGACCGGCTGCACAATATGCGGACATTGAAACATTTGCCGGCCGAAAAACAGCGGCGCATTGCCAATGAGACGCTCGAAATTTTCGCTCCGCTCGCGCATCGGCTCGGCATTTCGAAAATCAAATGGGAGCTTGAGGATACGGCGCTTCGCTATTTAAACCCGCAGCAATATTACCGCATCGTCAATTTAATGAAGAAAAAGCGGGCTGAGCGCGAGCAATATTTGGAGGAAGTCATTCAAGAAGTGCGCGAACGGCTCAACGAAGTGCATATTCCTTGCGAAATTTCCGGGCGTCCGAAACATATTTACAGCATTTACCGAAAAATGGTGATGCAAAACAAACAGTTTAATGAAATTTACGATTTGCTTGCCGTCCGCATCATTGTCAACAGCATTAAAGACTGCTACGCGGTGCTCGGCATCATCCATACATGCTGGAAGCCGATGCCAGGGCGCTTCAAAGACTACATCGCCATGCCGAAGCCGAACATGTACCAGTCGCTCCACACGACGGTGATCGGCCCCAAGGGCGAGCCGCTTGAGGTGCAAATCCGCACATTCGAAATGCATCAAATCGCCGAGTTCGGAATTGCCGCCCATTGGGCGTACAAAGAAGGAAAGACGATCAAACCTAATTCATTTGAAGAAAAGCTGTCTTGGTTTCGGGAAATTTTGGAGTGGCAAAACGACGCGAGCAATGCCGAAGAGTTCATGGAATCGCTCAAGATGGACTTGTTTTCCGATATGGTGTTCGTTTTCACGCCAAAGGGCGACGTCATCGAGCTGCCAGCCGGGTCGGTGCCGATCGATTTCGCCTATCGCATCCATTCGGAAATCGGCAATAAAACGATCGGCGCCAAAGTGAACGGCAAAATGGTGCCGCTTGACTATAAGCTTCAGACGGGCGACATCGTGGAAATTTTGACGTCGAAACATTCGTACGGTCCAAGCCAGGACTGGCTGAAGCTCGCCAAGACGTCGCAGGCGCGCAACAAAATCCGCCAGTTTTTCAAAAAACAGCGGCGTGAAGAAAATATCGAAAAAGGAAAAGAAATGGTCGAAAAAGAAGTGCGCAGCCTCGGTTTTGAACCGAAAGAAGTGATGACGGCGGACAACGTCAAGCGTGTTGCGGAAAAATTTAATTTTTCGAATGAAGACGATATGTATGCGGCAGTCGGCTATCATGGCATCACAGCGGCGCAAATCGCCCATCGGTTGACGGAAAAATGGCGGAAGCAGCGCGATCTCGAGGAACAGCAGCGCAAACTGGCCGAAGCGGTCTTCGAAGCCAAGCTGCCGGCTGGAAAAAAGCGCGACTGCGGCATTCGCGTCCAGGGGGTCGACAACTTGCTCATCCGCCTGTCGCGTTGCTGCAACCCGGTGCCGGGCGATGAGATTATCGGCTTTATCACCCGCGGCCGCGGCATTTCCGTCCACCGCGCCGACTGCCCGAACGTCCAGACGGAAGAAGCGGCCGACCGGCTCATTGCGGTCGAATGGGAAAGCGGAACAGGCGGCGAGCGCGAGTATAACGTCGACATTGAAATCACCGGGTTTGACCGCCGCGGCTTGCTGAATGAGGTGCTGCAGGCGGTCAATGAAACGCGAACAGACATTTCCGTCGTCTCGGGACGCTCCGATCATCGCCATAAAATCGCGACGATCCATATGACGATCGCCATTCATAATTTGAGCCACTTGCAAAAAGTAGTCGATCGAATCAAGCAAATTCCCGACATTTATTCCGTCCAGCGTTTGATGAACAACTAAGGGCGGCGAAAGGAGGAAGGCGAGTGAGAGCGGTCATCCAGCGGGCGAAAGAGGCCAAAGTCACCGTCGACGGCGAGACGGTCGGAGCGATCGATGCTGGGCTTGTCGTCCTTCTTGGCGTTACACACGAGGACACGGAGGACGATGCTGCCTATTTGGCTGAGAAAATCGCTCATTTGCGTATTTTTGAAGATGAAAACGGAAAAATGAACCGCTCCTTGCTTGACGTCGGCGGGGCGGTGCTGTCGGTGTCGCAGTTCACCCTTTACGGCGACTGCCGAAAAGGCCGGCGCCCGAACTTTATGGCGGCGGCAAAGCCCGACCATGCCTTGCCGCTGTATGAAGCGTTCAACGCCGCTTTGCGCGAAAGAGGCGTTCATGTAGAAACCGGCGTATTCGGTGCGATGATGGGCGTATCGCTCACAAACGACGGGCCGGTCACCTTGATCATCGACAGCAGCGAGAAACCGGGAAACCGATAAAGTTTCCCGGTTTCTTTTTTATTTTCGGCGAAAAATGGGAAAGATGAAAACAAGTGCGGCAATAAGAAAGGAGGAGCGCGATGCGGCAAACCAAAAGAGGCGAGCAGGCGCATCGGGCGGACGATGTGTTGTCCGCCGACTTTCACGAATGGGTGCGGCTCGAGGCTCAATATAGAGCGTTTGAGTTGGCATCCGAATTCGGTGTGGTGCCGAAAGACGTACAAATGTTGAAAAAACAGCAGCCCCGTCCGTAAGCATGGCGAGTTGGAAGGAGCGCACGCGGCGTGTGGATGTTTCGTGGGCCGAGGCGGTGTGGCCGTTCAGACGAAACAGCTGCGAATGAGCGCTGCGCATCCGCTCAACACTGATCCGGATCGGTAGAGGAAAAAATCCATTGCATATGTATTGACAAACACATGCCCCTATATGATAATAAGTATTGGTTTAAAATTATTATAAAATAGTCACAGGAGGTAGATGAAGAATGTCACTCGTAGGGAAAAAAGTGCAACCATTCCGTGCCCAAGCGTATCACAACGGCGAATTCATCGAAGTGACAGAGCAAGACTTCATGGGAAAATGGAGCATCGTCTGCTTCTATCCGGCGGACTTTACGTTCGTCTGCCCGACGGAGCTCGAAGACTTGCAAGACCACTACGCTACGTTCAAAGAACTTGGCGTAGAAGTGTACTCGGTTTCGACCGACACTCACTTTACTCATAAAGCATGGCACGATACATCGCCAGCTATCGGCAAAATCGAATACGTGATGATCGGCGACCCGTCGCATCAACTGTCGCGCATGTTTGATGTGCTCGATGAAGAACAAGGATTGGCGCAACGCGGCACGTTCATCATTGACCCAGACGGCGTCATTCAAGCGGTGGAAATCAATGCGGACGGCATCGGCCGCAACGCCAGCACGCTGATTGATAAAATTAAAGCGGCCCAATACGTGCGCAACCATCCGGGTGAAGTCTGCCCGGCGAAATGGAAAGAAGGAGCGGAAACGCTGAAGCCGAGCCTTGACCTTGTCGGCAAAATTTAAGGGGGCTTAGGAGATGCTGTTGGATGCTGACATCAAGGCGCAACTAGCTCAGTATTTGCAATTGCTTGAAAATGATATTGTCTTGACGGTAAGCGCGGGAGACGACAACGTTTCCCGCGATATGCTTGCTTTAATCGATGAATTAACGGCGATGTCGCCGAAAATCAAAGTGGAAAAAGCGAAGCTGGAACGAACGCCAAGCTTCAGCGTCAACCGGGTCGGCGAAAACACCGGCATCACCTTCGCCGGCGTGCCGCTCGGTCATGAATTTACGTCCCTCGTTTTGGCGCTGCTTCAAGTGAGCGGGCGGCCGCCGAAAGTCAGCCAAGACGTCGTGGACCGCATTCAACAAATCAGAGGCAAACATCATTTTGAAACGTACGTCAGCCTGACCTGCCACAACTGCCCGGACGTCGTGCAAGCGCTCAACATTATGAGCGTGTTGAACCCAGATATTTCGCATACGATGATCGACGGGGCGGCGTTTAAAGAAGAAGCGGAGCAAAAAGGGATTATGGCCGTACCGACGGTGTTTTTAAACGGCAAACTGTTCGCGAGCGGCCGCATGTCGCTTGAAGATATCCTCGCCAAATTAGGGAGTGCTCCGGACGCTTCTTCCTTCGCCAACAAAGAGCCGTTTGATGTGCTGGTGATCGGCGGCGGCCCTGCAGGTGCGACAGCAGCCATTTACGCAGCGCGCAAAGGCATTCGCACTGGCATTGTCGCGGAGCGCTTCGGCGGACAAATTTTAGATACGCTCGGCATTGAAAACTTTATCAGCGTCAAATATACGGAAGGACCGAAGCTTGCGGCCAGCATTGAAGAACATGTAAAGCAATACAACGTCGACATCATGAGCTCGCAGCGGGCAAAACGGCTCGAGAAAAAAGACTTGATTGAAGTCGAGCTGGAAAACGGCGCTGTGTTGAAAAGCAAAACCGTTGTCATCGCAACGGGCGCCCGTTGGCGCAACCTTGGCGTGCCGGGCGAGGACGAGTTCAAAAACAAAGGCGTCGCCTATTGCCCGCACTGCGACGGCCCGCTGTTCGAAGGGAAGCACGTGGCGGTCATCGGCGGCGGGAACTCTGGAGTCGAAGCGGCGATTGACCTCGCTGGCATCGCCAGCCATGTGACGCTGCTGGAGTTCGCCCCTGAACTCAAGGCGGATGCTGTGCTGCAAAACCGGTTGTACAGCCTGCCGAACGTAACGGTGATAAAAAACGCGCAAACGACGGAAATCACCGGCACGGACAAAGTCAACGGCTTGACGTACATTGACCGGGAAACAGGAGAAGAACATCATATCGAATTGCAAGGCGTGTTCGTGCAAATCGGCCTTGTTCCGAACACCGAATGGTTGGGAGAAACGGTGGAACGGAATCGCTTCGGTGAAATTATCGTCGATAAACGCGGCGCGACGAACATTGAAGGCGTCTTTGCCGCGGGCGACTGCACGGACAGCGCCTATAAGCAAATCATTATCTCGATGGGCTCGGGTGCAACCGCGGCGTTAAGCGCGTTTGATTACTTGATTCGCCATTAAAGAGAGCCGAAGGTGGACCGCCTCTTCGATCCCATGGAGGGGCGGTTCAATGAATCGGCTCTCTTTTTTTACAACAAGGAGAAAAATGCGATGAGACATCATGGTTTTTCTCTTTGCGAACAACCATGGATCACAGCTGCTAGTGTGAGTAAAATATTTGTGGGTGACATTCCGGAATGATTCCCCGACGAGGGTTGCGAACTTTTGTTCGCGACGCTCGTCGGGGCCACCAAGCGAAGCGCGGTAGAAAAAAGCAAATGTCATGCAAAAAGGACTCTCTCCCTGCTATGATGGTGATGACCAACATCCATAAAACAGGAGGGAGAGAGTCCATGAAACATCTTACCACAGAATGGCCTTTATTAAAAGAGCTGGAGGAACAATTAGTCAGAACTCTTCAAAAGGTGTTCGCTGTCTTGTTGGCGGCCCTTTTGGAGGAGATTGATCAACAACTGGCGGAAGCGCGGGACAAGCGCCGGTATCAGCTGAAAGACAAACGGCCGACTACGATCCAAACGCTGTTTGGAGAAGTGACGTTTCGACGGAACTACTACTATGACCGGCAAACGGGGAACTATACCTTCTTGCTGGATGCCGAACTGGGCTTTGATGGAGCGCAGTCGATCAGCCCTTGCCTCGAGGAAACGGCGGTCGAGTTGGCCGTAGAGTGCTCTTCCTACCGCAAAGCGGCCCGTACGTTGGAGTCGATCGTGGGGTATGCGGTCCTAAGCCACGAGGCGATTCGCCAACTGGTGCTGGAGGCCCCTGTCTCGCTGCACCGCCCTGTTTCCCAACGGCACGGCCGAGTGCTATTTGTGGAGGCGGATGGGCTGTTCATTTCCCGCCAGGGGAAAGGGAAACGGGCGAAAGAAGAGAAAATCCTGGCGGTTCACGAGGGATGGAAACGAAACGGTTCGCAGCTCGAGCTCGTGAACCGGCGCCACTACCTCCATGAAGGGGCGGGAGACGTGTGGGAACGGTTTGAAGAGTGGCTGATGAACGAATATGCCTATGATCCGTGCCGGGACCTTTTGATCATCAACGGCGACGCGGCGTCGTGGATCACGGCCTGCCGGGAGTATTTTGGGAAGCGGGCGTGCTTTCAGCTGGATCGATTTCATGTGGCGCGGGAGCTGCGTCAGTGTCTGTCCGGCCATCCGCGTTGGCGGGAGGTGCGGAGGAAGCTGGCGAAACAAGACGAAGAAGGACTTTTGGTCGAGCTGAACAGCGCGGTCGGCACGTTGGGGGACGAAGGCAAAGAACAACAGCTGGCCGCCTTGATTCGCCGGATCGAGTCGATGCCGGGATGCATCCGGGACTATCGGGAGTGGCTGTCGGAGCAAGGGGTGGAGACGACCGGCATGCGTCCGATGGGCCACGCCGAGAGCGTGATGAGCCGGTTTGCGCATCGGGTGAAATCCCGCCGCAGCTGGAAAGACCAAGGGCTTCGGGCGTTTCTGAGGGCGATGGCGGCCCGAATCGACGGGATTTGGCGGAGAAATGGGCAGTTGGTGGAGGAAGAAGAGACCCGAACGGCGGCCTCGGCCTCAACAAAGTCCAAGCGGATCGAACAGGCCAAACGGAAGGCCGGACGGTTATGGGCAGATGTGGTGCGTCAGAATCTACCGTGTCTGCAGCGGTCATCCGGGACGCCGATCCATCAAGCGTTGTCGGCGCTCCGGGATGGTGGTTGGGTGTAAAAAAATGGAATACAATATCATCACTTCAAGATGAGGGATGAGAGTCCGAAAGCGCTTACGATATGAATTCCTTAAAATGGTTCGCTAACTAGTGATTGACAACGCCCGTAGTGAACCGAAAAAATGTTCTCCACAAAGTCTTGACTGACTCCAGCTGCTAGGACAACTTGACAAACGGGCGAGATTGTCCGTAATATAAAATTACATCTTTCTCATACGGAACAACCGATGATGGAGAAAAGTAGTTAAGGTCCACATGGCCAGAGAGGAAGCGCCCAAGGCTGCGAGCGCTTCTCCATGATGGCTTAACGAAAGACACTCCGTAGGTTTCCCTTTGAACGCGCTTTGCGCCAGTAAAGGGGAACGTGTGCCATGCGTTAATGGCGACAAGCGGAAGCCGGATCGGCTTCAATTAGGGTGGCACCGCGGGAATGACGCTCTCGTCCCTATGATCATGGGGACAAGGGCGTTTTATTTTGGGCAAAGGAGGATGAGCATGGCTTTTCAAATTCCAAGAGGGACACAAGATGTGCTGCCGGGTGACTCGGAAAAATGGCAATATGTCGAGCACATTGCCCGCAGCCTCTGCAGCCGGTATGGGTATCAGGAAATCCGGACGCCGATTTTTGAACATACGGAGCTTTTTTTGCGCGGCGTGGGGGATACAACGGACATTGTGCAAAAAGAAATGTACACGTTCGAAGACAAAGGGGGGCGCGCGCTGACGCTCCGCCCGGAAGGAACGGCGCCGGTTGTCAGAGCGTTTGTCGAGCATAAGCTGTACGGCAGTCCGAACCAGCCGCTGAAATTGTATTACAGCGGGCCGATGTTTCGCTACGAGCGTCCGGAAGCGGGACGGTTCCGCCAGTTCGTCCAGTTCGGCGTCGAGGCGCTCGGCAGCAGCGATCCGGCGATTGACGCCGAGGTGATGGCGCTAGCGATGCATATTTACGAAGCGCTTGGCTTAAAACGGATCCGGCTTGTCATGAACAGCTTGGGCGACCTTGACAGCCGCCGGGCGCACCGAGAGGCGCTTGTTCGCCATTTTTCAAACCGCATCCACGAGCTGTGCCCGGACTGCCAGACGAGGCTTCATACGAATCCGCTCCGCATTCTCGACTGCAAAAAAGACCGCGATCATGAGCTGATGGCGACGGCGCCGTCGATTTTAGACTATTTAAATGACGAATCGCGTGCCTATTTTGAGAAAGTGAAACAATACTTGACAGCGCTCGGCATCCCGTTTGTCATCGATGCGCGGCTCGTGCGCGGGCTTGACTATTACAACCACACGACGTTTGAAATTATGAGCGAAGCGGAAGGATTTGGCGCGGCGGCGACGCTGTGCGGCGGTGGGCGTTACAACGGGCTTGTCCAAGAAATCGGCGGTCCGGAGACGCCGGGCATCGGCTTTGCCTTGAGCATCGAGCGGCTGTTGGCCGCCCTTGACGCCGAAGGAGTGGAATTGCCGGTGGAGAGTGGGCTTGACTGCTATGTCGTCGCTGTCGGTGAGCGGGCGAAAGACGAGGCGGTCCGCCTCGTTTATGCATTGCGCCGCTTCGGATTGAGGGTCGATCAAGATTATTTGGGCCGAAAATTGAAGGCGCAGCTGAAGGCCGCCGACCGGCTTGGGGCATCGTTTGTCGCCATTATCGGCGATGAAGAACTCGAGAGACAGGAAGTGGCGGTAAAGCATATGGCGAGCGGCGAGCAAACGAATGTACCGCTCGGCGAGTTGGCGCACTTTTTGCATGAACGGATCGGGAAGGAGGAGTGAGCGAATGGAACGCACATATCATTGTGGAGAAGTGCCGGAAACGGCCGTCGGCGAGCGCGTCGTGCTCAAAGGCTGGGTGCAAAAGCGCCGCGACTTAGGCGGCCTCATTTTCATTGACTTGCGCGACCGAACGGGCATCGTCCAAGTTGTCGCCAGCCCCGATGTCTCGGCCGAGGCGCTGGCGGCAGCGGAACGCGTGCGGAGCGAATACGTTTTAAGCGTCGAAGGAACGGTCGTCGCCCGCGCGCCCGAGACGGTCAATCCGAACATCGCGACCGGCCGCATTGAAATTCAAGCGGAACGAATCGAGATCATCAACGAGGCAAAAACGCCGCCGTTTTCGATTTCCGATGACACGGATGCGGCGGAAGACGTGCGCTTAAAATATCGGTATTTGGATTTGCGCCGCCCAGTCATGTTTCAAACACTGGCGCTTCGCCACAAAATCACAAAGACGGTGCGCGACTTTTTGGATAGCGAACGCTTTTTGGAAATTGAAACGCCGATGTTGACGAAAAGCACGCCGGAAGGGGCGCGTGACTATTTGGTGCCAAGCCGCGTTCATCCGGGCGAATTTTACGCCTTGCCGCAGTCGCCGCAAATTTTTAAGCAGCTGCTCATGGTCGGCGGCGTGGAACGGTACTACCAAATCGCCCGTTGCTTCCGTGACGAGGATTTGCGCGCTGACCGCCAGCCGGAATTTACGCAAATCGACATCGAAATGTCGTTTATCGAACAAAAGGATATTATGGATTTAACCGAACGGATGATGGCTGCCGTCGTGAAAGCAGCAAAAGGGATCGACATCCCGCGCCCGTTTCCGCGCATCACGTATGACGAGGCGATGAGCCGCTACGGCTCGGACAAGCCGGATATACGCTTTGGTCTTGAGCTCGTCGACGTATCGGAAATCGTCCGTAATTCAGCATTTCAAGTGTTCGCCCGCACGGTCAAGGAAGGCGGGCAAGTGAAGGCGATCAACGCGAAAGGCGCTGCAAGCCGCTATTCGCGCAAAGACATCGACGCGTTAGGCGAATTTGCGGCCCGCTACGGGGCGAAAGGGCTCGCCTGGCTGAAAGCGGAAGGAGATGAGCTGAAAGGGCCGATCGCCAAGTTTTTCACCGATGAGGAACAGGCGGCGCTGCGTCGAGCGCTTGCTGTCGAAGACGGAGATTTGCTTTTGTTTGTCGCCGACGAAAAAGTGATCGTCGCAGCGGCGCTTGGGGCGCTCCGGCTGAAGCTTGGCAAAGAGCTCGGCTTGATCGACGAAGCGAAGCTCGCGTTTTTGTGGGTGACGGATTGGCCGCTTTTGGAGTATGACGAAGAAGAAGGGCGCTATTACGCCGCCCACCATCCGTTTACGATGCCGGTGCGCGACGACATTCCGCTGTTGGAGACAAACCCGGGCGCCGTTCGCGCACAGGCGTACGATTTAGTGTTAAACGGGTACGAGCTCGGCGGCGGTTCGCTCCGCATTTTCGAGCGCGACGTGCAAGAAAAAATGTTCCGCGCCTTAGGGTTCAGCGAAGAAGAAGCGCGCCGCCAGTTCGGATTCTTGCTTGAGGCGTTTGAATACGGCACTCCGCCGCACGGCGGCATTGCGCTTGGCCTTGACCGGCTGGTGATGTTGCTCGCTGGGCGCACGAACTTGCGCGATACGATCGCCTTCCCGAAAACGGCGAGTGCGAGCTGCTTATTGACGGAAGCGCCGGGGCCGGTCAGCGACAAGCAGCTCGAGGAGCTGCATTTGGCCGTTGTGCTTCCTCGTGAGGAATAATGGCGCCGTTGGAAGGAGAAACATTGACGGCAGAGGTTCACAAACGCGAAAAAATATGATACAATCAAAGCAACACACCGTCCTAATGTGTTCGTCGAGTCACCCATCGTTTTGACCGAACAGTAGATGATCCGGGAGCCCGGGGTTTCCAAGCGGCGTGCACGCCCCTTCGTCACAGGGGAAGCGCAAACCTTGGAACAGGGCACCCACCTATGGGAGAGCGGGTTCAAAACGAAGGTATCGACGGCACGATTGGGACTGGCGACATTAAGGAATCAACAGCATTTCCCCTATGCGGATGGCCGCATAGGGGTTTTGTTTTGCCAGCAAAATGCCGTTGCCTCTTTTGCTGTCTTGATGGTAGGATAAAAAGCGGCATAAACATCAATTTTGAAGCAAACGGAGAGGAGAACGATGCTGCACCAATTTTCCCGCAATGAACTCGCGATTGGCCCTGAAGGGTTGGAACGCTTAAAAAACGCCACCGTCGCCGTCCTTGGCGTCGGCGGTGTCGGGTCGTTCGCCGTCGAGGCGCTCGCCCGCTCCGGCGTCGGCCGGTTGGTGCTTGTTGATCGCGATAACGTCGATATCACCAACATCAACCGGCAAATCCATGCGTTGCTCTCGACCATCGGGCGTCCGAAAGTGGAGCTCATGAAAGAGCGCATCGCCGACATCAACCCGGCGTGCGAGGTGATCGCTTTGCAAATGTTTTATACGGAAGAGACGTATGAGCAATTTTTCGCCTATGATCTGGATTTTGTCATCGATGCGTCCGACACGATTGTGTACAAAGTGCATTTGATGAAACAATGCCTCAAGCGCGGCATTCCGATCATCTCCAGCATGGGTGCGGCGAACAAAATGGATCCGACCCGCTTTCGTATTGTCGACATTTCAAAAACGCACACCGATCCGATTGCGAAAGTCATCCGCGCCAAGCTGCGCAAAGAAGGGATTCGCCGCGGCATTCCGGTCGTCTTTTCCGATGAGAAGCCGGTGAAAATCCGCGAAGACGTTCGCCAAGTCGTCGGCAACGATGCTTCGCCGATCCGCAAAGCGAAAATGCCGCCATCATCGAACGCGTTTGTTCCGTCGGTTGCCGGGCTTATTATGGCGTCTTACGTCATCAATGAATTGTTAAAAGACATCCCCATCGCCCGCGTCGGCGAATGAGGAAACGATGGGCAGACAAGGAGCGATGCATGCCATTGCCTCTTGTTTTGTTATGAATGAGCCATCGGTTCGACTTGTCCACCCGTTTCGGAGAGAAGAAGCTGGGCGAGGGAAAAGCGGTCGCCTTCTTCGGAGGCAAGCTGACGGGCGCGGGCCATAATTTTGACGAGCGCCTCGTAATCTTCGTGCACCGTCGTCTGGCGCGCTTCCAAGCGTTCGGCCTTTTTGGCCAACTGTTCATTGCGAGCCTGCCACTCCGCCCGTTCCCGTTTCAGTCGCTCGTTTTCCCGGCGGGCGGCTTCCAGCTGCTCAACATCGTTCCGCAGCCTTTGCAAAAAGGAAATGCACTCGTCAAGCGTCAACGGGGCAGCCGGGAGAAACGGGGACGATCCCTCGGCAAGCTTCGGATCGTCAGGGGCGCCGAACGATACGGCGGCCGCCTCCTTTTGCCATTTTTTCATCATTTCCAATGCCCGTTTCCGTTCTTTTCGCTGTTTTTTTGCCTGTTCAATGGCTTCAAGGTGCCGTTTCCGCACCTCGGCGTTCCAGCGGAACCCGCATGCCGCCGCTGTGCGGTGCAGTTGTCTCCCAACGACTTCAAAAGCGGCAAGTTGCGTTTTTCCTTCGCGTATATATTGCAGCACCGTTTCAGCCAACAGTACATCTTCTTCATGTGACCAAGCATCCTGTCTTGTTTTCATGTTGTCCACCCCATCAAATGGTAATGTTGATATGGTCATAGTTTTTCCGTTTGATTTCCACTTTAAACTTCGCCCTTTTCATTTTTCCCATTTTCATGTATCATAGAAATAGTTTTGTATGACCGGTCAGTTCAAAACAATTAGACTGATTGGTCAAAATCGTGGGATGAGAGGTGGCATGATGACGTTTTTGACCAGGTTCAGTTTGAAAAATGCGGCAGCTGTGTTTGTATGTTCGTTTTTGCTCATGTTTCTAGGACTGTATTCCTTCTCCTCCTTGAAGGTCGATTTGCTGCCGAACATTGAATTTCCCCAGTTGTCGATTGAAGTGGTCTATCCTGGGGCTTCTCCGCAAGACGTGAATGAGGAGGTCACGGCCAAGCTCGAGGAAAAACTGAAGTCCCTTGACGGGCTTAAGCAAATGCAGAGTTCTTCCTATGAAGGAATGGCCGTTATGAATCTTGAATTTCCGTTTCGGACGGATATGGAGAAAATGGAGCGACAGGTCGAATCGCTCATTGATAAGGCAGGATTGCCCGATAATGTGCAAACGGAAGTCAATCGGTTTTCATTCGGTTCCATCCCGGTTTTCAACATTTCCTTGTTTGCCAAAAACGGAACCGATCTGCAAACGTTGCTGGAAACCGAAGTGATTCCAGAATTGAATAAAATCGACGGGGTGAATTCCGTTTCGATCGGTGGAGACAGCGAGCGCCTCATCCGGATCACAGTCGATCGGAAAAAGGCTGCTCAGGCGGGATTGAACTTGTCAGAGATTAAAAACCAAATCAATGAAAAGGTGTTGGCGTTCCCGGCTGGAACGTTGCAAACCGATACATGGCAAATTCCTGTTCGCGTCGAGGAAAAATTGAACACCATCCATGAGTTGAAAAATCTGAAACTCGTGCCGACAGCTGTTCCTATGGCGGCGAATGGATTGCAGCGCGTTGCGTCCGTGAAGCTTGGGGATATTGCGACGATTGAGGAAGTCAACGAGCAAAGCGAATTCGCCCGCTATAATTTGAAGCCATCGCTGTCGATGGCGGTGACGAAAAAACAAGATGCCAATACGAAGGACAGCGCTGACACCGCGAAAACCGTGGCCGTTTTCGAAAAAAAATGCGCCGCATCGCGAATCAGCTCGCGCCCGGGGCAAAAGTGGGCGTGCAAGAGATGTCGAGCGGAGGGCCGCCAACGAATAATAACGTGAATATTGACTTATACTCCAATGATTTGGAGGCGCTCCAAACAGCAGCCAAACAGGTCGAGACGTATTTAAAACAACGCGATGATGTCAAAGATGTGACGAATAACTTGACGGAAAAGCAAAAACAAGTGATTGTCGCCATTGATCCGGAAAAGGCGGCCGCTTATGGCGTTTCGGGCATGCAATTGCTGGGGGCGGTGGCCGATGCGACCAAACCGGTCGATGTGGGGACGCTGAAACTCGGCGGCAAGGATGAGCAAGTCGAACTTTCGTATGATGAAACGTTGGGATCGATCGATGAGTTGAAAGAGCTTCCGATCGTGACGAGAAACGGAGTGATTCCACTTTCAGCTGTCGCCGAAGTGAAAGAGGCGGACGTGTATACGTCCATTCAAAAGCTGGACGGAAAAGTGTTTGCCCGCGTATCCGCCCAGATTGTCGGCGACAACATTCAGAAAGTAACGAATGATATTTCGAAACATGTAAATGATTTGAAAATCCCATCCGATGTCACAAGAAGGAGTAAGGAAGGAGAAAACATTGGGACGGAAAGAGGACATCATTGAAACGGCGATGAAATTATTCGCCGAAAAAGGCTATCACGCTACCTCCATGCAGGAAATAGCCGAGCGGAGCGGAGTAGCCAAAGGTTCGATTTACAATTATTTCAAATCAAAAGAAGAGTTGGCTGTATCGATTTTCCGCTACCATTATGAAGTCTTGTTTCGCCAGCTTAAACAAATCGAGGCTGATCCCGCCTTAACCGCGCGCGAGCGGTTAAGGCGTCAGTTGACTGTACAAATCCAGCTGTTTGACGAACATAAAGAGCTGGTGCAAATGCAGTTGGGCGAACAAGCTGTGAAGGTGAGCCATGAGGTGCAGCATCTGGTGTTTCGCATCCGCGCCCATACGCTCCACTGGTATCGCCGGGCGATTGAAGACATATACGGCGAACAAGTGCGTCCAGTTTCGTTTGATTGCGCGACGATGCTCAACGGAATGCTGAAAGAATATCTGATTTACTTGGCGGTAGACCGAAAGCCGCTGCTTCCTGAGAAGCTTGTCCCCTTCTTGCTCGATCGGCTTGATGCCATCGTTGCCAGCCTGCTTGACGGCAAGACGGGATTGCTCGATGAAACGGTGATGGCGGATTACATTGCTGCGGCGACCCAAGAGCGGAGTCAATGGAAAGAACGGGCCATCAGCTGTTTAGAGCGCATGGCGGCGTTGCGACCGGTTGAAGACGATATTCTTCGCTCGCTGCGCTTATTGAAGGAAGAACTCGAGAAAGGGGAGACAGCTAGGCGGTTTATGGTGGAGGCGCTTCTGCTCTATTTGGCGAAATACTCGCTTCCGCTGTACAATGAGTTGAAGGAGGCCATTGAACGCTATTTTTATTAAAACCACCGATTTTCCCACGGGGAGACGCCCCATTCGCCGAAAATGAATAGGCGGCATCGGAGGATGTCTGTGAACATAGCATCATCAATCTCAAGGAGGGGGGTCGGCATGCCCAAAACGACGGAGCCGCTTGCTTGGCGGATGCGGCCGCGGACGATCGATGAGATCGTTGGGCAACAGCACATCATTGGCCCTAGTACGCCGCTTTATAAAATGGTCAAAAAAGGTCATGTTCCATCGCTTTTGCTTTACGGAGAGCCGGGGACAGGGAAGACGTCGCTCGCTTACGCCATTGCCCGCACCGCCAGGCGCGAATGGGTCGCTATCAATGCGACGGCCGCCGGCAAAAAGGAAATCGAAGAGGCAGTCGAAGCGGCGCGCTGGTCAGGGAACGTCGTGTTGTTTATCGACGAAATCCATCGGCTGAATAAAGCGCAGCAAGACGTTTTGTTGCCGCATCTCGAATCCGGGCTCGTGACCTTGATTGGCGCCACAACGGAAAACCCGTTTCACGAGGTCAATCCCGCCATTCGCAGCCGCTGCGGGCAAATCCAACAACTGAAACCGCTCAAGCCAGATGACCTCATGATCATTCTGAAGCGGGCGCTCGCTGATCCGGAACGAGGGGTCGGCGAGCCGCCGGTTGTCATTGACGAGTCGTTGTTATGGCGCATCGCCGAGGCAGCCGGTGGGGATGCGCGCGTCGCGCTTTCGCTTCTGGAGGCGGCGGTTGCGGCTGCCGATGAGCGCCACGGCCGCTTGTATATTGATGAGGATATCGTGGCTTCATGCACCGCAAACCGCGGTTTTACCCATGACAAATATGGCGATCATTATTATTCGTTGTTGTCCGCGTTTCAAAAAAGTGTGCGCGGCAGCGATACCGATGCCGCGCTTCATTATTTGGCCCGTCTGCTTGAAGGCGGAGACTTGGCGTCCGTTTGCCGGAGATTGCTTGTGATGGCTTATGAGGACATCGGACTTGCCAATCCGATGATGGGAGTGAAAGTACAGGCAGCGGTCGAAGCGGCGGAACGCCTCGGACTGCCGGAAGCGCGCATTCCGCTCGCGGTTGTGACGATTGAACTCTGTTTAAGCCCGAAATCCAACAGTGCTTACAAGGCGCTGGACGCTGCCATTGCCGATGTCCGTTCCGGCAAGCTTGGCGATATTCCGGATCATTTAAAAGACGCTCATTACAAAGGGGCGGCTGCACTCGGGCGTGGACAAGGCTACTTGTATCCGCACGATTATCCGAACGGCTGGGTGGCGCAAGCGTATTTGCCCTCCGCTCTGGAAGGCGTCCGCTATTATGAACCGAAAGAGCATGGCGAGGAAAAACATTACGCCAAGGTGTACCGGCGGCTTGAGCAGTTGAAACAAGAGGTCAAGGTTCAGCCGTGAAGGGAAAGGGATTTTTATGATATAATAACATAGGCGTTTCATGCTCGCTTTGACCGAGCTGACCGGATGGAACGTGGCGTACATTCGCATCGGGATCGAAGCGTTCGTGCTGTTGGCCGGCTGGTTGCTCGGCGGCCCGGTGTCGTTTGGCACGTTCCTTTTTTGTGTGACGATCGGTTCGATGCCGGCTTGGTGCTGCCGTAATGCCAAAAGGTCGCAAGCCGCCTGCTTGGACCGGCCGCCGGCACTCGGCCGCAAGGGTTAAGCGGTTAGGAGGGATATGAATGAAGATTTCGACGAAAGGCCGATATGGCTTGACGATTATGATTGAATTGGCCAAAAAATATGGCGATCGTCCGATCTCGCTTCGTTCGATCGCCAAGGCGAACAATTTATCTGAACATTATTTAGAGCAGCTCGTCACGCCGTTGCGCAACGCCGGGCTCGTCAAAAGCATTCGTGGAGCGTATGGCGGCTATGTGCTCGCTGAGCATCCGGCGAAAATCACCGCCGGCGACATTTTGCGCGTGTTGGAGGGGCCGCTGACCCCGGTCGAGGAGCTCGAGGAGGAAGAGCCGGCGAAGCGCGAGCTATGGATTCGCATCCGCGATGCGGTCGAGGAAGTGCTCGACAGCACAACGCTCGAAGATTTGGCGAAGTATAGCGACGGGGATGAAGGGGCATATATGTTTTATATTTAAGCAACAGAAAGGAAAGGAGAATGACCGTTGGAACGGATTTATTTGGACCATGCGGCAACTTCCCCTGTCCATCCAGACGTAGCTGCCGGTATGGTTCAGTGGATGACGGAACAGTTCGGCAACCCGTCAAGCATCCATCATTTTGGACGGCAGAGCCGCCGCGCGGTCGATGAAGCGAGGGCTGTTGTCGCCCGCTCGATTGGGGCGAAAGAGACGGAGATTGTGTTTACAAGCGGCGGCACGGAAGCGGATAACTTTGCGGTCATCGGAACGGCCATAGCGAACCGTGGCCGCGGCAATCATATCATTACAACCGCCATCGAGCATCATGCGGTGCTGCGCGCTTGTGAATATTTAGAGACGCAAGGGTTTAAGGTCACGTATTTGCCCGTTGACGAACAAGGGACCGTATCGGTCGAGGATGTCAAGGCCGCGCTGCGCGATGAGACCGTTTTGGTGTCGGTCATGTTTGCCAACAACGAAGTCGGCACGATCCAGCCGATTCGAGAAATCGGGGCGCTGCTTCGCGATCATCCGGCTTATTTCCATACGGACGCCGTCCAGGCGTACGGGCTTCTTCCGATCGATGTGAATGAATACGGGATCGATTTGCTGTCGATTTCTGCTCATAAAATCAACGGCCCGAAAGGAAGCGGAGCTTTGTATGTCCGGGAAACGGTCCGCATCACTCCGCTCTTTTTCGGCGGCGAACAGGAGCGGAAGCGGCGCGCCGGCACGGAAAACGTCCCCGGCATCATCGGCTTGGCGCAGGCGGCGGAAATCGCTGAGCGAACAAGGGAAGAGAAACGTCGGCAATATGCGGCGTGGCGCGAGGCGATGCTTGCGATTTTCCGCTCCTCAGGGATCGATTATGCGGTCAACGGCCGCCCGGATGGCCTGCCGCATATTTTGAATGTCGCCTTCCCGGGAACGAATGTCGAATCGCTGCTCGTGAACTTGGATTTAGCCGGCATTGCCGCCTCGAGCGGGTCAGCATGCACCGCCGGATCAATCGACCCGTCGCACGTGCTTGTCGCGATGTGCGGAAAAGAGTCGGAGCGCATCCGTTCGTCTGTGCGCTTCAGCTTCGGGCTCGGCAATACGATGGAACAAATTGAGCGGGCGGCCGAGGAAACAGTGAAGATCATAAAGCGGCTCACAAACCGCTAAAGGAGGATGTAAGGGATTTTGTCGAAAAATATTTTTTGGACACCCCTGAGAGGCCGAAAAGCCTTGATAAATCAACATTTCTAGAGGGAGGGAAACAGCATGAACAAAGCGCCGCACGAAACGCGCGTCGTCGTCGGCATGTCCGGCGGGGTCGACTCGTCGGTCGCTGCGCTGCTATTGAAAGAACAAGGATATGATGTGATCGGCATTTTTATGAAAAACTGGGATGACACCGATGAAAACGGCGTTTGCACGGCGACTGAGGACTACGAAGACGTCGTGCGCGTTTGCAATCAAATCGGCATCCCGTATTATGCGGTCAATTTTGAAAAACAGTATTGGGACAAAGTGTTTACGTACTTTTTGAATGAATACAAAGCCGGGCGCACGCCGAACCCGGACGTGATGTGCAATAAGGAAATTAAGTTCAAGGCGTTTTTAGAGCACGCCATGTCGATCGGCGCCGATTACATCGCAACTGGCCATTACGCCCGCGTCGAGTTTCGCGATGGCGAATATAAAATGCTGCGTGGAGCCGACCCGAACAAAGACCAAACGTACTTTTTAAACCAGCTCGGCCAAGCTCAGCTGTCGAAAGTGATGTTTCCGATCGGCCATTTGCAGAAAGCGGACGTGCGCCGGATCGCCAAAGAGGCTGGACTCGCCACCGCTGGAAAAAAAGACAGCACGGGCATTTGCTTTATCGGCGAACGCGATTTCAAAGAATTTTTGAGCCATTATTTGCCGGCTCAGCCGGGAGTGATGAAAACGCTCGATGGCGAAGTGAAAGGGCGGCATGACGGCGTCATGTATTACACGATCGGCCAGCGCCACGGCCTTGGCATCGGCGGCGGCGGCGAGCCGTGGTTTGTCGTCGGCAAGGATGTGCGCGAAAACGTGTTGTATGTTGCCCAAGGGTTTGAAAACGATTATTTGTACTCCACATCATTAAAAGCGATCGATGTCAACTGGGTGTCTGACCGCAAACCGGAAGCGCCGTTCCGCTGTACGGCGAAATTCCGCTATCGCCAGCCGGATGTCGGCGTCGAAGTTCGACCGCTTCCAGACGGCAAAGCCGAAGTCGTGTTCGATGAGCCGGCGCGGGCGGTGACGCCGGGGCAGGCGGTTGTGTTCTACAACGGCGAGGAGTGTCTTGGCGGCGGCATCATCGATGAAGTGTTCCGCAACGGCGAAAAGCTTTGGTATGTTGGTTGACGGATGTGCCGGTGCGCACGATCTTCAACCAGGCTATTAGGCTGGAGGCCATTGCTTGAAAATCACGTTGAATCAGGGAGGGGATGGGCGGTGGCCAATTTCAACGAACAAGGCTTGAGGTATATGCGCGAGGGGAAGTATGAGGAAGCCATCCGCTGTTTTTCCGCTGCGGTCGAACAGCATCCGGACGATCCAGCCGGGTACATTAACATTGGCACGGTTCTCGTTGCTGCCGGTGAAGAAGAGAAGGCGCTTGACTGTTTCCGGCAGGCGTTGAAAATTGACAAGAAGGCGGCGGCCGCGTATTACGGCATGGGTACAGTGCATTATAAGCGTGAGCAGTTCGCGAAAGCGAAAGATATGTTTGAGCGCGCGCTAGGGCTTGGTCTTGACGATGCCGATACGCATTTTATGCTCGGCATGTCCTTATGGCGGCTCGAGATGCCGCGGCTGGCGCTGCCGTATTTGCAGCGCGCGGCTGAGCTGAACGAGACGGATGCCGAAGCGCTGTTTCAGCTTGGCCTTTGCCTCGCCACGCTCGATTATGTCGATGAGGCGAAGCGTTATTTCGAAAAAACGTTGGAACTCGATCCGCGCCACGCTGATGCGTACTACAATTTAGGCGTCATTTATGCGTACAAAGATGAGCTCGATGCCGCCCGCAATATGTTTGCCGCTGCCTTGGAAGCCAAGCCCGATCACGTGCTTGCCGGATACGGAAAGAAACTGATGGAAAAGCGGCTTGCGCCGTAAAAAGGCAGGGGGATGGCTGTTGCAAGAGCAACAAATCCTCGCCCTTGACGGACGCACGTTCATTAAAGGAGTGTGCTTGGCGGTCATTTTTCATAATGAGGAAACATTGTACACGGTCGTCCGCGTGCGCGTTGAGGAAACGAACGAAGCGCCCGTTGAGGAGGAAGTCGTCGTCACCGGCTATTTTCCGCGTTTAAACGAAGGGGACGTCTACATCTTTTACGGACAATTCCGCCAACATCCGCGTTTTGGCCGCCAATATGCGGCTAGTCAGTTCCGCAAACAGCTTCCGAACACGAAAGAAGGAGTCATTCATTATTTATCGAGCGGTTTGTTTAAAGGAATCGGCAAAAAAACGGCTGCGGCGATTGTCGAGACGCTCGGCGAAAACGCGATCGCCGCGATTTTGCGCGACCCCAGGGCGCTAGAGCGTGTGCCGAAGCTGACGAAAAAAAAGGCGAAGCAGCTGTACGATGCGCTTCGCGCCCACGAAGGGCTTGAGCAAACGATGATCGCCCTCGCCCAGCTCGGTTTTGGCCCGCAGCTGGCCATGAAAATTTACCAAGCGTATGGCGAAGAAGCGGTTGACATCATCCACGAGAACCCGTACCAGCTCGTTGAGGATATCGAAGGGATCGGCTTTGGCCGCGCTGATGAAATCGGGCGCCAGCTCGGCATTTCCGGTAGCCATCCGGCCCGGCTGCGCGCCGCCTCGTTGTTTGTTCTTGAACAGGCGTGCTTGCAGGAAGGGCACGTTTATTTGCGCGAGGAAGAGCTGATGGAGCGCATCGGGGAGCTGCTTGACGGAAGGCTGAGCGGTGCGGTGGATGGACGAGCGATCAGCCAAACGCTTCTGATGTTAAGCGAAGAAGGGAAGCTGATCGCCGAGCAAGGGCGTTATTATCTCCCTTCCCTTTACTTCGCCGAGAAAGGGATCGTCTCCAACATTAAGCGGCTGCTCGGGCAGACGCCGCCGTCGGCGTTTGCCGAGTCGGAGTTTTTGCTGGCGCTTGGGGCGCTTGAGGAACAGCTTGGCATGCAATATGCCCCCCAGCAAAGGGAAGCGATCCAACAAGCGCTTTCTTCGCCGCTGTTTATTTTGACCGGCGGTCCGGGAACGGGGAAAACGACGGTCATCAAAGGCATCGTCGAGCTGTTTGCCGCCCTAAACGGCCTGTCTCTTGACCCGGCTGACTACAAACAAGGCGAGCCGTTTCCGGTGCTGCTGGCCGCACCGACCGGCCGAGCGGCGAAGCGGATGAGCGAGGCGACCGGGCTGCCGGCGGCGACGATCCACCGCTTGCTTGGCTGGAATGGGGCGGAAGGGTTCAGCCGCGACGAGAACGAACCGATTTCCGGCAAGCTGCTTGTCATCGATGAGATGTCGATGGTCGACACGTGGCTCGCCAACCAGCTGTTAAAAGCCGTGCCAAACGGCATGCAAGTCATTTTTGTCGGCGATGAGGATCAATTGCCATCCGTCGGGCCAGGGCAAGTGCTGAAAGACTTGCTCTCTTCAGGCGTCATTCCGTTCGCTCGGTTGACCGAGGTGTATCGCCAGGCGGAAGGATCATCGATCATCGAGCTCGCTCATGAGATGAAGCGCGGCGTCGTGCCGGACGATTTGACCGCTCCGAAGGCAGACCGTTCATTCATCCGCTGCCGTGCGGGCCAGGTCGTCGATGTCGTGCGGCAAATCGCGGACAACGCGCGCAAAAAAGGGTTTTCCGTCAAAGATATTCAAGTGCTCGCCCCGATGTACCGTGGTCCAGCGGGCATTGACCAATTGAACAAAGCGCTTCAAGAGCTGTTCAACCCGCCGGCTGAGGGGAAGCGGGAGCTGTCGGTCGGTGAGGTCGTCTACCGCGTCGGCGATAAGGTGCTGCAGCTCGTCAATCAACCGGAAGACAATGTGTTTAACGGCGACATCGGCGAAATCGTTGCCATTTTTTACGCCAAAGAAAATATCGAAAAGCAAGACTTGCTCGTCGTCTCGTTTGATGGCATTGAAGTGACGTACACACGGCAAGATTTAGGACAAATCACCCATGCGTACTGCTGTTCGGTTCATAAGGCGCAAGGAAGCGAGTTTCCAATCGTCATTTTGCCCGTCGTCAAAAGCTATTACCGGATGTTGAAACGGAATTTGTTGTATACTGCGGTGACAAGAAGCAAGCAGTTTCTCGTTTTATGCGGGGAAGAGGAAGCGTTTCGATTCGGCGTCGCAAAACAAAGCGACGGAGCGCGCCAGACGGCGCTCGCTGAGAAGCTGGCGGGGGCGGCGGCGCCGTTTGTCGAGGTCGAACTGCCGTTTGAAGAGGCGAACATGGGGATGGAAAACGTTACGCCGTATGACTTTATGGGCGATGAGCCAAGCTAAAGGTGGCTGGAAAGGTGGGAGAACGATGCGGACGTTTTCCGACGTCAAAGGGCTTCCCATTTATGAGCAAACGACAGGGAAAGCGGTCGGGACGATCGCGGACATTTGGTTTACCAGCCACGGCACGGTCAAAGGGTTGGTAGCGGAACGGGACGGTTTGTTTGGCCGCCGCCGCTACTTGCCGCTTTCCGCCGTGCAGTCGTTCGAAAACGACCGAGTCATCATCTGTGATGCCGATAGCTTCCAGTTGTTTCCTTCTTCTGACAGCGGCCACTCTCTTTACGGCGAACGCGGCCTCGCCGGCAGCATGGTTGTCGCCGCGGACGGAACAACGATCGGACTGTTGGATGACGTATATTTTGACGGGCAATTGGGCAAAATTGACGGATACGAGATCAGCGAGGGATTTTTTTCCGATTTGACCGAAGGAAAGAAACGGATGAAGGCAGTTCCGTTCACCGCCAGGGAAGGCGTGATCACCGTGGAAACTATGATGTAAGGAGAGTGGCTGTCGATGCTCATTTGCCCCAATTGCAAGCGAAAAAATCTGGGGAAAATTGGTGTCAACCAGTATTATTGCTGGGATTGCTTCATTGAGCTGTCCGTCTCGAAAGGGATGATCCACGCCCATCAAGTGGAAGAAGACGGAACGTTGAGTTCTCTTGACGACTTGTTTGACGACCACGAACGCACGATCCAATTTTAGGGGGGACACGCATGAACCGGATGATGACGTCGCTGTTAGCAGTCGGATTAGGCGTCGCCGCTTATCAGCTCGCCCAACGAAACGATTGGATGAACGGTCGCACGATGCGGAGGATGCGCCGCCGCTTGATGCAAGCGATCCGCTGACGGCGCTCGCCCTCGCCTTTGCGCGGGGGCGTCGCCTTGTGGCTGTCAAATAGTGCTAAAAGCGGTGAAGGCATATTTCCCGCCGCATCTCCTACACTAAACGGTAGGAGGTGTGGCGATGGGCGAGCAACAATGGCTGTCGTTCTTTCGCATCGGAAAATGGCTGCTCATGACGGCAATCATCTATTTGATCGTTCGGATGAAAGACGTTTGGCGGCCGGTCATTGATTTTATCGCAACGGTGTTGACGCCGTTTTTGCTGGCGTCGTTTATTACGTATTTGCTCTACCCGCTTGTGGAATCCATCCATCGCAAAGGAATGCCGCGCGCCCTTGCCATTTTGTTGATTTATTTGTTGTTTTTCGGTTTGGTCGGTTACGGCTTGTACCGCGGCGTGCCGCTATTCATCGCCCAGTTGCGTGAACTGGATGAACAGCTGCCGTCTTTGATGAATACATACCGCCAATGGGTGCGCCACATCCACGACGAGACGTCGAATTGGCCGCTTGAGGTGCACACACGCATCGAGGCGATGTTTGGCGAGATCGAGCAGGCAGCGGCGGCCGCCGTCGCGATGGCGATCAACGCCGCCAAATCGTTCATCGGTTCGGCGGCGACGCTGTTGATCATTCCGTTTATCGTCTTCTATATGTTAAAAGACATCGATGTGTTGAAAAAAGCGATTTGGTACATGACACCGAAGCGGTGGCGTGGGCCGGGGATGACGTTTTTGAAGGATGTCGATGAATCGCTCGGCGGCTACATTCGCGGCCAGCTGTTCGTCTGTGCAGCGATCGGTCTTGCGGCGTCGCTCGGCCTTTGGCTCGCCGGCATGGACTATCCGCTTTTGCTTGGATTTATCATCGGGCTGACGAACATCATTCCGTACTTCGGCCCGTTGCTCGGCGCGATTCCGGCTGTGATTTTGGCGGCGACCATCTCGCTCAAAATGGTGATCATCGTGCTGATCATCATTTTTGCCTTGCAGTTTCTTGAAGGGAACGTTTTATCACCGTTCATTGTCGGCAAAAGCGTGCATATGCATCCGCTTGTCATTATGTTCGCGCTGTTTGCCGGCGGCGAGCTGGCCGGCGTGCTCGGCCTCATCCTCGCCGTCCCGACTGCAGCAGTGCTGAAAGTGGCCGTATCGCACTGGAAAGAACATTACGCCCCGCATTGACAAACGCTTGCTGCTTGTCTATAATCTTTCAATGAACAAAGCGAATACATAACGCGATGACGGATCGAGTATGTTGCAGTCCATCTTAACGCGCAACCGGCGCACAGAGAGGAATTTCCGCGGCTGAAAGAAATTCCAGATGAAGGGCAACAGAAGGCTAATCCGGAGCGCAGGCAAAACCTGACGCAAGGCTGCGTTACGGCCGAAGAGGTGATGGGCATTTTCTGCCCATAAACAGGGTGGTACCGCGAGCGCAACTCTCGTCCCTGCCAAGGGATGGGAGTTTTTTTATAGAAAAAACAAAGGGGAGGATCATCATGAAGAAACTGACATCTGCCGAAGTGCGGCGCATGTTTTTAGAGTTTTTCCAGGAAAAAGGCCATATGGTGGAGCCGAGCGCATCGCTCATTCCGGTTGACGACCCGTCGCTGCTGTGGATCAACAGCGGCGTCGCGACGTTGAAAAAGTATTTTGACGGCCGCATCATTCCCGAAAATCCGCGCATTTGCAATGCGCAAAAATCGATTCGCACGAACGATATCGAAAATGTCGGGAAAACGGCGCGCCACCATACGTTTTTTGAAATGCTCGGCAACTTTTCGATCGGCGATTATTTCAAGCGTGAAGCGATCCATTGGGCATGGGAGTTTTTAACGAGCGACAAATGGCTCGGTTTTGATCCGGAACGGTTGTCCGTCACGATCCATCCGGAAGACGAGGAAGCGTACAACATTTGGCGCAACGAAATCGGCTTGCCAAAAGAGCGGATCATTCGCCTTGAAGGCAACTTCTGGGACATCGGCGAAGGCCCGAGCGGCCCGAATACGGAAATTTTTTATGACCGCGGTGAAGCGTTCGGCAACGACCCGAACGACCCGGAGCTGTACCCAGGCGGGGAAAACGAGCGCTACTTGGAAGTATGGAACCTTGTCTTTTCGCAGTTCAACCATAACCCGGACGGCACGTACACGCCGCTGCCGAAGAAAAACATCGACACCGGCATGGGCTTGGAGCGGATGTGCTCGATTTTGCAAGATGTGCCGACAAACTTTGAAACCGACTTGTTTATGCCGATCATCCGCGCCACCGAGCAAATTTCCGGCGAACGGTATGGCGAAGATCCGGAGAAAGACGTCGCGTTTAAAGTGATCGCCGACCATATTCGCGCGGTGACGTTTGCGATCGGCGATGGGGCGCTGCCGTCCAACGAGGGCCGCGGCTATGTGCTGCGCCGCCTGCTCCGCCGCGCCGTGCGCTACGCGAAACACATCGGCATTGAGCGTCCGTTTATGTACGAGCTCGTCCCGGTTGTCGGCGAAATTATGCATGACTATTATCCGGAAGTGAAAGAAAAAGCCGATTTTATCGCCCGCGTCATCCGCAGTGAGGAGGAGCGGTTCCATGAGACGCTTCACGAAGGGCTCGCCATTTTAAGCAACGTGATCGAGAAGGCCAAATCCGAAGGAAGCGACGTCATCCCCGGCGAGGACGTGTTCCGTCTGTACGATACGTACGGCTTCCCGATCGAGCTGACGGAGGAATACGCGGCAGAAGCGGGAATGAAAGTCGACCATGACGGGTTTGAACGAGAAATGGAACGGCAGCGCGAACGGGCACGCGCCGCCCGCCAAGACGTGGATTCGATGCAGGTGCAAGGCGGCGTCCTTGGCGACATTAAAGACGAAAGCCGCTTCGTCGGTTACGATGAGCTCGTCGCTTCTTCCACCGTTCTCGCCATCGTCAAAGACGGACAGCTTGTCGAGGAAGTCCGCGCCGGCGAAGAGGCGCAAATCATCGTCGATGTGACGCCATTTTACGCCGAAAGCGGCGGACAAATCGCTGACCAAGGCGTGTTTGAAAGCGAAACAGGAACAGCGGTCGTCAAAGATGTGCAAAAAGCGCCGAACGGCCAACATCTTCATGCGATCATCGTCGAGAGTGGTACGGTGAAAAAAGGTGCGGTGTATACGGCGCGCGTTGATGAAGCGAAACGGGCCCGCATTATCAAAAACCATACGGCAACCCATTTGCTCCATCAAGCGCTAAAAGACGTGCTCGGCCGCCATGTCAACCAAGCGGGGTCGCTTGTCACCCCGGACCGGCTTCGTTTTGACTTCACCCATTTTGGGCAAGTGAAGCCAGAGGAGCTCGAGCGCATCGAAGCCATCGTCAACGAACAAATTTGGAAAAGCCTCCCGGTTGACATTTTTTATAAACCGCTCGAGGAAGCGAAAGCGATGGGCGCGATGGCGCTGTTTGGCGAAAAATACGGCGACATCGTCCGCGTCGTCAAAGTCGGCGACTACAGCCTCGAGCTGTGCGGAGGCTGCCATGTGCCCAACACATCAGCCATCGGCCTGTTTAAAATCGTCTCCGAATCGGGCATCGGCGCCGGCACGCGTCGGATTGAAGCGGTGACCGGAGAAGCGGCATACCGCTTTATGAGTGAACAGCTGGCTATTTTGCAAGAGGCGGCGCAAAAGCTGAAAACAAGCCCGAAAGAATTGAATGCGCGTCTTGACGGACTGTTTGCCGAGCTGAAAGAGCTCGAGCGCGAAAATGAATCGCTTGCTGCCCGCCTCGCCCATATGGAAGCTGAGCACCTCACCCGTCAAGTGAAAGATGTAAACGGCGTGCCGGTGTTGGCGGCAAAAGTGCAGGCCAATGACATGAATCAACTGCGGGCCATGGCTGATGATTTGAAACAAAAGCTCGGCACGGCGGTCATCGTGTTGGCGTCCGCCCAGGGCGGAAAAGTGCAACTGATTGCCGCAGTAACGGACGATTTGGTGAAAAAAGGATTCCATGCCGGCAAGCTGGTGAAAGAAGTAGCGTCGCGTTGCGGTGGGGGCGGCGGCGGGCGCCCGGATTTGGCGCAAGCTGGCGGCAAGGACCCAAGCAAGGTCGGCGAAGCGCTCGGTTATGTCGAAACATGGGTGAAATCCGTTTCCTAATTGGCGCGGATCGTGTACAATGGATGTAAAAGGACGGGGTGCCTGAATAAGGAGCGAGGTGGAAACGGTGAGCTCGTTTGACCAAACGATGCAGTTTCATTTTTCCGAAGAGCCGGCGGAAACGAATGTCCGCGAAGTGTTGTTGACGGTGTATGACGCCTTGAAAGAAAAAGGCTACAACCCGATCAACCAAATTGTCGGCTACCTGCTGTCCGGCGACCCGGCTTACATCCCGCGCCATAAAGATGCGCGCGCGCTCATCCGCAAAATTGAACGCGACGAATTAATCGAGGAATTGGTGAAATTCTATTTACAGGGGCAACGAAAGGATTAACCTGATGCGGACGCTAGGATTAGATTTGGGAACGAAAACGCTCGGCGTTGCCGTTAGCGACGAACTCGGCCTTACAGCGCAAGGATTGGAGACGATCGCCATTGATACGGAGCGCGGCGACTACGGCTTAAAGCGGCTGCGCGCCCTTATCGATGAGTACGGCGTCGATGCGATCGTCGTCGGATGGCCGAAAAACATGAACGGCACGCTCGGACCGCGCGCTGAGGCAAGCGAGCGGTTCGCCGCCAAACTGCGCGAGGAGTTTTCTTTGCCCGTTGTGCTTTGGGATGAACGGCTGTCGACGATGGCCGCCGAACGGATGTTGATCGCTGCCGACGTCAGCCGGAAAAAGCGGCGGAAAGTGATCGACAAAATGGCGGCGGCCGTCATTTTGCAGTCATATTTGGACAGTAAACGATAAATTGGAGGAGAAAACATGGAACACGGAGACCGTCATATTACCGTTGTCGACGAACATGGCAACGAGCAGCTGTGCGAAATTTTGTTTACGTTTGAATCGGACGATTTTGGCAAATCGTACGTGTTTTACTATCCGGTCGGCGCCGAAGCCGAAGATGAGGACGGCGAGACAGAGGTGCACGTCTCAGCCTTTGTCCCAGGCAATGAAAACGAAGAGGGCGAGCTGCTCCCGATCGAAACGGAAGAAGAATGGGATATGATTGAAGAAGTGTGGAATACGTTTTGCGCCGAGCAAGAAGGAGAAGACGAGGCGTAACGGACAAAACGGCTGCCTGCGGGCGGCCGTTTTTTAGCGTCCAAAGGCGAAAAATGCCGAAAGTTGTAGTATAATATGGCCGATGAAAGGAGGCTGGAAATGAACCGGAATGGTTTCAAGGCGCCCAAGGCGCGGCTTGGACGGAAAACCGTCTTGATCGTCTGCGCCGTCCTGCTGGCTGCAATCGTCATCGCCGGCGCCGGCAGTTTTTTCTACATCCGTTCGGCGTTCCAGCCGGTTGCTCCGAACGATCGCACTCCTGTCCATGTGTCGATTCCGGTCGGCTCATCGGCGGCGGATATTGCCGAACAGCTTGAACGAAAGCGGCTCATTAAAAGCGCGGCCGTCTTTCGCTTCTATGTTCGCTGGAAAAACGAGTCAGGCTTTCAAACGGGGGAGTATGAGCTGACGCGGGCGATGCCGATGGCGCGCATCATCGAGCTATTGCAAACCGGCCGGTCGCTAAAAATCGGATTGAAGCTCACCATTCCAGAAGGATCGCAGCTTGTGCAAATCGCTGCCATCATCGCCGCCAAAACCGGGTACAAGCAGGAAGACGTGATGAAGCTGTTGAACGATCGCGCGTATATTGAACAGCTTCGCCGCACGTACCCTGAGTTGTTGACAGCGGACATTTTTCAGCGCGGCATTCGTTATCCGCTTGAAGGCTACCTGTTTCCGGCCACTTACGTGTTTGCCGACCAAAAGCCGCCGCTTCCGGAGATCATTGAGGCGATGGTCGCGAAAACGGCGGAGGTGCTCGGTCAATACAAAGAGACGATGAAAGAAAAACAATTGTCGCCGCATCGATTGTTGACCATGTCGTCGTTAATCGAAGAAGAGGCGACCGAGAAAGCCGACCGCGAAAAAATCGCCAGCGTCTTTTACAACCGGCTGCGCATCGGCATGCCGCTGCAAACCGATCCGACCGTCCTGTACGCGCTCGGCAAACATAAAGATCGGGTGCTGTATAAAGACTTGCAAGTTGATTCGCCGTATAATACCTACATTCATCAAGGGCTGCCGCCCGGTCCGATCGCCAACGCCGGCGAGATGTCGATCGAAGCGGCGCTTCAGCCGGCTGCGACCGACTATTTATACTTTCTGGCCACTCCGGCGGGCGACGTCATTTTCACGAAAACGCTCGCCGAGCATAACCGCGAAAAAGCGAAATACATTGGGAAACAATAGCGCAAACTGGAAGTTGCTTGCTCAATGGGCAAAACGGCTTCGCTTTTTTGCCCGTTTATGATACTATAATAAAGTTGAACAGCGCCCCCGCCTGAATCGGGCGGCGGCCAACGATAAGAGTCGGTTGGCGGCTCTTATTTTTCATGCTGATGACATGATCGACGGAGGAGGAGTCCTCTTGCTTTCAGAACATATCGTCCGTTATTTGCGGCAGTTGCGCCCGGCGCCGGATGCAGAAATCGCGGAAATGGAGCGGTACGCCCGCGAACAGCGCGTGCCGATCATCGATCCGGTGAGCATGGAAGTGCTGCTGTTTGTGTTGAACTTGGCTGCGCCGCGCCGCATTTTGGAAATCGGCACCGCGATCGGCTATTCGGCGATCCGGATGGCGAAGGCGCTGCCGGATGTGCGCATTGTGACGATTGAAAAAGACCGGGAGCGGTACGAGCGCGCCCGTTTTTATATCGAGAAAATGAACATAGCCGGACGGATTGAGGTGATTTTGGGCGATGCGCTTGACGCTGTGGCGGATGCGGCAGCGGCGGCGCCGTTTGATGTGCTGTTTATCGACGCGGCCAAAGGGCAATATGAGCGCTTTTTTACGCTGTATGAGCCGCTTCTGGCCGAGGGCGGCCTTGTCATTAGCGACAACGTGCTGTTTAAAGGGCTTGTCGCGGCTGAAGAGCCTGCGGGCAATAAGCGGCTGTGGAACATCGCGCAAAAAATCCGGCGCTACAATGAATGGCTGATGGCCCGGAGCGATTACGACACGGTCATCATTCCCGTTGGAGACGGGCTGGCTATATCGAAAAAACGAGGTGAACGAGAATGAAAAAACCGGAATTGCTCGTCACGCCGACGAGCGTTTCCCATATTGAGGAATTGGCTGAAGCGGGAGCGGACGCTGTAATGATCGGCGAACAGCGCTATGGCTTGCGGCTTGCCGGCGAATTTTCCCGCGCCGACGTTGCTGCGGCCATCGAAGCGGCTCACCGGCACGGCATGAACGTGTATGTGGCGATGAACGCCATTTTTCATAATGACAAAGTCGATGAACTGGGCGATTATATCGCTTTTGTCGCCGCCGCCGGCGCTGACGCCATCGTGTTTGGCGACCCGGCCGTGCTGTTGACGGTTCGCGAGGCCGCCCCTCATATGAAGCTCCACTGGAGCACGGAAACGACGGCGACGAACTGGTATACGTGCAACTATTGGGGGCGAAAAGGAGCGAAGCGCGCTGTCTTGGCCCGCGAGTTGAACATGGACGCCATTTTGGAAATCAAAGCCCATGCCGAAGTGGAAATCGAAGTGCAAGTGCATGGGGCGACGTGCATGTACCAATCGAAGCGTTCGCTCATCGGCAACTACTTCGAGTATCAAGGAAAAGTGATGGAAATTGAACGAAAAAAATATGAAAAAGGGATGTTTTTATACGACAAGGAGCGCGACAACAAATATCCGATTTTTGAAGATGAAAACGGCACGCATATTATGAGCCCAAACGATGTTTGCATCATCGACGAGCTTGGCGACATGATCGAAGCCGGCATTGACAGCTTCAAAATCGATGGCATTTTGCATGAGCCTCGCTACATTACGGAAGTGACAAAGCTGTACCGCCGCGCCATTGATATGTGCGCCAAAGACCGCGAGCAGTATGAGCGGAAAAAAGAGGAGCTGCTTGCCGCTGTTGAGGCGCTCCAACCGCCGCACCGCCGATTGGACACCGGATTTTTCTTCAAAGAGACGATTTATTGACAAAGGAGGGAGAACGAATGCTGCTGAAAAACGACCGCATTTCCGAAATCGTTGACGGCAAGCGCGTCATTGTGAAAAAACCGGAATTGCTTGCGCCGGCCGGCAACCTGGAAAAGCTGAAAATTGCCGTCCATTACGGGGCGGATGCCGTCTTTATCGGCGGCCAAGAGTACAGCCTGCGCGCCAACGCCGACAACTTCACGATTGACGAAATTCGCGAAGGAGTTGAATTTGCCAACCGATACGGAGCAAAAGTATACGTCACGGCCAACATTTATGCGCATAATGAAAACATTCCCGGCCTTGACGACTATTTGCGGGCGCTCGAAGATGCCGGCGTCCATGGCATTATCGTCGCCGACCCGCTCATTATTGAGACGGCGCGCCGGGTGGCGCCGAAGCTTGAAGTGCATTTAAGCACCCAGCAATCGCTTTCGAACTGGAAAGCGGTCCAGTTTTGGAAAGAGGAAGGGCTCGAGCGGGTCGTGCTCGCCCGCGAGGTAAGCGCCGAGGAAATTCGGCAAATCAAAGAAAAAGTCGATATCGAAATCGAGGCGTTCATCCACGGAGCGATGTGTTCCGCCTACTCGGGCCGCTGCGTGTTGAGCAACCATATGACGGCGCGCGACTCGAACCGCGGCGGGTGCTGCCAGTCGTGCCGCTGGGACTATGACTTGTACCAGCTGGCTGACGGACGGGAAATCCCGCTGTTTGCTGAGGGCGATGCTCCGTTTGCCATGAGCGCGAAAGATTTAAACCTCATCCGCGCCATTCCGGCGATGATTGAGCTTGGCGTTGACAGCTTGAAAATTGAAGGGCGGATGAAGTCGATCCATTATGTGGCGACGGTTGTGAGCGTCTACCGGAAAGTGATTGACGCCTACTGTGCCGACCCGGATCATTTCACGATCCGCGAAGAGTGGGTGCGGGAGCTTGACAAGTGCGCCAACCGCGAAACAGCGCCGTCGTTTTTTGACGGGTTTCCGGATTATACGAACCATATGTACGGTACGCACAGCCGGAAGACGACACATGAGTTTGCCGGCCTTGTGCTTGGCTACGATCCGGAGACCGGCATCGCCACCATCCAGCAGCGCAACCATTTTAAACCGGGTGATGAGGTCGAATTTTTCGGCCCGGAAATCGAAAACTTTACCCAAGTGATCGATACTATTTGGGATGAAGATGGCAACAAGCTCGATGCGGCCCGCCACCCGCTGCAAATCGTCAAAGTGCGAGTCAAACGCCCTCTCTTCCCGTACAACATGATGAGAAAGGAGAATTGAGATGGCGGACAAGCCCGTTGTTATCGGCGTCGCCGGCGGTTCCGGCTCGGGAAAGACGAGCGTCGCCCGCGCAATTTATGACCATTTCGGCGATCACTCGATTCTTGTGCTCGAGCAAGATTTTTATTACAAGGACCAAAGCCATCTCCCGTTTGAAGAGCGGCTGAAGACGAACTACGACCATCCGTTGGCGTTTGACAACGACTTGTTGATCGAGCACGTTCATCGGCTGCTTCGCTACGAGCCGATCGACAAGCCGGTGTATGACTATAAGCTGCATACCCGTTCGAACGAAGTCGTCCGCGTCGAGCCGAAGGATGTCATTATTTTGGAAGGCATTCTCGTTTTGGAGGATGAGCGGCTCCGCAATTTGATGGACATCAAAGTGTACGTCGACACCGACCCGGACATTCGCATCATCCGCCGCCTCATCCGCGATATGAAAGAGCGCGGCCGCACGTTTGATTCGGTCATTGAGCAGTATTTGTCCGTCGTGCGGCCGATGCACAACCAGTTTGTCGAACCGACGAAACGCTACGCGGACGTGATCATTCCAGAAGGCGGGCAAAACGCAGTCGCCATCGATTTAATGGTGGCAAAAATTCGCACAGTTCTTGAACAAAAAGCGTTTTTATAATAACATAACAGAGACAAAACAATATATTATATACCAAGTAAGCGTACGAACAGTTGTTTTTCTGTTCGTACGTTTTACATAATGCAAAACATAGAGGAGTGAGACAAATGGCGAATGAAAAGCAGTATCCAATGACGAAAGAGGGAAAAGAGAAACTGGAACAAGAGCTTGAGTACTTAAAAACGGTCAAGCGGAAAGAAGTCGTTGAACGAATCAAAATCGCCCGCGGGTTCGGGGATCTGTCGGAAAACTCGGAATATGACGCCGCGAAAGACGAGCAAGCGTTTGTGGAATCGCGCATTCAAATGCTTGAAAATATGATCCGCAACGCCGTCATCATTGAAGAAGACAAAGAAAACCCGGATGTCGTCTCGCTTGGCAAGTCGGTGACGTTCATCGAGCTTCCGGACGGCGAAGAAGAGACGTACACGATCGTCGGCAGCGCCGAGGCCGACCCGTTCGAAGGGAAAATTTCCAACGACTCGCCGATTGCCAAATCGCTTCTCGGCCGCCGCGTCGGCGATGAGGTGACGGTGCAAACGCCGGGCGGAGAAATGCTGGTCAAAATCGTGGCGGTCAAATAAACAGGCGGACCGCCGCGTCCGGGCCGCTCCGAATGAAGGTTGCAGCAAATCGCCGCCGACGGCACGTTTGAAAGGAAAGCACCTCGTCGAAACTGATGATGAGGTGTTTTCATTATGTGGAAAAAACGGACAATCGTCACCATCGCGCTCATCCAGGCTGCCTTGCTGTTGCTGATCGGCCGGTTAGCGCAAATCCAGCTCATTGATTCGGAATCGTTTGCCGGCCGCAATTTAATCGCGGAAAGCGTCGCCCAGCGTACGCAGGAGCTGACAATTGACGACGGGCGCGGCTCGTTCGTCGATCGGAATGGCCGCCCGCTGACAAAGCGGTACGTGCCGTCGCTTGTGCTGTTTCCGTTTTTGGCGACGATGAAATGGCCGATTGAGCAAGTCGCCCGCATCGCCGGCGTTACGGTGGAAGACATCCGCCGCCAGCTTGAGGAGGCAAACGGCCCGTTCATCCTGCAGCAAGACGGCGAGCCGCTCGCCTTAAGCGCGAGCCAAATGAAGCAAATTAACGACTTGCGCATCCCCGGGGTTTTTGCCGTCAAGAAACAATATCCGCTTGAGACGGTGTATGCGCCGCATTTGCTTGGCTTTACCCGGAAGGATGAGAAGCTTCTGCGCATGCGCTATCCGAAGCGTTCGCTCCCGCCGCAGGCTGAAGTTGGCATTCAAGGGCTTGAGAAGGCGTTCGACGAGTTTTTGCTCACAGATGGCGAAACGAAGCTGTTGTACCACGTTGACGCTGAAGGAAGGCCGCTGTTTGGGCTTGATGTGAAATACAGCGACCCGGGCAATCCGTTTTACCCGGCGACTGTCCAAACGACGCTCGATCGTGATATCCAGCAAGAAATGGAGCAAATCGTGGACCGGTACGGGTTGAAAAAAGGCGGGCTCGTCCTGCTCGATGTGGACGACAGCAGCGTGCTCGCCATGGTCAGCCGCCCCAATATGAATCCGCGCGACCCGTATAAAAACAGCGGGGCGGAAAATCAAATGGTGCTGCCGCAAATTCCCGGCTCCGTCTTTAAAACGGTTGTCGCCGCCGCGGCGCTTGAGGAAGGGCTGGCTTCGCCTGCTGCGATGTTTGATTGCAGCAAAAAAATTGACAGCACGACGCTGGATGAGGAGCACGACTACGGCATGCTCAACTTGGCCGACAGCTTTGCCGTCAGCTGCAACAACGCGTTTGCCGCGCTCGGCAAACAGCTCGTTCGCCATGACCCGGATGCATTGGAAACGTATGCGGAAAAGCTCGGGTTGTATCCGACAGCCGGCTGGGAAGGAGCCGTGTACCATGAGGAACATTTCCGTCAATTTCCAGAAGAGCAGAAAGGAACGATTTGGCACGACAAGCGCGATAAGCGGGTGCCGCTTGCCGTGGCGCAAACGGCCATTGGGCAAAAAGATGTGCGCGTCTCCCCGCTTGGCGTCGCCAACATGATGGCGACGATCGCCCGCGGCGGCGAGGCCTTGAAGGTGCGGGTCGTGGACAAAGTGCTGTATAAAAACGGGACGACGTTGTTTTCGTTTTCACCCGAGCCGGCGACGGACAAGGAGCCGCTTGCGCCGCAAACGGCAAGGCAGCTCCAGCAGCTGCTGCGCGGCGTCGTCATCAATGAAGACGGCACCGGCCGCCGCTTTCGCTCGCTTCCGTACGAAGTGGCCGGCAAATCCGGGACGGCGGAGACAGGAAAAACGAAGGGCGGCAGCGAATTAATCAATAAATGGTTTGCCGGCTATTTCCCAGCTGACCGCCCGAAATACGCCCTCGCCGTCGTCGAGCTCGACTGCCCGAGCGGACAGGCGGCCACGAATGATGTGTTTGCCGCGGCGGTTGAGGCGCTTTATGCGTATGACCGAAACAAAAACGACCAGGAGTGACGAATCGATATAATGAATTCGTTGCGGCCACATAAAGGAGGGGGAGGCCGATGCAACAAACCGGAACACGTTTTGCCACCCGCGCCAAGCGGCGGAAAATCAACCGCTGGCTCAATGGAGCAATCGCCGTTGTGGTGTTGCTCATTCTCATTGTCGGTTGGAACATATTGTTCGGCGGCGAGCCGAGCCATAAAGCGGCGGATGCTGAGGCGAAGCCGGCTGCGGGGGCGGATGGGGCGAAGCGGGTCGAAATCGAAACGGGAGAACCGACCGCGCCGTCTGAAACGGAGGAAGCTGCTTCCGGGGACGAGTCCGAACCGGCTGAAGAGGAAGCCGAACAAGACGTGACGGCAACGCCGGGGCCGCCGGGGTCGAATATTGAAAAAGAAATCGTCAACCCGGCATGGCAGCCGGTCGGCACGACGCAATCAGAGCCGCATGAAACGGTGTTTAAAAAAGATTCGGTGGACTGGAAGGAAATGCTCGATGCGGTCAGCTATGCGACCGGCATCGCGCCGGACGATATGATCGTTTGGTTCATCGGCAACAATGGGCCGAACAAAGCGGTGGCGACGATTTCAACGAGAGACCAGACCGCCCATTACCGAGTGTATATTGAATGGGTGACGAATGAAGGATGGAAGCCGACGAAAGTGCAAAAGCTGCGGAAAAAACCGTAGCGATTTTTGAAGGGGAACAGGTGCCCGCTTAGAAGGGGCGCCTGTCATTTTTTTGCCTTAAAGTGGACGACGGCACTGTAAAACCGCTTCCCGTTTTCCATGACATGCATTTGGTGCGACACATGATGGACGGAAAGCAGCAGCGCTTTGTTATGCTCGATTTGCTCGTTGATTTTTTTTTCAAGCGTTCGCAAGTCGTCAGCTTCAAAAAACTCCACTTTGTCTTCAATCAAATCAAGGGAAATGTTCACCATGTCTTTGCCTCCTTTCATCGACAGTGTAGCAAATTTTCCCGCTTCCATCCACCCGCGCAATAGAAGCGGCGATGGGGAACAATACAAATGACAGCGAGCACGATCATTGAACGGCGGAAGAAGTTATGGTACAGTGGGAGCAGGTTATCATCTAAAGAATACTATGTTTATAGGAATTATAAACTTTATGGAGTGAGGCCATATGGGCAGGGAATTTCTTGGTTTGTTCGAGCAATGGGCGGAGTCATACGATCGATCAGTCGAAGGGGGAGATGAGCAATACCGCGATGTGTTTGCCGGTTATGATCGCATTTTAAACACTGTCGCTGATAAAGCCGGCCGTGTTGTGCTTGAATTTGGCGTCGGCACCGGCAATTTGACGAAAAAGCTGCTGGAGCGCGGCAAAACGGTATACGGCATCGAGCCGTCGGCGCCGATGAGAAAAAAAGCAACGGAAAAGCTCGGCGGCCGGGCGGTCATTATGGACGGCGATTTTTTGCAATTTCCGGTTCCTCCTGAGCCAGTCGACACCATTGCCAGCACGTACGCGTTTCACCATTTGACGGATGAGGAAAAAGACGAGGCGCTCGGCAAATATAGCCAACTGCTCCAAACTGGTGGTAAAATAGTGTTTGCCGATACGGCGTTTCGCGACAAAAAGGCGTTCCGCCAAGCTGTCGAAGCCGCACGGGAGCGCGGCTTCCACGATTTGGCTGACGATCTTGAGCGCGAATATTACACGACGCTTGACGTATTGGCTTCGCTGTTTGCCAGCCATGGCTTTTCCGTCTCCTTTGCGCAGCAAAACGCGTTCGTCTGGGTGATGGAGGCGGTGAAACAACCGACATAGAAAGAGGGAGAACGATGAAGGCAGCCATCATTGGAGCAATGGAAGAAGAAGTGGCCATTTTGCGCGCACGCATGGAAGGGCGCGAGGAAACGGTGATCGCCGGATGCGAGTTTTCCACCGGCCGCCTTGACGGTGCCGAGGTGGTGCTGCTCAAGTCCGGCATCGGCAAGGTGAATGCGGCGATGGGAACGACGCTTTTGCTTGACCGATTCCGCCCTGATTTCGTCATCAACACCGGCTCGGCCGGCGGATTTTTGCCGTCGTTGCGCGTCGGCGATCTCGTCATTTCCGATGAGGTCGTCCACCATGACGTTGATGTGACGGCGTTTGGCTACGCCTACGGGCAAGTGCCCGGCTTGCCGGCGCGCTACCGGGCCGATGGAGCGCTTGTTGAGGCGGCGAAGCAGGCAGCAGCGCGGCTTGACGGTTTGCAGGCGGCGGTCGGTTTGATCGCGACTGGCGATTCGTTTATGAACGATCCGGAACGCGTCAAATTTGTGCGCAGCCAGTTTCCGGAGCTGTGCGCCGTCGAAATGGAGGCAGCCGCCATCGCCCAAGTGTGCGTGCAGTTTGGGACGCCGTTTGTGGTGATTCGGGCGCTGTCCGATATTGCCGGTCAAGAGTCGGATGTGTCGTTTGAACAGTTTTTGGAGACGGCGGCGAAACACTCTGCACAACTGGTGTTGGCTGTGTTGTCCGCCATGCAGAAGCGAAAATAAACGCCAAAACGCAGCCGTCCCGCCGCCAAATGAGCGTGAGGAATGGAGTGACCAACGATGCGGGTAGCAAAAAGCATTCATGAATTAATCGGCCATACGCCGGTCATCGAGATTACACGCTTTCCGTTGCCGGAAGGCGTCCGTTTGTTTGCGAAGCTCGAGTATTTCAACCCAGGCGGAAGCATTAAAGACCGGCTCGGGCAAGAGCTGCTCGAGGAGGCGTTCGCGTCGGGAAAACTAAAAGAAGGGGGCACGATCATTGAGCCGACGGCCGGCAACACCGGCATCGGCTTGGCGCTGGCGGCGATCGGCAAGAACGTCAACGTCATTTTTTGCGTACCGGAAAAATTCAGCGTTGAAAAGCAGCAGCTGATGAAGGCGCTTGGGGCGCAAATTGTCCATACGCCGACCGAAGAGGGGATGGAGGGGGCGATTCGCAAAGCCGAAGAGCTCGCCCGCACGATTCCGGGCGCCTATTGCCCCCAGCAGTTCGAAAACCCGGCCAACCCAAGGACGTATTACAAAACGCTCGGGCCGGAGTTGTGGGACGACTTGGGCGGACAAATCGACGTTTTTGTTGCCGGCGCTGGTTCGGGCGGCACGTTCATGGGGACGGCGACGTTTTTAAAAGAAAAAAATCCGGCCATTAAAACGGTCATCGTTGAGCCGGAAGGATCCATTTTAGGCGGAGGCGAGCCGGGGCCGCACCGAACCGAAGGAATCGGCATGGAGTTTTTGCCGCCGTTTATGGATCCGGAGTATTTTGACGCTATTTACACGATTTCCGACGACGACGCTTTCCGCCGCGTCAGCGAGCTGGCAAGGCGGGAAGGGCTGCTTGTCGGCAGCTCGTCCGGCGCCGCGTTTCATGCCGCTTTGCTCGAGGCGGAACAAGCGAAGCCCGGGACGAACATCGTTGTCATTTTCCCCGACGGGAGCGAGCGATATTTAAGCAAAAACATTTACGAAGGTGGGCGATAAGATGAGACGAAAGACGATGCTCATCCATGGCGGCATCGCAGGCGACCCGTACACTGGGGCGGTGTCGGTCCCAATTTATCAAGTGAGCACGTACAAACAAGAGGAAGTCGGCAAACATAAAGGGTTTGAATACTCGCGCACCGGCAATCCGACGCGCGCGGCGCTCGAAAAGCTCATTGCCGACCTTGAAGGCGGTGAAGCCGGGTTTGCGTTTGCTTCCGGCATGGCCGCCATTACGGCTGTCATGATGCTGTTTCAAAACGGCGACCATATCGTGCTGACCGACGACGTCTATGGCGGCACGTACCGCGTCATGACGAACGTGCTGAACCGGTTCGGGCTTGAGGCGACGTTCGTCGACACGAGCGATGTCGCCAACATTGAAGCGCATATTCGCCCAAACACGAAGGCGATTTACGTTGAAACGCCGACGAATCCGCTTTTGAAAATCACTGACTTGCAAGCCGCCGCCGCCATTGCCCGTGCTCGCGGGCTGCTGTTGATCGTCGATAATACGTTTTCCACTCCGTACTTTCAAACACCGCTTGCGCTTGGCGCCGATATCGTCATCCACAGCGCGACGAAATATTTAGGCGGCCATAGCGACGTCGTCGCCGGGTTGGCGGTTGTCCGCACGCCGGAGCTTGCCGAGCGGCTCCATTATGTGCAAAATTCAACCGGAGGCGTGCTCGGCCCGCAAGACTCGTGGCTGCTTATGCGCGGGATCAAAACGCTTGGCGTGCGGATGGAAGAGCATGAACGAAACGCGCGCGCCATTGCCGCCTTTTTGGCCGAGCATACGTCCGTTGCCCGCGTCTATTATCCAGGCCTTCCAAATCATCCGAACCATGAGCTGGCCAAACAACAAATGCGTGGATTCGGCGGCATGATTTCGTTTGATGTCGGCAGCTTGGAGCGCGCCGAGAACGTGCTGTCGCGCGTGCGCTACTTTACGCTTGCCGAAAGCTTAGGGGCGGTCGAAAGTTTAATTTCGTTGCCAGGGAAAATGACGCACGCCTCGATCCCTAAGGAACGGCGCGAACAGCTCGGCATTACCGATGGCCTGATCCGTTTGTCGGTCGGGCTTGAAGATGTCAACGATCTGCTTGACGATTTGGCGCAGGCGCTTGGCTGAAATTGCCGCTCCCCCCTTCTGTCCATGTATGATACAGTGAAAGGGGAGAGGAGGGATCGGGCTTGAACGAGCAGCAACGAAACGAGCTGCGGGCGAAGGCGGGCGATTTCAAGATGTACAGCCTTGTCTTGTTCTCGCTCGGTGTGTTTTTCTATTTAGGGACGATCATCCCGGGAGCGCTTGAGGAAGCGAAAAAACCGTTCGCCTTGCTGGCGGTTGCCGGGTGTTTGGCGGCGGCGTTGTACTGCTCGCGCCGCGCTGCCCGTTATGTCTGTCAGCTTGAAGAAGAGAACCCATTTGAACCGTAAACCCGCCTTTTGCCGAAAGGTGGGTTTTTTCTCACGATCACGATTGAGCGGAGAAAGCCGCGGCAGGGGAACAGGGAAGAGAAGCGGTTCGCGCGTGCAGCCGAGGAGGAGCTTGTTGACCGCAAATGCTTTTTCCATCAACGATTGTTGTAAACATGTTCAGCAATGAAGGATGAAAGGGGAGACGATGTATGTCCATTGTACTCGTATGGCTGGTGACGTGGATAAAGCAAAGGGGAAACACCACTTGACTTAGTCGAAAGTGCGATCGGTGCTCCGCGCGCTGTTGTTGACCGTCGAATTTCATGAATTGTTCAAAATGTGGCAGAAGCGTTCCCCGTCTTCTTTGGTAAAATAAAAATAAACGAGAAGGCCAAGGAGGAAACGGGGATGTTCGCCATCGTCACGGCAGTTGTGATTACGGCGTCGATTGCGCTCGTCATCGCTGCGGAAGTGAGCGCCGAAGCAGGAGTGTAACAAGGCGGGCGCCTGTCTAGGATGGGAGGGGAACAGCAGGCGAGCTGCAACACAAGAAATGAGTGTGTTTGTTCACTGATACGGGTGGCACGTTTGCCCGCAGCCGGCCTCGTAAAGGGGGTCGGCTGAATTTTTTGTCCAGACACGGACAACATCGCCCCTGCATATACATAACGATAGGCGGTTTCCGCCGATGACAACAGGCGGGGGTGAGAGCATGTCCGGCATTTTCACGGCGTTTACGTTTCTGTTGAAAGAGCTGACGTTTCTTGTCTCGTATATTAAAAACAATGCGTTTCCCCAGCCGTTAAGCGCTCAAGAAGAGGAAAAGTATTTGGCGCTGATGGCAAAAGGCGACGAGCAAGCCCGCAACCGGCTCATCGAACACAACTTGCGCCTTGTTGCCCACATTGTGAAAAAGTTTGAAAATACGGGAGAAGAGGTCGAGGATTTAATCTCCATTGGCACGATCGGCTTGATCAAGGCGATTGAAAGCTATTCGCCGGGCAAAGGAACGAAGCTGGCAACGTATGCGGCTCGATGTATCGAGAACGAAATCCTGATGCACCTGCGTTCATTAAAAAAAACGCGCAAAGACGTCTCGTTGCATGAGCCAATCGGCCAGGACAAAGAAGGAAACGAAATCAGCCTGCTTGATATTTTAAAAGCCGAAGGCGAAGACATCGTCGATGAAATCCACTTGAACATGGAGCTCGAACAAGTCAAACAATATATCAGCGTGCTTGATGAGCGGGAAAAAGAGGTGATCATCAATCGCTTTGGCCTCGGTCGGCAGCGGGAAAAAACGCAGCGTGAAATCGCCAAAGAGCTCGGCATCTCGAGAAGCTATGTCTCGCGCATTGAAAAACGGGCATTAATGAAAATGTTTCATGAGTTTTACCGGCAGGAAAAAGAAAAGCAGTGATCATGAAATTCGGGAATGAGGCAGGCACCTGACCGGCGGCCTGTTTTCTTTTGCCAACGATACAAGTATTTAAATTATTATAAAAAAACAAAATATATTGATAGTTCCTTGCGACAAAGCGGTTTCATTCAAAAGTATTGACAGATTTTATTTTTAACAGCAAAATAATTTTGTCGTTTTTTGTCTAAAATTGTCTAAAGGGGGCGAAGCATGATGAGAAAGATCGGGTTAGCATGGCAGATTTTGATCGGTCTTATTCTCGGGATTATCGTCGGAGTCGTTTTCTACGGAAACCCGAACGTGGCAACGTATTTGCAACCGATTGGGGACATTTTTCTCCGTCTCATTAAGATGATCGTGATTCCGATTGTCGTCTCGAGCTTAATTGTCGGCGTCGCCAATGTCGGCGATGTGAAAAAGCTCGGGAAGCTGGGCGGCAAAACAATCCTTTATTTCGAGATTATCACGACGATTGCGATTGTCGTTGGCCTCTTGGCAGCAAACGTGTTCCAACCAGGCGCCGGCGTCAATATAAAATCGCTTGAGAAAACCGATATTCAATCATACATTGATACGACGAATGAAGTGCAGCACCATTCGATGGTCGAGACATTCGTCAATATCGTGCCGAAAAATGTGTTTGAATCCCTCGCGACAGGAAACATGTTGCCGATCATTTTCTTCTCGGTCATGTTCGGATTGGGTGTAGCCGCGATCGGCGAAAAAGGAAAACCGGTGCTTCGCTTTTTCCAAGGAACGGCGGAAGCGATGTTTTACGTGACAAACCAAGTGATGAAGTTTGCGCCGTTCGGCGTCTTTGCCTTGATCGGGGTGACGGTGTCGAAATTTGGCGTCGCTTCACTTCTTCCGCTCAGCAAGCTTGTTGTGCTCGTTTACGCAGTGATGGCCTTTTTCGTGCTCGTTGTGCTCGGCGGCACCGCGAAATTGGTAGGTGTGAATATCTTTCATATTATTAAAATCTTAAAAAATGAGCTCGTGCTTGCCTATAGCACGTCGAGTTCGGAGACGGTGCTCCCGAAAATTATGGAAAAAATGGAGAGGTTCGGTTGTCCGAAGGCTATCACCTCGTTTGTCGTTCCGACCGGCTATTCGTTCAACTTGGATGGGTCGACGTTGTATCAGGCGCTGGCGGCTGTATTTATCGCCCAACTCTATGGCATTGACATGCCGCTGTCGCAACAAATTTCGCTCGTACTCGTCTTGATGGTGACGTCCAAAGGAATCGCCGGCGTCCCGGGCGTTTCGTTCGTCGTGTTGTTGGCGACGCTCGGCACAGTCGGCATTCCGGTCGAAGGATTGGCGTTTATCGCTGGCATTGACCGCATTTTGGATATGGCGCGCACCGTTGTGAATGTTATCGGCAACTCGCTGGCAGCGGTCGTCATTTCGAAATGGGAAGGGCAATATAACGAAGAACAAGGGAAACAATATATTGCCGAACTGCGCCAGCAAAGCGTCTGACCGGGAAAACAGCGGCTGATCGTTCAGCCGCTGTTTCGCTTTATGCGCAAAAACAGTTGCCGGCCCGCAGTGTGTTCGCTATATTTATAGTGGAACATCATTTTGACAAATCTTGATTAAATGAGGGACGCATGTGAAACGTTGGATCATCATTGCGCTTTTGTCGGCGATCTGTTTATGGCTGCTGCCGTACAGCGTGCCGCTCCTGCTGGCGCTTGCCACCGCCCTCTTGTTGGAGCCGCCTATCCGCCGCCTGCAAGACCAGTATCGGCTGAAGCGCGCGCACGCCGTAACGGCGATTTTTTCACTCTTTTTGGTAATCCTTGGGTTTTCGCTTTATTTTTTAGTTGTCATTTTGGTTCAGCAAGTGATGGCGCTCTCGCAAAACCTTCCGTACGTGCTGAGCGAGGCGACAAAAGTGTTTAACCGCCTCATCGAAACGTGGCGGTCGTATTCAAGTTCGATCCCCCAGGAAATCATTGATTCGCTCGAGCGCGGCGTGCGCACGGTGCAACAGATGCTGCTGTCGTTTGCGACGAATTTGACGCAGTCGCTCGTTCATTATATCACCGCCATCCCGGCGTTTTTCATTCACTTTTTAGTCTATTTGGTCGCACTGTTTCTCATTTGCCTCGATTTGCCGCAGCTGAAGCAAGGCATGCGCCGCTATTTGTCCGAACGGACCGAACAGCGGCTCGGGATGGTCATCGCCCAGCTGAGCAAGGCGGGGATCGGCTTTATTAAAGCGCAATTTTTGCTCAGCCTGGTGACGTTTTTTCTCGCGCTGGCCGGGTTGCTCGTGCTCGGCATTGATTACGCTGCCTTGATGGCGCTCGTCATCGTCATCGTCGACATTTTGCCGATTTTGGGGACCGGCTCAGTGCTTGTTCCGTGGGGCATCATCAGCATGGCGAACGGCGACAATACGCTTGGCGTCGGGCTGATTGTGCTGTTTATCGTCATCACTGTCGTGCGGCGGATCATCGAGCCGAAAGTGTTTTCCACCAATTTGGGCATTTCCCCGCTTGCGGCGCTCGTCAGCGTCTACCTCGGCTTCCAGCTGCTTGGCTTTATCGGGCTGTTTGTTGGGCCGGTCGTTGTCATTTTGATCGAGGCGCTTGCCAAGGCCGGGGTAATTAAGTGGACGATCAAGCTGTGAACAGGTTGCCAGCCGTCGTCCTTTTCCTTTTTTATGAATTGGAACATTGAAACGGAACAGGGCATGAAACGGGTGGAGAGCCTGGAGAAAAGCAAAAGACCGCCGGACAGCAAGGCGGTCTTTTACTGTGCAGGCGCCGGTGAACGGCTTCCGTCGATGCGGGGCAAAATTAAAATCTCGACGCGCCGGTTTTTCATCCGGCCGGCGGCGGTCGTGTTCGTGGCGATCGGCTTGTATTCGCCATATCCTTTGGCGCTGAAGTAGCGAGGGTCGAGTTGCTTGTTCTCAAGCAGAACTTTCATGAAATTGACGGCGCGCATGACGCTCAGCTCCCAATTGGAAGCAAATTTCTCATTATGAATCGGCACGTTGTCCGTATGGCCGCTGATCATGATATTGCGCGGCGGGTTCATGACGAGCAAAGCGGAGATCTCCGCCGCAAGACGCCGGTCTTTCATGCGTACTTCAGCGCTGCCGGAGTCGAATAAAACGTCATCCAAAATGGTGATGGCAAGCCCTTCATCCGTCAACGATGTCTGCAATTTCCCTGTCAAGTGTTTTTGATGAATATAGCTGTCAATTTTCACTTGGATTTGTTTCAGCTCTTCTTTTTCTCCTTCGTTTATAGACGAAGAAGGAGTCTGAGACTGTTGCTGCTGATTTTGCTGCCGCCCTTTTTCGTCTTCCGCAGGCGGTGTGATCGGTTCAACGGGGCTTTGAAAATCAAACACCCCTGTCCCACCGGCAAAGGCGGTGCTGAAGGCGCGGGCGATTTCTTGAAACTTTTTTTTGTCGATCTGGCTGCTGGCAAACAGAACGATAAACAAGGCGAGAAGCAGCGTAAGCAAATCGGCGTACGGAATCAACCAAGATTCGTTTATGTGGTCATCGTGTGAGTGCTTTTTTTTCTTAGCCATTGACCGTTTCCCCTTGCGCTTGCGCCAGCGCCTGATGGCGTTCGCTTTCCGGCAAATAGGACGCAAGTTTTTGTTCGATCATGCGCGGGGCTTGTCCTTCCAAAATGGACAGCACCCCTTCAATCATGATGTAGCGCACGCGCGCCTCTTCCTTCGATTTCCGCCGCAGTTTGTTGGCAAACGGATGCCAAAGCACATAGCCGGTGAAAATGCCGAGCATCGTGGCGACAAAAGCGGCGCTGATCGCTTTGCCGAGCTCAGCGATATTTTCCATGTTCCCGAGCGCAGCGATTAAGCCGATGACAGCGCCCAACACCCCAAGCGTCGGCGCATACGTGCCGGCCTGTGTAAAAATGGCGGCGTTCGCCTCGTGCCGCTCTTCCATGGCGGCAATTTCTTCCGTCATCACATCGCGGATGAACTCTTGCGTCTGCCCGTCGATCGCCATGCTGAGCCCGTTGCGCAAAAACGGATCCTCGATGTCATCCAGCTTCGCTTCGAGCGCCAGCAGCCCTTCGCGGCGGGCGACGTTCGCCCAATCGACGAACAGCGGAATCAGTTGTTCGACCGTCGGCGTCGTTGATTCCGTGAAAATGACTTTGAAAAGTTTTGGCACTTTTTTAATTTCCTGCGTCGGAAAGGCGATCACGACCGCCGCGGCTGTGCCGACGAGAATGATCAAAATGGCGGCTGGATTGATCAATACAGCAGGCGAAACGCCTTTAAAGTACATGCCCAACCCGACGGCGATCACGCCAAGGATGAGGCCGATGACTGATGTTTTATCCAAATTGATCCCCCCGCTTTTTTGTGCAAACGATCCATGCTGTTTTGTTTTATGAAGAAACCATATTTATCATATACTGAATAGAGAAGGTTGAAAAGGGAAAAAGGTGTGACTTTGGACATAAAAAAGCCGCCCAGTCCGTCGGTCAATTGGAAAGGGGCAGCTCCGGCGATCGTCATATTTTTTTCAACTTAAACGTGCCGACCATTAAAAACGATAAAATGAGCGCCAAAAACATAAACGATTGCGGCGGAAAGTACGGAATGGCCAAATAGCCCAACGTCATCAACACTCCGGCAGCCGTGATCGGCAGCCCGGCGAAATAGCCGTTGTTCTCCGTAATGTTGAAACGAGCGAGCCGGAAGGCGCCGCAGGCGATATACAAGATGGTGAACACTGCCCCCGGCGCGCCGAATTCGTAAAACAGCGCTTCGTACATTAACAAGGCGGGCGCGACGCCGAAGGAGACGATGTCGCTCATCGAATCGAGCTGCTTGCCAAGTTCGGATTCAATGTTCATCTTGCGCGCCACAGCGCCGTCAAAGCGATCGACAAACGCTGCTAAAAAAACGAGCAGCACGCTCATATGAAGCTGCCCTTTCAGCGTGGTCAAGACGGAAAAGCCGCCAAGCGACAAGTTCGTCATCGTCAAAATGTTCGCCATGTTTGCTTTCAGCTTTTTTAACGTATAATCTAAATAATCCGATAAGAACAACTTTCCCCACTCCTTTTCCAACAGAAAGCGCCAAAAGAAAATTCTACTACCATTATACTCATTTTGGCGGTAATATGGAAGGTAGTAACGATTGGACGTTTCATAAATTGGAGGGAACGTGCTTGCGAAAATGGCTGTACCGTTTGTTGATTGAGCTGACCAACCACTCGCTTTCTTCAAAGCTGCTCGCTTCGTTTGCCAAATCGCGTCTCAGCGGGCTATTGATATCATCGTATGCAAAAATTTATCATATTAACCAAGACGAAATGGAAAAAAGCCTAAAAAATTATAAGACGTTGCAGCAACTGTTTGTCCGCCGGCTGAAGGCTGGGGTGAGGCCGGTCGATGCGGATGAGCATACGGTCGTCAGCCCGGTCGATGCTGTCATTGAAGACATGGGTGTGATACAAGAAAACTGCGAAATGATCGTCAAGGGAAAGCCGTATTCCATTGCGGAAATGCTCGGTAGCGTGGAAGCGGCGAAGCCGTATGTGAACGGGTTCTTTTTTATTCTGTATTTAAGCCCGAGCCATTATCACCGCATCCACAGCCCAATATCTGGAGTGATCGAAAAGCAGTGGGCGATCGGCCGCAAGTCATATCCGGTCAACCGTCTTGGCTTAAAATATGGGCGTCGGCCGCTCGAGAAAAATTACCGCCTCATCACCGAGGTCACAGCCGGCGGCAAGCGCTTGGCGATTGTGAAAATCGGCGCCATGTTCGTCAACAGCATCGAGTTGACCCATACGGGAGAGCAGCTCGTGAAAGGGGAGGAGATGGCGTATTTTTCGTTCGGTTCAACGGTCGTCTTGCTGTTTGAACGCGGAAGTTTCGCCCCTGACCCACGCATCGTTGCGCCGATGCCGGTGAAAGTCGGCGAACGGCTCGGCTATTGGCGCTAGGCGCCGGGATGAAGGCGGCAAACAAAAAAAGCCCGAAGGCCTCCGTTTCACGACGACAGCTTGATTTTATGGGTCAATGAGCGGCGCTGGATTTCCTTTTCGATCAATTCGATGAATTCCGGGCTTAAGTTGAGTTCTTTCGCCTTGAAGTACGACTCGATCAACAGTTCATCCGATAAATGTTTCATCGGCGAAGCCCTCCTTTTGAATGGAATGAAATGATGGGTTTATACATATAATGGTAGGTTACTTTCAATGTACCACGATTTGCAAAATAGAACAACCGTTCTGTTATCCACAGGGGGTGGTGGATAATGTGTGGAAAACTTGTTTATAAAGTAGTGTAGGCATGATCATCACTTTGTGAATGTTGTGGATAACAGTTATCCACAAACTAGGAGGGCGCGGAATTTGTCGAAAACTTTCTGTTCTGCATGTCTGCAGCCGGTCGGCTGCCAAACTTTGTTTTGAAATGAACGGCCAAATTCGCTATCATGGGAAAAGCAAAGACAAAGGCAGGTGAGCGATATGCTTCATTATTTTTTGCCAAGCCAATTTGTGAAGCGCGTCATTGACATTCAGCCGGACGAGCTGAAGAAAAAAGGGGTAAAAGGAATTATCACCGATCTGGACAATACGCTCGTTGAATGGGACCGGCCCAGCGCCACGCCGGAGCTGGTCGCCTGGTTTGAGACGGTCAAGCGGGCGGGCATTAAGGTTGTGATCGTATCGAATAATAATAAACGACGCGTGCAGTCGTTTGCCGAACCGCTTGGCATCCCGTTCATCTTTGAAGCGCGCAAACCGCTGACGCGCGCATTTTTGCAGGCACTGGCCATGATGGGGCTGAGCAAAGAGGAAGTCGTCGTCATCGGCGATCAGCTGCTGACCGATGTGCTTGGGGGCAACCGGCTCGGACTGAACACGATTTTAGTCGTCCCGGTCGCCCAGACGGACGGATTATGGACGCGCGTTAACCGGAAAATGGAACGGAAAATTTTAAACGCTATGCGGAAAAAAGGCATGATTTATTGGGAGGAATGATCGTGGAGCCACAACTGCGTTGCATCGGCTGCGGGGCGGCCATTCAGTTCGAAAACCCGAAAAACGCGGGGTATGCGCCAAAAAGCGTGCTCGAAAAAGATGCGGAAGAGGTGATTTGCCAGCGCTGCTTCCGCCTAAAACATTACAACGAGGTGCAAGATGTGCCGCTTGACGATGATGATTTTTTGAGCATGTTGCACCGCATCGGGGAATCGAAGGCGCTTGTCGTCAACATCGTCGATATTTTTGACTTTAACGGAAGCTTTATTCCAGGATTGCCACGGTTTGCGGCTGACAACCCGATTTTGCTTGTCGGCAACAAGGCGGATTTATTGCCGCGGTCGGTCAAATACCCGAAGCTGCTGCGCTGGATGCGCCGCATGGCGGAAGAGCTGGGGCTCTGTCCGGTTGACGTCTGTCTTGTCAGCGCAGCGAAAGGAATTGGCATGGCGAAGGTGATGGAAGCGATCAATCGCTACCGTGAGGGCGGCGATGTCTACGTCGTCGGCTGCACGAATGTCGGCAAGTCGACGTTCATCAATCGCATCATTGAAGAGGCGACCGGCAAAGGGAATGTGATTACCACTTCATATTTCCCGGGGACGACACTCGATATGATCGAAATTCCGCTTGAGAGTGGAGCGACGTTGTATGATACGCCAGGGATCATCAACCATCACCAAATGGCGCACTTTGTCGATGCGCGCGATTTGAAAATCATTACGCCGAAGCGGGAAATCCATCCGCGCGTTTATCAGCTCAACGAAGGGCAGACGCTCTTTTTCGGCGGTTTGGCCCGTCTCGATTACATCAAAGGCGGGCGCCGTTCGTTCGTCTGCTACATGGCCAATGAGTTGACGGTTCATCGGACAAAGTTGGAAAAAGCCGACTCCCTTTATGCCAATCAGCTTGGCGAGTTGCTGTCGCCGCCAAGCAAGCGCTATGCCGCTGAATTTCCGCCGCTTGTGCCGCGCTCGCTGTCGGTGAAAGAGCGGAAGACGGACATCGTCTTTTCCGGACTCGGCTGGGTGACGTGCAACGACCCGGGAGCTCAGCTTGTCGTCCATGCTCCAAAAGGGGTCGACGTATTTATCCGTCAATCGTTGATTTAATGGAAAGCGGGAGGGGGAGAAACGTGGAAAAGGTATACGGGTTGATTGGGTTTCCCGTCGAGCACTCGCTGTCGCCGCTCATGCATAATGATGCATTCGCCTGTTTGGGCATTCCGGCGCGCTATCATTTGTTTTCCGTCGAGCCGGGGCAAGTCGGGGCGGCGCTTGCTGGTGTTCGTGCGCTCGGCATCGCTGGCGTGAACGTGACGATTCCACATAAAATGGCGGTTATTCCGTTTTTGGACGAAGTGGACGAACATGCGCGCCGCATCGGGGCGGTAAATACAATCGTCAATGACAACGGCCGGCTCGTCGGCTATAATACGGACGGACCTGGCTACGTCAAGGCGCTCGAGGAGGAAATGGACGTCAGTCTCGACGGCAAGCGGATTTTGGTGATCGGCGCTGGCGGCGGGGCGCGCGGCATTTACTTTTCGTTGCTGTCGACGGCAGCCAAGCGCATCGATATGACCAACCGGACGGTGGAAAAGGCGGAGCAGCTCGTGCGCGAAGGGGAGGATGGCCGCTCGGCGTATTTTTCACTCGCCGAGGCGGAAACGCGGCTTGACGAATACGATATTATGATCAATACCACTTCTGTCGGCATGCATCCGCGTGTCGAGGCGCAGCCGCTTTCCCTTGAACGGCTGCAGCCGGGGACGATCGTATCGGATATCATTTACAACCCGCTTGAAACGAAGTGGCTGAAGGAAGCGAAAGCACGCGGCGCTCGTGTGCAAAACGGCGTCGGCATGCTCGTGTACCAGGGAGCGCTAGCGTTTGAAAAATGGACCGGCCAATGGCCGGATGTCAACCGGATGAAACAGCTTGTCATCGAAGCGTTAAGGAGGTAACATATGCTGACGGGAAAACAAAAACGGTTTTTGCGGGCGCAAGCTCATCATATCAAGCCGATTTTCCAAGTCGGCAAAGGCGGCGTCACCGAAGAGATGACGAAACAAATTGCCGCCGCGCTGGAGGCGCGCGAACTGTTGAAAGTGAGCGTGTTGCAAAACTGCGAAGAAGACCGCTACACCGTCGCTGAGCAGCTGGCAGCCGGGACGGGGGCCGAACTTGTGCAAGTGATCGGCAATACGATCGTCTTATACAAAGAGTCGAAAGAACACAAACAAATCGTTTTGCCTGACTGACAAGCGGCGCGGCCAAGATGAAACGGCGGGGGGAAGGAAGATGGGAAAAATCGGGATTCTCGGCGGAACGTTCGATCCGCCCCATTACGGCCATTTGATTATGGCGAATGAAGTGCTTGACGCCCTTGAGTTGTCACAAATTTGGTTTCTGCCCAACCGCCTTCCTCCCCATAAGCAGCACGAACAAGTGACGAAAAGCGAGGATCGGCTCCGCATGCTCGAGTTGGCGGTGGCCGGTCATCCATACTTTCATGTTGAGACGATCGAGCTTGAACGGGAGGGGCCTTCCTATACGTACGATACGGTCCAGCAGCTCGTCGCCATGCATCCGGATGATGAGTTTTATTTCATTATCGGGGCGGATATGGTCGAATATTTGCCGAACTGGCACCGCATTGACGAGCTGATTAAGCTTGTGACGTTTGTCGGGGTGAAGCGCCCCGGTTATTCCATGGAAACGCCATACCCGGTCGTCGAGGTGGAGGTGCCGCAGTTTGCCGTCTCTTCGTCGCTTATCCGCCAGCGGGTGCAAAACGGGCAGACGATCCGTTACCTCGTGCCGGAAGGTGTGAGACTTTATATTGAGGAGAAGGGATTATATGGAGCGAGAACAGGCGTTGCTGATTGTGAAACAACAGTTGACGGAGCAGCGCTACGAGCATACGCTTGGCGTTGTCGAAACGGCCGTTAAGCTAGCCAACCAGTATGGCGCCGACGCGAAAAAAGCGGAATTGGCCGCCATTTTCCATGACTATGCGAAATTCCGCCCGGTTGAAGAAATGAAACAAATCATTTTGGCGCACAATATGCCCAACGACTTGCTTGCGTACAACAGTGAATTGTGGCATGCGCCCGTCGGCGCCTATTTGGTGCAGACGGAAGTCGGCATTGACGATCCAGACGTGCTGGATGCCATTCGCTACCATACATCGGGAAGAGCTGGAATGACGCTGCTTGAAAAAATTATTTATTTGGCTGACTATATCGAACCGGGGAGGAAGTTTCCCGGCGTTGAGGAAGTAAGGCGCCTCGCCGAGGAAGATCTCGATCGCGCGCTGTTGCAGGCGGTGAAAAATACGATTGCGTTTTTGCTTGAGAAGCGCCAGCTCATTTATCCAGATACGATTCATGCGTACAATTCACTCGTGCGTGAAGTGAAGGGGGAAGAAAAACAGTGACGGAACAAGAGGCGTTGCAGCTTATCGTTCGCGCCGCGGATGATAAAAAGGCGGAAAACATTGTCGTGCTCAATATGAAAGGCATTTCGCCCGTTGCCGATTATTTTGTCATTTGCCATGGCAATTCGGACAAACAAGTGCAGGCCATCGCCCGCGAAATTCAAGACCAAGCGGAAGAGCACGGCTTAGCGGTGAAGCGGGTTGAAGGATTCCAGGAGGCGAAATGGGTGCTTGTGGACCTCGGCGACATCGTCGCCCACGTGTTTGCGAAAGACGAGCGCGACTATTACAATCTCGAACGGCTTTGGGGGGACGCCCCGATGGAAGACGTCGCGGCTGTGCTGCAGCCATGACCTATGCTCGTTTCGCCGATTGGTACGATGCGCTCATGGCCGAGGCGCCGTATGATGCGTGGCAATCATTTGTCGAGCGGGTTTTCGCCCGATACGCCAAACGGCCGGGACGGCGGGTTGTCGACATCGGCTGCGGGACGGGAGAGCTTGCCATCCGCCTCGCCAAGGCCGGATGGCAAGTATCCGGCGTGGATCTCTCTGAACATATGCTCGCCGTCGCCCAGGCGAAAGCGGAGGCAGCCGGTGTCAACGTGCCGTTTTTCGAGCAAAACATGGCGGAGCTGGACGGATTTTCCGGCCTTGATGGCGCCTTCATTTTTTGCGATGCGCTCAACTATTTGACAGATGAAGAGGACGTGAGACGGACGTTCGCCGCCGTCTCCCGCGCGCTCGGTCCTGAAGGGCTGCTGCTGTTTGACGTCCACTCGGTTTACAAAATGGACGTCTTGTTCCGCAATGCCGTCTTCGCCGATCAAGGCGACGATCTCAGCTACATTTGGACGTGCCATCCGCTTGACTGGCCGCACAGCGTCGGGCACGAACTGACGTTTTTCGCCCGCCGCGGCGATCTTTACGAGCGCTATGACGAATGGCACGAACAGCGCACGTTTGAGCGCGCTGTCTATGAGCGATGGCTCGATTCCGCTGGCTTTGAGGTGCTCGAGGTGACCGCCGATTTCACCGATGCGCCCCCGACCGAGACGGCGGAACGGTGGTTTTTTGTGGCGAGGAGGCGATGAGGGCGAGATCGACAAAAACGAAGGCGCTGTTGCCAGCGAAGCATTGGAGACATGGTTGAACACTGCGCCAAATAGGATGAAAAGAAGGAAAGAGCCGCATGGCTCTTTTTTTATGCGCATGTGGAAAAGAAGGGGGTGAATGTATGGCCAAACGTTGCGATCGACGCGATTGACGGCTGGGAAATTGAAAAAGATGTGTGAGTTAGAAGGATTATGCACCCGGCTATTAAGCCGGGTGAGGATTGAAACAAATTTGGTCAGGCCAAGCAGGAATTTGCCGCTTGCTGTCGAATTCATGTTCACGAAAATTGTTGCTTCACCTTTTCCACATCTTCTTGAAACTTCTCATGTGTTTTCGCCAGCACTTCTTCGAAGACGCCGTCGAGCCGCTGTTCGAGGACGGCGATTCCTTCCCCGGTGATTCCGCCTTTGACGCACACTTTTTCCTGCAGCGTCGGGAGCGTGTACAAGTTTTGCTTCATCAATTCCGCGAAGCCGATGATCATGTCGGTCACCAGCATCGTCGCCTGTTCTTTCGTGATGGCGGTTTTGGCCGCTGCGGCGTCGATGAAGCGTTGCAGCAAATAGCTGAAAAACGCCGGACCGCAGCTGGAGATGTCGGAAGCGACGCGGGTGATGGCCTCATCGATATACACCGGCGAGGCGATGCGCCGGAGAAGATCATCGATCGTTTGCCAGCAGTCGGCCGAACAGCGTGATCCGATTGTGATGAGTATGCTGCCGGAGAGCGCGCGGTTTGTGATGCTCGGAATGGCGCGCACGACTTGGCAAGGGACGGCTGTTTCAAGCTGTTTTACGCTGATCGGGCTTGTGATCGACACAAGGCAATGCTCCTTTGTCCAGTGCGGGGCCAGCTGCTGCAACAATGGGTGGATGTCGAGCGGTTTGACGCATAAAAAAACGAGACTGGATTGTTTGACGACTTCAGCCGCATCGGCAACCACTGCCATGCCGGGATGCGCGCGTTGTATCGCGAACGCTTTCGCAAGCGTACGGTTCGTGATGACGAGCTGATCCGCTTTCACAGCACCGGAGTCGAGGAACGCTTCGATTAAGATGGTGCCCATATTCCCCGTACCGATGACACCGATGTTCATGTGTTGTCCCCCCTCCCGGTTTTGGTTCACCGGAAATCTCTTTTTTGATATGTATGAGAAAAAGGCTCGGTTTATGACTTGAGATGGAAAGGATGGGATCGTATGTGGGAGCATGTGCAGGAGCTTGGCAAACGGTATGGAAAAGTCGGGATGTTCTTGTTGTTTGCCGCGGCGGCGGGGTTATGGGTGTTTCATCATCCGACGGATGAAAAGGGGCAAGTCGTTTTGCCGGCGGCGGCTGAAACGGATGCCGCCCGGACGGAAGAAAAAAAGAACGAGGCGTCAAAAACCGCTGTGGTGGATGTGAAAGGGGCGGTCGCGAACCCCGGAGTGTATGAGGTGGCGGCGGACGCTCGCGTTCGCGATGCCATCGCCCTAGCTGGCGGATTGACGGATGAGGCGGATGAAACGAAAGTCAATTTGGCAGCAAAAGTGCATGATGAAATGATGATTTACGTGCCGAAAAAAGGCGAGGATGCACCGGCGTCAAATGCCGTCAGCAAGTCTCCAAGCGATGGGGATCGAAACGGGATGCAAGTGGCCATCAATACGGCGACGGAAGAGGAGTTGATGCAGCTTCCCGGCATCGGACCGGCGAAGGCAAACGCGATCATCGCCTATCGTGAAGAACACGGGCCGTTTCGGCGGGTGGAGGATTTGTTGAATGTGACTGGAATTGGTGAAAAAACGCTGGAGAAATTGAAGCCGTATTTGCTTGTTCCGTAAGCGAGGCGGGGGAGGGCAATGCTTCTTAATTTATGGCGGATCAAGGCTGCTGTGGACGTTTTTCGGCGTTGACGGGGGCAAGAGGCAGTGGGTAGACTAAAAGCATGGACACGAGCGGAGGGATGGAAAATGGAACGCATCACATGGGATCAATACTTTATGGCGCAAAGCCATTTGCTTGCGCTGCGCAGCACGTGCACGAGGCTCGCCGTCGGAGCAACGATCGTGCGCGATAAGCGCATCATCGCCGGCGGGTACAACGGGTCGATCGCCGGCGGCGCCCATTGCATTGATGAGGGGTGCTACGTCATTGACGGTCATTGTGTGCGGACGATTCACGCCGAAATGAACGCGATTTTGCAATGCGCCAAGTTCGGCGTCCCGACCGAGGGGGCGGAGATGTATGTCACTCATTTTCCGTGCTTGCATTGCTGCAAGGCGATCATTCAAAGCGGCATCCGCGCGGTCTATTACGCCCAAGACTACAAAAACCACCCGTACGCCTTGGAGCTGTTTGCTCAAGCTGGCGTCCGTCTCGTGCAAGTGCCGCTGAAAATGGATGTGTTCGCCTTGCTTTCCGGCGGCGGGGAATCATGAAAGGACAAGCCGTCTATCCCGCTGCGGCGGCGCTTTTGGCCGTCGCGGCGGCCTCGCCGTCCCCAACCGCCTGTCTTCTCCTCGTTGTGTATCTCCTTCTTCTTTTCATCCGCCGGCCGCACTGTTTCCTTCCTTCTCTCGTTGCCGCTCTCTCCTTTTTTGCCTATTTTCTCATCGTTGACTATCATAACAACACTTCCCTTTCCGGCGGCCGACATTCGCTTTCCGTTCGTTTTTCCGCCGCGCCGGCAATTGACGGTGATCGATTGCAGGCGGCGGTGCAAGCTGGCAAGGAGCGGGTGCAGCTCCGTTACATCATTCGGACGGCTGCGGAAAAAGAGACGCTGCAAGCGCACCTGGTGCCTGGAACGGTATGCCGCGTCACCGGAACGCTTGAGCGCCCGATGCCAGCTGGTAATCCGTATGCGTTTGATTACCGCCTTTATTTGCGCCGCCACCGCATTCATTGGCTCTTTCTCCCTGAGGCGATCGATCTCTCTGCTTGCATGCGCGTCCGTCCCACTATCATCGAACGTCTTGAAGCCATTCGCGAGGCTGGCGTCCGCCGCATTGAAGCCCGGTTTCCGCCGGAAGCGGCTGGCATCGCCGCTGCACTGATTTATGGGGAGCAGCGCACCCTTGATGAGTCGGTCCTTGAAGGGTATCAGCAGCTCGGTCTCATCCATCTGCTAGCCATTTCAGGAGGGCATGTCACGCTGCTGATTGGCGCTGGTTTTGCCGGTGCGATTCGCTTCGTGACGAGGGAAGCCGTGCTGGCAGGGCTGTTGGCGTTTTTGCCTGTGTACGCCGTTCTCGCTGGCGCTTCGCCGTCGGTGCTGCGCGCTTGTGTGACTGGGATGATGGTGTTGGCCGTTCAGTGGAAAAAAGGAAGGATCCATCCGCTGGATGCGTTGAGTTGGACAACGCTTGCCTTGCTCGTCTTTGATCCCTATATGGTTTGGGATGTCGGTTTTCAGCTGTCGTTTCTTGTCACATTTGCTCTTCTTGCCCATGTGTCGGTGCTCGCCTCTGCTCGTTCGATGCTCCAAAACTTGCTTCAGACCGCGCTCGCCGCTCAGCTTGCCGCACTGCCGATTTTGCTTTACCATTTTTATGAAATTTCTGTTTGGAGCATAGGGCTGAATGTCTTCTTCGTCCCTTGGTATTCATTTGTCATTTTGCCACTCGCGTTTCTATCTGCAGTTTTTCCCTTTTCTCCGTTCATTTGGCTGTTTAGCCGTCTCATTGAGCTGACAGACGCGGTTGTCTATTTTTTCGCGGCCGATCACCCGTTTATGCTTGTGCTCGGCCGTCCGGGTCCGTGGTGCTTAGCTGGCTATCTGACGGCCATCACGGCGGCGTTTTTGGATTGGGAACGCGGCCGCCTGATCCGCGGATTGACAGCGGTGGCGGCGGCGACGGCGCTTCAGCTGGCCGCCCCATACGTGGATCCGCACGGGGAAGTGACGGTATTGGATGTTGGGCAGGGGGACTGTATTTATATTGAGCTTCCTTATCGAAAAGCAGTTTATCTCATTGACACGGGCGGGGCGGCAGAATGGGGAAAGGAATCGTGGCGCAGGCGGGCTCACCCGTTTTCCGTCGGCCGCGATGTCGTCGTCCCGTTTTTAAAAGCGCAAGGGGTGCGAACGATCGATAAGCTCATATTGACGCACGATGATGCCGACCATATCGGGTCCGCTCCTGAGGTGTTCGAAGCGGTCAAGGTGAAGGAAATGGTCACAAGCCCGGGGGCGCTGCCGCGCGTCCAAAAGATGGCGCGCCCGTTTTCCGGGCCGGTCCGCACCGCTGTGCGGGGAGAAAGATGGACAGAGGGAGGCGTGCAGTTCATTGTGCTCCACCCAGAAAAAGGCAACAACGAGGACAACAACGGTTCGCTTGTGTTGCTCGCCCGTCTCGGCGGCTTGATATGGCTGTTTGCTGGGGACATCGAAGAAGAGGCGGAACAGGCGCTCATCGATGCTTATCCGACGTTGCGTGCCGATGTATTGAAAGTCGCCCACCACGGCAGCAAAACGTCGACAACAGAGCCGTTTTTGCGGACAATCAAGCCGCGAGCGGCCATCATTTCCGTCGGGCGCTACAATCGCTACGGGCATCCGTCCTCCGAGGTGCTTATGCGGCTTAGGCAACAGCGGGCGATCGTTTGGCGGACGGATGAAAACGGAGCTATTCGCTATGTGTATGGCGAAAACGGTGGAACCTTTCAGGTGATGAAACCATAAGATGTAGTGCACAAAAAAGCGGAACGTTTCAGCCAAAACAAAAAATAAGGATTGCTTATGTAAGCAATCCTTATCGACCGAAAAATTCGATCAACGTTGCGATGATGAACATGGTAGCGAAAAAGCCGAACGACACGATGAATCCGACGGCGGAATCGACGGCGTCATTTCGTTGGCTTTGCACTTCTTTTTCAAATACGTTCATCGTTTTCCCCCTCCTCGTTCAATCATTTTTAGTATAGACGAAAACGTGTGAAAAATCTACCGCTGCTCGCTTCTTTTCCTTCCTTGACAACAGTTGACACAAATACTTTCAAACAGCCGGGAAAACATAAAAATAACCCGCTGGCCAATAAGGTCCTAGGACTTATAGGCTGGCGTTTATATAAAGGGGAACCGGTTTTTTCGGAAGCCGGTTCCCTTGTAAAATGACGAAAAACGGTGTATCTTTTCTAGCAGAGACGTTTGCTAGGGAATGGAGACGGGAACATGCTGGAACGCGTATGGGGAAACATGGAAAAACGGCGTTTTTCTCTTCTTTATTTATTATACGGCAATGAGCCGTTTTTATTAACGGAAACGTATGAGCGGTTGGTGAACGCAGCGCTTGGCCCCGAGGAGCGCGAGTGGAACTTGGCTGTGTACGACTGCGAGGAAACGCCGGTCGAGGCGGCGCTTGAGGAGGCCGAGACGGTGCCGTTTTTCGGCGAGCGGCGCGTCATTTTGGTGAAGAATCCATATTTTTTTACGGCGGAAAAGGACAAAGAGATCGAGCACGATTTGGCTAAGCTGGAGAACTATTTCAGGGCGCCGGCGCCGTTCTCGATCGTCGTCTTTTTGGCGCCGTATGACAAGCTCGATGAGCGGAAAAGAATTACCAAGCTCGCCAAGGAGCAGTGCGAAGTTGTGGCCGCCGCCCCGCTTCAGGAAGCGGAGCTGCGCGCTTGGGTGCGCCGCCGGTTGGAAAGCCAAGGAGCATCGGTGGCCGAGGAAGCCATTGAGCTGCTTTTGCAGCGGGCCGGAACGCGGTTGTCCGCGCTGGCGAACGAAATCGACAAGCTCGCTTTGTTTGCCGGACCGGGTGGAGTGGTGGATGAGGCGGCCGTCGAGCAGCTTGTCGCTCGCACGCCGGAAGAAAACGTCTTTGCGCTTGTCGAACAAGTGGCGAGGCGCGATATCCCGGGAGCATTGCAGACGTTTTACGATTTGCTTGAACATAGTGAGGAGCCGATCAAAATTTTGGCGTTGCTTGCAAGCCATTTCCGCCTGTTGGCGCAAGTGAAATGGCTCGCCCAAACAGGTTATGGGCAGACGCAAATCGCTTCGGCCCTCAACGTGCATCCGTTCCGCGTCAAGCTCGCCCTTGCCCAAGCCGCCCGCTTTTCCGATGCGGAGCTGACGGAAGCGATCACCGAGCTGGCCGCCGCTGATTATGACGTAAAAAGCGGAGCCATGGACCGCCGGTTGGCCGTTGAGCTGTTGTTGATGCGTTGGGGCGCTCGCCCGGGGCGGAAAAGCCAGCGATAAAAAGCATGCGCCGTTGGCTTTTTTGCCGTCTGCTTCGCCTGCATGGCGGCGCCACAAAGAAACACAAAGAAAAAAGTGGGGACAAAAAAACGACCTGGCGCCAGGTCGTTTTTCATTAGGAAGCTTGAATGCTGTTCAATTTTTTCGCTAAGCGCGATTTTTGCCGGCTGGCGGCATTTTTATGGATAAGGCCTTTGCTCGCGGCTTTGTCTAATTTTTTCGACGCGACAATGAACGCTTCTTTCGCTTTTTCCACGTCTTTCAATTCAACGAGCGCTTCAAATTTTTTGATAGCCGTGCGCATGGCCGATTTCATCGAGGCGTTGTGGGCCCGACGTTTTTCGCTCGTTTTCGCGCGTTTGATCGCCGATCTAATGTTCGCCACGTCCGTTCACCTCCGTTATCGTTCCGATTTTTGCTCTGAACAAGAACAAGTGTTATTCTATCAAACGTGTTTTGATTATGCAAGAGTGTTCAAGCAAAAATCCTTTACGAAATATGAATGACGGCGTTTCATTGCGGCGACAATAAAAGAAAACGGCACAAGGAGGAACGACATGAAACAGCAGCCGCTCGATTTGCGCATGTATTCGGTGCGCACCGACTTGGCGATCGAGGCGCATGAAATTGCGGTCGAGGAGCGTTTGCAACAAAAAAAGGAAGGCGCCTCCCCGATTGAGGGGGTCATCATCCGCGACCAAGAGATCGATGGCGTCAAGCTGTCGCACGCACACGTCACAGAACAAGGAGCGGCATCGATCGGCAAAAAGCCGGGCCATTATGTGACGATTGAGGCGCAAGGCATCCGTGAACAAAATACGGAATTGCAGCAAAAAGTGCAGCGTATTTTTTCGGAACAACTGAGCGCCTTTTTACAACGGCTCCGCATTCCCGAGCAAGCGAGCTGCCTAATTGTCGGGCTTGGCAACCAAAACGTCACGCCGGATGCGCTTGGGCCGCTGACGGTGGAAAACGTGCTTGTCACCCGTCATCTGTTTCAATTGCAGCCGGAAAGTGTTGAGGAAGGATTTCGCCCGGTGAGCGCCCTCGCTCCAGGGGTGATGGGAACGACCGGCATTGAGACGAGCGATATTATTGATGGCGTCGTCCGGAAAACGAAGCCGGATTTTGTCATCGTCATCGATGCGCTGGCCGCCCGTTCAATCGAACGGGTCAACGCGACGATCCAAATTTCCGACACCGGCATCCACCCCGGCTCGGGCGTTGGCAATAAGCGGAAAGAACTGAGCTACGAGACGCTCGGCATCCCGGTCATCTCGATCGGCGTCCCGACGGTCGTCGATGCCGTTTCGATCACAAGCGATACGATCGATTTCATTTTAAAGCATTTCGGCCGCGAAATGCGCGAAAGCCAGCGGCCGTCAAGCGCGCTGGCTCCGGCCGGCTGGGCGTTCGGGCGCAAAAAGAAGCTGACGGAGCAAGATATGCCGTCGCCAACCGAACGGTCGACGTTTCTCGGCATGATCGGCACGCTTGGTGATGAAGAAAAGCGGCGTCTGATTTACGAAGTGCTCGCCCCGCTCGGTCATAACTTAATGGTGACGCCAAAAGAGGTCGATTCGTTCATCGGCGATATGGCGAACTTACTGGCCGGCGGCTTGAACGCGGCGCTGCACCGGCAGGTTGACCAAGGTAACGTCGGCTCTTACACCCACTAGACAAAAAACGGTTCTATCTTTCCCGGCTTGGCCATACGTTAAAGTGAGGAGACAAGCCGGGAAAGGGTGGGAATATGAAACGATGGCGCTCCCCCAACGTCGTGATCGCCGTTCCAGGAGCCAGCTTAAAAAAAATGTTTATGCTCATCATCCTTGGATGCATGATGATGTTTATGCTCGTCGGAGCGCTTACGTCGCTGCGGCCCGAATACCGTCCGTCGTCATCATCGCTGAACAATATGGCCGCCCATTTTCCGGAAGAGATGTTCATTCGCCTGTTTGGGCTCGAAAACCGGTATTTTCTCCAAATGCTTCCAAAAGAACGGCAACAGACGAACTATTCATCGCTGTTGTTCCGCTTGGCGACAAGCATCAACCCCGACGATCCGCGCAGCTTGCTCGGCAGCGAGCTGCCGGGCTTTGCCTTGTATGACAGCAAAATTTTAATCGCCGGAGAAGGGACCGACTACACGAACATCCCGTATGAGTCGGCGCCACCGCTGGAAGTGATGTTTGCCGAGCGGCAGGCGTCGGTCGAGGAGCTTGAGCAAGCCGAGCAAACCCAAGACGAAAAAGCGCTCCCTCCCCCGAAGCAAACGACGCAAGGCCGAAAAGTCGTCTATATTTACCATACACATACGCGCGAGTCGTATTTGCCGGCTTTAAAAGGCGTAACCGATCCAAATTTGGCGTTTCATCGGAGCGTGAATGTGACCAAAGTCGGGGAGAAATTGATGGAAGAATTGGAGAAGAGGGGCATCGGCGCGCAAGTGAACAAAACCGACATCGAAGCGGAGCTGTTGAAAAAAGGAATGACATACACACAGGCGTATAACATGTCGCGGCAGACGGTCGTGGCAGCGATGAAGCAAAACCGTGACTTGCAATATTTTATTGACATTCACCGCGATGCGCGTCGCCGGAAGTATACGACCACGACGATCAACGGTGTTGATTACGCGCGCGTGGCGTTTATCGTCGGCGGTGAGAACGCGGAATACGAAAAAAACTTGCAGCTGGCGACCGAGCTGCACCATTTGCTGCAGAAGAAATACCCGGGGTTGAGCCGCGGGGTCATTAAGAAGCAAGGAGCAGGAACAAATGGGAAATTTAACCAAGATTTATCCAGGAACGCCATTTTAGTGGAGTTTGGCGGCGTCGACAATACGTTCGCCGAGCTGTTCCGTTCGGCTACGGCCTTTGCCGATGTGTTCAGCGAGTATTATTGGCAGGCGGAAAAAGTCGAGGCGCCGGCTCCGGCGGAGAAAAAGTAAAAAGGGGCATCGCATATGGCAAGATGGTTCATCCGGTTTAGCGCAGCGCTTTTCCTCTTGTTTTTTGGCGTGCTGCTCGGCATGCAGCAGGCGCACCGCGGCATTGAGAAGATGCGCGGCTATGCGGATTCGTCGCTTCCCGCCGTCATTGATCTCAAGAAAAACGGAAACGGGGAGATTGAGGCAGCCGTGTTCGGGCAGACAGTGGCGGCGGGCGATTTGCAGAAAAAACAAGAAGTGGTTCGGGAACTGAAAACGTTCAACCTCTTTTCTGAACTCGGCCGGCGGCTGGCCGATGGCGCAACCGCGCTTGTGGAAACGTTGCTGTCATTCGCTGGGCGGGCCGTCGACTAAATCGGTCCGCCGCTTTCGGCGCGGCGCCGGCAGACGATTCACCGCCTCGTATGGGCGGCTTTTTTGTTTGTCATTGAATCTTCTCTCCTCTGTTGCTATAATCAAAGCTAGTGTAGTTTTGCGAAAAAGCAGGAGTGAGAGACGATGAACCGGGAAGAACGGTTGAAACGGCAGGAACGGATTCGCAACTTTTCCATTATCGCTCACATTGACCACGGAAAATCGACGCTTGCGGACCGCATTTTGGAAAAAACAGGCGCGCTGTCGGAGCGCGAGTTGCGCGAGCAGACGTTGGACATGATGGATCTTGAGCGCGAGCGCGGCATTACGATCAAATTGAATGCGGTCCAGTTGACATACAAAGCGAAAAATGGCGAGGAGTATATTTTCCATTTGATCGATACGCCGGGCCATGTCGATTTTACGTACGAAGTGTCGCGCAGCTTGGCGGCCTGCGAGGGAGCGATTTTGGTCGTCGATGCGGCGCAAGGCATCGAAGCGCAGACGCTTGCAAATGTGTATTTAGCGATCGATAACAACTTGGAAATTTTGCCTGTTATTAACAAAATTGATTTGCCAAGCGCCGAACCGGAGCGCGTCCGCCAAGAAATCGAGGACGTCATCGGCCTCGATGCGTCTGAAGCCGTGCTCGCTTCAGCGAAAGTCGGCATCGGCATTGAAGAAATCTTGGAACAAATCGTGGAGAAAATTCCCGCTCCGTCGGGCGATCCAGACGCGCCGCTGAAAGCGCTCATTTTCGACTCGCTTTACGACCCGTACCGCGGCGTTGTCGCGTATGTCCGCATTGTCGACGGGACGGTGAAGCCGGGCCAGCGCATTAAAATGATGTCGACCGGCAAAGAATTTGAAGTGACCGAAGTCGGCGTCTTTACGCCGAAACAAAAAATCGTCGACGAGCTCACGGTCGGCGATGTCGGCTATTTGACAGCGTCCATTAAAAATGTCAAAGATACGCGTGTCGGCGATACGATCACCGACGCCGAACGGCCGGCCGCCGAGCCGCTCCCCGGCTACCGGAAGCTCAACCCGATGGTGTTTTGCGGCATGTATCCGATCGATACGGCGCGCTACAATGACTTGCGCGAGGCGCTCGAGAAGCTGCAATTGAACGATGCGGCGCTCCACTTTGAGCCGGAAACGTCGCAGGCGCTTGGGTTCGGCTTCCGCTGTGGGTTTCTCGGCTTGCTGCATATGGAAATCATTCAAGAGCGGATTGAGCGCGAGTTTCATATCGACTTAATTACGACGGCTCCGAGCGTCGTCTACAAAGTTCATTTGACCGATGGCACCGAAGTTTCGGTCGACAATCCGACGAACATGCCGGATCCACAGAAAATCGACCGCATCGAAGAGCCGTATGTGAAGGCGACGATCATGGTGCCGAACGACTACGTCGGGCCGGTCATGGAGCTGTGCCAAGGAAAGCGCGGCACGTTCGTTGATATGCAATATTTGGACGAAAAGCGGGTCATGCTGATTTATGACATTCCACTGTCGGAAATCGTGTACGACTTTTTTGACGCCTTAAAGTCGAACACGAAAGGGTACGCGTCATTCGACTATGAGTTGATCGGCTATCGGCCGTCCAATCTTGTCAAAATGGACATTTTGTTGAATGGCGAAAAAATTGACGCTTTGTCGTTTATCGTCCATCGCGAGGCGGCGTACGAACGCGGCAAAGTGATCGTGGAAAAACTGAAAGACTTAATTCCGCGCCAGCAGTTTGAGGTGCCGGTGCAAGCCGCCATCGGCAACAAAATCATCGCCCGCTCGACGATCAAGGCGCTGCGCAAAAACGTGCTCGCCAAATGTTACGGCGGCGACGTGTCACGGAAGCGGAAGCTGCTCGAGAAGCAAAAGGAAGGAAAAAAACGGATGAAACAAATCGGCTCGGTCGAAGTGCCGCAAGAAGCGTTTATGGCTGTCTTGAAAATCGACGACCAGAAAAAATGACGGGCAAGGCTGTCTCCTTCGGGGATGGCCTTGTTTGTTTATCGCCATGCGACGCTGACGGGAAGATGAGGGACGGCAGTCCGGCTGCAGCCGAAGGGAGGATGACGATGGCAACATCAGCATATTTTCACATTCCGTTTTGCGCCCATATTTGCCATTATTGCGATTTTAACAAAGTGTTTGCTGCCGGTCAGCCGATTGACGACTATTTGCGGGCGATGGACAAGGAAATGGCGCGGACGGCGGCCGAGTTCGGCAACCGTCTTGAGACGCTGTTTATCGGCGGCGGCACGCCGACGGTGCTGGAGCCGGCGCAGCTTGGGCGCTTGCTTGAGAGCATTCACCGCCATTTTCAGTTTGATCCGCAAACGGCTGAATTTACGGTTGAGGCGAACCCAGATGGGCTGACGAAAGAAAAACTCGCCGTTCTCCGCGAAGCCGGGGTCAATCGGTTGAGCCTTGGGGTGCAGACGTTTGATGACCGGCTTCTGCAAGCGATCGGCCGCACGCACCGGCGCGGGGATATCGTGCAGGCGGTAGAGCGGGCGAGGGAGGCCGGGTTTGTCAACATCAGCCTCGATCTGATGTACGGGCTTCCCGGGCAGACGATTGAGCAGTTTCTCGCCGATTTGGACGCCGCGTTTTCGCTTCACGTTCCGCACCTCTCCGCCTATTCGCTTATCCTTGAGCCGAAAACGATCTTTTACAACGAGTGGCGCAAGGGCCGACTCCATCTCCCGGGAGAAGAGGCGGAAGCGGCCATGTACGAAGCGGCGATGGAGCGAACCGAAGCGTGCGGCTACCAACAGTATGAAATCAGCAATTACGCGTTTCCGGGGTTTGAAAGCCGTCACAACCTCACTTATTGGAACAACGAAGAGTATTACGGCATCGGCGCCGGGGCGCACAGCTATATCGGCGGGGTGCGGCGCGCCAATATCGGTCCGGTCCGCCATTACATCGCCAAGGTGGACAACGGCGAATGGCCGCACCGCGATGTGCACCGGTTGACGCTTCAAGAGCAAATGGAAGAGGAAATGTTTTTAGGGTTGCGCAAAACGGAAGGAGTGTCGAAAGCTCGCTTCCGGCAAAAGTTTGGCCGCGATATGCACGATATCTTCGGCAAGGCGATCCGCGCCGAAGTGGAAAACGGGCGCTTGGAAGAAACGGAGACCCACGTCCGCTTGACAAAGCGCGGCAAGCTGCTCGGCAACGAAGTGTTCGCCGCCTTTCTCGGCGAAATGTAAAGATTGACATTTGCCGGGCGATTTGTTACCCTAGTAATAGATTTAGCACTCGAATTGATCGAGTGCTAATAGAGGTGAGAAACGTGTTAACGGACCGCCAACTGCTGATTTTGCAGGTGATTATCGACGATTTCATTCGTTCCGGGCAGCCGGTCGGTTCGCGGACGTTATCGAAAAAGCACCAAATTGCGTTCAGTTCAGCGACGATTCGCAATGAAATGGCGGATTTGGAAGAGCTCGGCTACATTGAAAAAACGCACATTTCCTCTGGCCGCGTGCCGTCGGAAAAAGGGTATCGGTACTACGTCGACCATCTGCTGCCGCCGCAGCGGCTGACAAGAGCCGATATTCAGAAAATCCGCTCCGTGTTTGCCGAACGCATCTATGAGCTCGAGAAGCTGATGCAAAAGTCGGCGCAAATTTTATCCGACTTGACGAACTACACGTCGATCGCCCTCGGTCCGGCGTTTAAAGAAAGCAAACTGAAGCGAATGCAAATCGTTCCGCTCAACGAGCAGACGGCTGTGGCCATCGTTGTGACCGATACCGGCCATGTCGAAAACCGGGTCGTGACGATTCCGCCATCGGTCAACGCCGGCGACCTTGAAAAGATGGTCAACATTTTGAACGGGCGGCTCAGCGGCGTTCCGCTCATCGATTTAAAAGAAAAAATCAAGACGGAAGTGGCCGATGTGCTGCGCCGGCACATCCGCAATTATGACAGCCTGCTCAATATGCTGATCGACACGCTCGATCTTCCTGAAGAGGAGAAAATGTTTTTCGCCGGCACAGCCAACATGCTCAATCAGCCGGAATTCAGCGACATTGAAAAAGTGCGCCCGCTTCTGAACATCATTGAGCAGGAAAAAGACATTTACCGTCTGCTTCGCAAGCAAAGCCAAAAAGGGGTGCAGGTGTCGATCGGCCGGGAAAACGAATTGCACGGCATGGAAAACTGCAGCCTCATTACGGCGACATACTCGGTCGGCGAGGAGCCGCTCGGAACGATCGCGATTCTCGGGCCGACGCGCATGGAGTATTCGCGCGTCATCACGGTGTTGAACCGCGTCGCTTCCGATTTGTCGGCCGCGCTGACGAAATGGTATCAAAATCAGTAACAATGGCCATATTGGTTAACGGATGGATTCGCCAATCCATCCGTTCCTTGTGGCCATTGATACATAGAATGACGAGCCCGAAGGGGAGGTGAAGGCAATGGAACAAGGGGACAAACGTGCTGGTCAAGCTACATACAACGAGCCGGAGATGGAACAGCCGGCATCGGCGGAAGAGGCAGGCGTGCCACCGGAAGGCGAAAGGGACGACGCTAGGCAAAACGATGCCGCCGGGCAAGGCGATGGGAAGCCGGCGGAGGCTTCAGCGGGGGCCGAACCTGCCGGGGAGGAGCGCGCCGAGACAGAGGAGCTGGCTGCCGCCAAAGCGCAAGTAGCGGAGCTGGAAGCGAAGCTGGCTGAGATGGAACACCGCTATCTCCGTCTGTATGCCGATTTTGAAAACTTCCGCCGCCGGACGCGCCAAGAGCTGGAAGCGGCTGAAAAATACCGCGCCCAAAGTTTGGCGAGCGATTTGCTTCCGGTGCTCGACAACTTTGAGCGCGCGTTGAAAATAGAGACGGAAAACGAGCAGGCAAAATCGATTTTGCAAGGAATGGAGATGGTGTATCGCTCGCTTTTGGACGCCTTGAAAAAAGAAGGCGTCGAGGCGATTGAGGCGGTCGGAAAACCGTTTGACCCCCATCTGCATCAGGCGGTCATGCAGACGGACGAAGATGGCTATGAGCCGAATACAGTCGTCGAAGAGCTGCAAAAAGGCTACAAGCTGAAAGACCGCATTCTCCGTCCTGCGATGGTCAAAGTCAGCCAATAACGGAAATGGAGGGTGATGAGCGATGAGTAAAATTATCGGCATTGACTTAGGAACAACGAACTCTTGCGTCGCCGTGCTCGAAGGCGGCGAGGCGAAAGTCATCCCGAACCCGGAAGGAAACCGCACGACCCCATCGGTCGTGGCGTTCAAAAACGGGGAGCGCTTAGTGGGCGAAGTCGCCAAACGGCAGGCGATCACGAACCCGAACACGATCATCTCGATCAAGCGCCATATGGGCACGGACTACAAAGTGGAGATTGAAGGAAAGCAATATACGCCGCAAGAAATTTCAGCCATCATTTTGCAATATTTGAAATCGTACGCCGAAGACTACTTGGGCGAACCGGTGACGCGGGCGGTCATTACGGTGCCGGCCTATTTCAACGACGCGCAGCGCCAAGCGACGAAAGACGCCGGCCGCATCGCCGGGCTTGAAGTCGAGCGCATCATCAACGAGCCGACAGCAGCAGCGCTTGCTTACGGCCTCGACAAAGAAGAGGATCAAACGATTCTCGTCTATGACTTGGGCGGCGGAACGTTTGACGTTTCGATTTTGGAGCTTGGCGACGGCGTCTTTGAAGTGAAAGCGACCGCCGGCGACAACCATTTGGGCGGCGACGATTTCGACCAAGTGATCATCGATTATTTGGTCAATCAGTTCAAACAAGAGCACGGCATCGATTTGTCCAAAGACAAAATGGCGCTTCAGCGCTTGAAAGATGCGGCTGAAAAGGCGAAAAAAGAACTGTCGGGCGTGACGCAGACGCAAATTTCGCTGCCGTTTATCAGCGCCAATGAAAACGGTCCGCTTCACTTGGAAACGACGCTCACGCGGGCGAAGTTTGAAGAACTGTCCGCCCACCTCGTTGAACGGACGATGGGGCCGGTTCGCCAGGCGCTGCAAGATGCCGGCTTGACACCTGCCGATATTGACAAAGTCATTTTGGTTGGCGGTTCGACCCGCATTCCAGCTGTCCAAGAAGCGATTAAGCGCGAGCTTGGCAAAGAGCCGCATAAAGGCGTCAATCCGGACGAAGTCGTGGCGATCGGCGCCGCGATCCAAGGCGGGGTCATTGCCGGCGAAGTGAAAGATGTCGTCTTGCTTGACGTCACACCGCTGTCGCTCGGCATTGAGACGATGGGCGGCGTATTTACGAAATTGATCGAGCGGAACACGACCATTCCGACAAGCAAGTCGCAAGTGTTCACAACAGCCGCCGACAACCAAACGACAGTAGACATTCATGTGCTGCAAGGGGAGCGTCCGATGGCGGCGGACAACAAAACGCTCGGCCGCTTCCAGCTGACTGGGATTCCGCCGGCGCCGCGCGGCGTGCCGCAAATTGAAGTGACGTTTGACATTGACGCCAACGGCATCGTCCATGTGCGCGCGAAAGACTTGGGGACGAACAAAGAACAGTCGATCACGATCAAATCGTCGTCCGGCCTGTCGGAAGAAGAAATCCAGCGCATGATCAAAGAGGCGGAAGAAAACGCCGAAGCCGACCGGAAGCGGAAAGAGGCTGCCGAACTGCGCAATGAAGCGGACCAGCTTATTTTCACGACAGAAAAAACGTTAAAAGAAGTCGAAGGAAAAGTGAGCGCCGATGAGATCAAGAAAGCGCAAGAGGCAAAAGATGCGTTGAAGGCGGCGCTTGAGAAAAACGACATCGATGACATCCGCAAGAAAAAAGACGCGCTGCAGGAAGCGGTGCAGCAGCTGTCGATCAAGCTGTATGAGCAAGCGGCGAAACAGGCGCAAGACGCTAGAGCGCAAGCCGACGCGGCCAAACGGGACAACGTTGTTGATGCGGAATTTGAGGAAGTGAAGGATGACAAATAATGCTGCCGAAAGTCAAAGTCAGGCCTGCCTTGGCTTTGACTTTTTTTCTAGCATTCACATATTGCCATTAACAAAAGGGAAATGATAAAATAAAATTTATGTGAATGAATCGGGAGTGGATGATCAACGATGGCGAAGCGCGATTACTACGAAGTTCTCGGCGTCAGCAAAAACGCGACGAAAGACGAGATCAAAAAAGCGTACCGAAAGCTTTCGAAGCAGTATCATCCAGACATTAACAAAGCGCCGGACGCCGCGGAAAAGTTTAAAGAAATTAAAGAGGCATACGAAGTATTGAGCGACGACGAAAAGCGGGCCCGCTACGACCGGTTCGGCCATGCCGACCCGAACGAAGCGTTTGACGGCGGCGGATTCCGAGGCGGAGGGTTTGATTTCGGCGGCTTTAGCGGCTTTGGCGGGTTTGAAGATATTTTTGAGACGTTTTTCGGCGGCGGGCCGCGCCAGCGGGCGAGCGGGCCGCGCAAAGGGGCCGATGTGGAATACATGATGACGCTCACATTTGAGGAAGCGGCATTTGGAAAAGAAACAGAAATTGAAGTGCCGCGCGAAGAGACGTGCGAAACGTGCCATGGCAGCGGCGCCAAACCGGGCACAAGCCCCCAGCCGTGCTCACGTTGCGGCGGCAGCGGGCAAATCACGAGCGAGCAGGCGACGCCGTTTGGCCGCATCATCAACCGTCGGACATGTCCGACATGTGGCGGGACGGGCCGGTACATTCCGGAAAAATGTCCGACATGCGGCGGGACGGGCCGCGTCAAGCAACGGAAAAAGATTCATGTCAAAATCCCGGCCGGCGTCGACGACGGCCAGCAGCTGCGTGTCGCCGGCCAAGGGGAGCCAGGGGTCAACGGCGGGCCGCCGGGGGACTTGTACATCATTTTCCGCGTGGAGCCGCATGAATTTTTCGAGCGCGACGGGCTCGACATTTATTGTGAAGTGCCGCTTTCCTTTGCTCAAGCGGCGCTCGGCGATGAGATTGAGGTGCCGACGCTCTATGGCGATGTGAAGTTGAAAATTCCGGCCGGCACGCAAACGGGCACGCGCTTCCGCCTGAGAGGGAAAGGAGTGCCAAACGTGCGCGGCTATGGACAGGGGGATCAGCACGTCATCGTCCGCGTCGTGACGCCGACAAAGCTGACGGAAAAACAAAAGCAACTGCTGCGCGAGTTTGACCGGCTTGGTGGGGAGACGATGCACGACGGGCCGCACGGCCGTTTTTTTGAGAAAGTCAAAAAGGCGTTTAAAGGAGAAGCGTGAGCGCGATGAAATGGTCGGAAATCAGCATTCATACGACGCACGAGGCGGTCGAGGCGATTTCGAACATTTTGCATGAGGCCGGCGCCGGCGGCGTGGTCATTGAAGATCCGTACGATCTTGTGAAAGACCGCGATGACTGGTACGGGGAAATCGTCGAACTCAATCCGGACGATTATCCGGAAGAAGGCGTCATCATTAAGGCGTATTTGCCGGTCAACAGCTTTCTTGGCGAAACGGTCGAACAAATTAAACAAGCGATTAACAATTTATGGCTATATGATATTGACCTTGGAAAAAATAAGATTACATTGAGCGAAGTGAATGAGAAAGAGTGGGCGACGGCGTGGAAAAAGCATTATCATCCGGTGAAAGTGTCGGAGAAGTTTACGATCGTGCCGACGTGGGAAACGTATGAGCCGGTTTCCGATGATGAGTTGATCATTGAAATGGATCCGGGCATGGCGTTTGGCACCGGCACCCACCCGACGACGGTCATGTGCCTGCAGGCGCTCGAAAAATATGTGCGCCCCGGCGATGCGGTCATTGACGTCGGCACCGGCTCCGGCATTTTAAGCATCGCTGCGGCGATGCTCGGCGCCCGGTCGGTGCGGGCGTTCGATTTGGATCCGGTCGCAGTCGACAGCGCACGGCTGAACGTCAAGCTCAATAAAGTGCAGTCGGTCGTTACGGTGGCGCAAAACAATTTGCTTGACCATGTCGATGAGCCGGCTGATGTGATTGTCGCCAACATTTTGGCGGAAATCATTTTGCGTTTTGCCTCCGACGCTTTCCGGCTGCTGAAGCCGGGCGGCCGCTTCATCACCTCCGGCATCATCCAGGCGAAAAAGCAGGACGTCAAAGACGGGCTTCTGGCGGCTGGGTTTGTCATTGAGGAAGTGAACGTGATGGAAGATTGGGTCGCGTTAGTCGCCATCAAGTCGTAAACAAAGAAGGGATGTTCGTTGCAGCGATATTTCGTTTCCGAACGGGAGCGCCGAGGCGAAGTCGTCACGATCAGCGGCGCTGACGCGCACCATATCGCCCGCGTCATGCGCATGAAGCCGGGGGATGCGATCGCTTGCGTCTTTCCGGACGGGCGCACGGCTGTATGCAGCATTGAACAAATTGCCAGTGATCATGTGCGCGCCCGTATTGTACAATGGAAGGAAGAGGAGCGCGAATTGCCGGTGCGCATTTATATCGCCCAGGGGCTGCCGAAAGGCGAAAAGTGGGAGTTTGTCATCCAAAAAGGGACGGAGCTTGGCGCCGCCGGCTTTCTGCCGTTTTTCGCCGCCCGTTCGGTCGTCAAATGGGACATGAAGAAAGCGGAGAAAAAAGTGGAACGGTGGAAAAAAATTGCGAAAGAGGCGGCCGAACAGGCGGAACGCACGTCATTGCCCGAGGTGCGGGCGCCGCTTTCGCTGGATGCGCTGCTTGCTTTTGGCGAAACGGTGGATCAACGTCTATTCGCCTATGAAGAAGAAGGGCGCGGGGGACGGCACGGTTCGCTGCCGGCGCTGCTTGCCGGCCTCAAGCCCGGCGGCACGCTGCTAGCCGTGTTCGGACCTGAGGGTGGATTTAGCCCTGAGGAGGCAAAGCGGCTCCGACAAGGCGGCTTTTTGCCGTGCAGCCTTGGCCCGCGCATTTTGCGCACGGAAACGGCGCCGCTTTATCTGCTTGCCGCGGCTTCCTATGAATGGGAGCTGCGCGCGCCAGATTGGGAGGCGGCGCAACAGTAATCAACGGTTTGAACAAATTCAGTCATGCTGCTAGCTCAGTGGCATGGCCTGCAGTGAGGTGAACAACATGCCAACAGTGGCTTTCCATACATTAGGCTGCAAAGTCAATCATTACGAAACAGAGGCGATTTGGCAGCTGTTTAAAAAGGCCGGCTACGAACGGACGGAGTTTGAGAGCCGCGCCGATGTGTATGTGATCAACACGTGCACAGTGACGAACACCGGCGACAAAAAAAGCCGCCAAGTCATCCGTCGTGCGGTGCGCCGCAATCCGGATGCCGTCGTCTGCGTGACCGGCTGCTATGCGCAAACATCGCCGGCGGAAGTGATGGCGATTCCGGGCGTCGATATTGTCATCGGCACGCAAGACCGGCATAAAATTTTGGACTACGTTGAGCAGTTTCAGCGCGAGCGCCAGCCGATCAACGCGGTCCATAACATTATGAAAACGCGCGTGTTTGAGGAAATGGATGTGCCGTCGTTCACCGACCGGACGCGGGCATCGTTGAAAATTCAAGAAGGGTGCAACAACTTTTGCACGTTTTGCATCATCCCGTGGGCGCGCGGCTTGATGCGTTCGCGCAATCCACAAGAAATCATCCGCCAGGCGCGCCAGCTTGTCGCCGCCGGCTATAAGGAAATCGTGTTGACCGGCATTCATACGGGCGGCTACGGCACCGATCTAAAAGACTATAACTTCGCGGCGCTGCTGCGCGATTTGGATGAGCAAGTGCCGGGGCTGAAACGGATTCGCATTTCGTCGATTGAGGCGAGCCAAATTACCGATGAAGTGATCGATGTGTTGCAGCGTTCGGACAAAATCGTTCGCCATTTGCACATTCCGCTTCAATCCGGGTCGAACACGGTGCTCAAGCGGATGCGCCGCAAATATACGGTGGAATTTTTCGCCGAGCGGCTTGCCCGCCTGCGGGAAGTGTTCCCGGAACTCGCCGTAACGTCCGATGTCATCGTCGGTTTTCCGGGTGAAACGGAAGAGGAATTTATGGAAACGTACCACTTTATCCGCGAGCAGCAGTTTTCCGAGCTGCACGTCTTTCCGTATTCGAAGCGGACTGGCACACCGGCGGCGCGCATGCCGGACCAAGTGGACGAAGAGACGAAACATGACCGCGTCCGCCGACTCATTGCCCTATCTGATCAGCTGGCGAAAGAATACGCGTCGCGATTTGAAGGGCACGTGCTCGAAGTCATTCCAGAAGAGCAAGACAAAGATCATCCGGGCATGTATATCGGCTATACGGACAACTATTTGAAAGTCCGTTTCCCGGGGACAGAAGAGATGGTCGGCGAACTCGTGAAAGTAAAAATCACGAAAGCCGGCTACCCGTACAACGAAGGTGAGTTTGTCCGCATTGTGCCGGATGGGGCAGCTCATTTCGTAAAGTTAAGCTCATAACCTGATATGGAGAGACAAGCACAGACACCCCAGCCTCAGCTGGGGTTTTTTCTTCTTTTTCTCGCGAACTATACAGATGACGGCTAGTTTTTGCCTTGCAGACATGGTATGATGGTAGACGTCAGACCTTTTATCTTTTTGCAGCGGCAGAAAGGGGCAAGTGTCCATGACAGTGAACATTGCGAACATGATCGACCATACGCTGCTCAAGCCGGAGGCAACGAAAGAGCAAATCGTTCAATTATGCGCGGAGGCGAAACAGTACGGGTTTGCCTCAGTATGCGTCAACCCGTCGTGGGTGAAAACGGCGGCGCGGGAACTTTCCGGCACGGATGTCCGCGTCTGCACGGTCATCGGCTTTCCGCTTGGGGCGACAACGCCGGAAACGAAAGCGTTTGAAACGAAAAACGCCATCGAAAACGGCGCGCGCGAAGTCGATATGGTCATCAACATCGGCGCCTTAAAAAGCGGAGCCGACGACTGGGTGGAGCGCGATATTCGCGCCGTCGTCGAAGCGGCAGCCGGAAAAGCACTCGTGAAAGTAATTATTGAAACGGCGCTTTTGACGGATGATGAAAAAGTGCGCGCTTGCCAATTGGCGGTGAAAGCGGGCGCTGACTATGTGAAAACATCGACTGGGTTCTCAGGCGGCGGCGCGACGGTTGAAGACGTCGCGCTGATGCGAAAAACGGTCGGCGACAATGTGGGCGTCAAAGCTTCAGGAGGCGTTCGCGACCGGAAAACAGCTGAGGCGATGATCGAGGCTGGGGCGACGCGCATCGGGACGAGCTCCGGGGTTGCCATCGTCAGCGGCCAAACTGGGCGCGCCGATTATTAAGCCCGCTTTTGGCCATGCAAACGCAAGATGGCCGTTTCGATGATGCCGACAAACGGCAACGCGACGGCTGAACAAATGGTGTTAAACAAGACGCTCACATGGGCGAGCTGCACATCCGGCGCCGGGCTGAGCATGGCGGCAAAACGGGCGAACGGCTCCGTCCAGAAGGCAAAGACGGCAACGCCGGCGACGTTCAGCCATAAATGGGTATAAGCGGTCAGCTGGGCTTCTTTGCTTGAACCGATGGAGGCCAGCAGCCCGGTAATGCACGTGCCGATGTTGGCGCCAAGCAATATCGCGATGGCGGCTGGAAGCGTCAACAACTGTTCGTTTAAAAACCCCATGGCGATGCCGATCGTCGCCGCGCTCGAATGGACGAGGGCGGTCAAGGCAATGCCGACGAAGAGTCCGATGGCGGTCGAGCTGTTCGTTTGCTTGAGCCAGGCGTCAACAAGCGGGTAATCGGCGAGCGGCTTGGCGAGGCTGGAGAAGCCGTTCATGGCAAACAGCAAGGCGGCAAGGCCGACGGCGATCATCCCGATGCTGTAAACGAAGCGGCGGCGTCCTATGAAGACGAGAAGTGCGCCGCCGATGAGAAGCGGAATGGCGCCGTCGCCGATATCGAGTGTCATCAGCTCGGTTGTGACAGTTGAGCCGATGTTGCTGCCTAAAATGATGCCGATGGACTGGCGAAACGATAAATAGCCGGTGGCGACGAGGCCGATCGTCATCACCATGACCGCCGAGCTGCTTTGCACGAGGGCGGTTGCCGCCATCCCGGTGAGAAATCCTTGCCATGGCGCAGCGGTAAAGCGCATGAGCCATCGTTTCAACCGATGGCCGGATAATGCGTAAAACCCGGCCTTCATCATGAACATACCGATCAGAAAAATGGCGGTGTAAATGGCAAACAGCATCAAAAGCGGCCCCACGGGCGATCTCCCCTTTCATCCTATATGTATGGGCCTCGTCCGCGGACGATGACTGCTTTTTTCGGCGCCGGGATCGCGCTTTTTTATTGACCTTTTCTGCCGGCATGTATTATAATTGACAAGTACAATATGCAATGGTTGTTGTTCGGAGGGAGGGAAGCAGGATGTCCAAAACGATCGTTCGCAAAAACGAGTCGATCGACGACGCTCTTCGTCGCTTTAAACGCGCCGTTTCGAAAACGGGTACTTTGCAAGAAGTGAGAAAGCGCGAATTTTATGAAAAACCAAGCGTCAGACGGAAGAAAAAATCTGAAGCGGCTAGAAAGCGCAAGCACTAAGAGCATGCATTAAAGAGGGTGTATAATCGGTGAGTCTTCTCGATCGTTTGAATGACGATATGAAGCAGGCGATGAAAAACAAGGAGAAAGAAAAGCTGTCTGTTCTCCGTATGCTGAAGGCGGCGCTGCAAAACGAGGCGATCAAGCTCGGCAAAAGCCCGCTTTCGGAAGACGAAGAGCTGACCGTTCTTTCTCGTGAACTGAAGCAGCGTAAAGACTCCCTCCGCGAATTTGAAAACGCTGGCCGTTCAGATCTTGTCGAAAAAGTAAAAACCGAAATTGACATCGTTCAGTCGTATATGCCGAAACCGCTGACAGAGGACGAACTTCGCGAACTGATCGAGCAGACGATCAAGGAAGTCGGGGCTTCGTCGAAGGCGGATATGGGAAAAGTGATGAGCGCCATCATGCCGAAAGTGAAAGGCAAAGCGGACGGTTCGCTCGTCAATAAATTGGTGCAACAACAGCTTTCATAAAACAAGCAATGGGCCTTGCCGGCAGGCGGGCCCGTTGTTTTTGAAAAGCGGTGCTAGAACCCCCTTTTGTCTCATACATATGAGATGAAAGGGGGGTCTTTTTGTATGGTGAAGAAATGGCGCCAGCAGATGAAGCGGTGGATGGCGGAAAAGCTCGAGCTTCCCGCCGATATCGTCATGGATCTGCCCCGCATCACGATGGTGGGGCACATACATATTTACATTGAAAACCACCGAGGGCTGCTCGCGTTCAGCGATAAAGAGCTCCGCCTTTTGCTGCAGAACGGGCAGCTGCTTGTCCGCGGCGAACAGTTTGTCATCAAAACGATTTTGCCGGAAGAAATTTTATTGGAGGGGAAAATCAGCCAAGTCGTTTATATAGAGGAGGACAAACGATGAAAAATGGATGGGTTGACACGTTAGCCGGCAGCGTGCGTGTCAAGGCGGAAGGAAAAGGGATCGAACGGCTGATCAACGCCTGCGTGCGCCAGGGCATCGCCGTATGGAATGTGAAAAATCATAGTCGGGAGACGGCGACATTTTTCATTAAGCTCAGCGATGTCAAGCGGTTTCGCCATATCGCCCGGCAAAGCGAGTGCAAGCTTTCGTTTGTCGGGAGAAGAGGGTTGCCGTTTTTTTGGCGACGGGCGCGGCGAAACAGCGGGTTTGGGCTCGGGCTGCTCCTTTTTGCGGCCATTGTATTTCTGCTGTCCAACGTTGTGTGGGGCATTGACATTGAAGGCGCCTCCCCCGAGACAGAACATCAAATCGTCCGCGAACTAAAACGGATGGGCGTCGAGCGCGGCGTGTTTCAATTTCTGCTCGATGACCCGGAAACGTTGCAAAGGAAACTGACCGAACGCATCCATGACATTACATGGGTCGGCGTCGAGTGGGAAGGGACGTTGCTGCATTTCCGTGTCGTGGAAAAAGAAATTCCGGAACCGAAAGAACCGATCCCCCCGCGCCATTTAGTCGCCAAAAAAGAGGCGGTGATCGCCGATTTGTTCGTTGAAGAAGGACAACCGCTCGTTTCCGTCAATGATTATGTACAAAAAGGTCAGCTTCTCGTTTCCGGCGTGATCGGCGCCGAGGGGAGAACGAAATTTGTACCGGCGACCGGAAAGGTGCTTGGCGAGACATGGTACAAGTCCACCGTTGTCCTGCCGCTTGAGACGACGTTTCATGTGTTGACCGGCGCGTTCGCCGAACGGCATTATATCGCAATGGGCCGCTTTTCCCTTCCAATCTGGGGGTGGGAGAAGCCGGCGTTCGCCCATACGGTCATCGAAACGAAAAAGCGGCCGTTTCGGTTTTGGAAATGGGACTTGCCGGTGTATTACGAGCGTGTTACGATTCGTGAAGCCGAGGAAGTGAAACGGAGCTATACGTGGGAAGAGGCGTTTGCAGAAGCGAAAAAGATCGCCCGCCGCGAGCTGCGGGCCAAGCTGCCGGAAGAGGCGGTCATTCGCGGCGAAAAAGTTTTGCATCAGACGAAAGAGAATGGTAAAGTAAGGGTAGAATTGCATTACGAAGTCATCGAAAATATTGCTGTACCACAACCCATCGTTCAAGGAGATTGAGAATGTCAGAGCAGTTTATCACGATCAGCCAACACGTGCGCAATCAACAGGAAGCGGCGGCGCTCTTTGGCGTTCATGACGCCCATTTAAAGCGGATTGAGAAAGAGCTTGGCGTGTCGATTGTGACGCGCGGGGAGACGGTCAACGTCTCCGGAACGCCGCAGCAAGTCCAGCTCGTCGATGAGCTGCTTCGCCATTTATTGATTGTCATCCGCAAAGGGGTGGCCGTCAGCGAGCGCGACATCATCTATGCCGTCCAGCTGGCGAAAAAAGGGGCGCTTGACGGCCTCATCCAGCTGTACGAAGAAGAGATTACGAAAAATGCCAAAGGGAAGTCGATCCGCGTCAAAACGCTCGGCCAGCGTTATTACGTGGCGGCGATTGAACAACACGACTTGACGTTTGGCATCGGGCCGGCCGGAACCGGGAAAACGTACTTGGCGGTTGTCATGGCGGTGAAGGCGCTGAAAAACGGCAGCGTCAAACGCATCATTTTGACCCGACCGGCTGTCGAGGCGGGGGAAAGCCTCGGCTTTTTGCCCGGCGACTTGAAGGAGAAAGTCGACCCGTATTTGCGCCCACTGTACGATGCGCTAAACGACGTGCTCGGAGCGGAGTATGTGCAGCGCCTCATTGAACGCGGCACGATTGAGATCGCTCCGCTCGCCTATATGCGTGGCCGGACGCTTGAGGATGCGTTCGTCATTCTGGACGAAGCGCAAAATACGACGCCGGCGCAAATGAAAATGTTTTTAACCCGGCTTGGTTTTGGGTCAAAAATGGTGATCACCGGCGATATTTCCCAAGTCGACCTGCCAAAAGGAGTCGAGTCGGGGCTGTCGGTCGCGAAGCGCATTTTGGCTTCCATCAGCGGCATTGCTTTTGTGTTTTTGGAGCAGTCTGATGTTGTTCGCCATCCGCTTGTGGCGAAAATTATTAATGCCTACGATGAGGCCGGCTTATAGAGCACAGACCGGGATGGATGGCACAGCTTTTCTTACAAAGCGAGGGGAAAACCGGTGGGAAGGCTTCGTTTTTTTCTCGAGCGGACAAAAGACGTCCGCTTCGTCCGCTTTTGGCTGTTTTTGTTTTTGGCTGCGCTGTTGTTTGCTGTGTTGTACTGGCAAGTGAAACCGCGCCAATATGAGCTGCGCCTGTTTGACGTCGCTAAAGAAACGATCCGCTCGCCGGTGACGGTTGAGGACAAAGAAGCGACAGCCAGGCTGAAAGAAGAAGCAGCCGCCAAAGTGGCAGACGTTTATACGTTGAAAAAAGAATATGCCGAAAACCGTGTCGATCTTCTTTCCTCGCTGTTTGCCGCCATTGAGAGCGTGCAAAACGAGGCGGGTTCGGGCCGTTCGCCCGGTGATTTGACAGCGAAGCTCGAGGAACGGCTGCCGCCGGAGTGGTTTGCCTACCTGTCCTCTGAAGAATGGCGGCGGCTGCTCAGCGCTTCTCCCGGTGAACTCGAGACAGCCAAAGAAGCAGCGTTGACGGCCGTGCATGCGGCCATGAGCGAGCGCATTTCCCAGGCGGAGCTTGACGAGGCGCGCGCGAAAGCAGCGACAGAGCTCAAGTATGCGGCGCTGTCGCCGGCGTTGCGCGAAACCGTCGCCAAGTTGTGCCGGCAGGCTGTCATTCCGAACGTCGTCTACGACCGGACGGCGACGGAAGAAAAGCGGCGGCAGGCGATGGATGAAGTGAAGCCAGTGAAAATTTTGCAAGGGCAAGTGATCGTGGAGGAAGGGCAATTTATTACGAGTGACATTTACCACCGGCTTGAGCTCGTCGGCCTGCTTGGCGGCGGACGCCCGCATTGGCCGGCCGCGGGGCTTTGTTTGTTCGTGCTGCTCTTGCTTGCGCCGCTCGCTTACTATTTCCGCGCCGAGAAGACGAATGAAAACTTGCTGCTTTATGGAGCGGTGTTCACGTTGATGATGGCGGTGATGGTGCTCATTCGCCTGCTGCCGTCCGGCGGGGCCGTTTCGGCCGGCTATCTCGTTCCGGCAGCGTTCGGTCCGATGCTTGTCCGCGTGCTGCTTGGCGAGCGGCTGGCGGTGATGACCGCCATCATTGGGGCGGTGTGCGGCAGCATCTTGTTTAATGAAGAAATCGGGGCGACTGGCGCCGTATCGGTGTCCTTGGCTGTTTATTTGCTCGCTGGCGGCCTGGCTGGGACGTTTTGCCTGCCGAAGGAGCTGGCGAAGGCGAAAATTTGGCGGGCCGGTGTGCTTGTTGCCGTCGTCAATACGGGTTTGCTCCTATCGTTGTTGCTAATGAAAAATGGCCGCTACTCGCTGGCTGAGATCGGCCTTTTTCTTCTCATGGCGGCGGCCTCCGGCATTTTCTCCGCCATTTTGACGATCGGGCTGCTGCCGGTGTTTGAGACGGCATTCGGCATTTTGTCGCCGCTTCGCCTCATTGAGCTGTCGAATCCAAATCACCCGCTGTTGCGCAAATTGTTGACGGAGGCGCCGGGGACGTATCATCACAGCATCATGGTCGCCAATTTGGCGGAAGCGGCGTGCGAGGCGATCGGCGCCGACGGCTTGCTAGCGCGCGTCGCCTGCTATTACCACGACATCGGCAAGACAAAGCGGCCCCGCTATTTCATTGAAAACCAAATGGGCGGCAATCCGCACGATCATTTGTCGCCGCAATTGAGCAAAAATATTATTATCGCCCATGTCACCGACGGCGTCGCCTTGCTTCGCAAGCACCGGCTGCCAAAGGAGATTGTCGACATCGCCGAACAGCATCATGGCACGACGCTGCTCAAGTATTTTTATCATAAAGCGCTCGAGCAAACGGGAGTGGTCTCCGAAGCCGAGTTCCGCTATCCCGGGCCGAAGCCGCAGACGAAAGAGGCGGCGGTCATCAACATTGCCGACAGCGTCGAGGCGGCTGTCCGTTCGTTGGCCAACCCCTCGCAGGAAAAAATCGAAAAGATCGTCCGGGGGATCATCGCCGACCGCCTGCAGGACAACCAGTTGAACGAGTGCGACATCACGATGAAAGAGTTGGAGATCGTCGCCCGTTCGCTTTGTGAGACGCTCAACGGCGTCTTCCATTCGCGCATTGAATACCCGGAAGTACGAAAGGAAAAGGTGAAGCATGCATGACCATTCACATCGACTTTATCGACGAAACGGGCGAAGTGACCGCAGAGCAGCTTGAGATGCTCGAGCAACTCCTTCGCGAAGCGGCAGCGAGCGAGAACGTGCCGGACGGGACGGAAGTGGGCGTCTCATTCGTGGACAACGAGCGCATTCGCCTGATGAACCGCGACTATCGCGGCAAAGACGCTCCGACTGATGTGCTTTCGTTCGCGTTGGAAGAGGAAGGAGAGGGCGAAGTCGACATCATCGGCGCCGATATGCCGCTGGTGCTTGGCGACATCGTCATCTCCATTCCGAAGGCGAAAGAGCAAGCGGCGGAATACGGGCATTCGTTCATGCGCGAGCTCGGGTTTTTGGCCGTGCACGGTTTTTTGCATTTGCTTGGCTATGACCACGAAACGGAAGAGGAAGAGCGCGTCATGTTTGCCAAGCAAGAGGAAATATTGACGCGATTCGGATTGACGCGATAGCCATGCGAGGTGCGAGGGAACGGGATCGTTTCGCCTGGGCTTGGGCGGGAATGAAGGCGGCGGTGAAGGAGGAGGCGCATTTGCGTTTTCACTTGGCGGCCGCCGTTGTTGCCTTTGCGCTCGGTTTCGCTGTCGGGCTGTCGCGCTGGGAGTGGATTGTGTTAGTGCTGACAGTTGGTGCGGTCGTTACACTCGAGCTGGTGAATACAGCCATCGAGCGCACGGTCGACTTGGTGACAGGAGAGTTTCACCCGCTGGCGAAAGCGGCGAAAGATATCGCTGCTGCGGCTGTGCTCGTGGCTGCCGGGGTTGCTGTCATCATCGGGGCGCTGCTGTTTTGGCCGCATCTTCGCTGAACGAACGAGAGATAAAATTCTAATTTTTCTGTTACATTTTTGTTTCAAATGATGAAATTGGCGGCGATTTTTTGTAAAATAAAAGAAAGCAGCGTTTGCTTTCAGGAAAGGAAGAGCCATTCATGGAGATCGAACAGCTCATTGCCGAAGCGAAAAAAGCGCGCGAATTCGCATACGTGCCTTATTCGAAATTCAAAGTCGGCGCCGCGTTGCTGACGAAAGACGGCAGTGTGTACCGCGGCTGCAACATTGAAAACGCCGCTTACAGCGTGTGCAATTGCGCGGAGCGGATCGCGCTGTTTAAGGCGTATTCCGAAGGGGAAACGGAGTTTGCCGCCCTCGCGGTCATTGCCGACACTCCCCGCCCGGTTCCGCCGTGCGGCGCATGCCGTCAAGTGATCGCTGAGCTTTGCCCTAGCGATATGAAAGTCATTTTGGCCAATATCAACGGCGATGTCAAAATCGTCACCGTTCAAGAACTGCTGCCAGATGCTTTTTCAGCGGAGGATATGTATGAATAAGGAAGGATACAAATCAGGGTTTGTTGCCATTATCGGAAGACCGAACGTAGGAAAATCAACGTTTTTAAACCGTGTCGTCGGGCAAAAAATCGCCATTATGAGCGACAAACCGCAGACGACGCGCAATAAAATCCAAGGCGTGTACACGGATGAGGACGCGCAAATCATTTTTATCGACACTCCCGGGGTGCATAAACCGAAGCATAAACTCGGCGATTTTATGATGAAAGTGGCGCTCAATGCGCTGCGCGAAGTCGATTTGATTTTGTTTATGGTCAATGCCGAGGAAGGGTTTGGGCGCGGCGAGGCGTTCATTATGGAGCGCTTGAAAGAAGTCGATACGCCGGTGTTTTTGGTGATCAACAAAATCGACCGCGTTCACCCGGATGAGCTGCTGCCGCTCATTGACCAGTACAAGGATTTGCACCCTTTTGCGGAAATTGTGCCGATTTCAGCGCTTGAAGGAAACAATGTCGAGCGTCTGCTGGAGCAAATTAAAGAGCGGTTGCCGGAAGGACCGCAATATTATCCACCGGATCAAGTCACCGACCATCCGGAGCAGTTTATCATCGCCGAGCTCATTCGCGAGAAAGCGCTTCACTTGACGCGTGAGGAAGTTCCACATTCGATCGCCGTCGTCGTCGAACGCATTGAGCGGCGCGAAGAGACGGGCACGGTTTACGTCGGGGCTGTCATCGTTGTTGAGCGCGATTCGCAAAAAGGAATCATCATCGGCAAGCAAGGCCGGATGTTAAAGGAAATCGGACAGCGGGCGCGCGCTGACATTGAGGCGCTGCTTGGATCCAAAGTGTTTTTGGAGCTGTGGGTGAAGGTGCAAAAGGACTGGCGCAACCGCCTTTCGCAGTTGCGCGACTTCGGGTTTCGCGAGGACGAGTATTGACGGCTAGAAAATTTTACGCGACATAAACGGGTTTTGCCCGAGCCAACCTATAGGTAAAACCACCAATATGCAATGCCTGCAGGCGGAAAGAGGTGTCATTCCATGCTTGAGTTTACGTGGAAGTTGTTTAGCCAAACAGGCAATATCGATACGTACTTGTTGTTTAAAGAGTTGGAACGGGAGCAGCGGCTCGGCGGTGAGGAGCAGAACACCGACCAGAAAGAAATCGACCAGCCGATCTCTTAGCATCGTCACTGGCCCAATTGGTGGTGGTTCAATGTTTGAAAAGTGTGAAGCGATCGTGATGCGGACCATCGATTATGGCGAGACGAATAAAATTGTCACATTGTTTACAAGGGAATGGGGAAAGGTGGCTGTGATGGCGCGAGGTGCGAAAAAGCCAAGCAGCCGCCTTTCTGCTGTTACGCAGCCGCTCGCCTATGGCCATTATTTGATCCGCCGCAGCCGCGGCGTCGGCGTTCTCCATCAAGGGGAGCTCATTGATTCGATGCGGGCGCTGCGTGAAGATTTGTTTGCCGCTGCCTATGCCGCGTATATTGTGGAGCTCACCGACAAAAGCACAGAAGAGCAAAAGTGCAATCCGTACTTGTTTGAGCTGTTGCGGCAGACGTTACAGTATATGAGCGAAGGGCGCGATTTAGAGATCATGGCGTTGATTTATGAGATGAAAATGCTCCCAGTGCTCGGCATTCCGCCGGTGCTTGACCGTTGCGCGCGTTGCGGGGCGACAGAAGGGAGCGTCTCGTTTTCGGTCAAGGAGGCGGGCTTCCTTTGTCATCGCTGCGAGGAGGCCGACCCGCACCGGATGCCGTTGTCGCCGGCGTCGGCCCGGCTGTTGCGCCTGTTTTTCCATATTGATCTTGCCCGGCTGGGCGCGATTTCGGTCAAAGAAACGACAAAGGCGGAATTGAAGGCGGTGCTGTCGGCGTACTACGATGAATATGCCGGCCTGTCGCTGAGGGCGAAACGCTTTTTGCAGCAAATGAGCGTGCTCAAAGACACACTCGCCCCCGATAGCGGCCAGGATGCTTAATTTTCCTTGTAAACGCGTGATGTAGTATAATATAAACAAGGATGATAGCGTGTGGGACCTTTTGGCAAGGTGGTGAGCGACGATCGAACTGAATAAACGCCAGGAACAAATTTTGCAAATTGTCAAAGACTACGGGCCGATCACCGGCGAGAGCATCGCCGAAAAGCTGAACTTGACGCGGGCGACGCTGCGGCCCGATCTCGCGATTTTGACGATGGCCGGCTATTTGGAAGCGCGGCCGCGCGTCGGTTATTTTTATACCGGAAAAACGGGCACGCAGCTGTTCGCCGATAAGATTAAAAAATTAAAAGTTGAAGACTACCAGTCCATCCCGGTCGTCGTCAACGAAAACGTGAGCGTCTATGATGCGATTGTCACGATGTTTTTGGAAGACGTCGGCACGCTGTTTGTCGTCGATGAGGAGTCGCTTCTTGCGGGCGTTTTGTCGCGCAAAGACTTGCTGCGCGCGAGCATCGGCAAACAGGAACTGACAGCGATTCCCGTTAATATTATCATGACAAGGATGCCGAACATCGCTGTTTGTTATAAAGATGATCCGCTGATTGAGGTGGCCGAACGGCTGATCGAGAAGCAAATCGACGCTATGCCGGTCGTGCGCAAAACGGAGAAGGGGTATGAAGTGATCGGCCGCATTACGAAAACGAATATGACGAAAGCGTTCGTCTCATTAGCCAAAGACGATGTGTGAGCGAAATGGAGGAACAAAATGAATCAACGCCTCGTTTATGTCGTATCCGACTCGGGCGGGGAGACGGCTGAGCTTGTCGTCAAGGCGGCGGCCAGCCAGTTTTACGCCTCGCCGGTTCAAATCAAGCGTGTTCCATACGTAGAGGATAAAACGACGTTAGCCGAAGTGGTCGCGTTGGCCAAAATGAACCAAGCCATTATTGCCTTTACGCTCGTTGTTCCGGAAATGCGCGAATTTTTGCTTGCCGAGGCGGCGCGCGAAGGGGTGGTCGCTTACGATATCATCGGCCCGCTCATCGAAAAAATGAGCGGCTTGTTCCAGCTGACGCCAAGGTATGAGCCGGGCCAGGTGCGCGTGCTCGACGAAGATTACTTCAAAAAAATCGAAGCGATCGAATTCGCCGTCAAATACGACGACGGCCGCGACCCACGCGGCATTTTGCGCGCTGATATTGTGTTGATCGGCGTATCGCGCACATCGAAAACGCCGCTGTCGCAATACTTGGCGCATAAGCGGCTGAAGGTGGCAAACGTACCGATCGTTCCGGAAGTCGAGCCGCCCGAGCAGCTGTTTCAAGTCGGGCCAGGCAAATGCTTCGGTTTGAAAATCAGCCCGGACAAGCTGCTGTCGATCCGCCGCGAGCGTTTGAAATCGCTCGGCTTGAACGATCAAGCCATCTATGCGAACATGGATCGCATTAAAGAAGAGCTGGCTTATTTTGACGAAGTCGTAAAAAAAATCGGTTGCGATGTCATCGATGTAACGAACAAAGCTGTGGAAGAAACGGCAAGCATCATTATGAAAAAGATCCATGGGCAGCGCGCTTTGCCCTCCACCCGGCATGAAAATGACTGCTCAAGGCGCTGCATTTTCACGGAAAAGTTGAAGTGTTAAGAACGTTGGATCCGCCTGTTTTGTCCGCACGATTTCCTGCCGGTAATCGTGCGCTTTTTTATGGCATACGTCCCTGAGTTATATTATAATAAAAAATTGCGGGAAAAATGACCCTGCATAGGTTTAGAGTGGGCATAAGTCGAGTAAACTATTTATAGCTGTTTGTCAAGGAAAACAAGGGAAAAGTTTTCGACAAAAACCGCCGGGCGCCCGAAAAAAAAGAAGGATTTTTGGGGATGATGTAGAATAATAGGGGGTGTGAAGCCTTCCCTTGCTTTAGGGGCCAGGTTGTCCGCTGCAACAAAGTCAAAAAAATGAAATGTTCCCTTTGGCCTTGAAATATAATATATCGAAGCGCCCTTTCGCCAGCTTGACGCCGTTTGCTTTACGGAGGCGGCGGGCGGATTGGGAGGGCCGGCTGTTGCGGGCAAGGGGGAAGGCAAAACGGAGGAATTGAAAAAATTTGTCGAAAGTAAAAGGGAAATCGGCTGACAGCCGAGAATAAATTAAATTATGATACGGGGTTGTTCGTATGGGACATCGCATTCCCGAAGAAACGATTGAAGCCATTCGCCGCGGCGTCGATATTGTGGATGTCATCGGCGAATACGTCCAGCTGAAACGGCAGGGCCGCAACTATTTTGGCTTATGCCCCTTTCATGGGGAAAAGACGCCGTCGTTTTCCGTTTCTCCGGAAAAGCAAATTTTCCACTGCTTCGGTTGCGGAGCAGGAGGGAATGCCTTCACGTTTTTAATGGACATCGAGGGCATTCCGTTTGTGGAAGCGGCCAAACGGCTTGCAGCCAAGGCAGGCGTCGATTTGTCCGTCTATGAGCTGGATGTTCGCGGGCGCGATGATGGTCAGACGGACGAGGCGAAGGCGATGACGGAAGCGCATGCCTTGCTGAAACGATTTTACCATCATTTGCTTGTTCATACAAAAGAAGGACAAGCCGCGCTTGATTACTTGCAGGCGCGCGGATGGACAAAAGAAACGATCGACCGGTTTGAAATCGGCTATGCCCCGGATGCACCCGATGCGGCGGCCAAGTTGCTGGAGAGCCATTCCTTTTCTCTTCCGGTGATGGAAAAGGCGGGGTTGTTGATGAAAAAAGAGGACGGGCGATACGTCGACCGGTTCCGGAACCGCATTATGTTTCCGATCCACGACCACCGCGGCGAAACGGTGGGGTTTTCCGGCCGCCTGCTCGGCGAAGGGCATCCGAAATATGTCAACAGCCCAGAAACGCCCGTTTTCCGCAAAGGGGCGATTCTATACCACTTTCATGCGGCGCGGGTGCCGATCCGCAAACGGCAGGAGGCGCTGCTTGTCGAAGGGTTTGCCGATGTCATTTCCGCAGCGCAGGCCGGCATCGATTATGCCATTGCGACGATGGGGACGTCGCTGACCGAGGAGCAGGCGCGCATTTTGCGCCGCCATGCGGACACTATAACGATTTGTTATGACGGCGACAGCGCCGGGATCGAAGCCGCTTGGCGCGCTGCTGAGCAGCTGAGCGCATTGGGATGCCGCGTCAAGGTGGCATCCCTTCCGAACGGTCTTGACCCGGATGAATATATACGTGTTTATGGCGGTGAACGGTTTGCCGGAGAAGTGGCTGCCGCCCGACCGCTCGTGGCGTTTAAAATGGCGTATTTGCGGCGCGGAAAAAATTTGCAGCACGAAGGGGAGCGGCTCCGCTATATTGATGAAGCGCTCCGGGAGATCGGCAAGCTGTCGAGCCCGGTGGAACAAGATTATTATTTGCGCCAGCTCGCCGAAGAGTTTTCGTTGTCGCTTTCCGCTCTTCATGAGCAGCTGTCCCGCAGCCAGCGCGAGAGGACAAAGCCGCGGGAGGCGCCCGATGGGGAAACGGCGCGGCCGATGCTGGCGAAAAAGTTGCTGCCGGCTTTTCAAAATGCGGAACGGTTGCTGCTTGCTCATATGATGAGAAGCCGCGATGTGGCGCTGGTCGTTCAAGAGCGGATTGGCGGCCGGTTTAACATCGAGGAGCATCGGGCGTTAGCCGCTTATATTTACGCCTTTTACGAAGAAGGGCATGAAGCCGACCCGGGTGCGCTCATCTCAAGAATCCCCGGCGAGTTGCAGCCGCTCGCGAGCGAGCTGTCGCTTTTATTGATCGCAGATGACGTTTCCGAACAGGAGCTCGAGGATTATATCAGGCATGTGTTGAATCGCCCAAAATGGTTAATGCTAAAGGTAAAAGAACAAGAAAAAACGGAAGCGGAGCGAAGAAAGGACTTTTTGACAGCCGCCCGCATCGCCAAAGAAATGATTGAAATGAAAAAAATGTTATCTTCCTCATAATATGGTGGTATGAGTTTTTAAAGGAGGTAATGAAATGGCCGAAAAACCAGCCCAATCAAAGCAGGCCGAGGCGGCTGCCGGCGAAACGCTGGAGCAGGTGAAAGAGCAGCTCGCTGAGCTCGGCAAGAAGCGCGGCATCCTCACATACGAAGAAATTGCCGAGCGGCTTTCCGGCTTTGATTTGGACTCCGACCAAATGGACGAATATTATGAATACTTGGCTGACCAAGGCATTGAAGTCATCAGCGAATCCGATTTGGAAGCCGATCCGGACATCGATGAGCTGGCCAAGGAGGCGGAATTCGACTTAAATGACTTATCCGTTCCTCCCGGCGTGAAAATCAATGACCCGGTGCGCATGTACTTAAAAGAAATCGGCCGTGTCCCCCTTTTATCAGCGGAAGAAGAAATTGAGCTGGCGAAGCGGATCGAACAAGGCGATGAAGAGGCGAAGCGCCGGCTGACGGAAGCCAACCTCCGCCTCGTCGTCAGCATTGCCAAACGGTATGTCGGCCGCGGCATGCTTTTCCTCGATTTGATCCAGGAAGGGAACATGGGGCTGATCAAGGCGGTTGAAAAGTTTGATTACCGCAAGGGCTACAAGTTCAGCACGTACGCGACGTGGTGGATCCGACAAGCCATTACGAGGGCGATCGCCGATCAAGCGCGGACGATCCGCATCCCGGTGCATATGGTCGAGACGATCAACAAGCTGATCCGCGTCCAACGGCAGTTGCTCCAAGACCTCGGGCGCGAACCAACGCCGGAAGAAATCGCCGAGGAAATGGATTTGACGCCGGAAAAAGTGCGGGAAATTTTGAAGATCGCCCAAGAGCCGGTGTCGCTCGAGACGCCGATCGGCGAAGAAGACGACTCGCATCTTGGCGACTTCATCGAAGACCAAGATGCGACGTCGCCATCGGAACACGCCGCTTATGAGCTGTTGAAAGAGCAGCTTGAAGATGTGCTTGATACGCTGACCGACCGCGAAGAGAACGTGCTCCGCCTCCGTTTCGGGCTTGACGACGGCCGGACGCGGACGCTGGAAGAAGTAGGCAAGGTGTTTGGTGTGACGCGCGAACGCATTCGCCAAATCGAAGCCAAAGCGTTGCGCAAGCTACGCCACCCGAGCCGCAGCAAACGGCTGAAAGACTTTTTGGAATGACCGTTCGTTCCATAGTTTACTTCTTCGGAAGTAAACTATTTTTTTTCTTCTTCTTTTGGCGAAAGGTGGAATGCAAATGAACCGGAGACGGCGGGAAACGATTATCCGAGAAATCGAGTATTGGAAACGTTCGCGCCTCCTGCCAGAGCATTATTGCAATTATTTGCTCGCGCTTTATACCGAGGGCGATGCTTCCCTGAGCCCGCGCCGCCCGTTGCGCAGCCGGCTGGAGGCCAGCCTTTGTTTATTGTTTCCAGCTGCCGCCCTTGCCATTTATTTTACTGAATTGTCATTTGTTTTGCAAACACTCCTTTGTGCCCTTTTTTTCGCTGTTTGCCTGTTTTTTTGCTGGCGGTGGCGGAACGAACGAGAACTTCTTCACTTTCCGCTCATCGGAAGCGCTTGGATTTTGCTCGTGGCATCCATGTTGGAGGTTGACCGATTTTTCCAGGGGCAAGCGGGTGCGCTAGCCGCTGCCGTGATCGGAAACTGTGTTCTCTGGTTTGTAGTCGGCCGTCTGCTTCGCCTTCGCTACTTTTCGCTCGCCGCTGTCAGCGGACCGCTGCTTGTAGCCGCCGCCATCTGGTGGCGTTGAGGTGTGTTGTTGCCTTTTCGGCAACTTAGGGCTTTTCCTTGTCCATTATTTACAGTAAAATAAAATTGTTTGCAACGTTCTTCATTATACATAAGGGAGGTAAAAGAGATGAACCGCAATCCGCTCATCCCGTTTTTCATCATCATGGCATTCGGGATTGTGCTGACGTTCGTCTTGTCGTTTAAAGGGCTAGGCGATGCGAAGGAAATGGCCAAAGAGAAAAAAGGCGGCGAAAAAACGGAACAAACGGCCGAATTCAATCCGGAACAGTTTTACCAACAAACGTGTTCTGGCTGTCACGGCCAAAACTATGAAGGCGGCGTCGGTCCATCGTTGAAAGGGATCGGACAACGGCTGTCGATGGATCAAATTAAAGACGTCATCCAACACGGGCGCGGCAGCATGCCGCCAGGGCTTGTGCCGGCGGATAAAGCCGATGCCATGGCGAAATGGCTCGCCGGTTTAAAATAATGGATGGTGAACATCCCTTTGCTTTTGGCAGAGGGATGTTTTGTTTAGTACAATAGAGGCGCGCGACCTTGAGAACAGGAAAGGAGGAAGGAGCGGCCGCCTTCGCCCAGCGGTGGAAGGAAGGCGGGCTGCACCAAAGGAGCCATGAACGAGTTTCGACTATCAAAGCGGTTGGCAACGGTCGCTTCCTTCATTCCGAAAGGAGCCGTGCTCGCTGACATTGGGTCGGATCATGCGTATTTGCCTTGCTATGCCTGCCTGCACGGGTATGTGTCAAAAGCCATTGCCGGCGAGGTCGCTGACGGCCCGCTTCGCTCCGCGCAGCAACAAGTGGAAAAGACGGGGCTTTCCGACCGCATTTCGGTGCGCAAAGGAGACGGATTGGCTGTCATCACTCCGGGGGAAGTGGATTGCATCACGATCGCCGGCATGGGCAGCTCCCTTATCACCCGCATTTTGGATGAGGGGAAAGAAAAGCTCGTCGGTGTCCAACGGCTCATTTTGCAGCCGAACATTGGCGCTGAACTGATCCGCCGCTGGCTCTTCGATCATGGGTGGGAGTTGATTGCCGAACGCATACTGAAGGAAGATGGGCAAATTTACGAAGTGCTTGTCGCCGAGCGCGGCGACGCCCGGCGGCCGTACCGCCATCTGGAGGCGGAATTGCTCCTTGGGCCGTTTTTGCGCCGGGAAAACAGCGAGGTGTTCCGCGAAAAATGGCAGCGCGAGCTTCTGCATTGGAAACGGATTATCGCCGATTTGGCGGAGAAAGGGGAAAGCGAGGCGGCTAGGGTGAAAATGCGCGAACTGGAGAAAAAAGTCCAATTGGTAGAGGAGGCGTTGCGATGAGCCGGGTTCCGTACGGTCATGAAGTTATTCAGCTTGTGGAACGGCTTGCCCCGAAACAGCTCGCCATGGAAGGGGACCGGATCGGCCTGCAAATCGGGACGTTGAACAAGCCGGTCCGGAAAGTGATGATCGCCCTCGACGTGCTGGAAGATGTCGTCGCCGAAGCCATCAATCAACGAGTCGATTTGATTATCGCCCATCATCCGCCGCTCTACCGCCCGCTTAAGCAGCTGTTGACGGACGACAGGCACGGGCGGACGATCGCGGCGTGCATCAAGCACGACATCGCTGTGTATGCCGCCCACACGAATTTAGACGTCGCATTTGGCGGGGTCAATGATTGGCTCGCCGAGGCGCTTGGTTTAAGCGAGACGGCGGTGCTCGTGCCAACATATACAGAACCGTTGAAAAAGCTCGTTGTCTACGTGCCGGCGAGTCATGCCGAGGCGGTGCGGGCGGCGTTAGGCGATGCCGGCGCCGGCCATATCGGACGCTACAGCCATTGCACGTTCAACAGCCACGGCATCGGAACGTTTTTGCCGGAAGAAGGAGCACAGCCGTTTATCGGGGAACAAGGGAAGCTCGAAGAAGTGGAGGAAGTGCGCATTGAGACGATCGTTCCTGCTTCCTTGGAACGGAATGTCGTTCAAGCGATGCTGGCTGCCCATCCGTATGAAGAAGTGGCCTATGATCTTTATCCGCTTGACAACGAGGGGCGCCGCTTTGGGCTTGGCCGTATCGGGAGGCTGCCGCAGCCGGTGACGCTGCGCGCCTTCGCCGAACAAGTGAAAACCGCATTTTCCGTCCCGGCCGTGCGCGTCGTCGGCCGGCTCGATGACCTTGTGCAAACCGTCGCCGTACTGGGCGGGGACGGAAACAAGTTTGTCGCTGCTGCCGCCTCGGCTGGAGCGGACGTGTACGTGACCGGCGATGTGTACTACCATACGGCCCATGACGCCCAGGCGCTCGGCTTGCGCCTTGTCGACCCGGGCCATAATGTTGAAAAAGTGATGAAGCAAGGATTAGCCCGCTATTTAATGGCAGAGCTCCGGAAGCGGCAGTGGGAAACGGACGTGATCGCCTCCAGCGTTCATACGGATCCGTTTCAGTTCATCTAAGCGGCAAGCGAAAAAGGCTGTTCCACCAGGCGGTTTTGCCGACTGCGGGACAGCCTTTGTTTATAAACGGGGCGAGCTGTTACTCGTCTTTCTTTACTTTTACTTTTGGCAAAATTTTGTGCAGCGGCACTTTCCGCTCCCGCTGCCATGTCGCCGGGTCGTTCGGGTCAAATTGCTCGAGGAAGTCGATCACTTCCTTGGTGATCGGCGTTGGGGTCGAAGCGCCGGCGGTGACGGCGACTTTTTTGGCATTTTTTATCCAATTGATGTCGATTTCCGTGACATCCGCGACGCGGTACGCTTTCGTGCCGGCAATTTCTTCCGACACTTGGGCGAGGCGATTGGAGTTGTTGCTGCGCGGGTCGCCGACAACGATCGTCACGTCGGCGTCCTTTGCCTGTTCGGCGACCGCTTCTTGCCGGAGCTGGGTCGCGAGGCAAATTTCTTTATGCATTTCCACGTGCGGGTACTTTTCCTTCACTTTCGCCATAATATCGGCGACGTCCCACTGGCTCATTGTCGTTTGGTTCGTCACCATAAGGCGCTTGTTTTCCAACGCGAGCCGTTCGACATCGTCGACCGTTTCCACAAGGTGAATGCGCTCCGGATTGATGCCGACCGCTCCTTCCGGCTCCGGGTGCCCTTTTTTGCCGATGTAAATGATGTCATAGCCATCCGCGAGCTTTTGTTCGATCAAGCGGTGTGTTTTCGTCACATCCGGGCACGTTGCATCGATCGTGACCAGCCCTTTTTCGAGCGCCCGCTTTTTCACTTCCGGCGATACGCCGTGGGCGGTGAAAATGACCGTGCCGCGGTCGATTTTTTCCAAAATCTCAAGCCGGTTTTCTCCATCGAGTGTAATAATGCCTTCTTCGGCAAACGCATCGGTGACGTGTTTGTTATGGACGATCATTCCAAGAATATAAATGGGCCGTGGCAATGACGGATCCAAAGCCGCATTGCGGGCGATCACCATCGCATCGACAACCCCGTAGCAATATCCGCGCGGGGTGATTTTAATGACTTCCATCGTTTTCCCTCCCTGCCGCCGACCGTGCGGCGGTTGTTCACCTTTCATTATATCGGAGAGCGGAAGGGAAGACAAAGAATAATCGCCCCAAACGGCAACAAGCAGCGCTGGGGCGGAAAATGGCTATATATACAGCTTGGGGGTTGATGGTTTGGATGCGGCTGGCGTGCGCTTTTCTGCTAGCTCTTCGCGCTTTGGCCGCGGAACGGGGCGTTTCTTGGCCGCCTGCCCTCCTGATTTTCGTTTCTCCTCTTCAGCCGGTGCGCGCTCCGGTTGGGTGGGGTTCTCCTCTTTTTTATCAGCTGGTTTCAGCTCACGAAAAATGCGGATCATCCCCGGAAGATTGCGGACGAGCGGCCCGTACTGCTGCACCATTGGCACAACGTTTTGTGCGATGCCGAGCATTTTTTGCACGTTGTTTAACATGCCGATAAACCCGCTGCCTGTGTTGGCTGTTGTGGCGGCGTTGGCGGCTGTGTTTTGCAATAGCGGCATCCCCGATGGAGATGGGACCACCGTTGGCGGCTGCCCGCGGGAAAATAAACGGGCTAGCAGGCCGCCTGCGCCGCCGGGGCGAGGGAACGGGGCCGGCATGCGGGCGAACGGGGCGGGCGGGGCACCGATGAATGGAGAAGGCATCATCGGGGGCCGGCTGTATCTCATGGCACTCATGACAGTTGCCTCCTTTCCACTGTGCGGATGAACAATCGTCCTCGTTCATACAATATGCGGGCGGGGCGGGAAAGGTTTTTCCCGCTGCCGTGGTCTTTAGTTGCGGCCGACCTCCGACATTCGCTATAATGGTGAAGCAAATGAAGCGGCTCAGGCAGAAGGGAGTTGTGGTGGAATGACGGAGACGCAGTTTACCCGTTTTTCGTTTCAACCGTTTGTCATCGAAGCCATTAAGGCGCTTCGTTTTTATAAACCGACGGAAATTCAAGAACGCATCATTCCGGGGGCGTTGCGCGGCGAAAGCATGGTCGGCCAGTCGCAAACCGGGACAGGGAAAACGCATGCCTATTTGTTGCCGATCATCGAAAAGATCGATCCGGAGCGTGCGGAAGTGCAGGCTGTCATCACGGCGCCGACGCGCGAGCTGGCGACGCAAATTTATCATGAGACATTGAAGATTACAAAATTTTGCCCGAAAGACCGCATGATCATCGCCCGCTGTTTCATCGGCGGGACGGATAAGCAAAAAGCGCTCGAAAAATTGACGGTGCAGCCGCACATTGTCATCGGCACGCCAGGGCGCATCAACGATTTCATCCGCGAGCAGGCGCTTGATGTGCATACGGCGCGCACTCTTGTTGTTGATGAGGCCGATTTGATGCTGGATATGGGCTTTCTCGTCGATGTGGACCAAATCGCCGCCCGCATGCCGAAAGAGTTGCAAATGCTTGTGTTTTCGGCGACCATTCCGGAAAAGCTGAAGCCGTTTTTGAAAAAATATATGGAAAATCCAACATTCGTCCAGGTCAAGCCGAGACAGGCGGCAAACGAAAACATCGAGCATGTGCTCATTCCGCTGCGTGGGCGCGAGAAGGCTAGGCTGCTTCATGATGTGCTTGTCAGCTACAACCCGTATTTGGCCATCGTGTTCGTCAACACGAGAAAGATGGCGGATGAAGTCGCCGACCTTCTTGCGGAACAAGGGCTGAAAGTCGGTGTGCTGCACGGCGATTTGACGCCGCGCGAACGAAAAAAAGTGATGAACCAAATCCGCGATCTCGAGTTTCAATACGTGGTCGCCACCGATTTGGCGGCGCGCGGCATCGACATCGAAGGAGTCAGCCATGTTGTCAACTACGAACTGCCGGATGATTTGCAGTTTTACATCCACCGCGCTGGAAGGACGGCGCGCGCCGGCTACAACGGCATTGCGGCGACGATTTACGAGCCGTCCGACCAGGATGCGATCGCCCGCTTGGAGAAAATGGGCATTTCGTTCGTCCACCGCGATCTTGTGCGCGGCGAATGGAAAGAGCTCCCGCCATGGAATCGGCGGAGCAAGCGGGCCGGCGAAAAGAAAGACGAACTCGCGCCGGTGATCGCCAAGCTGAAAAAGGCGAAGAAAGTGAAGCCGGGCTATAAGAAAAAGCTGCGCGCCGAGCTCGAAAAGAAGAAAAAGCGGCTTGGCCGTTTCAAATAATTGTAGTCTTGGCCCGGAATGAAACGAAAAGGGAGAGAAGAGGATGCTAAAAATCGGTTCACACGTGTCGATGAGCGGCAAAAACATGCTGCTCGCCGCCAGTGAGGAAGCCGTTTCCTACGGCGCGAATACGTTTATGATTTACACGGGGGCGCCGCAAAACACAAGGCGCAAGGCGATCGAGGAACTCAATATCGAAGCCGGGCGAAAACATATGGCGGCGCACGGCATTGAGGAGATCGTCGTTCACGCCCCGTACATCATCAACATCGGGAACACGGTCAACCTTGATACGTTTGCGCTTGGCGTTGATTTTTTGCGCGCTGAAATCGAGCGGACAGAAGCGATAGGGGCGAGCCAGCTTGTGCTGCACCCGGGTGCTCATGTCGGCGCCGGGGCGGAGGCGGGGCTCCGGCAAATCATCCGCGGGCTGAATGAAGTGTTGACGCGCGAGCAGACCGTGCAAATCGCGCTTGAGACGATGGCCGGCAAAGGATCGGAATGCGGGCGCACGTTCGAAGAGCTGGCGTACATCATTGATGGCGTCGCCTATAACGACAAGTTGTCCGTCTGTTTTGACACGTGCCATACGCATGACGCCGGCTATGACATTGTCAATGATTTTGACGGCGTGCTTGATGAATTTGACCGCATCATCGGTCTTGAGCGGTTGAAAGTACTGCACATTAACGACAGCAAAAACCCGCGCGGCAGCCGAAAAGACCGCCATGAAAACATCGGGTTCGGCCATATCGGATTTGCTGCGCTCAATTATATCGTCCATCATCCACAACTGGAGGATATTCCAAAAATTTTAGAAACGCCGTATGTCGGTGAGGAGAAAAACAACAAAAAACCACCGTACAAGCATGAAATTGCGATGCTGCGGGCAAAGACCTTTGATGATCGATTGCTTGAGAAAATTGCAGCTGACGAGCAATAAAAAAGGGCGTTCCGCCCTTTTTTACTTTTTTTGCACAAATTGCAAAAACAGTTCGTTCGCTTTTTTGGCGATCTCCGGCGAGGTGATTTTCGCCAGCTCGCGCACCCATTTTTTCCGTTCTTGCGGATCGAAAACGTTGAGATCATTCGTCCGGGCCAGATGGAGAATTTTTTTCGCCTGGCTGACGGTAATCGGCAGGCCGTAGTCCCGGCTGTAGGCCGCCAATTCCTCCGGGGTGATCGTTTTCAACTTTTGCTTGACAAGCTGTTGATAAAAATTCATTGCCACCGCCTCCTTCGTTCTTTTCCATCATATGGCGTGAACAGAAAAGGGGTGTATGATATAATGGAAATGAAAGCAAAGGGAGAAAGGGTGGTAATTTGGCGGCAAAACAGCATAAAAAGGAACCGTTGAACCATGTGTTGTACCGGGCGGTCATGATCGCCATCGGCGCGGCATTGGCTGCCTTCGCGATCGAGCGGCTGCTTGTTCCGAATAAAATGATCGATGGCGGCATTATCGGTGTTTCGCTCATCCTCGATTACTTGATCCCAGATGAATGGCGGCTGCTCAATTTTGCCACGCTTGTCATCCTCTTAAACGCCCCGTTTATGTATTTCGGCTACAAGCACATCGGCAAAACGTTTATGTTGTCGACGATTTTAGGCGTTGTCATTCTCGGAGCCGCTGAACGGGCATTTCATCATTTTTCCCCGCTGACGGCCGAGCCCATTTTGGCAACGGTGTTTGGCGGTTTGGCGCTTGGGCTTGGCGTCGGGTTGGTCATTCGCCATGGTGGGTCGCTCGATGGGACGGAAATTTTAGGAATTTTGTTGACGAAAAAAATCCCGTTTTCCGTCGGGGAGTTCGTCATGTTTGTCAACGTCTTTATTTTCGGCTGGGCGGCGTTTGTGCTCGGGGTCGAGGCGGCGATGTATTCGGTCATGACGTACTATATTGCTTCCAAGACGATCGACGCAGTCATCGAAGGACTTGATGAGACGCGGGCCGCTTTTATTGTCACTGATTATTATGCGGAGATTTCGGATGCCATTTTGCACCGCCTCGGCCGCGGAACGACGAAATTGATCGGCAAAGGCGGCTACACCGATGAAGAAAAAGAAATTATTTATGCGGTCGTCACGCGCTTGGAAGTGACAAAACTAAAATCGATCGTCAATGAAATCGACCCGGATGCGTTCATCACCATTATGCCGACGCATGAAGTGCGCGGCGCCCGCTTTAAATCAGCGATTCATTGAGGTTTACAAAACGCGGATGGCGGGGTATACTTGCATAGTGAAGCAAATCAGAATGATTCTGAATTAGCAAGGGAGAACCGCCATGGAGAGTGGGCTTGTTTTGCAAATTGAGGATGTGTCGTTCCGTTATGAAAACGAGAACGTGCTTGAGCATGTTAGTTTAACGGTGCCGAAAGGAGCATTTTTAGGATTGGTCGGCCCGAACGGCTCGGGAAAATCGACGCTGCTGAAATGCGTGCTCGGTTTGCTCAAGCCGTCGCATGGCCGCATTTTGTTGTTCGGTGAACCGGTTGAATCGTTCCGGGCATGGCATCGAATCGGCTTTGTATCGCAAAAAGCCAACAGTTTTAACCGCGGTTTCCCGGCGACGGTTGAGGAAGTGGCGGCGAGCGGATTGACGGCGAAACGCGGCTTGTTCCGCCTGTTGACGAAAGAAGACCGGCGGGCGGTCACGGCGGCGCTTGAGGCTGTTGGGCTGAGCGAGTTGGCGAAGCGCAATATCGGCGAGCTGTCCGGCGGCCAGCAGCAGCGGGTGTTTATCGCCCGGGCGTTGGCGAGCCAACCGGATTTGCTCATTTTAGACGAGCCGACGGTCGGCGTGGATGCCCGCCATGTGCACGAGTTTTATGAGCTGCTTGGCGATTTGAACCGCCGCGGTTTGACGCTTATCTTAGTGACGCACGACATCGGGACGATGACGGAGCGGGTCACCCATATCGCCTGTTTGAACAGACGCCTCTATTTCCATGGAAAAGCGGAGGAGTTTGAACAGCTTGGTGACGAAGCCATTTCGCAGTTTTACGGGCATCCGCTTCACGTTCTCTCCCACGAGCACTAGAGGGGCCATATAAACGATTGACGTTGGAGGAATGACACGTGTGGGAAGCCTTATGGCAGTACGAGTTTTTGCGCAACGCCTTCTGGGCCGGGGTATTGACCGGATTTGCCGCGCCGCTGCTTGGCGTGTTTATCGTTGTTCGGCGGCTCTCGCTCATCGCGGATGCGTTGAGCCATGTCACGCTTGCCGGCATTGCCGCCGGGCTGCTGCTCGGGAAGTCCGTGCCGGCGGCAGCCGGATGGAACCCGCTGTACATCGGCATGGGCTTTTCCGTCATCGGCTCGCTGTTTATCGAAAAGCTGCGTGCTGTGTACCGGCATTATGAGGAGCTTGCCATTCCGATCATTTTATCGGCCGGCATCGGCTTAAGTGTGATTTTGATTTCAGCGGCCAACGGATTTACAACTGATTTGTTTTCGTACTTGTTCGGCAGCGTGAGCGCTGTCAGCCGCTCTGATGTCGGAACGGCGCTCGGCGTCACGATTGTTGCTGTCGCCGTCATTTTCGCTTTTTACAAGGAATTGTTTCTTCTCTCGTTTGATGAGGAATATGCCCGCGTTTCCGGCGTCCGCGCCAAGCTCATTCATTTTTTGTTTATCGTGCTTGTCGCTCTCGTCATCGCGGCGTCGATGCGCATCGTTGGCGTGCTGCTCGTTTCTTCGCTCATGACGCTGCCGGTGGCCGCGAGCATCCGCATCGCCAAAAGCTTTAAACAAGCCATCGCATATTCCGTTTTCTTCGGGGAGCTTTCCGTCATCGTCGGCTTGCTGGCGGCATACGAACTCGATTGGGCGCCGGGCGGAACGATTGTCATGATGGCCGTGGCCATTTTGCTTCTCGTATTAGGATGGAAAAAATGGAGAAGGGGGCGGTCGCGATGAACGTTGGCGAAGCGTTGCGGTTAATGAAGGAAAAAGGGTTTAAATATACGGAAAAACGGAAACAAATGCTCGAGCTGTTTGCCGGCCGCGACAAATATTTGACGGCAAAAGAAGTGCTTGAGGCGCTTCGTCCCGCTTATCCGGGCTTAAGCGTTGACACGGTGTACCGCAATTTGTCGCTCTTTGCTGCGCTCGGCATTTTGGAGATGACCGAGTTGTCAGGAGAGAAACGGTTTCGGTTCGCCTGCGACGCCCGCCGCCATCACCATCATTTCATTTGCACCGAGTGCGGGAAAACAAAAGAAATCGATATATGTCCAATGGAAAGGCTGGCCACGCAGCTCGACGGCTACGAAATCGCCGACCATAAATTTGAAATTTACGGAACATGTCCGCAATGCCAAAAACATCTCCCGATATAAGACGGGAGATGTTTTTCTTATGGCGCCAAGCGCAGCTCGACTTCACGCTTGGCCTCGAGCCAATGCCGGACGCGGATGACATTGTCAGGAAGCGGACCTTGGTTGTATGGCGTGTCAAACAAAATGACCGGGATGCCGCATGCTTCTGCGATCTCACAAGCGTTATCGTATTTATCTTCAAAAAAGGCGGCCAGCCTGTATTGGCGGACGGCGGCGATTTTATCGTGGGATCCGATCAGCTCAATATGGTGGTAATGGATGCCGTGCCGTTGAAACCAGCGTTCGGTGAGCTCGTACAAATGGCGGCCGCGGGCGCTGATGTAATACAGCTCGTATTTGTCTTTCCAGCTGTCAATCACCTCAAGCGCGTAGCGAGCCAGCGGCGCACGTTCGTAAATGCCCGCCTCATTTTCCGCAAGCCACCGGTCCATTTCTTCCTCCGCCACGCCGTATAACGGCGCCAAATTGTATTGTGTAATGTCGTGTAATGCGAGCTCTTTGCCGAATGCTTCGTTTAAATACGGAATAAATGTGCTCGGACACGTAACCGTGCCGTCAATGTCGATCCCGAGCCGGTGTTTCATCGTCGCATCCCCCTTTTAGAAAATATTCACACTGATAAAATGGCACCGGTTTCTCATACTAAGAATGCTCCTTACTTTAGGAAAGCGAGGGAAGCATATGGCAGACGACCGCGAGCGCACGTATAATGGAAGTTACGTGCAATCGATCGAAAAAGAGGAACCAGAACGCACTTTCATGGAAGAAACAGCGGCGGAAGTCGCTGAACCGATTCGCCGCCGCGACGAGCGGGATGAAGAACGCGCGGACGGCGTCGGGCTCGGCTGGCTCGCTTTGGCCCTGTCCATCATCGCCTTGTTTATTTGGCCGATTTTGTTAGGGGCGACCGGCATTATTGTCGGGTTTATCGCGCGCCGGCGCGGCGCGGAAACGCTTGGGGCTTGGGCCATCGGGATTGGCGTCATCGCCATTCTCGTCCGCCTGTTTATTATGCCGTTTTATACGTAAAAAAAGCGAGGGTGTCCCCAAGGCGGGGACGCCCTTTCTCGTTATGCAGGAACATTCCGCTCATTGGGCGGCGCTACCTTTCAGAGCGGCTTTGTTTTCCTTTTGCTTTGCAAAATATTCTTCCGCCAGCTTGTCGATTTCTTTTTTCAGTTCTTCCACCATTTGTTCTTCCGGTACTTTGCGGACAATTTTGCCGTGGCGGAACAACAAGCCTTCGCCGCGGGCGCCGGCGATGCCGATATCCGCCTCGCGCGCTTCGCCCGGGCCGTTGACCGCGCAACCGAGCACGGCGACTTTGATCGGCGCCTTAATTTTGGCGATATAGTCCTCGATTTCATTGGCGATGCTGATCAAATCGATCTCAATCCGCCCGCACGTCGGGCAGGAAATGAGCGTCGCCGCATTGGAGGCGAGCCCGAACGTTTTTAAAATTTCGCGCGCCACTTTTACTTCTTCAACCGGGTCGGCGCTTAACGAAACGCGGATCGTATTGCCGATGCCTTTGCTTAAAATGGCGCCGAGTCCAACCGCGCTTTTGATCGTGCCGGAAAAAAGCGTTCCCGCCTCGGTGATGCCAACATGGAGCGGATAGTCGAACGTGCGCGCCGCTTTTTCGTACGCTTCAATGGCGAGGCGCACATCGGACGCTTTCAACGAAACGATAATGTCGTGAAAATCGAGTTCTTCCAAGATGCGGATATGGTATAAGGCGCTCTCGACCATGCCGTCGGCTGTTGGATATCCGTATTTTTCTAAAATGCGTTTTTCCAGCGATCCGGCGTTGACGCCGATGCGGATCGGCACGCCGCGCTCTTTCGCCGCTTTCACGACCGCTTCGACTTTTTCGCGGCGCCCGATGTTGCCTGGATTGATGCGAATTTTATCAACGCCGCCTTCGATCGCTTTCAACGCCAGTTTGTAGTCAAAGTGGATGTCGGCGACAAGCGGGATGTTGATTCGCTTTTTAATTTCCGGTATCGCCGCGGCGGCCCGTTCGTCCGGGCAGGCGACGCGGACGACTTGACAGCCCGCCTCCTCAAGCCGGCGGATTTGCGCCACCGTCGCCTCGACATCGTGCGTTTTCGTCGTCGTCATGCTTTGAATGATGACTTCGTTGCTGCCACCGATCGTCAGCGGACCGACGCGGACCGGCCGAGTCTTTGAACGATGGATGATTTCACCCACGGGAATTCGCTCCTTTAACATTCAAGTCGCTTTCTGCATTATTGTAACAGTGCCATCCGCCGTTTGACAAGCGATTCGCCGGCTAGCGATAGATCGGTACTTTATAAGTTTTCCCGATTTTTAATGTTTGCGCATGTTCGCCTGGATTTAACCGTTCAAAATCACGGATCAGCTGCTCGAGCGGAACGGGCAATGGACCGTTGAGTTCTTTCTCGATGATGGACAACAACGTATCGCCAGGGCGAATGGTCACTGTCCGGTACGGGATGGCCGCCTGTTTCGACTGGACAACTGCTGCCGCTGTTTCAGATGAAGGGTGAAGCGTTCCGATGACAAGGTCGCGGTAAACGATATAACTGGAAAGAAAGAGAAGCAGGAGAAAAATGAATTTTTTCATGACGCTTCCTCCGCATGCGTATATCTATTTCATATGTATGCTTGTCCAGCGAAAATATGTCTTCCTTAGCAAGGTCGTTGAGTTCATGAGGAAAACACTTCAACAAAAGAATGTCTCCAATTTGAAAAACGGCATCACCGTTCTTCTTTGCCTTCAAGGCTCGCTTGACGGCTTTTTGAAAATATTCCTGTTTTTTGTCTTTACAGAAACTCAACAACTGCTTTATAAGGGCCTAACGATGTCTCGCTACAATGGTCTTGTACGTTGAAAGTACGAAAACAAAACGGGAGGATTTCTGAATGTGGAGCAAACGAGTCAAATTGGGATTGGCCGCCTTGTTGATGACCGGCGTTTTGGCCGGCTGCGGGCAGACTGAAAAGAACAACGCGGGCGGCAATGAAGGAGCGGCAAAGAAAGAAGAAACCTACTCCGGCACCATTGCACTAGTGGGATCTACAGCGCTTCAGCCGCTGGCAGACTCCGGGGGGGCGGCGCGCGCGTCGAGGACGAGGAGAAAGAAGCAAAGCAGCGTAAGCACAAAAAAAGCTGTCCTGCATCGACAGGCAGCTTTTTTATATTTCCCGTTTGGCTGATGGCACTTCCTTGACTGCCAAAAAGAGAACGACAAGCGAAACGAACCAATGGATCAACGCGCCGTAGGGCACGACCGCTTGCACCGTTTCCATCACGGTGAAAAAGACGGTCGACAGCGTAATGGCGTAAGCCGACATCACCCATGTATGGCGGTAGCGCAGCGTTTTGTCGAGCACGCCGGCAAGAATCAGGCCGAAAAAGGCAAAGATGCACACGCTGATGAATTTCCCGGCGCAGGCGAGCACGTATAACACGAGCCCAAAAAGCGGAATGAGCACCGGGAGAAGCGACTGCAAGCTGGCAATAAACACGCGCACGTCCTCATCAGTGATGGTTACGTCTGGAAACGTGGCATAGCTGTAGTGCTGCGCCTGATAGCCGGCGACGAGCACGGCTTCATGCTTCAAGAGCGCGATGGCGTTCGGAAACTGCTCGACGTTCTCACTCGTCACTTTGCCGGTGCTGTCAAAAATGATCGTAAATCCGCCTTGATCAATATGAATCGGCGTGGCCGCCTCCGAGTGAAGTTCGCCGTTTTCAATCGAAAACGACGGCAACTCGTTATTCAATAAGGCGCTCGTTGTGCGGATGCCTTCAGTGAGCGACGAGGAGACATAGTAAAACGTCGGAAGAGTGGACAGCAAAGTCAGCAAAAACAAATAACCGATCGTTTTCCCAATTCCCTGAAATCGAAAGCGGGCGATGTCTTTCGGAGAATATAAGCTTTTCCACAGCTGGACGAATACGTTCATCGCAGACACACCTTTCTTTATCTCCTTTTCCATTGTAGCCGGGAAAGAGGAAGAATTCAACTTGAGACAAAGAAAAAGCGGGCATCTTCCCGCTTTAGTCAGAAGGCAAATGAAAGGTTTCAAGCAAGGCGCGCCATTGCAACACCCGTTCATTTAGTGCATCGGCTTCGGAACGAATGGCAGCCATATACTGTAGCTTGTCATTATGAAGAAACGGTCAACGGTGTGTTGAAAATATGTAAACAAAAAGCAAGGACAAGCAAATCGATTGAAACATTGTTCCAACTTTGGTAAGCTAATCTCAAGCGAACGCTTTGGCGTTCGTGTACATAAATCAAAAAGGAGGAGATCGGTATGCCATTTGAATTGCCAGCATTGCCGTATCCGTATGATGCTCTGGAGCCGCACATCGACAAAGAAACGATGAACATTCACCACACGAAGCACCATAACACATACGTTACAAATTTGAATGCGGCGCTTGAAGGACATCCGGATTTGCAAAACAAATCGCTCGAAGAACTGCTCAGCAATTTGGAAGCCCTTCCGGAAAGCATTCGCACGGCGGTGCGCAACAACGGCGGCGGCCATGCGAACCACTCGCTTTTCTGGACGATTTTGTCGCCAAATGGCGGCGGCGAGCCGACGGGTGAGCTGGCTGACGCCATCAACAAAAAATTCGGCAGCTTCACCGCGTTCAAAGACGAGTTTTCGAAAGCAGCGGCCGGCCGTTTCGGTTCCGGTTGGGCATGGCTTGTCGTGAACAACGGCGAGCTGGAAATCACAAGCACGCCGAACCAAGATTCGCCGATTATGGAAGGCAAAACGCCGATTCTCGGCTTGGACGTTTGGGAGCATGCGTACTACTTGAAATACCAAAACCGCCGTCCGGAATACATTGCCGCCTTCTGGAACGTCGTCAACTGGGACGAAGTGGCGAAACGGTACAGCGAAGCGAAAGCAAAATAATGAACAAAGCGGGGCGAAACAAAACGCTCCGCCTTTTTTTTTCGACGAAGGGGGCAGGCAAAGGGAGCGGTTTTCGTTGCGCCGGGTGCATAGAGGCGGCAGAAATGGCCACACTACCCGATAGATGAAAAGGGGAGTTTGCAATGGCATTTTTCCAAAAACTAACCGGCCAAGAACAAGTGAACCGCGACCTGTTGCTTTTGCTTTGCATCGGCGGGTTTTACGCGCTCGGTGTTTCCCTGTCGAACACGTTTGTCAACATTTATTTGTGGAAACAGACCGGCGATTTTCGCGATTTGGCATTGTACAACTTGGCGGTCGTCACGATGCAGCCGCTGACGTTTATCGTTGCCGGCCGTCTGGCGAAACAGATCGACCGCATTCTCGTTTTGCGGCTTGGCGTGTCATGTTTAGCCGTTTTTTTTGTCACGGTTTTGCTGGTCGGCTCCCGCGCCCATCAATATTTGCTCGTTCTCGGCGCGCTGCTCGGCGTCGGCTACGGTTTTTACTGGCTCGCTTTTAACGTGCTGACATTTGAAATTACCGAACCGGAGACGCGCGACTTTTTTAACGGTTTTTTCGGGGTGTTGACCTCATCAGCCGGCATGATCGGGCCGATTGCCGCCGGTTATATCATCTCATCGCTTCATGGAGCGAAAGGGTATACGTTCGTTTTCTCGCTGTCGCTCGGCTTGTTTCTTGTCGCTGTGCTGCTCAGCTTTTTCTTGAAGCGCCGCGCGGCCGCGGGGAAATATTTATTTTTCCGCATTTTAAAGGAACGGAATGAAAACCGGAACTGGCGGCTCATTACGAACGCCCATTTTTTTCAAGGACTGCGTGAAGGCTCGTTCGTTTTTGTCATTTCCGTGCTTGTCTACGTCAGCTCCCATAGCGAATGGGCGCTTGGCAAGTACGGATTGGTCAATTCCTTCACATCGTTTATCGCTTATTACGTCGTCTCCCGGTTGATGAAGCGGGAATACCGGATGAAAGCCATTTTGTTGGGCGGTCTTTTGCTGTATGCAGCCATTTTTCTCATCGTCTTTCATCCTTCGTACCCGCGCCTTCTTCTTTATGCCGTCACGATTGCCATCGCTTATCCGATTTTGCTTGTTCCGTACTCATCGTTGACGTTTGACGTGATCGGGAAAAGCTGGAAATCAGCGGAAGCGCGCGTCGAATATATCGTCGTCCGCGAGCTGTTTTTAAACGCCGGACGGGTGGCGTCGATTCTTGCTTTTTTGGCGGCGGTGGAGCTCTTTAACGAGCAGACGGGCATTCGTGTGCTGATGTTTGTATGCGGCGCCGGGCATTTGATCATTTATTGGTTCGTCCGCCGCATCCGCTTGACTGATGGCCATCCGGAGCGGGAGCGGCAAGGTCGGCTTTTGCTTCGGCCGAAGCTGGCCAATGAACGGGGCGGCCCGACAGCATAAAAGTCGCCCATGTTTTTCCCTAGCCAACCCCTTCTTTTTCTTTTACAATAGGGGGGAAAGGAGGGCCGGGGGATGAAACGGAAGAAACGGGCACAAGTGCCGATTCGGTTGAACATTTTGTTTTTCTTTGTCTTCTTGTTGTTTTCGGCGCTGATTTTGCGCCTTGGCGTCGTACAAATCGTCTACGGTGAAGATTATCGGCGCGAAGTGGAGCGGACGCAGGATGAAATCGTCAGCACGCCGGTGCCGCGCGGCAAAATTTACGATCGATTCGGCCGCGTGATCGTCGACAACACACCGCAAAAGGCGATTACGTACACGCGCTCCAAAACGACTCAGCCGGAAGAAATATTGGACGTAGCAAGGAAACTCGCCCAATACATCGACATTCCGGATGCAGAGGAAAAAGTGACGGAGCGAGACATGAAAGATTATTGGATTTTGACCCATCCGGAAGAAGCCAAAAAGAAAGTGAGCGAACAAGAACGGAAAAAGCTCGCTGACCAAGGGCTGACACAAAAAGAGATCGACAAAAAGGTGTATGAATGGACGCTTGACCGCATCACCAAGCAAGATTTGGCGCAAATTTCGAAGTCGGAGCTTGAAGTGATCGCCATTAAACATGAGATGGAGAGCGGCTACGCCTTGACGCCGCAGACGGTCAAAAGCAAAGGGGTGACCGACCGCGAATATGCGGTCGTCAGCGAACACTTAAGCGAGCTGCCTGGCGTCAATACGACCGTTGACTGGGACCGGAAATACGTGTATGACAATACATTCCGCTCTGTGCTCGGCAGTGTGACGGAAGAAGACGAAGGCGTCCCGCGCGAACGGCTCGATTACTTTTTAGCCCGCGACTACAGCCGCAATGACCGCGTCGGCAAAAGCTATTTGGAGATGCAGTATGAAGAAGTGCTGCACGGCAAAAAGGCAAAAGTGAAAAACGTTGTTGACAAATCGGGCAATGTCATCTCGGTTGAGCAAGTGTATCCAGGCGAGCGCGGCAAAGACCTCGTGTTAACCATTGATGCCGAGCTCCAGCAAAAGGTTGAGCAAATCATTCAACAAGAGATTCTGGCGACGAAGCGCAAAGGCCGATCGCCGCTCTTGGACCGGGCGTTTGTCGTCATGATGAACCCGAAGACGGGCGAAGTGTTGGCGATGGCCGGCAAGCTTCTTCAAGACGGCAAATTTGTCGACTTTGCCATCGGCAACATCACGTCCGCCTATGCGATGGGATCGGCGGTGAAAGGGGCGACCGTTCTCACCGGCTTTCAAACCGGGGTGCTTCATCCGAATACGTATATCAAGGATGAGCCGCTGTATATTAAAGGAACCCCGGTGAAAAAATCATGGAAGACGATGGGGACGATCAACGAACTGACAGCGCTCAAGCAGTCATCGAACGTTTACATGTTTAAAACAGCGATCGCCATCGGGGGCGGTGTGTACCGTCCGCATGCGCCGCTTCGCATCAATCCAGAGGCATTTGCGACGATTCGCCACTATTTCAGCCAATTTGGCCTTGGCGTGAAAACGGGCATCGATTTGCCGAACGAACTTAGCGGCTTCCAAGGACAAAGCACGCGCGGCGGATTTTTGCTCGACTTAGCCATCGGCCAGTACGATATGTATACGCCGATGCAGCTGGCGCAATACGTCTCGACGATCGCCAACGGCGGCTATCGGATGAAGCCACAGCTTGTCAAAGAAATTCGTGAGCCGTCCATTGGAAAAGAACCTAGCCGCGTCATCAAACGGTTTGAACCGGTTGTCTTAAACCGCGTCGATATGAAAACCGAGTACATTGAACGGGTGCAAGAAGGATTCCGCCGTGTGATGCAAGAGCCGGGCGGAACGGCGTATTCGTACTTTGCGAGTGCTTCGTACAAGCCGGCCGGCAAAACGGGGACGGCAGAGGCGTTTTACGATGGACCGATCCAAAGCCGACGGAATGATCCAACGTACAACTTGACGCTTGTTGGCTATGCGCCGTACAACGATCCAGAAGTGTCGTTCGCCGTTGTCGTCCCGTGGGCGACGCAAGGGGAGAGCGACGGGATTAATGACCGGATCGGCCGCCGCATTTTGGACGCCTATTTTGAATTGAAGGCGAAACGAATGGCTGGAGAGCCTGTTCAACCGCCAGCCGACGGCACCGAAACAACAGAACAATCTTGATGCTGAAGCTGATTCGATAGGGAGAGCTCCTTTTGTCGGATCAGCTCTTTTTATTTTTTAGCGGAAAGAGAAGCTATTGATGAAAAATAATGGATATTGGATATCTGGAGTTTACACAATCTTAACATTCTGTTTAAACCTTATTAACAGCGTCCATTTATGATAGGGCATGTAAGGAAAAACTAGGACATGTAAAAGAAAACAGTCAGGGGGAAAAGCGATGAGCAAATGGAAACGGCTGATGTTGTCGAGTTTGCTTGGCGGAACAATGATGATTGCTGCCGCCTGTGGAGGAGGAAATGGAGCGCAGGAAAACGAGGCGGACAGTGGATCCGCAACGAAAGAGCTGTCCGGTGAAGTGATCATGGACGGTTCCTCGACGGTATATCCAATTGCGGAAGCAGCTGCTGAAGAATATATGATGGAACAGCCAAACGTCAAAGTTTCCGTCGGTGCTTCTGGAACGGGAGGGGGATTTGAGAAGTTCACGAAAGGGGAAACCGATTTTTCGAACGCCTCTCGTCCAATCAAAGAGGAAGAAAAACAGGCAGCTGCCGACAACGGCATCGAGTTCCAAGAGTTTCAGCTTGCCTATGACGGTCTTTCTGTTGTGGTCAATAAAGAAAACGATTGGGTTGATTACTTGACGGTGGATGAGTTGAAAAAAATGTGGACGGAAGACGGCACGGTGAAAAAATGGTCGGATATCCGTCCGGGCTGGCCGGATGAGGAAATCAAGTTTTTCTCGCCTGGTCATGATTCTGGGACATATGACTACTTTGATGAAGTGATTCTGGAAGGAAAAGAACTGGTCAAAACGGCTCAACTTTCGGAAGACGACAATATCCTCGTTCGTGGGGTTGAAGGGGATCAATATGCGATCGGCTACTTCGGTTATGCGTATTACTTGGAAAATAAAGATAAGCTGAAAGTGGTTCCGATCGATGGCGGCAACGGGCCAGTCGAGCCGACAAACGAGACGATTGAAACCGGGAAATACACCCCGCTTTCGCGGCCGCTGTTTACGTATGTGAACGTCAAATCGTTGAAAGAAAAGCCGCAAGTGTATGACTATATGGAATTTTTGCTGGAAACAGCCGGGGACTTGGCGGAAGAGGTCGGTTACGTCCGCCTGCCGGAGGAAAAGTATAAAGAACAGCTTGAAACATTGGAAGGATTGAAATAGGTTTCGTTAGGCAGGCGACAAGGGGTGTCTGTCGGCCTAGACTTGTGACTGCGGTTGGAATAAGTCGGAAAGGAGTTTTCGTTTTATGGGGGTTCCAACGAAGAAAGAACAGCAGTTCTCGGTTCGGGAGATGATCGTTGAAAACCAAGCGCGGCAACATTGGACGAAAAGGATGGAAAAGCTCGCGCCGAAGTTCCTTTTTACATTGGCGGCACTCTCCGTGCTCGTAATGCTCGGCATTTTGTTTACCCTTCTTTTTGAGACGATCGAATTTTTCCGCCGTGTATCGATTGTTGAGTTTGTCACAAGCAAAGAGTGGCTTCCGTGGAATGAGGAACACGGATCGTTCGGAGTCGCTCCGCTTGTGACCGGCACGCTGCTGACGACCGGTATCGCTATGCTTTTGGCTGTTCCGATTGGGCTCGCTTCGGCCATTTACTTGAGCGAGTATGCGTCGGAGCGGACGCGCCGAATCATCAAGCCGGCGCTCGAAGTGCTTGCCGGCATTCCGACGATCGTGTACGGGTTTTTTGCGTTGACGATCGTGACGCCGTTATTGCAAAAGGTCATCCCGGATCTAGAGATTTTTAATGCGCTCAGCCCGGGGCTCGTCATGGGGATTATGATCATTCCGATGATCGCCTCGCTGTCAGAAGACGCGATGAGCGCAGTGCCAAACTCCATTCGCGAAGGCGCCTTGGCCCTTGGCGCGACAAAGTTTGAAGTAGCGCTTAAGGTCGTGCTTCCTGCCGCCGCTTCCGGAGTGATTGCCTCATTTATTTTAGGCATTTCCCGGGCGGTCGGTGAAACGATGATCGTCGCGGTGGCTGGCGGATCATCGCCGGAGTTTACGTTTGATGTTACGAAATCGATTCAAACATTGACCGCTTACATCGTCCAGGTGACAACCGGCGACGCCGGCTATGGGACGACGATTTATTACAGCATTTACGCTGTCGGGATGACGCTCTTTATTTTCACGCTGCTGATGAATATATTGGCGCAATACATTTCCCGCCGATTGAGGGAGGAGTATTGAACACATGGAAAACAAATTGGACAAACCGCTCGTTTGGAGACGAATGAAAGGAAGGCTGGTGCAAAACGCCGTCTTGCAAGCCATTTTTTTTGCTGCTACGATTTTTGGACTCATTGTTCTCGCATTATTATTATCCCGTGTCATCATGCAGGCGATCGGCTGGCTCGATGGTGATTTCTTAAACAGCTTTCCTTCGCGCCGTCCGGAGGAAGCTGGGATTAAATCCGGACTGGTTGGCTCCCTTTGGCTGATGATGATTGTCGCACCGGTTTCGTTTATTTTGGGGGTTGGGACGGCCATTTATTTGGAAGAATACGCGCGCAAAAACCGTTTCACCGCGTTGATTCAAACGAATATTTCCAATCTGGCCGGCGTGCCGTCGATCGTGTTTGGCCTGCTGGGGCTTACGGTTTTTGTCCGTGAGCTTGGGCTTGGGCGCAGTGTCTTGGCGGCCGGGTTGACGATGAGCTTGCTCATTCTTCCAGTGATCGTCGTCGCGGCCCAAGAAGCGATTCGTGCGGTTCCTCAGCAGCTGCGGGAAGCGTCGTATGCCATGGGGGCGACGAAATGGCAAACGATTTGTCGGGTGGTGTTGCCGGCGGCGCTGCCGGGAATGCTGACGGGGGCCATTTTGGCATTTTCCCGCGCTATTGGGGAGACAGCTCCGCTTGTGGTGCTCGGCATCCCGACGTTTATCGCCTACCTGCCGGGCAGCGTACTTGATACGTTTACCGCTATGCCGTTGCAAATTTACAACTGGACAGGGCGGCCGCAAGAGGAGTTTCAGCATGTAGCGGCTGCCGGGATTATCGTCCTGCTCGTCTTTTTAATTTTGATGAATTCGGTCGCGGTATTGATTCGCAACAAGTTTCAAAAGCGGTTTTAACGCAAAAATTTCGGGGAAGAGCGAAAGGAGACCAATCAGATGATGGCAACAAACACAAAGAAAACAAAACTCTCACCGTTGGTCGAATCGTCTGCGGCAACGCCGGCGGTCGAAGATGTTGCAACAAAAGGCGTTGTGTACGAGACAACAGATTTAAACTTATGGTATGGTGAACATCATGCGCTGAAGCACATTCATTTAACAATTTATGAAAATGAGGTGACGGCAATTATCGGGCCGTCAGGATGTGGAAAATCGACCTATATTAAAACGTTGAACCGAATGGTCGAGCTCGTGCCGAACGTCCGCATTGCCGGCCAGCTCGTCTACCGCGGGCGCAACATTTTTGACCCTTCCTATCCGGTTGAACAATTGCGGACACAAGTCGGCATGGTGTTTCAAAAGCCGAACCCGTTCCCGAAATCGATTTACGACAATATTGCGTACGGTCCTCGCATTCATGGCATCCGCAATAAAAAAGTGCTCGACGAAATTGTCGAAAAAAGTTTGCGAGGGGCGGCGCTTTGGGATGAGGTAAAAGATCGGCTGCACGATCATGCCTACGGGTTATCAGGCGGACAGCAGCAGCGATTGTGCATCGCCCGCTGTTTGGCGATTGAGCCGGACGTTATTTTAATGGATGAACCGACGTCTGCGCTCGATCCGATTTCCACGTTGAAAATCGAGGAACTTATTCAAGAATTGAAAAAACAATACAGCATCATTATTGTGACCCATAACATGCAGCAAGCGGCCCGCATTTCGGACAAAACAGCGTTTTTCTTGAACGGAGAAGTGATTGAATACGCAGAGACGAACAAGCTGTTTTCCAATCCGGCCGACCAGCGTACAGAAGACTACATTACCGGTCGTTTCGGATAAAAAACAAGGGAGGAAAGCCTGAAATGCGTGAAACGTTTGCTGATGACTTGCGAGCGCTGCACAACAAGCTGGTTGAGATGGGGCGGTTAACAGAAGTGGCATTGCAACAGGCGATTGACGCGTTTCAAACACAAAACAAACATTTGGCGATGGCCGTCATTGATGGAGACGGCTCGATTGACAAGCTCGAAGAAGAAGTGAACGACTTTGCGTTGTGGCTCATTGCGAAACAGCAGCCGGTCGCGACCGACTTGCGCCGCATCATCGCCGCGATCAAAATCGCGGGCGATATCGAGCGGATCGCCGATTTGGCCGTTAATGTCGCCAAGGCGTGCATCCGCATCGGCGGCGAGCCGTTCGTCATCGACATCCGCTCGCTAGTGTCGATGCACCAATTGGCGGCAGACATGGTATCGGCGGCTATGACGGCGTACGATCGGGAAGATGCATCGCTGGCTGCACAAATTGCCGATATGGATCGTCAGGTTGACGAGCGGTACGGGGAGATGATGAGAGCGCTGCTTGAGATGGAGAAAACAGATAAAGAGGCGCTGGCGCAAATGAACGTGCTGGCTCTCGTCGCCCGGTATATTGAACGGACGGCGGATCATGCGACCAATATCGCCGAGCATCTCCTTTATCTCGTCAAAGGGAAGCATTATGATTTGAATGATTGATGCAAATACAAAGAAGGAGGCAGTCTTTTCATCATTTGCCTCCTTCTTTCCGTTATGGTTTAGCAATCAAGCGGCTGATCGCCGCATAATCCATATCGCTTCGCACGTTATAGGCGCCGGGGCGGATCGAGCGCGTCAGCCCGTGCTGTTGCAAATACTCGCGAAACGTGCGAGCGCTTTGAATAATGCCGGCATCCTCAAGCTCTTTGGCGAACGTTTCCGGAGTGTCGCCTTTTTGGATGACAAGGCGGTATATGTATACTGTTTTCGCCGGTTGCGCAGCCGGCTGTTCAGCCGACGTTTGCCGGCCGCGGCGAAGTTGATCGTATTCGCTTTTCGCAATGGCAACAAGCCCGCGTTGTTCGAGAAACGCTTGCACTTCCGCTTCCGTCGGCGCATCGGGGGCGGAATGATAATACGAGACGCCGATGAATGACGTGGCAACAAGCAGGCCGAGAGCAAAGGCGCGCATCGTCCGTTTCTTCATCGCAGCAATCTCCTCACGATCCGCTCGACCTCGGCAACCGTCAAACCGGTCTCTTGCGCAATCTCTTCGAGCGGAAATCCTTGTTTATGCAAAAAGAAGATGCGCCGCTCGGTGTCGGAAAAAGGACCGCGGCGGGGCGGGCGCCGGCGCTCAGGGATGAGCAGTTCCTCCTCGATGACTTGCAGCCGTTTTTTCATTTGATACGTTTCTTGCGCCAACGAGACAGCCAGCTGGTCAATTTGTTCTTCAAGCGGCTTCCATTCGTCTTTGGCGAAAAAGGAAAGGACAAGCAAAAGAATCGATAAGGCCGCCAAGGCGATGATCGTGTATTCTACCATCATGAATCCCTCCTCTTTTCACTATATCATATCGCATTCTATTTGTGGCCGGTCTTGTGGAAAAAGATAAAATGGAGGGAAATAAAATTTAGAGGTGGAAATCGTCGCAGAAAAATGCTATCATAGAAAGGTCTGATTATATAAAGCACGTTTGGAGGGAAAAAGGATGCGTGTGAACATTACACTGGCATGCACAGAATGCGGCGAACGCAACTATATTACGTCCAAAAATAAACGCAACAACCCGGAACGTCTTGAACTGAAAAAATATTGCCCGCGGGACCGCAAAGTTACGTTGCACCGCGAAACGAAGTAAGCAGTAGGAACGCCATTCCTGCTGCTTTTTTATCTTTCGGGCAGAAAGGGGAGCGACGATGGACCGCAAACGGGAACTGCGCCGTCATATGCTCAGCCGGCTTCGGCAGCTTCCGGCGCCTGAAAAACGAGTTTGCGACCGGCAAATTGCCGGTTATTTATATCAATGGACGCCGTGGAAACAAACCCGGGCGATCGCCATCACGGTGGCGCGGGAGACGGAAGTGGATACGGCGCCGATCATTGAACAAGCTTGGAGGGAAGGAAAAAAAGTCGGCGTGCCAAAATGCGACCCAGCGGCGAAAACGATGACGTTTCGGCGGATCGTGTCGTTTGCCCAGCTTGAAGAGGCGTATGCCGGGCTGCTTGAGCCGATCGAGGAACAAACGACGGCGATGGATCGCGAGGAGTTTGATCTCATTATTGTTCCAGGAGTGTGTTTTGCCAAAAATGGCTTTCGGATCGGCTACGGCGGCGGGTATTATGACCGGTACTTGCCGGGGGCGGCGGCAGTGACGGCGGCGCTTGCCTATTCGTTTCAAGTGGTGGACGACATCCCAGCAGAAGAACATGACGTGCCGGTAGAGTTCATTATTACCGATAAAGGGGTCATTCGCTGTGAGCGGTGAATGGGCGTATATTGCTGCATCCGCCATCGCAGCCGGCGGCGGGTGGCTACTGCGCTTGCTGTCCGTCTCGGGAGCGGCGGCGACCGTTGTTGTCGGCGCCTTGGTTGGGTATGGTTTTTCATGGAGCGGGCTATGGTTGCTGGGATTATTTTTTGCCAGCTCCAGCTTTTTCAGCCATATCGGAAGGCGGAAAAAGGAGAAACTCGCCGAAAAGGTGGCAAAAGGGGGGCGGCGTGATGCGGTCCAAGTGCTGGCCAACGGTGGAGTGCCGGCTGCGCTCGGACTGCTGGCGGCGCTGCTCCCTGACCCGGTTTGGAACGAGCTGTTCGTCGTCGCGGTCGCGGCGGCGAACGCCGATACATGGGCGTCGGAAATCGGTGCCTTGAGCCGGCGTCCGCCGCGGACATGGCCGAGTTTTCAGCCGGTCGAGGCCGGCACTTCCGGAGCGGTGACGCTCCTTGGCACGGCCGCTTCCCTTGCTGGGGCGCTGTTCATCGCCGCCAGCGGCGCGTTGCTCCTTCCCGCTGCACCGTGGCTCCCCCTTGCACTGTTCGGCTGGTTTGGCAGCTGGCTGGATACATGGCTTGGCGCCGCCTGGCAGACCGTTTACCGCTGTCCGGTATGCGGGATCGCCACCGAGCGAAAACAGCATTGCGGTCGGATGACCGTTCAGGTGAAAGGATGGCGCTGGCTTGACAACGATGCCGTCAACGTCTTGTCGGCTGCCGGTGCGGTGCTTGCCGCCGCCCTTGTGCTGGGGCGTTAGGCCGTCTGCTTCATAATTAAGGGGAAAAAGGGAAAAAGAATAACGAGCATGTCATATTGATGAAGGGGGAACACCAATGAACAAATGGTCGTACTCGCTGTTGGCGGTCGCAGCCGGATGGCTCACCTATCGTTATCGTTACCGAATGGCTGACTGGGCGTTGCGCATTCCGCCGTTGCGAAAGCAGCTTGTTCGCTTTGCGCTCAACATTCCGGCGGTGCGCAACGCGGTTGTGTCGCAAATGTTGCGCTAGAGAGGCGGTGGCCGGCTGGCCGTTTTATGATGCCGCGAACGGGAAGCTGGCCACCCTTATCGTCGATTTCAAAGCGGGCGGGTGGAAAAAGCGCGCCTGGGGCGGGAACGGCACAGCCTCCCTCTGGCTTGCGCTGGATCATCCAGACAGCCGGAGCTTTGCTGTCCGCCGGGTTCGGCCTGCTGGAGAAAGGGAGAGGAGAACATGGTTGGAACGATGGATGTATTGTTTTGGCAGCTTGTTCATCTTTTGCTTCGCGGCGGTTACCGCATCGCGCGGATGGCCGAACGCGGGGATGAAGTATGGCTCGAATCGGCCCGCTGGCGGCGGCCGACACTCATCCGCCTCGTCCGCGCCGATTTCGACTGGAGTCGGTCGCTGCGTCTTGATATGGAATATACGTGGCAATTCATTCGGCGGATGGACGGACGGGCAATCGGCAGAGGAGGCCGGGTTGTCAACGTATACATCATGGCGTATCCGCCGGTTGATGACTGGGAGTTTCTCATTGACGAACCGCTGCCGCTTTTAGGGACGGGCGATGGCGCGTTTCATACGCTTCTCATTCATAGCGGCAACATCAATGACATGCTGCCGCGGCTCGAGGAGATGACCGGGGCGACGCTCCGCCCGGCTCCATCTGCGGAAGAGGAAGACCCGTTCGCCGCCGCCGAGCGTTTCAAACATCAAGTGCTGACGGAATGGCGCCGCCAACGGGAGGAAGAGCGGCGCATTTTTGAATACGGCAGGCCGGTGTTCACTTGGCTGCTGATGATCGTGCAAGTCGCTATGTTTTTTGTTCTCGAGTGGAGCGGCGGCAGCACGGACCCCAACGTCTTGATCCGGTATGGCGCCAAATTCAATCCGCTCATTGAGGCGGGGGAATGGTGGCGATTTTTGACGCCGATGTTTTTGCATATCGGGTTTTTGCATTTGTTGACGAACACGTTTGCGCTGTATTATTTAGGGACGACGACAGAGCGGTTGTACGGTTCGCTTCGCTTTTTGATCATTTATGCAACGGCTGGTTTTTTCGGAACGCTGTCGAGCTTTTTGTTCACTCCATCGATTTCGGCCGGGGCGTCCGGCGCCATTTTCGGATTGTTTGGGGCACTTCTTTATTTTGGGACGGTTTACCGGCATCTATTTTTTCGGACGATGGGCATGAACGTAATCAGCTTAATCGTCGTCAACCTGCTGTTTGGCCTGCTTGTTCCCGGCATTGACAACGCCGGCCATATCGGCGGGCTTGTCGGCGGCTTTCTGGCAGCGGGTGCTGTCCATTTGCCGAAGCAGACCGCTTCGGGACGGCAGGCCGGCGCATTGGCCGCCGCGTTGTTATTGGCAGCGTCCGGCTTATGGCTTGGTTTCCGCTAAGGAACTTGGATGAGCATGACTTTGTCTCCATTTTTCGCTTCAAGCAAAACAAGGATTTGACCGTAATCTTTCCGGATCAAAATAAGCGGCACCGTGCTGCCGATCGGCGAGAGGATGGAGCCATCCTCTTTTTTTATGCCGAGAACGTACGACTTATAGATCCCCTCCCATAGGCGGCCGATGATCGTCTGTGTTTTTGTCATCGACAAGCCGGGCAGCGGTTGTTCCGTATAAGCGACAAGCTCCGGCAAATAAAGGGCGTAGTAGTCTTCTTTCGATAGCGAAAAATGGGAAAGCAGCTCGTCCGCCTTATGGCGGAGAAATTCGTTCGTTGCCTTGTTCAAGACGCGCTGCCATTCGCGCTCGGCGTCCGTTTTCGGCCGGCGGAATGATGCGAGCGGATGGTATGGCGAGTCGATGACATACAAATACGCGCTTGACATCGTTTGGCTGCTTGTGATCGTTTCGCCCTTGTGCAGTTCACCATGATGGAACGAAATGGCTTGGAAAAAACGGCTGTCATGCATAATTGCTGTTTTTTCCATGGCGATCGTTCCGGTGTTCGTCTCCCATCGGGACAATACATCAACCAATCGGCCGTCAGCAAACAGCAATGAAACGTCTTGCCGCAAATAGGCGCGGCGGTTCAGCGTGGAGACAGTGGACCAACGCAGCGAATAGCGCCCGCGCTCTTTGTTTGTTGCAATCGCAAGAGTGGTTTTCGCTTCGGTAAACACCGTCTCGCGGTCAAGCGGGAAAAATTTAATCGTTTCCTCGGTGCGCTGACGCTCCCACCACGAAAACAGCGCAGCTATAGCGGCGAGAAAAAACGCTGCTCCTACGGCGGCCAACAACCATCGTCTCATGGCATCCTCCCTGAGCGGACAAGTTTCTACCAATATATGCATAGAAAGGGACATTTATGTATGAATTTCCTGCTGGTTGTCTATGATGGGGAGTATACAGTAACACGAGATGCAGGGGGATGGCGATGGACAAACGTGTGCCGAAACGGCCAGCTTCATGCCGTCTCCAAGACAATGCGGCTTACTTAGCCGAGCGGCTTGGGGTCGGCAAAAGCTTTGATGTCATCCGCCTCGACGTCGAGTATGGCGGCCGGGCGATGGCATTGTTTATGATTGACGGGTTTGTGAAAGACGATATTTTGCATTATTTAATGAGAAATTTGTCCCATCTAGACGAGGGCGAACTGGACGCTGATCCGCTCGAAAAACTGTTAAAAAGGCATCTTCCTTATGTAGAAATCGGGCAAACGAACGATCTCGAGGAGGCGGTCGCCGCCGTGCTTTCCGGACCGACGGCACTCGTCGTTGATGGCGTGGATCGCATCCTTTTAATTGACGCCCGCACCTATCCAGTGCGCGGCCCGCAGGAGCCGGACACTGAGCGGGTAGTGCGCGGGGCGCGCGACGGGTTTGTGGAAACGATCATCTTTAATACGGCTCTCATTCGCCGCCGCGTCCGCGACCCGTCGCTGCGGATGGAGTATGTACAGGTGGCGCGCCGCTCGAAAACGGACATTTGCATTTGCTATATTGAAGAAATTGCCAACCCGGAACTTGTCCGCCGCGTCCGGCAGTCGATTTCCGCCATCGATACGGACGGGCTCGTGATGGCGGAAAAGACGGTTGAAGAGTTTATTTCCGGGCGGCATTGGAACCCGTACCCGGTCATTCGTTATACGGAGCGTCCTGATACGGCGGCCGCCCATTTGTACGAAGGGCATGTGCTCGTCATCGTTGACGGGTCGCCAAGCGTCATTATCACCCCGGCAACGTTTTGGCATCATTTGCAGCATGCCGAAGAATACCGGAACAAGCCGATCGTCGGGGCGTATTTGCGGCTCGTTCGCTTTTTGGCTGTCTGGGCGTCGGTGTTTTTGTTGCCGCTTTGGTATTTATTGATGACGGAGCCGGAACTGCTGCCGGGGCCGCTGCAGTTTTTAGGAAAGGCGAAATTAGGCGATATTCCGCTTTTTGCTCAAATTTTGATGATCGAAATCGGCATGGATATGCTGCGAATGGCCGCCATTCATACGCCGTCCTCGCTGGCGACAGCGCTCGGTTTGGTGGCGGCGCTTATGATCGGCGGCATTGCCGTGGAGGTCGGCCTCTTTTCCAACGAAGTGATTTTATATTTCTCGGTTGCCGCCATCGGCACGTTTGCGACGCCAAGCTATGAGATGAGCTTGGCGAACCGGCTCGTCCGCATTGCTTTGCTCATTTTGTCGGGCCTGTTCGGCCTGTACGGCTATGTGCTCGGCCTTACCGTTTGGATCATCTCCTTGGCCCGGATGTCGTCGTTTGGCATCCCGTATTTATGGCCGTTTATTCCGTTTTCTTATCGGGCGATGCGCGATGTGCTCATCCGCTCGCCGATGCCGCTGAAAAACCGGCGACCGGCGATTCTTCACCCGCGCGACCCTGACCGCTGACGCAGGTGCTGATTTTTAGCGCCTGCGTTTTTTGTCTTGACGGCTGCGGATATTTGCCGATACACTAAAAAGGGAGAAAAGGAGAATCGATGACGATGAAGACAGTATACGATGTGCAACAGCTGCTCAAACAGTTTGGCACGATCATTTATGTCGGCGACCGGATCGCCGATTTGGAGCTGATGGAGGAGGAAGTGAAAGAGCTGTACGAGTCTCAGCTCATCGATGTCAAACAATTGCAGGCTGCGTTATTTGTTTTGCGGCAGGAAGCGCAAATCGAGCGGGAAAAACGAATGAGAAAAGGATGAGGGAATGGCGATGGAACAATGGTTGGTAGGCATCGATCTTGGCGGCACGACGACGAAGATGGCGTTTATTACAGAAGACGGAATTATTGTACACAAATGGGAAATTCCAACAGACACGTCCAACCGCGGCGAACGGATCGTCGCCCATATCGCCCGGTCGTTGGATGAAACGCTCGCCCGGCTTGGCGGAACGAAAGAACAGCTGCTCGCCATCGGAATCGGCGCCCCCGGGCCGGTTCAGGAAGAAACAGGAATGCTGTATGAAGCGGTCAATCTAGGATGGAAACACTACCCCTTAAAACGACAGCTCGAAGAAGAGACAGGGCTGCCGGTGGCCGTCGACAATGACGCGAATATCGCCGCCCTCGGCGAAATGTGGAAAGGGGCCGGGGGAGGGGCGCGCCATTTGCTGTTTGTGACGCTCGGCACCGGCGTTGGCGGCGGCGTAATCGCCAACGGGGCCATCGTGCGCGGGACGAACGGCGCCGGTGGAGAAATCGGCCATATGACGATGGTTGCAGACGGCGGCGCGCCGTGCAACTGCGGCAAAACGGGCTGTTTGGAAACGATTGCGTCGGCGACCGGCATTGTGCGGATTGCCGGCGAAAAGCTGGCTGCCAGCGAGCGTCCGAGCGCGCTCCGCGGCGGCGATGTCACCGCCAAAGCTGTGTTTGACGCCGCCAAAACGGGGGATGCGCTCGCGCTTGAGGTTGTTGAGGAGGTGACGCGCTATCTCGGTTTGGCGTTGGCGAATGCGGCTAATGTGACCAATCCGGAGAAAATTGTGATCGGCGGCGGTGTCTCGAAGGCGGGGGCACTGCTCGTTGAGCATGTCGCCGCCCATTTCCGCCGCTATGCTTTTCCGCGTGTCGCCGCCGGAGCGGAGATCGTGCTGGCAACGCTCGGCAATGACGCCGGAGTCATCGGCGGCGCCTGGTTGGCGAAATCGCTCATCGGCGCCTAAACCGAAACGGCTTGCTCCCTTGCTGGAGCAAGCCGTTGTTTTCATTTTTTGGCGCCTGCCGCATATGTTGAAGGTAGAAGAAAGGGAAGGGGAGATGGCGCATGCGCGTCCAAGCATGGCCTGGCGATACGCTTGAAAAATACGGGCAATGGTTTTCAGTGCCGACGGAGTTGATTGTAGACGCCAATCCACATGTCGACAAAGGAAGGCTGCGTCCCGGACAGACAGTCGCTATTCCGGGATATGGCGTCATCGAGTCATGGGAAACACTCTCCCGCAGTCTATCGCTGCCGATCGAGGCGTTGCGGCGGATGCCGGGGGCGATGGCGGTCATTGACGGAACAGCGCCGCTGCCTATGCGGATCGCCGCTCCTGTCGTTCGCAGCGTCCGGCCGTACGATTTTGCCGCTTTGACGGAGGATATTGACGCGATCGTCCGCCATTACCCGTTTGTGCGCCAGCGGACGATCGGATACAGCGTGCTCGGTTTGCCGCTTGTTGAGCTGCAAATCGGCCGCGGCCCGGTGCGCGTCCATATGAACGGATCGTTCCATGCCAACGAATGGATTACAACGGCAGTATTAATGGCGCTCATCGACGACTATGTGCGGGCGCTTGTCAATGACGACATGTTGGCCGGCCGCCGGGTTCTCGAGTATTACCATAAAACGACTCTTTCCGTCGTGCCGATGGTCAATCCCGATGGCGTCAATCTTGTGTTGAACGGTCCTCCCGAGAAGGAGCCGCACCGGAGTGAAGCCATCCGCATTAACGGTGGGGCCGCTGATTTTTCCCAGTGGAAAGCGAACATTCGTGGCATCGACTTAAACAACCAGTTTCCGGCCCGCTGGGAAATTGAACAGGCACGCAAACCGCCAAAGGGACCGGCGCCGCGTGATTTTCCCGGCTTCGCCCCGCTCACCGAGCCGGAGGCGAAAGCGATGGCAGCGCTGGCTGAAGAAGGGGATTTTGCAATGGTTGTTGCGTTTCATACACAAGGAAAGGAGATTTATTGGGGGTACGAAGGATTGGAGCCGCCAGAAGCGGAGGCGGCCGTCAAGGCGATGGCCGAAGCGAGCGGATACCAAGCGATTCGCTATATTGACAGCCACGCCGGCTACCGCGACTGGTTCATTCAGACATGGCGGCGCAGAGGCTATACGGTCGAACTCGGAGAAGGGGTCAACCCGCTACCGCTCTCGCAATTTGCGCAAATATACCGCGACAGCCTCGGTTTGTTTTTGGCTGCGCTCGAAATGGCTTGAAGGCGGCGTTTGCGGAGAAATGCCGCATGGGCTGCCAATTGCATCGCAATGCTCTGAAAGGTGTGAAAAAACGCAAGAGGCTCCGTCCGCCTCTTGCGTTTTCAGTGTGTGCCTGTCGGAATGCCGTGGTGCAAAATCGTCATCACTGTAAACCAGCCGAAAACCGCCGCTGTGCCAAGCCCAAATAAAAATCCGAGCACATTTTTCTCGCGCAGCGTGCGGAGCATGCCGTAAAGGGCGAGCAACGTCACGAGCGCAAAAATAATGACTGTACCCATCCGTTTTACCCCCTTGTGAAACAGTATGTACAAGCGAGCTCATTCTTTTTCATTGTAATCTTTTTTTTTTCTTTTGTCGAGGTCTGTTCCGCATTTGCATGTTTCTCTTTCATCGGCGGGAGAAAAACGGTAAAATAAGGATAACGCTGACCATGCCAACGATAAGGAGGAGACGGTGATGGAATGGACGCGCATTCCTGTCGGCCCGATTCAGGCGAACGCCTACTTGTTGTCGGCCGCGGACGGTGCATGTGTCATCATTGACCCTGGAGCGGAAGGAGCAACGATCGTGCGCCGAATTGAAGAAAAGAAATTGACCCCGCTGGCGATTTTGCTGACGCATGCCCATTTTGACCATATCGGCGGCATTTCTGATGTGCTCGCCCGCTGGGATATTCCCGTGTATGTGCATGAAAACGAAAAATCATGGCTGCAAGATCCGGCGCTCAACGGTTCACTTTATTTCGGCGGTCCGGTCGTTGTCCGTTGCGAGCCGACATGCCTTACAGGGCGGACGACGTTGACGATCGGTCCGTTTGTGTTTGACGTGCGGGAAACGCCTGGCCATTCGCCGGGCAGCGTCTCGTATTACTGTGAAGCCGCGCAGCTCGTATTTTCAGGCGATGCGCTGTTTGCCGGCAGCATCGGGCGCACCGATTTGCCGGGCGGCAACCACCAGCAGCTGTTGGCAAGCATTCACCGCAAGCTGTTGACGCTGCCTGAAGAGACGTTGGTTTTGTCCGGGCATGGACCGGAGACGACGATCGGCATGGAAATGGACACCAATCCATTTTTGCACGGGTTTTCTTGATTTCCCGGCAGCCGCCGCACGGCAGGGCTTCCGGAGAGGACATGGAAACAGGCAGACAGGCGTCTGCCTGTGAAGCCTGCAAAATAAAAAACCCCTCTCAGCCGCGCCAAGAAGGGTTTTTGGGGGATGTTCTATCCATAATAATGGGAGGGGATATAGTTAAGCTACTACTGTAATCATATACCATTGTTCTCACTATGTCAATAGTAAAAATAAAAAATTTAAGGAAGGAAACCATCATGGGACAACTGTACGAACAAATTGCCGCGGCGTCGGGAGGGCGGGTGTCATACGCCGATTATATGAACATGGCGCTTTATGACGCACAGGCGGGCTATTATATGCGCGAGCGGACGAAAATCGGCAGGAAGGGAGATTTCATTACGAACAGCTCGTTCGCTGCCGTATTCGGAAAAGCGCTTGCTTCGTTTTTCATTCGGATTGTCGAGCGGGGCGGCCTGCCGCCGGCGATTTGCGAGTGGGGGGGCGGGGATGGACGTTTGGCGCTGGCGATATTGGAAGAATGGGAGAAAAAAAGCCCTGATACATACCGTGAGCTGTCGTATACGATCATCGATCAAAGCCTGTTCCACCGTCAAAGGCAGCGGGAAACGCTTCGCGCGGCTGCCGATAAAGTGGAGCAATATGACAACGTCTCCCGCTGGCTCGCCGAGCGTGGGCCGTTTTCTGGGATCGTATTCAGCAATGAATTTTTTGACGCACTCCCGGTTCATGTGATTGCAAAGGAACAAGGGATTCTTTATGAATGTTTCGTCGCCGCCCGTGACGGTCGGCTCGTCGAGGAAAAGGAGCCGCTTTGCAATTTGGATATTGCTCGCTACTTGGCTGAGCGCGGCCTCTCGCTTGCCGAAGAGCAGCGCTTGGAAGTGCCGCTCGCGGCAAGATCATTTTGGCTTGACATCGGGCCGCAGTTTCGCCAGGCGGTGATGGTGACGATTGATTATGGTTATACGGACGAACAGCTGCGGGCGCCGGCGCGGCGGCACGGCAGCTTGCGGGGTTATTTCCGCCATCGGCTCGTCCCCGACCCGCTTCACCGTCCTGGGGAGATGGATTTGACGGCCCATGTACAGTGGGATGCCATCCGCTTGTACGCCCGGCAGACCGGGTGGGAGGAGGTGGCGTTTCTCCGCCAAGATCGGTTTTTGCTTGCTGCCGGTCTCTTGGACGAATGGGCAGTTTCCAAAAGCGCGGAGTTGTTTGCCCCGCCGAGCCGGGAAGACCGGATGCTTCGCGCGTTGGTCGCCGATGACGGCATCAGCCGTTTTTTCGATGTGCTCATCGGACAAAAAGGCGTGAAGCTTCCCATCCCGGACATTTGGGCGGCGCCGGAATTTTTGCCATAAAGACAAACAGGCAGAGAACGGGCTCTGCCTGTTTTCATTCGCCCATGCCGGGCACCATCATGAACGTCGTCCAGTATGTAAAAGCGGCAAAGAAAATCGTCAAATACGCCCCGAAAATGTAAATGTACATTCGCTCGGTCAGTTTCAAAAAGCCGACGAAAAGGAAAAACACGGTTTGGCCAAAGAAGATGAGCGATGTCGTATGCATATGGCCAAGATAAAACATGACGGCAAAAATGCCAGTCCAAAAAGCCAAGACGCGGAACATGCGATCCATTATGTATCCCTCCTTTTTGAGCAATCCATTGGTCTTTACTTATTATAATGTACAATGATTGGGAATGTAAATAACGCTTTCGGACAAGTGGTAAGAAATGATGCCAATGCCGGCCGTTGCTTGCTTCAGACAAAAAAGAAGGAAGGAGGGACGCTGTCACGGACGGATGATGGTGCGGTAGGCGCAGCGGTGGCTGCCTTCCATCATATTTTCCGTTTCCGTTACTTCAGCACCGGCAAACAGCGTCTCGACCATTCCCTCCAAAAAAGCGTGGTGCATGCCGCAGACGGTATCAGGTGCTTGCGCGGCGATTTCTTTGAACGGGCAGTTGAAAATATCGAGGTATAGCACTCCTTTTTCTTCATCATAGTGCAATTGCGGCAAAAATCCAGCCGCTTCGGCCGCCTCTTCCATTATGGCGATTTTGTCCGCCATGGTGAGCGCGCTCGCTGTGCCGTTATGCGGCAAACGGCTGGCGATGAGCTCACGGCCGAACCGCTTTCCTGTTTCACGCAACGCCTCGCTTCCAATGGGACCGAGTTTGGCCATCGTTTGAATGGCGATGCGGGCGAGGAGTTGATAATCGCGGAACGGAAAATACAGCCCGATCACTTCGTCGGACAGGCGGTACAGCCGGCTCGGCCGCCCGCCTTTTCCCGTTTTTTGCGTATCCGATACGACCATGCGAACGTCTTCAAGCTTCGTTAAATGCAAGCGGGCAACGTTTGGATGGATATGAAATTTTTCTGCGATTTCTTGAACAGAAACTTCGCGATGCACTTTTGCCATATATTCATAAATATGAAATCTTGTCGGGTCAGACAATACGCTTGTGATTTTCAGCGTTTGTTCCATTGGTTTCCCTCCTAAATGAATCATTGATATGGTTATTATAATGAAATCGTCCAAAGCGAGGAATGATTTTTGTCACTATTGGCAGTGAGTGGACTGACATTCAAAAAAATTTCACAAAAAAGCTGCGCCAAAAGCAGGATAACGACTCATGCTCGTCGAAATACAAAGCAGTCTGTCGAAAGGAGGGAATATGTGCTGAACGAGATCGAACAAACGGCAAACCGCCTTCTCGCCGAAGCGGTGCAGCGCCGCGCCTCGGATCTTCACCTCGTTCCGCGCCGCCGCGATGCCGCTGTTCGTCTTCGGCTTGATGGCATGCTTGTCGACGTTGGCGTGCTTTCGAAGGAAACGGCGGAACGTCTCATCGCCCACTTTAAATTTTTAGCCGGCATGGACATCGGGGAACGACGCCGTCCGCAAAGCGGCGCCATGGAAGTGGCTGAGTTTGGGGAAACGGTGTATTTGCGTTTATCGACATTGCCGACGCTCTACGATGAAAGCCTCGTCATTCGGCTTCTGCCGCAGCGCTTCTCTCTGCCGCTTCGCGAACTATCTTTATTCTTCCGCTCCACCGCACGATTATTTTCCTTCATGCAGCATCCGCAAGGGCTTGTGCTGTTGACCGGCCCGACGGGGTCGGGAAAAACGACGACCCTCTACACCCTTCTTGATCTTTGCCAAGCTGAAAGGCAACGCAACATCATCACGCTTGAAGATCCGATCGAAAAACAGAACGAACGATTGTTGCAAGTGCAAATCAATGAAAAAGCAGGCATCACATACGCCGCCGGGTTAAAAGCGGCGCTGCGCCATGACCCGGATGTGTTGATGGTCGGCGAGATCCGCGATCATGATACGGCGGCCATTGCCATCCGTTCAGCGTTGAGCGGCCATTTGGTCGTCTCGACGATGCACGCCGCCGATGCAGTCGGCGCCGTCTACCGGCTGCATGAATTCGGCATTCCGCTCGGCGATTTGGCCGAGACGCTGCTTGCCGTCTCTGCCCAGCGGCTTGTCGAGCTTTGCTGCCCGCTGTGCGGCGACGATTGCCATCCATCGTGCGGCCGTCTTGGACGACGCCGGCGCACGGCTGTTTATGAGTTGCTTTGCGGTTCAGCGCTGGAGGACGTGATTCGTTCCCTCTCCAATGGGAGAGGGAAGCCAAAGCGCTCTTATATGACGCTGGCGCGCTTGATCCGCAAGGGGATTGCGCTCGGCTACCTGCCCGTTCGCATGCTTGAGCTCGTCGGAGGGGGAGAAAGATGAAACGCAAAATGTGGCCGCTCGCTGAACAGGCGTTGTTTTTCACTCGGCTCGGCCGGTTGCTCGAGCGCGGTTACCCCCTTGGGCAAGCGCTTGAGTTTTTGGCCATTCAGGCTCCCACACACCGCCGGATGGAAGTGGAACGCTGTTTGCAGCAGCTGCGCGCCGGGCTGCCGCTGTTTGCGGCTGTCGAAGCGCTGTCGGTCGACCGCATGGCGGTTAACCTTCTCTTTTTTGCCGAACGGCATGGCGATTTACCGCGCGGCATGGCAGAGACAGGGGAAGCGCTGGCGCAAAAAGCGCGCTTCTACGAGCAGCTTCACCGCTTCAGCCGCTATCCGCTGTTCCTTCTTTCTTTGCTCATCATCATGCTCGTCTTGATGGAATGGTGGCTGCTGCCGCAGTTTGAACGGGCGGCGGCGGCGTTTTCTCCACAACGCGGGCACACCGCTTGGCTGCTTGCGGTGGTCGCCCATGCCCCTATGGCGATGGCGGCCATCGCCGTCTTGGCGGTGTTCTCTGGGCTGTTTTACACCGCTTATTTCCGCCGCTGGCCGGTCTCCCGAAAACTTCAATTCGCCTTGCGAATTCCAGGGCTTGCTTCGTTTCTGAGACTGTTCCTCACCTGCCTGACTGCCCGACAGCTCGGGCGCTTGCTGCAGGCCGGGTTGTCGGTTTATGATGCGCTCGGCGTGTTCAGCGAGCCGTCGTCCTGGCCATTTTTGCAAATGGAAGGCCGGCGCCTTCGCCACGGGTTGATGAAAGGGATGGCGCTTGACAGATTAATCGGCGCCGCCCGCTATTACGAACAAGAGCTGGCGCTTGTCATCCGCCACGGCCAGTCGAACGGCGAGCTTGGCAAAGAACTTGAACATTACAGCGAGTTTTTGCTGCAGATGATCGAAAAACGGGCCGAGGCTGCGCTGAAGCTCGTGCAGCCGCTTTTGCTGTCGGTTGTCGGGGCGCTGATTGTCGGCATGTATTTGGCCATTTTGCTGCCAATGTTTTCGATGTTGAACAGCTTGTAAAACAAGCGATAACTACATTTGTCGAGCGAGGAGGAATAGTTGTGAACCAAAAAGGGTTTACGCTCATTGAAATGTTGATCGTCCTGATGGTCATTTCCGTGCTGCTGCTCATTGCGATTCCGAACATTGCGAAACATAACAGCATGATTAACGAAAAAGGGTGCGAAGCGTTTCTGAACACCGTGCAGGCGCAAGTGAAGGCATACGAGATGGAACATAACAAAATTCCGACGGTGCAGGAATTGCTCGCTGGCCGCTATATCAAGTCGGACAAATGTCCGAACGGTCATGCCATCCAAATCAGCGCGAACGGCGATGTGAGTGAAAGTGGCTCGTAACGGCGGGTTTACGCTGCTTGAAATGCTGGTCGTTTTATCGGTCGTCCTTTTGCTGTCGGTGTTGGCTGTTCCGGCGTTCGGTGGGGCGGTGCGCCAGCAGGAGGAAGCGCATATGCTGGCCGTGCTGCGCGTCGACTTGTACAGCGCGCAGCAGCACGCCATCGCCCATCGGAGGAAGGTGTCCGTCTTTTTCAGCAATGGACGCGGTGAGTATAGGGCGGTCGAAGGAGGAAGCGGCCGGACAGTCGTTGTCCGCTCGCTTCCTGCGCCTTGGCGGTTTCAGCTCGGCACGCTCCGTAATCCGCTCATCTTTACCGATAATGGCAATATCGAGCAAGCGGGAACTGTTTGGGTGAAAAGCGGCCGGGGCAGCTACAAGGTGACGTTTTTGCTCGGGAAGGGGCGGTTTTATGTGCAAAAAATGTAGCCGCGGATTTTTGCTCATGGAAGCGTTGTTCGCGTTGGCGCTGTTATGGACGGCGGCCGCCGTTTTTCTGCCTATGTTGATGCAAATGGAGCTTGAACGGAACAACCTCGCTCTTGAAGAACAAGCGCAGCGGCTGCTGGCCATTGCGCTGTATGAGGAGCCGCTTGTTGGTGAAACGAAGGCATCGATTGGGCGGACGGTGTTTCGGCTTCGGGCGTATGAGGAAGGAGGGCGGATGTGGAAAGTCTGTGTGCGTTGGAACGATTATGCCGGCCGCGAAAAAGAACGGTGCGGGTACAGCAAGCGATAGGAAGTAAGGAAGGCGGGTTTGCATTGCTTGAGGCATTGATGGCCTTGGCTGTTGCTTTAGCGGTGGCCGCGGTCATCCCGGCGCTGCTTGCTGTCCGCCCGCTCGCCGCAGAGCCGAGCGACGGATTTGCGCGCTTGGAATGGAGGCTGTTTTTGCAGCAGCTGCAAATCGAGTTGAATGAAGCGAAAAAATGGTCGACGGATGGCCGTGTGCTGTACTTACACAAATGGAATGGCGAGACGGTCAGTTTCTCGTTGGTTGCACCAAAAGCGGAACTGATTCGTCAAGTGAATGGAGCAGGCTACGAGACGGCGCTCCGCCATGTGCGGGCGGTGTCCTATCGCATCGGCGCCCATGGCTTGTTTTTGCAAGTGACAGCCGATGACGGCAAGGTGTGCGACGCGTTTGTGGCGCGGATGTTTTAGGCAAGGCGGCGCTAAGCCTGGAACGAAGCGAGCGCATCATTGAGGCTTTATGGCCTCATGCTTTGCGCGGTGTCGGCAAGGAGGAAAAGACGTAAGGGGGGAGGACAAATGGGCCGCCAAGATGGGGTGATTTTCCCGCTTGTCGCGGTCGTCGCGTTGCTGCTAGCGTTTTTTATGACGAATGCCGCACTTTTATACGAGGCGGAGCAGAAGGCGGCGCACGCCGTCCGGCAGGCGGCTGAGGCGGACGAGCTCGTGCAAATGGCGGTGTTTGATGTAAAGGAACAAATTGCAGCAACGGCTGCTGTGACAACGAAACAGGAAGGAAAGTGGACGTATCCGCGCGGGGAGGCGGTCTGCCGGTGGCAAAAGGAAACGGAGGCGAGCGTCCGGGTTTTCTTGACGGTTCGCTCGGCGGCCGGACTGCAGCGGACGGTCGCCTTCACCGTTGCCCTTCCATCGCTCGATATTACGGAATGGACGGAGCAAAACGGGTGAACTGCTCCGCCGGCCGAAATTCATCTCCCGCCTACTCATCGGGCTGTGCCATTTACGTTTCTTGAGGAGGGGACTTCTTTCGGAAAACGGTTAAAAAAGGAAAGATGAGGAAAAACTAAAAGAAAAAAGGGGGGGCTTCGATGGCAGTCAACGACTATGTCAAATTTGTCACCCAGCGGTTCGTCACGTATATGGATATGCCAAAAGAGGAGCGGGCGCGGCGGCGGAGCGCGCGCAAACAAGAGCGGCCGCCGCTCTCTTACCGCTTGTTCGGCATCGTGCCGCTTTCGCTCCGTTTGTTGTTTCGGCGCCGCCTGTAATGGGCGCCCGCTGGCTTGCAGCCGGCGGGCGTTTTTGATGGGGAGGGATGGCGGAATCCGCGCCGGGCTCAGGCGCAGGCTTTTCGCACGGCAGCTCACGATGTGCGAGGCAGCAAGTAAAACAGCCCGCCGTTAATGACGGAAACGGTGATGCGCGGCTTGTACTGTTTTTCAAGCGCTTCTTTCTCGATATAATAACACTCCGGCTTTTCTTCCGTCTCTTTGTAAAACTCATCAAGCAAAGCTAAATCGTCGGCCCAGCGCCGGCGCGCTTCCTCGGCCCATGCATGATCGTCGGCGGCAATGCGGCCGCGGATATATTGCTCGAGGCGGGCGATGCCGCTTGGCGGCTTAATGAGCGGCGAAATTGTAAAACAATAGTCCGGGATTTTCGGCGTCAGCCGGCGCGCGCGGAGCCGCTCGTGGAACGATTCGATGATCGTGCCGCTGATGAGATGAAGGCCGAGAGAGACGATGGCATCTTTTTTTCGGTCGCATTCGTAGGAAATGACAACGTTCATCCCAAGCCATGGATGAAGGGCGGCATGGCTGGCGAGCGGGGCGTCCGGCTCTTCGTACAAACGAATGAAGCTGCCGCGTTTTTGCGCCGAGCGGAACAGCTGATGCAGCCGCGGCGCCCCGAAATGAAGCCGGTCGCCTTTCAGCTTTTCCGTCCGTTCGCTCGGGCGGGTAATCAGCGTGAGCTGCATCGGCTGCGGGACGCCGCCCGTCCGTTCGATGTAATGCCAGTAAAACGGCCGGTTCATCAGCTCTTTATCCATTTCTGGCGTCAGCTGGACCGTCATATAGTCGTCATTCGCTTCCAACAACGTGCACCCGTTGGCGGCAAAATAACGCTCCACAAAACGACGGATTTCATGTTGCTGCATGCCGTTTGCCTCCTTCCTTTCCGAGCTGCTCCGCCAGCTCGATCATCGCGACGATGTTTTCCATTTTGATTTTCATCTCCCCTTCGCTCCGTGAATGAACGAAGGCGTCTTCGAAGTAGCGTTCCAAGTTGGCGAGGTTCATTTTCGCCAAAATGTCGTCCAGCTCGCCGACTACCCGCTCGAACAAGCGGATTTTCTCATAGAGAAGCGTTAAAATATGCTCTTCGACTGTCTGTTTGACGGCGAAGTTGTAAATGTAAACGTCATCTGTCTGCCCGAGGCGATGGACGCGGCCGATCCGCTGCTCAAGGCGCATCGGGTTCCACGGCAAGTCGTAGTTGATGACATAGCGGCAAAATTGCAAGTTGATGCCCTCGCCGCCCGCTTCGGTGGCGATGAACACTTGGGCGTGGTGTTTAAACAGTTCCTGCATCCAGTCTTTTTTGCCGCGCCGGAAGCCGCCGCGAAACGGGACGGATGAAATGCCGTGCTGTTTTAAAAACCATTGCAAATACAGCTGTGTCGCCCGGTATTCCGTAAAAATAATCACCTTATCGTTAATGGAGCGGATCAGTTCAAGCGCTTTTTCCGCCTTTGAATTCGTCGTGACGGCGTTGATTTTTTCCAGCACCTGCTCAAGCGCTTCAGGAATGGCTCCTTCGCATTTCTCCATCATATTTTTTATGGTTAAAAACAGCGCTTCACGGCTGCTGCACGCCTCGCGAAGCAGCGTAATGAGCGAAAACGAACCGGCGAACGGCTCATGGCGGAGCGCCCTCACTGCTTCGTACAGTTCGCGCTCTTCATCCGTAAACTCGATCAACACCGGCTCGACATGGCGCTTCGACCATTCGATCGGTGTATCGGCGCGGCGGTTGCGGATCATTACTTTGTTGACGAGCGCTTTTAAATGCTCGTTCGCCTGCACCGCCCTTGTTTTGCCGTATGTTTTGGCAAACTGCTCGGCGTTGCCTAAATGGCCCGGCTTCAAAAGTGAGACGAGGTTGAAGATTTCCTCAATCCGGTTTTGAATCGGCGTCGCCGTCAGCAACAAACAAAACTTCTTTTTTAAATTTTGCACAAACTCGTAGTTTTTCGTTTTGTTGTTTTTCAGTTTGTGCGCCTCGTCGATGATGATCATATCGTATGGCTGTTCGTAAATGATGGAGCGGTGCGGCTCCTTTTTCGCTGTATCGATCGAAGAAACCACAATGTCGCATTGTTCCCAGATGTAGCTCTTTTTTTGCTGGACGGCCGGGATGAAAAACTTTTCGTTCAATTCTTTCACCCATTGTGAAACAAGGGAGGCGGGAACGAGAATGAGCGCTTTTTTCACAAGGCCGCGAATCATATACTCTTTTAGGACGAGCCCGGCTTCAATCGTTTTGCCAAGTCCGACTTCATCGGCCAAAATCGCTTTGCCGTTCATCTCTTCAACGACGCGGCGCGCCACTTCGAGCTGGTGCGGGAGGATCGTCAAATGCGGCAAGTGCTTAGGCGCCTGCAGGCCGTCAAATTCCGGCACGCTTAAATGATGGGTTGCCTCTAACGCCAGCTCATACATTTCCCAGCTTGCCCACGGCCCGTCTTTTTCAATGCGCTCAAGAAATTCCTTTTTCCACGTCTCGTCCATTTCGATCGCAATGTTCATGTCCATCCCCTTCCCTTGTAACGAATGTTTATTCCGTAAAAACCCTCTTTGTTAGACAAAACAAGAACATTTTGATGACTAATTTCTATAAAAGTTCGATCATTTCCTATTGCCCTTTTTGAGTGGTTAATGGTAGTATAAATTTAGAACATTCGCATGAATGGCGGTCAAGGGCGTTTCTTAGTATGCCCGCTTTGGAAAATTTTATTGATCGGCGGATGACGGCAAGGGGAGAGACTACGGAATGTAGCGCCGAAGGAGCAAGCGGAAACGCGAATCTCTCAGGCAAAAAGACTCTTGCTTGACGCAGCTCTGGAGAGCGCTTGCCTATCGGCGGGCCACCCAAGGGGAAACCGTCGGGACCTCGCTGCCGCCAAGGCGCAGGCAAGCGGCCGACGGGAAACTTTCAGGTGCCAGGACAGAGCCTCTCTTTTTCGCAAAGGGGGGAGTCTGTCCTTTTTTGCGTCATGCATTTCGATGAGGGAGGGAATCGCCTTGTTAAAGCGCACGCCGCTATTTCCGGTATACGCCCGTTACAACGCCAAAACAGTCGAATTTGGCGGCTGGGAAATGCCGGTGCAGTTTGCAAGCATCAAGGAAGAGCATGAAGCGGTAAGGACGCGCGCCGGACTGTTTGACGTCTCCCACATGGGGGAAATTGCGGTCCGCGGCCGCGGAAGCCTTGCCTTTTTGCAAAAACTGATGACGAACGATGTCGCCAAGCTTCGTCCAGGGCGGGCGCAATACACGCTCATGTGCAACGAAGATGGCGGCACGGTCGATGATTTGCTTATTTATCAAAAAGGAGAGAGCGACTATTTGCTTGTCGTCAACGCCGCCAATACGGAAAAAGATTTTGCCTGGCTGAATGAGCACATCGATGCGGATGTCGAGCTTGACAACGTTTCAGCGCAAACGGCGCAGCTTGCTCTGCAAGGACCAGCGGCCGAACGCGTGCTGCAAAAATTAACCAATCTGGATTTGCCGGCGATGCGTCCGTTTTCGTTCCAAGACAATGTGGAAGTGGCCGGCGTAAAGGCGCTCGTCTCGCGCACCGGCTATACGGGCGAAGACGGGTTCGAGATCTATTGCCAGGCAGAGGATGCCATCACGTTATGGGAGGCCATTTTAACAGCCGGGGCCGAAGACGGCGTCCTCCCATGCGGACTGGGAGCGCGCGATACGCTCCGGTTTGAGGCGTGTCTGCCGCTTTACGGCCAAGAATTGTCCGAAACGATCTCCCCGCTTGAAGCCGGGCTCGGGTTTGCCGTCAAAACGGAAAAAGAATCGCCGTTTATCGGCCAGGCCGCGTTAAAGCGGCAAAAAGAAGCCGGACCGCCGCGGCGGCTTGTCGGCATCGAGATGATGGACCGCGGCATTCCGCGCCATGGCTACCGGGTATTTGCCGGGAGCGCTGAAGTCGGATTCATTACGACCGGCACGCAGTCGCCGACGCTGAAGAAAAACATCGGGTTGGCGCTCGTGACAGCGGATGTTGCCGCAGCCGGTCAGGTCGTGGAGGTGGACATTCGCGGCAAGCGCTTGAAGGCGAAGATTGTACCGATCCCGTTTTACAAGCGGACGAAGTCATAAGCAAGAAGTCATAAGCAAGGAGGAAAATACGGTGCTCCATCGTTATTTGCCGATGACGGAAGAAGACAAGCAGGAAATGTTGCGAACGATCGGCGTTGCATCCATTGATGAGCTGTTCGCCGACATTCCAGAACAAGTGCGTTTTCGCGGCGAGTTGAACGTGAAACCGGCGAAGTCGGAGCCGGAGCTATGGAAAGAGTTAAGCGCGTTAGCGGACAAAAACGCCAACGCCAAGCAATATGTTTCCTTTTTAGGAGCGGGCGTGTATGACCACTATATTCCGGCCGTGGTCGACCACGTCCTGTCGCGCTCCGAATTTTATACGGCGTATACGCCGTACCAGCCGGAGATTTCCCAAGGCGAACTGCAAGCCATTTTTGAGTTCCAAACGATGGTATGCGAGCTGACAGGCATGGATGTCGCCAATTCGTCGATGTACGACGGCGGCACGGCGCTCGCGGAAGCGGTGCTGCTTGCTGCCGCTCATACGAAGCGGACGAAAGTGCTTATTTCCGCGGCCGTTCACCCGCAATACCGCGATGTCGTGCGCACGTATGCGAAAGGGCAGAGATTAGAGGTAAAAGAAATTGCGTACGACGGCGGTGTTACCGATCTTCAAGCGCTTGAAGCGGAAATAGGGGATGACGTGGCGTGTGTGGTCGTCCAATACCCGAACTTCTTCGGGCAAATCGAGCCGCTCAAGGCGATGGAGCCACTCGTCCATGAAAAGAAAAGCCTGTTCATTGTCGCGAGCAATCCGCTTGCCCTTGGCATTTTGACCCCGCCCGGCGCATTGGGGGCGGACATCGTCGTCGGCGATATGCAGCCGTTTGGCATCCCGATGCAGTTCGGCGGCCCACATTGCGGGTATTTCGCTGTCAAAGCGCCGCTGATGCGGAAAATTCCAGGCCGGCTCGTCGGGCAAACGAAAGATGAAGACGGGCGCCGCGGGTTTGTGTTGACGCTGCAGGCGCGCGAGCAGCATATCCGCCGCGATAAAGCGACATCCAATATTTGCTCGAACCAGGCGCTGAATGCCCTCGCCGCCTCGGTGGCTCTCTCGGCGCTCGGAAAACGGGGCGTAAAAGAGATGGCGACGATGAACATGCAAAAGGCGCATTATGCGAAACAGGCATTCGAACAGCACGGGGTTGTGTCGCCGTTTGCCGGTCCATTTTTCAATGAATTCGTCATCCGGCTCAACCGTCCGGTTTCTGAGGTGAACGCCCGCCTGCTCGAAAAGGGGATCATCGGCGGCTGCGACCTTGGCGGTGATTATCCGGAACTTTCCAATCATATGCTTGTTGCTGTCACCGAACTGCGCACGAAAGAAGAAATCGATCGGTTCGTCAATGAATTGGGGGATTGCCATGCATAACGATCAACCGCTTATTTTCGAACGAAGCAAGCCGGGACGGATCGCCTACAGCCTGCCGGCGCTCGATGTTCCGGCTGTCGATGTCAGCGAGCTTGTGCCGCCCGATTATTTGCGTTCTGAAGAACCGGAGCTGCCGGAAGTATCGGAGCTCGATTTGATGCGCCATTACACGGCGCTTTCCAAGCGAAACCACGGCGTTGATTCCGGGTTTTACCCGCTTGGATCGTGCACGATGAAATACAATCCGAAAATCAATGAAAACGTCGCCCGTCTCGCCGGGTTTGCCCACATCCACCCGCTGCAGCCGGAAGAAACGGTGCAAGGGGCGCTTGAGTTGATGTACGACTTGCAGGAGCATTTAAAAGAAATCACGGGCATGGATGCGGTCACCTTGCAGCCGGCCGCCGGCGCCCATGGCGAGTGGACCGGGCTCATGATGATCCGCGCTTACCATGAGGCCAACGGCGATTTCAACCGGACGAAGGTAATCGTCCCGGATTCGGCGCACGGTACGAATCCGGCGTCGGCAACCGTTGCGGGGTTTGAGACAGTGACGGTCAAATCGACTGCCGCCGGCCTTGTTGATTTGGAGGATTTGCGGCGCGTCGTCGGCCCTGACACAGCGGCGCTCATGCTCACGAACCCGAACACGCTCGGGCTGTTTGAAGAGCAAATCGTCGAAATGGCGGAAATCGTCCATGCAGCGGGCGGCAAGCTGTACTATGACGGCGCGAACTTAAACGCCATCCTCGGCAAGGCGCGCCCCGGCGATATGGGCTTTGACGTCGTCCATTTGAACTTGCATAAAACGTTCACCGGCCCGCACGGCGGCGGAGGGCCAGGATCGGGCCCGGTCGGGGTGAAAGCTGACCTTGTGCCGTTTTTGCCGAAACCGGTCATCGCCAAAGGGGAAAACGGCCGTTGCTACCTTGACTACGACCGTCCACAGTCAATCGGCCGCGTCAAGCCGTTTTACGGCAATTTCGGCATCAACGTCCGGGCGTACACGTACATCCGCTCGATGGGGCCGGACGGTTTGAAAGCGGTGAGCGAATACGCCGTTTTAAACGCCAACTATATGATGCGCCGTCTTGCCGAGTATTACGATTTGCCGTATGACCGCCATTGCAAGCATGAGTTTGTCTTATCCGGCAAGCGGCAAAAGAAACTTGGCGTCAGAACGCTTGACATCGCGAAACGGCTGCTTGATTTCGGCTTCCATCCGCCGACCATTTACTTCCCGCTCATCGTCGAAGAGTGCATGATGATTGAGCCGACCGAGACGGAGTCGAAAGAGACGCTCGATGCGTTCATCGATGCGATGATTCAAATTGCCAAGGAAGCGGAAGAAACTCCGGAAATCGTTCAAGAAGCGCCGCATACGACGGTCGTCAAGCGGCTTGATGAAACGACCGCAGCGCGCAAGCCGATTTTGCGCTATCAAAAGCCGACAAACTGATCCGTGATACCGACAAACGGCTCGCCCGACAGTGGGCGGGCCGTTTCGTTTGGGGACAGCTGCATTGCTATGGCGGCATTGACAGAAAAGTCGAGTTAGTTTATTATATAAACTAATAGCAATGGCTGATCCATCATTCGCGGTGCATACTAAAAGTCATGACGAAAAGGATGACCGAAAACGTGAGGACAGGGAACATCACTCTTGTCAAAAAAATAAATAAACAGCTCGTCCTGAAATTGATCCGCGACCAACACCCGATTTCACGCGCCGATATTGCGAAAACGACCGGACTGAATAAAGCGACGGTTTCAGCGCTCGTCGATGAGCTGATCGCCGAGCATTTTGTCCATGAAAGCGGCATCGGCGTCTCCACAGGCGGACGCCGGCCGCTCATGCTCCGCTTTAATGCCGACGCCGGTTCGCTTGTCGGCGTCGAGCTCGGCGTTAACTATTTGTACGCCGTGGTGACGAACTTAAATGCTGAAATCATATGGGAGCAGCGGCGTTCGTTCCGCCCGTCCGAAGGGCAGGAGGCGATTGTCGGCGAGATGGCCGAATTGGTTGAAGCCGCGGTCCGCCGGGCGCCGACGACGCCGTACGGCGTAATGGGAATCGGCATCGGGGTGCCGGGCGTTGTCCATACGGAAAGCGGGACGGTGATTTTTGCGCCGAACTTGCGTTGGGGCGATGTGGCGTTGGCATCGGCCTTGCAAAAGCGATGGCCGCAATATCCGGTCATCGTCGAAAACGAGGCGAAACTGGCGGCGCTTGGCGAAAAATGGTTCGGCGCCGGCAAGGAGTTTGCCCATTTTGTGTATATTAGCGCCGGCATCGGCATTGGCGCCGGCGTCGTCCTTCATCATCAGCTGTATCGCGGGGTGAACGGGCTAGCGGGCGAGATCGGCCATCATACGATCGATGTCAACGGCGTCCGCTGTACTTGCGGCAATACCGGCTGCTGGGAAATGTACGCTTCACAAAAATATATTGAACGCCGTTTGGCCGAAGAAGGCCGTTCGGAGTGGCTGGACGACCGCTTTTCCATCGCCGCGATGGCGCTGGCGGCGGAAAGCGATGAACCGTTGGCCGGCATTTTGGAGGAAACGGGGCGTTATCTCGGCATCGGACTGTTGCAGGTGATCTACGCGTACAATCCGGAGGCGATCATTATCGGCGGCCCGCTTGCTCAGGCCGGTGATTTCGTGCTTGATGCAGCGCGCAAAGAGGTGAGGGAGCGCATTCTCGTCAAAAAAGAAAGCGAGCCGTCTATCATCTCCTCCAAGCTGAAAGAGAAAAGCTGCGCCATCGGCGCGGCTGCTTCGGTGCTTGAGGCGGTCGTCCTGCCGCCGGAATTTGAGACGGCTCCTTGACGGCCGCAACAGCAAAGGCGCCTGCCTAGTCCGGCAGCGCGCCTCTTTTTGCCGATCGCTACGCTTTTTTCTTCACTTTCCCGGTCCACGTTTTAAATCCGCCTTTTAAATGGTACAAATCGCGATACCCTTTCCGGTAAAGCATTTGTGCGGCCCGCCCGCTGCGCAGCCCGTTTTGGCAATATAAATAAATCGGCTGGTCTTTGCGCAATTCTTTCATGCGCATGCGCAGTTGGGTCAGCGGGATGTTGCGCGCCCCTAAAATATGTCCAGCCGCAAACTCATCCGGTTCACGGACATCGATCAATTGCGCCTTCCGGTAGCCGGCGCGGAACTCTTCTTCTGTCAATGCTTTGACAATTCTCTTCTGCCAGAAGTACGTAATGACGGAATACACGATGACCGCCCCGAGAATAATGAGCAATGCTTCCACCCGTCATGCCTCCTTTCGCTTTGTCCGCTATTTCCTATTATATAGAGTTGCCGCTCGGAAGCAAAGTGTTTTCGCGATGACATTTTTCTTCCCTTGGCCGGCGTTGTTTGCTAAACTAGTAAAGGTGATTCTGAAAAGAAGGTGGAACGATGGCTAAAAAGGAAGTATGGCGCTTTATTGACTCCGGCGAGGGCTCGCCGTCGTTTAATATGGCGCTTGATGAGGCGCTCTTAGAGTGGCACAGCGAAGGAAAAATTCCGCCGACGGTCCGCTTTTACGGCTGGAATCCGCCGACGTTGTCGATCGGCTATTTTCAAAAAGTGGAGAAAGAAATTGATTTAGACGCGGTGAAACGGAACGGCCTCGGCTTTGTCCGCCGCCCGACTGGCGGGCGCGGCGTTCTTCATGACAAAGAGTTGACATACAGCGTCATCGTCTCCGAATCGCATCCCGCGATGCCGCAGACGGTGACGGAAGCGTATCGCGTCATCTCCCAGGGCATTTTGGAAGGATTTCGCTTCCTTGGGCTTGACGCGTATTTCGCCGTGCCGAAAACAGAAGAAGAAAAAGCGGATTTGCGCAGCCCGCGCTCGGCTGTTTGCTTTGACGCACCGTCGTGGTACGAACTTGTCGTTGAGGGGCGGAAAATCGCCGGCAGCGCGCAAACGCGGCAAAAAGGCGTCATTTTGCAGCATGGTTCGATTTTGCTCGATTTGGACGAAGACTTGCTGTTCAGCTTGTTTAAATATCCAAACGAGCGGGTGAAAGAGCGTCTGCAGCGCGATTTTAAAAAGAAAGCCGTCGCGATCAATGAGTTGACGAGCCGCACGGTGACGATCGAGGAAGCGAAAGAAGCGTTTTACAAAGGATTTGAAAAAGGATTGAACATCGTATTGGAACCGTACACGCTCACCGCCGAAGAGTTGGCGTACGTCGAAGAGCTGGCGCGGACGAAATACGAAAGCGATGAATGGAACTTTAAGCGTTAGGCGGCAATATGGAACATCGCTCCTGTTTTGGCAAAAACGGCATGGCTGGTCCGTTTTTCGCCGTTTTTTGTCTTTTTTTGCTTGACAAAAACGAAATGATCTGTTCTAAATCACAATATATAGTATGATTTTCGTAAAAAATCATACTATATATTGTTTTTTTCTGTTTGATATGGTAAGGTAGAGAAGACAGGGCAACATTGGCAAAAACATGAGAGATTATATAATTATATAAAAGAGGAGAGATAGGAGAATGACGGTGGCGTCGTCCGAAAAAATGAAAATCAATATTGACAAGCTGAACGAGGATATCCGCCTATTTCCGCAAGTGCATCCGATTACGCCGGATATGCACATCACCCATAAAGGCGTATCCCGTTTGGTCATGTTGGACCGTTATTCGTTTAAGGATACGGAAAAGCTGACGCTCACACCGGGCGATTTCGTTGTGTTGACGATCAAGGAGGACCCGAAATTCCCAGCCCGCGGTCTCGGTTTTATCGTCGATATTGACTGGGAGGCGAAAAAAGCGCGCGTGTTGATTGAAGACGAATACCGGCACGTGCTCGAAGGCGAGGAGGCGGAAACCGGCATTGTCCTTCGATCGCTCGACATTATCGACAAGCCGCTCGAGATTTTCTATGAGCAAATCGCCAAGCGCAATGCGACCGGGCTGGCGGCGGTGGAAAAGACCGAAGAAAAGCGGAAAGAGTGGTTCGAAAAGTTTTATCAAGAGCTCGCCAGCTTGAATTTTGTTCCGGCCGGCCGCGTGTTGTACGGGGCGGGTTCAGGCAAGGAAGTGACGTATTTCAACTGCTATGTGATGCCGTTTGTGAAAGATTCGCGCGAAGGCATTTCCGAACATCGGAAGCAGGTGATGGAAATTATGAGCCGCGGCGGCGGCGTTGGGACGAACGGCTCGACATTGCGGCCGCGCCATACGCTTGCGCGCGGGGTGAACGGCAAATCGTCCGGGTCGGTCTCATGGCTTGACGACATTGCGAAGCTGACCCACCTTGTCGAGCAAGGTGGCTCCCGCCGCGGCGCCCAAATGATTATGCTGGCCGACTGGCACCCGGACATTATCGAATTCATCGTCTCGAAAATGCAAAACCCGCGCATTTTGCGCTACCTGCTTGAAAATATGGAAGACGAGGGCATCAAAAAAGCAGCGCGCGACAAACTGAAATTCACGCCGCTCACCGAGCGGGAGCGGACGATGTACGAAGCGATCGTCCGGTACAAAAACGCGCCTGACTACGGCGGCTTCACAGAGGAAATTATCAAAGATGCCGAAGAAAAACTGCGCACCGGCGGTACATACACGGTGCACAACCCGGACTTTTTGACCGGTGCGAACATTTCCGTCTGCTTGACGAAAGAATTCATGGAAGCGGTCGAAAAGGACGAAGAATACGCGTTGCGCTTCCCGGACGTAGAAACGTATTCTGAAGAAGAAATGCGCATTTACAATGAAAAATGGCATGAAGTCGGCGATGTGCGCGAATGGGAACAAATGGGCTACCGCGTCCGCGTCTACCGGAAAATCCGCGCCCGCGAGCTTTGGAAGTTGATCAACATTTGTGCGACGTATTCAGCCGAGCCGGGCATTTTCTTCATCGACAATGCCAATGAAATGACGAACGCTCGCGCGTACGGACAAAAAGTCGTGGCGACCAATCCGTGCGGGGAACAGCCCCTTGCGCCATATTCGGTCTGCAACTTGGCCGCCATTAACTTGGCGAACATGGTGGACAAAGAGCGGAAAGTCGTGGACTATGAAAAACTGAAGCGTACGGTTGAAATCGGGGTGCGGATGCAAGACAACGTCATTGATGCTACGCCATACTTCCTTGAGGAAAACAAAAAACAGGCGCTCGGCGAGCGCCGCATCGGCCTTGGCGTCATGGGGCTTGCCGACTTGCTCATTTACTGCGAAAAAGCGTACGGCTCCGAGGAAGGAAATCAACTTGTGGACGAACTGTTCCGCACGATCGCCACGACCGCTTACCGGGCCTCGATCGAGCTGGCGAAAGAAAAAGGCAGCTTCCCGTTTTTGGTCGGCGAAACGGAAGAAGAAACGCAAAAGTTGCGCGAAGCGTTCATCAACACCGGTTACATGAAACGGATGCCGGATGACATTCGCCAAGATATTTTGAAATACGGCATCCGCAACTCACACTTGCTGACGGTGGCGCCGACAGGATCGACGGGAACGATGGTTGGCGTCTCAACCGGGCTGGAGCCGTACTTCTCGTTCTCGTACTACCGGAGCGGGCGCTTGGGCAAATTTATCGAAGTGAAAGCGGACATTGTCCAAGAATATTTGGACAAACATCCGGAAGCCGACCCGAACCATTTGCCGCCTTGGTTTGTGACGGCGATGGACTTGCCGCCGGAAGCGCACGCCGATGTGCAATGCATCATTCAGCGCTGGGTCGACTCGAGCTTGTCGAAAACGGTCAACGCGCCGAGAGGCTACACCGTCGAGCAAGTGCAAAAAGTGTACGAGCGTTTATGGCGCGGCGGCGCGAAAGGCGGCACCGTCTACGTCGACGGCAGCCGCGATGAGCAAGTGTTAACGTTGAAAGCGGAAGAAAACCGGATCGAAGAACAGCTAGAACTGCTTCCAGAAGAACAAGAGGAAAAAGAAACGAAACGCGCCGTCGTGCTTGTCGATACGATTCAAGATGTGCGCGCCACCGATGTGACGATCGGCTCCGAAATCGGCAACATTTGCCCGATTTGCCGCGAAGGAACGGTCGAAGAGATCGGCGGCTGCAACACGTGCACGAACTGCGGCGCCCAGCTGAAGTGCGGCCTGTAATGGTGATACGGATGGGTTTGGATGGATGAAACGCTGGTTTCCGTAGAGGAACCGGCGTTTTTTTACATAAAAGGCAAAAGCCAAGATGTAGTGGTAAAAGGAGGGAACGAAAGGGGGAGCGTCATGATTGTTCATGTCGTAAAACGCGGGGAGACGCTTTGGCAGTTGGCTCAGCGTTACGGCGTTCCACTCGAGCGGATTGTCGCCGCCAATGAACTGAGCGACCCGAACCGGCTAGCCCCATTCGCTACGGGGCGTCCATCCAATACGATGCGGCGGCCGCCTCGCCGTTTTACCGGTACACGGACGAGCAAGGCCGCCAGCACGAAGTATGGTTTGAAGACGCCCGCAGCGCGTTGGCGAAATTTGAATTGGTGAAAGAATACGGATTGCGCGGAATCAGCTACTGGGTGCTCGGGTATCCGTATCCGGAAAACTGGGTGCTGTTGGAAGACAATTTCCGCATTCGCAAGCGTGGGTAAGCTAAGCAGTTAGAGCGTATGCGCCGGTCATCGGGCATGCTCTTTTATTTTGTTTCTTGGAGTTCGAGCCGCTTTTTGAGTTGATACATTTCCAGATCGTGCTGGCCGATCTTATGATTTAAATATTCAATCGCAATGTTCGCGTTGCGCCAATCATGTGACAGTATCTCGAACATACGCCGATGCTCAGCCAGCTCGTCCTCGATTTTTTTGAAATGGCTGCGCGTTTCGATGATGAAATGGTCCAACTTTTCCTCGAGGCGCTGTTGTCGTTCTTCGAGGCGTTGTTGCCGTTCTTCGAGGCGCTGTTGTCCGGCTTCTAGTCGGTCGAGGCGTTCATGAATCGGCTGCAACTCCTCTTTCAGCACTGAGCGAAGCAATTCGACAAGCTCGTGAGACATTCTGCATCCCCCCTTTCAGCTTAGTTTTATTGTATCATTGCGTTTATGAGCTGTCATGGCAAATCGCAAAGGAGTACGAATGTTTTGAAAGGAGTGGATTTATCTAGTTTGACGTTTGAGCTCATCCAGCATCGGTTTACCAAGCCGGCCAAGCGGGTCATCGAGCAGCGTTACCCGAAAACCAAGCTCGATTTGGACGAATCGAAGCGCAAGTATAAGTGGGGGCGGTACGGCATCGGCAAATACGTGTATCGTGACGAGGAGGCGCAGGAGCTGGAGGAAACGATGCGTTCGTACATTGCCCGCTTTTTCCCGGCGGCTGAGGTGCAGTATTTTACGTAATGCCCCTTTTATGGTACAATAGAAATGATTGCTCTTTTTGTCTGCCAAAAGGGCCGACGCATCGGAGTGACGGTATAGGCCGGGGGATTTGCTGGCGGCAGGCAAACGTTGCAGGAGGGGACAAACGTTGCCGACACCGAGCATGGAAGATTATATTGAACAAATTTACTTGTTGATTGAAGAAAAAGGCTATGCCCGCGTTTCGGACATCGCGGAAGCGTTGTCCGTTCACCCTTCTTCAGTGACGAAAATGGTGCAAAAGCTCGATAAAGATGAATATTTGGTGTATGAAAAGTACCGCGGCCTTGTCTTGACGCCGAAAGGAAAAAAAATCGGCCAACGGCTTGTGTACCGCCATGAGCTGCTTGAGCAGTTTCTTCGCCTCATTGGCGTCAACGAAGAAAACATTTACCGCGATGTGGAAGGGATTGAACACCATTTGAGTTGGAACGCCATCGACCGGATTGGCGATTTGGTGCAATATTTTCAAGAGGACGAACGCCGTCTTGAGGCGCTGCGCGACGTGCAAAAGCGCAATGAGCAAGGGGAGTAAGCGACTGCTTGCTCTTTTTTGTTTTTCGTACTAAACGCCTTTTCTTTCTCTTACATATATATATAAACAGCGAGAAAGGGGAGGCGGCGATGGACATTGATCTCGTCTTTTCCGGCGGCGGAGTGAAAGGGTTTGCGTTGCTGGGGGCGTATGAGGCCATTGAAGAAAAAGGGCTGCGCTGGAAGCGGCTTGCCGGGACGAGCGCCGGGGCGCTGCTTGCTGCGCTACTGGCGGCTGGATACACCGCCCGTGAGATGACGCAGTTGTTCGAGGAGCTTAGGCTGGAGCAGTTTTTGGATGAACGGGCGTCGTGGGTTCCGTTTTCTGTTTGGAAGTGGGTGCGTCTATATTGGCATTTAGGAGTTTATAAGGGAAACGTGTTTGAACAGTGGATCGAATCGGCGCTCGCTGCCCGCGGAGTGCGTATGTTTCGGGATGTACCAGCTGACAGTTTGTATATCGTTGCCTCCGATGTGACGAACGGGCGCATCGTCGTGCTGCCGGATGATTTGGCGATATACGGCATTGACCCCGGCTCGTTTTCGATCGCCAAGGCGGTGCGGATGAGCACGAGCATTCCGTACTTTTTCGAGCCGGTCCGCCTTCACGGACGGGACGGCACCTCCCTCATCGTTGACGGCGGGGTGCTCAGCAACTTTCCGCTGTTTCTCTTTGATGAAGAAAAAGAAACGAAAAAACGGCCGGTGCTCGGCGTTCAATTGAGCGCCAAGCCCGGCCAGCGGCCGAAACGGCGCATTGCCAACGCGCTTGATTTGTACGAAGCGTTGTTTGAGGCGATGAAAGAGGCGCATGACGCCCGCTATATTTCGCGCCGCCATGAAAAAAACATCATCTTTTTGCCGGTGGAAAACGTTCTTGCGACCGATTTTTCCATCGACCTGGAAGCGCGCCGGCGTCTCATTGACTATGGGCGCGAGCGGGCGCGGCAGTTTTTGCAGCGGTGGGCGTTTTGAGCGCCCAAAACAAAAAAGAATCAAGCTAAAAGGAAGCCCGATTCTTTTTTTTGCCTTTTTTGCCCTCGATGACGGTCAAATGCGGAGTCGCCGTTCGCTTTTTCAACGGCCGTTTTAGTTTCGCCGGCTTCGGCTGCTTGTGCGCGGAGCGGGGATGAAGCTTTTTCGACTGCCGCACCGCTTTTAGATACGACAATCGTTCTTTGCTAGTGCGGCGTTGGTAGACGAAACGGTAAAAGAGATAAATCGCGGCTGCAAACAGCGCAACAAACAACAGCTGGCGAAACAGCACCGTCGGATGGGCAAAAAGGGTATACACAATGCCAAGCGTCCCAAGCAAAATCATAAGTCCGGCGAGCGGGTGAACAGCCCTGTGCCGCAATGAATCCACCCCCTTTACGATTACTGCACCGCTTTTTTCGCTTCCGCTTCCGCCTCTAAACGAAGAAGCTGCTGGAACGAAGCGATGGCCACTTCCACTTGGTCGTCGTCCGGCTCTTTTGTCGTCAACCGCTGCAGCCATAGACCGGGATAGCCCAGCCAGCGCAGCAACGGAATGTCCCTCCATTTATTTGTAAACTGCAGCACCTCAAACGAAACGCCGAGCACGACCGGAATTAAGGCGAGCCGGTTCACAATCCGCAGCCAAAGCGGATCGGTCGGCACGAACAAATACAGAAACAAGCCGACGATGACGGTAAATAAAATGAAGCTGCTGCCGCACCGGTAGTGAAGGCGCGAGGCGCGTTGGACATGTTCGACAGTGAGCGGCCAGCCCGCTTCATAGGCGTTGATCACTTTATGTTCCGCCCCGTGGTATTGAAAGACGCGTTTTACAAGCGGCGTCAAGGAAATAAAGTAAATGTAGCCGAGCAATAAGGCAAGCTTAAAAGCCCCTTCAAGCAAAATTTGCCCCGTTTTTCCCGGGATGAGCGGCTTGAAAGCGGCGGCGAGCAACGCTGGGATGAGCGTGAACACCGTTTTGGCGAACAAAAACGAGAGCACGCCGATCGCGGCGGCGCCGAGAATCAGCGTCAGGTTGGAACTGCTTTCGGCCTCCGTCTGTTCTTCCCCTAGGGCGACGTCATACCGTTCGCTTGCAAACTGCAAATGTTTGGCCCCGGTTGCGCTCGCTTCAATAATGGCGACGATGCCGCGGACAAACGGGATTTTTTTGAAGGCGGCCAGCGTCGGATTGGCGCGGCGCGGTGCGGAAAAGTACTCGATCGTTCCATCGGTGCGGCGAATGGCGGTGACAGAATGCGTTTTGCCGGCAAACATGACCCCTTCGACAACCGCCTGGCCGCCGTATAACGGTTTCTCTTGTTTCATCGGGCAAACACCAACCTATTTTTTATGTTTATTATTTTATTCTACAAGAAACGTCCGGAAACCTCTAGGTTGATGTTACTGTTATGATTTCCAAAAAATCCATTATTTACACAGAGGCGGTCATTTTTTTGCTTGATTCATGGGGCGGCAAATTGCAGGTCATACTAACAGACAAGGAGGTGTAGCATGATGGCGGAACAGAAAGGAAAACTGGAGCAAGAAAAAACGGAACGGCCGATGACGCTCGTGCAAAAAACGATTATCACCGGATTTGTCGGCGGGGTGTTTTGGAGCTTGATGGGCTATTTGGCTTACTTTTTCAACTTCAGCGAAATCAGTCCGAACATGGTTCTCATCCCGTGGGTCGCCGGCGATTGGAAATACGGCAAAGCCGGCAATTATGCGGCTATTGTGTTGATCGGCATCATTTCCATTGCGGCGGCGCTTCTTTACTATGCACTGCTAAGGAACATCCGCGGCATGTGGGCGGGAATGTTGTATGGCGCTGCGCTTTGGGTAGTGGTGTTTTATTTGCTCAATCCGCTGTTTCCGAACGTGAAGCCGGTTGCGGATTTAGAGACGAATACGGTCATTACAACGCTCTGCTTGTACATTTTGTACGGCGTGTTTGTCGGGTATTCGGTTTCTTTCGAGGCGCAGGAAATGAACCGGCCGTCGCCAAGCGCTGAACCGCAGGCGGCCAAGGAAGGAAGCTAAGCTGTCGGCCAAAGCAGGCGCATATGGCGGAAACTGCTGCGATCATGGTAAAATAAAGAAGGTTTCCATATTTTTTAGGCGCAGCCGATCTCGCGCATCGGCAACCGCCAACGTATCACATCGCCTTTGTATTACAATATTCATGGGCAGAGGAGAATGAAACATGGAAAAGCTGGAAAGGCTTCGAGCGTTGCTTGAAGAGCAGCATCTTGACGGGCTGTTGGTGACAAACGGCTGCAACCGCCGCTACATTACCGGATTCACTGGCACCGCCGGCGTTGCGCTTGTCAGCCGCCAAGGGGCGGTCTTTATTACGGATTTTCGCTATGTCGAGCAGGCGGCCAAGCAAGTTGAAGGATTTGAAATCGTCCAGCACAGCGGACCGATCGTCGATGAAATCGCGAAACAAGTGAAGCGGCTCGGGATCAAAACGCTCGGCTTTGAGCAGGAGCATGTGACGTATGCGGCGTACAAGGCGTATGAAGAGGCGATTGATGCCGAGCTTGCGCCGACATCCCATGTCGTGGAAAAGTTGCGCTTGATTAAGTCGGAAGCAGAGATTAAGATATTAAAGGAAGCAGCGGAAATTGCCGATGCTGCATTTGCTCATATTTTGTCGTTCATTCGTCCGGGCGTCAAAGAAATTGAAGTGGCGAATGAGCTTGAATTTTTTATGCGCAAACAAGGGGCGTCTTCGTCCTCCTTCGATACGATCGTCGCTTCTGGCTACCGTTCGGCGCTGCCGCACGGGGTGGCGTCCGAAAAAACGATCGAGCGCGGCGAACTCGTCACGCTTGATTTCGGGGCTTACTACAAGGGATATTGTTCCGACCTGACAAGGACGGTCGCCGTCGGCCAAGTCAGCGCTGAGCTGCAAACGATTTATGGCATTGTCCTTGAAGCGCAGCGGCGCGGCATGCGCGGGATCAAAGCGGGCATGACCGGCAAAGAGGCTGACGCACTGACGCGCGATTATATTCGCGAACAAGGGTATGGCGATTATTTCGGACATTCAACCGGCCACGGCATCGGCCTTGAAATTCACGAAGGGCCGACGCTTTCGGCCCGCTCCGATGCGGTGCTGGAGCCGGGCATGGTTGTGACGGTCGAGCCCGGCATTTACATCCCGGGGCTCGGCGGGGTGCGCATTGAGGATGATGCGGTCATTACCGCCGATGGGAACGAAGCGCTCACTCATTCGCCGAAAGAACTGATCATTTTATAACGGATAGCGTGAGGAGGATTTCGGGCAATGATTTCAGTCAACGATTTTCGCACAGGACTTACCATCGAGGTCGACGGCGAGATTTGGCGCGTCCTTGAGTTTCAGCACGTCAAGCCGGGCAAGGGTGCGGCGTTCGTCCGTTCGAAACTGCGAAATTTGCGCACCGGCGCCATTCAAGAGCGGACGTTCCGCGCCGGCGAAAAAGTGAACCGGGCGCAAATTGACACGCGCAAAATGCAATATTTGTACGCCAACGGCGATCAACACGTCTTTATGGACATGGAAACATATGAGCAAATTGAGCTGCCGGCAAAGCAAATCGAATATGAGCTCAAGTTTTTGAAAGAAAATATGGAAGTGTTCATCATGATGTACCAGGGCGAAACGATCGGCATCGAGCTGCCGAATACCGTTGAGCTGAAAGTTGTTGAAACCGAGCCGGGCATTAAAGGCGACACCGCTTCCGGCGGTTCGAAACCGGCCAAGCTTGAAACCGGCCTTGTCGTTCAAGTGCCATTTTTCGTCAACGAAGGCGACACCCTCATCATCAATACGGCTGACGGCACATACGTGTCACGGGCGTAAGAACCTGAACAAGGGCAGCACTGATCCGGAATGTTCCGGGCCGGTGCTGTTTTTATGCGCCAAAGGTGCCCCGTCCTGCTTCGTTGTCCATCCCCGTTTTCACCGGCAAAAACTTCTTCTGAAACGGCTTGTTCCCGCATACGTTTGTACTAATCCATCTCTATTTGAGGAGGGACACATGAAACATTGGCTGCGATCGATCGATTCGTCCGTTTTGGCGATGGCGGGCATGCGAATGTTGTCGGCGCTTATTGAACTGAGTGCAGCGCTGCTGATGTTGGTCTTTAATGATGTAAGAAAGGCGCTCGCCATTAACGCCGTGCTCGCTGCTGTCGGCCCGACTGTGCTGATCGTAACGATGGCGATCGGTCTGCTTTCGCTGGCGGATGAGCTTTCGTTTTCTCGGCTCGCGTTCATCGCGCTCGGGGTGGCGCTCATTTTGTTCGGCATTTACAAGTAAGGCATAAACAGCATCTTCCGCCCATACATATAGACTAGTCCACCAAAAAGGGGGAGGGCCATGGAAGCGGTATGGGGAATTTTGCCGAAAACGATCGCCGCTGTGCTGCAGCAGATGCCTTCCTGGGGGCGCAGCATCGAAGAAATCCGCATCCGTATTTCCCGGCCGCTTGAAGTGATCGTCGATGGGAAGGCCCGCTTGCTGCCATATGAAGTGACGAAAGAGGACGGCGTGTACTTGCTCAACAAGTTGAGCCATTATTCGATTTATGCCGTCGAAGAGGAGCTGAGGCGTGGATTTATGACGATTGAAGGCGGCCATCGCGTCGGGCTCGCCGGCAAAGTCGTTACAGAAGGGGGCAAGGTGAAAGCCATCCGCGATGTCGCCTCCTTTAACATCCGCATTGCCAAAGAGCAAATCGGCATTGCCGATCCGCTGATTCCGTATGTGTATGATGGGCGCTGGCGCCATACGATGATCATCGGTTCCCCGCAGACCGGCAAAACGACGCTGTTGCGCGACGCGGCGCGCCTGATCAGCAGCGGAACTGGGCGCATTCCGGCGCAAAAGGTAGCGATCGTTGACGAGCGGTCGGAAATCGCCGGCTGCGTGAAAGGCATTCCGCAATTTTCGTTCGGCCCACGCCTTGATGTGTTGGACGCTTGTCCGAAAGCGGAAGGGATGATGATGATGATTCGCTCGATGAGTCCGGATGTCATGATTGTGGATGAAATTGGGCGCGAGGAAGACAGCGAAGCGGTGCTGGAGGCGGCGAATGCCGGCGTTTCGATATGGACGACCGTGCACGGGCGCACCGTTCGAGATGTTTGGCAGCGGCCGACGCTGCGTCCGGTCATGGAGCAACGGGTGTTTGAACGGTTTATTGAGTTGACGAACGTCCCGCATCCCGGCTTCATCCGGCGCATTGTTGACGCCAACGGCGCCGTGCTGTACGAGCGGGCGGTGGCGGGCCGATGAAGTGGCTGGGCGCCTTGTTGATTCTTGCCGCCTCCACTTGGATGGGGATGGCAGCCGCCCGCGCCTTGTACGAACGGCCGCGCCAGCTTCGCCAGCTGAAAGCGGCGCTCAGGGCGTTCGAAGCGGAAGTGATGTACGGACATACGCCGCTTGCCGAGGCATCTCAGCATATCGCCCGCCAGACGGCCGCTCCGATTGGCGAGCTGTTTGCCCAGTTTGCGGCGGCGTTGCATGCGTGTGAAACGAGCGTGGCCGAAGCATGGGAAAAAAGCTTGCGGGCTGTATGGGGGAAGACCGCGCTCAAACAAGGAGAGTGGGAAGTAATGAAACAGTTTGGCGCCACGCTCGGCCAGTATGACCGGCTCACCCAGCAACAGCAAATCGCCTTGGCGCTCGCCCATCTTGAGCGGGAGGAAGCGGAGGCGCTGGACGATCAGGCGCGCTATGGCAAAATGGCGAAAAGTTTAGGCGTGTTAGCCGGGCTGCTGCTCGTCATTTTACTCATGTAGACAGGAGGCAGGACGAATGGGCATCGATGTCGATATCATTTTAAAAATCGCCGGCGTCGGCATCGTCATCGCGTTTTTGCATACGGTGCTCGACCAGATGGGAAGGAAAGAATACGCCCAGTGGGTGACGCTGCTCGGCTTTATTTATATTTTGTTTATGGTCGCTTCGATTGTAAGCGATTTGTTTCAAAAAATTAAAGATGTCTTTTTGTTCCGCGGATAGGGGGAGAGGCCATGGACATTTTGCAAATCGTCGGCCTCGGGTTGGTGGCGACGTTCCTCGTTGTGCTGCTGCAAGAACAAAAATCGAGCCTCTCCTTTTTATTGACTGTTTTTGTCGGATGCACCATTTTTTTACTTCTTGTTGACCAAATCAGCAATATTTTGCTGACGCTGCGGGAGATGGCGGAAGGCGCCCACATTCAAATGGTGTACTTGGAAATGATGTTGAAAATTATCGGCATTGCCTACATCGCCGAGTTTGCCGCGCAAATTTCCAAAGACGCCGGCCAAGGGGCGATCGCTGCCAAAATTGAGCTCGGCGGCAAAATCGTCATTTTGGCGCTCGCCGTCCCAATTTTGACTGCCATCATTGAAGCGGTCATCAGCCTCATTCCGGCGGCGCGATAAGGAGGGAACGGATTGAAGCGGACAGCGTTCCTCATTGCGGGGTTGCTCTCTCTCTTTTTTTGCCCGTTCGTCGTACAAGCTGCGAGCGATGGGCCGTACGTCAGCGAGCAGCTCGCTCATTTGGATGTCAGCGACATCCGCCGTTATTGGGAAACGATCGTCCATGAGTATGGGGGCTTTTTGCCGGAAAGCGAAAAAGGGCCGCTCTCCGATTTTTTAAGCGGCGACCGGCAATGGTCGCCCGTCGAGTGGCTGAAAGCGCTCGCCCGTTATTTATTTTATGAACTGCAAGTCAACGGGAAGCTGCTTGGGACGCTCATTTTGCTCGCTGTCTTCAGCACCGTGCTGCAATCGCTGCAAAACGCGTTCGCCCAGCAGGAGGTAAGCAAAATCGCCCACGCCGTCGTCTACATGGTGCTGTTATTGCTCGCCTTAAACAGCTTCCGCCTCGCAACCGGCTATGCGCTCGAGGCGGTGCGGACGATGAGCCATTTTATCATCGCCCTCGTTCCGCTTTTGCTCGCCTTGCTCGCCTCCTCCGGCGGCGTCGTATCGGCGGCGTTTTTCCATCCGATCATTTTGTTTTTGATGAACACAACCGGCGTTGTCGTGGAATATGTCACGCTCCCGCTTCTGTTGCTAGCGGCGCTTTTAAGTGTCGTCAGCACGCTCAGCGACCGGTACAAGGCGACCCAGCTTGCCGATTTGTTGAACAAGGCCGCCCTCGGTTTGCTCGGCCTCATTTTGACGGTTTTCCTTGGCGTTATGTCGGTGCGGGGGGCAACAGCGGCGGTGGCGGACGGGGTGGCGCTGCGGGCGGCGAAATTTGTCACCGGCAACTTCATCCCGGTCGTCGGCAAGCTGTTTACTGATGCAGCCGATACGGTCGTTGCCGCTTCGATGCTGCTCAAAAATGCGGTCGGATTGGTCGGGGTGGCTGTGTTGTTGATGATTGCCATCTTTCCGGCGGTGAAAATTTTCGCCATCGTCATCATCTACAAACTATCAGCCGCGCTGTTGCAGCCGCTTGGCGGCAGTCCGGTGCTGTCTTGCCTCAACATTATCGGCAAAAGCATCGCCTATGTGCTCGCGGCGCTTTTGATCGTCTCGCTCATGTTTTTCTTCAGCCTCACCGTCATGGTTATGGCAGGGAATATTACGATGATGGTCCGCTAGGAGGAACGTTATGCAGCTTGTGATTGAATGGGTGACGAACATCATTTTGTTTTTGTTGTTTGCCATCATCATCGATTTTTTGCTGCCGTCCGGGACGATGCAAAAATATGTCAAAATGGTCGTCGGACTTTTGCTTCTCCTAATTATGTTGACGCCGGTGCTCCGGATGGCTTCGGCGGATCCGGATCAGCTTGTCGCTTCAGCACTTGCCCGTTTTTCCGAAGGCTTCAAGGGGGAAGAGGAGATAAAAAATCAAATGGAACAACAGAAAAAAGAAATACAAGCTTCACAACGCGCATATATTTTAGAACAAATGGCTGTCCAGCTCGAAAACGACGTAAACGGGGAGTTGATGGAAAAGTATGGATTGAAGGCTGATGTCAAAGTTTACGCCGATCACAACGAAAATTGGCGCATGCCAGAGGACATCAAGACGATTGAAGTGGCGCTTTTGAAACAACGCCCTTCCAGCGCGGTGGAGCCGGTTGTCATCGATACAATAAAGCCGCCGGCTTTGCCCGAGAGCGATGCCTCGCTGGCTGAAGAGGTGCGCGCCTTTCTCGCCGGCAAATGGGAAGTCGATGAAAATAAAATTGCCGTGCAATTTAGAGGGAGGGAATAGGGGGGATGCTCTCGTTTTTCAAACGATTTCTTTCTTCCCCGCCCAAAGACGGGAACGGGGAAGGGGCGCGAAAACACATGCCGTTCTCATATGTCGTTGTCCTGCTGCTGGCCGGTGTGGCGCTCATGGCGGCGAGTCACTTTGCAGGTAGCGCAGACGATGCCGAAGCCAAGCCTTCCGCCAATCAGCCGGAATCCCCGTCCGAGCCGGCGTTTTTGTCGAGCAAGGAGACAAAGGATAAAGTGATCGCCGCCTATGAGGAACGGTACGAGAAGGAGTTGAAAGCCGCCCTCGAAGCAATTGAAGGGGTTGAGGATGTCACCGTTGTCGTCAACCTTGACTCAACCGAGCTGAAGCTGTTTGAGAAAAAACGCTCGACCCAGCAGCAAACGACCGAAGAAAGCGACAAGGAAGGCGGAAAACGGACGATTGAAAATCAGTCGACAAACGAAGAAGTGATCATCATCCGCAATGGCGACGAGGAAACGCCGCTTGTTGTCGCCACGAAAAAGCCGGATATTCGCGGTGTGCTTGTCGTCGCCAAAGGGGCCGACAACTTGCAAATTAAAAAATGGATCGTCGAGGCGGTGACGCGCGTGTTAAACGTTCCGAGCTACCGCGTCGCGGTCTTGCCGAAAAAATGACTCAAGTAAGGGGAGAGGAGATCGCCATGTTGAAAAAACAAACGGTATGGCTGTTGACGATGCTAAGCTTAGTAGTCGTACTGTCGGTGTATTATGTCACGGCGCCGAAAGAGATGGGCAACAGCCCGGCGCTCACCGCGAATGAGAAAACAGAAAAGCCGGCCAAACAACCAAGCGTAGCGGTGGAAGAGACTGGAGCGAAAGAGGAGCCGTCAACCGCAGGCGATGATTTGTTTACAGCGCTGCGCATGAAAATTGAGGATGAACGGAGCCGGCTGCGCGATGAGCTGAACGCCATTGTCGCTTCAGCGAACGCGACGGAGGAAGAAAAAAGTGAAGCGCTCGACAAAATTGAAAAATTGCAAGCATTGTCCGAAAAAGAAGCAACGTTGGAGACGCTCATCAAATCGAAAGGCGGGTATGAAGACGTGCTCGTGCGCGCCGATGACAACCAAGTGCGCGTGACGATCAAAGCGAAACAAAGCTCATCTAAATCGGCGAATGAAGTCATTCATATGGTGAAAAAAGAAATTCCGGATGCCCAATATGTCACCGTCGAGTTCCAGCCGGCCGGATGAACGCGCTGCTCTTTGCCAGAGCAGTTTTTTTTGCATAAAAACCTTTCGTTTGCCCTGCAGTTGTGTGTATAATCGTTATGAATACGTTTGATCACCGCCTGCAAAAGACGGGCTGACACTTGGAGAAAGGTGTGAGAACGATGAAAATTCAAGAAATCCGCGAATTGATTCGGTTGGTCGATCAATCCTCAATCGATGAATTTGTATATGAGCAAGGAGAAACGAAAGTACATATGAAAAAAGCGGTTGCTGTCGCCGTTGCACCGGCAGCCGCACCGGCGGCGCCCGCACAGGCAGTGGCAGCGGTCGAACCGACGGCGGCCCCGGCGCTTGCGCCTGTCCAAGTGGCGGCTTCGGAAGTGAAGCAGGCGCCGGAAACGGAACCGACGGCGGCCAAAGAAGCAAAGCCGGCTGTGGAAGGCAACTTGCATCAAATTACATCGCCGATGGTCGGCACGTTCTACGCAGCGCCGGCGCCGGACAAGCCGCCGTATGTGAAGCCGGGCGACAAAGTGAAAAAAGATACGGTTGTTTGCATCATCGAGGCGATGAAGCTGTTTAATGAAATTGAAGCGGAAGTCGATGGCGAAATTGTCGAGGTGCTCGTGCAAAACGGCCAGCTCGTCGAATACGGCCAGCCGTTGTTTTTGGTCAAGCCTGACTAAGGGAGAGAACGGACGATGATCAAAAAAGTGTTGGTGGCGAACCGCGGGGAAATCGCCGTCCGCATTATTCGCGCCTGCCGGGAGCTCGGCATTGAGACGGTCGCCGTCTTTTCGCAGGCTGACCGCGACGCCTTGCATGTGCAGCTGGCGGATGAGGCGTACTGCATCGGGCCGACCGCCTCGAAAGACAGCTATTTGAATTTCACCAACATCATGAGCGTTGCCACGTTGACCGGCTGTGACGCCATTCACCCGGGCTATGGCTTTTTGGCGGAGAACGAGGCGTTTGCCGAGCTGTGCCGTGAATGCAATGTCACGTTCATCGGCCCGAGCCCGGAAGCGATCGCCAAAATGGGGATTAAAGACATCGCCCGCGAGACGATGAGGGAAGCGGGTGTGCCGATTGTGCCGGGCTCGCGCGGCGTTATTGAAAGTCTTGAGGAGGCGCGGGCGATCGCCGCTGAAATCGGTTACCCGGTCATCATCAAAGCGACGGCCGGCGGCGGTGGGAAAGGAATTCGCGTCGCCCGCAACGAAGAAGAGCTCGTCAAAGGCATCAACATCACCCAGCAAGAAGCGGCGACGGCGTTCGGCAACCCTGGCGTTTATATTGAAAAGTATATCGAAGATTTCCGCCATGTCGAAATTCAAGTGCTCGCCGATTCATATGGCAACACCATTCATTTAGGAGAGCGCGACTGCTCGATCCAGCGCCGGCTGCAAAAGCTTGTCGAAGAAGCGCCGTCGCCGGCCCTTGACGACGACATGCGCCGGAGGATGGGCGAGGCGGCGGTCAAGGCGGCCAAGGCGGTCAACTACATGGGCGCCGGCACGGTCGAATTTATTTATGACCACCGGAACAAACAGTTTTATTTCATGGAAATGAATACGCGCATTCAGGTGGAGCACCCGGTCACCGAGCTCATTACCGGTGTCGATTTAGTAAAAGAACAGATCCGCGTCGCTGCCGGTGAAAAGCTGTCGCTCACCCAAGAGGACGTCTCCTTTAACGGTTGGGCGATCGAATGCCGCATCAATGCGGAAAACCCAGCGAAAAACTTTATGCCGTCGCCGGGGAAAATCGCCATGTATTTGCCGCCGGGTGGTCCGGGCGTGCGCGTCGATTCCGCCGCCTACCCGGGCTATACGATTCCGCCGTATTACGATTCGATGATCGCCAAACTAATCGTTCACGCGCCGACGCGTGAGGAGGCGATCGCCCGCATGAGACGGGCTCTTTCGGAGTTTGTCATTGAAGGCATTCATACGACGATCCCGTTTCACATAAAATTAATGGAGCATGAGAAATTCCAAAGCGGCGAGTTTAATACGAAGTTTTTGGAGTTATATGATATTATGAAGGCGGAATAGGAGGTGCCCCATGTCTGAACATATGTTTAACTCCGAACAGGAGTACACCGGGCTTGGCAAAGTCGAAATTGCACCGGAAGTGATCGAGGTGATCGCCGGCATCGCGGCCAGCGAAGTCGATGGCGTTGCGCAAATGCGCGGCAATTTCGCCGCTGGCGTTGCCGAGCGGTTCGGCAAAAAGCATCACGGCAAAGGCGTCAAAGTCGATTTGCGCGATGACGGGGTTGTCATTGACCTTTATTGCTTCGTCCAGTTCGGCGCGTCGATCCCGAACGTGGCGAAAAAGGTGCAGGAAAACGTGCGCCAGGCGCTTTGGAACATGACCGGCTTGGAAACGAGCGAAGTAAACGTGCACATCGTCGGCATTCAGTTTGAAAGCGGAAAACAGGAGCACGACACCGTCGAACAACGGTGACAAAAACAGAAGGCAGCTGCTTTCGGAGCAGCCGCCTTTTGTTTTTTTCGTCAAAGTCTGTTATTGTAATGAACGAGGCCATCAGCGGAGCCGGCGGTGTAAAATCGGCAGCAAGACGGGCGACGGGAAGGGGCTGGCTTTTTCCGAAAAATATGATAAGATTTTAATATAAATGTTCGTATTTAGAGAGGGGGGAAGGCAATGAAGCGGCATGAAGCGCGGGAAAAAGCGCTGCAGGCGCTGTTTCAAATCGACGTCGGGCACATTCCGCCGGAGGAGGCGCTGGCCAATGTGGCAGGAAGCAGCGAAGCGGATCCATTTTTGCGCCAGCTTGTACTAGGCGTCGTCGAGCACCAGGAGGAAATTGACGAGCTGTTGCGTGCCAATTTGGAAAAGTGGACGCTTGAGCGGGTGGCCAATGTGGACCGCGCCATCTTGCGCATGGCGACGTATGAGATGAAGTATGTCGACGATGTGCCGGTGAGCGTCAGCCTCGATGAAGCGGTCGAGCTGGCGAAAAAATTCGGCGATTGGAAATCCGGGAGTTTTGTCAACGGCGTGCTTTCGAAAGTGAAGGCGGCGCTGCAAAAATAGGACAGGCCGCCGGCTGCGCAAGCTTTCGGCGTCAAGTCAGGCAAACCGATATGGATGGACGAACAAGGAGAGGGGAACGAGATACGATGACAGCACAAATCATCAGCGGAGCAGAACTGGCCGCAACGATTCGCGCCGGGTTGGCGGAAGAAACAGCGAAGTTGAAGGAAAGCGGCGTTGAGCCGGGGCTGGCCGTCATTCTTGTCGGCGACGATCCGGCGTCGCATTCGTATGTGAAAGGGAAGCAAAAAGCGTGCGCTGAAGTGGGCATTCGTTCATTTCTTTACACATTTCCGGCGTCCATCAGCGAAGAGGAGCTGTTGGCGAAAATCCGCGAACTGAACGGCGATCCGGCGGTGCACGGCATTTTAGTGCAGCTGCCGTTGCCGGAGCATATCCGCGAATGGTCGGTCATTGAAACGATCGCCCCGGAAAAAGATGTCGATGGCTTCCACCCGATCAACGTCGGGAAAATGATGATCGGCCAGCCGGCGTTTCTTCCGTGCACTCCGCATGGCGTTCTCGTGATGGTCAAATCTGCCGGCATCGACATTGCCGGGAAGCATGTCGTCGTCGTCGGCCGGAGCAACATCGTCGGCAAACCGGTCGGCCAGCTGTTTTTGCGCGAGCATGCGACCGTCACCTACGCCCATTCGAAAACGCCTGATTTGCCGGCCGTCACGCGGCAGGCTGACATTTTGATCGTCGCGGTTGGCAAGGCGCGTCTCATCGGTCCGGACCACGTCAAACCGGGAGCTGTCGTCATTGATGTCGGCGTCAACCGTTTGGAGAGCGGTAAACTGTGCGGCGATGTTGATTTTGACGCCGTCAAAGAAGTGGCGGGCTATATCACGCCGGTGCCAAAAGGGGTCGGTCCGATGACGATTACGATGCTGTTGCACAACACGATCGAAGCGGCCCGGCAGCTCGCCGTGAAGTGAGGCGGTTTCGATGGAAGTGAAATACGTCACCGTCGGGGCGCTGACGAAATACATTAAGCGCAAATTTGACGTCGACCCGCATTTGCGCGATTTATGGGTGAAAGGTGAAATTTCCAACTTTAAGCAGCATTCGCGCGGCCATATGTATTTTACCTTAAAAGACAGCCAGGCGCGCATTGCCGCGGTCATGTTTGCCGGCTACAATCAACATTTGCCGTTCCGTCCCGAAGATGGGATGAACGTGCTTGTGCGTGGGGAAATTTCCGTCTATGAGCCGAATGGGAACTACCAGCTATATGTAAAAGAAATGCAGCCGGAAGGCATCGGTCGCCTGTATTTGGCGTATGAGCAGCTGAAGCAGCGGCTCGAGGCGGAGGGGCTGTTTTCTCCCGTCCATAAAAAGCCGCTTCCGGCGTTTCCGCGCTGCATCGGCGTTGTTACATCGCCGACCGGAGCGGCGGTGCGCGACATTATGACGACGATCCGCCGCCGCTATCCGCTTGCGAAAATCATTTTGTTTCCGGCGCTCGTCCAAGGCGACGGGGCGGCGCTGTCAATCGTGCGCGCCATCGAGCGGGCAAATGAGTTCGGCGGGGTTGACGTGCTCATTGTCGGCCGCGGCGGCGGTTCGATTGAAGAATTGTGGGCGTTTAACGAAGAAATCGTCGCCCGCGCCATCTTTGCTTCGCGCGTGCCGGTCATTTCCGCCGTCGGCCATGAGACCGATTTTACGATCGCCGATTTTGTCGCCGATTTGCGGGCGCCGACACCGACGGCGGCAGCAGAGCTGGCTGCGCCGCACGTCGGGGAGCTGACTGAGCGGCTCGCCGAGCGGAAATGGCGGATGATCCGCGCCATGAAAGAACAGCTCGCTGCCAGCCAGGAACGGTTGCGGCGGCTTCAAGCATCGTACGCTTTCCGCTATCCAAGGCGGCTGTACGAACAAAAAGAGCAGCAGCTTGACGTGTTGCTCGACCGGCTCGCCCGCCAGCGCGAACGGTTGCTCGACAAGAAGCGCCAACAATGGCGTGAGCTGCGCCTGCGGCTGTGGCGCCATCACCCGGCGGCCGAGCTTGAGCGGACGAAGGAGCGGCAAAAAGCGGCTGCCGGCGCGCTTGAAAAAGCGATGCGCACCGCCTTAGAGCGCCATGCGCTCCGCTTTCGTTCCCATGTCGCGCGGCTTGAGGCGCTCAGTCCGCTCCGCATCATGGAGCGCGGCTACAGTTTGGTGTACAATGAGCGGCGCGAGCTTGTCAAACGAATCGGCCAGCTTCAGGTCGGCGAGCGCCTGTCCATCCGGATTCAAGACGGACAAGTCGATTGTCAAGTGACGGGAGTGGAGGAGAAAACAATATGAGCGAAGAAAAAGAGCTGACGTTTGAAGAAGCGATGAAAAAGCTTGAGGAAATCGTCGAACGGCTCGAGGAAGGAAATGTGCCGCTTGAAGAGGCGATCGTCTTTTTTCAAGAAGGCATGAAGCTGTCGAAACTTTGCCATGATAAACTGCAGCACGTCGAAAAACAGCTCGAGTATATGTTGCGCGAAGACGGTCAGCTCGTGCCTTTTTCGCCGGAGGAGGAGTAAGCGGTGGCGCAGCTTTCAGTTGAACAGTTTCTCAACGAGCAAAAACAGGCGGTGGAAACAGCGCTCTCCCGTTATATAGAGCGCTTAGAAGGGCCGGCGAAGCTGAAAAAGGCGATGATGTACTCATTGGAGGCCGGCGGCAAACGAATCCGTCCGTTGCTGCTTCTGTCCACCGTTCGGGCGCTCGGCAAAGACCCGGCGGTCGGATTGCCCGTCGCCTGCGCGATTGAAATGATCCATACGTACTCTTTGATCCATGATGATTTGCCGAGCATGGACAACGATGATTTGCGGCGCGGCAAGCCGACGAACCATAAAGTGTTCGGCGAGGCGATGGCCATCTTGGCGGGGGACGGGTTGTTGACGTACGCGTTTCAATTGATCACCGAAATCGACGATGAGCGCATCCCTCCTTCCGTCCGGCTTCGGCTCATCGAACGGCTGGCGAAAGCGGCCGGTCCGGAAGGGATGGTCGCCGGTCAGGTAGCCGATATGGAAGGAGAGGGGAAAACGCTGACGCTTTCGGAGCTCGAATACATCCATCGGCATAAAACCGGGAAAATGCTGCAATACAGCGTGCACGCCGGCGCCTTGATCGGCGGCGCTGATGCCCGGCAAACGCGGGAGCTTGACGAATTTGCCGCCCATCTAGGCCTTGCCTTTCAAATTCGCGATGATATTCTCGATATTGAAGGGGCAGAAGAAAAAATCGGCAAGCCGGTCGGCAGCGACCAAAGCAACAACAAAGCGACGTATCCAGCGTTGCTGTCGCTTGCCGGCGCGAAGGAAAAGTTGGCGTTCCATATCGAGGCGGCGCAGCGCCATTTACGGCACGCCGACGTTGACGGCGCCGCGCTCGCCTATATTTGCGAACTGGTCGCCGCCCGCGACCATTAAAAGCGGAACGGCCGCCCTTGCTTCGGAGCAAGGGCGGCTGTGTTGCTTTTTTGCTTCCGCCCCATGATAGGTCTTTCATCTTCGCGCCGCGGCCATACAGTGGCGCCAAGGCCGGCGTTGGCGGCAAAAGTCGATTTTTCGCGGCGAATCATGTATAATAATACTACCTGTATTCTAGGGAATCGGCTCGGAGAATGACCGAATGAAAGCGAGTGATCTCATTTGGATTTGACGAAAATTGAACATCCGCGCGTGTTAAAAACGATGTCCATTCCGGAACTGAAACAGTTAAGCGCCGAGATTCGGCGGTTTTTAATTGAAAAGCTGTCCAAAACGGGAGGACACATCGGCCCAAATTTAGGGGTCGTCGAGCTGACGATCGCCCTGCACCGGGAGTTTGACAGCCCGAAAGACAAACTCATTTGGGATGTCGGGCATCAAACGTATGTGCATAAAATTTTGACGGGGCGCGCTGCTGAGTTCGACACGCTCCGCCAGTACAAGGGGTTGTCCGGCTTCCCGAAGCGGAGCGAAAGCGAGCACGATGTCTGGGAAACAGGCCATAGCTCAACGTCGCTGTCGGCAGCGATGGGCATGGCGATCGCCCGCGATTTAAAAGGGACGGATGAATACATCGTGCCGATCATCGGCGACGGGGCGCTCACCGGCGGCATGGCGCTCGAGGCGCTCAACCATATCGGCCATGAAAAAACGGATATGATTGTCATTTTAAATGACAACGAAATGTCGATCGCCCCGAACGTCGGGGCGCTGCACAACATCCTCGGACGGTTGCGAACAGCCGGCAAATATCAGTGGGTGAAAGATGAGCTTGAATTGTTGCTCAAGCGCATCCCGGCGGTCGGCGGCAAGCTGGCGGCCACGGCCGAACGTTTGAAAGACAGTTTAAAATACTTGCTCGTTTCCGGCGTGTTTTTCGAAGAGCTCGGGTTTACGTATTTAGGACCGGTGGACGGTCATGATTTTGAGGATCTGTTTGAAAATTTGCGTTATGCGAAGAAAATGAAAGGTCCGGTGCTCGTGCATGTGATCACGAAAAAAGGGAAAGGCTACAGTCCGGCGGAAAACGACAAAGTGGGAACGTGGCACGGCACCGGCCCGTACAAAATTGAAACTGGTGCGTTTGTGAAAACGAAGGAAGCCGGGCCGTCGTGGAGCGCGCTTGTCAGCGAAACGGTGCGCCGGCTCGCGCGCACGGATCCGCGCATCGTGGCCATTACGCCGGCGATGCCGGTCGGATCGAAGCTGGAAGGGTTTGCAAGCGAATTTCCGGATCGGATGTTTGATGTCGGCATTGCCGAACAGCATGCGACGACGCTGGCGGCCGGGCTGGCGACGCAAGGGATGAAACCGTTTTTGGCCATTTATTCGACGTTTTTGCAGCGCGCGTACGACCAAGTCGTCCATGACGTATGCCGGCAAAACTTAAACGTCTTTTTCGCCATTGACCGCGCCGGGCTTGTCGGCGCCGACGGCGAAACGCACCAGGGGGTGTTTGACATCGCCTTTTTGCGCCATGTGCCGAACTTGGTGCTGATGATGCCAAAAGATGAAAATGAAGGCCAGCACATGGTGTATACGGCTATCCGCTACGATGACGGGCCGATTGCCATGCGTTTCCCGCGCGGAAACGGCCTGGGCGTTCCGCTTGACGAGGAGCTGAAAGAGATTCCGATCGGCACGTGGGAAGTGTTGCGCGATGGCCGCGATGCGGCGATCTTGACGTTTGGGACAACGATCTCCATGGCGCTTGAGGCTGCCAACCAATTGGCGAAAGAAGGTGTCTCGGTCAAAGTCGTCAACGCCCGCTTTATTAAGCCGATGGACGAAGCGGTGCTGCTTGAACTGCTCGAAAGCCGCCTGCCGATTTTGACGATCGAGGAAGCTGTGCTACAGGGCGGCTTTGGCAGCGCCGTGCTTGAATTTGCCCATGACCGCGGCTACCATCAGGCGGTGATCGAGCGGATGGGCATCCCTGACCGGTTTATTGAGCACGGAAGCGTCAGCGAGCTGCTGCGCGAAATTGGGCTGACAGCCGCGCATATCGTTGACCGCATTAAAACGATGGCGCCAAGAAAACAGAAAAGGGCTTGAGACGATGAAAGGGAAAAAAGAACGGCTCGATGTGCTGCTTGTTGAACGCGGGCTGGCGGAAACGCGTGAAAAAGCGAAGCGGGCGATCATGGCCGGCCTCGTCTACTCGAACGACATCCGGCTCGACAAGCCCGGAGAGAAAGTGCCAACGGATATCCCGCTTGAAGTGAAAGGCAACCCGCTCCCGTACGTCAGCCGCGGCGGCTTGAAGCTCGAAAAAGCGTTGCGCGAATTTCAGATCAGCGTTAAAGGAAAAATTGTCCTCGATATCGGCGCCTCGACCGGCGGCTTCACCGATTGCGCCTTGCAGCATGGAGCGAAACTGTCCTATGCGGTCGATGTCGGCTACAACCAGCTTGCCTGGAAGCTGCGTCAAGATGAGCGCGTCGTCGTCATGGAGCGGACGAACTTTCGCTACGCGACGCCGGATTTGTTTACAAAAGGGCTGCCGGAAGTGGCGGTCATCGATGTGTCGTTTATTTCACTTCAGCTCATTTTGCCGGTCGTCAAGACGGTCATCGTTCCAGGCGGCGATGTTATTGCGCTTGTCAAACCGCAGTTTGAAGCAGGGAAAGAAAAGGTTGGCAAAAAAGGAATCGTCCGCGATCCGGCCGTTCATCGCGACGTGCTGGAGTCGATCGTTCAGTTTGCCTGCGCGGAACGGTTCGATGTTCTTCATTTGTCGTACTCGCCGATCACCGGCGGCGACGGCAATATCGAGTTTTTGCTTCATGCCGTCTATTCCGGCGAAGAGCGGGAAGGCGAAAACCGGCTCGCCAAGCCGATTGCAGACGTCGTCAGCGAAGCGCACGCCCGCCTCAGCCTTAAAGAGGGGGAAGAAAACGGCGCCTAAGCAACCGTCGGAAAGAAGTCCCGCCCCCAGCCGGACGGAGCCGCGACTGCGCATCTTAGGGAACGAGGAGGTGGCGCGATTTGAACAAAGGGCAAAGGCATATTAAAATTCGCGAGATTATCATGAACAACGACATCGAGACGCAAGACGAGCTGGTCGACCGGCTGAGGGAAGCCGGCTTCAACGTCACACAGGCGACCGTCTCGCGCGACATTAAGGAGATGCAGCTTGTCAAAGTGCCGATGGCCAACGGCCGCTATAAGTACAGCCTTCCGTCCGATCAGCGCTTCAACCCGCTGCAAAAACTGAAGCGGGCGCTCGTTGACGTGTTCATTAAGCTTGACGGAACCGGAAACTTGCTCGTGCTGCGGACGCTGCCGGGCAACGCCCACGCCATCGGCGTTCTGCTCGATAACTTGGACTGGGACGAAATCGTCGGTACGATTTGCGGCGACGATACGTGTTTAATCATCTGCCGGACGCCAAAAGACGCCAAAAAAGTGTCGAACCAGCTGCTGTCCATGCTTTAACCGAGGACCGGCCCGACTTTCCTCTGCGTCAGAGAGAGGAACAAACGGGGACGGTCCTTTGTTGGGATGTGAACACGTGTTTTATCATTAAGGCAGCCTGGACAAGGCAGGCGCCATTCCAGCGTTCAAGGGGAGGATGGAATGCTCGCTGAACTGTCGATTAAAAATTTCGCGATTATCGAATCGCTCTCGTTGTCGTTTGATAAAGGGCTGACGGTGTTGACGGGCGAAACAGGGGCCGGCAAGTCGATCATCATCGACGCCATTCATTTGCTCATCGGCGGGCGCGGTTCGTCTGAGTTCGTCCGTTTCGGCGCAGAGAAGGCCGAAATTGAAGGGCTGTTTTTGCTTGATGACGACCGCCATCCATGCTGCCAAAAATGTGCGGACATTGGCGTTGATGTCAGCGATGGGATGGTGGTGCTCCGCCGCGACATTTTGGCGAGCGGCAAAAGCATCTGCCGCATCAACGGCAAGCTCGTCACCACCGCCGTGCTGCGCGACATCGGTTCGACGCTCGTCGATATTCACGGTCAGCATGAGCATCAAGAGCTGATGGATCCATCCCGTCATCTGCCGCTTCTCGATGAGTTTGGCGGCGCGGAAACGGCGGCGGCGCTGGCGCGTTATCGCGCTCTGTATGAAGAGCGTGAAGCGTTGGTAAAAAAGTTGAAAAAGCTGAGTGAAAATGAGCAGCAAATGGCGCATCGGCTCGATTTGCTGACGTTTCAGCTGCGCGAAATCGAACAAGCCGGGCTCGAGATTGGCGAAGACGAGCGGCTGATGGAAGAAAAAGTGCGGATTGTGAATTTCCAAAAAATTTATCAAGCCATTCAGCATAGCTACGAAGCGCTCGCCGGCGAAGGACGCGGCTTGGATTCGGTCGGCCAGGCGATGGGCCATCTCGAGGACGTCGCTGCGATGGACGCGGAACTTAAAGAGGCGCATGAAATGGTGGCCAACAGCTACTATTTGCTCGAGGAAGTCATGTATAGGCTGCGCGACCAACTTGAGGAGCTTGAATACGACCCGATGCGGCTTGACGCCATTGAAAGCCGCCTCGCGGAAATCCAGCAATTAAAACGGAAGTACGGAGCGACGATCGCCGATATTTTGCAGTATGCCGAAGCGATCGCCGAAGAAATCGAGACGATTGAAAACCGCGACATGCATGTGCACGACCTCGAGCGGCAGCTTGCCGACGTGACCGGCAAATTGCTTGCCGAGGCGAAAAAGGTGACCAGCATCCGCCAGGCGTACGCCCGGCAGCTGATTGAGCGCATTCAGCAAGAATTGAAAGATTTGTACATGGAAAAAACGCAGTTTGACATCGTCTTCGCCAAACGCGAAGGTCCGCTCGACGCCCCGCTGGTCGACGGCGTGCCGGTCAAATTTGCGGAAGACGGCATCGATGTTGTCGAATTTTACCTGTCGACGAACGTCGGCGAGCCGCTGAAGCCGCTTGCCAAAACTGCTTCAGGCGGCGAGCTGTCGCGCATTATGCTCGCATTGAAGACGATTTTTTCGAAACACCAAGGCGTGACATCGATTATTTTTGATGAAGTCGACACCGGCGTCAGCGGCCGGGTCGCCCAGGCGATCGCCGAAAAAATTTACCGTATCGCCAGCCAGTCGCAAGTGCTTTGCATTTCCCACCTGCCGCAAGTCGCCGCCATGGCGGACACGCATCTGTTGATCGTGAAGGAAACGGACGGAACGCGGACCAAAACGGCCGTGAAAAAGCTCGATGAGGAGGAGAAGGTGAAGGAAATCGGACGGATGATTTCCGGCGTGGAGATGACCGAACTGACGAAGCAGCATGCCAAAGAGCTGCTCGAGCTGGCGGCGAAAATGAAGCGATAGCCTTGCTGTCCGTCCCCCGTCGGGCCGTTGCCCCCGCTGCGAGGCAATGGGCTGCCCGGATGAAAGTCCATCCAATCCGGGCAGCTTTTTTTATAAGCGTTGCGATTATATTTTCCCCTGTTCAGGCAAAATTAAAACTGTAACCGTTTTTGTATGGTGTAGGCGGGAGCGAGGAGAGTGAACGACATTGAAGAAAGAAATGGCCCGAAACATAGCAGGAGTGCTTCTCCTAGGCATGCTGATGGCGATCGGTTTTGCCAAACCGATGAAAGAATATTGGCAAATTCCAAAGCAGCTTGTGCTGTTTGAAGGCGATACGGTCGAATTTCGGGCGTCAGCCCTTCCGGTGCAAGCGGCCGTCCATGACCGAAACGCTCCCGAAACGCTCAATGTTGAGCAAAAAAACGGTTCGTGGTCTGTAAAGGCGAAACAGCGCGGAGAAGAAACGTTGGTTTTGCAGGTCGCCGGAATGCCGATTAAACAAGTGGATGTCAACGTGCTACCGACGCTGAAAGTCATCCCCGGCGGGCAATCGATCGGCGTCAAACTCAATACGGTTGGGGTGCTTGTGGTCGGCTACCACTTAGTCGAAACAGAAAACGGAAAGAAGTCCCCGGGGGAGGCGGCCGGCATCCAAATCGGCGACGTGATCACCGCCATTAACGGGCAAAAAATTGAAAACATGAGCGATCTCTCCCCTTTCATTGAGGAAGCCGGCAAAACCGGAAAACCGCTTCATCTCACCATTCTGCGCGATCAGCACTCCGTCACAGCGAAGCTCGTTCCGCTGAAAGACAAGCATGACGACGTGTACCGCATCGGCTTGTATATCCGTGATTCCGCCGCCGGCATCGGGACGATGACGTTCTATGACCCAAAATCGAAAACGTACGGTGCGCTCGGCCATGTCATTTCCGACATGGATACGAAAAAGCCGATTTTGGTGCAAAATGGGCAAATTATGCGCTCGACCGTCACCTCCATTGAAAAAGGGACGAGCGGCAATCCAGGCGAAAAGTTAGCCCGCTTCTCCGATGGCGAAGAGATGATCGGCACGGTGACGAATAACAGTCCGTTTGGCATTTTTGGTAAACTGACAAAGCCATTGCCGGACAGCCCATTCACGAAACCGATTCCGATCGCTTTGGCCAGCCAGGTGAAAGAAGGACCGGCAACAATATTGACAGTGGTCGAAAACGACAAGGTGGAGCAATTTGATGTTGAAATTGTCAGCAACGTTCCACAAAAGTTTCCAGCCACAAAAGGACTCGTCATCCGCGTCACCGATCCGCGCCTGCTCAAGAAAACGGGCGGCATCGTTCAAGGCATGAGCGGCAGCCCGATCATTCAAAATGGCAAACTTGTCGGTGCGGTGACGCATGTGTTTGTCAACGATCCGACATCGGGATACGGCGTCCATATTGAATGGATGCTGCAAGAAGCAGGAATCGATCTATATGGCCGTCAAAAAAAGGCGAGCTGACCGCGAGTCAGCTCGCTTTTTTTGCAGCCCAAAAATTTTTCAAAAAAGACGGCAAATATTTTGCCGATTGGGCATAGATATTTGGTGAAACATCCGTTAAAATGGAACATGTAAAGATTTTTCGACAAATACATGGTTAAAAAAACGAATATTGTCTAAAGAGCTCATTTTTTGCTATAATTTTTATTTTGCATTAATTTGTGAAAAAGAAAAGGATTTTTTGCTGCTGTTGTCGAATGTACGTTAACGGAAAGTTACATAGGAAGAAAATGTGGGGGAGGACGATCAAGTTGAGCATTAAAGTGTGTATTGCCGACGATAATCGCGAATTGGTGTCATTGCTTGATGAATATATTTCGAGCCAGCCGGACATGGAAGTGATCGGCACGGCGTACAACGGCCAGGACTGCCTGCAGATGCTTGAGGAAAAGCGGCCGGATATTTTGCTGTTGGACATCATTATGCCGCATTTGGACGGACTGGCTGTTTTGGAGAGAATCCGCGCCGGCTTCGAACATCAGCCCAATGTCATTATGCTGACGGCGTTCGGCCAGGAAGACGTGACGAAAAAGGCGGTTGAACTCGGGGCTTCCTATTTCATTTTAAAGCCGTTTGACATGGAAAACTTAGCCCACCATATTCGGCAAGTTTACGGTAAAACGACGCCGGTTGTGAGGAAAGCAGCCCCGGCGCCCCAAGTGCGCGACAACAAGCCGAAAAACTTGGACGCGAGCATTACGAGCATCATCCATGAAATCGGCGTTCCAGCCCACATTAAAGGCTATTTGTATTTGCGCGAGGCCATCGCCATGGTCTATCACGACATCGAGCTGCTCGGCTCGATCACGAAAGTGCTGTACCCGGACATCGCCAAAAAATACAACACAACGGCAAGCCGGGTCGAACGGGCGATCCGCCATGCGATCGAAGTCGCCTGGAGCCGCGGCAATCTCGACTCGATCTCATCGCTGTTCGGCTATACGGTCAGCGTCTCGAAAGCCAAACCGACCAACTCCGAATTCATCGCCATGGTGGCCGACAAACTGCGGCTTGAGCATAAAGCGTCATAAAGGGCGGAACGCGGTGAAGGCAAAAGAGGCGGGCCGAAAAAGCGGTTGACCGGCTTTTTGGCGCCGGCCTTTTTTGCGGCCGGGCGCCTACTCGAAACGCCAAGCCACCCGTTGATGAGGGCGGGCCGCTACGGTTCGTCATGCTCTGTTTCCTTTTTCTCAAGTTCGAGCAATTTTTTCATCAAAATATGCGGCGGCATGTGCATCACTTGCTCGATCGGCACGCCGAGCGCTTTTGCCAGCTTTTGCGCCGTCTCCAAGGAAATTTTCAGCGGCTGCATCATCTTCCCCTCCAGTGCCTCATACATTACTTTTAGTATAACCGATCACTGCCGCATTCGGCCAGCTTTGTCGGCCAAATGGCGAATTATATGGGAAAGGAAGAAACGGCATGACATATATTTTTGCCCACCGCGGAGCGGCGGGAACCCACCCGGAAAATACGATGGCAGCGTTTGAAGAAGCGCTGAAGGCGGGGGCGGATGGCATTGAGCTCGATGTGCAGCTGACGAAAGACGGCGAACCGGTCGTCATTCATGACGAAACGGTCGACCGGACGACGGACGGCAGCGGCTGGGTCAAAGACATCCTATACCGCGAACTCCGCAAGTTCAACGCAGCAGCGAAATGGGACGGCCGTTACGGCCATTGCCCGATTCCCCATCTCGAGGAAGTGCTCGCCTGGCTGGCGCCGACACGGCTTTTAGTCAACATTGAGCTGAAAAACAGCCTCGTGGCTTATGAAAGGCTTGAGCAAAAGGTGATCGCCGTTGTGCGCCGCTATGGGCTCGAGAACCGGACGATTTTCTCATCGTTCAACCATAACAGCATGCGTCTTTGCCGCCAGTTGGCGCCGGAGATCGAAACGGCGCTTCTTTATATGGAGCCGCTCTATGACCCGTGGACGTATGTGCAGGCGATGAACGCAGGCGGGGTGCATCCGTACCACCGAACGGTGACGGCGGACTTCGCCGCGGATGCGCGGCGCCGCGGCGTCGCAGTCCGGCCCTTTACGGTGAACAAGCCGAAAACGGCGAAGACGATGTTCGCCTATAAAGTGGATGCGATTTTCACCGACTATCCGCGTCAAGCGAAGGAATGGAAAGAGAAAACGCCTTAACGAAAACCGTTAAGGCGTTTTTTGGCTTTCCTTGAAATAGATGGTTTCCAATTCCGAATCAAGGCGTTTTTCGTTTTCGTTGAAAACGCGCCTGCACTTTGTTCCGTTTTCGGTCGCGGTGCAGCAAAAACCCGCCAATAAACGCCAACCCGGCTGCAAACAGCACAAGCCCGGCGAGAAATTGCAGCCATAAGGCGGCAAACGGCGGCTGCATGATGCCAAACAACGCATCGCGCATCCATTTAATGCCGAGCGCCGCCGCCAGCCCCGGAACGACTAAAATGAACAGCGCAATCATTCGCCCCATCGCGATCGCGTCCCTTTCCTAGCAGAAATCACTTCACCGATTATCATAACCGTTATCCGTCATTTGTCAAGGAACGAAAAAGCGGGTATGATAAAACTGCCTCGACGGATTGGCAGAAAAGGTTGGTGCAGACGATGAAGTCGAACACATTAATCGAGGAAGCAAGTCAATGTCAAGGTCGGACGGTGGCCGTGGCCGCCGCCGAGGATGAGGAAGTGATCGAAGCGGTGGCGATGGCGCTCGAGCATCGCCTCGGCCGGTTTGTGCTGTACGGAGACCGGGAGCGAATCGGACGGTTGCTCAAAGAAAAAGGGGGGGCGCGTTTTGCCGATGTCGACATCGTTCACACCAATTCGGTCGCCCAAGCGGCCGAACTGGCGGTGCGCGCCGTTCATTTGAATGAAGCAGATGCCTTAATGAAAGGGCACGTACCGACGGCAACCTTGCTGAAAGCCGTCTTGAACAAAGAATACGGGCTGCGCACAGGAAAGGTGTTGTCCCATGTCGCGGTGTTTGACGTGCCGGCGTTCGAACGGCTGATCATCGTGACCGACGCGGCCATGAACATCGCCCCCGATCTCGAGCAAAAAGTGCAAATTGTGAACAATGCCGTCAGCGTGGCGCGTTCCATCGGCATCGAGCGTCCGAAAGTCGCGGCGCTGGCGGCGGTGGAGACGGTCAATCCGGCCATGCCGGCAACCGTCGATGCAGCGGCGCTCGCGATGATGCAAAAGCGGGGACAAATCGAACATTGCCTGCTTGACGGGCCGCTTGCCTTGGACAATGCAGTGTCTATGACGGCGGCGAAGCATAAACGAATTGAAAGCGAAGTGGCTGGACAGGCTGATATTTTGCTCGTGCCGGACATTGAATCCGGCAACATGTTGTACAAGTCGCTCGTCTACTTTGCAAAAGCCAAAGTCGGCGCGGTCATCGCCGGGGCGAAGGCGCCGATCGTCTTGACGTCGCGCGCCGACTCGGCGGAAAGCAAACTGTATTCGTTGGCGCTCGCCATCTGTTCGGCAGTGAAATGAAAAGAAGGAGGCCATCTGAGATGGAATTGTTCAAATATATGGAAACTTACGATTATGAGCAAGTGCTGTTTTGCCAAGATAAAGAATCGGGTTTGAAAGCGATCATTGCCATTCATGACACAACGCTCGGCCCGGCGCTCGGCGGGACGCGCATGTGGATGTACAATTCGGAAGAAGAAGCGCTTGAAGACGCCTTGCGCCTCGCCCGCGGCATGACGTACAAAAACGCGGCCGCCGGCCTCAACTTGGGCGGGGGCAAAACGGTCATCATCGGCGACCCGCGCAAAGATAAAAACGAAGCGATGTTCCGGGCGTTCGGCCGCTTCATTCAAGGGCTGAACGGCCGCTACATCACGGCGGAAGACGTCGGCACGACCGTCGCCGATATGGATATCATCTATCAAGAAACCGACTATGTCACCGGCATTTCGCCCGAATTCGGCTCATCCGGCAACCCATCGCCGGCGACCGCCTACGGCGTATACCGCGGCATGAAGGCGGCGGCAAAAGAGGCGTTCGGCAGCGATTCGCTCGAAGGAAAAGTCGTCGCCGTCCAAGGAGTCGGCAATGTCGCGTATCATTTGTGCCGCCATTTGCACGAAGAAGGAGCGAAACTCATCGTGACTGACATCAACAAGGAAGCGGTGGCGCGCGCGGTCGAGGAATTCGGAGCGAAAGCGGTCGACCCGAACGACATTTACGGCGTGGAGTGCGACATTTTTGCTCCATGCGCGCTCGGCGGCATCATCAACGATCAAACGATTCCGCAACTGAAAGCGAAAGTGATCGCCGGATCGGCGAACAACCAGCTGAAAGAGCCGCGCCATGGCGACATCATCCATGAAATGGGCATCGTCTATGCCCCGGATTATGTGATCAACGCCGGCGGCGTCATCAATGTCGCGGACGAACTGTACGGCTACAATCGGGAACGGGCGATGAAAAAAATCGAGCAAATTTATGACAACATCGAAAAAGTGTTTGCCATCGCCAAGCGCGACAACATTCCAACGTATGTGGCCGCCGACCGGATGGCGGAAGAACGGATTGAAACGATGCGCAAAGCGCGCAGTCAATTTTTGCAAAATGGTCACCATATTTTAAGCCGCCGTCGCGCCCGCTAACAGCGGCGCGGGGCGGCCTCCGCCCCGCCGGCGGATGACGGAGGGACGACAACGATGCAAGAGCAGAAGTTCCGCATTTTAACGATCAATCCAGGTTCGACGTCAACGAAAATCGGCGTCTTTGAAAACGAACGGCCATTGCTCGAAAAAACGATCCGCCACGAGGCGGAGGTGCTTCGGCAATATAAAACGATTGCGGATCAGTATGAGTTTCGTAAACAAACGATTTTGCAAGCTCTCGATGAAGAAGGGATCAATTTATCGAAGTTGAACGCCGTCTGCGGCCGCGGTGGACTCCTCCGCCCGATCGAAGGCGGGACGTACCGCGTCAATGAGGCAATGCTTGAAGATTTGCGCCGCGGTTATTCGGGACAGCACGCCTCCAATCTCGGCGGCATTTTGGCGCATGAGATCGCCTCGGCCTTAAACATCCCGGCGTTTATCGTCGACCCGGTCGTCGTCGATGAGCTTGAGCCAATCGCCCGGATCAGCGGCTTTCCGCTCATTGAGCGGCGCAGCATTTTCCACGCCCTAAACCAAAAAGCGGTCGCGCGCCGCGTCGCCAAGCAGCTTGGCAAGCGGTATGACGAACTGAACTTGATCGTCGCTCATATGGGCGGCGGCATCACGGTCGGCGCCCATAAGCAAGGGCGGGTGGTGGACGTGAACAACGGGCTTGACGGCGAAGGCCCGTTCAGCCCGGAGCGTGCCGGGACGGTGCCGGCCGGCGATTTGGTGGCGCTATGCTTCTCGGGCGACTACTATCGCGAGGAAGTGATGCGCATGCTCGTCGGTCAAGGCGGACTTGTCGGGTATTTGGGCACGAACGATGCGGTGAAAGTCGAGAACATGATCGAAGCCGGCGATGAAAAGGCCAAGCTCGTCTATGAGGCGATGGCGTACCAAGTGGCGAAAGAAATCGGCGCGGCAAGCGCCGTATTGGCGGGCAAAGTGGACGCCATCATTTTGACCGGCGGGTTGGCGTATGGCAAATCGTTTGTCGAACGAATCACTCGCCGCGTGCAATGGATCGCCGATGTCATCGTCCATCCGGGCGAAAACGAACTGCAGGCGCTTGCCGAAGGGGCGCTTCGCGTCCTGCGCGGCGAAGAAGAGGAAAAAACGTATTCAGGGTGAAGCGGCTTCGCCGGTTTCAGTCCGGCATTGATGCGGCAACGGATGAGAAAGGGGAAGACAAGATGGCAAAAGAATACGATGTCGTCATTCTCGGCGGCGGCACAGGTGGCTATGTGGCCGCTATTCGCGCCTCGCAGCTCGGCTTGAAAACGGCGGTTGTCGAAAAAGGGAAGCTCGGCGGCACGTGCCTGCACGCCGGCTGCATTCCGTCCAAAGCGCTGCTCCGCAGTGCGGAAGTGTACGCGCAAACGAAAAATAGCGAGGCGTTTGGCGTCATCGCCGGTGATGTGCGCCTTGATTTCGCGAAAGTGCAGGCGCGCAAAGCGACGATTGTCGACCAGCTCCATAAAGGTGTGCAGCATTTGATGAAAAAAGGGAAGATCGATGTGTACGCCGGCATCGGCCGCCTGCTCGGCCCGTCGATCTTTTCCCCGCTGCCGGGGACGGTGTCGGTTGAGATGAACGACGGCAGCGAAAACGAAATGCTTGTCCCGAAATTCGTCGTCATTGCCACTGGTTCGCGGCCGCGCACGCTACCGGGGCTTGAGCCGGACGGCGAATTCGTGATGACATCGGATGAGGCGCTGCAAATGGAGGTGCTTCCGTCGTCTATCTTGATCGTCGGGGGCGGCGTCATCGGCATGGAATGGGCGTCGATGCTCAACGATTTCGGTGTGGAGGTCACCGTGCTTGAGTATGCCGATCGCATTTTGCCGACAGAAGATGAAGATGTCTCAAAAGAAATGGAAAAACTGCTCCGCCGCCGCGGCGTCAACATCGTCACAGGGGCGCGGGTGCTCACGGAAACGCTCGAGAAAGGAAACGGCGTCACGATCCAAGCGGAGCATCAAGGCGAGCGGAAAACGTTTGCGGCCGACAAGATGCTCGTTTCCATCGGGCGTCAGGCGAACATTGAAGGAATTGGTCTTGAAAACACCGAAATTGTTGTGGAGAAGGGATATATTCAAACAAACGAGTTCGGCCAAACGAAAGAATCGCACATTTACGCAATCGGTGATGTCATCGGCGGCCTGCAGCTGGCCCATGTCGCTGCCCATGAAGGGATTGTCGCCATTGAGCATTTGGCCGGGCGCAATCCAGCGCCGATTGACTATTCGATGGTGCCCCGCTGCATTTACACCCGTCCAGAAGCGGCGGCGGTCGGCTTAACCGAACAAGAGGCGAAAGCGAAAGGCTATGATGTCAAAATCGGCAAATTTCCGTTTAAAGCCATTGGCAAGGCGCTTGTGTTCGGTGAGGCGGAAGGGTTTGTGAAACTCATCGCCGACCGGAACACGGACGATCTGCTTGGCGTCCATATGGTCGGGCCGCACGTGACCGATTTGATTTCCGAAGCCGGGCTCGCCCGCGTGCTTGATGCAGCTCCGTGGGAAGTGGCCCATGCGATCCACCCGCATCCGACGCTGTCAGAGGCCATGGCGGAAGCGGCGCTGGCGGTCGATGGCAAAGCGATTCATTTTTAGTTCGTGGCGGCATGAGCTTGGCGCGTGATCATTGGTTGACTATGTGAATCTAAGGGAGGTTGTTGTGATGGCGCAAAACCGTCATCAAGCGCTCGGATTAAGCGATGACACGGTGTTGGAAATGTATGAAACAATGCTTCTCGCCCGCAAGCTCGATGAGCGGATGTGGCTGTTAAACCGCGCCGGAAAAATTCCGTTCGTCATCTCGTGCCAAGGGCAGGAAGCGGCGCAAGTCGGCGCGGCGTTCGCCCTCGATCGGACGAAGGACTATGTACTGCCGTACTACCGCGATATGGGGGTTGTGCTGACATTTGGCATGACGGCGAGAGAATTGATGCTGGCGGCGTTCGCCAAGGCGGAAGACCCGAACTCCGGAGGCCGGCAAATGCCTGGCCATTTCGGGCAAAAGAAAAACCGGATCGTCACCGGCTCCTCGCCCGTGACGACGCAAGTGCCGCATGCGGTCGGCTTTGCGTTAGCGGCGAAAATGGAAAAGAAAGATTTTGTCACTTTTGTCACCTTTGGCGAAGGGTCGTCGAACCAAGGCGACTTCCATGAAGGGGCAAACTTCGCCGGTGTTCACAAGCTTCCGGTCATCTTCATGTGCGAAAACAACCAGTACGCCATTTCCGTGCCGATTTCGAAACAACTCGCGTGCGAAAAAGTGTCCGACCGCGCTGTCGGTTACGGCATGCCGGGCTATACGGTCGACGGCACCGATCCGCTTGAAGTATACCGCGTCGTCAAGGAAGCGGCCGACCGCGCCCGCCGCGGCGAAGGGCCAACGTTGATTGAAGCGGTGACGTATCGGCTGACGTCGCACTCGTCGGATGACGACCATCGCGTCTACCGGACGGAAGAAGAGCTCGCCGAGGCGCGCGCCAAAGACCCGATCATCACATTTGCCAACTATTTGAAAGAAACGGGCGTTTTGACCGATGAACGGGATGAAGAAATTCAAGCGCGCGTCATGAAGGAAGTGAACGAAGCGACCGACTACGCGGAGAAGGCGCCGTACGCCGAGCCGGAGCACGCGCTTCGCTACGTGTATGCCGAGGAGTAAGGGAGGGGATTTGACGATGCCTGTTATTTCCTATATTGATGCGGTCACGATGGCAATTCGCGAAGAGATGGAGCGCGACCCGCGCGTGTTTGTGTTAGGAGAAGACGTCGGCCGAAAAGGCGGAGTGTTCAAAGCGACGCAAGGATTGTACGAGCAGTTTGGCGAAGAGCGCGTGATTGATACGCCGCTTGCCGAATCGGCGATCGTCGGCGTCGGCATCGGCGCGGCGATGTACGGTCTGCGCCCGATCGCGGAAATTCAGTTTGCCGACTTCATCATGCCGGCGGTCAACCAAATCATTTCGGAGGCGGCGCGCATTCGCTACCGCTCGAACAACGACTGGAACTGCCCGATCGTCATCCGCGCCCCATACGGCGGCGGTGTTCACGGTGCTCTGTACCATTCTCAATCGGTGGAAGCGATTTTCGCCAACCAGCCGGGGCTGAAAATCGTCATGCCGTCGACGCCGTATGATGTAAAAGGATTATTGAAAGCGGCGATTCGCGATGAAGATCCGGTGCTCTTTTTCGAGCATAAACGCGCCTATCGCCTCATTAAAGGAGAGGTGCCGGAAGACGACTACGTATTGCCGATCGGCAAAGCTGATGTCAAGCGTGAAGGAGAGGACATCACGGTCATCACGTACGGGCTGTGCGTCCATTTTGCCTTGCAGGCGGCCGAACGCGTCGCACAAGACGGCATTTCCGTCCATCTGCTCGATTTGCGCACCGTCTACCCGCTTGACAAAGAAGCGATCATCGAAGCGGCGAGCAAAACGGGGAAAGTGCTGCTTATTACGGAAGACAATAAAGAAGGCAGCGTCATGAGCGAAGTCGCCGCCATTATCGCGGAGCATTGTTTGTTTGATCTCGACGCGCCGATTATGCGCCTCGCCGGCCCGGACGTTCCGGCCATGCCGTATGCGCCGACGATGGAAAAATTCTTTATGATCAATCCAGAAAAAGTCGAAAAAGCGATGCGCGAATTAGCGGCGTTTTGAGGCGAAGACATTGCAGCCAAGATAGGAGGGTATCGATGTGGCCATCGAACAATTGACGATGCCTCAGCTCGGGGAAAGCGTCACGGAAGGCACGATCAGCAAATGGCTCGTTTCCCCGGGCGACAAAGTGAACAAATACGACCCGATCGCTGAAGTCATCACCGATAAAGTGAGCGCGGAAATTCCGTCGTCGTTTGCCGGCGTCATCCGCGAGCTGATCGCCAAAGAAGGGGAGACGCTCCCAGTCGGCGCGCCGATTTGCACGATCGAAGTCGAAGGCGCTGCACCGGCTTCGGAAGCGAAGCCGGCGGATGAAGCGCCGAAAGCAGAAGACAACGCCAAGCCAGCCGCTCCGAAAAAGGCCGGCCGGGCAAACAACGGCCGCTATTCGCCGGCCGTGCTCCGCTTGGCTCAGGAACACGGCATTGACCTCGAACAAGTCGAAGGCACCGGCCTTGGCGGGCGGGTGACGCGCAAAGATTTGCTGAAGCTCATTGAGTCCGGCCAAATTCCGAAAGCGGGAGCGGCACCGGCGGCGGAACAAGCGGCGCCAAAAGCGGAACCGAGAACGGAACAACCGGCCACAGCCGCCGCGGCGGCTCAACCGTCTGCCGCGGCCGCGCCAACTGCGCCGCAAGTAGCGCCGGTCAAACTAGCGGCCCCGAACGTCGAAGCCGGAGCGGGCGACATCGAAATTCCGGTCACCCCGGTGCGCAGAGCGATCGCCGCGAACATGCTCCGCAGCAAACACGAAGCGCCGCACGCTTGGACGATGGTCGAAGTCGACGTCACCGATCTTGTCGCCTACCGCGATGCCATCAAAGACGAGTTCAAGCGGCGTGAAGGCTTCAATTTGACGTATTTCGCCTTCTTCGTCAAGGCGGTCACCCAAGCGCTGAAAGAATTCCCGCAGCTGAACTCGACGTGGGCGGGCGATAAGATCATTCAACGCAAAGACATCAACATCTCGATCGCCGTCGCGACGGATGACGCCTTGTTCGTGCCCGTCATCAAGCACGCCGATGAAAAAACGATCAAAGGCATCGCCCGTGAAATCGCTGAACTGGCGGCGAAAACGCGCGCCGGCAAACTGCGCCCGGAAGACATGCAGGGCGGCACGTTCACCGTCAACAACACCGGCGCGTTCGGCTCGGTGCAGTCGATGGGCATTATCAACTACCCGCAAGCGGCCATTTTGCAAGTGGAAACGATCGTCAAACGACCCGTCGTCAAAAACGGCATGATCGCCATCCGCGACATGGTCAACTTATGCTTGTCGCTTGACCACCGCGTCTTGGATGGCCTCATTTGTGGACGCTTCCTTGCCCGCGTCAAAGCGATTTTGGAAAATATGAACAAAGACAACACGCCGATTTATTAACGGTTCCCCCATCGCCATCGGTTGGCGGTGGGGTTTTTGCATGGCGCGATTTCAAACTTCTCTCACAAATGTGAGGTATAATGGGGGCAGAAACGAATAGGTGAAGGAGAAACTCGAGATGAAACGAGAGAGCGTATGGATGCTGTTGTGTTTGTTCTTTATGCTAAGCGGCTGCGCGAAGACATCGTTTCCTCCGATCGCTGATTCGCTGTCGGTCGTCATCAGTCTCGATGTCAAAGCGGAAACGGTCACCTTTTTGAACGCGAAAAATGGCGGCAAAATCGCCCGCTGGAACATTGATCAGCCGTTTCAAGGCGGGGTGTTGAGCCCAGACGGCCGGACGCTTTTTTTGTACGGGCGGGATCTTGACGGGGTCTATCGGTACGATCTCGCGACCGGGAAGCTGCTTGGCGAATGGAAAATAGGAAGCGGCATTGTGAGCGCTGCTCCATCTCCGGATGGCCGCACGTGGTTTTTTGGCGACAGCACCCATCACGCGGTGCGCGTTGTGAGCCGGGACGGGAAAGAAATCGCCCGCCTTTCGGTCGGACGCTCCCCGATGACGCTGCTGGTCAATCGCGCTGGAACGAGGTTGTATGTGATCGATTTTCAAGACGAACGGACGTGGATCATCGATGTGGACCGCCGCCGCGTCATCCGTTCGTTCGCCGTGCCGAAGTTCGCCTTGGGCGGAGTGGTGCGCGAGCGACAAGAGGAGCTGTGGGTCGGCGGGCACGGCAGCGGAAGCCGTGTGGAAACGAACATTCATGTCTACTCACTGCAAGACGGCCGCTTGCTCCGGACGATCGCCGCTCCGGTCATGCCGGTCGATTTCGTCGAAACAGGCCGCGGCGTGTTTGTGCTAAGCCATGGCTCCAACACAGTTTACCAATTTTCCCTAGATGGAAAGAAACTCGCTTCGGCGTCTGTCGGCGCCAATCCATTTGCGATGGAAGCGGCGTTCGGTCGTTTGTATATCGCGAGCTATGACAGCGATGAAATCATCGTGGTCGATGAGGCGACGTTGCGTCCGCTTGTCCGTTGGAAGACGGGAGACGGCCCGCTGCAACTATTCATTCGGGAGGGACGAACATGAGCGAACGAACCGTTTTAATCGTCGATGATGAAGAAGAAATGCGCCTGCTCGTTGGCATGTATTTGGAAAACGCCGGCTTTCGCTGCCTCGAAGCAGGGGACGGGGAAGAAGCGCTGGTGCTGCTTTCGCAACATCCGGTTGATGCCGTGCTGTTGGACGTCATGATGCCAAAACAGGACGGATTCGCCGTCTGCGCCCGCATCCGCGAGCAGTCGGACGTGCCGATTTTGTTTTTGACCGCGCTTGGCGAAGAATGGGACAAAGTGAAAGGATTGAAGCTGGGAGGCGACGATTACATCGTCAAACCGTTCAGCCCGGGAGAGCTCATCGCCCGCCTTGAGGCGGTGTTGCGCCGGGTGCAGCGTGTCCGCGAGCACGACGGACGGCTGCAATTTGGCGACCTTGTCATCGACGAAAAAGGCCGAACCGTGACCGTTGGCGGCAAACCGGTGAAATTGACGTTGAAAGAGTTTGAGCTGTTGCTGTTTTTGGCGAAGCACCGCGGTCAGGTGTTCAGCCGCGACGACTTGCTCGTCAAAGTGTGGGGATATGATTATACAGGAAACGCTCGCACGGTCGATACGCATGTGAAAACGCTGCGCATGAAGCTGAAAGACGCCGCTCGCCATATCCAAACCGTCTGGGGCATCGGCTACAAGTTTGAGGGATGAACATGAAACGGCTTCGGTTAGGACAAAAACTATGGCTGTCGATCGGCGCCGCGGTCGTGGTGACGCTGGCGTTTTCTTTTGGTCTTCTCAATTATTTTTACCGGACGGTGTACATGAAAGAAGTTGAGCGAACGTTGATCGCGGAAGGGACGAGCCTCGCCCGCGACTATCGCGGCGGGGCGGTGACGGAGGCATATCGCCGTCAAATCGAATGGTATGACGAAAAATCAACGGCCACGATCTTATTGATTGACAACCCGCGCGAACTGAGCGCCTGCTTTCCGTTTCCGGTCCACTATGACGCGTTAGTCAGCGGCCGCGACCGGGAAACATTGTTAGCCGGGAAGCCTGTTGTCAAAACGGGATACGAAAAGCGGTTCGGCCGCCGCGTGATGGCGGTCGTCGTTCCGCTTTTGGACGGCAAGCGGCTTGAAGGAGCGATTTACTTGTATTTGCCGTTAGCCGACGTTCAGGAAGCAACGAAGCGGGCGGCCGCCGCGTTTTGGCCGTTGGCCGCCATATTCGCCGCCGCGCTTTTGGTTGTCGGCCGACGGATGGTGCGGCAGATGACCGAGCCGCTGCAGGCGATGGAACAAGCGGCAGAACGCATGGCGGAAGGACGCTACGAAGCGGACATCCCCGTGCGGAGCGATGATGAAATCGGCCGCCTGGCGGAGGCGTTCAACCAAATGGCGGACGCCATTGCTAAAGAAGACGAGCGGAAGCGCGAGTTTTTAGCGAACGTCTCGCATGAGCTGCGCACGCCGCTCAGCTATATGAAAGGATACAGCGAAGCGCTCCTTGCTGGCCTCGCGAAAACGAAGGAAGAAGAAAAGGCGTACCTTCGCCTCATCCGCCGCGAAACGGAGCGGATGGAGCGGCTGGTGCGCGATCTTCTTGACCTGGCGCGCCTTGAAGGGCAAAGCGTGCCGCTCGAGCGCGCGCCGGTGGCGTTCGCCCAAGTGATCGAAGATGTCATCGCCACGTACGAACCGATCGCCGCGCAAAAGCGGATCGAGCTGGCGTGCGAGTTGGACTATGACATCATCGTCAACGGCGACGCCGACCGGCTCGAACAAGTCGTGCGCAACTTGCTTGACAACGCCATCCGCTACACCCCAGAAGGCGGTGTGGTGACGGTGCGGCTTTCCCGCTTTTCGGAAGCGGAAGGCGAGCTTGTCGTCCAAGATACGGGCAAAGGCATTCCAAAAGACCAGCTCCCGTTTCTCGGCCAGCGCTTTTTCCGCGTCGATCGCGCCCGCACTCGCAAAGAAGGCGGCACCGGCTTGGGGCTTGCCATCGTCAAACAAATCGTCTCTCTTCATGACGGCGCGATTTGGTTCGACAGCGACCTTGGACGCGGGATGACCGTATTCGTCCGCCTGCCGCTCGTTCGGGAAGAGGAATAAACATCGTTCAAGATACAGGAATGGATGGTGTATAATCAATATAAAATTAGGAGGAAGGTGGAGGATATGGATTCACCAGAAAAGGAACAGGCCCCTATGACCTACAAAGAGTATGCGACATGGCCGGAAGGAAAACGGTGCGAGGTGTTGGATGGGAACATCATCAGCATGGCGCCGTCGCCGACACCGGAACATCAATCCGTTTCGCTCCAACTTTCCATTGAATTCGGGATGCATCTTCGTGGGAAGGATTGCCGCGTGTTGGCCGCCCCGATCGATGTGTATCTTTTCGAAGATCATCGAAAGGGATGGATGGATGAAAACGTCCGAAACTGGGTATGCCCCGATCTTGTCGTCATCTGCGACAAAAACAAAATTCAAAAAAACCGCATTGTCGGGGCTCCGGATTTGGTCGTCGAGATCTTGTCCCCCGCCACGGCCAAAATCGACCGGATGGACAAACGGATCGCGTACGAGCGGGCCGGGGTGAAGGAATATTGGATCGTTGACCCGGCGAATCAAGTGGTGGAAGTGTATTTGCGCGGAAAAACAGGAAGATTGGAACTTCATGGAGTGTACAACCGGGATGACGCCGTTTTGGTTCATGTATTGAAGGATTTCGTGATCGATTTGCGAAACATTTTCCAATGAATAAATGGCAGTTGAGATTTTCGCTAAGCGGCGATTTGGAGGGGGACGAGGGAGCATCGTCCAAGAGAGCATGCAACAACGCCCTCTTCCTTTCATGTTTTTTCAGGGCTTCTTGGAGGATTTGTGAATCGTTGAGATGGTGTTGTTTCGCCAAGTCATCGAGCCATTTCGGGATCGTTCATGTTTTTTTGACCGCTTTGTTTTCCATTTCATGGCGAAATGGTGGCATCAGCAAGTTGTTTGCCTTTTTGTTCATTGTCCAAACGCGGCCGATGTACTACAATAAACATAGAAACCGTTTTTCCCACACGAAGCGTCATCAGCGTTTTGTTCTGAGCAGACGGGTTCGAGAGGGAAAGGTGCGGCTTGAAAAGAAAGCGGTTTCTTATGTCTGGAAGGCAAAGGGGGATCGGAATGAGCGATGTCGCAAAGATGTCGGACTCGCTGATGAGTTTTCACGGCGCATCGCCCGCAATACGCAGCTGTACTTGCAGGAAGAAACGGGCATTTGCCGGACGATCGATCCATGGGCCGGTTCGTATTACGTCGAGACGTTGACGAACGAGTTGATGAAGCGGGCGTGGGTGCATATCGAAGAAATTGAAAGCTTGGGCGGGATGGCGAAAGCCATTGAAACGGGCATCCCGAAAATGCGCATCGAAGAAGCGGCGGCCCGCCGCCAAGCGCGCATCGATTCAGGAGCGGAAACGATCATCGGCGTGAACAAATACCGCCCGGACAAAGAAGAACCGATCGACATTTTGGAAGTCGACAACACCGCCGTGCGAAAGCGGCAAATCGAGCGGCTGAACGAGCTCAAGGCGACGCGCGATAGCGAGCAGATCGAAGCGGCGCTTGCCGCCATTACAAAAGCGGCGGAAACGGGCGAAGGGAACTTGCTTGAGCTTGCCGTCCAAGCGGCGCGCGTCCGGGCGACGCTCGGGGAAATTTCGTACGCGATCGAAAAAGTGGCGAGTCGCCATCGCGCCGCCATCCGCTCGATCAGCGGCGTGTACAGCTCGGAATACAAAAACGAAATCCAGCTCGAACGGGTGAAGCGGCGGGTGGAGCAGTTCGCCGAACTGGAAGGGCGGCGTCCGCGCATCTTGATTGCGAAAATGGGACAGGATGGGCATGACCGCGGGGCGAAAGTCGTCGCCACAGCGTTTGCCGATCTAGGGTTTGACGTCGACATCGGCCCGCTCTTTCAAACGCCGGAAGAAACGGCGCGCCAGGCGGTCGAAAACGACGTGCACGCTGTCGGCATCAGCTCGCTCGCCGGTGAACATAAAACGCTTGTGCCGCAGCTTGTGGCGGAGCTTGAAAAAATCGGCCGCGGCGACATTCTCGTTTTTGTCGGCGGCGTCATCCCGCCGCAAGACTACGCGTTTTTGTATGAGCACGGCGCCGCCGCCAGCAGCAAAAAGACTGGATGCACGCCATGATAAAGAATATATCGAAACGCGCTTTTTCGCCGACCCGATCGTGAAAGAGAAGCTTCCGATGCTCGAGAACAGCGTCATTTCCGGCGCCAAGCCGGTCACCGCCGCCGTCCGCGAGCTGATTGAAGCATACGAACGGAGCCTCGGCGGCGAAGTATGATATGATAAAGGCAAACCGAAGGAGGTGTTGAGATGTTCCAATTTCAATTTCCGCTCTATCACGACATCGTCGAACAAGCGCGGCGTGAAGCGGTCGAAGCCGGATTTGAAGAGCTGCGTACGCCGGAAGACGTCGATGCGGCATTCCGCCGTCCGGGCACCACGCTTGTCCTCATCAACTCCGTATGCGGCTGCGCCGGCGGCATCGCCCGTCCCGCAGCGGCCCATGCCGTTTACTACGACAAGCGCCCGGACCATTTGGTGACCGTCTTTGCCGGCCAAGACAAAGAAGCAACGGCCCGCGCGCGAGAGTATTTTGTCGGCGAGCCGCCGTCCTCGCCGTCGTTCGCGTTGTTAAAAGACGGAAAACTGTGTGCCATGCTCCACCGCCACGACATCGAAGGGCACGAACCGGTCGCCGTCGTGCAAAAGCTGCAGGCGCTGTTTGACGAATATTGCGAGGAAGTGTGAAAGGAGAACCCGAAGTTCGAAAAGGGACTTCGGGTTTTTGCATGACCATTATTGTTTGTGATAATAGAAATGAAGAAGGAAATTGATCGTATCAGTCAAATAAATGAGCAACAAGTCACAACTGTTTTAGATGGTGTTTCAGAAAATGTCATGAGTAAAATTTACAAAGAATCGGTATTAAAATTATTACTGTATCGAAAAGAATGGCTCGTAAATTGGTATATGGAGGTGAAATAAGCGATGCGCCCTTTTGTGCTTTGGTTAATTTGGCAAAATGAATGTACTCGGCAGCGATATCATATTGGAAACTTATTACACGATGGGGATAAGTATGTATTTTATTATGAACGTGTATATTCCTGCTTTCTATAGCGAGTTTATGTTTAACCTTATTCAAAATAACGGGCGTTATATGGCGAGAATTGAATCAATTCATGTTGAGGCTTTTCCACAGCGGAAAGTAAATATAAGTGTCTACGGTGAGCTCCTCCCATCTTGCCAGACGCAAGATCTCGATATGCTACATGAAATATCGTTAGAAGTGATTTAGTCTGTTCACTGTTTTCTGAAGTAGGCATGTTTGATTTCAGATGAATGAATATGTCCACGAAATCGAAACGCTACTGCAAAACATCAAAGAAGAAGTGATCGACCGTGATGTATGGAATGAGCCCGACCGTGTTTGAACGGCTGATGGCGTATTTCGCGGGCGAAGAAGATATACAAAAAGTCGTTTTGTTCGGCTCGCGGGCGCGCGGCATGGCCCGCTACAACTCGGACATTGACTTGTGCATTGACTAGACCGGAAAACAGAAGTGGAAAATCAAAGAGGATCTTGACGAGATTGTCGGCATTTACTCATGTGATGTGCTCTTTTTCGACGCGCTGAACGAAGCGATCCGGCGCGAAATCGAGCGCGACGGGAAGACGATTTATGAGAAATCTCCGTCGTGAGCCTAGGCGGCCTGCCCTGCATGAGCGGACAGCCGCCTTTTTTGTCCTTTTGCGCCTGTTGGGACAGATCGGCTTCGGAGCGGAGGCCAGGATTGTCCGTTTTTCCTTGCACCGAAAGGGCCGTCATCGGTACAATGAAGTCGGCAACCATTGGCAAAGGAGACTCGCGATGAAAATCGGCTATCGGACATTGAAAACGGCGGTGGGGGTGGCGCTGGCGATTGCCATCGCTCAGCTCATCGGTCTTCATAACTTCGCTTCTGCCGGCATTATCGTCATCTTATGCGTCCAAGTGACGAAAAAGCGGTCGCTTGAGACCGCCCGGGCTCGTTTTGCGGCGTGCGTTGTCGCGATCGGGTTTGCGGCGTTGTTTTTTACCGTCTTCGGCTATCATCCGTGGACGATTGGGCTGTTGCTTTTGTTGTTCATTCCGGTGACGGTTCGCTTGAAAATCAATGAAGGCATTGCGACAAGCTCGGTCATTATTTTGCATTTGTATGCGGCCGGGGACATCACGTGGGGATTGGTCGCCAATGAGATCTTGCTGGTAGCGGTTGGCATTGGGGTAGCGCTGCTGATGAACATGTATATGCCGAGCGCCGAGAAGCAGCTCAAAGAGTACCAGTGCATTGTCGAAGATTTGTTTCGCATTATTTTAAAAGAAATCGTCCGCTACTTGCGCACAAATGAGCTTGATTGGGATGGGAAGGAGCTGCCGCTTGCGGCGGAGACGCTCGACAAAGCGAAAAAGCTCGCCATGCGCCACGCCGACAATCAATTATGGCGGAATGAGGATGAATATGTCCGCTACTTCCGCATGCGCGAGCGGCAGTTGGAAATCATCGAGCATATGCTTCCGCTTGTGACATCGCTTGTCTACACGGTCGAGCAGCGGATGATGGTCGCCGATTTTATCGACGAATTAAGCGATGCCATTCACCCGGGAAATACGGCCGATCGGTTTTTGCGGCGCCTTGCCGAGATGCGCGAACAGTTTAAGGCGATGCCGCTGTCAACGACGAGCGAACAGTTTGAAGAGCAGGCGGCGTTGTTTCATTTGGTGCGCGAATTGGAGCGATATTTAATCATCAAAAGCGAATTCCATCTCGGAAATGAACGAAAACCGCAGCGGCTGAAGGCATGATGCAGGGCATATGTCCATCCGTTTTGGCGCACACTATAGCCAAACGCTCAAGCAAAGGATGGACGGATATGCGGGTATGGTTGGCCATTTGTCTCGTGATTGCCGAAGTATTGGGGGCTCCTTTTCAGACAGCGGCGGAGGCGAAGCCGCTTGTCATTGTGAACAAAGCGATCAATAAGCTCGCGCTCGTCCGCGACGGCCGCATCGAAGCCGTCTATCCGGTGGCGACCGGGGTGAATGCGGCGTTGACGCCGGAAGGAATGTTTACCGTGACGGTAAAGGCGAAACACCCGTATTATCGGAAAAAGAACATCCCGGGCGGAGCGCCGAACAATCCGCTCGGCACAAGGTGGATCGGTTTTGATGCGCGCGGGACGGATGGGCGCATCTATGGCGTCCATGGAACAAACAACCCTGCATCGATCGGGGGCTACGCTTCGCAAGGCTGTGTGCGTATGCACAACCGCGATGTCGAGCATTTGTACGAGCGAGTGCCGATCGGCGCACGCGTGCTCATTCTCCGCAGCAACGAGTCGTTTTACGACATTGCCAAGCGATACGGCGCCATCCAATGAGAAACGCAAGCTTCCTGTTTCGGAGCTTGCGTTTTTTGCCGGGTTAAAACCATAGGCTGATGCCGGCAAGGAGCGTCGTCAGCAGCATGCAAATGAGCATCAAGTAAACCACGAATTTTTGCGTTTTGCGCGACAACGGTCCGTCCTCCTTCCGTCCGCTGTTCTACGTTTATTGTAACGGCAAACAGCGGAGCGGACAAGGAAAAAAGCAGGATGAGAGATGAAACGAACCGCTCCATGGCTTGACCGTTGCGCAGACAAAGAAAAACAAAAAAAGCAGGATTTTTTGTCGAAACGGCGAATAATAAAACGTTGGCCTCATCATTTTGCGGCAAAGGGGTTGCAGACGATGCACGTGAAAAAAGTCGACCATATCGGCATCGCCGTCCGCTCGATTTAGAAAGCGCTTCCGTTTTATGCAGATGTGCTCGGCCTGCCGTTTCTCGGCATCGAGGAAGTCGAGTCGGAGCAGGTGAAAGTGGCGTTTTTGCAGGCGGGAGAGGCGAAACTGGAGCCGCTTGAGCCGCTGTCGGCAGAGAGCGCGGTGGCGAAAGTTATCGAGAAGCGCGGCGAAGGGATTCAGCATGTGGCGCTTGGGGTGGAAGACATCACCGAGCGCATCCGTGAGCTGAAGGAGCACGGCATCCGCATGATTCAAGATGCGCCGAAACGCGGCGCCGGTCATCGGCTTGAACGATTCGGGCGGCGCCCGCATTCAAGAAGGGGTCTTGTCGCTGGACGGGTACGGGCACGTTTTTTACCGCAACGCCATTTACTCCGGGGTCATTCCGCAAATTTCTGTCATCATGGGGCCGTACGCCGGTGGAGCCGTCTATTCGCCGGCTATCACCGATTTTGTGTTCATGGTCGAAAAAACGAGCCAAATGTTCATCACTGGCCCGAAAGTGATTGAAGCGGTGACCGGGGAGAAAATCAGCGCCGAAGATTTAGGCGGCGCCCGCGTGCACAACACGATCAGCGGCAACGCTCATTTTGCGGCGGCGAATGAAGAGGAAGCGCTCGCCGAGGTGCGGCGGCTCTTAGGCTATTTGCCGTCAAACAATAACGAAAAGCCGCCGTTTGGCCCGATTCCGGACGGGGACGATTACCGCCCCGATTTGGCTGATGTCGTGCCGATTGACGCCGTCCGCCCGTACGATGTGCGCCACGTCATCGCCCACGTCGTCGATGACGGATCGTTTCTGGAAGTGCAAAAAGATTTCGCCAAAAACATCGTGATCGGCTTTACCCGCATCAAAGGCGAAGTGGTGGGGCTTGTGTGCAACCAGCCGAAGTTTATGGCCGGCGGGCTTGACATTGATTCGTCCGACAAGGCGGCGCGTTTTATCCGTTTTTGCGATTCGTTCAACATCCCGATCGTTACGTTTGAGGACGTCACCGGCTTTTTCCCGGGCGTCAAGCAGGAGCACGGCGGCATCATCCGCCATGGGGCGAAAATTTTGTACGCCTACTCGGAAGCAACGGTGCCGAAAATTACGGTCATTTTGCGGAAAGCGTACGGCGGCGCGTACGTCGCCTTAAACAGCAAATCGATCGGCGCCGATGTCGTCTATGCGTGGCCGAACGCCGAAGTGGCCGTCATGGGGCCGCAAAGGGCGGTGAACATCATTTTCGCGAGCGAAATTGAAAAAAGTCCGAATCCGGAAGAAACGCGGGCGCAAAAAATTGCCGAATACCGCGAGAAATTCGCCAATCCGTATGTCGCCGCCAAATACGGCATGATCGATGACGTCATCGACCCGCGCGATACGAGAATCAAGCTCATTCAGGCGCTCGAGATGCTTCGAAACAAGCACGAGGAGCGGCCGAAGAAAAAGCATGGCAATATTCCGCTGTAAAAACGGGGTCAAGGGGCCCCGTTTTGTTGCTTGGCCTCTATTTTCGCATACGGATTCGCATCCATCAGGCTCATTCCGCTGCTATGTCTCCCATTGCTTACGGATTTTTTCGTCTGTCGAACCCGGGAGCTCGCGCTGGCGCATTGCGAACGTGGCTGTCAGCGCTGTGCGTGCCGATCGTTCCGGCGTCTGGTTTGGCTCTTGGCGGAACATTTCGGTATACTTAAGGTGGAATACATAAGCAGGAGGAAAAAAGCGATGGTCAATGAACAGCGTCTTGTCGACGAATTTTTTGAACTCGTGCAAATCGATTCGGAAACGAAGCATGAAAGGGACATTGCGAAAGTGCTCAAACAAAAGTTTGAAGCGCTTGGCCTCGATGTGATCGAAGACGATGCGGCCGCGAAAACGGGGCATGGGGCAGGCAACTTGATTTGCACGCTCGCGGCGACGAAAGACGGGGTGGATCCGATTTATTTCACGTCGCATATGGATACGGTCGTGCCGGGCAAAGGCGTGAAGCCATCGATTCAAGACGGCTATGTCGTCACCGACGGGACGACGATTTTAGGCGCGGATGATAAAGCGGGCTTGGCGGCGATGTTGGAAGCGATTCGGGTGTTGAAAGAGCAAAACATCCCGCACGGCGTGATCCAGTTTATCATCACCGTCGGAGAAGAGTCGGGGCTTGTCGGGGCGAAGGCGCTCGATCCGTCGCTCATCCAAGCGAAATACGGCTATGCCTTGGACAGCGACGGCAAAGTCGGCAACATCGTCGTCGCCGCCCCGACGCAGGCGAAGCTGAAAGTCGTTGTGCATGGCAAAACCGCTCATGCCGGTGTGGCGCCGGAAAAAGGGGTGTCAGCCATTACGATTGCGGCGAAAGCGATCGCGAAAATGCCGCTCGGCCGCATCGACGAGGAAACAACGGCCAACATCGGCCGCTTTGAAGGCGGCACGCAAACGAACATCGTCTGCGACCGCGTCGATATTTTAGCGGAAGCCCGTTCCCTCGTTCCGGAAAAAATGGAAGCGCAAGTGGCGAAAATGAAAGAAGCGTTTGAAACAGTCGCCGCAGAAATGGGCGGCCGCGCCGATGTCGAGGTCGAAGTGATGTACCCAGGCTTCAAGTTCAGCGACGGCGACCACGTCGTCGAGATCGCCAAGCGGGCGGCGGCGAAAATCGGCCGGCCGTGCAAGCTGGAGAAAAGCGGCGGCGGCAGCGATGCCAATATCATCGCCGGCTTCGGCATTCCGACGGTCAACCTCGCTGTCGGCTATGAAGAGATCCATACGACGAACGAGCGGATGCCGATTGAAGAGTTGGTCAAACTGACGGAAATGGTCATCGCCATTGTCGAAGAAGTCGCCAATGCCGAGTGAGCATCCCGAGGCTGGATGCTCTTTTTCTCGAGCGGAGAACATTCGCGCTGAAAAGTAGGATGAAAGCTGCCGATAAAAAAAGCAAAGGCAAGATGTGAAGAAGAGAGGGCTGGGGAATGGACAAATACGTCATCTTTCGCGTTGAGCGGGAACAGTACGCCGTTTCGATCGCGTATGTCGTCTCGATTGAAAAAATGACAGCGCCGACCGCCGTTCCGCATATGCCGGACTATATGGCCGGCGTCATGCGCATCCGCGGCGAGCTTGTGCCGGTGCTCGATATGCGAAAGCTTCTATATGGGAAAGCGATCGAGGAAACCGAGCAGACGCGTCTTGTCGTCGCCGCGGTCGACGGGTTGTCGGTGGCGTTTATCGTTGACGAAGCAAAGGAAATTGTCGATATTGAACCGGAAGTCATCAAACCGCTGCAACTCGTATCCGCGGAGCGAACGCCGTATGTCGTCGGGATCGCGACGCTGCCGGAGCGGCTGCTCACGGTGCTGGATCCGCGTGTCTTGTTTGCCCATTTGGACGAGGCAGAGGAGATTCGCGAGCAGGTGGCCGCTGCCCAAGCCGCTGTCCGGGCAGGAGAGACGGTATAGGTGTTTGCCTATACCGTTTTTTTCTTCCGCTCATATCCTAATCATGGAAATGAACTTCAACTCATGAAGAGGAGGCGCATTCCATGGTTCGACCGTTCGGTCCGTATATGGGCGGCTTTTATCCGCCGTACGTTGGCGGCTACGGCCACTATCCGTATGGCTACTATCCTTATTGGCACGGGGGCTACGGCGGCTATCACCATTTTCCATACGGGATGTATGATGGCCACTATCCGTTTTCCCCATACGGCCCGCACTATGGAGGCTACTAAGCATGAGGGGCGTTGCGCCCCTTTCATTTTCAATATGAAAATGGCAAACAAATCCGTCGTGCAGACTCGTTCCTAAATCGGTTTAGAAAAACTTGCAGGCAAACGTAAACGTATGGTATGTTGTTTGATGAACAAACAAAAAAACGGAAAGGGACGTTGAATCATGGCGAAACAGCAAATCGGCGTCATCGGACTGGCGGTCATGGGGAAAAACTTGGCGTTGAACATTGAAAGCAAAGGCTATTCAGTGGCGGTCTACAACCGTTCGCGCGAAAAAACGGACGAGTTTTTGCAAGAAGCGAAAGGAAAAAACATTGTCGGTACATACAGCATCGAAGAATTCGTCAACGCCTTGGAAAAACCGCGGAAAATTTTGCTGATGGTCAAAGCCGGAGCGCCGACGGACGCGACGATCGAACAGCTGAAGCCGCATTTGGAAAAAGGCGATATTGTAATTGACGGCGGCAATACGTATTTTAAAGATACGCAGCGCCGCAACAAAGAACTCGCCGAACTTGGCATCCACTTTATTGGCACGGGCGTCTCGGGCGGCGAGGAAGGGGCGCTGAAAGGCCCGTCGATCATGCCAGGGGGCCAAAAAGAAGCGCATGAGCTCGTGCGCCCGATTTTTGAAGCCATCGCCGCCAAAGTCGACGGCGAACCGTGCACGACGTACATCGGTCCGGACGGCGCCGGGCATTATGTTAAAATGGTGCATAACGGCATCGAATACGGCGACATGCAGCTGATCGCTGAAGCGTACTTCTTGCTCAAACATGTGCTCGGCATGGATGCTGCAGAGCTGCACGAAGTGTTTGCCGACTGGAACAAAGGCGAATTGAACAGCTACTTGATTGAAATTACGGCCGACATTTTCACGAAAATCGATGAAGAAACAGGCAAGCCGCTTGTTGATCTCATTTTGGACAAAGCTGGGCAAAAAGGGACGGGCAAATGGACGAGCCAAAACGCCCTCGATTTGGGCGTGCCGCTGCCGATCATCACGGAATCGGTGTTCGCCCGTTTCCTCTCGGCGATGAAAGACGAGCGCGTGAAAGCAAGCAAAGTGCTCGCAGGCCCAGCGGTGAAGCCGTTTGAAGGCGACCGCGCCCACTTCATCGAAGCCGTGCGCCGCGCGCTTTATATGAGCAAAATTTGCTCATACGCCCAAGGGTTTGCGCAAATGAAGGCGGCTTCTGAGGAATACAACTGGAACTTGCGGTACGGTGATATCGCCATGATCTTCCGTGGCGGCTGCATCATCCGCGCGCAATTTTTGCAAAAAATTAAAGAGGCGTACGACCGTGATCCAGCGCTTTCGAACTTGCTCTTGGATCCGTATTTCAAAGACATTGTCGAACGCTACCAAGACGCGCTCCGCGAAATCGTCGCCACCGCGGCGATGCGCGGCATTCCAGTGCCAGGATTCGCAAGCGCCCTCGCCTATTACGACAGCTACCGCACCGCGGTGCTCCCAGCCAACTTAATCCAAGCGCAGCGCGACTACTTCGGCGCCCACACGTACGAACGCGTCGACAAAGAAGGCATTTTCCATACGGAATGGTTGAAATAAGAAAAAAGCCCTTAGAGTCATTCGCTACTCTAAGGGCTTTTCGTGTTCGATAAAGCTAAAATTCGTTCCGTCAACTGGAACTGCATCTTCAGAATGGGATGACCACTGATCGAGTGGGCGAACGTTGGAACGGTTTTGGTTCTTCCCTCACTCGCTGCATCGTTTTAAAGCGCCTCGCGAATTAGCTTTTTGTAATAACGAACGGACAACACGCCAAACAGCGAATAGCAGACCGTGTAAATCGCCATCACCGTCAACATCGGCGTCCACAGTTCGGTGCCGAAAAAGAACCAGCCGGAACGGACAGCGAAATAGCTATGGGACAATCCCAGCAACAACGGAATGCCAAAGTAGAACAGCTGTTTCCGCCGAATGCCCCCGAGCAAGTCTTTTTCGGTGAATCCCAGTTTGCGCAAAATGGTGTAATTCGGCCGCTCTTCTTCGCCGGCGCCCATTTGCTTGAAGTAAAGAATGCAGCCGGATGTGACCAAAAAGGCGAGTCCTAAAAAGGTGACGACAAACATGATCAATCCGAACGTTTGCTTTTGGTGGCGGCTCATCATCAGGCGCGAATCGGCGATGGAGGAAAACTCCATGCGTTGAAACAACTGATCAGCCCGTTCAATATTTGTTTCGTCAGTCAGATGAATTCCGATATGCACCTTTTTCTTTTGTGGATCGGTTTCTTTTTGCAAATGATCAAACATTGTTTGGTCGACGATGACAGTCGGCGTGCCGTACGTGAAATGGTAGTTGACGTAATAGTCTTTTTTCATTCCAAGGTAATGAAGTGGGACCATGCAGCCGTTTACTTCTAAGCGAATCGTTCCCGTTTCTTTAAACGGCAAGAATTGACGGAGCATGTCCTGATATCCCGTCAGCAGTGCTTCATTAGGCTTGACATCGATGCGGCCTGTACTTGTGTCGCTGATCACCGATAGCGGCGCGGCGGACGGCTGAAACTGGAGCCGGCTTTGATCAGCGATGTCTAAAATCATCGAAATATCAGTCGGTGCTTCGATGACATCGATCATCGTTTCCCGATAGCGAATATCATGAGATCGCAGCGCCGCCGTAAAACGGGCGGCATCCTTTTTGTCCGTAAACGCGAAATCGGCGGCGACGTTGTTTTTGGCTGATTGCTCGGCTGAATAATAGGAAATATAGCTTAGTGAGATCAACCCGATCGCGATGGCCGACACGGTCGTGATGATCGTAAGCAGCAACGCGTTCGATTTCATGCGAAACATGAGCGACGATACCGATAGCACGTCGTTGATAGACAAATAGCCACCTTTTTGTTTTCGCCATAGGTGGAACAGAAAGCTGATCGTTCCTTTGAAAAATAAATAGGTGCCGATGATGACAGCGCCTAAAATGAACGCCATGGCCATGAATAATCCTTGAACGCTCTTCCAGTCGCTGCTAAACAATTTCGTCGATATACCATAGCCGCTGCCGATGAGGATGATCCCCACCATCCCTACGACCATGTTCCATACGGATACGTGTTTTGCTTCGGTTGTGGATGTAGTGCGGAACAAGGATAAAATCGTCTGTTTTTTGAGAAACAAGCGGTTCATCCCCATCATGAGAACATCAATCACGCTGAACACAATCAACGTTTGCACCAATGCTCGTCCAGAAAAGGAGAGAGATGCCGCTAGCGGAATATCGATGATTTTAAACAAAATCATCATCAACAGCTTGGAAGCGGCAAATCCCACCAATATGCCGATGATCAGTGTGCCGTAATAAAGAATGACGTTTTCGGCCGCCAGCATCAAAAAGATGTTTCGTTTCGTCATGCCGATCAACTGCAAAAGAGCGATCTCATGGCTCCGACGCTTGATAAACAGGGCGTTGGCGTACAAAAGAAAGACGGCGACAATCACGATAAGAAGCACCGCGCCTGTGCGGACGGCCGCCGCGCCTTTCACTCCCCCTTTGATGGCATCAAGCGATGGATCGTACTGCAATGTCACGAACGCGAAATACAAGGCGGAAGCAAACATCAAGGCAAACACGTACAAATAATAATGTTGGATGTTTTGTTTCAAGTTGCGGAACAGGAGTTGCTTCATGCTCATGGCCGAACACCGCCCAGCACGCCTTGCGTTTGCATAATGGCTTGGAAAAATTGCTGCCGCGTTTCCGTTCCTTTATACAGTTGCGTATACAATTGTCCGTCTTTGATAAAAACGACACGGCCTGAGAAACTGGCGGCGACCGGATCGTGGGTGACCATGATGATTGTCGTCTTCCGTTTTTTATTAAGTTGTTGCAGCTTGTGCAATAAATCGGAAGCCGATTTTGAATCGAGTGCGCCCGTCGGCTCATCGGCAAAAATGATGCTCGGTTCATGGATGAACGCCCGCGCCGCCGCAGCGCGCTGTTTTTGCCCACCAGAAATTTCGCTCGGATAGTGGTTTTGGATGTCAGTGATGCCAAGTTCAGCCGCCAATTCTGCAAATTTCTTTTCCGCTTCTCGCTTGGGCGTTTTCGTAATCGATAAAGGCAAAAGGACGTTCTCCTTCACCGTCAGCGTGTCAAGCAAATGATACTCTTGAAAGATGAATCCGACATGGCGTTTGCGAAATTCTGCCAGCTCTCGGTCTTTCATGGCGACGACGTTGTTTCCTTCGATGAAAATAGCGCCCTCGCTCACCCGGTCGATTGAGGAAAGAACGTTGAGGAGCGTCGTTTTCCCTGATCCAGAAGGCCCCATGATCGCGAGAAATTCCCCCTTCTCCACACGCAGATCGATGCCTTTGAGCACTTCTTGTAGGTTCTTTTTCGTTCCGTACGTTTTGTAGATGTTGGTTGCTTCCAATATGACCATCTCGTTTTCCCTCCTTCGTTTCTATCATAAGCAATGGGGTTGGTTTTTTCCTGCGTTTGGCCGAACAAAACGAAACCGCGTGTGACAAAATCGTCACATGCGGTGCGTGCGGATGATGTCATTTTCTTGTGGAAATAGGATCGTAAATGTCGTTCCGCGTCCGGGCGTGGATTCGACATGAAAGTCAAGAAGAAGCGGTTTGGCGGCTTTTTTCGCCAAATACAGCCCCATCCCCGTCGCCGCTTCATTTTGGTGTTCGGTGGTGGAGGTGAATCCTTTCTCGAAAATGCGCGGCAAGTCCTTTGGATCAATGCCCAAGCCGAAATCTTGAATTTGCAAGCGGGCATGGCCGTTTTTCATAAAGCTTTTCACGACAATGTCAGATGACTCGCTGTATTTCACCGCATTCGTGATGATTTGCCGGATGATAAAAGAAAGCCATTTGGCATCGCTTAGGACGGAGCGGACGTCCAATTGAAGGTCAAAGCCGATGCCTTTTTGCATACACCACGATTGCAGCGGTTTAATCTCATTGATGAGAAGCGGCTCAAGCTCGACTTGTTCGATATATAAGTCGTTTTCCATGTGTGGAAGCCGTCGTTGATGAAGTTGCTGATCAAGAAGTAGATGAATGCGCAGCCACTCGTACAAGAGTTGCGCTTTCGTGTTTTCGTCCCCGACCCGTTCGATGATGAGCCGCATGGCCGTCAGCGGCGTTTTCATTTCGTGAATCCATGACAACAGTTCATCTTTCTCTTGTTCCAACGTGGCGAGGTGTTCTTTCAGCTCCTGTTTCCATTGGTCCGTTTGGCTGGCGAGGACGCGTTCGACGATCTTCTCCAGTGGGCTTGCCGCCCGCAGGGCAGAGACGGGATCGAGGCCGCGCTCCCACTCTTGCAAACGTTGATAAAATGCCGTTTCTTTTTTCCAACGGATGATGACAAAGACAACAAAGATGATAGTCGTTAAAAAGACGATGTAAAGGATGGAGGAGAGCGGAATCGTCGGATCCAGATAAGCGACAAACAGGATGAACAGCTCCAGAAAGAGAAAGAGGGCCATCCAGCTTTTTCGTTCCCACAAATAGTCTTTGATCATCAGTGGCTCCCTTCTTCCGTAGCCATATAGCCTTGCCCAATTTTCGTTTCAATGAAGCGGCCCAAACCGAGTTCGTCGAGTTTTTTCCGCAGGCGGTTGACGTTGACGGTCAGCGTGTTGTCGCTGACAAACCGTTCGTCTTCCCATAGCCGTTTGATCAGCTCCGTCCGAGCAACGATCTGGTTTTTCTTGGCCAATAAATGTTTCAAAATCAACAGCTCGTTTTTCGTCAGCTCCACTGTTCCGTGTTCATTTGAGACTGTGCTTTTTTCATAGTCGACCGTTGCCCCGCACCATGTTTGCAGCTGAACGGGTCCGGCATTGTAGTTGTACACGCGGCGGAGCAGCGCTTGGATTTTGGCGATCAGCACATCGAAATGAAACGGCTTTTGGATGTAATCATCAGCTCCAAGCTGCATCGACATGACCATATCAGTCGGGTGGTCGCGCGATGATAAAAACAAAATCGGGACGTTCGAATGAGCACGAATCTGGCGGCACCAGTGGAACCCGTCAAATTTCGGCAGCTGGATGTCGATGATCACCAAGTGCGGCTTGCAAGCAGAAAACTCTTCCATCACACGACCGAAATCGCGGATGCCGCAAACGTCGTACGACCATTGTTCCAAACGTGCTTTGATTTCTTGAAACAACGTCACATCATCTTCAATGAGCAAAATGTTCAATTTTGCCTCACCCCACTTGTTTCTATTGGGAGTTCCGTTTTCATTATATTTGTTTCACCGTTCGGGGGAAAGGAGGTTCAAAAGGGAAAGCATGAAAATGCATTACACAGCAAAGCGATGGCCGCTGTTCGTGATCGGCGGCAGTTGGTGCATGCGGCCGAACAGGGGGCGTATGGCAAAAAGAGCTTGAAGTGATGATCAACGGTGGGCTATCATGGATATTGAGGATGGATAAGGAATGGTCAAATGTCGGTGCTCGATTGTTTGAGCTATGCTATGCGCAAGGAATGTATAAGGAAGGAATTAGAAATCATTGTTTGACGGGGGATTGGAATGGGAACAACATTTAGGAAAGGTTTTTTATTTTGTCTCTTCTTGTTTATCTGTCTTTTCCATGTGTTTCCTTCCGCTAAAGCGGAAGCGGCCGGACCGCGTACGCAACAGCTTCCTGGGCGCGTGCTCGATTGGGTCATGGATGATCAAAATGGGTATATTTATGCGCTCACGGAAAAGGGGATGTTATTATTTATTGAAGCGAGCACATTGTCGATCAAAAAGCAGGAACCCGTTTCTCTGCGGGCATACAGCGCTTTATGGCGGAAATATGCCCAGCGGTCGGTCACTCTTCTTTTGCGGGACGGGAAGCTGTATGTGCCGTCTGAAACATCGATAGACGTTTTTGACGTCAAAACAAAACGGCTGATTCAACGAGCCCCGTATAACGGATTGCCGTTTGGCCTATTAGGCAACAAAATCGTAACTTTCGGAAAGCAGTACGGGCGCGGGAAGACGACGTATGAGATGTACATGTGGGATTTGGCGGCGAAACGCCAAACAAGCCGGCTGATTGCTGATCCTAACTTTTTTTCCGTTTTTTCAGAGGAAAATACGTTGTTTTTCGATGAGAAGCGAGGTCTGGCCTTCATCGGCCGCAATGTTTCCATTCCTGATTTAGCGGTATTGCGCCTGTCCGATTTGAAGGTGGTGAAGCGAGTTTCGTATCAAGGGCCGAGAGGCAGCGCGCCCATCCATCCGCTCATCGTTGACGGAAGCGATGTGTTTTTTGCGGGAAGGCGCATTGATGCCGGAAATATCAACATGGTGCACGACTGTTATAACGGCCCCGTTTTAGATGTTCAAGGGGCCTACGTGGTGACAAATAAGGCGGTGTATGACCGTTACACCTCTGCTAAGATAAACGCGCTTCCATTCCCGACGAACTATGCGTTGATGGATGCAAAGTACAATTTGTATTTGATCAAAGAAGGGGAAAATCGAATTTATAAATATCCATTGCCGGCCGATGAGAGCTATTATGTTCGATCGTCCCATTATGCTTTCACCAATGTCCCCATTTCCCATTTGGCTTATGATTCGTCGACCGGATGGTTGTATGTGTTGTCCGCCGAAGACAGCAAACTGTTTGTCATTCGCGCCAGCGACATGAAAATGGTGAAAGAAATTCATCCCGGACCGCAGCCGACGGATGTAAAAATTGATGGCGGCAAGGTGTATGTTGCGCTATCGGGAGCGACGAAAATGGCGATTTACGACGCCAAAACAATGCGGTTTCTTGGAACGGTGCCGCTGATCGCTGCTCCGCGTTCATTGGCGATCGGGGACGGGAAAATTTTCTTCACGGACAATAGCCGCACGTTGACGGGATCGATTGCCGTTTATGATATGAAGACGAAAAAACAATGGCGAATCCCAAAGGTATTCATCAATCCGTTGATTGGGTATGACGAAAAACAAAATGTATTGTATGTCGGACAGGAAGGAACATCGGATCATGATCTGTATGCGGTGCGGCTTTCCGATTGGCATGTTTCGCAACTATTGTCCTTCCCTGGAGGGGATGATGCCTTTTTTATGAACGGCGGGGAGATTTTTTACGGAAAGGCGCGCATCAATCCAGCCCAGCCCGGCGCATTGGTGGCCGCTGAATTTCCGGAGCCGCTGCGGGCGGCGAGCCGTCAATATATCATCACCAGCCGTGCCATTTATAACCGGGCAACAGGAACGAAAATCGCCGATTTGTCATCTGAAGCGTTGCTCGCAACGGCTGGAGATGATGGAATGATCTTCACGTATCGAAAAGTGGCTACGAACCATTATTTGATTAAGCAAAAACTGTCTCAGTGAACTACCCCCACTTAATTTTCTAGCGAAAATTTGAAGTGGGGGCTTCCAAAGAAGTTTGACTGCTTCAAGCAATCCTTATTCTTTGAGGCGTGTCCACTTCGCCGCTAGAGCATAAGACACTCAGGTCTACAGCTTTACTTTTCTTTAAGATGTTTAATGCGCCATTGACATCCTGTTTACGAGTGGTGCCTTTGATTTTTTGCTTATCTTTTATGCTTTGAAGTCTGGCATTTTCTTTGTTAAACCATTGATTTATACTTTTTAATCTCCGCCCATCAATGATGAATGATCTGCCGTCTATATTTTACTGAATCTATCCTATTTTCAGCAAAATATAGTTAAGGCGATTCATCTCCCACTTACTCCGCTTCGCTTCGTTGAAGTGGGAGTCTTCTCGCCTAATTAAGATAAAATTGCCATTGCTGGGAGCGTTGGTGCTCTCCAAAGCGCATGAAACAGTTTTCACAACGTCTAGACGGGCTTCGTACCTCCGCCCGTCTCGTTTTATAAAGAAGCAAATATGTCATCATGAGGATGATGCCCAAAGGTGAATTTTCCAAGGCGTTCAATCACTGAAACACGTCTGTTCACAGATAGGAGGGTCTTTCCATGTCACAACAGCGTAAATCGATCATCCCCGACGGCTTTTTATGGGGTGGGGCGGTGACGTCGTTCCAGACGGAAGGGGCGTGGAACGAAGGCGGCAAAGGGCTGTCGATCGTGGATGCGCGCCCGATTCCAAAAGGGCATTCCGACTGGAAAGTGGCGGTCGATTTTTACCATCGCTACAAAGAAGACATTGCGTTGTTCAAGGAGCTCGGCTTTACCGCCTACCGGACGAGCATCGCTTGGACGCGCATTTTTCCGGACGGGGAAGGGGAGCCGAATGAAGCGGGGTTGGCGTTTTATGACGCTGTGTTTGATGAATTGAGGGCGAACGGTATCGAGCCGGTCATTACGCTGTACCATTTCGACTTGCCGCTGGCTTTGGCGAGAAAATACAACGGCTTCGCATCAAGGAAAGTCGTCGACTTGTTTGAGCGGTACGCGCGCACCGTATTTGCGCGTTACCGCGGGAAAGTGAACTATTGGCTGACGTTCAACGAACAAAATTTAGTGCTCGAACAGCCGTATTTATGGGGGGCGATCTGCCCGGAAGACGAAGACCCGGAAGCGTTTGCCTACCGCGTCTGTCATAACGTGTTTATCGCCCACGCGAAAGCCGTGAAGGCGCTGCGCGAAATCGCTCCCGAGGCGAAGATCGGCGGGATGGTGACGTATTTGACGACGTATCCGGCGACATGCCGGCCGGAAGACGCTTTGGCGAACGTGCAGGCGAAAGAGCTGTTCCTTGATTTCTTCTTTGATGTGTTCGCCCGCGGCGCCTATCCGCGTTATGTGACCAACCGGCTTGAGAAAAAAGGAATCTGCCTGCCGCTCGAAGCGGGGGATGAGGAGTTGCTCCGTTCGCAGACGGTCGACTTTTTGTCGTTCAGCTACTATCAAAGCCAAATCGTCCGCCATCAGGAACAGGATGAGCGGATCATCAAAGGGCTTGAACCGAATCCCTATTTGCCAAAGACGAAATGGGGCTGGGCGATCGATCCGATCGGGTTGCGGATGGCCTTAAAAGACGTGTACGCCCGCTACCAGATGCCGATTTTCATCACCGAGAACGGCATCGGGCTTGAGGAGGAGCTGAATGAGGACGGCACGGTCGAAGATGATGAGCGGATCGACTATTTGCGCCGCCATATCGAACAAATGAAGATGGCGATGGAAGAAGGAGTCGAGGTGATCGGTTATTTAATGTGGGGAGCAACCGACTTGTTAAGCTCGCAAGGGGAGATGCGCAAGCGCTACGGCGTCATTTTCGTCAACCGCGACGACGAGAACTTGCGCGATTTGAAGCGCTATAAGAAAAAAAGGGTTCATCACCAAAAGTTGTACTTGCACCTGTCATGAAAGTATGTTAGCTGTTTCTAGCCGAACCCGCAATGCAAAACGCTGGATATTTCTGTATCCGTATCCCCGACGTTTCATCAGCTTGATCTTGTTATTTGTTCCCTCCATTTTCCCATTTGAATAAGGGGATAAAATGCACGATATGATTTCGTCTGTTCGTTTGACGAGTGATTTTGCGATGGCGCGAACAGCAGAACAAGGACAAAACAAATACCTATGAACCCAGGCGTTCAAACGACGTTTCGCCTGTTGCTCATCTTTGCTTTTGAACACATAGCGAACATGTTGGAGCGATTGGTAAACAGACTTTAAGTAATCGCTTTCATTACACCATTCTCGTATGATTTGACGTTCTTCCTCCGTCAATTTCTCTGGGCATTGGCTCAATAAACGGCAAACGTAACGAACATTTCCGTGTTTCTTGCCTCCTTTGCCCAAATATTTGCGACAACGTTCTAAAGCATCGGTAAACAGCTGAATGACATGGAAATAGTCGACGACATGTGTCGCCTCTGGGCAAACCCGTTGAATCGCTTTTTTCATCGCTGGAGCCAAGTCACTCACGACATACTGAACGGAACGAGACACATGAGCCAATGCACGCCCAATGGCTTCCTCGTTCTTTCCTGCTTCCATGGCATACACTTCTCCCGTTTCGGCATCCATGATCGCCACTCCATAGTCGTGCCCTTTTCGAAAAGCAAACTCATCGACACAAACCGCCTTTGGTTGGACGTCATTCGATAGGAAGGAAGGGGCATGGGTATAAAACCATCGTTCAACGGTCGTGTAAGGAAGCTTGAGCATACGAGCCACCGCCTGAATGGATGTTCCGATGCAAGATTGCGCGACCCATCGCTGAAAAGCATCCGTCGCCACACTTCGAGGAGAGATGGCTGGATACGACGTGCTGAACGTCACGCCACACGTGCTACAACGTCTGCGCTCGACAGGAAGTTCGATCCAAAAAATTCCGATTCGCTGAGCATAGCCATGCATCCATTGCTTCTTTTTGTCTGTCATTTTGATCGTGCGCTTCAAGCAGACAGGACATAACGGGCATTGTTCGGGTAGAGAAAGTTCGAAAATCCAACGTTCCCCTTCTTTTCGCACCTTTTGAATCAAAACATCTGGTAAATCGATGAGTTCTTTGATAAACTGAGAGTACATGCGAATTTCCCTCCATGGTTTGGTTTGGTCACCTTTACCATACAGGAAAATTCGCATTTTTTGTACCCTCTATTTCCTCTATGCACACCTACCTTAAATGATCAAGTACAACTTGTGGTGAAGAGCCAAAAAAAGCTTCTACTGGTTCCAGCGCGTCATTCGCACGAACGGGGAAGAGCTGTAAACAGAGGCGGGGAAGCCCCCGCCATTTTACCAGTCTTTAGGGCGGCCATGGCGAATATTCAATTTGACATGATCAAACAGCCGGTCCCATCGGGGGACCGGCTGTTTTTACGGCTCGCGGTCCAACAGCAAGACGCGCGCCGGGGCGGCGTCGGTGCCGACGAGTTTGAGCGGAGCGGCGACCATGAAATAGCGGCCTTCGGGGACGTCTTTCAGCCGCAGCCCTTCGATGATGATGACGCCGGCCGAAAAGAGCGTTTTATGGGTCGGATGGCCTTCTTGCGCTCGCTCAATGCCAAGGGCGTCGATGCCGACGCCGCGGATTTGTTTGTCGGCTAGATACCGGGCCGCGTCTTCGGCGACGAAAATAAACTCAAAGTTAAATGCATCATCAAAGGAGTTTTTCGTTTTAAACAGAACGAAGTCGCCTTTTTGAATGTCAAGATGCGCGATGTCGTCTTTCGTGATCCGGTCGTTGACATCGGTTAAATCGAACAGCTTGCACGGGCCGACGAGGTCGTCCAATGGAATCGTTTCAAACGTCGCCCCGCCTTCGACCATATGAAGAGGGGCGTCAATGTGCGTGCCGGTGTGCACGTCCATGTCAATGCGCGATTCGGTCACATAGCCGTTGGTGACGGTGGTGCGCTTCGGTTGTTTTTCCGGTTTGTTTTTATATACGGGCATGCCCTCGTAAATCGGGGCCGTGACGTCATACACCTTCATCGTTCATTCGCTCCTTTGCATGAGAGATAATGCTCGCTTGTCCAAAAGGGCGGCGGGCGCAAACGATTCGCGGTTATGGCCGCGGATGCTCGATCGGCCACCAGTGGAAGCCGTCTTTTTTGAGCAGCTCGTCCGCGGCCGCCGGGCCCATGGAGCCAGCCGCGTAGTTCGGAAAGTCGGAAGCTTTTGTGTTCGCCCACACCTCAGAAATTGGGTCGACAAACTGCCATGACGCTGCTACCTCATCCCAATGGGTGAAGTTTGTCGCGTCGCCGCGCATGCAGTCGTACAGCAGCTTTTCGTACGCTTCCGGCGTGTTGATCCCATCGATGCAGTTGTTGCAATAGTCGAGTTGAAATGGAGCTGTTATGGTCGTCGATTCCCCGGTTTTTTTGCCGTTTAAATGAAGGGTGATCCCTTCGTCCGGCTGGATGTGGATGACGAGCAAGTTCGGGGCGATCGTCTCATTCGTCCGGTAATACAAGTTCATCGGTACATCTTTAAATTGGACGACGATTTTCGTCGATTTTTCCGCCATCCGTTTGCCGGTGCGAATGTAAAACGGCACGCCAGCCCAACGGAAGTTGTCGATCAGGAGTTTTCCAGCGACGAACGTTTCCGTGTTCGAGTCCGGATCGACGTTCGGCTCCTCGCGATACGCCGGCACGTGTTTGCCGTGGATCACCCCGCGCCCGTATTGGCCGCGCACGAAATAGCGGTCGACTTCATCGTGCGCAATCGGTCGCAAGGCGCGCAACACTTTCACTTTTTCATGGCGGATGTCATCGGTCGTTAATTTGATCGGCGGTTCCATCGCCAACAGAGCGACCATTTGCAGCATATGGTTTTGCACCATGTCGCGCAACGCCCCGGAATGGTCGTAGTAGCGGCCGCGGTCTTCGACGCCGAGCGTTTCGCTCAATGTGATTTGAATGTTGGCGATGAACCGGTTGTTCCAAAGCGGCTCGAAAATGGCGTTTGAAAAGCGGATGACCTCGATGTTTTGCACCATTTCTTTGCCGAGGTAATGGTCGATCCGGTAGATTTCCCGCTCGGAAAAGACGCGGCGAATCTCGTCATTCAGCTTCTCGGCGCTCGCCAAGTCATGCCCGAACGGCTTTTCGATGACGAGCCGCTTAAAGCCGTGCGTTTCCGTCAATCCTTCCGACTGCAAGCGGGAAGTAACGGTGCCGAAAAATTCCGGCGCCATCGCCAAATAAAAGATGCGGTTGCCTTCGGTCTTGTATGTGCCGTCGAGCTGTTCGAGGAGCGACTTTAAGCGCTGATACGACTCGGCTTCCGTCACGTCGAACGGATGGTAATAGAAATGGGAGGTGAATCGGCCGTCGGCGAGCTTTTGGTGAAACGCCGTTTCGACCGAGTCGCGCACATAGTTCCGGAACTCGTCGGCCGACAACGGGCGGCGCGCGACGCCGACGACAGCGAATTGCTCGTTCAAATGCCCTTTTTCATACAGGCGGTAAAGGGACGGAAACAGTTTCCGTTTCGCCAAATCTCCCGTCGCTCCGAAAATGACGATGATCGATTTCGGATTCATGTTGTCCACCGTATGTACCTCGCTTTAACCAAATTTGTCTCTTCAATGAAACCATTGTAGAGGTTTGCCGGTCGGAACGCAAACACTTTGTTGCTTTCCGGCGGGAAAGCGTTTATGTTCATGAAAGAGCCGGGCGCCAACCCGGCGTTTTTGAGCGCAAAAGAAAGTTGAAAAGCCGTTTTGACATTGGTACGCTAACAACAGGCCATATTGAGCGAGAAAAAGGAGTGAAGCGCGTTGGAACTGTTGTTTTTAGGCACGGGTGCCGGCGTGCCGGCCAAAGAGCGCAACGTATCGTCCGTCGCCCTGCAGCTGCTTGGTGAACGCGGGGCGACATGGCTGTTTGACTGCGGCGAAGCGACGCAGCATCAAATTTTGCATACCGCCATTCGCCCGCGCCGCATCGAGCATATTTTTATTACGCACTTGCATGGCGACCATTTGTTTGGATTGCCTGGACTGCTAGGCAGCCGTTCGTTTCAAAGCGGCGAGACGCCGCTTACGGTCTTCGGCCCAAAAGGCATTCGCGCGTTTGTCGAAACGGCCCTTGCCGTCAGCGGGACAAAGCTCCGCTATGAACTGAACATTGCGGAGATCGATGAGGGCGTCATTTTTGACGATGAACGGTTTTCCGTCATCGCCAAACGGCTCGATCACGGCATGCCGTCATACGGTTTCCGCGTCGTTGAAAAAGATTTGCCCGGCCCGCTCTTGGTCGAGCGATTGCAAGCACTCGGCGTCCGCCCCGGCCCGATTTATCAAGAAATTAAGCAAGGAAAAACGGTCGTGCTGGATGACGGCACGGTCATCGACGGGCGCGAATTTGTCGGGCCGCCGCAAAAGGGGAGAATCGTCGCCGTGTTGGGCGACACCCGTTTTTGCGAAGCGGCGATTGAACTCGCCCGCGATGCCGATGTCGTCGTCCACGAGGCGACGTTTGCCGCGGCGGAACAGCGGCTGGCCCATGACTATTTCCATTCCACGACCACAGACGCAGCCGAGGTGGCGAGGCGGGCCGGGGCGAAGCGGCTTATTTTGACCCATATCAGCTCTCGCTACCAAGGTGAGGCGGCGCTGCAGCTCGTCGCCGAGGCGCGCAGCGTGTTTCCGAACACCGAGCTCGCCGTTGATTTCGCCTCGTTTTCGATCCCGCGCGGTTAAAACCGCCAGCCGCGCTCATATTGGACGGGCGCCGAGATTTTTGCGCCCAGCTCTCTCGCCGCGGCGTATGGCCAATACGGGTTGCGCAGCAGCTCGCGCCCCAAAAAGACGAGATCGGCGCGGCCGTTTTGCAAAATTTCTTCCGCTTGCCAGCCGGACGTAATGAGGCCGACAGCGCCGGTCGGGATGTCTGCTTCACGGCGGATCAGTTCGGCAAATGGCACTTGGTAGCCGGGATAGACGTTCATGCGCGCCGGAACAATAGCGCCGGAGCTGACATCGACGAGGTCGACTCCTTGTTCTTTCATCCGCTTGGCGTATGGGACATAGTCTTTGGCCGTCAGCCCGTCCGGATGGTAGTCGGACGCCGAGATGCGGACAAAAAGCGGTCCGTCCCACACCTCGCGGACAGCGTCGATCACCTCGCCTAAGAAACGGTAACGGTTTTCCGGAGAGCCGCCGTACTCGTCTTGGCGCCGGTTGGAGAGCGGCGATAAAAATTCGTTAATGAGGTAGCCGTGGGCGGCATGGATTTCAATGACGTCAAAGCCGGCTTCCTTCGCGCGCCGTGCGCCGTTTTGGAACGCTTGCACCGTTTCTTCAATGTCGGCTTTCGTCATTTCTTTTGGCGTCGGCGACGAATCATCAAACGGGACGGCTGACGGAGCGATGATCTCTCCCGGCACTTGCGATTTTCTCCCTGCATGGGCAAGCTGGATGCCGATGGCCGCCCCATGCTCTTTCACAAGCCCAACGAGTTCGCGAAGCGCGGCGATATGGTCATCGCTCCAAATGCCTAAGTCGCGTTCAGAAATGCGACCTTGCGGCGTCACGCCGGTCGCTTCAACGATAATCAAGCCGACTTGGCCGACAGCGCGAGCCGGGTAGTGGATTTTATGCCACGTGCGTACGGCGCCGTCTTTCGTGTCGCACGAATACATGCACATCGGCGACATGACAATTCGGTTTTTCAGCGTCAGCCCGCGGATTGTATACGGCGAAAACAATACCGTGTTCATGACAAGCAGCTCCTTTCTAGGCCGATGAGTGGTTCATGACTGATGATAGCACGCTGCTTATCAAAAACAAAATAAAACGGATTGTCGCCGTGTTCGGGCTAGGCGGGAAAAGGAGCGGCGCGCTCCGGAGGTCCGCTCTTTACGCTTCGGCGATGGCAGAGAGAAGAGCGCTGCCGAGCTCTTCGGAGCGGGCCGTCGCCCGGCGGATGCAGGCGATGACCGCTTCTTGGAACCGGTATTGCTCAAGCACGCCAATGCCGGCTTCGGTCGTGCCGCCTGGGCTCGTGACTTCACGGCGCAGGACGGATGGGTGCTTGTCGGACGCTTTTAGCATCTCGGCTGCGCCGATGATCGTTTGCAAAATGAGCCGTTTGGCGACATCTCGCTCAAGGCCGATGTCGGCCGCCGCTTTTTCCATCGCTTCGACCAAGTAATACACATACGCCGGACCGCTCCCGGACAGGCCGGTGACCGCATGCAAGTCGCGCTCCGGCACAACAGCGACGATGCCGACCGTTTCAAACAGCTGTTTGGCGACCTCAAGATGTTCTTTCGCGGCGAAGCGGCCGCCGGCGATGGCGGTCGCTGATAAGCCGACGGCGGCGGATGTGTTTGGCATGGCGCGCACGACAGGGATGTTGCGTCCAGCGAGCCGTTCGATCGTCTCGGTCGTGATGCCCGCGAGCAGTGAAAGAATGAGCTGATGGGCGCGGAGGGTCGGTGCGATGGCGTTCATCGCTTCGACGACGTCTTTCGGCTTCATCGCCAAAATGACGATATCCGCTTGTTTGACGGCTTCTTGCGCGCAACCTGCCGTGCAAACACCGTATTGGCGCGCCAGCTCCTCAAGCCGAGCGCGGTTTTGTCGGTTGGCGACGACAATGTGCGCCGGATGGCAAAACGCTTTCGTCATGCCGGCGATGAGCGATTCCGCCATCGAGCCGGCGCCGATGAGCGCGATCGATCGTTCGTTGTTCATCATTCCACTCCTCCTTGCCTTGGTGTATCCATCCAAAAGAGAAAGGTTTCCCGTCCTGCAAAAGGACGGAAAACCTTCGTTTCCGCGGTACCACCTTTTTTGGCCTGATTTGGCCCAAGCGCCAAACAGGCCCGACTCTGCCCCGATAACGCCGGGGAGGCGTTTAGGTTGGCCTAACAGCTCCTAGGGTAGGTTCAACCGCAAAGAGGGCCGCAAAGCCTTCCAGCCGCGGGCTTCGCTCTCTGGTGCCGTTTGCGGTTTACTGGCCCTGTTCATCGCCGGTTTGCCGTATCCGTGATGTTATTAGTCATTATGCCGCGGGACAGGTGCTGTTGTCAAGAGAGGAGAGCGAATTTTTTTGCAATTTCGTCGTGCGGAAGAAAAAGGCATGACAAATGGATGAAATCGATGTAAACTGTAAAATAAAATATAATGAATAACTATTCATTTTGACTGATGAAACGGTTCGAACGGGATGGTTCATGAACTTGAGGAAAGAAGGGAACGCAATGAACGAGGAACGAGTGTATCGGATCACGGTGCCGACGCCGTTTCCGGTCGGCGATGTGCATATGTACGTGATCGCCAGCGATCGGTTGACGCTGGTCGATGCCGGAGTGAAAACAGAGGAAGCATGGCAGCTGTTTGTGAAGCAGCTTGGCGAGGTCGGTTATGCGCCAGAGGATATTGAACAAATCGTCATTACTCACCATCATCCGGATCATGTCGGCTTGCTTGATTATGTTCCGCATGCGCCGATCATCGGCCATCCGAAAGCGGATCCGTTTTTGCGCCGCGAACGTTCGTTTATGGAGCGGTACGTCCAATTTTTTCAGGAATTTTTTACGGAATGCGGCGTCGACCGCCGTTTGTTCAGTCAGCTGTCCAAAGAAGGCGGATCGCTTCGCTACGCAAGCCGGCGCGGGCTTGACATCATGGTGACGGAAGGGGACGCGGTGCCGGGGATGCCCGGGTGGCAGGTCATCGAAACGCCGGGGCATGCGCAAAGCCATATCGCCCTCTACCGCGAGGCGAACGGGTATGTGACGAAAAAGCAGGAAGCCGGCCGATACGTCTACGAAGCGGCGGGGGTGTCGGTGTGCGGCTGAAGGGGCGCCATGTCGTCATTACCGGAGCGTCGGGAGGAATTGGCGAACAAATCGCCTATGAAGCGGCGCGCCAAGGGGCGGTGCCGGTTCTCTTGGCGCGCAGTGAAGAAAGGCTGAAAGAAGCGAGCGCGCGGATCGAAGCGCAAACCGGTATTCGCGCCCCGTATGCATTGCTTGATGTCAGCGACCGCGGCATGATCGAGGCGGTTGTTTCCCAGCTCATTGCGGATCTTGGCGCGATCGATGTGTTGGTCAACAACGCCGGGTTTGGCGTCTTTCGCTATGTCGAGGACATCGACTTGGATGAAATGGAGAGGATGTTTGCCGTCAACGTCTTCGGCCTCATCGCCTGTACGAAGGCGGTGTATTCGCATATGAAAGAGAGAGGAAGCGGTCATATTATCAACATTGCGTCGCAAGCCGGCAAAATCGCGACGCCGAAGTCGAGCGTCTATTCCGCGACGAAACATGCCGTCATCGGCTTTACTGACAGCCTTCGCCTCGAGGCGGGGCGCTTTGGCATTTTTGTCACGGCCGTCAATCCGGGGCCGGTGGAGACGAACTTTTTTTCAACCGCTGATGAATCGGGAGAGTATGTGCGCAACGTGTCGCGTTGGATGCTGCGCCCGGAGGCGGTGGCGAAGCGTGTGGTCGACGTGATGATGACGCCGACGCGCGAAGTGAACATGCCGCGTTGGATGGATCTCGGCAGCCGGCTGTATCGCCTTGCGCCGAGTTTGGTGGAAAAGGTGGCGAAAGGGGCGTTTTTCCAAAAGTAAGCGAGGGTGTCCCAAATATAAGGGGCACCCTTTCTGATCATCGTCTAGACGCGCGAAACGCCTTTCCTCTTCTTGAAGAAAGATGGCCTTTGGGGCCAACCCCGTGTTCGTTTGACACGAGCCGGGTCAAGCGCTGGTGATGAACCGGTAGACGGCGTCATGGACAAGTTCATACATGTCCGCGTTTGGCTGCCTCTCTTTGGCGGCGGCAATGCGGGCGCAAAGCTCGTGCCAGTCGTCTTCGCCAAGCGGCATCATGTCATCATCATAGCCATAATGCCGCAGGCAGTTGCGCACTTGTTTTTGCAGCCATCGTTCGTCCATCGGCTTCTCACCGCCTTATTGTTTATCCGTTTCCGGCAAAGGGGCGCGGACGACCGATTGGAATCGGCCTTTATGTGAACCGTCGCAAAACGGTTTATTGTTCGACAGCCCACAACGGCAGAGCGAAAACGTTTGTTTGGTCACAAACGGCTTTCCTTCTCCATCGAGCAGTTCCACATCGCCGGTGACGCGCAGCGAACCGTTGTCATTCACTTTGATTTGCACGTTTGCCATCGCTTGTTCCTCCTTTGCTTTGACAGTTTCGCGTGTTGGCAGGTAAAATGAAAAAGAAAATCAATAAGGAAAAAGGAGTCAAGCATGAGTGTATCGATCACGTTTACGGATGCAGCCAAACGAGCGCTTGCCTCTATTGTAGCGCAATCCGAGCGGCAGTTAAAGCTGGCGTTTGACACGGACGGCTGCGGCTGTTTGGTCGACGGCGTGCCGGTGCTATGGCTTGTCGACAAGGCCGATGACGATGATTTGGCCGTCGAGACGAATTTCGTGCCGGTGCTCGTGGAACGGTCGCGCCTTATCTTTTTTGATGAAGCGATGACGATTGACGTCAAGCCGGGAACAACCGTTTTTCAGCTCAAAAGCCTAGGGCAAACGTTGAATGGTCATATGCCGCTTGTTGAGGTGAAATCCGGCGATGAACGGTAAGTTAGAGCAGCTCGCAAAGACGGCGAAGCAAAAAACATGGGTGTCGTTCACCCATGAAAACGATCCGTACAGCTTGCTTCATTGGTCGGTCGCCGGCCCGTATCATGAGGCGAAAGACGTCTGGCTGCTGCAAAACGAAATGACGTTTGAAACGAAAGAGTTTCCGACGCTGGAGGCGGCCATTGCTTGGCTTGGTGAGCATATGCCGCACATCACCGAAGTGTTGTAAAGGGGACGCCCTGAAAGCCGATTTGGGCTGCAGGGCGCCCCTTTTGATAAAAGCTGCATCGTCCATGTTGCGGTTATTGAGGACTGTTTTGCCGCTTGGTCGGGTGGATTGCTTTTTCCAATTCTTCTTTTGCGATCACCGGCTTGACCGTATCAGCGGATGGTTTCCCTTTTTGGGCGCGGTTTTTCGCCATCCATCATCTCTCCTTTTCTTTGTCGTGTAGTTGTATCGTTTGACAAATGAACGATTGTTATGCAAGGGGGGGCGGACATGATGAAGAAGATCGGGCGAAAAAAAGAGCAAGGGACGGAGGCTTTGACGATCGCCGACCGGCTTGGCGCCGCGGTGGAAGCGAAGCTGCTTGAGAAAAAGCGCGCACTTGCCGAGGAAGAAGCGCGGAGGCGAGCGGCAGAGGAAGCGCGGCGCCGCGAGGAAGCGCGCCGCCGTGAGGAACAGAAATCGTTTGCCGAGCTGCTTGAGGAAAGCGAGCTAGACTGGCGGAAATTTAAGTAGCGGAGGGGATGGACGATGAAATCGAATGCGGCAGCGACGCGCCCCTCTTCTTTTCCATTCTGGACGGCTGGAGCAGTCGTCGCGTTGGCCGTCAATTTGCGCGCGCCGCTTACGACGGTCGGCCCGCTCGTCGCAAATGAGCGGCCGCACGTACCGAACGAGAGCCCGTATGCGGCCGTCAACGGCCGCCGGGCTCTCGATTTGTTTGCATTTTTTGGCTCGATCTATTTTTCAGCAAGGCATGTCGGCTTTCTTTCCGCTCCTTTGGTTTTTATCTTAATTAGGCGAGAAGACTCCCACTTCAACGAAGCGAAGCGGAGTAAGTGGGAGATGAATCGCCTTAACTATATTTTGCTGAAAATAGGATAGATTCAGTAAAATATAGTATAATATAGTTAGATGGGAGGTGAAAACATGTATTTTTGTATCAAACAACAGCTAAATGGTTTGACCAAAGAAGAATACTTGACTCTTCGAGAACTGTGCCATATTGCCAAGAACATGTACAACGTCGGATTGTACAATGTCAGACAATACTATTTTGAACACAAGGAATTTCTTAATTATGAGAAAAACGATCATCTTGCCAAAACTAACGAAAACTATAAGCTGTTAAACAGCAACATGGCACAGCAAATTTTAAAAAAGGTCAATGAAGCCTTTAAATCTTTCTTTGGTTTGATCAGTCTTGCCAAACAAGGAAAATATGACCACAAGGCTATCAGTATTCCAAAATATCTTAAAAAAGATGGCTTTCATTCACTGATCATTGGCCAGATTCGTATAGACGGCAACAAATTCACGATACCGTATTCTCGCCTATTTAAAAAGACTCACAAGCCTATCACGATAACGATTCCGCCTGTGTTACTGGACAAAAAGATTAAGCAGATTGAAATCATTCCTAAGCATCATGCCAGGTTCTTTGAGATTCAGTACAAATATGAAATGCCTGAAGATCAAAGAGAATTAAATGACCAAAAAGCACTGGCAATTGATTTAGGATTAAACAATGTTGCCACTTGTGTCACATCAGACGGCAGATCATTCATCATTGATGGGCGGAGATTAAAAAGTATCAATCAATGGTTTAACAAAGAAAATGCCAGACTTCAAAGCATAAAAGATAAGCAAAAAATCAAAGGCACCACTCGTAAACAGGCTTTGCTTGCTATGAATCGCAATAATAAAGTGAATGATTATATCAACAAGACTTGCCGTTACATCATTAACTACTGTATTGAAAATCAAATTGGCAAACTTGTCATTGGCTATGCGGAAACATGGCAACGCAATATGAATCTAGGAAAAAAGACAAATCAAAACTTTGTCAATATTCCTCTCGGTAACATAAAAGAAAAACTAGAATATCTTTGTGAATTTTACGGCATTGAATTCTTGAAACAGGAAGAATCCTATACGTCTCAAGCCAGCTTTTTTGACGGCGATGAGATTCCTGAATATAATGCCGACAATCCAAAAGAATATAAGTTCAGCGGCAAACGTATTAAGCGCGGCTTGTATCGAACAAAGTCTGGCAAACTAATGAATGCTGATGTCAATGGCGCATTAAACATCTTAAAGAAAAGTAAAGCTGTAGACCTGAGTGTCTTATGCTCTAGCGGCGAAGTGGACACGCCTCAAAGAATAAGGATTGCTTGAAGCAGTCAAACTTCTTTGGAAGCCCCCACTTCAAATTTTCGCTAGAAAATTAAGTGGGGGTAGTTCACCGATGCACGTCGTACACCGAGCGTTTTGTCGTTTGTTTCAGCCATTCGTATTCGTCGGCATCAAGCGGCGGGGCGGAAGCGGCGGCGATGTTTTCTTCAAGCTGCCGAAGCCGGCTTGCGCCCGGAATGACGGCGGCAACGACCGGGTCATACAGGCAAAATTGCAGCGCGGTCGCGGTCAATGAACGGCGCCCGGCCGTTTTTTCCTTCAGCTTCGGGATGAGCGCCTGCAGTTCTTTGTAGGAATAATCGAGGTATCCATGTTCTTTCACCGCGCTGCTCGCTTGTTCAAGCGAGCGGCTCGTGAGCAAGCCTCTAGCGACCGGACCGCGGGCGATCACGCTGATGTGATGTTCGCGAAGAAGCGGGAACCATTCTTCCGGCCGCCGGTCAAGCAAGCTGTATTGCATCATGACGCTGACGATGTTCGAGCGCTTCACATATTCGCGAATGACGTTTGGGCGGATCGAGGAGATGCCGTACCAACGGATGACGCCTTCTTGCTTCAGCTCTTCGAACGCTTCAATCGTCTCATCGATCGGGTCGTCGATCGTGCCGCCGTGGAGCTGGTATAAGTCAATGTAGTCCGTTTGCAGGCGGCGCAGGCTCTCTTTGACCGCTTGTTTGATATAGGCTTTTGACGGATCCCAGTCCCAGCCGCTTCCGTCTCGGCGCCAACGGTTGCCGACTTTTGTCGCGATGATGACTTGGTCGCGTTTTCCTTTCACCGCTTTGCCGACAAATTCCTCGTTTAAGCCGCGGTCGTATAAATCGGCTGTATCCAAGTAGTTGATGCCGCGCTCCAATGCTTCATGGATGAGATAGATGGCATGGTTTTCATCAGTGCCGAGCGACATGCAGCCGAGGCCGATTTCGCTCACATACAAATCCGATGTGCCGATGCGGCGTTTGTTCATTTTTTGCGCCTCCTTTCGCGATCAATGACACGTCCATTGTACAACGGAAGCGAAAAAATGGCCAAACATGTAGTACAATGGAAAAGAATCGATCCAATTTGATAGGGGAGAATGAACATGGAGCTGTATGAAAAAACGATCCGCAAAGAGAAGCTGTTCAGCGGCCGCATCATTGACTTGTATATCGAGGAAGTCGAGCTGCCAAATGGGAAAACGAGCCGGCGCGAGGTGATCAAACATCCGGGGGCGGTGGCGGTGCTGCCGCTGTTGCCGGACGGGAAAATCGTTCTTGTCCGCCAGTACCGAAAAGCGCTGGAGCGCGCATTAGTCGAGATTCCGGCGGGCAAGCTAGAACATGGGGAAGAGCCGCTCGCTTCCGCACACCGCGAGCTCGAAGAAGAAACCGGCTACCGCGCCCATTCGATGCGCCATCTCATTTCCTTTTATACATCCCCAGGGTTTGCCGATGAACTCATCCATTTGTATGTCGCCGAGGGGCTGGAAAAAGCGGAGGACGGCGCCGGTTTGGATGAAGATGAGTTTGTCGAGCTGTTGGAAGTGACATTGGAGGAGGCGCTTGAGATGCTTCAACAACGCGACATTTACGATGCGAAAACGGCATACGCCTTGCAATATTTGCAGCTGCGCCGCGCGCTAGGGGAGCAAAATGCCGAATAAAAAAAACGAGCGCGGCCTCGGCTGTTATTATGCTGATTTACATATTCACATCGGCCGCACCGCCTCGGGCCGCCCGGTGAAAATTACTGGGGCGCGGACGTTGACGCTTGAGAACATCTTGCATGAGGCGGCTGAGGTGAAAGGGATCGACCTCGTCGGCGTCATTGACAGCCATGTGCCCGAAGTGCTGGACGAGCTCGAGCGGGCAATGGAGAAGCACGGTTGGCGCGAACATGAGGGGGGCGGCGTCAGCGCTGGGAAAGTGACGCTTTTGTTAGGCAGTGAAATCGAAGTATATGACGACCATTGCCATGGACCGATCCACGTGCTCGTTTTTTTGCCGACTGTGCAGACGATGCGCACGTTTTCCGGCTGGCTTGGCAAACGGGTAAAGAACATGTCGCTCAGTTCACAGCGCGTTTACGCCTCCGGCCGCGAGCTGCAAGCTGCCGCGAAAGAGCAGGGCGGCTGGTTCATTCCCGCGCACGCGTTCACCCCGTTTAAAAGCTTGTACGGAAAAGGGGTCAAGCACAGCCTGACAGAAGTGTTTGACCCGGATTGGATTGATGCCATTGAACTTGGGTTAAGCGCCGACACGGCGATGGCGGACCAGATCGCCGAATTGCATCGCTACCCGTACTTGACGAATTCCGATGCCCATTCGCTGCGGAAAATCGCCCGCGAATATGAAGAAGTGCGGCTCGCCGCCCCGACGTTTGCTGAATTGGAAAAAGCGCTGCGCGGTGAAGACGGGCGCGCGATTGTCGCCAACTACGGTTTAAATCCCAAACTCGGAAAATATCACCAGACGGTGTGCGAGCGCTGCCTTGCGCCGGTTGTACCGGACGTCGACCGCTGTGCGGCATGCGGCCATCATCGCTTCGTGAAAGGCGTGTTTGACCGGCTTGCGGAGCTGAAAACGGCGGAACGCGGGCCGAAACGGCCGCCGTACATTTATCAAGTGCCGCTTGAATTCATCCCCGGCCTTGGTTCAAAAGCGTATGAAAAGCTGCTCGCCCGTTTTGGCACGGAAATGAGCGTTCTTCATGAGGCGGCGGAGGAAGAGATCGCGGAGACGGTGGGAGAAAAGTTGGCCCAACTGATCGTCCTTGCCCGCAGCGGTGCGCTCCATATCGAGGCCGGGGGCGGTGGGAGATACGGGAAAGTGTGGGAGGGGTAACCACTCGGGCAGCGCTCCTGCCGTTCATCATCATGCCGTGCGTGCTGCTTGGCCCAGCCATGCGCCAATGGACCGAGGCGGCGTGCCGCCCGTGGAGTTGGTCACACGTCGGTGTTGAGCTGCTTTTTTATTCCATCACCAGCCTTTTAGAAAAACAGTCATACCGAAAGCGGATGGACATACAATCTACTAAGAGACAAAGTAGGAGGACGAAGCACAATGAGAACCCATCCGCTGAAATCGGCTATCGCTGTTCATTGGCGTGAACATGCTTCGCTGTACGTGTTTGTCATCGTCCTGTTTCTCATGGGCGTCATTTTCGGCGCCATTGTCGTCAACAGCCTCGGCTTCAGCCAAAAGCAAGATTTGTATTATTACTTGGCGCAATTTTTTGGACAAGTATCAAAAGACAACGTGGCAAGCGCCCACGACATGTTCCGTCAAAGCTACATGCATAACGTCAAATATATGGTCCTCATGTGGGTGCTCGGCATTTCCGTCATCGGACTGCCGGTCATTTTGGTTTTACTGTTTTTAAAAGGCATTGTCGTCGGCTTCACCGTCGGCTTTTTAGTCAATCAAATGGGCTGGAAAGGGTTTTTATTGTCATTTGTTTCGGTGATGCCGCAAAATTTGCTTGTCATTCCGCTCATGATCGTGATGGGCGTGATGTCGATATCGTTTTCCTTGCGGATGGTGCGCAATCAGTTTATGAAACGGCCGCACGAGCCAGTGTTCCCGATGGTGATGCGCTATGCCGCGGCGATGGCCGCGGCCGCCTTCGGGCTGCTTGTCTCTTCGGCGGTGGAAGCGTACCTTTCGCCGGTCTTGATGAAACAGGTGGTGAAATGGGTCGCTAATTTAATAATAATTATTATGTAGTAATCATTTTTGTTTTTTTGTGATAGTAATTATACTTTGAACCTTCCTGCGCACATTTGTTATAATGGGAGGTGAATGGCGAGGGAGGAATGAAAACATGGAAGATCGTGTGGAACGAATTAAGAAGCAGCTGCACTCAGCCGGCTATAAACTGACGCCACAGCGGGAAGCGACAGTAAGAGTCCTGCTTGAACATGAAGAAGACCATTTAAGCGCGGAAGACGTCTACCTCCTCGTGAAAGAAAAATCCCCAGAGATCGGACTGGCGACCGTATATCGGACGCTCGAGCTGCTCACCGAGTTGAAAATTGTCGATAAAATCAATTTCGGGGACGGGGTGTCGCGCTATGACCTCCGCAAGGAAGGAGCGGCCCATTTTCATCACCACCTCATCTGCTTAGAATGCGGGTCGGTGGCGGAAATTCAAGAAGATTTGCTTGAGAATGTCGAAGCGATTGTTGAGGAGAAGTGGAAATTTAAAATTAAAGACCATCGTTTGACGTTCCACGGCATTTGTCACCGTTGCCAGCAAAAGCATGAAGAAAAATAAAACCTTTTCCAACGGGAAAGGTTTTTTGCGTATAAACAACGAAACAAATGGCATATCCTCATACTACCAAGCTGACAAGCAACTGATAGGGAGGATGCCATGAAAACCGTTTGGCAAATGGTGAAAGTGTTTCTTTTATTTACGGGATGCACCATTTTATTTTATTATAGTCTTGTATGGTTTAACCGCGAGTACGAGTATTACCACCGATACGATGAGCCGAAGGGATCGGCGGTCAAAGTATCGGCGGCGGAGAGTGCGCCGCCAAGTTGGCTCGACCGGCTGATATTTTTTTATCGCGACGGGGAGTAGAGAGCGTTGGAATACGAGTTGAAAGATTTTCTGCATTATTTGACGGTGGAGCGGAATTTGGCGCACAATACGATCGTTTCGTATGAACGCGATTTGAAAAAATACGTCCGCTATTTGCGTCAAGTCGAGCAGCTTCAGGCGTGGGGCGAAGTGGAGCGCCTCCATATTCTCCATTTTTTAAAGTTTTTAAGCGAACAAGGGCAATCGGCGCGGACGATCGCCCGCCATTTGGCGTCGATCCGTTCGTTTCATCAGTTTTTGCTAAGGGAGAAAATCGCGGCGCAAGACCCGACCGTCCATATCGAAACGCCGCAGTTTGAACGGACGCTGCCGAAAGTGCTGTCGGTCGAGGAAGTCGAGGCGCTGCTTGCAGCGCCGCAAGTGAGCACACCGTTTGGGTTGCGCGACAAGGCGATGCTGGAGCTGTTGTATGCGACCGGCATGCGCGTCAGTGAGCTTGTGCAGCTCAACTTAAGCGACGTGCATTTGACGATGGGGTTTGTCCGCTGCTATGGAAAAGGGCGGAAAGAGCGGATCGTGCCGATCGGGCGCATGGCGATTGAAGCGCTTGCCCACTATTTGGAGCGAGGGCGCCCGCAGCTTGTCAATCCGCGACGACGGGCAACGGAGGCGCTGTTTTTGAACCATTATGGCCAGCGGTTGACACGGCAAGGGTTTTGGAAAATTTTAAAGCGGCTCGCGAAAGAAGCCGGCATCGAAAAAGAATTGACGCCGCATACGCTTCGGCATTCGTTTGCGACGCATCTGCTTGAGAACGGAGCCGATTTGCGCGCTGTGCAAGAGTTGCTTGGGCATGCCGACATTTCGACGACGCAAATGTATACGCATGTTACGAAAACGCGCCTAAAAGACGTGTACAAACAGTACCACCCGCGCGCCTAGTAGCTGCCGTATGCTAGGCGCTTGCCTGTCGTTTTAGTTGTCAGACTTCTGACCAATTGTCCATAGGCGTGTTTTCGCGAAAATACGGGAACGATAAAAAGAGACTCCATTTTTCATTGCAGGCAGGGGGAATGAATGTGAAAACGACATACCGGCGCGTTTTTTTGATTGTGATGGATTCAGTCGGCATCGGTGAGGCGCCGGATGCCGAGAAATACAACGACAAAGGAGCGGATACGCTCGGCCATATCGCTGAGTATCGCGGCGGCCTCTATATGCCGAACATGGCGAAGCTCGGCCTAAGCCATATTCGTGAGATCAAAGGGGTGCCGAAAGTCGAGCGACCGCTCGCGTACTATACAAAAATGAAGGAAGCATCGGCTGGAAAAGATACGATGACAGGCCATTGGGAGCTGATGGGCCTTCGCATCGACAAGCCGTTCCGCGTCTTTCCGAACGGGTTCCCAGATGAATTGATCGCTGAGCTCGAGCGGCGCACCGGCCGGAACGTGATCGGCAACAAACCGGCGAGCGGAACAGCGATCATCGAAGAGCTTGGCGAAGAGCATATGAAAACAGGGGCGATCATCGTCTATACATCAGCCGACTCCGTCTTGCAAATCGCCGCCCATGAACAAGTTGTGCCGCTTGATGAATTGTACCGCATTTGCGAAATCGCTCGTGAATTGACGCGCGACGAGCCGTATATGGTCGGGCGCGTCATTGCCCGACCGTTCATCGGCAAACCCGGCCATTTTGAGCGAACCGCCAACCGGCACGACTATGCGCTTAAGCCGTTTGGCAAAACGGTGATGAATGAATTGAAAGACGCCGGTTATGAAGTGATTGCCATCGGGAAGATCGCCGATATTTACGACAATGAAGGAGTTACCCAGTCGTTGCGAACGACATCCAATATGGACGGAATGGATAAGCTCGTCGACACGCTCGGCATGGACTTTACCGGGTTGAGTTTCGTCAATCTCGTCGATTTTGACGCTAAATACGGCCATCGCCGCGACCCAAAAGGTTACGGCGATGCGCTCGAAGAGTTTGACGCCCGGCTTGCCGATGTGTTGCCGCGCTTGACAGCGGACGACTTGCTTATCATCACCGCTGACCACGGCAACGACCCGATTCACCATGGAACTGACCATACGCGCGAATATGTGCCGCTTCTTGTGTACAGCCCGCGATTTCGCGGCGGCAAGCCGCTCCCAGTCCGCGAGACGTTTGCCGATGTCGGCGCAACGATTGCGGATAACTTCCAAGTCAACCGGCCGCCGTACGGAACAAGCTTTTTGGCTGATTTGGCCTAACTTCATAAAGAACGATGAGGGGGAAAAGAATGGATCGACAAGCGATTGAAAAAACCTCCGGTCATTTGCGCTCATTGATGCCAACTCCGCCTGAAATCGGTCTCATTCTCGGCTCGGGGCTCGGCGTGCTCGCTGATGAAATCGAAGAGGCGGTTCGCATTCCGTATGAAGATATTCCCGGATTTCCAATGTCGACCGTTGAAGGACACGCTGGACGGCTCATATATGGGCGGCTTGAGGGGGCGACCGTTGTCGCCATGCAAGGGCGGTTTCATTATTATGAAGGGTATTCGCTTCAAGAAGTGACGTTTCCCATCCGGGTGATGAAGGCGCTTGGCGTCCGCGAATTGATCGTGACAAACGCTGCGGGCGGCATCAACGAACGGTTCCAGCCCGGCGATTTCATGATCATTTCCGACCATATCAACTTGCTGGGCACAAATCCGCTCATTGGTCCGAACGATCCGGAGCTTGGTCCTCGCTTTCCAGACATGACGGAAGCGTACAGCCGGCGGCTGCGCGAGCTCGCCAAGGAAACGGCGGCGAGACTTGGCGTTCGCGTGCATGAAGGAGTATATGTCGCCAATACGGGGCCGTCGTACGAAACGCCGGCGGAAATCCGCATGATTCGTACGCTCGGCGGCGATGCGGTCGGCATGTCGACCGTCCCGGAAGTGATCGTCGCCCGCCACGGCGGCATTGAGGTGCTCGGCATTTCGTGCATTTCGAATATGGCTGCAGGGATGTCGGATGCTCCGCTTCACCACGACGAAGTGGTTGAAACGGCCGAGCGGGTGAAGACGGACTTTTTGCGGCTTGTGAAAGCGATTGTCGCCGAAATGGCGAAATCAAAACGAAAAAGGTGACCGCGATGCGAATGGTCGATTTGATTGCGAAAAAGCGCGACGGAAAGGCGCTGACGAAGGAAGAAATTGAGTGGATCGTCCGAGGGTATACAAACGGGGACATTCCCGATTACCAAATGAGCGCGCTCGCGATGGCGATTTATTTTCGCGGCATGACCGAGGAAGAAACGGCCGCGCTGACGATGGCGATGGTGCAATCCGGCGAAATGCTCGATTTGTCGAGTATTCGCGGCGTGAAAGTCGATAAACATTCGACCGGCGGGGTCGGCGATACGACGACGCTCGTTTTAGGGCCGCTTGTCGCTTCTGTCGGCGTGCCGGTGGCGAAAATGTCTGGGCGCGGCCTCGGCCATACGGGCGGCACGATCGACAAACTCGAGTCCGTGCCCGGGTTTCATGTCGAGATCAGCAAAGACGAGTTCATTCGACTCGTGAATGAAAACGGAATCGCCATTATCGGCCAAACGGGCGATTTGACACCGGCTGACAAAAAGCTATATGCGCTTCGCGATGTGACGGCGACCGTCAACAGCATTCCGCTCATCGCCTCGTCGATCATGAGCAAAAAAATCGCCGCTGGGGCTGATGCCATCGTCTTGGATGTGAAAACGGGCGCCGGAGCGTTTATGAAGAAACTTGACGAGGCGCGCCGGCTCGCTCGAGTGATGGTCGACATTGGCAAGCGCGTCGGCCGCCGGACGATGGCGGTCATTTCTGACATGAGCCAGCCGCTCGGCTATGCCGTCGGCAACGCCTTGGAAGTGAAAGAGGCCATCGAAACGTTAAAAGGAAACGGGCCGCACGATTTAACCGAACTTTGTTTGACGCTCGGCAGCCATATGGTCTATTTGGCGGAGAAGGCGCCATCGCTTGATGAGGCGCGCCGTTTGCTTGAAGAGGCGATTCGCAGCGGGGCCGCCATCGCGGCGTTCAAAACGTTTTTGGCCGCTCAAGGTGGAGATGCATCGGTCGTCGACGATCTGGATAAATTGCCAAAGGCGGCCTATACGTCGACCGTCACGGCGGCTGCCGACGGCTATGTCGCCGAGATGGCCGCCGATGACATCGGCACGGCCGCCATGTGGCTCGGCGCCGGCCGGGCGAAAAAAGAAGACGTGATCGATTTGGCGGTCGGCATTGTGCTCCATAAAAAAATCGGTGATCGCGTGCAGAAAGGGGAAGCGCTCGCCACGATTCACAGCAACCGGCCAGATGTGCTTGACGTGAAAGAAAAGATCGAGGCGGCTATTCGTCTGTCGCCGCAGCCGGTTGCTCGGCCGCCGCTCATTTATGAGACCATCGTATAGAGAGGGACGCTGGCGATCCGCAAGGAAAAAAGCAGTTGTTCAAGTAGAAGACGCCTGAAACGCGTGTTTCGGGCGTTTTTTTTTGTTTTTTGGAAAATGAGCTGTTTTTTGTATAAAAATATCTCACCTGGAAAAAATGGCATGTATAAAGAATGGAGGTTTGGGAGATGAAAACGAAAGTCACTCGTCTTCTTTTATTGCCGTTTCTTCTTTTTCTTCCTCTTTCTGCCCATGCCGAGGCGAAAGAGATGAAGGAGGCGAAAGTGAAGCTGGCCGATGAGGCGAAATCAGCCATTTTGATTGAACGCGACACCGGCAAAGTATTGTATGAAAAAAATGCCCATGAACCATTGCCGCCGGCGAGCATGACGAAAATTATGACGATGCTGTTGATCATGGAAGCCATCGATGAAGGAAAGCTGTCCTACGATGAAAAAGTGCGGGCGAGCGAATACGCCGCGTCAATGGGTGGATCGCAAATTTTCCTCGAGCCGGGCGAGGAAATGACCGTCGATGAGATGCTGCACGGCATTGCCATCGGTTCGGCCAACGACGCGTCGGTCGCTATGGCTGAGCGGATCGCCGGGTCGGAAGAAGCATTTGTCGAGATGATGAATAAAAAAGCGAAACAGCTTGGCTTAAAAAACACCCATTTCGCCAATGCGACCGGCCTGCCGGCGGAACATCACTACAGCAGCGCTTATGATATGGCCATGATGGCGCGCGAACTGTTGAAATATGAAGATATTACGAAATATACGAGCAAGTACGAAGGCTATTTGCGCGAAAATACGGACAAAAAGTTTTGGCTCGTCAATACGAACCGGCTTGTCAAATTTTATCCGGGCGTTGACGGCCTGAAAACCGGATATACAGCCGAAGCGAAATATTGTTTGACCGCCACGGCGAAAAAGAACGGCATGCGCGTCATCGCTGTTGTGTTTGGAGCACCGACGCCGAAATCGCGCAATGCGCAAATTACGAAGATGCTCGATTACGCGTTTTCCCAATATCGAACTCACCCGGTGTACAAACGGAATGAAACAGTCGCCCGCGTCAACATAAGCAAAGGCAAACGGTCATCCGTCGAAGCGGTGACGTCGGAGTCGGTGTCGGTGCTGACGAAAAAAGGACAGTCGGTCGAGCAGATCGAAAAAGTGATCAAAGTGAAAGACAATGTGAAAGCACCCGTTTGCAAAGGCGATGAGCTTGGCGTCCTCATTTTAAAACAGGATGGAAAAGAAATTTTGCACAGCCCGATCGTCGCCAAGCAAACGGTCGAAGAAGCGAGCTTTTGGGACTTGTTTAAGCGGGTGTTTGGCCGCTTCGTGCAAGTGGGATAATGTCAAGTTTTGCGGTCTTTTCGCTCTCTTTGGCGAACGACCACTAGTTTTGTCGGGCGGCAGGATTTCGGGCGGACAGCAGCGAAATGTCTCCATATCCTGAAATGGACAAGGGGGAACACGCTGTGAGTCTCGCGATCGACTTGGAAGTGAAGCAAGACGTGCTCATCGTTCGCCTGTCTGGGGAGCTTGACCATCATACAGCCGAAGAATTGCGTGAACAAGTGACGGATGTGCTCGAAAACCGAGCGATCCGCCATATCGTGCTCAATTTAGGACAATTGACGTTCATGGACAGCTCTGGCCTCGGCGTCATTCTCGGACGCTATAAACAAATCAAAAACGTCGGCGGGCAGATGGTTGTATGCGCCGTATCGCCGGCCGTCAAACGGCTGTTTGACATGTCGGGTCTGTTTAAAATCATCCGCGTTGAGGCGGATGAGCAATTCGCCTTGCAAGCATTGGGGGTGGCGTAAATGCGCAACGAAATGCACCTCCAATTTTCTGCCCGCAGCGAAAATGAATCGTTCGCCCGTGTGACTGTGGCGGCGTTCGTCGCCCAGCTTGACCCGACGATGGACGAACTGACGGAAATTAAAACGGTTGTCTCTGAGGCGGTGACAAACGCGATCATTCACGGCTACAACAACGATCCGAACGGCATCGTCTCCATTTCGGTCATCATTGAAGACGGTGTCGTCCATTTGACGGTGAGAGACGAAGGAGTCGGCATTCCTGACATCGAAGAAGCGCGCCAGCCGTTGTTTACGACAAAGCCCGAGCTCGAGCGGTCAGGGATGGGCTTTACCATTATGGAAAACTTCATGGACGAAGTCATCGTCGAATCGGAAGTGAATAAAGGGACGACTGTGTATTTGAAAAAGCATATTGTGAAAAGCAAAGCGTTATGTAACTGAGGGAGACATGCCTATGGATGTCGATGTCAAGCAAGATCAGTCGCCAATCAAAGATCAGGAGATGAAAGAGCTGATCCGCCGCAGCCAAGAAGGCGATCAAGAAGCGCGTGATGAAATTATTGAAAGAAACATGCGCCTCGTCTGGTCGGTCGTTCAACGTTTTTTAAACCGCGGCTATGAAGCGGATGACTTGTTTCAAATCGGCTGCATCGGCTTGTTAAAGTCGGTCGACAAGTTTGACCTGTCATATGACGTCAAGTTTTCGACGTACGCCGTGCCGATGATCATTGGGGAGATTCAGCGGTTTCTTCGCGACGACGGCACCGTCAAAGTGAGCCGTTCGCTGAAAGAGATGGGCAACAAAATCCGCAAGGCGAAAGATGAGCTGTCGAAAACGCGCGGGCGGGCGCCGACGGTTACGGAAATCGCCGACCATTTAGGCATTTCGCCAGAAGACGTCGTTCTGGCTCAAGAGGCGGTCCGCTTGCCGACATCGATTCACGAAACGGTGTATGAAAACGACGGCGATCCGATTACGTTGCTTGATCAAATTGCTGACGCCGACGAGACGTCATGGTTTGACAAAATCGCCTTAAAAAAAGCGATCGAAGAACTCGACGAGCGTGAGAGGCTGATCGTCTATTTGCGCTATTACAAAGACCAAACCCAGTCCGAAGTGGCATCGAGGCTCGGCATCTCTCAAGTGCAAGTATCCCGGCTGGAAAAGAAAATATTGCAGCACATAAAGGACAAAATGGACGGATAGTCCATTTTGTCCGCACGGAGTGGGCAACAAAATGGACGGATAGTCCATTTTGTCCGCACAAAGTGTTCTCAAAATGGACGGATGTCAATTCATCGGCGGTGAACCATGAATCGCATCCGTCTTTTGGTCTGTAAGCGCATTTTGGAACGCTTTTTCCAGAGCAAGCAACAAAAGTCTAAAAAAGAATGGGCATTTTTTGCCCATTCTTTTCTATTTTTATGAAATCGATGGTGAACGCCGACAGGCCGCATGATCGGTGTTTTTGCCAACCAAACTAAAGAAAAACAAAATGGGGATAAAGGTGTGAAGCAGATGGCAACCACTGTGTTTATTAAGCCACGCCATCGCGTGCAAGTGAAACCGGGAGCGGTCGTCACGCTCGGAGAAGTGGCCCAAATGACGGGAGGAGATGGCGGGCTGATTCGCCGGCTGAAGGCGATTCCGCTCTACCGCATCCAGCCGAGCGACAAGAACATCGTCATTATCGATATGATGCACATTGTTCGGGCTGTGCTTGATGCCGACCCGTCGCTTGATGTGCAGATGGTCGGCCCCTCACAGACGATCGTGGAAGTTGTGTACGAAAAACGGCGGTTTTCAATGGCTTCTTTTCTTCTCGTTTGGCTTCTTTTGTTCGTCGGTTCAGCCATGGCGATCATGAATTTCCACGAAGATGTGAGCATGCAGCAAGCGCATCGCCATCTTTACCAGATGATGACCGGCCAATCGGTCGATAAACCGCTGCTTTTGCAAATTCCATATTCGCTTGGGCTCGGCATCGGGATGATTTTATTTTTCAACCATTGGTTCCGCAAACGAATCAACGAGGAGCCCAGCCCTCTTGAAGTCGAAATGTTCAACTACCAGCAGGCGATCGATCAATACGTCATTTTGCACGAAAACAAAGAAAGCATGAGGCATCTTGACGACGCTTAAGGTGTTGCTGGTAGTGTTCGTCGGCTTTGCTGGAGGGCTGGCGGTCGGAACCGGGTTTGTCGCCTTTTTGGTTGTGCTTGGCGTCATTCCGCGCTTGACGCAGCTGACGAAAACGACGAAGCGCATTCACGCCTATGAGTGGAGTGCTGTCGCGGGTGCCATTGTCGGCGGCTGGATGAGCCTGTGCCATTCGGTGTGGCATTTATCCAAATATTGGCTTGTGCCGATCGGATTGTTTCATGGTGTGTTTATCGGAATGCTCGCTGCCGCTTTAACAGAGGTGTTGAACGTTTGGCCGATTTTAGCGAAGCGGATCGGCGTCGATGATAAAATCGTCATTTTACTTATGGCCATCGCCTTTGGCAAAGTGGCCGGTTCGTTGTTTCATTGGCTTTATTTTGTCGATCACTTTCGCTGACAAAGGAGGAAGGAAACGTGGGATTAAAGTCCGATTATGTCCGTGAGGTGAAGGCGTTTCAGCCTTCTCCCCCATACGCCGCCAATGCGGTAAAAGCGTTTCTTGTCGGCGGGGCGCTTTGTGCGTTGGCGCAATGGCTCGTTGATTGGTATGGCGGCACGTTTGCCGCTTCGCCGCTCGAGGCTCATCTGTGGGCGTCTATGGTGATGGCCGGATTGGCGATTGTGCTGACGGCCGTCGGGAAATATGATGATTTCAGCCAATTTGCCGGTGCGGGGGCGACGATGCTCATTACAGGGCTGGCCAATGCCATCGCGAGCGCTGCCATCGAACATCGCAGCGAAGGATGGACGGCCGGGGTGGCCGGGCAGATGTTGAAAGCCGGTGGGGCAGCGGTCATTTATGGTCTGATTGCCGCCTATGTGCTTGGCCTTGTTTGGCCGTGACGAAAAGAGGGATTGGCCATGAAACGTGTCGGAAAGCAGACATGGGTGTTTGACGATGGTGTTTACATCCAAGCGGCCGCTGCCGCAGTCGGGCCGCTTGAAGCCGACGGGCCGCTCGGAAGTTATTTTGATGTTTGTCATCGCGACTTATATTGCGGCGAAGCGACGTGGGAGCTGGCCGAGCGGAGGCTGATGCGGGAGGCGGTGGATTGCTGCTTGCAAAAGGCGGGCGTCTCTGCCGAAGAAGTCGATCTATTTTTGGCCGGTGATTTGTTAAACCAAAATGCGACATCGAACTATGTCGCCCGCGAGCTGCCGATTCCGTTTTTATGCTTGTTCGGCGCCTGTTCGACCTCGATGCAAACGTTGGCGGCAGCCGCTGCGTTTGTCGCTGGTGGATTGGCTGATCGGGCGCTTGCGGCGACAAGCAGTCATAACGCGACGGCCGAACGGCAGTTTCGCTACCCGACTGAACTGGGGGTGCAAAAGCCGAAAACGGCGACGTTCACCGTCACGGGCGCCGGTGCCGCGCTCGTTGGCCGCGCGCCGGGACGTTGGCGCGTCCGGGCGGCGACGATCGGCAAAGTCGTTGACGCCGGGCTGAAAAACCCACTCGACATGGGGGCGGCGATGGCCCCGGCGGCGGCCGATACGATCGAGCAGCATTTCCGTGACTTAGGCGTCTCGCCGGGCGATTACGATTTGATTGTCACCGGCGACTTGTCGCGCGTCGGCAGCGTCATCGTCCGCGAGTTGCTTGCTGAATCAGGCTACGATGTGACCGACGTTTACAACGATTGCGGGATGATGATTTACCGGCCAGATCAAAAGGTGTTCGCCGGCGGCAGCGGCTGCGCCTGCTCGGCGGTCGTCACGTACGGGTATTTGCTTCAAGAGCTCGCCCGCGGAACGTTTCGACGCCTGTTTGTCGTCGCTACCGGGGCGCTCTTGAGTCAAACGATGGTGCAGCAAAAACAGTCGATCCCAGCGATCGCTCACGGCGTCGTCATCGAAGCGGCTCGACAGGAGTCGGATTTGCCGCCGTAGGACGTCTTTTATTTGGGAACGATCAGGAGGGAATGTGATATGGAATACGTCCGTGCCTTTCTCGCCGGCGGGCTGCTGTGCGCCATCGTTCAGCTCATCATCGACCGCGGCAAATGGACGCCGGCTGGCGTCGCCGGTTCGCTTGTCGTCTTTGGCGTACTCCTTGGCTTTGGCGGCGTCTATGATCCATTCGTCGCTTGGGCTGGCGCCGGGGCGACGATGCCGCTATGCGGATTTGGGTATTGGTTGGCGAAAGGGGCCATGGTAGAACCGCGGCCGGAGGGATTTGTCGAAACCGGAGCAGCGGTGTTCCGATTTGCCGGCGCCTTGTTCGCTTTTATCGTGGCTGGCTCTTTTGCCGCGGCGCTCACTTGCAAACCGAAAGGGTAGAGATGATGGAAAAACGACGAGTCATTTTAGTAACGGATGGGGACGAGTTCGCCTGCCGGGCGATTGAGCGGGTTGCAGCCGAAATCGGCGGCCGTTGCATTTCTCGCTCGCAAGGCAATCCGACGAAACTGAGCGGTGAACAGTTGGTCGAACTCATTTTGCAAACGCCGCACGATCCAGTGTTTGTCATGTTTGACGATTGCGGCGCCCTCGGGGAGGGGGCCGGAGAGCAGGCGCTTCGCTATGTGGCGACGCATGAGCAAATCCAAGTGCTCGGGGCGCTGGCGGTTGCCTCCAATACGCACCAGCATGAATGGACAAAAGTGCATGTGAGCATCGACCGTGACGGCGTGATGACCGAATATGGGGTCGATAAAGAAGGCGTCCGGGACCTCGAGATCGGGCGGATCAATGGCGATACCGTCTACTGCCTTGACCGGCTGAACATTCCGCTCATCGTCGGCATCGGCGACATCGGCAAAATGGGATATCGAGACCATGCGAAATACGGAGCGCCGATTACGCGCAAGGCGGTCGAGTTGATTCTCGAAAGGAGTGGTGGACATGCCGGAAAAAGAAAAGAAACCGAAAGCGCCGATCGCGAAGCGGCTCGTTGACAACGCGAAGTTTTTGCAACAGCGGATCGGCGTCGGGACAAGCTTTGATTTAGGCGTGCGGAAAATCTATATCCTAAACCGGGAAGTACATATTTACTACTGCAACGGTTTATGCGATACGCAATACATTATCGAATTGTTAAAACAAATTGTGCACGTCAACGATGATGAACGCCAGGCGTCCCAAGCGTGGCAGATCATCGAAAATCGACTCGTTCATCAGCAAGTCAGTCCGGTGACGAGCCTCGACGAAGCGGTTGACAAGCTGCTGTCGGGCTTGATCATCGTCTTAATTGAAGGCGAATCGACCGGATTTGCTGTCGACGTCCGCAGCTATCCGGGTCGGCAGCCGCAAGAGCCGGATACGGAAAAAGTTGTGCGCGGTGCCCGCGACGGCTATGTCGAGAACATCATTGTCAACACGGCGCTCACCCGCCGCCGCATCCGCGACGAGCGGCTGCGCTTTGAAATTTTGCAAGTCGGCGAGCGGTCAAAAACGGACGTATGCATCGCCTATATTAAAGACGTCGCTGACCCGGGGCTTGTTGAACTCGTCAAGAAAGAGTTGCAGCAAATCAACGTCGATGGACTGACGATGGGCGACAAAACAGTTGAAGAGTTTTTAGTCAAGCAAGGATACAACCCGTACCCGCTCGTCCGTTACACCGAGAGGCCAGATGTAGCAGCGACGCACCTGCTTGAAGGGCACGTGCTCATTATGGTTGATACATCGCCAAGCGTCATCATCACGCCGACAACATTTTTTCACCACGTCCAGCATGCCGAGGAATACCGGCAGTCGCCAGGGGTCGGGACGTTTGTGCGCTGGGTGCGGTTTTTAGGCATTTTAACGTCGTTGTTTTTGCTGCCGCTTTGGGTGCTGTTTGTCCTTGAGCCTGAACTGCTGCCGAAAGAGTGGGGGTTCATCGGTCCGAACAAGCAAACGAATATTCCGATCATCGTGCAAATTTTGATCGCTGATTTTGGAATTGAGCTTTTGCGGATGGCAGCCATTCATACGCCGACGCCGCTCTCTACGGCGATGGGCTTGATCGCCGCTGTCTTGATCGGGCAAATCGCGATTGACGTTGGGCTGTTTGTGTCGGAAGTCATCTTGTATGTTTCCGTCGCGGCGATCGGTTCATTTGCAACGCCGAGCTATGAGCTGAGCGTGGCCAATAAAATTTCCCGCCTGGCGCTCGTCGTGCTCGTCTTCTTGTTTAAGGTGCCCGGATTCGTCATCGGCGCGACGGTTTATTTGCTTTGGCTCGTTAGCATCCGTTCCCTCAACACGCCGTACTTATGGCCGTTCATTCCGTTTGACCCGGCGGCATTTATGCAAATTGTCGTCCGCCGCTCGGCGGCCGGGGCGAAAGTGCGTCCGAGCATCGTTCATCCGCAGGACGTGCGAAAGCAACCGACATGACGCAGGTCGTCATCGCACAAGCGGCCGTTTCCATTGGCATATATGGACGGCCGCTTTCTCCCTTTTGGCGCTATTGAAACTTTTTTATAATTATGATACGTTATACTTGACGTTTCGCACCTTTGCAAGCGCCATTGGCAAGTCGTCCGTCCGCCTAAGGAGGGCGGGCGCTCGATGCAGAGGGCGCACGCGGCTGTATGACAGCCTGCCATGCGGCGGGGCTGATTGCTCTGCGGCTTTGTTTTTTTCAAGGCAGGCGCCGGTTGCGAAACTGTCTTTTTTGCTTTTGGTATGCATGTTTGCGCCACTTTGATGAGGAATGAGGGATTTCAATGTTTTTTCATGGGACGAGCCGCGTCAATGAAAAAGGGCACTTGGAAATTGGCGGCGTCGATACGGTCGAGTTGGCGAAAACGTATGGAACGCCGCTTTATATTTATGACGTTGCTTTGATCCGCGCGCGGGCGCGCGCGTTTAAGGGAGCGTTCCGCCGCCATGGCGTGCAGGCGCAAGTCGCCTACGCCAGCAAGGCGTTTTCTTCAGTTGCCATGGTGCAGCTGGCCGCTGAGGAACAATTGTCGCTCGATGTCGTCTCAGGCGGAGAGCTGTATACGGCTTTGGCCGGCGGGTTCCCGCCGGAGCGCATCCATTTCCATGGCAACAACAAAAGTTGGGATGAACTGGCGATGGCGCTTGAACACGGGGTCGGCTGCATCGTGGCCGACAACTTTTACGAGCTCGAGCTGATTGAACAATTGGTGGGGCCATCCGGTCGAGCGGTTCCGGTTTTGCTTCGCGTGACGCCAGGGGTTGAGGCGCATACGCACGATTACATTTTAACCGGACAGGAAGACTCGAAGTTCGGCTTTGATTTGAATAACGGTCAAGCGGATGAAGCGTTCCGGCGCGTCATGGCGTCGGCTGCGTTTCAACTGCTCGGCGTCCATTGCCATATCGGATCGCAAATTTTTGAAACGACCGGCTTTGTGCTCGCCGCACGAAAAGTGTTTGCGAAGCTGGCCGAATGGCACAAAACGTGTGGGTTCGTTCCTGCGGTCGTCAACCTTGGCGGCGGCTTTGGCATCCGCTATACGGATGAAGACGACCCGATTCCGGTGTCAGCGTATGTCGACTGTATCGTGGATGAGGTGAAAACACAGGCGGAAGTGCATCAACTTCCGATGCCGGAAATTTGGATTGAGCCCGGCCGCTCGCTCGTGGGGGATGCCGGAACGACGATTTATACGATCGGCTCGCGAAAAGAGGTGCCGAACGTCCGCACCTATATCGCCGTTGACGGCGGCATGAGCGACAACATCCGCCCGGCGCTGTATGGAGCGAAATACGAAGCGGTGCTGGCCAACCGGGTGTTGGGCGATCGGATGGAAGTTGTGTCCATTGCAGGGAAGTGTTGTGAATCAGGCGACATGCTCATTTGGGACATCGCACTTCCGGAAGCGAAACCGGGCGATTATTTAGCCGTCTTTTGCACCGGTGCTTATGGCTATTCGATGGCGAACAACTACAACCGTCTGCCGCGTCCGGCGGTCGTATTCGTCGAAAACGGCGACGCCCAGCTCGTCGTCAAACGGGAAACGTATGAAGACTTGATCCAATATGACTTGCCGTTGAAGGCGAAAGTCAACCAATGAAGGCGGCCCTGGAAAAGAACGGCCGCCGCCAAGAAGAGAAGGCGCCCTAATGCAGCAGGGCGCCTTCTCTCATTGTTGGTTGGCGGAAAAGGCCGATTTGATGGCATTCCAAATTTCTTTGAGGATGTCGATCAAATTTTGGATGAATGTTTTCCCTTCTTCTGACTGCAAAAACGCAGACAGCTGCTCTTTCGCCTTGCTCAGCTGGTCGTTCACTTGGTCCCAATTGATGTCGGCGTTTTGCATTTTGTGAAAAAGGGAGACGAGAGCGTTGATTTCATCGGCGCTTAATGTGATGCCAAGATCATTGGCGATTTTTTCAATCAAGGCGCGCAAGTCAGCGTCCGTTTGCGGCGGGTTGTTGGCGATTTCCTCTTTGATTTTCGCCAGCAAGGCGACCGCTTTGTCCGCGCCGATCGAATCAGCGAGCTTGGCCGTTTGCACCATTTCCTCGTTGGCTACCTTTTTTACGTCATCTGGAATCACCTTGTCGGACGAAATTTCGTACGCCTTCATCAGCCCCGTCAGCGCTGCGGTGCCGGAAACCGGAAACGGAGCCGTGATATAAATATCGGCATCTTTCACCCCAGCGGTGATCAAGGCGTTTGTATACATCTCTTTCGTCACCCATGTGATGTTGTGCGTCTCAACGTGAAGCCCTGAGCCCGGTTCACCGATGGTGATCATGGACGATGAGATGGCGCGCGTGCCGATTTGTGCCTTCGGGATGAGTCCATCCAAATATTTATGCTCCTCGGCGTTCGAGACCGTGATTGTCTGCGCTCCGTCCGGCGCTTTCATTTCTTCCAGCACTTTTTGTTTTTGTTCAGCGGTCAAATTTTCACCAAGCGTGACGATGACATCACCCGGCGCGGCATCGGCGGCTGCGATGGCCGGAAACGCCAGCAGCATCGCCCAAAGCAGCGATGAAGCAATCGTTCGTTTCACATTGCTCGCCTCCTATCTACCAACCATGCACTACCATTATAACGTACGCTGGCGTGAATTTCTATTCGGAACGGCGCTTTGCCTTCGCCGCCAAGCGGCGCACGAACAACAAATGACAAAGCAAAATCAGAAACAGAAGCGGATATAAGGCGGCTGAATAGGAAAGCTTTCAGCCGTGGTAGTAAAAAATTTCTGTCCTCAGCGCCCCATTTCATACAAAAAGGAAAAGAGCGACCATCCGCCGATATAGGCGGCCTGCACCCAAATCGGATGATGTATCGGGTATCCGTTTAAAAACAAGGAGGTTGACGGTGACGTAAATGAAAACAATAAATACATAGGCCAGTCCGTCGACTCCAACATCAAAATACCCGTATAAATGGTACTTGACATCGAGAAACAAATCCGTTGAAAGGCCGAAGAAAACCGCAAACAGCGAAGTTGTATACATTTCAAGGCCTGAAAGCCGTTTTGGCATGAGGAGAAACGAAACAGAAAAGACGATTACCGTCACCGCCATCAACAACACCGTCGGACGCCCCCTTGCCAGTTTTGCTACGTCTATCATTCATCACTAGTGTACCCATTCCGATTCCATATAAATAATTATAATAAATATATTATATTAAAAAAACAATGAGCAGTTCGACGAGGCGGCATTTTGGCTTTCTTTCCCTTCATGATATGATAAAAGCGGTTGAAGCGTAAAAAAGGAGCTGAAGTACCATGGCGAAAAAAGGATATATTTTGATGGAAAACGGTGGGAAAATCGAATTTGAACTATTCCCGAACGAAGCGCCGGTGACGGTGGCCAATTTTGAGAAGCTCGCAAACGAAGGCTTTTATAACGGGTTGACGTTCCACCGCGTCATCCCTGGATTTGTCAGCCAAGGAGGATGTCCACGCGGCAATGGAACGGGCGATGCCGGCTATACGATCCCGTGCGAGACGGACAACAATCCACACCGACATGTCATCGGCGCGATGTCCATGGCGCACCGCGGCCGCGACACCGGCAGCTGCCAGTTCTTTATCGTCCACGAGCCGCAGCCGCACTTGGATGGGGTGCACACCGTCTTTGGCCAAGTGACATCGGGCATGGACGTCGTGAAGACGATGAAAAACGGCGACGTGATGAAAGAAGTGAAAGTATTTGACGAACCGTAAGCAACGGACGGAAGACGAGGAGCGGACAAGCCGGAACAATTGGCTTTTGTTTTTCATTTTGCTGGGGATGAGCCTATTGTGGGGAGCGGCGTACTGGTTTTGGGTCGTACAATGATGATTTCCGGCCGCTCTTGTGGTATAATAAACCTAACAATATAGTGAAGCCTCCTTCGGGGCAGGGTGAAATTCCCGACCGGCGGTGATGAGGCGCTATGCCTCTCAGCCCGCGAGCCGTATCGGCACGATCCGGTGTGATTCCGGAGCCGACAGTATAGTCTGGATGGGAGAAGGATGGCGATGTGCGCACGGTTGTTTTCGGCCGGCCTGGACGGCCGGCGCCGGTTTGGTGTAGCGGCGGCCGCTTTGTGTCGGTCGGTATGACATAGTTAACGAACAAGTGTTCTTGTTTGTTTGGCTGCACATCATGGTTCATTCTCTCATCAACGAACCCCCGGGGAAGTTCCGGGGGTTTATTTTTTTAGAAAAAAGGGGGGAGTGTGGTGTATCGCGATGAACATTATATGCGGCTTGCGCTCGATGTCGCGAAAGCCGGAATCGGGCAAACATCCCCCAATCCTGTCGTCGGTGCTGTTGTGGTCAATGGCGGAGCGGTCGTCGGGCTTGGCGCCCATTTAAAAGCGGGAGAGCCGCATGCGGAAGTGCATGCGATCCGCATGGCCGGCGAGAAGGCGCGCGGGGCAACGGTGTACGTGACGCTTGAGCCGTGCAGCCATTACGGCAAAACGCCTCCATGCGTGGATTTGCTCATTCAAGCCGGCGTCCGCCGCGTCGTCATCGCGACAACCGACCCGAATCCGCTCGTCGCCGGGAAAGGGATCGACAAGCTGCGACGGGCGGGCATTGAGGTCGATGTCGGGCTGCTGAAAGAAGAGGCGGATGAGCTCAACCGGGTGTTTTTTCACTATATCGCGGCAAAAACGCCGTTTGTGACGTTAAAATACGCGTGCAGCCTCGATGGGAAAATTGCGACGGCGACCGGGGAAAGCAAATGGATTACGTCCGAGGCGGCGCGCCAAGATGTGCACCGCCTTCGCGCCCAGCATGACGCCATTTTGGTCGGCGTCAACACCGTGTTGGCGGACAATCCGAAGTTGACGGTCCGCATCGGGGAGCAACGGAAAAATCCGCTCCGCATCATTTTGGATACAAACTTGCATACGCCGCTTGACGCCCATGTCGTCACCGACCGGGAGGCGGAAACGTGGATCATCACCGGGAGCGGCATCAGCTGGGAAAAGGCCGAGGCATACGAGCGCCTCGGGGTGCGCATCATCCCGATGGCGGCTGCGCACATTCATGTGCGCGACGTGCTCCGGCTGCTCGGTGAGCAGCGCATTACGTCGCTGTTTGTGGAAGGCGGCTCGCGCGTTCATGACAGTTTCCTCCGGGCAGGGGCGGTCAATGAAGTGGTCGCCTACATCGCCCCGAAGCTGATCGGCGGCCGCGAAGCGCCGACGCCGGTCGGCGGCCTCGGCTTCTCGCGCCTTGAAGAGGCGATGGAGCTTGACATCCGGCAGTTGGAGATGGTCGGCCCGGATATAAAAGTCGTTGCTGCGGTGAAAAAGAGGGGGGAGTAAGGATGTTTACCGGTATTATTGAAGAGGTCGGCACGGTTGAACAAATGAGGCAAACGGGCGACGCCATCGTGATGGCGATTGGCGCCCGCCGGGTGCTCGAAGACGTTCGCCTCGGCGACAGCATCGCCGTCAACGGCGTCTGCCTGACCGTCACGTCGTTTACTGACCGGCGGTTTACCGTCGATGTCATGCCGGAGACCGTCAAGGCGACGGCGCTCAAAACATTGAAGCCGGGATCGAAAGTGAACTTAGAGCGGGCGATGGCGGCTGGCGGGCGGTTTGGCGGCCATTTCGTCACCGGTCATGTGGACGGCGTCGGGCGCATCGTCCGCCGATGGCCGAAGGCGAACGCCGTCTACTATGAAATTGAAGCGCCTCCCCCGCTTCGCCCGTACATGATTTATAAAGGATCGGTCGCCGTCGATGGGACGAGCTTGACGATTTTCGGTCTGAGCGAGCGCACGTTCACCATTTCGCTCATTCCGCATACGCGTGAAGCGACGATTTTAGGCGAAAAGCAGCCGGGCGACCTCGTCAATATCGAGTGCGATATGATCGGCAAATACGTCGCTGCTTTTCTTGCCGCGAAAGAGGAGCTGCCTTCTGGAGTGACGAGCGAATTTTTGGAGCGGCATGGCTATAAATAAACGGGATAGGGGGCAACTTCAGATGTTTGACACGATTGAAGCGGCACTGGACGCGCTGAAAAACGGCGAAGTGATCATCGTCTGCGACGACGAAGACCGGGAAAATGAGGGCGATTTTGTCGCATTGGCTGAAAAAGCGACGCCGGATGTCGTTAATTTTATGATCACCCATGGCCGCGGGCTTGTGTGCGTGCCGATTACGGAAGAGTTGGCGGCGCGGCTCGGGCTTGAGCCGATGGTCGCGCATAACACCGACGCTCATGGGACGGCGTTTACCGTCAGCATCGACTACAAGACGACGACGACCGGAATCAGCGCCTACGAGCGGGCGGCGACCATTCGGGCGTTGCTCGATCCAAATGTGAAAGCGAGCGATTTTAAACGGCCTGGCCATATTTTTCCATTGATTGCCAAACAAGGCGGCGTCCTGCGGCGCGCCGGCCATACGGAAGCGGCGGTCGATTTGGCCCGCCTTTGCGGGGCGAAGCCGGCTGGCGTCATTTGCGAAATCATGAAAGAGGACGGAACGATGGCGCGCGTTCCGGATTTGCGGCAAATCGCCGACCAATTCGGATTGAAAATGATCACGATCAAAGATTTGATCGCCTATCGGAGCCAGCGGGAAAAACTAGTGAAGCGCGAGGTCGACATTTGGCTGCCGACTGAGTTCGGCGAGTTTCGCGCCGTCGGCTACACGAACGTGCTTGATGGCAAGGAGCATGTGGCGCTCGTCAAGGGAGACATTATTCCCGACGAACCGATTCTTGTGCGCGTCCACTCCGAGTGTTTAACCGGTGATGTGTTCGGTTCGTATCGGTGCGACTGCGGTCCGCAGCTGCATGCGGCGCTGCGGCAAATCGAAGCCGAGGGGCGTGGGGTGCTGCTTTACATGCGTCAAGAGGGGCGCGGCATCGGCCTGATGAACAAACTGCGCGCCTATAAGCTGCAAGAGCAAGGCTACGATACGGTCGAGGCGAACGAAAAGCTCGGCTTCCCGGCCGATTTGCGCGACTACGGCATTGGTGCGCAAATTTTAAAAGACCTTGGCGTCACGAAAATGCGTCTGCTCACGAACAATCCGCGCAAAATCGCCGGCTTGAAAGGGCACGGGCTTGAAGTTGTCGAACGGGTGCCGCTTCAAATGCCAGCGAAAAAAGAAAATGAAAAATACTTGCGCACGAAATATGAAAAACTAGGGCATATGCTTCATTTTTGAAAACAGGAGGAGAAAAAACATGCGGGTTCTTGAGGGAAATTTAGTCGGCACCGGGTTGAAAATCGGCATCGTCGTTTCTCGTTTTAATGAATTCATTACGGGCAAGCTTTTGTCAGGGGCGATCGACGGTTTGACGCGCCATGGCGTCAGCGACAATGACATCACGGTCGCCTGGGTGCCGGGCGCATTTGAAATTCCGCTCCTCGTGAAAAAAATGGCGGAATCGAAGCAGTTTGATGCCGTCATTGCGCTCGGCGCCGTCATCCGCGGGGCGACGAGCCATTTTGACTACGTGTGCAGCGAGGCGGCCAAAGGCGTCTCCCACGCCGCGCTCTCAAGCGGCGTCCCGGTCATTTTCGGCGTATTGACGACCGATACGATCGAGCAAGCCATTGAACGGGCCGGCACAAAGGCGGGCAATAAAGGCTGGGAAGCGGCCGTTTCGGCCATTGAGATGGCGAACGTTTTGCGGACATTTGTGTAAAAAGGCATGAAATGGTTCACAATATCAGTGAGAATGTTTATAATACGTATAGAGAAAATGACAACGTGTTTTCCTTTTCGGAAAAGCGTTTGTCGATAATGAGGGATTTTTATGTTGATCCGTTATCGAAAAAACTATGAGAAAATCGCCATGGGACTGTTGTCGTTTATGCCGACGGAAAAAGATTTGAAACGGCTCCAGCAGACGATCAAACAGTATGAAACGAACAGCGACTGGCAGCTGTTTTTATGGAAGGAAGGGGACGATATCGTCGGCATTATCGGCGTCCTGTTGTGCGCTCCTGATGTTGTGCAAATCCAGCACATCAGCGTCAATCCATCGCATCGCCACCAAGGGATCGGAAAACAGATGGTCAAGGCGTTGAAAGAGGCGTACCCCGACCGTCGGCTATGCGCGAACGAGTGGACCGCCTCGTTTTTCGATAAATGCCAAACGTGCTAGCCCAACGAGACAAATCGGCGCAACGCCGCGCTGTTGCGGGCGGCAGAGGGGTTATGTCCCTTCTGCTTTCGCCCGCTTTTTTTGTTCGCGGGCGGCGATGACGTCCGAACGGTCGCGCCGCCGGTGTTTGTCTACAAGGTCGATATCAGTGAGATCGCTCGCCTGCCCCCAAACAAGCTGCCGCTCGGCGCAGGCGGCTTGGCACTGTTCGTACAGGGAGCGGTCGCGAATCGGCAGCTCAATGCTTTCATACGGTTCGCCGCGGGCAATCCGCTCGGCGGCCTCTTCAAGCAGCACGGCCAACTCCTTCTCGTCAAGGCCGAGCCGGCGGATCATCCCGCGCGCCTCCTCAAGCAACGTCCGCGCCCGTTTGATAAGGCGGAGCGCGCCGGAACTGTTGCCGCGCCGGTAGTGGTAAAAGGCGACGGCAATTTGGATGAGAATGAGCCATTCCCGTTTCCGTCCGTCGCGCTTCCATTGTTCTTCTAAAATCTCATGACATTCGAAATAATCGCGGTTGCCATGGAAATGGACTAAATAGTCGATATATGCTTTTGGATACATGGGCCATCGTTCCTTTCGCCGAGGCGTGTTTCGCGGTAGGCGACCTTGTTGCCAGGCAAAGCCGTGCAACTGCCGGCGTTGCGGCAGGGCTCTCCTTGTATTATACGTTTTCATGGCGTTCGAGGCAAAAACCGTCTCATTTCCGTTCGCTTCGCCGCGGAATTATGATACAATAAGTATATTGCCAGCAAGGTTCTCCAATGTGCGCATCGGCGCGGGGAATGGCTGCGGAAAAATGGTGGGATGGATGTGCAAGTGCCGTATAACGTCAAAATTGAAGCGTTTGAAGGGCCGCTTGACTTGCTTTTGCATTTAATCAACCGCTATGAGATCGATATTTACAACATTCCGGTGGCGCAAATTACGGAACAGTATATGGCGTACATTCACGCCATGCAAGAGCTTGAGCTTGATATCGCCAGCGAATATTTGGTTATGGCGGCTACGCTGTTGGCGATGAAAAGCAAAATGCTGCTGCCGGTGTCCGACGAACACGCCGAAGACGACAGCTTGGAATTCGCCGAGGCGGACGATCCGCGCGAAGAGCTGATGCAGCGGCTTCTTGAGTACAAAAAGTTTAAGGAAGCTGCACGCGAGCTGAAGCGGCGCGAAGAAGAACGGGCGCTTCTGTTTACAAAACCCCCGAGTGACTTGAGCGCGTACGCCGATGAAAAAAAAGCGTCCGCGCCGCTTGATGTCAACGTCTACGATATGCTCGGCGCCCTGTCAAAACTGTTGCGCCGCAAAAAACTGCAAAAACCGATGCGGACGAAAATTGCCCGCCAAGATATTTCCGTTGAAAAGCGGATGGCGGAAATTTTGCATGAACTGCAGCAGGCGAAAGAACGGAAAAACTTTTATGAGTTATTTCCGTCCTGCGACCGTTCGTATATCGTTGTCACTTTTTTGGCTATTTTGGAATTAATGAAACAAAATAAAATCATCGTTGAGCAAGAGCGGAATTTCAGCGATTTGTTTCTCGCCGCCAATCATCTGGCCGGTTGAGGCGGTTCGCGATGGCGGACCGCTTTCCTTTTGCCTGCTGGGCCCATCGGCTGATGGTCGGTGCGAAGGCGAGACGGACAGCTGCTGATTCGGAAAAGGCTCATGAGCAAGTTTTGCTCTTCGCCCAGGCGTGAAAATGTCTGCTCAAGGCATGCGCATCTTCACGAAAAAGTCTCATGGGCAACGTTTTGCCCTTCACCCAGGGATGAAAATCACGCGTCAGTCCTGCATTTTCGCGGAAAATGCCGGGAAGCCGCAAGATGGCTGCAGTTGCGATCAAAACGGTGAAAAAGGAAAGGGGAGAAGGGAGAATGGACCAAAAGGAAATGAAAACAAACAGCGCTGCTGGTGCGCCGGCTCCATTCAAAGCGATCGTGGAAGCGCTGTTGTTTGCCGCTGGCGACGAGGGGCTGTCGCTTGCCCAAATTGCCGCTGTTTTGGATATTGGCGAGCCGGAGGCGAAAGCAGTGATGGCGGCGCTCCAGGAAGACTGCTGCCGCGAAGAACGCGGCATTCAGCTGGTCGAGCTGGGCGGCGTGTTTTTATTGGCGACGAAGAAAGAGTATGCTCCGTATTTGAAAAAGCTGGTCGAAGCGCCGGGAGCGTCGCCGCTGTCGCAGGCGGCGCTCGAGACGCTCGCCATTATCGCCTACCGCCAGCCGATTACGCGCGCTGAAATCGAGGAAATCCGCGGCGTGAAAAGCGACAAGCCGCTGCAGACACTCATGGCGCGGGCGCTCATTAAAGAAGTCGGCCGCGCCGAAGGGACTGGGCGGCCGATTTTATACGGGACGACGGCCGAATTTCTCGACTATTTCGGCCTGAAAACGATTGAAGAACTGCCGCCGCTGCCAGAATGGACGGACGATGGCGAGGTTGAGCGGGAAGCTGACTTGTTTTTCGGAAAATTGGCGGAAAATTTGAGCGACGGACAGCCGTAATATGGTAAACTAAAGAAAAAACGACTGACCGGGAAGGGGTGCGCTCATGAACATTTGCCGCCTGCACGGCGAAGAATTGCAAAAATCGCAGTCGAATACGTTTGAGGACTACTTCAACCGATCGGAAGTCACGTACCGCGACGGCGGCGAAGAGCGGACGCTGTCTGTGTTGTATTTGCGCCATTTTGAGGCGGCGCTGCTTGATTGGCTGCCGTATGAAAGCGATCCACTGTTTACGGCTAACGGGCGCGACATTCGTTTGCGCGACATCATTGCTTTTGTCTGTTTATGGAAAAATCCGGCGTATCGGAAGCGAAAGCGCGTCTACATTCATGATGAAGAGGAATTGCGCCGCTATTTTGCCGCTCTTGACACCGAGGCGCTCGAGGCGCTTGTCGGCGAATGGGCGAAACCGGCGCATGCCGCCTGCCAGAGCGCGCGCCGCAGTGAAACAAAAGCCGTGTGTTCCGTGCTTGGCGGGGCCGGCAAAACGGCTATACGGGCAAGAAAAAGCGGTTCCTTCGGGCGAACCGCTTTTTTTCTTATGGACTATTGTGTGCGCGGCTTGGTCGGATCGCAGGCCGGAGCTTTCACTTCGCCGGTCGTTTCCGCCAGCTTTTGCAAGTAGTAACATTCTTCGCGCGCCATATGGTCGGCCATCAGCGGCGACTGCATGCCTTGGACGTAATAGATGCTTTTCCCCTCCTTCTGTTTTTTCAGCTGAGTATGCCCTCGCTCCTCTATGTATGAGCAGCCAAAAATTTGGGTGAATGCGGACAAGAACGATTTCCGCAAGCAGGCATACGATATGGCGAAAAAAGCAGGAGGAGGTTTTTACCAAATGAACGATCAAGAGAAGTTCGCCCAGTATGCCGCTGAGGTGAACGAATGGGCAAGACAAGTTGAGAAAGCGTTGGCGTTGCGCGGAGCCAGCACGGATGGCGCTTCGTCGCTGTGCGGGTTCATTGCCGCGCATGACGGCGAGTGGACGGAAGAGGCCGTCCGCGAGCTTCAGCGCCTTGTTGATGACGTATACGCCGCCGCGCTTTGCCGCTATGCCGAAGAGTCGGCCGAATGGGGAAGGCAGGTGGAGCATGCCTTGTCCGTGCGTGGGGTAGCTGAGGATGTTGGCCTTTCTTCCTTGTTGGCGTATATTGACGAACGGAACGGTGCGTGGACAGAGGAAGCGGTTTCCGAACTCCAGCGTCTTGTTGACGACGTGTACAACCGGGCCGTCCGTCTTGCGGACTTTTCGGCCGCCGAAAAAGACGAAGAGGCGCTGTTTCTGGAAGAGGAAGCGCCGCTGGTTGAATCGGGCGGTGTTGGCGAAGACGGCGAGGAAGAACGGCTGGACGTCGGCGAAGAGGGGAAGCGGGAGGAAGAGTCGGAGCAGCCTTTTGATTCGGCAACAGCACAGGCAGAACCGGCTTCGTCGCTCCCTTCGGACCTTCATGACGAAGAGCGGCAACAGCCGATCCCGCCCGGCAGGCATGTGCTGCCGCCTTTGCCGTACAGCTATGATGCGCTTGAACCTCATATTTCCGAAGAAATTATGCGCCTTCACCATACGAAGCATCATCAAAGCTACGTCGATGGTCTGAACAAGGCGGTGCGCATGATGGCCGAAGCGCGCCGGACGAACAATTTTGAACTGCTGAAGCATTGGGAGCGGGAAGCGGCGTTCCACGGCTCCGGGCATTATTTGCATACAATCTTTTGGTACAATATGCATCCAGAGGGCGGCGGCGAGCCGCGCGGGGAGCTGCGGGCGCAAATCGAGCGCGATTTTGGCAGTTTTACCGCCTTTCGCCGTCATTTCACCGAAGCGGCGAAAAGCGCCGAAGGGGTCGGCTGGGCGCTGCTCGTTTGGGCGCCGCGAGCGCACCGTCTGGAAATTTTGCAGGCGGAAAAACACCAGCACATGGCGCAATGGGATGTGATTCCGCTTCTTGTGCTCGATGTGTGGGAGCACGCCTATTACTTGCAATATAAAAACGACCGAGCGGCATACATCGAACATTGGTGGAACGTCGTCAATTGGCGCGATGTCGAAGCGCGTTTTCATGAGGCGCGGAAGTTGCGCTGGCAGCCGTTTTAACATCTTTCCGAAAGAAGTCTGAGGGTGTCCCAAACACAACGGGACACCTTTTTTTATTACAAGAGGTAGGAACAAATCACTTCGGTGACACGATATATTGTATCTCTCTCAAAGAGGACGATCTTTTGGGACAGCCTCAGCTGAATGTTGGTAGGCTTTAGCCAATCCATACGATTGAATATGGTTAGAACGGACACCTTCGGAATGAAGGGAAGCGTAATTGTGTGTGGCTTACCATTCGGCGAACACGCACAAGTCGCTTGAAGTCCCCCGCCTCTAAGCGAAGCGTAGGCGGTGGGGAGTTCACCCGAGCGGGGAAGACCCCGCTTCTTTTTTTAGATGAAGGCCGTTTCGGGGGTAGTTCGCCGGAAGCGCCGCCCCGGTAGGTTTTGCCGCAATTTTTCATCATATTTGTCCCACCGGCGCATACACTTGTACAGAACATGGCCTTGGTATGTCGCGATCTTCCCTCTATTGCACTCATTTCAGGTTGAATGGAAAGGAGGAACAGGCGATTCCTCTCCGCTCCTTAAAGGAGGGGGATCCTCGCCGATATGAGATTGAATAAGAAGAAGCGGCTCATTGCGCTCATTCTTGCACTCGCTGCGGGGATTATGGCATTTGTTCCAGAGCGGATGCACGCTATGGATGGGGTGAGCGCAAAAAGCGCGATTTTGATAGAGCAGCATTCCGGGCGGGTTTTGTTTGCCAAGGATGCCTATACAAAACGGCGCATCGCCAGCATTACGAAAATTATGACCGCCATTTTGGCGATTGAATCGGGGAAGATGGACGACACGGTGACGGTCAGCGCCCGCGCTGTCCGGACCGAAGGGTCGTCAATTTACTTGCGCCAAGGGGAGAAAATCAAACTGCGCGATTTGGTATATGGGCTGATGCTTCGTTCCGGCAACGACGCGGCGGTGGCCATCGCTGAACATGTCGGCGGCAGCGTCGAGGGGTTTGTGTTTTTAATGAACAAAAAGGCGGCTGAAATCGGGATGCGCGACACAGAGTTTGCCAATCCGCACGGATTGGACGATGCGGAAAACCATTACTCAACGGCCTATGATATGGCGTTGCTCATGCAATACGCGATGAAAAACGAAGAGTTTCGCCGCATTTCCGGAACGAAAGTGTACCGCGCCCCCGCTCCGCCCGGCGAAGACGGCGCGCGTGTGTGGCGAAATAAAAACAAGTTGTTGACAAGTCTTTACGAATATTGCACCGGCGGCAAAACCGGCTATACGAAACGGGCCCATCGCACGCTCGTGACAACGGCGTCCAAAGGCGGCATCGATTTGATCGCCGTGACGTTGGATGCACCGGACGATTGGAATGACCATATCGCTATGTACGAATATGGATTTTCTCATTATCACATCGCCAAAGTGAGCAGCGAGCGGGTGGTCGACAAAATTTCTGATCCGTTTTACCGCGGGCGGCTGCAGGCGGTCCGCGATTTGCGATATCCGGTGACCGATAAAGAGGAGAGCGGGCTGCGGGTGAAAGTGTATTTGCTGAAGCCGCGCAAAGAATGGAAAAAATACCCAGAAAAGGCACCGACAGAGGTCGGAAAGGCGGTGCTTTATTTGCATCAAAAGGCGGTTGATTCGGTGCCGCTGCTGTATGAACCGGGAAAGGAAGAAAGCGGCCGAGGGTTTTTATGGCAAGTATTTCGCTTTTTAGGTGTGAGAAGCGATGGTTAACCTCATTTGGGTGATGATGGCGGTCATTGGCATCGTCTTTGCGGCGGCCAACGGCACGATGGACGAAGTGAACAAAGCGGTGTTTGAAAGCGCCAAAGAAGCGGTGACGATCAGCATCGGCATGGTCAGCATTTTAGTGTTTTGGCTCGGGCTGATGGCGATCGCTGAACGCGCCGGCTTGCTTGACAAAGCGGCGCGCCTGTTTATGCCGCTCGTACGCCGCTTGTTTCCAGAGGTGCCGCCCGGCCATCCCGCGCTCGGCTATATCGTCTCGAATATGGTCGCCAACATGTTCGGCCTTGGCAATGCGGCGACGCCGATGGGCATAAAGGCGATGGAGCAGCTAAAAAAGCTCAACGGCGGCCGCGACGAGGCTAGCCGGTCGATGGTGACGTTTTTGGCCATGAACACATCAGGCATTACGCTCATTCCGACGACCGTCATCTCGATTCGCATGACGTACGGTTCAGCGGCGCCGAGCGAGATCATTGGGACGACGATCGTCGCTTCGACGATTTCGACGATTGGGGCGGTATTGATTGACCGGTACTATTATTGGAAACGGATGCGGAAAGGCAGGAAGCCATAATGGCTATCGTCCAACTTCTTTCTGTTTGGCTGATCCCTGCGCTCATTGCTTTTATTTTGCTTTACGGTACAGCAAAGAAAGTGCCGACGTACGAAGCGTTTGTGGAAGGCGGCAAGGAAGGGATCGAGATCGCGTTTTCGCTCATCCCGTATTTGGTCGGCATGTTGGTGTCGGTCGCCATTTTCCGAGCCTCAGGGGCGCTTGATGCCATGATGGAAGTGATCAAACCGCTGGCTGATGCCATTGGACTGCCGGCCGAAGTCGTTCCGCTTGCGGCTCTCCGCACGCTTTCCGGCACGGCGGCGCTCGGCATGACGACCGATTTGATCGCTACTTACGGCCCGGATTCGTTCATCGGGCGCCTTGCTTCTACGATCCAAGGCAGTACGGAGACGACGCTTTACGTGCTCACCGTCTATTTTGGCGCCGTCGGCGTCAAAAAAATGGGCGATGCGTTAAAAGTCGGCATTTTGGCCGACATTCTCAGCTTTATTGTTTCTGTTTTCATCGTTTTGTTTGTATTCGGGCGCTAGCGGCGCCTTTTTTCGTTCCCGCCGTCCGGCGGGTTTTTTGTTTGCAAAGGGGACGGGAAAGGTGAAAAATAAAAGTGCCGCACTTGTATCTGTTAGACGGAAAGGGTAAGATGATGAAAGAGGTGAGAGAGAATGGAACGGTTGCAAAAAGTGATCGCCCGCGCCGGCATCGCGTCAAGGCGCAAGGCGGAAGAACTCATTTTGCAAGGGCGGGTGAAAGTGAACGGCCGAGTCGTCAAGGAGCTTGGCGTCAAGGTCGGGCCGCGCGATGATGTCGAAGTCGACGGCATCCCGATCGAGCGCGAAGAGCCGGTGTATTATTTGCTGTACAAGCCGCGCGGGGTGATTTCCAGCGTCAAAGATGACAGAGGCCGCAAAGTGGTGACCGATTTTTTCAAAGATCTGGACAAACGCATTTATCCGATCGGGCGGCTTGACTACGATACGTCTGGACTGCTTTTGTTGACGAATGACGGCGACTTTGCCAACCTGCTTATGCACCCGCGGTATGAAATTGAAAAAGTGTACATTGCCAAAGTGAAAGGCATTCCAACGCACGAGCAGCTGAAACGGCTCGAACAAGGAGTGCAGTTGGAAGATGGCATGACGGCGCCAGCCAAAGTGAAGCTGCTCTCCGCCGACCGGAAGAAGGGGACAGCCATTGTGGAAATCCGTATCCACGAAGGACGAAACCGGCAAGTGCGCCGCATGTTTGAGGCGATCGGCTGCGAGGTGCTGAAGCTGAAGCGGGAGCGGTACGCGTTTCTCGATTTGAAAGGGCTGCGCCCCGGCGAATACCGCGAGCTGACACCGCATGAGGTGAAGTTGCTGCGCGTCCTTGCCCAATCCGGGGGAAGAAAATGACGAAGATTGTCACATAACGTTCAATCCTTGCGCATAAACGAGCGAGGGACTTTGCTATAATGGAAAATGGTAGATTGTGAACCGCTTGCCTCCCCCTCTAGCGTTGGCTGTGGGGGAGGAGAAGCGTAAAGGGGTTTGAACGATGAAAAAGCAACAGCGCTTAGTGATGAGGACAGCGATTTTGCTCGTGTTGCTCGCGGCGATCGGCTATACGATTTACGCCAACTTTTTTACTGAGAAACAGGCAGTCGCCGTTGGAACGACGGCGCCTGACTTTGTGCTGACCGACTTGAAAGGCCGGGAGCACCGCCTCTCAGACTATCGCGGCAAAGGTGTCTTTTTGAATTTTTGGGGGACGTGGTGCAAACCGTGTGAGCGGGAAATGCCGTATATGAACGAACTGTACCCGCTCTATCAAAAGCAAGGTGTCGAAATTTTGGCGGTCAATGTCGGCGAACCGAAGCTGAGCGTCGAGAAATTTGCGGAGCGGTTTGGTCTGACCTTTCCGATTGTGATCGACCGTCAAGATCAAGTGTTGAACGCCTATAATGTCGGCCCGCTGCCAACCACGTTTTTGATTGACAAAAACGGCGAAGTGAAGAAAATCATCACCGGCACGATGACAAAAGCAGACATTCAGCGCCATTTGGAAAGCATTAAACCGTAAGGAGTTTTGCATCATGAAACAAGTCAAATGTGAATGCGGGCACGTCAACCCGCATGGCACGGCGTTTTGCGAATCATGCGGCAAACCGCTCGAGGAGTGGGCGGGGAAAACGCTTTTGGACATGCGCTACGAAGGAAGCGCGCGCCGGTCGCAAACGTACAAGCGAACATTCATCGATCAAATTTGGGCGTTTTTCTCGTCGGTCAAAGTCGGAGTGGCACTCATCGTCATTACGCTCATTGCTTCGGCGATCGGCACGATTTTCCCTCAGCAAATGTATATTCCGCCGAACGTCGATCCGGCGGAGTATTATAAGCAGCAGTACGGTTGGGCAGGGAAGCTGTATTATGAGCTCGGCTTTAACAACTTGTACGGCTCATGGTGGTACGTCCTGCTCATCGCTTTAATCGGCGTTTCGCTTGTCATTTGCAGCTTGGACCGGGTCGTGCCGCTATATCGCGCCTTGAAGCGGCAAGGGGTGAAGCGCCATCCGCATTTCTTGGAGCGGCAGCGGTTGTTTGGCGTCTCGCATGTGAGCGATCTCGACAAAACGATGGCCGTGTTGAAAGAACGGCTGGCTGCGCGGCGCTACCATGTCTGTGAGGAAGACGGGCATTTGCTCGCTGAAAAAGGGCGTTTTTCCCGTTGGGGGCCGTACGTCAATCATATCGGCCTCATCATTTTCTTGATCGGGGCAATGCTTCGTTCCGTTCCCGGCATGTACATCGATCGGGTGATGTGGATTCCGGAAGGGGAGACGAAAGAAATTCCGGGGACAAACGGCCGCTACTTTTTAAAGAGTGAAAAATTTATTTTTGAAACATATGAGAAAGGCAAAGACAACGAAGTGTTCAACGCTGCCATCGACCGCGTCGGCAACGGGATGATCGCCAAAAACTATCAAACAAACGTTGTGTTGTATAAGCGCGTCGGTCCTGTGATCCCCGGCGCCAAGCCGAAGCTTGAAAAAGTGAAGGAGTATCCGATTCGCGTCAACGAGCCGCTGGAGTTCGACCATTATGCGCTCTATCAAGTCGATTTCCGCTTGAATGAGCCGAAAGCGATGTCATTTCAGTTGGCGGACAAGCAGTCGGGGAAAACGTTCGGCACGGTGACGGTCGATTTGTATGATCCGAAAGAGTTGTACAATCTCGGACATGGGTATCGCGTTGAGCTATTAAGCTATTTTCCTGATTTTGAGTTTGATGAAGACGGCAATCCGTCAACGAAGTCGCGCGTGCCGAACAATCCGGCGTTCGTGTTCAAAATGTACGCGCCGGACCGTCCGAAAGGGGAAGTCAGCTTCGTCGCCATCCAACAAACGATCGAACCGTTTGGCAACAACAAGTACAAAATGGCGTTCGCGGGGCTTGAGACGCGCAATGTCTCCGGCTTGACCGTCCGCCGCGATTTCACGCTTTGGATTTTAGGGGTAGGCGGCGCGATTTTCATGATCGGGCTCATCCAAGGGATGTATTGGAACCACCGCCGCATTTGGGTGCAACGGGTCAACGGCGAGCTATGGATCGCCGCGCACACAAATAAAAATTGGTTCGGCTTGAAAAACGAGCTGCGCCGTTTGCTTGACGGCACTGGTGTGAATATGCCGGCCGATCAGCTCGAAGAAGGGAAACAGGCCGGACAAGGGGGGCAAGCTCATGGACATGACACAGCTTAGCAGCACATTGCTCTATATTTCGTTTGTGTTATATTTGATCGGCACGTTTTTTTTTGGCGGCGCCATTCGCGACAAACGGAAGGAGCGGCAAGGAAAGGATCGTTGGTCGCAGCTTGGCATTGCCGTGACGATCATCGGTTTTCTCACCCAGGTCGGGTATTTCATCACGCGTTGGATCGCTGCCGGGCATGCTCCGGTGAGCAATTTGTTCGAGTTTACAACGTTTTTCGGCATGATGCTTGTCGCTGCTTTTATCATTGTTTATTTCATTTACCGGTTGAGCGTGCTCGGCCTGTTTGCGCTTCCGGTCGCGTTGCTGATCATCGCCTATGCGAGCATGTTTCCGCGGGAAATTTCGCCGCTCATTCCCGCCTTGCAAAGCGATTGGCTGCACATCCATGTGACGACGGCGGCCGCCGGGGAAGCGATTTTGGCGATCAGTTTTGTCGCGGGTTTGATTTATTTGATTCGCGTCGTCGATCAGTCGAAGCCGTCCAAGCGCACGTTTTGGCTGGAAGTCGTCATGTTTTGCCTTGTGGCGACGCTCGGCTTTGTCATCGTCTCAACAGCGTTTAGGCTTTCCGGGTACGAAGCGAAGTTCACGTGGGTTGATAAAAACGGCCAGGCGGCCGAAGTCGAGTACCATATGCCGGCGCTTGTCGGGCCGCATAAAGGAGAGCTGGTGAAAGAAAGCGCCGGCCGCATGGAGCCGCTTGTTGAAATGCCGGCGATCATCAACGCGAAAAAACTGAACACGGTCATTTGGTCGCTCATGGCCGGTGCGGTGCTGTATGCCGCTTTTCGTCTTGTGTTGCGCAAGCGCATCGCCGCCGCGCTCAAGCCGCTTGTGAAAAACGTCAACTTGGATTTGACCGATGAAATCGGCTACCGGGCGGTGGCGATCGGCTTTCCGGTGTTTACGCTCGGGGCGCTCATTTTCGCGATGATTTGGGCGCAAATCGCCTGGACCCGCTTTTGGGGCTGGGACCCGAAGGAAGTGTGGGCGCTCATTACGTGGCTGTTTTACGCCGCTTTTTTGCACCTCCGGCTGTCAAAAGGCTGGCATGGGGAAAAGTCGGCATGGCTTGCTGTCATCGGCTTTGCCATCATCATGTTCAACTTAGTAGCGGTCAACCTCGTCATCGCGGGACTGCACTCGTACGCTGGAATGTAAGCACAAGGCAAACGGATGTCCTATTGGCGGGCATCCGTTTTTTCAGTAAACTAGAAAATGGGGGACTGTTTCTATATAGACTCCCATGACAAAAAAATTTCGTCACCATCGGAAGGATGAAAAGACCTCTATGTTGAATTTTACAACTTTACACATTTTGGAGTTCGGGTATTTTCAGGATATATAAGTTGCAATAAAGATTTTCCGATTGTGCGATTCTGTTTTCCTTCATAACAAGTCATTTTGATAGAATGCGGTGGGCGCTCTACTGGATGTAAAACAAAGTTTCAACTTATATAGATGCAATTTAATGCTTTAACATTTTTCGTTTTGACCGGTCATTGCATCCAACTGTCGAGTGACCGAACAACGCCGCTTAAAGACCCATGAATGGGTCTGTGAAGCGAGTCGTTGTTCGGTCTTCCGTCACGCTAAGGCGTGACGGAGGCAAGCCACACGCTTGCCTTCGACAGTCGAAAATGGGCAAACCTCTTTTCTGTCAAGGATATGTTAAACTTCTTTGTTGCATCTATATAGCTGATGAAGGAGGGTGCTTTGGCATGGAAAAGCAAGAAAAGCCGGTTCGTATTTTGGTGGTGGATGATGAGGAGCGCATCCGCCGGCTGTTGAGAATGTATTTGGAGCGGGAAAACTATGTGATCGATGAGGCCGGCGACGGCAATGAAGCGTTGGTGAAGGCGTTGACCAACGACTACGATGTTATATTGCTGGATTTGATGCTGCCGGGCAAAGACGGCATTGACGTCTGCAAAGAAATTCGCGAGCAAAAAACGACGCCGATCATTATGCTGACGGCCAAAGGCGAGGAGTCGAACCGCGTTCAAGGATTTGAAGTCGGCACGGACGACTATATTGTCAAGCCGTTCAGCCCGCGCGAAGTCGTGCTGCGCGTAAAAGCGCTGTTGCGCCGCGCGGCGAATGCCGCTTACGCGCCGGTGGAGACGACGGCGAAAGACGTGCTTGTGTTTCCGCATTTGACGATTGACAACGACGCCCACCGGGTGACGGTCGACGGCAAGAAAGTCAGCTTAACGCCGAAAGAATATGAGCTGCTTCTCTTTTTGGCCCGCTCGCCCGACAAAGTGTTCGACCGCGAACAGCTGTTGAAGGAAGTATGGCATTACGAATTTTTCGGCGACTTGCGCACGGTCGACACCCACATTAAACGGTTGCGCGAAAAGTTGAATAAAGCGTCGCCGCAGGCGGGAAAAATGATCGTCACCGTCTGGGGCGTCGGCTACAAGTTTGAGGCAGTGAACGACTGATGTGGCTGTTTCGCAGCGTCGTCGGCAAGCTATGGTTTACGATTTTGTTGCTCGTTTCGTGCGTGCTGTTTATTTTAAGCATTTTGCTTATTAAATTTTTGGAAGATTATTATGTGCAGGAAGCGGAAAACGACTTGACCCGCCTGGCGGCAAAAGTGGCCGAGGTGATGCACGATTACCGCGATGAGCAGCTTGCCCGCTCGATCGCTTGGACGCTTGTGGACAATCGAACGAAAGCCGTCATCGTCGTTGATGAGTCGCACTATTGGTATTCACCCGATGGCGCTGACTTGCATGACGTGCCGCTGTCGTTCATCCGCCAAGATGCCGATTTGCGCCGCGTCTTCACCGATCGGACGACGGTGAAAAAACGTCTGTATGCGCCGGAGTGGCAGCACAATGAAGAGCTGCCTTACGACATGATTATCGTCGGCGTGCCGCTATCGATGCCGGGCGGCAGCCGCGGCGCTGTTTTCATTTACCAGTCGCTTGAGGCGATCGCCGATGCAACGGAGCATACGAAAGAGCTCATTTTTCTTGCCGCGTTTATCGCCATTGTCATGACGACGTTTTTTGCCTTTTTCTTGTCGACGCGTATCACCGCTCCGCTCCGGAAAATGCGGCAAGCCGCGTTCGAAATGGCGCGGGGCCATTTCGATATGAAAGTGCCGATTTTAACGAACGATGAGATCGGTGGGCTGGCGATGGCGTTCAACCAAATGGGACGGCGTCTGCAGTTTAACATCAACGCCTTAAACCAGGAAAAAGAACAGCTCGCCAGCATTTTAAGCAGCATGGCCGATGGCGTCTTGACGTTTAACCGCGACGGGGAAATTTTGATTACGAACCCGCCGGCTGAGCGGTTTTTGCAGGCGTGGTATTTTGAGCAAGGAAACGACGCGGAAGCGATGGCGCCGTTGCCGCCGCAAGTGAAAGAGCTGTTCGCCCGCGTTGTTCGCGAGGAGAAGGAGCAATCGACCGAAGTGACGCTGCAGGGGCGGACGTGGGTCATTTTAATGACGCCGCTGTACGGCAAAACGATGGTGCGCGGCGCGGTGGCTGTTTTGCGCGACATGACCGAAGAGCGGCGGCTTGACAAGCTGCGTAAAGACTTTATCGCCAACGTTTCGCACGAATTGCGCACGCCGATTGCCATGCTTCAAGGCTACAGCGAGGCGATCATCGACGATATCGCGGCAAGCGAAGACGAGAAAAAAGAGATGGCGAAAGTCATTTATGACGAGTCGCTGCGCATGGGCCGCCTAGTGAATGATTTGCTTGATTTGGCGCGCATGGAAGCCGGGCATATCGAGCTGCACTATGAACAGGTGAAGCTCGCTCCGTATATTGAGCGGGTGATCCGCAAGTTTCACGGGCTGGCGAGAGAAAAAGGGATCGAGCTGGAGGCCGAATTCCGCGATGGCGACATGGACATCGCGTTTGATCCCGATCGGATTGAGCAAGTGCTGACCAACTTGATCGATAACGCCATCCGTCATACAGAATCAGGCGGCGCGGTCCGCTTGATCGCTGAACGAAGCGGCGACGGCGTGACGATCCATGTCCAAGATTCGGGCTCCGGCATCCCGGAAGAAGACTTGCCGTTTGTGTTCGAGCGGTTTTACAAAGCGGATAAAGCGCGCACGCGCGGCCGTTCCGGAACGGGATTGGGCCTTGCCATCGCCAAAAACATCGTCGAAGCGCATAAAGGGCTCATCACCGTCCACAGCAAACTGAACGAAGGAACGACGTTTTCGTTTTATTTGCCGGCCCGCGGGCCGAAAGGAGCGTAGCGCCGTTTGGAAGAACGGGGAAGCCACAGCTTCCCTGCTTCTTTCACGTTGAAGTTTTTTTATAGTGGTATAGACAACTAGAATATATAATATCATTATAAAAACAGAAGGTGGGAAATCGCGATGAAACGATGGATATTGAAAAATGCTGCGGTGTATGCAGAAGCAGACAACATTCAACAAGGGTATGTGCTGATCGAAGGGGAAAAAGTGGCGTCCATTGGCCCGATGTCGTCGTGCCCGGCAGAAGCGGGGGCGGAAGTGATCGAGCTTTCTCCACGGTTTGCTGTCGTGCCTGGTTTCATTGACGTTCATATCCACGGGGCGGCTGGAGCGGATGTTATGGATGCGACCCCGGAGGCGCTTGACAAGATGGCCAACGCCTTGCCGGCGGAAGGGACGACCAGTTTCCTGGCGACGACGATGACGGCGCCAAGCGAACAAATCGAAGCGGCGCTTCGAAATGTCGCCCGTTATATGGCCGAGGAGAATCGCCCAGGGGCGGCGGAGGTGCTCGGTGTTCATCTGGAAGGACCGTTTTTGTCGCCGAAGCGCGCCGGGGCGCAGCACCCGCGCCATCTCGCCGATCCGGACATCTCACTGTTCCAACACTGGCAAAAGGCGGCAGGCGGCCACATCCGCCTTGTCACGCTCGCCCCGGAGCGGAACGGGGGGCTGGAACTTGCCTCCTACTTGAAACAGACGGGTGTGATCGCTTCGATCGGCCATTCCGATGCCGTTTACGACGAAGTAAAAGCGGCGGTCCATGCAGGGGTGACGCATGCGACCCACCTGTTCAATGGGATGCGCGGCATCCATCACCGTGAACCGGGTGTCGCCGGTGCTGTGCTTATGTTTGAAGAAGTCATGTGCGAGCTGATCGCCGATGGGCTGCACGTCGCGCCGCCGATGGTTCGCTTCGCTTACCGGAATAAAGGAAGCGAGGGGCTTATCTTAATCACCGACGCCATGCGGGCGAAATGTCTCGGCGATGGGGAGTATGATCTCGGCGGCCAAGAGGTGGAAGTCTGCGGCGGGGAGGCGCGGCTTGCCGACGGAACGCTGGCGGGAAGCGTGCTCAAGCTTGGCGAGGCCATCCGCCGTGTGTTCGACTATACGGGTTGCACGTTGGAAGAGGTGATCCGCATGGCGAGCTGGAATCCGGCGAAACAGCTTGGCGTGCTTGATCGGAAAGGCAGCTTGCGGCCCGGCAAAGACGCCGATGTCGTCGTGTTGAATGAACGATATGAAGTCATGATGACGTTTTGCCGTGGCGCCCTTGCCTATCGCAAGCAGGATGAAAGGGGTGAAGAGCGATGGCTTTGAAGCTTTTGAAAGCTGCTGACTACGCAGAGATGAGCCGCCAAGCGGCGGACATCATCATCAAACAAGTCAAAGAAAAGCCGAACGCCGTTCTCGGCTTGGCGACCGGCTCGACGATGCTCGGCGTGTACCGCGAATTGGCCGCCGATCATCGGCAGCATGGGACATCGTATCGGCTCGTGCGCACGGTCAATTTGGATGAATACGTAGGCCTTGGCCCGGATCATCCGAACAGCTATCGCTATTATATGAATCAGCATTTGTTTGCCCAATTGGACATCCCGCTTCACGAGACGCATGTGCCGGATGGCTTGGCCGCTGATCTTGACGAAGAATGCCGCCGTTACGAGCGGCTCATCGATGAATTGGGCGGCATCGATTTGCAGCTCTTGGGCATCGGCCGCAACGGCCATATCGGCTTTAACGAGCCAGGAACGCCGTTTTCGACAGCCACCCACGTCGTCGAGCTGACCGAGCTGACACGGGAAGCGAACGCCCGCTTTTTTCCATCGCTTGATGACGTGCCGCGCTATGCCATTACGATGGGAATTGCGACCATTTTGCGCAGCCGCCGCATCGTGCTGTTGGCGTCAGGGGAGGAAAAAGCGGACGCCATGGCCCGGCTTCTCGAAGGCGTTGTCACACCGGACTTGCCGGCTTCCGCGCTTCACCTTCATCCGGACGTGACGATCATCGCCGACTGCGAGGCGCTCTCGCTCATCCCAAAGGAAAAGCGGCGGGTGGATGCGCCGTGATCGATAAACAGTCGCCGATTCCGATTTACTATCAGCTCGAGCAATATATGAAAGAAAAGATCGAAAAAGGGGAGTGGCAGCCGGGCGAAATGATCCCGTCTGAGCGCGAGTTGGCGGAAATGTATGACATCAGCCGGATGACCGTTCGGCAGGCGGTCAACAATTTAGTGAACGATGGCTATCTCATCCGCCGGCGCGGGAAAGGAACATTTGTCGCCGCCCAAAAAATCGAGCAGCCGCTGAAAGGGCTGACGAGCTTTTCCGAAGATATGCGGGCGCGTGGCATGGAGCCGGGCACGATCGTCCTCAGCTTTGAGACGGTTCCGGCTTCCGAGAAGCTCGCTGAAGGACTTGGCGTCACGGAAGGCGATGACCTTTACGAAGTCCGCCGCCTTCGGTTGGCCGACGGCTTGCCGATGGCGTTGGAGACGCTGTACATTCCGGTCAATCTCGTCCCCGGACTGACGCGTGATGTTGTAAGCGGTTCTGTATATGAATTTATCGAAAAAGAAAAAGGTCTGGTCATCGGCTCTGCAGTTCAAACATTGGAAGCCTCGGTCGCCCGCCAGGTGGAGGCGGAGCATCTGAAGATGAAAGAAGGAGCGCCGGTGCTGCTGCTTGAGCGGCGCACGCACCTTGTCGACGGCCGGCCGCTTGAAGTCGTCAAATCGGTGTACCGCGGCGACCGGTACAAATTTATGATTGAGATGAAAAGGGGAGGATCATGATGTTAGGTTTTTTACAGCGTTTGGGAAAAGCGTTAATGCTGCCGATTGCCGTTTTGCCGGCGGCAGGATTGTTGCTTCGGCTCGGTCAGTCTGATTTATCTTAATTAGGCGAGAAGACTCCCACTTCAACGAAGCGAAGCGGAGTAAGTGGGAGATGAATCGCCTTAACTATATTTTGCTGAAAATAGGATAGATTCAGTAAAATATAGACGGCAGATCATTCATCATTGATGGGCGGAGATTAAAAAGTATAAATCAATGGTTTAACAAAGAAAATGCCAGACTTCAAAGCATAAAAGATAAGCAAAAAATCAAAGGCACCACTCGTAAACAGGCTTTGCTTGCTATGAATCGCAATAATAAAGTGAATGATTATATCAACAAGACTTGCCGTTACATCATTAACTACTGTATTGAAAATCAAATTGGCAAACTTGTCATTGGCTATGCGGAAACATGGCAACGCAATATGAATCTAGGAAAAAAGACAAATCAAAACTTTGTCAATATTCCTCTCGGTAACATAAAAGAAAAACTAGAATATCTTTGTGAATTTTACGGCATTGAATTCTTGAAACAGGAAGAATCATATACGTCTCAAGCCAGCTTTTTTGACGGCGATGAGATTCCTGAATATAATGCCGACAATCCAAAAGAATATAAGTTCAGCGGCAAACGTATTAAGCGCGGCTTGTATCGAACAAAGTCTGGCAAACTAATGAATGCTGATGTCAATGGCGCATTAAACATCTTAAAGAAAAGTAAAGCTGTAGACCTGAGTGTCTTATGCTCTAGCGGCGAAGTGGACACGCCTCAAAGAATAAGGATTGCTTGAAGCAGTCAAACTTCTTTGGAAGCCTCCACTTCAAATTTTCGCTAGAAAATTAAGTGGGGGTAGTTCACCATCATCGGTTATGTGTGGGTCAATCTTGACCCGCTCAGCAAAAAGCTCGGATTGATTTGGATCGCGATTGGACTCGTTTACCTGATCTTTTTGCGGCTCACGAACAAAGACTCTCGTCTAAGCGGGGAACTGTAGTCGCTTGTAAGGCCTGACGCCGTCATAAAAGGCGTTGGGTCTTTGATTTTTAGAGGCGATGAAACGTTTTTCCGATCTCGACGTATTACATAGATGAAAGGTATGAGATTACGGCGCCTTGTTAAGGCAAAACGCCGTTCATCCGCCAATAGGCGGGCGCCGATAAAACGTGGAAGGAGCCGGAGGAACATGAGCATGTTTGGAAAAGTCGCCGCCGATGTGCTTGGGTTAAGCGACATCGGTGCGGTCATTCAGCCGAAAGACTATGACAAAGTCGATGCCGATGATTATGTGATGCACGAGGATGGGGAGAAAATCTATTTTCTTATCAAATCAAAATCGGATGAGTATTGCTTCACCAACCGCGCGCTCATTCATTTGGACGGCACGAGCGCCGCGAGCAAAAAACGGACGCTGCGCCGCTACGATTACTACAAGCATCCGATTTCCGACGTATCGCTCGAAACGGCCGGGACGGTCGATTTGGATGCGGAAATTAAATTTAAAATTGGACCGCATTCCTACTCCATTGATGTGCATAAAAAGCATATTGAGGAACTGAAAGATTTGTATAAATCGCTGTTGGCGATCGCGGAGATTTGCCATGAAAACGAAACGAAGTTCCACTATGCGGAGCGGAGTTTGGAACTGGCGGCCAAGGTGTTGGCCAACATGCGCGGTGACGGCGCCAATGTGTCGGCGGATTTTCAAGCCGTGAATGAATACGCTTTTCGCTGGCTGACGGAAGCGAAAAAGAACTATACGGTGAAGGATTTCGGCTTTGTGTTTGACAAATATATTCAACAGTGACGAGATGAAGGTTGTATCGGGGAAAGACGCCGTGCCAGAGGTGAGGCGTCTTTCCTAATTTTTTTAGCGACATATGGAAAAGGAACGTTTCTCCGCAGCCGGAAGAAACTCAAAAGATGAGGTTTGTGGGAATCGATGAATAGGCAACATGGCGGCATTTGACATCACGGAGCTCGATGCAACGGCGCATGCGGCGTTCCGTACAAAACACGGACACTGGAGCCGAGCTGCCTGACCGCAAAAGTGATCGATGACCGCCTGCCGCCAGCCCACTGTAAAATTCACAGTTGTCAAATGCCAGGCCTTGCTTTAATATAAAAATGTCCATATCCGACAAATTCATCAACTCGCAGCAAGGCGCCGAAAAGGCTTAATAGGGAATCCGGTGGGAATCCGGAGCTGTCCCCGCAACTGTCAATGCGGACGAAATGAAATCGCCACTGTACGGACAGATGGCTTGCGCTGTTTTCCGTACGGGAAGGCTTCAGAGTAGGATGAAGCATGAGCCAGTAGACCTGCCTTGCTTGCCGCAGTTTCCGAATCTTCGGGGGGTGAGACGTGGAAACAGTCGTACAGGGCATTGTTGTGCCCATTGGCGGTCTGTTTCGTGCTCATTCCCCGTTCGGACGGAATGGGCTTTTTTGTTGTACATACATCATCGAAGGGGGAATGACGGATGAAACGTTGGACATGGCCGGCGGTGGTGGCGGTGTTCTTCCTTTTGGCCGCCGTGCTGGTCGGCTGCAGCAGTGGAGCCAATAGCAACGCCCAGCCTGCGAAAAAAGAAGAACCGAAAACGGAACAAGCGGCGTTTCCGGTGACGGTGAAAGACGGGCTTGGCGAGGATGTCACGATCAAAGCGGAACCGAAAAAAATCGTCTCGCTCATCCCGAGCAATACGGAAATCGCCTATGCGTTGGGGTTGGGCGATAAGATCGTCGGCGTCAGCGATTTTGACAATTATCCGGAAGACGTCAAAACGAAAACGAAAATCGGCGGCATGGAATTCAACGTCGAGAAAATCATTTCGCTCAAACCGGATCTCGTCTTGGCCCACGCGTCAAGCGCCCATAACTCGCGCGATGGCCTCAAGCAATTGAAAGACGCCGGCATTACCGTGCTTGTCGTCAATGACGCGAAGTCGTTCGACGATGTATATGCGTCCATCGACTTGATCGGCAAAGCGACCGGGACGTCGGACAAAGCGAAGCAAGTGATTGATGAGATGAAAGAGAAGCTTGCGAAAATCAAAGAAAAAGCGAAACAAATCCCGGCGGACAAACAGGCCAATGTCTGGATTGAAGTGTCGCCGCCGCCGCAAATTTATACGGCCGGCAAAGGGACGTTTATGGATGAGATGCTTCAAGTGATTTCGGCGAAAAACGTCGCCGGCAGCTTGGAAGGCTGGCCGATGGTGACGGAAGAAAAAGCCGTGGCCTATAAGCCGGATGTCATCATCACGACATACGGCGGAGCGAAGCAAGTGTTGGCGCGCGCCGCTTGGAAAGACGTGCCGGCGGTGAAAAACAAGCGGGTGTATGACGTCAACACCGACTTAGTAAGCCGACCGGGTCCGCGCCTTGTCGAAGGGGTCGAGGAACTTGCCAAAGCCATTTACCCGGATGTGTTCAAGTAAAATGTGGATGTATATATTGGCCGTCACCGCGGCCGTGTTATCGCTTCTCGTAGGGGTATCGACAGGATCGCTGTCGATTCCCTTTTCTTCTATTGTCCGCATTTTGGCGGCTGAATGGTTCGGAGCGGCGCTGCCTCGCCACATTCCGGCTGATTGGGTGCCGATCGTGATGGCGATCCGCTTGCCGCGCGTCGTGCTTGCGTTTTTGGTCGGGGCGTCATTGGCGCTGGCCGGGGCCGCGTTTCAAGGGCTGTTAAAAAATGCGCTCGCCGATCCGTACACGCTCGGTGTCTCGTCCGGCGCGTCGGTCGGGGCGGTGCTCGTCATCTTTCTCGGCTGGCAATGGCCGTTCTTTGGCACGTTCACGCTGCCGGTCGTGAGCATCTTGTTTGGCATGGCGACGCTTGCCGCCGTTTTGGCGTTCACTCGCGCTGTGGAGCGGCGCATGTCGGTTGAGACGATCATTTTAGCCGGCATTATCTTCGGCGCGTTTTTCAGCGCGTTCATTTCGCTCATGATCGCGTTGACCGGGGAAGAATTGCGGCAAATCATCTCATGGCTGATGGGGAGCGTGGCGATGCGCGGCTGGAAATACAGCGGGCTGTTGCTGCCGTTTTTTCTCGTTGGGGCCGCAGTGCTCATCGCCAACAGCCGCGAGTTGAACGCGTTTGCCTTTGGCGAGGAGGCGGCGCTTCATGTCGGCGTTGATGTTACGCACCGAAAAGTCATCATTTTGACGGCAGCGGCGCTGCTCACCGGCGCGGCGGTGTCGGTGTCAGGGACGATCGGCTTTGTCGGGCTTGTCGTTCCGCATATGGTTCGGCTTGTGTGCGGGCCGAACTACCGGGTGCTGTTGCCGCTGTCGCTCTTGTACGGCGGTGCGTTTCTTGTGCTTGCCGATGTGGCGGCGCGGACGATCATTGAACCGCGCGAACTGCCGATCGGCGTCATTACGTCGCTGATCGGCGCTCCGCTATTTGCCGTCTTGTTTTTCCGAAAAACGAAACGAAAGATGGGATGACGATGCTCGAGGTGCGGGCCGTATCGCATCGATACGGGCAGCAACAAGTGCTTGATGGTGTGACGTTTGCCGTGGAAAAAGGCGAAATATTCGGCATCTTAGGGCCGAATGGAAGCGGGAAAACGACTTTGATCAAACTCATCAGCAAAGAGCTGCCGCTGGCAAGCGGGGAGATCGTCATCGATGGCCGAACGCTCTCGGCGCTGTCTGCGAAGCAATGGGCGCGGATGGCCGCCGTCTTGCCGCAGACAGCGGAGGCGGCGCCCGGCTATACGGTGAGGGAAACGGTGGCGCTCGGCCGCTATCCTCATCAGCGCGGCTTCTTTCCGACGTGGACGGAGGACGATGAAGCCGCCCTCCGAGACGCGCTTGCGGCCGTCGGCCTGACGGGGAAAATCGATGAACCGCTCGAACGATTGAGCGGCGGCGAGCGGCAGCGCGCCTATTTGGCCCGCGCACTCGCCCAAGAGCCCAAGCTGCTCTTGCTCGATGAGCCGACGAACCATATGGATGTGAGCGGCCAAGTCCGGCTTTTGGACCGGCTCGCCGAAGCGGCGCACGCCCGCGGCTTGACGGTCGTCGCCGTTTTCCACGATATGAATGCGGCGAGCTTGTATTGCGATCGGGTGCTCGTGCTGAACAAAGGGAAAATAGCCGCGCTCGGCGCCCCTGCGGATGTCATGACGCCGGCGTTGCTTGAGGAAGTGTTTGCCGCGCCGATTGTGCGTCTGGCCCATCCGGCGTCGGCAACGCCGATGTTTTCGTTCATGCCGAACAAGAAGCAAGGGGAATCGCCGGTCGGCGGGCTGCGGCTTTCCTTTCTTGATGACGCCGCTGTGCTTACTGCGGCCGCGCCGCTTCGCGTCCTGTCCTCGGCATTGATCGGCGCCGGATTTCAATGGGCGACCCATTTTGTCAACCGCCAAGTCGGGTTGGATTACGATTGCAGTGATGCGGAAGGAGACATGCGCCGCTATTTGGAGCAGCACGGGTTTCCGCCGGAACGAACGGTCGGCATGATGACAGCGGTTGATGTCCGAGATGCTGTTTGGCTTCAGAAAGAAGGGGAAGCGTTTTCGGTTGCGGTCATGGCGACCGCTGGCGTCGGCAATGCCGTCGATGCCTCTCGGGCGTGGCAGCATCAGCCGCTAGCGGCAAGACCGGGGACGATCAACATGGTGGTGGTCATTGACGGAGTGCTGACGGAAGCAGCGTTTGTCCAGGCGGTGATGACAGCGACAGAAGCGAAGGCAAAAGCGCTCGCCGACTGTTCGGTTTGCGACCCGGAAACCGGGACGCTTGCCACCGGTACGTCGACCGATTCGCTCGCTGTGGCGGCGACGCAAACCGGGCAGGTCTTTGCCTATGCCGGAACGGCGACGGAGCTTGGCCGGGCGCTCGGCCGGCTTGTGTATGAGGCAACAGTTGAGGCGCTTGGCCGCTGGGAGAAGCGGAGGAAACGGCGATGACCCATTTGGCCGCATTGACGTTGGCGCTGTTTCTCGATGCCCTCGTGGGCGATCCGCGCTGGCTGCCGCATCCGGTGCGCGGGATGGGAATGATGATTGCGTGGCTTGATCGCCGCTGGAATCAAGGAACAAAGCGGCGGACGAAAGGGGCGGCGGCCGTGGCGGTCGTGTTGGCCGCTGTTTACGGGATATCGGCGTTCATCGTTTATGTGGGCTACGCGCTGTCCGTATACGTAGGGGTGGCGATCGAGGCGGCCCTCATTTTCACCGCCATTGCGACGAAAAGCCTCGCTGAGGCGGCTGAGGACGTGCGCCGGCCGCTGGAAGCAGGCGATCTTCCTGCGGCGCGCCGCGCGCTGTCCATGATCGTCGGCCGCGACACCGAGCGGCTCGATGAAGCCGGCATCACCCGCGCCTGCGTGGAGACGGTGGCGGAAAACACGAGCGACGGCATCACCGCTCCGCTCTTTTATGCGGCCTTGGGCGGTGCGCCGCTCGCGTTATTGTACCGGGCGGTGAACACGTGTGATTCCATGATTGGATACAAAAATGAGAAGTATCGCGAATTTGGCTGGGCGGCCGCGCGGCTGGACGATGCGTTCAACTACATTCCAGCGCGGCTGACGGCGCTTGTGATGGTGTTGGTCTTTGGCGGCCGCTGCTTTCGTTTGGCGCTGTCGATCTTATTTCGCGATGCCCGCCGCCACCCAAGCCCGAACAGCGGCTGGCTTGAGGCGGCGATGGCCGGGCTGCTTGGGGTGCAGCTCGGCGGAACGAATACATACGGCGGCGTGGTCTCGAGGAGGCCGACGCTCGGTGACCCGGCCGCCCCGCTTCGCGCCGCCCACATTCGCCAAGCAGTCCGCATCATGATTGGAACGGTGCTAGTGTTTACATTATTGCTATGGATTGGGGGGATAATCGTTGCGTTGGCCGGCGCATGGGGCGAATCCGCGCGCGTTGTATGAGCAATGCGGATTGGCCCCTCCAGACGAATACATTGATTTCAGCGTCAATACGAATCCGTACCGGCTGCCGTCGTCAGCTTGGCCGAGCGGTGAGGAGTGGATTCGCTGGGCCGGGGAGTATCCGGATTCGGAAGCGAAGGCGCTCAGGGAGCTCGTTGCCAAGCAGGAGCAGATTCGACCCGGACAAGTGCTGATGACGAACGGGGCGGCGGAGGCGATTTATTTGTTGGCCGCGCTATTTGCCGGTCGGCGCGTCGGCATCTTGGAGCCGACGTTTTCCGAGTATCGGCGCGCCTGTCTCGCTTATGGATGCGATGTGGAGGGATTCGCGGCCGATGAAGCGCGGGGCTTTTCTTATGACTTGGATGAAGCGACTGCCTGGGCAGGCAAGCAAGACATTATCTTTTTATGCCATCCGAACAATCCGACGGGGACGGTGATGGAGGAAGGTGAATTGAGATCACTGGTGGACGCGGCGCACACGGCTGGCACCTATGTAATCATCGATGAAGCATTTTATCCGTTTTGGCGCGGCGGGTTTACGGCGATGCGCTGGTTGGGATGCTATCCGCGCCTCATTGTGCTTCGATCGTTGACGAAAATCCATCACCTGGCCGGCGCGCGCCTTGGTTATGTCGCTGCTGACGAGGCGGTGATCGCTTCGCTGAAAACGCATCAGCCGCCATGGAGCACAAACGGCATCGCCCAACAATTGGCGCTTCGTTTCATGGCGATGGAATCGTTTGTCAAGTGGACGAAAGAACGGATCGCCGCCGAGCGGGAGCGGGTGTTTCGGTCGCTGCCTGCCGGGCGGTATGACGTCTCGCCATCGGTCGTGAATTTTTATTTGTTGCGTCCGTGTTCAGGACGGACAGAGGAGCTGTTTTTTCATTTGTTGAAGGAAGGGGTTGTGCCGCGCCATACGATGAATTTCCCGGGGCTTGACGGCCGCTACATCCGGCTCGCCGTCAAAACGCAGGTGGAGAATGACCGGCTGCTTGAGGCGCTTGAGAGGTGGGATGGATGATCGTGTTTGTGAGCGGCGCGGTGCGCAGCGGCAAAAGTGAAGCGGCAGAGGTGTGCGCCATCCGGCTGGCCGCTGGCGAGACGCTTCATTATGTTGCCACCGCCTGGGCTGCCGATGCGGAAATGGAAGAGCGCATTCGCCGCCATCAAGAGCGGCGCATGGGGATGACGGCGCCTTGGGTGGTGTGGGAAGCGCCGGAAGGGCCTGATCAGTTGTTGGCTGCACTTCGTCCGCCTGATGTTGTCCTTCTCGACTGCTTGACTATGTGGTGGGCGAATGTGTTATTTGCCGGAGATGAATGGAAAACAGAGGAAGGAGCGTTCGCCGCTGCCCGTTGCCTGCTCGACCAAGTGCGGGCGTGGGCGGCGGCATGCCGCGCTGTTGTCATTGTGTCCAATGAGTTGTTTTCTGGCGGCGTGCCGAATGACCTCGGCACATTTCGCTACATGAAAATGCTCGGTTGGCTTCATCAACAGTTGGTCGCGGAAGCAGAAGCCGCCGCCGTGGTGGAATGCGGTCTTCTTCGCGTGAAGAAAGGACGGTGGCCGCAATGAAGCGGGCATGGAATGGCTGGCTGCTGGCGCTGCAGCTGTTTACGATCATTCCCATTCAGCGTTCGATTGAATGGAATGCCCCGCATGTCCGCTGGCTTGTGCGCACAATGCCGCTGGCTGGAGCGCTGCTCGGGACGCTGGCTGCCTTGGTGTACGGCGCCTGTGCGGCGCTTTCGTTCGGTCCGCCTTCTTTTTTGGCTCTCTTTCTTCTTTGGCTTGGCATTTGGCTTGCCGGCGGGCTGCACGCCGACGGTTTTATGGACGTGAGCGATGCCTTTTTTTCGTACCGGGACGCCAAGCGGCGGCAAGAGATCATGGCCGATTCGCGCGTCGGCGCGTTCGCTGTGTTGTCGCTCATTTGTTTGTTATCGTTCCGCTGGCTGTTTTTGCATGAAGCGATCAAAGCGGGCATTTCCCCTGCCCTGTTTATTGCCATTCCACTGCTGTCGAGAGCCGGGGCTGTCTGGCTTCTTTCCGCCGGCAAGCTGGCCAAATCGACAGGAATGGCGGCCTCGCTTCGCGAATATAGTTCATGGCGCGATGCAGCATGGGCGCTGGGATTGGCATGCCTTGTGCTTTTGCTTCTTCCGGCGGCGGGCGTTCCGCCGGCGGCGGTTGTGGTGTTGGCTGCGGCGATGGCGCTTTGTTCCCTCGCGGCAAAGCCGTGGGCGGAAAAGCAGTTTGGCGGCGTGAGCGGCGATGTGCTCGGCGCGCTCATCGAAGGGGGAGAGACCGTGCTATGGGGCGTCCTTTGGCTGTTACGCTTATCCGTCATGGGATGACGGAACTGAATCGGCGCAATGCATATATCGGCTGGACGGACGCGCCGCTTTCGGCCGCGGAACATAGCAGGCTGCGCCGTTTGCGGGTCGAGTGGCCATATCCGGTCGACTGCATCGTGACAAGCGATCTTCGCCGTTGCTGGGAGACGGCGTCGCTGCTGTTTGGCAGCCGCGAGCCGGACTGGTGTACGAGCGGATGGCGCGAGCTTTTTTTTGGCGTCTGGGAAGGGAAAACGTTCGCCGAACTCGAAACGGATCTCGCGTACAACCGATGGCTCGAGTCGCCATTTTCGACGGCGCCGCCCGCCGGAGAAAGCTATGTTTCGTTTCAAGCGCGCATCAAACGGGCGCTCGCTGAGACGGTTGCGTTGGCTGAGCGGATGGGCGCCCGCCATGTGGCGATCGTCACCCACAGCGGTCCGATCCGTTTCGTGCTTGAACAATATGCGCCGGACGTTCGCCCGTTTTGGGAATGGAAGGTGCCGTTTTCCGGCGGGTATACGCTCGAATCAACGATCGAGCGTTGGAAAGGGGGAGAACGGTGCATTTCGTTGTCGGCGGTGCGTTCCAAGGAAAGCGAAAATGGGTGCGGGAACGGTACGGAATAAGCGACGGTGTTCATATCGTATGGCATGACGGCTATCAGGAGCCATACGGGTGGCCGGATGGCGCCAAGACGGCGAAAACAGTTGTCTTGGATGGGCTCGAAGCCGCCATCCGCCGCCTTCCGGACCCAGAGGAATGGGAGCGGTTTTTCTGCGCTTGGAAGCAGTGGGAGGAAGGAGCGGCCGGCCGCACGGTCGTCTGGATCGGGACAGACGTAACGCAAGGCGTCGTTCCGACTGACCGGCAAGAACGGCGCTGGCGCGACGCCGTCGGCCTGTGCTATCAACGGCTTGCCGCCGTATGCCATCGCGTCGACCGGCTTTGGTGCGGGTTGGCGGAACGATTAAAATAGGTAGCGTCAAAAGTTCTATGAAAACTCCACACAGATCATCCCATTGAGCATCGTGGGGCATGCGGAGGGCCGGATTCGCCCTTGACCAACACCCGCCAAAGGTGCGGAAGAGTCGTCAAGGGCGACGGGGACAAAAAAGAAGGCAATAAGAAAGCCGCCCTTGCCATGACCGAATTTTACCTTTGGCGGTGTTCGGTTGGTCAAGGGTTCGCTTCGCCGAATCCGGCAGGAGTTCTGTTCAACGGGCTCCGGAGGACAAAAAAGTCAGGCCGCCTCTTGTTGGAGAAACGCTTGTGCCATGGCGATCAGCTTCGTCCACCGGGCCGGCATATGCGGAAGATCCGCCAGTTCCGGGATGACGACCGGCACCCGGCCTTCGAGCGCGCTGTGTGGGCGCAGAAAGTTGAAATACGCCACAAACAGCGTCACAAAGGACACCGAGCCTTCTTCCGCACCAAACCCATGGGTCGGGCGGTAGTTGCCTTTAAAGGTCCGGTTGAATCGCTCGATGATCTGCTTGAGAGGGCGAAACTCTTCCGAGACCGGATCCTCATTGGTCAGCCCGATCACTTGGCGGACGTCAAATGAAATCCCGTGTTGGGCGAAGAAGTGTTGCGCCAGCAGGTAAATCGGGTTGCCATCCACGACGAACGACAAGTCGTCTGGGAGGGACGCTAGCTTCCTGAGGACATCATCGATGGCCTTGATGGCCGAGAGCGTGTCCCGGTTGGGCGAGACGCGATACGACAGCACGATCTTTTTGACGGCGTCAAACATAAAGAACAGGTAATGCCAGCGCCCTTTGACGCGAATATACGTCTCGTCCCCGCAAAACGAACCGGACAGCTCATACGGGAACCGGTCGACAAAGGGCTTGATCCAAAGCGCGACGCTGTTGGCGTAGTTGAGCACCGTCTGATGGGAGATCGAGACGCCATGGATGTCCTTCATGGCGGCGGCGGTCTCCCTCGAGGACATCCCAAAGTTGACGTAGTACGTCAACACGAGCCCCAACACGTGCGGCGACGCAGCCAGCCGGGACAAATCGACCTTCGGCTTGATGAGCGACGAGGAAGCCAACGGGAGAAAGTCAAACAAGAACTCTCGAAACAAATACCGCACCTTGAAGGCTTGAGGATCCTGTTGAAACTGTTGGCGCTCCTTCTTCGTCATCCGGCGAAGGTTGGCCTGGTAAAACGGGCAAGCGTTGTTCTTGCACTTATAGATGTTGTATTCTTTGCGTTCCTTGATTTTTTCCAGCGTCTTTTTGCAGTGCGGGCAGCGAAAGACCGCTTGCTTGGTGAACCGATTTCGGTGGTTGAACCGGCACTGGCACACTTTGCATTGGTATTGCCCGTTTCCGCCGTTATTGGCGTACAGGTAAGAAGAGGGAGCCTGGCAGCGAGGGCAGGTCAACGAATCCGGAACACGGTGTTTCGCATTCGCGCGGCGCTGGATGGGCCGTAAAGGACGTCCGTGCTGGGCTTCATAGTCTGCCAACAGCTTCCGGTAATCAAGGGTTTCCGGCACATCGATGATCGGAAGGTCATCGACCTGAAGTTTCCGGTACGGCTTTTGGATGGGTTCGTCCAAGTCCTCGAGATTCAAGGATTTTCCCACGATCACACCCATCAAATACACAATGATTTGATATTGGGTCTTGATTATTTCGAGCAAATAGGCTAATAATTGAGGTAACAAAGCTTGTCACTCCTTTGTTTTGGCTGTTGGGTGTCGTTACCTCAATGATGGCCGAAAACAACGGGGGTGGCAAGCTTTTTTTCTTCCAACCGTTGAAACTCAAGGGAAAACCGTGAGTGTGGAGGATAAACTTTTGACAATACCTTAAAATAAAGGGGAGAGGAATTATGAAATTGTATACGCGGACTGGAGACAAAGGAAAAACAAGCTTAATCGGCGGGCGCGTCGATAAAGATCATTTGCGCGTCGAGGCGTATGGGACGATCGATGAGGCGAACTCGTTCATCGGCTGGGCGCTGGCTCTGCTCGCTGACGATGAACGGTTTCACGATCTTTGCGCCGAATTGCAAAAAATTCAGCATGAACTGTTTGACTGCGGCGGCGACTTGGCCATCGTCAACGGCAAGCTGCCGTATAAAGCGACCGAGGAGATGGTCGCCTTTTTGGAGCAGCGCATTGACGCCTATGTCCAAGAGGCGCCGCCGCTTGAAAAGTTTATTTTGCCGGGAGGGTCGAAGGCGGCTGCCGCGCTTCATCTGGCGCGCACGGTGATAAGAAGGGCGGAGCGCTGCATCGTTTCGTTGCAAAAAGCGGAGCCGATCAACGACGTTGTTCTGAAATATATGAACCGCCTGTCCGACTATTTGTTCGCTGCCGCCCGGGTTGTGAACGCCCGCTTAGGGGTGAAGGATATCGAATATGAGCGGAGCGCCATTGTGTTCCGCGACAAGGAGGAGAAGCAATGAGCCGCCGCCTCGCTTGGATGGCTATTTGTTTGGCGCTTTCGGTCGCCGGGTCGTTCATCAAGCTGCCGACGTTTGTCGGCAGCATCGCGTTAGACAGCGCTCCGGCGCTCGTTGCCGCCGCCATCCTTGGTCCGCGCGCCGGAGCGGCGGTTGCAGGGCTGGGGCACCTTATTTCGGCGGTGGTCGGCGGGTGGCCGCTCGGCCCGTTCCATTGGCTTGTCGCATTGGAAATGGCCGGGCTCGGCGCGCTGTTCGCTGTACTGCATCAGCGGGGATGGAAAATAGGCAGCGCCGCCGCCTTTTTCATCGGCAATGCGTTGTTAGCCCCGCTGCCGCTAGTGGGTTCGTTCGGCTGGCCGTTTGTGCTTGCCGTCATTCCGCCGCTTTCCGCCGCCGCTTTGGTCAACGTGTTGATCGCGCTGGCCGTTGCCCCGGCGGCTGCCCGTTTGATGGCGAAGGCGGGGGCGCCGCATGCGTGATGTGCTCTTCCTTCCATTGACCGAAGGCAGAGAGCTCGCCATTGCCGTCGACGGCTCGGCGGCGGTCGGGGACAAGCCGGGTGATACGGTGCATGCTCCGGCGGAGACGGTCGCATATTTTGCCGCCCGCGTCGCCTTGATGGAATTGCTGAGTGTCGGGGCGGAAGCAAACGCCGTCGTCTTGCAAAACTTTATGGGGGATGACCGATGGGAAGCGCTTTGCCGCGGCATTGAACGAGTCTGCCATGAACTTTCTCTTCGCCTTCCGGTCACCGGCAGCACGGAATCGAATTTTTCCACCGTCCAGTCGGCGCTTGGCGTGATGGCGGTCGGAACGGTGGCGGCCGAACGGAAGCGGATCGGCGTCACGCCGGAGGGAGCGAAGTTTGCCGTCATCGGCCGCCCGCTCGTCGGCCCGGCCGTGCTGGCGCATCCTCAATGGGTCGCGCCGCTTTCGCTGTTTGTTGAGCTTCTCGCCTCTCCGTCTGTTTATGAGCTCGTCCCGATCGGTTCCAAAGGCATTTACTACGAATGGATGCAACTGTCGGCCGCCAACGGCCGCCAAGGGCGGGCTTGCGCCTGCCCGCTGCCGCTCTTTGCCTCTGGTGGTCCGGCGACGTCGTTTTTGATCAGCTATGACCGGGCGGCAGAGGGCGAATTGCGGAAGCGAGCCGGCCGCCTCTTTTTTCCGCTCTTTGCCGAGCGATAGCCGGTTCGCTCGGCCGTCTTCCTTTTTCGTCCAAAAAAATGGTTCCCTTTTTGCATGAGACCCGTTATCATGAAGATAATGGAATGGTTCGGCTTTGGTCCATGGAAACGAATAGGGGGAGAGACACGATGGACCCCGTTTTTGAACAGTTGTACGAACAATATCACGATGATTTTTTTATATTACATGGTGCGAAATCGAGAGCATGCCGAAGATTTAGTGCAAGAAGTGTATGTGAAAGTGCTGCGTTCGTACAAACGGTTTAAAGGGCAATGTAGTGAAAAGACGTGGCTGCTGTCCATTGCGCGCCATGTGGCGATCGATTTTTTTCGCAAGCAAAAACGACGCCAGTGGGTGAAGGCATCGGAGTGGAGCGAGGAGCAGCTCGGCGCTGACGAGCCGATGCCGGAGGAAATCGCGATTCAAAACGAGGAAATTCAACTCATGTACCGCTGCTTGGCGCGCTGCACGGTCGACCAACAGCTTGTGCTCGTCCTCCGATTCATCCAGTCGCTGTCGATTGCTGAAACGGCAGCCGCGCTCGGCTGGACGGAAAGCAAAGTGAAAACAACGCAGCACCGCGCGCTGAAGGCGCTGAAACAACATATGGAGGAAGAGGCCGAACGGGAGGAGTGGCGGCATGAAAAAATTTCCCTGGAATGAGCGATGCATCGAACATAGCCTTGAGCAGCTGCCCATGGTGAAAGACCGGCGCACAAAAGAAGATGTTTACGAACGGCTTCAGCGCACCCAGCGCAAGATGCGCTGGAGACGGCGTTGGCTTTCGGCGGCATCGATGGCCCTCTTTCTTGCGGTTGTTGCTGTCGGAATGAATGCGGCCGCTCCGGAGCGCGCGGAACAGCAGCAGCGATCCTCTACCGTCAAAACGCTAGGAGCCGAGAGCGCTCCCCCCCAAGTTGAGACGATAATGGCCGCTGATGCGACGCCGGCGCAGGAAGATGCCGGCGTCATGGTGGTCGGCTTGCCTGATGCGGCAAACGGCCGGGTGGTGCCAGTGGCGGTTCCGCTCAGCGGCCGATTGGCCCCCGAAGAGCGGTTCACGGCAGCGCTGCGCGTGCTTGGGCGCTCTCCGCTGCGGGCGGCGTCCGCTTGGTTTGATGGAGTGGTCATTCAGCCGGCCGCCGGGGGGACGGGGGAATGGATGGTGCACGTCCCGGCTCAGCACCGCGTGTTTTCGGCCAGCCGCAAAGAGCAGAAGCTGTTTGTCGACGCCCTCGTCGAAACAGCGCGGCAAATGGGGGAGCGGCGCCTCCGCTTTTTCACCGGAGAGAAGGAAGGGCTTGAGTTGCCGGCGCTCGGAATGGTAAAAGCGACAAAAATCAAGGAGCGGCAGCGAATGTATTATAAAAACAGCGCTTCGTTCGGCTATACAGTGCTCGTTCCGGCGCCGGGCAGCGCTCGCACGTTTTCGAAGGCGCTGAAGCAGATGAAAACATCGACGATCCGCGGGCTCGAGCCGGCCATTCCGCCGGGAGTAAACGTGGAGCTGGCTGATATGGATGCGCGGCATGCGATGGTCCGGATTCAGCTGACCGCTCAGCCACATGAAGAGGACGCGGCGCGCATGGCGGAGGCTGTGCTGCTGACAGCGAAAGAGTTTGGCTTCCGTGAGGTGACGTTTGCGGCTGACGGGTTGTCGAACTTGGGCCCGTATCCGGTTGGAATGCGAATCCGCGTGCCGGCCGGGCCGAACGCTCTGTTGATGGCGGCCGGCTGGTAGCCGCCGCCGTTTGCGTCGTTTTGTTACGATCTTCACTTTGTTGTTCTATCGGAGATGATATTGGCATAAGACATATATGGCGCAAAGAAGGCAAGGAGGGGTGGCAGATGGATGATCTCATGACACGGCTCTTGGCGGTCGCCGGCGTCGCGGTATGCGTCGGGCTGTTGTTTCTCGTCGGCGCGAACGGATGATTGGGTGATGATTCGCCAAACGGTTGTCCTTTCTTGCGGTGATGCGTTATAATGAAAAAAACAGCAGGAGGGGAGAAACACTGTGCTGACTGATTATCACAACCATTTGGAGCGGGGGACGCTGACGCTCGATTATTTGCGCCAGTTCACCGATGAAGCCGCGAAAAAAGGCATTCAGCATTTTGGCATTTCCGAGCATGCGTATCATTTTTACCAAACGAAAAACATTTTGTCCAACCCGTGGGTGGAGGCGCGCCGGTGCTACGATATGGCCGACTATGTCCGCTTGTTCCACGAAGCGTGGGATGCCGGAATCGACGTGAAAATGTCGATTGAAATGGATTACACTCCCGGCAAACATGAGGAAATGGCTGCGTTTATCCGCTCGTACGAGTTTGACTATGTCATCGGTTCGATCCATTGGGTCGACGATTTCGGCATCGACTTAGTCGAGTTCCGCCGTGAATGGGAACGGCGCGATTTGTATGATACATATCGCAAATACTTTGACCAAGTCGTAACGCTCGCCGAGTCGAACTTATTTGATATTATCGGCCATTTGGATTTGGTGAAAATTTTTAAATACGTTCCGGAAGATGAAGAGTTTTTGCTTGAGCAATACGACCGGGCGACGACAGCGCTCGCCAATTCGAAGACGTGCGTCGAGATCAGCACGGCCGGGCTGCGCAAGCCGGTCGGCGAGCTGTATCCCGATCCGCGGCTGCTGCAAATGTGCTATGACAAAGGCATTCCGATCGTGTTGTCCTCGGACGCGCACGTGCCGGGCGATGTCGGCGCCGACTTTGACAAGGCGGTTGAACTCGCCCGCAGCGTCGGCTATACCGAACTCATGACGTTCTCGAAAGGCGAGCGGAAAGCGGTGCCGCTCGGTTAAGCAGCTCACATTTCGCACCTTGAATAAAAATTCGAAATAAGCCCGATTTGACCGAATAAAAATTAGTTATTTTACAATTTTTGTATAAAAATTATTTTGATACGAATATCCGGGGTGTTTTTTTGTATATTATGCAAAGGTTGCGAAATATGAGAAGCAGAATGGACGGCGGAAGCAGGCCGCCATGCACAGAAGGCAGCCATGGGCGCCTGTTGCAAGGCGCTGCGCCGCCAACGATGAAAAAAGCAGGCTTCCCGTTTGGGAACCCTGCTTTTTTTGTTTTCGTTACGCTTCGAGCCGTTTGACGGTTTCAATATCGTCAATTTGCGCCAGCGCTTTTAATACCGCGTCATCGACTGGTTTGTCGAGCGATAGGATCATCATGGCTTTTCCGCCCGCTTCTTGGCGGCCGACTTGCATTGTGGCGATGTTGACGTTATGCGCCCCGAGCACGTTCCCGACTTTCCCGATCATCCCCGGGCGGTCGTGGTGCTGAATGTAAAGGAGATGGCCTTCCGGCGCGAAATCGATCGTGACGCCGTCAAAATGGACGATGCGGTCGCCGTAGTTCGGCACATGCGTTCCTTTGATCGTAAACGTTTTGTTCTCGCCATGGACAGTGAGCGAAATGCAGTTTGCATAGCCGTGCGTCTCATCAGAGAATTTTTCGCCGTATGTGATGCCGCGCTCTTTGGCGACCATGGCGGCGTTTACCTCATTGACGGTGGAAGCGACGCGCGGCCGCAGGAAGCCGGCAAGCAAGCTGCGAGTGATGTACGTCGTTTCCAAATCGGCGACCGTGCCGGCGTAGGTGACCGACAGCTCTTGAACCGGAATGTTCATAAACTGCGAAGCAATTAAACCGAGCTTTCGGCCTAAATGATAGAATGCTTGAATTTTCTCATAGACGTCTTTCGACAGCGCCGGCAGGTTGATCGATGATGTGACCGGTTGCCCTTCAAAAAAGTGGAGCAGCTCTTCAGCGACTTGGGTGGCGACGTTCAGTTGCGCTTCAACCGTCGACGCCCCTAAATGCGGCGTAACGATGACATTATCAAACGCCAGCAGCGGGTGGTCGCCCGGGGGCTCCTGTTCAAAGACGTCGAGAGCGACACCGGCGACATGGCCGCTTTCCAAAAACGGAATGAGCGCCTGCTCATCAATAATGCCGCCGCGAGCACAGTTGATTAAGTATACCCCTTTTTTCGTCTTTGCCAAATTTTCCGTGCCAAGCAAGCCTCTTGTTTCTTTCGTCAGCGGTGTATGAACGGTGATGATGTCGGCGACTGCCAGCACCTCATCAAGTGAATGGATGGAGACGCCGAGCTTCTCCGCCCGCTCTTTCGTCAAAAACGGGTCGTAGACGTGCACGGTCATGCCGAACGCCCGTGCCCGCTTTGCTACTTCTGATCCGATGCGGCCGAAGCCGATGATGCCCAATTTCTTGCCGAACAGCTCGTTGCCGACAAACGCCGAGCGGTTCCATTCCCGCGATTTGACAGAAATGTGCGCTTGCGGGATGCGGCGGACGAGCGCAGCCATCATGGCAAACGTATGCTCTGCGGCGGAAATCGTATTGCCGTTCGGCGCGTTAATGACGACAATGCCGCGTTTCGTCGCGGCGTCGACGTCAATGTTGTCGACGCCGACCCCGGCGCGGCCGACAATTTTCAGCTTCGGCATTTTCGCCAACAATTCTTCCGTCACTTTCGTTGCGCTGCGCACAAGCAAGGCGTCAAACGTGTGCAATTCGTCCTCCGCTTCGCTCACGTTTTTTTGAACGATGTCGATGTGCGCCGATGTGCGGAGCGGCGCCAAGCCTTCTTCGCTAATGGCGTCGGAAACGAGTACGCGAACCACAGCAGATGCCCCTTTCTGTTTCGAAGATGTTAAATTTCTGATAATTTAACATAGCAAAGCGCTTTCTGTCAATGGAAAGCGAAGAAGTCATACCAATGACAACGCTTTCTGTTTTGGGGAATGTTCGTGTTTCCAAAAGAAAACCGCCCATATCCAAAGATATAGGCGGGATTGTTCGGAAATAGCTGAGGTTCGCATTGGATGTACAACGTTTTAGGCGATTATTTTTTGTTTTGTTCGTTGTAGCGGGCGATGCACTCATCGATCAGTTTTGCCGCAGCTTCCGGCCCTTCCCATGTGCCGATTTCCGTCCGCTTGCCTTGCAAGTCTTTGTACCGTTCAAAGAAGTGGGCGATTTCTTTCAGCTTGTGCTGCGGCAGGTCTTCAATCGAGCGGACTTCATCAAAGCGCGGGTCTTCGACTGGCACGCCGATGAGCTTCGCGTCCTCCTCACCGCTGTCGACCATGTTCAAAAAGCCGATGACGCGCGTATCGATGACGCAGCCCGGGAATGTCGGATTCGTTGTGATGACCAAAATGTCGAGCGGGTCGCCATCGAGCGCCAGCGTATTTTGCAAGTAGCCGTACTCAGCCGGGTAAAACATCGGGGAGTACAAGACGCGGTCGAGTTTGAAAACGCCCCGCTCTTTGTCGAACTCGTATTTGTTTTGGCTGCCGGTTGGAATTTCGATAAACGCTTCGACAATTTTATTTTCGAATGCCACAACCCGTTCCTCCTTTTTTGGTTGTTATGTACGCATGAAAACTCGCCCGCCGGCGCCCAGGGCGGGCAAGACAATCTTATTGTAGCATGTTCCCTTGCGGCGCGCCACTTGTCAAATGGCATTTTTTCACGCTTTCGTCAAAAAACCCTCTTGCCGATTCGGCAAGAGGGGAGATTTCAGTCGAATTTATTTGGATCGCCGTTAAACGGCTCGTCAGCGACTTTGATCGACTCGGTCGGGCAGCCTTCAAACGCATCCATCATATCGTCGATTAAAATGTCCGGCACTTCGACAATCCCTTGGTTGTCGTCAAGCGTGACGTAGGCAATGCCGTCCTCGTCATAATCGTAAATATCCGGAGCTGCCGCGCCGCATGCTCCGCAGGCAATACATGTTTCTTTATCGACAATCGTATACTTTGGCATAAAAATCGAACCTCCCCAATTTTTTGGAAACGGACGGGTCATCTCCGTGTTACCTGCTCGGAAATGAACTTTTCACTTTTTTATAATAAGACCGTTCGTCCCGCTTTTCAACTAAAAAATTGCTCTCCTGTATTTTTACACATATGTCCCTTGTTTATTTTTGTTCCAAAATCGTTTTTTCATTGCAAACGGCTTGTGCGATTTTTGTTACAATAGAGGTGGGGAGGAATCAAAGATGCGGCACGGTTACGCCTCGTTTTTGCTTGCCCACTGCTTGCGCCGCCTAAACGGTGAACGGACGCTGGCAGCGGTGTACCATTTGTTGTCTGGAAAAAAATCAGCCCAGACGCTGCAAGACTGCAAATGGTTTCAACTTGCGCCGTTTTTCGGCACATGGAAAGACGTGACGATGGACCGATTGGAGGAGGCGGCCCTCGTGCTCGTTCGGAAGCAGCGGGCCGCGCCCGTCCATGACCGGACATATATATTGACGGAAAAAGGGCGGCATTGGCTCGATGAACAGGCGGCATCGTTCCCCCGCTATGTGAACGGCTGGCGCTACCATGAGGTCGAGCCGCTTTTTTGGCAGCGGCTGTCGCTCATTGGGCAGACGCTGTCCAACCTCTCCCATGGACAGCGTTTTATCCCCATTTGCCGCGACGAGCGGACGCTGTTATGGGTGAAGCAGTATTTGCTGGGCAAGGGATCGCGCCAAACGTTGGCGCGGGCGCTTTATGACGAGCTCATCCGGCTGCTTGCGGCTGTTTCTGAAGAAGCGGCGACGGTGTTTGCGCTCCGGCTGACAAGCGCCCGCCGCATCGGCTGGACGGCGGAGCAAATTGCCGCTTGGCTGCAAAAGGATGTGCTGTATGTGCAGTTTCAGTTTCGCAACGCGCTTCATTATATGATGGCTGAAGCCGAAGCCGGGCGCGCCCCGGTGATGGCCGAGCTGATGGCCGGGCTGGCGCCGGTGCAGCTGACACAATCGGCGCAAAAAACGTACGAATGGCTGCAAAAAGGAAAGACGATCGACGAAATCGCCGCCCTTCGGCGCTTGAAAAAAAGTACAATCGAGGATCATGTCGTCGAGTTGGCCGCCAATGTGCCCGATTTTTCGATCGACCCGTTTGTCGCCGCTGAAAGGGCGGCGGCGATCCAGGCCGCGGCGCGGGCGCTCGGGACGCGCAAGCTGAAGCGTATTCGCGAGGCGCTTGGCGGAATAGCGAGTTATTTTGAAATTCGGCTCGTGTTGGCAAAGGAAGTGGGACGTTGGATGAATTAACGAAAACATTGCTTGAGCGGTTCGGGCACGCGTCGTTTCGGCCCGGACAGCGCGATGTGATCGAAGACGTGCTCAGCGGGCGCGATGTGCTGGCGATGCTGCCGACTGGAAGCGGCAAATCGCTTTGCTATCAGCTGCCGGCGTATTTCCTCCCGGGGAGCGTGCTCATTGTCTCGCCGCTCGTCTCCTTAATGGAAGATCAAGTCGAGCAGTTGCGCCGGCGCGGTGAAAAGCGCGTTGTCGCGTTCCATAGTTTGCTCGATGCGGAAGAAAAATGGCAAGCCCTCGCCTCGCTTCCAGATTTTCGCTTTATTTATGCCTCACCGGAAATGCTGCAATCTGAAACGTTTTTGGCGGCGCTCCGGCGCGCTCGTGTTTCGTTGTTTGTCGTCGATGAGGCGCATTGCATTTCACAGTGGGGTTATGATTTTCGCCCGGACTTTTTGAAGCTCGGAGCGGTCCGCCATGCGCTCGGTTCGCCGCCGTGTCTGGCGCTGACGGCGACGGCTACGCCGGAAGTGCAGGAGGACATCATCCGCACGCTCGGGATGGAGCGGACGCGCCGCCATATTTATTCCGTCGACCGCCCGAACATCGCCTTGGCGGTGGAACATTGCTTATCGGTTGAGGACAAAGCTGCGCGCTTGGCCGAATGCGCGAAACGGCTCCGAGGACCGGGGATCGTGTACTTTTCAAGCCGGCAGTGGGCTGAAGAAATGGCGCGCCGGCTGGCGCAAAACGGGGCGGGTCGGGTCGCCTATTACCACGCCGGCATGGATGGGGAACAACGGCTGCTTGTGCAGCAGCAGTTTTTATATGACGAGCTCGACATCGTTTGTTGCACAAGCGCGTTCGGCATGGGGGTGGACAAAGGAAACGTCCGTTTTGTGCTTCACTTTCATATGCCGGCCCAGCTTGAGGCGTATGTGCAGGAAATCGGGCGCGCCGGGCGTGATGGGGCGCCAAGCCTTGCGGTATTGTTTTACGCGGACGGCGACCGGGCGATCGCCCAGGCGGTCGCCGAAGCGGAGCTTCCCGACTCGACTGCGCTCCGCGAGTGGTGCCGGCGGCTGCCGGAAGACGCCGTCGGCGGTGGATGGCGCGCTATGGTTGATGCCGGCGGATTTACGGACATACAAAAACGGCTGTTGGCGTACTTTTTAGAATGGGGACAAACAGCGGCGCCCGAACAGCTGACGGCCGCGGCGAAGGAGCGGCTGTATGAACGGATGGCCGCTGCCATCGAGGCGCGGCGGCGTTGGAAGCGAAAAAAATTGCGCGAAATGGAGGAATGGGTGCACGCCTCTTCATGCCGGCGCGCGGCGATTGTCCGCGCGTTCGGGGAGGAGCTATCGAACAAACCGGATGCTTGCTGCGACAACTGCGGCCTGGAGACGGATCGTTTCATGGCGGACGGCCGCCGTCCCGAGCCGGCGCCCGTCCGGCCTTGGCGCGAGGAGCTATGGCATATGTTTTTTGGCGGGAGGCGGCGCGATGAGGCGGCAAAGTGAACAAATCAAACAGATGACAGACCGCGAAGTGCTCATCCATCTTTATATCACGCAAGGGTTGCTGCTGCTTTTGGCCGGCGGCAGCTCGCTGTTTTTATTTGCTCGGGAGGAGTGGCGTCGGCTTTGGCAGTTTGAGCTGCGCGATGTGCTCGTGTACGGAGCCGGCGGGGCGGCGTTCGTGCTCGCTGCCGAGTTTTTGGCGATGCGCTATTTGCCGGACGATTGGCATGATGACGGCGGCGTCAATGAAAAAATATTCCGCGGCCGCTCGATTCCGCATCTCTTTTTTTTTATGTGCGCTCATTGCGGTGACGGAAGAATGGCTGTTTCGCGGCATTGTGCAGACGCATTGGGGGCTATGGGCGGCAAGCGCCATTTTTGCCGTGCTGCACGTCCGGTATTTGGAAAAATGGTTTTTGTTTATGGTCGTCGTGCTGCTCAGTCTCTTTCTCGGCGTCCTTTACGAGCAGACTGACAGCTTATGGGCCGCCATCACCGCTCACTTTTTGATCGATTTTGTGCTTGCCTTACATGTTCGGTTCAAACGGGGGGCAGAGGAAGAAAGGGAGTGAAGCGATGGAAGAGGCATCGGGTCGCCTGGCGCGGAAAAAACGCCCGGCGTCAAGCGCGGGGGCGCCGCCATCGCGCCTAAAACGGCGGCGGCAAAAAGAGGAGCAAAAACGAAAATACATTCCCATCCGTTTGCTCGCGTTTTTGTTTTTAACGCTGCCGGCTGCGGTGACGGCTGTTTACTATGCCCAGTCAAAGCCTGGAACGATCACAGTCGTCCGCCATGAAGAAAGCGGCAGCCGGGAGACGGTGCGCATTATTCAAGAAGATGGCGCGAAGGCGGAACAAACATCAGAGCCGAAGCGCGCCGCGGGTGACGGGGCAAAAAGCGAATCCGACGCGCAGACCATCACCCATGTGGTGGCGGCGAACGAAACGCTCTATAGCATTGCGATGAAATATTACGGAACGCCTGCCGCCATGGAGATCATCAAAAAAGAAAACGGCTTGTCAACGAGCCGGCTCGAGCCGGGGCAAACGCTGCGCATTCCGTTCCCCGCTCAGACGGAATAAGCGGTTGCGCCCGCCGGCCGAAAAAATGGCCGCGCGCGTTCCCCTTTGTTCTAATCTGTCTGTTGCCCGCATATGATGGACAATAGAATACGGACAAGGGGAGAGCGCCATGACCCGGTTTCCGGATGAATTTTCCCTCGATGAAGTGACAAAAGAAATGTTGCTTGCCGTCATTGAAAAAAAGAAAAAATGGGAGCGGCTTGAAAAGCGGTCGACGCTTTTGCAGGCGGCCGCGTTGGCCGGCTTGGCCGCGTTCCTTCTTTATATCATTGCCAACGCTGCAGCGATCACGGCGTGGAGTGAACGATTCGCCTGGTTTTTTGCCGCCCCGGCCCACCTTTTCATCTTGCTCCTGTTATGTACGGTGTATTGGCTGGCTGTTTATTATTATAAAGGAAAAAGTGAAAAGGCGGAAAACGACTTTCATGCCCTCCGTTGCGAAATTATCCAGAAAAGCATCGATTTATGGAAAAATGAAGAACAATGGAATGGGCGTCACCGGCTGTTTGAATGGCTGAAGCGGGAGTACGACATCAACCTATATTATGAAAACGGCTGAATGGGAGCCCATCCAGCTGTGCTTTGTTTAGAATATTTTTTTCTGGTTGCGCTCTTCTTTCAAAATTTCCACTGCTTCGCGGAATCGCTGCGCATGAATGATTTCCCGCTCGCGCAAAAAGCGGAGCCCATCGTTTAAATCCGGATCGTCGCTCATGTTGATGATCCATTGGTAGGTGGCGCGCGCTTTCTCTTCAGCGGCGATGTCTTCGTACAAGTCGGTGATGGGGTCGCCTTTTGCTTGAATATACGTCGCCGTAAACGGGTTGCCGGCGGCGTTATGGTAAAAGAGGGCGCGCTCATGATCGACGTAATGAGGCTCAAGGCCGGCTTCTTTCAGCTGCTCCGGCGTCGCGTCTTTCGTCAGTTTGTACACCATTGTCGCGATCATTTCCAAATGAGCGAGTTCTTCGGTGCCGATGTCGTTAAGCAGCCCGATCACTTTCGGGGGCAGCGTATAACGCTGGTTTAGGTAACGGAGCGCCGCCGCCAGCTCTCCGTCCGCCCCGCCGTACTGTTCGATTAAATACTTCGCCAATCGCGGGTTGCACGTGCTGACGCGAACCGGGTATTGCAGTTTTTTTTCATAAATCCACATGATCCGTTCCTCCTTGCGTTCGTGATGAATCAGCTACACTTGCCAAGGCCAAGGCGCGTCGTCCCAGTTCCACGGGTAGTTCGAATAGCTATGGCCGAACTGCTCAAGCGGGCCATAGGCGGCTTCAAACTGTTTTTTCAGCTGCTTCCGCTTTTGCGCGAGCTGGTTAAACTGTTGAATGGCTTGATAATCGTTCGGGTGGGTGTCCAAATAAAGCGTCAGCTCGACGAGGGCAAAATCGACGGCTTGCAGCTCCTCAAGCTGCTCGTAATACTCCTTGGGCATTTGTTTCATGAACCATCACCTTTTCCCTTCGTAAGGGCTGTAGTAAGGATCGTAACACACTTGCCAGAGCGTTCCTTTCATCAACGCCTCGCGCAGCGGAAACTGCGGCAAATTCGGCGGTTGGAAGCCGACATACAAGTTGGGCGCGGTGACGTACGTTTTGACGCGGATCGGCGGGCACGGGTCAAACGGGCTGATGTACGGCTCATATTGTTTGCGCGTCGTAAACATAAAACCCCCCCCTTTTTTGGCAAAGTTCAGTCTATATGTATGATGGAGCCATGTCGTTCATGCCTGTTTGCCATGACGAATAATGAGGATCGGGCTAAGGAGGAAACCATGGGCCGTCTATCGATGACCGCCATGGCCGCTGTTTTGTGCACGTATTTGTTTTTTCGCTGGCTGCCGCCGCTCGAGCCGTTCTCGCTGGAGCGGTTTTTGACCGATTTGCTGTTTGCCCCGCTGCGGACATGGCTTGCGCTCGTTTGCTTTTGGTTCGGGACGGCTGCCAACGGGGCGCTCATCCGCGCGGCAGTCGGCGGGACGGTGCGCCTGTTGTCCGGCCGGCGGTTTCGTGTCGGGGAATGGGTGGCTAGTTTGGCGGCGCTCGGCCATTTTTATTGGGCGTTTCGGTTTCATTGGCCGCTGGCGGCGCTTTTTTTCGTTTTTTCCTTTTTTTATGGTATGATGACGATGAGAGACCGCCGATTGACCAAAGATGATCGGCTTTAGCAGGAGGGAGGGCTCAAATGGCAGGGCAGCACGGCGGTGTTAACGAGTAACGGCTACGGGACGACCGGGGTGCCGCTTCGCCTCGGAGCGCCGGCAGAGACTCATCTCATCACGATTGTGCCCGGAAAACCGACACCCGAGAAAAAATGCTTGTCTAAAACCGGGAAAACGATGTAAACTCATTAATAACAATAAACACAATAAACGAACCAATTGCCGATTGCGTCATACAATAACGGTAAGAGATGGCTCTGTAGGTAAGGAGGGGTGTCGATGCGTCTTGAGCGCTTGACCCACAACAAAATTAAAATTTTCTTGACGTTTGACGATTTGCTGGACCGCGGGTTGACGAAAGACGATTTGTGGAAGGACACGTTTAAAGTCCATCAGCTGTTCCGCGATATGATCGAGGAAGCGAGCGAAGAGCTCGGCTTTGAGGTGAACGGATCGATCGCGGTCGAAGTCTACTCTTTACCGGCACAGGGCATGGTCGTTATCGTCACGAATGAAGGCGACTACGACGACATGGAAGAAGAATTCGCCGACGATTACATTGAGATGCAGGTAACGCTCGATGAGAGCGATGACATATTTTACGAATTCCAAGCGTTCGAAGATGTCATCCAGCTCGCTCATCGCCTGCATGCGGTCGGCTGCCTCGACGGCACGCTTTATTCGTACCAAGGCCGCTTTTACTTGCACGTTGCCGAGGAACCGCCGATTCCGCTCGACAACTTTGTCGCCTTGCTGGCCGAGTTTGGCAACCCGGCCACGATAACGATACACCGTGTGCAAGAATATGGAAAACAGTTGATCGAACGGCGCGCCATTGCGCAGCTCGTTCACTATTTTCGGGCCAACTAGGGCGCAGCCAAGACTCCTTTATATGGACAAGGAGTCTATTTTTTCGCGCGAAAGGCTTCCATAAAGCGGTTCGCGCGTTTCATCATTTTTCCTTTGCAGATGCCGACAGAAGGTGTATACTATGACATGGAAGGCGACAAACTATTATAGCGAGCTTATAGGAGGTTTACGTATGGCAGCCGATAAGCATACGGAAGATAAGGGGCAACAATACGACGTGCTGGCGTCGACACAAATTGTTATACATAGAGCGTTGGAAAAGCTTGGCTATCCGGAAGAGGTGTATGAGCTCTTGAAAGAGCCGATCCGCGTGCTGACCGTTCGCATTCCGGTGCGCATGGATGACGGATCGGTGAAAATTTTTACCGGCTACCGGGCGCAGCATAACGATGCCGTCGGCCCGACGAAAGGCGGGGTGCGCTTCCATCCAGACGTCACCGAGCGCGAAGTGAAAGCGCTGTCGATTTGGATGAGCTTAAAGTGCGGCATCGTCGACTTGCCGTATGGCGGCGGCAAAGGCGGGATCGTCTGCGACCCACGCACGATGTCGTTCCGCGAACTGGAGCGTTTAAGCCGCGGCTACGTGCGCGCTATCAGCCAAATCGTAGGGCCGACAAAAGACATTCCGGCGCCGGATGTGTTTACAAACTCGCAAATTATGGCGTGGATGATGGATGAGTACAGCCGCATCCGCGAGTTCGATTCGCCGGGCTTCATCACCGGGAAACCGCTTGTCCTCGGCGGTTCGCATGGCCGGGAAACGGCGACGGCCAAAGGAGTGACGATTTGCATTCGTGAAGCGGCGAAAAAACGCGGCCTGTCGCTCGAAGGCGCGCGCGTCGTCGTCCAAGGGTTCGGCAACGCCGGCAGCTATTTGGCCAAATTTTTGCACGACGCCGGAGCGAAAGTCGTCGGCATTTCTGATGTGTACGGCGCGCTGTACGATCCGAACGGCCTTGACATCGACTATCTGCTCGAACGGCGCGACAGCTTTGGCACGGTGACGAAGCTGTTTAAAAATACGACTTCGAACAAAGAGCTTCTTGAGCTCGATTGCGATATTTTAGTGCCGGCGGCCATCGAAAACCAAATTACGGCTGAAAACGCCCCGCGCATTAAGGCGAGCATCGTCGTCGAGGCGGCGAACGGGCCGACGACGCTCGAGGCGACGGAAATTTTGACGCAACGTGGCATTTTGCTCGTCCCGGACGTGCTGGCGAGCGCCGGCGGCGTGACGGTGTCGTACTTCGAATGGGTGCAAAACAACCAAGGGTACTATTGGACGGAAGAAGAAGTGGAACAGCGGCTTGAAAAAGTGATGGTCAAAGCGTTCAATAACGTGTATGAAATGGCGCAGACGCGCCGCGTCGACATGCGACTTGCCGCTTACATGGTCGGCGTTCGCAAAATGGCGGAAGCGTGCCGATTCCGCGGCTGGGTGTGAGGCGAGCAAGCAAGTGATGTTTGCAAGCTTTCGCGAAATCCCCTATCATAAGATAGGGGATTTTTTGCTTCGTGCGAGGTGACAAAAACATGAGGAAAGAAACAATCATCATCGTCGGCGGCGGACCGTGCGGGCTGGCGGCGGCGATTGCCTTGCAAGACGCCGGGTTTTCGCCGCTTGTAATCGAAAAAGGGAACATCGTCCATTCGATTTACCGTTTTCCGACGCATCAGACGTTTTTCAGTACGAGCGACCGGCTCGAGATCGGCGGGGTGCCGTTTATTACAGAAAACCGGAAGCCGACGCGAAATCAAGCGCTCGCTTATTACCGGGAAGTCGTGGTTCGCAAGCAAGTGCGCGTCAATGCTTTTGAAGAAGTGAAAACCGTCAAGCCGCAGGCAGATGGAGCATTTCTGATTGAAACGACAAAAGGGACGTACCGCGCGCAGTACGTCGTCATCGCCACCGGCTATTACGACCATCCGAACTATATGAACGTGCCGGGGGAAGAGTTGCCGAAAGTGATGCATTACTTTAAAGAAGCGCATCCGTACTTCAACACGGACTGTGTTGTCATCGGCGGCAAAAACTCGAGCGTCGATGCGGCGATGGAGCTCGTCAAAGCCGGGGCGCGCGTGACGGTTCTCTACCGGGGCGGGGAATATTCCAAAAGCATTAAGCCGTGGATTTTGCCGGAATTTGACGCCCTTGTGAAAAAAGGCGTCATTCGCATGGAATTTCATGCCCATGTGAAAGAGATCACGGAAGATGCGGTCATTTACGAAGTGAACGGGGAGACGAAAACGATCAAAAATGATTTCGTGTTCGCTATGACCGGCTACCATCCGGACCATCGCTTTTTAATGAACATCGGCGTCGGCGTCGATCCGGACAGCGGCCGGCCGCACTACGACCCGGAAACGATGGAAACGAACGTCCCAGGGGTGTTTATCGCCGGGGTGATTGCGGCCGGCAATAATGCGAACGAAATTTTTATTGAAAACGGCCGTTTCCATGGGGACGCTATCGCCGCCTGCATCGCCCGGCGCGAGCGGGAAGCGGCGGCCCGAAAGCCGCTATACTTGAATCCGCACGGCGGAAACGGGCGCTGTGATGGAAAACGGGAAAGTGAGGGTGACGAATGTGGCTGAACGGAAAGTTGTGCTGCTGACGACTGGCGGCACGATTGCCAGCAAACGAAATGAGCGCTCCGGCCGCCTAAAGGCCGGGGCATTGAGCGGCGAAGAGCTCGCTTCGCTCTGCCATTTGCCAAAGGAAATTGAAGTGGTGGTTGAGAGCGTGTTTCAGCTCCCGAGCATGCATTTGACGTTTTCGCATTGGCTTGAATTGAAAAGGCGGATTGAGGCGCATTTCGCCGATTCGTCTGTGGATGGCATCGTCGTCACCCACGGGACGGACGCGCTCGAGGAAACAGCGTATTTTCTTGATTTGACCATTGACGATCCGCGGACGATCGTCGTCACCGGCTCGCAGCGGGCTCCGTTTGATTTAGGGAGCGATGTGTATATCAACATCCGCCATGCCATTTATGCCGCGTGCGCTGAAACGCTGCGCGGGGCGGGGACGGTTGTCGTATTCAACGAGCGCATTTTTGCTGCGAAATATGTGAAAAAGGAGCATGCTTCCAACATTCAAGGGTTCAACGCATTCGGGTTCGGCTATTTGGGCATTATCGACAACGATGAAGTGCACGTGTACCAAAAGCCGATCCGGCGCGAGCATTTCCGGCTCGTGCATCCGCTTCCGCCTGTCGACATTGTGAAATGTTACGTGGAGGCGGACGGCAAGTTTATTAAAGCGGCCCGGGAAAGCGGCGTCGCCGGAATCGTGCTTGAAGGAGTCGGCCGCGGGCAAGTGGCGCCGAACATGGTGGATGAAATCGTCAAGGCCGTCAACGACGGGATTAAGGTCGTGGTGACGACGAGCGCTGAGGAGGGGGCGGTGTATACAACGTACGATTACGTGGGAAGCGCCTATGATTTGCATAAAAAAGGGGTCATTCTCGGCAGCGACTATGACGCGAAAAAAGCGCGCATCAAGCTCGCCGTCGCTCTCGCCGCCGGTGCCGCCGTTGACGGCTTGTTCGCCTATTAGGTCGGCGGGCCGCTTGGCAATTTCGTCTTTTTCATCGCTCTGTTTCGTGGTACGATAGAGATAAACCGACAAAGAAACGGGGATCGGCATGTTTTCGTTGATTTCTGCCGGCGTCGCCCCCGGGGTGGCGCTGCTTAGCTATTTTTATTTAAAGGACGAGTATGAGGCCGAGCCGCTCTCCTTTGTGCTGCGCATGTTTTTTTTCGGCGCCTTGCTCGTTTTTCCGATTATGTTTATTGAGTATGTGCTCGCTGCCGAAGGGATCGTCTCCTCGCCGGCTGCCGAGGCGTTTTTCTCGGCGGCGCTGCTTGAGGAGTTCGTCAAATGGTTTGTCGTCTATTTTTTTGTCTACGACCATGACGAATTTGATGAGCCGTATGACGGCATTGTGTACAGCGCCAGCGTTTCGCTCGGATTTGCGACGCTCGAAAACATTTTGTATTTGCTCGCCAACGGAGTGGACACGGCAATCGCCCGGGCGCTCTTGCCGGTCTCAAGCCATGCCCTGTTTGCCGTCATTATGGGGTTTTATTTTGGCAAAGCCAAATTTGCCGGCCGAAAGCGCCGCTATTATTTATGGGCGTCGTTTTTGCTGCCGTTTTTCCTTCACGGCGTTTACGACTGGATTCTGCTCGCCCAAAAGCAGTGGGGGTATTACATGGGGCCGTTCATGCTCATCTTATGGTGGGTGGCGTTGCGCAAAGTGAAACAAGCGAAAGAATCCGTCCGCGTTGAGAAGATGCCATCCGTGAAAAGCCAGGCGTAACATGCTTGGCTTTTTTTGTTTTTTCTGCATAAAAAGGAGAAGTTGAAGAAAAATAGGGGTAAAAACGGCGATGGTTGACGGGAGGTTTGCATATGACAAGGAAATTGGTCATGCTCATGTTGATCGGCCTGATGACATGGATGCATCCGGCCGGCCATGCGGCTGCTTTTTCCCCGCAGGTGATTCAGCGTGGCGCGGTTGGCGACGATGTCATTGAATTGCAGGCGCGGCTGCAGTATCTCGGCTTTTACAACGGAAAGATTGACGGCGTGTTCGGCTGGCGCACGTATTGGGCGCTGCGCAACTTTCAATACGAATACGGGCTGCCGGTCGATGGTCTGGCCGGCGCCGAGACGAAACGAAAGCTCGTGAACGCATCGAAATATTACGAGTCGTTTGTGAAAGAGCAAATCCGTCAAGGAAACGAGTTCACCCATTACGGCGGCATTCCGCTCAGCCAGCAGGTGAAAAAGCGCGGCGGAGGCGGCAGGCGAACGGTGAAAACGACAGCATCCAATGTGCCGAAAGGGTTTTCGCAAAATGACATTCGACTCATGGCGAATGCTGTCTACGGCGAGGCGCGCGGTGAGCCGTACATCGGGCAAGTAGCCGTCGCGGCCGTCATTTTGAATCGGATCGAACACCCGTCGTTTCCGGACACGGTTGCCGGGGTGATCTTTCAGCCTGGGGCGTTCACCGCAGTGGCCGACGGACAAATTTGGCTGACGCCGAACGAAACGGCGAAAAAAGCGGTGCTCGATGCCATCAACGGCTGGGACCCGACCGACGGGGCCATTTACTACTTTAATCCGGCGACGGCGACAAGCGCTTGGATTTGGAGCCGGCCGCAAATCAAGCGAATTGGAAACCATATTTTTTGCAAATAAAAGGAGGGAGACGAGATGGTGCGAAACTTACTGATTGCAGCGCTTGTCGTCGCTGTCGTCGGCACTGGTTACTGGGGCTACCGCGAGCATCAAGAGAAAAATGCGATCTTGATTCATACGGAGAACAACTATCAGCGCGCCTTTCACGATCTGGCCTATCAAATTGACTTGCTTCACGATAAACTGGGCGCCACGCTGGCGATGAACTCGCATGCGTCATTGTCGCCGGCGCTCGCTGAAATATGGAAAATTGCCTCGGAAGCCCATTCCGATGTCGGCCAGCTGCCGCTGTCGCTTTTGCCGTTTAACAAAACGCAAGAATTTTTGTCGCAAATCGGTGAATTCACCTACCGGACCGCAGTGCGTGATTTGCAAGAGGAGCCGTTGACAAAAGAAGAGTATAAGACGCTGCAAGGGCTGTATAAAAGTGCCGGGGCGATCCGCCAAGAGCTGCGCAATGTGCAGCATTTAGTCTTGGAAAACAATTTGCGCTGGATGGACGTCGAACTGGCGCTGGCAACGAACGATCAAAAAGAAGACAACATCATCATTGACGGCTTCAAAGCGGTTGAAAAAAATGTTGATACGTTCTCAAGTTCGTCCGAGTTTGGTCCGTCATTCATCGGCCTGGCCAACGAGGAAAAAGGATTCGTCCGCGCGAAGGGCCGCCCGGTTTCCAAAGATGAAGCAAAGCGGATCGCACGCGATTTTCTCGGCTTGAAAGGAACGGAGAAGATCAAGGTGACGAAAAGCGGCAAAGGGGCCGACGAACGCTTTTACAGTTTGACGATTCACGATCCGAAAACAAAAGGCGATATTTACATGGATATAACGAAAAACGGCGGCTATCCAATTTGGGTGTTAAACAGCCGGCCGGTTGGCAAACCGACGATCAGCCTGCATGAGGCGGCCAACCGCGGAATGGCGTTTTTGAAGCGGCACAAATTCACCGGGTTTGAGCTGTATGACAGCACACAGTACGATAACGTCGCCGTGCTCACGTTTGTGAAAAGCGAAAACGGCGTCCGCATCTACCCGGAAGCGATCCAAATGAAAGTGGCGCTTGACAACGGCCATGTCGTCGGCTTTACGGCGCGCGACTATTTGTCGTCGTCCATCCCGCGCCCGCTGCCGAAACCGGCGATCACTGCCGAAGAAGTGAAGAAAAAGTTGAATCCGCATCTAAAGGTAATGGAACAGCGCCAGGCGGTCATTATGAACGACTTGCAAAAGCCAGTGCTTTGCTACGAGTTTTTAGGGACGCTCGGTGATGATACGTATCAGCTGTTTATGAACGCGTCAACCGGCATAGAGGAAAAAGTGGAAAAGCTTGAAAGCGTCGAACCGAATTACGAATGAAAACAGAGGGAGGCCTGAGACCATGGCTTCCTTTTTGTTTCCGTCCGCCTCAAGCGCCCACTCTGTGGTATAATGATCGTACAAAAACGGCATCCAGCTGAAAAGGGGAAGCGGAAACATGATGATCAAAATTGGGGATCCGATTCGGCTTGAGCCGCTTGATGGCTCGGCACGCCAATACCGAAGCAAAGTGCTTGCCGTCGATGGCGGGGCGATCCATATTGGCTACCCCGTTGACGAGCAGACGGGAAAAACAGTGTATTTGTTAAACGGGATGCAGTTTAAGGCAAGTTTTGTCAGCCAAGAAGGAGCGTTATACATGTTTGACACCGAGGTAAAAGGGAAAGTGCATGATCCGTTGCCAATGGTGGTCTTGGATTACCAAGGCGACGAATATGTCATCCGCATTCAGCGCCGCCGCTATGTGCGGGTGAGAGCGAATGTTGACGCTGCCGTCCACCCGCTTGGTGGAGGCGAGTTTGCCCCGTTTGTGACGATGACAGCCGATATTAGCGCAGGCGGGGCCGCTCTTTACATTCCGATGACGCACGCGCCGCTTCTGCGCCCCGGCATGTCAGTCGAGCTTTGGCTCGTGCTGACGATGCGCTCCGGCGACTGTCATTATGTGCGCACGAAGGCGACGGTCGTCCGCATGGCTGTCGACGAGCACAGCGGGGCGAGAATGGCGGTCGAGTTTGCCGGCCTCGCCTCGCAAGATCGCGTCCAGCTCATCCGCCACAGCTTCGAACGGCAGCTTGAAGAGAAGGGAATAAATAAGGCGACGGCGTGGAATACTGCTAGAAAAAACGGAAGGCGGGGTTGTTCGTCATGAAGCGGATCGAAGAGCTGTTATGGAAGCTTGTCGCGATTCAGGCGATTTGTCTGCTCATCGCCCAATGGCTTGTTCTGTACACGCCGGCGGCGCTTTATATCGGCAAAGTATATGAGTATGAGGGAGTCGCCAAGCCGACAAAAACAGAAACGATCGAAACGGCCGTCGACCGCTGACGGCGGATATGGTACAATGAACATGAGAATATGCAGGAGTTTCCTGCATTTTTCTTTGTGCCCTGATCAAATGATTTAGACAAAGCAGGAGGAACTATGAAACAACGGATTAACATCGCCATTGACGGACCTGCGGCAGCCGGAAAAAGCACGGTTGCCAAACTGATCGCCCGACGCCTCTCCTACGTGTATATTGATACGGGCGCGATGTATCGCGCGCTGACGTACCGGGCGCTCCAATGCGGCGTCGATGTCCATGATGAGCAAGCGCTCTTGTCGCTCCTTCGCCATACGCATATTGAACTGCAGCCTTCGCCGCAAGGGCAGCTCGTGTTTGTCAACGGCGAAGACGTCACGGACATCATTCGCGGCGAGGCGGTGACGAATGCGGTGTCGTTCGTCGCCCAGCATCCGCTGGTGCGCGAGGAGATGGTCGCCCGCCAGCGCGCCATGGCCAAAGGCGGCGGCGTCGTCATGGATGGGCGCGACATCGGAACGAACGTGCTGCCGAATGCCGAGGTGAAAATTTTCTTAAAAGCTTCGGTTGAGGAGCGGGCGCGGCGCCGGCATGAGGAAAACATCGCCCGCGGCTTTCCGTCCGACTTTGAAACGTTGAAAGAAGAGATCGCCCGCCGCGACCGCCTTGACTCGGAACGGGAAACGGCGCCGCTGCGCAAGGCGCCGGATGCCGTGGAAATCGACACGACGTCGTTGTCGGTCGAAGAAGTGGCGGCGCGCATTATGGAAGTTGTCAATGAAAGGATTGGATGACGGTGGATTTTTATTCCTTCGCCAAAGGAATCGTCAAAGGAGTGCTCACCCCTTTGTACCGTATTCAAACGATCGGGGTTGACCGCTTTCCAAAAGAAGGCGCGGTGCTTCTTTGCGCCAACCATATCAGCAACCTAGATCCGCCGGTCGTCGGCATTACGGCGCCGCGGCCGATTCGGTTTATGGCGAAAGAAGAATTGTTTCGCGTTCCGGTGGTGAAAACGCTCGTCAAAAACTTGCACGCGTTTCCCGTAAAGCGCGGCATGAACGACCGCCAGGCGTTGCGCATAGGGCTTGAGGTGCTGAAACAAGGCGAAGTGCTCGGCATTTTTCCCGAGGGGACGCGCAGCAAAGATGGCCGGCTGAAAAAGGCGCTGCCCGGCGTCGGCTTTTTCGCTTTGCGCACCGATGCGGCTGTCGTTCCATGTGCGATCATTGGCCCGTACCGGCCGTTTGTGCCGCTCAAAGTCGTGTACGGGGCGCCGATTGATATGGCGCCGCTGCGCGCGCGGAAGGCGAGCCCGGAGGAGGCGGCCGACTACATTATGGATCATATCCGCCAACTGCTTGAACAACATCAGTAAGCATTATAGTACATGTTGATTGAGAAAATATGGTATACTAATTAGAAAAGCGTCCTTATTTTGCCGACAGCCGGCCGCGGCCTCGGCGCGAGGCGCGCTTTTGGCAGGATCGCCAGTCGATGAAGGAGGGGTTTTTACGATGACAGAAGAAATGAATGTGCAAGTGAATGTGTATGGAGTGGGCGATATCGTCCGCGGCAAAGTGGTGAAGCTTGAGGACAAGCAAGTGCTTGTCGAAGTCGAAAACAGCAAGCAAAATGGCATCATCCCAATCAGCGAGCTGTCGAATTTGCATATCGAGAAGCCGAGCGATGCCGTTGCCGTTGGGGATGAAGTGACGGCAAAAGTCAAAAAAGTGGAAGAAGGCAAAGACGGGGAAGAAGGGCTGCTCATTTTATCGAAAAAGGCAGTCGATGCCGAGCGGGCGTGGGAAGAGCTTGAGCGCAAGTTCGCAAACGGCGAGGCGTTCGAAACGGTCATCAAAGACATCGTCAAAGGCGGGCTTGTCGCCGATGTCGGCGTGCGCGGCTTCATTCCGGCGTCGCTTGTTGAACCGTACTATGTTGAAGATTTTTCCGATTACAAAGGAAAAACGCTCGCCGTCAAAGTGGTGGAGCTCGACCGCGAGAAAAACCGCGTCATTTTGTCGCACCGCGCTGTTGTTGAGGAAGAGCAAGAGCGGCAGCAGAAAGAGCTGCTTTCCCGCATTGAGCCGGGCCAAGTGCTCGAGGGCGTCGTCCGCCGCATTTCCGATTTCGGCGTCTTTGTCGATGTCGGCGGGTTTGATGGGCTCGTACATATTTCCCAGCTTTCCCATACGCGTGTCGCCCATCCGTCCGAGGTGGTGAAAGAAGGCGATGCGGTGAAAGTGAAAGTGCTGGCCGTCGACCCGGAGAACGGGCGTCTGTCATTGTCCATCAAAGAGGCGCTTCCGGGTCCGTGGGAAGGCATCAGCGAAAAAGTGAAGCCGGGCGATGTCGTCACCGGGACTGTGAAGCGGCTTGCTTCATTTGGCGCGTTTGTGGAGATTTTCCCGGGCGTCGAAGGATTGGTCCACGTATCGCAAATTGCCAACCGCCGCATCGGTTCGCCGCATGAAGTGCTGAAAGAAGGCGATGAAGTGAAAGCGAAAGTGCTCGATGTCAACGAGGCCGAGCACCGCATTTCCTTAAGCATCCGCGCGCTGCTTGAGGAAGAAACGGCCGCTCCGGCGGAAGATTACAGCCAGTATACGAAAACGGCGGAATCGCGCGGCTTCCAGCTCGGCGAAGTGATCGGCGAGCAGTTGAAAAAATTGAAATAACCTAAGTGTAAAAAAAGGGTGTCCGAGAAAGGCCGGAACACCCTTTTCTTATTATGATCGCGTATAGCGAGGTTTTCCACAGGCGGCCGCGTTGTTACTGCCCGTTCCGTTCGCGCGCTTCTTCCGGCGTATCAAGCCGGGCTGCGCCTTTGTAGGCGAATGACTGGTCGCGGTCGGACTCGACGCGCCGCGATTGTTTCAGCTTTTTCTCCTGACGGTCTTTTCCCATACACCCCGCTCCTTTCTCGATGAATATCATTTTTACTATGACCGGGCGTTCTTTTTTCTATGCATGAATGAACGGCCATAAAAGATGACATAATGGACATAATAAGGGGTGGAAAAGATGGAAGGGACTTATTTTTATCTCTTTTTTTGGTTCATATGGATTGTCGCCACCTTTTTGATGAAAAAGACGGGCGAACGGACGAGGCTGGCGGCGTTCGCTCTTGTGATGATCAGTTCCGCGTCGTTGACGGTGGAAATCGGTGTTGTCCGCGCCACGTTGGCGTTTTTCGTTCTTTTTTTATGTTCATGTTATGCGGCCATCGAGCGGCGGCCATGCCGCCTTCCGTTTCTGGCGCTGTCGGCGTCCGGCTTGGCGTTTGCCTATGCCGCCTTCCGCCTGCTTTCCTTGTTTGATCCGGTTTGGATTTGGCTTGACGGCCAGTGGATGCTTGCTTGGTGGCTCGTTATCGTCAGCAGTTTGTTTCATCGCCGCTTTGCCGCCCGCCTTCTTTGTCTGGCGCTTGGCGGCTGCCAAGGGGAAGCGGTATACGCCATGGCCATTCACCGCATGGCGCCCGACTATGTGCTCGGTTCGTTCTCGTTTTTCGACGCGGCGGCGATCAGCGCGTCGTGTTTGCTTATTTGGGAAATGATCCGCTTCCTGTCGCTTCAGCTCGAGGAAAAACGGCCTGTAAGGGGGGCGAGACAGCCGTGAACGAATATACGTTTCCCATTTTATACGGTGTCGCTGTCGGAGTGCTGACCCGCCTTTATTTGTTGCGCACCGATTACCGGCAGTATCCGACATACTTGCACGGGCGGACGATCCATATCGCATTGGGGGTGATCGCTGCCGGTCTAGGGACGGTCGCCGTGCCGGCGATCATGGAAAAGGAGTTTGCCGCCATCACGTTTTTGGCGTTGGCCGCCTCACAGTTTCGCGATGTGCGCAACATGGAGCGCAACACGTTGAACGAGCTTGACCAGTATGAATTAGTGCCGCGCGGAAAAACATACATTGAAGGCATTGCGATTGTGTTTGAAGGGCGGAACTATTTGGTCATTTTCGTTTCGTTTTTATCGACTCTTTTTTATTTAGTGTGGAACGTTTGGGCGGCGCTCGCGGCCAGCGCCATCGGCATGATGGTGGCGCGGCGATTTATGAGCGGGAGCCGGTTGAAAGATATCGCCGATGTGAAATATGTCAAACCCCATTTTGAGGGGGCAGGGCTGTATGTGGACAACATTTACATTATGAATATCGGCTTGCCGGCGCGGAGGGAAGAAATTTTGCGCTACGGGATGGGGTTTATTTTGACGCCGAAAAACTTCAACGCCCGAACAACGATCGCCAACCTTGGGCAGCGGCAGGCGATTTTGCACGATGTGTCGACGGCGCTCGGCATTTACCGCGACTCCGGGACGCCGGCGCTCGTGCCGCTCGCCAAACGTGATTTAAACGACGGGCGCGTCGGCATTTTCATTTTGCCGCAAGTGGAGGATATCGAGAAGGCGAAAGCGGTCATTGAGAATGTTCCGGTGTTGGAGAGCGCGATCCGCATGCCGGGCGAGCGGCGTTGGAAACGGAGAGGGGGCAGCGGTGATGACGCATGAAAAAATGATTTTGGCGGTCATTACGATCAACGGTGAAGCCGTCGCTGGGGGTGCGCCGATCTTTGTTTGCCGCACGAAGGAGGAGATGGAGCGAATCGCCGCCAATTTGGAGGCGATTTTGGACGGCATCGCCCATGAGCTCAGCGACGGGCTGCTTGTGATCGTCAAGCATTAGGCGGTTGTTGGGTGTTTCACTTTTTGATAAAATAAAGCAGTTGCAGCACGTTTTGGTTCATCGCCCAGCGCCTTCCCCGCTTTTCAAGCCGGGTGGGCGGCAAAGGCGCGGATCGCCCAAGCGTGCTTGGCAGGGATGGATGTCTGGTCTGGAAAAAGGCGCCTCTTCAAGAGCAAACGAAACAAAAATGAGGATCAAAAGGGTGGTAGCATGGCAAATCCAGTTGTAGCGATTGTCGGCCGTCCGAATGTGGGGAAATCAACGATTTTCAACCGCATTGTCGGAGAGCGCATTTCCATTGTGGAAGACGTGCCTGGGGTGACGCGCGACCGCATTTACAGCAGCGCCGAATGGCTGAACCATACATTTTACTTAATCGACACCGGCGGCATCGACATCGGCGATGAGCCGCTGCTTGTGCAAATTCGCCAACAGGCGGAAATCGCCATCGATGAGGCGGATGTCATCATCTTTATGACGAACGGCCGCGACGGTGTGACTGCGGCTGATGAAGAGGTGGCCAAGCTGCTCCGCCGGTCGAACAAGCCGGTCGTGCTCGCCGTGAACAAAATCGACAATCCGGAAATGCGTGATTTGATTTACGACTTTTACGCGCTTGGATTCGGGGAGCCGTATCCGATTTCCGGGGCGCACGGGACGGGGCTTGGCGATTTGCTTGACGCCGTCGTCCGCCATTTTCCAAAAGGGGCCGCCGAAGAGTATGAAGAGGACGTGATTAAGTTTTGCCTCATCGGCCGTCCGAATGTCGGCAAATCGTCGCTTGTCAACGCCATCTTAGGGGAAGAGCGGGTCATTGTCAGCGACATTGCCGGGACGACAAGGGATGCGGTGGACACGTCGTTTGTGCGTGAAGGGCAGGAATATGTTATTATTGATACGGCAGGAATGCGCAAACGCGGAAAAATTTACGAAAGCACGGAAAAATACAGCGTGCTGCGCGCGTTGCGGGCCATTGAACGGTCGGATGTCGTTCTTGTCGTGCTAAACGCCGAAGAAGGCATTCTCGAGCAAGATAAAAAAATCGCTGGCTATGCGCATGAAGCCGGGCGCGGGGTGATTCTCGTCGTCAACAAATGGGACGCCATCGAAAAGGATGACAAAACGATGGCTGAATTTGAGCGGAAGATTCGCGCCCACTTCCCATTTTTGGACTATGCCCCGATTTTATTTGTGTCGGCGAAGACGAAACAGCGGCTCCATAAGCTGCTGCCGCTCGTGCAGCTTGTCAGCGACAACCATGCGATGCGCGTTCAGACGAACGTGCTCAATGAAGTCATTATGGATGCGGTGGCGATGAACCCGACGCCGACGCATAACGGCAAGCGTTTGAAAATTTATTATATGACGCAAGTCGCCGTCAAGCCGCCGACGTTCGTCGCCTTTGTCAACGATCCGGAATTGATGCACTTTTCGTACGAACGATTTTTGGAAAACCGCATCCGCGATGCGTTTGGCTTCGAGGGTACACCGATCAAAATCATCGCCCGCCCGCGGAAATAAGAAAAGCGGAAGGCTGCGACAATCGGATAAAGGAAGTGGGAAACGATGGAGAACATCGCTGTATTGGGCGCAGGAAGCTGGGGGACGGCGCTGGCGCTCGTTCTGGCTGACAACGGGCACCGCGTTCGGCTTTGGGGGCAGCGGGCTGAACAGATCGAGGAAATCAACCAACGGCGGACGAATGAAAAATATTTGCCGGGCGTCCGCCTGCCGGAAGCGATCATCGGTTATCATGATCTTTGCGCTGCGCTCGACGGCGTGTCCGTAACGGTGCTCGCTGTGCCGACAAAGGCGATCCGCGGCGTGCTGCAAAAAGCGCGCGCGTGCCTGGCGGCGCCGGTCACCGTGGTCGCCGTCAGCAAAGGCATCGAGCCGGGGACGCACAAGCGCGTATCGGAAATTGTCGCTGAGGAAATGGGCGAATGGCTGGAAGACGTTGTCGTTCTTTCGGGGCCGAGCCATGCGGAAGAAGTGGTGCTCCGCCATCCGACGACGGTGGCGGTGTCATCGCCGAATATGGAAGCGGCGCAGCGCATTCAAGATCTATTTATGAACCATCACTATTTCCGCGTGTATACGAACCCGGATTTAGTCGGTGTCGAAGTCGGCGGGGCGCTGAAAAACATCATCGCCTTGGCCGCCGGCATCAGCGACGGGCTCGGCTACGGGGATAATGCGAAAGCAGCCCTCATCGCAAGAGGGTTGGCCGAGATTGCCCGGCTCGGCTGTGCGCTCGGCGCCAACCCGCTCACCTTTTCCGGGCTGGCCGGAGTCGGCGACTTGATTGTCACGTGCACAAGCACCCATTCCCGCAACTGGCGGGCCGGTTATATGCTTGGCCAAGGAAAAAAACTTGACGAGGTGCTCGAAAGCATGGGGATGGTTGTCGAAGGGGTGCGGACGACAAAAGCGGCGTACGAGCTGGCGGGAGAACTCGGCGTCAAAATGCCGATTACCGAGGCGCTCTATGAAGTCTTGTTCGAAGGGAAAGAGCCGAAAGAAGCAGTCGATTCGCTCATGGCGCGCGGAAAAAAGCAGGAAATGGACGATGTCATAAACATTTTTGCCGAGCCGTAACGCTGAAAATAGGCGGATGGCGGTACAAGTCGTCCCTGTTTTGCATACAATATGACGAACCATCATCGGCTTGAGCTTCCGGAAGGGTATAAGGTGATGCTGAAGTAAAGAAAGCCCCGCTTTACTTCAGCTTTTTTTATGGCGATGATATAATAGTTGTCGAAAAAAGGAGCATTCCCGTTAGGAGCTTTTCCGGGGACTTGATCAAAAAAAGCCCTCTTGGTATGATGCAGGGGTGTCAAACAATACCTACCATCATGCCAAGGAGGACTTCAGATGAATTGTACACAAAACTATAAAATTGATCAAGTTACGGAACAAACGCTTGTCGTGGGCATCGATATCGCGAAACGAACCCACTACGCCTGCTTCGTGGATGACCGGGGGCGCGTGCTTCGCAAGTCGTTCCCGATCTTCCAGTCGAAAGAGGGGTTTCAGCAGCTGTATAAAGCGATTCAGGAGGCGATGCAAGCGTTTGGGAAGTCAGAGGTGATCGTCGCGGTGGAGCCGACCGGGCACTACTGGTTGAACCTGGCCTACTTCCTCGAGGAGCACGGGATCCCGTTGGTCATGGTCAACCCGGCGCATGTGTGCCGGTCGAAAGAACTTGATGACAACCTGCCGACGAAACACGACGCCAAAGACGCCCTGGTCATTGCCAGACTGGCAAAAGACGGACGATTCCTCGTTCCCCGGCTGCTGCACGAGATTGAAGCCGATTTGCGCGTGGGGAGCACGCTCAAAGAGAAGCTCCGCAAGGAACAGACGGCGGTGAAAAACGCGATCGTCCGCTGGACGGATCGGTATTTTCCAGAGTTTTGGACCGTGTTTCGTGACTTGGGGAAAACGGCGCTTTCGGTGTTGGAGTGGACGCCGCTTCCGGCTGATATGGCCGGCCGGACGGTGGAGGAGCTTCTTGAGGTGTACCGGCAAAGCGAAGGGATGAAATGCCCGCAGAAGGCCAAAATTCAGGCGTTGATCAACACCGCGAAGGACTCGATTGGGGTGACGGAAGGGACAGCGATGGCCCGGTTTGAGATCGCCGCGCTCGTCCGCCGATACCGCCAATTGGAGGCGGAGATCGCTGCACTGGACGCCGAGTTGAAGGCATTGGTTCAAACGACGATGGAGTACCAATGGTTGAAAACGGTCGACGGGTTGGGAGACGCCACGATCATCGATCTGCTGGCGGAGATCGGCAGCTTCGCCCATTATCGGGACCCGCGCCAATTGGTGAAGTTGGCGGGCCTGACGCTCAAGGAGAACTCCTCCGGCCAGCGCAAAGGGCAAAAGCACATCTCCAAACGGGGACGGAAACGGTTGCGCTCGGTGCTGTTTCGGGCGATGATTCCGCTGATTCGGCATAACAAGGCGTTTCGCGAGCTGCATGAGTATTATACGACCCGATCCGTCAATCCGCTGACCGGAAAGCAGTCCATCGTCGCCTTGTGCCGGAAGCTGTTGAATGTGCTGTTTGCGATTTGTACGAAGAAACAAGCGTTTGACGCGGAGCGAATGAAACAGGACGTCTTGTCCCAGGTGCAACGGGCGGCCTAAGGCCTCCCCCTGCGAACGGAAGAATCGTTGGACAACGAGATGACACCGGAGAAGCTGGCGTGATTTCATCCATTCGACCTTGAGTCCCTAAAGGAGCTTGGCCGGCCTCCGCCTGATGACGAGACCGAACGAGGGAATGTTGGCGCGAAGACGCCCGGAGACATGGGAGGGTTCGTCCTCATCAGCGACGCGGAGATCCAAAGGGTGCATCGAATATGCTTCCCCCCCCCGCGGCAGGAAAATATAACCAGCCGTGGCCGCGAAGCGCACCCTAGGTCTGTAAGATATCCACAAAACTGAAAAAGGATGTAAGGGATTTTGTCGAAAAATATTTTTTGGACACCCCTGAGAGGCCGAAAAGCCTTGATAGATCAACATTTCTAGAGGGAGGAACACGTATGTCACCGGCTTTAGCGAAAATGTGGATCGCCATCGCCTCAATGGTGTTCATGTTTATTTCCGTCGGTTTCATTTATTTGAGCCGCTACAAGCTCAAGATTCGCTGGCTTCGCTTTTTGCTGGCGGTTATCGCTTACGTCCTGTTGATTCTCGCTGGCATCATCATTATTTTTGTCGTGTTCAGCGGACCGACGCAGCAATAGGCAAAGGATGGAGGAACTATGAAATGGATTGCTCGCTTTCTTTTAGCCTGTTTGTTTCTCGTGCCGCTTTCCGGCTGCTTGTATCCGCAAGAGCGGCTTAAGCAAAACCAAATTCCATACAAAGACCAAGTGGCGGCCGTCCAATCGGCGGTTGACGAATACCGGAAGGCGACCGGCGGATTGTTGCCGATCAAGACGCGCGACATGAAAACACCGATGTATTTAAAATATCCGGTTGACTTTCAAAAGCTCGTTCCCCGCTACATGCAGGAACCGCCGGGCAACGCCTATGAAAGCGGGGGTGTTTTCCAGTATATGATCATCGATGCGGAAACGAACCCGACGGTCAAGCTTCTTGACCTGCGTCTCGCTGAGCGCATCCGCGATTTGAAGCTGCGGCTTTCGATGTATACGGATCGGCACGGTTATCCGCCATTTCAAGATGTCGTCGCACCGGGCGTATTTACGCTCGATTACAAAAAGCTCGGCTATAAAGAGCCGCCTTATGTCGTCAGCCCGTTTTCCGGCAACAACTTGCCGTTTGTCATCGACGGGAATGGAGAAATTTACATTGACTACCGTTCTGATTTGTATGCGGCGTTGAAAAAATATCCGCACCACTACAAGCCGGGTGACGATATTCGCCCGATTTTGACCGACCATTCGCTGTTCGTGCCGGCGTACTCCCTTCCGTACACGATCGACGCCAAGACGAACGAGCCGATTTTTTTCACGAAATGAGTCATCATCCCTTCTCTGGAAAAATACATTCTAGAGAAGGGATTTTTATTTATGGTTTTTAGTCATAACCGAATCGGACAACATCATATGCATATAGTGTCCGACTATGCTAGCTCATTCCAATGTTTCTTATAACGACCGAAGGACTGGAGGGGAGTCATTTGGAAAAGGTCGATATTTTTAAAGATATCGCCGAGCGGACCGGCGGCGACATTTACTTAGGGGTCGTCGGCGCTGTCCGCACCGGGAAATCGACGTTTATTAAGCGGTTTATGGAGCTTGTCGTCATTCCGAACATTAAAAACGAAGCCGACAAGGCGCGCGCCCAGGACGAACTGCCGCAAAGCGCCGCGGGCAAAACGATCATGACGACGGAGCCAAAGTTCGTGCCCAACCAGGCGGTGACGGTGAAAGTCGACGAGGGGCTTGAAGTCAACATCCGTCTTGTCGACTGCGTCGGCTATGCTGTTTCCGGCGCGAAAGGGTACGAAGACGAAAACGGGCCGCGGATGATCCACACGCCTTGGTATGAAGAGCCGATCCCGTTCCAAGAGGCGGCGGAAATCGGGACAAGAAAAGTCATCCAAGAACATTCGACGATCGGGGTCGTCATCACAACGGACGGCACGATCGGGGAAATTCCGCGCCAAGCCTATGTAGAAGCGGAAGAACGGGTCATTAGCGAGCTCAAAGAAGTCGGCAAGCCGTTCATTATGATCGTCAACACCGTTCGGCCGCACCATCCGGAAACCGAGGCGCTTCGCCGCGAGCTCGCCGAAAAGTACGACATTCCGGTGCTCGCCATGAGTGTGGAAAGCATGCGCGAAGCCGACGTGTATAACGTGCTTCGTGAAGCATTATATGAATTCCCGGTGCTTGAAGTGAACGTCAACTTGCCGAGCTGGGTGATGGTGCTGCGCGAAGATCATTGGCTGCGCGAAAGCTATCAAGAAGCGGTGCGCGACACCGTCAAAGACATCAAACGGCTGCGCGACGTCGACCAGGTTGTGCAGCAGTTTGCCGAGTACGATTTCATCGAAAAAGCGGCGCTTGCCGGCATCGAAATGGGGCAAGGGATCGCCGAAATTGACTTGTATGCACCGGATGAGCTGTACGATCAAATTTTAAAAGAAATCGTCGGCGTCGAGATTCGCGGCAAAGACCATCTGCTTCAGCTCATGCAAGACTTCGCCCATGCGAAAGCGGAATATGACCAAATCGCCGACGCGCTGAAAATGGTCAAACAAACCGGTTACGGCATCGCTGCGCCCGCTTTGTCTGACATGAGTCTTGACGAACCGGAAATCATCCGCCAAGGGTCGCGCTTTGGCGTCCGCCTCAAGGCGGTGGCTCCGTCAATCCATATGATCAAAGTCGACGTCGAATCCGAATTTTCTCCCATTATTGGAACGGAAAAACAGAGCGAAGAGCTTGTCCGCTATTTGATGCAAGATTTTGAAGACGATCCGCTGTCGATTTGGAACTCCGACATTTTCGGCCGTTCGCTCAGCTCGATCGTCCGCGAAGGCATTCAGGCGAAACTCGCGCTCATGCCGGAAAACGCCCGCTACAAGCTGAAAGAAACGCTTGAACGCATCATCAACGAAGGCTCCGGCGGCCTCATCGCGATTATTTTATAGAAAAGCGGCGGCGAGCCGGAGCTAGACAATAAGAAAAGCGGAGGCGTCGAGATTTGCTCCCCCGGTCGGGGGCTTTTTTTTGTTTTTTTGAATCATGGATCTTTCACGGGGGAAAAATCGTTGAAACCCTTGAGAAATAAGGATTGGCACTTGATTATGCGCATGGCGTTATGGTAATCTTTTATCTGAAATCGTTGTTTTGGTGAAATATGCCTAAAATTGGCCGCTTTGGCGAAAAAAATGTTGAATTATCGCGATAAATTGGTTAAGATTAGGCATGTCACTGCATCTTGGCGGAATCAAGGCAGTTCCGCCTAAAAGCGGCGGGCGGCGCTGAACGGTCAAGGGGACGCTTCCATCGGCGGCACGGGCGCATGTTCTGTCAGTCTTTCTGAACGAAGGCAGAATCATTGGCTGCACCGGTGCGACGCCTTTCATGCGCCGGCCTTTTCGCCGCCGAAGCCGTCAACGTCTATGTATAGAAAAGCAGAAAAGTGTGCACAAATGGTAGTAAACAAGAACAGCTCCTTGGGAGGAGGTGAATGACATGAACAAGACGGAATTGATCAACGCGGTAGCCGAAACAAGCGGTCTTTCCAAAAAAGATGCAACAAAAGCCGTTGATGCGGTATTTGACTCGATTACAGAAGCGTTGCGAAAAGGCGATAAAGTGCAATTAATCGGCTTTGGGAACTTTGAAGTGCGCGAGCGCGCCGCCCGGAAAGGACGCAACCCGCAAACGGGCGAAGAAATGGAAATTCCGGCGAGCAAAGTTCCTGCATTCAAACCGGGTAAAGCGTTAAAAGATGCCGTAAAATAAGCCTACATAGCTGAGGCAGGAGCTAGGAGGAAAGGGCTGGTGTTGCACCGCCCTTCTTTTTTGTTTTTTTTTGCTCTCTATGTTAGAATCGGATTACATGCAGTTTTTCTAATGCAGGAGGATGTTGTTTGCATGCCGGAGATCAATTTTGCGCAAATTGAATATGCAGTCCGCTTGATTTTGGAAGCGATTGGGGAAGACCCAAACCGTGAGGGGCTTGTCGACACGCCGAAACGAGTGGCGAAAATGTACGCCGAGGTGTTCGCCGGACTGCACGAAGACCCCAAGGAGCATTTTCAAACCGTATTCAGCGAGGAACATGAGGAGCTTGTGCTCGTTAAAGATATTCCGTTTTACTCGATGTGCGAGCACCATTTAGTGCCGTTTTTCGGCGTTGCCCACGTCGCCTACATCCCACGGGAAGGAAAAGTAACCGGGCTAAGCAAGCTCGCCCGGGCGGTCGAAGCGGTGGCGCGCCGCCCGCAGCTACAGGAGCGCATTACGGCGACAGTCGCCGATTCGATCGTCGAAGCGCTCGAACCGCACGGGGTGATGGTCGTCGTCGAGGCGGAACATATGTGCATGACGATGCGCGGCGTGAAAAAGCCGGGGGCGAAAACGGTGACAACGGCAGTGCGCGGCGTGTTTGAAACGGATGTTGCCGCCCGTTCGGAAGTGCTTTCGCTCATTAAAGCATAAGGAGGGGGAAAGGATGTATACGAACAGCGACTTTGTTGTCATTAAAGCGCTTGAAGACGGAGTGAACGTCATTGGATTGACGCGCGGGGCGGATACACGGTTCCATCATTCGGAAAAGCTCGATAAAGGCGAAGTGTTGATCGCCCAGTTTACAGAGCACACGTCGGCGATTAAAGTGAGAGGCAAGGCGTATATTCAAACGCGCCATGGCGTCATTGAGTCGGAAGGGAAAAAGTAAGTTGGCAAATGTCTAGCAAACTAGAGCGTTTTCGACAAAATTATGTTATAATGAGTCCGTTATGGTGGTGCGGATATTTTCGGGGACAAGGGTGGTTCATGTGGATGACATCACGGTGAAATTGGCGTCATTGAAAGAACAAATTGAGCAGCTGCTCCATCACCCATATTTGCGCGAGCATTTGCCGGCGCCGGCGATCGATGAAGATCGCCTGCTGCTCTCGCTGTCAATGCTCGATGGCGCTTCAACGGCGCCGAGTGAGGCGGAGCGGTGCATCATCGCCATGATGCTCATGCAGATCGCCCTTGATACCCACGATGAGGTGACAGATGACGGCGGCGACTTGCGGGCGCGGCAGCTTGTCGTCCTGGCCGGCGACTTGTACAGCGGGCTGTACTATGAGTTGTTGGCGCGTTCGGGCGAAACGGCGCTCATCCGCTCGTTCGCCGAGGCGGTCCGCGATATTAACGAGCAAAAAGTGCGGCTTTACGAAAAAAAAGTAGAGCGGATCGAGTCGTTGTTTGCGGCGGTCGGCACGATCGAATCGGCGTTGCTTGTCAAGCTCGCCGACCGCATGGCGGCGCCGCAGTGGGGGCAGTTTGCCTATTCGTATTTGCTGATGCGGCGTCTGCTGCTCGAGCAGGAAGCGTTCATCCGCACGGGAGCTTCGGTGCTCTTTGAGCAAATGGCGCAAATCGCGTTCCCGCGCGCGAAAACGTTGACGAAAGAGCAAAAGCGGCATTTGCTCCGCTTTTGCCGCCGCTATATCGACGGCTGCCGGGAGGCGCTGTTTGCGGCGAAACTGCCGGTCAACGGCCTGCTGCAGCTCCGCGTGGCCGAGCTTTCCGGCGGGTTTCAAGCCATCGCCAAAAAGACGGTGGAAGAAGGGTAGAACGATGCATCAATCGAAAGAAGAGCGAGTCCATCGCGTATTTGAAAACATTTCTGCGCATTATGACCGGATGAACTCCGTCATCAGCTTCCGCCGCCACTTGAAGTGGCGCAAAGACGTGATGCGGCGGATGAATGTGCAAAAAGGCAAAAAAGCGCTCGATGTGTGCTGTGGGACGGCTGACTGGACGATCGCCTTGGCGGAGGCGGTCGGTCCGGAAGGGAAAGTGTACGGCCTTGATTTCAGCGAAAACATGCTGAAAGTCGGCGAACAGAAGGTAAAAGCGCGCGGGTTGCATAATGTGAAGCTCATTCACGGCAATGCGATGCAGCTGCCGTTTCCTGACAATTCGTTCGATTATGTGACGATCGGCTTCGGTTTGCGCAACGTCCCTGACTATATGACCGTGCTTAAGGAAATGCACCGGGTGACGAAGCCGGGCGGCATAACCGTCTGCCTGGAAACGTCGCAGCCGACGTTGTTCGGGTTTCGTCAGCTTTACTATTTTTACTTCCGGTTTATTATGCCGCTGTTTGGCAAGCTGCTGGCGAAAAGCTATGAGGAGTACTCGTGGCTGCAGGAATCGGCGCGCGAGTTTCCGGGGCGGGACGAGCTGGCCGAGATGTTCCGCGCCGCCGGTTTTGTCGATGTCGAGGTCAAACCGTACACGTTTGGCGTGGCGGCGATGCACTTGGGCTATAAACGGTGAGTTAAGGTGAACAACATGAAGTTAAAGGCGATGTATTCGTTTTTAAGCGATGATTTAGCGGCGGTCGAAGAGGAGCTTGAGCGGGCGGTTCAGTCGGAATACGGGCCGCTTGGGGAAGCGGCGCTCCATCTGTTGCAGGCGGGCGGAAAGCGGATCCGTCCCGTTTTTGTCTTGCTTGCCGCCCGCTTCGGCCAATATGACCTTGAGCGGATGAAGCATGTTGCCGTTGCGCTCGAGCTCATTCATATGGCTTCGCTCGTCCACGACGATGTGATCGACGACGCCGATTTGCGCCGCGGCCGGCCGACGATCAAGGCGAAATGGAGCAACCGGTTCGCCATGTACACAGGGGATTATTTGTTTGCCCGCTCGCTCGAACGGATGGCGGAGCTCGGCAACCCGCGCGCCCATCAAGTGTTGGCGAAAACGATCGTGGAAGTGTGCCGCGGGGAAATTGAGCAAATTAAAGACAAGTACCGGTTTGATCAGCCGCTGCGCACGTATTTGCGGCGCATCCGTCGGAAAACGGCGCTGCTCATCGCCGCGAGCTGCCAGCTTGGCGCCCTCGCTGCCGGCGCGCCGGAGCCGATTGTGAAGCGGCTGTACTGGTTCGGCCATTATGTCGGCATGTCGTTTCAAATTACCGACGACATTCTCGATTTCACTGGGACGGAGGAACAGCTCGGCAAACCGGCCGGAAGCGACTTGCTGCAAGGAAACGTCACCCTTCCTGTGCTGTATGCCTTGAGCGATGAGCGGGTGAAGGCGGCCATTGCAGCTGTCGGTCCGGAAACGGACGTTGCGGAAATGGCGGCGGTCATTTCCGCCATTAAGCGGACGGACGCCATTGAGCGGTCGTATGCGTTAAGCGACCGTTACCTTGACAAGGCGCTTCACCTTCTTGACGGACTGCCGATGAATGAGGCGCGCGGCCTGTTGCGCGACCTCGCCCTTTACATCGGGAAAAGGGATTATTAACGCTTTCAAGGACGTTGTTGCTAATGGCGCGAAACAATGGTACTATGGTGGTTGGGAATCCGTTTCCTAGTACATACGACAGTAGGGGTGGAGAATGAATGGCAGAACGGACATTTTTAATGGTAAAGCCAGACGGGGTTCAGCGCAATTTGATCGGCGAAATTGTTTCGCGCTTTGAGAAAAAAGGCTTCCAGCTTGTTGGAGCGAAGCTGATGCAAGTGTCGCGCGAGCTGGCTGAGCAGCACTATGCCGAACATAAAGAGCGTCCGTTTTTCGGCGAGCTTGTCGACTTTATTACATCCGGGCCGGTGTTTGCGATGGTGTGGGAGGGCGAAAATGTAATCGCCGCCGCCCGGCAAATGATGGGGAAAACGAACCCGCAGGAAGCCGCACCGGGCACGATTCGCGGCGACTTCGGCTTGACGGTCGGCAAAAACGTCATTCACGGCTCCGATTCCCCGCAAAGCGCGGAACGCGAGATCAACCTGTTTTTCAAAGAAGAAGAGCTTCTCCACTATACAAAACTGATGAACGAATGGCTCTATTAACAAAAAGACCGGCCGCCCATCGGCCGGTTTTTGCCGTTTTTGTACATTGACAGGAGAGAGGAACAGGGGAAGATGGACGATTATGCGCAATTCATTGCCAAAGTGAAGCGAAAAACCGGCATTGACTTATCGCTATATAAGGAAGCCCAGATGAGGCGGCGTTTGGCGTCGTTGTACATGAAAAAAGGGCTAAAGAGCTTTGCCGAGCTGTTTGCAGCGATGGAAAAAGACTTGTCGCTCTGGCATGAATGTCTTGACCGGATGACGATCAACGTGTCCGAGTTTTATCGCAACGCCAAACGATGGGAGGTGCTTGAACGCGTCATTTTGCCGCGGCTGTTGACGAAACATCCGCGCCCGAACGTGTGGAGCGCCGCCTGCTCAACCGGCGAGGAGCCGTACACGCTCGCGATGGTGCTCGCAAAACGATTGCCGCTTCACCGCGTGTCGGTGTTGGCGACCGACATTGATGATAATGCGCTCGCCCGCGCGCGCCTCGGCTTGTACAGCGAACGGTCGCTTGTAGAGTTGCCCGAGGAAATGAGAAAAAAGTTTTTTACGAAAGAAGGCGAGTATTATAAAATAGACGAAAGGCTGAAACAAACGGTCAAGTTTCAAAAGCACAACTTGCTCGCGGATCCGTTTCCGCGCAACATGGATTTGATCGTTTGCCGCAACGTGCTCATTTATTTCACTGAAGAGGCGAAGCAGATGCTGTATCGGAAATTTCATGATGCGCTCCGGCCCGGGGGCGTGCTGTTTGTGGGGAGCACGGAGCAAATTTTTAACCCGTCCTTATACGGTTTTGAAGTCGAGGAGACGTTTTTTTATCGGAGAAAATAGCGGGTGCCGCGCTCTTTTTTTACAGAAACTATTTTCATTTTTCAAATTTATGATATATTTTTACATAAACGCGTTAAAGAGCTGAAGGGAGAGACAAACATGCGCTACTTGACAGCAGGGGAGTCGCACGGGCCGCAATTGACGGCGATTTTGGAAGGAGTGCCGGCTGGGCTTGAGCTGCGCGCCGAGCATATCAACAAGGAGCTGGCGCGCCGGCAAAAAGGGTATGGGCGCGGGCGGCGCATGCAAATCGAAAAGGACGTGGTGAATATCACCGCCGGCGTCCGGCACGGGAAAACGCTCGGCTCGCCGATTGCGCTGGTTGTGGAAAACCGTGATTTTAAACATTGGCAAACGATTATGGCCGTTGAACCGATCGATGATGAAACGGAGATCAAACGAAAAGTGACGCGTCCGCGCCCGGGTCATGCCGATTTAAACGGCGCCCTGAAATACGGACATCGCGATATGCGCAATGTGCTTGAACGCTCATCGGCAAGGGAAACGACGGTGCGCGTGGCGGCCGGAGCGGTGGCGAAGCGCATTTTGGAGGAAGTGGGCATCCGCGTCGCCGGGCATGTCATCGAAATCGGCGGGGTGCGCGCAAAGAAGCTTGATTACCGCTCCCTGGAGGAATTGCAAAATGTGACAGAAGAGTCGCCGGTGCGCTGTTTTGATCCGGAAGCGGGACAAAAAATGATGGAAGCGATCGATTTGGCAAAGAAAAACGGTGATTCGATCGGCGGCATCGTCGAAGTGATTGTCGAAGGCGTTCCCGCCGGGGTCGGCAGCTACGTTCATTACGACCGGAAGCTCGATGCGAAAATCGCGGCGGCGATCGTCAGCATTAACGCCTTTAAAGGCGTCGAATTCGGGATCGGGTTTGAAGCGGCGCGCCGCCCGGGAAGCGAAGTGCACGACGAAATCATTTGGAGCCCGGAACAAGGCTTTTCGCGCCGGACGAACCGCGCCGGCGGCTTTGAAGGCGGGGTGACGACGGGGATGCCGATCGTCGTGCGCGGTGTAATGAAGCCGATTCCGACGCTGTACAAACCGCTGCAAAGCGTCGACATCGACACGAAAGAACCGTTTGCGGCAAGCATCGAGCGGTCGGACAGCTGCGCTGTGCCGGCGGCGAGCGTCGTTGCCGAAGCGGTCGTCGCCTGGGAAGTGGCGGCGGCGATCGTCAGCCAGTTCGGGCAAGACCGGATCGATTTGATTAAAGAAAACATCGAGCGCGCCCGCCGCTATGCAAAGGAGTTTTAACGATGATCGAACGGACGATTGAAACGGCGACGAAGCAATACCCGCTCCTCTTAGGCGACGGAGCGGTCCGCGCGTTGCCGTGCTTGCTTCGGGCGCTCTCCTGCCCGCCGGGGACGAAGATGTTGATCATCACCGACGATGTGGTGGCGCCTCTTTATTTGGATGAAGTGCGCGCCACGCTTGCCGCTGCCGGTTATGATGTGTATGCCTACATCATTCCAAACGGCGAGGCGGCGAAGTCGTTTGACAACTATTACGCCTGCCAGACGGCGGCTCTTCAGTGCGGCCTTGACCGCCGCTCGCTCATTGTCGCGCTTGGCGGCGGCGTCGTTGGCGATTTGGCCGGATTTGTGGCCGCCACCTATATGCGCGGCATCCGCTACATTCAAATGCCGACGACGCTTTTGGCCCACGACAGCGCCGTCGGCGGCAAAGTCGCCATCAACCATCCGCTTGGCAAAAATATGATCGGCGCTTTCCACCAGCCGGAAGCGGTCGTCTATGATACCGCCTTTTTGCGCACGCTGCCTGAGCGCGAGCTCCGTTCAGGATTTGCCGAGGTGATCAAACATGCGCTCATCCGCGACCGCCGCTTTTACGACTGGCTGCGCGCAGAAATCAAGACGCTCGCCGACTTGCAGGGCGGCAAGCTCGCCTATTGCATTGAAAAGGGCATTGATATTAAGGCGTCCGTCGTGCGTGAAGATGAAAAAGAAACCGGGGTGCGCGCCCATTTGAATTTCGGCCATACGCTCGGCCATGCGCTCGAGAGCGAGCTCGGCTACGGCGTGCTGACCCATGGGGAGGCGGTGGCGGTCGGCATGCTGTTTGCCATCTTGGTCAGCGAGCGGCTTTACGGCCGGTCATTTGCCGAGCACCGCTTTGCCGAATGGTTCGCTGCGTACGGCTTTCCGGTTTCGCTCCCCGACGGGCTGGCGCCTCACCGGTTGCTCGAGAAAATGAAAGGCGACAAAAAGGCGTACGCTGGGACGGTGCGGATGGTTCTTTTGCGTGAAATCGGCGATGTGGAAGTCGTGGAACTCGAAGATGACAAGCTGCTCGCGTGGCTGTGCGAGTTTGCTGGACAGGGGGGAGAGTGATGATCCGCGGCATTCGCGGGGCGATTACAGTGGAGCGAAACGAGGCCGGAGAAATTATAGCGGCAACGGAAACGTTGCTGCGCGAAATGGTCCGCGCCAACGATGTTGCCGCCCATGACGTTTCGTTCGTGCTCATTTCCGTCACTGACGACATCACGGCTGCGTTTCCGGCTCAAGCTTTGCGCCGCCTTGACGGCTGGACGTACGTGCCTGTCATGTGCACGCGAGAAATTCCAGTGCCCGGTTCGCTGCCGCGCTGCATCCGCGTCATGATGACGGTGGAGACAGACAAACGGCAAGATGAGATTTGCCACGTCTATTTAAAGGATGCAGCCATGCTGCGGCCGGATTTGTCGTTGACAAAAAAAACAGAAATGTAATATAGTTAAAATAACTTCTTTGCCCGCCGCCGGCGGGCTGCCAGAAGCCGAGCAAGAGCTGAGAACGAGTGCAGGGTAGATGAGAATGAGCGAGTTTAGCTGAGGTGAGCATTGATTCCCTTTTGCTTGCATCTGCCCAAAGACAATGGTCTTTGGGCGTTTTCTTTCCCCATTTTCGCCTCATAAACTCTCATTCTCCGCCCGATGAATCAGAAAGGGAGGAGAAAGGGATGTCCATTGATCGGCTAGCCGCTTTTTTAGCGGATGCTCGCCAGTTTCGCACCATCCCGATCATGCGCAAATTTTTAGCCGATGTCATCGAACCGTTGCAAGTGTTTGCCAATTTGCGCGAGGAAGCGGTGTTTCTGCTTGAAAGCAAAGACGACGAATCGCCATGGGCGCGTTATTCGTTTATCGGCGTGGCCCCATTTTTGACGCTTGAGAGCGAGACAGGAGAAACGTTTTTGATCAAAGACGAGAACGGAAATGTCCAAATGACGGCGTCGACGTTGAAAGAAGCGTTTCAAGCGGTCGAGCGGGCGCTTTGCGTTAAGCCGCTCGCCGAAGCGGCGCCGTTTACGGGCGGCGCGGTCGGCTTTTTAGGCTATGATTTCATTTCCGCCATTGAAAAGGTGCCGCGCCATCGTGCCCCCGACCTAGCCATGAAAGCCGGGCATTTTGTGTTTTGCGAGTCGCTGTTCGCTTTTGATCACGAAAAACGCGAGCTGTCTCTCATTCATTATATCCGGTTGAAGGGTCATGAAACGATGCAGGAGAAAATCGCGATATACCGAGCCGCCGAAGAACGCATCGCCGCGCTGGCAGCGAAAGCGTCGCGCCCTCGGGCCGAACAGCCGCTGCTGCCGGCCGAAGACGAGGCCGAGCGGGCCGCCTTGTTCTCGAAAGCGTCGTCCAATTACGAAAAAGAGCAATTTTTGCGTGACGTCGAGGCGGTGAAACAGTATATTGCGGCCGGCGATGTATTTCAGGCGGTGCTGTCGCAGCGGTTCTCCGTCCCGGTGCAAGCGGGTGGGTTCGCCATTTATCGCATCTTGCGCCACATCAACCCGTCGCCGTACATGTTTTATTTTCGGCTTGACGGCATTGAAATTGTCGGTAGTTCGCCGGAAAAGCTCATCCAAGTGCGCAACCGGCGCGCCGAGATCGACCCGATCGCCGGAACAAGGCGGCGCGGACGCTCGCCGGCGGAGGATGAAAAGCTCGCCGACGAGCTGTACCATGACCCGAAAGAGCGGGCGGAGCATTATATGCTCGTCGATTTGGCGCGCAATGACATCGGCCGGGTGGCGAAGTACGGAACGGTCGAGGTGCCGGTGTTGATGGAAATCGGCAAGTTCTCTCATGTGATGCATTTAATTTCCAAAGTCGTCGGCGTGCTTGACGACGACATCCACCCGATCGACGCGCTCTTGGCTGCTTTTCCGGCTGGAACGGTGAGCGGGGCGCCCAAAGTGCGGGCGATGCAAATCTTGCAGGAGCTCGAGCCGACCGCCCGAGGATTGTACGCTGGAGCGATCGCGTACATCGGCTTTGACGGCAGCATTGATTCGTGCATCGCCATCCGGACGGCGGTCATTAAAGACGGTTATGCGTACGTGCAGGCCGGCGCCGGCATTGTCGCCGACTCGGTTCCGGAGCTTGAATGGAAAGAGACGCGCAACAAGGCGAGCGCCCTCATTTACGCCATCGAACAAGCGGAACGATTATTTGCGAAAGGGGAACAGATCGTATGTTAAAGCGGTTGCTTTCCAAATGCGCGGAAGGGGAAACATTGACGGAAGCGGAAGCGTACGAAGCCATGAATGCCGTGATGTCCGGCGAGGCGACGGACAGCCAGATTGCGAGTTTGGTATCCATCTTGCGCGTGCGCGGCGAGACGGTCGATGAGATCGCCGGGTTTGTGCGGGCGATGCGCGATCGGATGACCACGATCGACGCCGGCGATGACGTCATCGACACGTGCGGGACGGGCGGCGACGGGGCGGCGACGTTCAACGTCTCGACAGCGGCGGCCATTGTCGTTTCGTCGCTCGGGGTCAAAGTCGCCAAGCACGGCAATCGCGCCGTTTCCTCGAAAAGCGGAAGCGCCGATGTGCTCGAGCGGCTCGGCATCGACATTCCCGCGTCGCCTGAGGCCGCCAAACAGGCGCTCGAAACAAAAGGATTGGCGTTTTTGTTCGCCCCCTTGTATCATGCGGCGATGAAATATGCTGCCGGCCCGCGGAAAGAGATCGGGTTTCGCACGATCTTCAATTTGATCGGCCCGCTGGCCAATCCGGCGCGTTGCAAGCGGCAAGTTATCGGCGTCTATTCGACCCGCTACGCCGAGAAGCTGGCGGAAACGATGCGCCGTCTCGGCTCTGAGCACGTGGTGTTTGTCACCGGCCGCGACGGGCTCGATGAGTGCAGCATCGCCGCTGAGACGGATGTTGTGGAACTGAAAGACGGTGACATTCGCCGTTTCGTCCTCACTCCGGAAAGCGTCGGCCTGCGGCGCGGCGGGCTCGCTGACGTGCAAGTGCGCAGTTCGGAGGAAAGCGCCGCACTGCTTGAAGCCGTCATGGACGGCACGGCGCCGGCGAGCGCGATCGATATCACCGCCCTCAACGCCGGCGTTGCGCTGTACGCAGCCGGCAAGGCGGAGACGATCGCCGCTGGGGTGGCGATGGCGAAAGACGCCATTTTGGTCAAAACGGCGTACGAGCAGCTGCAGCGCCTGCGCCGAAAGGAAGTGGTCCACGGTGCTTGAGCAAATTTTGGCAACCAAACGGGAAGAACTCGAAACATTGACCATGCCAGAACCGCTGCCGGAGCCGAAGCGCCGGCCGTTCGCCGCGGCGCTCCGGCGGCCGCGGCGGGCGCTCGGTTTGATCGCTGAAGTGAAAAAGGCGTCGCCGTCAAAAGGCCTCATTCGCGCCGATTTTGATCCGGCGGCCATCGCCAAAGCATACGAGCGCGCCGGAGCCGATGCGATCAGCGTGTTGACGGATGAACGTTACTTCCAGGGACACCGCAGCTATTTGCGCCTTGTGAAAGAAACGGTGGATATTCCGGTGCTGCGCAAAGATTTCATCATCGACCGCCGGCAAGTGGAAGAAAGCGCCCGGCTCGGGGCTGACGCGATTTTATTGATCGGCGAGGCGCTGGCGCCGGAAACGCTCGAGGCGCTTTACCGCGAGGCGTACGACATCGGGTTGGAATGCCTCGTCGAAGTGCACGCAAAAGAGACGCTCGAGCGGCTGCTTGACCGGTTCACTCCGGAAGTGATCGGCATTAACAACCGCGACTTGCATACGTTTGTGACGGCGCTTGAGGCGACAAAAGCGCTGGCGCCGCTTATTCCGCCGTCATGCGTTATCGTCAGCGAAAGCGGGATCAGCTCTTGGCGCGACGTCGAAACGGTCCGCTCGTACGGGGCGCAGGCGATGCTCGTCGGCGAGTCGCTCATGCGCCAGGCGGACGTCGAGCGGGCTGTCTACCGGCTGTTCGGGGAGGATGGCGGCCATGATCCGGCTTAAATATTGCGGCAACCGCTCCGCCGAAGATGTGCGGGCCGCCTTGGCAAGCGGGGCGGACTACCTCGGGTTTATTTTTGCGGACAGCAAGCGGCGCGTCTCGCCTGCTGAGGTGAAGCGCTGGCTGGCGTCAGCGCCGCTTGGCGGCAAACAGCTCGTCGGGGTGTTTGTCAATGCCGCGGCGGAGCAGATTGCCGCTGTCACTGCTGAATTGCCGCTTCATATCATCCAATGCCATGGCCGCGAGACGCCAACTGAGGTGGCTGCTGTGAAAGAAGTGACACGGCGCGCTGTTTGGAAGGCGATCCATCACGACGATGGAGCGCTTGAGGCGATGAAGCAGTACGCTGGGGTGGCTGATGGCTATGTTGTCGACAGCCGCGTCGCCGGCTTGTGGGGCGGGACCGGCGTCGCGTTCGACTGGGAGGCGGTGCCGCGCTATTTGGAAGAAGCGGCGCGCCAAGGCGTGCCCTGCTTCATCGCCGGCGGCGTCACACCGGACAATATTGAGCGACTGCTCCTCTACCGCCCGGATGGCATCGATATCAGCAGCGGCATTGAAACGGACGGGCGCAAAGATCCGAAAAAGATGAAACAGATTGAAGAAAAAATAACATATTGGGCTAAAGAAACAAAGGATGTTTTCGAAACCGCAGCGAACACATGCCCAGACAACGTTGGAGCATGTTTCACGTTTGGAAACAAGAAGGTGGGGATGAGTGATGGAACGCGTTCCGAATGAACATGGGCGGTTTGGCGATTTCGGCGGCAAGTTTGTCCCGGAGACGCTCATGCTTCCGCTTGAGGAAATCGAAGCCGAGCTTGACAAAGCGCTGGCGGACGAATCGTTCAAACAAGAATATATCCGCATTTTGCAGCACTACTCCGGGCGGCCGACTCCGCTCACGTTCGCGCCGAATTTGACACGGCAGCTTGGTGGCGCGAAAATGTATTTAAAGCGCGAAGATTTAAACCATACCGGCGCCCATAAAATCAACAATGCCATCGGCCAGGCGCTTTTGGCGAAACGGATGGGCAAGAAAAAGCTGATCGCGGAAACCGGCGCCGGCCAACATGGGGTGGCGGCCGCGACCGTGGCGGCCCATTTCGGGATGGACTGCATCGTCTTTATGGGAGAGGAAGACATCAAGCGGCAAGAGTTGAACGTATTTCGCATGAAGCTGCTTGGCGCGGAAGTGGCGCCGGTCTCAAGCGGCAACCGGACGTTGAAAGACGCGACAAACGAGGCGATTCGCTATTGGGTCGCCCATTGCGACGACCATTTTTACATGATCGGCTCGGTGGTCGGCCCGCACCCGTACCCGAAAATGGTGCGCGAGTTTCAACGCATCATTGGCGATGAGGCGAAAGAGCAGTTTCTCGCCTGCGAAGGGAAGCTGCCCGATGTCATCGTCGCCTGCGTTGGCGGCGGCAGCAACGCCATCGGCATGTTTTACCCGTTTTTGCAAGATGACGTCCGCCTTGTCGGGGTGGAAGCCGCCGGCAAAGGCATTGACACCCCTTACCATGCCGCGACGATCACGAAAGGGACGAAAGGGGTCATCCACGGGGCGATGACGTACTTGCTGCAGGATGAGTACGGGCAAATTGTCGAGCCGTACTCGATCTCAGCCGGCCTCGATTACCCCGGCGTCGGTCCGGAGCATGCCTATTTAGCGAGCATCGGCCGCGTCCGCTACGAAAGCGTGACCGACGAGGAAGCGGTCGCGGCGTTTCGGCTGCTGGCGCAAACAGAAGGCATCATTCCGGCGATTGAGTCGGCCCATGCGGTGGCGAAAGCCGTGGAGCTCGCCCAAGCGATGTCGCCGGATGAAACGGTGCTCATTTGCCTGTCCGGCCGCGGCGATAAAGACGTGCAAACGATGATGCGCCATCTTGGCGCGAAAGAAGGTGAAGATGTTGCTGCTATCCGTTAATCCGCCGCTGTTTATTCCCTTTATTGTCGCCGGCGACCCGTCGCCTGAGGTGACGGTGGATTTGGCCTTGGCGCTTGAGGAGGCCGGCGCCGATCTATTGGAGCTTGGCGTGCCGTACTCCGACCCGCTCGCCGACGGACCGACGATCCAGCGCGCCGCCGCCCGGGCGCTTGCCGGGAACATGACGTTGCCGAAAGCCATTCATCTCGTCGCCGAAATGCGAAAAAAGGGGGTAACCATTCCGATTATTCTCTTTACGTATTACAATCCTGTGTTACAATTAGGAGAAGAGTCCTTTTTTGCTTTAGCGCGGGAAAATGGCGCCAACGGCGTGCTCATTCCCGATTTGCCGTTTGAAGAAAGCGGTCCGCTCCGCGAACTGGGCGAGCGGTTTGGCCTTCCGCTCATTTCGCTCGTCGCGCCGACGTCAAAGCAGCGGATTGAGCGGATCGCTTCGGCAGCGCAAGGGTTTTTGTATTGCGTTTCCTCGCTTGGCGTCACCGGTGTGCGCGAAACGTTGCCGGAGTCGCTTGGCGATTTTGTCAGTGAAGTCAAGCGGCATAGCCGTGTGCCGGTCGCTGTCGGGTTCGGCATCTCCACGCCCGAACAAGTGGCGATGCTGAAAGAGGTGTGCGATGGCGTCGTCATCGGCAGCGCCCTTGTGCAAAAAGTGGAACAGTTGGGGGAACGGCTGCTGGCGCCGGAAGAAAAAGAAGCGGCCATCGCCGAGTTTGCCGCCTACGCCCGCTCGCTCGCCGCGCCGCTTCACGCGCCGTGTTCTTTGCGCTAAAAGTTCCGATGATGAAGGAGTTGGCAACGCGAATGCAAGTGAAAGAGCAGCTTCGGGGACTTCCCCCATACCAGCCGGGAAAATCGATTGAGGAAGTGAAGCGGGAATACGGCCTTTCTGATATTATTAAACTAGCTTCCAATGAAAATCCGTATGGGTCGTCGCCGGCGGCCAAAGCGGCCATCGCCGCCGAGCTTGACCGTCTTGCCGTTTATCCGGACGGCTACGCCCGCACGCTGCGCGAAAAGGTGGCAACGCATCTTGGCGTCAAGGAAACGCAGCTTTTGTTTGGCAACGGCTCGGATGAAGTTGTGCAAATTTTTTGCCGCGCCTTTTTGGAGCCGGGCACGAATACGGTGATGGCGGCGCCGACATTTCCGCAATATCGCCATAACGCGGTCATCGAGCGGGCGGAAGTGCGCGAAGTGCCGCTTGTCGACGGGCGCCATGACTTAGAGGCGATGCTGTCTGCCATCGATGAACGGACGCGCCTCGTTTGGATTTGCAACCCGAACAACCCGACCGGCACGTATGTGAACGAAACGGAATTGCGCGCCTTTTTGGACCGCGTGCCGCCGCATGTGCTTGTCGTGTTGGATGAAGCGTATTATGAATACGTCACGGCTCCCGATTATCCACAGACGGTGCCGCTTTTAAATGAATACAGCCAGCTCGTGGTGATGCGCACGTTTTCAAAGGCGTACGGGCTCGCCGCGCTCCGTATCGGCTACGGCATCGCCAGCGAAGCGCTCATCCGCGCCGTTGAACCGGCGCGCGAGCCGTTTAACACGTCAACCGTCGCTCAAGCGGCCGCGGCGGCTGCGCTTGATGACCAGGCGTTCCTCCGCGCCTGCGTCGAACGAAACCGCGCCGAACTCGAGCGGTATTACCGCTTTTGCGACGAGCACGGCCTCAAGTACTATCCGTCGCAAACAAATTTTGTATTTATCGATTTCGGCATTGATGGCAATGAGGTGTTTCAATATTTGCTCGAGCGGGGCGTGATCGTCCGCTCCGGCCGGGCCCTCGGTTTGCCGACCGGTGTGCGCGTCACGATTGGCACGAAAGAGCAAAACGACCGAGTGTTTGAAACGATTGCTAGCATGCTGCGGGAAAAACAGCTCGCCTGACCGGCTTCGCGGCCGCCCAGGCGGAACGATGAGCCCGTTGCTTTTCAGAAGCAGCGGGCGTATGTTTACATACAAAGAAGGTGAGACCATTGGAAGGAAACGTGTTTATCGTCGGCCTCGGCTTAATCGGCGGGTCGATCGCCTTAGCCATTAAAAAGGCGCATCCAGCAGCAGTCGTCATCGGCTACGATGTCAACGGCCATCAGCTTGGTTTGGCGCGTTCGCTTAAGGTGATTGACGAAACGGCTCGCACGCTTGAGGAGGGGTTTGCCGCCGCGGATTTGATTGTTCTTGCCACTCCGGTCATGCAGACCGAATCGATTTTAGCCGCCATGCCGATTGAGCAGCTGAAGCGCGGTGTGATCGTCACCGATGTTGGCAGCACGAAGCAGCGCATCGTCCAAGGCGCGCGCCGTCTGTTGGAGGCGGGCGTGGCGTTTATCGGCGGCCATCCGATGGCCGGATCGCATAAAAGCGGAGTGGCGGCCGCCCGCGCCCATTTGTTTGAAAACGCCTTTTACATTTTGACGCCGACGGATGATGTGCCGCTCGAACGGGTGGAAACGCTAAAACAATGGCTTTCCGGGACGAAGGCGCAGTTTGTCGTGTTAACGCCGGAAGAGCATGACCGCATCACCGGGGTGATCAGCCATTTTCCGCACTTGATTGCCGCCAGCCTCGTCCATCAGGCGCGCGAGTACGAAAGCAAAAACGCTCTTGTCAGCCGGCTTGCGGCCGGCGGCTTCCGCGATATTACGCGCATTGCATCGAGCAATCCGGAAATGTGGCGCGATATTCTCATTCATAATAAACGCGAGATGCTCGCGCTGTTTGACCGCTGGATGGCGGAGATGGAGCGGCTGCGCTCGTTTGTCGAGGAAGAAAACAGCATCGCCATTTACCATTACTTTCTCGAAGCCAAGCAGTTTCGCGATGGGCTGCCGGCGCGGACGAAAGGAGCGATCCCGTCGTTTTACGATTTGTATGTCGATGTGCCGGACTACCCGGGCGTCATTTCCGAGGTGACCGGCTATTTGGCGCAGGAAAACATCAGCATTACTAACATTCGCATTATTGAGACGCGCGAAGAAATTTACGGGGTGCTCCGCCTCAGCTTCCAAAGCGAAGACGACCGGGCGCGGGCGAAGGCGTGCCTCGCCAAGCATACGAACTATGCGACATATGAAGGATAGCAACGAAAAAACAATGGAGGGATGTTGCATGCAGCTGCCAACAAACGTGTCATCGCTCCGGGGGACGCTTGAAGTGCCCGGCGACAAATCGATTTCCCACCGCGCCGTCATGCTTGGGGCGCTCGCTTCCGGCCGGACGGTCATCGATCACTTTTTGCCCGGCGCCGATTGTTTAAGCACGATCGATTGTTTCCGCCGCCTTGGCGTCGACATCCGCCGGGACGGGACGCATGTTGTGGTTGAAGGAGCAGGGCCGGGCGGGCTGCGTGAGCCAAGTGCTGTGCTTGATGTCGGCAACTCTGGCACCACGGCGCGCCTGCTTTTAGGCATTTTGGCCGGACAGCCGTTTCACGCCTGTCTCATCGGCGACGAGTCGATCGCCAAGCGGCCGATGGCGCGAGTGACGAAGCCGCTTCGCGAAATGGGAGCGCACATTGACGGGCGCGATGGCGGGAATTATACGCCGCTTTCCATCCGCGGTGGTGCTCTCCGTCCGCTTCGCTACACCTCGCCGATCGCAAGCGCTCAAGTGAAATCGGCGATTTTGCTTGCCGGCTTGTTTGCCGACGGGGTGACGTCTGTGACCGAGCCGCACCGCTCGCGCGATCATACGGAGCGGATGGTTCGGCTGTTCGGCGGCGAGATGAAAGTGGAAGGCTTGACCGTCTCGGTCGCCGGTCCGCAGCGTTTGCGCGGAACGCACGTTTACGTTCCCGGCGACATTTCCTCGGCCGCCTTTTTCCTTGCCGCAGGGGCCATTGTGCCGAACAGCGAAATTACGCTGAAAAACGTCGGCCTAAATCCGACGCGGACCGGCATTATTGACGTGCTCATACAAATGGGCGCTGAGATTGCAATTGAACATGTCCGCCATGAGGACACAGAGCCGGTCGGCGACATCACGGTCCGCACGTCGGCGCTTGGCGCTGTCGAAATTGGCGGCGACTTGATTCCAAGGTTGATCGATGAAATCCCCATCATCGCCTTGCTCGCGACGCAAGCCGAGGGGACGACGGTCATTAAAGACGCCAGTGAATTGAAAGTAAAAGAGACGAACCGAATCGATACAGTTGTTACGGAGCTGAAAAAGTTCGGCGCCGATATTGAAGCGACCGATGACGGCATGATCATCCGCGGCAAAACGCCGCTCGCGGCCGATGGGATCGTCGTAGACAGCCATGGCGACCACCGGATCGGCATGATGCTCGCCATCGCCGCCTGCTGCGCCAAAGGCACGGTCCGTCTTGAGCGTCCGGAGGCGGTCGCTGTCTCGTACCCGGCGTTTTTCTCTGATTTGCGCTCTTTAGTAAACGGGTGAGAACGAACGTCCAAGGATGGAGCGAAAGCGGGAGTGAACCCGCCGGCTGTTGATGCCCCCGCCCCAAGCGGGCGGGCGGTCATATTTTGCATTGTCCGTTCATATGTTGTCAATAAGAGGAATAATTGGCGCCGCTTTTTGAAATCGGATACATTACCCAACAGCTGGTGCGGCGCGGTTGGCGAGCGGATCGGTTGCCGAAACGGCGATTGTCGATTATGATAAAACATGTTCCCGTTGTGCCGGTACATACCAATGCGGACAGCGAGGGCGGGAAGCGCCGCCCTGTCAGGCAACCTACTTGTCGTTGTAAGAGAGGTTTCGAAACCATGACACGTGTTGAACAAATCATTCGTCTAGTGGAAAACGGAAATGTTGACGAAGCGTTGGCGCTTGTGCCAAAAGTGAAAAAGTACGGCAGTGATGAGGAAAAATATACGCTGGCCGACTGTCTATACTCATGGGGGATGCTCGAGGAGGCAAAAGAGCTGCTCGAGGAACTGGCCAGCCGCTATCCGGACGACGGCGACGTCCGTCTGTTTTTGGCGGAAGTGTATACCGAGCTTGAAGCTGAAGACGAAGCGCTCGCCATTTTGATGGACATCAGCGAAGACGATCCGCAATTCGTCCGGGCGTGCCTGCTTGCGGCGGACCTGTATGAAATGCAAGGGCTGACCGAAGTCAGCGAACGGAAGCTAAAACAAGCGTACGAGAAAGCGCCGGATGAACCAGTCGTGCAATTCGCCTTAGCGGAGTTGTACTTTTCGCTCGGCGAGTACGCCAAAAGCGTGCCGCTTTATGAACAAGTGAGGAAAACGAACCGGGAGATCGCCGGCGTTTTGGTCGCTGAACGGCTCGCCGAGTCGCTTAGCCGCATCGGGGAGTTTGAGGCGGCGCTTCCGCACTATGAGGCGGCGCTTAACGAAAAAACGGACAGCCGGACGCTGTTCGCCTATGGGTTCACCGCCTTGCAGGCCGGCTATACGCAAACGGCCATTGACAAGCTTGGCGCCTTAAAAGAGCTTGATCCTGACTATGCTCCGCTTTACTTATATTTGGCCAAAGCGTATGAACAGGAAGGACAGCTTCAAAAAAGCTACGAAACGGTGCGGGAAGGCATCAGCATCGATGAATGGAACAAAGAGCTCCGCCTGTATGCCGGCAAGCTCGCGCTGAAACTGAACAAACCGGCCGAAGCGGAAGAGCAATTGCAAAAGGCGCTTGAAATCGACAATGGCTATGTCGAGGCGCTGACGGTGTTATCGGCGCTTTGGCTTCATGAGCAACGCTATGAGGACGTCGTGTCGCTCCTCGAGCGGGCGATGGCCGACGGCGAGTATGATCCGCAGTTTGAGTGGGATTTAGGGCGCGCCAAACACCGGTTGGAGCTGTATGATGATGCATTAAACCATTACGCCGAGGCATATAATTTCTTTAAGCATAACGTCGATTTTCTCGAAGAGTACGGATATTTTCTCATCGAAGAAGGAAATCGGGCCGCAGCGAGAGAAATATTTCAACAAATTGTTGTTCTCGACCCAAGCCATACGGAAGCGGCCGAGATGCTGCTTGAGCTCGAGGAGTAGGGGAGAAGCGGTGATCGAACCTCTTTCTTGGAAACCGATCGAGGGGGAAGCGCACAATGACGCACGTATCCGTCAATGAAAAAAAAGAATTCATCCGTTGGTTTTTAAGCCACTATCAGTTGAAACGGCGCGAATGCGTCTGGATTTTAAACTATTTGATGAGCCACGACCAATTGATGCAAAAGGTGCACTTTGTCGAGAACGCCCAATATTGCCCGCGTGGCATCGTGATGTCGACCCATTGCGTGGATGACGTGCCGTTTCGCTTCTACAAAGGGAATGTGATGACAACCGATGCAGAGAAATCGTTCCATGACATCCGTTTAAACCGCGACGAAGATATTTACATTCAACTGAATTTCCGCGCTTCTTTTCATTCGCCGCAATATGTCGCCGTGCTTGAGGAAAATCCGCACGCGCCCAAACAGGCGCAAGTGAGCGAAAACGACCAGCGCCTCGCCGAGCAGTTTTTGGAACGCTCCATTTACGAATTCCGGCGCGGGCGGCTCATGAAGCTGATTGACGAGGCGCTCGACCGCCATGATGAAGAGGCGTTCCGCCGCCTGACCGATGAATTAAACAAATTGTAAAAACCTTGCCGCCGGCAAGGTTTTTCTTTTGTCGAAAAATATGGTATGGTGATAAGGAACGAACTTTATGGCAAAGGGGAGTAACGATGAAATGGACAAGCGGGGACGTCGCCATCTACGAAAAAGAGCGCGACTACATTGATACGGCACTCATTCCGCTTTTGCCGGTGGCCATCGACCAAGGAGCGAGGCGGCTCGCCTCGGGCGGGGAGTTCGTCGGGCTTGTGGCCGCCGAGGCTGAGCGGCAGCTGAGAGGCCGTGTGTTTTTGCTGCCGGCGTTTGTGTATTTTGCCGATGAACCGCGGCCATCGCTGGCAGAGCGGCTGGCGGGCTGGACAAGCCGGCTTGGACAAGAGGGGATGAAGCATGTGTTTTACGTGACGTGTGACCCGGCGTGGCAAGAGGGCGAAGAAGCTGACCGCGTTTGGCTCGTTCCGGACGTTCCGCTCGAGAACATGGAGGAATCGTACAGGCACGAACTCGTCAAGGAGCAGGCGGCCGAGCTGATCCGCTTTTTCGTCAGCTGCTGGACAAAAAGGTAAGCTGGGCAAAGTCCGACGTTTTGCCGCCTGCGATATTGACCTTCTCCAGCAACTGAGCTATCATTAGAATGTCCTAGTTTTTCATATGTGTTATACATACAATCGTCCGGTGCGGACTTGATTTTGCATAGAGGGGGGAAGACGATGAACGACAACAAACATCGTGTAACGAGACGTCAGTTTTTAAACTACACGCTGACCGGCGTCGGCGGTTTTATGGCGGCAGGAATGCTGATGCCGATGCTCCGTTTTGCTTTCGATCCGGTCTTGAAGGATGAAGCAGGGACGGAGATGGTCGCGGTGGCGGACGTCAAAGAAATTACGACCGAACCGAAGCGCTTCGACTTTAAAGTGAAGGTGAAAGACGCTTGGTACGAGTCGGAAGAGCCGAAATCAGCTTGGGTGTACAAGGATGAAAAGGGGGACATTATCGCCCTGTCGCCGATTTGCAAACACCTTGGCTGTACGGTTGACTGGAACACGGATAAAGAGCATCCGAACCATTTTTTCTGTCCATGCCACTATGGTCTCTACACGAAAGACGGCACGAACGTTCCGGGGACGCCGCCGCAAGCGCCGCTTGACCGTTACGAGTACAAAGTGAAAGACGGCAAGCTGTATTTAGGCAAGGCGAAACCAAGAAAGGAGGCGTAATGCGTGTTAAACAAGCTGTATGACTGGGTTGATGAACGCTTAGATATTACGCCTTTATGGCGGGATATCGCCGATCACGAAGTTCCGGAGCACGTCAACCCGGCCCACCATTTTTCCGCCTTTGTCTATTGTTTCGGCGGGCTGACGTTTTTTGTCACGGTCATTCAAATTTTGTCGGGCATGTTTTTGACGATGTACTACGTCCCGGATATTAAAAACGCATGGGAATCGGTGTATTATTTGCAAAACGAAGTAGCGTTCGGCCAAATTGTGCGCGGCATGCACCACTGGGGGGCGAGCCTTGTCATCGTCATGATGTTCTTACATACGTTGCGCGTCTTTTTCCAAGGGGCGTATAAAAAGCCGCGCGAGATGAACTGGATCGTCGGCGTATTGATCTTTATGGTGATGATGGGTCTTGGCTTTACCGGTTACTTGTTGCCATGGGATATGAAAGCGCTGTTCGCGACGAAAGTCGGTTTGCAAATCGCGGAGGCGACGCCGCTTATCGGTCCGGCGATCAAAACGCTGTTGGCTGGAGATCCGGAAATTGTCGGCGCGCAAACGTTGACGCGCTTTTTTGCCATTCACGTCTTCTTCTTGCCGGCCGCTTTGCTCGGCTTAATGGCAGCGCACTTTTTAATGATTCGTAGACAAGGCATTTCCGGTCCGCTATGATCGGTCGGCCCGCGTTTCGAGGCGATAGAAAAAAGGAGGGAATCACGCAATGCATCGCGGAAAAGGAATGAAATTCGTCGGCGATTCCCGTGTTCCCGCGGTAAGAAAACCGAATATTCCGAAGGACTATTCAGAATATCCCGGGAAAACGGAAGTGTTTTGGCCGAACTTCCTGCTCAAGGAATGGTTGGTCGGTTCGGTCTTTCTCGTCGGTTTCTTATGCTTGACGGTCGCCCACCCGTCGCCGCTTGAGCGGATCGCTGACCCGACGGACACGACGTACGTGCCGCTGCCTGACTGGTATTTCTTGTTCTTATACCAATTGCTCAAATACTCGTATGCGTCTGGTCCGTATACGGTCGTCGGCGCGATCATCATCCCGGGGTTGGCGTTCGGCGCGCTCTTATTGGCGCCGTTTTTGGACCGCGGCCCAGAGCGCCGTCCTTGGAAGCGTCCGGTCGCGACCGGGATGATGCTGTTGGCGCTTGCGGCGATGATTTATTTGACATGGGAAGCGGTCGTCACACACGACTGGAAAAAAGCGGCTGAACAAGGGAAAATTCGCGCGGAAGTGGAAATTGATACGAACGCGGAAGGCTATAAAATCGCCCAAGCGAACACATGTACATCGTGTCACGGACAAAACTTGTCCGGCGGTGCTGGTCCGTCGCTCATCGGCACCGGCTTGACGCCGGAAGAGATCGCGAAGATCGCCAAAGAAGGGAAAGGCAACATGCCAGGTGGCATTTTTAAAGGCACGGATGAAGAGCTGAAAAAAATGGCGGAATTCATCGCCGGCTTAAAAGCGGAATAATTCGTTCGGCACGGAAAAGCTGACTCGCGTTAGTCAGCTTTTTTCGTGCTAACATGAAACCGAGGCGAGGTGCAGATGATGGCATGGCTTTATGCAATATTGGCCGCCCGGCCGGTTGTTTGGTTGCTGTTGTTCGTGAATGCCGCCGGCACCGTTTACGGCTATTATTGGTACCGCTATCAACTTGCGGAGACGCCGCCCGTCTTTTTGCCGTTTGTTCCCGACAGCCCGACGGCGAGCCTTTTTTTTGTGCTCGTCCTCACCGCTTGGTTGCTGGGTCGATCCTCGCCGCTGTTTGAGGCGCTCGCGTTGGTGACGCTTGTCAAATACGGGATTTGGGCCGTCGTCATGAACGTGCTCGTTTGGCGCGTCACGGGGACGCTCGATTGGGCTGGCTGGATGCTCGTTGTGTCGCACGGGGCGATGGCAGTCGAAGGCGCACTGTACGCTTCGTTTTATCGGTTTCGCTCCGTCCATCTCGCCTTGGCGGCGGTTTGGACGCTGCATAACGATGTCATCGATTACGTGTTTGGCATGATGCCTCGTTACCATATGTTGGAACGACACGCCGATCAAATTGGCTATTTTACCTTTTGGTTGAGCATGGCTTCCATTGCCGCTGCGTATTGGCTTGGCATCCGCGTGCGGCGGCAGCCGCTTTTGCCAGGCGGCCGTATCGATTTCCGTCCGAAAGCGGAATAGAAAATTCAGCCGCGTCTTGATGGCGGTTCCTTGGTCTACTCTTGTCCACTCCTTCATACATTGTAGTAATGAATGAGGGAGGGACGATGATGAAACGAATCGGGCTGGCCATGTTGTTATCGTTCATCTTTTTATGGCCAGCGCTCGTTGGCGCGGCCGGACGACCAAGCGGTTGGGAGCAGCTGGACGATATTTCCGACGAGGCGCTGCAGTTAGGGAAAAACGAGCGTTTTGCCGAAGCAAAAGAGGTGCTCCTCTATTTTTCTGAACGATTTTTTGCCCTTGAGGCGAAAAAACGGTTGAAAACGGCCGATGAGCTGCGGGCGGTGACTGTCACGCACGAACATGCCGTCAAAGCGATGACAGCGCCGATTCCAGACGAGGACAAGGTCGTTGCTCTTACACAGTTCCGCCTTGTCGTCGATGCTGTTCACTCCACCTATCAACCGCTCTGGTCCGAGATGGAATCCGCCGTCATGGAGGCGTTTGCCGTGATGGAACAGGCGGCGGAGCGCGGAGAGAGGAAGGCGTATGCGGCTGCCCTTCGCCGGTTTATGGATCGCTATGCCTTGATTGAGCCGAGCGTGAAAATCGATGTGCCTCCGAAAGAAGCGAAAAAGGTCGACCATGACCTCGAAGTGCTGCAAGGCGCTTCGTTTTGGCGGCTTGGCCAAAGCGAGCAGCGCGAGCAGCTTGCTGCCGCGCGCCGCAATATAGAAGCGTTGTTTGACGGGGTGAAAAAGGACGAAGCCGACCCGTCGCTCATTTGGGTCATGATTTCGACCGGTGGAATGATCGTCTTAACGTTGACGTATGTCGGCTGGCGGAAGTACAGAGGAGAAAAAGAGGCGAAGCGGGCGCGGCAGCCGGAAGAATAGGAGCCGGCTTGCTTTCAAGAGGGGGAATGGGTTCCCCCTCTTTTTTATTTTGACGGCTGCGCGGCACCTGGCAAGCCGGGCATGCCCCGAGATGTTGAGGACAGGGACTCAGTCCTTATTGCTCCAGCGGCCGCTTGTGCTCATCGAGCGTAAACCCTTCGCCGAGCACGTCGTGCACATCGGTGACCGCGACAAAGGCGTGCGGATCGACGGACATAATGACGCTTTTGAGGCGGGGCAATTCGTTTTTGGCCACGACGCAATACAGCACGTCACGGTCGCGTTTCGTATACGAGCCGCGCCCTTTGAGCACAGTGACGCCGCGCTCCATCTCTGTCAAGATCCGGTTGGCGATCTCTTCGCTTTTTTCTGAGATGATGGTCGCCCCTTTTGCCGCATAGCCGCCTTCCTGCAGAAAATCAATGACCCGGGCGGCGATAAAGACGGCGACCAACGTATACATCGCCTCGCGGTATGACAGGTAAAGAAGAAGTGACAACGTGATGACGGCGGCGTCAAAGGCAAACATCGTTTTGCCCATGCTGATGCCTTTGTATTTATGGACGAGGCGGGCGATAATGTCGACGCCGCCGGTTGTGCCGCCGTAGCGGAAAATAATGCCGAGGCCGACGCCGATAAACACGCCGGCAAACAGCGCTGCCAGCGTCATGTCGTGACGGAGCGGCATATGGATCATGTAGCGTTGGAAGATCGATAAAAAAATGGAAACCGCGACCGTGCCGATGACAGTATAAAGAAACGTCTGGCGGCCGAGCAACCTCCAACCGATCAAAAAGAGCGGAATATTGAGCGCCAGGTTGGTGATGGCCGGATCAAAACCAAACAAAAAATAAAGAAGAAGCGTAATGCCGGTAAACCCGCCTTCCGCCAAATTGTTTTGCATGTTGAAATGAACGAGCCCGAAGGCGAAAATGGCGGCGCCAAGCAAAATAAACAGGCAGTTTTTGATCTTTAGTCCAAAAATCATACCGTCCCTCCGTCCGCAAAAATAGTCGGCGTCTTCATTATAGAGGAACTTGTCCGCCTAGGCAATGATGGCCGGAAGCGCGATGATTTGGCACAAGGCGAAAACATTTGTCAAATGTGCTGCTTTTCGTTAACATGGAAACAGGCGAGGTGATGGCCATGCAGGAGAAAACGATGAAACAGATGCAGCGTGAAGTAGACGAATACATCAGCCAGTTTAAGGAAGGCTATTTCAGCCCTCTCGCCATGCTGGCGCGGCTGACCGAAGAGCTCGGCGAACTGGCGCGTGAAGTGAACCACTACTACGGAGAAAAGCCGAAAAAAGCGACTGAACAAGAAAAAACGGTGGAAGAAGAGCTGGGCGATTTGCTGTTTGTGCTCATTTGTTTTGCCAATTCGCTCGGCATTGATTTGCAGGCGGCGCACGATCGGGTGATGGACAAGTTTCGCACCCGCGACCGCGACCGCTGGACGCGGAAGGAGGAAGAATCATGACGATTCGCATCGTCATCGCGGGGCCGCGCGGCCGCATGGGCCGCGAGGCGGTGGCGCTCGTGCAAAAAACAGATCATTTCGAGCTGGCTGCGGTCATTGACCGCCGCTATGATGGCCAAAATTTGGCTGACATCGAAGGGTTTGCCGGCGTCAATGCCCCCATTTACACCGATGCCGCCCGTTGCTTTGTCGAGGTGAAGCCGGATGTGCTCATCGATTTGACGACGCCGGAAGTTGGAAAGCGGCATGCGGAGCTGGCGCTGCGTTACGGCGTTCGTCCGGTTGTCGGCACGACGGGATTCACGCCGGAAGAGATCGAGCGGCTGACCGAACTCGCTGAGGCGAACAACATCGGCGCCATCATCGCGTCCAACTTTGCCATCGGCGCGGTGCTGATGATGAAATTCGCCCGCATGGCGGCCAAATATTTCACGGATGTAGAAATTATCGAGCTGCACCATGACCAAAAGCTGGATGCTCCGTCCGGAACGGCGTTGAAAACGGCGCAGCTCATCGCCGAGGTCCGTCCGTCGAAAAAGCAAGGTCATCCGGACGAAAAAGAAACGCTTGAAGGGGCGCGCGGAGCCGCGTACGACGGCATTCCGATCCACAGCGTCCGCCTGCCGGGGTTTGTCGCCCATCAAGAAGTCATTTTTGGCGGTGACGGTCAGACGTTGACGATCCGCCATGACTCGTTTCATCGGAGTTCATTTATGTCCGGGGTGAAGCTTGCCGTCGAGACGGTCATGCATTTACATACGCTTGTGTATGGGCTTGAACATATTTTAGAATAGCGCGGCTTGCGCAAACGAGGGAGGGGGAAACGTGAAAATCGCCTTGATTGCCCACGACAAGAAAAAAGAGGACATGGTCGCCTTTGCGACCGCCTATGCGCCCGTGCTGGCCAACCATGAACTGTATGCCACCGGCACGACCGGGCTGCGCATTCAGGAGGCGACCGGCCTTGCCGTCCACCGCTTCCAGTCCGGACCGTACGGGGGCGACCAAGAAATTGGGGCGATGATCGCCCGCAATGAAATGGACCTTGTCATTTTTTTCCGCGACCCGCTGACCGCCCAGCCGCACGAGCCGGACATCAGCGCGTTGATGCGCCTTTGCGACGTCTATGCCGTGCCGTTGGCGACGAACATCGGTACGGCCGAGCTGCTCATCCGTGCGTTGGAGCGCGGCGATTTGGCATGGCGCAGCATTGTGCGCGGCCGAACAAAAGGCGGGGAGGAATCGAAAACAGAAAGGTGACAGCGATGACGGAAACGTGTGATTTATTGGCGTTTGGCGCCCATCCGGATGATGTTGAAATCGGCATGGGCGGAACGATCGCCAAATACACGCGCCGCGGTTTTCGGGTGATCATTTGCGATTTGACGAAGGCGGAGCTGTCGTCCAACGGCACGGTCGACGAGCGGCAGAAAGAGGCGGCCGAGGCGGCCCGGCGGCTTGGCGTGGCGCTTCGCCTCAACCTCGGGCTGCCGGATCGCGGCCTTTTGATCAGGGAAGAGGCGATTCGCCGCATCGTGTCGGTCATCCGCCGCTACCGCCCGCGCGTCGTCTTTGCTCCGTATTGGGTCGACCGTCATCCCGACCACGGGCAATGCGCCCGCCTTGTCGAGGAGGCGGTCTTTTCTGCCGGCATCCGCCGCTACGGCGCCGGGGAGCTTGGCGACGCCCACCGCGTCCGCGCTATGTATTATTACATGATCAATGCGTTTGAACGGCCGCATTTTCTGATCGATATTAGCGAGACGGTCGGCGACAAGCTGGCGAGCCTGCGCGCGTATGAAAGCCAATTTGAAAAGCGGCCCGGTTCGGTGGACACGCCGCTGACAAACGGCTACATCGAGACGGTGGAAAGCCGCGAGCGTTGGTTTGGCCAGCAAATTGGCGCCGCCTATGCCGAAGGGTTTTTGTCCAAAACGCCGATTCATCTTTTTGATTTATTCGAGGAGGCGCGATGAAGCTGAAAATCGGGATTGTTTGTTATCCGACAGTCGGAGGCTCAGGGGTCGTTGCCACCGAGCTCGGCAAGCTGCTGGCCGAAAAAGAGCATGAGATCCATTTTATTTCCTCGAGCATGCCGTTTCGGTTGAACAAAGTATATGGAAACATTTATTACCATGAAGTGAACGTCAATCAGTATTCGGTCTTTCAGTATCCGCCGTACGATTTGGCCCTTGCCAACAAAATCGCGGCGGTGGCTAAGCGCGAACGGCTCGATGTGCTTCATGCCCATTACGCCGTCCCGCACGCCGTTTGCGCCGTGCTGGCGCGACAAATGGTCGGCGAGCTGCCGATTGTCACGACGCTGCACGGCACCGATATTACCGTCTTGGGTTATGATCCGTCGCTGTCTGACATGATCAAGTTCGGCATTGAGCAGTCCGATATCGTCACCGCGGTGTCTGACGCCCTCGTGCGGCAGACGTACGAGTTGCTCGATGTGCAAAAACCGATCTATACGGTGTACAACTTTGTCGACGAACGCGTGTACCGCCGTCGGGAGGCCGGCCATTTGCGGCGGGAATACGGCATCAGTGAACAGGAAAAGGTCGTGATCCATGTCTCCAACTTTCGGAAAGTGAAGCGCGTGCCCGATGTCGTGCGGGCGTTTGCCATCGTCCGCCGCCATATGCCGGCCAAGCTCTTGCTTGTCGGCGACGGCCCAGAAATGACCGTCGTCTGCCGGCTTGTCAAAGAGCTCGGGCTCAACGGCGATGTCCGATTTTTGGGGAAACAGGACAAACTCGAAGAGCTGTACTCGATCAGCGATGTGATGATGCTCTTGTCGGAAAAAGAAAGCTTCGGGCTTGTCCTGCTCGAAGCGATGGCGTGCGGCGTTCCGTGCATCGGCACCGCCATCGGCGGCATTCCGGAAGTGATCGAAGACGGAAAAAGCGGGTTTTTATGTCCGCTTGGCGATGTTGAAGAAGCGGCTCGGCGGACGCTTATGCTGCTGACCGACCGCCGCCTTCATCAAGAGATGGCGCGCCAGGCCGTGCAAACGGTCGAGCAAAAGTTTCGTTCGTCCGACATCGTCGGGCAATATGAACAGCTGTACATTTCGCTCGCCGCAAGGAAGGTGAAATGATGAAACCGCCGTTTCAAGAGGCGCTCGGCATCATTCAACAGCTGAAACAGCATGGCTATGACGCCTATTTCGTCGGCGGAGCGGTGCGTGATTTGCTGCTTGGACGCCCGATCGGCGATGTGGATATTGCGACAAGCGCCTTGCCGGAAGACGTTATGGCGATTTTTCCAAAGACGATCGATGTCGGCTCGAAACACGGCACGGTCGTCGTTGTCCATAAAGGAAAAGCGTATGAAGTGACAACATTTCGCACGGACGGCGACTATGAGGACTACCGCCGTCCGGAGTCGGTGACGTTTGTCCGCTCGCTTGAGGAAGACTTAAAACGGCGCGATTTTACGATGAATGCCATCGCCATGGACGAATATGGGGCTATCATTGATCCGTTTGGAGGGCGAGAGGCGATTCGCCGGCGAATCATTCGCACCGTCGGAGAGGCGGAAAAGCGGTTTCGTGAAGATGCGCTTCGCATGATGCGGGCCGTTCGCTTTGTCAGCCAGCTCGGATTTGCGCTTGCGCCGGATACGGAACAGGCGATCGTCCAAAACGCTCCGCTTTTGGCCCACATTTCAGTCGAGCGGATGACGATGGAGATGGAAAAGCTGCTCGGCGGTCCGTTTGCCGCCAGGGCGCTGCCGCTGTTGGCCGAAACCGGATTGAACGTTTACTTGCCTGGTTTGGCAGGGAAAGAGAAGCAACTGCGTCTGGCGGCGGCTTATCGTTGGCCATGGCTTGCCGCGCGCGAAGAACGGTGGGCGCTTTTGTGCCATGCGCTTGGTGTGCAGGAAAGCCGGCCGTTTTTGCGCGCGTGGAAGCTCTCGAACAAAGTGGTCGACGAAGCGGGCGCCATTTTGACGGCGTTGGCTGACATTCCACGGCCGGAAGCATGGACGAACGAACAGCTGTTTTCCGCCGGCCTTGAGCGGGCGCTCTCGGTGGAAACAGTGCGCGCCGCCTTCACCGGCGCGCCGCCTGGGCCATGGCATGAGAAACTGCGCCGCCGCTTTGCCTCCTTGCCGATCAAAACGAAAGGGGAGCTGGCGGTCAACGGAAAAGACGTGATCGAGTGGGTCGGGAAACCGGCCGGCCCGTGGGTGAAAGAGGCGCTGGACGCCATATGGCGGGCGGTCGTCAACGGAGAAGTCGAGAACGAGAAGGAGCGGATTTACGCATGGCTCATGGAGCGCAATCGGACACGCGAAAAAAACTGTTAGAGCTGTTTGCAGAAGCGAACGGCGAGTTTTTGTCGGGACAAAAAATCAGCGAACGGCTCGGCTGTTCGCGGGCGGCCGTATGGAAACACATCGAGGAGCTGCGCAAAGAAGGCTTTGAACTCGAAGCGGTGCGCCGCCTTGGCTATCGGATCGTAAGCACGCCGGATAAGGTGACGGCGAATGAAATCCAGCTCGGCCTGAAAACGGAAACGCTCGGCCATACGATCCATTTTTTCGAGGAAGTCGATTCCACGCAGCGCATCGCCGCCAAGCTGGCGTACGAAGGGGCGCCGGAGGGGACGCTGGTCGTCGCGGAAGAGCAAAAAGCCGGCCGCGGGCGCCTCGATCGGAAATGGTTTTCTCCGAAAGGAACCGGCATTTGGATGAGCCTTATTTTGCGCCCGCCCATCCCCCCGCAGCGGGCGCCGCAATTGACGCTGCTTGTGGCGGTGGCCATTAGCCAAGCCATTCAAGAAGTGACCGGGCTTGTCCCGAATATTAAATGGCCGAACGACATTTTGCTTCACGGCAAAAAAGGCGTCGGCATTTTAACCGAGCTGCAGGCCGATCCCGACCGCGTCCACTCGGTCATCGTCGGCATCGGCATTAACGTCAATCAAACAGCGGAACAATTTCCCGAGGACATTCGCGCCATCGCCACGTCGCTTGCCATTGAAAAAGGCGAACGCATCAAGCGTGCGCCGCTCATTCAAGAAATTTTGCTCCGCATCGAGCGGCTGTATAAGCAATATTTGGCGCACGGCTTCCGCTCCATCAAGCTTCTTTGGGAAGGGTATGCGGTTTCGATCGGCAAGCCGGTGACGGCAAGAACGCTGGGCGGAACGATTCGCGGCATCGCCCGCGGCATCACCGAAGACGGGCTGCTCATTCTCGAAGATGAGGAGCAAAACACCCATTATATTCACTCAGCCGATATTCAGTTGTAAATTGCCACTAGAAAAATTGTGATAATTTTATTAAAATACAAGGCGAGGAAAGGGCAGTATCTTTGTCAAGAAAGAGCTGCACCGAGGCTGGCAACATGAATAAATGGTTGAGACGATCTGCCTTGATCCTTACTCGAAGGACTGGGACAGAGGGGTGAACGAAACCGACGGCGGTTTATGGCGTCCTTCTTTCTCAAGGCGGGAAAGAAGGACGTTTTGTTTCGGTCGCGTCACCTCCTCTGCAACAAAAGGGGAGGGAGTCAATGTGAAGACGAAAACGGATTTTTTTCGCATGAAACAGACAGGCGAGCCCATCGTCATGGTGACCGCCTATGATTTTCCATCGGCCAAGCTCGCGGAGCAAGCCGGGGTGGACATGATTTTGGTCGGCGACTCGCTCGGCATGGTCGTGCTCGGCTATGACTCGACGATTCCGGTGACGGTTGAGGACATGATTCATCATACGAAGGCGGTGCGGCGGGGCGCGCCCAACACGTTTGTCGTCACGGACATGCCGTTTATGTCCTACCATGCGTCGAAAGAGGAAGCGTTGCAAAACGCCCGGCGCATCATGCAGCAATCGGGGGCGAACGCCGTCAAAGTGGAAGGAGCCGATGAAGTTACCGGCGTCATCGCCGCGCTGACGAAAGCCGGCGTGCCGGTCGTCGCCCACCTCGGGCTGACACCGCAGTCGGTCGGCGTCCTCGGCGGCTACAAAGTGCAAGGCAAAGATGCGGAAAGCGCCAAAAAGCTTATGGATGATGCGAAACAGTGCGAACAAGCGGGCGCGATCGCCTTGGTGCTCGAATGCGTGCCAAGGCAGCTTGGCGCCGCCATTGCCCGGGAGCTTCATATTCCTGTCATCGGCATCGGCGCCGGGGCCGAGGTGGACGGCCAAGTGCTCGTGTATCATGATGTGCTCGGCTACGGTGTTGACCGTGTGCCGAAGTTTGTCAAACAATACGCCGTCATTCAAGATGCCGTCGTCCAGGCATTGGCCAACTATGTCGCCGATGTCAAACTGCGACAGTTTCCAGAGCCGGCGCACGCGTTTACCATGAAGGAAGAAGAATGGGTGGCGTTATACGGAGGAAAGCAATGATGATCGTTGTTGACCGCATTGCGACAATGCAGGCGTTGATGCGCCAATATCGCCGCGAAGGAAAAACGATTGGGTTCGTCCCGACGATGGGCTATTTGCACGATGGGCACGCCGCGCTCATCGACCGGGCGCGCGAAGAGAACGATATCGTTGTGCTCAGCATTTTTGTTAACCCGCTTCAGTTTGGACCGAACGAAGATTTTGCCCGCTACCCGCGCGATTTTGAGCGCGACCGGCGCATCGCCGGCCAGCATGGCGTGGACGTATTGTTTCACCCGGAGGTGGACGAAATGTATCCGGCGCCGCTCTCGGTGCAAGCGGTCGTCAAGGCGCGCACCGATGTGTTGTGTGGGCGGTCGCGGCCCGGTCATTTCGACGGCGTGGCGACCGTGCTCATTAAGCTGTTCAATATCGTCATGCCGGACCGCGCCTATTTCGGGATGAAAGACGCCCAGCAGGTGGCCGTTGTCGCCGGCTTAATCCGCGACTTTAATTTTCCGATCGAGCTCGTGCCGGTGCCGACGGTGCGCGAGACCGACGGGCTGGCGAAAAGCTCGCGCAACGTTTATTTATCGCCGCAGGAGCGAAAGGAAGCGCCGGCGCTCTACGAGGCGCTTAAGGCCGCAGCAGCGGCTGTTGACCGCGGGGAGCGGAACGCGGAAGCCATCCGCCGCCTCGTGCGGGAGCATATTGAGGCGCATACGCATGCGGAAATCGATTATGTTGAAGTATGCTCATATCCCGATTTAACGCCGCTTTCGGCGCTCGCCGGAACGGTTCTCATTGCGGTTGCCGTCCGGTTTGCGGGCGCCCGCTTGATCGATAACATCATGGTCGAGTTGCCTGCAGCGGACAGGCGAGGGGAGTAAAAGGGGGGATCGTCCATGTTTCGTACGCTCATGAACGCCAAAATTCATCGCGCCCGTGTGACGGAAGCGAACCTGGATTACGTCGGCAGCATTACCATCGATGAAGATATTTTGGACGCCGTCGGCATGGTGGCTAATGAAAAAGTGCAGGTGGTCAACAATAATAATGGAGCCCGCTTTGAAACGTATATCATCCCCGGGGAGCGCGGCAGCGGCGTCTTTTGCCTAAACGGCGCGGCCGCCCGCCTCGTGCAAAAAGGGGATATCATCATCGTAATTTCGTATGCGCTCGTTCCGGAAGAAAAAGTCGCCGCGCATCGTCCGAAAATCGCCATTATGGACGAACACAACCGGATCGCGCAGCTTATCGCCGAAGAGCCGGCACATACGATTTTATAATGTGGTCAAAAAGGGGCTTTCCGCCCCTTTTCGTTTTGAGGTGATCGTTTATGGCAATGCGCTTTGTCATTATTGATTTGGAGACAACCGGAAACGGGCCGAAAAAGGGCGACCGGATCATCCAGCTCGGCATGGCGGTGGTGGAAGGCCGCTCGATCGTGGCGCGGTTTGCCAGCTTTTTCAACCCTGAACAGCCGATCCCGCCGTTCATCCAACAGCTGACCAATATTGACGAGCAGACCGTTGAAGAGGCGCCGCTGTTTGCCGATAAAGCGGGCGAGATTGCCGCCATGATGAAGGGGGCGTATTTCGTCGCGCATAACGTCGATTTTGATTTGCCGTTTTTGCAGGCGGAGCTCGAGCGGGCCGGGCGTCCGCCGTTTGCCGGTCCGACGATCGATACGGTGGAACTTGCGCGCATCGTGCTGCCGTCGGCGGAAAGCTACAAGCTTGGCGATTTGGCGAAACAGCTCGGCCTTCGCCATGATCGCCCGCACCAGGCGGACAGCGATGCGGAAGTGACCGCCAAACTGTTCATTGCCCTGCTCGGACGGCTGCACCGCCTGCCCTTGTTGACGCTTGAACAGCTGCGCCGCCTCGCCCGCCATTTGAAAAGCGACATTTATTCGCTCTTGGACGCCGTCATTGCGGAAAAACGAAAAGAAGCGCCAGTGGATGACACGGTCGCGGTATACCGCGGCATTGCGCTGAAAAAACCGGCGCCAAAGCCGGATGACGGCAGACGGCATTCCCCTTCCGCCTCGTTCGCTGCTTTTTATGAACAGGCGCCGCCCCTTCCGCTTCCTGGCTACAAACGACGTGAGGGGCAGTGGGAGATGATGCGGCTTGTCTATGAGGCGCTGTCGACGTCCCAGCATGCGCTCATTGAGGCGGGAACCGGGCTCGGCAAATCGCTCGCCTACTTGATTCCCGCCGCCTTTTTTGCCGGTGAGCGCCAGGAGCGGGTCGTGGTAAGCACGCATACGCTTCAGCTGCAAGAGCAGCTCATCCGCCGCGATTTGCCCGTGCTGCGGCAAGTCGTGCCGTTTCCGCTTCGGGTCGCCGTCTTGAAAGGGAAGCAAAACTACCTTTCCCTCGACAAGTTCGTTTCGTTTTTGTCTGAACCGTGCGATACGTACGATGCGGCGCTGTTGAAGTGCCAGCTGCTCGTCTGGCTGCTTGAGACAGACAGCGGCGATTTGGACGAATTGAATGTGTCGTCCGGCGCCCGTCTTTTGTTGTCAGAGCTGGCCATTGGCGAGGGGGAAGACGGCGGGAGGCATCATTTTTTCGCCCAAGCGAAACAACGCGCCGAGCGGGCGAATATTGTCATTACGAACCACGCGTTTTTGCTTCATGATTTGACAGCTTCTTCGCCGCTTTTGCCGCCGTTTCGCCATCTTGTCATCGATGAGGCCCATCGGCTCGAGGACGCTGCCGCCCATTCGTTTGGCGAACGGATTGACTACGTGTCTTTTCGTCTGCTGACGGCCAAAATAGCGCAAACGCTTGGAAAATGGCCGGAAGCGGAGCACGGTGAAGCGGAAGACGCGATCGCCCGCTGCCAACGGCGTTTGGAAGAGTTGCAATTTGAAGGGGACGAGCTGTTCCGTTTGCTGCGCCGCTATGCGCTTGCGAAAAAGCCGGCGCGGGCCGGCCGTTGCCGCTACCGTTTTTCCCCGGCTGACGAGGGCGGCCGGACGTGGCAGGCAGCGACGGAGTTATGCTGGCGTCTGCGCGACTCGGCAGCGGCGCTATGCGGTGCCGCGATGCCGCTTGTGTCAGCGCCCGCCGCGGATGGTTCTCCGTTGCCTGCTTCGCTGGCAGCGGATTTGGCGGCGTTGGAGCGACAGCTGGCAACGCTTGTCCGGCTGTTGACGGAAACGGATCCCAGCGCCGTCCGCTGGATCGAAGCGGATGAGAAAGGGGCGGCGAACGCCGTCCGCCTTTATTCCCAGCCGGTCGACCTCGCCGATTTTTTTGCGGACCGGCTGTTTATGAAAAAGCGGAGCGTCATTTTGACTTCCGCAACGCTTACGGTTCGCGGGCGTTTCGCGTATATGACGAGGCGCCTCGGGTTGGACGAGTTTTATCCGCTGTGCCGCTCGTTTCCGGCGCCGTTTCGCTACGAGGAACAGGCTGCGCTCTTTGTGCCGGCGGACATGCCGCTCGCTTCCGCTGTTTCGGTCGAGACGTATGCCGAGGCGGCAGCGGCGGCCATCACAGCAGTCGCCCGGCGCGTCGGCCGGCGGCTGCTTGTGTTGTTTCCATCGTACGAATTGTTGAAAATGACCGTCGAGGCGTTAAAAAACGACGAGGCGGACGAACCATTTGTCTTGATCGCTCAAGGGGTGCAAAGCGGCAGTCCGGCCAAACTCATCCGGACGTTTTTGCAGTTTGAGCGCGCTGTGCTGTTTGGGACGAGCGGTTTTTGGGAGGGGGTCGATTTGCCGGGGGATGCGCTTGATGCGCTCATCATCGCGCGTTTGCCGTTTGCTCCTCCGGACGATCCGGTGATGGAAGCGAAAAGCGAACGCATTCGTGCACGGGGAGGCGATCCGTTTTATGAGCTGTCGCTTCCCGAGGCCGTCCTCCGATTGAAGCAAGGCGTCGGCCGTCTCATCCGCACCGAGCGCGACAAGGGAGTGGTGTTCGTCCTTGACCGCCGGTTGACGAACGCTCCGTACCGAGCGGACTTTCTCGCGTCGTTGCCGCCGTTTCCTGTGCATGAGGGTGGACTTTTGGAGCTGCTCGATGCGGCGGACGCCTGGCTTTGGCAAGGCCGCCGGCCCAATGGCGTTTAGGGCATGTCGTCGCTTCCTTCTCATAAAGAGAGGGGAAACGGTGCAATCTAAAGATGGCAGGCAGCAAAAAAATTCCCCGCATCGAGCGGGGCGGAAGGAAGCAAATTTGCGTTGGCGGTGTAGGCGGGCAAATTTGTTATGAAATGGTCGGACAAACCTGCTATAATAGGGAAGAAGCACAACTGCGATGCTGGCAGCCTGCGGCTTTCGCTGCCTGGCTGCAGATCTGCTGTATTTGTATTGTTGCCGGAGCCGCCGGCCTGTATAAGTAACAAAATTTGCGCCGCACAGGAGGAAGCGACGAAAATGGAAAGCAAAATTGAAGTGCTCGCCACCGTCAAAGTCCAGCATTCCGACGATTTGTACAAAATTGTCGACTGCTTGAACCGGACGCTGAAGCGCAACAATTTAATGTTTGGCCTTGCTTTGGATGAGAACGACAGACGACAGGCCGTCTTCACGATTTACCGGACGTGATCGCGATGAAAAAATGGGGATGGTTGGCTCTCCTTTTTTTTGGTTTCCTCATTTGGCAGGCATGGTCGATTTATGGAGAGGCGATGGCGCCCAAACGGTCCATGGCGGAACACGCGCTTGCGCGGGCGAGGGAGGCAGTCGGATTGATTGACGTCAAGAAAGTCTATACATATTATGGGGATGAAGCGTACACTGTATTCATCGGCCGGACGAAGCAAGAAAAAACGGACGTCGTCGTTTGGGTGCCGGAAAAAGGAGGAAATGTCGTCGTCAAGCGGGCGGACAGCGGCATCAGCGAAGCAAAAGCGCGCGCCATTTTAGAGCGCGACCGCCGCCCGCAGCAGATCATTGACGCGACGCTCGGCATGGAAAAAGGCGTGCCTCTTTGGGAGTTGACATATATCGATTCGGAAGGAAGGTATTCGTTTTATTACCTTCATTTCACCGATGGCGCGTTCTTGAAGAGGTACAGTTTTCAACGATGAGGACATGAGGGGGAAGAAGCGATGAAACTGGCAAAACGGGTGGCGTCGCTGACGCCATCGGCGACATTGGCCATTACGGCGAAAGCGAAAGAATTGAAAGCGGCTGGATACGACGTGATCGGCCTCGGGGCCGGAGAGCCGGATTTCAATACGCCGCGGCACATTCTCGATGCAGCGGTAAGAGCGATGAACGAAGGGCATACGAAATATACGCCCTCGGGCGGGCTGCCGGCGCTGAAGGCGGAAATCATCAAAAAGTTTGCCCGCGATCAAGGGCTTGAGTATGAGCCGGCGGAAGTGATTGTATGCGTCGGGGCGAAGCACGCCCTTTACACCCTCTTTCAAGTGCTGCTCGACGAGGGCGATGAGGTCATCATCCCGACGCCGTATTGGGTCAGCTACCCGGAACAAGTGAAGCTCGCCGGCGGCGTTCCCGTTTATGTGGAAGGGCTGGAACAACACGATTTCAAAATTACGCCAGAGCAGCTGAAGCAGGCGATCACGCCGCGGACGAAGGCGGTCATCATCAACTCGCCGAGCAACCCGACCGGCATGATTTACACGGCCGAAGAACTGAAGGCGCTCGGTGACATTTGCTTAGAATACGGCCTCTTGATCGTCTCCGACGAAATTTATGAAAAGCTGATTTACGGCGGAGCGAAGCATGTCTCGATCGCTGAGCTGGCGCCGGAGCTGAAAGCGCAGACCGTCATCATCAACGGGGTGTCGAAGTCGCATTCGATGACGGGATGGCGCATCGGGTATGCAGCAGGTCCAAAAGAAATCATCAAAGCGATGACCGACTTGGCGAGCCACAGTACATCCAACCCGACGTCAATCGCCCAATACGCGGCCATCGCCGCGTACAGCGGCCCGCAGGATCCGGTGGAAGAAATGCGCCGAGCGTTTGAAGAGCGGCTCCATATCATTTACGACAAGCTTGTGCAAATTCCAGGGTTTACATGCGTCAAGCCGCAAGGGGCGTTTTACTTGTTCCCGAACGCCCGCAAAGCGGCGGAGATGGCGGGCTGCCGCACGGTCGACGAGTTCGTCGCCGTCTTGCTCGAAGAGGCGAAAGTCGCCCTCGTGCCCGGCTCCGGGTTTGGAGCGCCGGACAATGTCCGCCTGTCGTATGCGACTTCGCTTGAGGCGCTGGAAACGGCGGTGGAACGCATCCGCCGATTCATGGAAGCGCGCGCGTAACCAAATCCACGCGGGGCAGGGTGGATATGCTGTCAGGCGGCAACGGCCGGTGCAGTACAAAGCGCCGCATTTCGCCGCCCCGACCTGGCCGTTGCTGCCGTGTTGGCGCAACGGTATAATAGCGAATGATGGACGTGTCAATCATTGGAGGGAATAAGTACGTGAAAACGACGATTGCGGAAGTAAACCAATATGTCGGCCGGCAAGTCACGATTGGTGCCTGGCTGGCCAATAAGCGCTCGAGCGGAAAAATCGCCTTTTTGCAGCTGCGCGACGGGACGGGCTTCATTCAAGGCGTCGTCGAAAAGGCGAACGTCTCAGAGGAAGTATTCCAACGCGCGAAAACGTTGACGCAAGAAACATCGCTGTATGTGACCGGAACAGTGCGCATTGACGAGCGCTCGCCGTTCGGCTACGAACTGTCGGTTACGGACTTGCAAGTCATCGATGAAGCGGTCGATTACCCGATTACGCCAAAGGAGCACGGCGTCGAATTTTTGATGGACCATCGCCATTTATGGCTTCGGTCGCGGCGTCAGCATGCCATTATGAAAATCCGCAACGAGGTCATTCGGGCAACGTACGAGTTTTTCAACGACCGCGGGTTCGTCAAAGTCGATGCGCCGATTTTGACCGGCAGCGCGCCGGAAGGAACGACCGAGCTGTTCCACACGAAATATTTCGATGAAGACGCGTATTTGTCGCAAAGCGGCCAGCTGTATATGGAGGCAGCGGCGATGGCGCTCGGCAAAGTATTTTCATTCGGCCCGACGTTTCGCGCTGAAAAGTCGAAAACGCGCCGCCATTTGATTGAATTTTGGATGGTCGAGCCGGAAATGGCGTTTTACGAGTTTGAAGACAACTTGCGGCTGCAGGAAGAGTACGTCTCCTATCTTGTGCAGTCGGTGCTCAGCCGCTGCCGGCTCGAGCTTGGGCGGCTTGAGCGCGATGTGTCCAAACTTGAGTTGGTCACGCCGCCGTTTCCGCGCCTGACGTATGACGAAGCGATCAAGCTTTTGCACGACAAAGGGTTCACCGACATCGAGTGGGGCGACGACTTCGGCGCGCCGCATGAGACGGCCATTGCGGAAAGTTTCGAGAAGCCGGTCTTTATCACTCATTACCCGACGTCATTAAAGCCGTTTTATATGCAGCCGGATCCGAAGCGGCCGGACGTTGTGTTGTGCGCCGACCTCATTGCCCCGGAAGGGTACGGGGAAATTATCGGCGGCTCGGAGCGTATCCATGATTATGACTTGTTAAAGCAACGCCTTGAGGAACACCATTTGCCGCTTGAGGCGTATGAATGGTATTTGGATTTGCGCAAATACGGATCGGTGCCGCACTCTGGGTTCGGGCTCGGCCTTGAGCGCACGGTCGCTTGGATTTGCGGCGTCGAGCATGTGCGTGAAACGATCCCATTCCCGCGCCTTCTCAACCGTTTGTATCCGTAACCCCCTGCAAAAAAGGGGGTTTTTTGCCGCCGGCATGTTATACTATAGTTGAGGTGCATCGGCATGGAAAAGAAAAAGGTGGCCGAATGGCTGGCGCAAGGAAGCGTCGCCGTTCCAAAGCTGTTATTGAACCATTATAAACAGCTTGGCTTGAGCGAGGCGGAACTCGTGCTGCTTTTGCATATGCAGTCGTTTTTTGAGCAAGGGATCACCTTTCCGACGCCGGCGGAGCTGGCCGAGAGAATGACGGTCCCGGCGGCGGAGTGCATGGAAATGATGCGCCGCCTTTTGCGAAAGGGGATGGTGGCCATTGAGGAGCATACGGACGAACGCGGCATCCGCAGCGAAAAGTATACGCTCGAACCGCTTTGGGAGCAGCTGGTTCACCATTTGTATGCAGAAGCGGCCAAGGATGAGTGCGGCGGCCAGCAGGAGGAGGAAAGCCTATATACGGTTTTTGAGCAAGAATTTGGCCGCCCGCTCTCCCCGTTTGAGTGTGAAACGCTCGCGATGTGGATCGACCAAGACGGCCATGAACCGGCCATCATTAAAGCTGCGCTGCGCGAGGCGGTGCTGTCGGGAAAACTGAACTTTCGCTACATCGACCGCATTTTGTTTGAGTGGAAAAAGAACGGCATCCGCACGATCGAGCAGGCGCACGATTACGGCAAAAAATTCCGCAAGCCGAAACCGCTCGCCCGCCCGGCGAAACAGGAGACAGGAGAATTTAAGCAGACGATTCCGTTTTTCAACTGGCTTGACTCGTAAACGAGAGCGCAGTCTCTCGTTTTTGTTTGGCCAAAATCGCGAAATGCTCGTATGGATGGCCAAACATCGCGAAAGGAGGAGAGAGGGATGCTGACGAAGCAGCAAATCCGCTGCTGTTTGGACGTGATGGCGGACATGTTTCCCAATGCCCATTGCGAACTTGTGCACCGCAATCCGTTCGAACTGTTGATCGCGGTCGTTTTGTCAGCGCAATGCACCGATGCGCTCGTCAATAAGGTGACGAAACATTTGTTTGAAAAATACCGAACGCCGCACGATTACATCGCGGTGCCGCTTGAAGAGCTGGGGCAAGACATCCGATCGATCGGATTATACCGGAACAAAGCGAAAAATATTCAAAAGTTGTGCGCGATGCTGATTGAGGAGTACAACGGTGAAGTGCCGCGCGACCGCGATGAATTGATGAAGCTGCCGGGCGTCGGAAGGAAGACGGCCAACGTCGTCGTCTCCGTGGCATTTGGCGTGCCGGCCATCGCCGTTGATACGCATGTCGAGCGGGTCAGCAAGCGGCTCGGCTTTTGCCGTTGGGACGCGTCAGTTCTGGAAGTGGAACAAACGTTGATGAAAACCATTCCAAAGGAAGAATGGTCGATCACCCACCACCGGATGATTTTTTTCGGCCGCTACCATTGCAAGGCGCAGGCGCCGCAATGCCCGGTATGCCCGCTTCTTCGTTTATGTCGCGAGGGAAAAAAGCGGATGCGAAAGAGGGAAAACAAACGTGCGCGTGCCGACTGAATGGGCTCGCCCGCTTTTTCCCGGACGGGCATATTTCTAGGCAAGTCGCCATGAAAAAGCGGATGGCTTATCGGGCCATCCGCTTTTTTGAGGCAGGTGATCTCACTGGCGGCTTCCATTTCTCATGCCAGCATTGCCGCTGTTTCCTGATTGTGGATTGGTCGGCGTCGTTGGGGTTGTTGGTTTCGTCGGCGTTGTTGCGCCGCCATTCCCTTGGCCGTTGTCTTCGCCGCCGTTGTCTTCGCCGCCATTGTCTTTGCCACCATTGTCTTTGCCGCCGTTGTCCTCTTCGCCGCCATCATCGCGATCTTCGTTGCCATTGCCGTTGTTTCCGCTATTTCCGCCATTGTTGTTATTTTGATTGTTTCCATTGCCCCCATGATCATCGCTGTTATCCCCGTTCGTGCCGCCATTTCCGGCGCCACGGTTGTTGCCATCACCGTTCGCTCCATTGCCCGGCGCCGTCGGCTGCTCGCCGCCAGGGATGCGGATGCTCGTGATCGCCGGCTTGCTCATCCGCTCGCCTTCCTTGGCATAGACGGCGATCGTGTACGAAGCCCCTGGCGCCACGTTCGTAACTGTCACGCCTAAATCTTTGGTCGTGACCGTTTCCGTATGCCCTTGCTCGTCTTTGATGCGCACTTCAAACAGCGTGTCGTCGGTTTTCTCATCATACGACCAAGAGACGGAAATCATGTTGGCAGCTTGGTCGTACGAAGCGGCCAACCCTTTGACAGCCGGGAGCTCTTCCGGCTCATCTTTTGCGACTTTTGTCGGTTCGGTGCCGCGCACGAACAATTCATACGTAATGTCGCTTTCAGGCGTGTATTTGCCGGCAAGTTTCGGCGGATTCGTGCCTTTTTTGATCGGCAGTTTGACGACGCTGTCCGGCCGCTGAAACTCTCCGCTGCCATCGTCGAGATGGGACATCAGATCTTTCAGCAAGAGCTTCGGAATGCGCTGCTCCCGACTCCCTAATGTAGCTGTTTCGCTTTTTTTGCTGAAGCCGACCCAAATGGCCGCCGTGTAGTTTGGCGTATAGCCGATAATCCAGCTGTCCGGCACATCGTCCCGTTTGAGGCCAAACTTCGCGCCGTCTTTGCCGTAGTTTGTCGTTCCGGTCTTGCCGGCGAGCTCCAACCCTGGAACATAGGCGGACCGCCCAGTGCCAGAGCGGATGACCGATTTAAGCATGTCGGTAATCATGTATGCGGTGTAATCATGCATGACTCGCTTCGGTTTTGGCTTTAAGTCCATTTCCGTGCCGTCTGGGAAGACGATTTTCGTCACTGCATACGGCTTCGTGTAAACGCCGTTGTTGCCGAAGGCGGCGTAGGCGCCGGCCATCTGCAACGGCGATACGTAGCGCGATATGCCGCCGATTGCGTACGGCTCATATACTTCGTCAAAGCCCATGCCGAGCCGGTTGGCAAACTCTCTCGCCCGCTCTTTGCCGACCGCTTGGAACGTTTTTAACGCCGGGATGTTGCGCGACCATGTGAGGGCATTGCGCACCGTCACCGGTCCGGCGTAGCGTCCGCCGGCGTTGCGGATCGGGGTGCCGTCGGAGTACGTATACGGCTCGTCAACAAGAATGTGCGCGGTTGACCATTTTAAATATTCGATCGCCGGCCCGTAGTCCAAAATCGGCTTAATCGTTGAACCGGGCTGGCCGACAGGCTGAATTGCGTAGTTGAAACCGAACTCGATGTTGTCGCGGTGGCGTCCCCCGCCTAATGCGCGAATGGCGCCCGTTTTCGTGTCGACGAGGGCGATTCCCGACTGCAAATCTTTTTTGGCGGTAAAATGTTGATCGGAGTTTAATAGCTTTTCAACGTACGACTGCGCCTCTTGATCAAGCGTCGTGTAAATTTTCAGCCCGTCTTCAAAGACGTTGACATTGGCTTTGTCCGTCACTTCTTTGATCACTTCGTCAATGAAGGCGTCGTATGGCACGGAATTTTGCGGCTTTTTCCGCTCGGTGAGCATCGATTTGATCGGCACCTGCTTCGCTTTTTCCGCTTCTTCCGCACTGATAAAGCCATGTTTCACCATGAGCGACAAGACAGTGTCGCGCCGTTTTTTCGCCGCCTCCGGATGATCGTACGGGTTGTACCGGTTCGGGCTTTGCGGCATGCCGGCCAAGAGCGCTGCCTCAGGGAGCGTCAGCTCTTTTAAGTTCGTTTTGCCGAAGTAATATTCCGCCGCCCGGGCGACGCCATAAATGCCGTCTGAGTAATAAATTTTGTTCAAGTACATTTCCAAAATTTCGTGCTTCGAATACTTTTGCTCAAGCTGCAAGGCGAGCCACGCTTCTTGCGCTTTCCGCTCCAACGTTTTCTTTGATGAGAGGAACGTCATTTTCACGACTTGCTGGGTGATCGTGCTGCCGCCTTCCGCGCCGAACCCTTCGCGAATATTGGCGATGACCGCGCCGGCTAGACGGACGATGTCGATGCCGTGATGCTCGTAAAAGCGGGCGTCTTCGGTCGCCAATACCGCATTTTCCAGCACTTTCGGCACGTCCTTGTATGAGATGTACGTCCGTTTGTAACCGCCCAGCTCGGCGACTTTCTTTCCGCTCATATCGTACACGGTCGACGAGAGCGGATCTTTAATTTTCGCCTCATCGAGCGGAGGGGCGTCCTTGACAAAGTAGGCGAACGCAGCCACCCCCCCGATGGCGCCAAGGGCGATCATCAGCACTATCGCAATGGCGATCGCTTTCAACCAGGACCTCCCTCTTTTCTTTTTCGCCTTTTTTTGTTTCGTCTGTTTCGCTGCCTGCTTTCGTTCCACACGAGAACGATATTCACCAGACATAAGCAAATCCTGCCTTTCTTACAAGTTTTCACCTTAAGCGGTGAAGTACACGTTTTCTATTACACTAATATAATCAATTCTCGGCTGGTAGCCAAGCGGGATATAATGCCCGTATTGTTCGATCTCCCGTTTTGGGATCGACTTTCTTCCCCCGGCTTCTTGCTCATTCCAGCGGGCAATTAAGTGGGAGGCGTCAAGCAAATACGTTTCATTGAGCAGGGAAAAACGCAAAATCGCAAAGCAAATGCCGCCGTGGGCCATGACTTGCGCCATATGGCGGATTTGGTGAGCATGGAAATTTTTCAGCGGAAACGACGTTTTGTTTCTCGTCTCCTTTGCCTCAAAGTCGATGTATTTGCCGCGATAGATGCCGTTGTAGTCGGTCGTCGACGCCTGCCGGAAATAGGCCTCTTTGATGACGGCGGCGCTCCGTTTCGGATAATCGACGCGGACGATTTGCACCGGAGTCGGCTTTTTATGGATGACAGCGATGCCGTGCTCCCGATAATATTCATTCGTCGCGTTTAAGTCGTCTTCGAGCGTCATGCCGCGGTTGGCATAGCCGGCTGCCGCCGGCGGTCGCACCGCGCTCGGTCCGTTTCCGCGGTATTCTTTTCCTCCTGGATATTTGAGTGCCATCGCGTTCATCTCCTTTGAATGGTTTTTATTATACCATACGCTCGGAAAAGATGCGCCTTTTTTTCTTCCCCACGGCTGCGCCTGCTCTTGTTGTCGAATGGCGGCCGCATCCCGCTTTCTTTGCCGAATCTGTTCTACTTTTGTCGCTGCAGCAGGGAGTGATCCCCTTGGACGCGAATGGAATATCATCACGCCAGAAATGGGGGAGAGGAAATGGAAAAACGGTTAGTGAAAAAAGAAGAGATTGAAAAGCAGCTTCAGGAAATTGTCGCGCTCATCGAGCAGGTGGACGCGAAAATGGAAAAGGTGATCGCGGATGTCATTGAGGAGCGGTACGCCCAAAACAAAGAGCACCTCGCGCATCTTGAAGGGCGGATCGCCGGCGTCGAACGGCGGCTTGATGGGAAAAAAGCGAACGCGGAGCGACCGTTGCCGTCAAAACTGTATTTTGTGTAAACAGCCGGCGGCAGAAACGCTGTCCCCTCGGCTGCGGGGACAGCGTTTTCCTTTTACGTATCTTTTCCTGTTGTGATCGAGACAGGGCCGCCTTCAGCCGTCGCGACTGTGTTGATTTCATATTCGACCCGCTCGGTATGCTTCGGCGGCGCCGGCTCGCCATGTTTCGGTTTTTCGTGGTCATGTCCTTTCAATTTATGGTTGAAATGGACGCCTCGGCCCATTGCCCAACACCCCCCTTGCTTATTACGATGGGGATTTCAGGCCGAAAGTATGCAAAAAAAAGAAGGGAAAAACTCCCTCGAGACCTAAAGTCCAGCGTATTCTTCCGTTTCGTCCGGCTGACAGGCGCCGGCTTGTTCCAGCTCGCGCACTAAGTCGCGATATTGGGCAAGCGAAATTTCCCCGCGCAAATAAAGGCGACGGGCGAAATCGAGCAGTTCGTTCGCCTCAGCCGGCTCGCAATGTTTGACCGCCATGAACTTATGTTTCAATTCCGTGATGCTCATTGATGCTTTTCCCCCTTCCCCCTTTTTTACATCGTACCATGAAAATAGGAGGAAAGGGCGATTTCCGAAAATTAAAACTTCCGACAAGAGGTTACATGTCCGCGCGCACGCGGCCCAGTATACACACATATATTAGTGGCAGCTGATCCCCTGTTTTCGCTGGGGGAATCGATGATCAAAGATGGGGAGGATACACATGCACCGTTATCCGCGACAAATTTCGCCGCCGCCCGCCCACGGACCATACAGCTTCGGCGGCCATTGGCCCTACTCATACGGCTGGCCCTTCCACCTTCCGTCGGCGCCCATTCATTGGCCATATGCTTCGCCATTCCACGCTGCCGCGCCTTCGCACCCGATGCCATACCCGAAACCAGGGTCGCTGCTGCCGCCGCGCCCGTCTTTTCTCGCCCAGTTAAAAAACAGTGACGGGACGTATGATATTAACAAAATGATGAACACGATGGGGCAGATGATCAATGTCGTCAATCAAGTCAACGGCATGTTAAAAGGGCTGCTCAGCACGTTTAAAGAGTAACGAAGGGGCTGACCCAAAACGCGAATGCGTTTTGGGATCAGCCCCCACTTTTTTGCCTCAAATATAGAAGAATCGCCCTTTTTTCTGGTAGAATAGAGTCACCAAAACCACTACCACCGAAAGAAGGGCGATTCTTTTATGAAACATGATCATATTTCCTTTAAAGAGTATACCATGGACAACCTCTCTTTGCCAAGCAACATCGCCGATCTCATTCCACGGGATAACATGGCCCACGTGGTTCATGAGATGGTTGAACGCATCCCGATGGAGACGTTTCTTGCTTACTACAAAGGAGGGGGCGCCTCCGCCTATCATCCGAAAATGATGACCAAAATTCTCCTTTACGCTTACACCCAAAAAATGTATCATGGCCGTGAGATTGCACGGCAGCTCGAAGTCCACCTTCCCCTCATGTGGCTAAGTGGATTTCAAAAGCCGGACTTCCGTTCCATCAATCGGTTTCGTTCGGAGCGGATGAAAGACCTGATTGACGACCTGTTCCGGGAAATGATCACGCTGCTCGTGGCCGACGGCTATGTCAAGATGGAAGATTATTTTGTGGATGGAACGAAAATTGAAGCGAATGCCAACCGGTACACCTTCGTTTGGCGCAAATCGGCTGAGAAGTACCAGGAGAAACTCCAAGCCAATGTCGATCGGCTGATTGCCCAGATCGAGGTGATCGTGGAAGAAGAAAAGGCGGAAGACATCGACCCTTCGCCGGCCTTTACGTCAGAAGAAATCCGAAAGAAAACCGAGGAGTGGGAAAAACGGTTGGAGGCCGAGCCGGACAACCAACCGTTGAAGAAGGCCATCAAGAAGATGAAGGAGGACTACTTGCCCCGCAGTGAAAAGTATGAACACCAACTCCATGTATGCGGGGATCGCAACAGCTATTCCAAGACCGATGTGGATGCCACCTTCATGCGGTTGAAGGAGGATCACATGCGAAACGGCCAGCTCAAGCCGGCCTATAACGTACAGGTGGGTTCTTCCGGCCAATTTATTTTGGGGTATTCCCTTCATCAGAGGCCGGGCGACACTCGTTGTCTTCTCCCGCATTTGGAGACCGTTCGAGAGAAGTACGGCGTGGAACCCGAACGTTTGATCGCTGACGCGGCTTATGGCTCGGAAGAGAACTACGTGAAGCTGGAAGAGAAGCACATATCGGCCTTGATCAAGTACCATACGTATGAGAAGGAGAACACGCGCAAGGTCAAGAAAAATCCGCATCATCAGCAGAATTGGACCTATGTGGAAGAAGAAGACGTTTGGATTTGCGCCAATGGGAAAAAGCTGGTTCGCACCGGAACTTCGAAACAGACCACGGAATCAGGATACACCTCGGTCACCCGACACTACCAATGCCATGAATGCGAAGGATGTCCGTTCCGTTCGGCCTGCACGACTTCCAAGTATGGACGAACCACGCAATGGAACCCCGTCTATCATGAACAAAAACAGAAAGCCCGCGAACGGTTGGAGAGTGAAGAAGGGCAAGCCCGATACCGCCAACGCCAAACCGACATTGAGAGTGTATTTGGGCAAATCAAACAAAATCGCGGGTTTCGTCGCTTTGTCCTGCGAGGCCTCCAAAAAGTTTCCATCGAATGGGGGCTGGTTTGTGCTGCCCACAATCTTCTCAAAAAAGCCGCTAGGGACAAGCAATTGTCCTTGGTGGCGTAAATGAGGGGGAGAACAGAGTCGGAATTTTGTTCCGTTTGGTAAAATATACAAAAACCAGAGAGGGCTGACTCCAAAAGTCCGCTTTTTGGCGGACTTTTGGGTCAGCCCCTTTGCCCTGTCAAATGAGCAGCTCGTACACTTCATTCAGCTGGTAGACGCGCTCATAATCGCGCTCATCCATCGCGTAGCGGATTTCATGGGGCAAAATGCGATCCAAAAAGGCGCTCTCTTCTTGCGTCAAGTCGCGGACAAACTCGCCCTCGCCCCGGTACGGTTTGCTGATCAGCTTTTTGTAAATACGCTTTGGCGTCTCATCATGGCAGTCCAAATAATTGGACAAAATTTCCCGCAAATAGGCGAGCGTTTGTTCCATCACGATCCGCCCCCCTTCAAAAAACGAGACAAACGTTCGACTGACGTTTGGTTTGCCTTCCGCATACGGGTTTTCTTCTGTGACGCGGTCTGGATCGAGATTCGTTTTGATGACAAGCCGCGGCTCAGCGGACGGCTCATTGATCAGCCGGTCGTTCAACTGTTTGAAATCGGGCAGTTTGGCCATTCGTTTTGCACCTCCTAACAGTAGCGTAGCTTAGCAGTGTCGAAAGTATGTATGGCGCGGTTATGTTCCGAAAAAAAACGCGCAACCTAATCGCAGACGGCAAGGAGGTGACAGACAGTGACCAACCGCAACGACAACCGGGAACGGAAAAATAAGTATCCACACAATCGTGAAGAAATCGCCAAGGAATGGGACATCCAAAAAGATCCGACGCCGGAACACAACAACCGGTATGGAAGCCCTTCGCATAAACAATAGAAGCCCGATAGGAAAAAAGCCGCTCCCGACATGGGGAACGGCCTTTTTAATGGCTTGGGTGGACGGAAGGCGCTTCTTTGGATTTTAATCGATACCGATGTATTTCCGTTTTTGCGGCAGGCGAATGACGAGTGTACCGTTTTGGAATGAAGCTTTCACTTCATGTTCGGCCACCGGATACGGAAACGGAATCATCCTCGCCACGCGCCGCCGCTGCTGGCGCCGTTCGTATACATGGCCGCTGTCGTCGGACGATTCGATCGTTTCATGGTGATCGATGACAAGTTGCAGCCCGTCTTCATGCCACTGCAGGCTAATTTGATCCCGCTTGATGTCCGGCAGACGGACGATGATTTGATAGTCGCGCTTCGTTTCTTTCACCTCGATCGGGATGTACGCCGCGGCAAATGTTTGGGCGAAGTAATCGTCAAGCGTTTCAAACAGTTTTTGCAATGGTCGTTCATCGAACCATTGGTTCACGAGTTTCCGCAAATGATGGAACGGGTGATTGCCGTCTCCGTTTGCAGGCGGTTGAAACGGTCCGTTCATTGCACTCCCTCTCTTTCCATTCCGCAAAGTGGCAAGGTTCCTCCGCCCGCCGTTTCCGCCGCTTGGACGGCCGGCAGCCATAGAGGCGATCCGCTTTATTGTCAATGTATGTACGGACGGGAAAAAAGTCACTTTCCGCTTTTTTTAGCGATTTCTCATGCGGTTTTAACCCGTTTGGAATATAATGACACCACTATCTATGGTCATGCACACAAATACCGCTGCCGCCCACCGGCAGCGCGAGGAAGGATGGCGTGATGCATTGGATTCATTGGCTGGTGATGTTGTTTTTTTCTGGAACGGCTGTATCGCTTCTTTCGTACCAAGCGTTTGAAATTGTTCAGGCGATTGTCCACTCGTTTGTGAACCGCCACTCGTGAGCGGCTGCCTTTGGATGTGCGGGAAGCTTGCGGGGCGGCGTCCGCTTTCGCTTGGCTGCTGATCGCCCCGTTGGCGATTGGCTTTTTCTTTGTCTGTAGTAAAATGAAAGTGTGGAAGCGGCGCAAGGCGGGTCCTTGCTCCGGGATGGAGGACAAGAACTAGAAGCAAGAAAGGGGACGGAGACCGTGAACGGACGGATTTTATTAATTGAAGATGAAGCCGGCTTGGCCCGGTTTTTGGAGCTGGATTTAACGCATGAAGGCTTTGATGTGCACGTGTGCGGCGACGGGCGTGAAGGGCTTGAACTCGCCTTGTCGGAATCATGGGATTTGATTTTGCTCGATGTCATGCTGCCTCGCTTAAACGGCATGGAAGTATGCCGCCGCATTCGGGCGGCGAAATCGACGCCGATCATGATGATCACGGCGTGCGACAGCGTGTTTGACCGCGTCATGGGGCTCGATAACGGGGCCGATGACTATATTGTCAAGCCGTTTGCCATTGAGGAGTTGCTGGCCCGCATCCGCGCCTTGTTCCGCCGTGTTCATTCTGAAGCCGACGGGCAAGTGTTGGCGTTTAAAGATTTGGTCGTTGACACGCAGGCGCGCACGGTAAAAAAGGGGGACGAGTTTATCGAGCTGACGAAGCGCGAGTACGATTTGCTCGTCGCCTTTATGCAAAACATCAACGTCGTCTTGACGCGCGATGTGCTGCTTGACAAAGTGTGGGGGTTTGACGCCGAGGTGGAGACGAACGTCGTCGATGTCTATGTCCGCTATTTGCGGCAAAAGCTCGATGAACACGATAAGGAACGATATATCCAAACGGTGCGCGGCGCTGGATATGTGATGCGGCCATGAAGCGATTCCGCCCCCGCGAGCTCTCGTTGAAGGGGAAGCTGACCATCTTGTCTGCCGGAGCGATTTTTATTACGTACTTTGTCTTTACCTTTTTGCAATACCACATTGTCAAGCAATGGCTGCTGAACGAAGAAGAAAAAACAATGGAACAAACGGTGGCGGAAATTGAAACGTATTACGCGGAAAAACGTAATATATCATGGGAAGATGTTCGCCGCCGCCGTTCGTTTTTGGAAAAACTGAATGAGCGCTATCAGCTCATCCGTGTCACCGACGAGAAGGGAAACGTCGTCGTCTCGGTGTCAAACGGCGCCGCCGTCTCGCTCTCGCCAAGCGATATGCCCGACCGGTTGAAAATGGATGAGCATTTCGTCAACAACGAACGGTTTTTGCTGCTGCGCAAGCCGCTTCATATCGGACATTTGCGCGGAACGATTGAAATCGCCCGCCGGTTGACGAAGTTTCAACAAGTAACGAACATGCTTTTCCTTATTATGACGGTGATCGGTTTTGGCGCGATGGCGGCGAGCGCCTTCGCCGGGCGGTTTATGGCGCAACGGTTCATCAAACCGCTAAAAACGTTGGCGGAAACGATGGCCGACATCAAAAACAACGGGCTGAAACAGCGGATTGATGTGCCTCCGGCGCGCGATGAAATGGCCGAGCTGATGATAATGTTCAACAGCATGATGGATGACATTGAGCGCACCTTTGCCATGCAGCGGCAATTCGTCGAAGATGCGTCCCATGAATTGCGCACGCCGCTTGCCATTTTGCAAGGCCATCTTTCGTTGCTGCAACGGTGGGGGAAGCACAACCCGGAGATTTTGGAAGAATCGCTTGAGGCGGCGATGAAAGAGACGGAGCGGCTCAAGCGCCTCGTCCTTGAACTGCTTGACTTGTCGCGCGTTGAGGCGATCGTGATTCCAAAAGAGATTGCTCCTATTGACGCTGCTGCGGCCATCGGGCAAATCGTGAAAAATTTCCGCGTTTTGCATCCCGATTTTCAGTTTCTTGTTGATCAGCCGGAAACGCCGCTGCCGCGTCTGGCGATGGCCAAGCATCATTTTGAACAATTGCTGTTCATTTTGCTTGACAATGGGGTAAAATATTCTCAACGGGTGAAAAAAATCACCATTTCTCTGCGAGAGGAAGGGCCATTTGTGACGGTCGCCGTCCGCGACCATGGCATTGGCATTCCGAAAGACGAGCTGAAAAACGTTTTTTTGCGCTTTTATCGCGTCGACAAGGCGCGCAGCCGCGAACAAGGCGGCGCCGGGCTCGGGCTTTCCATCGCCAAGGAAATCATCGATAAATACGGCGGGCAAATTACAGTGGAAAGCGAGATCGATCAAGGAACGACGGTCGAACTGGCCATTCCGAAAGCGGAATAGGAGGAGAGTGAGAGACATGGGACATTCCCATGGCGAAGAGACGGCAGGCAAAAAAGCGATTCATTACGTTGTCGAGAAGTTCCGCAAGCGCGGGGTGAAAATCGCGACATGCAAACCGCGGACAATGATGTCACTGTCATGCTTAGATGAGATCGACAAAATGAGAGGATGAATCGAAGAAAAGAAAATGGAAGCGAAACAGCGCATCATTCCGGCCATTAAAACGATGAAGCAATTTGACGCCTTTTTGTCAAGCGGGTACACGGTCGGTGTATTGCTTGAGGTACATATTGCCCAGTTAAAAAGCATCTTTGCCTATGCGTGCCGGCATGGCAAGGAGTTGCTCATTCACGTCGACTTGGTGCAAGGGCTGAGCCATGATGAACATGCGGCGGAATACCTTTGCCAAGAGTTCCGCCCTCATGGCCTCATTTCCACGAAAGCGGGCGTCATTATGAAGGCGCGGCAAAAACGAGTCTTGGCCGTGCAGCGCATCTTTTTGCTTGATTCACACGCGTTGGAGAAAAGCTATCAGATGATTGCGAAAACGAATCCGGACTGCATCGAAGTCATTCCGGGCGCCATGCCGCACATCATCCGCGAAGTGAAAGAACGGACGGGAAAACCGATTTACGCCGGCGGCCTCATCCGCACGGTCGACGATGTCGAGCAGGCGCTTGCAGCTGGGGCGGTGGCGGTGACCACGTCCAACGAAACATTATGGCGCCACTACAATGGATAATGCGTTGAGCTGGCCAAATCGGCCGCAGTCTGCTATAATAAAAGCAACAAGTTAATCATCAGTCAGGAGACAAGGAGAGACCATGCACACATGGTAGGCGAAGGCTTATCGTGTTTGCAATGGTCTCTTTTTGTCTTTTTCAAAAGGAGGAATCATGCATGGCATTCTCAAGCAAACAGCGGAACAACGTTCTCGAAGCGATGAGCGAAAAGCCATACGATCTGTTGGTGATCGGCGGGGGAATCACCGGGTGCGGCATCGCCTTGGATGCCATCTCGCGCGGCATGACGGTCGCGCTTGTCGAGATGCAAGATTTCGCCGCCGGCACGTCAAGCCGGTCGACGAAGCTTGTTCACGGCGGCTTGCGCTACTTAAAGCAGTTCGAGGTGAAGCTTGTCGCGGAAGTCGGGCGCGAACGGGCGATTGTGTATGAAAACGGCTCGCACGTCACCACACCGGAGTGGATGCTGCTGCCCATTTACCGCGGCGGAACGTTCGGCAAATGGAGCACGTCGGTCGGCCTTTGGCTGTATGACCGGCTGGCTGGCGTCAAGCCAAGCGAGCGGCGCACGATGCTTAATGCCCGACAGACGTTGGAAAAAGAGCCGCTCTTAAAGCGCGACGGCCTGATCGGCGGCGGCTATTACGTCGAGTATCGGACCGACGATGCCCGCTTGACGATCGAAGTGATCAAAAAAGCGGTCGAGCTTGGCGCCGACGCCGTCAACTATGTCAAAGCCGAACAGTTTTTGTATGACGAGCGCGGCCGCATCACCGGCGCCCGCTGCCGCGACTTGCTCGGCGGACGAGTATATGACATCCGCGCCAAAAAAGTCGTCAATGCCGCCGGACCGTGGGTTGATGCGCTGCGCGACAAAGACGGATCGAAAACCGGCAAGCGGCTTCGGCTGACAAAAGGCGTCCATATCGTCATCGATCAAAAGCGTTTTCCGCTCAAGCAGGCCGTCTATTTTGACACCCCGGACGGCCGGATGGTGTTTGCCATTCCGCGGGATGGGAAAACGTATGTCGGCACAACCGATACATTTTATGACGATGATCCTGCTCATCCGGCCATGACCGAAGAAGACCGTGATTACTTATTGCAGGCGATTCACTACATGTTCCCGTCCGTCGGCATCACCGCTGATGATGTCGAGTCGAGCTGGGCTGGCGTCCGTCCGCTCATTTATGAAGAAGGGAAAGACCCGTCGGAAATTTCCCGCAAAGACGAGATTTGGACATCGCCATCCGGCCTCATCACGATCGCTGGCGGCAAACTGACCGGCTATCGGAAAATGGCAGAAACGGTCGTTGACCTCGTCGCCAAACAATTGGAAAAAGAAGAGGGAAAAACGTTCCGCCCGTGCCAAACGAAACAGCTGCCAATTTCCGGCGGCGATGTCGGCGGCTCGCATCGGCTGCCGGCCTTCATCGCCGAAAAGGCGAAGGAAGCGGCGCGCTATGGGCTGACAGAAGAACAAGGGGCGCGGCTGGCAAAACAGTACGGCACAAATGTCGACCGGTTGTTTGCGTTAAGCAGCGAGTACGACCGCTCGTCCGGCTTAACGCGCGAAACGTTCGTCCGCCTCGTCTACGCCATCGAGGAAGAAATGGCGGTCAAACCAGTCGACTACTTCATCCGCCGCACCGGGGCGCTGCTGTTTGACATCGACGCCGTCCGGCGGGAAAAAGAAGCGGTTATCGCGTTTATGGCGCGGTATTTAGGGTGGACGGGGGAAGAGCGGGACGTGTATGAGAAAGAACTCGACAAGGAACTGCGACGAGCGGTGTTGGCAGAGGAAGGAGCGAAGTGAACCAATGATCATAAAGGAAATGATGAGCGCCTGAATCCAGGGCGCTTTTTTGATGGATTTTTTCGTAAAAATTAAGTAAAATTTAAACAAAAACAAAGCGGGGGAAGAGAATGTCAGTTGCATACAATCCGCAAACGAAGCAGTTTCATTTGCGGGCGGGCAAGGCGAGCTACGTGATGCAGCTTTTCCGCTCCGGCTATTGGCGCGCGGCGCGTTCCGCGACCGCGAACGCCCGATCTTGATCAATAACTGGGAAGCAACGTATTTTGACTTCAATGAAGAAAAGATCATGAATATCGCCCGAACAGCGGCGGAGCTTGGCATCGAACTGTTTGTGCTTGACGACGGCTGGTTTGGCGAACGCGATGACGACCGCCGTTCCCTCGGTGATTGGGTGGTCAATCGGCGCAAACTCCCCAATGGCCTGAACGGACTGGCGAAACAAGTGAACGAACTCGGGCTGCAGTTCGGCTTATGGATCGAACCGGAAATGGTGTCGCCAAACAGCGAGCTGTATCGGAAACATCCCGACTGGTGTCTCCATGTGCCGAACCGCCCGCGCTCTGAAGGACGGAACCAGCTTGTGCTCGATTATTCCCGCCAAGACGTGTGCGACTATATGATTGAAACGATCTCGAACGTGCTTGCGAGCGCCCCCATCACTTATGTGAAATGGGACATGAACCGCCATATGACGGAAATCGGTTCGGCCGCCCTGCCGCCCGAGCGCCAGCGCGAAACGTCGCACCGCTATATGCTTGGGCTCTATCGCGTGATGGACGAGATCACCGCGCGTTTTCCGCACATTTTGTTTGAAAGCTGCTCCGGAGGCGGAGGGCGGTTTGACCCGGGGATTCTCTATTATATGCCGCAAACATGGACGAGCGACAACACTGACGCTGTCTCGCGCCTGAAAATCCAGTACGGTACAAGCCTCGTTTACCCAGTGAGCGCCATGGGCGCCCACGTCTCGGCCGTGCCGAACCATCAAGTCGGGCGGGTGACGTCCCTCAAGACGCGCGGCCATGTGGCGATGTCAGGCAACTTCGGCTATGAGCTCGATATCACGAAATTGACGGAAACAGAAAAACAAATCATTAAGGAACAAGTCGCGTTTTACAAAGATGTGCGCCGCCTCGTCCAGTTCGGCACGTTTTATCGGCTACTCAGCCCGTTTGAAGGCAACGAGGCGGCATGGATGTTCGTCTCGGAAGATCAGTCGGAAGCGCTCGTCGCCTACTTCCGCGTTCTGGCCGAAGCGAACGCCCCGCTGTCGCACTTGCGCTTAAAAGGGCTTGACCCGAATCAAGACTATGAAATCGAAGGCCTTGGCGTCTACGGCGGCGACGAGCTGATGTATGCCGGAGTGGCGGTGCCGCACCGCTTGGGCGATTTTATCAGCATGATGTGGCGATTGAAAGCTGTTCAACGATAAGAAGGGATGCTGTCGCTCGAGCCTATGCACCTGTCATAAACGAATTGAACCCGGTGTCTTAGATGCCGGGTTCAAACTGTTTGAGCTTCTCGATGATGCGACGCTTCCGATAGAGCATCTTCCCGGTTTCGGCGATGTCTTCCATAAACGATTTGTTAAACAGCGAACCGAAAATGACACCGATGATCGGAACGGCTTGAAACAGCTTTTTCCACCCGTATTGGTCACGGAACGTCATCATCACTTCCCGCCAGCCTTGCAGTTCGGAAAAGACGCGCCCGCGTTCATTGGAGAACGACGAAAGTTCGTCCAAAATCGCTTTTTTCCCGACGATGTCCGCCGTGGCAAACTGCAGGCATTTGACGACAAACACGCGCTCCTCTTTTTCCTTCGGGTCATATCCGTACACGATGGCGATCTCTTGCAGCGTTTTCAGCGCTAAGCCGAGAAGCGCTGGGATGTCCACCGCCAGCGTCAGCGCCCCGCCCATTCCAGTCGCCGCCCCTTGCAGCTGGGCGAACGTGACGCGCTCATCGATCAACTCGTCGCAAACGCGATCCATCGTCGCAAGCGGCAAGTGCGGCACTTCGGCCAACGACGATACGCCAAGCTTGTCCAATACCTTTCCTTCATTCACTAAGTATTGCCCGCCGCTTTGAATATAGCTGCCCAATTCATCAAGCAGCTGCCCGAGTTTTCGATGGACGGCTTTTGGCGTCAGCTTATCGAGCACTTGAAACGGCAAGCGGCCGAGCTTTTCCCAAAACCAAAGGTCTTTTTGGGAGTGTTCCCAGTGGGTGATGGTTTGGAGTTCTTGTTTCAACATCTGTCGCGTTTCCATCTCCGCTCCGCCTCCTTCCTATATTTATTAAGGTGAATAAATGCTCAAACGATTATACGTATTAAAAAAGATTTTGTTTCGCTGTTGATTTTTAGTAAATTATTAACTATAATATTTACTATAAAGGCTTGAAGGAGGCCCTCTCATGATCCCCATCTTAAAACAGCAATTTATCGAACTTTTCGGCGGCTTGGGCGAAGGCATCCGCGCTTTCTTCGCCCCCGGCCGCGTCAATTTGATCGGTGAGCATACGGATTACAACGGCGGGCATGTGCTGCCGTGCGCGCTTGCGATCGGCACGTATGCGCTTGTCCGGCAAACGGATGAGCCGTTTGTCCGCTTTTATTCGCAAAACTTCCCGGAAACGGGAGTGATCACGGTCTCTTACGATGACTTGTCATACCAGAGCGAGCACGGTTGGGCGAACTACCCGAAAGGGATCTTGGCCGCGTTTCAAGCGTTACGTCCGCTTGAGACCGGATTGGACATTTTGTATTACGGCACGATCCCGAACGGCGCAGGACTGTCGTCATCCGCGTCGATTGAGCTTGTGACCGCGGTGATGCTCAACGAACTGTTCAGGCGCGGGCTTGATCAGCTAGAGCTTGTGAAAATGAGCCAAACCGTAGAAAATAAATACATCGGCGTCAATTGCGGCATTATGGATCAGTTTGCCGTCGGCATGGGGAAACAAGATTGCGCCATTCTGTTAAACTGCCATACGCTCGAGTACCGCTATTTGCCGCTCGTGCTCAACGATTGTGCGATCGTCATCGCGAACACAAACAAAAAGCGCGGCCTGGCGGACTCGGCGTACAACGAGCGGCGGGCGACGTGCGAGGCGGCGCTCGCGAAGCTGCAAAGCGTGCGGAACATCGCCTCGCTCGGCGAGCTGACAAGCGCAGAGCTGGCCCGTTATGAACATCTTCTTTCCCCGCTTGAGCAAAAACGGGCCCGCCATGCGGTGACGGAAAACGAGCGGACGCTTGAAGCCGCCCAGGCGCTTGAGCAGGGAGACCTCGTCCGCTTTGGCGAGTTGATGAAACAGTCGCATTTGTCGCTGCGCCATGACTATGAAGTAACCGGAGCCGAACTTGATACGCTCGTGGAGGCCGCATGGTCGCACGAAGGAACGGTCGGGGCGCGCATGACCGGAGCCGGATTCGGCGGCTGCACGGTGAACATTGTGAAAAAGGCATGCGTTCAAGATTTCATTGAACGGGTCGGAAACGCGTATGCCGAAAAAATCGGTTATGAAGCAAGCTTTTATGTCGTTGACGTTGGTGACGGGGCGAGAGAACTCACGGAACTGGAGGAGATGAGCCGATGATTTTGGTTTGCGGAGGGGCAGGGTATATCGGCAGCCATGCGGTGTACCGTCTGCTTGAAAAAGGGGAGCGCGTGGTCGTGGTGGATAACTTGCAGACGGGGCACCGGGAGGCGGTTCACCCTGATGCGGTGTTTTGCCAAGGCGATATTCGCGACCGCGATTTTTTGCGCAAGGTGTTTCGCCAGCATGACATTGAGGCGGTCATTCATTTTGCGGCGAACTCATTGGTCGGTGAAAGCATGGAAGAGCCGCTGAAGTATTACGACAACAACGTGTACGGGACACAAGTGCTGCTTGAAGTGATGAAGGAATTTGGTGTCAAGCAAATCGTCTTTTCTTCAACCGCCGCCGTGTATGGGGAGCCGAAACAAATCCCGATCATCGAAACCGATCCGACCGAACCGACGAACGCGTACGGAGAAACAAAGCTGGCGATGGAAAAAATGATGAAATGGGCGGACCGCGCCTACGGCATCCGCTCGATTTCGCTCCGCTACTTTAATGTCGCCGGGGCGTACGGCACGACAATCGGTGAGGACCACAACCCGGAGACGCATCTGATTCCATTGATTTTAAAAGTGCCGCTTGGCCAGCGCGAGGAAATTTCCGTTTTCGGCGATGACTACGACACGCCCGACGGCACGTGCATCCGCGACTACATCCATGTGCTTGATCTCGTCGATGCCCACGTGTTGGCGCTTGAAAAACTGCGGAATGGAGCGTCCAGTGACGTGTACAATCTCGGCAACGGCAATGGCTTCAGCGTCAAAGAAGTGATCGAAGCGGCGCGGCAAGTGACCGGACACCCGATCCCTGCCCGCGTCGTGGCGCGGCGGCCGGGCGACCCGGCGCGGCTTGTCGCTTCATCGGAAAAAGCAAAGCGCGAGCTCGGCTGGGAGCCGAAATACTTGTCCATTACGGATATCGTCGCCTCGGCGTGGGAGTGGCACAAAGCGCGGCCAAACGGATATCGGGGTGTGTAAACATGGAAACGATTTTTGCGGCGATTGAACAACTGATCCGTTATGCCGAGCAACGCGGCCTTTTAGCGCCGGAAGATGTGGTGTACGCGCGCAACCGCCTGCTGGCAACGCTCCGACTCACGGAATGGCAGCCGGCCGAGGTCAAGGACGTTCCCTTGGCCTCGCCGGCCCCGGTATTGGACGCTATGATTGATTGGGCGTATGAACAAGGATTGTTGGAAACGAATACCACAACCGAGCGCGATATATGGGATGCGAGACTGATGGACTGCGTCATGCCGCGGCCGTCGGAAGTGATCCGCGCCTTTTACGAGCGATACCGCCGCAGCCCGCAGGAGGCGACGGACTGGTTTTATTCGTTGAGCCAAGCGTCCAATTACATTCAAACGGCGCGCATCGCCAACAATCAGCACTGGAAAGTGTCAACCATCTATGGAGAATTGGATATCACCATTAACTTGGCGAAGCCGGAAAAAGACCCGAAGGAAATCGCCAAATTAAAAGAGATGCCGTCATCCTCGTATCCAAAATGTGTATTATGCAAAGAAAACGAAGGGTATGAAGGAACGTGGCGTCATCCCGCCCGTTCCAATCACCGTGTCATCCCGATCACGTTATTGGATGAACAGTGGTATTTCCAATATTCTCCCTACGTGTACTATCATGAACATTGCATCGTCTTCCACGCCGAACATGTGCCGATGAAAATGGAGCGGAAGACGCTTGAGCGCTTGCTCGATTTCGTCGAAAAGTTCCCGCACTATTTCATTGGCTCGAACGCCGACTTGCCGATTGTCGGCGGCTCGATTTTAGTGCATGACCATTTCCAAGGCGGGCGTTATCCGTTTGCGATGGAAAAGGCGGAGATCGAAGAGTGTATCCCGCTTCCATCGTTTCCGTCGGTCACAGCCGGCATCGTGCGCTGGCCGATGTCCGTCATCCGTTTGACTGGACCAAAAGAGGACGTGTTGGATGCGGCTGCCTTTTTGTATGAAACATGGCGGACGTACAGCGACCCAAGCGTCGAGATTATGGCCTACAGCGGCGATGTTCCGCATAACACGATCACCCCGATCGCCCGGCGGCGCGGCGATTTGTTTGAGTTGGACATCGTTTTGCGCAACAATCGGACGTCAGCGGAACATCCGTACGGCATTTTCCATCCGCATGAAGAATTGCATCATATTAAAAAAGAAAATATCGGCTTGATCGAAGTGATGGGGCTGGCGGTGCTGCCGGCACGGCTTGCCGTGGAACTGGAGACGCTGGCCGATTATCTCGTGCATCGGACAAAAAAAGAAGACTGGGACGAGGCGATGCTGAAACATTGGGATTGGTGCGAAGCCATTCGCTCGGCCTATCCGGACATCACGAAGGACAACGTCCATGACATTTTGCGGCACGAAGTCGGACAACGGTTTGTGACCGTGTTGGAACATGCCGGGGTGTTTAAGCGGGACAAGCGAGGGAAGGACGCGTTTCGCCGCTTTCTGCAGCACGCTGTGGAGCGCATGTCGTCTCTTGTTTAAATGCGGCGAAAAAACGCGTTTCATATGAAACATAAGGAAGGGATTGCAAACAGACGATGGCTACGTTAAAAGAAATCGCGGAAAAAGTCGGCGTTTCGGTCGCGACGGTGTCGCGCGTGCTTAATTACGATGCGACGCTGTCCGTTTCCGATGAAACGAGAAGGCGCATTTTTGAAGTCGCCCAAGAGCTGAACTACAAAACATTGCGGGAACGAAGCCAGCAAGCGCGCGAATCGTTTCGCTTCGGGCTCATTCACTGGTATTCGGAGCGCCAGGAAATCGATGACCCCTATTATATGGCGATTCGCCTCGGAGTGGAAAAAGAGTGTTTTGACCGCGGCATCGAACTCGTCAAATTGTTTAAACAGCACGGCGCCTATCCGATCGAACGGATGGAGGCGCTCGATGGCATCATCGCCGTCGGAAAATTCGGGCCGAAGGAAGTCGAGGTTTTTGCCGCCGGGGCCAAACAAATTGTGTTTGTCGACTGTTCGCCTGATGAGCATCGGTTTGATTCAGTCGTCATCGATTTGCGTCAAGCGACGGTGACAGTGCTTGATTATTTGCTTCGGTTGGGGCATACGAAAATTGGCTATATCGGCGGCCGTGAATATGTCGACGGGGAAACGCCGATCCGCGATGAGCGCGAAGCGGCGTTTTACGAATATTTGTATGTCAAAGGGCTGTATGATTCCCGCTATGTATGGATCGGTGCCTTCACTGCTGAAGATGGCTATCGGCTGATGAAAGAGGCTGTTTCAGGCGGCGACTTGCCGACGGCGTTTTTCATTGCCAGTGATTCGATGGCGATTGGCGCCCTGCGTGCGCTGCATGAAGCCGGGATCGCTGTTCCGGAAGAGGCGGCGATTGTCGGATTCAATGATATTCCGACGGCAGCATTTCTTCACCCGCCGCTTTCGACGGTGAAAGTATACACAGAATTTATGGGTGAAACAGCGGTTGAGCTGCTCATCGAACGGTTGACGACGAAACGAGCGATTTGCAAAAAGGTCGTCGTGCCGACAGAGCTCGTCATCCGCTCAAGCAGCGAGGGCAACGAAAAGGGGAGCGGTCGATAAGCCGCTCCCTTCTGCATTAATGGAACTCGATATCAACGCGTTTTTTCGTTCCTGTCGTTGTTTTCGGGATATGAATGTCAAGCACGCCGTTTTTGTACGTCGCGCGAATGTTTTCCGTCGCCGCATCCGCCGGCAGGGTGATCGAACGCTGGAAGCGACCAAAGAAGCGTTCGCGCCGGTGCATTTGTTCTTCTCTTACATCGTGTTGGCGTTGAATCGTGCCGCTGATGGTCAACATGTTGTTCTGCACGTCAATGTGCACATCCTCTTTCCGCTCCAGCCCCGGTAAATCGCACGAAACGACGTATTCGTTGGCCGTTTCATGCATGTCGATGCGCGGCATCCAGTGCTGCTCATCCATATGAGTGAACAGCGATGGAAAATCACTAGCAAAAAAGCGGTTCATATCCCGGCGAATCGATTCCAAGTGCCGGAACGGGTCATACGGAATTAACGCCATAACTGCCATCCTCCTTAACAAGAAATGTTTTTTCGCTCAGTAGTGTGAACCGGATTCGTCTGTTTTATGTATGATTGGCTTGCAATTGTTCCATCACCGTCAAATACGCTTGAATGAGTGCTACTTTCATGCCATCCGGCAAGTCAGAAGCGGCCACCCGCTTAACGGCGTAATAAAACTTCACTTCGGACGATTGCCGCACGCGCGGATGCGTCCATTCATCGCGCAACTCTTGCCTTATCGTTTCATACAAAAGAGTTTGGCTTTCTTGTTCATCAAGCGGTCCGGCCGCCAGCGATCGGTTCGGCCAAAGGCGGCGGTAGCCGTCAAGCAGTGCAGAAAATGGATAGGTCACGGCTGTTTCCCTCCTTAAAAAATATACATAGCGATCCTCGAGGTCTGCTCCTTGCAACATATTCTTTTTAAGAAATTATATCATACAGCAGTCGAAGCGATTCGGGAGGCCAAGTCGAATGTAGATAGTGGGGGCTGGTTTCGTTTGCTGTCGTTGTAAGGCAGCCCAACCGTGGGACGCACGGGGATGGCTTGGTTGACAGCCTGCCGTGGGGCGGGTGTTCCCCAAAATCTCCCACCTCTAAGCGTTAGCGTAGGTGGGAGAGCGTTCAACCTAAAAAAGTAGTTGACATAAGGTGAGATAGTGTATAAAATAAAAATCGCCGCTTCGACGGAATGTCGGAGTGCAACGATCGAACAATCATGAAATAAAAAAACTATTGACAAATAGTTAACACTGCATATAATGAATAATTGCCGCGACGAAATGAACGCGGTAATAAGTTAGAAGAGAATCAGTAGTTGACATTTTTGAAAGATTGTTTATAATAGTAACTGTCGTTCCTTGAAAACTGAACGAAACGAAGCGCGACGAAAAGCGGAGGTCCGCATGGGCCGAAGCAAAAGCCAATCAACTTTCTTTGGAGAGTTTGATCCTGGCTCAGGACGAACGCTGGCGGCGTGCCTAATACATGCAAGTCGAGCGGACCGGATTGGGGCTTGCCTTGATTCGGTCAGCGGCGGACGGGTGAGTAACACGTGGGCAACCTGCCCGCAAGACCGGGATAACTCCGGGAAACCGGAGCTAATACCGGATAACACCGAAGACCGCATGGTCTTCGGTTGAAAGGCGGCCTTTGGGCTGTCACTTGCGGATGGGCCCGCGGCGCATTAGCTAGTTGGTGAGGTAACGGCTCACCAAGGCGACGATGCGTAGCCGGCCTGAGAGGGTGACCGGCCACACTGGGACTGAGACACGGCCCAGACTCCTACGGGAGGCAGCAGTAGGGAATCTTCCGCAATGGGCGAAAGCCTGACGGAGCGACGCCGCGTGAGCGAAGAAGGCCTTCGGGTCGTAAAGCTCTGTTGTGAGGGACGAAGGAGCGCCGTTCGAAGAGGGCGGCGCGGTGACGGTACCTCACGAGAAAGCCCCGGCTAACTACGTGCCAGCAGCCGCGGTAATACGTAGGGGGCGAGCGTTGTCCGGAATTATTGGGCGTAAAGCGCGCGCAGGCGGTCTCTTAAGTCTGATGTGAAAGCCCACGGCTCAACCGTGGAGGGTCATTGGAAACTGGGGGACTTGAGGGCAGGAGAGGAGAGCGGAATTCCACGTGTAGCGGTGAAATGCGTAGAGATGTGGAGGAACACCAGTGGCGAAGGCGGCTCTCTGGCCTGCACCTGACGCTGAGGCGCGAAAGCGTGGGGAGCAAACAGGATTAGATACCCTGGTAGTCCACGCCGTAAACGATGAGTGCTAAGTGTTAGAGGGGTCACACCCTTTAGTGCTGCAGCTAACGCGATAAGCACTCCGCCTGGGGAGTACGGCCGCAAGGCTGAAACTCAAAGGAATTGACGGGGGCCCGCACAAGCGGTGGAGCATGTGGTTTAATTCGAAGCAACGCGAAGAACCTTACCAGGTCTTGACATCCCCTGACAACCCAAGAGATTGGGCGTTCCCCCTTCGGGGGGACAGGGTGACAGGTGGTGCATGGTTGTCGTCAGCTCGTGTCGTGAGATGTTGGGTTAAGTCCCGCAACGAGCGCAACCCTCGCCTCTAGTTGCCAGCATTCGGTTGGGCACTCTAGAGGGACTGCCGGCGACAAGTCGGAGGAAGGTGGGGATGACGTCAAATCATCATGCCCCTTATGACCTGGGCTACACACGTGCTACAATGGGCGGTACAAAGGGCTGCGAACCCGCGAGGGGGAGCGAATCCCAAAAAGCCGCTCTCAGTTCGGATTGCAGGCTGCAACTCGCCTGCATGAAGCCGGAATCGCTAGTAATCGCGGATCAGCATGCCGCGGTGAATACGTTCCCGGGCCTTGTACACACCGCCCGTCACACCACGAGAGCTTGCAACACCCGAAGTCGGTGAGGTAACCCGCAAGGGAGCCAGCCGCCGAAGGTGGGGCAAGTGATTGGGGTGAAGTCGTAACAAGGTAGCCGTACCGGAAGGTGCGGCTGGATCACCTCCTTTCTAAGGACGAAAAGCGGAGGCCGCAATGGCCAACTGTCGATACACAGCGCTTTCGTTTCGTTCAGTTTTGAGGGAACGAGTCATGTTCTCTCAATGACAAAAATCGTTCCTTGAAAACTAGATAACCGGAAAAGCGGAGGCGAGTGTTTCGCCGCGATGGGCAAATGTTCTTCGCCTGCAAGGGTGCTTGCACCCGGAAGGCGAAGGTTATTTGACCCCGAGCGGCGGCGAGCCGACGCTAGACAATAAGGAAGAAGCCGAGAGCGCTGTAGGTTAAGCTAGAAAGGGCGCACGGTGGATGCCTTGGCACTAGGAGCCGATGAAGGACGGGGCAAACGCCGAAACGCTCCGGGGAGCTGTAAGCAAGCGTTGATCCGGAGATGTCCGAATGGGGGAACCCACTGTCCGTAATGGGGCAGTATCCATGCCTGAATCCATAGGGCATGGAGGGCACACCCGGGGAACTGAAACATCTTAGTACCCGGAGGAGAAGAAAGCAAACGCGATTCCCTGAGTAGCGGCGAGCGAAACGGGAACAGCCCAAACCAAGAGGCGTGCCTCTTGGGGTTGTAGGACCGCTCATTGTGGGAGTGAGAAAGGAACGGGGTAGACGAACCGGTCTGGAACGGCCGGCCAGAGAAGGTGACAGCCCTGTAGTCGAAACTTCGTTCCCTCCCGAGCGGATCCTGAGTACGGCGGGACACGGGAAATCCCGTCGGAAGCAGGGAGGACCATCTCCCAAGGCTAAATACTCCCTAGTGACCGATAGTGCACCAGTACCGTGAGGGAAAGGTGAAAAGCACCCCGGAAGGGGAGTGAAAGAGAACCTGAAACCGTGTGCCTACAAGTAGTCAGAGCGCGTTCATGCGTGATGGCGTGCCTTTTGTAGAATGAACCGGCGAGTGACGATGGCGTGCGAGGTTAAGCCGAAGAGGCGGAGCCGCAGCGAAAGCGAGTCTGAACAGGGCGAAAAGTACGTCGTCGTCGACCCGAAACCAGGTGATCTACCCATGTCCAGGGTGAAGGCCGGGTAACACCGGCTGGAGGCCCGAACCCACGCACGTTGAAAAGTGCGGGGATGAGGTGTGGGTAGGGGTGAAATGCCAATCGAACTTGGAGATAGCTGGTTCTCCCCGAAATAGCTTTAGGGCTAGCCTCGGGATGGAGAGTGTTGGAGGTAGAGCACTGATTGGGCTAGGGGCCCTCATCGGGTTACCGAACCCAGTCAAACTCCGAATGCCAACGACTTATGCCCGGGAGTCAGACTGCGAGTGATAAGATCCGTGGTCGAGAGGGAAACAGCCCAGATCGCCAGCTAAGGCCCCAAAGTGCACGTTCAGTGGAAAAGGATGTGGAGTTGCAAAGACAACCAGGATGTTGGCTTAGAAGCAGCCACCATTTAAAGAGTGCGTAATAGCTCACTGGTCGAGTGACTCTGCGCCGAAAATGTACCGGGGCTAAACGTGCCGCCGAAGCTGCGGGATGACCGTTGGTCATCGGTAGGGGAGCGTTCTAAGCGCGCCGAAGCCAGACCGGAAGGACTGGTGGAGCGCTTAGAAGTGAGAATGCCGGTGTGAGTAGCGAAAACAGAGGTGAGAATCCTCTGCACCGAAAGCCTAAGGGTTCCTGAGGAAGGTTCGTCCGCTCAGGGTTAGTCGGGACCTAAGCCGAGGCCGAAAGGCGTAGGTGATGGGCAACAGGTTGAGATTCCTGTACCACCTCCTCACCGTTTGAGCAATGGGGGGACGCAGGAAGGTAGGGCGAGCAGGCTGCTGGAATAGCCTGTCCAAGCGGTTAGGCTGCCAGATAGGCAAATCCGTCTGGCATAAAGGCTGAGCCGTGATGGCGAAGGGACCATCGGTCCCGAAGTCCCCGATCCTACACTGCCAAGAAAAGCCTCTAGCGAGGTGAGAGGTGCCCGTACCGCAAACCGACACAGGTAGGCGAGGAGAGAATCCTAAGGTGCGCGGGAGAACTCTCGTTAAGGAACTCGGCAAAATGACCCCGTAACTTCGGGAGAAGGGGTGCTCGTTTGGGTGAAGAGCCCGAACGAGCCGCAGTGAAAAGGCCCAAGCGACTGTTTATCAAAAACACAGGTCTCTGCGAAGCCGAAAGGCGACGTATAGGGGCTGACACCTGCCCGGTGCTGGAAGGTTAAGGGGAGCGCTTAGCGGAAGCGAAGGTGCGAACCGAAGCCCCAGTAAACGGCGGCCGTAACTATAACGGTCCTAAGGTAGCGAAATTCCTTGTCGGGTAAGTTCCGACCCGCACGAAAGGTGTAACGACTTGGGCGCTGTCTCAACGAGAGACCCGGTGAAATTATACTACCTGTGAAGATGCAGGTTACCCGCGACAGGACGGAAAGACCCCGTGGAGCTTTACTGCAGCCTGATATGGAATTTTGGTATCGCTTGTACAGGATAGGTGGGAGCCTGGGAAGCCGGAGCGCCAGCTTCGGTGGAGGCGGCGGTGGGATACCACCCTGGCGATATTGAAATTCTAACCCGCACCCCTTAGCGGGGTGGGAGACAGTGTCAGGCGGGCAGTTTGACTGGGGCGGTCGCCTCCCAAAAGGTAACGGAGGCGCCCAAAGGTTCCCTCAGAATGGTTGGAAATCATTCGGAGAGTGCAAAGGCACAAGGGAGCTTGACTGCGAGACGGACAGGTCGAGCAGGGACGAAAGTCGGGCTTAGTGATCCGGTGGTTCCGCATGGAAGGGCCATCGCTCAACGGATAAAAGCTACCCCGGGGATAACAGGCTGATCTCCCCCAAGAGTCCACATCGACGGGGAGGTTTGGCACCTCGATGTCGGCTCATCGCATCCTGGGGCTGTAGTCGGTCCCAAGGGTTGGGCTGTTCGCCCATTAAAGCGGTACGCGAGCTGGGTTCAGAACGTCGTGAGACAGTTCGGTCCCTATCCGTCGCGGGCGCAGGAAATTTGAGAGGAGCTGTCCTTAGTACGAGAGGACCGGGATGGACGCACCGCTGGTGTACCAGTTGTCCCGCCAGGGGCACCGCTGGGTAGCTATGTGCGGACGGGATAAGCGCTGAAAGCATCTAAGCGTGAAGCCCCCCTCAAGATGAGATTTCCCACCGCGTCAGGCGGGTAAGATCCCTCGAAGATGACGAGGTCGATAGGTCCGAGGTGGAAGCGTGGCGACACGTGGAGCTGACGGATACTAATCGATCGAGGGCTTAACCTAACAAGAAAAGTGGAGGCCGCCTGCTTATCGGCGAGGCGCGCTGGAGGGCCTGCGAGCGGGCTTAGCCCGCCGCAGCAGGACCGAAGCGTCGCGAGCCGATGGCGGCCGGAACTAGACAGCGAAAAGCGCAGGCGAGCGGCGGCGAGCCGGAGCTAGACAATGAAAAGTGAAAGCGCCCCGGCTTCTTCCCGAAACGGTTATCTAGTTTTGAAGGAATGAATTCTTCTCATGATGCGGAAGTAGTTCAGTGGTAGAACACCACCTTGCCAAGGTGGGGGTCGCGGGTTCGAGTCCCGTCTTCCGCTTTTCCATCATGCGCTCGTAGCTCAATTGGATAGAGCATCTGACTACGGATCAGAAGGTTAGGGGTTCGAATCCTCTCGAGCGCGTTTATTAACTAACTTCAAAAAAGATATTGACAAAAAAACAATTAGCGATTATATTTTTATTGCAGTCGTTTCTAAGACAAGTCCTAATGATATTGATTATGCGGGTGTAGTTTAATGGTAAAACCTCAGCTTCCCAAGCTGAAGTCGTGGGTTCGATTCCCATCACCCGCTTTCCTTTATTTTATCGTGAATATCGTATGGATATTGTTCCAGCAGCTCAGCAGGATAGAGCAACGAGCAAAGTCATCTTTGAAATGGCTACGAGTTGCCCCGACGCATCGGGCTTCTTCGAATCGGCTTGTAGAGGAAGGGGCAGCGAGGATATTGGAGTTTCCTAATGGATTGTGTCCCAGTAGCTCAGTAGGATAGAGCAGCGGCCTTCTAAGCCGTCGGTCGGGAGTTCGAGTCTCTCCTGGGACGCCACTTACATACGATTCGTTCGGGTTAAAATCCTCAAAGCCCTTGATACGACCGCGTTTGCGGTCGTTTTTCATTTTTTGGGAATCTCGAAAAAACGATAGGATCCGAAAAAATTTTGCACGAATTTTGCGCGGTGATCACAGGGCATTATAGAGTTCCATCATGGTTTGATCTACCTGCCGCGATTCTTTTTTTCCTTCTCGTCTATGATGTGAGAGTAGAAATCTTCATTTGAAAGAGCGTGCAAACGTTCCGAAAGAATGTGCAAAATCCAGAATAATCCGTAAAAATTTTGCACATGACTCACATTTCGCACCCTAACAAGGTCAAAACGAAGGATTTTTTATTTCATTTTTCAGAATAACTTCTTGACTGTAGATGAGCAAATTCACTAACATAAATTTACATCGAAACAAAAAAGGAGACATGAACCCGATTCCTTGGTTAGAATAGATGTGCTACCAAACCATTCACAAGGAGGTTCATGTCTCATGAATAGATTAGCACATCATCAAGACGAACCGGATTCTCTATCCGAACGGCGTTGCCGTCCAAGCGAAGCAGTTGGCCCGCTCCATCGAACCGAATGACACTCACCTCGTCACGGTGGGAGAAGAGCATTATCGCGTCTATCGTTACGAAGGAGCGCTCAACGGTCTCGACCATGCGGTGGTGCTGCTCGCTTGGAAAGCCAATCAGCCGATGACATCGGAACATCTTCACTGCGTCTTGAGCACCGACCGGGAGCTAAGCGATGAAGACATCTTGCGCCACTATGCCCAACGCTGGTCGAGCGAATGTTTTTTTCGACAAGCTCGTGGGCGTAACCACCATTGAAAGTTCCTTTGATTGGCCTCATCGCCTATTGGGTCGAATTTTGTCTCGCAAATGAAAACAAATTGAAACGTTCATGGCGGCGAAAGTTTGTTAAAATGTATAGGATAGAAATAAAATTAGAAAACGTGCCATACAATGAACATGCATGGCAAATATACGAGTCAGGTGATCGACATGGGGTTTGAACAGCAACTTGTTCATAAAACATTTTACGAGACGCTCGTCGAGGCGGGGGAACGCGACGTTGTCAGCGCGCTTGGCGATATTTTTTTCACGGCGCATCGGGATGGCGCTGATTTGTCGTCGATTCGCTTTGCCCAAGGGGAAGTGTATTTCCACCGCCGCGACTACGAAGCGGCGATTTTTAAATGGGAACAAGTCCATCACGACGATTTGCGCCCGTGGGCGCAAAAAAATATCGCCGACAGCTACTATGAGCTTGGACGGCTCGAGCTGGCCGAGGAGCTGTACCGTTCGATTGAGACGGAAAGCGAAACGTTGCATGCGGAAATCATTTTGCGCCTGTTTTCGCTCTACCGTGAGTTGGGGGAAAACGCGAAAGCGGATGATATGATTAAGCGCGGTGTGACGTTGTATCCGGATTATCCGAACATGACCGAATGGGCGCGCGCCTTTTTCGAGGAGCAAGGTGATTGGGAAAGCGCCGTCGAGCTTGCTTTAGGAGAGGCGGTGCGGACGTCGGCGCGCCGCTGGGCGGACATCTTGACCGGTTATGTGGAACAAGGACATGCGCGAACGATGGCGCCTGCGCGGTTTTCACGCTGCCTGGCGCTGTTGTACGAAACGGATCGGGTGAAGTTTGAACGGCTTGTGCAGGCGCTATGGAACGGGTATCGGGATGGTGACCTCTATTTTTCGTGGCTCGCGGAGTGGAATCGCCTCTATGATGAGTTGTCGATCGGCCGCGACTACGACTGGAAGCGAATTCCTGGCCTTTTAGGGGAAGCCTATGCAGGATTGATGAAAGGCCCGTACCGATTGAAAGAGTTGGTGGAAGTGGTGCCACCGCTTGTCAAAAGCTGGGTAAGTTTAGCCGACGGTCCGGAGACAGCGGTGGCCGCGGCTGCCTTGTTGGCGTGGAGTGAGAAATTTCCTGAGGCGTTTGAAGAAGAGACGGTCAACGACGCCGCTAAGCGGCTCGTCCATGCGAAACGGCAAGCTGGGGAAGCGGGTGTGTCGCTATTTGAAGAAATTGCCGATTGGGCGGAAGAGCAGCGGGCGGGCTCGCATTTCCGCTTCCGCTGGTTCGTGCGGCAGTTGTCTGATTCGCGGACGCATTTCGTTTTGGTCGCTGGGGCGTCGCGCCATGAGCGGTTGGCGTTTTTGCGGACGTTGGTCGGCGAGGCAGCGTTGGCGGCGCCATCTGCGCCGGTGCTGGCATGGAGAAACGGCGGGGAGATGGAAGTCGCGAAAATCAGCGACGACCAGTTTACCGTTTTTTCGAGCATTGACGAATTTCAACAAGCAACGGGCGGCCGCGGAAGCCGATTCTCCGATGACGCTGTCATTGAATGCACGGCGCCGTTTTCACTCGTGCCGCAAGGGATTGTCTTGTTGGATATCGGCCCGCTCGGCGGGAGCGCTTCATCCGACCATGAAGCGCTTGTGTCGTTTTCGCTTGCTGACAGCATTCTTTTTCTTCTCAACGGCGAGGATCCGTTTTCTAGCGCCGATGAACAGTTGATGTTGCAACTTCGCGAGCGGGCGCCGTCTGCGCCGATGTGCGTTTTGCTTCCTCCGGGCGACGGGATGGTGGATGAAGAGGAGACGGCGAGAATCGTTGAGGAAGTGGAAGCGCACGTTCGTACGATCGTTCCGGAAGCCAATGTCATGGTCTATTCGCCGCATGCGCCAAACCGCAAGCAGCAGCAAGCCCTCGTCGGCTGGCTTGAGGAGATGCGCCGATGCGTGTCCCCTGTCCGCCGCGAGGAAGCGATTTTAACGACGATCCGCCAGTTCATCGCTCATTTGTTCCAGCAGCGAGCCGAGGCGGAAAGTCGACTGGCGGAGCTGGTCGTATGGAAAAAAGAAATGGCGGCCAAACTGAGCGGCGCCATTCATCAGCTTGGCGACCTGCAAGAGGAGAAAACGGCCAAAACGGAAAAGTTGTTCCACACCGTCTTGGCGGAAATGCGGGGCGAGCTGTTGACGGCGATTTCCGATCTGTTGCGCAGCATGGCGGATCTTGTGAGCGAAGACAGCGATTTTTCCCGCTTGCATCTTGAACTGAACGACAAAGCGAACGAACGGCTTCGCGCTTACCTTGATGAAGAGGCGCTGCCAAAGCTGCGCCGCGCCATGGAACAGTGGATTGCAGCGACGGAAGACGAATTCAACGAATGCCAGGTGTTTTTGCATGAAATGGGCGAAGGGTTTAACGCCATGTTCGGCCAGGAACGACTCAAGCTCGAATGCGATTTTCACCTTCTCGCCGATTGGCGGCGCGATACGGATCGGTTGATCAACGGGGTGCAAGTGGGCAAGGTGAACGTTTTCTTGCGGAGAACGCCAAGCCAGCTGCTGTTGAAAGGGGCGGGCAAACTGCTCGGCGCCTTCGCGCAAAATAAGGCGATGCTGGCGCAAAAGTATAAGCAGTTGATCCAGACGCAAGATTACGCTGAGGTGGTGGAGGCGATCATCCAGCAGTTGTTGCTGCCGTTTGAATGGTTTGCCAAATCGCTTGAGCGTGATGTCACTCAATTTTTCCATGCGCCATTGACGGCGCTCGATGAAACGTTGAAACGGCTGGAGCTGGAGATCGCTGCCCAGGAAGGCGAGCTCAAACATATGCGCAAAAACCCTGAGGCGTACCGCGACCCGCTTGTCCTCTTTGGCATCCGTTTGCGGCAATGCGAGCAGCTGGCGCAGGCGGCATCTGCCGCTGTGCAATTGCTACAGGACGAAAACAAATCAATCCGTTCGGTCTAATGGTTCCGTGCAAAACCGTGCTTGAACGGAATAAGGCTGCGCCAACGGTCGGGTCTGGCCGCTCGTTTGGCGCAGCCTTATTGTTTAGAGCTGGCGAAACCGATTACGCCAGTTCGAATGCCCAGTTGCCACTGCGGAAAATCGGCTCGCGCTTCCCGTCTTTCGTCACGCCGTCAATGTTCAGATCAGCTGAGCCGATCATAAAGTCGACGTGGACGAGGCTGTCGTTGACGCCGCGGCGGTCAAGCTCCTCTTTGGAAAGAGAGGCGCCGTTTTCGATATTGGTCGGATACGCCTTGCCGAGCGCCAAATGGCAAGCGGCGTTTTCATCAAACAGCGTGTTGTAAAAAATGAGATTGGACAGCGACACCGGCGATTGGTGCGGCACGAGGGCGACTTCCCCGAGGCGGCGCGCGCCGTCATCGGTGTCAAGCAAGTGCTTAAGCGTCTCATATCCTTGTTCGGCGCTGAAGTCGACGACTTGCCCGTCTTTGAACGTGAGCGTAAAACCATCGATCACGTTGCCGTTGTAATTGAGCGGCTTCGTGTTGCGCACTGTGCCGTTGACGCCGTCTTTATGCGGCATGGTAAACACTTCTTCGGTCGGGATGTTGGGATTGAAGCGCACGCCGCTTTGACTCGTCGCCGCGCCGCCGTGCCAGACGTGCCCGTCGACGAGCTCGACTGTGAGATTGGTGCCTGGCGCTTCGTAAACGAGCTGTTTGTATTGCTTGTTGTTTAAGTAATCGACGATGCGGGCGAGCCGGTCGTTATGTTCGCGCCAGGCAGCGATCGGATCGTCTTGGTCGATGCGGGTGATGCGGAAAATCGCTTCCCATAATTTGTCGATGGCTTCTTCATCGCGCAGATCGCCAAATACTTTTTGCGCCCACGCCGGTGTGGGGACGGAAATGAGCGACCAGCAGTTCCGGTCGGCCATAATGGCGCTCCGGTAGTTGGCGAGCGCTTGCGCTGCTGTTTTATTGGCGGTCGCGATCCGCTTTGGATCGACGTCTTTTAACAAGTCCGGATTCGGGGCGTGAATGGATAAAAAGGCAGCGCCTTGTTCGGCGAGTTCTTCCATCGCTCTTGCCCGCCACATCGGATATTCGGAAAACGCTTCTTCTGGGGCGTGGTGAAATTTAATGTATGTAAGCGCCTCGTCGTTCCACTCGACATACACGTGTTTCGCCCCGGTTTCGTACGCGGTTTTGGCGATTTTGCGGACGAGCGGCGCCGCTTCGAGCGGGGCGTTGACGAACAGCGTCTGCCCGGGCTGAATGTTCACCCCGACTTTCACCGCCAGTTCGGCGTATTTGTCCAATTCCTTCTCCCAACGGTTCATCTTGTTCACTCCTTTTTTTGGATTCATCTCCACTTTATTATAATTCCCACCGCCTTGCAACTTAGGGAACTTTACATGTGGACGCTGTCCGGACGAGAGCGAAACATTCCGATGTAGGACGCGCCTCATGTTGGAATAACAGGATGGGTTGACACATAACGGTGTTGCCGCACATGGCGCTCGACTTGCTGCCGCCGTGGCTCGCGGGAGTGCTTTTGTCCGGCATTTTGGCCGCATCGTGACAACGGCCGATTCGCAGCTGCTCGTGATCACGAGCTCCATCAGCGAAGATATTGTCCGCCGCTCGCTGCGCCTTCGCCTGTCGGAAAAACAGCTTGTCGCGCTTTCCCGCGCGGTAGTGGTCATCGCCGGGCTGCTTGGCTTGGTGCTGGCGACGACATCGGAGTCGCTTGTGTATTTCATTGTCAGTTGGGCATGGGCAGGGATCGGCTGCACGTTGTCGCCGGCGATTTTGCTCTCTTTCTTCTGGAAGCGGTATTCCGGCGTCGGCGTCATCGAAACGATTGTGGCCGGTTTTGTCAGCACGGTCATTTGGATTTCTTCTCCGCTTGAGGCCATCGTTAGCTCGCGGTTTACGACATTTGCCATTGCGCTGGCGGCCGGGGTGCTGTTTAGCCTGTTGTTCCCTGACCGGCAACGGACGATGTAACCGATAACGTCAGTACATGAACATGAGGGTGTCCCGAAAGAAGCGGGGCACCCTTTCTGATTGTTGCGTATCTGCACTGAACGCTTGACGATATCTCGCTTCTTTTGAGAAAAGGAGGAGGTTCATCCACGAGCGGGACAGGCGATTTCCATCCGGTTGCGCCCGTTTTGTTTGGCTCGATAAAGCGCCTGATCGGCAAGGGAAAGAACGGTTTCCGCGCTCTCATTTGGTTGCGGGACGGCGACGGCGGCTCCGACGCTGACTGTGACGACACAAGCAGCGGGCGAGGAACCGTGCGGAATGGCGAGCCGCTCGACGTTTGCCCGCACCGCCTCAGCGGCAGCCGATGCTTCGGACGGCGAAGTGTGCGGCAAAATGACGGCAAATTCCTCACCCCCATAGCGCGCTGCCGTCCCGCCGTATTGCTTGGCTGTTTGTTCAAGCGACAAGGCGACTTTGCGCAAACAGTCGTCCTCGCATTGATGGCCGTACGTGTCGTTGAACCGTTTGAACGAATGCGGGCGTCGGCATCAGTCACCATAATCCCTTAGCTCGTATGTTCGACAATTTGCTCGTACAAGTGATCCATTTATCTTAGTAGCATGTTCTTTCTTTTCCCCTCCATTGAATCGTTCCTTTTCTCTAAAAATTAACATTGTTTATTTTATTTTCCGGTATGAGAGGCAAGGCGCCAATCCTTTTTCCTGTGAGGAAAGGCCTACTGCGATGGAACGAATCTTGCATTTATCATTCCGTCATAACTTTTTGAAGATATTGTGAAATAGTGAGCAACTCTGCGCCGCCAGGCGAAAAAACGATTAAGATAAAAGTGTAAGGAACATCTTCCAAAACGAAAGGGGAGAAACACGATGGTTGTCAAATGGTTGCGCGAACACGTCACGGCATCGGTGTTGATGGTCGTATTCCGCTTGTATTTAGGATATGAATGGATGACGGCAGGGTGGGAAAAAATCACGCAAGGGTTTGACGCCACCGGATTTTTAAAAGGAGCGTTGGCGAAAGCCGCTGGGGAACATCCGGCCGTGCAAAGCTGGTGGGCGGCGTTTATCGAACACGTGGCGTTGCCGAATGTCGGATTGTTCAACGTTCTTGTGCCATGGGGTGAATTTCTCGTCGGGATCGCGCTCATTCTCGGATTGTTTACGACGTTTGCCGCCCTCATGGGAGCTGTGATGAACTTCGCCTTCATGTTCTCAGGCACGACGAGCACGAACCCGCAAATGGTGCTTCTTACCGTCTTTCTCCTCGTCGCCGGGGCCAATGCGGGACGATATGGCTTGGATCATTGGGTGCTGCCATATCTCCGCCACTGGTGGAGGGATAAAACGCATCGTCCACACCGACCGGCCTCATCGCATCAATGACCGTCACCAAGCCGCATGCGCTGCTTCAGGCTTCCTCCTTTTCCGAACGGCCGCTCCTTCTCCAACGTGGAAGGGGGTGGTCGTTTGCCGCGTCGGATAAAATGATTGGCTGTTCGAGAAAGGAATTTGGCGAATGACGGCGAAATGATATGCATATGGATGAAGCAGGAGACATGAACAAGTATTTGAAATCGTTTTCTGCAAGGTAACATACTAACCATTCAGTATTTTTTTATAAGGGATGGTGAAACGAATGAATGAAACACGCCCATACTGGCCGAGCGGGCTGCCGAAGGAACTCCGCTATGAGCTCGGCGAACAGCCGCTCTATGGCTATTTGCGCCATCGCGGCGAACGCGAGGAAAACGAGCCGGCGTACATTTTCTATAACAAGGTGATCACGTGGGGAACCTTGCTCGATCACGTTCACCGTTTTGCCCGCTATTTGCGGGAAAAAGGGGTGGAAAAAGGAAAGGTGGCGCCGTCTGAGTTGATCGAATGGGCGAAAGTGCATATGGCGGCGTTCAAGTATCCGCGTTATATCGAATTCATCGATGAATTGCCGGCGACGCCGTCAGGCAAAGTATTGCGAAAGCTGCTTCCAAGAGAATAAATATAGCGGCGGAGTTTGGCGCGGGCCGCCCCGCCTTTTCCGAAAAAAGGGGGATCACGGTGGACAATTTGCGGCAATTAACAGACGAACTGATGGCGAAAAAAGCGAGCGGCTGCTCGCCGCTTGGCCGACGGGGGGTTAATGGAAGTTAATGGGGAATCCCCCTCCGCCAGTGGCGGAGGGGGTGGCGCTGGGCTGTTTCTCTTTCATCGAGGGGCAGCGGTCGGATGCCGCATGTGAGAGGTGAAAAGTCGAAAAATACATTGACAATCCAATGGAAATGGAATATTCTTTAATTAGAAAGATGTCTAAATATCGAATGTTTTTGTCCGTATTTAGATAATTTCCTAAATGTCTAACTATAGACCGGCATGAAAAATCGTTTGCATGTGCCGCGTACGAAGCTGTGATAAACGAAAGATGCCCCTTTAGCGGTTCATCCAACGAAAACTCGTTTGCAAGGTGGAATCGCCATTGTCATTCAACGAAGCGTTTAAAGCGATCGCCGACCCGACGCGCCGGAAAATTTTATCCTTGTTGCGGAACGGGGAGTTGACAGCAGGGGAGATCGCTTCGCATTTTGATATGCAAAAACCGAGCGTCTCGCATCACTTGAAAATTCTCAAACAGGCTGATTTGGTGCAAGACCGGCGTGAGGGACAGCATATCTACTACTCTCTGAACACGACGGTGTTTCAAGATTTGCTGCGCTGGTTTTACGATTTTGTCGAAAGGGGAGAGAAACATGTGGAAGAGTAATCGGCTTGCGATCATGCTTACAGTTTTCGCCTATGTCATCAGTCTGGCTGCCATTCCTTATTTGCCGGATCAAGTGGCCATTCACTGGAACGCAGCGGGTGAAGCCGACGGCTTCAGCAACAAATGGTTGGGTGCCTTCCTTCCCCCCTTATTGATGACACTTCTCATCATGTTGATGGGAGTGTTGCCGAAGTTTGACCCGAAAAAAGAAAGTTACGGCCGTTTTCAAAAAAGCTATCGCATTGTCAACGCGGCGCTCGCCTTCTTTTTCTTGCTCCTGCATATCGCAACATTGGCGTACAATCTCGGAGTTCCGGTTGATGTTGGACGGCTTGTGCTGATTGGTGTCGGAGTGCTGTTCATCGTGTTGGGAAACTACATGCCGAAAATCAAACCGAATTATTTTATCGGCATCCGCACGCCGTGGACGTTGGAAAGCGGGGCCGTTTGGAACAAAACGCACCGCCTTGGCGGCAAGGTGTTTATCGTGATGGGGATTTTGTCGATGCTCACCGCGTTTTGGCGCGGGGAGATGAGGGTTGTTTTGTTTCTCGTCATCATCGTTGTCGGCAATTTGTATCTCATCGTTCAATCGTTTCTTTATGAGCAGCAAGAACAGCGCAACCGTTCATAAATAGTTTGAGGCGAGAATGCTCTCTTTCCCCTTCGCTATCGTAAACCCGTCTCATTCGGGGCATGCTAGGGATGAAGGAGGGGAGGGCGATGAAACGGAAACCGGACAACCAACGCGCCGGGCATCCGGCCCGCGCCGCCGACACACGGACGGCAGGCCGGACAGCGATGAAGGAACAAACGGTGCAAGAGGCCTACAAAGAGCGGGAAGAGCTGACGGCCGATTCAATCAAAAAGCGGGAGAAAGGGCGATTCCTTTCTCTCGCTTTTTTGCGGTTAAGCATGCTCTTCTAAGCTGGCGACCGGCACGCTTTGTTTTTGCTTCGGGTTGTCAAGCGGGTGGATCGTTGCTACGCCTTTTTGCTGGTCGACATGCTCAATGTAAATGCGCTGGCCGTTGTACGTGACGTTTGCCATCACCGGCGACGACGCGATTTCTTGCGCCCGACGGACATCCATCTGAAACACCTCCTTATTTGCCGATAACACGCATAGTATGACAGGTGTGCGATTGAACTATGCATGTGGCCGAGATCGGAAAGAATAATTTTCAAAACAATGTGCTAAATAATCAATCAACAAAACCGACCATCTTTTCCTAGCCGATTCACACGTTTTAATGTAAACTATTTTTTATAAATAGTTTACATATAAGGGGGATGGGGATGAAAACCGAACTAACCGCCCAACTGCTCGAATGGGAACAAAAAGCGCAAAAACGCCAGCTGCGCCGGGCAGAGGCGTCAGGCGCTTCGGTCATGTTGGACGGAAAGCCGATGTTGAATTTAGCGTCCAATAATTATTTAGGGTTAGCGGATGATAGGCGGCTGATTGAGGCGGGCTGTGAGGCGATGCGAACCTACGGGGCTGGAGCGGGCGCATCGCGGCTCATCGTTGGGAATCACCCGCTCTATGAGCGGGCGGAAGCCGCATTGAAACAATGGAAAAAGGCAGAAGCGGCGCTTATTTTCAACAGCGGCTACACGGCCAACATCGGCGTGTTGACAGCGTTAATTGGCCGAGATGATCTTGTCTTTAGCGATGAGTGGAACCATGCGAGCTTGATTGATGGCATCCGCTTGAGCAAAGCCGCCTGTTTCCGCTATCGTCATAACGACATGAATCAGCTGGAGTCATTGTTGAAGCAATCTCCGCCCGGTAAGCGGAAATGGATCGTCACCGATGCCGTTTTCAGCATGGACGGCGATTGGGCGCCGCTACCGGAGCTTGTCGAGTTGAAACGGCGCTACCGCGCGATATTGATTGTCGACGAAGCGCACAGCGGCGGTGTGTTCGGACCGAACGGCGAAGGGCTGCTTCACCATTTCGGGCTTGAGAAGGAAGAGGATGTGCTCGCCATCGGCACCTTCAGCAAAGCGCTCGGCAGCTTCGGCGCGTATGTAACAGGAGAGCCGTGGCTGGTCGACTATTTGATCAACAGCGCCCGCAGCTTCATTTTTACGACCGTCTTGCCGCCATCGGTCCTTGCCGCCAATGAAGCGGCTATTCATATCGTTCAATCCGAGCCGGAGCGGCGCCAGCGGCTGCACGCCTTAAGCGAACAGTTCCGCACGAAACTGAAACAGCTTGGGTTTGACACCGGCGGCAGCGAGACGCCGATCGTTCCGGTGATCGTCGGCCCGAACGACCAGGCTGTGGCGATGAGCGAGTTGCTGCAGGAAGCAGGCATTGCAGCCGTCGCCATCCGGCCGCCGACCGTCCCTGAGGGAACGGCGCGCATTCGCTTTTCCATCACCGCGGCGATGACGGAAGAAGACATTGATATGGCGGTTGACCGTATCGCTTGGGCAGGAAGGCAGATTGGATTGATTTCATAGGGAAAAACGGCGTCACGAGGAGGAAACGCGTGAGAGAACAAAAAAACCAGCCGGACGTTTTTTCGGCTGGTTTCCTTCGATCGGGATGACAGGATTTGAACCTGCGACCCCACGCACCCCATGCGTGTGCTCTACCAAGCTGAGCTACATCCCGAAATGGATGGTGAGACATTTTCGATTATACAAGAAAAGCAGGACAAAATCAATGGCGAATTTTGCGTTGAGTTGGAAAAGGATGCCGTTGAAAGACTATCGGCATCCTTGTTGCTGACAAGTCTGTTTTTTTCTGTTTTCATGCTCCTTTGAACGTATCTTCCTCTGTCTGTCCGCCCCTGCTTTTGCGACAGAGAATTCGCCATTGATTATACGACAAAGCATGCAAGATATCCCGCTAAAGAACTCGTGATTGGAAACGAGTTGTTCAGCAGAGACTCTTTTTAAGTTGAGGAACTTTGCAAAATCGACTCGACTTCCGCCACAAAAACTGCCGATAGGCCGAAAAGAATGGTTTTCCCCGTCTTCTACACGCCTTGGAAAACGAGCGCGGTGTCAATCGTTCCGATCACAGAATCGAACGTTTCTCCGCAGGCGATGATCGTCTCGGCGTATCGATCATGTTCGAGTGTGCACTGACGGATCGTTTTGTTGTATGGGTCGGCGATCCAGTATTCTTCCACTCCGTAGGCACAGTACAAATCTTTTTTCAGCGTCACATCGATTTTGTAGGTTGACGGGCTGACAACTTCGATGACGATGAGCGGCCGCCCCTTATAGCCGCCGATGATTTTTTCCGGCCGTTCGCAATAGACAGCGACATCCGGCTGGATAAACTCGTTCATCACGTTTCCGTTCTTTTCGAGTTTCACGGATAAGTTTGAAATCGGTTGACATGGGCTTTTTCCTTTGATCATGGAAACAAGATTGTCGCAAACGATTTGATGTTCCCATGACGGGGACGGGGACATGTTGATGGCTTCTTGCATGCTCCTCACCTCTTTTTCATTATACTTGAAACGGTTCTCCCTTGCCTACAACGGGTTGTGGAGAAAAAGAAAACGCTAGGTTGCCAGGCGGTATTCAAGTATACTATAAAGAAAACGGGAAAGGAGGCCGTTTTGATGCCGATGCCGGAAAAAGGGCAGCCGTTCACCTATGCGCAATACATGATGCTCGACGAAGATGTACGATATGAGGTCATTGACGGCCAAGTCTTCAACATGTCTCCCGCTCCGACGCCGAAACATCAGGCAGTGCAACGTGAATTGTTGGTGGAATTTGCGACATATTTGCGGGGGAAAGAATGCACCGTATTTGGCGCTCCGATCGACGTTTGTTTGGCGGATCGGGATGATCCGGAACAAATTCGCGAATGGGTTGAGCCGGATCTTGTCGTTGTCTGCGACAAAAACAAAATTCGTGAAAAACGAATTGTTGGCGTGCCGGATCTCGTTGTGGAGATTATTTCAAAATCAACGGTGCGCAAGGATAAAATCGTCAAATTTCACCGTTACGAGCGGGCAGGGGTGAAAGAATATTGGATTGTCGATCCGATGAATGAGACGATTGATGTCTATGTGCTCGAAGAAGGGAGATTCCGCCACCAAGGGATGTATGTCCGCGATGATACGATTCCTGTTCGCATGTTTCCCGGATTTGTGATCGAATTGAAAAACGTATTTGCCGAAGAAGAATAAGAAAAACGGCTGCTGTTCAAACCGCATGCTCCCCTTGTTCGTTTGTCGCGGGCGGATCCATCAGGCGGGGGGCAAGAGGCTGCCTGCGGGGGAATCGATGGCTGTTTGCCACACACTTGGGCATAGAAAAGGAAAAAACAGGCGATACTAACGATCGGTGATGCTTGTGTACAACCAAGAAGAACTGGTCCGCTTTGTCGAAGAAGCGAAGCAGTACGCCCGCTACGGAAAAGTGGCTGACTACATCCCCGCCTTAGGCAAGGCGAACCCGAATGAGCTGTCGATCGCCATTTACACGCCGGATGACGAGGTGGTAAGCGCCGGGGATGTGACGGTGAAAGTGACGCTGCAAAGCATTTCCAAAATTATTGCGCTCGCCCTTGTGCTCATCGACCGGGGCGAGGATGAGGTGTTCCATAAAGTCGGCATGGAGCCGACGGATTATCCGTTTCATTCCATTGCCAAATTAGAGGAAAAGCCTGCCAAACCGCTGAATCCGATGATTAACGCCGGCGCGCTTGTCGTCACGTCGATGATTCAAGGCGGCTCGGTGTCCGAACGGCTGGAACGGCTGTTAGCGTTCGTCCGCCGTCTCGCTGGCAACGAACGCATTTCGTACTCCGACGAAGTGGCCCGCTCCGAATATGAAACAGCGTTTTTAAATCGTTCGCTTTGCTATTTTCTCAAGCAGCATCGTATCATTGATGAAGATGTCGAAGAGCTGATGGAATTGTACACGAAACAGTGCGCCATCGAAATGACGTGCATCGACCTGGCGCGCATCGGCTTGGTGCTCGCGCTTGACGGACGCGATCCGCATTCGAGTGAGCCGCTCATGCCGCTTGATGTCGCCCGCATTTGCAAAACGTTCATGGTCACGTGCGGCATGTACAACTCATCAGGTGAATTTGCCATCAAAGTCGGCATTCCGGCGAAAAGCGGCGTCTCGGGCGGCATTCTCGCTGCCGTGCCCGGGCGGTGCGGCATCGGCGTTTTCGGCCCGGCTCTCGATGATAAAGGGAACAGCTTGACCGGGGTGAAACTGCTCGAGCGGCTGTCAAAAACGTATTCATTAAGCATTTTCTAAGGAGGAAATCACGATGAAAACATTTACGGTCCAGTTTCACCGCGAAGACGACGTCGAAGCGATGAACGTCGGCAAGTTGAGCCAAGAGGATTTTGACAAGGCGACCGAAGGCGGGACGCGGCATCTGTTTGACCTTGACACGAACATCGGCTATTTCGTCTTTTTTGACGCCGAGGACAACGAAGGCAAGGTATCGTATTTAATGCTTCAATACGAAGAAGACAGCGAAGACCCGAGCGCGTGCTACAGCTTTGAGCTGAAAGACTTTTACGAATTTATGGCGCTTTACTTAAATGACCTTGAATTCGCCGACGAAGAAGAAATGGCGGAAGATGGCGAAGAGGAATACGGCCCGATTCACCATTTAGCCCATTTGCTTTATCATATCGTCGAGGAAGGGAAGACGGTGGAGGTATGAGGCATATCCCAAGCCAAACGGCTTGGGGTTCTTTGTTTATAGGGCAAAAAAAGAATTTGGGGGCTTGACGAACGATTTTACGGCGATGTAAGATGGTTTTGTAATCGATTACATAATAAGCTGACAAAGCGGACAAGGGGCGCGATGCTGATAGACAGGCTGTCTTCATTGAAAAGGAGAAACGGAAAACGATGCCCGCTTTTCGGCTTTTGGCGAGAAAAGGACAGACAAGCGAAAACGAGGATGATTCGCCCATTTGTATGTAATCGATTACAAACAATCGATGCATAGACAAGCAGTGGGGGATGCCAAGTCAAAAGTCAATGGATGTCATGTCCAGGAGGTGATTGGGGCAGTCGAAGCAACCACTATACGCGATGCCATGCGGTGTTTGACAAATCCAAAATTTAACTTAATTAGGCGAGAAGACTCCCACTTCAACGAAGCGAAGCGGAGTAAGTGGGAGATGAATCGCCTTAACTATATTTTGCTGAAAATAGGATAGATTCAGTAAAATATAGACGGCAGATCATTCATCATTGATGGGCGGAGATTAAAAAGTATCAATCAATGGTTTAACAAAGAAAATGCCAGACTTCAAAGCATAAAAGATAAGCAAAAAATCAAAGGCACCACTCGTAAACAGGCTTTGCTTGCTATGAATCGCAATAATAAAGTGAATGATTATATCAACAAGACTTGCCGTTACATCATTAACTACTGTATTGAAAATCAAATTGGCAAACTTGTCATTGGCTATGCGGAAACATGGCAACGCAATATGAATCTAGGAAAAAAGACAAATCAAAACTTTGTCAATATTCCTCTCGGTAACATAAAAGAAAAACTAGAATATCTTTGTAAATTTTACGGCATTGAATTCTTGAAACAGGAAGAATCATATACGTCTCAAGCCAGCTTTTTTGACGGCGATGAGATTCCTGAATATAATGCCGACAATCCAAAAGAATATAAGTTCAGCGGCAAACGTATTAAGCGCGGCTTGTATCGAACAAAGTCTGGCAAACTAATTAATGCTGATGTCAATGGCGCATTAAACATCTTAAAGAAAAGTAAAGCTGTAGACCTGAGTGTCTTATGCTCTAGCGGCGAAGTGGACACGCCTCAAAGAATAAGGATTGCTTGAAGCAGTCAAACTTCTTTGGAAGCCCCCACTTCAAATTTTCGCTAGAAAATTAAGTGGGGGTAGTTCACTTGCCTTGACGATCAATACGGCGGAAAAATACAAAACCGTTCCGGTCGGCATTGCCATGTTCCAAGGCCAGTATACGATCCCGTGGGGCGAAATTTCTGCAGCCACCGTGGTGGTGACGATCCCGCTTGTGATCATGGTGCTGTTGTTTCAGCGCCGCATCGTTTCCGGGCTCACGTCCGGTTCGGTAAAAGAATAAGGAAGAACAAAGGGGGCCGGCCGGCATCCTTTTGTTTTTGGAAACATCCACGCGAAATTCTTTGGTCGGCGCTTGCGCGGGTGATTGAAAACGGGTCATTCTATATTTTTGTCACGTTTCTCGTCAGCTATGGGACGACATTTTTGGGGATGGAAAAAAGCATTTTCGTCAATGCGACGATTATCGCCGCGGTGATCAACGCGCTTTCGATCGTCTATTCCGGCCATTTATCCGATCGGTGGGGTCGCCGCCGCGTCTACATGACGGGCACGATTTTGCTGATGCTTTGGGCGTTTCCGTATTACTGGCTGGTCAATACGAAAAGCGTCGGACTCATCTTCTTGGCGACGGTCGTGGCCATGGTGTTCCACGGCATGCTGTATGGCCCGCAGGCGGCCATGATCGCGGAAAACTTCCCGACGCGGCTTCGCTACAGCGGCGCTTCGCTCGGCTACCAGCTGGCCTCAATCATCGCCGGCGGCCCAGCGCCGCTCGTGAGCACATGGCTGTTGCACAAATACGGCAGCGCCACCGCCATCTCCTTCTATATCGTCGTCATGGGCTTGATTTCACTCGCTGGGGTGAAAATGCTGCAAGATCGCGCACGCCAGGCGATTGATTAGATGAATCGGACTGAACTCCATTATGGGCGCCTTTGCGTTCAGGCAAGGGCGCTTCTTCTTGCCGCCTGCTAAGGATGCCGGTGGGCGGGATATGTTTGCCTTACACGTTCATGCTCATGATAATGGTGTGGTGCTTGAATCCGAATGTTTCATACAGTTTCATCGCTTGATTCCCTGCATATACACGCAAACGAACCTCTGAATATCCATCTTGTTTCAGATGTTCGATGCCGGCTTCTATTAATTTCCTTGCCATTCCCTTTCCTCTAAATTCTTCTAACACAAACAATTCATAGATGAATCCATATCTTTTCCCAGTAAGCAGGTCTTGACTTGCTCCGATTAAAATCCAACCTATCAGATGATTGCCTTCCGTTGCGATCAAATAATAGCTCCCTTTCTGCAATAATGGCTCAATCAGCTGTTTGACTTTTTCCTCTGACGGTTTTACTTCGCCTAATGTGCCTTCGAATAATGCTTGTGGTGTAAGTGATAAAATCGTTTTGTATTCCGAATCGTTTGGTTTTCTAATTTCCATGGAGTTCCCCTCTCCCAATGATTCATAGATGGTTGGTTAGGCTTTTTTAGGCACTAGATCTTCGAAAGTCACGGGCTTCACAAACACGGCGGTCTCCGGGCATCTTTAGGCCATGCTGTTCGTACGACGATCGGTTGGCCGCTTGTCGCCGCCAACCGTCTTCTTTCGGTATTTTCCAGGGCCATCCACTTGCTTTTGATTTCCCTACTTTTCAAGCAATCCCCGAACATCTTCCTCTGGGAGATCCACCAATCGGGCAATGTCTTCCACCGTCATTCCTTTGCGCGCCATGTTGCGGATCAGTTGCTTCATTCCTTGTTTCATTCCTTGCTTGATCCCTTGTTCAATCCCGCGTTTCATTCCTTCTTCCAATCCCTCTTTCCTTCCCTTTTGCTCATAGGAAATGATCAGCTCCAACACTTTTTCTCTTTCTTTCGTTTCCATCGCCTTCACCTCTCTTTGCAGTTGCTGTTCTTCTTCCTCCGACAGCTTCACATACGTTTCAAAAAAGCCCAACAAGAGCCGCTGCCTCGCTTTATCCAGCTCCAATCGCACCAACATGCGCAAACACTTTTTTTCAACTCGACTTTCTCACTTTCAGTATACCCCATTTTGCCAAGGAGGGCAGCCGCGATCGGATTGTCATGCCGGATGTAGTCTCTCCAATGTTTCTTGCGCAGCTCTACGGGGAAAAAGCGAAACTGCAGCACGTCGCCAAAGGGAAACTCGATTGAGAATACGGATGGTTCCTCGCGAAAGGCCTCATAGCTGAAGACAGCGATCGGAACGATGCGGGTGCGGTATTTTTCAAACAAACGGCTGAAATAGATAAACATGCGCTCTGGAAACGATGGTTGCACGTAGCTTTGATTCTCCACATGAACGATGATCAGCCCGTCTTCCCCTTTCAGCTTCGTCTCGACCAATAGATCGACGCGGTATTTTTCACCTGCCGTGACATCAGTGAACAGTTCTTCGGACAGGAAGGACAAATGGCGGAAATCAATGTGTTCGTGCATGTCGGGGAAAAAGAGAAGGAGAAACTCTTCGAAGAACGTTTGAATCAGCTCTTTGAACAATCGGTCATGGTCAATGGCCATTCGATCACCTCGCTTTGAAATGTTACATTATCAACTGATTCGTGAGCAGAAGAAAAAATCCTGCATGGAAACTATAAAAAATCGATTACGAGAAGGCTGGTGGAAAAACGGCTGTCACCAGCCAATCAACGGCATTTCGCCAAAAAGAAGGAGCAACCCATGTCTAAGACGGATCGAAAAAACAACGATTGACAACCGTCCTGTCTTTCCGATACGATGGTAATGTAATCGATTACATAAGCGAGAGGACTACGACCAATGGCAAGCATAAAAGATGTGGCGAAACGGGCGAACGTATCGACGGCGACCGTGTCGCGCGTGTTGCGCAACACGGGCAACGTCACCGAGGAGACAAGGCAGCGCGTGCTTGAAGCCATTGAAGCGCTGAACTACCAGCCGAACGTGCTCGGCCGGTATTTGCGGCGGATGGAGACCGAGACGGTGCTCGTCGTCGTGCCCGATATTACGAATCCGTTTTTCTCGAAGGTGCTGCGCGGCATTGAAGCGGTCGCCCTCGAGCACGGCTATCAAGTGCTGCTTGGCGATACGCAAAATGACGCGCGGCTTGAGGAGCAATATTTGAACGTATTGCCGCAGCGGCAAGTCGACGGGATGATTTTTTTGACCGCCCGCATCCGCAAAGAGCTGATGGAAGAGATGGCGCGCCAGTTTCCGATCGTCTTGGCGTGCGAGTATCTCGAAGGGACGGATATCCCGACCGTGTCCATTGACAATATCAGCAGCGCCCGCAAAGCGACAGAACACTTGATCCGCCTCGGCCATCGCCGCATTGCCCACCTGTCCGGGCCGATGAACATCATTTTAAGCCGCGATCGGCTGCGCGGCTACCAACAGGCGCTGGCCCAGCATGAGCTTGAGGCGGACGCTGCGCTCGTGCAGGAAGGCGATTTTACCTATGAGTCCGGATATAATTTGACGCTGAAGCTGCTCGCTCTTGAGAAGCCGCCGACCGCGATTTTCGCCGCCAACGATGAGATGGCGATCGGGGCGGTTAAAGCCATTCGCCATCGCGGCGGACGCGTTCCCGACGATGTGGCCGTTGTCGGATTTGACGACATTCAAATGGCCTCGATTTTTGAACCGAGCCTCACAACGATCGCCCAGCCGATGTTTGAGATCGGCCAAAAAGCGATGGAATTGCTGCTTGCGCTCATTGAAGGAACGAGCGCGCGGCGGCGTCAGCTTGTTCTTCCCGATCGGCTCGTCATTCGCGATTCGTGTGGAGGAGAGCGCTCTGGGCAAAGGGGCTGACAGCGCTCTCTGTCCGGTGCGGGGAACGGGCGGATTTTTTTGCACGGTGATGTAATCGATTACATCACTTAGAAAACGGACGGCGAATCGGTGGAGCATATGGGACAGAGAAAACAAATGAGCGCAAGGGGGAAAAGGACATGGGAAACACACTTCCAATCCGCCTCGGCTTGATCGGAGCCGGAGGGATTTCCAATGAACACATCAAGGCGGCGCTAAACCTTTCCGAGCGCGCCGTCTTGCAGGCGATTTGCGACGTCAATGAACAAGCGGCCGCGGAGAAAGCGAAAACGTACGGCTTCCGTGAAGTGTATCGCGACTACAAGGAACTGCTCGCCTCACCAGATGTCGATGCCGTCATCATTACCGTGCCGAATTTTTTGCACGCCCAAGTGTCAGTCGACAGCTTGCGGGCCGGGAAACACGTGCTTTGCGAAAAGCCGATGGTGACGAAAGCGGAAGAGGCCGACGCCATCATCCGCGCCCGTGATGAGTCGGGAAAACAGTTTATGGTGTCGTTGAACAACCGCTTCCGCCAAGCAGCGCAATGGCTGCATGAGCGAATTCAATCCGGTGCGTTCGGCGAGATTTATTACGCGAAAACGGGCTGGGTGCGCCGCCGCGGCATTCCCGCATGGGGGGCATGGTTTTTTGACCGCGAGCGCTCCGGCGGCGGTCCGCTCATTGACTTGGGTGTCCATATGCTCGATGTGACCCTTTGGCTACTCGGCAATCCGAACCCGGTTGCCGTGACAGGGAAAACGTACGCGAAGTTTGGCCCGCGTCGCCAAGGGGCATGGCCGGGAACGACGTTTTCGCCTGATGCCGCCTATACGGTCGAAGATTTCGCCGCGGCGTTCATCCAGCTCGAAAATGACGCGACGGTGCTGCTGGAGACGAGCTGGGCGTCGCACATTGAAGAAGAGCGGGCATATGTCGAATTTCTTGGCACGGAAGGCGGCGTGCGCTGGGAGTGGAACATCGCCGGCAACCGCCAAGAAGTGAAATGGTTCCGCAACGAACACGGCGTTTCGGCCGATGTCACGCTCCATTTTGAGGACCAGGGCGAACGGGTGGCGCTCCTTGACCACTTTGTCACGAGCATCACGGAGGAGACGGCACCGCTTTGCACGGCGGAACAAGGGCTTACGATCGCCAAAGTGTTAGAAGCGATTTACGAATCGTCCGAAAAAGGGCGGCAAGTTCGCATCGAATGGTGAGAAACGCTCCATGAATCGCACTGGCGTCCCAACGAGTCGCGAACATGGGGAAACATTCCAAAAAACACTCGGCCTAGCCGCATACAGGCAGGCCGAAAGAACCAAGGGGGATCAATGAATGACCACACCCATCCGCGTCGTCGTCTGGAACGAATTTCGCCATGAAAAGAAAAATGAACAAGTAAGAGCGATTTATCCGGAAGGCATGCATACTGTCATCGCGAGCTACCTGGCTGAAGCGGGATTTGACGCCGCGACCGCTGTCTTGGACGAACCGGAGCACGGCTTGACCGACGAGGTGCTCGACCGGTGCGACGTCCTCGTCTGGTGGGGGCATATCGCCCATGACGAAGTGAAAGATGAGGTGGTCGAACGCGTCCACCGCCGCGTGCTCGAAGGAATGGGGCTCATTGTCCTTCATTCCGGCCATTTCTCGAAAATTTTCAAAACGCTGATGGGGACGACATGCAATTTGAAATGGCGCGAGGCGGATGAAAAAGAGCGTCTCTGGGTCGTCGCCCCGGGCCATCCGATCGTGGAAGGAATCGGATCGTACATCGAGCTTGAGCAGGAAGAAATGTACGGCGAGTTTTTCGACATCCCAGAGCCGGACGAAACGATTTTCATCAGCTGGTTTGAAGGTGGAGAAGTGTTCCGCAGCGGCTGCACGTTCACGCGCGGGAAAGGGAAAATTTTCTACTTCCGCCCTGGCCATGAAACGTATCCGACGTACCATCACCCGGATGTGCTGAAAGTGATCGCCAACGCCGTCCGCTGGGCCGCGCCAGTCAACCGCGGGGAAATCGTTTTCGGCAACGTCAAGCCGCTTGAGCCGATCAAAGCGAAACAAAGAGGGGTGACGCCATGAACCAGATCAACGTCGGTATTATCGGCACCGGCTTTTCCGCTTCTTCCCATATTGAGGCGCTCCGCCGCCTGCCGTTTGTGAACATCGTCGCCATCGCCTCAAGCAGCCAAGAAAAAGCGGAGGAAGCCGCTCGCCGATTCGGGATTCCGAAAGCGTACGGCGACTACCGCGCTTTAATTGACGACCCGGACGTCGAAGCCGTGCACAACTGCACGCGCAACGTCCTCCATTTCCCGATCAACAAGGCCGCGCTCGAGGCAGGGAAACATTTGTTGTCGGAGAAGCCGCTCGCCATGGACAGCGAACAGTCGGCGGAATTAAAGCGGCTCGCTGCACAAAGCGAAAGCCTTAGCGCGGTCTGCTTCAACTACCGCCACTACCCGCTCGTTGTCGAGGCGAAAGAGCGGCTCGCCCGTGAGGTGAAGCGCGTTCATTTCGTGTACGGCGGCTATGTGCAAGACTGGCTCTTGTATGACACGGACTACAACTGGCGGCTCGACCCGGCGCAAAACGGCCCGTCGCGCGCCATCGCCGACATCGGCTCACACTGGTGCGACACGGTGCAATACGTGCTCGGCAAGAAAATCGTCGAAGTGTTCGCCGACTTGCGCACTGTCCATCCGGTCCGCTACAAGCCGAAGCAGGAAGGGAGCACGTTTGCATCCGGGCATGCTCAAGACGCCGAGCCCGTCCAGATTGACACGGAAGACGGCGGCAGCGTGCTCGTCCATTTTGACGACGGCACTCACGGCGCGTTTACGATTTCGCAAGTGAGCGCTGGCCGGAAAAACCGGCTCTATTTTGAAATCGCCGCCGATGAGATGACGCTCGCCTGGGACCAAGAGCACCCGAACCGCCTCTGGGTCGGGCGCCGCAGCGGCCCGAACGAAGAAATCGTCCGCGACCCGGCGCTTTTGTCGCCGCAAGCCGCCGCTTACGCCCATTACCCGGGCGGCCATGAAGAAGGCTGGCCGGACGGGCTGAAAAATTTGTTCCGTGATTTTTATGGCGCCATCATCCGGAAACAACGCGGCGAGGCGCTCGGGGAACTGCCGTTTGCGACGATCGCCGACGGCCACCATACGATGACGATCGTCGACGCCATTTTGGAAAGCCATCGCACGAAACAATGGGTGCGGGTGGCGGAATAAGCGTGGGAGTTCGTTCGATCCGCTCATCCGACGAGAAGCAACAACAGCGCGGCGCGGCGGCCGTCCGGCCGTTGCGCGCCGTCAAAAGGGGGAGAATGACAAAATGAAAGTAGGCGTATTCACCGTCTTGTATCAACAGCTGCCGTTTGAGGAGATGCTGGACAAAGTCGCCGCCATGGGCATCGAAGCCGTTGAGCTTGGCACCGGCAATTACCCGGGCAGCGCCCATTGCGATCCCGACGCGCTGTTGGATCAGCCGGAAAACATCAAAGCGCTGAAAAAAGCTGTCGCCGACCGCGGCCTCGTCATCAGCGCGTTAAGCTGCCATGGCAACCCGCTTCATCCGGACAAAACGTTCGCGAAACAGTCACATGACACGTGGCGGAAAACGGTCAGGCTCGCCGAGCAGCTCGAAGTCCCGGTCATCAACGCCTTCTCCGGCTGCCCGGGCGACCATCCCGGCGCCAAATACCCGAACTGGGTCACATGCTCCTGGCCGCCGGATTACTTGGAAATTTTAAAATGGCAATGGGAAGAAGTCGTCATTCCGTACTGGCACGAAGAAGCCGCGTTCGCCAAGGAGCACGGCATCACGCAAATCGCCTTTGAAATGCATCCGGGCTTTGTCGTCTACAACCCGGAAACGCTCCTCAAACTGCGCGAACATGTCGGCGACGCGATCGGCGCCAACTTCGACCCGAGCCACCTGCTTTGGCAAGGCATCGACCCGGTTGAGGCGATCAAACTGCTCGGCCGCGAAAAAGCGATTTTCCATGTCCATGCGAAAGACACGTACCTAGACGAAGCGAACATCCGCAAAAACGGCGTGCTCGATACGAAACATTACAGCCAAATCCTCGACCGCTCGTGGGTGTTCCGCACCGTTGGCTACGGACAAAGCGAAAAAATGTGGCGCGACATCGTCAGCGCCCTGCGAGCCGTCGGCTACGACTACGTGCTGTCAATCGAACACGAAGATATGCTCGCTTCGATCGATGAAGGGCTGTCCAAAGCCGTCGCGCTTTTGAAAAAGGTGCTGTTCAAAGAAGAACTGCCCGAGATGTGGTGGGCGTAAAAAAATGGCGGCAAGGGAAAATGATCCCTTGCCGCCCGCCGTTTCAGCGTAAGCGCGAAAAAGACCCTCCAACGCCTGCCAAGAGGCGCACCTGCTTTAGACCACTTGCGCCGTCTCGCGGCCTACGCGCCCTTTCATGAACAGCAGCCGGTGCCCGTCCACCGTCAAATCGATCATCGCGCCATCCAACACATCATCGCCTGACTTTTTTCCGTTTGCCTGCAAGTACGCGACCCGGTACCACTTGCGCCCGTACTCAAAATACATGTACCGCCCGCGCCGGAAATCGATCCAAAACTTCACCGCCTCGCCGTTTACGGTCTTCCAGACATACCCCCACGCCCGGTCTTGGCGGATCGGCGCCATTTTTGGACGCGCGGAATTGATGACTTCATAATACAGGCGGTGTTTGATGTCAAACAGCACCATTCCGTTTGCCTCCTTTTGGACATGATACTATATGTATAGCGCCAAACGAGCAAAAATAGACATGCTGGCTCACTCATTTCGTCTCAGCATTCGCCCTGCGAGCAACCGAACGGCCAACGTCAACAGAAACATTGTAACGAGTGAGTATTCCCACTTCCAACCATGATATTCGATCAAATCCGTATACCGTTCAAAGACAACCTCAAGGGCCGTCAGCACCGCCGCATACCCCGCGCATTGCGCCGCCACACCCGGCCAGCGCGCCCGGCGCGAGGTGGCATAGACGTACACACTGACAACCGGATAGAGAAGATATTCAAAAATGACGCTGTTATTTGTATAAGAAGCAAAAAAACGGACCGGATACTCGAGCAGCCCGGCCCCCGCCACGATCGAACCGAAAAAACTCGCCGCATATGAATTGAGCAAAAACGAAAGCCATACTTCCCTTGGTGAAAAAACGCGGAAGCTGAGCCCCAGCAAACCGATGCCCACCGCAGCAAGAAGCCAAAGGATCGAGTGTTCCATCATAGCCCCCAAGCGCGAATGATGTCGATTTTTCTTAGTATGGAATGAAAGAGGGGGGAGTATGTGAAATTTTTGGTGTTTTCATTTTGCAACAGGCAATAGGCCTTAGAAACGACGGTCTTCTGTGTGTTCTTTCCTATGAAAAAAAGGCGAAATTTTGTAAAATGGTAGTATAGTTTTGTAAATGGAGGAATGGACATGCCGATATACAACAAACTCGTTCGCGACTGCATTCCAACCATTATTGAACAAGCGGGAAAAACGTTCACAACCCGCATACTTGACGATGAAGAGTATAGGAAAGAACTGCAGAAAAAAGCGTTTGAGGAGCTTGAGGAATACGTCCAAGCGGAAACGGATGAGGCGGCTCTTGAAGAGCTCGCAGACGTGTTGGAAATTATCCATGCTTTGGCTGAATGCCATGGCGCTTCGATCGAGCAAGTGGAACAAATCCGCGCCAAAAAGGCAGAGAAGCGCGGCGGCTTTCGGGAGAAAATTTTCTTGATTGAGGTTCACGATGAGTAAGGTGAAATTGATTTCCAACCGTCTCCTTGACAAGCTGCAGGAACAGATGAGCCGCTCGTCGACGATATACATACTGACATCGTTTGCCATGAAGTCCGGCGTTCACCTGTTGAAGGGCAGTTTGCGGGCAGCTGCAGAGCGGGGGGCGGATATCAAAATTTGCGTTGGTGATTACTTGTTTGTCACTCAGCCAGAGGCGCTGCGCGAGCTCATATCCATCCACCCGGACATCGAGGTCCGCTTGTATCGGAGCGAGGGAATTTCCTTTCATCCAAAAGCGTACCTATTTGAAGATGCAGAAGGCGGCTACTTCATTGTCGGTTCTTCCAACTTGTCCCGTTCGGCGCTCACTGACGGTGTCGAATGGAACCTTGGGCTGGATAAGAGCGTTGATGAGGATGTATTTGCCGAAGCAATGGAGCAGTTTTTAAAGCTGTTTTACGCTCCGGAAACGGTGCTGGTCAATCGAGAAACGATTGCTGACTATGAAAACGAGTATCAAGATTACCATCAGCGGCATCCCAATTTAGCCCGTATATGGGCGGAGACTGAGGAAATCGAGTTGATGCTTCCGACGGAAACGGAGAAGAAGCAAGAGGAGGAGACGGCGGACAAGATCGATGTTGTCCATGAAACGGCGGTGCCATATGGAACGATCCAGCCGCGCTTTGCCCAAGTTGAGGCGTTGGAGCGGTTGGAAGCTGCCTATGAAGAAGGGTACGACAAAGCGATGGTTGTCATGGCGACCGGGCTGGGAAAAACATACTTGGCCGCTTTTTTTGCCCGCCGTTTTTCGCGGGTGCTGTTTATCGCCCATCGCGAAGAAATTCTTCGCCAGGCGAAGCAGTCGTTTGAACGCGTGATTCCTGATCGAACAGCAGGACTGTACGATGGCAATCAAAAAGAAGGAAATGCCGACATGGTGTTTGCCTCGATCTTTACGTTGAGCATGAAAAAACATTTGCATTCGTTTCGTCCCGACGCATTTGACTTGATCATTGTCGACGAGTTCCACCATGCGGCGGCCCGCTCGTACGACCGCGTTCTTCGATATTTTCAGACGAAATTTCTGCTGGGCATCACGGCTACTCCAGATCGGAGCGACAACAAAGACGTATACGCCCTTTGCGACGGAAATGTCGCGTATCGCATCGATTTTATCGAAGCGGTGCAGCGCGGTTGGTTGGCTCCCTTCCATTATTACGGGGTCTACGACGACACAGACTATTCGCAAATCAAGTGGCTTGGCAATCGCTATGATGAGGAAGAGCTGCTTCAAGTGCAGCTTCGCGAGGAGATGGCGGAGAAGATTTTGCGAGCGTGGGAGAAGTATAAGAAAACAAGGACGCTTGTCTTTTGTTCATCGATCAGGCAAGCCGATTTCCTGTCCCAATATTTCCAGCGTCACGGCTACCGGACGGTCAGCCTTCATTCGAAGCAGACGGCTATTTCGCGCAAGCAGGCTATTGCCATGTTGGAACGCCGTGAACTGGACGCCATTTTCACCGTCGACTTGTTCAATGAAGGGGTTGATATTCCTTCTGTCGATACACTTTTGTTTGTGCGGCCGACAGAATCGTTAACCGTCTTCACCCAACAAGTCGGGCGCGGGCTGCGGCTGTACGAAGGCAAGGACTATTGCGTGATTATTGATTTAATCGGAAACTATCGGAATGCGGATGTCAAATTGCGCCTGTTTGATACACAGCGGGGCGAAACGAAGAAAAAGGCACGGGAACCTGTTATGCCAACGGTTCCGGAAACGTGCGAACTGCATCTCGATGTTCAAGCCATCCATCTTCTCGAAGAGATGCAGAAAAAACGCCAACCGCGCAAAGAACGGCTGCTTGCCGATTATCGGCAGTTGAAACAGGAGCTTGGCAGACGGCCGACGTATTTGGAACTGCATCTCCATGGCCGAAGTGAAGCAGCGGAATACAAACAAGAGTTCGGATCTTATGTCGGCTTTTTATATTGGGCAGGGGAGTTGTCGGAGCTGGAAAAGGAAGTGTTCCGAAAATACGAACCATGGCTTGTTGAAGTGGAGCGCACGGTGATGTCGAAAAGCTACAAAATGGTGGTCCTAAAAGCTATGCTGGAGCGCGGGTCATCGGGCTGGCATGAGCCAATTACCCCGCAACAAGCGGCGGCGTTCTTTCACCGGTACTTAACGGAAAAAGAATATCGGAAGCGCATTGATTTTTCCGATGGGGAAACGAAACGCCTTTGGCAGTACGACGAGGAAAAGGTGAGCAAACTGATCGCCCGCATGCCAATGACGAAATGGAGCGGCAGTTCAAGGGGGCTGATTTCCTTTGAAAACAACGTGTTTGCTCTCCAGTTTTCCATTGCGCGCGAACACGAAGAAATATTGTACAACTGGACAAAAGAGATTTGCGAGTATCGGTTGCACGTGTATTTTGAGAAAAAGGAAGGCTTGATGAACTAAGAGGTTGGTGATTTAGTACAAAATACTCCCATCTCCACATGTTTCTCAATTAGAGAAAAACTGTGGAATCAGCCTTCTTTTTGGCGAAATACCGTTGATTTGCTCGTGACAGCAGTTTGTCACCGGCATTCTAGAAGTGCTGCAATTCCTTAATCCAAAAATTCTGGGGCGGTTAGAAATACTTTGATCGATCGTTTCACATCAAATAAATTTAGAAGTCGGAAGAGAAGAAACAAATTTATTTTTTTCAAAAAGACAAATTCCGACAACATTTTTAGTCGAAATACGGTAATATGTAAGCCAAAAGGAGGTGCGTCATGAGGCTTACTTGTTCTTTTAAAGCGGAAAGAATGCCTGTTTCATACCGCATGATGTTGGTGTCAGTGATAAAAGAAGCATTACGAGTGTCGGATGAGCAATATTATGAGCGTTTGTATGACAGTGTTTCCATGAAACCATTTTCGTTTTCTACATACTTAAAAAACTTCCGGTTTGCCGATCAAGAGGTTTATTTAGAGGGGATAACGATAACCGTTAGTTCGCCTGATCATGAGTTTCTCTTGCACTTATACAACGGTTTGCAACAAAAGCAAGTATTTTTATACAAGCACTATCAGCTTGTGAAAGAAAAAATCCGCATGCTGCCGGAGAAAACGATCACAGATTCTACCGTGGTGTTTCGCACTCTTTCTCCGATGTTGGTTGAAGATAAAAACCAGAAGCCGGTCAGTCCAGATGCTCCTGATTATGAGGAGCACGTGAATTATTTAGCAGATCTGATTTTGCGGCAGTATCGGGGAAATGGGCTATTGTCGCCCTTGATTGTGCGACCGTTGCGATGGCGCAAGGTGGTCGTGAAGGAGACGAATCATGAATTCGAGGCAACGCATGGGGGTGGCGACGTTTTATATTTTACAGCCTACCAAACTCTCTTTTCGCTAACTGGTCATCCAACCGATTTGCAGCTGCTGTATCAGCTCGGGTTGTCGAAACGGCGCAATCAAGGATTTGGCTTGCTTGAGGTAGAGGAGGTGCGGGGATGAGGATTGAACTCCGCATGGGCGAGTGGATGGTGACAATGGGGCTTGTCGGGCTGTACCGTGTTTTCGAATACGGGCTGGAAAATCGTTTGATTGATCAGCAGTACAAAAACAGCATCCGAATCGTTCCACAGGGGCTTGAGTTGGAGACAGGCGTACTTCCACTATTACCGCGAGCATATTTTCATTATTTGCTCGACGAATACAGTACGGCAAAGCGAACTAGAGAGAGATTGCTTTCCTACCTTGGACAGGCAAAAAAGGAAAATTTGTTTTCAACGGCTCTGGCCAATATAAAAAAGACGATTACGGATACGGGGAAGAAAATTCAACAGTATTTCCCCGATGAACCGATCAGTCCCTTGCTTGAAGCGCTTAAGTCAATAAAAAAACCAGAACAAATCGAGCAATTGGAGCAATGTATTGCGGAATTCCAACAACTACTTTCCAAAGAAGCCATTAATGAAAAGCTGACATTAAATTATTTTAAAGCGGCTGTTCTCAAATCTTTTTTTGGACAAGTATCGTTCTTGAATGTTTCGAAAAATCATTTGGATTTAGAAGGGCATATCGAACAATTTCAAGCCGATTATATTGTTCCGGTGCAACGTGATCTTCAATTGGAACAAATCTTGCGCTCTGCTTCGGCAGAGAAAGACGTTCTTCGTTTTTTGGATGAGCATGTTGAATATGAGCCGTTTAAAGCGTTGAAGAGAGCGTGGAAAAAGAAGCCTTTGCCACAAATGCAAGAAGAACTGAAATTGGTGTATGAATGTATGCTTTTCCCTGGCCGCATTGCTTTTTATAATTTCGAAGAAATGATTTTTTCCCCGATTGGGATAACAAGTAAGGCTTTTAATTTCAATTGGGACTTGCAGGACAAGCAACCGAAACCGATTTCATCTTTGGCGAAACTTGTGTTGTTTTTTGCGCCTGCTGGTGCGGCCATTTACTTGAAGAAAGAAGGACTTCAAGACCAAACCGAGTATCGCATGTACGCAGGCTTTGTCCAATCCGATGCGCCATTCCCGGAGATTTTACAGAAAAACAACCATCTGAAGCAGATGAAGCAGCAAAAAGATCCGTTTGACCGCATCGTCAGCAAGCTCGTCCAAAGTGTAACGAAAGAAGCAAGCTATGTGGTTGACCATCTATTTTTCTTAGAATTTTCTTCTGACTATGACAGCAAAAAAACGCATTTGCACTATTACCATCTTCCATTGTATTTAGCCCGTTATTTTGTTGAATATCCTGGAAAGTTGGATTACGTCCATTATGACTATCGAGAACAGTTCATCCAAGACGTACTGCGCGGAGCGGATCCTGCTCGAGTCATTTATCAATATTTGCGTGATTGTATTGAAAATGGACGTTCCCACATCGGCCCTTACATCGCTATTCGCGAACGCAGCCGAATTATGCAGCTGAAAAGGGGAGGAAAAGAGATGGAAAAAACAGACAAAAGGGTATATGCCCTATATCGGTGCGGCCAAGAGATTCGAAAGGCATTGGAACAGGCTGGAAGTCCAAAAACGGCCGACCGTTATTCTGCCAGCCCGAGTAAAAAAATTAGCGCCATTGCCTATCGGTTGTTAAACGCAGCGAAAGCGGGGGATCGGAAAAGCTTCTTGGATACGTTGTTCCGGCTTCATATGTCAGCGGATCAGCCCATTTCTCCGCTTTTCTTAAATGCGCTGCATGAGCGGGATTTGGATTTTCCTGCTGTAGCCAACGCCTTTATTGCTGGGTTGCTGTCTCAAGAAGGACAAGGAGAACAAGAGGAGGTTGTATCATGACGAAAACGGTCACGATGACGATTGTCTTTCAAGCGGGATCGCTAAACTATGGAGAGGGCATTGCGAATATTTCCGAATTGAAAAAGTTTCATCGCGGAAATGGAGAGGCGTACACATACGCATCGCGGCAAAGTTTGCGCTACGATATCGTGCGTTTAGGAAATGAACTGTTTGGCTGGAACTTAAATACCGTTGATAAAGCGAGCGGGGTTGTTCAGTTCAAAAAAGATGTCACCATCGAAGATTCCGTTGAAATGGATTTATTCGGGTACTTAAAAACGGATAAAAGCTCGCAAAAACGCGCTGCTGTCGTGCGTTTAAGCCATGCTGTTTCCCTTGAACCGTATAAAAGCGATTTGGAATTTTTGAATAACATGGGGCTAGCCAGCCGAATTGGGACTGATCCGAATTTGGCTCAGATCGAGCAGCACCAAAGCTTCTATTGTTACACTATCACGATAGACTTGCATCGCATTGGCGTCGATGGGGAGGTCGAGCTGTCCAATCAGGAAAAAGCGAAACGCGTCCAGCAATTGCTTGATATTGTGAAATTGCTGAATCGGAATATTCGCGGCCGTCGTGAAAACTTGTCCCCGCTATTTGTCATCGGCGGAGTATACGATGTAGCGAATCCGTTTTTCCTCGGGAAAATTCGCCTGTCCTCTTCGCCGCGAGGGTGGGAAATTGATCTTGCCCCGATTGAGGACACCATGGCGCAAACATTCGCTGGCAAGGCAGTTGCTGACGAGACGCGCATCGGTTTAGTAAGCGGCATATTTGCGAATGAAGATGAATTTGCACAACGATTTGCAGAGAAGACTGGATCAGTGGAGCAGTTTTTCCGCCATATTGCTGAACAAGTTCAAACATACTATGGTGAATGATAATGAAGGCGTTGCGTTTAAAACTATTTCAAGAGACAGCGTGCTATAAAAAGCCGTTCGCTTCAAAGGTGGCGGAAACATATCCGCTTCCGCCTTATTCTACGGTTAAAGGAATGATTCACGCGTTGCTTCGCGCGGATCGTTTCATCCCCATGCGCCTAAGCGTCCAAGGGGAGTATGAGGCGAAACTGCTCGACTATCAGCGGCATTACTTTTTTAAAAAACGAAATGTCGCTGCTTTTCCGCTGATCCTTGACGGGATTCAAGATGAGTTGTTTTCGTACGATGCCAAAGAAATCACGACAATGCCCATTTATACACATTTGTTGTACCGAGTTGATTTGCTGATTCACGTTGAGGCAGAAAAAGAAGTTCTTGAACGGATAATTCATGCCATCGAAACTGGCGAAAACCATTATAGTTTAGGCAGATGGGAAGATTTGGTCCGAATTGATGAATATAAAATCGTTCAGGTAGATGAATTGGATGAAGAGAAAGATTTGCGCTATTACGCCTACATTCCCCATCATTTGCTCGATATAGACATAAAGCATATCCCATATGAACTCCCTTGGAAATACGAAGTCGTGAACGGAGTGAGAAAATGGGAGAAAATCAATGTGGGATACGTGCGGAAGGGGACGACAGCTCCAGAGGGAGTGTGCGTTGATGAAGATGGGGAACTTGTATTTTTCCATTTGTAGAAATAGGAGGAAATCAAACGGTCATGTTTTATGCAAAGTCCGAAACGAAAGAGACGATCCGTGAACATACGGATCGTCTTCTTGATAATTGGCGATTACTAAAGGACAGTTATGGAGACCGATTGATTCGCGTCAATGAACGAATGTGGGAATTGCTTCGATTAGCGATCGAGTACCATGACATCGGGAAAGCGAACACGGTGTTTCAAAACAAAATCCGCCGCGCCATTCAAGAAGAACTGTTGGAAACTGATTGCGACGCCAATGTACCGCATAACTATCTGTCTGTCGGTCTTGTTCCATTTGAGCAATTGAATTTGACGAAAGAAGAAATTCGGCTGTTAACTCATGCCATCGGCTACCATCATGAGCGGGATAAACGGCCTGATAAAGAAGCGATCCGTGATATTTTAGAAAACGATTTACAAAAGCAAAGAGAGGCTATTGCCCATCATATGCGACTGCCCTTGGCTGAAAAGGTATCGTTTCGATTTGTGGATCGGTTGCTAAAACGGTATACCATTCATGACGGGGAGTCATTTTGGGATTATGTATTGTTAAAGGGCCTCTTGCAACGAATTGACCATGCGGCCTCAGCGCACCTTCCCGTCGAATCGGACGTTCATCAAGATGTTGGCGTCTATGTGCGACGGTATATGGAGAATAAGTCGTTTCATCTCAACGATTTACAGCGTTTTACAGCAGGTCACACCCATAAAAATGTGATTGTGATAGCACAAACAGGCATGGGAAAAACGGAATCTGCCTTATTGTGGATCGATCGGGATAAGGCATTCTTCACCTTGCCCCTTCGCGTCAGCATCAACGCTATTTATGAACGAGTTCGTCATCAAATGGGATACGATGCCGCAGGTCTTTTGCATTCTACAAGCGCTTTCTATTTGGTGGGGTAGCGTCAAAAGTTCTATGAAAACTCCACACAGATCATACCATTGAGCATCGTGGGGCATGCGGAGGGCCGGATTCGCCCTTGACCAACACCCGCCAAAGGTGGGAAAGAGTCGTCAAGGGCGACGGGGACAAAAAGAAGGCAATAGGAAAGCCGCCCTTGCCATGACCGAATTTTACCTTTGGCGGTGTTCGGTTGGTCAAGGGTTCGCTTCGCCGAATCCGGCAGGAGTTCTGTTCAACGGGCTCCGGCGGACAAAAAAGTCAGGCCGCCTCTTGTTGGAGAAACGCTTGTGCCATGGCGATGAGCTTCGTCCACCGGGCCGGCATATGCGGAAGATCCGCCAGTTCCGGGATGACGACCGGGACCCGGCCTTCGAGTGCGCTATGCGGGCGCAGGAAGTTGAAATACGCCACAAACAGCGTCACAAAGGACACCGAGCCTTCTTCCGCACCAAACCCATGGGTCGGGCGGTAGTTGCCTTTAAAGGTCCGGTTGAATCGCTCGATGATCTGTTTGAGAGGGCGAAACTCTTCCGAGACCGGATCTTCGTTGGTTAGGCCGATCACCTGGCGGACGTCAAACGAAATCCCGTGCTGGGCGAAGAAGTGTTGCGCCAGCCGGTAAATCGGGTTGCCATCCACGACAAACGACAAGTCGTCTGGGAGGGACGGCAGCTTTCGCAGGACATCATCGATGGCCTGGATGGCCGAGAGCGTGTCCCGCTTGGGCGAGACGCGATACGACAGCACGATCTTTTTGACGGCATCAAACATAAAGAACAGGTAATGCCAGCGCCCTTTGACGCGAATATACGTCTCGTCCCCGCAAAACGAACCGGACAGCTCATACGGGAACCGGTCGACAAAGGGCTTGATCCAAAGCGCGACGCTGTTGGCGTAGTTGAGCACCGTCTGATGGGAGATCGAGACGCCATGGATGTCCTTCATGGCGGCGGCGGTCTCCCTCGAGGACATCCCAAAGTTGACGTAGTACGTCAACACGAGCCCCAACACGTGCGGCGACGCAGCCAGCCGGGACAAATCGACCTTCGGTTGGATGGGCGACGAGGAAGCCAACGGGAGAAAGTCAAACAAGAACTCTCGAAACAAATACCGCACCTTGAAGGCTTGAGGATCCTGTTGAAACTGTTGGCGCTCCTTCTTGGTCATCCGGCGAAGGTTGGCCTGGTAAAACGGGCAATCGTTGTTCTTGCACTTATAGATGTGGTATTCTTTGCGTTCCTTGATCTTTTCCAGCGTCTTTTTGCAGTGCGGGCAGCGAAAGACCGCTTGCTTGGTGAACCGATTTCGGTGGTTGAACCGGCACTGGCACACTTTGCATTGGTATTGCCCGTTTCCGCCGTTATTGGCGTACAGGTAAGAAGAGGGAGCCTGGCAGCGAGGGCAGGTCAACGAATCCGGAACACGGTGTTTCGCATTCGCGCGGCGCTGGATGGGCCGTAAAGGACGTCCGTGCTGGGCTTCATAGTCTGCCAACAGCTTCCGGTAATCAAGGGTTTCCGGCACATCGATGATCGGAAGGTCATCGACCTGAAGTTTCCGGTACGGCTTTTGGATGGGTTCGTCCAAGTCCTCGAGATTCAAGGATTTTCCCACGATCACACCCATCAAATACACAATGATTTGATATTGGGTCTTGATTATTTCGAGCAAATAGGCTAATAATTGAGGTAACAAAGCTTGTCACTCCTTTGTTTTGGCTGTTGGGTGTCGTTACCTCAATGATGGCCGAAAACAACGGGGGTGGCAAGCTTTTTTTCGTTCAACCGTTGAAACTCAAGGGAAAACCGTGAGTGTGGAGGATACACTTTTGACAATACCTTTGGTGGAACGGGGGGAAGAAAACTGGGAGGCGATTAAGCAACAGTCGCAACAGTTGTCCATGAAGCTGCTTTTCACAACCGTTGACCAAATTTTAAAGTTTCCTTTTTATTATCGAGGATTTGAAAAAGAATTGGCAAGCATGGCAAACGCCAAAGTGGTGATCGATGAAATCCAAGCGTATGATCCAAAAATTGCTGCGATGTTGATTAAGTCATTAGAAATGATTAAAAAAGTAGGCGGTCGATTCATGATTATGACAGCCACATTGCCAACTTTATATTTGGATGAACTCAAGCGCCGAAGTATTATCGATGAAGAAGACACCGTTTTCGGCGAATTTATTGACAGCCAAAATCACCGTCACCGTATTCAGCTCCATGATGAAGAAATAACAGAAGGAATAGAGGACTTTGTCAAAATGGCGCGTTCATCCCAAGTGTTAGTCATTGTGAATACGGTTCGTCGGGCGATGGAATTGTACGAACGATTATCCGAAATGGGCAGCGATGTACCTGTTCATTTGCTGCACTCACAATTTACGCAAGAAGATCGTCAATGGCTCGAGCGGCAAATTCAAGAGTTCAATGAGGCAAAGACAAATGGGGTGTGGATTACGACCCAGCTTGTCGAGGCAAGCATTGATATTGATTTCGACTATTTATTCACAGAAATGTCTCCACTGGATAGTCTGTTTCAACGTCTTGGGCGTTGTTATCGAAGAAGAGTGATTGAAGGGGAACAATGCAACATCCATATTTTTACACAAAACGTTTCTGGGGTTCCATCTGTATATGATGGGCATCTCGTGTGTGAAAGCACGGAGTTGTTGAGGCCTTTTGACAGACAAATTCTCGATGAAAGAACAAAAATTGAGCTGGTTGGCAAGTTGTATGAACGTGAGAGATTGAAAGGAACTTCGTTTTTGCAGGAGTTCGAAGATGCGTTAGCTATGTTTGACCATTTAGATCCGTATGAAATGAGCAAGAAAGAGGCGCAGCGGAAACTGCGTGACATTCAGACCGTTCCCATCATTCCACGGCGAATTTACGACGAAATCGCCGATGTCATCGATGAATGCCGTCGTTGCCGAAACTGGCAAGAGCGGATTCGTTTGCGCATGGAGATCGAAAAGAAGACGATCAGCGTCCACCGTTTTCTTGCGGAGAAATGTGTCTCAGAACGATTGCCCAAACCGTTTGACCACATATACATTGCCGATGTTGAGTACGATTTTGATCGCGAAGTGGGGAGAGGGAGAGGGATTCAGTTTGATACACCACTGTCAGCATTTTACTAAGGAGAGAGCAGTGAATGGCTAGCGGTGTTCAAATCCATTATTACAAAGTGTGCAAGCGGAAATTATGGTTGTTTTCCAAAGGAATTGGAATGGAAGAAGAGCACGAACGAGTGATCGAAGGAAAAATTCTGCACGAACGGGCGTATCCACGCTTGAATGAGAGAGAGATTCTCATTGATGACACGTTTAAGCTGGATGCATTAGAGGAAGAGTACGTTCGCGAAATCAAAATTTCCAGTAAAATGGCTGAAGCGGACCGTTTTCAAATGTTGTACTATCTTTACGAACTGAAAAAACGAGGCATTCATAAAAAAGGATTGATCAGCTATACGAAGGAAAGAAAGACGGAGGAAGTGATATTAACAGAAGAAGACGAGCGAAAGGTGGAAAAGGCTTTAAAAGACATCTATCAAATTTTGCAACTTCCCTCTCCCCCACCTCTTAAAAAACTATCATATTGCTCGAAGTGTGCATATTACGAATTTTGTTATGCACTGGAAGGTGACGAATGATGTTGAAAGATCATTATATCTTTTCAAATGGGCGGCTCAAGCGAAAGGACAATACGATTTATTTTTTAGATGAAAAACCTGAATCCGTGACAGCAGCTCATCAAAAGCACCGGAAAACGTAATCATATCAAGGGTTTAGCCCAGTTTCGGATGTTCACTTATTGAGTGAAAAGCAAAAAGTGTGATATTTGTTGATTTATCAAGCTTTCTCAGCAGTTTGAACGCGTTTTTATCACGGATTCAGGGAAAAAGAAAACAAGAGATCGCTTCCTGTGCATCAAATCGAAAATTTATATATATTTGGGGAAGTGGACTTCAACTCCGCTTTGCTTAATTTGTTAAGCCAGCATGAAGTTCATTTGCATATTTTCAATTACTATGGATTTTACGCAGGCACATTCTGTCCGAGAAATCGAAAAGTGTCTGGTTTTACCGTTGTGCAGCAGAGCGCTCATTATCTTGATAATGGCAAAAGGTTGTATATCGCCAAGATGTTTTTGGAAAGCGCTGTGCATCATATGCTGCGGAATATTCGCAGGCATCGAGAGAAAACGGAAATTTATATCCATCAGATCGAAGAAGAGACAAAAAAATTGGATGCGGCAAGTACTATTCAAGAGTTAATGGGAATTGAGGGACGGATTCGCCAACATTATTATCAATCCTTTAACGGGATTTTGAAGCAAGACTTTACGTTTGAAAAGCGGACAAAGCAACCTCCGCGCGACCCGCTGAATGCTTTGATATCATTCGGAAATTCCTTATGTTATACAACTGTTTTGGGGGAAATTTACAAGACGCCGCTTGATCCTACGGTTAGTTTTTTGCACGAACCGTCGACAAGACGATTTTCGTTAAGTTTGGATTTATATATATGCTCATTGAAAAGTTAACCTTCGTATAAGTGGTGCCCACTCCGGTTATACTGCTCCTAAGGAAAAGCATGGAAAAGGAGCGGAATTCTGCATGAAACGTCTCAAAATCACCAACGATCACGGATGGACACCTCGGACACTTCGCAAACAGGAACGGAAAATCAAAAACACCCTTCTTCGCCAACGGGTGATGGCGGTTCGCCTGGTCATGGAAGGCTATTTGGGCAAAGAGGTGGCCTCCATGGTCAACGTGTGCCGACAAACCGTTTCCCATTATGTGTCGCTGTTCAACGAAGGCGGTCTGGAGCTCTTGCTTCATCGGGATTTCGCCCCCGGGCGGGAGCCGTTTCTCACCGAAGAACAGCAGGAAGAGATCAAACAGCTTGTGTTGACCACCACTCCCGCGGAACTGGGCTGGGACGTCGCTTCGGCGTGGAACACCAAACTCCTGCAATCCTATGTCGAAAAGCACTTCGGTGTTTCCATTTCCCGCGAAGCGTTGCGAAAACTCCTGCACCGCAAAGGGCTGTCGTGGACACGGCCGACCTACACATTGGCGAAAGGCGATCCGGATCGACAAAAGAATTTTGAGAAACAGATCGACTTCATAAAAAAAAACTTAATGGATCCTGATTCGGTCTTGTTGTACCTTGATGAAACACATATCCGCTCTTACCATGTCTTGCGGTCCACATGGTCGGAAGTCGGCCGCCAAAAACAAGTGCCGACGTTCGGCCATCATGCCCACGTATCGCTGTTTGGCGCGGTCAACATCCACGATGGCGAAACGGTGCTTCATCAAACGACCGCTGCCAATGCCGCGACGTTCTTGGATTTCTTGAGAATGCTCAAAGAGCGCTATCCGGACCGTCTCATGGTCTTGGTGTTGGATAACGCCCGCATTCACCATGCCAAAATGGTCAAGGAGTTTTTGCAGGAAGAAGGGCAGTGTTTTCACTTTATTTACCTTCCTCCCTATTCGCCACAGCTGAACCCGATCGAACGCTTATGGAAATGGCTGAAAGATACGGTGATTGCCAATGTATTTCACAAGGATCGCAACGATATCATTCAAGCCATTACTCGGTTTGTCCACTACATCCACGAACGTCCGGAGGAAGTGCTGCAGCGCTTAGGGTGTGCAGGATGACTGAGAAGTTAACTCTTCATGTTGCATGTATATAATTTTCGTAAAGCATCGTTGTGTCTGTTTTATCTGAACGGAGTGGGATTTAAAGACGACGAACTCGAAGCGCTAAAACTCACGTCCGTGTTTTATCTGAACGGAGTGGGATTTAAAGGCGCGTGTTCGAGGAACACACCGGAACCGACGGACGTTTTATCTGAACGGAGTGGGATTTAAAGCGAAACAGCACCGCTGGACTTTCCGTTGACGCCGCGTTTTATCTGAACGGAGTGGGATTTAAAGTACGGAACGTTGCAAAAGTTGAATCCAGGTGTGAATCCAGTTTTATCTGAACGGAGTGGGATTTAAAGTTAGCAAAAGCAGTGAGAGAACACAAAGGATGGAGAGTGTTTTATCTGAACGGAGTGGGATTTAAAGACAAAAGGCGATCTATTGACACGCTGGGTGGTCCTGTTTTATCTGAACGGAGTGGGATTTAAAGGGCAGAACCCCTAAATATGAATAAACAGGTGCTTGCTGTTTTATCTGAACGGAGTGGGATTTAAAGTTGAATCGCAATAAACTTTTGATAGACTCTTTTGCGCGTTTTATCTGAACGGAGTGGGATTTAAAGATAAGTTCCTCGCCGAGTACGAACGGCGCAAGGCCGGGTTTTATCTGAACGGAGTGGGATTTAAAGCACGCCTGACCGCGAGGAAAAGCGCCAAAACGGACGCCGAGTTTTATCTGAACGGAGTGGGATTTAAAGATGGGTTCTTTTGTTCTTCCTTCTCTTTCTCATTCGTTTTATCTGAACGGAGTGGGATTTAAAGTTTTGCTTCTTGTATGTTGTAGGCGGTCGGATCAATGTAGTTTTATCTGAACGGAGTGGGATTTAAAGTGAAAAACATTGTAGTAAAAGACGGCATGACTTACGTTTTATCTGAACGGAGTGGGATTTAAAGACTCATGGATTTTTGCAAGGTACAAGTTATACGTTGTTTTATCTGAACGGAGTGGGATTTAAAGGCAATTGTCGTACATTAACTTGCGGACTTTGGCGGCGTGTTTTATCTGAACGGAGTGGGATTTAAAGCCGTCATCTAATTTTCGTAAAGCATCGTTGTGTCTGTTTTATCTGAACGGAGTGGGATTTAAAGCGCGAAGTAATTAAAGACGCGGCACTGATTGCATGTTTTATCTGAACGGAGTGGGATTTAAAGAGATGTAACGCAGGATTTAAAATAAAAGAGGAATTAGGTTTTATCTGAACGGAGTGGGATTTAAAGATATAACAGACATTATGCAGGTGATTCAAGGGTATTTGTTTTATCTGAACGGAGTGGGATTTAAAGGAAGTGCATAGACTTATTGCTATAGGAAACATTGAAACAGGTTTTATCTGAACGGAGTGGGATTTAAAGTTGCAACAAGAACATATTTTGCTGGAATCATTTGCACCTGAATCCGTGATGGTTGGAAATCAACTTTGATTTTGGTGTTAGTTCTATGGATATATGATCCATACATCCCTTTTTTTGATGATTCCCTGCACCACTTTCATGTTTGAAAACGAGATAAATCCTCTTTTATGGAGATACAAACCAAAAAAGAGACAAAAAAAGTACAGGGGGGAGTGATGGATATGAGTACCCGAACATCTGTTTGTTATCTCACATTTCGCACCCTCTCAACGAAAATCGGGAGGATTTTTTCGTTCCGATGTCGAATGAATCCTTGACACACAAGGAACGTAAAGGAGTTTTTCTCTTATGAACGTTCAAGTCAAAAAGGTCTATCGCAATTATTATTTGAATATAATAAGTGCCCTATTCAAGAAACTGGGCCTGCCCCAATTGATTGACCATCTCGTTCCCGTTGATCCACAGTGCCAGACTCGAGTCAGCGATGCCGTTCAGGCCATCATCTACAATATGTTTGACGGCCGGCAAGCCCTCGTTCACGTGGAACGATGGGCTCAGGAGATCGATCTAGAGAAACTCATCCGTCCCGGTCTCCATCCTTCCTGGTTGAACGACGATGCCTTGGCTCGTCATCTCGACCGCTTGTATGAGGCCGATATTCACAAGGTGATCAGCACTTGCTTGATTCACATTTATCGCAAAGAAGGCCTTTCCCTCCGAGCCTTTCACGCCGATACGACGGACAAGACGGTTTACGGCGCGTATGAATCGGCCTCATTAGAGGCTTTGCAGATCACACATGGCTATAACCGCCATCATCGTTGGCAAAAACAGATCGGTTTCGGACTGGTCGGCAACGAGGACGGCATCCCGTTTTACGGCGATGTGCACGACGGCAACCTGCCTGACAAAACGTGGAATCCGGAGGTGCTGTCCCGTGTCCACGAACAGCTGAAGCAGGCCAAAATCGAAGACGAATGGATTTACGTGGCCGATTCTGCCGCGATGACGAAAGAGACCCTGGCGCAAACCAAAGCGGCCAACGCCTTTTTGATCACCAGAGGCCCTTCGTCGCTCCGGATCGTGAAAACCGCGCTGGCCGAAGCGGATGCTGAGGACACGACGTGGAGCGATCCCTTTACGTTGGCGGAGAGAAACGGCGCCACGTACCGGGTATGGGAAACGGCCTCGACGTATGAAGGCCACCCCGTTCGGCTGATCGTTGTTGAATCGAGCGCGCTCGACCAGCGCAAAGGAAAGACGCTTGAAAAAGAACGAACCAAAGAAGCGGAGCTTCTTCGCGAGGAACAAGCCCGTTGGGAGCGTCACCCCTTCTCCTGCCGGGAAGATGCCGAACAAGCCTTGGCGTCCCTCAAGGCGTCCCTTCGCCCCCGGTTTCATCGGGTTGAGGCCGCGGTCGAAGAGATCGTACGCCCGAAAAAACGGCGCGGACGGCCGAAAAAAGGGGCGGAACCCGAGGTGGAGACGCTGTATTTCTTGCACCTTGACGTCGAATTCGACCAAGACGCGTGGGAACAGGCGAGACGGAAAGCGTCCCGGTTTGTCCTCGTCACGACCGTTCCGAAGGAATGGAAGGGCCAACCCATGGATGCCCAAGAGATCTTGAAGCTGTATAAAGGGCAGATCTCGGTGGAAATGAACTTCGCTTTTTTGAAAGACCCTTTTTTCACGGATGAGATCTATGTCAAAAAGCCAGAACGAGTTGCGGTATTGGGCTATTTGTTTCTCTTGGCCTTGGCCATTTACCGCGTCTTTCAGCGCCGAGTGCGCCAGTTCATCACACCCGAACACCCATTAAAGGGCGCCGGAGGCCGCAAGCTGACCCGACCGACGGGACGGGCGATTTTTCAGCTGTTTCAATATGTGAACGTCATCCTGCTGGAGCTGCCGGATGGGCGCATCCAACGCTCACTGGATCGCTCCCTCACCCCTGAACAATGAAGGATTCTGCAGGGGTTGGGGCTGGATGAGAGCATTTACGTGTAACGTCATACGGAACGACCATCGATGGTAAAAAAAGGATTGCCATCGCTCGTCGTGTTGGTCAAAAAGTTATTCTGAAAAACTAAATAAAAAATCCTTTGTTTTGACCTTGTTAGGGTGCGAAATGTGAGTTGTTATCTTGCCTCTTTCCATTTTTGATACACATTCAGTAGGAGTATACTGTACCCACTCCTTCGCGTCAGTTTCATCCAGATCTGTCGTGATCGGCGGACGAGTCGACCTGCCATCGTGATCACCGTCTGAATAATCGTCTTGATGCGACGGCGTTTCACTTTGTGGTGCAACGGATGTCTCGGATCGCTTAATAGATCTTGTCCAATCAGACGAAGAAGATTGTAAACGAAGGCTCCCATGACCAACACGAGCGCATTCGTTTTCATCTTCCCAGATGGAAGCCGCTCTAAATCTAAGTCGCTCTTCAGTTCGCTATGAAACTGTTCGCATGTCGCATGGTCATGATACAACGCGAGCACATCGCTCATTCGAACATGCTCGTATCCTTTGAGCCGCACCCAATAGCTTTCCACTTCATAATCAGGAACGAGCATCAGCTGTCCATTTCGTTCCATCGTCCGTTCCGTCACTTGGGTGACTTGAACGTACGTATACGTGTTTCCATCGATCGCTGCGGTCTGTGGAAGGCATAACTCATACGTTTGTACTCCTTCGCTTTGTCCATCATCGACGCGTCTGCCCTTTTGCGAAGCGATCTGGAACCAAAGCGCTTTCGATTCTCGGCGTAAGTTTCGCTTGATGACAAAGTCCACGTCTTCCTTTAGGCATACGTGCACATTCGCTTCTGCATCGTTTCCTGCATCCATGCGAACAAGCAGACGAGATGAAGTCAGTTGACGAGCTCGACGGATAGCGGTGACTAAAAACGAGGGCATGTTGTCTTGCACATGTTGTTTCCCTGGACGCAACTCGGCATGAACGAGATACCCTTCCTTCCCTGCATACGCAAACAACGGTGTAAAACCGTCAAATCCTTTATACGTTCGACTGACTCCTTCTTTTTTCGTATCGGAGTTGTCAAATGGGGAACCATCTATATCAAGGGGAAGCCATGTCGTCTTTCCTTTGGTCCAACAAGGGGACAAAGTGGCATGTCGTTGAATCAACAGACGTATGGACTCCTCCCAAAGAATCGTTTCGGTCATCGGAAGACAAGCGAGCTGATCGAGTCGTTGTCGCAAGGTTGGAGAGGAAGGCACGTGCTGAATCCCCATCGATGCCGAAAAGATATCGTCCTGACGATACGCTTCGATATGATCGAAATCCGTTTTTCCTGTGGCAAGCAAGCCAATCATCGAGCGAATGACATCGCTATGGGAAATGTGCACTTCTCGACGAACCGTTGGAAGCCGAAGTGCGTTTACCCGTTTATCCAGTTTCGTTTGGTGCAGTAAGTAGCCAACGAGAGCAAGCCCAGCACTTGGGGTAATCGCTTCATCTGTCAATACAAACCGAATCGGGAAATCTTTCATCATATCACCTACTTGATGAAGAATCGTCAACGTCGTTTTCCCTTATCGTATCAACGGTTTGCGACCATTGTAAAGATGTTTTGTCACGGATTCAGGTATAATAGACCTCATTCTTAAAAGGATTCTTGTGAGATACGATTGAACTTGCAGGAAATTCAGCCACGAAACGGTTTTTTTTCATATCATACACGGCAATTTTCTCGCTCGGATACATGCGGGCAAACAAATACTGGTTCACAATTCTCATCTTATAGATATATGTTTCGGACTGATATTTAAGCGGTAAAATATGTTCTTTTTTACCTGTCGATAGATTCCATTTAAGCAAATTCGCTTTTGCTCCGAGCGAAATAAACAAAGTATTGGAACCTTGATCATACACAATTGATTTTGCGAATTTCTTACCCGGTTCTAAAGGTGATAAGCCGCTGACACGTTTTTCTTTAGCTTTACTAAAACTAAAGAAATTAGCCCCATATGCGGTTGTTGCAAATAATTTTTGATTAGAATGTGTAATATCTTGAATAGCTACTTCTTTAGAACCGCCTAATTGATTACCAAAATTCTTGAATGAAAACGTATTAGGATCAAAGCGATAAATACTGCCTTTATTCGTGCCGCCAATCCATAAAACTCCCCCTTCATCTATGTCCATGGCCCAAGCAGCAGTGGAATCCAAGAGTGGAAATGTTTTCTTGACCTTTCCCGTATTGAGGTCTAAAACAGCTAGTACTGTAGGTGTTCCGTGCAAAATCATATACAAATAACAATTTCCTTTTTTATCCATGGCGGCACGTGAAGTATTAACAGAGATATTGCGCACCTTAGGACCTAAATCCGTCAACACTCCATAAGGTGTGGAAATAGATTTTGCATAAGCAAAAAAAGGGTGAATGAAAAAAAGGAAAAAATTGAAAATCATAAAAGAAGAAACCAATAATAAATGACGCTTAAACTTTAACATAAACGACACTCCCGCAATGCTTCGGTGAGAAACGGCTCTCGCCCAGGGGCAAAATCCCGATGAAGCAGGAGTTCCAGGCCCCCCTTCGTTAAACAGCGACACATAATGGGAAACGGTTTGGCGGCACACGTTGACCATGGAGGCCACGTCTTTGCCCAAATAGCCTTCCATGACCAGGCGGACGGCCATCACACGTTGGCGGAGATGAGCGTTTTTGATCTTCCGTTCCTGCTTGCGGAGTTTCCGGGGCGTCCATCCATGGTTGTCGGTGATGTTGAGACGTTTCCCATGCTTTTCCTTAGGAGCAGTATAACCAGAGTGGGCACCGCTTATGCGAAGGTTAATGTAAATTATCACTTTATTTCGGAACAAAAGAGACATTTTTTTGCACATTCCTTCAGAAAGCCCTCTCCCCTTTTCTGAAAGAATGTGCTAAATTTTTTGTGAATTATTTCGGAAGAGAAAATCCATCGGTTCATAGGAGGGGGAGGAGGACGTGATTCAATTTCATGACTTTGGCATTGACGTCCAAACGTATGCAGAGCGTGGAAAAGAAAACGACTTCCCTCTTCTGAAAAAGTGTCCGCATTGCCGGGCCAAGCGCCCGTTGCACCGCCACGGTTACTATGAGCGAAACGCATTGACCCCACATGGTGATTATCGCATTTGGATTGTCCGGTATCGCTGTCGGGAATGCTTGAAGACGGTGAGTGTGCTGCCTTCCTTTCTCCTCCCGTATTTTCAGTATACGTTGTCCGCCATATGGCAAGTCGTGAAAGAGCAGTTGGGATTGACCGAGGGGACGAACCGGGCTCCGTTCCTCCTGACAAAGGACGGCATCATCTTTTATGTCCGACGGTTCTACCGAAACCTATCAAGCCTTCACAGCTTTTTTGCGAGGCGGTGGAGGATCATAGGCCCTATCGTGAAAAAAGAAAAGGAACGGGCTTCCTGGTGGATCCGGACGTTGGAGAAACACGGTCTTGATTCGGTCATCAGAGACATGTGGAAGGACGGATTCCGACACCCTTTTGCGAATCAAATGGGATCCTGATTTTACATACATACCCTAAATTGGAAATAGTTGAGGTTCCCACAAACCTTTCCTATCGACGGAGAAAAAGCGATCCGGTACGATAAGGGCAGACGGACCGGAACGGTCCTGATTCCAAGTGAGACAAGGAGGAGATTCGAATGGATGAGTCGATGAGACACGACATTGCCCTGTTTCGGTACGGGCTAATCGCTCCGTTGGTGAATGGGCAGGTGGAACCGAAGACGTATCTGAAAGATTTGTCTTGATGTTGGCCGGGCTGCCCCATTTACAGGGGAAGCTGCGGCTCAATCAGCACCGCCCTCTCGACCAGCGGATCATCATGCGATACCGGATGGGGCCGCTGGAGAAGGAAGAGGTGGCGGGCTACATCGAACATCGGATGAAACAGGCCGGGGCGAAGCATCCGATCTTCACCCCATCGGCGTTAGAGGCGATTGCCCTGCAGTCGCGGGGATGGCCTCGGGTGATCAACACGTTGGCCACGACGTGCCTGTTATACGGGTATCAGCTGAAAAAGGACGCCATTGACGAAGAAGTGGTGCGCATGGCCGCAGAGGAAATGGGGTATTAGCACGAAAGGGGCCGAATCGGCCTCTTTTGTGCTTTCTCTTTTCCATAGGTCCATCAGGCGCGCTGGAAATCTTCATCTGAAAGAGCGTGCAAACGTTCCGAAAGAATGTGCAAAATCCGGAGCAATCCGCAAAAATTTTGCACATTATTTCCGAATCCGCCTGAAATAATTTGAAAAAGGGATTCTGAAATAATGTGCTAGTTTACACATTGCTCGGCCAGCATCATGCGTTGATGCGGCCCTATCACTCCTTTCAACGCGCGCCGGAGCTCTTCCGTTTTTTGTTTCAGCCGCCCTTTGGCGAGCTGGGCGCAACAGCGTTCATACAAGACGCGCATCGGTCTCCCTCCCTGCTTCGTTCTCAAAAACAGCTGGTGCAGTAGCCTTTGTTCAAGCATTCTATCCTGCGTGCTTCCCTCAAGGGAGCGACATTCCGTAGTGCACCAGACTACTGGGGTCCGTCTATATATCGGACTTTTACGTACCATAGATACAACGACCTCATGACCCCAGCTGCAAGGAGACCATTCGACAGAAGGTTGTTTTCATCCTTCCGATGGTGACGAAATTTTTTTGTCATGGGAGTCTATATAATATTTTCTATTCTCTTCTTAATACTAGGGTGAGTTTCAAACAAGTTATAACTTTTTTCAGGGACAAGTTTCTGTTTTTGCAGAATACTAAGAGTTTCCTTTGCACATTTTTTCCGACAAATGAACTTGCAAATCGATCAGCAGATAATTCGCGCCGCTGTGAAAAAACGAAGTGTATATACATGCAACGAAAAAGTTTAACATATCATTGACGGAAAAGTCGCTTATCCACTTTTCGACTGGCGGTGACCGAACAATCACCCGCTTCGCAGCCCCATACATGGTTCCGGAAGCGGCATTGTTCGCTCGCCCGACAGTCGATCCAATCGCTCTGTAAAAACTACAAATGTTAAAGATTCAAATTGCACCTATATAGCAGACGAACGGCTGAGAATGTCTCCTTCTTCAGCTTGCCAACGATGAAGTGGAATGAAGGAGACGTTGTCAAGTGCTTTCCTTGACAACGTTTCCTCATTCCACTATCCTAACAAGCAGCTGAAGAAGGTGGGTATTTTTCACACTGTCTACTTGACAGGGATATGTTCAAAATAGCGAGTTCCCTTTCATTGTCTTTGGCGAGGAGACCCCCACTTCAACGACCAAAGGGAGTAAGTGGGGGAGGAATCGCTGGACATCGCGTTTTGATGTTCGATCATTCCATGAAGTGATCGGTTCTCAAATGTTCGCTGATCATCCCCCCTCTTTTTTGTTCCATTGTATGTAACTTGTTTTCTTTAAATGGAATTCTTGAATGAATTATAACAAAGTTCGCTTTCGTTTGTCCATAACTTACTGAAAAATTTGAACTGTTTATGCAATCCGTTCAGACAATGGACGGGCAGGAAGACAGGCCTAACGCAGCATATGTCCCTTCACACAGACGTTTAAATGAAAAAAGGCTTCGCCGCCCTTTCTCTTGTTGAAAGCAAAAAGGAAAGAAACGCGAAAAAAAGCTTGAACGGCGGTGAATGAAGATGCTAAAATGGGAGTAATTTTCCACTGAAAGAAATGAAATTCCGTTTAACGGAACATAAGGAAGGGGGGAACAAACAGGTGCAGGAAGAAAAAAAACACGAAGCCGGCTTGCGCACGGTGCAGCGGGCCATTGACATCTTGTATTGTTTTACCCTCGAGGAACAAGAGCTATCACTCACGGAAATTGCGAAAAAGATTTCGCTCGCCAAATCGACGACGACGCGCCTGCTCGCCACGCTGGAGCAAAACCGCTTGGTCGTCAAAGATCCGGAGACGTTAAAGTACCGTCTTGGACAAGGATTGTACTATTTAGGATATATTGCCGGCAAATCGATTAAAGTGCGGGAAATCGCGCGGCCGGTGATGGAGCGGCTGCGCGACGAGACGCGGGAGACGGTGAACTTATACGTGCTGGAACAAGATGCCCGCGTTTGCGTCGAACAGTGCGAGGGGCTTCAGGCGCTGCGCCATATGGTGAGAATCGGCGAGCGGCTGCCGCTTTGGGCGGGGGCGGGGGGAAAAGTATTGTTGGCCTATCAATCGCCCGAAGTTCAAGAGCGGATTTTTGCGCAAGTGCCGACAAAGGAACGATTGGATCGTCTAGCGGCGGAGCTTGAGGTGATTCGGGAGCGCGGCGTTGCGTCTAGCATCGATGAACGGGAAGTCGGCTCTGCGGCCGTTGCGGCGCCCATTTTCGACATCCGCGGGGAAGTGGGCGCCTGCTTGTCCGTCTCTGGGCCGGCGCATCGATTTACACGGGAAGTGATGGAACAATTCGAGAGGCTCGTAAAAGAAGGAGCACAAGCCATTTCCGAAAAACTAGGTTATCGACCAGGTAGCGTCAAAAGTTCTATGAAAACTCCACACAGATCATCCCATTGAGCATCGTGGGGCATGCGGAGGGCCGGATTCGCCCTTGACCAACACCCGCCAAAGGTGCGGAAGAGTCGTCAAGGGCGACGGGGACAAAAAAGAAGGCAATAAGAAAGCCGCCCTTGCCATGACCGAATTTTACCTTTGGCGGTGTTCGGTTGGTCAAGGGTTCGCTTCGCCGAATCCGGCAGGAGTTCTGTTCAACGGGCTCCGGAGGACAAAAAAGTCAGGCCGCCTCTTGTTGGAGAAACGCTTGTGCCATGGCGATCAGCTTCGTCCACCGGGCCGGCATATGCGGAAGATCCGCCAGTTCCGGGATGACGACCGGCACCCGGCCTTCGAGCGCGCTGTGTGGGCGCAGAAAGTTGAAATACGCCACAAACAGCGTCACAAAGGACACCGAGCCTTCTTCCGCACCAAACCCATGGGTCGGGCGGTAGTTGCCTTTAAAGGTCCGGTTGAATCGCTCGATGATCTGCTTGAGAGGGCGAAACTCTTCCGAGACCGGATCCTCATTGGTCAGCCCGATCACTTGGCGGACGTCAAATGAAATCCCGTGTTGGGCGAAGAAGTGTTGCGCCAGCAGGTAAATCGGGTTGCCATCCACGACGAACGACAAGTCGTCTGGGAGGGACGCTAGCTTCCTGAGGACATCATCGATGGCCTTGATGGCCGAGAGCGTGTCCCGGTTGGGCGAGACGCGATACGACAGCACGATCTTTTTGACGGCGTCAAACATAAAGAACAGGTAATGCCAGCGCCCTTTGACGCGAATATACGTCTCGTCCCCGCAAAACGAACCGGACAGCTCATACGGGAACCGGTCGACAAAGGGCTTGATCCAAAGCGCGACGCTGTTGGCGTAGTTGAGCACCGTCTGATGGGAGATCGAGACGCCATGGATGTCCTTCATGGCGGCGGCGGTCTCCCTCGAGGACATCCCAAAGTTGACGTAGTACGTCAACACGAGCCCCAACACGTGCGGCGACGCAGCCAGCCGGGACAAATCGACCTTCGGCTTGATGAGCGACGAGGAAGCCAACGGGAGAAAGTCAAACAAGAACTCTCGAAACAAATACCGCACCTTGAAGGCTTGAGGATCCTGTTGAAACTGTTGGCGCTCCTTCTTCGTCATCCGGCGAAGGTTGGCCTGGTAAAACGGGCAAGCGTTGTTCTTGCACTTATAGATGTTGTATTCTTTGCGTTCCTTGATTTTTTCCAGCGTCTTTTTGCAGTGCGGGCAGCGAAAGACCGCTTGCTTGGTGAACCGATTTCGGTGGTTGAACCGGCACTGGCACACTTTGCATTGGTATTGCCCGTTTCCGCCGTTATTGGCGTACAGGTAAGAAGAGGGAGCCTGGCAGCGAGGGCAGGTCAACGAATCCGGAACACGGTGTTTCGCATTCGCGCGGCGCTGGATGGGCCGTAAAGGACGTCCGTGCTGGGCTTCATAGTCTGCCAACAGCTTCCGGTAATCAAGGGTTTCCGGCACATCGATGATCGGAAGGTCATCGACCTGAAGTTTCCGGTACGGCTTTTGGATGGGTTCGTCCAAGTCCTCGAGATTCAAGGATTTTCCCACGATCACACCCATCAAATACACAATGATTTGATATTGGGTCTTGATTATTTCGAGCAAATAGGCTAATAATTGAGGTAACAAAGCTTGTCACTCCTTTGTTTTGGCTGTTGGGTGTCGTTACCTCAATGATGGCCGAAAACAACGGGGGTGGCAAGCTTTTTTTCTTCCAACCGTTGAAACTCAAGGGAAAACCGTGAGTGTGGAGGATAAACTTTTGACAATACCATCGACCATAAGGGGGAGAGCATATGGCGATTGCAAAGCGTGCTGTCCGTGTGCGCAATGTCTTGATCGGGGGAGACGAACCGTGCATTTGCGCCCCGGTCGTCGGAGCGGACGCGAAGCAAGTGTTGGAGGAAACAAGGCAAATCACGGAGAAAAAGCCGCATCTCATTGAATGGAGGGCGGACTTTTTCGAGGCGATTCGGGACGAACAGGAAGTGGCGGCCACATCGAGAAAGATGCGGGCGATTGCCGGAGACATCCCGATTTTGTTTACGGTTCGTTCCGAACAGGAAGGCGGGCAACCGATTTCGTTGACGGAAGAGGAAAAGATTCGGTTGTTTGAAACCGTCTGTGAAAGCGGGGCGATCGATTTGCTTGATTACGAGCTTGCCCATGGGCCGCGCATCCCGATCGTCCGGGAGCTGACGCGCCGCTATGGAGTGCGCCTTGTGTTGTCTTACCACAATTTTGATCATACGCCATCGAAGGAAGAGCTTGTCGCGAAAATGCGTCAAGCGGAACAATGCGGCGCCGACATCGCGAAAGCAGCTGTGATGCCGAAAACGCGGGGGGATGTGCTCACGCTGCTGCAGGCGACGGAAGAAGCGCGAAAAGAGGTGGACATCCCGCTGATCACGATGTCGATGGGGGCATTGGGCGCCATCACCCGCCTGGCAGGCGGATTGTTCGGCTCTGCCGTCACCTTTGCAGTCGGACGGCAAAGCTCGGCGCCGGGGCAAATTCCGATTGAAGACGTCCGGACCGCGTTGTCGGTCATCATGACATACGGACAATAAATCGAAATGGGGGAGGAGATTGTCATGGCGCGTTTGCCGCTGGAAGGCGTCAAAGTGCTCGATGTGTCGACAATGATCGCGGCGCCGTTTGGGGCGGTTTTGCTCGGTGATTTTGGCGCCGATGTCATCAAGGTGGAATTGCCAGGAAAAGGGGATACGCTCCGCCATGTCGGGCCGTTCAAGGATGGGGAGCCGCTCCGCTGGCCCGGACTGGCGCGCAATAAACGGTCGCTCACGTTGGATTTGCGCAAAGAAGAAGGAATGAATATTTTTAACTTCCCTCCGAAAGAAGTCTCCTACTTCTAAACGTGAAGGTGCGCCGGCACCAGTGAAAGTGGGAGATGAATTTCGGTTGGCGTTAGCCAACGAATAGGATAGAATATGGCTAGAACGGACACCTTCGGAACGAAGGGAAGCGTAAAGGGTTCTTGTGTGTGGCTTACCGTTCAGCGAACACACACAAGTCGCTTGAAGCCCCCACCTCTAAGCGAAGCGTAGGTGGTGGGTAGTTCACAGAGTTTGTCCGCCACGTCGATATTGTCATCGAAAATTTCCGCTCCGGCACGCTCGAAGGTAGCGTCAAAAGTTCTATGAAAACTCCACACAGATCATCCCATTGAGCATCGTGGGGCATGCGGAGGGCCGGATTCGCCCTTGACCAACACCCGCCAAAGGTGCGGAAGAGTCGTCAAGGGCGACGGGGACAAAAAAGAAGGCAATAAGAAAGCCGCCCTTGCCATGACCGAATTTTACCTTTGGCGGTGTTCGGTTGGTCAAGGGTTCGCTTCGCCGAATCCGGCAGGAGTTCTGTTCAACGGGCTCCGGAGGACAAAAAAGTCAGGCCGCCTCTTGTTGGAGAAACGCTTGTGCCATGGCGATCAGCTTCGTCCACCGGGCCGGCATATGCGGAAGATCCGCCAGTTCCGGGATGACGACCGGCACCCGGCCTTCGAGCGCGCTGTGTGGGCGCAGAAAGTTGAAATACGCCACAAACAGCGTCACAAAGGACACCGAGCCTTCTTCCGCACCAAACCCATGGGTCGGGCGGTAGTTGCCTTTAAAGGTCCGGTTGAATCGCTCGATGATCTGTTTGAGAGGGCGAAACTCTTCCGAGACCGGATCTTCGTTGGTTAGGCCGATCACCTGGCGGACGTCAAACGAAATCCCGTGCTGGGCGAAGAAGTGTTGCGCCAGCCGGTAAATCGGGTTGCCATCCACGACAAACGACAAGTCGTCTGGGAGGGACGGCAGCTTTCGCAGGACATCATCGATGGCCTGGATGGCCGAGAGCGTGTCCCGCTTGGGCGAGACGCGATACGACAGCACGATCTTTTTGACGGCATCAAACATAAAGAACAGGTAATGCCAGCGCCCTTTGACGCGAATATACGTCTCGTCCCCGCAAAACGAACCGGACAGCTCATACGGGAACCGGTCGACAAAGGGCTTGATCCAAAGCGCGACGCTGTTGGCGTAGTTGAGCACCGTCTGATGGGAGATCGAGACGCCATGGATGTCCTTCATGGCGGCGGCGGTCTCCCTCGAGGACATCCCAAAGTTGACGTAGTACGTCAACACGAGCCCCAACACGTGCGGCGACGCAGCCAGCCGGGACAAATCGACCTTCGGCTTGATGAGCGACGAGGAAGCCAACGGGAGAAAGTCAAACAAGAACTCTCGAAACAAATACCGCACCTTGAAGGCTTGAGGATCCTGTTGAAACTGTTGGCGCTCCTTCTTCGTCATCCGGCGAAGGTTGGCCTGGTAAAACGGGCAAGCGTTGTTCTTGCACTTATAGATGTTGTATTCTTTGCGTTCCTTGATTTTTTCCAGCGTCTTTTTGCAGTGCGGGCAGCGAAAGACCGCTTGCTTGGTGAACCGATTTCGGTGGTTGAACCGGCACTGGCACACTTTGCATTGGTATTGCCCTTTTCCGCCGTTATTGGCGTACAGGTAAGAAGAGGGAGCCTGGCAGCGAGGGCAGGTCAACGAATCCGGAACACGGTGTTTCGCATTCGCGCGGCGCTGGATGGGCCGTAAAGGACGTCCGTGCTGGGCTTCATAGTCTGCCAACAGCTTCCGGTAATCAAGGGTTTCCGGCACATCGATGATCGGAAGGTCATCGACCTGAAGTTTCCGGTACGGCTTTTGGATGGGTTCGTCCAAGTCCTCGAGATTCAAGGATTTTCCCACGATCACACCCATCAAATACACAATGATTTGATATTGGGTCTTGATTATTTCGAGCAAATAGGCTAATAATTGAGGTAACAAAGCTTGTCACTCCTTTGTTTTGGCTGTTGGGTGTCGTTACCTCAATGATGGCCGAAAACAACGGGGGTGGCAAGCTTTTTTTCTTCCAACCGTTGAAACTCAAGGGAAAACCGTGAGTGTGGAGGATAAACTTTTGACAATACCCGCTCGAAAAATGGGGCGGCGGATATGAAGAACTGAAGCGGATCAATCCGAAGCTGGTGATGATTCGCGTCTCGGGCTACGGGCAAACAGGTCCGTTTCGCGAGAAAGCCGGATTCGGCACGCCGGCGACGGCGTTCAGCGGGTTTACGTATTTGCAAGGGTATCCGGGCCGTCCGCCGGTCAGCCCGATTTTGAGCATTAAAGATATTTTTGAGCATCCGCATTACCAAGCAAGGGAAAACATCATCGAAGTCGCCCATCCGCGCCTTGGCAAAATTAAAATGCCCGGCATTGTGCCGAAATTCGAAAAAACACCAGGCGCCATCCGCCGCACTGCTCCGGATTTAGGCGAGCATACCGAAGAGATTTTGCAAACGATGCTTGGCATGTCCAAGGAAGACATTGAGCGGCTGCGAGAAAACGAGATCATATGAATGAACGAACGGCGGCTTGCCACCTTCCCGGCTCCTTGCCTTGTGCGAGGCTGCCGGGTTTTTTGTTTCGAAGTTTGTTTTCCCGGCAGCCCACGCCTTGCATTGACACTGCTTGCCGCCAGCCTTTATACTTTTGATAGGTGAAAGCGACGGTAAAGCAGGTGATTCGAACGGTGTCAGATAAAAAGCGTTCCCGCGTGACGCTCGAACAAGTCGCCAAACACGCCGGCGTGTCGCGGGCGACCGCCTCGCTTGTCGTCCATGGGAGTCCGAATATTTCGAAAGAAACGCGAAAAAAAGTGCTCCAAGCGATGAAAGAGCTTGGCTACGTCTATGACCGCGTGGCGGCCAATTTGCGTTCGCAGCGTTCGTCGACAGTTGGTCTTATTATCACCGAACTTGACAACCCGTTTTTTTTTCGAATTGCTCGTTGGCGTCCATGAGGCGCTCGATCAGGAAGGATATACGGTCATTTTAGGCACGACGTTTGACCGGCTGGAAAAACAAGACGCCTTATTGTCGACGATGCTGGAGCATCGGGTGGGCGGTGTGATCATGAGCCCGGTTCCTGGATGTTCGGCAGAGATGCTCGAGCGGCTGCGGCAGTGGGATATTCCTGTTGTATTGTTTGCCCGTGATGAACTTCCGGCCGGACAGTTTGATTATATTGGGATCGATAATATAGCCGGCGGGCGGATGGCGGTCGAGCATTTGCTCGAAGGCGGCCATCGGCGCATCGCCTTTATCGGTGGGTCTCCGCAATCGTCCGTATGGAAAGCGCGCCGGTCGGGGTACAGTGAAGCGTTGCGTGCGGCGGGCATCGAGATGGATGACACGCTGCTTGTGCCATCGGCGACGACAAGGCAAGGCGGGCGGATGGCGGTCAAACGCCTGTTGCAGCACCCGAACCTGCCGACAGCGCTCTTTTGTTACAACGATGTCGTCGCGTTTGGGGCGATGCTTGGCTTAAAAGAGGAAGGGATCGTTCCAGGGCGCGACATCGCGGTCGTCGGGTTTGACAATATTCAAGAATCGGCGCTGTTTCAGCCACCGCTCACAACTGTCGCCGCGTTTCCTGAGAAGATCGGCGCCTATGCGGCCAAGCAGCTGCATGAACGCATGAAAGGGGATGCGAGTGCACCGAAACGGACGATTTTGCAGCCGGAGCTTGTCATTCGCCAGTCTTCTGGGAAGAGAGAGGAAAAGAGGTGAAGCAGCGTGGAGAGGCAGACGGTCATCCCGCTTCGCGAGCGAAATATCATTTTGATCGGCTTTATGGGGGCGGGGAAAACAACGATCGGGCAGCTTGTCGCGAAGAAGCTGTACCGCGACTTCATCGATGTCGACGCGGAAATCGAGCGGCGGCACGGGATGACGATTCCGGAGATGTTCGCGCAAAAAGGGGAAGCGTATTTTCGGCAGGTTGAGCGCGAGCTGATCGTTGATTTGTGCACGAATACAAGGTTGAAAATTCTTTCGCTCGGCGGCGGCGCGTATTTGCAGGAAGACGTGCGGCGCGCCTGTTTGGCCCACGGCATCGTCTTTTTCCTTGACTTGTCGTGGGAGCATTGGAAGGAAGAGCGGCTGCCGCTTATTGTCGACAGCCGGCCGGTGTTGAAAAACAAAACGTTGGAAGAAGTGGAGCAGCTCTTTTTCCAGCGCCAATCAGCCTATGCGCTCCATCATTCCCGCGTCATTATCAATGAGCTCGAGGCTGAACAGGCGGCGGACCAAATTGTTCAGTCGATTAAATGGACGTGGGATGTGTACGAGCCGAACCGTTGAGAGGATTTAGCCGCGGGCAAGCAAGCTCCTAGGCAAAGGGGCTTGCTTTTTTGATTCCCTCATTGGCAAGGGTTGCCGCCACTTGATTGGAAATGGACTTCGGTTGACCAAAAAAGAAATTTCGAATGCCGCATCCGCCTGTTCTTGCCGGACAATCGTTTCGTGTGTTATAAATAGGGGAAATAGGTGAAAGATTGAGAGAGTGGGGAGATGGAGAAGCGGGTGTTCAGCTGGCTTTATGTGTATATGGTCTTGGCAGTGCTGGTTCTGTTCGCGCCCTATTGGCTTTGGTGGCTGAAACCAGAAACAAAGCTTGATTTGCTCATTGTCGACAAAACGGTGCCCGATCGGTCGTATCACGAGCATCAAGGGCTCGTTTGGGTCTTGAATCAGCAAAAATACGTCCACGGCAACGGAGAGCGATACAAAGCTGCGCGCGATTACGCCGGGTTTGCGCCGAAACAGGATGAAACGTACGAGGTGCGGCCGCTGCCAAAGGAGATGGCACGGTACGATGCGGTCTATATCGTTGACACATATGGGGTATATGAGGAAGAGTTTGTCCACAAGCAAACGGACGGCGCGCGGGCGAAAGTGTACGGCGGGCTTGAGCGGCAGGAGATGGAGTCGCTTTGGCGGTTTGCCCGCCAAGGCGGGAAAACGTTGATCGCCGAGTTCAATTCGATGGCCCATCCGACAGAAAACGAAGTGCGCGCCTCGTTTGCCCAGCTGTTCGGCCTTGAGTGGACCGGCTGGATCGGCCGTTATTTTCCTGATTTGAACAGCCAGGAAGTGCCAGTGTGGGTGAAAGAAAACTACAAAGCGCAATACGGAAAGGCGTTTTCGTTCCGCGGGCCGGGTATGGTGTTGATCGATGAGTCGGATCGGCTTCTTGTCCTCGATCGGCGCGACCTTGGCGGCGGTGGCGTCATGTTTTCCTCCACAAAAGCGGGGGAAGCCCGTTGGGGCGGCAAGATGCGCACATCGTATTCGTATTGGTTTGACATCGTCAAGCCGCTTGATGAGCGCATGGTGCTCGCAACGTACACGCTGTCGCTGTCTGAGCGCGGGAAAGAGAAGCTGCGGGCGATCGGGCTGCCGTTTTCCTTTCCGGCCGTTGTCCGCTATGAGACAAAGATGTATCAGTCGTATTACTTTTGCGGCGATTACGCTGATCAAGGGAAACTGCCTTCCGTTTATCAGACCGTGGGGCTGGATGTATGGCGCAAATGGACGGAGGACGGCCGCTCGGACAACGGCGCGGCCTTTTACTGGAAGGCGTACGTGCCGATGATGAAAGCGATTTTGCGGGAAATCAAGGCATATAAGGAAGATGGCAAGCTGCAGGACGCCGTTCAAACGGTGGAACAAAGCGGCGTCCGCTTGGCGGGAACGGTCGGGCGCGACTATTTGCAAGTATACCGCAACGGGAGATGGGAGCCGCTGCTCATCAAAGGAGTCAACCTCGGCATCAGCAAACCCGGCGCGTTTCCGGGAGAGGCGAAGATTACGAAGGAAGAATATTTCCGCTGGCTGCAGTATATCGGGGCGATGGGGGCGAATGCCATCCGCGTCTATACGATCCATCCACCGGCGTTTTACGAGGCGCTTTACGAGTACAACCAAATAGCGAAGCAGCCGCTTTATTTGTTCCATGGCGTCTGGATCGATGAAGGGACGATGCTGCGGACGAAGGATGTGTGGGCGCCTGAGGTGAGTGAGGCGTTTCGCACGGACATTCGCCGTACGATTGACCTCGTTCATGGCAAGGCCCGCATTGCAAAACGGCCTGGGCATGCCGGCGGGATGTACCGATACGACCTTTCTCCGTATGTTCTCGGCTGGATTTTCGGTGTCGAGTGGGATCCGGACGTTGTGGCGGCGACGAACGAAAAACACTCGAAGCAGGGCGACTACCGCGGCAAATACGTATACACGAAAGGAGCCAGCCCGTTTGAGGCATGGCTGGCCCGTATGATCGACGAAGCGGTGGCGTATGAAACGGAAACATACGGCTGGCAGCGGCCGGTCAGTTTTACGAATTGGGTGACGACCGACCTCCTCCGCCATCCGGCCGAACCGTTTGTGAAAGAAGATTTTGTTTCCGTCAACCCGAATGTCATGTACGCCACCGACAAGCTGCGCGCCGGGCTGTTTGCGTCATACCATATTTATCCGTATTACCCTGACTTTTTGAATCGTGAGGAAAAATACGTCAGCTATGTTGACCAACGCGGCGAGCAGAACAGCTATGCCGGCTACTTGCATGACATGAAGGCGGCGCACCGGATGCCGATTTTGGTCGCTGAATTTGGCGTTCCTTCTTCGCGCGGCATGGCGCATCGAAATGTACATGGGAAAAATCAGGGGTTTTTGTCGGAACAAGAACAAGGAACGATCGACCGGGAGCTGTTTGAGGACATCGTCCATGAGTGGATGGCGGGAGGGCTGTTGTTTTCCTGGCAGGATGAATGGTTCAAGCGGACATGGAACACAATGGATTATGACAACCGGGACCGCCGCCCGTTTTGGCTGAACGTGCAGACGAACGAACAACAATTTGGATTGCTTCGGTTTGAGCCAGGTCCAAGCGCAGCCGCGATGATGAAGGTCGACGGCCGAAAAGACGATTGGACATTCAACGGAATCCGGCCAGCTTGGACAGAGGGCAAGCGGGCGCTGTACGTCACAAGCGATGAAGGGTATTTGTATGTGCGGCTTGACAGCGGACGCATCACCGATCGGACGACGGTCTACATGGCGTTTGACACGATTCCGAACCAAGGGCAATCGCTCCTGCCCGGCCTGTCTGGCGTCCGGACAGCGGGAATTGACTTTGCCTTGGTCATTCATGGAGAACAGAGCGCCCGGCTGCTTGTCGACAGCTACTATGACACGTTTTACTTCCATTACGGAAAAGAGCTGCATATGATGCCGGCGGCCCCGTACGCCAATCGCAAAGATAACGGCGTCTACCACCCGATTCGCCTGACGTTGAACAAAAAATTGGAGGAAATCCGCGGCAAGGCTGTGCCGTTCGACTCATATGAAACAGGGGTGTTGCGGTTTGGCACAGCCAACCCCGACGATGAGGCATACGATTCACTCACGGATATCAGCGTCAGCCGCGATGGCGATATGTACGAAATCCGCCTGCCATGGGCGCTTTTGAACGTGACCGATCCGAGCCGGCGCGAGGTGATGGGCGACATGTGGTCGAAAGGCGGGCTCAAAAGCCGTGTCATCGTTGAAGGCATTCGTCTTGGTTTGTACGTTGAGGATGGAGACGATTCGTTTTCTTTCCCGGCGATGAACGGGAATGTGCTGCCGGCCGCGCGATTTTATGAGTACACGTGGCCGGTGTGGGAGGCGCCGCGCTATCATGAGCGGCTGAAGCAGTCGTATGAGGTGATGAAAGAGGCGTTTTCACGCGTGGACATCGCAAAGCAGCAGGGAGTGGAATAAAAAGAAAAGGGCTTGCCTCCTCTCGACATCATGATCATTCATCAAAGCAGGCGCCTGTTCAAACAACAGAAGGCAGAAGCCAAACCGATCGTCAAGCAGGAAAGTGCCGGCGGCGCTTTGGCTGCAGGCGTTGAGCGTGAAAGTGTTCGGAGTGAGCGATTTTAGCGTGCTTCTTCCGGAAGCGTTGGCGGGGGTTGCCTCGACGTGGATGATGTACGTGATCGTCAAGCCGTGGGCGGGGCGGATAGCGGCGCGCTGGGCAAGCTTCGTGTTTTCCTGCTATTGACCGGAAAGTGTGCGATCAGTTACGCTATATGAGAGAGCGAAGCCGGTTTGTTCGGGGGCTGGTAAGTTGGGTCGGCTTCCGGCAGACGGCGGTTGAATACGAACGGGAGCCGCGTTTCGCCGGTGAGACGAAATACCCGCTCAAAAAGATGATTCGGTTTTCGCTTGATGGCATCACCTCGTTTTCATACAAGCCGTTGAAGCTGGCGAGTTGGTTTGGGTTCTTGTTGTCGGCGGCCAGTGTGGTAGGGATGTTCGTTGTCCTTTATCTTAAATGGTTTGCTCATTCAACGGTCGCTGGCTGGGCGTCATTGTTGATGGCCGTGCTGCTTGGCAACGGGGTGACACTGCTCATGCTCGGCGCGATTGGCGAATATATCGGCCGGATTTACGATGAAGTGAAAGAGCGTCCGCTCTATATTGTCAATGAAACGTGGGGAGTCGGAACGAAACATGAACGAAAGCCTTCGTATATTCCGTAAAGAAAAACAAGCCGTATGGCGGTTTGGCCTCGTTGGGGTGAGCAATACCGCGGTGGACTTCGCCGTCTTTTTTTTGTTGACTGCTGCAGGCGCTAAGGCGGCGGTTGCCCAAGCCGTTGCCTACGGCGCCGGGATGGCGAACAGCTACATTTGGAATCGGCGTTGGACGTTTCAAGTCAAACGGAAAGCCAATATAAAGGAAGTTTTGCGCTTTCTTGTCGTCAACGGGCTGTCGTTCGGTGCATCGCTTGCCGTTTTGCTGGCCGCGGAACGGTTTGCATCGCTCTGGCTGGCGAAACTGGCGGCGACAATCGCCGGGATGGCGGTAAACTTTATCGGCAGCCGCTATTGGGTGTTTGTGGAAATGGAAAAATAAGGAAACGATCCGGAAGCCATGCGTTGGGTCCGGATCGTTTTATGCTTTAGAAACTTAGTGAAAAAGGAAGCCGTCTTCGTTGCAGCCATCGTTATGACTCCCGAATTTGCCCCGTCCCGTACACGAGCGATTTCGTTGTCGTGATGGCGACAAGCCCCATCGGACCACGGGCGTGCAGCTTTTGCGTGCTGATGCCGATTTCCGCTCCGTAGCCGAACTGTTCGCCGTCCGTGAAGCGGGTGGAGGCGTTATGGTACAAGACCGCCGCGTCGACCGCTTGGAAAAAGCGGCGGACGTTCGCTTCGTTTTCGGTGATGATCGCTTCTGAGTGCTTCGTCCCGTAGCGGCGGATATGGGCAATCGCCTCATCGACATCGGCAACGAGCTTAACCGCTAAAATCGGCGCCAAATATTCCGCATGCCAGTCGTCTTCCGTCGCCGGTTTGATGAACGGGTGCGATGACGCGAGGCGGTCGTCGCCGCGCAGCTCCACACCGCGGGCGTGCAGCGCCTCAAGCAAGTCGGCGGCATATGGCCAACGCTCATGGATGAGCACCGTTTCGATGGCGTTGCAGACGGACGGACGCTGCAATTTGGCGTTCAGGACGATGTTGATCGCCATTTGCCGCTCGGCTGATTCGTCGATGAACATATGACAGTTGCCGACGCCGGTCTCAAGCACCGGCACGGTGGCGTTTTCGACGACCGAGCGGATGAGCCCGGCTCCGCCGCGCGGGATGAGCACATCCAAGTAGTTGTTGAGACGGAACATACGCTGCGCCGTTTCCCGGCTCGTGTCTTCGAGCAGTTCAATCGCCGTTTCCGGAACGGTCGTCGTGCGGAGCGCTTCTTTCATGACGCGAACGAGCGCTTTGTTCGAATGAAGCGCTGATGTGCTGCCGCGAAGCAAAACCACGTTGCCCGTTTTCAAGCAAAGGCTCGCCGCATCGACCGTCACGTTCGGGCGCGCTTCGTACACCATGCCAATGACCCCAAGCGGCACGCGCACCGTTTGGATGCGGAGCCCGTTCGGCCGCGTCCACTCTGCGATGATTTCTCCGACCGGGTCAGGAAGCGAGGCGACTTGGCGGACGCCGTCGATGATTTGATCCATTCGTTTGTCGGTGAGCTGCAGCCGGTCGAGCAGAGCCGGTGACAGCCCTTGCTCGCGGCCTTGGGCCATATCTTTTTCGTTTTCTTGCAAAATGAAGGCGCGTTCGCGGTCGATGGCTTTGGCGATCTGTTCCAATGCGGCGTTTTTTTCTTTCGTAGACAGCATGGCTAACGTTTGTGACGCCGTTTTCAACCGTTCGGCTTTTTCGAGCAGTTCGCTCATTTCGATACACTCTCCTTTCGCAACGTGACCCAATTGTCGCGGTGGATGACTTCCGGGCGGTGAAGGTAAGAGTATTGCCGCGCTTCCTCACTCGGAAGTCCTTTTACTTTTTCTAAATCGGCGGCGGCATAATACACTTGGCCGCGGCCGATCGTGATCCCTTTCTCATTGACAACATCGACGACATCCATCGCATGAAAGTCGCCGGAAACGGCCGTGACGCCGGCGGGAAGCAAGCTTTTGCCGCGCGCAAGGAGCGCTTCCTCCGCGCCGCTGTCGACGGTGATCGTGCCGGCGACAGGCGCGTGATACGCGATCCATTGCTTGTGCATTTGCATTTGCTTCGGAAATGGGGCGCCGATGTACGTCCCATCACCTTTTCCGGCTAAAATATCGGCGAGTGCTTCTTTGCCTCGCCCGGTGCCAATAAAGACGCTGACGCCGAAGGACAACGCTTTTTGAGCGGCGAGAAGCTTTGAGCGCATGCCGCCGGTGCCGACTGCCGAGCCGCTGCCGCCGGCCGCTTCGATCATTTCGTCGGTAATGTGCGGCAAAAAGGTGTATTTTTTCGCTTGTGGATTCGTTTTCGGGTTGGCGTCATACAGCCCGTTAATGTCGGTAAGCAACATGAGCGCATCGGCGTGCAAAAAGCCGGCGACAAGCGCCGACAGCATATCGTTGTCGCCAAACGTCAATTCTTCAACGGAAACGGAGTCGTTTTCATTGATGATCGGGATCGCCCCGTGTTCGAGCAGCGTCGTCATCGTGGCGAACAAGTTGCGAAACCGTTCGCGGCTATAAAAGTCGCTGCGCGTCAACAACAGCTGAGCGGCCGTAAAGCCGAATTGGGCGAACGCCGAGCTGTACGCCTGCATGAGCAAGCTTTGCCCGACGGCAGCCGCGGCTTGTTTGCCGGCGATCGTCGTCGGCCGCGCCGGGTAGCCGAGCGGCCCGAACCCGGCGGCGACAGCGCCGGACGTGATGAGAATGACGTCATGGCCGAGCTGTTTCAGATAGGCGATGGCTTCAACATGGCCGTGCAGCTTGTCGCGGCAAAGGCCACCTTTCGGATCGGTGAGCGAGCTGCTGCCGATTTTGACCACTACGCGCTGCCGTTTCATCGCGTTCCTCCCTCCTTTGCGTGTTGAATGGCATGAGTTGGATTGCCTAGCCGTCCTGCGAAGCGGCCGGCCAATAAAAAACGCTTTTCCTCCTTATCGCAAAAGGACGGAAAAGCGTTCCGCGGTACCACCTTTTTTGGCGCCTAAAGCGCCCCCTCGAGCCTGTAACGCAGGCGTGCGGCTTATGTTTGCATAAGCGGCCGTCTAGGGCAGGTTCAACCGGCTTCCCGCGAGGAACCTTCCAGCCTATGGGTTCCACTCTCTGGCGCGTTCCCTCGGTTTACTAGTCCCGTGCCGTTCCTGTTGTTTTCTTGTCAAGGAGTGCAATTTGTAAGAAATTATGACGCCAAATGCTCCGGTTGTCAAGAGGAAAGGCTGATTTTTCTGACTTGTTTTTTCGAAGTGGATTTTGAAAACGAATTCATAATAAAGGTAATTGTCTTTCTATTAGAAAAAGTGGTACAATACTAGCAATCAATCAAACCGCATGATGGAGGGACCGATGATGAAAAAACGGCGCAGCGACATGATCAAAAAAGGATTTGACCGTGCTCCGCACCGAAGCCTATTGCGAGCGGCGGGCGTAAAAGAAGAAGACTTTGATAAACCGTTTATTGCGGTGGTGAATTCATACATCGACATTATTCCGGGGCACGTTCACTTGCAAGAGTTTGGGAGAATCGTGAAAGAAGCGATTCGCGAAGCGGGCGGCGTGCCGTTTGAAATGAACACGATCGGCGTTGACGACGGTATTGCGATGGGTCATATCGGGATGCGCTATTCGCTGCCGAGCCGGGAAATCATCGCCGATTCGATCGAAACGGTTATCTCGGCGCATTGGTTTGACGGCATGGTGTGCATTCCGAACTGCGACAAAATTACGCCGGGAATGATGATGGCGGCGATGCGTCTTAACATTCCGACGATTTTCGTCAGCGGGGGACCGATGAAAGCCGGCGTGACGAAGGATGGGCGGAAAATTTCACTGTCATCTGTATTTGAAGGCGTCGGGGCGTATTTAGGGGGAACGCTCGATGAGAAAGGGCTTGAAGAACTCGAACGGTACGGCTGTCCGACGTGCGGATCGTGCTCGGGCATGTTTACGGCCAACTCGATGAACTGTCTCGCTGAAGCGCTCGGGCTTGCACTGCCGGGCAACGGCACGATTTTGGCGGTTGACCCAGCGCGCAAAGAGCTGGTCCGCCAATCGGCAAAGCAGCTGATGTATTTGATCGAACATGACATCAAACCGCGCGACATCGTCACCGAAAAAGCGATCGACAATGCGTTTGCCCTCGACATGGCACTTGGCGGCTCGACGAATACGGTGCTGCATACGCTGGCGATCGCCAACGAAGCCGGCATCGAGTACTCGCTTGAGCGCATCAACGAAGTGGCGGCGCGCGTGCCGCATTTGGCCAAACTCGCCCCGGCGTCGGACATCCATTACATCGAAGACTTGCATGAAGCGGGCGGCGTTTCGGCCGTGTTGAACGAGCTGGCGAAAAAAGAAGGTACGCTTCATTTAGATACGCTCACCGTCACGGGCAAAACGCTCGGGGAAAACATCGCCGGCTGCGAAGTGAAAAACTATGACGTCATCCGGCCGATTGACAACCCGTATTCGGAAACGGGAGGGCTCGCCATTTTGTTTGGCAACCTGGCGCCGGACGGCGCCGTCATTAAAACCGGGGCGGTGCAAGGCGGCATCACGCGCCATGAAGGGCCCGCGATCGTCTTCGACTCCCAAGAGGAAGCGCTCGAGGGCATTGCCAGCGGGAAAATCAAGCCGGGACATGTTGTCGTCATCCGCTACGAAGGGCCAAAAGGCGGCCCAGGGATGCCGGAAATGCTGGCGCCGACGTCGCAAATCGTCGGCATGGGGCTCGGCACCAAAGTGGCGCTTGTCACTGACGGCCGCTTCTCCGGCGCCTCGCGCGGCCTATCCGTCGGCCACGTTTCACCGGAAGCGGCCGAAGGCGGACCGATCGCGTTCATCCAAGACGGCGATATCATCGAGATCGATACGGTGAAACGAACGATCAACGTCAAGCTGTCCGATGAAGAGCTCGAACGCCGGAAAGCGAACTGGAAAGGCTTTGAACCAAAAGTGAAAACCGGGTATCTCGCCCGCTACTCGAAACACGTCACCTCGGCGAGCACGGGGGGGATTATGAGGATTTAGCGGATTTCTGTAAGAGCGTTGTCCCCTTCCAAGCGCGCGAGGGACGCCATTAGACGATCAGAATCAAAAGAGGCGGTTTTTCCGCCTCTTTCATTTATTTTGGAAAGGAGCGTCCATCGCCTCCCTCCTGTTTTCGGTTGATGTTGACAATCACCATCCTAGCAGGGAGAGAGTCCTTTTTTCACGACATTTGCTTATTCTACCGCGCTTCGCTTGGTGGCCCCGACGAGCGTCGCGAACAAAAGTTCGCAACCCTCGTCGGGGATCATTTCGGAATGTCACCCACAAATATTTTACTTACACTGCCGCCATTTTCGTTTTTGTTTCTGCTCAACTTTCATGCATTCAGGTGCATCTTCATCGTCGAAATCGCCATTTGGTCAAGCAAGAGGACGCTGTCATCATCGCCATTCATCTTTTAGGAAAGCTGCTCGGTTTTACATCCGAACGGGCATGGCATCGTTTTGTCACGGGAAATTTGTTCACAAACGGCTCGTTTCTTGAACGCTCCCGATACAACCGCCGTTGCCGGGCGCTTGGTTTCGCCATCAAATGGATCCGTCATGAGCTGGCAAAACGCGGTCAACATCATGCCTATGCCGTCGTGGACAGCTTGCCGCTCCCGTTGTGCCATACGGCAAGAATGCATCGCGTCAAACGGTTTCAAGAGATCGCCGACATCGGGTATTGCGCTTCCAAAAAGCAATGGTACTACGGGTTGAAGCTGCACCTTCAAGTGACCGATCAAGGGCTGCCAATGGGGTATGTGGTGACGGAAGCATCTTGCCACGATCGAATCGCAGCCGAAAGCGTGATGACCCAAATTCCCCACCCGTATAACTTTGGGGACAAAGGATTCATTAGCCGTGACTTGCAAAAAAGGCTGTACGAAGAATACCAAATGGCGCTTTGGACTCCGTCTCGAAAAAACCAGAAACATCGTGCGTCTGAGACATGGGAGCAGTGGATCCAACAAAAACGCAAAGTGATCGAGACGGTGTTCTCGGTTCTGGTTGACCACTATCGCATCACGGGGATCCGAGCCAATTCGATTATCGGATTTGAAGTGGCACTAGACGGTATATTGTTAGCTTATTCCCTGGTTACACTTGGGCTAGTTGAGCGCTAAAGCTCAACTAGCACCACGGGTTAATAGCGAACAGTGCCAGGTACTGTTCGCTAATTATGGTACTATGAACACTGTTGTCTATAAAAAACAAGAACTTCAATGGTTCTGAAAGTTGGAATCATTGTTGTGTTTATCACTCTATCACAACCATTTTACGGTATGCCCAACATATGGCGATGGGTTTGAAAAAGGAGATGGAAGATAGATATGTACATCTTTAGATATATTGAGAAAAGAGAGACAAGTAAATCTTCCGTTACATATTGTAGCGGGAGATTTATTGTTATTTAATAAGAGAATAAAATGAACAATAAAAAACAAATGCTCAAAAAATGTTTGACATATTATGCATTTGTTAGTAAATTATAATTGAAGATGAAAAAATATAAAAAAGAGAACAAAATGAACAATAAAGGATGTGGTTGTATACGTAAATTTATTCGCGAAAAAGATTTGCGGACCGAACGTTTAGATCCGTATTTTTATCAAATTGAATTGGAGTTGAAAAAGAAATTAGAAAATAAACAGACTGTTCCTTTACGGATGTTATGTAAAGAAATTACAGATGGAACAAGAAATGCGACAGAGTTTGTTGGTTATAGAACGAATGTCCCTTATATCCGCTTATCAAATATTGTGGATAATAAGTTAGTGCAAAAAGGGATGAAATATTTATTTGATTTAGATGGAATTGAGGAGAAAGCGGTTGTTAGGAAAGGGGATATTTTAATTTCGAAAATTGTCTCGCTTCCTAAAATTGCTCTTGTTGATGAGGAATATGATGGTGCTGTTATTAGTCCTGATATTATAAAAATTCGTCCTGTGGATCAACAAGCTCAAGAAATATTAATGAAGTTTTTTTCTTCAAATATCGGAATGCTTTCATTAAAGAAAATGGCGGTTCCATCTGTATTGCCGAAAATTTCGCTTAAACAACTAGAAGGTTTAGTAGTTGTAACAGATATAGAAGAATGCTGGGAAACATCAAAAGGTGTTTTAAAACAAAAACTCTCCGATTTATATGAAAATAGGTTGAATGAGAAGAACATACCACTGCCAACAAGGTTTTGGATCGAGAATCAATTTTTAATGGATCGATGGGATGTTCATTATTATCGTTATCAGCAATCCGATATTTTTAAACAATTAAAATACAAAATCAGAAATGAGAACTGGGTAAAGCTAAGGGATGTGTGTGAAATATTGACTCATACACTAAGCCCAATAGATTATTGGGATAAACAAATTAGATATGTCGGTTTAAAACATATCGATGCTCAGCAATATAAAATCGTAACAACAGAGACAGTGTTGTTTAATAAGGTGCAAAGTAGGGCGCGCTATGTATTACAAGAAAATGATATCTTGGTTGGTGTGGTTGGACCTTACATTGGTGAAAGTAACCATCCATTAGCGTTTGTCAATAAGAGCTATCAAGGTGCAATTGCTTCTAGCGCATTTACTGTAATACGCGCGATCAAAATATCACCGTACTATTTATTATGGTGTTTAAATCATCCTCTAGTGAAATTTCAAATGAAAATGAAGAGACGCGGGCAGTGGCAAATAATGATAGGGTTAGAGAGTTTGAAAAATTTATATATACCTATAGTAGAAATCTCAAAAATACAGCTCATAGAAGATTGGTTAGAAAAGTTATTGAATACCTAAAGTAAGGAGGATTTGTGTAGTGGTCAGAGTGATTTCTTTGTTCAATCATAAAGGCGGTGTGAGTAAAACAACAACAACTTTTAACCTAGGTTGGGTACTAGCTGATCTAGGATATAGAGTAATTATGGTAGATGGAGATCCACAATGTAATTTAACGGGAATGGCATTAGATTTTTCAGGGATGGATGATTTTGAAGAGTTCTATGAGAAGAACCCGGATGGTAATATTAAGGATGCTTTAAAGCCAGCTTTTTTGTCTCAACCAGTTTCTCTTCAACCTGTCAAATGTTTGGAAGTGTCAGGTAGGGAGAACTTATTTGTTTTACCAGGACACGTAGGATTTGCAGAATATGATGTACCACTAGGCATTGCTCATGAAATGACTGGGAGCTTGCAAGTAACCCAAAATTTGCCAGGTTCTATTAATTATTTAATTCAGGAAACGGCAAAGTCTTATAATGCAGATTTTGTGTTAATTGATATGAGCCCAAGTATCAATTCAATTAACCAAAATTTATTTATGTTAAGTGATTATTTCATTATTCCATGTAGTCCAGATTATTTTTGCCTAATGGCCATTGATTCTCTTTGTAATGTCTTTCCTGCTTGGGTAGAATGGGGGAAAAGAGTGAAAGAAAGTAGAGTTTATGCCGAAGCTTTTTATCCGGCACCATCTACTCCACCAAAATTTTTAGGAACGATTTCGCAGAGATATCGTCCTAGGGATAAAAATCCGGCAAAATCTTTTCAAAAATGGATTGATAAAATTAATGAAAAAGTACAATTTAAACTAGTACCAACATTAAGAGAGTTAGATATGTTAATTGATAAATATGATGTCCAAGAAGATGGTTCGACACCGGATTATAATTTATCGTATATTTCAGATTTTAATAGCTTGATAGCACAATCTCAAAAACACAAAGTAGCTGTATTTGCATTAACGGATGAACAGATTGAACAATCAGGAAAAATACTAGAGACTCAAAAGAGAAATCGTGAAGATTTCAAAAAAGTTTTTTTGGAGTTGGCTGAAAAAATTATTCATAGAACATCAGTATAAACAATTAAAGGATGTGGTAACAGCAATGATTTTACATGAATATTTAAAAAATCCAAAAACCATTGACCAACTTGTGACGATTGCAAAGGAAAATGGGTTATACTGGAACCGCGCACAAATAGAATTATTTGTGCGCTTAGATCCAAGTATCATTCAAAATGCAGAAGGGCTTTGGACAGTGAAGCAAGATGAACGTCGGCAAATGATATTGGCAGCGATTGAGCGGGCGTTACAAGGTCGCCCGATGACAAAAATTGATCCAGATGTTTTCGCCCAGCTCCCTGCTGATGTCATTGTACCGCAAAGCGAAATTATTGATGTTGCCATTAGCAGCGGTAAATATGAATCACCGCGCGAAAATTTGCTTCGTGTAAAACGGAATTAGGGGGAAATAACGAATGGAAACAACAATTCAACACGTACAAGAACAATTAAAAATGAAAGGATATGGTCAATTCTCTGAACTTACTACAAATGAAGAAGATGGAACAAAGATTTTCACAGCGACAGGAGATGACAAAGTCGTTTACGTGAAAATCTTTGAAAAAGACGCTGATTTATCATATGCGGTGCAACAATCTGCACTAATTGAAGCGCAATATCATGAATCGGCTCCTGACTTTATTTGGGCCACGAATGGAGATGTAAACTATTACGCCGATTGTATTGAATCTGCGCCAATTGCAGAAATTCCATCTGTTGTGGATGTAACAAAAAAAGAAAAGAAAAAATTAACAAAACAAGAACTTTGGTCGCTTGATATTTATTCTAGTCTGCAAAAACGATTTGATGATTTACATGAGCGTCTTTACGGTCCTGCTGGTGCCGATAATATTAGTTCTACGAACGAGGCAATCGATGAACTGAGTAAATTACTGTTTATGGAAATTTTCCGCCTTTATCACCCTGATTATGTATTAAAAGAAGGAGAAAATGCTGGTTTAAAATTATATGACATTTTAAAGTATGAGTACATAAAGCAACATGGCAAAAAAGCGGTAAAACAAATCAAAGATGCATTTAAAGAAATAAAAAATCATGAAGATTATGTAGCGATCAACGACAAAGGTGAAAAGTGCTACATCTTTCACGAAGAAGAGTTTATTAAGTTAGAAAATCCGGCAAACTATGTTGCCGCATTTGAAGCTTTTCAAGAGCTCGGTGAGTTCGAAGATGATAATGGAGCAATTAAAAAGGCGACGTTAAAAGATGTAACCGCTGATATTTTAGGACGTCTATACGATGTGTTACTACGCGGAAAATATGACAGTAAAGTCGGTCAAGCAACGTATTTAACACCGCGTCAGGTAACCGAAGCAATGGTAGATATGGTAATGCATGATTTAACATCGAATCCAAAAGAAGCAGCCAAATTGCTAGAAACAGATGAAAATGGAAATCCAACCTTCCGTGTACTTGACCCAACTTGCGGATCTGGAGGATTTTTAATTAAAGCCTATGAAGCAATAAAAAGATACTTTACGAGAGAATTTGCTGGGATTCAAAAAGAAAAAATAACAGAGCATTTAGAAAAAATGAAAGAGCATAGCTTTGTTGGTGCCGATAAAACACGGAGCATGATTTTAAAAGCACGTTTGAATATGGCGATGCACGGATTGCCAAAAGCTCCGATTTTCTGGGTAAGCGACTCGTTAATGACCGATTCATTGCAACCTGAATCATTTGATGTGATTATCACAAACCCGCCGTTTGGCTCCGGTTCTGTATCCAATAAAACAGAAGAAGGCAGAGCCATTTTAGAACGTTATACATCCGGCATTGACGAAGACGGAAAACCGATGAAAAAAGGTTTATGTCTTGGAGCAAAGCCAAATAATAAAGGTGTTTGGAAACAAGTCAATTCGACAGACCAAGCGGTATTATTCATTGACCGAAATTTAGAGTTATTAAAACCAGGTGGTTATTTGATTATGGTCCTTCCAGATGGAATTTTAAGTAACTCAAGCTATAAACATGTACGTGAATATTTAATGGGTAAGAAAAACGAAGTAACAGGCGAATTTGAAGGTGGCCGCGCGATTGTGAAAGCGGTTGTTTCATTACCGACAGTTACATTCCAATTATCTGGTACAGGTGCGAAAACGTCATTCCTTTATATTAAAAAGAAAGAACATGAAAATGAAAAACAAGGACCAGTGTTTATGGCTGTTGCGGAAGAAATTGGGTTTGATGTGAAAAATAAAGTCGAAGTACAGCTTGGAAACGACCGGAACGATTTATTAAAGATTGTTGATGCGTATAAGAAAGGGGTTTAAAACACACCTCATGAAAACTGATGCAAAGTACGTAAATACAAGCTATATTGCAGATAGATTAGATGCCAATTACTATTCAGACAAATATTTGGTAATAGAGCAACAAATTAAAAATTCAGGCTATAAAGTTGTTAAATATCACGATATATGCGATGTCATAAAGTGTGGTCCATTTGGTTCTTCGGTTCTTGCAGAAAATTATAATGATACAGGGATTATAATGATAAGACCGTTGAACTTAAAAGAGGTGTTATTGTCCGAAGATGAATTAGTTCGCTTCCCAGAAGAATCATTAGGGACAGATTTTCCAGTATTTGAAGCAGGGGATATACTTTTTGCAAGAGTAGGTACACCTTCATGTTCAATAATTCCCAATTCTATTGAGAAGGTAACTATTAGTCCTAATATAATAGCCTCAAAACTAAAAAAGACAATTAATAAATATTATGTAGCGTTATTTTTAAATACTGACTATGGATTAAACCAACTTGAGAGAAGATTTAAAGCTGTTTCTCAACCTACCATCTCTACAGACGAAATAAAAACAATAGACATTGTTCTACCTAACGTTCATATTCAAAACTACATCGGCAACAAAATCCGAAAAGCGGAAGAGTTACGGGAAGAAGCGAAGCGATTAAAGGACGAAGCTGAATCGCTTCTCAGTCTAGTACTTAAATTAGATGAGTTTAAATATGAATCCACAAAATCATGGGTTGTTAACGCGGAGTTTTTAGAACCATATTTAAATGTTCAGTTTTATAATAAAGAGTGGCTCTTCACCACAAGTTGTACTTGATCATTGAAGATCGGTGTGCATAGAGAAAATAGAGGGTACAAAAAATGCGAATTTTCCTGTATGGTAAAGGTGTCCAAACCAAACCATTGGAGGAAAATTCGCATGTACGCTCAGTTTATCAAAGAACTCATCGATTTACCAGATGTTTTGATTCAAAAGGTGCGAAAAGAAGAAGAACGTTGGATTTTCGAACTTTCTCTTCCTGAACAATGCCCGTTATGTCCTGTTTGCTTGAAACGCACGATCAAAATGACAGGAAAAAAGAAGCAATGGATGCATGGGTATGCTCAACGGATCGGCATCTTTTGGGTGGAACTCCCTGTGGAGCGTAGACGTTGTTGTACATGTGGCATGACATTCAGCACGTCTTATCCCGGAATTTCCCCTCGAAGTGCAGCGACGGATGCGTTTCAGCAATGGGTGGCGCAATCTTGCATCGGAACATCCATTCAGGCGGTGGCTCGTATGCTCAAGCTTCCGTACACGACCGTTGAACGCTGGTTTTATACCCATGCCCCTTCCTTCCTATCGAATGACATCCAACCAAAGGCAGTTTGTGTCGATGAGTTTGCGTTTCGAAAAGGACATGATTACGGAGTGGCAGTCATGGATGCCGAAACGGGAGAAGTGTATGCCGTTGAAGCAGGAAAGAACGAGGAAGCCATTGGACGTGTGTTGGCTCCTGTGTCTGGTTCTGTTCAGTATGTCGTGAGTGATTTGGCTCCAGCGATGAAAAAAGCCATTCAAGGGGTGTGTCCGGAAGCGAAGCATGTGGTCGATTATTTTCATGTGATTCAATTGTTTACGGAAGCGTTGGATCGATGCCGCAAATCCTTCGGAAAAGGGAACAAGAAACATGGGCATGTTCGGCATGTTTGCCGCTTATTGACCCAGTGCCCCGAGAAACTCACCGAGGAGGAGCGCCAAACGGTGCGGGAGTGGCAGAAAGAGAGTGATTCCTTGCAGGCTGTCTATCAATCCCTTCAACATTTTCGTTATGTATCCAAAAGCCAAAACGAGCGACAAGCGAAACGTCGTTTGAACGCCTGGGTTCATAGGTATTTGTTTTGTCCTTGTTCTGCTGTTCGCGCCATCGCAAAATCACTCGTCAAACGAACAGACGAAATCATATCGTGCATTTTATCCCCTTATTCAAATGGGAAAATGGAGGGAACAAATAACAAGATCAAGCTGATGAAACGTCGGGGATACGGATACAGAAATATCCAGCGTTTTGCATTGCGGGTTCGGCTAGAAACAGCTAACATACTTTCATGACAGGTGCAAGTACAACTTTTGGTGATGAACCTAAAGAGTATTTGAGTTTCCAAAAACATTTAAAGTCTCTAGGAATTTCTTTATTTAAAATGAGTCAAGTTTTATATAAAATCATTAAAAATAATTCACCAGATGAAAATGATAGAGTTGAAAAAGGAATCCCATCACTTATTGTTTCAGATATTGATCCATATAGAATTGAGATAGAAAATGCAAAAATTCAAGTTTCACAAGATTATTATAAGGCTAATGAACACCAAGCAATCTGTGTAGACGATGTTGTTTATACAACGGCAGGACCACCTTTGGGAGAAGCTTGTCTATATAGATGCAACAAAGAAGTTTAACATATCCTTGACAGAAAAGTGGTTTGCCCATTTTCGACTGTCGAAGGCAAGCGTGCGGCTTGCCTCCGTCACGCCTTAGCGTGACGGAAGACCGAACAACGACTCGCTTCACAGACCCATTCATGGGTCTTTAAGCGGCGTTGTTCGGTCACTCGACAGTCGGATGCAATGACCGGCAAAGACGAAAAATGTTAAAGCTTTAAATTGCATCTATACCTGAATCCGTGATGGTTGGAAATCAACTTTGATTTTGGTGTTAGTTCTATGGATATATGATCCATACATCCCTTTTTTTGATGATTCCCTGCACCACTTTCATGTTTGAAAACGAGATAAATCCTCTTTTATGGAGATACAAACCAAAAAAGAGACAAAAAAAGTACAGGGGGGAGTGATGGATATGAGTACCCGAACATCTGTTTGTTATCTCACATTTCGCACCCTCTCAACGAAAATCGGGAGGATTTTTTCGTTCCGATGTCGAATGAATCCTTGACACACAAGGAACGTAAAGGAGTTTTTCTCTTATGAACGTTCAAGTCAAAAAGGTCTATCGCAATTATTATTTGAATATAATAAGTGCCCTATTCAAGAAACTGGGCCTGCCCCAATTGATTGACCATCTCGTTCCCGTTGATCCACAGTGCCAGACTCGAGTCAGCGATGCCGTTCAGGCCATCATCTACAATATGTTTGACGGCCGGCAAGCCCTCGTTCACGTGGAACGATGGGCTCAGGAGATCGATCTAGAGAAACTCATCCGTCCCGGTCTCCATCCTTCCTGGTTGAACGACGATGCCTTGGCTCGTCATCTCGACCGCTTGTATGAGGCCGATATTCACAAGGTGATCAGCACTTGCTTGATTCACATTTATCGCAAAGAAGGCCTTTCCCTCCGAGCCTTTCACGCCGATACGACGGACAAGACGGTTTACGGCGCGTATGAATCGGCCTCATTAGAGGCTTTGCAGATCACACATGGCTATAACCGCCATCATCGTTGGCAAAAACAGATCGGTTTCGGACTGGTCGGCAACGAGGACGGCATCCCGTTTTACGGCGATGTGCACGACGGCAACCTGCCTGACAAAACGTGGAATCCGGAGGTGCTGTCCCGTGTCCACGAACAGCTGAAGCAGGCCAAAATCGAAGACGAATGGATTTACGTGGCCGATTCTGCCGCGATGACGAAAGAGACCCTGGCGCAAACCAAAGCGGCCAACGCCTTTTTGATCACCAGAGGCCCTTCGTCGCTCCGGATCGTGAAAACCGCGCTGGCCGAAGCGGATGCTGAGGACACGACGTGGAGCGATCCCTTTACGTTGGCGGAGAGAAACGGCGCCACGTACCGGGTATGGGAAACGGCCTCGACGTATGAAGGCCACCCCGTTCGGCTGATCGTTGTTGAATCGAGCGCGCTCGACCAGCGCAAAGGAAAGACGCTTGAAAAAGAACGAACCAAAGAAGCGGAGCTTCTTCGCGAGGAACAAGCCCGTTGGGAGCGTCACCCCTTCTCCTGCCGGGAAGATGCCGAACAAGCCTTGGCGTCCCTCAAGGCGTCCCTTCGCCCCCGGTTTCATCGGGTTGAGGCCGCGGTCGAAGAGATCGTACGCCCGAAAAAACGGCGCGGACGGCCGAAAAAAGGGGCGGAACCCGAGGTGGAGACGCTGTATTTCTTGCACCTTGACGTCGAATTCGACCAAGACGCGTGGGAACAGGCGAGACGGAAAGCGTCCCGGTTTGTCCTCGTCACGACCGTTCCGAAGGAATGGAAGGGCCAACCCATGGATGCCCAAGAGATCTTGAAGCTGTATAAAGGGCAGATCTCGGTGGAAATGAACTTCGCTTTTTTGAAAGACCCTTTTTTCACGGATGAGATCTATGTCAAAAAGCCAGAACGAGTTGCGGTATTGGGCTATTTGTTTCTCTTGGCCTTGGCCATTTACCGCGTCTTTCAGCGCCGAGTGCGCCAGTTCATCACACCCGAACACCCATTAAAGGGCGCCGGAGGCCGCAAGCTGACCCGACCGACGGGACGGGCGATTTTTCAGCTGTTTCAATATGTGAACGTCATCCTGCTGGAGCTGCCGGATGGGCGCATCCAACGCTCACTGGATCGCTCCCTCACCCCTGAACAATGAAGGATTCTGCAGGGGTTGGGGCTGGATGAGAGCATTTACGTGTAACGTCATACGGAACGACCATCGATGGTAAAAAAAGGATTGCCATCGCTCGTCGTGTTGGTCAAAAAGTTATTCTGAAAAACTAAATAAAAAATCCTTTGTTTTGACCTTGTTAGGGTGCGAAATGTGAGTTGTTATCTTGCCTCTTTCCATTTTTGATACACATTCAGTAGGAGTATACTGTACCCACTCCTTCGCGTCAGTTTCATCCAGATCTGTCGTGATCGGCGGACGAGTCGACCTGCCATCGTGATCACCGTCTGAATAATCGTCTTGATGCGACGGCGTTTCACTTTGTGGTGCAACGGATGTCTCGGATCGCTTAATAGATCTTGTCCAATCAGACGAAGAAGATTGTAAACGAAGGCTCCCATGACCAACACGAGCGCATTCGTTTTCATCTTCCCAGATGGAAGCCGCTCTAAATCTAAGTCGCTCTTCAGTTCGCTATGAAACTGTTCGCATGTCGCATGGTCATGATACAACGCGAGCACATCGCTCATTCGAACATGCTCGTATCCTTTGAGCCGCACCCAATAGCTTTCCACTTCATAATCAGGAACGAGCATCAGCTGTCCATTTCGTTCCATCGTCCGTTCCGTCACTTGGGTGACTTGAACGTACGTATACGTGTTTCCATCGATCGCTGCGGTCTGTGGAAGGCATAACTCATACGTTTGTACTCCTTCGCTTTGTCCATCATCGACGCGTCTGCCCTTTTGCGAAGCGATCTGGAACCAAAGCGCTTTCGATTCTCGGCGTAAGTTTCGCTTGATGACAAAGTCCACGTCTTCCTTTAGGCATACGTGCACATTCGCTTCTGCATCGTTTCCTGCATCCATGCGAACAAGCAGACGAGATGAAGTCAGTTGACGAGCTCGACGGATAGCGGTGACTAAAAACGAGGGCATGTTGTCTTGCACATGTTGTTTCCCTGGACGCAACTCGGCATGAACGAGATACCCTTCCTTCCCTGCATACGCAAACAACGGTGTAAAACCGTCAAATCCTTTATACGTTCGACTGACTCCTTCTTTTTTCGTATCGGAGTTGTCAAATGGGGAACCATCTATATCAAGGGGAAGCCATGTCGTCTTTCCTTTGGTCCAACAAGGGGACAAAGTGGCATGTCGTTGAATCAACAGACGTATGGACTCCTCCCAAAGAATCGTTTCGGTCATCGGAAGACAAGCGAGCTGATCGAGTCGTTGTCGCAAGGTTGGAGAGGAAGGCACGTGCTGAATCCCCATCGATGCCGAAAAGATATCGTCCTGACGATACGCTTCGATATGATCGAAATCCGTTTTTCCTGTGGCAAGCAAGCCAATCATCGAGCGAATGACATCGCTATGGGAAATGTGCACTTCTCGACGAACCGTTGGAAGCCGAAGTGCGTTTACCCGTTTATCCAGTTTCGTTTGGTGCAGTAAGTAGCCAACGAGAGCAAGCCCAGCACTTGGGGTAATCGCTTCATCTGTCAATACAAACCGAATCGGGAAATCTTTCATCATATCACCTACTTGATGAAGAATCGTCAACGTCGTTTTCCCTTATCGTATCAACGGTTTGCGACCATTGTAAAGATGTTTTGTCACGGATTCAGGTCTATATAGTAGTTGATGAAATGCTTCCATTACTAAGTGGAGCACATGTTGCGGTTTTAAGAACGAATGAGAAATGCAAACCAGGGTATTTAACATGTGTATTAAATTCTCTTGTAGGTTTTTTAGAAGTTCAAAAGCACTCTTATGGAATTAGACAACAGTATTTATTTAATGAGCAATTGTCTAATTTTGTAATTCCGGTAATTGCACAAGAAATTCAAGATGAGATTCATGAAAAAATTTCAAAAGCAATCAAGTTTGAAATTCAATCAAAAAAATTTATCTCGGAAGCCAAACAAGATGTCGAAGACTTAATCGAAGGCAAGTTCGACGAATCGAAAATTTCCGAAGGAGTGTAAAGGCACTCCTTCTTTTCTAGGAGGTGAATGCGTTGGAGTTGAAAAGGTTACATAGTCATTTAGAGAAGCTGTATCACTATGGTGAAACAGCTTATGTCGCTGAGCTTGAGCCGTTTGTTAGAAAAGGTCTTTTATATGTGCATGAGAAAAAAGCAGTGATCACGAACAATTGGATTGCGTTTGTGAAGCGGTTTCCGAATCAAACTGATTTCCTTCATACATTGTTTTGTTTTGATGAGGATTATCAACAATATTTGTTAAAAACGTCGTTGTTAACCGTATTAAAAATGCGTGAAGCTGAGGATATTGATGGAATTGTTGATTTCGTTCATAAAATGCCAAAGTTTGCGGGGGAAATCGTAAAAATATTAGATGAGTTGAAGCATGGTGAACGGTACGAAACGGAATCTTTAGAGCAGCATGTAAAGGAAGTTGAGCCTCTTTTTCGTGAGCACAATCATTTTATTTTTAACGGGGCACCGTATTATCAGCGCATTATTTACTATCTAGCCCATATCCAACAGTATCAACAAGAAGCGGTTGAACAAGACAAACCGCTCGGTAAAAAAATTGATGAACAATGGGCAAAAGGACGAAAAATAGCTGCTAACTTCCAGTTATCGCCGTTAAAGGATCAGCCTCTTGTGGTATTAGCACCGCATGAGCCAAATATTGCATTAAAGAATCCGTTATTTAAACATATTTTCACACATCCTTGGAATCTTTTTGTTTTCCTTTGTTGCGTTGTCCGCGAACAGACGGAGGCGCAAGGAATGACAACCATTCGGTTTCATGCGGTGAACGACGAAGTTGACGTTATTTTAATGTCGTCAAAAAATCAAGAATATCGCTATGGAACGATCAACGATTTCGTTTTAGAGTTTTGTAAAGTGAGCAACTATCAACTATTTCCAAAAGAAATCGCTTGTTTAGAAACGATATTCCACTATTTACATGATCGTGGTTTTTTAACGATTGTCGATGAAGAATATCGCATTCCAAGCCATATCGAAGATGAGTTATACAATACAAGTTTATTTATTCCGCTGATGGCAGGCAGCAAACAGCTTCGCCAACGGATCGAACAGTGGATTGATGAATTGAGGGACAGAGGATGAAACAAATAAAACTATCGATTGAACGATTTTGGATTGAGCCAGGAAATTTTGAAAGATGGTGTGAGTTGTTATCGCGCATTCCAGAGAAAACCGAAGCGCGTTCCATCAAGGAAATCGCAAAATTGTACTTAGGAAAAGATGTGGAAGAAAAAGATAAAAAACTAGACCGTTCCAAAGAATTGTTTGGACTACATGGTTATGAGTACGTAAAAAATTCATGTAATTTTGAAATTAAAGGTGTCCATTTCCTAACACGAACAGATGATGGATGTTTGATTCGTACAGAGGAAGCGAATGAACTTGTAGCTGCGTATGAACAACAGCACGGATGGGAATTGTTGCTTGCAAAACAACTGTTACGATATTCGCCAAGAACACGAGTCATTATGCATTTATTGTTGAATGATGGCTTTTTTGAAACAAACGGTCAATCGCTCGAACAGCTAAGTAAGTGGACACTGCGATTTGACGATGTTGCGTATCATCCGTTTTCAAGCAATCCAGAGCTTAATGATATGAATTTTCTTCTTCATGCTTTTAAAAATGAAGCGTTAGGGAATGATTGGCGTAATATTCTTGCTGAAGAAGAAATTGAATTAGATGAAGATTGGATGTTTGTTGGCTCAAACGGTAAAGAGCCGGCAAAAACAAATATTTCTTCGTTTATGCGTGCGCCGATGCAATTATTTGCTTATTTAGACTGGTTTATTGAAGCAGATGTCGGAATCATCATTTTAAATAAAGAAAAGGTGTTGGAACACATCGGTTCACATTATTTATTTTCATTGACGAACGCTCAGAGTATATCAGAAATCGAATGGTTAAAGAAAAAAGTGAACGAAGAGAAGGATGATCGTGGTTTTGTTGCAATTGAACCGTTGCTTCGTAAGCTGATGGAGCGTTTTTATCCAACGTGGGAACAAGGGCTTGCGCGCTTTGTCGATTATTATATGACAAAAGGTATTCGTGAAGGTTTGTTTTATATTGCTGATTATGAATCAGGCCAGCCGAGACATGGAAGGGGTTATTTAGGCAAACGAGAATACCAATTATTAAAACTTGAATTCCAGCGATAAAGGGGTTGAAAAGATGAGCAAATCTGTCTGGTTAAAAGATGGGGTTTCCACATTTCCGGTTCAGCAGCCAATGGTCGGTCAGCGTGAATTTTATGAGGCGTTTAAAGAATATTTACAAGATTTAAAGTCAGCGCCAATGGCACGAGTTTTTACATTGATTGCTAAATGGGGAATTGGTAAATCGCGCATTGCTTATGAATTAGTGAGCGAAGCGCTTGGAATTGATAAAGGATGGACGATTCGTGACCAATCAGGTCAACTGCAAAAAGTCCGGTTATTAAAGCCAGATTTCGCTGACGGCATTTTACCTGTTTATATTCGTTATGAACAAATGCATGAGGACCTTCTTTATGGGGAAAACTGGGTCGGTTATGGGGCGTATGTAGCGTTAGCAAAATTAGCGGAACAACAACCTGCCCGCACGATTCAAGGTTCGATTGTGAAACATATTCAAGATCATTTTCTCCCGCTTGGTTTTTCACCAGAGAAATTGGCTGGGGCGATTGAGTTAGGGCGGCATGAAACAAATGATTTACTACAACATATTGATCAGCTTGATCAACTTGTCCAAAACGGTTTAGCTTACTTAAAGCAGTTTGGCATTGAGCATTTAATGGTTATTGTCGATGAAGTAGAATCCGAGTACGAATTATTTATGGATGGGATTCAAGAGCAAAGCGAAGAGCGGAAAAAGAAATTAGACGGTGATGCGATTAAAGTGATCACATCAGCGATTAAACATGAAGATAGCCGCACTCGCCATCCAAATGTCTCTTTCTTGTTGCTTTGTTCACCGGCAATTGGCGATCAAATTAAAGCACTCGAGGCGTTGGCCCGTCGTTTAGATAAATTAGAAATCAATCAAAACTCCTATGCAGATATTAGCGATTATGTCGCATCGTTACAACAAAGTGGAAAATTACGTAAATATCCTGCAGGTCTTGTTGAAGCAGCTTACACGATTGCCGCCGGAAACTTCGGCTGGTTAAATGTGATTATGGCCCATTGTGATCAATATCTTGAGAAGCATCCAGATAAGGAAACTGGTGAGATTTTACAAGATTTGGCTTATTCAGTGCCGCGTTTTAAAGAAAGTTTAATCGATCATTCGCAACTAGATTACATTAATACAAAGCCAGCGCATATTCCGTTTGTAAAAAAAGCGTTATTACGTCAACTGCCGTATCCGAAAGATTATTATAGTGCGGAAGAACAACAAATTTTATTATCAGCGAAACATATTGAAGGCATACCATTATTTAAAGAGTTTGTCGCTTTGCCGCTTACGAAAAATGATTTAGGTTTTTATCTTGTGAAAAACAAATATAAAGCCGAATCAGATCATTTATTCGTAAATGAAACGACAGGTGAATCATTTAGTTTAGATGTACTGTTACGGAGTCTCGAAACATTCTCAATTAATGCTCCTAAAGGGACTTTTATTGTCGGAAAGGAACGGGAAACGTTTTTAGCGCAAGTACGCATGCTTTATCCGAAAGACGAAGTCGTTGAAGCAGCGGAGCTTTTATATACGTATCTCGAGCAACGAATGAAAACAGAACTACTCGAAACATATATTGGCCCAAACTTTGCGTTCCTTGAGCGGTTAAATCGTCGCTATGCTGTCAAAACAGGTATTGCGAACTATTTATTAAATGAAGAAAAAGATCAACAACTTCAACAACATTTAAATGAGTTGGTGAAACAATATGATAAAGACGGAGAAATTCAACGCCTTCTTCTTGGTTTTGCAAGAGCGATTGAGCAAGATTATCCAGAAGTGCAAACGATTCAGATAAAAGGAAATAAATGCGGGCTCCGCATAAAGGTAACAAACCATCTATATTTAGGGGTTCATCCAAAAAAAATCGTCGACATTATTTGGGCTAGCAAACTAACTTCCTTGCACGATCTTGTTGACAGCAAATTACTAGATAGCGGAAATCACCCGATTATCATTTTAGCACCGACCGCTGATGCGGAAACAGAAATCGATGATATAAAACGAAAGTATGAGCGTCTTGGCCGTTGCTTGCTCTTTTTCCAAGTGACGAATTCGCAGAAGAAAGTATTAGAAGCGTTATCGGTTGAGCGTGAGATGATGGATATCCGCAAGTCAGCCCATCAATTAACGCAGCCATTCCGCGCAAAAATTCGTGCGATTACAGATGAAATTGCAAGGGTAGCACGAACTTGGTTTGAACAAGTCGATAAAGAAGGATATGTGTTACGTCCAATCGTTTTTACGAAATCAGAGGAAGACTCTATTCCATTATTAGCAGAAGGATATGCGAAAATGATTATTCACGATGCAACAATTGCTGAACTAGGGGCAAAACAAGGCGTAAAATTTACAGACAGCGAAGATTTTACTCGCTTTCAACATGCTTTAAAAGCGACGAAAGTTCCGGCTAAATTAGATAAGGAAGGTTATCGCGATACAGGCTTGTTTATTCAAAATAACGAAAATGATCAATATGAAGTGCAAATTCCAACTACGTTTGCTTCTTTAATGTCTTTTATTGGAAATCGCCGTGTAACATATAAAGAAATTGAAGAAGCGTTTTTCTTTAGTTCTGTTGATGTGATTAAACCACCAAAAATCGTTGAACAATGGATGACGTTCTTGCAAGCGCTAAAATTCGTACGAATCGACAACTATGCTCATGTTGAAAATGTCACGTCACATACGTTAGAAGCAAAGCGGGATAAAATTAAACAATGGTATGAGAAAGAATATGATCAACTAGTGGACGAATTCAAAGAAACGTTTGATCAAGCTCGCATCGAACTATTGAAACGATACAAACGCCATGGAGACTTAGAGAAAATTGACGAAGCATTGCGTAACATCGATTTAAAACTGTTGCAAGCTCATACAAACAACCATCTCGCTATTTGGAAAGAGCAATTAAGTTATTTGCAACAATTTCATGACGAATGTAATTTCATCTTTGATGAGGAAAAATGGGATACGCTTCAACCAAACGAGCGTAACTTCGCGAATATCACATTTGACCGGAATGATATGCCAATTTGGCAAAAGCTTAAGCTTGTGCAACAGTTCCACGAGTATGTATCAACGATTCAAAAGGATATTCTCGCAAAAATTCACGAGAAAGTAGAGGAAATGAAAAACACAAACGAGTATAAAGGTTACTATATACCAATTTCACCGTTTACGTATGTGCTTGAATTATATAAAAACGAAATTGAAAATGCGATGAATCATGTCAAATCTTCACAATTGCGAACAATGGTATCCAATAAAGAAACACTTGCGCATCATTTATCGTTAGGGAATTATAAGGAAGCGATTGACCGTTTAAATATCATTATTTCTCAAATAGGCTTAAAGAAAGTCGATCAAACAAAGGTTGAGTGGAAAGAAAGAAGCGGTATCATTGGGCGTTATTACGATTTGAAAGATAAATTTGTACAAATGGTAGACCTTTTTGTAGAATCGAAGCCGAAAGTTGAGAAATGGATTGCTTATTATGAAAATAGTAATGCTGATGTGAAAAGTGAGGTAGGGATTGCTGAGCTTTCCACACTATTTGACAAGTTAACCGTATTTTTAGAATCTGGTTTCGAAGAAGCGGTTGATGATATTTGTATTGCAAAAAAAGGAAATCCAATGACACTGATAGATGAAACGGAAAAGCTGTTGAAAGAACACAAAAACGATATGACGGATTTAAGAGCTCAAATCACAAATGTTGATAATATAACTAGGAAAAAGCGGAATCAGCTCTATGATGACTTATTAATTGATGCTGTGAACCGTCTTTTCCGCCTGCAACATAAACTGCCATACCAACCGGACTTAAGTGCACCAATTCAAGAAGCAACATACGAAGAAACAATAGAAAAAGTAGAAGCGGAAATGAAAGAATTAGAAACATATGCACATCAATTTTTTGCTGATCATGCTCAATTTGTGCAATTTGAGTTTTATAAAGAAGTTGTTGCCCGCAAAGGAGAGTTAGACTGGGCCAATTATCAAAAAGAAAAGGAAGAGCTTGAGCAAATTGGGTTAATTCGGACAAAAGTGGAGGTTCTCTAATGTCGAGCCTACAGATTTTAAAACCATTCGCAAGACGGACAGAGTATAAAATGTTGCGCGAATGGTTTGATATCGAAGAGAAAGCTGTTGGAGAGTTACGGCCAGGGGTTTGCGTTATTCCCGCTATCATTCTTTTAAAAATGTCAGAAAGCGATCGTTTAAACCTAATTCAATGGGCAAAATTCTGGGGGAACCAGTTAATGGTTTTCCCCCCGTATTTTAATTTAGATATTTCTTCATTATTGCAGATGAATGACTCGATTTCCATTAAAGAAATGAATGAATGCACATATGAAGGAATTCCGGTGCGCGAAGAAATAGCGACTAATTTAACTCCCAAAATTCAATTAACGACTAAACAAACCGTTGCCGTTGACTTTTACTACGATACAAGTAGCGGATGCATTACTATCACAACATTGCCGCTTCTTGATTACCGGTTGCTTGAGCAACGCGAAATATGCCAACGTCTATTTCAATCGTTAATGCACAGTAATGAAAGAGATACAAAAAATGAAATTAGGGAAGAAAAACAAGTGATTTTTAAGCCCGTTCATCACTATTTACTTCTTCTCTCAGCAGCCGACGTTATAGAACAACAACAGCTCGTTCCGTTAATTCAAAAGTTTTTCTATTTGGAAGTACGTGAAAATGAGGTGAAAAGTGCTTTTGCTGAGCTCGCAAATTTACATTATATCCATTCAGACGGAACCATCACTGAGAAAGGGCAACAGTATATTAAGGAAAATGGTTATCGGGCATTTGTGAGAGAAATCGTAAAGCGGAGGAACGATGATGGAGAATGGTAAAATGAAACAGGACACCGCGATTGCCAATAGTCTAGTAGCGAAAATCCAGTTAGGGTTACCAAGTACTGTTACGAAATTAAGCGCGAAAATGCGTTTTATTGATCACATTGCTCCGAAGCTTCGTAACAGCGGTGTCATTCGTCCCATTGAAAAAAAATCGCCACTGACGATTCGGGTATCGGGGATTGCAACAGCAAGCAAAACAATACCAGCATTTGGTGGTATTTTATATAGTGCTGGTGCCGTTCGTCAAGATTTATATATAGAGGAAGGCTCTGTGTACGAAACATTTCAAGACAGCCTCGTTGACATTGACGAAGCCGATGATATCGATGTTACTAAAAAACTAAAATTCATTCATATTACGCAAATGTATGATTTGTTAGAAGAAATGGTGCAAGAATCTATTCCGCCGCAAATGGTAATCGTTGATACACCATTATTGTTAGAACGTTCCGATGCACCGTTAGAATCACATGAACAGTTATTGAAAGATTATGAGCAATGTAAAGAACGAATAGAACGATTTTGGTCTATGTATCAAGATAAAATGTACCCGTTTAATCCTCATGGAATTCAATTAGTCTCTCTTAGTACGAAACGGTTTGGTTCCATCTTTTACGGGCTAACAGCTGTAGAACGAGAAAAATATATTATTGACACGATTCATTTTTCTAAATTACAAGATATTGAGGAGTCTTTTTATAAGATTAAAAAAGTAGGTGTAAAAAAATTACTCCACGGTATTTTAACGCGTCGAACGAGAACGGCAGCTTATCAATATGATATTTTAACTTCGGACAATCGGCTAGAGCCGGTAAAAGTAAGAGAGCTTGGACTAATCAACTTTCATTTACGAGCCGGGATGAGAACAATGCCTTTACTTGCAGAAATGATAGGGAGTAACAAAGATTGGGATTCAAAGGCCATTAATGAATTAGCATCCTATATTGTTTCCCTTTTTACAGTGGATCAGCCAAAAGCACTTCCACTGCCGCTTTGGTATGCCGAGTACGCTCTAAAACCAATTCGAAGTGGTGCCATTCTTCATTATTTTAAAACACAGGCACGCGAAATGATTAAAAAGGAAGAAGTAGAAAATGTTTGGACCGAAGAAGTAGACTTTTTCGGGGAGGATGAATGATGAGCCAAGAAAAATATATCGGTAAACTAATTGGGAATACCGGAAACCCGAATGATTTAAAAATGGTGCTTCAAGATAGCTTTTCCGCACGTCGTGGTGAATTTGTGAAAATTTTGCATCAAGAACGTCCAGATGAAGAACCGACATATGTTCTTGGGAGGATTACCTCTATTTCTCGCAGCAATATTTTATATAACAGCGATCTTGGAGAAGGATTGAATTCGATCGAATTATTACCCGGAACACAAATGACTGGGGAGACACTATTTGCTTCCATTGACCTTGTCGGTTACAAGGAACCAGCCACAGGACAAATTCGCATTCCACGTCGCCCGTTAGATCCGGGAAGTAAAGTATATGGTGTTGATTATGAATTTCTTTCTAAGTTTTATCAATTTGATGAAAATAAAAGCATTGCGATTGGCAACTTAATCGGCTATGAACGTGGAGAAAATATTGTTCCTGTTTACTTGGACGTCAATAAATTAGTGACAGAGCATTTAGCGGTTTTGGCGATGACGGGTTCAGGAAAGTCTTATACGGTCGGTCGTATCATCGAACGACTAGTGGCGCAAATGAATGGAACCGTTGTTGTGTTTGATACGCATGGTGAGTATGGAAAGGCATTTGAAAAAGGGGATATTCATTTCAATACCAACCTTGATCATATTGAAGATGAAAAAGAGCGGGAAAGCATTTTATTTATTCAAGAACGTTTCCGTGCTTTACAAGCGGCAGGAGGCGGCATTCATGTGTATACGCCACAAATGGAAGAGTTTGATTATAAATACGCTGGTAAGAATAAACATCTCGCGTTGCAATTTGACCGTTTTGAAATGGATGATTTTGAAGAAATCTTGCCTGGTTTAACAGAACCTCAACAACGAGTACTCGATGTAGCGATTCGTTATTGGAAATACAAATACCCACATCCGCCCCGTGATATTAAAGATTTGCGTGAGTTGCTTTCAGGCGATTTAGAAGAGTTACGGAATTGGGATGAAATAACGGAAGCAGAAGCAAGAGCTTTAAGCGGCAGAAGTGCAGCGGTCGCTTCGATGAAATTGAATCGCGTCATTAACGAAGCGCGAAGCTTTTATACGAAAGCGATCGGTGAGCCAACGGATATTTATAAATTAATTGGAGAAATGAACGAAAAATATGGACGATTAATCATTATTGATTTGCAAGGATTGTCAGACGATGCAAAGCAAATTGTCACGGCTCTTGTATCCAGTGAAATTATGCGTGCAGCGGCAGATAAACAACGCCCGATTCGTCCTTGTTTCCTTGTATATGAAGAAGGTCATAACTACGCTCCAGCAGGTACACCAACGATTTCGAAAAAAATTATTAAAAAAATTGCCGCAGAAGGCCGTAAATTCGGGGTAGGTTTTGCCATCGTTTCACAACGTCCTTCGAAATTGGATGCAGATGTCACATCGCAATGCAACACGATTATTACTATGCGTCTAAAAAATCCAGATGATCAACGTTTCATTACGAAAACGTCCGATATGTTAACGAAAGCCGATATTGATGAACTCCCGTCTTTATCTACAGGAGAAGCGTTAATTACGGGGCGTTCGATTCCAGCTCCACTATTAGTGAAAGTTGGAACAAAAGCGTTAGTTCATGGTGGTCAATCTCCGGAAGTTGTCAAAGAATGGGGCGTATTCGGTGGATAAAGAGCAATTAAAGGCAATAATTATTGAAGAATTTAAGACTGGAAAAATTCGCAATTCACTTTTTCCGATGCTTTCCGTTCATGGTATTCGAGATTATTCCGAAACTGTTCATTCTGCAGGACTGAATTATATTACGGAAATCGGCAGACATATTCAAGGAGTAACAGCTTTATCTGAATGCCCTGTTTATCCAATTAACCAACAATATGGTCATAGCATTACTCGAGAAGTTCGGCCGGATTCTGTATGGTATCGTCAACAAGACGTAAAGCCCATTCTTGTTTCAGAGTTTGAGCGATTTGAAAATTCAAAGGGCAAGCATGATAAACTAAGAGAGAAGATTGAAAATTTATTATTAGCATATCATCAACTTGGTGGCGATTTACCATTGATTCTTTTTGTCTACTGGTCTTACAGCGGGACTATTCCGAAAAATATCGATAAATACATTAGTATTTTTGATGAAGGGTTTACGTTACCTAACGGTCGCTTTATTCCAGGGATTAATTCGTTTGTTACCGATTATCTCGTTTTTCAAGCAGTAGCAAGCGGAACGAAGGAAAATCTCACCATAAATGAATGGATTCAAGTGAGGTAACAATTATGGTGCATAAGCGTTATTCCATTCAACCAAAAAAGGATATGAATATCGGGGATAAATATATTTTGCAAGAAATGATAGGAGAAGGGTCGTACGGATATGTATGGAAAGCCATTCGCTGTGAAGACGAAGAAATCGTCGCGTTAAAAATCCCAAAAAGTCAAGAACGTGGTGACGCAGCATTAGAGGAAGGAAAACGTTTTATTGGCGTTTTCCATGAAAATATTATCAATATTTATTGGATGGGAAGAGTAGACGGTTATTTTATCATTGAAATGGAACTGTTTGATGGGAAGCCCCTCTCACAAGAGTTAAGTGAAGAGGGAATCAGTCATCCACGGACATTTCAAAAAATGTTTGATATTTTTGATCAAGTACTAAATGGTGTTGAATTTATGCACTCCCTACGCATAACGCATGGAGATATCAAACCTGACAATATTTTAATAAATGAAACTACTGTAAAATTAACGGACTTTGGAACGAGTCGATTGATTGAAGATGTTTTCGTAAAAACAATTGATGGTGCAGGAACATTTGCTTATATTGCTCCTGAAGTTCTCCATTCGCAAACGCGATATTTAAATTCTGACATTTATTCTTTAGGGGGTTTGCTATATCAATTGTTAACAGGAAGAACCCCACATGACACATATTTTAACGTGATTCATAACGTTCCTTTTCCAAAACCAAGAGAATTGAACGATAGTATTACACCTTCGATGGAAAAGGTAATCATGAAGGCGTTAGAGAGAAATCCGGAAATACGATATCAGTCGGTTACCGATTTCCGCGCCGAATTTAAAAAAGCGGTAGAGGAACATTTCAAACAGCAACAAGTTGAAAAGTTTATTCCTCGTGCAACATTAGCAAACAAACAAGATCCGTTAGAATTAGCAATGTTGAATTGTAAACTCAAAAAATTTACATTAGCGAAAAAAATTTTGACGACAGAAATTACAAATGGAAATACAATGCCAGAAATCTTATTGCAACTGGCATACGTATATTACAAAACAGACCGATTATTTGAGGCATTGCGGCAAATTGAAAATATTGAAGAAATTACAATTGAGGATATACGCCAAGCAAGTTTTGCTACAGCTGTAAAAAATCTAAAAGCAAGAATTTTCTTAGCAATGAAAAAGTACGAGGAAGCGCTACGCTTATATGAAGAATTGTATCAAAAAGAACCAGGAAATTTAGATTATCGTTATAAATTAGCACTATGTTATGGGGTGTGCGGACAGGAAGAAAAAAGTATTCAAATTCTAGAACAAATTAATCGAGAGACTCCAGGAATTTGGGCTGTTGTGAAAAAACTTGGTCAAGCGTACGACCAAAAAAAGGATTACGAACGGGCAAGAGCCTATTTCAAATATGCTTTAAAACTAAGGCCAGATGATGAGTACGTAAAGCAGAAGTTGGCTCTTTATGAGTATTATTTGTAATTCAATGATAATTAGAGAATAAAGTAAGCCAATTAATCCCGTAGCACTATAGTGTGATACCTCACATTTCGCACCCTAACAAGGTCAAAACAAAGGATTTTTTATTTAGTTTTTCAGAATAACTTTTTGACCAACACAACGAGCGATGGCAATCCTTTTTTTACCATCGCTGGTCGTTCCGTATCACGTTACACGTAGATGCTCTCATCCATGCCCAATCCCTGCAGAATCCTTCGCTGATCAGGGGTAAGGGAGCGATCCAGTGAGCGTTGGATGCGCCCATCCGGCAGCTCCAGCAGGATGACGTTCACATATTGAAACAGCTGAAAAATCGCCTGTCCCGTCGGCCGGGTCAGCTTGCGGCCTCCAAGACCCTTCAACGGGTGTTCTGGAGTAATAAACTGACGCACTCGGCGCTGAAAAACGCGGTAAATAGCCAAGGCCAACAGAAACAAATAGCCTAATACTGCGACCCGTTCTGGTTTTTTGACGTAAATCTCATCCGTGAAAAACGGATCTTTCAAAAAAGCGAAGTTCATTTCCACCGAGATTTGCCCTTTATACAGCTTCAAGATCTCTTGGGCATCCATGGGTTGGCCCTTCCATTCCTTCGGAACGGTCGTGACAAGGACAAACCGGGACGCTTTCCGTCTCGCCTGTTCCCACGCGTCTTGGTCGAATTCGACGTCAAGGTGCAAGAAATACAGCGTCTCCACCTCGGGTTCCGCCCCTTTTTTCGGCCGTCCGCGCCGTTTTTTCGGGCGTACGATCTCTTCGACCGCGGCCTCAACCCGATGAAACCGGGGGCGAAGGGACGCCTTGAGGGACGCCAAGGCTTGTTCGGCATCTTCCCGGCAGGAGAAGGGGTGACGCTCCCAACGGGCTTGTTCCTCGCGAAGAAGCTCCGCTTCTTTGGTTCGTTCTTTTTCAAGCGTCTTTCCTTTGCGCTGGTCGAGCGCGCTCGATTCAACAACGATCAGCCGAACGGGGTGGCCTTCATACGTCGAGGCCGTTTCCCATACCCGGTACGTGGCGCCGTTTCTCTCCGCCAACGTAAAGGGATCGCTCCACGTCGTGTCCTCAGCATCCGCTTCGGCCAGCGCGGTTTTCACGATCCGGAGCGACGAAGGGCCTCTGGTGATCAAAAAGGCGTTGGCCGCTTTGGTTTGCGCCAGGGTCTCTTTCGTCATCGCGGCGGAATCGGCCACGTAAATCCATTCGTCTTCGATTTTGGCCTGCTTCAGCTGTTCATGGACACGGGACAGCACCTCCGGATTCCACGTTTTGTCAGGCAGGTTGCCGTCGTGCACATCGCCGTAAAACGGGATGCCGTCCTCGTTGCCGACCAGTCCGAAACCGATCTGTTTTTGCCAACGATGATGGCGGTTATAGCCATGTGTGATCTGCAAAGCCTCTAATGAGGCCGATTCATACGCGCCGTAAACGGTCTTGTCCGTCGTATCGGCGTGGAAGGCTCGGAGGGAAAGGCCTTCTTTTCGATAAATATGAATCAAGCAAGTGCTGATGACGTTGTGAATGCCAGCCTCATACAGGCGATCGAGATGACGGGCCAACGCATCGTCGTTCAACCAGGAAGGATGGAGATCGGGGCGGATGAGTTTCTCACAATCGACCTCCTGAGCCCAATGTTCCAAGTGAACAAGGGCTTGCCGGCCGTCAAACACATTGTAGAGGATGGCCTGAACGGCATCGCTGACTCGCGTTTGGCACTGCGGATCGACGGGCACGAGATGGTCAATCAATTGAGGCAGACCCAGTTTCTTGAATAGGGCACTTATTATATTCAAATAAGAATTGCGATAGACCTTTTTGACTTGAACGTTCATAAGAGAAAAACTCCTTTACGTTCCTTGTGTGTCAAGGATTCATTCGACATCGGAACGAAAAAATCCTCCCGATTTTCGTTGGGAGGGTGCGAAATGTGAGTTACTATAAAAATTAAAAATAGTATAACGTTATTATAACGTAATAATATTTTTTGTTATATTAACTTGAAAACGATTTCAAGCAGTAAAGCAAAGGAGAGGGGACGCGATGAAGGTCATGTTATCGCCAAACATGTCACAAAGCTTCGATTTGTTTTTCCATATGCGCGAACACGAACAGGTGGTGTTTTGTCTCGATGAAGCGACTGGCCTAAGGGCGATCATTGCCATTCACAGCACCGCGCTTGGGCCGGCGCTCGGCGGCTGCCGGATGCATCCGTATGCCACGACGGAAGAGGCGCTCGCCGATGCGCTTCGGCTGTCGAAAGGGATAACGTATAAATGCTTGGCCGCTGATGTCGATTTTGGCGGCGGCAAAGCGGTGATCATCGGCGACCCGAAAGACAAATCGCCGGAATTGTTTCGTGCGTTCGGCCAGTTTGTCGAGTCATTAGGCGGCCGGTTTTACACAGGCACCGATATGGGGACGACGTCGGACGATTTTGTGCACGCGCTGAAAGAGACGAATTGCATCGTTGGCGTTCCGGAAGCGTATGGCGGAAGCGGCGACTCATCCGTGCCGACCGCCGAGGGCGTTGTTTACGGCATTCAGGCGACGAACGATGTTGTGTTTGGCAGCAAGCATTTGCATGGCAAAACGTATGCGGTGCAAGGGCTCGGAAAAGTCGGAAAAAAAGTGGCGCTTCGTTTGCTTGAAGAAGGGGCGGACCTCATACCCGTCAAGTTAGCGGTATAAAATTTTTTAGGATGATACGCATGTTCGAAAAATCAATCAAAGGATGAAGAGAAAACCAAATGCTGGGCATGCCAAATAACCCTCAAGAAGAGGGTTATTTGTCATTTATATCCATAACCTACACTACCATATCCCCAATTTCTTTAAAAGATCCGATACCGTTTCCTCTCCTTTCCTTCGGTCTTTCCTCGCGTGTTTCCTTAACAGAGACAGGAGAGATGGAAGGGCGGTTTCCATCGCTTGGGGATGCAAAAGAAACCGATGCCAATACGATTGGAGGATATTAAGCGCTTTCCATTCACTGATCTTGATTCCCTCCCGTTGATGCCAATACCTTCGGGCTTGGAACAGAAGAGTCTGCGTGACTAAAATGGCAATCAATGTCCCATATAAGTGGCATTCGAATCGTTCCTTCTTCATCTTTTTGACACGGTCAAGGTCAAATAAGGATTTCCAGCCCTTAAATAACAGCTCCACTTGCCAGCGCAGCGAACAGCTCATAAACTTGTTGCGCATCAAACGATTCTTGTGGTAAATTGGTCAGTAAGATGTGATATTTCTTTTGTTCAAGGGTTTGGCGTGACAGCGCCTTCCCTTTCTTTTTTTCCTTTTTCCGCACGTACGCCAGCCGTTTTTCCCATTCTTCCGCCGTGAGACGGCGAAAAATCAGACGCGGAACATACAGGCGTTGGTGTCCGATATACACGTGTTCCACTTCCACGGCTTCCCCCTCGCCCAATCGATTTCCTATCGATTCCCAATCCCATTCGTGCCACTCCCCGTCCTGTTTGATATAGACTTTGATATCGGAACGCAACCGGGTAATATAATAAGCACCTCGAGCATCGATCTCCGCCAGCGTGGCGAGTGAAAAAAACCCCAGATCCCGAATGCAAAGGTCATTCGGTAAAATCGTGTGCTGGGTATGATAAGCAAAGCGGGCATCGGAATCATTGGCCTGTTGGACGCACAGCTGAAGACAGGTTCCCGATAACAGCTCATACTCAAATTGGATTTTGGCGCCAGATGAAACCGAACCTTGATAGTCCTCACCATAGTCGGCCGGAAGTAAAAAACTGGTAGAGTCTAAGATCCGCAGACGGGTGAAACAAGCGCGATACGTCTCGATGATGGAAGAGAGTGCCGGACGTTGATGCATCAGGAGAGTAAAAAAGACCTCTTTTAAAAACGCCACGGCACGAGGCGTAAACCGCTGATTCAGTCCTTCATTCGAGAGAGAGCAATCATGCCAGAGCGCCAAATCGGCACACAACCGCTGAAGCGACTGACAGGCGAGCGATCCGTCTCCCCAAGCACATAGCGTCAGAAAGGCTTCCGCTGTTAATGAACGCTGCCGCTGAATGAATCCGACTTTCCGTGCCAGACGGGTCAGTTCTTCAGAGGAGAAGAGTTGACGAATCGTTGTTATCCATGCCTTCATCTTTTTTGCCATCAAAAAACAATCCTTTCCAACGATGATTTTCGTTAGAAAGGATACCATGTTTTTGGCGCTGAAAAAAGATCAAATTCTTAACTTGATGGCTATGGTACAGCATCCCCACATCCCCTTTCATTTGGTGAACTGTGTCATGATCAGTATAACACATTTTGCACGGGGACGGAAATAAGCGGAATGCACGATATCTTTTCCGCTGCCAAGAACCATCCATTCATGTACCAATGCCTTACGGGGCGAGCAAAAGCGGCAATGAGGCGGTCGTCATCCTTTGATGGCAAGGCGCAAATCTGCAATTGCCGCTTCGTGTTCAATCGATCGGCGGCATAACATATCGATGATCCGTTCTTGGCGCAGCCATAGCTGCATTTGTTGCTCTTGATTTTGTTCAAGCCGTTTGACGATCACATCGATTTCCTGAATGGCTTGATGAACAGCGGCAACTCCTTTTTGCCATTTCAGCTTTGACTTCATTCAGCTCTGCTTTTGTCGCCGCATTGGTTTTGATGTCCTCGAGCTCCTGCTTGGTCGCCAGATTGTTTCTCATCTCTGACATTTCTTGCTGTATGACCCAATCTTGTCCAAAACAAGACGCCACGGTTCGCTCATTGGCAATGAAGATAAGGAATTTGCGGTGGGCGCAAAGATGCAGGTGAAATGGAAGAGAGGAAATGGTGCTGTTGCGGAAGCGACGATTCCCTGTCATTGATTATACATGAATCAACAAGACGCGGAAAAGGTTTTTTCTGTACGATGAAAAGATGTATTTTTTATTTGAATAATATTATTTTTTCTTGATGTTTCTTTATTATAATGTGAAATTATGAATCATGCAAAATTTTTTTGACAATATAAACATAATGAATTATTATATTAAAAGAATTTAAAGGAGGTAAGTAGTGGTTATGTCATCCATTGACAAGCAACAAATCGCTGCTAGCGTTCCCCAGCGCGGCTTTATCGGCCATCCGAAAGGGTTGTTTACGCTCTTTTTCACGGAATTTTGGGAACGCTTTTCGTATTACGGCATGCGCGCCATTTTAGTGTATTACATGTATTATGAAGTATCGAAAGGCGGGCTCGGGCTTGATGAGCATCTGGCGCTCGCGATTATGTCGATTTATGGGGCGCTGGTGTACATGTCCGGAATCATTGGCGGTTGGCTTGCTGACCGGGTGTTTGGCACGTCGCGCGCGGTCTTTTACGGCGGCCTTCTCATTATGGCCGGTCATATCGCCTTGGCGATTCCAGGCGGGGTGGCGGCGCTGTTTGTGTCCATGGCGCTCATTGTCTTGGGAACTGGGTTGTTAAAACCGAACGTTTCGAGCATTGTCGGCGATATGTACAAGCCTGGCGATGACCGCCGCGACGCCGGATTCAGCATTTTTTACATGGGGATTAACCTTGGCGCCTTTTTGGCTCCGCTTGTTGTCGGTACCGCGGGGATGAAGTATAACTTCCACCTCGGCTTCGGACTTGCGGCCGTCGGGATGTTTCTCGGATTGATTGTCTTCATCGCGACAAGAAAGAAAAACCTCGGGTTGGCCGGGACGTATGTGCCGAATCCATTGACGCCAGCGGAAAAGAAAAAAGCGGCTTCCATCATGGCCGTAGGGGCGGTCGTGATTGCCGTGCTGCTAGCCATCTTGATTCCAAACGGCTGGTTCACTGTGGAAACGTTTATTTCTCTTGTCGGCATCTTAGGCATCATCATCCCGATCATCTATTTTGTCGTCATGTACCGCAGCCCGAAAACGACGGCTGAAGAGCGGTCGCGCGTGATCGCGTACATTCCGTTGTTCATCGCTTCAGCGATGTTTTGGGCCATTCAAGAACAAGGATCGACCATTTTGGCGAACTATGCGGACAAGCGGACACAGCTGGATGTCGTCGGCATTCACCTTTCACCGGCTTGGTTCCAATCGCTGAACCCGCTGTTTATCATCCTCTTAGCGCCGGTGTTCGCGTGGATGTGGGTGAAGCTTGGCAAACGGCAGCCGACGATCCCGCAAAAATTCGCGCTCGGCTTGTTGTTCGCCGGCCTGGCGTTCATCGTCATCCTCGTGCCGGGGCATTTGAGCGGCGGAGGGCTTGTCCATCCGATTTGGCTCGTGTTAAGCTACTTCATCGTCGTGCTCGGGGAGCTTTGCCTGTCGCCGGTCGGCCTGTCGGCGACGACGAAACTTGCCCCTGCCGCTTTCTCAGCGCAAACGATGAGCCTTTGGTTTTTATCGAACGCCGCCGCGCAAGCGATCAACGCCCAGCTTGTGCGCTTTTATACACCCGAAAACGAAACGGCCTATTTCGGCACGATCGGCGGGGCGGCGGTTGTGTTAAGCGTCATCTTGTTTTTGCTCGCCCCGAGCATTCAGCGGCTCATGAAGGGTGTTCGTTAATATCACGCTGATGTTTGTATCAACAGGGAAAACAGATGATCCAAAAGATTACAAATCTGTGACAGGATGCTCTGCGTTGGCAGAGCTTCTTTTTTTATTCAAAAAAAATTTACATAAATCAAAAAATAAGTTCAGATGGTGTTTACAAAAATGGATTACGATGGAATAGAAAAAGAGGAAAGGGGAGAAAAGCGGATGGCGTTTCTTGAGCTGGTCGAGGTGACGAAATCGTATGGAGGCAAAAAGAGCGCGGTCGAGAATGTGAATGTCGCGATTGAATCAGGGGAGTTTTTTGTTCTTGTTGGCCCATCGGGAGGCGGCAAAAGCACGATTTTGCGGATGATCGCTGGCCTTGAGCCGCTGACATCAGGATATGTGCTGATCGATGGGCAGGTGGCGAATGATTGGCCCCCTCACGCCCGCCGGTTATCGATGGTCTTTCAAAATTATGCGCTATATCCCCATTTGACGGTGGAGCAAAATATGCGGATTGTCTTGCAGGCGCAAAAGGTGCCGAAAGAAGAACAAGTGAAACGTTGCATGGAAGCGGCGGAATTGCTTGGATTGACCGATGTGCTGCATAGGAAGCCGCGGGAATTGTCAGGGGGGCAGCGTCAACGCGTTGCCTTAGGGCGAGCGATTGTCGCGCAGACTCCGCTTTGTTTGATGGATGAACCGCTCTCCAATTTAGATGCCAAGCTGCGTGCGAAAATGAGGAGCGAGCTTCGACGTTTGCAACGTCAGCTCGGCATGACTGTGATTTATGTCACGCACGATCAGACGGAAGCGATGACCATGGCTGACCGGATGATGATTTTGCATGACGGCCGTCCGCAACAAATCGGCAGTCCGCTTGATGTATACAATAGCCCAGATAACACGTTTGTCGCTTCATTTATCGGAACACCGCCGATGAATTTGGCGGAAGCGCATGTGCTGAACCATTCCCTCTTATTGCAAAACGAGCGGCCCATCCGTCTTCTGCGTCGTTCTTTGCCGAAGGCTGAACGGGTGATCGTCGGACTGCGGCCGGAACATATTGAGCCGGCGGAATCAGGAGAAGAATCTATGGCCGTCAAAGTCAGCCATGTCGAGTGGCTCGGCAATGAAACGTTAGTGACGTTTGAGTTGGCAAAAAATCTTTATTGGACAGCACGATGGAATGGACAATGGCGCATCCGCTTGGGAGAGGTGGTGCCATTGACGTTTGATGAGCAGGATTTCCTGTTTTTCGATGCGTCTGGAAAGCGAATTGGAGCCCCGTCCATCAAGCGGGAGCATTCCCGTTAGGAGCTTTTCCGGGGACTTGATCAAAAAAAGCCCTCTTGGTATGATGCAGGGGTGTCAACCACATCTCTCACCATACCAAGGAGGACTTCAGATGAATTGTACACAAAACTATAAAATTGATCAAGTTACGGAACAAACGCGAGTCAGTCAAGACTTTGTGGAGAACATTTTTTCGGTTCACTACGGGTGTTGCCAATCACTAGTTAGCGAACCATTTTCAGGAATTCATTCGTAAGCGCTTTCGGACTCTCATCCCTCATCTTGAGGCGATGATACGATATTCCATTTTTTTACATCCAACCACCATCCCGGAGCGCCGACAACGCTTGATGGATCGGCGTCCCGGATGACCGCTGCAGACACGGTAGATTCTGACGCACCACATCTGCCCACAACCGTCCTGCCTTCCGTTTGGCCTGTTCAACCCGCTTGGACTTCGTCGAGGCCGAGGCTGCCGTTCGGGTCTCTTCTTCCTCCACCAACTGCCCATTTCTCCGCCAAATCCCGTCGATTCGGGCTGCCATCGCCCTCAGAAACGCCCGAAGCCCTTGGTCTTTCCAGCTGCGGCGGGATTTCACCCGATGCGCAAACCGGCTCATCACGCTCTCGGCGTGGCCCATCGGACGCATGCCGGTCGTCTCCACCCCTTGCTCCGACAGCCACTCCCGATAGTCCCGGATGCATCCCGGCATCGACTCGATCCGGCGGATCATGGCAGCCATCTGCTTCTCTTTCGCTTCGTCCTCCAACGTGCCGACCGCGCTGTTCAGCTCCACGAGAAGCCCCTCTTCGTCTTGTTTCGCCAGCTTCTTCCGCACCTCCTGCCAACGCGGATGGCCGGACAGACACTGACGCAGCTCCCGCGCCACATGAAATCGATCCAGCTGAAAGCACGCCCGCTTCCCAAAATACTCCCGGCAGGCCGTGATCCACGACGCCGCGTCGCCGTTGATGATCAACAGGTCCCGGCACGGATCATAGGCATATTCGTTCATCAGCCACTCCTCAAACCGTTCCCACACGTCTCCCTCCCCTTCATGGAGGTAGTGGCGCCGGTTCACGAACTCGAGCTGCGAACCGTTTCGTTTCCATCCCTCGTGAACCGCCAGGATTTTCTCTTCTTTCGCCCGTTTCCCTTTCCCCTGGCGGGAAATAAACAGTCCATCCGCCTCCACAAACAGCACCCGGCCGTGCCGTTGGGAAACAGGGCGGTGCAGCGAGACAGGGGCCTCCAGCACCAGTTGGCGAATCGCCTCGTGGCTCATGACCGCATACCCCACGATCGACTCCAACGTACGGGCCGCTTTGCGGTAGGAAGAGCACTCTACGGCCAACTCGACCGCCGTTTCCTCGAGGCAAGGACTGATCGATCGGGCCCCATCAAAGCCTAATTCGGCATCCAGCAAGAAGGTATAGTTCCCCGTTTGCCGGTCATAGTAGTAGTTCCGTCGAAACGTCACTTCTCCAAACAGCGTTTGGATCGTAGTCGGCCGTTTGTCTTTCAGCTGATACCGGCGCTTGTCCCGCGCTTCCGCCAGTTGTTGATCAATCTCCTCCAAAAGGGCCGCCAACAAGACAGCGAACACCTTTTGAAGAGTTCTGACTAATTGTTCCTCCAGCTCTTTTAATAAAGGCCATTCTGTGGTAAGATGTTTCATGGACTCTTTCCCTCCTGTTTTCGGTTGATGTTGACAATCACCATCATAGCAGGGAGAGAGTCCTTTTTGCATGACATTTGCTTTTTTCTACCGCGCTTCGCTTGGTGGCCCCGACGAGCGTCGCGAACAAAAGTTCGCAACCCTCGTCGGGGATCATTTCGGAATGTCACCCACAAATATTTTACTCACACAACAAACGCTTGTCGTGGGCATCGATATCGCGAAACGAACCCACTACGCCTGCTTCGCGGATGACCGGGGGCGCGTGCTTCGCAAGTCGTTCCCGATCTTCCAGTCGAAAGAGGGGTTTCAGCAGCTGTATAAAGCGATTCAGGAGGCGATGCAAGCGTTTGGGAAGTCAGAGGTGATCGTCGCGGTGGAGCCGACCGGGCACTACTGGTTGAACCTGGCCTACTTCCTCGAGGAGCACGGGATCCCGTTGGTCATGGTCAACCCGGCGCATGTGTGCCGGTCGAAAGAACTTGATGACAACCTGCCGACGAAACACGACGCCAAAGACGCCCTGGTCATTGCCAGACTGGCAAAAGACGGACGATTCCTCGTTCCCCGGCTGCTGCACGAGATCGAAGCCGATTTGCGCGTGGGAAGCACGCTCAAAGAGAAGCTCCGCAAGGAACAGACGGCGGTGAAAAACGCGATCGTCCGCTGGACGGATCGGTATTTTCCAGAGTTTTGGACCGTGTTTCGTGACTTGGGGAAAACGGCGCTTTCGGTGTTGGAGTGGACGCCGCTTCCGGCTGATATGGCCGGCCGGACGGTGGAGGAGCTTCTTGAGGTGTACCGGCAAAGCGAAGGGATGAAATGCCCGCAGAAGGCCAAAATTCAGGCGTTGATCAACACCGCGAAGGACTCGATTGGGGTGACGGAAGGGACAGCGATGGCCCGGTTTGAGATCGCCGCGCTCGTCCGCCGATACCGCCAATTGGAGGCGGAGATCGCTGCACTGGACGCCGAGTTGAAGGCATTGGTTCAAACGACGATGGAGTACCAATGGTTGAAAACGGTCGACGGGTTGGGAGACGCCACGATCATCGATCTGCTGGCGGAGATCGGCAGCTTCGCCCATTATCGGGACCCGCGCCAATTGGTGAAGTTGGCGGGCCTGACGCTCAAGGAGAACTCCTCCGGCCAGCGCAAAGGGCAAAAGCACATCTCCAAACGGGGACGGAAACGGTTGCGCTCGGTGCTGTTTCGGGCGGTGATTCCGCTGATCCGGCACAACGAGGCGTTTCGCGAGCTGCATGAATATTACACGACCCGCCCCGTCAACCCGCTGACCGGAAAGCAATCCATCGTCGCCTTGTGCCGGAAGCTGTTGAATGTGCTGTTTGCGATTTGTACGAAGAAACAAGCCTTTGACGCGGAGCGAATGAAACAGGACGTCTTGTCCCAGGTGCAACGGGCGGCCTAAGGCCTCCCCCTGCGAACGGAAGAATCGTTGGACAACGAGATGACACCGGAGAAGCTGGCGTGATTTCATCCATTCGACCTTGAGTCCCTAAAGGAGCTTGGCCGGCCTCCGCCTGATGACGAGACCGAACGAGGGAATGTTGGCGCGAAGACGCCCGGAGACATGGGAGGGTTCGTCCTCATCAGCGACGCGGAGATCCAAAGGGTGCATCGAATACGCTTCCCCCCACGGCAGGAAAATATAACCAGCCGTGGCCGCGAAGCGCACCCTAGGTCTGTAAGATATCCACAAAACTGAAAAAGGATGTAAGGGATTTTGTCGAAAAATATTTTTTGGACACCCCTGAGAGGCCGAAAAGCCTTGATAGATCAACATTTCTAGAGGGAGGATTCATTTGATTTATTCTTTGTAATACGTAGTCTATCAATAAGGAGATTGGTATACCGAACAAAATAACTAGCGGAAGTACACATATTATAGAGTAGAGTAAGGACTTGACAAGAACTTCTAATAGTCCCTCTAAAATATTTAATTCCTTTGATACAGTGACACCTTTGGATTCAATTAGATAATATAAAAAACCTGAATTAATTGAAGTTAGTATCCCTGATATCAATTTTATCTTTATATCCCTAAACAATGAAATCCTCCCTCTAGAAATGTTTCCTTGATGAAAAGTCGTTAACGTCGTCTTCTTTTATCATCAACGGTTTGCGACTATTGTAAAGATGTTTTGTCACGGATTTAGGGAAGATATTGAAGATATTAAAGCGCCAAAATCATAGAGTTTTCTTCGTGATACACCGGTGGCTATGTCGTTGACAATGGTGCTGTTATTTTTTGTCGTTGCTCCGTTTGCCGGAAAATCGTTTATCCGAGAAGGAGTTAAGCGGCGGTGTCAATTTTCTTTTCTTCTCTCTTATGCAAGGAATCACGTTTGCTGCAGGAGTCTATGTCGTACTAGCAGGCGCACTGGTCACAGGTGCGCCGCCCATGGGGTACATCCTAACCCGATGGGACGGGGTGATGACACTCCCCGAAGCTTTTGCGTTGTCCGAACCAGAAATGGATGAGGACGCAAACGATCCAAGAATCCCATGCCTTTAAGTGTGTGGAGTGTCAATCTACTTTCTTCAGCAAATACATCTCCTCCTCCACTTTCGCGATGCGGCCAAGTTGATAATCAAGCCGCTGATGAATGAGGGAGATGTCTTCTTTTGTCGCCATTTGCTCGCGAAGGCGGGAAAGATCGTCTTTTGTTGCCATCTGCTCGCGAATGCCGGCCATTTCTCCGCGGAGGCTGGCGATTTCATGGCGCATGCCGTCTTGAATGCTGCGCTGTTCGAGTTGATTGTCGCGGATCGCTTTGATCATGTCCGTGTTTTCTTTCATCTGCTCTTTCAGCCAGCGCAACTCTTCTTCCTGCTTGTCCATCCGTTGTTCCAGTTTGTCCATTCGTTGTTCAAGTTGGCCCAATTTTTGCTTCACCGTTTGCATGTCTTGCTTCAGGACGGACATGTCATCGACAAGTCCTTGAACAAGTGTGGTTAACTGCCGCAACAGCTCTTCCATGAAGAAACCTCCCTATCGAGAGGGGATTTTGCTTGGGGCGTTTCAACCATGAAACGTGAGGAGTCCAAGATGTGGAAATAGGAGAGGAAACGCCTACAAGCTCATTATATCATGGCTTGGCTAGGTCATCACTCCTAAATTGAGGAAAAGAAAAGGGATAAATAGGGGGTGTGTTGAATACGTCATTAGCAGAAGTTGTGGTAGTTTGAAGAAAATAGATGGATGGGAGAGGGAGCATGAACGCATGGATCAAGGGAAGAAATGTGGCGCTTATGTGTATGGCGTCCGTCTTTTTATTTTCCTGCAGCAATGCGGCTGATCGCGGCGTCGAGGAAGTGCTGGCAGCGCCAAACGAACTGGCGGGGCAAACCATCGAGCATCCACCGCTGCCGAGTCCGATCGATAAGATGGTGATAGCGTCAGCCTCTGCCAAACAAGCGGCGCCGAACCCGAACGAAGTGCGCATCACCATCAGCGCGGCGGGCGATGTGACGCTCGGGCGCGATGAAAATTATGGCTATGCGTATTCGTTTGATGAAGAAGCGAAGAAGCACGGCTTGCGCTATTTTACGAAATACATTGAGCCGATCTTCAAAAAGGACGATTTTACGACCGTCAATTTGGAAACGACGCTGACGACCTCGACGCGGAAGGCAAGCAAGACATTTCGTTTCCGCGGCCACCCGAGTTATGCGAAAATCTTAACCTATGGCGGCATTGAGGCGGTGAATCTGGCCAATAATCATACATACGATTATTTGCAAAAAGGATATAACGATACGATCGCCAGTCTAAAAAAAGAAAAGATCGGTTATTTCGGCCGTACGCTTCGGCTCATGAAAACGGTCAAAGGCATTCAAGTCGGGGCGCTCGGCTATGAAGGTTGGAGCAATACCAGCACATTGCGCAAGCAAATCGCCAACGATATTCGCACGCTTCGGAAACAAGGAGCCGACATCATTCTAGTCCATTTCCACTGGGGAGTGGAACGAAGCTATGTGCCAAACAGCACGCAAAAGGTGCTCGGCCGCTTTGCGATTGACAGCGGCGCCGATTTGGTCGTCGGCCATCACCCGCACGTCGTGCAAGGGATCGAGGAGTACAAAGGCAAATTTATTGTCTACAGTTTAGGGAATTTTATGTTTGGCGGAAACAAAAACCCGAGCGACAAAGATACGTTTGTTTTCCAGCAGGTGTTTTCTTTTCAAAACGGCAAGCGGACGGCCAAAAAAGAAATCCGCGTCATCCCGTTTCGCATTTCATCGGTGACGACAAGGAACAACTACCAGTCGATGCCGTTAGCGGGAGGGGAAGCAGCCCGAGTGAAACGGAAAATTGTTTCGCTGTCGGCGAAAATCAAAAAGCCGACTTGGACCGCGTACGAGGTCAAATGAAAAAGGGAGGGTGTCTCGGAAGGGCGGGACACCTTTTCTTATTGATGGAACTATGTTGTATTTGTCGAAAAAGGCTGGCGGTTTGATGAAAAAGCAACCCAAAACCGGATTTTCTGTTGGCAAACGCCCTGTTTCAACGAAACCAATCATTTTTCGCCGCTCTTCTAAGGAAAAACACCTTTTTGGGCCATCCCTTCGTCTGTTTTAGGCTTTACGGAACGATGGATGCGCATGCTCTTCTGCTTTTATCTTTTTGGCAGCAAGCCTTCGTGCGTTAACGTTTTCCGTGTATGACTTCCCCTTAACAACGTATATTAACCGTTGAAACAGAAGCCGTTAGGCGAAGGAGGTGTGTGTCGAATGAATCGCCTGTTTCAATGGTTTCGCATCCGGCGCAACCACCGTTTCTGGAATTCATGGTTGGCGCTTACCGGACGGCGGAGAAACAATGGCGCCATCTGGACGCTTGTCAGCTTAGGGGTAGGTGCGGCGGCCGCCGCGATGGTTGGCGCTAGAAGGAGATCGGGCATAGGGTGGATGACGGCAGGACCGATGCAAAATATGATCCGCGGCCTAAACCGCTGGATGGGGCGGCGAATGGGCACGACGCGTGTTGCTCCGGCGGAGTTTGCCGAAGAAATGGCTCCTTGGCAGCGAGACGGCCAAGGGAATCAGTAACGGTTTTTATTCTTTTTGCGGGCTGGCAGTGCGGCGCTTAACAGCTTGTTCCTTGCCGCATGCGGCCCGCCTTGTGTTTTGATCATGCGTCATTGCTTTTGGAAAAAGCAAAGGGGTAAGCGCCAGTTTGTAAACTGCGTGGTAAAAAGAAGGGGAAAGGCGGCCGGCGCTCTGTTTTTTTGCGGCAGTCATTGGCATTTTCTCTTGAAAAACAAGGAAATTTGCACCATAATAAAAGAAAATTCGAAATATAAAGATATTGGAGTCTGTTGGCGAGCAGCTTGAACGGTAGTCGTCGATTGAGGGAAAGAATCAAGGGAGAGGGGAAAGAGATGGCGCATGTCAACATTGAAGCGGTGGGGGATGGGGTATATCGTGTTCCGATTCCTGTCCCCTTCCCAATGAAATATGTGTATTGTTATGTATGTCGTACTTTCCGCCGCCGGTGAGCGTGCCGGTCGTGCTTGGCATGCTGTTTCAGCAAGTGCTCGCGTCGATGTACCATCGCCTGCTGGACAAAACGTATCATTTGTCGTCGGGCCGTCAGGCGTCGTTTGTCGAAAGCGCCCGGTAGGCGGTCAGCGGCGTCGGGCGAGGGAGTAAAGGGCCAAAAAGATTGCTCATCCGGGTCGGACGGGCACCGGCAGCAATCCAAAAAAAGCGTTGCCGGCGGCAGCAGTTCGCGGATGGGCGATGGATCTGCTGCGGTGGAGGGACAGGGCTGAGCCGGCCTAGCGGCTTGGCGCATGTTCCCGTTCCGGTGAACGGATGAGGTGGCGGCGGAGGGGGAGGTTGAGCTCCATAATCCCCTCGACGACTAGCCGGGCGATTTCTTTCGCTCCTCGTTTGTGAAAATGCGTGTTGTCTTCGATTCCGTGCGGATAATTTGCATGCTCGCCGGGCGCAAGCCATAGAAACAGCTGTTTCGTCTGTTCCGGGCCGAGCTGTTCAAACCGTTGTCTGCTTTTTGCCGTCAAATCGATGACGGGAACGTGCTCTCTCTCCCCAAGCGCCTTCATGGCTGCAGGATAAAGTCCATGCGAGTTGAGCGCTCGTCCGTCGGCAGAAAAGCGCCGCCGCTCGACCGGAGTGATGAGGACAGGGGTTGCTCCTTTCGTGCGGGCGCCGTCAATATACCGTTTCAAGTATGATTGGTAGGAGGTGAATGGTTCGGTGTAGCGTGCCGGATCGTTCACCTTTTCATCGTTGTGACCGAATTGGATGAACAAGTAATCCCCTTTTTTCATTTCCCGCAAAATGCGGGAGAGCCGTCCTTCTTCGACAAAACTTTTCGCGCTTCGGCCGGAAGCGGCCATATTTTTGACCACTACGTGATCGTCAAACCAGCCGTCAAGCATTTCCCCCCATCCGGCTCGCGGTGCGCGGGAGCGGGGAGCGGCGGCGACCGTCGAGTCGCCGGCCAAATAGATCGTTATGACGGCCCGTCCGCCCGTTTTGGATGCTTTTCCATCCGTGTCCGGTTGGGCGATGAGGGCAACGCTGGCGGCGATGACAGCCAAGCAAAGGAATGCGGCTTTTTTTCTTCTCAATCGGATTCCTCCTATCCGGCAGCTGCTCGTCTTTTCGGTTTGTTCCCCGTTATCGTTGCTCGCTGCCATTGCCTTTATGCGCCATTCGTGCTAGTCCACCGTTTGGAATCGGCGGTAAAATTCCCATATTATTGAAAGAAAAAGACCGTAACCGGCAACTGAATACCAATGGCTCCATTCGGCCGTGTGGGTGAACAAACCGTACGTCTCGGCTTTGGCCTCCAATGCGGCCGCCAATGCCGACAATGCAGCGATGAGCCCCATGCGCCCAAGGCGGCTAAGCCGCTCCATGAGGGCAAGAAAGAAGACGGTGCCGAGCGGAAGAACGACGGCCGTAAAGAAAATATCGATCGAAAAGACAGAAGGAAAGGGCCGTTTCGGGAACGCATACAGCCCTTTTCCCACGAAATACAAATCCAAATACGTCCCCGTCCAAGATGCAAGCAGCGCTGAAGCCACGTAGGCGCGGCGGCTAGCGCGCATGAAAGAAGAATAGCCAACCATCCGTACGAGGCCGTGATGGAACGCTGCCATGACATAGTGCATCACCCTCTCGCTGTCGGCGAGAAACGAAATATGACGGCACAAAAGTGCATTTTTCTCTTTCCCTCATCAGAAAACCCGACAATTGCCGGGATTGAATAGCCTGGTTATTTAGTATAGAATATTCAGGTAATTCTGAATAAAGGGGTTCAGTCGATTCGAGGGGAGGAGAAGGAGAGCGTGATGAAATGCTGTCGGGTTATGTTTGTGTTGCTCGGATTATGGCTTGTGTTCGGCCTATCAGTCTCGGGAGGGCGAGCTGAAGCGGCAGTTTCACGCGCCAACGATGCGCCGATTGTACTTCTCCATGGCTTTACTGGCTGGGGAAGAGAAGAAATGTTTGGGTTCAAGTACTGGGGCGGCGTACGCGGCGATATCGAACAATGGCTGAACGACAACGGATATCGAACGTATACGCTGGCGGTCGGACCGCTCTCGAGCAACTGGGACCGGGCGTGTGAAGCGTACGCCCAGCTTGTCGGCGGAACGGTCGATTATGGGGCAGCCCATGCGGCAAAGCACGGCCATGCGCGGTTTGGCCGCACGTATCCGGGGTTGCTGCCGGAATTGAAAAGAGGAGGCCGCGTCCATATCATCGCCCACAGCCAAGGAGGGCAGACGGCCCGTATGCTTGTCTCGCTCCTGGAGAACGGAAGCCAAGAAGAGCGGGAGTACGCCAAGGAGCACAACGTGTCGTTGTCGCCGTTGTTTGAAGGCGGACATCGTTTTGTGTTGAGCGTGACGACCATCGCCACCCCTCATGACGGAACGACGCTTGTCAACATGGTTGATTTCACCAATCGCTTTTTTGACTTGCAAAAAGCAGTGCTGGAAGCGGTGGCTGTCGCCAGCAACGCGCCGTACACAAGCGAAATATACGATTTTAACTTCCCTCCGAAAGAAGTCTCCTACTTCTAAACGTGAAGGTGCGCCAGCACCAGTGAAAGTGGGAGATGAATTTCGGTTGGCGTTAGCCAACGAATAGGATAGAATATGGCTAGAACGGACACCTTCGGAACGAAGGGAAGCGTAAAGGGTTCTTGTGTGTGGCTTACCGTTCAGCGAACACACACAAGTCGCTTGAAGCCCCCACCTCTAAGCGAAGCGTAGGTGGTGGGTAGTTCACTATTCGCGCCTTTTATTTGCGACTTGGCGAGTTTGCGGCCTTAAAACGAGTATTTTGCGAAAAAGCCATCTCGATCGGATGGCTCTTTTTTTTGAGGAGCAAGCTCTTGAGTTGTATGACGGCTGCGGATGTCCGATGGTATAATAGGGGCAAAGCAAGCGGATGGGGGAATGGACGTGAAGCCGCCTGAGCGGTAAAAGGAACGGTATACGTATCAAGATTATGTCAAGTGGGACGGACGGTGGGAGTTGATCAACGGCGTACCTTACAACATGGCACCGGCCCCTTCATTTGTCTACCAGTCGATCGTCGGTGAATGGTATGTCGCTTTGCGAGCGTTTTTTCGCGAAAAAGGATGTGCGGTTGTCATGGCGCCGTTTGATGTGCGGTTCGATGAACAGGCCGACTATGAACAAGCCAAGCATGTCGTGCAGCCAGACATCTCCGTCATTTGCGATCAAAGCAAAATCGGCAGCCGAGGCTGCGATGGGCCACCTGACTTGGTGGTGGAAGTGCTTTCGCCGAGCACTGCGCTGAAAGATCGGAACGAAAAATATAAGCTGTACGAACAGTTTGGCGTCAAGGAATATTGGATCGTCGACCCGCTGCATCGGACGGTGGAAGTGTACGGCCGCGGTGAGAAAGGGTATGAGAAGCGGAGCGTCTTTGGCGAAGGCGATGTGCTCGTCTCGTTTTTGTTCGCTGATTTGACGGTTTCGCTGGCTGGCATATTTCAAAATATAGAGGGTGAGGGATAACGATGCGGTTAGCGGAAGAGGAAGTGCAAGCGCTGCTTGAAAAAGCGGACGGCTGGAAGTTGACGGATGAACGATGGATTGTGAAAAAATACCGTTTCCAAGACTACTTGCAAGGCATTGAATTCGTCCGGCGCATCGCCGCGATTTCGGAAAACGCCAACCACCACCCGTTCATTTCGATCGACTACAAGCTCATTACCGTGAAACTGTCTTCATGGCGGGCGAAAGGGCTGACGAAGCTCGATTTTGACTTGGCGAAGCAGTATGATGAGGTGTACGAACAGATGAAGCAGGGGGGAGGGGAATGATGGAACATCGCACAGCACTCATCACCGGCGCAGCGCGGGGAATCGGCTATGAAGTGGCGAAAACGCTGGCGGAACATGGTGCAAACGTGGTGCTCGTTGATTTGCGTCAGGAAGAAGTCGAGCAAGCTGCTCGTTCGCTTCGGGAGTTGGGCTATGAAGCGGTCGGCGTGAAATGTGATGTGACGGTTGAACAAGAGGTGAAGCAAGCGATCAACGAGGCCGTCAACCGGGGCGCCTTGATGTTGTCGTGAACAACGCCGGATTGCAACATGTGGCGAACATCGAGGATCTCCCGACGGAAAAATTTGAACAGCTCATCCGCGTCATGCTTGTCGGCCCATTTTTGGCCATCAAGCATGCGTTTCCCGTTATGAAACAGCAGCGATATGGCCGCATCATCAACATGGCGTCGATCAACGGACTCGTCGGGTTTGCCGGCAAAGCGGCGTACAACAGCGCGAAGCACGGGGTGATCGGCTTAACGAAAGTGGCAGCGTTAGAAGGGGCGCCATACGGCATTACGGTGAACGCCCTTTGCCCGGGCTATGTGGACACCGAGCTCGTCCGCGGCCAGCTCGCGGATTTGGCGGCAACCCGCAACGTGCCGCTTGAGAAGGTGCTTGAGGAAGTGATTTACCCGCTTGTGCCGCAGCGGCGGCTGCTGTCAGTGGAAGAAGTCGCCCATTATGTCCTCTTTTTGGCGGGCGAACAAGCAAAAGGCATCACTGGCCAGGCGGTGGTGATCGATGGCGGGTATACGGCGCAGTAAACTCCCTCTCTTCGCCTTGCTTGAAGCGAGAGCCTTCCTTTCGGGATGATGATCAAACGCCCTCGGCACATGCCACGGGCGTTTCGATTCGAGTCGCTCAGCTCAAGGCAAATTCGAAGCTGGCTAGGATTTTGACTTCTTTCCCGACAAGGAATCCGCCGGTTTCGAGTGCGACGTTCCATACCAATCCGTAGTCTTCGCGGTTGATCGTTCCTTCGACATCAAAACCGACCGAGATGCCGCCGGTGAGCGGGTTTTTCACTTGGCCGTTGTATTCGACTTTGAACGTTTCCGTTCTCGTCACGCCGCGGATCGTCAGCTTCCCGGTCACTTCATATTCCGTGTCGGACAGCTTGCGCACGGATTCACTGACAAACGTAATGGTTGGATAGTTCTCGACATCGAAAAAGTCGGCCGAGCGGAGATGGTTGTCACGGTCGGCGTTTTTCGTGTCGATCGAGGCGGCATCGATCGTCGCTTTGACTTTCAGCGACTCGAGTTCGTTGATGTCGCCTTCGACCTCAACGTCAAAGTTGGTGAATTCCCCTTTCGCTTTGGAGATCATCATATGTCTTACTTGGAAGGCGACAGAGCTGTGCGCTTTGTCGAGTTGGAATGTTGTCATCGCTTTTCCTCCTCTTGATGATTCATATTCGCACCACTATCATAACAAATGTATATCTCGAAATCAAATATTTTTATTAAAGATTATTAGTATGGAGCACAGGGGGCTTTCCATGATAAGATGAAAGAAAAATGATGTGCGGAAAGGGAGAATAAGATGAATGAAATCGGCCTTTTAGCGAAAATCAAACAGCAAATGGAACGGTTTTCACCGGCGGAAAAAAAGGTAGCCGCCTACATTCTCGACCATGCCGAACTCGTGCCGAATATGACGACGAAGGATTTGGCCCAGGCGTCTGACACAAGCGAAGCGAGCGTCGTTCGTTTTGTCTCATTCGTTGCTAGCGAAGAGCGGCGCAGTTGGCATAAGGAATGAAAAAGGTTGACCTGTCCTAAAGGCAGCCCCATCATCATGTAGAAGACTGGCCATTTAACAGGAAACGCAACTTCCTCATCCCGAGTTCCAAGTTTTTCGCATTTGCGGGTCGTGAAGTGAAGGGGATGGTGGATTCCCCACCCCTAGAAGCCTAGTGAAAAACGGGGCGTCGCGCGCAAATCAACGGCGTTGGATCAGAATCGCAAGCCCGTCCGGCAAGGTTTCTCTAATTGAAAAATAGGCGGGGCCATCAGCCTTCTTCACTAAATCACCAACTTTCTAGACGCGCTTCAGCTCGAGAAAAAAAGCCGTTAAAAACTTCCGCACATTCATCCGGCATTCCGTCTCAGCTTGGCCGCGTTCGAGCTCTTTCATCCGTCGACGGATGTCACCGAAATCAAACAGCCTAGGTGCGAAATGCTCAAACGTCGGGTTCGTGTAGTCAGTCAGGCCGAGGGAAGCGAGATGGGTGAACGCCTGCAAGACGAGCCGACGGATGCGCTGTTCCATCGCCCGCGCTTCCTTGGCCGTTTCAGTCGGGGACAGGCCGTATTCCCGCTGGACGAGTTCGGCGTACAGCTCTTTCAGCGGCGGCAGTTCGCGGACGGGAAGGCCTTTTGCTTCTTGCTCGGCCAGCCAGCGCACCACAAGAAGCACGTCCGCGCTGCCCGCTTCGCCGGCGACCCCGAGAAGAAGGAGAAGCTGCTCAGCCTGCTGTTCCATGGCGGACGGCTTGGAGACGGCGGCATCGGCCGTTTGCGGCTCAAGCCCTTTGAGCACCTGGCGGATCGACTCGAGCGAGCGGACGGCGGACATGTGATCGGCGACGCGTTTCAGCACGGACAGCACTTCATAGCGGTTGATCGGTTTTTGAATGTACGTGTCAATGCCATGCAAATAGGCTTGGCCGATCATTTCTTTGTTTTCAACTTGAGAAATCATGATAAAGGTTCCGGCAAATCCTTCTTCCCGCAACGCCTTGATCGTCTGAATGCCATCACGCCCTGGCATTAACAAGTCAATGAGCACCACATCCACGTGAAGCAAGTCGGCCGCGCGAACGTGCAGTCCATCTTCGGCACAGCCGACCACCTCGCCAAGTTCGGATTCATGAATCAATTTTTCAAGCATCTTTCTGACAACAGGGTCATCTTCGATTAGAAAAAAACGAAGCGCCATCTTCCTGTTCTCTCCCTTCCTTGACTTGCTTATATGACGGCATTCCCTTGCCTGTCGGCCTCGTGATCGGACATTTCGGCTGTGATCGGCGTGCTTTGCAGGAGGCGGACTGTCGGCACCGCAAGGCGAAACACCGTCTGCCCCGGCTCGCTTTTGACGAGCTGGAGATGTCCGCCAAGCGCTTGGGCGATATCGCGTGCATGGGTGAGACCGATGCCTGTTGACGGATTGCCTTGGCGGTCGTATTTTGTTGTGAATCCGGGCTGAAAAATCCAAGTGATGTCATCGGCCGCAATGCCGGGGCCGGTGTCTTCCACTTCGATGATCAGTTCGCTTCCGTGAAGACGCGCATGCAAGGTGACAGCCCCCATTTTCTCAATTGCCTCGACGGCGTTCGATACCAAGTTGTTCAACACGGAAAGAAGTGGATACAATTGGTCGGTCATGAGATCGATATGGCCGTTGTACGAAAATGTGATCGTTTTTCCGGATAAGTTGGCGTATTTTTCATTGGCGCGAATGACCATGGCGCACAGCTCGGCAATCGGCACGCGTCCGCGCACCGATTGGCGCCCGATGAGCTTGGAAAGGCCGGCGAAAATGCGTTGCATATCCTTTTTCGTCTCATGAATATGTTCGGCAAGCTCTAGGGCGACGCGCGGTTCAACGTGCTTTCGTTCGATCAACTGCGAGTAAAGGTCATAGCTTTTGCGCGTCATGTCTTCCATGAGAGCCATGGATTTTTGCAAGTAAAACATTTCTTCATATAATCCGCTGCTCACCATCATGAGCCGCTCGAGTTCTTGCTTTCTCGCTTCGGCGAGCGAGCGGACATGTTTTGTCACCCACATGTTGTAAACGCCGATGACGCAGAAACTGCGCAAAATGGCGAACAACCATAAGACGATGACTGTTTGGCCGCTGAAGGCAAACGGCTCCCCCATCCAATACCGGATCCCTAGTTCACAGGCGTTCGCCAAAAAATCAAGCGCCGCTCCAACCACTCCAGCCCGAATCGGTGCGGCCATTCGCTGGCGAAACCGAACAGCAGCCGCCATTATGGAAAAGCTGATATAATACCCGGCTGCCGGGAGATGGGTCAGCAGACTCTCAGAAGTCGACATTTCTCCGGTCAACGAGTCCAGAAAGACGCGAAATCCAACGACTGCTGCTCCCGTGCTGGCGCCGATGACAAACGGCGAAAGGGAGCGAAAGGCGACAAGCCCGAGAAAAAAGACAGCGCTGCCGAGCGAGACGCGAAACGGGCTGTCAAACGGGTTCATTTTCATTTCGCCTAGAAACGCGGCAGCCGAAAGCAAAAGCAAAAAGAGCCAAAGCGGTTCTTTTTTTGTTGGTGTCAGTGGACGTCACCGCCTTTGTGAAAGTCGTGAACGAATCTCCAATTCTATTATATAACAGGAAAGCGGAAACAACGGGTGATTTTCGTGAAAAATATTCATTCCCCTTTTGACGCCTCAACGAGCGATGGAAATGGACGCTCAGGGAGCCAGCGGTGCCGCGAATGGCAAGAAAAAACCGTATGCCCCAGCTGAAAAAAGGGGATACGGTTTCCTTATCGCTGGCGGTATTCCAACCGGCGCGAAACGAGCGACAGTGAATAGTTGACGATAAAGTACATGAACGCCACAAGAATGAAAATCGGGATGACAAAATTGACGTTGCGGCCGTTAATGATTTGCGCATGGTTCATCAATTCCGGCAACGAAATGACAATGGCGAGCGACGTATCTTTCAATAAAGAAATGAATTGGCTGACGATCGGCGGCACCATGCGCCGCAATGCTTGCGGCAAAATGATGTACCATAGCGTCTGCCCATACGTAAGCCCCGATGAGCGCGCCGCTTCGATTTGTCCCTTATCAATTGACTGCAGGCCGCTGCGGACGATTTCCGACAACATGGCCGATTCAAAAATGACCAAGGCCGAAATGGCGGCATATAGTTTATCCAGCTTTAATCCGACTTCCGGAAGGGCGAAATACGTAAAGAAAATGATCAAGAGCAGCGGCAAGTTCCGGATTGTTTCGACCAGCACAGCCAGCAGTTGGGAAAGCACCGGGATTTTCGTATAGCGAATGACCCCGATGACAATGCCGAAGATAAAACTCAAAACAATGGAAATGAACGCCACTTCCAACGTGACGAGAAACCCTTGAAGCAAAAACTTCAAATGGGCGGGCGCATAGGCACCGGCAAAATCCATCATTTGGCCTCCTTTCCTACCGCGCCTTGAGCAGCCGGCGTTCTAAGTAGCCGACGCCAAGGCTGAGCGGGATCGTTAAGACGAGGTAAAACAAGGCGACGAAAATGTAAACGTCAAAGGTGACGAACGTTTTCGAGGAAATCAAGTCGCCGTAATACATTAAATCCAACCCGGCGATGACGCCAAGCACCGAAGAGTTTTTCACCAAGTTGATGAACTGGTTGCCAAGCGGCGGAATGACGATTTTCACCGCCTGTGGCAAGATGACGTAACGCATCGCCTGCAAGTAAGTCAACCCCGATGAGCGCGCCGCCTCCATTTGTCCTTTCGGAACGGCTTGAATCCCCGAGCGGATCGCTTCGGCGATAAAGGCGGCGGTATATACCATCAACCCGAGCGTTCCAGCGGTAAACGAGTCAAAACGAATGCCGACGGCGGGCAAGCCCATAAAAAAAACGAACACGATCAACACAAGCGGGATGTTGCGGATAAATTCCACGTACGCCATTCCGATCCAATTGAGCGGGCGAATCGGCGCGATGCGGAAAATGGCGATGATAGTCCCCAGGGCCAAGCTGCCGATCAGCGCCAGCACGCTGGCCTTGATCGTATGGCCAAACCCTTGCATGTACAAATCCCAATGTTCAACTAAAATAGAATAGCGCAACAAGGCTAAACGCCTCCTTTCCTCGCTGACTCATGGCCTGTCCTTTGGGCAAACAGGTGGGCGGATATTGTTCCGCCCACCGTTTCGCCTGTTATTGTTGCGGCTTTTTGCCGATCCATTTTTCGTAGATCTTATCGTATTCGCCGTTTTCTTTAATTTCTTTCAAGTATTCGTTGATAACTTGCAGCAGTTCTTTGTCTCCTTTGCGGACGGCGATGCCGTACGGTTCTTCGGTGAACGTTTCATCAAGGACGCGATAGTTCGGATCTTGTTTGGCCATCCCCCAAAGCAGCGCGTTGTCGGTCGTAAGCGCATCGCCTTGGCCGGCTTTCAATGCGGTAAACGCTTCCGCGTAGTTTTCAAATTCAAGCACGTTGACTTGCGGCGCGACTTTGCGGATGTTTTCCGCCGATGTCGATCCTTTCGCTGTCAGAACGGTCATGCCTTTTTTCAAGTCTTTCACGCTGTTGATCGGGCTGTCTTTTTTGACGAGCAACGATTGCCCGGCCATAAAGTACACATCCGAGAAATCCACTTCTTTTTTCCGTTCCTCGGTGATCGTCATGGTGGCGATAATGGCGTCAATTTCCCCGTTGTTCAGCATCGGGATGCGCGTTTTTGACGTCACTTCTTTCAATTCAATTTTGTTTTCATCGCCGAGAATTTTTTTCGCCAACCCTTTGGCAATATCAATGTCAAATCCTTCGACTTTTCCGGTTTCCGGGTTTTTCAACCCGAATAAGTTCAAATCATATTTGACGCCAACGATGAGTTTGCCGCGTTGTTTAATTTTTTCAAGCGTATTGGTCGCTTTGGCGGTTTCCGACGATGTTCCGCCTTCTCCTTTGTCCGTTGTGCTGCAGCCCGTTAAAGCAACAGCGCTCAATAAGGCCGTCAAGGCGACGGCGATCCACCATTTCCATGCTTTCTTTCTCATGAACAAAACCCCCTTTGATTGACCGGAATTAATGGTTTAAAATGCGGCTTAAAAAGACGCGCGCCCGTTCTTCTTTCGGGGCCGCGAAAAACTCCTCAGGCGGCGCTTCCTCTAAAATGCGCCCTTGATCCATAAAGACGATGCGATCGGCCACCTCGCGGGCAAACCCCATCTCGTGGGTGACGACAACCATCGTCATCCCTTCTTTCGCCAGCTGCTTCATGACATCGAGCACTTCGCCGATCGTTTCCGGGTCAAGTGCTGATGTAGGCTCGTCAAACAGCATGATTTTCGGTTTCATCGCCAATCCGCGGGCGATGGCGACGCGCTGCTGCTGGCCGCCGGACAGCGCGGATGGATAGGCGTTCGCTTTGTCTGGGATTCCGACTTTTTCCAAGTAATACATAGCGATCTCGTTCGCTTCTTTTTCAGACATGCCGAGCACTTTGCGCGGCGCCAACGTGATGTTTTGCAAGACGGTCATGTGCGGGTATAAGTTGAAATGTTGAAACACCATGCCGATATTGCGCCGCAGTTCGTTAATGTTGATGTGTTTGTCGTTCACTTTGATGCCGTCTACGATCAATTCACCGCTTGAGATCGTCTCGAGCCGGTTGATGCAGCGCACGAGCGTGCTTTTGCCCGAGCCGGATGGCCCGATAATGACGACGACTTCCCCTTGGTTGATCGTCAAGTTAATGTCTTTCAACACATGAAAATCGCCGTAGTATTTGTTGACTTGGTGGAAATAAATCAATAGCCCCCCTCCTTTGTGACAAATTTGTGAATGTTTTTCGAATTGATTGTAAATACGCATCTACGAAAATCTACGGAAATCTACAAAAATTTTGTGAATCGATTGAAAAAGACGATGATGGACGCAAAGAAGGGGAAGTCATTTTTTGAATAGTAAGGCAAATCTCTTTGCAAATCAGCGATCGAGGATTATAATGAGGACATGAAAAATTTGGCATTGATTGCCGTCAAAAGGAGAGGGGAGCGAAGGTGAAGTATCGAAAACTCGGCCGCACGGGGCTGAAAGTCAGTGAGATTAGTTTAGGCAGCTGGCTTACATATGGAAATTCGGTGGAAAAAGAAACCGCGATCCGCGTCATTGACAAGGCGTACGAACTTGGCATCAACTCGTTTGACACAGCGAACGTCTACGCGTGCGGGGAAGCGGAAAAAATCGTCGGCGAGGCGCTGCGCAAATATCCGCGCGAATCGTATGTCATCGCGACGAAAGTGTTTTGGCCGATGGGCGACGGCCCGAACGACCGCGGCCTGTCGCGCAAGCATGTGTTTGAGCAGCTCCATGCGAGCTTAAAGCGGCTGCAACTGGATTATGTCGATATCTACTACTGCCACCGCTATGACAAAGAAACGCCGGTCGATGAGACGTTGCGTACGATCGATGATCTCGTCCGCCAAGGAAAAGTGCTGTATGTCGGCGTGAGCGAATGGACGGCCCAGCAAATTCAAGAGGCGCTCGGCGTGGCCGACCGCTACTTGCTCGATCGGATCGTCGTCAATCAGCCGCAATACAACATGTTTCACCGTTATATTGAAAAGGAAGTCATCCCGGTGTGCGAACAAAACGGCATCAGTCAAATCGTCTTTTCGCCGCTCGCCCAAGGGGTGCTGACCGGCAAATACAAACGAGGTCAAGCGTTGCCGGCTGACAGCCGCGCCGCTGATCCAAGAGCGAATACGTTTATCCAAGGATTGCTCAATGACGAAGTGTTAACGAAAGTGGAACAACTCGAAAAAATCGCGGCTGAGCTTGGCATTACGTTGTCCCAGCTTGCCCTCGCTTGGGTGCTGCGCCAGCCGAACGTCGCCAGCGCCTTAATCGGCGCCAGCCGCCCGGAACAAGTCGAAGAGAACGTCAAAGCGGTCGATGTCGTGCTCAGCGAAGATGTGCTCGAGAAAATTGAGGGGATTTTGGCGTAAAAGAGGTGAGGGTGTCCCAAAAGGATCGGGACACCCTTTCTTATTACCGTATATAGACAATATGTTGTGTTTTGTTAAGGAAAATTACCCTTTTGGGTCAGTCCCCTTTTTATCACCTCGAACCGAGAAGGTCTCAACTTCCAAGCATGAGCGTAAGTGGGGGATGAACCGGCGTCTTCCACCAACGATCTTCCCCTTGCACCAAAAGAACAAAGGAAGGGCTTCGATTGCGATCTTTTTGAGGAAGCTTAACGGTAGGATGCACACGGATGGCTTAGCTGACCGCTTACCGTATGTTAGGGTGTTCCCGAGAATCCCCTACTTCTCTACGTGAGCGCGGGTGAGGAGTGTTCAGAGGAGATTGGCTATTTGGTGCTCCATTTTGCGGCCGCGCTTATGCGGGAGAGAAAAGGGTGGCGGGTGCTCGTCATTTGTTCGAGCGGGCTTGGGACGGCGAAAATCTTGGCGACGAGGCTGAAAAAAGAGATTCCGGACATCGTTTCGCTGGAACAAGCGTCCGTGTTTGAATGGAAAGAGAAAGATGCAAGTGCGTATGATCTTGTCGTCTCGACCGTGCCGCTGGCCGATGAAGGCGGCCCGTACTTCACCGTCAGCCCGATGCTGACGGAAGAGGAAGCGCGGGCGATTCGTGAATTTTTAGAGCGAAAATCGGCCGCTGAAAAGCGGATGAGGAAAGAGTCAACCGCACAGAGAAACAGGCCAGCGCTCGAGGCGATGAAGGCGGTTCGGCGCATCAGCGAGACGATCGTCCACCTTTTGGACGGTTTTTCCCTGGAGGTGGTCAAGAGGCGCTCTGTTCATGAACTATTGGCGGACGCGTGCCGCCGCCTTGAACGAAGTGGCGTCATCGTTGATGCCGATGTCGTCATCGAGGAGCTGCGGCGCCGCGAGTCGCTTGGCGGGCTTGGCATCCCCGGCACTACATTGGCGCTGTACCACGCCCGAAGCTTCGCAGTTTTTCGCCCATCGCTTACGATGTACCGGCTTGATGCGCCGCAAACGGTGCCCGGCATGGACGGAGAGCCGATGGAGATCAACACGGTTGTGCTGCTGCTCGGGCCGTCAGATACCGATAAGGAGATGCTCGCTGTGTTAAGCGAAGTCAGCTCCTTGCTTGTGAAGGATGAGCAAATCCTTGCCGTTTTGGCGCATGGCGGCTAGAAAGAAGTATATTCACTTGTCAGCGCCCATTTGGAGCAATTTTTTGATCATTACTGGACATCAACGAAGGAGTGAAAACGATGGTAACCCATTCGATTTTAAACAAAGAAAACATTGTGCTAAATGCCCAACCCAAAACAAAAGAAGAGGCGATCCGCCTTGCTGGCGAAGTGCTCGTCAAGCAGGGGTATGTCGATCCGGCGTATGTGGATGCGATGCTTGAGCGGGAAGAACTGACAACCACCTACATCGGCAACAACGTTGCCATTCCGCACAGAACGGAAGCAGCCAAAGCGCTCGTGAAACAGTCCGGCATTTCGATCGTGCAAGTCCCGGGCGGCGTCGATTTTGGCGGCGGCAATACGGCTCTGATCGTGATCGGCATTGCCGGCAAAGACGGGGAGCATTTGGATATTCTGTCAAAACTGGCGATCGTCTGTGCGGAAGCGGACAATGTCGAAGCGATGGCGAACGCCAAAACAGAAGAAGACATTCTTGCGCTGCTCCATGAGGTGAACGGCTGATGCAGGCGGTTCATTTTGGCGCTGGCAACATCGGCCGCGGCTTTATCGGCAGTCTGCTGGCTACGTCGGGATATAAGGTCGTTTTTGTCGATGTCAACGAACAAATCGTCCGCCTGCTCAAGGAGCGGGGGGGAGTATCGGGTCATTGTTGCCGGCGAGCGGCAAGAGGAGCAATGGGTGCGCGGCGTTTCGGCGCTGAACAGCCAAACAGAGCGGGAGCAAGTCATCGCGGCGATCGCCGCCGCTGATTTGGTCACGACCGCCGTCGGCCCGCACATTTTGCCGGCCATCGCCCCCCCTTGTTGCCGATGGGCTCAAGCAGCGGCTGGGCGTTCAGCAAACTCCCCTTCATGTCATCGCGTGCGAAAACATGATTGGCGGTACGGAGACGTTGAAGCAGTACGTATTTGCCCATCTTTCTGAAGCGGAACAACAGTTGGCGGGCGAATCGGTTGGCTTTCTCAACTGTGCGGTTGACCGCATCGTGCCGAACCAAACGAACGATGATCCGCTGGCGGTGACGGTCGAGCCGTTTTTCGAATGGGCGATTGAAACGCGCAACGTCATCGGCACTGTTCCGCCGATTCAAGGGGCTCATTTTGTCGCTGACTTAGAGCCGTATATCGAGCGCAAATTCTTTACGGTCAATACCGGCCATGCGTTGGCCGCTTACTTAGGGTATCTGCGAAACTACAAAACCGTCCAGGAAGCGATGAACGATGAAGGTATTCGATTGAATGTCGAGCAAGCGCTCAGTGAGTCGGGAGCCGTCTTAGTGAAAAAGCACGGATGGCATGAGGAAGAGCACCGTTCCTATATCAAAACGACGATCGGGCGTTTCACCAACCCGTCCCTTTTCGACGATATCGTCCGCGTCGCCCGTTCGCCGATCCGCAAGCTCGGGCCGAACGACCGGCTCATCGCTCCGGCGACGCAATACTGCACACTATTTGGCAACGTTCCTGCTGGTCTCGCCAAAGGAATTGCCGCGCTGTTGCGCTTTGATGATGCGAGCGATGCAGAAGCCGCCGCTCTGCAACAAACGATCGCACACCACGGAATCGAAGGCGCGCTTCGGCAATACGCGGGGCTTGAGAGTGCGCACCCGCTTGTGGCGGCGGTGAAGGACGAGTACGGAAGAATGAAGAAAAACAAAAGCTGACCGCCTTTCAAATGTCGTCGACCTCCAATCGTGCAAAAACCCCGGGGGATCGACGACAATGTGCTTTCGTGTCAAAACCCTACAGCTTACATTGCAGGTTCAGTTAGAAACAGCTACCATACTTTAATGGCAGGTGCAAGTACATCTTTTGGTGATGAACCAGTTTTTTCGCAGTTTCTGAAATTTGTCCATGGTTTTCTAAAAACACGAATAACGTTTGTAACAACATATCCCGTTCATTTGTTGAAGAAAGAGCCAACTTTTGAAATGTTTCATAATAGAAGGTTTTTAAATAATCCGGAGGAATCATTTGCAATAGTTCGGAAATGTCTTTTCGGCGATAAATTTGGATGAACTGGTGATGGTTTGCTAATTGGCCGATTTGCAACGCTTCTAATGCTTCTTTAAACCCTTTTTGCACGTCTAAAAATTGTGTGCATAAGTTGCTAACACCAAACGAAATGGTTCGATTGTATGTGTTCTTAATTTTGTACTGCAATTCTTTCAAAAATGGAAAAACGGTTGTGTGGAACTCGTTCCACGATTGGGAGATCGGAAATAAGGAAACGCATGTCGTTCCTTTCACAAAATGATGAACAGATGGAAAACAAACCTTCGTTTCGTCTTCGATCCATTCAAAAATCATATCTATTTCCTTCTGTGATTGGATGAAACTCAACGATGCTAGGTTCTCATCGAGCTTGCCAACGACACAAACATATGGCTGTTCATTTTCAATTTGGAATTCTTTGGCTTTTATCACGATTTCTTCTTGCGAGTGGAAAGCCCCCTCTATGATGTTGTTAAAAAATTCATTGCGCACTCTTTTTCCGTACTGCTTCAATGCTTTTTCTTTCATGAACTCAAAAGCGATAACGTTGGTTGCTTGTTCAACCGTTAAAACAAGCGATGGTTTTGAAAAAGGAATTGTTCCTACGATGATTAAGCAACCGCTTTTCTCTTCGTGAGTATAAATTGGGAAAGCAGAAAAAGTTTTTTTATTGCCTAATAGCGAAAAACAAGAATAGGGTGTTTTTTGCAAAAACAGGCGATATCCGTTTTTATGCAGATCTGTTAAATCCACAAGAAGATGGAAATCAGGATGCGATGAACTGATGACGCGAAGGTATTTATCTATATACATGCAACATGAAGAGTTAACTTCTCAGTCATCCTGCACACCCTAAGCGCTGCAGCACTTCCTCCGGACGTTCGTGGATGTAGTGGACAAACCGAGTAATGGCTTGAATGATATCGTTGCGATCCTTGTGAAATACATTGGCAATCACCGTATCTTTCAGCCATTTCCATAAGCGTTCGATCGGGTTCAGCTGTGGCGAATAGGGAGGAAGGTAAATAAAGTGAAAACACTGCCCTTCTTCCTGCAAAAACTCCTTGACCATTTTGGCATGGTGAATGCGGGCGTTATCCAACACCAAGACCATGAGACGGTCCGGATAGCGCTCTTTGAGCATTCTCAAGAAATCCAAGAACGTCGCGGCATTGGCAGCGGTCGTTTGATGAAGCACCGTTTCGCCATCGTGGATGTTGACCGCGCCAAACAGCGATACGTGGGCATGATGGCCGAACGTCGGCACTTGTTTTTGGCGGCCGACTTCCGACCATGTGGACCGCAAGACATGGTAAGAGCGGATATGTGTTTCATCAAGGTACAACAAGACCGAATCAGGATCCATTAAGTTTTTTTTTATGAAGTCGATCTGTTTCTCAAAATTCTTTTGTCGATCCGGATCGCCTTTCGCCAATGTGTAGGTCGGCCGTGTCCACGACAGCCCTTTGCGGTGCAGGAGTTTTCGCAACGCTTCGCGGGAAATGGAAACACCGAAGTGCTTTTCGACATAGGATTGCAGGAGTTTGGTGTTCCACGCCGAAGCGACGTCCCAGCCCAGTTCCGCGGGAGTGGTGGTCAACACAAGCTGTTTGATCTCTTCCTGCTGTTCTTCGGTGAGAAACGGCTCCCGCCCGGGGGCGAAATCCCGATGAAGCAAGAGCTCCAGACCGCCTTCGTTGAACAGCGACACATAATGGGAAACGGTTTGTCGGCACACGTTGACCATGGAGGCCACCTCTTTGCCCAAATAGCCTTCCATGACCAGGCGAACCGCCATCACCCGTTGGCGAAGAAGGGTGTTTTTGATTTTCCGTTCCTGTTTGCGAAGTGTCCGAGGTGTCCATCCGTGATCGTTGGTGATTTTGAGACGTTTCATGCAGAATTCCGCTCCTTTTCCATGCTTTTCCTTAGGAGCAGTATAACCGGAGTGGGCACCACTTATACGAAGGTTAACTTTTCAATGAGCATATATATAACAATAGAACAGGATGGCGAATAATAGACGATAAGTTTTTTAATAAAGAAGAAATGCCTTTTCCGCTCATAATATGCTCGGTAAACTTTTGATGGGTTTCAATCGCTTGCAACAGCTCGTTTGTTCGTTTATCAAGAATACGGCTTAATGTTTGCGTAACGACGTCGCCTAAGGCGATATGAATAGGCAGTTCGATAAGAGGGAATTCCATTTTATTCGCAAAAGCAAGCACCTCATGCGGAATTTCATGTAAAAAGCGTTTTGTTTTGATAGCAAGTCCTGCGCATTGTCGATTGACCATGCTTTGGACTAATTCGAGCAAATCGTTCGGTTTATCCTTTAAGTGGTAGGCGGTTGTGACAAGCAGCTCGTTTGGTTTTAAGTAATCAGCAATATCGGGGGCGTCCATCATGTTCACGCTATATACTTCGCGGTCTTTTCCTTTTTGTCCGGCTACTAATCGAGCTGACTGGAAGGCAGGGACTGAGCGGAATAAATCAGAAATTTTCATTAGCGTTCGCGCTCCTTTTTAGTCAAGTTGTATAAAAAAGTGTTGAATTTATAGCGATTTTACCAATGAATATCTTTCAATGGCAAGATAAAATAAAATCTATATTACAAGTCTTGCGATCTTTTATGACAATTCATGTTTTTAAGCAGAGGTGTACAGCAAATGACGATGCCTAATCTGCAAGTCGATCCTAGCCGAATTGTACAGAGAATTGAGGAGTTGGCCCGGTGCAGTGCAACAAAAGTAGGAGTGACACGCCTTTCATTTTCCGAAGAAAGCGAACGGGCTAATCAATTGGTCGCTCAATGGATGAAAGAGGCAGGAATGGATGTTAGAAAAGATGGAATGAACAATCTGATCGGCCGATACGAAGGGAAAGATCGCGATGCGCCGATTTTGCTTGTCGGATCGCATCTCGATTCAGTTGTTGAAGGCGGAAAATATGACGGCATTCTTGGGGTCGTAGCGGCGATTGAGGCTGTTCATACACTGCATTGGCATGGCATACGGCCCAACTGCTCTATTGAAGTCGTCGGTTTTTCGGATGAGGAAGGAGCAAGATTTCATACGACACTGCTTGGAAGCCGGGCGATGACAGGCCATCTTCGTCCGGAAGAACTGTTGGCCAAAGATGACCAGGGAACGACGCTAGCGGAAGCGATGGAACAGCTCGGGATGAATCCGCATCACTATCGCGCCGCTGTCCGGGATCCTCGCACCATTCGTGGCTATATTGAACTACACATTGAACAAGGGCCGGTGCTCGAGCAAATCGGCCAAGCGTGCGGAGCGGTGTCTGGCATCGCTGGACAGTCGAGGTATACGTTTCGGATCGAAGGAAAATCAGGACATGCGGGTACGGTTCCTATTCAATGGCGGAAAGATGCGCTTGCCGGAGCGGCGGAAGTCATACTGGCAGCCGAACAAATGGCGAGCCAATGTGATCAGCTGATGATGACAGTAGGGAAATTATCTGTGTTTCCGGGCGTAAGCAATGTCATTCCTGGAGCGGTGGAAGGGACGGTTGATATTCGTTCCATTGATGATGAATTGCGGAAGAGTGCGATCAATGAATTCGTAAGGAAATGTGAAAATATTGCCCAACGACGGGGACTCGTTTGCCGATTTACGGAAGTGATGGATTCTCCGGCTGTATTATGTTCGGGTCATCTCACAAATGTGATTACCGATGTCTTAAAAGAGCACGGAATGGCTCCGGTTAAGCTTGTCAGCGGGGCTGGGCATGATGCGATGGCGTTAGCTTCCATTACCGATGTGGGCATGATTTTTGTACGATGTAAAGATGGACTGAGCCATCATCCGGACGAGTTTGTGTCTGTGGAAGATATTGAAACAGGCACGAATGTTTTATTAGATGTCATTCGGAAACTAACAGCATAAAGGAGGCCGTATTATGCTATCTCACGAGAAACAAAACATAATCGATTGGATCGAGATGGAGAAAAAAGAAATTATTGAATTTCTCCGCGAGTTGGTCGCCATTCCTTCAGACAATCCACCTGGTGATTGCTATGCCATTGCCCAACATATCTATAAGCGGTTGCAGCAATTTTCCTTTTATGATGCCGAGCTGCTGGAGGTGGAGGCCGAGAAAGTAAGGGAACGAGGGATGATACGGGTAGCGAACGTCGTAGCAAAAACGACGTTTGGATCTGGCGATGGCCCAGAAATTGTCCTCAACGCCCACGGGGATGTCGTAGCCCCGGGGCTTGGCTGGACGTATGATCCGTATGGCGGGGAAATTGTCGACGGGAAAATATACGGGCGCGGAGCAGCGGTATCGAAATCGGACATTGCCGCCTATACGTTTGCAGTCATGGCACTTCGGCAAGTGGGTGAAAAGCTTTCGGGGACCGTCTCGCTTGCCTTTAACTTTGATGAAGAAACAGGCGGAGAAATTGGCCCGAAATGGATGATAGAAAACGGGTATATTCAGCCGTCTATGGCGATTTCAGCTGGATTTACGCATTCGATTGTCAACTCTCATAACGGTTGCCTTCATCTTGAAATTCGCACGAAAGGCAAGTCGGCCCACGCAGCGGCGCCATATACAGGGTATGATGCCGTTGAGGCGATGACGGGCGTATTGCAGGCCCTTTATGCTTATCGGGAAACGTTGCAACAGAAACGTTCGGTGGTTCCGGGGATTGATTCCCCTACTTTAGTTGTCGGGTTGATTTCGGGGGGGATTAACACGAACGTTGTGCCTGACCAATGCGCTATTCGCATTGATCGCCGCTTGATTCCTGAAGAAGACGGAGAGCAAGTGGAAATGGAGATTCGACAGTTAGTCAAACGGGCAGCCGAGCGCTATGAGGGGATTGAAGTAGAATGCGATCGAATTCTTTTGGCCAAAAGTTTTGAGCCGACACCGTCCGATTGCCCGCTCATTCAAACGCTTGTGGCAAATTGGAAGGAAATCATGACAGGAGAACCAGAAATTCATGGAATTCCGCTCTACACTGATGCACGGCACTTTGCGGAAGCGGGTGTTCCGGTTGTACTATTTGGCGCTGGTCCGCGCACGTTGCTTGAAGCGAACGGCCATCGGGCGGATGAACACGTTCGGATAGATGATTTGATTGCAGCAACCAAAATCGTGGCTCTTACGTTGTATGACTTGTTGCGGAAAGAGGAGTAAACGAGTCCGTCTTATCAGCGTGGAGCAGTTCGGAATAGTATTAAATAAGGGAAAAGGCCATCACGCGGAGGTTTCTTGCTCAAGAGTATCCGTCGTTTTTTGAAAAGCCGGTTGACTTCTTCATGCTATAGAAGTGGAGAGATAAACTTAGTCAGAAAACGGTGAGGAAAGGCAGGCGAAAAGGGGCTGGCCCAAAAGGGGAATTTTCCTCAAACAAAACACGACATATTGTTTCTTTTCTTAGTGATTGCTTTATGCCTATATACAGTAATAAGAAAGGGTGTTCCAATCCTTTTTGGGACACCCTCACTTTTTTTGTACGCTTGGTATGGTGCGGCGTTACAAAAGAAAAGTCTTCAATGGAGGATGGTGAGTGCCTATCATTAGTTGAAAGTTTGTTTTGTATTCATTTTATGTTATAATCATGTAATAAAATATTACATAAGGAGTGACACTCATTGATTTTTGCGAGACGTGCGGAACGAAAAATAAAGCGCGAACTGGATCAGCCTCGACGTGAGGAAACGCAGGGAGGACCGCAACAAATTGCAAGGCAAATTGTTGTGGCGGTTGATCAGCTCAAAGCAGCGATGGAACAGATGAAGATGGCGGCACTTTCGCTGAATGACATTTCCGATTCAAGCCGGAATAGTGCGGCAGAGCTGATGGACCATAGCGAGAAAACGGTGGAGTATACGGAAAAAGTGGCGAACAAAATGCGAACAATCGAGGAGGCGGCTAGGGAAATCGCTGCATCTTCACGTGATATGTATGCGAGCAGCCAGCAGTTTTCCGAACATTGGCTGCATTCATGGAATTCATTGGAGACGTTGCAAAAAGAAATTCGAACACTGCGCTCCCACCATGAAACGTTATTGGAACAAATGGACCATCTCGTTCATCATTCGCGACGCATCAATGAAATTATATCAGCGATCGGCGAGATTTCGCAGAAAGCGTCGAACAGATTTTACGCATTAATGAAGCGCTGCAAAAGACAGCGGAGGAGCTGCAGCAAACGGTCGGACGTGATTGGATGAGAGAAACGATTTCTGTCGATGATGCGGTCGTGAAAAACACGATTCAGAAACTATCGGCTTTGCTTCAGTCAGCTCCGTTGGAACAAATGGATGAGGCCATGCATCAACGCGTGCTGGATCGATTTTTATCTGAGAATGGAGAGATTGAGGCTGTCTGGTCGAATCGTCTTGATGGGGCGTTTGTCTATTCGAATCCGCCGGCGGGCTTGGTCAACGCCAAAGTCCGGTCGTGGTTTCAGGAAGCTTGTAGAGGAACAGTGTATGTTTCCGATCCGTATGTATCGGCATTGACGAAACATCTTTGCGTCACGGTGTCCGCTCCCATTAGGGATCATAACGGTCAAATTGTCGGGGTCATTGGAGTGGATTTGTCGCTTGTGAAATGAACGCTGCCCCAAAAAGGTGCATGTGTGCCTTTTTGGGGCATGTTTTGTTTTTCGACCTGGCTGATTGGTCGGAAGATGATTGATAATAAATATAACAAAAATGTGTAATAAAATATGACAAATATGTTGAGTCCGTGAAACGTGGGCCTTATACTGCTAATCAAGAACAAATCCTCAACGTGGAGAACATGCATCGCTTTTGAGGAACAAGGGAGGGAGGCCGCTTTGCCAGATGAACGAGGTATAGGGACTCATTGATTTTCAAAATGAATAGGGGGAAGGGTGTGCGAATGAAACCAACATTCATGCGGAAATTATGGTTGCTTTTATGCATCAGCGTTTTTGCCCTGGGGGGATGTGCGGCGTCATCAGCAGTGGATCAAGCCAAAAACGAGAATCAAAATGATTCATCTTCGGCTGGCAAAGAAGGGGATGTGGTCAAAGTAGGAATCCTGCACTCGTTAAGCGGAACGATGGCCATCAGTGAAGTGTCGCTGCGCGATGCCGAGTTAATGGCCATTGAGGAAATCAATGCATCGGGCGGGCTGCTCGGCAAGAAAATTGAACCGGTTGTGGAAGATGGGGCGTCGGACTGGCCGACGTTTGCCGAAAAGGCGAAAAAATTGCTGCAAAAAGATCAAGTGGCCGCCATTTTTGGCGGTTGGACATCGGCGAGCCGCAAGGCGATGCTTCCGGTTGTGGAGCAAAACAACGGGCTGCTTTGGTATCCGGTGCAATATGAAGGGATGGAGTCGTCTCCGAACATCTTTTACACTGGGGCGACAACGAATCAACAAATCGTTCCAGCGGTCAGCTGGCTCCTGAAAAACCGCGGCAAGACGTTTTTCTTGCTTGGATCGGATTACGTCTTTCCGCGGACAGCGAACAAAATCATCAAGGCCCAGTTGAAGGCCGAAGGTGGGCAAGTGGTCGGGGAAGAATATACGCCGCTCGGCCATACCGATTATAGCACCATTATCAGCAAAATCAAACAAGTGAAACCGGCTGTCGTCTTCAATACGCTCAACGGCGATAGCAATGTCGCCTTTTTCAAACAGTTGAAAGACGCTGGCATCACACCGAAAGACGTGACGGTGATGTCCGTCAGTATCGCGGAAGAAGAAATACGCGGGATCGGGCCGGATGTGTTGGCTGGTCACTTGGCTGTGTGGAACTATTTTCAGACGACCGATACACCGGAAAATAAGGCGTTTGTACAAAAGTATAAAGAAAAGTACGGGCAAGACCGCGTGACCGATGATCCGATTGAAGCGGCGTATACAGCCGTTCATTTATGGGCCGAAGCAGTGAAAAAAGCCGGCTCCTTTGATGTGGATCAAGTGAAAAAAGCGGCGGCCGGCCTTGAATACAAGGCGCCGGAAGGAACGGTGAAAATTGACGGGGAAACGCAGCATTTATGGAAAACGGTGCGCATTGGTGAAATCCAAGCGGACGGACAATTCAAAGAGTTATGGAATTCCGGTCAGCCGGTGAAGCCGGATCCGTATTTAAAAAGCTACCCATGGGCGAAAGGATTAAGTGAATAGTTCACTTGGAAGGAAGGGATTTCCTTCCTTCTCGCCCAGCGGACATGAGAGGGGGACGGCGATGTTTATTGACCAATTATTCAACGGGCTGAGCGTCGGTTCGATTTTGCTTTTGATCGCCATTGGGTTGGCGATCACCTTTGGATTGATGGGCGTCATCAATATGGCGCACGGTGAACTGATGATGGTCGGCGCGTACACAACCTACGTCATTCAACAAATCTTTGCCCATCATGTGCCGCAATCAGCGGGGATGTACTTTGTCATTGCCATTCCGTCGTCGTTTCTCATCGCTGCCTTGCTTGGGTGGGGGTTGGAAAAAAGCTTGATCCGCCATTTGTACCACCGCCCGCTGGACAGTTTGTTGGCGACATGGGGGATCAGTTTGATTTTGCAACAGACGGCCCGTCTCATCTTTGGGGCGCCCAACGTGGCGGTTGTGCCGCCAAGCTGGCTGGATGGTGGAATCCGCTTGTTTGGGGCGGTGTTTCCGTATAAACGGTTGTTTATTCTCTGTCTTGTATTGGCGATCGTGTTCTTTCTTTATATGTATTTAACGAGAACAAGAGCTGGCCGACGCATTCAGGCTGTCACCATGAACCGGTCGATGGCAGCCTGCCTCGGCATTGCCACGCAGAAAGTTGATGCATACTCGTTTGCGATCGGTTCAGGATTGGCGGGGGTGGCGGGATGTGCGTTGACCTTGCTTGGGCCGATTGGGCCGACGATCGGCACGTACTATATTGTCGATGCGTTTATGGTCGTCATTTTAGGGGGAGTGGGAAAACTGGCCGGGACGCTGCTGGGAGCGTTTGGCCTCGGCTTAATCTCCACCTTTGTCGAATATTCCACAAGCGCCACCATCGCCAAAGTCATTGTGTTCGTTTTGATTATTGCGTTCTTGCAATGGAAACCGTCCGGTCTTCTTAGCGTGAGAACGCGGTCGCTCGATTGAGGGGAGGGAGCATGGTGAACAAACGTTGGGGATACTGGCTGTTTTTCGTTGCTTTGTTTCTTGCGCCATTTTATTTAACGGAGTTTCGCCTGTCTTTGCTTGGCAAATTTCTTTGCTTTGCCATCGTGGCGGTCGGCATTTCTCTCATTTGGGGCTATACCGGCATTTTGAGCCTCGGCCATGGGGTGTATTTTGGATTGGGTGCTTATTGCATGGCGATGTATTTGAAGCTCGAAGCTTCGCAAGGGCATTTGCCTGATTTTATGGAATGGAGCAGCGTGCGCGAACTGCCGTGGTTTTGGAAGCCGTTTGCGCATCCTGTCGTGGCCATCGCCGCCGCGATCGTCTTGCCTACATTGCTGGCTGCCCTATTAAGCTATTTCACGTTTAAAAATCGGATTCAAGGCGTCTATTTTTCTCTCCTTTCCCAGGCGGTTGTTGTCGTGTTTGTTACGCTGTTTATCGGCAAGCAAGAATGGACGGGTGGAACGAACGGCTTGACCAATTTTTCGACCGTGTTCGGCTTTTCGTTATCATCGCCGCTTACGCAAATTGTGTTGTATTGGCTGACAGCAGCTGTTCTTGCCCTCATTTTCGTTATGACGCGCCGTCTAACGACTGGTCGGCTAGGAAAAGTGCTCATTGCCATTCGCGACGCTGAAAATCGGGTTCGTTTTTTAGGGTTTAATCCGACCGTCTATAAAGTGTTTGTGTATAGTTTGTCAGCCGCCTTTGCCGGAGTGGCAGGCGCATTGTTTGTCCTGCAAGTCGGGCTCATTTCCCCGGAGATGATGGGGATTATTCCTTCAATCGAAATGGTGCTGTGGGCTGCTGTCGGCGGACGCCACTCGCTCATGGGCGTGATTATGGGCGCGATCGTCATGAACACGGCGAAAAGCTTTTTAAGCGAAAATTATCCAGATCTATGGCTGCTTTTGTTAGGCGCCTTGTTTGTCGTTGTTGTGCTGTTTGTTCCGAAGGGATTGGCGGGCATTTATGAATCGCTCGCTGCCGTTCGCATCAAAGAAAAAAGGGGGCATGAATGTGAAGCCCGTGTTGATGTGTCGTGACGTCGTCGTTGACTTCGATGGATTTCGCGCTTTGCAAGGCGTCGATCTCGCGGTTTACCCCCATGAAGTGCGATTTTTGATCGGTCCGAACGGAGCGGGAAAAACGACGCTGCTCGATGTCATTTGCGGGCGGACGAGAGCGACGGACGGCCGAGTGCTGTTTTTCTCCCATGACATCACGAAACGGCCCGAATATGAAATTGTGCAAATGGGGATCGCCCGGAAGTTTCAAAGCCCTTCCATTTTTCCGTTTTTGACGGTGTGGGAAAATATGGAGTTAGCCATGCGACAAGATCGGCGTCTGCGTTCCGTTTTGCGGGCGAAGTTGACTGGAGAAGAGAAAGAAATGATGGCAGCACAGCTAGAGAAAATTGGATTGCTCGATGAACGTCATCGCTTAGCGGGCTCACTGTCTCATGGCCAAAAGCAGTGGTTGGAAATCGGCATGCAGCTCATTCAGCGTCCGCAGCTCCTCCTATTGGATGAGCCGATCGCCGGCATGAGTGCGGCGGAGCGGGAGCGCACGGGGGAATGGCTCCATGAAATGGCCGAACATTGTGCGGTCATTATTGTCGAGCATGATATGGACTTTGTCCGCCGCTATTCCAAACAAGTGACAGTCATGCATGAAGGAAAAGTATTGTGCGAAGGATCGATGGATGAAGTGCAGCAAAACGAACAAGTGATCGATGTGTACCTTGGAAGGGGGAAAAACGCGTGCTGCGCCTCCGGGATGTAACGGCTGGCTATGACGGAAGTGTGGTGCTCGATCATGTTGACATGGATGTTCCTCTTGGTCGGGTGACGGCGGTGTTGGGCAGAAACGGAGTCGGAAAAACGACGTTGATGAAAACGATCATCGGGTTGATTCGCCCGATGTCAGGCGTCGTCGAATGGGAGGGGGAAGATATCACGCGATGGCCGCCGGAGCGGCGGGCGCGAGCGGGGATCGGCTATGTGCCGCAAGGGAGGGAAATTTTTTCGGCGTTGACGGTGGAGGAAAATATTCTTCTCGGGCTGGAAGCGCAGGCCGAAAAAGTCCGTCCCCAGCCGACTCTGGATGAAATGTACGCGCTGTTCCCGATTTTAAAAGAGATGCGCCAGCGAAAAGGAGGAGATTTAAGCGGCGGACAGCAGCAACAGCTGGCCATTGCCCGCGCGTTGGCCGGCCGGCCGAAACTGCTCTTGCTTGATGAACCGATGGAAGGCATTCAGCCCTCGATCGTTGCGTTGATTCATGATGCGATTATGAAAATTGCCAAAGAAAAGCAGGTTGGCATCATATTGGTCGAACATAACGTGGAGCTGGCGTTTTCTTGTGCCGATCGTTTCTATATTTTGGATCGCGGTGCTGTCGTGGCGAAAGGGGATGTCGATGGGGCTGATTTGACTTATATTCAATCGTTTCTTGCTGTTTAAGCAGCAGACAGCGGTGTTAGCGAATGAGAGATTTTTTGAACCTGCGAGTATAGTCGGGAGCATTCAGGTAGCGTCAAAAGTTCTATGAAAACTCCACACAGATCATCCCATTGAGCATCGTGGGGCATGCGGAGGGCCGGATTCGCCCTTGACCAACACCCGCCAAAGGTGCGGAAGAGTCGTCAAGGGCGACGGGGACAAAAAAGAAGGCAATAAGAAAGCCGCCCTTGCCATGACCGAATTTTACCTTTGGCGGTGTTCGGTTGGTCAAGGGTTCGCTTCGCCGAATCCGGCAGGAGTTCTGTTCAACGGGCTCCGGAGGACAAAAAAGTCAGGCCGCCTCTTGTTGGAGAAACGCTTGTGCCATGGCGATCAGCTTCGTCCACCGGGCCGGCATATGCGGAAGATCCGCCAGTTCCGGGATGACGACCGGCACCCGGCCTTCGAGCGCGCTGTGTGGGCGCAGAAAGTTGAAATACGCCACAAACAGCGTCACAAAGGACACCGAGCCTTCTTCCGCACCAAACCCATGGGTCGGGCGGTAGTTGCCTTTAAAGGTCCGGTTGAATCGCTCGATGATCTGCTTGAGAGGGCGAAACTCTTCCGAGACCGGATCCTCATTGGTCAGCCCGATCACTTGGCGGACGTCAAATGAAATCCCGTGTTGGGCGAAGAAGTGTTGCGCCAGCAGGTAAATCGGGTTGCCATCCACGACGAACGACAAGTCGTCTGGGAGGGACGCTAGCTTCCTGAGGACATCATCGATGGCCTTGATGGCCGAGAGCGTGTCCCGGTTGGGCGAGACGCGATACGACAGCACGATCTTTTTGACGGCGTCAAACATAAAGAACAGGTAATGCCAGCGCCCTTTGACGCGAATATACGTCTCGTCCCCGCAAAACGAACCGGACAGCTCATACGGGAACCGGTCGACAAAGGGCTTGATCCAAAGCGCGACGCTGTTGGCGTAGTTGAGCACCGTCTGATGGGAGATCGAGACGCCATGGATGTCCTTCATGGCGGCGGCGGTCTCCCTCGAGGACATCCCAAAGTTGACGTAGTACGTCAACACGAGCCCCAACACGTGCGGCGACGCAGCCAGCCGGGACAAATCGACCTTCGGCTTGATGAGCGACGAGGAAGCCAACGGGAGAAAGTCAAACAAGAACTCTCGAAACAAATACCGCACCTTGAAGGCTTGAGGATCCTGTTGAAACTGTTGGCGCTCCTTCTTCGTCATCCGGCGAAGGTTGGCCTGGTAAAACGGGCAAGCGTTGTTCTTGCACTTATAGATGTTGTATTCTTTGCGTTCCTTGATTTTTTCCAGCGTCTTTTTGCAGTGCGGGCAGCGAAAGACCGCTTGCTTGGTGAACCGATTTCGGTGGTTGAACCGGCACTGGCACACTTTGCATTGGTATTGCCCGTTTCCGCCGTTATTGGCGTACAGGTAAGAAGAGGGAGCCTGGCAGCGAGGGCAGGTCAACGAATCCGGAACACGGTGTTTCGCATTCGCGCGGCGCTGGATGGGCCGTAAAGGACGTCCGTGCTGGGCTTCATAGTCTGCCAACAGCTTCCGGTAATCAAGGGTTTCCGGCACATCGATGATCGGAAGGTCATCGACCTGAAGTTTCCGGTACGGCTTTTGGATGGGTTCGTCCAAGTCCTCGAGATTCAAGGATTTTCCCACGATCACACCCATCAAATACACAATGATTTGATATTGGGTCTTGATTATTTCGAGCAAATAGGCTAATAATTGAGGTAACAAAGCTTGTCACTCCTTTGTTTTGGCTGTTGGGTGTCGTTACCTCAATGATGGCCGAAAACAACGGGGGTGGCAAGCTTTTTTTCTTCCAACCGTTGAAACTCAAGGGAAAACCGTGAGTGTGGAGGATAAACTTTTGACAATACCCCGAGCATTAAGAGGGGGGAAGAGATGAGTGAAACTGACTCCGCGTGAACAGGAAAAGCTGCTGATCGTCGTTGCCGCTGATTTGGCGCGCCGCCGGAAAGAGCGGGGCTTGAAGCTAAATTATCCGGAAGCGGTGGCGCTCATTACGTATGAACTGATGGAAGGAGCCCGCGACGGGCGGACGGTGGCGGAGTTGATGCAATACGGCGCAACGATTTTGACGCGCGATGATGTGATGGAAGGCGTCGCTGACATGATCGACGAGATTCAAGTCGAGGCGACGTTTCCGGACGGCACGAAACTCGTCACGGTCCACCAGCCGATCCGGTCGTAATAGCGCCGGCCGATTCCGATGAAGGTGGATAAAGGAGTGATCTTATGATCCCAGGAGAATACCGATTGCGCGACGAACCGATTGCGTGCAACCGGCAAAAGCCGGTTACGAAGCTGACGGTCATAAACCGCGGCGACCGCCCGGTGCAGGTCGGTTCCCATTTTCACTTTTTTGAAGTCAACGCATTTCTTGAATTTGACCGGCAGGCGGCGTACGGAAAACATTTGAACATTCCAGCCGGGACAGCGGTCCGTTTTGAACCCGGGGATGCGAAGCAAGTGGAGCTTGTCCCGTTCTCCGGCAAGCGCCGGGTGTACGGATTAAACAATATGGTCAATGGTCCGCTTGATGACAATGGGAAGGAGGGAGCAAGAGAATGAGTTTTTCCATGTCAAGACGGCAATACGCGGATATGTTTGGACCGACGACCGGGGACTGCATCCGGTTGGCGGACACAGACTTGTGGATTGAAATTGAGCATGACTATACCGTTTACGGCGATGAAGTGAAATTCGGCGGCGGGAAGGTGATTCGCGACGGGATGGGGCAGCATCCGCTCGCTGTCCGCGACGAAGCGGTCGATTTAGTGTTGACGAACGCCGTCATCGTTGATTACACCGGCATTTACAAAGCCGATATCGGGGTCAAAGATGGAAACATCGCCGCCATCGGCAAGGCGGGGAATCCGCTGTTAATGGACGGCGTCAATATTGTCATCGGCGCCTCAACGGAAGTGATCGCGGCCGAAGGGAAAATCGTGACCGCTGGAGGAGTGGATGCCCATATCCATTTCATTTGCCCGCAGCAAATCGAAACCGCCCTGTCATCCGGCATTACGACGATGATTGGCGGCGGGACCGGGCCGGCGACCGGAACGAATGCCACGACGTGCACGCCGGGAGAGTGGAACATTTACCGGATGCTTGAAGCCGCCGAAGCGTTCCTAATGAATCTTGGGTTTTTAGGAAAAGGCAACGCGTCGGCGAAAGAGCCGATCGCGGAGCAAGTGCGCGCCGGAGCGGTGGGACTCAAGCTTCATGAAGACTGGGGAACGACGGCGGCAGCGATTGATGCGTGCTTGCGAGTGGCGGATGAGTACGATGTGCAAGTCGCCATTCATACTGATACGTTGAATGAAGGCGGGTTTGTCGAGCATACACTGAAGGCCATTAACGGACGCGTCATTCATACATACCATACGGAAGGAGCCGGAGGGGGGCATGCGCCCGATATTATGAAAGTCGCCAGCTTCCCGAACATTTTGCCTTCTTCCACGAACCCGACGCGGCCGTATACGAAAAACACGCTCGATGAGCATTTAGATATGTTAATGGTGTGCCATCATTTAGATCCGTCCGTTCCAGAAGACATTGCCTTTGCTGATTCGCGCATCCGCAAAGAAACGATCGCGGCAGAAGACATTTTGCACGACATCGGCGCTTTCAGCATGATCAGTTCCGACTCGCAAGCGATGGGGCGTGTCGGTGAAGTCATTTTGCGCACGTGGCAAACGGCCGACAAAATGAAAAAACAGTTTGGCCGCTTGCCGGAGGAAACGGGGCGGGGCGATAATGTTCGCGTCAAACGGTATGTAGCCAAATATACGATCAACCCGGCTATCACTCATGGCATCGCGGAGTATGTCGGGTCAGTCGAAGTCGGAAAATTCGCAGATTTGGTCGTTTGGCATCCCGCTTTTTTCGGGGTCAAGCCTGAGCTCGTCATCAAAGGCGGGATGATCGCCTACAGCGTGATGGGCGACCCGAACGCCAGCATTCCGACGCCGCAGCCCGCTCTGTACCGCCCGATGTTCGCCAACTATGGCGCCGCCGTCGCGAAAACGTCCATTACGTTTTTGTCCAAAGCGGCGTTCGAACGCGGCGTCCCTGACAAACTGCGATTGCACAAAATCGTCAAACCGGTTGGAAACATTCGTTCGTTAACGAAACACGATATGGTGTTCAATAACGCCATGCCCCAAATCGATGTCGATCCGCAGACGTATGAAGTGAAGGTCGACGGGCGGCTCATTACGTGCGAGCCGGCCGAAGTGGTGGCCATGGCGCAACGATATTTTCTGTTTTGAGGTGATGATGATGATTGTAGAAACGGTTATCGGAAACATTCAAACCCTCCCTTCTCTCCCCCCGCACATCGAACGGGTGTACATGGCAAGCGACGATTTAGTGAAACGAATCCAGCGGGTCGTGACCGACCATGGGAGGGAGATTGGCATTCGCTTGAAAGAAACGAAAGAATTGGTAGACGGAGATGTGTTATGGATGGATGAGCATAATGCCATTGTCGTATCCGTTCTTCCCGATGATTTGCTTGTCATCCAGCCTGTTTCCATGAAACAAATGGGGGAGATTGCTCATCAGCTCGGCAACCGCCACTTGCCCGCCCAATTCGAGGAAGGGGAAATGCTCGTCCAATACGACTATTTAGTCGAAGAGCTGCTCCAGCAACTCGGCATCCCGTACAAGAGGGAAAAACGGAAAGTAAAACAAGCGTTCCGCCATATCGGGCATCGCCATGACTGACCAACAGTTGTTGTGGCTGCTGCAGCTCTCCGATTCGAATTTTCCGTCTGGAGCATTTTCCCATTCCTTTGGGTTTGAAACATACATGTACAATGAACAAATTTGCGATGCCAAAACGTTTGGCGATGTGCTTGTCGCTTATATTCAGACCCAGCTGACGTATACGGATGGATTGGCGTGCCGGATCGCCTATGAGCAGTTGGAAGTCGACCGTATGGAAGGACTGCGGCGGCTGAACGACACGCTGTTTGCTCTCTGCTTGGCGAAGGAAACGCGAGAAGGAACGAGAATGATTGGGGGGCGCTTATGGAAACTGTGCCGCGACATTTACGGAGTCGATGAATTGGATGAGATCGTGCAAACGACGCGGTCCATTCATCCGGCCATTGTGTTTGCGGCGGTTGGCCGCAAAATCGGAGCAGTCAAACAAACGACGGTGCTGACGTATTTGTTTGCTTCCGTACAAACGATGGTGCAAAACGCGGTTCGCGGCATTCCCCTCGGCCAGACGGACGGGCAAAAGCTGCTCGTCATGGCGCAGCCATATTTGATTCATGCCGCGAGCATCATCGAGACACTCGACGAAGAGGAGCTCGGGGCGGCAGCCATCGGCTTGGAAATCGCGCAAATGCAGCATGAACGTCTTCCTGTTCGATTGTTTATGTCGTAAATCTTGTTTGACGTGGAACGAAAGAAGGACAGAGAAGGGAGAATCCAGAATGGAACCGGTACGAATCGGCATCGGCGGCCCGGTCGGCGCCGGCAAAACGATGCTTGTCGAGAAGCTGACGCGGGCGATGCATCGCCGCTTTAGCATCGCGGTCATTACGAATGATATTTATACAAAAGAAGATGCCCAATTTTTAATCAAACATAGCGTCTTGCCGGAAGATCGGATTATCGGCGTCGAAACGGGCGGGTGCCCGCATACGGCCATTCGCGAAGACGCATCAATGAATTTTGCGGCCATTGATGAACTGAAACGGCGCCATCCAGATGTGGAACTCATTTTGATCGAGAGCGGCGGCGATAACTTGGCGGCGACCTTCAGCCCGGAGTTGGTCGATTTCTCCATTTATGTCATCGACGTCGCCCAAGGGGAGAAAATTCCGCGCAAAGGCGGACAGGGGATGATTAAGTCGGATTTGCTCGTGATCAACAAAATCGATCTTGCCCCTTACGTCGGCGCCAGTCTGGAAGTGATGGAACGGGACGCCAAAGCAGCGCGAGGGGCGAAGCCGGTCATTTTTACAAATTTAAAAGAAGAGATTGGTCTTTTTGACGTTGTGGATTGGATCGAAAAACAGGTGCTGCTGGCAGGGCTGGAAGAATGAGCTGGACGGGGCGTTTGCGATGTACAGCGGTCGTGAAAAACGGCCGCACCGTCATTTTGGACAACTATAGTGAAGGGGCGCTGAAACTGATGCGTCCTGTTTACCTCGACCCGGCTCATCCGACGTTATATCTTGTCCACGTGGGCGGCGGGTATGTCGATGGGGATTCATATGATATGGAAATCTTCCTCGAGCCCAGCGCCCGGTTGATGGTGACGACCCAGTCGGCGGCGAAAATCTACAAAACTCCTTCAACGCCTGTAAGGCAGTATACACGATTGTCACTTGGGGAGCAAAGCGTACTTGAATATTTCCCCGACCCGACGATCGCCTATGAGCATGCGCGCTTTTATCAAGAAACGACGGTGTACATCACGCCAAGCTCCACGTTTGTTTATGGCGAAATCATCACGCCTGGATGGTCGGAAAGCGGCGAGCTGTTCCGCTATGATTGGATTCGCTCGAAACTGAAGGTGTATCAAGACGAGGCGCTCGTTCTGTTTGATCATCTGTACTTGGACTCGCGGCAACACTTAACGAGCATGCTGCAGCTCGGCGGCTACACGCATGTCGGATCATTCGTGGCTCTTTCTCCGTTTATCACAAAGGAAGTGTTAGAACAGTTCAACCAATTCATGGAAGAGATGCCGCAAGAGGTTCGCTGCGGTTTTTCAGCGGCGGCCGTTCCAGGCTTTTCTGTACGTATATTGGCGTATGAAACATCGGTCATCGAAGCGATATTCCAACGCGTCCAACAGTTCATTCGCCAACAATGCGGTGAGAAAGCGCCAGTCTGTTGGAGGAAATATTGACAAGGGAAAGGAAGAAGACAATGGGAACGATATGGCCTGTGCTCTTGTTTGGATTGCTGCTTGGAATGAAACATGCGACGGAACCGGATCATGTCATTGCCGTTTCGACCATTGCCAGCCGGACGAAAAAACTGTCCCTTTCATCGCTGGCCGGCATGTTTTGGGGAATTGGCCATACGTTGACGCTGCTCGTTGTTGGGATGGCGATGATCGCCTTTGAGCGGCAAATTCCTGAACAGATTGCTTCTTATCTCGAAATGGGCGTCGGCATCATGATCGTTATTCTAGGAATTGCTAGTTTCCGTTCGACAATGAGGCTGGATCATCATCACCAGGGCGATATTCATCTACATGTGAAATCGACATTGATTGGCATCATCCACGGTTTAGCCGGCAGCGCCGGAATGGTGTTGTTGACGATGACGACGGTCAAAGGAACTTGGATGGCGCTTGCTTTTATTTTGATTTTTGGCCTAGGAACGGTCATCGGCATGATGCTGTTCACGACGTTTCTCGGGATTCCGTTTGTTTGGATGAAAGCGAAACAGCAAGTCATGAATCAATGGATCGTGAAAACCGTCTCCCTCATCAGCATCGCCTATGGGGTCTATTACATGTATCATATCGCCGCCGAAATTTGACGCTCCTCGCGGCTGGCGTCATAGGTGGAGGGTTGTTCAAAACAAAGAAGCACCGGTCTTGGGAGAAGGCCGGTGCTTCTTTTTCGATGCGGCGTCATTGCCACTTCGTGTCACACCAGTGGTTTGACCAGCAACAACTCATCTCGAATAGGAATGCCGTCAGGACTTGTTTTCGGAATGCTTGGCTTGATTCGCCGCGCCTTGTCGACAGCGTTCGGAAAGACATTCACAATTTGGTAGCCGCGCTTTTGGTAGAAACGAAGCGCATGCAAGTTGTCGTTGGTGGTGATCAGTTGAACAGCGGTGCACCTTTGTTGTCTCGCCCATGTCTCCGCCTCATGCAAAAGGGTGCTGCCGACGCCGCGGTTTTCCATTATGCTGTCTAGCGAGATGATCTCGCATTCGTTTCCGCGAATCACAAACGTAATGAGCCCGATGATCCGCTGTCCATTCTCGACAGCCGCAAATCCATCTATATACATGCAACATGAAGAGTTAACTTCTCAGTCATCCTGCACACCCTAAGCGCTGCAGCACTTCCTCCGGACGTTCGTGGATGTAGTGGACAAACCGAGTAATGGCTTGAATGATATCGTTGCGATCCTTGTGAAATACATTGGCAATCACCGTATCTTTCAGCCATTTCCATAAGCGTTCGATCGGGTTCAGCTGTGGCGAATAGGGAGGAAGGTAAATAAAGTGAAAACACTGCCCTTCTTCCTGCAAAAACTCCTTGACCATTTTGGCATGGTGAATGCGGGCGTTATCCAACACCAAGACCATGAGACGGTCCGGATAGCGCTCTTTGAGCATTCTCAAGAAATCCAAGAACGTCGCGGCATTGGCAGCGGTCGTTTGATGAAGCACCGTTTCGCCATCGTGGATGTTGACCGCGCCAAACAGCGATACGTGGGCATGATGGCCGAACGTCGGCACTTGTTTTTGGCGGCCGACTTCCGACCATGTGGACCGCAAGACATGGTAAGAGCGGATATGTGTTTCATCAAGGTACAACAAGACCGAATCAGGATCCATTAAGTTTTTTTTTATGAAGTCGATCTGTTTCTCAAAATTCTTTTGTCGATCCGGATCGCCTTTCGCCAATGTGTAGGTCGGCCGTGTCCACGACAGCCCTTTGCGGTGCAGGAGTTTTCGCAACGCTTCGCGGGAAATGGAAACACCGAAGTGCTTTTCGACATAGGATTGCAGGAGTTTGGTGTTCCACGCCGAAGCGACGTCCCAGCCCAGTTCCGCGGGAGTGGTGGTCAACACAAGCTGTTTGATCTCTTCCTGCTGTTCTTCGGTGAGAAACGGCTCCCGCCCGGGGGCGAAATCCCGATGAAGCAAGAGCTCCAGACCGCCTTCGTTGAACAGCGACACATAATGGGAAACGGTTTGTCGGCACACGTTGACCATGGAGGCCACCTCTTTGCCCAAATAGCCTTCCATGACCAGGCGAACCGCCATCACCCGTTGGCGAAGAAGGGTGTTTTTGATTTTCCGTTCCTGTTTGCGAAGTGTCCGAGGTGTCCATCCGTGATCGTTGGTGATTTTGAGACGTTTCATGCAGAATTCCGCTCCTTTTCCATGCTTTTCCTTAGGAGCAGTATAACCGGAGTGGGCACCACTTATACGAAGGTTAACTTTTCAATGAGCATATATATAGTTCGCTGCAGTTATAGATGCCGGTCGAGACAACCATTTGCGGACTTCCCCAATGGTTGGTGAAAAACTGGTTGACCATGGCGCGGTTCAATTGTTTGATTGGAACGATGTTCAAAGCATTCCTCCTTTTATCCATAAGACTTGCACTTGCGTGTGTAGCGGGTCACCCCCATCCCCTCTTGAATCAAAGGGACGTGTCTTTTTGCATCATCGCGCGTTGGAACGATTGAAAAACGGAAAAGGAAATGAATGTAAGCGCAATTCCTGCCGCATATGGCAAACTGGGCTTTAAGGTGAACAGCCAGCCGGCGATCGCCGGACCGCCGATGCGGCCGAGCGAATCGAACGAGGATAAAACGCCTGTCGCACTTCCTTGGCCATCCGCTGTATGCTTCGTTAACAAGGCGGAGACGCACGGGCGGATGACGCCGTTGCCAATGCCGAAAATCGTTAAATAGAGCGCGGCTGTCCAAAAGCTGTGAACGAATAAAATGAGAAAAAAGCCAACTGCTGACAGGAACAGCCCGAAACGAATGACAGCGCCTTCCCCGAATGAGCGGATCAGTTTTCCAAGCAACCCTCCTTGGACGATGGCCCCTGCAAGCCCCATGATCATAAAGATGTAGCCAAGTTCCGTCGACGAAAGCCCCGCTCGTTCAGCGGCAAAATAGGCGAACGTCGCTTCAAGTCCAGCGAGGGAAAACGTTGTGATCAGCTGCAGTAAGTATAGGCGCGCTACAGGCCCTTGGAGGGCGGCCGCAAGCGATGGCCGCTTTGTTCGTATATTCGTTCGTTTTTCTCTCGGAAGCGACTCATGCAAGAAAACGAAAACGAATAGAGCGGTCAAGAGCGCCAAGCTGCCTGCCATCCAAAACGGAGCGGTTAAGCTCGCTTTCGAGAACACGCCGCCGATCCCCGGTCCGAAAATGAATCCAAGCCCAACGGCCGCTCCGATCATCCCCATTCCTTTGCCCCGGTCTTCTTCCGTTGTCACATCTGCGACGTACGCCATAGCGGCCGGCATCGTGGCCGCCGATAGACATCCACCGATGATGCGAGCGGCAAACAACATCCAAAGCTTTGTCGCGACGGCGAGCAAGAAAAACGAAAGAGCCAAACCGAAAATGCCGACAAGCAACATCGGCTTTCGTCCATAGCGGTCCGATAAATTCCCCCACATCGGCGCAAATAAAAATTGCATGAGCGAATAAACGGCCATCAACCAGCCGAGCTGCGTTGGCGTCGCGCCGATTTTTTCCGCGTAAAATGGAAGGACAGGGATAATGATGCCAAACCCGGCCATGACCAAAAACATCACGAGAAACAAAAGCGATAAATCGCGACGATTGCTCATGATCATCATCTCCACGATATGGTTTGCCTCTTTCATCATAATGGAAAGACAGGCATTTTTCAAAGCAGATCGCACCTTGCTTGGCCGTTCCGACGAGGCTGGGATCACTCCCGAATGTCATCCACAACCCATTTTCCTTCCTCCCCATTGACAATGGAAGCGGTTTTCGCGAGACTGGAGGTAAACGGTTCGACAAACAATGAAGCGGACTTTGGACCGGCATCCGCCAAGGGTGCGAAACGACAAACACGCATGGGAGAGGATGGTGCATGATGACCAAAAACGAAATCCAAAAGTGGGGAAAGGAATTCCCGCTGCTTGAAATGATCATGGCGGCCGAAGAGGTGTTTTGGCGCAATCCAAAATATCACGCGTTCGCGCAAGCCATTCAAACGATTCCTTTACGCGAACGCGATGTCAAGGAGGCGGAAGAACGATTGCGCCGCTTTGCCCCCTACATCGCGAAAGTTTTTCCCGAGACGCGAACGGCCCACGGCATCATCGAATCCCCTTTAGTGCGAATTCCGAACATGAAACAGCGTTTGGAAAAGATGTTTCAGACCAACATTGAAGGGGAGCTGTTGCTGAAATGTGACAGCCATCTTCCCATCTCCGGATCGATCAAGGCGAGAGGGGGAATCTACGAGGTTCTGAAACATGCCGAAGACCTCGCGCTCGCCAACGGGATGATCACCATAGGAGACGACTATGCGGTCATGGACAGCGAGAAATTCAGGCAATTCTTTTCCCGCTATTCTCTGGTCGTCGGTTCGACAGGGAACTTGGGCTTGAGCATCGGCATCATCGGGGCAAAGCTTGGGTTCCGCGTCACCGTTCATATGTCAGCCGATGCGAAACAATGGAAAAAAGACTTATTGCGAAGCAAAGGGGTCACCGTCATCGAACATCTCACTGATTACAACAACGTGGTGGAAGAGGCGCGAAGACAGTCCGCCGAGGATCCAACGTCGTATTTTATCGATGATGAAAACTCGATCCATCTGTTTTTAGGCTATGCGGTGGCGGCGTTTCGGCTGAAAAAGCAATTAGAGGACATGAACATCACGGTTGATGAAAAACACCCGCTCTTTGTGTATCTTCCTTGCGGCGTCGGCGGCGGTCCGGGCGGGGTGACGTTTGGGCTGAAGCTCGTGTACGGCGATCATGTCCATTGCTTTTTCGCTGAGCCGACGCATTCGCCTTGCATGCTGCTCGGCCTGATGACAGGAGAGCACGACCGCGTGTCGGTGCAAGATTTTGGCCTCGACAATAAGACCGAAGCGGACGGGCTAGCGGTGGGCCGGCCGTCGCGGCTGGTGGGGAACATGCTTGAGAACGTCATCAGCGGCGTCTATACGGTGGACGATTCGACGCTTTACCGCTTGCTCGCGGCGATGGTGGAAACGGAGGAAATCTATTTAGAGCCGTCCGCCTTGGCGGGGGTGGCGGGGCCTGTTCGGCTGTTTCGTGATTTGGCGGGGCAAACGTACGTAGAGGCAAACGGTTTGAAAGAAAAGATGAAAAACGCCGTCCATATTGGCTGGGCGACGGGTGGAAGCATGGTGCCAAAGGATGTGATGGAGGCCTATTATCGGGAAGGCGTGCGCATCGAAACGATGACAGGGAACGGTTTTTCTGAAGGACGATAAGATCATTCCATGGAGTTTTGAAACGAATGCATGAAATGTTGGAGGGGTTCGATGAAAACCGAAAAAGAAAAGATGGTAGCGGGACACTTGTACAATCCCGCTGATCCGGAGCTCGTCAAGGAGCGGCGGCTCGTTCGTTTGTATAACGAAACGTTGGAAACGGAATATGAAAAGCGAACCGCTCTGCTGAAGGAGCTGTTCGGTTCAACGGGAGAACGGCTGTTTATCGAGCCGAACTTCCGCTGCGACTACGGCTACAACATTCACGTCGGTGAAAACTTTTTTATGAACTTTGATGGCGTGATTTTGGATGTATGTGAAGTGCGAATCGGCGACCATTGTTTTATTGGTCCTGGTGTGCACATTTATACGGCGACTCACCCGCTCGATCCGCACGAACGAAATTCCGGGTTGGGGTACGGAAAGCCGGTTGTGATCGGCCATAACGTCTGGATCGGCGGGCGGGCCGTCATCAACCCGGGCGTCACGATCGGCGACAACGCTGTCATCGCCTCAGGGGCGGTCGTGACAAAAGATGTCCCCGCCAACGCGGTCGTTGGCGGAAACCCGGCGAAAGTGATCAAATGGCTCAAATAGCCAAGGCCGCGCCCCGCGCAAAGCATGTGCGGGGCGTTTGGTTGCATCATCCTTCTTTGTTACGCCCACTGCACCGCCACCGCCCGAACAGGCGAACCGTCGCAGCCAGGCAAGGAAAGGGGGAGGGCAATAATATACGGGTCATCAAAATCGATTCGCTCGAAGTTCACGAAATTTTCCCCGATCACCCCGTTGGCACCAAGAATAAGTTCGTGGGCGCGGAACGACGAGCTGTCCGGCGGGTCGATGTTGAGCGCGTCGATGAAAAACGTCCGCACGCCCCGCTCCAGCATTGCTTCAATCACATCCGGCGCGACGTACGGATGATGGAAATACCGCTTTGTTCCGGCGTATTGCGACCAGCCGGTATGAAACAACACAATGGTTCCCGGCGACAGCTTCGGGATATACGGAGCGGCATCGGCCATCGTCACCGTTTCGCCTTCCGCTTTTCCGGTGGCATTGATCACGACGCCGCGGCCAAGAAAATACGTGAGCGGCACGTCATCGAGCCGCCAACCGTGTTCGTAAAAGTGAAACGGCGCATCCACATGCGTGCCGCTGTGCGACCCAAGCACAAGGCGGCTGACGTGATAGCCGTCTTGGGCGAATGTCGCCGCCGGTTCGATTTTCGGCTTCGGATCCCCCGGGTACACCGGAGTTTGGGCCGTGATCGGCATGGTGAGGTCGATGATTTTTTTGATGATCATTTCCCGGTATCCTTTCAAGAAAATATTGGCTGCATCCATCATATAACGAAAACATATGGGAAAGAAAGATAGACTCCCATGACCAAAAATTTTGTCACCATCGGAGGAATGAAAATATCCCTATGTTGAACGCTGCCACTTTACGCATTTTGGAGTTCGGGTATTTTCAGGATAGAGAATTGGTTGATGTCGGGCGGAAGAAAAAATAATTGCCCTGTGTTGCAACATTGGGAGCTCATCCGGTGAACAGTAGAACCGGTATGGTGAACCTATTCACTGTTTTTGTCGACCAATGGCCTACTTAGTTGTGCTGTCTACAAGCCATTGTTCTTGACCAGGTGTAGCCTCTTCTTGTTTGAACATTGTCACAAGCGAGGAAATACATCACCATCAGCAAGCATTTTGCGGTAAAGTGAGCCTTACAGACTTTAGAATGAGACTGCCGTTTGCGCTTGCCATGATGGCACAAAAAATGCTTAAAGATGTAACAGCAGGCTCAATCATCATCTATTGAAATAAGAGGAAAAAGAAGGATTTTTGGGCATGATGGCGAATGAAACAAATAAGCAGGGCGTGTGGGATATATAACAAAGGGGGATGCGTTGGCTAAAGCTGTATGCCCAAAATAAGGAAAGGGTGAAATAGATGGAAACAGCGGTACAGAAACAGAAATTATACATCAACGGCGAATGGCGGGAAGCCAAGTCGTACACTGAGCTGAAATCGCCATACTCACGCGAGACGATTGCCGAAATTCCGACAGCGACAGAAGAAGAAGTCGATGAAGCCATTGCCGCGGCATACGCCGCGCGGCAAACGATGGCGGCCATGCCAGCGCATGAACGAGCCGCCATTTTAGAGCGGGTCGTCGAGCAGCTGAAAGAGCGGCAGGAAGAAGCGGCAAGGTTGATCGCACTGGAAGCAGCCAAACCGATCACCACGGCGAAAGTGGAAGTCGCCCGCACGATCCAAACGTACAAATTCGCCGCCGAAGAAGCCAAACGCATTCATGGGGAAACACTGCCGCTCGACGCGGCGCCGGGCGGGGAACATCGCATCGCCTTGACGGTCCGCGAGCCGATCGGCGTCATCGGGGCGATTACGCCGTTTAACTTCCCGATGAACTTGGTCGCCCATAAACTTGGCCCGGCCATCGCCTCGGGCAACACAGTTGTGTTAAAACCAGCCAGCCAAACGCCGCTGTCCGCCTACTTTATCTTAATTAGGCGAGAAGACTCCCACTTCAACGAAGCGAAGCGGAGTAAGTGGGAGATGAATCGCCTTAACTATATTTTGCTGAAAATAGGATAGATTCAGTAAAATATAGTATAATATACTGTAGATGAGCAAATTTGCTAACATAAATTTACAAACTAAACAAAAAAGGAGACATGAACCCGATTCCTTGGTTAGAATAGATGTGCTACCAACTACCCACAAGGAGGTTCATGTCTCATGAATAGATTAGCACATCATCAAGGAATCCACAAGTTTTTCATGACGCTGGGATTGGCGCTTTATTTCTCGAAGCCGGTCATCAAGCATCTCGTTCATCTTGTCGACGCCTTGACGACCAAGGGATTTTCGGGGACATTGACGGATGTCCGGTACTGGAGTTTTCATCCGAATCATCGAACCACGCTCAGCCACTTTTTCACGAAAAGCCCTTGGAACGAGGAAAAACTGCTTGAGAAGCTTCAGGAGTGGGTTCTTCGCCAGATCGAACGCCTGGCCAAACGGACGAATCAACCCCTGTTCCTTTCGATTGATGATACCATTTGCCAAAAAACGAAGCCTTCGTCACGGGCAACGCACGCCATTCAAGGGTGTGACTGGCATTTCTCTCACAGCGATCATCAATTGGTCTGGGGGCATTCGCTTGTTTGGCTGATGGTGCACACCTTCACGCAAGCGTTTCCGTTCGCCTTTCGTCTGTATGACAAGACATCGGGAAGAAGCAAAATCGACCTGGCGATCGAGATGCTTTCCTCGCTCAAGGGGAAGCGGGCTCAGCCGGTGTATGTGCTCGTGGATTCATGGTATCCGTCCCAAGCGCTCATCGAAGCCTGTCTGAAACAAGGATTCCATGTCATCGCCATGCTCAAGACGAACCGGATTCTCTACCCGAAAGGTATCGCCATCCAAGCGAAGGAGTTTGCCCGCTATATCGAGCCAAATGACACCCGCCTCGTCACGGTGGGGAACGAGCGCTATCGTGTCTACCGCTACGAAGGCGCGCTCAACGGTCTTGATGACGCGGTGGTGCTGCTGGCTTGGAAGGCGGATCAACCGATGACGCCGGATCATCTCCATGTCATATTGAGCACCGACCGGGAGCTGAGTGACGAAGACATCTTGCGTTACTATGCCCAGCGCTGGACGATCGAATGCTTTTTCCGGCAGGCAAAAGACCAGCTGAAGCTCGATGGGTACCGTGTTCGCCACGTTCGGGCGGTGAAACGGTATTGGGTCGTGGTGCTGTTAGCCTGCGTATACAGCATCGCGGAATCTCAACAAGACATCTCTTCCGGCCTGGAGCTTCTTCGGTCTCGGAAAGGGCACAGCGTCGTCGAGTTCATCTATGACGCCGCAAAGCAAGATATTCCCATTGATGTGATCAAAAAACAGCTCCATGTCGCCTAAGGGGTCCCCTGTTTGTCTCTTAGGGAATGGAAATTACTGTAATGAAAAATACTCATCTACAGTAATATAGTTAAATGGGAGGTGAAAAAATGTATTTTTGTATCAAACAACAGCTAAATGGTTTGACCAAAGAAGAATACTTGACTCTTCGAGAACTGTGCCATATTGCCAAGAACATGTACAACGTCGGATTGTACAATGTCAGACAATACTATTTTGAACACAAGGAATTTCTTAATTATGAGAAAAACTATCATCTTGCAAAAACTAACGAAAACTATAAGCTGTTAAACAGCAACATGGCACAGCAAATTTTAAAAAAGGTCAATGAAGCCTTTAAATCTTTCTTTGGTTTGATCAGTCTTGCCAAACAAGGAAAATATGACCACAAGGCTATCAGTATTCCAAAATATCTTAAAAAAGATGGCTTTCATTCACTGATCATTGGCCAGATTCGTATAGACGGCAACAAATTCACGATACCGTATTCTCGCCTATTTAAAAAGACTCACAAGCCTATCACGATAACGATTCCGCCTGTGTTACTGGACAAAAAGATTAAGCAGATTGAAATCATTCCTAAGCATCATGCCAGGTTCTTTGAGATTCAGTACAAATATGAAATGCCTGAAGATCAAAGAGAATTAAATGACCAAAAAGCACTGGCAATTGATTTAGGATTAAACAATCTTGCCACTTGTGTCACATCAGACGGCAGATCATTCATCATTGATGGGCGGAGATTAAAAAGTATCAATCAATGGTTTAACAAAGAAAATGCCAGACTTCAAAGCATAAAAGATAAGCAAAAAATCAAAGGCACCACTCGTAAACAGGCTTTGCTTGCTATGAATCGCAATAATAAAGTGAATGATTATATCAACAAGACTTGCCGTTACATCATTAACTACTGTATTGAAAATCAAATTGGCAAACTTGTCATTGGCTATGCGGAAACATGGCAACGCAATATGAATCTAGGAAAAAAGACAAATCAAAACTTTGTCAATATTCCTCTCGGTAACATAAAAGAAAAACTAGAATATCTTTGTGAATTTTACGGCATTGAATTCTTGAAACAGGAAGAATCATATACGTCTCAAGCCAGCTTTTTTGACGGCGATGAGATTCCTGAATATAATGCCGACAATCCAAAAGAATATAAGTTCAGCGGCAAACGTATTAAGCGCGGCTTGTATCGAACAAAGTCTGGCAAACTAATGAATGCTGATGTCAATGGCGCATTAAACATCTTAAAGAAAAGTAAAGCTGTAGACCTGAGTGTCTTATGCTCTAGCGGCGAAGTGGACACGCCTCAAAGAATAAGGATTGCTTGAAGCAGTCAAACTTCTTTGGAAGCCCCCACTTCAAATTTTCGCTAGAAAATTAAGTGGGGGTAGTTCACTGCCGAACTGTTCGAAAAAGCCGGTTTGCCGAAAGGGGCGCTCAACGTCGTCACCGGAAGCGGCCGCACGGTCGGCGACAAAATCGTCACCGACCCGCGCATCAGCATGATCACCTTCACCGGCAGCCCGGAAGTCGGCATCGCGATCCGCAATAAGGCAGGCTTAAAGCGGGTGACGTTGGAGCTTGGCTCGAACTCCACCGTCATCGTTGACGAGCAGGTCGATCTTGATCGCATCATCCCGCGTTGCGTATTTGGCGCGTTCACGTTCCAAGGGCAAGTGTGCATTTCGCTCCAGCGCGTCTATGTCCATGAAAAACGCTATGACGAGTTCGTTGAAAAATTCGTCGCTGCCGCGAGACGGTTGAAAACAGGCGACCCGTTGGATCCAACCACCGATGTATCCGCCTTGATTACGCCAAACGATGTCGACCGGGCGCTCTCTTGGATCGAAGAGGCAAAACAAGGCGGCGCGAATGTCGTCCTTGGCGGCGAGCGCGACGGCAATATCTTGCTTCCGACGGTCATTGTGGACGCCGAACCGACGATGAAAGTGTCTTGCCAAGAAGTGTTCGCCCCGATCGTCTTGATCAACCGCGTCCGCTCGATCGATGAAGCCATTGAACTGGTCAATGACTCGCGCTACGGTTTGCAGGCGGGCATCTATACCGATAACGTCCATACCGCGTGGAAAGCGGCGAAGCAGTTGCACGTCGGCGGCGTGTTGATCAACGACATCTCGACGTTCCGCGTCGACCATATGCCATACGGCGGCGTGAAAGAAAGCGGGTTCGGCCGCGAAGGGATCCGCTATGCGATCGAGGAAATGACGGAGTTGAAATTGATTATTTTTAACCAGAATTAAGCGGGATGAGAAGAGATTGGAGTAAAGTTTGTTCCTAAAATTCTAGAAGAATAGTTGCGCAGCCTTGGAGAGAGTGGCACTCCAAGGCTGTATGTTTAAACATGCTTTTCCAAAATATATCCCCAACGGTTCGAGGCGAGAACAGACAGGTGGTATTGATGCTCGAGCTGTTTGCTGAACCATGCTTTTTTCACGAGAAGCAGGCTTCGGCTTGTATGCAAGAACGTTTTCAGCCCTCCGTGCCGAGGTTTGAGGTCATTCGCAAGCTCTGCTGTCAAGACCGCATTTTGCGGCCAGCGACCCTTCTCGTGCAACGGATGGTACATAAACAGTTCGTATCCATGAACAGGCATTTGGGCGGTCTGCTGAAGCAATGCCAGTTCGAAATTTGGCTTGGGATGATGGATATAATGTTGAACCCGTGGTGCTAGTTGAGCGTCAGCGCTCAACCAGCCCTAGTGTGACCAAGGAATAAGCCAACAAGATGCCATCGAGTGCCCCTTCAAACCCGGCCATGGAATTCGCTCGAATGTCGGTGATCCGGTATTGGTCTACGAGAATCGAAAACATCGTCTCGATGACTTTGCGTTTTTTCCTGATCCATTCTTCCCATGCCTTGGATGGGCCGTGCTTTTGATTGTGTCGAGACGGTGTCCAGAACGCGGCTTGGTGTTCTTCGTACAGCTTTTCTCGAAGAGCGTGGCTGATGTACCCTTTGTCCCCAAAGTTGTAGGGATGAGGGATTTGAGTCATCACCGTTTCAGCGGCTTTGACGTCGTGGCAGGACGCTTCCGTCACGACATAGCCCATGGCCAGCCCTTGATTGGTCACTTGAAGATGCAGCTTGAAACCGTAGTACCATTGCTTTTTGGAAGCACAATACCCCATATCCGCGATCCCTCGAAATCGCTTGACGCGCTGCATTCTTGCGGGATGGCACAACGGAAGAGGCAAGCTGTCGACGACCGCATAAGCATGGTGTTGGCCACGTTTCGCCAGCTCATGACGGATCCATTTGATGGCGAAACCAAGCGCTCGGCAGCGGCGGTTGTATCGGGAGCGTTCAAGAAACGAGCCGTTTGTGAACAAATTTCCCGTGACAAAACGATGCCAGGCTCGTTCGGAAGAAAAGCCCAGCAGCTTCCCCAAAAGGTGAACCGCCATGACCACTTCGTCTTCTTGCTTGACCAAGTGACGGTTGCGGCGATGAAGATACATTTGAATCAACGACAGTTGGGCAGAAACAAAACAGAAAATAGCGGCATATTGTTTTTGAAGTTTGGCTGGATCTGTAGTAAAATGAAAGTGCTCTTGCATGGGGGATCTCTCCCTTCGAATGTTGGGTGACACTTTCATTCTACTGGAGATCCGCCAGCAAGGGCTATTTTTATGCTTGCTCAAGTTTATCTAGCACCACGGGTTTGTTCAATCCCATTTTGATCCACACCGTTCGGTCGATTTAACGACGAATGGTTGGATGAGGATGGAAAACGGTGTTCTTGTGCAGTTCACGTGCAGTTTTGATATGCTCTTTCAGAACGAATACGAAGTAGTGGGCACGAAGGGAAAAATCGTTGTCTCGCGGGCGTATCGGTCGGATGTGGATGATGGAGAGGGACGGATTACGATCGTAACGGCTGATGGCAGCGAGCGCGAGGAAACGGTGGCAGGCGACCAATACGCGCTGCAAATCGAGCACTTTTCGCGCTCCATTCTCGAAGGAACGCCGCTGTTGTATTCCCCGGAGCGCATGATCCAACAAGCACGGACGCTTGATGCTTGCCGCACATCGATGAAAACGGAAGAGATCGTACAATTATAAAGGAAGGAGAATCGAGATGAACATTACATACGAAAAGTGGTCCGAACTTAATGGAAACGATATTCTGTTGTTCACCTTGGTCAATGATCGCGGCATGGAACTGTCGACGACAAACTACGGATGCATCGTGACGGACATCCGCGTTCCAGACCGGAACGGCAACATCGAAAATGTCGTACTTGGGTTTGATCGGTTTGAGCCGTATGTGGAGAATGAGCCTTACTTTGGCGCGGTGATCGGCCGGGTGGCGGGGCGCATTCAAGGGGCGAGTTTTGAGCTTGATGGCGTCACGTACCGGTTGGCGAAAAATGAGAACAACAACCACTTGCACGGCGGCCCGAACGGATTCCATCGCGTGCTTTGGCAGGCGGAACCGGTTCAGCGCGATGATGCGGTTGGGATCGTCTTTTCGTACACAAGCCCGGACGGGGAGGAGGGATATCCGGGAACGGTTCATGTTCAAGTAGCGTATTGGCTCAATAATAACAACGAATGGACCGTCACGTACCGGGCCCGTTCGAACAAAACGACGCTTGTCAATTTGACGAACCATACGTATTTTAACTTAAGCGGCAACGGCAAGCGTGATATTTTGGATCACACGCTGACCATCCAAAGCTCCCGTGTGTTGGAGCTGAATGAGGAGTTGATTCCGACAGGCCGCGTCTTGGATGTCGCCGGCACGCCGTTTGATTTGCGGCAAGGAAAGACGATCCGGGAGGCGGTCGAATCCGGGCATCCGCAAATTGCACTCGGCGGCGGGGGTTATGACCATCCGTTTTGGCTCGATCGGCATCATGACAAAGAGATTGTGCTTTCCGATCCAGAGAGTGGGCGGATATTGACCGTCGAGACGGATGAAGTCGGCGTCGTCGTGTACACGTCGAACCAGTTGCCGGAAGGGTTGGATTTGGGCGGCGTGCCGTCGCGGAAATATCTCGGCATTTGCTTAGAAACGCAAGGGCTTCCGGATGCCATTCACCATCCGCAGTTTCCGTCGATCGTATTGCCGGCTGACAAGGAGCAGGTGTCGATGACAAGGTATCGATTTAGTGTTGACTAAGTTGAATTTTAAAATCTGAAAGCAGTTGTGGAAACAGAAAGTCATCATAACAAGTGTCGGGATGTAAAGCATTACGTAGTGAACTACCCCCACTTAATTTTCTAGCGAAAATTTGAAGTGGGGGCTTCCAAAGAAGTTTGACTGCTTCAAGCAATCCTTATTCTTTGAGGCGTGTCCACTTCGCCGCTAGAGCATAAGACACTCAGGTCTACAGCTTTACTTTTCTTTAAGATGTTTAATGCGCCATTGACATCAGCATTAATTAGTTCAGGCATTTCATATTTGTACTGAATCTCAAAGAACCTGGCATGATGCTTAGGAATGATTTCAATCTGCTTAATCTTTTTGTCCAGTAACACAGGCGGAATCGTTATCGTGATAGGCTTGTGAGTCTTTTTAAATAGGCGAGAATACGGTATCGTGAATTTGTTGCCGTCTATACGAATCTGGCCAATGATCAGTGAATGAAAGCCATCTTTTTTAAGATATTTTGGAATACTGATAGCCTTGTGGTCATATTTTCCTTGTTTGGCAAGACTGATCAAACCAAAGAAAGATTTAAAGGCTTCATTGACCTTTTTTAAAATTTGCTGTGCCATGTTGCTGTTTAACAGCTTATAGTTTTCGTTAGTTTTTGCAAGATGATCGTTTTTCTCATAATTAAGAAATTCCTTGTGTTCAAAATAGTATTGTCTGACATTGTACAATCCGACGTTGTACATGTTCTTGGCAATATGGCACAGTTCTCGAAGAGTCAAGTATTCTTCTTTGGTCAAACCATTTAGCTGTTGTTTGATACAAAAATACATTTTTTCACCTCCCATCTAACTATATGATACTATATTTTACTGAATCTATCCTATTTTCAGCAAAATATAGTTAAGGCGATTCATCTCCCACTTATTCCGCTTCGCTTCGTTGAAGTGGGAGTCTTCTCGCCTAATTAAGATAAAAAACGGTAACATCAGAGTGTGGGGGATCGTATGCCCATCCCCCCTGTAAAACTTCAACCAACATAGTTGTGGTTTTACAGGTGAGAATACTTTGTTTATATGATATACAAACAAATATGAAAGCGTTATAATAAAACTGAAACAAATCATTCTCGCTTATTTAAGGAGGACTTGGACATGGCGTATTTCTCGAATATCGGCACCATTCCATATGAAGGACCAGAGTCGCGCAATCCGTTGGCGTTTAAGTTTTATAATCCGGAAGAAAAAGTCGGCGACAAAACAATGGAGGAGCATTTGCGCTTTTCGGTGGCGTATTGGCATACGTTTACGGGGGATGGATCGGATCCGTTTGGCGTCGGCAATATGATTCGTCCATGGAATAAGTACAGCGGCATGGATTTGGCGAAGGCGCACGTGGAGGCGGCGTTTGAGCTGTTTTGTATACGACGACGTTGGCGATGTATGAAATTTTGCAAAACGGCGGCCTTGGACGCGGCGGCTTGAACTTTGACGCGAAAGTGCGGCGGGGCTCGTTTGAACCGGAAGATTTGTTCTACGCTCATATCGCCGGGATGGACAGCTTTGCGATCGGCTTAAAAGTCGCGCATCGATTGTTGGAAGACCGCGTGTTTGAACAGTTCATCGAAGAGCGGTACAAAAGCTATACGGAAGGCATTGGCCGCGAAATTGTCGAAGGAACGGCCGATTTCAAAAAACTCGAGGAGTATGCCTTGCAGCTCGGCGAAATTCGCAATACGTCCGGCCGCTTAGAGCGGCTGAAAACGCTGCTCAACCAATATTTGTTGGAAGTCAGCGTGCCGAGCGTATCCCGTTCGTGAAAGAGGGATGACTTTGGAATACGTCATTGGCGTCGATTTAGGAACGAGTGCAGTCAAAGTATTGCTTGTCGATCGAAACGGGCAGGTAAGAGGGGAATGGACCGAGTCCTATCCTCTCTACCAGCCGCATTCCGGCTATAGCGAGCAGCGCCCCGACGATTGGGTGGAAAAAACGATCGTCGCACTGCGCCGCGTCTGGGAGACGGCGGGCGTTTCTCCGGAGTCGATCGTGGGGCTTAGTTTTTCCGGACAGATGCACGGGCTTGTGCTGCTTGATGACGATGGGAATGTGGTGCGCAATGCGATTTTGTGGAATGATACGAGAACGACAGCACAGTGTCGGGACATTGAAGAAAAGGTCGGCCAAGACGCGCTGCTGGCAATCGCCAAAAACCAGGCGCTTGAAGGATTCACCTTGCCGAAGCTCCTTTGGGTGAAACAACACGAACCCGAGCTGTACGAGCGGGCGCGGGTGTTTTTGTTGCCGAAAGATTACGTCCGCTTCCGCTTGACCGGGCACATCGCGATGGATGTATCGGATGCGGCGGGGACGTTGCTGTTGGATATCAAAACGAAAACGTGGAGCGAGGCGATCGCCCGGGCGGTCGGCGTCGATCTTTCGCTTTGTCCGCCGCTTGTTGAGGCGACGGCATGGGTCGGGACGCTGCGTCCGGAGGTGGCCGAACAGACCAGGCTGCCGGCATCGGTGAACGTGTTCGCCGGCGGAGCGGACAACGCTTGCGGCGCGGTGGGTGCGGGCATTTTGGCAGAAGGCCGCATGATGTCGAGCATCGGCACATCCGGCGTCGTCTTGGCGTATGAGCAAAGTGGGGAAAAAGATTTCGCCGGACGAGTGCATTACTTCAACCATGCCGAGCCGAACGCCTACTATATTATGGGGGTGACGCTGGCGGCGGGCTACAGTTTCGACTGGTGGAAGCGGACGTTTGCCGAGGACGTGCCGTTCGCTGAGATTGTAAAATGCGCGGCCAAGTCGCCGATCGGCGCGAACGGCTTGTTGTTTACGCCGTATTTGGTCGGCGAGCGGACGCCTTATGCGGACGCCGATATTCGCGGGTCGTTTATCGGCATCGACTCGCGGCAGACGAAATGGGATTTCGCCCGCGCGGTCATGGAAGGGATTACGTTCTCGCTCAACGAGTCGGTGGAGATCATCAAAGCGAGCGGCAAAACGATCGACTCGGTCGTCTCGATCGGCGGCGGGGCGAAAAGCGCCGAGTGGCTGCAAATCCAAGCCGATATTTTCGATCTCCCGGTGGAAAAGCTGAAGAACGAACAAGGGCCGGGACTAGGCGCTGCGATGATCGCCGCGTGCGGCGTCGGCTGGTTCGATTCGCTCAAGCAATGCGCGGATGCGTTCAAACAAGTCGAATCCGTCGTCGAACCGCGGCCGGATGCGGTCGCCCGATACAAAGAGCTGTTTGCGATTTATCGCGATGTATATCCGCGTACGAAAGAACTGGCGAAACGGTTAAAGGCGTTTCGGCCGTGACTTCTCTCCCCCAAACCGGCTGGTGGGTTGGGGGAGAAGCATTTTATTTTTCCAACTGTTTTGTGCTTTGGTTCATCTGTGATTGTTTTGTGATCGCTTCGTCGATTAGTCGTTCGATTTCTTCACGTGTTTCAGCTCCGAAAATGTCATCTAACAGATGGGTCAATATATACAAATCGGTGATCGTATCTACTTTGTCCTGTATTTCTTTTGCCGCTGCTCCATACCGGGCTTTCATATATTTTTTGATGGCTTGTTGGCTTTCAAAAATTCTCCCTTTCAGCTCTGCTCTTTTTTCCAATTCCCGAAGTACTCTCACCATTTTGATCGCCTCCATTAGTCTTTCAACGTATTTCTCATCGATAAATTTGTCCGACACAGCAATAATCGTTGACAATAAGCGGAATTGTTTTTCTGGATCTGTAATCTTTTGGGCTAATTCTACTGCCTCAATTGCTCGTTCTGAACAGTCTACAGTACTTTTCATCAAGGGTAAAAAGATAAGATTCAACTCATCTCGTTCTGTTAGTTCCTCGTTGTTTTCGATTTTGGTTTTTAGTTGCTTCATTATTTGATCCCCGTCATAGTCTTTCATAAAGACAGCCTGTGTCTCGTTATTTCTTCGCCGTATCAGTTTTTTATCCCTTTGTAGGAGAATCAAAATGCTCCTATACGCAACGATGAAGGGATTTCTTGAGTAAAACGCGAAAGAGTTAAGAAACCGTAAACGAGGATAGGACAACCACTAATGCAGAAAGAGGGTATTGCCATGTTCTCTACACTTCCCATCCCGATCATCCAAGCCCCGATGGCTGGCGGAGTGTCGACGCCTGAACTGGCCGCGGCGGTGTCGAACGCCGGAGGGCTTGGGTTTTTGGCTGGCGGGTACAAGACAGCGGAGGCCATGAGGAAGGAAACTCACGAGCTGCGGACGTTGACGGACCGGCCGTTTGGGGTGAATGTGTTTGTGCCGGGGGATAAAACAGTGGATGAAAAGGCGCTCGAACGCTACCGCGCCGTGCTCGAATCCGAGGCGGAGCGGCTTGGGGCGTCAGTCGGCGAGCCGAAATGGGAGGACGACGACTGGGAGGCGAAGTTTGATGTGCTTCTTGAGGAGCGGGTGCCGGTCGTGAGCTTTACGTTCGGCTGCCCGGACAAGGAAGTGATCGCCGCCTTGCAAAAGGCCGGGTCGTTTGTCATGGTGACGGTGACATCAAGGGAAGAAGCCTGCATGGCTGCTGAAGCAGGGGCGAATGCGCTTTGTGTGCAAGGGGAGGAAGCGGGAGGGCATCGGGCGTCGTTTGGCAACGATCCGAAAAAGGATGAGACGCTCGCGTTGTTCCCGCTGCTGGCCCAAGTGCGGACGGCGGTTCGGATTCCGCTTGTGGCGGCGGGCGGGATCATGGACGGGCGCGGCATCGCGGCGGCGCTCAAAGCAGGGGCGAGCGCGGTGCAGCTCGGGACGGCGTTTTTGCGTTGCCCGGAAAGCGGGGCGCATCCGCTCCATAAGCAGGCGCTTGCCGATCCGCGGTTTGCCGAAACGGCCGTGACGAGGGCGTTTACCGGCCGACCGGCGCGCGGGCTTGTAAACCGGTTTATGGCGGAGTATCGCGCCATGGCGCCGGCGGCGTATCCGCATGTGCACCATATGACGAAGCCGCTGCGAGCTGCTGCCGTCAAGGCGGGCGACCCGGAGGGAATGTCGCTTTGGGCCGGGACAGGATACCGGCTGGTGCGGGAGCTTCCGGCCGCGGAGCTTGTCGAAGAGCTGAAGCGGGAGCTGGAGGAGGCGCAGGGCCGCTAAATTAGCCCTTGCATTTGTCTGATGGAAAAAGCGGGGCGCGTCGTTTTGAGCGAGTGTCTAAATGGCGCTGTTTGATCAACGAATAGAAAGGATGGGGAGAACCATGACCGCAGCTCGCATTGTTTTTCCGCCGCTCAGCCATGTCGGCTGGGGGGCGCTTACGCAGTTAGTTCCAGAAGTAAAAAGGCTTGGGGCAGCACACGTGTTGGTGATCACCGATCCAGCGCTTGAAAAACTCGGCCTCGTCGAGCAAGTGGCATCTCCGCTCCGGCAAGCAGGGTGCAGCGTGCATGTGTATACGGATGTTGTGCCGGAGCCGCCGCTTGAAACGGGGGAGAAGGCGGTGGCGTTTGTCCGCGACGGAGAGTTTGACCTTGTCATCGGCGTCGGCGGCGGCAGCGCGATGGATTTGGCGAAACTGGCCGCTGTTTTGGCCGTGCATGAAGGTTCGGTCGCCGATTATTTAAACTTAACTGGAACGAGAACACTTGAGAAAAAAGGATTGCCGAAAATATTGATTCCGACGACATCAGGCACCGGGTCGGAGGTGACGAACATCTCCGTGTTGTCCTTAGAAACGACGAAAGACGTCGTGACGCATGACTATTTGTTGGCGGATGTGGCGATCGTCGACCCGCAACTCACGGTTTCTGTTCCGCCGCGGGTGACGGCGGCCACGGGCATTGATGCGCTTACCCATGCGGTTGAAGCGTACGTGTCGGTCAACGCGAGTCCGACATCGGATGGGTTGGCCATCGCCGCCATGCGCCTGATTTCTCGCTCATTGCGCAAAGCGGTGGAAAACGGAACGGACAAACAGGCGCGCACCGATATGGCGAACGGCAGCTACCTGGCCGGTTTGGCGTTTTTCAACGCCGGGGTGGCCGGCGTGCATGCGCTCGCTTATCCGCTTGGCGGACAGTTTCATATCGCCCATGGCGAATCAAATGCCGTGCTCTTGCCATATGTGATGGGCTACATTCGCCAAAGCTGCACGAAACGAATGGCTGATATCTTAAACGCCCTCGGCGGCAACTCGAGCTTTTTATCAGAGGAGGAGGCGTCGCACCGCTGCGTCGAGGAGCTCGAGCGCCTCGTCGCCGATGTCGGCATTCCGAAGACGCTCGGCGGTTTTGGCATTCCGGAAAGCGCATTAGAAAGTCTGACGAAAGACGCCGTCCAACAAAAACGGCTGCTCGCCCGCAGCCCGATGCCGCTTTTGGAAGCCGACATCCGCGCGATTTATCAAGCAGCGTTTGCCGGGACGATCATGGAACCGAACAACAAGTGAGAACACAAAAACAGGGGCTGCTTCAGGCTCCTGTTTTTTCTTTGGCTGTTGGAAATAGGGTCTCGCTCCTCAGGTTGGATCCCCCTTCCGCTCAAGGGGTGACGTTTTTCACGTTTTCTTGATGGTGAAGCAGGAATTTCCACGTCGTGAAGCGAACACATATACATCAGCCGCCGAAATTCGACAAAAGACGATTCCAGTTCTTGTGGAGGAGGGGCGTTCGTGTTTACGACTGTCATTACGCCGCGCGTGTCAGAAACGGACGGCGTCGGCCATATTAACAATACGACCGTGCCCGTTTGGTTTGAAGCGGGGCGGCATGAAATTTTCAAGCTGTTTACGCCTGACTTGTCATTCAAACGTTGGCGGATGGTGATCATCCGCATGGAGGTTGACTACGTCAACCAACTGTATTATGGGCAAGATGTGACTGTGTATACCGGCATTGAGCGCATCGGCAACACAAGCCTCACGATTTATGAAGAAATCCACCAAAACGGGGTGGTGTGCGCCAAAGGGCGGGCGGTGTATGTCAATTTCAATTTTGACACCGGGCGGCCTGAACCGATTCCGGATGACATTCGGGCGAAATTGCGCGAACATGTATGGCAGCCGGGCGAGTAGACGAAAGGGGGTGAGTGTGTGAAGGAGCACCATCTTTGGGAACAAGTGAAAACGAAGCTTGCGCAAAAGCTGCCCGGCCCGTCGTTTGACACGTGGTTTGCCTCGACGTCGGCGACGGTGGATGACGATTGGCTCATCATTGAATGCCTCAACGACATTCAATGTGAATGGCTGCAAACAAGATACGGCGAACTCATCAGTGAAACCGTCCGCGAAGTGTTCGGCCGCGAGATGCGCATCTTCGTCTCTGTCCACGGCGAGCGGCAGAAAATCGAAGAGCGGCTCGAACAGCGATTCGGCGCTCCGATGACCTTCCGTCAATACGTCACCCGCCTTGAGCGGCAGATGGAGGAGCTGGAGCGGCGCATTGACCACTACGCGCGCATTATCGATGAACTGCTGGAATCCCGTCCGATTCACTGATGATCCCCTTAACGAGTAAACCTCCAACAAGAAGCGGCCTCCGCTCCATCAAGCGGAAGGTCGCTTTTTTATGTGATAAAAAGTTACATTTTTTCGACAAATACGTATATTAATCTGATTTTTTATATGATTATTATTTTTTTTTAAAATTGTGTTATATAATCTTATATAGACTCCCATGACAAAAAAATTTCGTCACCACGGAAGGATGAAAACAACCTTCTGTCGAATGGTCTCCTTGCAGCTGGGGTCATGAGGTCGTTGTATCTATGGTACGTAAAAGTCCGATATATAGACGGACCCCAGTAGTCTGGTGCACCACGGAATGTCGCTCCCTTGAGGGAAGCACGCAGGATAGAATGCTTGAACAAAGGCTACTGCACCAGCTGTTTTTGAGAACGAAGCAGGGAGGGAGACCGATGCGCGTCTTGTATGAACGCTGTTGCGGATTGGACGTGCATAAGCAATCGATTACGGCTTGCGCCCTTACCCCTGAAGGAAAAGAGATTCGCACGTTTGGTACGCTGACCGACGATCTCGAGGAGTTGGTGGATTGGCTGAAAGAAAAAAGGTGACGCACGTTGCCATGGAGTCGACGGGCGTATATTGGAAGCCGGTGTATAATCTCCTCGAAGCAGAGCCGATCGAAGTGCTTGTCGTCAATGCCCAACACATCAAAGCGGTTCCCGGGCGAAAGACCGATGTCAAAGATGCCGAATGGATCGCGGACTTGCTTCGCCATGGATTGCTAAAAGGGAGTTACATCCCTCATCGAGCTCAGCGGGAGCTCCGGGAACTGGTCCGTTATCGGCGCAGTTTGATCGAGGAACGGGCACGGGAGCTCAACCGCATCCAAAAAGTGTTGGAAGGAGCCAATATCAAGCTTTCTTCGGTCGTATCCGACATCAACGGGATGTCGGCCCGGCTCATCATTCGCGCCCTTATCGAAGGAAAAGACGATCCGGCGGCCCTCGCCCAGCTCGCCAAAGGGCGGCTGAAACAAAAAACGGAAGAGCTCCGGCGCGCGTTGAAAGGAGTGATAGGGCCGCATCAACGCATGATGCTGGCCGAGCAATGGCGTCATGTGGAGTATTTATATAGATGCACCTTGAAAAGTTAACTTCTGGATTACACTGCACACCCTAGGCGTTGTAGCACTTCCTTCGGGCGTTCATGGATGTAGTCCACAAACCGGGCAATGGCTTGGGCGATATCGTTTTGATCTTTGTGAAACACATTGGCAATGACAGTGTCTTTCAGCCATTTCCGCAAGCGTTCGATCGGGTTCAGTTGCGGAGAATACGGAGGAAGGTAAATGAAGTGAAAACTCCGTCCTTCTTCCCGCAAAAACTCTCTCACCATTTTGGCATGATGAATTCGGGCGTTATCCAGCACCAAGACAATGAGACGATCCGGGTAACGCTCTTTGAGAACCCGCAGGAAATCCAAAAACGTTGTCGCATTGGCCGCTCCTGCTTGATAAAGAACTGTTTCGCCATCATGGACGTTAATGGCGTCAAACAGCGATACGTGAGCATGATGGCCGAACGTCGGCACTTGCTTTTGACGGCCAACCTCTGACCATGTCGTACGCAACACATGATACGATCGGATATGCGTTTCATCGATGTACAACAGGACGGAATCTGGATCGATTAAGTTTTTTTATTAGATCCATTTGTTTTTCGAAGTGTTTTTGCCGATCCGGATCTCCTTTCGCCAACGTGTAAGTCGGCCGGGTCCACGAAAGCCCTTTTCGATGCAAGAGTTTTCGCAAGGCTTCGCGGGACATGGAGATGCCATAATGGTGGTGTACATAGGATTGAAGGATCTTCGTATTCCACGCCGAAGCGATGTCCCAGCCCAGCTCCGCGGGTGTCGTGGTCAACACAAGGTGTTTGATCTCTTCCTGCTGTTCTTCGGTGAGAAACGGCTCTCGCCCAGGGGCAAAATCCCGATGAAGCAGGAGTTCCAGGCCCCCTTCGTTAAACAGCGACACATAATGGGAAACGGTTTGGCGGCACACGTTGACCATGGAGGCCACGTCTTTGCCCAAATAGCCTTCCATGACCAGGCGGACGGCCATCACACGTTGGCGGAGATGAGCGTTTTTGATCTTCCGTTCCTGCTTGCGGAGTTTCCGGGGCGTCCATCCATGGTTGTCGGTGATGTTGAGACGTTTCATGCAGAATTCCGCTCCTTTCCCATGCTTTTCCTTAGGAGCAGTATAACCAGAGTGGGCACCGCTTATGCGAAGGTTAACTTTTCAATGAGCATGTATATATAAAAAATGCATGCTTCATGTTTGACGTGATATGATGGGCACAGCCAAGGCAAAGGGGAAATTGTGAGGGTGATGCGAACAAAAACAGTCGGATTATGGGAGCTGCTGGTGATGACGATCCGACTTTGGCTGCATCGATGACGATAAACAAAGTAACGAAGATGGAGGGATGGCGACGTGAGACGAAAACTCGTGTTAATCGGCAACGGCATGGCGGGGGTTCGCTGCATCGAGGAGATTTTGAAACTTGACCGCGAGGCGTTTGAGATCACGATTTTTGGCAGCGAACCGCATCCGAACTATAACCGCATTTTGTTGTCGGAGGTGCTGCAAGGAGATACGCGTCTTGATGACATTACGTTGAACAGTTGGGAATGGTACGAACGAAACGGTATTCAGCTGTTTGTCGGCGAAACGGTGACGGAAGTCGACATCAAGCGGCGGCTTGTCCGGACCGACCGTGGGAGGGTAGTCGAATACGATGAATTGATTTTCGCGACAGGGTCGAATCCGTTTATCTTGCCGGTGCCGGGGGCGGATTTGCCCGGGGTGACGGCGTTTCGCGATATCCAAGATTGCGAGCGGATGATCGAATATGCGAAGACATACAAAAAAGCGGCGGTCATCGGCGGCGGCTTGCTTGGATTGGAGGCGGCGCGCGGGTTGCTTCACTTAGGGATGGATGTCGATGTCATCCATATTTTCGACTATTTGATGGAACGCCAGCTTGATCCGACCGCTTCCAAGCTGCTGCAGCGGGAGCTGGAGAAACAAGGGATGAACGTTTTGCTTCGCAAAGAGACGGCTGAATTGTTCGGCAACGGCCGTGTGGAAGGAGTGCGGTTTAAGGACGGTACGTCCATTGCCGCCGACTTGGTGGTGATGGCGGTCGGCATTCGTCCGAATGTTGATTTAGCGCGGAGAAGCGGCATTGAAGTGAATCGAGGGATCGTTGTCAATGACTACTTGGAAACGAGCGTGCCGCACATTTACGCGGTCGGTGAATGCGCGGAACATCGCGGTGTTGTGTATGGGCTCGTCGCTCCGCTTTATGAGCAGGGGAAAGTGCTGGCAGAGGCGATTTGCGGCCGAAAAGGAAAGCCGTATGAAGGATCGGTCGTTGCGACTCAGCTGAAAGTGTCCGGTGTCGATGTGTTCTCGGCTGGTGAATTTATGGATGGCGAAGGGACGGAGTCGATCAAACTGTATGACGAAGCGCGCTCGGTGTACAAGAAAGTCGTCGTTCGCCAAGGGAAAGTCGTTGGGGCGGTGCTGTTTGGCGATACGAGCGAAGGTCGAAAGCTGTTCGATATGATCCAGCGCGGCGATTCGGTTGAGGCGCTCTCGCTGTCGCTGTTTGCCCCAGCCGCTTTAGGCGGGAAGGGAAGCCTTGCGGCGGCGATGGCCGACACCGATGTGGTTTGCGGTTGCAACGGGGTGACAAAAGGCGCGATTTGTCAGGCGATTGCCGAACACGGGCTTAAGACGGTCGCCGAGGTGCGCGACTATACGAACGCGTCTCGCTCGTGCGGCAGATGCAAAGGGCTTGTCGCCGAGCTGCTTGAGCATATGCTTGGTGAAGAAGCGAACCGGTATGCGGTGAAAGAAATGATCTGCGGCTGCACGGACTTAAGCCGTGAGGAAGTGCTCGAGGCCATCGGACAAAGACGGTTGATGACGGTCAAAGAAGTGATGAGTGTATTGGGATGGAAAAACGAGGAAGGGTGTTCGAAATGCCGTCCGGCGCTCAATTATTACCTGGGCATGTTGTATCCGGGCGAGTACGATGAAGAAGCGGAATCCTTGTTTGTCAATGAGCGGCTGCACGCCAACATCCAGGCCGACGGCACGTACTCCGTTGTGCCGCGCATATATGGCGGGGTGACGACAGCCGAACAGCTGCGGAACATCGCTGATGTCGCGGAAAAATACAACGTGCCGATGATTAAGATCACCGGCGGGCAGCGCATTGACTTGCTTGGGGTGAAAAAAGAAGATTTGCCGCGCATTTGGGCCGATCTCGGCATGCCGTCAGGCTACGCCTACGCCAAGGCGCTTCGGACGGTGAAAACGTGCGTCGGCAAGCAGTTTTGCCGCTTTGGGACGCAAGATTCGACCGGGCTTGGCATTCGGATGGAACAAACATTTGAGCGGCTGAAAACGCCGCATAAAGTGAAAATGGCCGTCTCCGCCTGCCCGCGCAACTGTGCGGAATCGGGCATTAAAGATGTCGGCGTCGTCGGCGTCGAGGGCGGATGGGAGATTTATGTCGGCGGCAACGGCGGCACCCATTTGCGTGCAGCTGACTTGCTTTGCACGGTCAAGACGGAAGACGAAGTGATCGAGATGACTGGTGCTTTTTTGCAATATTACCGCGAGTCCGCGCATTATTTGGAACGGACGTCCAAATGGGTCGAGCGCGTCGGGCTTGAGCATATCCGCGAAGTGTTGTTCGATGTGGAAACGCGCCGCGCGCTGCTTGAGCGGCTTCACAAAGCTCTTTCCGCGACAACAGATCCGTGGCGGGACATCGTCGAAAACGAGAGAGTGCAGCAACTGTTGTTCCGCGATATCGGCGACAAAGAGCCGGTGGAATGAAGGGGGATGACGGCGGGCGGAAAAAGTTGATGTTCCGCCGCCTGGATTGATCATGGGTTAGGATCAATGCTGGAACGAAGAGAGGGAAATGATGGCCATCGTTCAGCCGGAAACGAGGTTTTCGTTTGCGAAACGACGATTTTACGTTGTTGTTCATGAAAGTTTGTAAAGGAATGGCCAAACAGGATCAGACATCGATGCAGGGGGAGGACGAAGAGAGGATGAAGGTGGAAGTGGGAACATTGGAACAGCTGCCGAAGCGGCTCGGAAAATGCGTGCGGGTCGGGAATCGTGAGCTGGCGTTGTTCCGGACGAGTGACGATCAAGTATTTGCCGTTGAAAACCGCTGTCCGCATCGAGGAGGCGATTTGTCACAAGGTATTGTGAGCGGTGAGTTTGTGTTTTGTCCGCTTCATGATTGGAAAATTTGCCTGAAAGACGGCCGGGTGCAGGCGCCGGATGAAGGGTGTGTCAAAACGTACCGCGCGGCGGTGAAAGACGGCTTGGTATATGTCGAGCTGTAGGAAGCGGGGGAATGGCGATGACGAACGAATTGCTGCGCTACTTTCGCGCCAAGGAAAAAGAACGGGCGTCAGAAACGGCTGCCGCGACGCAATGTCCGTTTTGCAGCGTCCAGTGCACGCTTCAGCTGGTGGAGGAGCGGATTGTAGAGCGGCGCCGCTACAAGGCGGTCCCGACCGACAACCCGACGTCCAACGGCCGCCTTTGTTTAAAGGGGATGAACGCCTGCCAGCACGCTTTGCATCCCGAGCGGCTGTTGGTTCCGCTTGCGAAAGTGGACGGCCGGTTTGTGCGGGTCCGTTGGGAGGAGGCGCTTTCGCTGATCGCGGAACGAATCATCTCCATTCAGAAGGAGATGGAGTCGATGCGTTTGCTGTTTACGGCGGCGGATCCTTGACGAATGAGGAGGCGTATTTGCTCGGGAAATTTGCCCGCGTGGCGCTCAAGACGCGGCACATCGACTACAACGGCCGTTTTTGCATGTCGGCTGCCGCGGCCGCGATGAACGACGCGTTTGGTCTTGACCGCGGGTTGACAAATCCGCTCTCCGACATTCCACTCGCCCAGACGATCATTTTGGCTGGAACCAATGTCGCCGAATGCCAGCCGACGTTGATGCCGTATTTTTATGAAGCGAAGAAGAACGGCGCTTTTATCATCGTGGTGGATCCGCGGGAAACGAAAACGGCGGCGTTGGCGGATCTGCACCTGCCGCTCAAGCCCGGAACGGATGCGGCGCTGGCCGTCGGCATCGGGAAAGTGCTGCTTGACGAAGGATATATCGATGAAGCGTTTGTGCGCGAGCGGACGGTTGGGTTTGTCGAATGGAAACAGCACATAGAAGCAGTGGAGATGGATGAGATCGTCCGGCTGACTGACGTGCCGGAAGAGAAGATTCGCTTGGCGGCGCGAAAGTACGGGGAGGCGGCCGATGCGATCGTGCTCACGGCGCGCGGCTTGGAGCAGCAGACGGACGGCTATGCGGCGGTCAGACAGTGGATCAACGTCGTGCTGGCAACCGGAAACATCGGCCGTCCTGGCTCTGGGTTTGGCTCGATCACCGGACAAGGGAACGGGCAGGGCGGGCGCGAGCATGGACAAAAAGCCGATCAGCTGCCGGGCTACCGAAGCATTGAGCATCCGCAACACCGGCGGTATATCGCAAGCGTATGGGGCGTTGCGCCGGATGAGCTGCCGCGAAAGGGGGTGTCAGCCGTTCTCCGTCGGGAACACAGTCCTTTCTTTAGGTTGACAAAGAGGGGGGTTCGCGGCGTTTCTTAAGTTTTTCCAGCCTTGGCGCTGATTTCGGAAGGATTTCTGTTGAAGAATGAGGGTGAAAAAAGGTGCCCGTGAAGAAATTCAGGGCACTTTCTCATTTGCGATCGTTTTACAATCGATTTTGCAAAAAACGAAGCAGTTCATCCGCTCGGTTGCCGATGAGCGCGATCAGTTGCTCAAACATCGCATCGCGCTCCAGATCGAGCTCAATGATGCGCTTGGCCAGTTCGAGCGCTTGTTTGTCCATGGCGGCGTCCTCCTTCGATCGTGTGGGCGGGGTGGAATCGTTCGTATTCGCGTCGCAGTTCGGCCATTGTCCATTCTTCAAACCGATCACGGTCAGCGGCTAAGCCGAACCGTACGAGCTGTTCAATATAAAATTGCTTTTTCTTCCGCACGGCGCTTCTCATCCATGTCCCCATTCGATTCCCTCCCTGTTTTTACCTTTACCATACTATCTTTTTCTTCAGTGTACAGCAAATGTGTTAAGTACATTTACAGGAAATTTAAAAAATATGTTAATTTTATTTACAAAAGTTAGCGGGCTAACATCATTTTTTGGGCTCTTCACCACAAGTTGTACTTGATCATTGAAGATCGGTGTGCATAGAGAAAATAGAGGGTACAAAAAATGCGAATTTTCCTGTATGGTAAAGGTGTCCAAACCAAACCATTGGAGGAAAATTCGCATGTACGCTCAGTTTATCAAAGAACTCATCGATTTACCAGATGTTTTGATTCAAAAGGTGCGAAAAGAAGAAGAACGTTGGATTTTCGAACTTTCTCTTCCTGAACAATGCCCGTTATGTCCTGTTTGCTTGAAACGCACGATCAAAATGACAGGAAAAAAGAAGCAATGGATGCATGGGTATGCTCAACGGATCGGCATCTTTTGGGTGGAACTCCCTGTGGAGCGTAGACGTTGTTGTACATGTGGCATGACATTCAGCACGTCTTATCCCGGAATTTCCCCTCGAAGTGCAGCGACGGATGCGTTTCAGCAATGGGTGGCGCAATCTTGCATCGGAACATCCATTCAGGCGGTGGCTCGTATGCTCAAGCTTCCGTACACGACCGTTGAACGCTGGTTTTATACCCATGCCCCTTCCTTCCTATCGAATGACATCCAACCAAAGGCAGTTTGTGTCGATGAGTTTGCGTTTCGAAAAGGACATGATTACGGAGTGGCAGTCATGGATGCCGAAACGGGAGAAGTGTATGCCGTTGAAGCAGGAAAGAACGAGGAAGCCATTGGACGTGTGTTGGCTCCTGTGTCTGGTTCTGTTCAGTATGTCGTGAGTGATTTGGCTCCAGCGATGAAAAAAGCCATTCAAGAGGTGTGTCCGGAAGCGAAGCATGTGGTCGATTATTTTCATGTGATTCAATTGTTTACGGAAGCGTTGGATCGATGCCGCAAATCCTTCGGAAAAGGGAACAAGAAACATGGGCATGTTCGGCATGTTTGCCGCTTATTGACCCAGTGCCCCGAGAAACTCACCGAGGAGGAGCGCCAAACGGTGCGGGAGTGGCAGAAAGAGAGCGATTCCTTGCAGGCTGTCTATCAATCCCTTCAACATTTTCGTTATGTATCCAAAAGCCAAAGCGAGCGACAAGCGAAACGTCGTTTGAACGCCTGGGTTCATCGGTATTTGTTTTGTCCTTGTTCTGCTGTTCGCGCCATCGCAAAATCACTCGTCAAACGAACAGACGAAATCATATCGTGCATTTTATCCCCTTATTCAAATGGGAAAATGGAGGGAACAAATAACAAGATCAAGCTGATGAAACGTCGGGGATACGGATACAGAAATATCCAGCGTTTTGCATTGCGGGTTCGGCTAGAAACAGCTAACATACTTTCATGACAGGTGCAAGTACAACTTTTGGTGATGAACCATTTTTTGTATAATTACGTTAGAAAATACAACGAATTGAGGTGAGGAGTATGACAGATCATCCTCAAGAGGATCATTACAAATACAAAAAAGTCATTTCGATCGGGATTGTCAGCGAGCTGACCGGGCTGTCGCAGCGGCAAATTCGTTATTACGAGGAACGGAAGCTTGTGTTCCCTGACCGTTCGAAAGGCATCCGCAAATATTCGTTCGCCGATGTGGAGCAGTTGATGAAAATTGCCAATCAGCGCGAGGAAGGGGTGTCGACGTGGGAAATCCGTCAGGAAATGACGAAAGAGCTGCGTGAGCGGATGTTGAAAGGGCAAATGAATGCGCATTTTCGGATGCGTTCCTAGGAGCGCGGTCAGATTCGAATTTTGGATGCATCCCCTGCTTGGAAGCAAAGCATGCGGAAAACCGCCTGGCCGTGTGCCAACAGGATGTAAACACAGTGGCGTTTGTCCAATCATAAGAGCATGGTTGTTTGGCGCGCATAGAGATTCGTGCGCGCTTTTTTTGATAAAGCCTCGAGCAGGGGGCGAAATGGAACTGGACCTCAGTACGCGCGTCTCCCGACTGGTCATGTAGCCATCTTTTCTCCTTTTTTCTCCATTTTATAATGCCGCTCGATCGATTCCATAATGTAAATGGATAGAACGAACAGGGGAAGGATGCCGCCAATGAGAAGCAAAGCGACGCAGTGGCTGTTGTCTGTATGGGGACTGATGGATCCGCTCTATTATGCATGTTCCCGCCTCGAATATGTTGGTGGGAAAGAGAACGGCTGTCGTTCCATTTTCCGCGTCCGTTTGCTTCGATACAAGGGTGAAACCATTCACCTTTCGGACGGAACGACGATCGCGGCCAATTACTGGCTGTTGAAAATTCACCTTCATAATGTTCGTCTGCTTCGCGAACTGATGCAGTATGGAGGTGATATTCAAAAAGGACGTTATATTTTCGAACAGGTGAAGGCCAGTTTGCCGTATGTTGCTCATTATCTTTACCATCACGAACAGTCCGCCTGCATAAAAGGGATTATCGGCGTAACGATGTTAAACAAAGGTTGTGAGAGACTCGGATTTGATGTCATTGACATAGCGGATTCATTTTACCGTTGGTTGAAAATGGCATCCCATTGGCCGATGATGACAGTGGCCCAACACCGTCTCATGCCGCTTGTTCGCCCGCCGAAATATTTGGTGATGTCGAAGGAAAAGTTGTTTTCATTGTATGGTTACCATCTCATCCACTAACTCCCTCTTTCTTCTCTCCTCCGTTTCACTATAATAGTGATGGAGGGAGGAGAGAAGACAATGACGTTCGTTTTCATTATTCTATCAATCTTTTTATTGCTTGTTTTGGCCATTCGCAAAGCCCACCGCAACACGTATGAAGCGGTTTTGCATAAAGTTCAGGTCGGCAGTCTGGATGGTGGGAACGGCGCCATCCGCATTTTGCAGCTGTCTGACCTTCATTTGGAAAAACTGTCCATTTCCCCGGATGATGTGTATGAAAAGCTGAAAGGGGAGCGCATCGATTTGATCGCCTTAACGGGCGACTTTTTGGACCGTGAGGAAAGCATTGTCAAACTCGGTCCGTATTTGACGGCGTTGAAACAGTTGAATCCGACATATGGCATGTACGCCGTGTTTGGCAACCACGATTACGTGCTGCAAGGCGAGTCGTTCGAGCGCCTGAAAGCGACGCTTGAGGCGCACGGCTGCGTCGTCTTGCAAAACGAGACGAAGACGATTACCGTCAACGGTCACACCGTCAATATCATTGGCATCGATGACTTTTACACGGGGCGCAGCGACATTGAAAAGGCGTATGCGGGCGTCAAAGACGGCCTTAACCTCGTGTTGACGCACGATCCAGACATCGTGCCGCATATGAAAGACTATCATTTTGACTACTTGTTGTCCGGCCACTTCCACGGCGGGCAAATTCATTGGCCAAAGCCGTACCATTTGGCGAAAATGAGCAAAACGCTCACCGAGCGGAACATGATCAAAGGTTATCATGAATGGGAGGGAAAACCGTTTTATATCAACGAAGGGCTTGGGCAAACCGGGGTGAACATCCGGATCGGCTCGAAGCCGGAAGTGACGCTCCACTTGTTGGCGCTGCCGTCCCGAAGAGAAGCGGTGAAAGCTGTCTAATTGGCAGCTTTTTATTTTTTTAGGTAGGAAAGCGGTTTCGCTTGCGCGTGCCACCATGCGGCGCGCTTTTTGTGTAGACTCGTCTCCCCGTTGTTGGGGGAAAATCAATGACCGTTTGCATAGACAAGGGAAACCATCGCCATACTTTTTAAAGAAAGGAGTGAATGGCCAATGGAACCGTCGTGGAAAGCTCTCTTGCCATTTTTAGTTGTCATCCCGATTTCGATTTGGACGAAGCAAGTCATCCCCGGGCTGTTTGTCGGGCTGTTGGTTGGCAGTTATTTGATGACCCCGTCCTTGCTTGGCGGGTTGCGGACGATGCTTCATTACGTTGTTGACAACTTAATGCAGACGAACAACATTCGCATCATCATTTTCTTGTATGTGTTCGCCGGTCTTGTGAGCATGATCAAATACACCGGCGGAATCAAAGGATTTGTCCATCTCGTCAGCAAAAAAGTGAAATCGGCCAAAACCGCCATGCTGCTGACGTGGATTTCGACGATGGTGACGTTTAGCGACCCCGATTTTCGCATCGTCACCGTCGCGCCGATCATGAAGGCGCTGCGCAAACGGCTCGGGCTGTCGTCCCAGCAAATCGGCTTTGCCATTGAGGTGACCTCCAACCCGGTCGTTGCCTTGATTCCGATCGCCACTGCCTTTGTCGGCTATATGGTGTCGGTCATCGACAAGGCGCTTGATACGGCCGGCATCGGTGCGGAGCCGTACATCGTGTACGTCCGAAGCATTCCGTTTAACTTTTTCTCGTATGCCATTATTGCCGTCGGGCTCTACTACAGTTTTTTTGTCTATTCGCGCCAAAAACAAGCAGCAGTAAGCGAAAAGCGGAAAGAGGCGCCGATTCGGAGCCGGAACGAGCGGTTGGCGCTCGAAATGGCGGAAGAACAGCGGCCGGCTGACCATGAACCCAATGAAGCGCAAGGGGAAGAAGGAGACGCGATGCAGACGTGCCCGCGCGCCTACCAAAAAGAAACGCCGGTCAAGCCGTGGAATTTGATCGTTCCGCTTTCGATCGTGCTTGTCTTGACGTTGTTTTTAAGCTGGTGGGACGGCCGCCGGGGGGCAAGAACGTTTTGGCAGGCGTTTTTGCAAAGCGATGCGCTCGGCGCGATGTTGGAGGCGCTGTTGTTTACCGTCATCATTACAGTTGCTTTCTTCCTTTGGCAGCGATTTAAATTGAACGATTTGTTGACGCATTTTGTCAAAGGCGGCAATGAGCTGATTTCCGTCATTTTAATGCTGGCGCTCATTTGGGCGCTGTCGGCTGTGGCGGAGGATTTAGGGTTTTCGCAATACATTACGGGCCATGTCAAAGAATGGATTCCGCCGTTTTTCGTCGCCCCGATTTTGTTTTTGCTTGGCGCTGTCATTTCCTATTTCATCGGCTCGTCGTGGGGGACGTGGGGGATGTTGATGCCGCTTGGTGTGACGCTAGCGAGCCAGTCGGGAACGAACATTTTGCCGGTCATCGGCGCGGTGTTTGCGAGCGGGACGTTCGGGGCGTTTGCGTCGCCGCTTAGCGACAATACGGTGACGCTTTGCACCATTTTGGATTTGCCGGTGATGGAATACGCGCGCACGAAGTTGATCCCATCGTTGATCGCCGCCGGCATCGCCGCCGTTTTGTTCGGCGCGACATCGTTTCTTTTGCATTAACGCTGTTGTCGCCCTCTTTCGCCTTCCATGATACACTAAAAGAAAAAAGAAAGGGGAGCGCCGATGGGAGAGGCGGAACGGCGGCTTGAGGAGCTCGGCCAATGGCGGGAGGAAGATCCGAAAGAACGGCTCGAGCAGCTGAATGAGCGGCTCGCGGTGGAGGACGCGTATTATCGTGCGGATGAAGACCAACGGGCGCGCGAACGGTATTACCGCCATCTGCCGCTTGAAGGGGACGGATTGATGTTGTTTGTCCGCTATCATGAACTGGCGGCGCACACCCATAAGCGGCGGCTGCCGTATTTTTTCAGCAAGGATGAGTATTTGTACACATGGGTCGACTTGCACCCGGACGGAACGGTGCGCAGCTTGTATTCCGGCGAGCGGAAAGATCCACGAACACTGATCGTTCAAGATGTGGAAACGATGAAGCGGCGTTATGAAGAGTTTCGTCAACTGTTGAGAAGGACGAAAAATGGATGGGGCGATGTGCACGAGCGGGTGAACACGATCGAGCAGCAATGGAAATTCAATGCCGAACATGTCGTGCCGCAGTCTTGGTTTGGCGCCCGCGAACCGATGAAAGGCGATTTGCATCATTTATTCGTTTGCCAGCCGGAGTGCAATACGATGCGGTCGAATTTTCCGTACGCGGATTTCCCGTTTTACAATCCGGAAGATCCCGACGAGCAAATCCAAAACCGCTGCGGCGTCGTTCATAACGGCTATTTCGAGCCGGAATACGGCAAAGGGACGGCGGCAAGGGCGATGCTTTACTTTCTGCTTCGCTACCCGAAGGCGATCGCGAAATCATTCCGGCGCAAAATCGATATTCCGCTCCTTGTCCGTTGGCACGAACAATTTCCGCCAACGGTGTATGAGCATCATCGCAACAGCGCGATTTTCTTCATCCAAGGCAACCGCAATCCGTTCATTGATTTCCCGGAACTAGCGGGAAGGATGGTGTTTCCGTTTGAGGGGGCGCTGTGAAATGAGATTGAGGGCGGATGTCCGCTTTTTGTTTCCAAAGAGCGCCTAATCGTCCGAGAGCGGAAAAACAGCGTGATAATAGGCAGAAAAGCTGTCTCCGAAAAATGGTCGTTTCATTTCGGGAGACAGCTTTTTTGCGGCTAAACAAAGCGTGAGAGAGGTCAAGCGGAAATCGTTTGTTCATCCGTTGTCTGGCGGTCTGCTTGTTTGCGGAAGTACGTTGCGACAATCGGGCCGGAAATATTGTGCCAGACGCTGAAAATAGCGCTTGGAACGGCGGCGAGCGGCGAAAAATGGGCGGTCGCTAAAGCCGCACCAAGCCCAGAGTTTTGCATGCCCACTTCAATGGAAATCGCCTTTTGTTTTGGCGGCGACAGGCGAAACAGTTTGGCAAACCAATACCCAAGCAGCAGCCCCAATCCGTTGTGAGCGACTACAATCAGAAAAATAAGAAGCCCGCTTTTGGCAATGGCGGCTTGGTTTTGCCCGACGACGGCGGCGACGATGGCTACAATGGCGATGACCGAAACGAGCGGCAGCGCCGGGATGCACGCTTTTACTTGCTTTTGGAACAGCGCCTGGGCGATGAGCCCTAAAACAATCGGAATCAGCACGACTTTGACGATTGACCAAAACAACGCAGCAGCGGATACGGACAGCCATTTTCCAGCTAAAAGCAAGATGAGCGAAGGCGTCAAAATCGGCGCCAAAATCGTCGAAACCGAGGTGACGGCGACCGACAGCGCCGTGTCCCCTTTCGCCAAATACGTCATGACGTTGGACGCCGTTCCGCCCGGGCAGCAGCCGACTAAAATAATGCCAAGCGCCACTTCACGCGAAACCGGCAAGAAATAAGCGAGCAAAAACGCGATAAGCGGCATGATCAGAAATTGGGCAACGACGCCGATCAACACATCAAGCGGACGTTTGAATACTTCTTTGAAATCATCTGCTGAAAGCGTCAATCCCATGCCAAACATCACGATGCCTAGAAGCGGCACGATATACGGAGCGATCCACGTAAACGCGCTGGGAGCGAAAAAGGCGAGCGCTCCAAACAGAAGCACCCAGATGGCAAAGGTGTTGCCGACAAAGTTGCTGATTTTTCCTAGTGTGTTCATTGAGCTTCCTCCTTGAGCAAAGATGGGAAAGATATACAAAAAATTATATATACTTTTCAGAAAAATTCAACTGATGAGGTGGCGAATTTTGAAGAAATGGTGACAATGAGGAATGATTGTGAAAAATGTCACTCCTTTTTTCTTAGCTTATGGTATGATTGAAATTGAGAAGAAGAATCATTATTGGACCACAGGAGAGTGGATAGAAAAACAGGGGGAAATGATCATGGTGCTGACTGATTTGCATAAAGGGGAAACAGCGGTCGTCGTCCGTCTGGCCGTGGAGCAGGAGGCACTGAAACAGCGTCTTCTTCATCTAGGGGTGAAAGAAGGGAAAACGGTGCGGTTGAAAGCGGCGATGCCGTTTGGCGGACCGGTGATGGTCGAAGTCGATGGGCAGGCCATCGGCTTGCGGCGCAAAGAGGCGTCATCGATCGAGGTGAAATAAATGTCCTACATCGCTTTATTTGGCAATCCAAACACCGGCAAAACGTCATTGTTTAACTGCTTAACTGGGTCTTATGAATATGTGGGCAACTGGAGCGGGGTGACGGTCGAGAAAAAAATCGGAGTGCTCCGCCAGCACGGGGTTTCGGTGGTCGACTTGCCCGGCGTGTATTCGCTTCAGCCGCTGTCTCGCGATGAAGGAGTGGCGACCGATTTTTTATTGACCGAGCCGTGCTCAGCGATTGTCAATATCGTTGACGCGTCGCAGTTGCGCCGCAATTTGCATTTGACCGTTCAGCTGCTGGAATTTGGCCGTCCCGTTGTCATCGCGCTAAACATGGTCGATGTGGCGGAAAAACGGGGCGTGAAAGTGGACGCCGCTAAACTGTCGAAGTATCTTGGCGTTCCTGTTATCCCGGTCATCGCCCGAACAGGAAAAGGAACGAACGAATTGGTTCACGCCGTTTTGGCGGCAAAAGACAAGCCGCACCCGGCAATCGCAATCGATTACGGCGCCGAAGTGGAGAACGCCATCAGACGCATTGCCGAGCAGCTGCCGGACGATGTGCCTGGAAACAAACGATGGGCGGCGTTGCAGTTCCTTGAGGGAAATGAACGCATGGCTGCGTATTTGCATAATAGCATGAACCTTTCGCCGCTCGCGGCGATTCGCGCGGAGACGGAGCGGGCGCTTGGCGGCGCGCTCGCCAAGCATATTTACGAGGCGCGCGACCGTTGGATCGCTGAGGTGATCGCTGCTTCAGCCATTGAGTTCAAACATAAGCCGTTGACATGGACGGAAAAAATCGATGCGGTGGTGACGAACCGCTACGTTGGGCTGCCGATTTTTTTGGCGCTGATGTATGTGGTGTTTATGCTGACGTTTAACTGGCTGGGGACGCCGCTTGCCGATCGGCTTGATGCGTTTTTCTCCGGTCCGCTGGCAGATGGGTTGTCCCGTTTTCTCGACTGGGCAGGGGCATCGCCGTTTATCAAGGCGCTCGTTTTGGACGGGATTGTCGCTGGGGTCGGCGGGGTGTTGGTGTTTGTGCCGCAAATTTTCATTTTGTTCTTTTTCATTTCTTTGCTTGAAGACTCCGGATATATGGCGCGCGTGGCGATGGTGATGGACCGGATGATGGAAGCGATCGGGTTAAACGGCAAGGCGTTTATCCCAATGATCATTGGCTTTGGCTGCAACGTTCCCGGGGTGATGGCGGCGCGGACGATTGAGCAGCCGAAAGAGCGGCTCATGACGATCTTGGCGCTGCCGTTCATGTCGTGTTCCGCCCGCTTGCCGGTGTACGCCTTGTTTGCCGGCACGTTTTTCGCCCGCGAGCAGGCGCTTGTCGTGTTTTCGCTTTACGTGCTTGGCATTGTAGTGGCTTTGGGGCTTGTCAAGTTGTTCTCATCGACGCTCTTGAAAAACGAAAATTCGCTGTTTGTCATTGAATTGCCGCCATACCGCGTGCCGCAGGCGCTCACACTATGGCGAAGCACATGGGAAAAAGGGAAAGGATTCATCCGCAAAGCAGGAACCTTTATTTTCGGCGGTTCGGTCGCCATTTGGCTGTTGACGTACATCGGGCCGCATGGGGTCGGCGTTGCCATGGATGACAGTTTTCTCGCCGCCATTGGCGGCCTCATCGCTCCGTTGCTCGCCCCGCTTGGCTTTGGCGCCTGGCAGGCGGGCGCGGCTTTGATCACCGGCTTTTTGGCGAAAGAAGTCGTCGTGTCCACGATGAATATTATTTACCACGTTCATGAGGCGAACGGGCTGAAGCAGGTGATCGCTTCACATTTCACGCCGCTGTCGGCGTTCAGCTTTATGGTGTTCGTCCTGCTTTATACGCCGTGTCTAGCGACGGTGGCGGCGATTCGCAAAGAAACCGGGTCGCGGAAATGGACGCTGTTGTCAATCGGATGCGCGCTGACGGTTGCGTATGTCATTTCGTTTGCCGTCTATCAGTTTGGGCATATGCTTGGTTATTCATGAAAGGAGAGAGAATCGATGATCGCGAATCTTGTGATCGGCGGAGCGATTTTTGCCTACGCCGGCTGGACGCTGGTTCGCCACGTGAAAAAAAGCGCCAAAGGGGCGTGCGCGTCATGCCATGCAGCGGACCATTGCCGAGGTAGCTGCGGGACGGAGAGATAATCCGTTCAAGACAAACGGATTCCTGACGATGATCGGAATCCGTTTTTTCATTTTCCGACGAAAGACTTTCGCTTCCATGGTTGTAGGATAGCCAAAAAATAAGCGGGGATGCAATGGGCAAACTTTCGTTTCAACGGGCTCTGGAGGACAAAAGATCAGGCCGCTCTTTGTTTTGGCTGTTGGGTGTTGTTGCCTCAATGATGGCCGAAACACCGGGGGTAGAAAGCTTTTTTCGTTCAACCGTTGAAACTCAAGGGAAGACCGTGAGTGTGGAGGATAAACTTTTGACAATACTCAATACCTGCCGCAAGGTAAAAGTATGAAAAGCTGCGAATAGCGAAAAGGCGGCTTTGGATCAAGGTTCGCACAGTTGTGTAAAAACAAAGCAGCAAAAAACGACGTTGTGGTCCTGTCATCCAAGTTTACTGTGTTGGCGATGGAATTTTACGCAATAATTGAACTTGACCCGGCTTTGGCCCGCTCTTTTCCTCACTCTTTTCGTTTTTGGATGGGGCGGATGTAACCTTCTAATTCGTGGACAAGATGCTGGATGCAATCATTTCCTCGGAACTTGGCATCCTCGACAAGGTACACTGTGAAATTTTCCGCTTCTTTATTGGTCATCGTGAACTCATATCCATTCAAATCAAGGAACGTGACGAATACGGTTAAAGCCGTCCGCTTATTGCCGTTGTGGAAAATATGACCTGTCGCGATGGAATGGTAATAGCAGCACGCCTTTTCGATAATCGAAGGGAACTGTTCCTCCCCGAACAATTTCGCTTTCGGCCTTTCCAACATCCACGCGAATTTATCGGGGAATTGGATCCCCGCTTGTTCTGCGTCGTCGTACATTTCCATGACCGTGTAATGGATAAATAGGATTTCTTCCGCTGTCAAATAATAAACCATGTTTTCCTCCAGCTGCTCCTTTATCTATATTTCAAGTTGCGCAGCGCTTCGTCATATTTGGAGATCGCGCGGTTCATTGCCATCGCGACTTCAGGACGGACTCCTTTTGGAATTCGGTTTGCGCGTTTCATCACGATTTCCCCTCGTTCCTTGTCGTAATATATTTCGATTTCATCGCCTTTATTTAGGTTTAGCATCGTGGCTAAATCTTTCGGGATGCTAACGGACAAACTATTCCCGACTTGGCTAATCCGACGTGTATACGTTTTGTCATTCTTGCTTCCCAACATTTCCGCGTCCATTTCTTTTTCATCTCCTTTCCATATAATGGGCAAAAAGGACGTTTTTATCCATAAAATTATTACTGTATAAACAATTATAACAATAATCTTCCGAAAAGCAATACGGAATAATAAAAAAGGGCTTTTTGTCTTTCAACGAGAAAAACGCATGCCGCATTTGCAGTCGGGGGATCATTCCATTGAGGGTAGGTTCTTTTTCACTATTCAATGGATATACATGACGCTGTTTTTGTCGTTTCTTGTTTCAAAGAATGACGAAAACGAAAAGAAGGAAACGATATTCATCAAAATTTGTTTGTAGTTAGGATGAACGGACTATTTACATGGAATGAAAAAAACGGTAAAAATAGAAGTGAGGACAGTAGTTTAGAAAAAAAGAGAAAATTCTGTTTATCAAGGGGACAGCATTATGGTTTACGATGGAATCATTTTGTCGTTGTTGATCGGCTGGTTTCGCGGCGGAAGCCTGAAAGGGTTGGCCAACATGAAATTGCGCTTCGGTTGGCTGTTCCCGATCTTATTGGCGGTGCAGTTTGTGGTCTTTTTCCTGCAAGAGCGGGTCGCATGGATCTCGAGCATGAGCAACGGCATTTTTCTCCTCGTCTACATCACCGGGCTCGCGTTTTTATGGCTCAACCGCCATCAGCCGGGGTTTCCGGTCATCTTCGCCGGCGTCTTGCTTAACTTTATCGTCATGGCCGTAAACGGCGGACGGATGCCGGTATCGATCGAAGCCGCCCAATTTCTCGGCCGCGAATACATCGAAGCGTTAAAAGCCGGTCTGTACGGCAAGCACCAGGCGATCACATCGGATACGCTTCTGCCGTTTCTTGGCGACATCATCCCGCTGTCTCCGCCGTACCCGCGCCAACAAGTCATCAGCATCGGCGACGTTGTGATGAACGTAGGGGCGTTCTTGTTCATCCAGCATCTGATGCTCAGCGCACCGCGGCATAGAGCAGATGATGCTGAAGAAACAACGGGTGCCCCTGCGATCAATAAATAAAATGTTAAGGGGGAAAAGGACATGAAATTCAAAGCAAAACAAGTATTGATCAATTTGTTCATCCTCGGTTCGGTGATTGTGGCGTTGACGTCGGGGTTTAAACTCATTGAGTAGAAAATAATAATGTTGATCTAATAAAGAGGGAGGCGATACTCCTTCTTTAAAATTTTTTAGCTGAGAGTGATTTTGTATGGTTTTTGAACGGTTAAAAAACAAAGAACAACTATATACTGTTGTTGTCTCTCTTTTAGGGATGTGTATATTTGCTACAGAGGTTGATATCCATTCTCAATCCTTAAAAGATTGGGTTTTAGTATATATATTGACTGGTTCTGTCGTTTTGTTGAATCTTTTTCCTATTATCTTGCCCCCTAAAGCTAATTCTTTTTCAATGGATTCTGCTGTTTACTTGGCTACTCTGTTTTTATATGGATTGAACTTTACGTTACAGGTTCTTTTTATTTTTAGTTTGATAGAATTGTATCGTAATCAACGAATGTCTGCATGGAGACATTTATTTAATTTCTCAATGTATTGTTTGATGATATCAGGTGCTTATTACTCATTTTTATTCTTCGATGGGAATATTGGGAAGATAAATGTCCATCATTTACTTCCTTATTTGATTAGTTTGCTAGTTTATTTTAGTATTAATGTATTATTGATTTTTCTTTTCTTCTATTTCATTGGACAAATATTTAAAGGTGCTCTAGAGTTAGGCGTCTTAAAAGAGGCGTGTGTTGGTTATTCAGTAACATTGCTTCTTTCAATGGTTTTAGCCATTTTATTGTCGGAAGAGAAATATTTTGGCTTGTCCTTATTTATTATTTTAGTAACGATATTGTCTATTGTTTTTAGGAAATTTTCGGAATTATACCAGTTAGTATCCAACCGCGCCAACAGAGATCACCTCACCGGCCTATACAACCACGGTTTTTTCAAAGAAACGCTCAAGGAGCAGTTTTCTGACTGCAAGATGCTCAAACAGCCGTTGACCTTGGCGTTTTTGGATCTGGACGATTTTAAAAAATACAATGACCGGAACAGGCATTTGCAAGGAGATCGTTTGTTGGCCTTTTTTGGGAAGCTGCTGCAACAAGCGGTGGAAGGGACGAATTTTACGGTTGCCCGCTATGGCGGGGAAGAGTTTGCCATTTTAATGCCCAACACGACGAAAGAAGACGCGTACGCGTTTTTAAACCGGTTGCGCAAAGAAGTGAACGATACATATTTTGAAGGCGTCGAGCATATTCCGTATCGTTGCCTGTCGTTTTCGTGCGGCATCGCCGAGATGGAAAAAGATATGTACGAAAGCGAGGAATTGATCCATCGCGCCGATCAAGCGCTGTATTACGCCAAGGCGCAAGGGAAAAATAACGTGCAATTGTATGATAAGCATAATATGTGCCTGGATGAAATTAAGTTTAAACAAGACTTGGAAGCGCTCGAGCAGCAAGTGAAGTTTTTTCTTTCAAAAGACGTCTACACATACCGCCATAGCAAACGGGTGTTTAAATATGCGGTCGAGTTTGGCAGCTGCCTCGATGAGTTGACTGATCACGAGCGGCAGACGCTCATTTTGGGAGCGCTCATTCACGATATCGGCAAAATCGAAGTGCCGCGCGATATTTTAAATAAGCAAGGGAAGTTGGAAAAACACGAGTGGGAGATTGTCAAGAAACATGTCACATGGGGGCGGGAAATCATTGCGGCGGAGAAGCGGTTTGATGATTTGCTTCCGCTCATCGAACTGCATCACGAACGGTATGATGGAAAAGGGTATCCGTACGGGCTGAAAGGGGAAGAAATCCCGAAACTGGCCCGCATTTTGTGTATTATCGACTCGTTTGATGCCATGACGACGGAACGGCCGTACCAGCGGACGAAAACGTTCGAAGAGGCGGTCGAGGAAATCAAGCGCTGCGCAGGGACGCAGTTTGACCCGGCCTATGCGGCGAAGTTTATCGCGTTTGTGCGCGAGCATTATTTGCCGCTAGCTGAGATGCAACAACTGAATTGAACAAGGGAAAGGAGGGGCTGACCCAAAACGCGAATGCGTTTTGGGATCAGCCCCCACTTTTTTGCCTCAAATATAGAAGAATCGCCCTTTTTTCTGGTAGAATAGAGTCACCAAAACCACTACCACCGAAAGAAGGGCGATTCTTTTATGAAACATGATCATATTTCCTTTAAAGAGTATACCATGGACAACCTCTCTTTGCCAAGCAACATCGCCGATCTCATTCCACGGGATAACATGGCCCACGTGGTTCATGAGATGGTTGAACGCATCCCGATGGAGACGTTTCTTGCTTACTACAAAGGAGGGGGCGCCTCCGCCTATCATCCGAAAATGATGACCAAAATTCTCCTTTACGCTTACACCCAAAAAATGTATCATGGCCGTGAGATTGCACGGCAGCTCGAAGTCCACCTTCCCCTCATGTGGCTAAGTGGATTTCAAAAGCCGGACTTCCGTTCCATCAATCGGTTTCGTTCGGAGCGGATGAAAGACCTGATTGACGACCTGTTCCGGGAAATGATCACGCTGCTCGTGGCCGACGGCTATGTCAAGATGGAAGATTATTTTGTGGATGGAACGAAAATTGAAGCGAATGCCAACCGGTACACCTTCGTTTGGCGCAAATCGGCTGAGAAGTACCAGGAGAAACTCCAAGCCAATGTCGATCGGCTGATTGCCCAGATCGAGGTGATCGTGGAAGAAGAAAAGGCGGAAGACATCGACCCTTCGCCGGCCTTTACGTCAGAAGAAATCCGAAAGAAAACCGAGGAGTGGGAAAAACGGTTGGAGGCCGAGCCGGACAACCAACCGTTGAAGAAGGCCATCAAGAAGATGAAGGAGGACTACTTGCCCCGCAGTGAAAAGTATGAACACCAACTCCATGTATGCGGGGATCGCAACAGCTATTCCAAGACCGATGTGGATGCCACCTTCATGCGGTTGAAGGAGGATCACATGCGAAACGGCCAGCTCAAGCCGGCCTATAACGTACAGGTGGGTTCTTCCGGCCAATTTATTTTGGGGTATTCCCTTCATCAGAGGCCGGGCGACACTCGTTGTCTTCTCCCGCATTTGGAGACCGTTCGAGAGAAGTACGGCGTGGAACCCGAACGTTTGATCGCTGACGCGGCTTATGGCTCGGAAGAGAACTACGTGAAGCTGGAAGAGAAGCACATATCGGCCTTGATCAAGTACCATACGTATGAGAAGGAGAACACGCGCAAGGTCAAGAAAAATCCGCATCATCAGCAGAATTGGACCTATGTGGAAGAAGAAGACGTTTGGATTTGCGCCAATGGGAAAAAGCTGGTTCGCACCGGAACTTCGAAACAGACCACGGAATCAGGATACACCTCGGTCACCCGACACTACCAATGCCATGAATGCGAAGGATGTCCGTTCCGTTCGGCCTGCACGACTTCCAAGTATGGACGAACCACGCAATGGAACCCCGTCTATCATGAACAAAAACAGAAAGCCCGCGAACGGTTGGAGAGTGAAGAAGGGCAAGCCCGATACCGCCAACGCCAAACCGACATTGAGAGTGTATTTGGGCAAATCAAACAAAATCGCGGGTTTCGTCGCTTTGTCCTGCGAGGCCTCCAAAAAGTTTCCATCGAATGGGGGCTGGTTTGTGCTGCCCACAATCTTCTCAAAAAAGCCGCTAGGGACAAGCAATTGTCCTTGGTGGCGTAAATGAGGGGGAGAACAGAGTCGGAATTTTGGGCTCTTCACCACAAGTTGTACTTGATCATTGAAGATCGGTGTGCATAGAGAAAATAGAGGGTACAAAAAATGCGAATTTTCCTGTATGGTAAAGGTGTCCAAACCAAACCATTGGAGGAAAATTCGCATGTACGCTCAGTTTATCAAAGAACTCATCGATTTACCAGATGTTTTGATTCAAAAGGTGCGAAAAGAAGAAGAACGTTGGATTTTCGAACTTTCTCTTCCTGAACAATGCCCGTTATGTCCTGTTTGCTTGAAACGCACGATCAAAATGACAGGAAAAAAGAAGCAATGGATGCATGGGTATGCTCAACGGATCGGCATCTTTTGGGTGGAACTCCCTGTGGAGCGTAGACGTTGTTGTACATGTGGCATGACATTCAGCACGTCTTATCCCGGAATTTCCCCTCGAAGTGCAGCGACGGATGCGTTTCAGCAATGGGTGGCGCAATCTTGCATCGGAACATCCATTCAGGCGGTGGCTCGTATGCTCAAGCTTCCGTACACGACCGTTGAACGCTGGTTTTATACCCATGCCCCTTCCTATCGAATGACATCCAACCAAAGGCAGTTTGTGTCGATGAGTTTGCGTTTCGAAAAGGACAGGATTACGGAGTGGAAGTCATGGATGCCGAAACGGGAGAAGTGTATGCCGTTGAAGCAGGAAAGAACGAGGAAGCCATTGGACGTGTGTTGGCTCCTGTGTCTGGTTCTGTTCAGTATGTCGTGAGTGATTTGGCTCCAGCGATGAAAAAAGCCATTCAAGGGGGGTGTCTGGAAGCGAAGCATGTGGTCGATTATTTTCATGTGATTCAATTGTTTACGGAAGCGTTGGATCGATGCCGCCAATCCTTCGGAAAAGGGAACAAGAAACACGGGCATGTTCGGTATGTTTGCCGCTGATTGACCCAGTGTCCCGAGAAACTCACCGAGGAGGAGCGCCAAACGGTGCGAAAGTGGCAGAAAGAGAGCGATTCTTTGCAGGCTGTCTATCAATCCCTTCAACATTTTCGTTATGTATCCAAAAGCCAAAACGAGCGACAAGCGAAACGTCGTTTGAACGCCTGGGTTCATCGGTATTTGTTTTGTCCTTGTTCTGCTGTTCGCGCCATCGCAAAATCACTCGTCAAACGAACAGACGAAATCATATCGTGCATTTTATCCCCTTATTCAAATGGGAAAATGGAGGGAACAAATAACAAGATCAAGCTGATGAAACGTCGGGGATACGGATACAGAAATATCCAGCGTTTTGCATTGCGGGTTCGGCTAGAAACAGCTAACATACTTTCATGACAGGTGCAAGTACAACTTTTGGTGATGAACCGAATTTTGTTCCGTTTGGTAAAATATACAAAAACCAGAGAGGGCTGACTGTAAACTAGCACATTATTTCAGAATCCCTTTTTCAAATTATTTCAGGCGGATTCGGAAATAATGTGCAAAATTTTTGCGGATTGTTCCGGATTTTGCACATTCTTTCGGAACGTTTGCACGCTCTTTCAGATGAAGATTTCCAGCGCGCCTGATGGACCTATGGAAAAGAGAAAGCACAAAAGAGGCCGATTCGGCCCCTTTCGTGCTAATACCCCATTTCCTCTGCGGCCATGCGCACCATTTCTTCGTCAATGGCGTCCTTTTTCAGCTGATACCCGTATAACAGGCACGTCGTGGCCAACGTGTTGATCACCCGAGGCCATCCCCGCGACTGCAGGGCAATCGCCTCTAACGCCGATGGGGTGAAGATCGGATGCTTCGCCCCGGCCTGTTTCATCCGATGTTCGATGTAGCCCGCCACCTCTTCCTTCTCCAGCGGCCCCATCCGGTATCGCATGATGATCCGCTGGTCGAGAGGGCGGTGCTGATTGAGCCGCAGCTTCCCCTGTAAATGGGGCAGCCCGGCCAAAATCAAGACAAATGGGTTGGTCGAATCCATCTCAAAGTTGAACAAGATCGCGATGTCCTGTAAAAATGCATCCTTCGCTAAATGCATCTCATCCAAAATGAACACCGGCGTGATCCGCCGTTCATGATACAATCGCTCGATCGCCTGCTGGATTTGGCGGAAGAGGTCTACCTTGCGGTACTTCGGTTCCTCTCCTAATCCCAAGGCCAGTCCACGGTAAAAATCCATCACGCCTCCGGTGGATAACGGAAAGTAGACGACATGATACAATGATGGATTCAATGACTCTTTCAGCGCCCGAAGGGCGAACGTCTTGCCCGCCCCCGGCTCTCCGATCAACAGCCCGATCCCCCGGGTTCGTTTCACGTACTCCAGCGCCCGCAACGCTTCCTGAAATGACGCCCCTTGATACGCCTCGGACGGGTCTGTTTCTTTCGCAAACGGCTCCCGCGAAAGGGAGTAAAACGATTTATACACCGTGTTCTCCCTCCTTCGCCGGAATCGCCGCAAACGGGGACCGATGGCGTTTTACATAGGCATTGTCCTCCAAACGCACCCGAATGGCTTCCGCCACCCGTTTGCCATCTTCGTACACATAGACGCCTCGTTCGTCATAGCGGAGCTCAATCGATTGCCCAATGAACCGAGGCGGCACTTCGTATAGCTGTTTATTCAGGGTGATTGTGCCATCGGCTTTCACCTTGCGGTGCTCCCGTTTCAGAAAAATCGCATCCAGCCAATCGCCATCTTCGATGAACGACACGAGATGCACTTGCGATTGAAACACCTCATGCGGCGTTTTTCCGTCCAGTGAGGCGTGCGGTTTTCGATGATACTCCTCTTCAAGCCACTTCCAAAAACGCTCGTTCAACTCGTCAAGCGATTTCGGCGGATTCAGCTCCAACAGTGGATAAAACCGTGTCTGTACGGTGCGGAAGAACCGTTCGATTTTTCCCTTGCTTTGCGGGTCATACGGCTGGGTGTGGATGAGTGTAATCCCCATCTCGGCGCACGCATACTGCAGCACCTCGGACCGATAAATTTTCCCGTTGTCCGAGTAAATGCGTTTCGGCTTCCCGCAACGAAGCACCGCTTCCTTCGTGACGATCCGCAGCCCGTCAAACTTCTCCGAAGGGAAAAATTGGGCATATGGCACTAACCGCGAGCAGTCATCGATATACGCGATCAAAAACGTTTTCTGGGCTTTCCCATGGACGCGAATCGTGGGTCCATGGGATAAGTCCCCTTGCCAAAGCTCATTGATCTGGTCATACGCAAAGCGCTTTCGCTCCGGCATCGGCAAGATTTCTTTCCCGACAAGGTTGTGTTTTTTCAATAATCGGTATATAGTAAAGTAAGAGATATGGTTTTTTGGGATTTCCCCCTGCTCGATCAGGTGTTCGTAGAACACCGTCACGGGCATGGTGGGATGTTCTTTTCTTAGGGCTAAAATATGATCCTCATCATCGGGCGACAGACGCCTTGAGTGGCCGCGGTCCGAACGGCGCTTCGGCTTTAAGGCGTCAAAGCCCCCTTTTTTGTATCGGGTGCACCAATCGAGGATCGTCTTGGCTGCGATTCGTTTGTCTCCCTGGTGGGGAACATGGTGCACTCGCTCGCTCACCTCTTTCAGATACGTCTTCGGTTCCACCTGCCCATTCACCAACGGAGCGATTAGCCCGTACCGAAACAGGGCAATGTCGTGTCTCATCGACTCATTCATTCAAATCTCCTCCTTGTCTCACTTGGAATCAGGACCGTTCCGGTCCGTCTGCCCTTATCGTACCGAATTGCTTTTTCTCCGTCGATAGGAAAGGTTTGTGGGAACCGAAACTATTTCCAATTTAGGGTATGTATGTAAAATCAGGATCCCATTTAATTCGCAAAAGGGTGTCGGAATCCGCCCTCCCACATCTCTCTGATGGCCGAATCAAGACCGTGTTCCTCTAACGTCTGGATCCACCAAGAAGCCCGTTCCTTTTCTTTTTTCACGATAGGGCCTATGATCCTCCACCGCCTCGCAAAAAAGCTGTGAAGGCTTGATAGGTTTCGGTAGAACCGTCGGACATAAAAGATGATGCCGTCCTTTGTCGGGAGAAACGGAGCCTGGTTCGTCCTTTCGGTCAATCCCAACTGCTCTTTCACGACTTGCCATATGGCGGACAACGTATACTGAAAATACGGGAGGAGAAAGGAAGGCAGCACACTCACCGTCTTCAAGCATTCCCGACAGCGATACCGGACAATCCAAATGCGATAATCACCATGTGGGGTCAATGCGTTTCGCTCATAGTAACCGTGGCGGTGCAACGGGCGCTTGGCCCGGCAATGCGGACACTTTTTCAGAAGAGGGAAGTCGTTTTCTTTTCCACGCTCTGCATACGTTTGGACGTCAATGCCAAAGTCATGAAATTGGATCACGTCCTCCTCCCCCTCCTATGAACCGATGGATTTTCTCTTCCGAAATAATTCACAAAAAATTTAGCACATTCTTTCAGAAAAGGGGAGAGGGCTTTCTGAAGGAATGTGCAAAAAAATGTCTCTTTTGTTCCGAAATAAAGTGATAATTTACAGGCTGACTCCAAAAGTCCGCTTTTTGGCGGACTTTTGGGTCAGCCCCTTTTTTGTTTTTCACCGTTTTGCCACACTTTTGCCAAATAATGTTCACTGATCTTGGAAATGAAGTGATTTTTTGCACAGGGGAGGTCAAGGGCGGGTGGCTATAATGGTAAACGAATTTCTCACTGTAGAAGGAGGAGGGGTATGAAACAAACGGTCGTCATTTTTCTCATTAGCGCTTTGATCGGTTTGGCTGGCGGTTATTCGTATTTTCAGTTGGGAGGAACGAAAGGAGAGACGAATGAGACGCAGGCAGGAAAACAAGAGACGGCTCAATCGTCCCAACCATCAGCTTCGACAGAGGATGGGAAGGGGGCGGGCAAGACAAAAAACGCTAGTACGCAGGACGGGACTATCCTGCAACAAAAAGGTTGTCTCTCTTGCCACTCTGTTTCCAAGCTTAACTTGCAAGGAGGGACGACCGGTCCGGATTTATCGAACGCTTATCGAGAAGTCGAGGGCAAACACGGCAAGCCGATTGAAGAGTTTTTAAAAGCGCCGACGTCTGCGGTGATGTCTGGGGTGATCAAATCGAATCCGCTGACAGATGAGGAGCGGGCCGAAATTATTGCTCTCTTAAAAGAAGCATCCGAAAAGTGAGAAACGATGGGAGGAACGAGAGTGAAGAAAAAAGTGATTTCCGCGTTGTCGGGGTTGGCAGTTGGAGTGTTGGCGTCAACTGTCTTTTTCGGCAATTTTTCCACTCCTGATACCGTTTCGACTGCATCAGCCAAAACCGATGCGGAAAAAGTGTACGTTCCGTTTGGTGAAAAAGATGAATATTACTTGTTCGCCTCTGGTGGCCACTCGGGGCAAATGTTTATTTACGGGGTGCCGTCGATGCGGCGCATTCGCACGGTTCCTGTCTTTTCGACCGATCCGGCGACCGGCTACGGCTGGGATACCCATTCGAAAAAAATGCTTGGCGGCTATACGTGGGGCGATTTGCATCATCCGGCTTTCTCGGAAACGAATGGAGAATATGACGGCAAGTATATGTTTGCGACCGATGTGGCGAACAGCCGGGCGGCAGTGATGGATTTGAAAACGTTTACAGTCAAAGACATGATCGAAGTCCCCAATACGAGCGGTCCGCACTGTGCCGCGTTTGTGACGGAGAATACCGAATACTTATTTTTGCCGACCCGATTTTCCGTTCCGCTCGGCCATCAGTACGCCTCGCTTGATGAGTATAGCGAAAAATACCGCGGTGTGATGAGTGCGGTCACGTTCGATGAAAAGGCGCAAAAGCTGCACATTGCCTATCAAGTTGCGTTGCCGCCGTGGTCGTACGATTTGTCCGATGCCGGGAAAAAAATCTCAAAAGATTGGGCCGTGCTGACAACGTACAATACGGAAGAAGCGACAACAAACTTGGAAATCAACGCGTCTCAAGAAGACCGCGACTTTATCGTGCTGTTTAACTGGAAAGAGCTTGAGAACATGGTGAAAGCGGGGAAATATGACAATGTCGGCGGTCAAAAAATGATCTTTCCGGAAAAGCATAAAGGGGGCATTTATTTAGTGCCGGTCGCCAAATCGCCGCATGGCGTCGATGTTACCCCAGACGGGAAATATTTCATCGCCTCCGGGAAGCTCGCCCCGTTGTTGACGGTATTTTCGTTTGAAAAGGCGTTTCAGGCGATTGAAAAGAAAGAGTTTGCCGGCGAGCGGAACGGCATCCCGATTTTGAAATACGAATCGGTGATGGAGCGGGAAGTCAATCCGGAAAACGCGCTTGGGCCGCTGCATACGCAGTTTGATGACAAAGGCATGGCGTATACGACGATGTTTATTTCGTCTGAAATTGTGAAATGGAATCCGGAAACCGGCGAAGTGCTTGACCGCGTTCCGGTTCAATATTCGCCAGGGCATGCCGTCGCGGCGGAAGGGGATACCGTATCTCCGGACGGCAAATATTTAGTGTCGCTCAACAAGTTGGCGAAAGACAGCTATTTATCGGTCGGGCCGTCCCACCCGGAATCGATGCAGCTCATTGACATTAGCGGTGACAAAATGAAAGTGATCCAATCGTCGCCGGTCGATCCGGAACCGCACTATGGGCAAATGATCAAGGCCGATAAAATTAAAACGATTGAAGTGTACCCGAAAGAGAACAACAATCCAGACGCTGTGTACAACCAAAAAGACGCCCGCATCGTCCGGAAAGGAAATGAGGTGCACGTCTACGGCATCGCAATGCGTTCGAAGTTTATTTTTGATGCCAATGCGAAGCGGCCGGACGTCATTGAAGTGAATGAAGGAGATAAAGTTGTCATCCACCTGACGAACCTTGACTTTGATGAGGACATTACCCATGGTTTTGCCATCAACCAGTATAACTTGAATATGGAAATTCAGCCGGGACAAACGAACACGATCGAGTTTACCGCCAATAAGCCGGGAACGTACCCGTTGTATTGCACGAACTTCTGTTCAGCGCTGCACCAAGAAATGACCGGGTATTTGTTGGTAAAGCCGAAACAATAAACCGAGGGGGCGGACGCGCCCCCCTGACTAACAAAAGAGGTGTGAAGAAAATGGCTGCAGCGAAACTGTCTCCGTTGTCTGCCGTCTTTGTCGGCGCGGCCGGAGGATTGCTGCTTTTGTCTTTAGCGTTTCCTTGGTGGGGGATGGATTTCATCGCTCCGCAATATCCGGAAGGATTAGAGATTATCGTTTATCCGAATCGGCTTGAAGGGGATATCGACATTATTAACGGACTCAATCACTATATCGGCATGAAGCCGTTTAGTGAAGAGAGCTTTCCGGAACTTGGCTATTTGTCCTACATCGTGATCGCTATGGCCATAGCGGCATTCATCATCGCGTTCACGAGAAGCAAAAGAGGGCTGTACGTGTTCATCGCCGCCTTTCTCATTGGCGGGGCGCTCGGTCTTTACGATATTCATCGCTGGCTCGCTGACTTTGGAACGAATTTAAACGATAACGCCCCGATCGATATCGATCCGTTTGTGCCGCCGATTTTCGGAGAAAACCGGATCGCCAACTTTACGACGTTCAGCTATTTTGCGACCGGTGCGTATCTCGTCGGTGCCGCGTTCGTTTGCCTGCTCGTTCCGCTATGGAAGGAGAGAAAAACATGAAGCGATGGCTGCTCATTTCCTTGTTCATTTTTTTCTTTTTCGATGTTCCGAAAGAAGCGGCTGCCGGCCAGACGCTGCAGCAACTGATTGACGCTGCTCCGGCTCACGGCACGATTCGCCTAACAGGCCAAACGTACATTGGCGATATTGTCATCGACAAACCGCTGACCATCATCGGCACAAAAGGCACGGTCATTCAAGGAAGCGGGCGCGGCAATGTGATTTCGATCAAAGCGCCGCATGTCACCATTACACATGTGACCGTCACGAACAGCGGAAAAAGCCGGAGCACGCAAGAGGAATACGCCGGCATCAAAGTTTATTCCGATTATAATACGCTAGAACACATAACGGTAAAACAATCGTTTCATGGCATTTACTTGAGTCAGGCGCATCACAACCGGATTGCCAACGTACGGGTGATCGGCGAACAAAACGGAGAAATCGCCGGACAAGGAAATGGGCTGCACATTTATTATTCTAATTTTAATGAGCTTGAACATAACACCATTATCGGAACGAGAGATGGCATCTTTTTTGACTACGCCAATCATAACGTCGCCAAAGGAAATGAAGTGTCTCACACCCGTTACGGGCTTCACTACATGTATTCGGATGATAACGCGTTTGATGACAATACGTTTATGCTTAATAACGGCGGGGCGGCGATCATGAACTCGAACCGGATTGTCCTGAAAAACAACCGCTTTTTCTTCAACAAAGGAATGCGCTCGTTTGGGTTGTTGCTGCAGATGGCAAATGACAACCGGATCATTGGCAATACGTTTTATCAAAACGAGCGGGGATTGTATATTGATCAGTCGAACGATAATTTTTTGCAGCGAAATGTCTTTTTGCAAAATGAGATCGGCATTGAGCTTTGGTCGAGTTCACAGCGGCAAACGTTTACGGAAAACCGGATTTGGAAAAATACGATTGCTGTCGCGCGCCTTGGCGGCGGGGACAGGAATAGGTGGGATTTTCGCGGGGTTGGCAACGACTGGGGCGGCGAAGCGGCGTTGCTTGATTTGAACCAAGATGGGAAAGGGGATTCCCCGTTTCGCTATGCGTCCTCCTTTCATAAGTTAGCGGAAGAAAATGAACTGGCGTATTTGTTTTTGTCGTCGCCGAGCTTAGGTGTCTATGAGGCGATCAACGAATGGCGGCAGACAGACGAAGTGATGGCGGTCGATCATGCGCCGCTTGTGAAAAAGACCATATCAGCCGGCTGGTGGTGGGGACTGCTCGGCTTTGGAGCCATCGCGGTGATCGTGCCGAAAAGGAGGATTCGGAGATGAGCTACATTTGGAAAGAATGGCTTGAGCTTTCGCGGGGGAAGGCGTTTTGGCTGTTTTTTCTGCTCGTTGTTGCCGCATCGCTTTCCGTATTGATGAGCGCAAAATCGTTGCCGGCTGAGCATGGACTGACTATTTTTTTGCAGATGCTGTTTGACATGAATGCGTACATCGTTCCGCTTCTTTGTTTATTTTTTGCTTCTTTTTCCGTCATGCAGGAGAAAGAGCAGCGGACGATGGTCATGATTGTCGTCAAAAGCGGGCCGCCTTGGATGTTTTTATGGAAAAAAAGCGCGGCGATCCAGCTCATTACAATGACGGTGCTTGTCATTTGGTACTTCGTTTTGATCATTCCGGCCAAGTTTTTATTTGTCTTTCATTTATCGTATTTTCTTTCTTTTTTGCTCGCCACGATGGTGCTTGTGTTTATTTTTAATCAAATTGGAATTTGGCTCGGTTTCGCGTGCAAGACGAAAATTCAGTTGATTGGCGCCAACTTGTTTGCCGCGTTCTTTTTCATTTATTTGTATGACTTTGCGCTGCTTTCTGTTTTGCCGTCGGTGACGTATGACAATGTGCATGTGTTCTCCTTCGTGTATTTTCTGCAGCCGCTTCATGCGCTCCGTTTTTACTTAGAGACGTCGCTCGGGATGTTCTCGCTCGATTATTTGTCGCGGACGATGAAAAAATTTTTCTCCTTCTCTCCCGGCGTCCTTGTTGCGCTCAATATCGCGGTCTGGGGGATGGGGGCGCTAGCGGCATCGATGCTGTGGAGCCGAAAGGGGGAAGAACGATGATTGAAGTGGCGGGATTGACAGTTTCGTACCGAAACAACAAAGTGCTTGATGATGTCCATCTTGTCATTCAGAAAGGGGAGCGGTGTGCTTTAGTCGGGCGAAACGGCGCCGGCAAGTCGACATTGATTCATAGCTTGCTGAACTTGCTTCCGGCAGCAAGCGGAACGGTGTATATTGACGGCATTGATCATCGGCGGCACGAGTGGAAAAAGAAAGTCGCCTATTTGCCGGAAAAGTTTCAGCTGTATCCTCAGTTAACGGGGGAGGAAAATGTCCGCTTTTTTGCCTCGTTGCACGGCGCGGTCGATGAAGAGCGGATCGAAGACGTTTTGCACACCGTCCGGTTATGGGAAGCGCGCCATATGAAAAGCAAGCAGTATTCGAAAGGGATGCTGCAGCGGCTCGGGCTTGCTATTATGCTGTACTACGATGCTGACTTGCTGATTTTAGACGAGCCGACAAGCGGGCTTGATCCGTTAGGAAGGGCGGACGTGCTGGCGATTTTACGCTCTTTGTCGAACAAAACGGTGTTGCTGTCGTCGCACCATATTGACGAAGTCAGGCAGCTTTGCACCCATGTCGCCTATTTGGAAAACGGGAAGATCACGAAATACCGAGTCGAAGATTTTGAGCTTAGCACACTGATGGAGGGAGAATAAAGTGAGGCAACAATGGATGATCGTGATGGCAGCGCTTCTCTTCTTGATTGCCGGGTGTCAAGGAAACGATTGGACGGTGTCGGTGAAAACGACCCCTTTTTATAAGGAAGGGACGGCTTCTTCGTTTGCGGTCGCCATCCAAAAGGACGGGAAGCCGGCGGGTGGGCTTGAAGTGACGGCGGTCTTTGAGATGGCGAATATGGATCACGGGCAAACAGTCGTCCAATTGGCGGAGAAGGAACCCGGCCTTTATGAAGGGAACGTGCAGCTGCCGATGGACGGAGAATGGGACGCTTTGTTGCAAATCAAAGACGGCGATGAGACGGTCGAAAAGCTCGTTACCCTCAAGGTGAAGAAGCAAGACGTGGCAGCGATGATCAATGGCACCGCGATTACAGCGGCAGAAGTCAAGTTCTACCAAACACGCTGGCAAATTGAGATCTCTTCGGCCATGGAAGCGGTCAAAAAGCAGTATCGCGGCGAAGAGCTCAACGAGCGGCTCAGTTATTGGAAACGGCAGTTGAATGAGACGACTGAGCCCCGCTCCGCTGTTACCCGTCTCATTGAACTGCACTCGATGGCGCTGCTTGCCGAAGAAAAAGGCTATTCAGTAGATGAACCGGCCGTTGATCGTGAAGTGGAAAACAGAAAGCGGCAATACGAAGGGAGCGAAACCGCTCAAACACTCATCCGCCAATACGGTGAGGCGGCATTTTGGAAGCAAGAACGGCGGTATGTCCAGCTCGTTTTGTTGGCGCAAAACGTGTGGAACGACATGGTAGAACAAGTGAAAAATGAGCATCCGAATGTAACGGAGGCGGAGATGCGTTTTTTGGCGCAAAAGAAGTATGACGAGTTGCTCGTTTCCCAAATCGACTCTTTGTCCATTCAACTGTATCTTTCCGGACGATAGTTTAGAAACATTGCCTGATCGGAATGAAAGGCAATGTTTTTTTGTTGTTGATGAATGATTATGATCGTTTTAAATACTACTTTTGATTAATATTGAGTGATAATGAATGTTTTTGATTGATTTTTTCGTTGTCTTGGGATATGATAGAGTTGTAAGCGATATCCCCGATGATCGGAGGTGGGAGTGTGCTGACCGAAGAACGCCACCGCCTCATTTTGGACCTGTTGGCGCAAAAAGGAGTCATCAAGCTGCAAGAGCTCGTAGAGGCGACCGGGGCGTCAGAGTCGACGATTCGCCGTGATTTGACGCAGCTTGAGACCGAAAAGAAACTGCGCCGTGTGCACGGCGGGGCGGCCTTGTTGCAGCAGAAGCGCGAAGAGTTGAGCGTGTCGGAAAAATCGCTGAAATATATCGAAGAAAAGCGGCGGATCGCTGTCTATGCGTCCAGCTTGGTACAAAAAGGAAACTGCATCTATTTGGACGCGGGAACGACCACGTGGGAAATGATTCCGCATTTGGCTGGCAAAGAGGTCATTGTGGTGACGAACGGCGTGATGCATGTCGAGCGGCTGCTTGAGCATAACGTCACGACGTATTTGGTCGGCGGCATGATCAAGCCGAAAACGAAGGCGTTGATCGGGCGCGGCGCCATCGAGTCGCTGCGGCAGTACCGCTTCGACCAATGTTTCATCGGCGCGAACGGTGTTCATTACGACTATGGCTATACGACGCCGGACCCGGAAGAGGCGCTGGTGAAATATACGGCCATGCAGCTGGCGCAGCGTGCGTATGTGCTTGCAGACCATTCGAAGTTGAATGAAAGCGCGTTCGCAAAAATTGCGGATTTGTATGAAGCGGTGTTGATCACCGATGAATTGGATGAAGAGTGGAACGATTTGTATCGAACAAAAACAACAGTAGAGGTTGTGGCTCCATGATTTACACATGTACGTTGAATCCATCTGTTGATTATATCGTTCATCTCGATGAGCTTCATGTTGGCGAACTGAATCGCTCGGTGAAAACGTTCACATTTCCGGGCGGGAAAGGGATCAACGTGTCGCGTGTGTTGAAGCGCTTGGGTGTTGACAGCACGGCGCTTGGGTTCATCGGCGGATTTACCGGCGGGTTCATTGAAAGCGAACTTCGGAAAGAAGGCATTGCCTGCGATTTTGTTCATGTCCCAGGGCAAACGCGCATTAACGTCAAACTGAAAGCGGGGCGGGAGACGGAAATTAACGGCGAAGGCCCGGCGGTTGCCGATGACGATGCCGTGCAATTGATCGCGAAAATTGGAGCGCTTTCGGCCGGTGATGTGCTTGTTCTTGCTGGAAGCGTGCCGACGTCGCTGCCGGCGGACATGTACGAGCGATTAGCGGCTCGGGCGGTGAACCAGCGCGTTCGCCTTGTTGTCGACACGAGCGGTCCGGCACTCGGGGCGCTGCTTGCGTGCCGCCCGTTTTTGGCTAAGCCGAACCATCATGAGCTGGCCGAACTGTTTGGTGTTGCGATGGTGACAAGAGAAGACATCGTGTTGTATGGCCGACGACTGGTGGAAAAGGGAGTGGAACATCTCATTGTGTCAATGGGCGGCGACGGGGCGTTTTACTTCAACGAGGAAACAGCGTTGTTTGCCGAAGCGCCGCAAGGAACGGTGAAAAATTCGGTCGGGGCGGGCGATTCGATGGTCGCTGGATTTTTGGCCGCTCAAGCGGATGGGAAATCGATTGAGGAAGCATTCGCTTACAGTGTCGCCGCTGGAAGCGCGACCGCGTTTTCGGAAGATTTGTGTACGAAAGAGGAAGTGGAAGCGCTCGTCGACCGCGTCCATATCGTGCATTTATAAATTGAAAATAAAGGAGCATTCCCGTTAGGAGCTTTTCCGGGGACTTGATCAAAAAAAGCCCTCTTGGTATGATGCAGGGGTGTCAAACAATACCTACCATCATGCCAAGGAGGACTTCAGATGAATTGTACACAAAACTATAAAATT
>NZ_JBBOUF010000002.1:0-37344 GCF_038005945.1 Geobacillus sp. FSL W8-1251
TGTAGTATAATGAATTATATACTTTATCATAACCGCTTGAACCTTGGGGGGTAGTGACGAGCGTCACAGCCCGAAGGTGAACATGTTCAATCCCCATGAAAGGAGAAATGGCGGTTGGAAGAGCTTGTTGGCTTTTGCGCGCAATGCGGCAAGCCGATCCATTGTCTGCATGGGTTTTTAAACGGCGTCGTCAGCCGAGAAACAGAGACGTTGTACTGCTTTCCATGCCATGACAAGCAAAAGGAAACCGAACACACCACGCCGGACAAATGCCACAAGTGATTGAAAACGTTCACAAATGAAAGGGGGCTGACCCAAAAATCCACTAACAAGTGGACTTTTGGAGCCAGCTCTTTCTTTTTTAAATCGTACATTGATCATGAACGATTCCGATTAAATCCCTTGTTTCTCCCTATTATTAAAGAAAGGAAGTTCGATTTTCTTAAAAACAATGTCGCTGCCGGGATTAACATGACCGTACGGGCTAAAACGCACTCCTTTTCCTGGACGGATACAAAGCGACAATGACACAAAACGTTATTTTCAAATTTCTACGAATCATTTATAATATGAATGGGGAACGATTGTCCTCATTTGTTCTGCGCTACAATCCCATCCCTTTCCTCAACTACTTACTCTACACGCTCGTTTCCCCAGTCCTCAAAAGAAAGGAGCGATTCATCATCACTCGCTTTTCCAGGGCTGCTATATATCTTATTAGAAGGGAGGATTTTCCTCGGAAGAGATATTGAACCAAATTTTGGACAAGCTCCAAATGATCGAACATGAAGTAAGCGATATCAAAACAAACATGGCAACGAAACAGGAGCTCGAAGAAGTGAAGCAAAACTTCACAACAGAGCTTGAGGATATTAAAGCCAACATGGCAACGAAACGAGAACTTGAAGAAGTGAGGAATCGTTTCACAAAAGAGTTCGAAGATATTAGAACCAACATGGCCACTAAACAAGAACTCGAAGAAGTGAAGCATAGTTTCACAAAAAAGATCGAAGACATTAAAGCCAACATGGCCACCAAGCAAGAGCTTGAAGACATTAAAACCAACATGGCCACCAAGCAGGAGCTTGAGGACGTAAAGAACAACCTAATGAAAGAATTAGATCATGTCAAAGCCAATATGGTCACAAAGCAAGAATTTGTTTTCCTCCAACAAGCAGTGCTTGAAACAAATGAAATCGTTAAGAAAATAGAACAAAACATGGAAAAGCACGAACGGATTTTAGATCTTCTTTCTAGGCGTTCGATTGAACACGAAGCGGCAATTTCCAGCATTCGTCTTATAAAGACAACATGAGCAAGGAGGAAGCATCTCTCCTTGCCTTTCTGAGGTGCGGCCACCTTTATAGTAAAGGTAGAAACATCTCCATCGGAATGCGTTCGACCATTTCGTAAACTACATGAGCCATATGATCCAGTGGAATGATATCGCCTGGCAACGTGAGATGATTCATGGTACACTCTTCAAAAATTATGATGATGTTTCATAAACGAATCGCTCCTTTTCCAGTGATAGTGGTTATGGTAACTCTATTCTGCCAGAAAACGAACGATATTTTGGTGTAAAAAAGGGGCTAATTCCAAAACGCATTCGCGTTTTGGGTCAGCCCCGTTTTGGTTATTCTTCCTCCGCCAAATTCGCCACCGGCAGCTCTTCCCCTTCGCCGTGCGTTGGCTTGCGCAAATGGAACAGCACCTTGATGGCGAAAACAAGCAACGCAACGACGCCGATCAAAAAGATCGTATCCGGAACAAAGCGGACAAGCAGCAAGTTTTGTACGACGTCTTGTTGCAAGAACGAAGGCGAACGGGACGCCCAATAGCCGTGTTCAAACGCTTCTTTGATTTGCAGCACCCCAACCGGGAGAAGCGTGATGAGAACCATGCCAGCCAGGCCGATGTTCAGCATCCAGCAAGAGAATTTCAGCCATTTGTCGTTCCATGCTTCCGGTTTGACGATGTTGCGCAGCGAGTAAAGAAGCACGGCGATCGCAAACATGCCATACACGCCCATCATCGCTCCGTGGCCGTGAGCCGGCGTTAAGAATTGCCCGTGTTCAAAGTAGCTGACCGCCGGCAAGTTGATCAGAAAGCCGAGCACCCCTGCGCCGACCAAGTTCCAGATCGCTGTGGAGATCAAAAACCAGAATGTGGCCTTATACGGGAAGTTGACCCCGCCGTCGCGCATCATTTTATATTGTTCATACGCTTCTAAAATAAGGAGCGTAAGCGGAATGACCTCGAGCGCCGAGAACACCGCGCCAAGAGCGATCCAAATTTCCGGTGAACCGTTGTAGTAATAGTGGTGGCCGATGCCGATGACACCGCTGCCTAGTAAAATCGTAAATTGGAAATAGAGAGCCCGGACCGTCGATTTTTTCGTCACCAATCTCATTTGTACGAGCAAAAACCCGATGACAACAACGGCGAACACTTCGAAAATGCCTTCGACCCATAAGTGGATGATCCACCAGCGCCAAAAGTCAGCCATCGTAAAGTTCGTATCCGGCTCGATAAAGAACGCGAAGATGTAAAAGAACGGAACGGCGATGGCTGAGTAAAACAGCAAGTGGATGAGACCGCCTTTGTCGCTTTCTTGCTTCAGCCCTCGTTTGATGCCGCGAAAGACGATGAACAGCCAAAGCAGCATGCCCACGACTAAAATGATTTGCCAAACGCGGCCGAGCTCAATGTATTCCCATCCTTGATGGCCAAACAGAAACCATTCGTTCCCTAAGTAGCCGTTGACGCCTAGCCATTGGCCGATCATGCTGCCGGCGACAAGGACGACAAGCGCCCAGAAGAGCAAATCAACAAGCAACCCTTGCTTTTTCGGCTCTTGCCCGCCGACAAGTGGCGCGATGAAAATCCCCATGCCAAGCCAAGCGGTGGCAATCCAGAAAATCGCCAGCTGCAAGTGATACCCTTTGGCGATGTTAAACGGCAATAGGTCATGGATCCATTTGATGCCGAAGAAGCTGTCCGGTTCCGTATAGTAGTGGGCGAGCAACGCCCCGAACATCGCTTGCACGAAAAAGAGCGCGGCGACGACAACGAAATATTTGCCCGCTTTCACTTGCGACGGAGTAAGCGGCTGCCGCCGCAAGTCGATGACCGGAAACTTCCCTTCTGCATACGCTTCTTGCATGCTTAACTGATAGCGGTGGAACACATACAAAATGATCCCGATGAACAAAATCAAAATCGTGACGCTCGCGCCGCTCCACCATACCGCGGAAAATGACATCGTATTGCCGGCGTCCTCATAGTACGGCCAGTTGTTCGTATAAGTGATGTGGTCGCCAAGTCTTGGCGTGCTTGACAGCCAAGCGGTCCAGAAGAAAAAGTCGGCAATTTGCTTGATTTGGTCGCCGTCCGCGACCCAAGCACGGCCTGATTTTGGCATGTCGCTTTCTTTGATCAATCCTTTTTTCAATCCCCAACCGTCGCCATTGGTGAACACGTCGCGGTAATAGTCGCGCACTTTTTCCAACCCGTATACTTGCGCATCTGTCAGGACGAGAACATCCGTAACCGGGTTGTAGCGATTTTTTCGCATTTCCTTGATGACTTGTTCGCGGATGATCGTTTTCTCATCGGCGGTTAAATCGGCAAACGGTTTGTGATACCGCTCTTTTGCTTTGTAATCTTGCATGCCTTCCGTATAAATTTTCAACGCTTCTGCCGTATAGTCCGGCCCCATATACGACCCATGCCCAAGCACGGTTCCGTAATCCATCAGCCCGTATTTTTGGAAGACGGCCTGCCCGCCGATGATCGTTTCTTTCGTCATCAACACTTGGCCGTCTTCACTGCGAACTTCCTTCGGCCTCGGCGCCATTTCTTTAAAAATCCAATATCCGCCGACAAGCAGGACAGTGAAGCTGATTAAAATGGTGAAAATGAGAATCGATTTGAGAAAACTGTTGGTCGTTTGCCGCCCCGGCCGCATGTTGGGGCGAACGGATCGATGAACTTCCATATGAGACAACCTCCTTCTCGTTTGTTCGCCCCCATTGTAGCGTGCTGAATCGAGGCCGGTTTGTGAGCTGGGGCAAATGTCCGTTATGATTTATATCACAGCTTTATGGCGTAAGAATGTATACAATGAAGGCAAAAAAGGCCAAACGGCGCGGATGTTCAAAAAGAGAAAAGCATCGATGCTCTGTTGACAGCCGCCACACTTTTGTCACATTTCCAAAGGAGAGAACGCCATGGCGAACCATTGGATGAAAGACCGCTTAAAAGCTGTTCCGTTGTTTCGTGAACTGTCCGATTACGAGCTTGATTCGCTGGTTGCCATTTCCCACGTGCGCGTTTACAAGCCGCGGACGTTTGTCTTTATGCAAGGCGACCCGTTAGAACGTGTCTATTTCATTCATTCCGGCACGGTAAAAATTTATAAAACGGACTTCAGCGGGAAAGAACAAATCGTTTCGATTTTGCAGACGGGAGAAATGTTTCCGCATGCCGGCTTTTTCTTAAAAGGCACCTATCCGGCCCACGCCGAAGTGGTCGAGGAAGCGACATTGATCGCGATCCCGATCCACGATTTCGAACAAGTGCTGATGGCGAGCCCTGAACTTTGCATAAAACTGTTCCGCGTCATGGGCGAAAAAATCGTCGACTTGCAAAACCGGCTTGAGGCGCAAGTGCTCCATAATACGTACGAACAAATCGTGCTGCTTTTGTTGCGTCTGACGCGCACGAACGCCGTCAAACAAGGGAAGTGGCACCGTCTCACCGCCCATGTGACGAACCGCGAGCTGGCCAACATGATCGGCACCGCCCGGGAAACGGTCAGCCGGACGTTGAGCCAGCTGAAACGGAAAGGGTTGATCAATGTCGACGAACACGGCTTTTATTTGATCGACCAGGAAGGATTGGAAAAAGAAATCTTTTTCTAACGTCCATGTGTGAGCCATATCACAACATCAAACATTGAAAATGATTATCATAATAGTCAAAAAGGAGGAGTGCACATGGCTGTCACAATTGAACTCGATGTGCGCGAAGATTTGCGGCAGAAACGTGAGCCGTTTGAAAAAATTATGAACGCCATCAAACCGCTGCAGCCGGGCGATACGTTCATTTTGCACGCTCCATTCAAGCCGCTGCCGCTGTTTCCGATTATGAAAGCGAAAGGATTTACTTACGAGGCCGAACAAATCGAAAAAAAACATTGGAAAGTAACGTTTGTGAAGCAGGGGGGATGACCGATGATCCTCGATAACCGCGGACTCGAGCCGCCGCAGCCGATGATGCGGACGCTCGCTGCCCTCGCGAAGCTGAATCCTGGGGAGACGCTGACGATCATTAACGACCGCCGCCCGATGTTTTTGTACGAACAGCTTGACGAGCTCGGCTACCGGCACGAGACGGTCGCACGCGAAGACGGCAGCTTTGAAATCCGCATTACGAAAGGATGAGCAACGTGTTTCCTACTCGCACGGGGACGGAAACAGACGTCCGTCTTCCGTTCTCGTTTATCATGTTCGCCGTGTTGGCGTTCGCCGCGTCGCAGCTTATGTTGCTTGGAGCGATTCCCTCACTTAGCAGCGGCGCGTTCCGGCTGCCGTTCGTATGGGCGGCGGCCCACTTGGCGTTGCTTGGCTTTGCATTGATGACGGCCATGGGGGCGATGTACCAGCTCGTTCCGGTCGCCTTTTTGACGCCGATTTGGAGCGAGCGGCTCGGTTTTTGGCAGTTTGCGATCACCGCTCTCGGCATCGTCGCCTTTGCCGCCAGTTTAGCGTTTACGCCAAACCAAGCGTTTCTCCCTGGCTTGCTTCTGCTGTTCGGCATCGTGCTGTTTGTCTGGCAAATGGCAATGACATTAAAACAACAAAAAAACAGAACGATCATGACGCTGTTTGTCGCGACTTCCTTGTTGTTTTTGCTGCTGACGGGCGCCGCTGGAGGGCTGCTTGCCTTTCACTTTTTCGCCGCCACAGGCGCCAACAGTCATGAAACGGTGTTCGGCTTGCATGTGCTGTTCGGGCTGTGCGGCTGGTTCACACTGCTCATCATAGGCTTTTCGTACAAAATGGTACCGATGTTCTCGCTCGCCCACGGCTTTTCGCTGCGGCCGGCGCGTTACGTCTATGCGCTGTACATCAGCGGGATTGCGGTGGCGTTCGCCAGCTTATTCTTGCGAAGCCACGCATGGCTTATAGCCGGTGCAGCCTTGCTCATGAGCGGATTCCTTGTTTTCGCCTGGCATATCCGCGCCATTTTGCAAAAGCGGATGAAAAAAACGCTTGACCGCCCGTTCCGCTTTTCGCTTTCGGCCATCGTCATCGGTCTTGGACTGCACGTTGCCGCCTTTGTCGCCATCGTCGTCGGCAGCGGACGGCTGCTTGGCATCATTGTTTATCTATTCATTGTCGGCTGGATTCTCTTCAGCATCGTCGGCTATTTGTTCAAAATCGTGCCGTTTTTATGGTGGACGCATCGCTACAGCGAAAAAGTCGGCCAACAAAACGTGCCGACGTTAAAACAAATGATGAATGAGCGAGCCGTCACCGTCCAATGCCGCCTATGGCTTTTCGCTCTCGCGCTGGCGGCCGTTGCGCTTGCTGTCGCGAGCGTGCCGCTGTTGGCCGTCGCTCAAACACTGCTGGCTGGATTAAGCGTTGCCTTTGCGGGAACGATTTTAACGGTCTTCCGAAAATAAACGAATGAGGAGGAAAAGAACGATGGATGTCCGCGAACTTGCCATTCAACAGCTGAAAACGATCCTTGATCCGGAGCTCGGCATTAACGTCGTCGATTTAGGGTTGATTTATGACTTAAAAATCGAAGATGGGCATATCAATGTCCTGATGACGCTCACGACCCCCGGCTGCCCGCTTCACGACTCGATCGCCGGCGGCGTCAAACGGGCGCTTGAGCACATTGACGGCATCCGTGACGTGCGCGTCCAAGTGACATGGAACCCGCCATGGACGCCGGAGCGAATGAGCGAAGAAGCGCTCCGGCAGCTTGGGCATTTTTCTTGAAACACTCCACTTTTCCATCCCCTTTTCGCCGTTCGCCCGTGTTGGGCGGGCGGTTGTTTCATTGTTCTGCAACTGCTGAACACTCCCCGCCCTTTATTTTTGTATCATAATAGAAAAAACGAGAGCCATCGCTTGGCTATTTAAAGGAAAAACGAATCGAGGCCGCGAATCATATACCAAGAGGTGAGAGCGATGTTTGCCAAAATCGACGAGCTGAAACAACGGTTGGATGCGTTGCGCCCTTTGCCTCTAGGGATGAATCGATTGTTTTCTTGGTATGAAACGAATCAATATGCTCTTCATCCAATCGAACTGGCGGATCGTTTCCATTTTCAGCTCGTATCTATATACACGTTCCACAACCATGCCATCAAAGGAACGATGACAAAAAAGGCGAAGGCGATGTATCCGACATATCGAATCCACCGGGGAAATCCTCACCAATCGAGGGCTTCCCGCTTCATCGCCCCTCCCGCGGCGATCCGATCCAACTGTTCGGCCGGCGAGAAAACACCCGGTCATCCATCCGTTGAATCTCTTCTGTCCGTTGCGTTTCATGCCTCTCTTCTTTTCGAGATCCCTTCATGACGCCCCTCTTCCCCACGATTTCCATGAACAGACCAAAACGATGGTTCCATCCAACAGCCGCTATCCCCAAACATTCAACCTAATCAGCTGTGATGTTTTCCTCTTCATTATACCGTCTCTCATCGTCAGAAAGCACCCATATTTTCCACGCATTTCATGAGAGAGGACAAATGCACTTCTTCTAAGTTGGACGATGTATCTCGCTGCCCGCAGCCCCGTCTCATTCCTTCACCCGCAATAGGCGCATGCTGTTGAGTGTCACTAGCAGCGTCGCGCCCATATCGGCGAACACCGCGAGCCAAAGGGTGAGCCAGCCCGGGAAGGCGGCCACGAGTGCCAGCACTTTAAGCCCTAAGGCGACGGCGATGTTTTGCCGGATGACGGCAAGCGTTCGGCGCCCAAGGTGGACGGTGTACGGCAGCTGGCGCAAATCGTCGGCCATGAGCACAACATCGGCTGTTTCCAAGGCGGCATCCGTTCCCGCCCCGCCCATCGCCACACCAATATCGGCCGCGGCCAAGGCAGGGGCGTCATTCACCCCGTCGCCGACCATGGCGGTCATGCCGCAACGTTCTTTCAGCTCGCGGATCGCCGCCAGCTTCTGTTTCGGAAGGAGCTCGGCGCGAATATCGGATACGCCCGCTTGACGGCCGATGGCCTGTGCGGTTTGCTCGTGGTCGCCCGTCACCATCACCACTTCCGCCACCCCAAGGCGCCGCAGCGCGGCAACCGTTTCCGGGGCGGACGGCCGCAGTTGATCGGCCGCGGCGACAAGCCCCAACAGCCGATCGGCCGTGCCGACGGCCATCACGGTTTTTCCTTCGTCCCGAAAGGCAGAGATTTGCTTTTCCGCTTCATCGGGCAACTTCCCGATCCAACTGGTAAACAAAGCGGGGCTGCCGATATAGTACGTGTTCCCCGCAATCGCCGCCTTCACTCCTTGGCCGGTGAGCGATTGAAACTCTTCGACGGCCACATCAAGAAACGGTGCTCCCTCTTCTTCCGCTTTGCGGACGATGGCAGAAGCCAAAGGGTGCTGCGACCGTTTTTCGATGGCGGCGGCGATGGCCAACAGCTGCTCACGTGTTCCTTCATACACGACGACATCGGTCACGGCTGGTTTCCCTTTCGTCAACGTCCCGGTTTTATCAAAGGCAACGGCACGCAGCCGGCCGATTTGTTCGAGATGCACGCCGCCTTTGATGAGCACGCCGCGCCGAGCCGCGTTTCCGATGGCGGTGACAATCGCCACCGGGGTGGAGATGACGAGCGCACACGGGCAGCCGATGACAAGAACGGCAAGACCGCGGTAAATCCAATCAAGCCACTCCCCGCCCATCACGAGCGGCGGAACGATGGCGATCAGAAGCGCGGTCACGATAATAAACGGCGTATAATAGCGAGCAAACCGGTCGACGAACGCTTGCGACGGCGCCCGCTCCGCTTGCGCCTCTTCCACAAGATCAATCATTTTCGCCAATGTCGTCTCATCCGCCCGCTTTGTTACTTCAACTTCGAGGAATCCTTCTCCATTCAGCGTCCCGGCAAACACTGCATCCCCCACTGCTTTTTCCACCGGCAGACTTTCACCGGTGATCGCCGCTTCATTCACTGTGGAGGCGCCGCTTATGACAATGCCGTCCAAAGCGATTTTTCCCCCTGGTTTGACGATCATGACATCCCCGACGCGAACGTCTTCGACCGGAACGGTCATTTCCTCCGTGCCGCGCCGGATGGTCGCCTCCGCAGGTGCCATCTCCATCAATGATGCGATCGACCGCCGCGCGTTCTCCATCGAATAGCGCTCAAGCGCTTCACTGATGGCGAACAAAATGACAACAACCGCCCCTTCCTGCCATTCCCCGATCGCCGTTGCACCGAGAATGGCGATCGTCATTAATGTTTTCATATCAAACTGCCAGCGGGACAGATTCCGGAGCCCCGTCCAGAACAGGGAGTAGCCTCCGATCACGATCGCCGCCAAATACATCGCAATCGCCAGCATCCCCTTGTCCGCCGCATCGGCCGCAATGCCAATCAGAAGCAATACAGCAGAGACAAGGACGTTCCTGTTCTCTTTCTTCCTCCAAAACGGTTCCGGCCGGACGGTGCGCTCTCGTTCTTCACGAATGGTCAACTGTTCAAACGCTCCTGCCTGCTCAAGTTCATCAATCGTCGCCTCGCTCCAAACGGTGAGCTTGGCGGCGCCGAAATTCACTTTCGCCTCTTTCACGCCGGGCAAGGATTTCACGTTTTGTTCAAACTTAGCTGCGCAGTTTGTGCACGTCAGTCCTTGCACGCGGTATGTTTTGGCCTCGAGCCGATCTAATGTTTGTTCATTCCCCACGGCCATCCCCCTCTTTCCGATGGGCGAGCGCGACAAGCAGCAGCTCGCGAATATGGTCGTCATCCAGCGAGTAAAAGGCGAGTTTCCCCTCTTTTCGATATTTCACAATTCCTTGCTTATACAAAATGCGCAAATGATGTGATGCCGTCGCCACCGTCGCACCAATGACGTTCGCTAGGTCACAGACGCACAACTCCTCTTCACCGCAAAGCGCATACACGATCTTCGCCCGGTTTTCATCGGCAAGCGCCTTAAAAAAAGGGACAATCTCGGCAATTGGTTCATCGCGAAGCCGCCGCTGAACCCGCTCGACCTTCTCGTCGTCATAACAGTAAACGTCGCACACATCATGACGGTGCATTCCTTCTCGCTCCTTGCCAATATTCAAATATTAATTTGAATATAGAATAGCATATCTCCCCCTTATATTCAAATGTTCATTTGAATAAAAAATGTGTTCAAACGAAAAATCCGCCTTTTTTGTTTAAAAGGCGGATTTCCTCTTGTGAAGCACGCTTTAGCTGACCACAAACATGTTCGTTTCCTCATTGCCGATTTTGCTTACACATGCTTGCGAAACCAGCGCACCGTCTCCAAAAACGCTTCACGCGTCACTTTATGGCCGGCGTGCGGGTCGGCGATGAATTGCAGCCGGTCTTCGTTTCCTCCATAAAGTGGTTTAATTTGCTTGTAAAACTCATATGTATAAGCATACGGGACGACTTGGTCGGCTTTCCCGTGCCAGATGAACAGCGGCCGCCCGGCGAGTTTTTCCGGCTGCTTGGATAAATCGTAGCGGGCGAGCTTTTCTTTTTCGAGCGCAAGCAGCGTCGGCGGCAGCGGAATGTCGATTTGGCGCCTCTTTCCTTCTTCAATCATCTCATCAAAAAAGGCGCTGTAGTTCGGGCAGCCCATGAGCGCCACCGCCGCCCTCACCCACGGATAGACGGCGAGCGCGCCGAATGTGACGATGCCGCCCATCGATGTCCCAGCGAGCCCAATCCGTTCTCGGTCAGCCAGCCCGCGGCTTACAAGGTCGTTTTTCATCTCCTCGATTTCGGTGATCGTGCGCACAACAATGTCCCAAAACGACAGCTGCAATTTCCGTTCGCTCAAGCCTTCGTCCCGTTCACCGTGAAACAGCGCGTCGGGAAGCACAGCGCGGTAGCCCGCCTCGGCGAGCAAGTAGCCGAAATGCAAATTATGTTCTTTGGCGCTCGTAAAGCCGTGGATAAAGAAAATCAGCGGCAGCCGTTCGTCCCGCTTTTCCGACTTGACAACGTGAAGAACCGGCACGCCGGCCAACTGTTCCTGTTCAATGATCACCATGGTTGCACAAACCCCTTTTCTTTTTCCATCGCTATATAGTTTACCATATGGACAGCGATTTTGGAAAAGAGTTACACTATGTAGTGTAAAGAATAACGAGGGCAAAGGAGTCGGACATGAAGCCGTATTTAATCGCGTTGGATTTGGATGGAACGTTGCTCAAAGAGGATAAAACGATTTCCCCATTTACCAAAGACGTCATCCGCCGCGCCATCAACGTCGGCCATTTTGTTGTCATCGCCACCGGCCGCCCGTACCGGGCAAGCTCCATGTACTACGAAGAACTTGGCCTTGCAACGCCGATCGTCAATTTCAACGGTGCGTTTGTCCACCATCCGCGCCAGCCGTCGTGGGGCATGCACCATTACCCGCTGCCGCTTGCGATCGTCAAAGACATTGTTGAAATCAGCGAATCCTATGGAATCAAGAATATGATGGCCGAAGTGTTAGACAATGTTTATTTTCATCAACACGACGACGTCTTGCTTGACATCGTCCGCCTTGGCAACCCGACCGTGGAAATCGGTGATTTGCGCCGCTCGCTCGGCAAAGATCCGACGAGCGTGCTCGTGTACACGGACGATGATCATATCGAGCGGATTCAATCACACTTAGCGAATGTGTACGCCAACGTCATCCACCAACGGCGCTGGAGCGAACCGTGGCATGTCATTGAAATCATCCGCCATGGCGTCCATAAGGCTGCAGGCTTAAAACAAGTCGCCGACTATTTCGGCATCCCAAGGGAGCGCGTCATTGCTTTTGGCGATGAAGACAACGACCTCGAAATGATCGATTGGGCCGGGCTGGGCGTCGCCATGGGCAACGCTATCGAGTCATTGAAAACGGTCGCTGACGATGTGACGAAAAGCAACGAAGAAGACGGTATCGGCTTGTATTTACAAGATCTTCTAGGCCTGTAGCCCTGCCGCCCCCCTTGCTACGGGAGGCTTCTCGCGCCTCCCAACCACTTCTTTCCGCTTTTGCATTGATTTTTTCCTGTCGTGTCAAGCAGATTTCCGCTTTCAGAGCGACGAACGGCGGTTTGTAACGAATTTCCTTACTACTGTTCCCTGGCGGCGGTTACACTATACGTGACGCAACGCGCGTCTTCAACTTTTTAAAGGGGGAATCGGTCATGGGCAAACGAAACAAATCGAAGCGTTTCGTCCAGCAAGGCGTCGATGCGGTTGAACGGCATGACAAGCGAATCCCTTATCACCTGACGTACGCCGAGGCGGAAGCACGCAAAGCGGAAAAAGCGGTGGAAACGTCGCTTGGAGGGGCATAACGATGGGCAACCGTCTGTTTCAAGAGGCGCGCAAAGCAGTCGCACAGGCGAAACAAGCCAAAAGCGGCGAGATCGACATGAGCGTCGAGCGCGCTGTTGCCATCGCCAAAAACGCCTTGTCATCCGCGTACGCGCATTCCAACACGGCAGAAAAAGCGCAGTTGCGTCAATTTCAAGCTGAGCTTGATGAGCTCACTCAATAACAGCTGCGGGCTTCCCGCAGCTGTTTTTTTCTCTCGTCCCCGATTTTCCGTTGTATTCTGAGCTGAAAACCGCTACACTGAACATAGAAACATGAATCGCCGTTCACCTGCGGAAACGGTTCATTCATCTGATAGAGCCGTGGGGAACACGAAAGGAGAAAAGAGGAGGACGAAAGATGTCCATTCAAATCATCACCGACAGCGGCGCGGATTTGCCTCAATCGTACATTCGCGAGCATCAAATCGCCTTTTTGCCGCTTGTCGTTCATTGGAACGGCCAAGATTACGAAGACGGCATCACGATCGAGCCGAAGCAAGTATATGACGCCATGCGCGGCGGAGATGTCGTGAGAACCGCGCAGCCAAGCCCGCTGGCGATGAAGGAACTGTTTTTGCCATACGCCAAAGAAAACCGGCCATGCCTTTACATCGCCTTTTCATCGAAATTATCCGGTACATACCAAACGGCGATGGCCGTGCGCAGCGAGCTGCTTGATGAATATCCGGAATTTCGCCTGACAATCATCGACTCGAAATGCGCCTCTCTTGGCCAAGGGCTCGCCGTCATGAAGGCAGTCGAGCTGGCGAAACAAAACACACCGTACAACTTGCTTTGTGAAACGATCGAGGCGTATTGCCGCCATATGGAACACATTTTCACCGTTGACAACTTGGATTACTTGGCGCGCGGCGGACGCATCAGCAAAGCCGCGGCGGCCTTCGGGGGCTTGCTCAACATCAAGCCGCTTCTCCATGTCGAAGACGGCGCGCTTGTCCCACTTGAGAAGCTGCGTGGGCGGAAAAAAGTGTTGAAACGCATGGTCGAGTTGATGGGAGAGCGCGGCGATGATCTGCAAAAGCAAACGATTGGCATCAGCCACGCCGATGACGAAGAAACGGCGCTTGAGCTGAAGCGGATGATCGAAGAAACACACGGCTGCACGCGCTTTTTCCTCTCCGACATCGGCAGCGTCATCGGCGCACACGCCGGACCGGGGACGATTGCCCTCTTTTTTCTGAACAAATATATTGAGATCTGACGCCTTTTCCGCCGGACAAAACAAAGGCGCCTGCACAACCACAGGCGCCTGTCCTCATTACCGAAGTTGATCAAGAAGGTTGTAGTAGTAGTACGTTTTGGACCGCATCCGGCCATCCGAGAAAATTTGTTAAGAAAAATTGGCTCTTCACCACAAGTTGTACTTGATCATTGAAGATCGGTGTGCATAGAGAAAATAGAGGGTACAAAAAATGCGAATTTTCCTGTATGGTAAAGGTGTCCAAACCAAACCATTGGAGGAAAATTCGCATGTACGCTCAGTTTATCAAAGAACTCATCGATTTACCAGATGTTTTGATTCAAAAGGTGCGAAAAGAAGAAGAACGTTGGATTTTCGAACTTTCTCTTCCTGAACAATGCCCGTTATGTCCTGTTTGCTTGAAACGCACGATCAAAATGACAGGAAAAAAGAAGCAATGGATGCATGGGTATGCTCAACGGATCGGCATCTTTTGGGTGGAACTCCCTGTGGAGCGTAGACGTTGTTGTACATGTGGCATGACATTCAGCACGTCTTATCCCGGAATTTCCCCTCGAAGTGCAGCGACGGATGCGTTTCAGCAATGGGTGGCGCAATCTTGCATCGGAACATCCATTCAGGCGGTGGCTCGTATGCTCAAGCTTCCGTACACGACCGTTGAACGCTGGTTTTATACCCATGCCCCTTCCTATCGAATGACATCCAACCAAAGGCAGTTTGTGTCGATGAGTTTGCGTTTCGAAAAGGACAGGATTACGGAGTGGAAGTCATGGATGCCGAAACGGGAGAAGTGTATGCCGTTGAAGCAGGAAAGAACGAGGAAGCCATTGGACGTGTGTTGGCTCCTGTGTCTGGTTCTGTTCAGTATGTCGTGAGTGATTTGGCTCCAGCGATGAAAAAAGCCATTCAAGGGGGGTGTCTGGAAGCGAAGCATGTGGTCGATTATTTTCATGTGATTCAATTGTTTACGGAAGCGTTGGATCGATGCCGCCAATCCTTCGGAAAAGGGAACAAGAAACACGGGCATGTTCGGTATGTTTGCCGCTGATTGACCCAGTGTCCCGAGAAACTCACCGAGGAGGAGCGCCAAACGGTGCGAAAGTGGCAGAAAGAGAGCGATTCTTTGCAGGCTGTCTATCAATCCCTTCAACATTTTCGTTATGTATCCAAAAGCCAAAACGAGCGACAAGCGAAACGTCGTTTGAACGCCTGGGTTCATCGGTATTTGTTTTGTCCTTGTTCTGCTGTTCGCGCCATCGCAAAATCACTCGTCAAACGAACAGACGAAATCATATCGTGCATTTTATCCCCTTATTCAAATGGGAAAATGGAGGGAACAAATAACAAGATCAAGCTGATGAAACGTCGGGGATACGGATACAGAAATATCCAGCGTTTTGCATTGCGGGTTCGGCTAGAAACAGCTAACATACTTTCATGACAGGTGCAAGTACAACTTTTGGTGATGAACCGAAAAATTCTCCATTTATCTTTCCACAAACTACCTTCCCCTATTTCCATATAGTTCATTTCCATTTGCCGCATACTAATGATGGACGATCGAAACAAGGGAGGGCTACCGATGCCAAACACGAGCGACAATGACAAAAAAGCGCGCGACAACCAAGCGAAGCGCCATGAGAAAAACATGATGCGCGAAAAAAACCGCGAAGCCGGGAAGTTCGCATATTCGAAGAAGACGGATCATTTGTGAGCAAAATGACAAAAAGGCGGTTGAAACACCGCCTTTTTCACATTGTTCCCCTGCATCAAGTCCCGCTTTCAGCATGGTGCTACATGCCGTCCTCTTCCGGATAAAGGACGAAACTAACCTTCTTGCCCCTTTGATCATTGTTGTCTTTCCCCCCACCTTTTTCTATAATGAAAGTACATCACACGCCCGGGAGGTCACGTATGTCAAAAGAAAGTTCGTTCGATATCGTATCCAAAGTCGATTTGTCGGAAGTGGCGAACGCGATTAACATCGCCATGAAAGAAATCAAAACACGCTACGACTTCAAAGGAAGCAAAAGCGATATTTCGCTCGAGAAAGACGAGCTCGTTCTCATCTCCGACGATGAGTTTAAGCTTGAGCAGCTGAAAGATGTGCTCATCGGCAAGCTCATTAAGCGCGGGGTGGCGACGAAAAACATCCAATACGGCAAAATCGAGCCGGCATCAGGCGGCACAGTGCGCCAGCGCGCCAAGCTCGTCCAAGGGATCGACAAAGAAAACGCGAAAAAAATCACCACGATCATCAAGAACACCGGCTTGAAAGTGAAAAGCCAAGTGCAAGATGACCAAATTCGCGTCAGCGGCAAAAGCAAAGACGACTTGCAAAAGGTGATCGCCGCCATTCGCGAAGCGGATTTGCCGATTGACGTGCAGTTTGTGAACTACCGCTAAGCGGATGGGGAAAACCTCCATCCGCTTTTCTTGTTTAGTGAAACGCCTCTCGCCAAACACTGATGACAGGCTTGGAGTCCAACTGCTCAAAAAAGCATGGTGTTGACGACGACTTCACGGAAAACGCCCCTCTTTTTACACAAGCTCACGGAATCCCTGTCTTGGCGTGTATTTTTGATCGGTTTCTAATGTCACGTTAATTTTAAATATTTACATTTTTTTGTTTTTTTTGTATAATACACTTAAGTTTGAAAAAGAAAGGGGAAAGAGAATATGGGTGGAAAAAATCATAGACCAACGAAAGGACTGGCTATTACCACCGCTTTATCTGCTCAGTGCGCTTGGGCTATAGGGCAAGGCATTACTCATTTGTGGCAAGCGAATTCTGAACTAGAAAAAGCTATTATTGCTGCCACCGGTGCTACAGATGCTACTCGTTTTGTACAACCAACCGGTGATTCAGTTGCACACCTAGAAAACTCCATATCGTTTTTACAAACTGCTATTCATGATATCCATAATATTATAGAATCCTACGATGACCTCCTCAAAAAATGCGTTGAACTTGAATATAAGGGAAATCCATTAGCTTCACAAATTAATAAATGGAACCTAAAAGATAAGCTGGAAAAGAACCTATTCTTACCACCGTCACAAGAAATGTGGAAGTTAGTCTCAGGAATTATTGAACAAGATAATCTTGTGAAATATTTTGAATGGGAAAGAGATTTATTTAAAAACACAATAAATCCTTTACAGGATCTTATCAAAGTTTTGGAGACTTGCAAAGAAGTAGCAAAAGTTGACCCAGAACTTTTTGTTAAATGTGTTGAATTTAATCAAATACCTTTACGCCAATATTTCTTCCGAGTATTTAATATGTGGTGCAAAATTGATATAGCTATTGAACTTTCCACCAGTATTTCTACAGAGCTTTTCTATCGACTGGAAGGACATGGTTCTCTTACTGTGGTCCCTCCTATTCCAACAAGTGACGACATACTAAAACATGCTCCGTCTCAAGTCCCAGCGAGTTGGTAATAATCCTTTCGGGTGGTCCTCAAGATTTTTCAAGACCACCCTAGCTTATTAAATGGAAAGGGTAGAAAAAAATGATTGCCGTGCAAGACGTAAACAAAATCTATCCGCCAAACCGCCAAGTATTACATAATGTTTCCCTTGAACTGGTTGAAGGGGATCGACTTATTCTTTTAGGGCCGAATGGAGCCGGAAAAACTACTTTAATAAGATGCATCATCGGGCTTACTGCACCAGACAGCGGCAGCATCTATGTCAATGGAGTAGATGTTGTCCGCCATCCAGATGAAGCGCGCGAGTCGATTGCGGTCGTATTTGAAGAAGCTGACAACTCCTATTCTTATTTAACTGTTTTGGAAAATCTCTTATACTTCGGCTTGCTGAACAAATGGAGTCGTGCTGAAGCAAAACGAAGAGCCGAACGAATGATGGCCGTGTTGAATCTAACCCCATACGCTGAGCGTCTTACCCAAACCCTTTCACGTGGGATGAAACAAAAACTGGCATTTGCGATCGCCTTAATGAAAGGAGCGCCGTTTTTGTTCCTTGATGAGCCAACTCTTGGCCTTGATGTTGAGTCGCAACATCATATCCGAACCATGTTAACGGAAGAAAACCAATGGTGGAAAGCCGTTCTCATCACCACCCACGACATTCCTTTTGCCCACGCCGTTGGAAATAAGTTTGTCTTTATTCAAGGCGGAAAAATCGTTTGGAGCGGCACGAAAGAACATTTTTCAACTCCAGCCGACCTTGAAACTCATTTTTTGGCCGCTATTCGTTCCAACCTATCCGTCTAAGGAGGTGAGTCGGTTGCCCCTGCAAATCTTGAATGTAGTATTGGCTTCCTTTTTGAAAAAAAGAGCAGAGTATCGTCGGTATTGGTTCGATTTTACCGTTGGCCTTATCATTAAATTTGTCTTTTTTCTCGGTACGCTGTACGCAAGCCCGATACAAACCGGAAAGGAAGCGACGCTCAAACTGTTCGGTTTCAGCCTTTGGTACTTAAGCGCTCATTTGATCTCAAAGCTCGGCAACACGGTGATCGAGGAAGCGTATCTCGGCACGGCAGAGCAGGTACTTTCCACCAAGACTCCCCCATGGCAAGTTTTAATGGGCGTAGTGATCGCGGAAATCGCATTATCATCCGTGTGGGTAGTGCTCTTTTTCATCTGTGCGGCTTTGATGATTGGATTTTCCGAAATTCTCTCGGGAATATTATCCATGATAACGGAGATCGTCGTATTTGGCGGCGTAAGCCTAATCGGGATGACGGGAATCGGTGTGTTCATTTTAGGACTGTCCCTTCGCTTAAAACAAGTCGGAGCCGTTACCGAGGTGCTGCTTTATTATTTATTAATCTTCTCAGGTTTTTTTCTATCTTCAAATTTATTGCCGACAGCCTTTCATATTCTCAACTACTTTTCTCCCCTTTCTTGGGCCGTGCAAGGAGTGAATGAAGGATGGCCCGTATTCTTTCCTGCTCTCGGCATCTCGCTATTATGGCTGGCCATGGGCTCATTAGTCTTGAAGCAACAATGGCATTGGGCGAGAAAAAACGGAAAAATCGGAAGCTACGTATAAAAGAGCGGACGTTATCCCTCACATTTCGCACCCTTTCGGCGAAAACGGATTTGTTGCGGACGTCACGATCCGCGGCGAACCCCATTCCGTCATCGAAGCCATTGAGCGGCAAATGTACCATTATTCGTATCATATCGGGCAAATCGTCTATATCGCGAAACAGCTGAACGCAAACAACTGGAAAACACTGACCATACCAAGAAATCGAAAAACAACATAGGCAACTCCTTATTCGAATCATCTTGCAAACGCCATCCACCCCTCGGAACCGTCAGCCGATCAAGGTGGATGGCTTCTTTTTGTTGCTTGTTGTTCCTTCCCAATCCTATCGCTTATCGGGATCACGGTCAGCGCCTTGAAAGTTTCACAATACCGACCAACAAACAAACCATCCCCGCTCCCCACGCCATCCCCGCCTTGCCAAGAAGGAGGGAGATTTCTTCGGATGCCTGCGCATGGGTAAGATCAAAGGAAATCGCCTTCAGCGCAAATGAAACAGCCAGAGACAGCAACAAGAAATGGGCCAATATCCACAGAAACACTCGCCCTTCTCGATTCCTTCGCCAAAGAAAAACGATTGTCACAACCGCGATCAACATCACAACCGAAAAGCCGCCGATGAGCATATCCATCACATTTTCTTCCATAGGCAAATGATTGGGCAACGTTCCCACCTCCTCTTTTTCATCATATCATGTCTTTCTATTCTTCTTCCCTGCGTCCGATCCCTTCTTGTATGTGAAGCCGCCCATGGGCTTCTTCGTTCCCGCGTGCTAGGGAAGCGGCGCAACCCTTTACGCAAACGCCAAGCAGGCGCCCATCTCCCTATTGCAGAGGGCGGCGCCTGCTCTGATTGTATAGATGCAATGTAAAGCTTTAACACTTTTCGTTTTTACCGGTCATTGCATCCGACTGTCGAGTGACCGAACAACGCCGCTTCCAGACCCATGAATGGGTCTGTGAAGCGAGTCGTTGTTCGGTCTTCCGTCACGCTAAAGCGTGACGGAGGCAAGCCTGTGGCTTGCCTTCGACAGTCAAAAATGGATAAGCCACTTTTTCCGTCAAGGATATGTGAAACGATTTCGTTGCATCTATATGGTTACTTTTGCTGCATCTTAAACTGCAAAAACAGCTCGTTGTAGTAGGCGAGCATGTGTTTTCCTAAGTTTTCGTACACTTCGAGATGCCCTGCTGAATCCAAATCGGGGTAGAAGCGGCGATCGCCCGCGATGTCTTTTGGCAAATAGGCAAGCGCCTTTTTATTCGGCGTCGAATAGCCGACATACTCGGCGTTTTGCGCCGCGTGTTTCGGGTCGAGCATAAAATTGATAAACGCGTGCGCTCCTTCGATGTTTTTCGCTGTTTTCGGAATGACCATGTTGTCAAACCATAGGTTGGATCCTTCTTTCGGCACGACATAGTCGAGCTTGTCGTTTTCGGCGATGATTTCCGCCGCATCCCCCGACCAGACGACGCCGATGGCCGCTTCTTCATTCGCGAGAAGCAGCTTGATCTCATCGCCGACAATCGCCTTCACATTCGGCATGAGTCGATCGAGTTTCCGCTTTGCTTCTTGCAAATGGGCTTTGTTCGTGTCATTGAGGGAATAGCCGAGGCTGTTTAACGCCATGCCCATTACTTCGCGCGCTCCGTCGACAAGCAAAATTTGGTTTCGCAAACTCGGATCCCATAAGTCGTTCCAGCTCGTAATCCTCTTGCCACCGAGCATGTCGCGGTTGTAGACGATGCCGACCGTCCCCCAAAAATACGGCACCGAATACCGGTTGTGCGGATCAAACGACAAGTTGAGGAACCGCGGCTCGATATATTGTAAATTCGGCAGCTTGTCGTGATCGAGCGGCAACAGCAAGTTTTCCTCGATCATTTTGCTGATGGCGTAATCGGACGGAACGGCGACATCAAACGTCGCCCCTCCTTGGGCGATTTTCGCCATCATCGCTTCGTTGGAATCGAATGTTTGGTAAATCACTTTCCACCCTGTCTCTTTTTCAAATTCGCGAACGAGCGCGGGGTCGATGTAATCGCCCCAGTTGTAGACCGTCACCGTTTTGCCTCCGCCGTACCCTTCCGCTTCGTTCAACCGGTGGGTGATGAACATGAGGACGAACGCCGCGATGAACACGGCCGCAAACCCTTGGACAAGCCGTTTCACCTACTTTCGCCCCCTATCCCGTACATTCGGCCGCCTTTTTGGCTGAGCACGTAATAGCCGATGACGAGCAGCATCGTAAATAAAAATAGCAGCGTCGACAATGCGTTGATTGACAAGGAAATGCCTTGGCGCGCCCGCGAATAAATTTCCACGGACAGCGTCGAGAACCCATTTCCCGTGACAAAAAAGGTCACGGCAAAGTCATCGAGCGAATACGTGAGCGCCATGAAAAAGCCCGCCCATATGCTCGGAGCCAAAAACGGCAGCACCACACCGGACAGCACTTGCCAATGACTGGCTCCTAAATCTCTAGCCGCATCAATCAGCGTCGGGCTCATTTCCTCGAGTTTCGGCAGCACCATCAACACGACAATCGGCACGCTAAAAGCAATGTGAGACAACAGCACGGATGTAAACCCAAGCTTGATGCCGGCCACCGTAAACAGCAACAAAAACGAAGCGCCGATGATGACATCCGGACTGACGATCAACACGTTGTTGAGAGCAAGAAGGGCGTTTTTCGTCCGCTGCCGCTTGACATAGTAAATGGCGAGCGCCCCGATGACCCCGAGTATGGTCGCGACCGCCGCCGACAGCAGCGCAATGACGATTGTATTCAAAACGATGATGAGCAAGCGGTCGTCGGACAGCACGTCGCGGTACCATTTAAACGTGAACGATTGAAAATCGTGCATCGTCCCGCCGCTGTTGAACGAATAATACATCAAATACACAATCGGCGTATACATCACGGCAAACACGGCTAACAGGTACACACGTCCCCACCAATGCGTCCGTTTCATCGGCTTCCCTCTTTTCTTCCGCTTCCTGTCAGGACGACGATGACCGCCATCGCGATCATTAACACAACCGCGATCGTCGCCCCCATCCCCCAGTTTTGGGTGACAAGAAAATGCTGCTCAATGGCCGTGCCGAGCGTAATGACGCGGTTGCCCGCAATGAGGCGCGTAATCATAAACAGCGACAACGCCGGGATAAACACCGCCTGGCAGCCGGCCTTCACCCCGCCAAGCGTGAGCGGGAAGACGACACGGCGGAACGTCGTCCAAGCCGAAGCGCCCAAATCGCGGGCGGCATCGACAAGCGATGGCGGCAGCTCCTCCAGCGCGTTGAAAATCGGCAGCACCATAAACGGAATAAAAATGTACACCGACACAAAGACAAAACTGAAATCGGTGAACAACAGCTGCCGCGGCCCAACGCCCAGCGCTTTCAACAAAGCGTTGGCCAGCCCGTACGTGCCGAACAGCCCTAAAAACGCATACACCTTCAGCAGCAAATTCACCCACATCGGCAAAATAAGCAACAACAGCCATAGCTGCTTGTGCCGCGTCTTCGTCAGCCAATAGGCGGTCGGATAGCCGATGAGCAGCGACACAAGCGTGATTAAAAACGCATACCAAAACGAATACGCCATCATTTTCAAATAAATGGGCGTCCACACGGATTTGTAGTTGGACAACGTCCAATGGCCGTCAAGATCCAAAAACGATTCATACACCAAAAAGACAATCGGGGCCACGACAAACAGCACAAGCCAAATGCCATAAGGGATTAAATACCAGTTCCGCCACGCCCGTTCCGTCATGCGTCCTCATCCTCCTTTTCGAGTCGCATGACGTGAATCGCTTCCGGTTCAAAACGAAGGCCGACCGTTTCCCCGACTTCGGCCTTTTTCGTCGAATGGACAAGCCATTCGTTGCCGTTTTCGTCATAGCCGCAAATTTCATAATGGACACCGCGGAATAAGAGCGAATCGACGCGGATGACGATCTGCCCGTCTTCCGGCGCCGCGAGCTCCAAATCTTCCGGGCGGATGACGACATCGACCGGTTCGTTTGGCGCGAAGCCGCGGTCAACACACGCAAACTGTTTGCCGGCAAATTCGACGAGGAAATCATCGATCATGCGCCCTGACAAAATGTTCGATTCGCCAATGAAATCGGCGACGAATCGATTGACAGGCTCGTCGTAAATGTCTTTCGGCGTCCCAAACTGCTGAATTTTTCCTTTATTTAGAACAAAAATGTAATCGGACATCGCCAACGCTTCTTCTTGATCATGCGTGACAAAAATGAACGTAATCCCTAAGCGGCGCTGCAATTCACGAAGTTCGTACTGCATTTCCGTGCGCAGCTTCAAATCCAAGGCCGATAGCGGCTCATCCAAGAGCAAAACTTCTGGCTCATTCACAATCGCCCGCGCAATCGCGACGCGCTGGCGCTGACCGCCGGACATTTCTTGAATGCGGCGGCGCTCATAGCCGTCTAAGTTGACAAACCGAAGCGATTCCCTCACTTTCTCGCGAATGTCGGTTTCTTTCATCTTTTTCACGCGCAAACCAAACGCAACGTTTTCAAACACATCGAGATGAGGGAACAATGCATAGTCTTGAAAAACAGTGTTGACTTGCCGCTTGTTCGGCGGGACGTTTTGAATCGGCTTCCCGTGGAAATAAATCGTTCCTTCCGTCGGTTCGATAAACCCGGCAATCAGCCGCAAAATCGTCGTCTTCCCGCACCCTGACGGGCCAAGCAGCGTATAAAACTTCCCGCGCTCCATCGCAAAACTGACGTCATCCAATACGACCGTTCCGTCGTATTCCTTCGTCACTCGCTCGAAGCGGATGATCTCTTCCCCGTTCACTTCCAGCCCTCCGTCTTCTTGATGTTCACTATTCCTAATTAGAACATAGGAGAGTGGAAAGTGCAACGGAAAAATCCTTGATCACACGTATGAAAACTGAATTTTTCCTGAAGATCCCGCCGTCATTTTTCTATTTTGTCTTCATTGTTTGGACGTGTAAGCGAGATTATGCGGGAGCCAGGGAAGCACTCTTGATGAACGTGAGAAGCAATGAGATAAGCATGTTGACGGTCGCCTTGAATCCACTCCGCCAACCGATCGCGACTTAGCCTATCAAGGGAATTGAACGGTTCATCCATCAAATACAATTTGACCGGGCGGGCTAAAGCAATCGCAATATGCAGTTTTTGTTTTGTTCCTAATGAATACTGATCCACCGGGAGCGGGAGCATCTCCTCCATTCCAAGCAGACTGCATAATTCGTTCGCTTTGCGGACGTACTGTTGATCCAGCTTCCATAAAAGCCGGAAACATTCGATATTTTCATAACCCGTCAATTTTGAAAACATGACAGTCTCGGATGTCACATAAGACAAATGAGCGCGCATGTCGGGAAGCTGAATCGGATTGCCTTTATAAAAGGCTTGATAATGCAGCTCTCCTTTATCGAGCAATCCCGAAATAATATGCAAAAGAGTCGTTTTCCCCACTCCATTGGGGCCGGTGAGAAGCACGGTCTCCCCTGAAAAAATGGAAAATGAGAACTGCTGAAAAATCGTGGCTCCCCCATCATAGCGATACGTCAAGTTTTGCAATGAAAATAACGGTTCCATCTATTTCTTCCCCTTTTCCTGCTTGGCTCTTCACCAAAAGTTGTACTTGATTTTTTCTGAACTCTATTTACGCTTGTAAGGGAAAATCAACAAATCCGTGATTTTTTCAAATCTTTGTGCAGGAAGCTGTATTGCTTGTCAAGTACATGTTGTGGTGAAGAGCCTCCTGCTTTTTAGACCCGTCTATTTTTATACATGAGACACCGTTGATTCCAACCATGCTGAGATGATGAGCAGCGCGACCGCCAGCACTAGTAAAAAGAGGATATCCCGTATATAGAGCGTTTCTTCTTCTCCTCTTGCTCTTTTTTTGACGATTTGAAGAAACCGCCATGTCTCGTACCCTAATGTACAAAACAAGATATGGCCGATGATTTCAGGAATCGCGTGAGGAAAGACACCGGTCATCAACGGCTGCATGCCATATCCTGTGGCGACTCCTCTCACGATCACGCCTAGCATTGCTGCGTTGTAACCGAGATAAAGGGTATTGGCCATTCCTAGCGTCAGCCATCCGCCAACCATCAAAATGGCTCCAACCATCAAGTTGTGGCCTAAAGTGGTCCAAAACGCCATGGAAGTCGGATGAATCGTAAGCTTTTGTGAAAAAATCACTGCTCCAAAAGCAAAACATACAATGTACACACCTAACGACAATAACATATACGGCAAATGAGTGTGAATCGCTCGTCTGATCACCGCAAATGCCTCCTCAAGTGCGCCGAGCATATTGAGAACTATTCCATAATACAAGGTACAGCATCAAGACAAACAAAACGCTGTAACATGCCCAACTCCAACCTTTCAAAAGCATAAAAAAGGCAGAAAGAAGTGATGAAAAAACGGTTATGTAAATCAACAAGCGATGAAACGAATGATTTCCGGCCGCAATCACCATATACCCCGCATAATCACGCGGAGATGTCAATGCCGCCTGCTCACCGCTGGCTAAAACAAGGCAGAATACTTCATAATCGGTGCGCAAAATCCGCTTGACAACAAGCGAATAGACGGGCATCATCACCACAGCTCCCATTGCTGCCCAAAGCCCTCCACGCATCCCCAATAATCCTATGTATTCGAGAAGTAGCAATCCTACTGCCGTCATGCATGGGTAGACGCCTAATCGCTCAAGCAGCGTCCATTTCGCTTCGATTAACGGTACAAGAGGAGGTGGAGAAAGAAGACGAAACACAGTGAGACGCTCCATCTCGCTTTCAAACTGAAAAATGTCGCGAAAGACGTCGGTAATGGCCCGCAACGTCCCTGTCATGACGATATACATTTCAAACATAAACAAAAACAAAATGATCGACCCGTTATGAACAATCGGCAACAGCGCCAAATTCGCTCCTGCGACCAAAAACCATTCCCCTGGCAAAAATAGCGACCAAGGCGGTTTCGTCAACTCACGGGCTTGGCGTGTTAACAGACAAAGATCTTTATATAAAATTGCATTATTCGTGCTGCGAATTTTTAACGACTCTATGACACGTTGATGCCATGAATATAGCATGTACGCTGTCTTGTCAGAATGAGACGCACGAGTGAAAGAAAAGCAAATCAAAGCCAACAGAGCGAATCCAGCACCGATGAATGATAAAGTTGCACTTGAAAATAACCACCCTTCCCTCCAACTTGTCATGCGTTCATAAAACAGCTGTTGCCAATGAGCAACATAACCATCCATATACACAAGGTAAGAGAGCGACAACCCATACATTCGAACCGCTTGGCGGGACAATTGCAGCAACGGCACAATCGCCGCAAGCACGACATAACCAATCGCGAATGATGCCATTCGAAAGAAAAAGGCAGAAAATGCGCCTATCGCTCTAAAAGTTGAGCCACGCACTATATGCGATGTCACATAAAGAAGCAACAACATCGTATGTCCAAACCATACGAATGATGCGCCTGTGATCCCGAACATCATCATCAACCCAATGGAAGGAGGCAACCAAATCGGCAATAGCCGCAGAAGAGACACAGCATAGTGGATTTTGAGCAATCGCTGCCACACCTCGTCATCCCGCACTCCAGACAGACGCACATAATGATAATGGTATTGACGTTGCAATGCCTCTTTGGACTCAAGCAAAACTCCTATGAAAGGACTGACAGACATGAAAAAAAGAGCTCCCATAACCATAGAAGGGCGAAACAGCGTCGAGGATCGAGCGCAAAAGGCTACAACCACAGCCGATGAAACAAGCCATTTCGCCGCTTCCACCAAGAACATGGTCATCTTCGGGGAAAAAGGCGATTTTCTCTGCAACGGCGCCAAACTGCTTCGTTGTCGTTGTTGATATAACAGCCATACGAGTTTCATTTCTCTTCCCCCACATTGATTTACGGTATTGTCAAAAGTGTATCCTCCACACTCACGGTTTTCCCTTGAGTTTCAACGGTTGAACGAAAAAAAGCTTGCCACCCCCGTTGTTTTCGGCCATCATTGAGGTAACGACACCCAACAGCCAAAACAAAGGAGTGACAAGCTTTGTTACCTCAATTATTAGCCTATTTGCTCGAAATAATCAAGACCCAATATCAAATCATTGTGTATTTGATGGGTGTGATCGTGGGAAAATCCTTGAATCTCGAGGACTTGGACGAACCCATCCAAAAGCCGTACCGGAAACTTCAGGTCGATGACCTTCCGATCATCGATGTGCCGGAAACCCTTGATTACCGGAAGCTGTTGGCAGACTATGAAGCCCAGCACGGACGTCCTTTACGGCCCATCCAGCGCCGCGCGAATGCGAAACACCGTGTTCCGGATTCGTTGACCTGCCCTCGCTGCCAGGCTCCCTCTTCTTACCTGTACGCCAATAACGGCGGAAAAGGGCAATACCAATGCAAAGTGTGCCAGTGCCGGTTCAACCACCGAAATCGGTTCACCAAGCAAGCGGTCTTTCGCTGCCCGCACTGCAAAAAGACGCTGGAAAAAATCAAGGAACGCAAAGAATACCACATCTATAAGTGCAAGAACAACGATTGCCCGTTTTACCAGGCCAACCTTCGCCGGATGACCAAGAAGGAGCGCCAACAGTTTCAACAGGATCCTCAAGCCTTCAAGGTGCGGTATTTGTTTCGAGAGTTCTTGTTTGACTTTCTCCCGTTGGCTTCCTCGTCGCCCATCCAACCGAAGGTCGATTTGTCCCGGCTGGCTGCGTCGCCGCACGTGTTGGGGCTCGTGTTGACGTACTACGTCAACTTTGGGATGTCCTCGAGGGAGACCGCCGCCGCCATGAAGGACATCCATGGCGTCTCGATCTCCCATCAGACGGTGCTCAACTACGCCAACAGCGTCGCGCTTTGGATCAAGCCCTTTGTCGACCGGTTCCCGTATGAGCTGTCCGGTTCGTTTTGCGGGGACGAGACGTATATTCGCGTCAAAGGGCGCTGGCATTACCTGTTCTTTATGTTTGATGCCGTCAAAAAGATCGTGCTGTCGTATCGCGTCTCGCCCAAGCGGGACACGCTCTCGGCCATCCAGGCCATCGATGATGTCCTGCGAAAGCTGCCGTCCCTCCCAGACGACTTGTCGTTTGTCGTGGATGGCAACCCGATTTACCGGCTGGCGCAACACTTCTTCGCCCAGCACGGGATTTCGTTTGACGTCCGCCAGGTGATCGGCCTAACCAACGAAGATCCGGTCTCGGAAGAGTTTCGCCCTCTCAAACAGATCATCGAGCGATTCAACCGGACCTTTAAAGGCAACTACCGCCCGACCCATGGGTTTGGTGCGGAAGAAGGCTCGGTGTCCTTTGTGACGCTGTTTGTGGCGTATTTCAACTTCCTGCGCCCGCATAGCGCACTCGAAGGCCGGGTCCCGGTCGTCATCCCGGAACTGGCGGATCTTCCGCATATGCCGGCCCGGTGGACGAAGCTCATCGCCATGGCACAAGCGTTTCTCCAACAAGAGGCGGCCTGACTTTTTTGTCCGCCGGAGCCCGTTGAACAGAACTCCTGCCGGATTCGGCGAAGCGAACCCTTGACCAACCGAACACCGCCAAAGGTAAAATTCGGTCATGGCAAGGGCGGCTTTCTTATTGCCTTCTTTTTTGTCCCCGTCGCCCTTGACGACTCTTTCCCACCTTTGGCGGGTGTTGGTCAAGGGCGAATCCGGCCCTCCGCATGCCCCACGATGCTCAATGGTATGATCTGTGTGGAGTTTTCATAGAACTTTTGACGCTACCCCTTTCATGGACCGCGTGATGTTCCAATGGCCTGCTCCTTATCGCTGCCAACGGCCTAGTTTCGCCGCACAGGACAATAAACTAAATGACAATCCAATCGTGACCGCCACCCATGCCCACGCCAACTCCATCCGCCCCGACTCCATCGCCATATAGACAGCGGTGGGGATCGTTTGCGTTTTTCCCGGAATATTCCCGGCAAACATGAGCGTCGCGCCAAACTCCCCCAGGCTGCGGGCAAACGACAGCACCGCCCCGGACAACAAGGCGTTTCTGGCCAGCGGCAGCGAAATATGCCAAAACACTTGGCGCTCATTCGCCCCATCGATGCGCGCCGCTCCTTCAACGGTTGGATCAACGGCTTCCAGACCCGCTTTGGCCGCCTGGTACATGAGCGGAAACGACACAACAACCGCCGCCATCACCGCCGCGCCGGGTGTAAACAGCACCGTTGTGTGAAACCACGTTTCCATCAACTGTCCGATCGGGCTATGCCGCCCAAACAGCACAACAAGCAAAAAACCGACAACCGACGGCGGCAGCACGAGCGGCAACATAAACACCGTCTCCACGATCGTCTTCCCACGAAACCGGCGGCGCGCCATCCACCTCGCCGCCGCTGTTCCAAGGATTGCGACGATCACGCCGGCAAGAAGCGATACGTTTATCGATAACCATACCGGTGACCAAAACTCTTCCATCGACGAGCCTCTCTCTGTTCCGTCTCCCTTTTACCATACGAAAACAAACAGTAGAATGCTGTGATGCTACTCACATTGTAACATAGAAAAAGGAAAAACCAATTTAGAAAAAAATTGTGACGCCTCGCACAAAAAACAGTAACCGGTGATTTTTTTCACTCTCTCCCGCTGTGATGATTTTTACAATAGAAATAGCTGAATGAATGGAGGGGCTATCGATGGAAGCTACAGTGAATGGATATTTTCCCCATTTACGTTCTTTGTTGCAATCGTCGAAAAAAGTGATTCCACTTCGCAAGCACTCCTTTTTGTTCCAAGAAGGGATGCCGGCCAATGAGCTGTACTTGATTCTTTCCGGCAAAGTGCAAGTGAGCAAAATTTGCCCGGACGGAAAAGAAATGTGCTTCCGCATTTGCGGAAGCGGGGAAATCGTCGGCGAGCTGACGCTGTTTACGAACGATGCACGCTACTTGTTGACGGCCAAGGTAATAGAGCCAGGCGAAGCGGCAGTCATAAACAAAGAGGAACTGGAACAGCAGCTGCTGATCAATCCGCCCCTTACCCTTGAATATATGCGCTGGATCAGCAAGCATGTCCGGCGGACGCAGATGAAGTTTCGCGATCTCATCATGCACGGCAAAAAAGGGGCGCTCTATTCAACACTCATTCGTTTATGCAACAGTTATGGCGTCCCGCTTGAAGATGGAAGTATCTTCATTGACGTAACGTTAAAAAACCAAGACTTGGCCAACTTTTGCGGCACGACGCGCGAAAGCGTCAACCGGATGCTCAATGCGTTAAAACAGGAAGGGATTATCTCGATGAAGCGGGGGAAAATTACGGTTCATGATTTAAACTATTTGAAAACGGAAATTCAATGCGAAGACTGTCCGGCGGATATTTGTTGCATTGAGTGAGCGGTGCACCGTAGTTAGGGGTCTGTCTGATCGTTCCCCTTCGATACACAGCAACGACCAAGCCATTTTGGCGCGCTGATTAGAAGAACGCCCGACCGACCGTTGTTCGCGGCCTGCCGGACGCTCTCTTTTTTTCGATTGTGATGCGAATCACTTCTTTTTCTTTTCACCGCCGTATAATACGTTTTCCCTTTGTCAATTTCAATGTCAGTGATTTGCGCCGTCATTTCAACGCGGACGTCATGCAGACCGATCCGCTCCATTTTCAACGGCACCGGTGCTTGGTTCAATCCTTTATGCGCCGCTAACATGTTCGCAGCAGACTGTTGCGTAGTTGCCGCTGTTCCGTTTTTATTTTCCGCCTTTGCCTCTCCTCCTCCCCCGTTGCTGCATGCGGCCAAACGCGATGCAACCAACGCAACTGACAACAACGTAGACACATTTCGTTTCACTGTTTTCCCCCCCTTCAGTTGATTTGATTTACACCTTCAGCGTACGCCATTTCTGCCTTTTCCCCTAGTGATTTGTATCACCAAGGAGCGGCCATGTTTGAAAAGTTCGTGAAATAATGAGCAATAAATATTCGCAATGTAGCAACCGTAACGAATGTAGCCCTATTCACTAACGGAGAACGACCTTCCTCTTTGCGGATCGCCATTTTCCATCCTTTCGTTGAACTTGTACCTCCGCAAACCAAAAAGAGGCCAAAAGCATATGCTTTTGGCCTCTTTGGATCTGGAATCGGATTTTACGATGCGTATCGCTTCGTCGGTTCGCCGGCTTTTTTGCCAAATACGAGCCGGTTCAGCAAGAAGCAAATAAGGGCAAACAAGCTAAGGAGCAGAAAACCGAGCACGTACGAACCTGTTGCATCTTTCAGGATCCCCATGACAATCGGCGGAAAAAAGCCGCCAAGTCCGCCCCAGGCACCGACAAGGCCGGTGACGGCGCCCGTTTCGGCTGGGAACAGCTGCGGCACGAGTTTGAACACCGCACCGTTGCCCAGCCCAGACATCACGGCCACAAACAAACAAGCCGCTGTCATCACCCAAATATTTTCCATTCCAAACGCGATCACCAACGCGCCGATTGTCATTCCAGCGTAGACGAACGTCAACACCCGTTCAGCTCCGATTTTATCGCCAAGATAGCCGCCGACTGGCCGCGCGAGCGTAGCGAGTACAGTAAACCCAGCCGCGCGCATCCCAGCATCCACTGGCGTCAACCCATACAAGTCAACGAGCAGCGCCGGCAAGTAAATGCCGAAAGCAACAAACGCCCCGAACGTAACAAAGTAAAAGAGCGACAACGTCCACGTATGTTTATATTTCAATACCGACAGCGATTCACGCACCGTTTTTTGTTGTTTCGGTTTCGGCATATCCGGTGTGAAAAACCAAACGAGAACGAGCATGACGACAACCGGAATGATCATCCCCCAAAAAGCCCAAGGCACACCAAACGCTGCGGCAATCGATGGAACGGAAAACGAAGCAACCGCCGTGCCGATGTTGCCCATCGCGTTAATCCCAAGCGCCGTCCCTTGCTTTTCCGGCGGAGTCAAGCGGGAAACGAACGTCATCGAAATGGCGAACGACGTTCCGGCCATGCCGATGAAAAACGCCCAAAACAGAAGCATCGCATACGAATCTGCAAACCCTGCGCCAACAAGCGGAATGACAAGAAACAAGAGCAGCAGCGAAAACAGCCTGCGCCCGCCGATCTGGTCCGTCCAAATGCCAAGCGGCACACGCATGATCGAGCCAAGCAGCACCGGAATGGCGACCAAAATGCTTTTTTACGTCGATGTCAGCCCGTACATTTGCTGAAACGTACTCGCAAGCGGCGAAAACACGGCCCACACGACGAATGAAAACAACATGGCGAACGTCGTAATCGGCAGCAGCGCCTTTTGTTTATTCATGAAAAGCCCCTCCCAAACTTTCAAAATTTGTGACGCTGTTTGTACTTCCATCATACACAGGAAAAGGAAACAGATTTGTGAGGCTTATCACATTCTTGCCTGTTGTCACCATTTTGCCACAAGCGTTGTCACGGTTTTGTCACATCCAAAAAAAGAAAAAGCCCGTCCCCAAAAGGAACGGACACGATTTGGCAGAACGTTTTTCACATCCGAACGATAAGAAACGCTGTTGGGCGCACACATCTCTTCCGCCCCGTCTACGGAAACAACTTGTTTTCTCACCCACTCCGCCCGTATCTCCTGCCTCATAAACAACCAATACGCGATCGCAAAGCAGATGAGAGTGGCGGCAATGAGCGCGGTCACCTGCGGCCAAATGAGCAGCAAACTTTGCGAGAATGGCAAGGGGGTCGCAACAGCGCCGGCCGTTTGCTCCACCGTGACGATCCCTAGCGTTCGGACGTCCGGCGAAAAAGGCAGTTGTTGATTCATTGAACAAGTAGCTCGGCGACAATCTCATGAGACCAAGCACCAACTCTTGACGGCCGACCGCCTGCTCGACGGACGTAATGGCATCAAACTGCAAAAACGATTTCGCAAACACTTCCACGATCATCGAGTAGAAAAGATTGAAAAACAGCCAAACGGCCATCGACGACAACGCGGATGTCGCCGCCTGGCGGAAGACGACGGAAAACAAAATGCCGAGATTCAGCCAAAAGGCGATATACACAAGACATAACAACAAAAAGCAGACCATGCGGGCAAACTCTTCGAAAGTAGGCGGAATCACCAAGACCAAAATGCCCAACGCCATCACGAGCAGGCCGAGCGAAAGAAACAAAACAGCATTCAACAACAGCGCAGCGACAAACACCAAAAGGAGGAAGCGCGGCGCCGACCGGGCCCGAGACCTTTATAGTCGAGTTGAACCACGAATGATCTTTCAACAAAAACGGGGAAGGGCGCCTGCTCCTCCCCCGTATGTTTTGAACACACATCCAACATCCGCCGCATGCGCCCGGGCAACCATCTCACGAACGCCGTAGCGCCGTCATTTTAAGCGGCTGTTTTTCACCGCCTTCTTACCGTTGGCTTCGCTCTTTTGTCCGCAGCGCCTTTGGAATGTAAACACAATACGGCTCGCTTTCCAAATAGTCGCCCGTTACAGCGTAAGCGCGTGAACGAGAGCCGCCGCACACATATCGGAACTCGCAGACGCCGCATTTTCCTTTATATTTGTCCGGATTGCGCAAGTCTTGGAAAATCGGCGAGTGTCGGTAAATGTCCGCCAGCGGCGTTTCCCGGACGTTCCCGGCTTTGACCGGCAGCAGCCCGCTCGGATAGACGTCGCCAATATGGGAAATAAAGACGAAACCGTTGCCGTCGTTTACTCCTTTCGGCGCGCGGCCGAGCCCGTCGACTTGTCCGGTCAACCCTTGGTTCAACACATCTTCGTAACGGATGCCGCCTTTTGTCGCTTTTCCTTCGCGCATTTTCGCCTGCAGCACAACGCGGCGGTAATGCTGGCCGGCTGTCGTTTTAATGTCAAACGGAACGCGCTTGCTCGTTTCATACAACCAGCGGAACACCCGCTCATGCTCGATGGGGGAAATCATGTCCTCCTCCTTCCCCCTGCCTGTCGGCACAAGGAAAAAGACGCTCCAAAGGACGCATTTCATCTTCTCAACCAATTCCGCCATTTCATCAAGCACATGAACGTTGTATCGCGAAATGACGGTGTTGATTTGCACGGGAATGTCGAGCTCATGCAAGTATTGAATCGCACGGATCGTCAAATCAAACGAGCCGCTCACGCCGCGGAAATGGTCGTGAATCTCGGCGTTCGGCCCGTCAAGGCTAAATGCCCAGCGCGACAGGCCGACCTCTTTTGCTTTGCGGATCGCCTCTTTCGTCACGTTCGGCGTCGCGCTTGGCGTCATTGACACGCGCAGCCCTTTATCGATCGCATATTTCGCTAAATCGTACACATCCGGACGCATGAGCGGATCGCCGCCCGTAAAGACGAGCATCGGCTGATCCATCGCGTAAATCTCATCGATCAGTTTTTTCCCTTCCTCAAACGTCAACTCGCGCGGATCGCGATGGTATTGCGCTTCGGCGCGGCAATGAAGGCACTTGAGTTGACAAGCTCTCGTCAATTCCCAAATCACAATAAACGGATTTTCATTAAAATCGCGCATTGCGGCCCCCTCCTTGGCCTCCATTGTACCGCAACATTCAGGCGCGTTATGTGATATCGATCACATCCACAGCAAAGCCACAACAGAGGGCGATCGTACCATGGGCGAAGATGACAGCCATCTGAACAGGCGGTATAATATATTGACCCGCCATACGCCCAAAAAGTAAAGCAAGGATGGCTCTTCTGATTGAAAAAAAGTATATGCTATGTCTGCTTCGGCCACAATTCCCCCTTCACCGGTACTCTCCCTCCGTATTGACATTGCGCCATACGGTTTCATCCGCGGCAAGCTGTTGGGCGTCAACATAGCGGACGCGGGCGCGGTCAATAAGCGAGATCATCCGCCGTTCGCCGGCATCAAGCAGCTCGGCGATCACGGAGCGAAGCCGACGGTGGTATAAGGCGACCAATGGTTCGGGACGGACGTCATGGAGCGGGACGATGGCGTCAAACATCGGATCGATATAGGAAGCAAGCCGCTCTGTCACTTCCCGCCGCATGTACGGCATGTCGCACGGCAAGACGAACACCCAATCCGCTCGGCTCTGTTCCATAACGGTGTAAAGGCCGGCCAGCGGCCCACAGCCGCGGCAGCGCTCGACATCGAGCAGCACCGGGATATCCGTTTGGCGGCGGAATTCATCGACAAGCGACGGGTGGCTGACGATATACAATTCATCCGCGATCGGATCGAGCGCCGCGACCGACCAAGTGAAAAACGGGGCGCCTTCGTGCAGCGCAAACGCCTTCGGCCGCCCGAACCGACGCGACTGGCCGCCGGCGAGCACCGCTCCGGCAATGGCTCGTTTCATCTCTATCCCCTCTTTCCGAACATCATCTGTCCCTACCGTACCATACGAACCGGCGAAAAAAAAGATTTCCGCCTGTCGACGGAAATCCCTATGGAGCGGATGATTTATTTTTTGCCGATGGCCACCCGCCATACGTCCGGCCCTTCCTCTAAGTACTCCCATGTAAACTGATCCGGACGCTCCATCATGAATTGGTATTGCAGCGGACGCGGGTCATGGTCATTCGTCAGCTCCATCACTTCCCCCGGCTTCAAATTGTCAAACAGCCGAAAAATTGCCGGATGGCGATCGCGCGGCGGATAGTCCGGGGCGTGGATTTTGGCAGCAAATTGGTTCATAACATTGGCCTCCCTCTAGAAATGTTGATTTATCAAGGCTTTTCGGCCCCTCAGGGGTGTCCAAAAAATATTTTTCGACAAAATCTCTTACATCCTTTTTCAGTTTTGTGGATATCTTACAGACCTAGGGTGCGCTTCGCGGCCACGGCTGGTTATATTTTCCTGCCGTGGGGGAAGCGTATTCGATGCACCCTTTGGATCTCCGCGTCGCTGATGAGGACGAACCCTCCCATGTCTCCGGGCGTCTTCGCGCCAACATTCCCTCGTTCGGTCTCGTCATCAGGCGGAGGCCGGCCAAGCTCCTTTGGGGACTCAAGGTCGAATGGATAAAATCACGCCAGCTTCTCCGGTGTCATCTCGTTGTCCAACGATTCTTCCGTTCGCAGGGGGAGGCCTTAGGCCGCCCGTTGCACCTGGGACAAGACGTCCTGTTTCATTCGCTCCGCGTCAAACGCTTGTTTCTTCGTACAAATCGCAAACAGCACATTCAACAGCTTCCGGCACAAGGCGACGATGGACTGCTTTCCGGTCAGCGGATTGACGGATCGGGTCGTATAATACTCATGCAGCTCGCGAAACGCCTCGTTGTGCCGAATCAGCGGAATCATCGCCCGAAACAGCACCGAGCGCAGCCGTTTCCGTCCCCGTTTGGAGATGTGCTTTTGCCCTTTGCGCTGGCCGGAGGAGTTCTCCTTGAGCGTCAGGCCCGCCAACTTCACCAATTGGCGCGGGTCCCGATAATGGGCGAAGCTGCCGATCTCCGCCAGCAGATCGATGATCGTGGCGTCTCCCAACCCGTCGACCGTTTTCAACCATTGGTACTCCATCGTCGTTTGAACCAATGCCTTCAACTCGGCGTCCAGTGCAGCGATCTCCGCCTCCAATTGGCGGTATCGGCGGACGAGCGCGGCGATCTCAAACCGGGCCATCGCTGTCCCTTCCGTCACCCCAATCGAGTCCTTCGCGGTGTTGATCAACGCCTGAATTTTGGCCTTCTGCGGGCATTTCATCCCTTCGCTTTGCCGGTACACCTCAAGAAGCTCCTCCACCGTCCGGCCGGCCATATCAGCCGGAAGCGGCGTCCACTCCAACACCGAAAGCGCCGTTTTCCCCAAGTCACGAAACACGGTCCAAAACTCTGGAAAATACCGATCCGTCCAGCGGACGATCGCGTTTTTCACCGCCGTCTGTTCCTTGCGGAGCTTCTCTTTGAGCGTGCTTCCCACGCGCAAATCGGCTTCGATCTCGTGCAGCAGCCGGGGAACGAGGAATCGTCCGTCTTTTGCCAGTCTGGCAATGACCAGGGCGTCTTTGGCGTCGTGTTTCGTCGGCAGGTTGTCATCAAGTTCTTTCGACCGGCACACATGCGCCGGGTTGACCATGACCAACGGGATCCCGTGCTCCTCGAGGAAGTAGGCCAGGTTCAACCAGTAGTGCCCGGTCGGCTCCACGGCGACGATCACCTCTGACTTCCCGAACGCTTGCATCGCCCCCTGAATCGCTTTATACAGCTGCTGAAACCCCTCTTTCGACTGGAAGATCGGGAACGACTTGCGAAGCACGCGCCCCCGGTCATCCACGAAGCAGGCGTAGTGGGTTCGTTTCGCGATATCGATGCCCACGACAAGCGTTTGTTCCGTAACTTGATCAATTTTATAGTTTTGTGTACAATTCATCTGAAGTCCTCCTTGGCATGATGGTAGGTATTGTTTGACACCCCTGCATCATACCAAGAGGGCTTTTTTTGATCAAGTCCCCGGAAAAGCTCCTAACGGGAATGCTCCTT
>NZ_JBBOUF010000003.1:0-28425 GCF_038005945.1 Geobacillus sp. FSL W8-1251
TGAACAGGATCAGCCATATACCGATTCGTTTTATCCGGCGTGCTTGGCGAAAAATTCGAGAGACCGTTCAATAATCATCGGTTGGTCGTAATCGAGCGTCGCCACATGGTAGCTGTTTCGGAGGCGGACGATCTCTTTCTCCGTCGATGAAATACCTTGAAAGATGATGTCGGCGTTTCCCGGCGGCACGACGTGATCTTCGTCGGAGACAAAAATCAACGCCGGACAGACGATGCGATCGAGTTTCGCTTTTGTCTGTGCCATCGGCCTAGCCAGCTGAAGAAGCGAAGCGGTCGGCGTTTTCTCGTATGCCAGCTCTTTCACATCCGGATTTTTCAAGTCCGAACCGATCGAATCCAGATACCTCGGCAGCTCGCCGCCGCACCTCTTTTTTCCTTTTTTTGATCGGACGCCGTTACCACATCGACAACCATGACCGCCACCATTCGTGAAACAAGCCGTTGACGCCAAAATAGACGAATGCGATCCAAGCGATGCCAACCAATGCTTTCTCCATCCCTTTTCCCGTCCGATAGAGCGGCACTTTCCACCGCTTGGACGAAAACGGCCAAAACAGCGGCACCCCTTGAACAGAAAAAAAGTCTTCCACAATATGAAACAAGTAGCCGAGCACGAGCCCAGCGGTAAACAGCGACGCCGAGTCGCGCCAGACGAGGGCGGCAAGCACCCCCCAGACGATGAGCGAATGCGTCATGCCGCGATGGCCGAACGCTTCTTTTACTTTCCCCGCGACGCCGAACGAACGGCGGCCGACGTATGACGACGGCTCGTCAATGTCAGGAAGAAGGCTGCCGATGACAAGCCCCGCCGTATAGGCGGCGGTAAACGGCAGCTTTGTATGCGCGGCCGCCGCCGCGCCGAGGCATAATGTGGCAATGACATGGCTGGAGTATCGCAACGAAATCCCCTCAAACTTTTATCGTTTTCCCCATTATACCACAGAAAAGAATATTCGTTCGTTTTTTTGACGGATTTGTGACAATGATACCAAGTGTGACAAAGTTAACATCGCGTTATTGACATCATGGCTATAGTTAAAAGTGCACAACGCTAATAAGGAGTGAAGCAAATGAAACGAAAACGATCTCCGCTCACCAACCGTTTCAAATATATTCGGCCGATCGAGCGCCAAGCCGACGGCCATAGCGAAACAACCTACGGCGACCGCGCCTGGGAAGATGCGTACCGTCGCCGCTGGCAGCACGACAAAGTCGTCCGCTCGACCCATGGCGTCAACTGCACGGGGTCGTGCAGCTGGAACATTTACGTCAAAAACGGCATCGTCACCTGGGAAGGACAGCAGCTCGACTATCCGTCGACCGGGCCGGATATGCCGGACTTTGAACCGCGCGGCTGCCCGCGCGGCGCGAGCTTCTCATGGTATATGTACAGCCCGCTGCGCGTCAAATACCCGTATGTCCGCGGCATCTTGCTTGACATGTGGCGCGAGGCGCTCTCCCATCATCCAAACAACCCGCTTGAGGCGTGGAAAAGCATCGTTGAAGACCGCGAAAAAGCGAAGCGCTACAAACAGGCGCGCGGGAAGGGCGGATTCGTGCGCGTCAGCTGGGATGAAGCATTGACGCTTGTCGCCGCTTCTTTATTGTATACGGTCGTCAAATACGGCCCGGACCGCAACGTCGGCTTCTCCCCGATTCCAGCCATGTCGATGGTCAGCCATGCCGCCGGATCGCGCTTCATGCAGCTGATGGGCGGGCCGATGTTAAGCTTCTATGATTGGTACGCCGACTTGCCGCCGGCGTCGCCGCAAATTTGGGGCGACCAAACGGACGTGCCGGAGTCAAGCGACTGGTACAACGCCGGCTACATCATCACCTGGGGCTCGAACGTCCCGCTCACCCGGACTCCGGACGCTCACTTTTTAGCCGAAGTGCGCTACCGCGGCACGAAAGTCGTCTCCGTCAGCCCAGATTACGCCGAGTCGACAAAATTCGCCGACGACTGGCTGTCGGTGAAGCAAGGGACGGACGGCGCCTTGGCGATGGCGATGGGACATGTTATTTTAAACGAATATTACGTCAAACGGACCGTTCCATATTTTGAACGATATGCCAAAACGTACACCGATTTTCCGTTTGTCGTCACCTTAAAACAAAACGGCGGCACATGGACGGCCGGCCGCTTCTTGTTGGCGAAAGACCTTGGCAAACAAACGAACAATGCCGAATGGAAGCCGGTCATCTATGATGAAAACACCGGCTCGTTTGTCGTGCCGAATGGAACGATCGGCGCTCGCTGGGAAGACAAAGGAAAATGGAACTTGCGTCTTGTTGATGAGGAAACAGAACAGCCGCTTGAGCCACGCCTGTCGTTTTTAGGGAGCGAAGATGAAGTCATCTCGATCCAGCTTCCATATTTCACCGCTGAGGGCGGAAAAACGATCGAACGCGCGGTTCCAGTGAAAAAAGTGCAAACCGTAACAGGAGACGTTTACGTCACGACCGTCTATGATTTGATTTTGGCCAACTACGGCATTGACCGCGGCATCGGCGGCACAGTCGCCCGCTCGTACGATGACGAGGTGCCATTCACGCCAGCATGGCAAGAAGCGATCACCGGCGTCGACCGCGAACTCGTCGTGAAAATCGCCCGTGAGTTTGCCGACAACGCGATCGACACAAACGGCCGGTCGATGATCATCGTCGGCGCCGGGATCAACCATTGGTTCAACTCCGATACGATTTACCGCGCCGTCTTGAACCTTGTCTTGTTCGTCGGCGCCCAAGGGGTGAATGGCGGCGGTTGGGCCCATTACGTCGGGCAGGAAAAGCTGCGGCCGGTGGAAGGATGGCAGACAATCGCCACCGCTCGCGACTGGGTCGGACCAGCGAAATTGCAAAACGGCACGTCATTCTTTTACTTTGCGACCGACCAATGGCGCTATGAAGAGCGGCCGGTCGATGAGCTCATCTCACCGCTGGCCAAAAAAGCGCGCTATTCACACCCTGGCGATTACAACGTCTTGGCCACGCGGCTTGGCTGGCTGCCGTCGTACCCGACGTTTAACAAAAACGGCATCGAGCTGTATAACGAAGCAGTAAGCCATGGAGCCCGCACGCCGGAAGAGATCGGCGCCTACGTCGCGAAACAGCTGAAAAAGAAAGAATTGCAGTTTGCGATCGAAGATCCGGACAACGAGGCGAATTTTCCGCGCAACTTGATCGTCTGGCGCGCCAACTTAATCTCAAGCTCCGGCAAAGGGCACGAATACTTCTTAAAACATTTGCTTGGCACGACGAACGGCTTGTTAAACGATGACCGCGACAGCCTGCGCCCGGAAGAAATCCGCTGGCGCGATGAAGCGCCGGAAGGCAAGCTCGATCTGCTTGTCAACTTGGACTTCCGCATGGCCGGCACAGCGCTCTACTCCGATGTCGTCCTGCCGGCAGCGACATGGTATGAAAAACATGACTTAAGCAGCACGGATATGCATCCGTTCGTCCATCCATTCAATCCAGCCGTGCCTCCGCTCTGGGAAGCGCGCTCGGACTGGGATATTTTCAAATCACTCGCGAAAGCCGTATCTGATGTCGCCAAACAAGCCGGCTTAAAGCCAATGAAAGAAGTCGTCGCCACTCCGCTGTTGCACGATACGGCGCAAGAGCTGGCGCAGCCGTTCGGTGAAGTGAAAGACTGGAGCAAAGGCGAAACTGAACCGATTCCGGGCAAAACGATGCCGAACATTCATGTCATCGAGCGCGACTATACGCTCATTTACGATCAAATGACCGCCCTGGGTCCGAACGTCGCCCGCCAGCCGATCGGCACAAAAGGGATTGCCTGGTCAGCGAAAGACGAGTATGAACAGTTGAAACGCCGGCTCGGCACTGTCCGGCGCGCTTCCATCGCCGACGGCTGCCCGGATATCAGCGAAGCGAAAAAAGCGGCTGAAGCGATTTTGACGCTGTCATCAACTACAAACGGCAAAATGGCGGTGAAAGCGTGGGAGGCGCTTGAGAAAAAGACGGATTTGAAATTGGCCGATTTAGCGAAAGAACGCGAGGAAGAATGCTTTACGTTTGAACAAATCACCGCCCAGCCGAAAACGGTCATCACCTCGCCGGCGTTCAGCGGCTCGGAAAAAGGCGGGCGGCGCTACTCGCCGTTTACGACGAACGTCGAACGGCTCATCCCGTGGCGGACGTTGACCGGCCGGCAGTCGTTTTACATCGATCATGAACTGATGCGCGAGTTTGGCGAAACGATGGCGACGTTCAAGCCGGTGTTGCCGCACCGTCCGTTTTCAAACAAACGCCCGAAAGAAAACGGAAAGGAAGTCATCTTGAACTATTTGACGCCGCATAACAAATGGTCGATCCACAGCATGTATTTCGACTCCTTGCCGATGTTGACGCTTTTCCGCGGCGGGCCGACCGTGTGGATGAACAAAGATGATGCGGCCGAAGCCGGCATCAACGACAACGACTGGATCGAATGTTTCAACGAAAACGGCGTCGTCGTCGCCCGCGCCGTCGTCTCCCACCGGCTGCCGCGCGGCATGGCGTTTATGCACCACGCGCAAGACCGTCATATTAACGTGCCGGGCACGAAGCTGACAAACAACCGCGGCGGCACACACAACAGCCCGACGCGCATCCACGTAAAGCCGACGCATATGATCGGCGGATATGCACAGTTAAGCTACGGATTCAACTATTACGGACCGACGGGCAACCAACGCGACCTGTACGTCGTCATCCGCAAACTCGAGGAGGTTGATTGGCTTGAAGATTAAAGCGCAAGTCGGCATGGTGATGAATTTGGACAAATGCATCGACTGCCATACGTGCAGCGTCACGTGCAAAAACACATGGACGAACCGCCCCGGCGCTGAATACATGTACTTTAACAACGTTGAAACGAAACCCGGAATCGGCTATCCGAAACAATGGGAAAACCAAGAGAAGTATAGAGGCGGCTGGGAGTTGAAAAACGGCGAACTGCGGCTCAAATCCGGCTCGAAAGCGATGCGGCTCGTCAACTTGTTCTACAATCCGTACCAGCCTACGATCGACGATTACTACGAACCGTGGAATTACGACTATGAAACGTTGACGAACAGCCCGCTAAAACAATACCAGCCAGTGGCGCGGCCGAAATCAAGCATCACCGGCGAATGGATGGAGCTGTCATGGGGGCCGAACTGGGAAGACGATCTGGCCGGCGTCCATATCACCGGTTTGCGTGATCCGAACGTTGTCAAAATGGAGCAGGCGATCCAAACGGAATTTGAGAATGTCTTTATGATGTACTTGCCGCGCATTTGCGAGCATTGCCTCAATCCGTCATGCGTATCGAGCTGCCCGTCAGGCGCCATGTACAAACGCGACGAGGACGGCATCGTCCTCGTCGACCAAAACGCCTGCCGCGCTTGGCGGTATTGCGTCACAAGCTGTCCGTACAAAAAAGTGTATTTCAACTGGCAAACGAACAAAGCGGAAAAATGCACGCTCTGCTTCCCGCGCATCGAAGCCGGCATGCCGACGATTTGTTCGGAAACGTGCGTCGGCCGCATCCGTTACATCGGTGTGATGCTGTATGACGCTGACAAAGTGAAAGAAGCGGCGAGCGTCACAGATGAGAAACAGCTGTACCACGCCCAGCTTGATATTTTCCTTGATCCAAACGATCCAGCCGTCGCCGCCGCCGCGAAAGAAGCGGGCATCCCAGACGAATGGATCGCCGCCGCACAGCGCTCGCCGATTTACAAAATGATCGTCGACTGGAAAATCGCTTTGCCGCTGCATCCGGAATACCGGACGCTGCCAATGGTATGGTACATTCCGCCGCTGAGCCCGATCATGAATACGATCGAAGGAAAAGGAAGCCAAGCGAGCGCCGATGACATCTTCCCGGCCATTGATGAAATGCGCATTCCGATCGAATATTTAGCGAATTTGCTGACGGCGGGCGATACGGCGCACATCCGTACGACGTTGAAAAAAATGGCGGCCATGCGTTCGTATATGCGGGCGAAACAAACGAACAAACAGCCGGACACCCGTCTCATTGAATCGCTCGGCTTAAGCCGTGAAGACATTGAAGAGATGTACCGTTTGCTCGCGATTGCCAAATACGAAGACCGCTTCGTCATTCCAGCATCGCACCGCGAAGAAGTCGCTGACCTCTACGCCGAACAAGGCAGCTGCGGGCTGGCGTTCGCCGGCGGCCCGGGCGCTTGCGGCACGCTGTAAAAGGAGAAAGAAGGCGAGCCCCGCCCCCTTCAATAATGAAATGGAGGATTTACGATGAACAGCGAACAACAACAAACGGTCTTTCTATGTGTATCGTATTTGTTGTCTTACCCGGACGAACAGTGGGCCGAATCGCTTCCTGACTGCCTAGACGCCATCCGCTCGCTTGACGATGAAACCGTCCGCGCGCCGCTTTTGGCAGTGGCCGAACAGCTCGCGGTCACCCCGGCTCGAGAGCGGATGGAGCAATATGTCGAAACATTTGATTTCGGCAAAAAAACGAATTTGTACTTGACGTATATGACAAACGGCGAGCAGCGGGAGCGCGGAATCGAACTCGTCGCCTTAAAAGCGCGCTACGAGGCGGCCGGATTCGCCGTCTCCGATCACGAGCTGCCCGACTACTTGCCGCTCATGCTTGAATGGATGGCCTATGCAGATCAAGAGCATACGACCGCCTTGCTCGCCGATTATGCCGGCCATATCCGCGAAATCGGCGACCGGCTGGCAGCGGCAGGCAGCCCGTATGCACAGCTGTTTGACGCGCTCAATCACACATTCACTCAACTCGGCGTGACGCCGCTCCCGAAAGGAGGTGCAACGGCATGGCCAGCCAATTTCTCTGGGTGATTGTTCCGTATTTAGCGCTTGTCCTATTTGTCGCCGGCCATATTTGGCGCTACCAGCACGACCAGTTTGGCTGGACATCCAAATCAAGCGAACTGCTTGAAAAACGGCAGTTGCGCCTTGGAAGCCTTCTCTTTCACTGGGGCATTTTGTTCGTGTTTGTCGGCCACGTGATGGGCATTCTCATTCCCGAGCCGTTTTACGAGGCGCTTGGCGTGACAGAAGAGATGTACCACGCCCTCGCCTTGGCAGGCGGCATTCCGGCCGGCTTGGCGGCCTTCGTTGGTTTCGTGATCCTTTTTCGCCGCCGCTTGACGGTCAAGCGCGTACGGGTGACAAGCAGCACCGGCGACTGGGTCGCGCTCGGATTTTTGCTTGTCGTGATCGCCAGCGGGTTGTCGTCGACGTTTCTGAACATCGATTCGCACGGGTTTGATTACCGGACGACAATCGGCCCGTGGTTTCGCGGCCTTCTTACGTTCCGTCCGAACCCAGCTTATATGGAAGCGGTGCCGCTTTGGTTTCAGATTCATATTCTCGCTGCATTCGGTTTGTTCGCCGTCTGGCCGTTCACCCGCCTCGTTCACGTATTCAGCTTCCCGCTCCGCTACTTGCAGCGCAGCTACGTCGTCTATCGAAAGCGAATGCCAAAACAAGCAGAGCCGGTCAACCGCGCCAAGTAAGCGAGCGGCGGGCGTCACATCAGGAACCCTAAACTGAACAGGCGGAGGGGGCAACCGATTGCCTAACAGCCGGCCTGTCAACTTTAACGGCGGCGGGAACGAAACAACGTGCGCTTCCGCATACCCTAACGATCATGCATAACAACCGGCCAACAAATGAACCAATAATAAAAAACAGGATGCCCGTCGTTTGGGGCATCCTGTTTTCCATTTGTTACTTAGTTAATGTGCGCAAACAGCTCCTCTTTCTCCGCATCGGACAACAACCGCTCGGCCATCGGGAAGAGTACGTTCTCCTCTTTCATGAAGTGCTCATCCAAAATATGATACGCCTCAATCACCGCGCCGGCAAGCGTCAACGCCTGCCTGCTGTCGATGTTCTCCGGCAGCTGGGCGGTCTTTTCTAAAAACATGGAAAGGCGCGTTTTCGCCTGTTCGTGTTCGTATTCCATAACGGCGATAGGGCCGGTCGTCCGCCCGATGTACCGAGCCATCATTGGGAACAATACGCCTTCTTCCCGCTCCGAATGCGGATCTAGGGCGGCGACGAACGATTCAACTTTTTCTCTCAAATCAGCGAGCGGCTCACGCCAGTTGCGGTCATTTTCCCCGCGGCCGATCGCCTCCGCTGCGGCAAGCAGCTGCTCCATTTGGGCGCGCAGCGGGCCGTGTTCTTGTTTTAATTGCGCCAGACCGGCGCATAATTTCACCCCTTCAGGGCCGCCCATATGGCAAAATGAATGCATCATCAATTCCTCCTTTTTATGATCCGTCCGTTGTTTCCATTATACTGTGTGCAGCATCTCCATCGTTGTGAGTCATATCACACCGCCGACAGGCAAGCGCAAAAAAAACAGCGCGCTCGCCCCCATGAGCGACGCGCCGTAGCAAATCCCCGCCGAACCGTGCTCGCCATCTGCTGGAATGAGCTTCGTTTCATGCTCACCCCGCCCTTTCATATGAAAAATACATACCCAGTTTTATTATAAGCGGAAAATGTTCGAAAAACTGTGACAAAAAATAAACAGTTTAGCATTTTTGATGAAACACAATATAAAACATTTAACAAAAAGATGATCTCTTATATAGCAGGTTGGACAATTGATATAAAACAACCCTCAACAGAGCTTATTGTTGAAAATAACGGGCAAGCGTCACAATCATCGCTCCCATCCGCTCATGTTCCGGGGCGATGACGCGATCGACTCCCTCTTCTTCCAATGCTTCTTTTGTCACTTTGCCAACGGCGCAGGCCACGACATCGGTGCGAAACGCGTCAAAGAGCGGTGCGATCTCTTTTTTCTCGCGGGCGAACGAAAAGAAAAAGCGGACTTGCATCGCCGATGTAAAACAGACGGCATCGACTTCGCGCCCGACGATTTCTTTATACAATGTCGCCAGTGTCTCCTCATCCGGAGCGATATGCCGGTATGGCAACAATTCCGTATACAAAGCGCCTTGTTCAAGAAAAAACTGCTTCAAGGCTGGCGCGGTATCGCCGTACAGCTGTACAACAACGTTTTTTTCCGCAAAGTCGTGCCCATAAAGAGCAGCAATCAACCCTTTCGTCGTCCCGTCCTCGCTTGCGGCCACCGGGGTGACGCCGATTTGTTTCAACGCCGTCACCGTTTTATAGCCGCGGGCAGCCACGTTCGCTTCCTTGATCGTTCGATGCCATTGAGCAGCCATTCCCTCCCGGTTGGCCGCTTCCAACAGCGCCTCAAAGCCGATTCCCGTCGTAAATACGATCCAGTCCGGCCGCATGGCGATGACGGTTCGCATTTCCTCTCCCAGTTCGCTTCCCTTTGAAAAGGCGGTCCCTTGCGCCGGACGAATGATGGCCGTTCCTCCTTGCTTTTCAATAAGCGTTGTCATTTCGTCCAGTTTGCGTGACGCGCATAAGGCAATCCGTTTGCCATGCATGTTCCTTCCCCCTTATGGTCAGTCGTTCGTCCTTTCCATTCTAAAAGATGGTCTTTGCCTATGCAACAAAAAACCATTCCGCTCCCTGGCACATCGCAACGCGAATGCCGCCTTCATTGGGGATAGAGCCCAGCGCAACAGAACAGACCGCAGGCAGAAACAGCCGACCACCATCAAAAAAAAAACACGCGCCCAAAGACGCGTGCCCTCCGTTCAACGAGTATGTACCATGGCCTCTTCTCCCTGACGGTCAAAGGAACCGATGATGCGCGTCGGCTCGACGGAAATGAGCCGGTCCAACGGAATGTTCATTAGACGCATTTGCCGGTTGTAAACAAACAGTTTGCGCGTGTCCTGATACAGCTTGACCGGCAGCACGACCGCTTCCCCTTGATAGGTTTTTACACGCACCGGCTGCTTCTCGGCAATCCACGCCGACAGCTGTTCATACCATTCCATTCTGATTGTTCCCCCTTCTCATCCGATCCTACTTATGATTGTGAACTACCCCCACTTAATTTTCTAGCGAAAATTTGAAGTGGGGGCTTCCAAAGAAGTTTGACTGCTTCAAGCAATCCTTATTCTTTGAGGCGTGTCCACTTCGCCGCTAGAGCATAAGACACTCAGGTCTACAGCTTTACTTTTCTTTAAGATGTTTAATGCGCCATTGACATCAGCATTCATTAGTTTGCCAGACTTTGTTCGATACAAGCCGCGCTTAATACGTTTGCCGCTGAACTTATATTCTTTTGGATTGTCGGCATTATATTCAGGAATCTCATCGCCGTCAAAAAAGCTGGCTTGAGACGTATAGGATTCTTCCTGTTTCAAGAATTCAATGCCGTAAAATTCACAAAGATATTCTAGTTTTTCTTTTATGTTACCGAGAGGAATATTGACAAAGTTTTGATTTGTCTTTTTTCCTAGATTCATATTGCATTGCCATGTTTCCGCATAGCCAATGACAAGTTTGCCAATTTGATTTTCAATACAGTAGTTAATGATGTAACGGCAAGTCTTGTTGATATAATCATTCACTTTATTATTGCGATTCATAGCAAGCAAAGCCTGTTTACGAGTGGTGCCTTTGATTTTTTGCTTATCTTTTATGCTTTGAAGTCTGGCATTTTCTTTGTTAAACCATTGATTGATACTTTTTAATCTCCGCCCATCAATGATGAATGATCTGCCGTCTGATGTGACACAAGTGGCAACATTGTTTAATCCTAAATCAATTGCCAGTGCTTTTTGGTCATTTAATTCTCTTTGATCTTCAGGCATTTCATATTTGTACTGAATCTCAAAGAACCTGGCATGATGCTTAGGAATGATTTCAATCTGCTTAATCTTTTTGTCCAGTAACACAGGCGGAATCGTTATCGTGATAGGCTTGTGAGTCTTTTTAAATAGGCGAGAATACGGTATCGTGAATTTGTTGCCGTCTATACGAATCTGGCCAATGATCAGTGAATGAAAGCCATCTTTTTTAAGATATTTTGGAATACTGATAGCCTTGTGGTCATATTTTCCTTGTTTGGCAAGACTGATCAAACCAAAGAAAGATTTAAAGGCTTCATTGACCTTTTTTAAAATTTGCTGTGCCATGTTGCTGTTTAACAGCTTATAGTTTTCGTTAGTTTTGGCAAGATGATAGTTTTTCTCATAATTAAGAAATTCCTTGTGTTCAAAATAGTATTGTCTGACATTGTACAATCCGACGTTGTACATGTTCTTGGCAATATGGCACAGTTCTCGAAGAGTCAAGTATTCTTCTTTGGTCAAACCATTTAGCTGTTGTTTGATACAAAAATACATGTTTTCACCTCCCATCTAACTATATGATACCACGAGTGTTGATTATCCAAAATTATACATACGCCTTCCATAAATTTGGGCATACTCAAACAAAGCAGCGGCCATCCCGGATTTCCAATCGAGAGGAAGCTGCCCAGAGAAAAAACGGCGAACGAACGAAATGAAGGAAAGAGAGACGTTCGTCTGTTTTTTGGTTTGATCATACAGCCATCGCAGCAACACATACGCGATGAACGCCGCAAACAGTTGGTTGTATACCGCATTTTCCGTCGTGCCAAACAAGGTCGGGACATTCAGATATTGCTTCACCCAACGGAAAAAGACCTCAACAGTCCAACGTTGTTGGTACATGTCGGCAATGGTTTCCGCAGACGCATGGAAGAGGTTCGTCACGACCCGAATGTCGCGGCCATTCGCATCTCGAAAGATCACTACCCGGTGACGCTTGGTGGAGCGGCATTGTTTCGTCCCCAACTGGCACGTGAAGTCGGCTTGAACCGATGAGGATGTGCTGGAAAGGCGTTTCAAGCTTTTTTTCTGATGAAGTTCGATGTTGTCCTTCATTCGAATGACAAAGAGCTGATGCTGCTCCACAAATCGATCGAGGCGTTCGATTTTGAAATACGCCCGGTCTTCCACGAGCACTTGTTGAGCGTTCGTCAACTGTTCTCCCACCGGGCCATCATGACGCAGTCCGATGGTTTCCACCACGTCTGCCGGCAACGAGGATTCCGGCGAATACGCGACGTGCAGCTTCACTCCGGCGCGTTCGCCGTGATACGGAGCCCATGGGAGGCGGTTTTTCCCGACCGTGACGGTCGTCGAATCCACCACCCGAAGCGGTTTGGGAAACCGAAGCGAACGGCGGGTTTGGCGGTTGCACTTGGAAATGATCAACGCCAACAAGCGTTTCATGATGTCATAGGGAACTTCTTTCGCTTTCTTGGATACTGTGGAATAATGGAATCGCGGCAATCCATACAGAGGCCCCACATCGGCTCCGTGGCGAAAGCTTTTCCATTGATGCATGGCGGCCAGCAGGAAGAAGTGAATCAACTCGCGCAACGTAAAGGTTCGAGACGAATCACGATACCCAACCGCTTCGGCAATCAGTTGAATCTCTTCATCCGAAACAAGTTTTTGCATCAAATTCGGGAGTGTGGTATGCTTGTTCATAGAGAGCACCTCCTGGGTTTGTTTGTGTCGTTACTCACATTCTACAGGAAAGGTGCTCTTTTTTCTATACCCTTTGGATTTTATTGGATAATCAACACGCCTGATATGATACTATATTTTACTGAATCTATCCTATTTTCAGCAAAATATAGTTAAGGCGATTCATCTCCCACTTACTCCGCTTTGCTTCGTTGAAGGGGAGTCTTCTCGCCTAATTAAGATAAATGTTCAGCGCACGGAAATGTTCCGTGCGCCTTTGGAGGTGGTCAGCGGTGGATCAACACACGCGCTGCGGTGCGGTCAGCGCTTTCGCCGATCACGCGGATTTTCAACCCGTAGTTGGGCACGTTCCGCCCTGCGTCGACGGCCCCTTTATTGTCATACGACCGGCTGTCGTCAAACGCCGGCGTCGGCGATGTATCGTTGTCGATCAGCTGTGAGCCATTGATTGCCACGCGGAATGGGGCTCCTTTTTGCAGGCTGAACGCCGCATCGTGCACTTGATAGCGAGTCGGCGCTGTCGTATTGCCCGACCATTTTAACGTATGCTGGTCGGCATCCACAACGCCAAGAAACCCTTCGCCCGGATGGACGCCCGTCCAGTTGTTGTCATAGCCTTCATCCACATACCAGACGACAAGCCCTGGATCGTACGAAAGAAGCCGGTCGCCGCGCAAAATATGGGCGAGCCCTTCATCGACGCCGCGGTGGTTGCGCCATTCCAACAAATAGTAATGATCCGAATACCGCTTACCATCGCTCTTTTCAAAGCCTTCCACCGCAAAGGCGCTGTCCCCTTCGGCGTCGTCGGCAAGCACGATTGCCCCATCAGCTGTCACTTGGATGTTGTCAATATACCAGCCGGCTTCCGACACCGCCGCATCAGTGATGTAATGGAAACGGAGGTCAATCGTTTGTCCTGCATAGGCCGACAAGTCAAATTCCGCCTTCACCCAGCCGTTTGACGTACCGGTAATGCCGTTGCCAGGGTTTTGCCTGTACGGATTGTCGGTCGTTGTAATGTTTCCTTGAATTGTTGTCCATTCGTTGCTGCCATGCGGTTTTACTTCTACCGCCCCATAATCCCAGTCTTTCTCAATCGCATACCATGTATCAAATGCCAGCGTCGCCTTGGACGCTTTCGTCAAATCGATCGTCGTTGCCATCGTATGATCTAAGTTGTTTCCGCTTCCAGAGAAATAGGCGTACACACCGCTTGGCGGGGTCGTGATGACCGTTTCTTTGTCCGGCAAGTTGATGCGCACGGCATCGTTGTTCGTCCCTTTCGTGCTTGCTTCGTCAAGCAATACTTCTACACCGTCTTTTGTAATCTCATTCCATTCAACGGTCGCCCCGGTCAGCCAGTTGCTTCCCGGCATCGTCGATTGCAAAAACTGTTTCGCCCAGGCGCTGAAGCCGGTCGGCTCCGTGCCCGGAATGCGCCCCGCCCAACTCCCGCTGGACATAATCGACCAATAGGCAATAGGCTCGCCCAAGCCGGAGTAAATCGTATCATATTCATCCGGCAGCCCTAAATCGTGGCCGTATTCATGGGCAAACACCCCTGCCGCCCCATCGGCCGGTTCGATTGTGTAGTCGTACGCCGCCAGCTGGCCGCGCCAATACGGCACATCGGTTGTTGTGTTCGGGATGCGATAGACCGATCCCAAATTCCAGCGGTGCGACCAAATCGCGTCGCCGCCGAGCGAACCGCCGCCCGCCTCTTCACCGACGCTCGAGTGGATGATCATCAAATGATCGATCAAGCCGTCCGGCTCGCGGTAGTTGCCGTCGCCATCCAAATCATACCGATCCTCTCGGTCAAACTCGCGCAAATTGATGCTCGGGTCTTTCGCAGCCGCCGCCAGCGCCTCGCGCACAAGCGCCCGCGGATTGGCGTCATTGCCATCCGAGGTCGGCACGTTGCCGCCATAGTATTTAGCCGGATACTTCGCCTGATACCAGCCCGCCACTTTTCCTTCGATCGAATAGCTGCCGCCTGATTGCTCTTCATAATACTTTTTCACCGAGATGAGTTTTTCTCCGTTCGGTCCTGCGTAATAGCCGTCGTCCCCGCCGAAAATCATGTCTTCATAATGTTCACGGGTATAATCTTTATAATACATATCCGTCTCATTCGGGTGAATGCGGTTGTGCGGAAAATCCGGGTATTCAATGAGCAAAACGAGCACGCGGTCCACCCGCTTGCCACCGTTCCATGCCTCTGGCTTGACAGACGGAACGGAATCTTTTTTCGTCTGGCCAAGCTTTTTTCCTTTCCCATTCAAAATACTGTTTTTCTGCCCCTTCTCGCGCAGCACATCGGCCCGCTTTGCCTCGTATTCGTGCAATTCTCCTTTTTCTTTCGAAGTGTGGGCCGCCTTTTGTTTTAAATAGGCGCGCACCGCTGCTTCCGCCTCAGCTGGGGTGGCGTCAGCGCGAAGCTTGCCGCTTTTTTTCAACATCTCCGCCAGCTTCTCTTCATTCGCCACCGCCAAATCGACCGGACCGCCGTGCCTGGCTGCCAAAGGTGCTCCCGAATTGGCGGCCTGCGGGGCGGCCGCCGGCACTGCCCATAGGCCCATTCCAAGCGACAGCGCAGCAACAAGTGATGTGATCGACCGTTTCTTCAAAAACATCCCTCCATATCAAATAAAAGGTTGATAGAAAATATATACAATTAAAATATTATAGAATAATTCCAAAAAACGAAAGGGAATTTTTGACTAAGAACAAAACAGTTCTTTTTGCCTATATCTGTCGAAAAAACGAGATTTATAGCAAAAAAAGACTATTAATTTCACCTTAACAGACCCGTGATGTTCCGGTTACAATGTAATATATTCGCAGTTTTTGTAGAAATTCTGGTTATACATCTTGACGATGGGAAAGAAGGTGCCGCGATGCTGAATATTTTCAAAGACTTTTTGCTGAACTTGTTTTTTATTCTCCTGCCGGTGTTTCTTGTCCCGCTATGGACGGAGCAAGAAAAAGGGCCAAAGCGCCTCCGCCTGTATTTGCCGACCGCTTGTTACGCCATTGTAATCGTCCTATGCATCACTCTTCCGGTCGGAACAGAGAGCAATTTCATCTTCGACTTGCAGCAAATTCCTCTGTGGCTTGGCGGTTTGTACGGCGGAGCGGGGGCGGCGACGGTTTTAGCGTTTACGGCGATCGCCTACCGCTCGCTGTTCGGCGGAGCTGGCGTCTTCGTCACCGTCGTCGTTTCCATCGCCATCGCTGCAACAAGCAGTTTATTGACAAAACGGTTTGTCGAGCTGCCAACCAAACAGCGCACGCTGTTCGCTGCATCGCTCAGCTTCGGCTCTGGCCTATTGACCGTCGCCATAGCGGAGTGGATGGCTGCTGCGGTTTCTCCTCCGCCTTCCGTTGCGCTTATCTTTTTGTTTGTACAGCCCATCAGCATGCTCATCGTTTGCGCCGCCCGCGAGATGGTGTACCATAACATGGCGTTGCGCAAACGGATCATCCGTGCCGAAAAAATGGAAGCGGTCACCCATTTGGCCGCCTCCATCTCTCATGAAATCCGCAACCCCTTGACAGCGGCGCGCGGGTTTATCCAGCTGATTGAAGAGCAGCCGCTTGCCGCTGAAAAGCGCCGCCAGTACGCCCGCATTGCGTTGGAGGAGCTCGACCGGGCGGAAGCGATCATCACCGATTACTTGACATTCGCCAAGCCGGCCCCGGAGATGCCGGAAAAGCTGAACGTCAAACTGGAAGTGAAGCGGGCCATCGACATCATCCGTCCGCTCGCCAATATGAGCTGCGTCGACATTCAGGCATCGCTCGCCTCGTTTTCCGTAATGGGAGAACGGGAAAAGTTCCGCCAATGTTTGCTCAATATCATGAAAAACGCCATTGAAGCGATGCCGAACGGCGGGACGTTGCAAGTATACGTCTCCATTGACAACGGACGTGTGCTCATCCGCATCGCTGATACCGGCGTTGGCATGACGAAAGAACAGCTCGAACGGCTTGGCGAACCGTATTTTACGACGAAAGGCGTCAAAGGCACGGGGCTCGGAATGATGGTCGTCTATCGCATTGTCGAATCAATGAACGGAACAATTCGAATTGAAAGCGAAATACATAAAGGAACGACGGTATCGATTTATTTGCCGCTCGCTCCGTCCCCATCCCTATCCACGATTTCCGATAAAGAAAAGCAGTTGTTTGCCATCTTGTAAACGCCGCGGCCAAACCGGGGGAAGACGATAACCAGCGAAACAAAGGATGCCTGTTCGGGTGTCCTTTTTCTTTGTCCTATGTTCGTGTGAGTAAAATATTTGTGGGTGACATTCCGGAATGATTCCCCGACGAGGGTTGCGAACTTTTGTTCGCGACGCTCGTCGGGGCCACCAAGCGAAGCGCGGTAGAAAAAAGCAAATGTCATGCAAAAAGGACTCTCTCCCTGCTATGATGGTGATGACCAACATCCATAAAACAGGAGGGAGAGAGTCCATGAAACATCTTACCACAGAATGGCCTTTATTAAAAGAGCTGGAGGAACAATTAGTCAGAACTCTTCAAAAGGTGTTCGCTGTCTTGTTGGCGGCCCTTTTGGAGGAGATTGATCAACAACTGGCGGAAGCGCGGGACAAGCGCCGGTATCAGCTGAAAGACAAACGGCCGACTACGATCCAAACGCTGTTTGGAGAAGTGACGTTTCGACGGAACTACTACTATGACCGGCAAACGGGGAACTATACCTTCTTGCTGGATGCCGAACTGGGCTTTGATGGAGCGCAGTCGATCAGCCCTTGCCTCGAGGAAACGGCGGTCGAGTTGGCCGTAGAGTGCTCTTCCTACCGCAAAGCGGCCCGTACGTTGGAGTCGATCGTGGGGTATGCGGTCCTAAGCCACGAGGCGATTCGCCAACTGGTGCTGGAGGCCCCTGTCTCGCTGCACCGCCCTGTTTCCCAACGGCACGGCCGAGTGCTATTTGTGGAGGCGGATGGGCTGTTCATTTCCCGCCAGGGGAAAGGGAAACGGGCGAAAGAAGAGAAAATCCTGGCGGTTCACGAGGGATGGAAACGAAACGGTTCGCAGCTCGAGCTCGTGAACCGGCGCCACTACCTCCATGAAGGGGCGGGAGACGTGTGGGAACGGTTTGAAGAGTGGCTGATGAACGAATATGCCTATGATCCGTGCCGGGACCTTTTGATCATCAACGGCGACGCGGCGTCGTGGATCACGGCCTGCCGGGAGTATTTTGGGAAGCGGGCGTGCTTTCAGCTGGATCGATTTCATGTGGCGCGGGAGCTGCGTCAGTGTCTGTCCGGCCATCCGCGTTGGCGGGAGGTGCGGAGGAAGCTGGCGAAACAAGACGAAGAAGGACTTTTGGTCGAGCTGAACAGCGCGGTCGGCACGTTGGGGGACGAAGGCAAAGAACAACAGCTGGCCGCCTTGATTCGCCGGATCGAGTCGATGCCGGGATGCATCCGGGACTATCGGGAGTGGCTGTCGGAGCAAGGGGTGGAGACGACCGGCATGCGTCCGATGGGCCACGCCGAGAGCGTGATGAGCCGGTTTGCGCATCGGGTGAAATCCCGCCGCAGCTGGAAAGACCAAGGGCTTCGGGCGTTTCTGAGGGCGATGGCGGCCCGAATCGACGGGATTTGGCGGAGAAATGGGCAGTTGGTGGAGGAAGAAGAGACCCGAACGGCGGCCTCGGCCTCAACAAAGTCCAAGCGGATCGAACAGGCCAAACGGAAGGCCGGACGGTTATGGGCAGATGTGGTGCGTCAGAATCTACCGTGTCTGCAGCGGTCATCCGGGACGCCGATCCATCAAGCGTTGTCGGCGCTCCGGGATGGTGGTTGGGTGTAAAAAAATGGAATACAATATCATCACTTCAAGATGAGGGATGAGAGTCCGAAAGCGCTTACGATATGAATTCCTTAAAATGGTTCGCTAACTAGTGATTGACAACGCCCGTAGTGAACCGAAAAAATGTTCTCCACAAAGTCTTGACTGACTCCCTATGTTCCCGACAGTTTATCACCACTGGCGTTTTTGTTACAATACTATAGGATGGAAACATACCGAAGGAAAAGGAGACAGTTGCATGATTCACGTCAAAACGGAACGAGAAATTCAGTTGATGCGTGAGGCGGGGAAACTCTTGGCCGCCTGTCATCAAGAGATCGCCAAACGCATCGGACCGGGCGTCACAACGATGGAAATTGACCGGTTCGTTGAAACGTTTTTGGCCAAATACGGCGCCAAACCGGAACAAAAAGGATACCGCGGCTATCCGTATGCGACATGCGCTTCCATTAACGATGAAATTTGCCACGGGTTTCCGCGCAATGAGCCGCTGAAAGAAGGCGATATCGTCACGATCGATTTTGTCGTCAATTTGCGCGGAGCGCTCGCCGATTCCGCCTGGACGTACGCCATCGGCGACGTCAGTGAAGACGTGCAAAAACTGCTTAACGTCACCGAGCAGTCGCTCTATAAAGGAATCGAGCAAGCCGTTCTCGGCAATCGGATCGGCGACATCGGCCACGCCATTCAAACGTACGTCGAAGCGCACGGCTTTTCCGTCGTACGCGATTTCACCGGGCATGGCATCGGGCCGACGATTCACGAAGAGCCGTACGTTCCCCATTTTGGTGAAAAAGGAAAAGGGATGCGCTTAAAGGAAGGGATGGTCATTACGATCGAGCCGATGGTGAACATGGGGGCATGGCAAAGCAAAATGGACGCAAACGGCTGGACGGCGCGCACCATTGACGGCTCGTATTCGGCGCAATATGAACATACGATCGCCATTACGAAAAACGGGCCGCTGATCTTAACGACGACGGCGTAAGGATACAGATATTTCTTGTTCTCAACAGCTTGATTTTTTCGACATTCGAAAAACCCGGGTACACGTTGGCCCGGGTTTTTCGTTCCCTTCTCTTTATTCTGGCCAGACCGTTGCGGCCGCTGTGTTGCCATTGCTTTTTCCTGCTATTTTGTTTACATAATATAATTATGGTTGCTACCCTTTCAGCACTTTCACGTAAAACGTCCGCTGGCGCGGCCCGTCGTATTCACAAAAATAGATGCCTTGCCAACGGCCAAGCAGCAGCCGGCCTTCATGAATGATAACATGTTGCGACGCGCCGACCGTGCTCGCTTTCATATGAGCGGCCGTGTTTCCCTCCATATGGCGGTCAAGCGGATGCTCCCACGGGTACGTTTCATCAAAGCGGCGCATCATATCGCGCTTCACGTCAGGATCCGCGTTTTCGTTAATCGTGATGCCGGCTGTCGTGTGCGGGCAATAAACGATCGCCACCCCCTCTTCTACCCCGGACTGGCGCACAGTTTCTTCGACAAATGACGTAATCTCCACCATTTCATCGCGCTTTGTCGTGCGAAGCGAAAAAGATTGAAGCAAGTCTTTCACCTCCTGAACAAATATTTTGTAGAACAACGCAAAATTTGCTACCATTTAATTATAGCATATGGAACGGCCTCCCACCTGCCATCCCTGCATGGAAACGGGAGTCTCCTAGCAAAGTCCATTGAGGTGAAACTGCCGTGCCGAAACGATACACGAATCTCGACAACGTCTCGACGCACAAAACATGGACCGATTTCCGCCGCTGGCAGCGGGAACGGAAACAAAAGCGAAAAGACTTGTCGTACGTCGTACCGCACGCCGTGCCGCCGCAATGGAACCGGCTTCATCATCCGAACGGACGGCCGCAGCTTTGTTGGATCGGCCATTCGACCTTTGTCGTTCAACTCAATGGCATCACCATCGTCACCGATCCCGTCTGGGCGAATTGGATGGGCGCGGCCAAACGCTTGACGGCTCCTGGTGTTCCGCTTGACAAGATGCCGCCCGTGGACGTTGTGCTCATTTCCCACGGCCACTATGACCATTTGCATTTCGGCAGCCTCCGCCGTTTGCACGGTGACCCGCACATATTCGTGCCCGAGGGGCTCGGCCGCTTGTTCCGCCGCCGCGGCTATCGCCGTGTCACCGAACTGTCATGGTGGGAAACGGCCTCCTTTCACGGCGTATCGCTCACATTTGTTCCCGCCCAACATTGGACGCGGCGGACGCTTTGGGATACGAATACGTCGCACTGGGGCGGGTGGGTCATTGAAGCGGACGACGCACCGACGGTTTATTTTGCTGGCGACAGCGGCTACTTCCGCGGCTTTCGCGACATCGGCGAACGCTTTTCCATCGACTATGCGCTCTTGCCGATCGGCGCGTACGAACCGGAATGGTTTATGGGGCCGCAGCACACCACACCGGAAGAAGCAGTGCAGGCGTTTTTGGACTGCCGCGCTCGCCTGTTTGTGCCGATGCATTACGGGGCGTTCCGCTTGGCCGACGATACGCCGAAAGAAGCGCTTGACCGCCTATGGGCTGAATGGCGGCGGCGCGGATTGGAAGAGGAGCGCTTGCTTTGCTTGAAGCTCGGCGAGGTGATCGATGCCGCCCAAGCGTTGACGGCCCTTTCCCCATTCGACAATTCGTTCAACCAAACAAGCGCAATCACCACGGTGAAACAAGCGCGGCAAAAGGAATGAGCGCAACTTTATCCAAAAGAGCGAGCCAGTCCGCGGCTCGCTCTTATTCATTGAATTGGCGGTATACGTACGGCTCCTTCGGTTTGGCCACCCTCTCCCATGACGTCACTTTTACATACGGAAGCGTCATATGAAACGGCTGGTAATACATGGTGGATAGCGTACCTTTCACATGAATCCATTCATCATTTTGAAGAGGCACCGTCTTTGGAAACTGAAGGAGCAGCCCGTACACCCCTGAATCCGCAACACAATGAATGATTCCAAAGCGAAGGAGAAACGCCTCATTGGCGCGCGTCGTTTCCTCACGGTAAACAAACCCGGTGAATTCAATGTCGCGGGCGGCGAATGCACCGGGAAACTGATAAATCGTTTCCATGGCATTTAAATAGTTTTGATCATTCAACTCCAAGCGAGCAAGACGACCGTATTTTTTCAGCTCTTTTTCCATGGCATTTTGATAATCGTCCCGCCCATAATACATGCTCGTATCCGGACGCAAAAACTGCCGCTGGGCAAACGGATCGCTGCCGTCAGCCGCCATCCCAGGAACATGAATCCCTTTCGCCTTTACGACTTCAGAATCCAGCGTCGCAACGGGAAACAAGAAGGCGGAAACAAGCGGAAAAACAAAAATAAGGTAATTCACCGCCCGCTTCCAGCGCGCGGACGGCTCATGATGATGATGGCCGCAGCATTCTTCCCCATGATCGTGCGGTTCCTCGTTGCGGCTTGCCAGCACAAATTGCGCGATCGTTAAAAAAGCAAACACAAACATCGCACTAAACGAAATATACGAATACCGCATATTAATGTATTTGCTCAACTCTCCAGTAATATATAAATGAAAAAACAAAAACGCAAACCCAAGCAAAATATACATGCGAATCATGCCGCCACCTCCTTGCTAGATCAAGGTATTGTCAAAAGTGTATCCTCCACACTCACGGTTTTCCCTTGAGTTTCAACGGTTGAACGAAAAAAAGCTTGCCACCCCCGTTGTTTTCGGCCATCATTGAGGTAACGACACCCAACAGCCAAAACAAAGGAGTGACAAGCTTTGTTACCTCAATTATTAGCCTATTTGCTCGAAATAATCAAGACCCAATATCAAATCATTGTGTATTTGATGGGTGTGATCGTGGGAAAATCCTTGAATCTCGAGGACTTGGACGAACCCATCCAAAAGCCGTACCGGAAACTTCAGGTCGATGACCTTCCGATCATCGATGTGCCGGAAACCCTTGATTACCGGAAGCTGTTGGCAGACTATGAAGCCCAGCACGGACGTCCTTTACGGCCCATCCAGCGCCGCGCGAATGCGAAACACCGTGTTCCGGATTCGTTGACCTGCCCTCGCTGCCAGGCTCCCTCTTCTTACCTGTACGCCAATAACGGCGGAAAAGGGCAATACCAATGCAAAGTGTGCCAGTGCCGGTTCAACCACCGAAATCGGTTCACCAAGCAAGCGGTCTTTCGCTGCCCGCACTGCAAAAAGACGCTGGAAAAAATCAAGGAACGCAAAGAATACAACATCTATAAGTGCAAGAACAACGCTTGCCCGTTTTACCAGGCCAACCTTCGCCGGATGACGAAGAAGGAGCGCCAACAGTTTCAACAGGATCCTCAAGCCTTCAAGGTGCGGTATTTGTTTCGAGAGTTCTTGTTTGACTTTCTCCCGTTGGCTTCCTCGTCGCTCATCAAGCCGAAGGTCGATTTGTCCCGGCTGGCTGCGTCGCCGCACGTGTTGGGGCTCGTGTTGACGTACTACGTCAACTTTGGGATGTCCTCGAGGGAGACCGCCGCCGCCATGAAGGACATCCATGGCGTCTCGATCTCCCATCAGACGGTGCTCAACTACGCCAACAGCGTCGCGCTTTGGATCAAGCCCTTTGTCGACCGGTTCCCGTATGAGCTGTCCGGTTCGTTTTGCGGGGACGAGACGTATATTCGCGTCAAAGGGCGCTGGCATTACCTGTTCTTTATGTTTGATGCCGTCAAAAAGATCGTGCTGTCGTATCGCGTCTCGCCCAAGCGGGACACGCTCTCGGCCATCCAGGCCATCGATGATGTCCTGCGAAAGCTGCCGTCCCTCCCAGACGACTTGTCGTTTGTCGTGGATGGCAACCCGATTTACCGGCTGGCGCAACACTTCTTCGCCCAGCACGGGATTTCGTTTGACGTCCGCCAGGTGATCGGCCTAACCAACGAAGATCCGGTCTCGGAAGAGTTTCGCCCTCTCAAACAGATCATCGAGCGATTCAACCGGACCTTTAAAGGCAACTACCGCCCGACCCATGGGTTTGGTGCGGAAGAAGGCTCGGTGTCCTTTGTGACGCTGTTTGTGGCGTATTTCAACTTCCTGCGCCCGCATAGCGCACTCGAAGGCCGGGTCCCGGTCGTCATCCCGGAACTGGCGGATCTTCCGCATATGCCGGCCCGGTGGACGAAGCTCATCGCCATGGCACAAGCGTTTCTCCAACAAGAGACGGCCTGACTTTTTTGTCCGCCGGAGCCCGTTGAACAGAACTCCTGCCGGATTCGGCGAAGCGAACCCTTGACCAACCGAACACCGCCAAAGGTAAAATTCGGTCATGGCAAGGGCGGCTTTCCTATTGCCTTCTTTTTGTCCCCGTCGCCCTTGACGACTCTTTCCCACCTTTGGCGGGTGTTGGTCAAGGGCGAATCCGGCCCTCCGCATGCCCCACGATGCTCAATGGGATGATCTGTGTGGAGTTTTCATAGAACTTTTGACGCTACCTAGATCAATAGCGATCCGGCAAACACAAACAACGTGATATAGGAAATCAGTTTCCACACAAACCGGGCTCGGAATGACTGAAACAACATGAGCGTATTTTTCACATCGAGCATCGGCCCGTAAACGAGAAACGCTGCCAGCGCGTGAAACGGAAATGTGCTTTGAAACGACGAGGCGATAAATGCGTCCGCCTCGGAACAGAGCGACAGCACGAAGGCGAGCGCCATCATGACCAAAGAGGCCGCCACTTTCCCATTACCGATCGACACAAGCACCGACGTTTTCACATACGTTTGCATCGCCGAAGCAATGAACGCCCCAATGATCAAATACTTCCCGGTCGCAAAAAATTCATCGATCGTATGGCGCAGGGTGCCAACGATTTTCTCTTTCCAAGTACGGGGCATCATCGGCATCTCGCGCCGTTCATGGCGCAACTCGCTGCCTTCATGCCGAATCGCCATCACGGCGCCGACAGTGACGGCGACGGCGCAAGCGAACAGCGCCCGGCACAATACCATCGTCCAACTGCTTCCGAAAGCGATATACGTCGAAAACAGCACAACCGGATTGATGACGGGCGCCGTTAACATAAACGGCACGGCCGCGTAAAGCGGCACCCCCTTGGCGACGAGACGGCGGGTGATCGGCACGATGCTGCATTCGCATGAAGGGAAAAACACTCCAAGCAATGTGGCATAAACAATGGCCAAAAGGCGGTTTTTCGGCACCCACCGTTGTACGGCCTCTTCACTGACAAACATTTGAATGACTCCGGAAACAAACACCCCGAGCACGACGAACGGCAACGATTCAATCAATATGCTGATAAAAATCGTATTCAGCTGCAAAAACGTGTTCATCATGGGTTCTCCTCTCATTTACAACCGTTCATTTTACCATGAGAAATGGCCATTGTCATGAAAATTTGGTAAGAAAAATCAAAAAGGCGCTTCGCCTTTGGCGAAACGCCTCTTCTTCTATTATTCTTCCACTTCTTTTTTCCACAGCCCGACCATCAATGCGGTCACGATGGAACCAATCAAAATAGCCAATATATAAAGCCATGCGCTGCCTTTGACGATCGGGATGACGAAAATTCCGCCGTGCGGCGCCGGAAGTCCGATGCCAAACAGCATCGTCAGCGCCCCGGCTACAGCTGAGCCGACGATAATCGACGGAATGACCCGCACCGGATCGGCCGCCGCAAACGGAATCGCCCCTTCCGTGATGAACGAAGCCCCCATAATATAGCACGTTTTGCCGGCCTCGCGCTCGGCTTTCGTAAACTTCTTCTTGAAGAATGTCGTCGCCAGTGCCAATCCGAGCGGCGGCACCATCCCGTCGGCCATAATGGCCGCATGCGGCGCATAGTTGCCCGCTTCAATCATGGCCAGCCCAAACGTATACGCCGCTTTGTTGATCGGTCCGCCCATATCAACCGCCATCATGCCGCCCAACACCGCACCAAGCAGCACTAAGTTCGCGGTTCCCATGCCGGAAAGCCAATGTTTCAACCCTTCATTCAACGCTTTGACAGGATCGATGACCACATACATCATGATGACGCCAGTGAGAAAAATGCCGAATACCGGATAGAGCAGCACCGGTTTAATCCCCTCAAGCGACTGCGGCAGGCGGCTGAACAGTTTCCGTAATCCGACGACTAAATACCCGGCTAGGAAACCAGCAATCAATCCGCCGAGGAAACCAGCGCCGCCGTTCGCCGCCATAAAGCCGCCGACCATCCCCGGCGCAAACCCTGGTCGATCGGCAATGCTCATGGCGATGAATGCGGCCAGCACAGGAACCATCAACGCGAACGCATTGCCGCCGCCGATGTCCATTAACAGTTTGGCAAACGGATGATACGACGGATCGTTCGGGTCAAACGCTTTAATGCCGAACGTGAAGGAAATGGCAATCAAAATCCCGCCGCCGACGACAAACGGAAGCATATTTGATACGCCGTTCATCAAATGCTTGTAAAAACCGGTGCGCGGTTTCGCCGCCCCCACGCTGCCCCGCGCCGCACCGCCTGCCCGATAAATCGGCGCGTCTTGGCGGAGCGCCTGCTCGATGAGCTTCTCCGGCTCGCGGATCGCACGAGCGACCGGCACTTGGATGACAGGTTTCCCGTCAAAACGGTCCATGTCGACTTGTTTATCGGCTGCGACAATGATCGCCGCGGCTTCTTCAATCTCCTGTGCGGTGAGAGCGTTTTTCACTCCATCTGAGCCATTGGTCTCGACTTTGATGGATACCCCCATTTCGGCTGCTTTCGCCTTCAGTGCATCAGCGGCCATATACGTATGAGCGATTCCGGTCGGACAAGCGGTTACTGCCAGCACTTTCCGCCCGTTCCCTGCCTGCACCGCTTGCTGTGGAGCTTCTTGCTCGCTTTCTTTCGCGGCAACCAAACGGATAATCTCCTCCTCGCTTGAAGCGGTTTCAAGCTGAGCACGGAACGATGCATCCATCAACATCGACGACAAGCGGGCGAGCGCCTCAAGGTGCGTCTGCTCCCCACCTTCTGGCGCGGCGATCATGAAAAACAAATGGCTTGGCTTGCCATCGAGCGACTCATAATCAATGCCTTCCACTGAACGGCCGAACGCCACCGCCGGGCGCTTGACCGCCGCCGTTTTGGCGTGCGGAATGGCGATGCCGTCGCCAACGCCGGTCGTGCTTTGTTTTTCTCGCGCCCAAATGGCTTGCTTAAACGCTTCCACATCGCTGACCGCTCCCGCTTCGGCAAGCTTTTCAGCCAGTTCATCAATGACTTCGCCCTTTGTCTTCGCTTGAAGCGCGAGAATCATCGTTTCTTTTGTCAACAAATCTGTAATCTTCATTGGCCCAATCCTCCCTCTAGAAATGTTGATCTATCAAGGCTTTTCGGCCTCTCAGGGGTGTCCAAAAAATATTTTTCGACAAAATCCCTTACATCCTTTTTCAGTTTTGTGGATATCTTACAGACCTAGGGTGCGCTTCGCGGCCACGGCTGGTTATATTTTCCTGCCGTGGGGGAAGCGTATTCGATGCACCCTTTGGATCTCCGCGTCGCTGATGAGGACGAACCCTCCCATGTCTCCGGGCGTCTTCGCGCCAACATTCCCTCGTTCGGTCTCGTCATCAGGCGGAGGCCGGCCAAGCTCCTTTGGGGACTCAAGGTCGAATGGATAAAATCACGCCAGCTTCTCCGGTGTCATCCTGTTGTCCAACGATTCTTCCGTTCGCAGGGGGAGGCCTTAGGCCGCCCGTTGCACCTGGGACAAGACGTCCTGTTTCATTCGCTCCGCGTCAAAGGCTTGTTTCTTCGTACAAATCGCAAACAGCACATTCAACAGCTTCCGGCACAAGGCGACGATGGATTGCTTTCCGGTCAGCGGGTTGACGGATCGGGTCGTGTAATATTCATGCAGCTCGCGAAACGCCTCGTTGTGCCGGATCAGCGGAATCATCGCCCGAAACAGCACCGAGCGCAGCCGTTTCCGTCCCCGTTTGGAGATGTGCTTTTGCCCTTTGCGCTGGCCGGAGGAGTTCTCCTTGAGCGTCAGGCCCGCCAACTTCACCAATTGGCGCGGGTCCCGATAATGGGCGAAGCTGCCGATCTCCGCCAACAGATCGATAATCGTGGCGTCTCCCAACCCGTCGACCGTTTTCAGCCATTGATACTCCATCGTCGTTTGAACCAATGCCTTCAACTCGGCGTCCAACGCGGCGATCTCCGCCTCCAATTGGCGGTATCGGCGGACGAGCGCGGCGATCTCAAACCGGGCCATCGTCGTCCCTTCCGTCACCCCAATGGAGTCCTTCGCGGCGTTGATCAACGCCTGAATTTTGGCCTTCTGCGGGCATTTCAGCCCTTCGCTTTGCCGGTACACCTCGATGAGCTCCTCGGCGGATCGGCCGGCCATATCGGCCGGAAGCGGCGTCCACTCCAGCACCGAAAGCGCCGTTTTCCCCAGGTCGCGAAACACCGTCCAAAACTCCGGAAAATATCGGTCGGTCCAGCGGACGATCGCGTTTTTCACCGCCGTCTGTTCCTTGCGGAGCTTCTCTTTGAGCGTGCTTCCCACGCGCAAATCGGCTTCGATCTCGTGCAGCAGCCGGGGGACGAGGAATCGTCCGTCTTTTGCCAGTCTGGCAATGACCAGGGCGTCTTTGGCGTCGTGTTTCGTCGGCAGGTTGTCATCGAGTTCTTTCGACCGGCACACATGCGCCGGGTTGACCATGACCAACGGGATCCCGTGCTCCTCGAGGAAGTAGGCCAGGTTCAACCAGTAGTGCCCGGTCGGCTCCACCGCGACGATCACCTCTGACTTCCCAAACGCTTGCATCGCCTCCTGAATCGCTTTATACAGCTGCTGAAACCCCTCTTTCGACTGGAAGATCGGGAACGACTTGCGAAGCACGCGCCCCCGGTCATCCACGAAGCAGGCGTAGTGAGTTCGTTTCGCGATATCGATGCCCACGACAAGCGTTTGTTCCGTAACTTGATCAATTTTATAGTTTTGTGTACAATTCATCTGAAGTCCTCCTTGGCATGATGGTAGGTATTGTTTGACACCCCTGCATCATACCAAGAGGGCTTTTTTTGATCAAGTCCCCGGAAAAGCTCCTAACGGGAATGCTCCTT
>NZ_JBBOUF010000004.1:0-6928 GCF_038005945.1 Geobacillus sp. FSL W8-1251
TTTTTTCTTTCAGCCAATCCACCAACTCCTCGAGATCGTCGGTCAGCGTACCAAACGTGCGAATCTCTTTTCCTTCAGGGGTAAGGGCGCAAGCCGTAATCGATTGCTTATGCACGTCCAATCCGCAACAGCGTTCATACAAGACGCGCATCGGTCTCCCTCCCTGCTTCGTTCTCAAAAACAGCTGGTGCAGTAGCCTTTGTTCAAGCATTCTATCCTGCGTGCTTCCCTCAAGGGAGCGACATTCCGTGGTGCACCAGACTACTGGGGTCCGTCTATATATCGGACTTTTACGTACCATAGATACAACGACCTCATGACCCCAGCTGCAAGGAGACCATTCGACAGAAGGTTGTTTTCATCCTTCCGATGGTGACGAAATTTTTTTGTCATGGGAGTCTATATATATACCCGTGGTGCTAGTTGAGCGTCAGCGCTCAACCAGCCCTAGTGTGACCAAGGAATAAGCCAACAAGATGCCATCGAGTGCCACTTCAAACCCGGCCATGGAATTCGCTCGAATGTCGGTGATCCGGTATTGGTCTACGAGAATCGAAAACACCGTCTCGATGACTTTGCGTTTTTTTCGGATCCATTCTTCCCATGCTTTGGATGGGCCGTGCTTTTGATTGTGTCGAGACGGTGTCCAGAACGCAGCTTGGTGTTCTTCGTACAGCTTTTCTCGAAGAGCGTGGCTGATGTACCCTTTGTCCCCAAAGTTGTAGGGATGAGGGATTTGAGTCATCACCGTTTCAGCGGCTTTGACGTCGTGGCAGGACGCTTCCGTCACGACATAGCCCATGGCCAGCCCTTGATTGGTCACTTGAAGATGCAGCTTGAAACCGTAGTACCATTGCTTTTTGGAAGCACAATACCCCATATCCGCGATCCCTCGAAATCGCTTGACGCGCTGCATTCTTGCGGGATGGCACAACGGAAGAGGCAAGCTGTCGACGACCGCATAAGCATGGTGTTGGCCACGTTTCGCCAGCTCATGACGGATCCATTTGATGGCGAAACCAAGCGCTCGGCAGCGGCGGTTGTATCGGGAGCGTTCAAGAAACGAGCCGTTTGTGAACAAATTTCCCGTGACAAAACGATGCCAGGCTCGTTCGGAAGAAAAGCCCAGCAGCTTCCCCAAAAGGTGAACCGCCATGACCACTTCGTCTTCTTGCTTGACCAAGTGACGGTTGCGGCGATGAAGATACATTTGAATCAACGACAGTTGGGCAGAAACAAAACAGAAAATAGCGGCATATTGTTTTTGAAGTTTGGCTGGATCTGTAGTAAAATGAAAGTGCTCTTGCATGGGGGATCTCTCCTTTCGAATGTTGGGTGACACTTTCATTCTACTGGAGATCCGCCAGCAAGGGCTATTTTTATGCTTGATCAAGTTTATCTAGCACCACGGGTTATATTTTACTGAATCTATCCTATTTTCAGCAAAATATAGTTAAGGCGATTCATCTCCCACTTACTCCGCTTCGCTTCGTTGAAGTGGGAGTCTTCTCGCCTAATTAAGATAAATCGGCCCGGAAACACGATTTCGATACGCTTGAATTTGTTTCGGACTACATGTGCAATAGCGCGTTCTTGAGCCTAAATATCCACACGGACACGGATTCATCGCCCCAAGCAAAATAAAGTCCGCAGGATATGTTACCGTCGACGAAATACGGCTAATCGTCACTTTCCCCGTCTCTAACGGCTGGCGAAGCATATCCAGCGTCTTTTTCGCAAATTCCGCCATTTCATCGAGAAACAAAACACCGCGGTGTGCTAGCGACACCTCGCCAGGCTTTGGGTGCGTTCCCCCGCCAAGTGACATACTCCCACCACCTACGCTTCGCTTAGAGGTGGGGGCTTCTCGGGTAATCCCATCTCATGATGGGAAGTTGACCGAGCGATCCCCGTGTGCCCCACGGTTCGAGGACAAGTTAGACGATCGCGAATCGTTTCATGCCCTCATGTTTGATATTGATGGCCGCATTGACGTCCCTGTCGCTCTCGAATCCACATTCACAGCGGAATGTACGCTCAGAAAGCGATAGAGACTCCTTGACTCGACCGCAGCACGAACACGTTTTGGACGAGGGGAACCATTTGTCGATTTTGATCAGTTTCTTCCCCTGTTCTTCCAATTTGTACCGAAGGAAAGAGGTGAACATGCCCCAGCCGTTGTCATGAACGCGTTGACCGAAATGGAGGGCTTGGGACATTCCCTTCATGTTGAGGTCTTCGATGACCACGCAATCATACCGTTTCGCTAATTTGTGCGACTCCTTATGCAGAAAGTCTTTTCGTTGGTTCGCAATTTTTTCATGCAGCTTTGCCACTTTCAGACGCTGTTTATGCCAACGATTCGAGCCTTTCTTTTTACGAGACAATTTACGCTGTTCTTTCGCTAATGTTTCCAATGCTTTGCGATAGAATCGAGGATAATTGGCTCTCTTACCCTCGCTATCGACATACAGCGTACTCATGGAAAAGTCAAGCCCAACCACCGTTTGTACTTCTTTTGGGGCAAGTTGATGTTCGTACTCTGTGAGGATAGAAATATAGTATTTTCCTGTTTTGGTTTTCGTGATCGTACAAGACTTGATGATATGGTGGGCAGGAATCTCCCGGTGTTGCTTGAGCTTGATCCATTTCAGTTTGGGCAGCTTGATATAGCCATCTGAAAGCTTGATGTTGCCATTTACCACATTTGTGGTGTACGACTGTTTCGCCTTGCGGTTTTTGAACTTGGGAAATCCAGCGCGGCCAGAAAAGAAGTGTTGAAACGCTTTCTGCAAATTCAATTGGGCGTTTGCCAGCGCAAGGCTGTCCACTTCTTTTAGCCAAGGAAACTCCTTTTTGTACTTGGCAGGGGTCGGACATGTTTGCTGTTTCAAGGATTCTTGATCGTCCTTGAACTTTTCAAACATTTGTATGCGCTCTTCAAGCATTTTGTTATACACGAAACGGACACAACCGAAGGTTTTGGCGAGCAGTTGTTCTTGTTCTTTTGTTGGGTATAGACGGAACTGATAGGCTTTGTTTGCCATATCGACACCACATCACTTCATACCTTGATTTTCGATATATTTTTTCTATAACTGATTATATTGTAATACACAAAAAAGAGACAATTTTAGGCTATACCTAACCGAAATTCATCTCCCACTTTCACTTCGTTTAGAAGTGGGAGACTTCTTTCGGAAAGATGTTAAACTGATCATTCAGCGCAAGCCATCCTGACTTTCCCCTCTGGACATAGCTCACCCACAGCGTGTCTCCCTTCACGTAAAGCTGATCGAACTGCGTCTCTTCTTGCCCCATGCCCCAATAGGCCACTCGCCATGAATGCGGATCCACGATGGTGAGGCGAGGTTTCGTGGCGATGACAAGGCGGCCGTGAAAGACCGCCATGGAGCGCGCGAAGGACGTAGGCAACGAAATTTCCTTCACTACGGAACCGCGCTGATCCAACACATACAATACACCGTGCTCCTGTTCCATCGCATCAGCAAACACATATATAGATGCAACGAAGAAGTTTAACATATCCTTGACGGAAAAGCGGTTTGTCCATTTTCGACTGTCGAAGGCAAGCCTATGGCTTGCCCCGTCACGCCAAGGCGTGACGGAAGACCGAACAACCACCTGCTTCACAGATCCATATATGGGTCTGTGAAGCGGCGTTGTTCGGTCGCCTGACAGTCGATAAAAGCTGCAAATGGTAAATCTTCAAATTGCATCTATATACGCGCTGCTGGCCTGCCATGCGGCTGTGATTTATCTCTGGATTAGCGACTGGGACGTGCTTATGACGCCCGTGGGTCTTGTCGTATGGGGCGGAGGGGTTGCTGTCAGCCTCACCATCCTTCACTTTCGCCCCCGTATTCATCCCAGTTTGCCGCCTGCTTCCTTCAGATTCTGCGTCGCCGCAGACACCCTTGCGTTAAGCTAACTGCTACTTCTGCCTTCGCAGTTCGGGACTTTCACCCTATAGACTGCACCCGTGCCGGGCGCACACGATGACGGCGGCGTCGATGCTTGCCGCCGTCTGTTCATTGATCATCGAATGGGCGGTGCGCTCGATGCCGTAGGAACACTTGGTCAGTCGTTGCGGCCGTCAGCGGCCCGGAAGGCTTCTGGAGCGATCCGGCGGCCAACCGCATACATGATCGGTGCGCCGATCGCCATGACAACAAACTCGCCAATGGCCGTCGTCAGCCATGTGAGCCAAAACGGAAAGCCGAGCGCGAGCTTTAGTTCAAAGGCGATGATGGCCATGGTCACGGTAAACGACAACGTATTGATCGCCATACGCGCCCAAATGTTCTCGACATAACGCATAGAAACAATCGTGATGAGAAGCGCCAGCACCGACTGGCCGACGCCGAATACAAGATCATACGCGACAATCGGCGAGAAAAACAAATTGGCCAAAAAGACGCCGAGCACGATGCCCACGGCGTATGTTCGGCGGAATACGACTAGGTGGTTTAACATTTCTGAGACGCGAAACTGAATGTTCGTAAAGCCAAACGGCTGGATGAATGCCGTCACGGCGATATACACGGCGGCGATCAAACCGTTTGTCGCCATCGTTCGAACGTTCATGGTATCCTCTCCTCTCGTGCATGATGATATGATTGTAGCATACCACTCTCGTGAACGAAAGGAGCGGGATCCATGGCTGCAAAGAAACAAGCAGCAGACCGATACGGTTCCGTCTGGGAGGTCGCAATTACGGCGCTTCGCCTCGGCTTGACGTCATTTGGCGGACCGGTCGCATAGGTTGTAATAAAGAATTTCCGACCTCCATGTCCCGTCTTTACTTTATCACCTAACAAGCTGGCACGGTGACAAGAAGAGCGAACAATGCCATGTAAAACAAAATTGCAACTTATATATATACATGCAACATGAAGAGTTAACTTCTCAGTCATCCTGCACACCCTAAGCGCTGCAGCACTTCCTCCGGACGTTCGTGGATGTAGTGGACAAACCGAGTAATGGCTTGAATGATATCGTTGCGATCCTTGTGAAATACATTGGCAATCACCGTATCTTTCAGCCATTTCCATAAGCGTTCGATCGGGTTCAGCTGTGGCGAATAGGGAGGAAGGTAAATAAAGTGAAAACACTGCCCTTCTTCCTGCAAAAACTCCTTGACCATTTTGGCATGGTGAATGCGGGCGTTATCCAACACCAAGACCATGAGACGGTCCGGATAGCGCTCTTTGAGCATTCTCAAGAAATCCAAGAACGTCGCGGCATTGGCAGCGGTCGTTTGATGAAGCACCGTTTCGCCATCGTGGATGTTGACCGCGCCAAACAGCGATACGTGGGCATGATGGCCGAACGTCGGCACTTGTTTTTGGCGGCCGACTTCCGACCATGTGGACCGCAAGACATGGTAAGAGCGGATATGTGTTTCATCAAGGTACAACAAGACCGAATCAGGATCCATTAAGTTTTTTTTTATGAAGTCGATCTGTTTCTCAAAATTCTTTTGTCGATCCGGATCGCCTTTCGCCAATGTGTAGGTCGGCCGTGTCCACGACAGCCCTTTGCGGTGCAGGAGTTTTCGCAACGCTTCGCGGGAAATGGAAACACCGAAGTGCTTTTCGACATAGGATTGCAGGAGTTTGGTGTTCCACGCCGAAGCGACGTCCCAGCCCAGTTCCGCGGGAGTGGTGGTCAACACAAGCTGTTTGATCTCTTCCTGCTGTTCTTCGGTGAGAAACGGCTCCCGCCCGGGGGCGAAATCCCGATGAAGCAAGAGCTCCAGACCGCCTTCGTTGAACAGCGACACATAATGGGAAACGGTTTGTCGGCACACGTTGACCATGGAGGCCACCTCTTTGCCCAAATAGCCTTCCATGACCAGGCGAACCGCCATCACCCGTTGGCGAAGAAGGGTGTTTTTGATTTTCCGTTCCTGTTTGCGAAGTGTCCGAGGTGTCCATCCGTGATCGTTGGTGATTTTGAGACGTTTCATGCAGAATTCCGCTCCTTTTCCATGCTTTTCCTTAGGAGCAGTATAACCGGAGTGGGCACCACTTATACGAAGGTTAACTTTTCAATGAGCATATATATATATTCAATTACGAATTTTCGTTGGCTGGGGGATGTTTCTGCCAAACGCTGCGCGGCAGGAGGAACAAGAATGCCATTGTCGAAAGAATAAAGTGTTTTTTGGAAAGCAACAGGAATATGCATTAGATGATGGCATATTGGTCGATTAAATCGTATGGAAATGTAGGGTTTTTCATGAAACGAGGGGGGAAGGATATGAGCACGATTACCACGTTTGACAGTACGGTCGAAAGTTTGCTTGATTTGCTTGAGAGCATTCAAGAATGCCGAACACAGCTTCTTGAAAGGGTTTATTCAGGCGGCTCAATTTTTGCATGAGCAGCATGTGTTTTCCGCGCGCGACTTGCCGTACGGCACTCAGTTGATCCCGCTGGCAGCCATTTTTGTAGAACTAGGGAAAGAAGCGCATAATGTCCATGTCCGTGATCAAATTGCCCGCTGGTATTGGTGTGGCGTATTGGGTGAACTATACGGAGGAGCGACGGAGACGCGGATTGCCCGTGACGTGGTGGAAGTCGTCGAATGGATTCGCGGCGGTGCGGAGCCGACGACGGTGCGGGATGCCCATTTCGCCGCTGACCGTCTCTTCACGCTGCGCACGCGAAACAGCGCCGCTTATAAAGGGTTGCACGCCTTGCTCATGAGGGAAGGGGCGCGGGATTTCTTATCTGGGGTGCCGATTGATATTCAGACGTATTACGGCGAATCGATTGATATTCACCATATCAGGCGTGTTGATTATCCAATAAAATCCAAAGGGTATAGAAAAAAGAGCACCTTTCCTGTAGAATGTGAGTAGCAACACAAACAAACCCAGGAGGTGCTCTCTATGAACAAG
>NZ_JBBOUF010000005.1:0-6146 GCF_038005945.1 Geobacillus sp. FSL W8-1251
TCCGGATTTTGCACATTCTTTCGGAACGTTTGCACGCTCTTTCAGATGAAGATTTCCAGCGCGCCTGATGGACCTATGGAAAAGAGAAAGCACAAAAGAGGCCGATTCGGCCCCTTTCGTGCTAATACCCCATTTCCTCTGCGGCCATGCGCACCACTTCTTCGTCAATGGCGTCCTTTTTCAGCTGATACCCGTATAACAGGCACGTCGTGGCCAACGTGTTGATCACCCGAGGCCATCCCCGCGACTGCAGGGCAATCGCCTCTAACGCCGATGGGGTGAAGATCGGATGCTTCGCCCCGGCCTGTTTCATCCGATGTTCGATGTAGCCCGCCACCTCTTCCTTCTCCAGCGGCCCCATCCGGTATCGCATGATGATCCGCTGGTCGAGAGGGCGGTGCTGATTGAGCCGCAGCTTCCCCTGTAAATGGGGCAGCCCGGCCAAAATCAAGACAAATGGGTTGGTCGAATCCATCTCAAAGTTGAACAAGATCGCGATGTCCTGTAAAAATGCATCCTTCGCTAAATGCATCTCATCCAAAATGAACACCGGCGTGATCCGCCGTTCATGATACAATCGCTCGATCGCCTGCTGGATTTGGCGGAAGAGGTCTACCTTGCGGTACTTCGGTTCCTCTCCTAATCCCAAGGCCAGTCCACGGTAAAAATCCATCACGCCTCCGGTGGATAACGGAAAGTAGACGACATGATACAATGATGGATTCAATGACTCTTTCAGCGCCCGAAGGGCGAACGTCTTGCCCGCCCCCGGCTCTCCGATCAACAGCCCGATCCCCCGGGTTCGTTTCACGTACTCCAGCGCCCGCAACGCTTCCTGAAATGACGCCCCTTGATACGCCTCGGACGGGTCTGTTTCTTTCGCAAACGGCTCCCGCGAAAGGGAGTAAAACGATTTATACACCGTGTTCTCCCTCCTTCGCCGGAATCGCCGCAAACGGGGACCGATGGCGTTTTACATAGGCATTGTCCTCCAAACGCACCCGAATGGCTTCCGCCACCCGTTTGCCCTCTTCGTACACATAGACGCCTCGTTCGTCATAGCGGAGCTCAATCGATTGCCCAATGAACCGAGGCGGCACTTCGTATAGCTGTTTATTCAGGGTGATTGTGCCATCGGCTTTCACCTTGCGGTGCTCCCGTTTCAGAAAAATCGCATCCAGCCAATCGCCATCTTCGATGAACGACACGAGATGCACTTGCGATTGAAACACCTCATGCGGCGTTTTTCCGTCCAGTGAGGCGTGCGGTTTTCGATGATACTCCTCTTCAAGCCACTTCCAAAAACGCTCGTTCAACTCGTCAAGCGATTTCGGCGGATTCAGCTCCAACAGTGGATAAAACCGTGTCTGTACGGTGCGGAAGAACCGTTCGATTTTTCCCTTGCTTTGCGGGTCATACGGCTGGGTGTGGATGAGTGTAATCCCCATCTCGGCGCACGCATACTGCAGCACCTCGGACCGATAAATTTTCCCGTTGTCCGAGTAAATGCGTTTCGGCTTCCCGCAACGAAGCACCGCTTCCTTCGTGACGATCCGCAGCCCGTCAAACTTCTCCGAAGGGAAAAATTGGGCATATGGCACTAACCGCGAGCAGTCATCGATATACGCGATCAAAAACGTTTTCTGGGCTTTCCCATGGACGCGAATCGTGGGTCCATGGGATAAGTCCCCTTGCCATAGCTCATTGATCTGGTCATACGCAAAACGCTTTCGCTCCGGCATCGGCAAGATTTCTTTTCCCACCAGGTTGTGTTTTTTCAACAATCGGTATATAGTAAAGTAAGAGGTATGATTTTCTGGGATTTCCCCCTGCTCGATCAGGTGTTCGTAGAACACCGTCACGGGCATGGTGGGATGTTCTTTTCTTAGGGCTAAAATATGATCCTCATCATCGGGCGACAGACGCCTTGAGTGGCCGCGGTCCGAACGGCGCTTCGGCTTTAAGGCGTCAAAGCCCCCTTTTTTGTATCGGGTGCACCAATCGAGGATCGTCTTGGCTGCGATTCGTTTGTCTCCCTGGTGGGGAACATGGTGCACTCGCTCGCTCACCTCTTTCAGATACGTCTTCGGTTCCACCTGCCCATTCACCAACGGAGCGATTAGCCCGTACCGAAACAGGGCAATGTCGTGTCTCATCGACTCATTCATTCAAATCTCCTCCTGGTCTCACTTGGAATCAGGACCGTTCCGGTCCGTCTGCCCTTATCGTACCGAATTGCTTTTTCTCCGTCGATAGGAAAGGTTTGTGGGAACCTCAACTATTTCCAATTTAGGATATGTATGTAAAATCAGGATCCCATTTGATTCGCAAAAGGGTGTCGGAATCCGTCCTTCCACATGTCTCTGATGACCGAATCAAGACCGTGTTTCTCCAACGTCCGGATCCACCAGGAAGCCCGTTCCTTTTCTTTTTTCACGATAGGGCCTATGATCCTCCACCGCCTCGCAAAAAAGCTGTGAAGGCTTGATAGGTTTCGGTAGAACCGTCGGACATAAAAGATGATGCCGTCCTTTGTCGGGAGAAACGGAGCCTGGTTCGTCCTTTCGGTCAATCCCAACTGCTCTTTCACGACTTGCCATATGGCGGACAACGTATACTGAAAATACGGGAGGAGAAAGGAAGGCAGCACACTCACCGTCTTCAAGCATTCCCGACAGCGATACCGGACAATCCAAATGCGATAATCACCATGTGGGGTCAATGCGTTTCGCTCATAGTAACCGTGGCGGTGCAACGGGCGCTTGGCCCGGCAATGCGGACACTTTTTCAGAAGAGGGAAGTCGTTTTCTTTTCCACGCTCTGCATACGTTTGGACGTCAATGCCAAAGTCATGAAATTGAATCACGTCCTCCTCCCCCTCCTATGAACCGATGGATTTTCTCTTCCGAAATAATTCACAAAAAATTTAGCACATTCTTTCAGAAAAGGGGAGAGGGCTTTCTGAAGGAATGTGCAAAAAAATGTCTCTTTTGTTCCGAAATAAAGTGATAATTTACATTAACCTTCGCATAAGCGGTGCCCACTCTGGTTATACTGCTCCTAAGGAAAAGCATGGGAAACGTCTCAACATCACCGACAACCATGGATGGACGCCCCGGAAACTCCGCAAGCAGGAACGGAAGATCAAAAACGCTCATCTCCGCCAACGTGTGATGGCCGTCCGCCTGGTCATGGAAGGCTATTTGGGCAAAGACGTGGCCTCCATGGTCAACGTGTGCCGCCAAACCGTTTCCCATTATGTGTCGCTGTTTAACGAAGGGGGGCCTGGAACTCCTGCTTCATCGGGATTTTGCCCCTGGGCGAGAGCCGTTTCTCACCGAAGCATTGCGGGAGTGTCGTTTATGTTAAAGTTTAAGCGTCATTTATTATTGGTTTCTTCTTTTATGATTTTCAATTTTTTCCTTTTTTTCATTCACCCTTTTTTTGCTTATGCAAAATCTATTTCCACACCTTATGGAGTGTTGACGGATTTAGGTCCTAAGGTGCGCAATATCTCTGTTAATACTTCACGTGCCGCCATGGATAAAAAAGGAAATTGTTATTTGTATATGATTTTGCACGGAACACCTACAGTACTAGCTGTTTTAGACCTCAATACGGGAAAGGTCAAGAAAACATTTCCACTCTTGGATTCCACTGCTGCTTGGGCCATGGACATAGATGAAGGGGGAGTTTTATGGATTGGCGGCACGAATAAAGGCAGTATTTATCGCTTTGATCCTAATACGTTTTCATTCAAGAATTTTGGTAATCAATTAGGCGGTTCTAAAGAAGTAGCTATTCAAGATATTACACATTCTAATCAAAAATTATTTGCAACAACCGCATATGGGGCTAATTTCTTTAGTTTTAGTAAAGCTAAAGAAAAACGTGTCAGCGGCTTATCACCTTTAGAACCGGGTAAGAAATTCGCAAAATCAATTGTGTATGATCAAGGTTCCAATACTTTGTTTATTTCGCTCGGAGCAAAAGCGAATTTGCTTAAATGGAATCTATCGACAGGTAAAAAAGAACATATTTTACCGCTTAAATATCAGTCCGAAACATATATCTATAAGATGAGAATTGTGAACCAGTATTTGTTTGCCCGCATGTATCCGAGCGAGAAAATTGCCGTGTATGATATGAAAAAAAACCGTTTCGTGGCTGAATTTCCTGCAAGTTCAATCGTATCTCACAAGAATCCTTTTAAGAATGAGGTCTATTATACCTGAATCCGTGACAAAACATCTTTACAATGGTCGCAAACCGTTGATACGATAAGGGAAAACGACGTTGACGATTCTTCATCAAGTAGGTGATATGATGAAAGATTTCCCGATTCGGTTTGTATTGACAGATGAAGCGATTACCCCAAGTGCTGGGCTTGCTCTCGTTGGCTACTTACTCCATCGAACGAAACTGGATAAACGGGTAAACGCACTTCGGCTTCCAACGGTTCGTCGAGAAGTGCACATTTCCCATAGCGATGTCATTCGCTCGATGATTGGCTTGCTTGCCACAGGAAAAACGGATTTCGATCATATCGAAGCGTATCGTCAGGACGATATCTTTTCGGCATCGATGGGGATTCAGCACGTGCCTTCCTCTCCAACCTTGCGACAACGACTCGATCAGCTCGCTTGTCTTCCGATGACCGAAACGATTCTTTGGGAGGAGTCCATACGTCTGTTGATTCAACGACATGCCACTTTGTCCCCTTGTTGGACCAAAGGAAAGACGACATGGCTTCCCCTTGATATAGATGGTTCCCCATTTGACAACTCCGATACGAAAAAAGAAGGAGTCAGTCGAACGTATAAAGGATTTGACGGTTTTACACCGTTGTTTGCGTATGCAGGGAAGGAAGGGTATCTCGTTCATGCCGAGTTGCGTCCAGGGAAACAACATGTGCAAGACAACATGCCCTCGTTTTTAGTCACCGCTATCCGTCGAGCTCGTCAACTGACTTCATCTCGTCTGCTTGTTCGCATGGATGCAGGAAACGATGCAGAAGCGAATGTGCACGTATGCCTAAAGGAAGACGTGGACTTTGTCATCAAGCGAAACTTACGCCGAGAATCGAAAGCGCTTTGGTTCCAGATCGCTTCGCAAAAGGGCAGACGCGTCGATGATGGACAAAGCGAAGGAGTACAAACGTATGAGTTATGCCTTCCACAGACCGCAGCGATCGATGGAAACACGTATACGTACGTTCAAGTCACCCAAGTGACGGAACGGACGATGGAACGAAATGGACAGCTGATGCTCGTTCCTGATTATGAAGTGGAAAGCTATTGGGTGCGGCTCAAAGGATACGAGCATGTTCGAATGAGCGATGTGCTCGCGTTGTATCATGACCATGCGACATGCGAACAGTTTCATAGCGAACTGAAGAGCGACTTAGATTTAGAGCGGCTTCCATCTGGGAAGATGAAAACGAATGCGCTCGTGTTGGTCATGGGAGCCTTCGTTTACAATCTTCTTCGTCTGATTGGACAAGATCTATTAAGCGATCCGAGACATCCGTTGCACCACAAAGTGAAACGCCGTCGCATCAAGACGATTATTCAGACGGTGATCACGATGGCAGGTCGACTCGTCCGCCGATCACGACAGATCTGGATGAAACTGACGCGAAGGAGTGGGTACAGTATACTCCTACTGAATGTGTATCAAAAATGGAAAGAGGCAAGATAACAAACAGATGTTCGGGTACTCATATCCATCACTCCCCCCTGTACTTTTTTTGTCTCTTTTTTGGTTTGTATCTCCATAAAAGAGGATTTATCTCGTTTTCAAACATGAAAGTGGTGCAGGGAATCATCAAAAAAAGGGATGTATGGATCATATATCCATAGAACTAACACCAAAATCAAAGTTGATTTCCAACCATCACGGATTCAGGTATAGATGCAATTTAAAGCTTTAACATTTTTCGTCTTTGCCGGTCATTGCATCCGACTGTCGAGTGACCGAACAACGCCGCTTAAAGACCCATGAATGGGTCTGTGAAGCGAGTCGTTGTTCGGTCTTCCGTCACGCTAAGGCGTGACGGAGGCAAGCCACACGCTTGCCTTCGACAGTCGAAAATGGGCAAACCACTTTTCTGTCAAGGATATGTTAAACTTCTTTGTTGCATCTAT
>NZ_JBBOUF010000006.1:0-1884 GCF_038005945.1 Geobacillus sp. FSL W8-1251
ACAATCCGCAAAAATTTTGCACATTATTTCCGAATCCGCCTGAAATAATTTGAAAAAGGGATTCTGAAATAATGTGCTAGTTTACAACATCTTTTTTCAAAAAACAAACTAGTTCTAGATCAGCATAACGTTGAAAGTCTAATTTTTAAAAGATTAATTGAAACAGAGTCAAATTTTATAAAAAAAGCATTAGGTTTACTGGAGTTTATTAAGCTTAAACGATTCGAAATAAAATCTTTACAACTTGCACAACAGATTATTTGCTTAAGTGAAAATGATAAGGAAGTCTTCAAAGGATTTGGTATAAAGGAAGAAAAACTAAATGTTATACCTATACATTTAAAATTAAATAAGAAATACGAGTATCAAAAGAAGGAAAAGGATAAATTGAAAATTTTATTTCTTGGTTCTATGTCTTGGTATCCTAATCAAAATGGGATTAGATGGTTTATGGAAAATGTTTGGGTTAATCTTAATCAAAATGATTATGAGATGTATATAGTTGGAAGTAATCCACCCAGATACATCCAAAAATATCATAATGGACAAAATGTATTTGTAACGGGTTATGTTGATGATGTTGATGAATACATTAGACAATGTGATGTTAGTGTTGTTCCTTTATTTATGGGAAGTGGTCAAAGAGTGAAAATTATAGAGTCTTTTGCCAAAGGCATACCAGTCATTTCGACTTCTATAGGTGCCGAAGGTCTGGTATATGAGAAAAATAAAAGTATAATCATAGCTCACGAGTGTTGATTATCCAAAATTATACATACGCCTTCCATAAATTTGGGCATACTCAAACAAAGCAGCGGCCATCCCGGATTTCCAATCGAGAGGAAGCTGCCCAGAGAAAAAACGGCGAACGAACGAAATGAAGGAAAGAGAGACGTTCGTCTGTTTTTTGGTTTGATCATACAGCCATCGCAGCAACACATACGCGATGAACGCCGCAAACAGTTGGTTGTATACCGCATTTTCCGTCGTGCCAAACAAGGTCGGGACATTCAGATATTGCTTCACCCAACGGAAAAAGACCTCAACAGTCCAACGTTGTTGGTACATGTCGGCAATGGTTTCCGCAGACGCATGGAAGAGGTTCGTCACGACCCGAATGTCGCGGCCATTCGCATCTCGAAAGATCACTACCCGGTGACGCTTGGTGGAGCGGCATTGTTTCGTCCCCAACTGGCACGTGAAGTCGGCTTGAACCGATGAGGATGTGCTGGAAAGGCGTTTCAAGCTTTTTTTCTGATGAAGTTCGATGTTGTCCTTCATTCGAATGACAAAGAGCTGATGCTGCTCCACAAATCGATCGAGGCGTTCGATTTTGAAATACGCCCGGTCTTCCACGAGCACTTGTTGAGCGTTCGTCAACTGTTCTCCCACCGGGCCATCATGACGCAGTCCGATGGTTTCCACCACGTCTGCCGGCAACGAGGATTCCGGCGAATACGCGACGTGCAGCTTCACTCCGGCGCGTTCGCCGTGATACGGAGCCCATGGGAGGCGGTTTTTCCCGACCGTGACGGTCGTCGAATCCACCACCCGAAGCGGTTTGGGAAACCGAAGCGAACGGCGGGTTTGGCGGTTGCACTTGGAAATGATCAACGCCAACAAGCGTTTCATGATGTCATAGGGAACTTCTTTCGCTTTCTTGGATACTGTGGAATAATGGAATCGCGGCAATCCATACAGAGGCCCCACATCGGCTCCGTGGCGAAAGCTTTTCCATTGATGCATGGCGGCCAGCAGGAAGAAGTGAATCAACTCGCGCAACGTAAAGGTTCGAGACGAATCACGATACCCAACCGCTTCGGCAATCAGTTGAATCTCTTCATCCGAAACAAGTTTTTGCATCAAATTCGGGAGTGTGGTATG
>NZ_JBBOUF010000007.1:0-1442 GCF_038005945.1 Geobacillus sp. FSL W8-1251
ATATACTCCCAGAGGCAATGACTGAATTTTCCCCTATAGTAACTCCTGGTAATATAATACACTGTCTTCCTATCCAAACATTATCAGAAATTTTAATTTTCCTCGGTCTCATTTCGTCATCCATATCAATCTGATGATAGTTGCTATCAATAATATTTGTAAGTGGACCAATTTTGACGTTATTCCCTATAAAATCACTTTCTTTTTAAATAAATTGAATAAATTTCTTTTATTATTAATAGAAAAAAATAACTATCGTTTACAAAGTATCTTTTAAACAATCTCTTCGGTTCTTTTAAGAATCGATAAAACCATTCTAAACCGTATTTTTGCATCCATAGGGGTGCCCTTTTGACCGTTCCAGCAATAAAGTCTATAGAGGCTCCCACTTGGATAGATAAAGGTACTTTTAATTTTTCTAAGTTTTGATATATGAATAATTCCCCTTTAGGTGATCCAATGGAAACTAATAGTATATCTGGATTAAATTCTTTAATAATATTAATACCCTGAATCCGTGACAGCAGCTCATCAAAAGCACCGGAAAACGTAATCATATCAAGGGTTTAGCCCAGTTTCGGATGTTCACTTATTGAGTGAAAAGCAAAAAGTGTGATATTTGTTGATTTATCAAGCTTTCTCAGCAGTTTGAACGCGTTTTTATCACGGATTCAGGTTAATACATTTATTTAAGGTATACGCCTCATTTTCAAATCCAAAAGGAGGTGAATACGAAGATATCGGGAAGTTATATCCATGTTCTTCCTTTATTCTTTTTATTGCTAAATCCGCTACCCCCGGCAGGGAACCAAAAATAAAAACTCTGTACTGCTTTTTTTGGGCTAATTCAAAAAGACGAGGGGTTAAATCTGATCCAGATACTTTTTCCTTTAAAGATTTATTGAAGACTCTTGACAAAAAGACAATTGGAGCACCATCAACTAAAGTTAGTGCCGCTTTTTGATACGCTTCTTTAAAAAGCCTATTTTTATGAATATTAACTATATGGTCTACATTAGGTGTTACTACAAAATCTGCTTTATTATGCCTTTTATTTTGAACTATAATATTATCAATCTCTCTAACAGCCTCATCCATAGTTAGATTATCAAATGTAACATTAAACAGAGTAACTTTATTTCTTTTCAACCAAATCATCCTCTAAATCCAATTTATTTAATACATATGTTAATTTGTGAGGTAAATTTTCAAATGAATAATGTTTGTAAAAAAGCTTTTTTCCATTTTCTGATAGTTCGATTAGTTTATTGCTATCCCGTTTTAACATATTAAGGGACTCTATAAATTGTTTTGCATTATCAGCTATGATCAGGCGTGTTGATTATCCAATAAAATCCAAAGGGTATAGAAAAAAGAGCACCTTTCCTGTAGAATGTGAGTAACGACACAAACAAACCCAGGAGGTGCTCTCTATGAACAAG